>OY782760.1:0-3438145 GCA_963678205.1 Planctomycetota bacterium
TTGCACATCCAGCAGTGAGTATAACCGTATCCTTAGGAAGTTTCTCCGCCACTTCAGTAAAATATGAACGATCTTTATGCCGTCCATCACAACCGGCCATTACAACAAAACGTTTAATTGCACCTGATTTTACTGCGTCGATTACCTTGTCTGCAAGAGCCATAACCTGCTTATGTCCGAACCCACCAACAATCTTTCCGGTCTCCAATTCAACTGGTGCTTGACACATTTTAGCTAGTGCTATTATTTCAGAAAAATCCTTATGTCCGCCTTCAGCTCTATCAGGGATGTATTTTAAACCTTCAAAACCAACTGCACCAGTAGCGAATACTCTGTCTTTATAGTCTAAATCAGGCGGGACAAGACAGTTCGTTGTAAAAAGAACTGGACCATTGAATTTTTTAATCTCATCCTTTTGTAGCCACCATGAACTTCCATAGTTACCAACAAGATTATCATACTTCTTAAATGCTGGTCTATAATGAGCTGGAAGCATCTCGCTATGGGTATAAACATCAACTCCAGTACCTTTGGTCTGCTCAAGAAGCTCTTCTAAATCTACAAGGTCATGGCCTGAAATAAGAATACCTGGATTATTTCTTACACCGAGATTAACCTCAGTCATCTCGGTATCACCGAAGCGAGTATTAGCTTCATCAAGGTATGCCATTACTTTGACACCATACTCTCCAGTCTTCATTGTAAGGGCAACCAGCTCATCGACAGAGATATCCGTTCGTGCGACTTGATCGAGTCCATACATCAAATATTCAAAGATTTCCTTGCCTTCTTTTTTAATCTGATAACCATGTTCAAGATAAGCGGCAATACCTTTAAGGCCATACAAAACCAATGCTTTCAGTGAACGAATATCTTCATTTTCTATTTCCATCCAGCCGCCGGTACCAGATTCTGCTTTATTCGTTATTTCCTCGTCACTAGATGGTGCCCATGTTGCTTGCTCTGGAAGATTAACAAACTCTTCTTTCCCCTCAAGAAAGGCTTTTAAATTATCCCTAAGTGACACTGCTTGCTTTATATCCTTAATAAAGTCCTGTTTATTAAAGTCTGCATTAGTAATAGTCTGAAACAATCCTTTATCTACAAAAAAAGCTGTTTTTTCGTCATACCAGCCATGTACTTTAGCTTTTACTGCAAAAAATGAAATACCCTTTAGAGTCCAAATAAAGAGATCCTGTAAGTTTGCTACTTCAGCAGTTTTACCGCAAACGCCCTGCTTCATAGAGCACCCCTTATTCATTGCTGTTTCTTGACACTGGTGACAAAACATAGCCATGGTATTCTCCTATATAACCAAAGATTAATTCTAGTGATTAAACTTTCAATCACTTAAACAAAACCGCATTAATTTTTACTATTTCACTATATCATATGGATTTGTTTATAACCTTGACATAAGTCAAGTGGTATACATAGAATCAAACAAACAACACTTTTATATATTTATTTTAACAAATAAAAATTATAATATAAGACAAAAAATATAACAATTATTTTTATATATTAATAATTACATAGAATTGTATAAGTATTATTTTTATAGAGATTATTATTATATTATGACAACAGGAACAGTAAAAAAAACGCGACAAAGCTTGGCAGATAGATATATCCCTGGGCTACATTGACAGCAAGCAAAAATGCAAACGCTGGATAAGCAAGGCCACAACAAAAGCTGAGGCTACTGCTGAGGTGAACGACGAACTCTAGAATATCAACCATCAAACACGTACTGGCGAAGCAATAGACAACTGCTACCGCTTTTCTGACTTATACGAAGATTATGGTAAATATTAATAAGATACAAAACCTCATGGAGCATAATAGTCCAGACGTAACATTACTAGTTTACGCTCAATATTGCCATACAATGCAAAGAGCGCAATCGACAAATTGCCTTGGTAGCTTTGTGAGATCAATTTGTCATAAGTCACAAACAAGACACTGCAAAACTAACATTTTGACATATAACAAGTTACATCACAAAGAGCTTTCTCATAATCACTTTACCGGGAGGGGGGCAAATCTCTCCGAGACCACCAAAAAATTAAACCTTACACCTTATATATAAATAGGTTAAGTTTTTTTTCATTACTATTTTGCCAAATTTAATCTCTAACAAAACATATTAAGGTAATACAAACTTATAATATTGACTAACCTGTGTACATGTTATAATGATATTATCTTATAATCTACAATAAATTCCTAGCACTTTACGCAGTTACCAATCTAGGCATCTATTTCTATAAGTTTCTTAAATAACATCCCACCCGTGACGGAAGAATATAGTTCTATAAACCAAAAAAATCACGATATATCATAATTTACTCTTGTGCATAAGCAGTTTAAGATTTACCAAAAGCTAATTTATCCACACACCACCTCACCTGAAGAATATGATAATTTAAACTTACTCACTAGCTCTTTTAAGAGCGTTGCCTGAGCACTCAACTCTTCAGATGCAGCAGCTGATTCCTCTGCATTTGCTGTATTTTGTTGGGTTACTGCATCAACTTGTCCTAACCCAATATTTATTTGAGAGATCCCTTGAGCTTGTTCGTTTGATGCAGCAGCAATTTCGTTGATAAGTTGGCTTGTTTTCCCAACATTTACCGCGATTTCATCTAGAGATTCAGCAGTTTCACCAGCAATATTAACACCGCTTGAAATCTGGTGATTACTGCTATTAATCAGTTCGGCTGTTTCAGCAGCAGCTTTTGCGCTTCTTGCAGCAAGATTTCTCACCTCCTCAGCAACAACAGCAAACCCTTTTCCATGAATTCCTGCCCTTGCCGCCTCTACCGCAGCATTTAGCGCAAGCAAATTTGTTTGAAAAGCGATATCATCTATAGTCTTAATTACCTTCTGAGTTTCCTCAGCATTGCTACTAATTTGTTCCATCGAAACAGTCATTATTTTCATCTTCTGCTGACCTTTTTGGGCAGCACCAGCTGTTTCCGTCGCGATATTATTTACTTCTGTAGCGTTCTCAGCATTAGTAGCGGTCTGATTACCCATTAAAGCCATTGTAGAAGTAATTTCCTCAAGGGATGCAGCCGACTCTGTCGCTCCCTGAGAAAGTGATTGAGCAGCACTTGAAACCTGTGAGCCGGCACTAGCAATTTGCGTTACAATTGAGCTGACCTCTTTTAGAGCTGTATTAACTTGCTCTATAACAATATTAGTAGCGTCTTGAGCCTTAAAAACGGCATCTACCATAGCACACTGTTCTCTACACATTACCCCTACCTCGTCACCTCTTGTTGCAAATCTGTTTTTAGCAACCTCCAATTTCTCAGGGTCAATATCAATTTCAACAGTAGAAGTCCAATCTCCTTTAGCAAGTTGATCTTCAAGTATCTCACTTATTTTTCCGACACCATTTGATAGCTCTGCCATATTATCACTAGCTAATATAATAGGAATTGTAATCGCTCTAATCATAAAATACGCAACTAGCAAAGAAAAAAGTACAAGAACAGCGAATGAAATAACTATTACTAATTCTGATACTTCCAAGGTTTCATTCTGATCTTTAAAAGCTTCGTTATTCTTCTTCGCCTGAGCGCTATATACTACAGCTACTTTTTCCTCAATTTCGCCTAGCACACCACTTACCTGCTCAACAAGTGGTAATATTTTATTTGATAGTATCCCAATACTTACCTCCTGATTATCAATTATACTTTGTTCGAGTTTTATAATCGCAGTGATCTCTTTTGCAACATTTTCTAAAGCACTGCTCGTCTTGTTTTCAAATACCTCAATTCTTTTTTTATTTCCATCTTTATATCGTAAATCAATTGCAAAAATTTCTTTTACAGAATGGTGAAGTTCATCATGATACTTTTTCAATCGCTTCATAATTGCCGCATATTCAGGCCAATTTTTTTCATACTTTAAGTTTTTCTCACTCTCAAGAAATTTACCAAAATTACATTTTGTTGGATCTGTTTGCACATCTAAATTTTTCTGATAAATTAAAGCATTAGCGACTTTTGCGGCCCATTTTCTATGATCATCAAGTCGATCTTTTAAAGTATTTATCAACCCCTCATGCCTTGCTTTCCAAATATTTTTTATCTCATTTGCTGTGGCATGCAATTTCAAATGAACAGGGATGATCCTATCTAAAAGCTTTACAAACTCAGGATCTACCTGCTTTAGGTGCTCAGACGCATCAAGCCCTTCTTTATCTTTCTCATATATCCACTTACCCAGTCCACACAAATGTCCATCTGTAATAACATCTAGCTTGTCCTTATTATACAAAATAGAATTCTCTATTTTTCTAACCCAATTATCATGAGCTTTCTGAGCATTAAGAACTTTTTCTACAATTCCTACAATTTCCATCATTCTATGTTCAGAAATTTGTACTTCTTTGGCTGTATTCTGCGAATCGATTGATGATTTCATCGAAATAACACCCATTATACTTGCAAGAAGTATGACCATGCCAAATGCAAGCCAAAGTTTATAACGAATTGACAAATTATTCATTACACTTTCCTTTCACACTAAATTATAGCAAAATCAATATTCATATTTTGGTATATACATTTAAAATTACTTTTCCAACATAGTTAATATCTGATTATATATTTCATCAAGCTCAAATTTAATGTTAACTAGTATTATTAATAATTCCACAAAAAAAAGTCCTACTGAAAAAATAATAATAAACTCATAATTTGTTTTAAACAAATTATGCCATAACAATATAAAGCCAGATACTCTAAAAAAGCTACTACTAATATAACCATAAATCAACAAAGCTAAATTATCACAAAAAAAATAATGCTAATTAGATCATAATAAAAGCATTATAAATTCTAAAATGCTTTATAACCAGCATATTATATTCCAATTATTTATTACTCACATTTTCTTAAAAATTGCCAAGCTATAAAAAAATAACAGGCATAGAGTTTACACTATGCCCATTATTTACATACTATACTAATCACAGTTCAACTATACCACGCAGCTAATGTTTTAGTTAATTTTCTAGTTGATAAATCAAAACACACATTAGAAGCTACCACGCATATCTGATATCCTTCTGCTTATAAACATTTTTTGAGCATGCTTCAACATCAATTACATCATCAATCCATTCATTATAAAATCTCTTTTCATGTGAGACCAGTATAACACTCCCTTTAAAGCGGCTCAAAGACTCTTTAAGCGCTTCCTTTGCTAAATTATCCAGATGGTTTGTAGGCTCATCCAATATTAGGAAATTACATACTTTTAGAGACAATACACCCAACTTTACTTTTGCCTGCTCACCACCACTCAAAGTACACAAAGGCTGATCTGCTTGCTCACTTGTCACACCACAATGATGAAGATGCCTTATAAGGTTGCTCTTGGTAAATTCAGAATATAGTTTTGTTAAAAGCTGTAAAGGAGTTATATTCATTACACCGTAAATTTCTTCTTGATTATAATACCCAATTGATGTAGAACCAGAAAACTTAAATGAACCTGCATAAGCTTTGAGCTGACTTGTCAAAGTTTTTACGAGACTAGTTTTCCCAACACCATTAAAGCCTCTGATTAAAATTTTCTGTCCACAACTCATCTCAAAATTCAACCCATATAGTAAAGGATAATCATATCCTACAGCTAAATCATTTACCTCTAAAGTAGATTGCGTAAAATCGACAC
This sequence comes from Planctomycetota bacterium, assembly GCA_963678205.1. Classification (GTDB taxonomy): domain Bacteria; phylum Planctomycetota; class SZUA-567; order SZUA-567; family SZUA-567. The sequence goes on from OY782760.1 coordinate 5,701, forward strand.
TCTCTCTAAACCTAAAATCTGGTTTAAATACAGAATTTTTTGTTATAGACATTTTTTTTATCCGCCCAAGCTGCTTAAGTCTTCCACGAGCATTTTTGCAGTTTACTCCTGCTTTATTTTTTCTAATATACTCTTCTGTTCTTTGTATATAAGCTTGCTGCTTATTATATTTTGAAAGATAGTCTTTTACCAAATGCTCTTTTTTTTGCAAATAATGTGAAAAGTTACAATTAAATCTCTTTAATTGCTGATTCTCTACACAACAAATACTAGTAGAAACTTTACTGATGAAATCAAAGTCATGGGATACAATCATAAATGTCTTGCTAGAATCAACTATATAATCAGCTAACCAATTGACATGATTTATATCCAAAAAATTTGTTGGTTCATCAAGTAAAACGGCATCAGTATCTTCCAACAGTAATTTTGCCAAGATTAATTTTGTCCGTTGGCCAGAACTTATATCTGATATTTTACGATCATACCCGAGAGTATTTAGACCCAGCCCAAAAAGGACCTTATCAATTTTAATATCAACTGAATAGAAATCACAATCTTCCAGATAACCCTGATACTGTGCTGCAAGTTTATAGATATCAGAATTACCCTCATCACACTGATCATACAAAGTATTCATTTTTTCCTCCAATTTGTATAACTCTTTGAAAGCTGATTGCAAAAAACAAATAATTGTAATGTTAAAATCTATTTGAGCATATTGATCCAAATAACCTATTGTAATCTTTGGATTCCATTGTACTCTGCCAGTATCAGAGGAAATTTCATTTGTACAAATCTTTATAAGTGTACTTTTACCAACGCCATTATGCCCGACAACCCCGATATGCTCTCCCTTATATAAACAAAATTCCGAACTTTTGAATAACGGCTCACCGCCAAAAGAATAAGATAAATTTTTTACTTCAAGTAACTTCATTTTTATACCCTTAATATATTATATTTCATAAAAAAAGCAGAAGGCACAACACAATACTGTATCTGCCTTCTGCTTATTTAGTAACAAATAAATAGACACTATTTATATTACATACAAAAGGCTGTAGACAATGCATTGTCTACAGCCATAGTGATATAATTTAAACTAATCAAGAATATATAACAACAAGACGCATTAAATAATATAATCCGTAATTTATTTATATATTTTTGATGAATAAAAAACCTACTAAAATCTCCGCTCTATACAATGCTTCATCATTACTAGTTGTACAGAGCAAACTCGTCTTGCAAGTTTATCAGTAATATAAGTACCCACAATATTCTCCTTATTGGTTATAATAAAACAATATCGGCTATTTGTCAAATCACAAACTGATAAAATATAACATTACAAAATAAATAACCCCAATAAAAGAAGGAGCAACGTTATCAAACGCGGCTCCTTCTTATTAATTATTTAAAAACATTATGCTTTAGGATTTGCCCCATACTTGTTTTCTCCCTGGTGGCTATCCTGAGCAAAAAAGAATATCAAGACCAGATTAGCAAACGGTATAAAACTTAATATAACCAACCACCCAGACTTCCCAGTATCATGAAGCCTTCTGACCATCACAGCCAAACTTGGAAATAAAGTTGCCACGCAAAATCCGTATTTTATATAATATGCAAAAAATCCAACTATTGGTATTGTAGATAGAAAAAGAAGAACGAAGTATATGATAGCCCAAACAATAAGATAATACCAATATTCCGATCTTCGTGCTCTACCATCAAACATAAAGTACTTATTTTTAATACAATCAAAAAACCAGTCATACCATCGCATATATAATTTCCCCTTTTCATACTCAAACTTACTTGCCATTACTACTACTACAGACATTAAAATAACAATTCGCAAAAACACATAAGTAGACCTCAACCATAATATCTAAAACTAACTAAATTCATACTAACTCTACCATAAACTTTAAAACTATTTTAACAGATATTTATTAATAATTTCAGAATTAACTCACCTCCACACCACTCTTCTTTTTAACATCAGCAGGTGTTACATTAAAATGCTTCTTGAATGCCTTGGACAAGGCAAATGCACTCTCATAACCAACTTCCTCTGAAATCATACTGAGGGACATCTCAGTATTACATAATAGCTCTCTAGCCTTAGCAAGTCGCATTTCCCTCACCAGTTGCATAGGCGTAGCTTTATACGTAGATTGAACCATCCTATGAAGTTGCGCAGTTGAAACATATATGATATCGGCAAGATTCTGAACTGTCCAGCGTTTTGCTAGTTCCTGCCCAACTTTACACATCAAATACTCTAACTCTCGTTCTTGCTCAGTCACTCTTGGCTCTATTTCTTCTCCATTTATCTCACGCTCAAGATACTTGCATATAAGTCCAGCATAATACCCTGAAACCTCTGAAGAATCTTGATAGGCACTACTACCCTCTCTGATATACCCGCATACATTTGCATAGATCTCATCTATCCAGCAACCTTTAGATGAAGAGATAATAGCTGCGTCCAGATTTGCCCAAAGCCCTATAGGATGAAGGAGGAACCAACATAAATCAAGTTTACCTTGTGTCCAATAGCACTGCTGATAAGACTTTGGCATTATAACCCTATCACCAGCTCCAGCAGCACATATCTCATCACCACTATTTATAAAATAAAGTTTACCTGACATAATAAAAAAAACATGATGCTTACACACATTATATCGCCTTACTTTATACCCTTTACCCGCCTTTGTTACTCCTGCATGCATGATCCCACTTCTATTCAATATTTCTGCAGCATCTACATCAAGCCTGAGTAGTTCTTCAGACGAGCCTCGCGGCATAATGATATTTGTGGACATGTTTTTGATATTATCAGCCATTTTATTCTTCTTGAAAGTAGAGTATATTACTTAAAGAATCAATTATATAAATCTGCAATAAAAAATGTATAAAAATATGCTACAAATGCACCTTAATTATAAATCACAAGTATTACCTTAAATATATAACAATATATAATAAATTGAAAGAAAGTTTTGAAATAGACAAAAACTTTATAAACTGATAAAGAACTGCTCTATTTCCTTGTCGCTGGAGATATTATGTTAAACTCAAGAAAAATGATTTTTGGGAGGTATGACTACGCCTCATTTTCAAGCCTTTTTACATATGCATCTGCATCAGTCGTTGTTCCTATAGCACTGGTAGCACTATCAAAAGACTTAGGTTTCGATCTTGAAGCCGGTGGCTTCTCAGCCGGTGGGGCATTAGGTATTGCGCACTCAATGCCAATTGTACTAACAATGCTACTGACAGGTTTTCTTGCCGGCAAATATGGGAAAAGAAAAACATTAGGGGTTTCAGCTTTACTAATGGGTATAGGAATGATGCTCTGTTCATTTGCTCCTTCTTACAATATCTTTTTTATGACAATTATTATTGCAAGCCTTGGTGAAGGTGTTATTGAGGCGCTCGCAACACCTTTTGTAAACGATTTGCATCAAAAAGAAGCGGGAAGGTACGTAAATGTAACACATTCATTCTGGTCAGTTGGTGTACTTTTTACTGTGATAACATCTGGTATACTTCTTACTGTTGGTGTAAATTGGAGAATAATAATCTTTGGAGTAGGAGTTATTGCTGCAATTCCAACACTTCTGCTATTACTCCCTGAAAAGCAAGATAAGAAGTATCCTGAACACCCTGAACCTCTCCACTGGAAAACAGTAAGCTCGCAGTCAGTATCAATAATGAAAAACAAGAGATTCTGGCTATTCTTCTGCGCAATGTTTGTTGCCGGTGGAGGAGAATTTTGCCTTACTTTCTGGTGTGCAAGTTATATCCAATTAACCTTTACAGCCGAAGCCTGGACCGGTGGTGTTGGCACAGGGCTTTTTGCTGGAGGCATGATCATTGGCAGAATGTTTGGAGGGTATTTTATAAAACAACATCACCTTCGAGCACTTATATTATATTCTTCTCTTGTTGGCGTCATAACAACAGTATTCTTTCCAATAACAAGCAATCTTTGGATTTTCTTTGCTCTACTATTTATATCTGGTTTGGCAACTGCTCCGTTCTGGCCTAGTATTCAAACATACGCCGTAGACCGAATACCTAATGAAGACTCAACTATGATGTACATTCTTTTGTCATGCGCAGGAATACCTGGCTGTGGATTCTTTACATGGTTACTAGGTTATATAAGCACACTTAATGGTAGTATTACAAACTCATTCTACTTAATACCTAGTTGCTTTATTCTTATCTTTGCATTCATCGGGATAGATTATATATTAAATGAAAAAAATAGACCTAATAAAATCAACAACTCATGCCAGTTCGATTAGATAAAAAAAAAGAGAGTGAATAAATTTCACTCTCTTTTTCAGTATCTCTAAAAACAAAATAGTTAATTCTTATTTACCTTCGTTACGTTTCTTCTTAGCCTCTATAACCTCTTCAGCAATACTGAATGGTACTGCCTCATAATGTTCAAACTGCATTGTAAATGCTGCACGACCAGAAGAAGCATTACGTAGTTCAGTTGCATAGCCAAACATATTCGCAAGAGGAACAAAACCCTTGATAATCTGAGCATTGCCCTGAGCATCCATACCACTAACACGACCACGCTTTGAGCAGATATTACCAGTAATAGTACCAGCAAACTCTTCTGGAGTAGTAACAGCAACGCTCATCATTGGCTCAAGAAGTTGTGGGTTAGCCTTCATCATAGCTTCTTTGAATGCCATGCTACCACATATCTTAAATGACTGTTCACTTGAGTCAACATCGTGATACTTACCATCAACAAGACGGACACGAACGTCAACAACCGGATAGCCAGCCCAAGCGCCCTTCTGCATAGATTCAATAACACCCTTTTCAAATGCAGGGATATATTCCTTAGGGATAGCACCACCAACAATTTCATTCTTAAACTCAAATCCTGAACCTGGCTCAAGTGGTTCAAGAACAATAATACCCTCAGCAAATTGACCACGACCACCAGACTGCTTAGCGTAGCGCATTCTATGCTCAACAGTTGCAGTAGCAGTTTCACGATAAGCAACCTGTGGTGCACCAACCTCAATATTTACGCCAAACTCACGTTTTAGACGGTCAGCAATAATTTCAAGGTGTAGCTCACCCATACCTGAGATAATAGTATCATCTGTTTCAGGATCAGAACTTACAATGAAGGTTGGATCTTCTTCAGCGAGCTTAGCAAGTGCCTTACCCAATTTATCACGGTCTGATCTTTCCTGTGGAGTAACAGCAATAGACAGAACCGGTGCAGGAAATTCAATAGCTTCAAGAACAATTGGATTTTCTTCTTCACATAGAGTGTCACCTGTGATAGTATCAGCAAGCCCAACAATACCACCAATTTCACCAGAATATAGGCAATCAACCTGTTCCTGCCTATTTGCGTGCATCTTTACAATACGACCAACACGCTGTCTCTTATTCTGAGTAGAATTATATACGTAAGTACCAGCACTCAAAGTACCAGAGTATACACGCACAAAACACAACTTACCAATATGTTTATCAGCCATAATTTTGAATGCAAGAGCAGCCATACGTCCACTATCCTTTGGTACACGAGTCGTCTCTTTTCCATCATCTAGGCAAGTACCTGAGATAGGAGGCAGATCAACTGGACTTGGCAAGTACTGAAGAACTGCATCAAGAAGTCTCTGTACGCCTTTGTTCTTGAAAGCACTACCACAAAATACAGGACAAATAAGGTGTTGAAAGGTTGCGGCGCGAGCTGCTGCATGGATCTCTTCAGGAAGAATTTCCTCATCACCACAGAATTTCTCTAGTAATGCTTCATCACATTCAGAAACCTTCTCAATAAGATTTCTTCTCCATGTTTCTGCCTCTTCTTTGAGATCTTCTGGAATTTCAGCAATTTCAAACTTCATTCCATCATCATTATCATAAAGAATAGCGTGATTATCAATGAGGTCGATGATACCCTTAAAGCCACCTTCACAACCAATAGGCAGTACGAAAGGAACGGCATTTGCTCCAAGTTCTCTTTCAATAGATTCAACAACTTTGTAGAAGTCAGCACCTAAGCGGTCCATTTTATTTATAAAACCAATACGTGGTACAGCATATTTTTCAGCCTGACGCCATACAGTTTCAGACTGTGGTTCAACACCACCAACCGCACAGAAAAGACCAATTGCACCGTCAAGAATACGTAGAGAACGCTCTACTTCAACTGTAAAGTCAACGTGCCCTGGGGTATCGATAATATTGATCTGATGCTTACGCCATTCACAAGTAGTAGCAGCAGAAGTGATAGTAATACCACGTTCCTGTTCCTGCTCCATCCAGTCCATAGTAGCCGCACCGTCATGTACTTCACCAATTTTATGAGACTTACCAGTATAGTAAAGAATACGTTCAGTAGTAGTAGTTTTACCGGCATCAATATGCGCCATAATACCAATGTTACGCATGTTCTCAAGTGGGTGGCTTCTTGCCATTTCTAGCTCCTTAGTTATTAAAAGTAATAATGATCTTATGTAAAAACTCAACTTATTATCATTTTATGATATTAACAAAATCGGCATCGTGTCTAAAGCACGATGCCTTTTATTATGATGTTTGTATGATTATAACAAAATTTTGTGCATTGTCAATATACTAACGCATTCTTAGTCAAACATTAAATAAAAAAAGCTACTATTTCCTATTAAAATTGACTATTTAACCAAAAGCATACTTAAAACCTCTTATTATTATTTTTGTTATAATGCTTTAGTATTTTACTCAACTTCTTATCTTTCTTAATTTTGTCATGATACTGCATACCATAATACTCTGTTTCCTTCTTTATTTTCAGGTAATTATCATACCTTTCAGGCTCAATTTCACCTCTTTCAACAGTCACCTTAACAGCACAGCCACTCTCATGAGTATGAGAACAGTCTTTAAATCGACACAACTGATTATATTCTCCAAACTCATCAAAAGTATTCTCAATACCTCTGCCAACCTCAAAATTAGCAAGCTCACGCATTCCTGGTGTATCGATAAATATAACTCCTGAATCAAGCCTCAATAATTGCCGACTAACAGTTGTATGTCTTCCTTTCCCATCTCCTTGCCTTACTTCTGAGGTTTTCTGCACCTCACGCTGCAACAAGTTATTCAGAATGGTTGACTTCCCTACACCAGATGGACCGAGTAGACAATAAGTATTCTCAGGAACGAGCATACCTTCAATACTACGCCCAAAACTCTCAATATCAGCATTATTCAATAATACGAATGGACAACGAATGCGAGATAGCTTTTCTTCCAAAGCATTCAATTCTGAACTAGACAAAAGATCTATTTTTGTTATGACAGCCAATGACTCAATACTACTACTACTGAGCATTACTAAATATCTTTCAAATAGATTCAAATTAATATTATTCGCAGCCTGTACGATAAGCCCAATATCCACATTTGAAGCAATAAGCTGAAAGCCCACTGTCTTACCAGCTTTTTTTCTTTTTAGCAATGTATTCCTAGGCAATATATTATGAATAATCGCGAATGAATTATTATCAAACACCTCAGCTTCAACCCAGTCACCAGTAGCTGGAAAGTCTTCAGAGTTTTCTGAGTCAAAAACAAACCTGCCAGATAACTCAGCATGAATTATATGACAACCATCAGAGACAATACAGCTATTTTTATTAACTTCAGTCACTCTAAGAACTATGTAATTACTATCAAAGTTCTTATAATTACTACACTTACTCCATTGTGCAAAACCAAGACATTGTATATTATTTTCCATGATTCGATATTCCTTATATTTTTTTGCCATAATTCTACCTTCAACAGGCACTGTTAAAATTATGCTAAACACCTACTTTCAAAGGCGTAGTACTCTCATAATTTTTAAGTTACATAGAATTCAGTGAATTAACAAACGGCACCAGCTAACAAAATGCAGGTGACGACAAGATAATCAAGCCCGATTATCCATTCAAAATTAATCAAATTCTGATTATAGCACCTTTATCTTCGTTAGGCTAAAATTGTTACTTATACATGAAGTGAGCAATTACAATAAAAAGACTCAAGATAATGCCAACAAAGACATATCATTAATAAATTACAATTTACAGTAAATTGCTTTTCTTGAATTTACGTAGGATTTACGCAAATATGATTATCGAACCAGCATCAAATTCCTTTTAAGAAATCAATCCATTTAAATACATAAATAATTTTGAATCAAATTTTGCTTCTTTTGCTATCTCTGCATCAAGAAATGCTTTGACATTAGCACGGCTAAGAGTCACAACATCAATATCTTCACTATCCTGCAGATCCATTTTAGGCTGCTGCTGTACAGGAAGCTCCATGAAAACCAAATAGACTGCTTCTCCCGACATTCCCGGAGTATTAAAAGTTGGAGCTACAATTGAAACAACCTCCCCAGAGTACCCTGTTTCCTCCTTAAGCTCTCTTATGGCCGCAACTTCTGGACTCTCACCTTTATCAATAAGTCCTGCCGGAAATTCATATACATATCCTTTTGCAGGAGGACGATACTGCTTAATAATAACCAGTTCCTGAGACTCAACTATCCACGGGATAATCATTACTGCCTCTGCACTATCAGATAGCCTTTCCAATGATTCCCAAATCTTTTCTTCACCATACTTATCTCGCCAAAAAATATTTACATACTTGAGAAATCTTCCTTTAGCGACTGTCTCTCGCTTTATTTCTCTGTCAATACTCATATGACCTCATTTCTAGCAAAGAATAAAGCCTTCCAAAGCATAGCTGGAAGGCTCTAAATATTCATTCCAGGTACTCTTCTTATAGTTCTGTGACATTAGGAATTGGCAGCATATAATCATCGCAATCACTACAAATCTGCTGAGAATCCATAACACATTTATCACATGTTTCAGTTGTACCACAAGCAGAACACCCACCTAAAACAGCAGCTCCAGCCAAAACTAGACCTAAAAGAATTTTCTTCATATCCATCTCCTTAATTTTATTTCCCCAAAAGTAATACAAGCACATTATTTTATGCTTCACACTTAATTTAGTATATAATACTACCCCGCAATTAAAAAGTCAAACACAATAATTCAATAAAGGTTGATATTTATTGGTTAATAAGAAAGTCCTATAAAGAGTAATTCGCCACTACTATATCTATTTATATTTACTCAACCAGCTATCTTTTATTACAATCATTGAATTCCTTGAATAATATGCACTAATCAAGGTATGGTTTCAGATACTTGCCAGTATAGCTACCCTTTATATTGACCACGTCCTCCGGTGTACCAGTCGCTATAATATTACCTCCTCTATCCCCACCTTCAGGACCTAGATCAATAATCCAATCTGACGACTTGATCATATCAAGGTTATGCTCAATCACGACAACAGTATTACCCATATCAACAAGCCTGTTTAAAACACTGATCAATTTTTTAATATCTGAGAAATGGAGCCCAGTAGTTGGTTCATCTAAGACATACAGTGTCTTACCAGTAGCTCTTTTTGCTAGCTCTGAGGAAAGCTTCATACGTTGCGCCTCACCACCTGAAAGTGTAGTACTGCTTTGCCCAAGAGCGACATAATCTAACCCTACATCAACAAGTGTCTGCATAGTGTTTCGAATACTTGGCACCGGCTCAAAAAACGCATATGCTTCAGCAATAGTCATATTGAGAACATCATAAATATTTTTACCTTTATATCGAATCTCAAGGGTTTCACGGTTATACCGTTTTCCTCGGCAATGCTCACACTCCACAAATACATCAGGTAAAAAATGCATCTCAATCTTCATAACCCCAGCACCTTGACAATGCTCACATCGACCACCTTTAACATTAAAAGAAAATCTACCCGGCTGATAACCTCGTATCTTTGCTTCAGAGGTCATAGAGAATAACTTACGTATCTCGCCAAAGACATTTGTATAAGTTGCAGGATTTGATCTTGGGGTCTTTCCAATAGGAGATTGATCAATATTAATAATTTTATCAATCTTCTCAACTCCAAGGAGTTTTTTAAAATGACCTGGTTTTTCCTTACTACCGTATAGCTCACGTTTTAAAGCTTTAGTAAATGTTTGTGTGATAAGTGTACTCTTACCAGAACCTGAAACTCCAGTAACACAGGTAAATGTCCCGAGTGGAAAAGATGCCTCAACGTTCTGCAAATTATTAGAGTTGGCGCCAGTTATCTTGATACGGTTACGGTTTACATCAATTTTACGTCTCTGAACAGGTATAGGAATAGACTCCTTGCCACTGAGATAACGCCCTGTTTCACTATTTGGGTTATTTTTAACCTCTTCAACTGTACCGCAAGCAGTAATTGTCCCGCCATTCACCCCAGCTCCCGGCCCTACATCAATAAGATAATCAGCCGCGCGAATAACATCTTCATCATGCTCTACAACAATAACAGTATTACCAATATCACGCATCTTTTGAAGTGTCGCAAGCAACCTGTCATTATCACGTTGATGAAGACCGATCGTCGGCTCATCAAGTACATAACAAACACCAACAAGCCCCTGCCCCACCTGACTGGCAAGCCGGATTCTCTGCGCTTCACCGCCAGACAATGTACCAGCAATTCTATTAAGGGTTAGATAATCAAGACCTACATCAGACATAAACTGTAAACGTTTAATCACCTCTTTGCGAATAGGAGCAGCAATCTTACTAGCCTCTTTACCAAGATTCAATCCTTCCATAAACTTGATTGCATCAGTAACGGTAAAACATACGATATCATATATCGACTTACCAGATATTTTTACAGACATAGACTCTTTTCTAAGCCTCGCACCACCGCACACCGGACATGGAAGCACCGACATATACTCATGAATCTTATTTTTAACATATTCGCTATCAGTAGTCCTAAAACGTCTTTCAAGATTTGGTACAACACCTTCCCAACCATTTGCAGGATCACCATACATAAGAATTTTTTTCTCACGCACACTTAAATCACAGAACGGAGTATCAAGATCAACTCTATATTTTTGAGAGTACTCTTCTAACATATAGTAATAATGAATACTCATCCTTTTGCCACCTGTACGCCAACCCTGAACTGCACCGTCACTTATGGATTTTGTATCATCAGGTACAATTAATTCTGGGTCAAGCTCCAACTTTGTACCAAGCCCATCACATTCAGGACATGCGCCATAAGGCGAGTTAAACGAAAACATTCTAGGTTCTAGCTCAGGATATGAAATATTACAATCCACACACCCATAACGTTCACTGAAAAGAGTATCCTCAAATTTACCCTTTTCTACTTCAACACTTGCAATAACCAACCCATCGCTAAGAACAATCGCCTGCTCTACAGCCTCTGTCACGCGTCCTTTACTATCTTCAGAGAGTGACAACCTATCAATCACCGCATCAAGGGAATGTTTTTTGTTCTTATCTTTGAGAGCTTCAAGTTCGCGAACCTCTACCATCTCACCATCAACACGTGCACGGACATAACCTTCTCGTGCTAACATCTGGAGTTCATTACGATGCTCACCTTTACGTCCACGAACAATAGGAGAGTATAGAATACAACGCTTACCTTTACCAAGCTGAATAATATTATCAACAATTTGCTGAATTGTCTGCCGAGCAATCGGTTTGCCACATTCATAACAGAATGGTTCACCTGCTCTGGCAAATAAAAGACGCAAGTAGTCATAAATTTCAGTTACAGTAGCCACAGTAGAACGCGGATTTGACTGCCCTTTACGCTGCTCAATGGCAATTGTTGGCGGAAGACCCGAGATATGCTCAACCTCAGGTTTCTGCATCATCTGCAAAAATTGCCGAGCGTACGCTGAAAGCGATTCCATGTAACGCCTTTGCCCCTCTACAAATATTGTATCAAAAGCAAGTGAAGACTTACCAGAACCGGAAAGCCCCGTAACCACACATAACGTATGATGTGGAATATTGATAGAAACATTTTTCAAATTATGTTCATTCGACCCAACAACCGATATTTCCTGAATCTCATTTAACTGCTGGTTTTTAATATTTTTTTCTATTTGTTCTATATTTTTATCTTCAGCACTTACCACTTTTTTCTTAGTGGTTTTCTTTTTAGCTGCAACTTTTCTCTGTCTTTTAGCCATGTAATTTTCCTGAATAGATTGAATTAACTAATTCTCTTTTGTTTAAATAATATGTCAAGGCTTTGCCATCATCCTTTTTTAAAAGATTTTATAAATTGCTAGATTTTAATTTACTATAAATCTACAAAATACACGGTTACATAAATACCTTAATTTATACTCTCTTATAATCTACCGCTACCAATTGTTACATATTCCTCACTTAAAATACTATCTACTAATTGACAAAACATTAGCAATAAACTAAAATAATTGCACAATACATAATTTTTTTTACACTACATATTGGAGATTTATATGAACTCGAAGTTTTTCGCAATACTAGCCCTACTCATCACACTGGTGTCTACAACATTTGCTGATGAATCTTTCGCGAAACTTTACCCTGAAAACACAGCACTATTTTTTGAATTCAACAACACTGAGCCAGCAAACGGTGAATTCTATAAAACAGAATTCGCAGCTATGTTAAAAGAACCTCAAGTGCAAGAATTTTTTGCTCATACAAAAAGAAAACTTACCGAAATATTTGATTTTACTGCAATAATGACACAAGGCGTAAAAATAGAAGACCTCCTAACTGCCTTTGGCAACCATGTTGCATTAGGCCTCTACACTGATAATTCTAATGCAAATGCACTTCTTATCGCAGAATTCCCAAAAAATATAAACCCACTTCAACTACTTGCTACAATGAATCCCGCTGGGCCTAATGCAACAGAGTTTGACTTGGTCGAGCCAATCAACCAAGATACATTTGTTTCACTAAAGATTACAGGACAGAAACTATACGTTTCAATCAGTACAGACCCAAAATATCTCGACGGTGTACTAACGCCAAAATCAACAAATCTTGCAGTTTCTTCTAATTACCTAAGAGCGAGTTCACAAATAGGCTCAAACAGATTGATAACAGCATACATGAGTCCCGCATTTTACGATATAATAAACACCTTGAATACTCAGTTCGAATTAAATGCTGACCTTTCTGTAATCCCACCTGAACAATTCAGCACTGCTGCATTCGGAGTATGTATTGAAGAACCTGCATTCGTTCAAAGAACATACTTCAAAGCTCCATCTGATTCATTTCCTTACGATATCATGACAAGTCCAGACATGAGCCATCTCTCTTTTATTCCTACTGATGTAAACTCAGCAGCACTGGTCGGAGCAAACCTGAAACAAGCTATTGATTTCTTCATTGATAAGGCTGTGATGAGCTCTCCACAAGCTCTTGTACTACCAGAAGAGCAGCGTGAAGAGATGCATAACAATATAATTGAAGAGCTAAATATTGTCATGGCAGAAATAAAGAGCAAATATGGGGTAAACCCACTAGAAGATATCATAGAAAAAATTGATAATCAGATAACCTTCTGCTCTCAAAATACTGATAGACTTACAGGTCTTGAATTATTTGGTTTTGGAGGCGCTACAATTATCGCAAATGTAAAGGATAAAGAAGACCTTGCAAAATCGCTGGAAACAGCAATCAACACTATCATCCCAAAACTTCAGGATCAGGCTGCTTCAAAACTTGAAGTACACACAGATTATGGTACTATCAAAGGTATCTCTCTTGCAAACGCTTTTACATTCTGTTATATCTTTGTTGATAACAAAGTTATCTTTGCTCTTAATCCTTCTGCAATCGAATATACTCTCAACCAACGTAATGCAAAACAGAATCTTCTCTCATCTCCAGCAAACGAAAAATTAAGAGCCCTGATTGTCAAAACCGCAAATAAAACAGGTCTTACTGAAGAGCCAGTAAAGATTGCATTCATGAAAGTTGACGGTATCAGCGATATGCTGAATAATACACTTGCATTAGGTGCAAGTATTGGAGGAATCGCCTATTCTACTGTTCAATCACAAAATCTCAGAAATACTAATACAACTCAACCACAGTTCACTCCATTCCCAGATCCTACTACTAATCCATCAGCCTTCCTGAAGTATCTTGGGGATGCCTTCCCTATTTACCTTCTACCATCAAAAGAAGTTATTAATAAACACGTCTTTGACATCTGGAATACCAGCTACATTACACCAGAAAATGAGTTTATTGATATTGCTTACGGCCCATTCCCAATTGACAGCACTCTTTTCAGCAAAGATTTTGGAAATTTTGTTAAAGCTCTAAGATATATTGCATTCGGTGCTGCAAGCCAAGTAGTTTTAGATCAGCAGTTCTAGACTACAACATCGTAAAATCAACTATAAATTTATTAAGCCCTCGCTATTTTATGTAGCGAGGGCTTAATAAATTACATACCAAAACTAATTAACAACTATTCATCCGCACTATCTTTTTGAGGCTTCGCTTTAATCATAAAGACAAAGAAAGAAACTAAAGCAGCAGCAATACCAATTGCGACAGAAGTACCATATGGCATCTGGAAGCCAATCTTCATATAGCAGATAAATGTAACAACAACAGCTGTCATAAATACTGCTGGAAGCGTTGCAATCCAGTGACACTTTCCTTTGTGAGCAAGCCAGATAGCAGCACTCCATAGTACAAGACAAGCAAGAGTTTGATTGCTCCATCCAAAGTACTTCCAAATCATTCCAAATGGAAGTTTTGTTATAATATATGCGACAATAAATAGTGGCACCGCTAGAATTAAACGTTTCATCACTGGCTTCTGAGATATTTTAAAAATTTCAGAAAGGATCAGGCGAGTACTTCTAAATGCCGTATCTCCACTGGTAATTGGAAGGATAATAACCCCTAGAATAGCTAGAAAGCCTCCTATAGGACCGAGTAGACCAAATGATACATCATTAACAACAGCTGATGGCGTACCCTTTAGCATATCTGCAAGAGCTTCAGGACCATTGTAATAGCTAAGACCAGCAGTACACCAAATAAGACCAATAATACCCTCAGCAATCATTGCGCCATAAAAGACAAATCGACCTTTCTTTTCACTCTTAAGACAACGAGCCATTAACGGGCTCTGAGTTGAATGGAAACCACTAAGAGCACTACAAGAGATTGTCACAAATAATAGTGGCCAAGCAGGTAGCTGTGAACCATCATAATTTACATTAGGATTGGTATTCGTCCAGAAGTCAAGATTAGGAAGCATTTCAACCCCGCCGAAAATCATTGCAAACCCTACAGCAAATGTCATAAAGAGTAGAAGCGCACCAAAAATTGGATAAAATCTACCAATTATTTTATCAATTGGAAGGATAGTAGCAATGAAGTAATATACAAAAATAAGCACAACATAAATTGTCACATTATAACCTGTCAGCTGATTTAACAATTTTGCTGGTGCGAGCACAAATACAACCCCAACAAGAACCAGCAGAACAATTGAGAACAGACGCATTACATGCCTTGCCGGCATACCAAGCGCATCACCTACAACTTCAGGGATACTCTTACCACTACTACGCACAGAAAGCATTCCGCTAAAAAAATCATGCACGCCACCACCAAATATACAACCAATAACAATCCAAATCAGAGCCTGTGGTCCATAGAGAGCACCAAGAATTGGCCCAAAAATTGGCCCCGCACCAGCAATATCAAGTAGCTGAACCATAAATACCTTCCAAGTAGGCATTGGGATGTAGTCAATATCATCCTCAAGTTCATAAGCTGGAGTAGTCCTGTTTACATTAATCGTAAATACTTTTTCTACAATTTTACCGTAGATAAAGTATCCTAGCACCAATAATGCAACACATAAGAAAAAAAACAACATTTTTTCCCCTTCATTAAAAAACCAAAAGTAATCAACCAAAAAATGTCACAATAAAACCTATTTGTCTCTATCCATATAAGCAAGCAAAATAAAGACAACACCACAATAGATATTTTTTTATCCTTTGAAACAAAAAAAAACCACCCATAATATTATAGCTTTCGCCTATAAAACCCCATCATCCCTAAAAAAATAAAGATATAAGTATATTCTACTTTATATTATTTTCGACACTAATCAAATTTAAATGAATATTTTTTTATCATTTAAAACAAATGTGACACGTTAAATAAATAAGCTCAATGAATACTCATTGAGCTTATTTATTTAAAACGAACTTTGTATACTAGATTTTAAATATAATCTATATTCACTTTTTTAAGATATTTACCTTCAAGTAAAACAGCAATACGCTTGATAATACTCCTCCTCAATTCTAAGTCATGAGGTAATAATGGATCTTGGTGAGCCTCATTTATTTTCGTACCAATAATAAAATCTATCACATCACTATCAAGAAATATTTTACACAGCAGGACCGCTGGGTTCTTTTTATCATCCGGTATCCCCCCAGCCTCCAAAAATTGCGCTACAAATGTAAGAGTGATAATACCTTCGGTGATAAGATCTACTCCGTCCATTCTTGCCATAGGTGGGATGCCACCTCCCCCACTTCTAAGATCCGTAATTACTTCACGCCCAAGTTCACGCGAGATTATATTGGAAGTAGTACCACCACATATAACCCGTTTCCCATGAAAGTTATCGATTTTATGGGCATACCTCGCATCATTCTCCTTATCATATGGTGGTCCACTTACCAAAATTGTCTTTCTCGGTGTTCTAAAATACATTACCGCACAACTTATATCATCGTACGGTTGCTTATTATTTTCAAGAGTTATCGCTGCGTTCATTACATTTTTCGCCAACGCCGCTGCACTTATCTCAGGATGATTCGAAACAACCTTCTGCACATGGTCGGTAAAGCCGTCTTCACGCCACCCTAAAGGGAAAAATGGTGTCCCAAGCCCTGCCTGAGTTACACCATCAGAAGCAAATATCAATCTATCTCCCGGCTCAATATCCAACTCGCTCATATAAATACGTCTGATATTTCCTTGAGAGCTTACTAGTTTTCTACGAGTAAAACCGACCGATTCAGCCCCCCGCAGATGAATAATTTTTGGGTTATCCATCTCGATTATCCGTGCCTTATCTCCCTCTCGGTAATCAACAATCGTAAACGTTGCGTAACTCACCTTCCTCACTCTGCATACAGGGAGTGCTTCCATCATTATCTTTATAGCACCCTTCATATCAGTGTCACTGGCAATAAATTTTAGCGCCATATGTGCAGTCATATTTGATAAGATATTCGCTTTTATTCCACTGCCAAGCCCATCTGAAAGAACAGCAATAGTTCTATCCTCTTCCGCAATCTTCTGACATAGAAAGCAATCTCCATACGCATCTTCTGTGTACTTTTTAGTTTGAGCACATTCAATATCAACAAAAAAATCGCTAGCAATAGTACTACTCACTTTCAGCCTCCTCAATAATATCAGAGTCTGCTTCACCCGCATAATCTTTAGCCAGTGATCGGAGGAGTATCTCCGTCTCAGCCATATTTTCACCAAGATTTGCAGCAATAGACTGTACCGTTTCAAGGTTCTTTTTTATCACCATTCTAGCGCGTTTAGCAATTTGTTCTCGCCTCATACCAGGATTAGTAACATCAGAAATAACCGCACCAGCAATATGCCCAGTCTCAATAGAGAAAATACTTACATCTAAAATTTTATCCCAAGCTTTTAGTGAACTTTTATGAATGTCATCCCCATTTTCAAGATTCTCTTTGAATAAATGAGCAAACGGGACCAACTTCTCTAGACTTGCCCCTTCCATACCTTCAGAAGCATTCCATATATCCATTGCATCACTACCAACAAGCATAGCAAAATGCTTATTACTCTCAACAATTTTCATATCATTATTTACAATTACAACAGAAGATGGCATACACCTGATCATAGCATTTGCTTTCTTCTGCGCCATATTTCTCAAATATGAAAGACACATCACTGGCTCAGCCCGGCCATCAAGTAAGGCTTTTGCAAACTCCCTACACGTATCATACCCACACCCGCCACAATTAAGCTCATCTTCATCCGAACTTTTCCCTACACGCAGAAGTGCCAACCGAAGTTCTTCATCAGTACATCCTGCTTTATCAATATGATCATTTAGATACGCACCACCTACTGCTAGCTCAGCACCAGTAGTTGAGAGGTATTCAGGAATCTCTGCCTTATTTAAATTAGCAACAATATTGAGCAATCCTGGTCTATTCTCACTCATACAGGGACCATTAATGCAACCACCTTTACATGCCAAAAGTTCAAGAAAAACTGGTTTCTGTAAATCCTTAACATCTAACCCTGAAAGAGCCTGCTCAATATCAGCTATGCCGGATATAGTAACATACTGTATATCAGCACCACCTCTAAGCTTTATTGTCCTCAACATTCCGCCTTCTACAGGATACAATACTCCATCCTCAGCCTTCTCCGGTGAGAAGACTTCATCCCCATCAGGGGTAATTTTTTCTGGAACAATATTTTTTTTATCAAACCATTCATGTAAATCTTTAAATGTTAAGGAACAACTCAAAAGATCATTCCTAGCATCTGCCTCGTTCTTTTTAGCAATACATGGGCTAAAAAATACAACTTTTATATCATTCCCGTAAAAACTCTTGAGAAGTTCACAATGCGCCAGAACAGGAGAAATAACATCTGTAATGCAATTTGTAAACTCTGGCAAATACTTACTGACAAAAGCATCTGCAGCTGGGCAAGCTGAGGACAACACCAGCTTTTTGTCGGAGTTTTTCAATTCTTGAGCAAGCCGCTGAGAGATCATTTGAGCTCCAAGAGCTGTTTCGCTTACCATTTGAAATCCAAGACATTTGAGAGCTTTTATCATTTGTCCGTTTGAACATTTAGAAAATTCACTGGTCCATGAAGGTGCCAACGCAGCTATGACCTTTACTCCATCTGTAAATAGACTGCCAGCCCTTCTCAAATCATCTCGAATATGTTTTGCTTTGTTTGGACAGACCCCAACACAAATACCACAGGCGATACATCTCTCAGGCATTACCGTTGCCTTACCATTCACGACTTTAATTGCTTTAGTTGGACAATGCCTCAAGCATTTATAGCAATCCTGACACTCTGTGTCTTCTGTATATACAGGATACTGCTGATTCATATATATCTCCTAGTTATTGCTACCAGTTTATATAATGAGAGAATAAAAATCTTTCCGCAACAAAACAAAATATGACCTTAACATTGTCATAATTCTTTATTTAGGATATCCAGCAATACAGCTGGATCAACTTTTTCATACACTTTATCATCTATATAAATAACTGGACCTCGATCACACTTTTGCTCACATCGTGTACCTAAAAGCTCAACTTGATGCTCTAGATTTCTTTCTTTTATGTACTCTTCTATAATTTTGAGGTTCTCTTCATTTCCTCGACAGAAACACGAGCTCCCCATACAAATTGTAAGTATCTTAGCCATAGGTAATATCCTTTGAACACTTTCAAATATTAATATACTATTAATTTAAAATATATTTATAACATACAATATAATAGTAAATATGTCAAATATTATAATTTAGTATAATCTCATAAATTAGCACAAATTTAATAAGTATTTTTTTCCGCAAATAAGTCAAGACTAATCAAATTAGACGACCCTAACCTATAGGTGATTTTATCAACTCTATTAGGAAAAATTATTAAATTGAGTAAAAAACGCTAAAAATCAGTAAAAAACATTAATAAGTATTGACAAATACAATTAAATAGTGTATAGATAATTTTATATTGATTAAATTTTACTGGTAAAAACATCTGTATAATTTTCAAAAAGCAATAATTAGAATAAAAGTATTAATTCAAAATTTATCTATATAGTGTTTTGTTTAAATTGTAACTTAAGAAAACAGGAGAGGAATATGACAGCAGAGGTAATGGATATGACTCCAGTCGATGAGATTCTAAAGAAGTACGACTACAGCGAGTCAAGGCTAATCCCAATCTTGCAGCAAATTCAGGAGCACTACCGCTACCTTCCAGAAGAGACTATTGCATATGTAGCAAAATGCCTTAAAGTGCCAGCAGCAAAGGTTTACGGTGTTGCTACATTCTATGCACACTTTGCTCTTGAACCAAAGGGTAAATATGTATTCAAAGTATGTGATGGCACAGCATGTCACGTAAAAGGTTCAACCAAGATTATTGATGCTTTATATCAGAAACTAGGCGTAAGTGCTGAAAAGAACACCAGTGATGATCAGCTGTTTACTGTAGAGACAGTATCATGCCTTGGCGCATGTGGTCTAGCTCCTGTAATGCTTATGAACGAAGATGTTTATGGTCAGGTCAAGTCAGATCAAGCACTACAGATTGTCGATGAACTTTTAAAAGCTGAAGGTAAATAATTAGAGAAAGGAAGCAAGGATGGCGACAATAGATCTAGGCAAGACCGCCAAAGAGTACGAAGATTGCAAAAAAAATATAGCCAAACGAGTAGTAATCTGTGCTGGTACTGGTTGTGTTGCAAATGGTTCACTCAAGGTAAGAGATGCTCTAGTAGAAGAATTAAAAAATGCAGGTTTGAATGTTACTATTGAACTTGACAAACACGAATGTGGCGAAGGTACCAACTATGTATCAAAGAGTGGCTGTCAGGGATTCTGCCAGCAGGGACCACTAGTTCACATCGAACCAGATGATATTCTATATGTTATGGTTAAGCCAGAAGATGTTGCAGAAATAGTTGAAAAGACATTTAAAAATAATGAAGTAATTGATCGTCTTCTTTACAAAAAGCCACAGACTGGTGAAACATGTAAAGGTGACCACGATATTCCTTTCTATACTAAACAGACTCGTACTGTTCTTAAAGAATGCAGAATTGAGCCAGATGACATCGCAGAATATATCTACTCAGGTGGTTATCAGGGAGCAGAAAAGGCAATTAAAGAAATGACTTCAGAGGAAGTTTGCGAAGAAGTACTTGCAAGTGGTATGCGTGGTCGAGGCGGTGGTGGTTTCCCAACTGGTTTAAAATGGAAGTTTACTCTACCTAATAAGAGCGACAAAAAATATGTAATCTGTAACGGTGATGAAGGTGACCCTGGCGCATTCATGGATCGTTCAGTTCTAGAAGGAAACCCTCACAGCGTTATTGAAGGCATGATGATCTGTGCAAAAGCTGTTGAAGCAAACGAAGGTTACGTTTACGTTCGTGCTGAATACCCATTGGCAGTACAACGTATGAATAAAGCTGTTGAAGATGCTGAAAAAGCAGGTATTCTTGGAGATGACATCTTCGGCACTGGTTTCAGCTTTAAACTTCACGTTATGGAAGGTGCTGGTGCGTTTGTCTGTGGTGAAGAAACTGCTCTTATCGCATCTATCGAAGGTCAACGCGGTATGCCAAGACCAAAGCCGCCATTCCCAGCAGTAAGTGGACTATGGGGCAAACCAACAGTAATCAACAATGTAGAGACACTATCATCAATTGGCAGAATTATCAGAGATGGCGCTGCTGCATTTAAGTCGCTCGGTACTGAAAAGTCACCCGGAACAAAGACATTTGCGCTTACTGGTCACGTAGCGAATACAGGTCTTATTGAAGTTCCATTTGGCACAACTCTAAAAGAAATCGTTATGGACATAGGTGGCGGTGTAACAGATGACGAAGGTAATCTTACAGGAGAATGTTTCAAATCTGTTCAGATCGGCGGTCCATCAGGTGGTTGCTTGACAGAAGGCATGCTTGATCTTCCACTAGACTTTGACTCATTAAAAGATGTTGGGGCGATGGTAGGTTCAGGTGGTCTTGTTGTTATGAACAAAAATACTTGTATGATCCAGGTCGCGAAATTTTTCATGCAGTTTACTCAGAATGAATCTTGTGGCAAGTGCGTACCATGTAGAGAAGGTACAAAACAAATGCTTGCTATGCTTGAGGATATCACGACTGGAAAAGCTACTGAAGAAACACTTGTAGTTCTTGAACAACTTGCAAGATCAGTACAGAAAGCTTCTCTATGTGGTCTTGGTAAGACAGCTCCAAATCCTGTTCTATCAACACTCAAATACTTTAAAGACGAATACATGGCACACGTAGTAGACAAAAAATGTCCAGCTGGGCAGTGTAAAGATCTTGCTGAGCCTGAAATTATTGCTGAAAAGTGTAAAGGGTGTACAGCGTGTGCACGCAAATGTCCAGTAGGAGCAATTGAAGGTAAAGTTAAAGAAGTGCACACTATCGATACAGAGAAGTGTATCAAGTGTGGTGCTTGTGTTGCAGCATGTAAGTTTGATGCAATTGTTGGAGTTTAATTCACTTACTTTAGAAGGGTCTCCCCTATAAAAATACAGGAAAGAAAAATGAGTAACGAAGAAAAGAAAACACTAACAGTCGACGGAATCATCGTCGAAATAGAGGACGAGCGTAATCTGCTTGAGATTATCCGTAAAGTTGGCATAGATCTCCCTACATTCTGTTACCACTCAGATCTAAGTGTCTACGGTGCATGTAGATTATGCCTAGTAGATGTCAAAGGTCGCGGTATTATGGCATCATGTTCGACTGCTCCAGAAGCAGATATGGTAATCAAAACTAATACAGCTGAAATTCGTCAAATGCGTAAGATTAACCTTGAACTCTTACTTGCTAACCATGACAGGGAATGCCCAAGCTGTGCCAGAAGTAATAACTGTACACTTCAGAATCTTGCTCGTCAGCTAGGAGTTGAAGAAGTACGTTTCAAAAAGCTTGAAAAAGAAGACATGCAACCAATTGACCGCTCAAGTCCATCACTTGTACGCGACCCTAACAAATGTGTACTATGTGGTGACTGTGTACGCGTGTGTGATGAAGTACAAGGAATCGGCGCTATTGACTTTGCTCATCGTGGTTCTAAAGCCTGTGTATCACCTGCATTCAACAAAGATCTTGGTGCAGTAGAATGTGTAAACTGTGGCCAATGTGCTGCGGTTTGTCCAACTGGTGCTCTAGTTCCTAATCAGGAACGTGACGATGTATGGAAGCTCCTTGCTGATCCTAACAAATACGTAGTAGCTGCATTTGCTCCAGCAGTACGCGTTGGTCTTGGTGAATACTTCGGATTAGAGCCTGGGGCTGATGTAACAGGCAGAATTGTTACAGCACTTAGAATGCTTGGCTTTGATCAGGTTTATGATGTTACATTTGCTGCAGATATGACAATTGTTGAAGAAGCAAATGAACTTCTTGAAAGAGTAGGCAATGGCGGAGCACTTCCAATGTTTACAAGCTGCTGCCCAGGATGGGTAAAATTCACAGAAACATACTTCCCAGAGATGCTTCCTAACCTCTCATCTTGCAAATCTCCACAGCAAATGTTTGGTTCAATCGCTCATAAGGTACTCCCAGGAAAACTAAACATTGCGCCTGAAAACCTTGAGGTCGTATCAATCATGCCATGTACCGCCAAGAAATTTGAAGCCAAACTTGATAAATTCAAGAAAGGTAACAAACAAGATATCTCCAATGTAATTACTACTCAAGAACTTGGTAGAATGATCAACGCAAGTGGTATCCAGTTCGAAGAACTTGAGCCAAGCTCACTAGATATGCCTCTTGGTTTCTACACTGGTGCTGGTGTTATCTTTGGTGCTACAGGTGGTGTAATGGAAGCAGCTCTTCGCTATGCAGCAGAGGTTATTCGCGGACAGAAAATGCACAGAATTGAATTCAAGGAAGTACGTGGTTTTGAAGGCATTAAGGAAGCTGAATACGCTCTGGGTGATCTTAAAGTCAAGGTTGCTGTTGTTCATGGTCTTGCAAACGCACGCAAAGTATGCGAAATGATCAAGAGCGGCGAAAAAGAATATCACTTCGTTGAAGTAATGGCCTGTCCTGGAGGTTGTATTGCAGGTGGTGGCCAGCCAATCCTTGACAAGTCAACTCTATGTAATAAAGAGAAGCGCTTGAAGGGTATTTACAATGTAGACCGTCGACTACAGCTTCACAACTCAAGCGATAATTATATGGTTCAGGAAATATACAAAGATTACTTAGGCGGCAAAGCAGGAACTCATGAAGCTCACGAAACACTTCATACAACTTACGAAGATCGCAACGAACTTCTAAACTAATAATTTTTAGTTAAAAAACTCTATTAAAAAAGAAATGGAGAGCAATCCAATGCTCTCCATTTCTTTTTTAAATATAATCTGTAGAATATATATTGAAAAAAATTCTCTAAGAATCATTGATGAGAAATAAAATAATGAATATTATCAAATACTTAAAAAAATTATATGTATAATTTATAGGAACATCCATATGGGAAGGCAGAACAGCAAAAATAAAAACAGTAACCTTGGTGGCAAAAAAGGACAGAATCGCAGCAAAAGTGATAATTTTCTCGAAAAAAATAGAAAAAAAGAAGGCATAAAGGTGACACCAAGTGGCCTTCAATATCTTGTTATTGAGAATACAAATGGCCCAAAACCCTTTAAAAACGATAGAGTAAGAGTTGATCAACGTGCATGGCTTATTGGCGGCAAGATACTTGATGATACATACAAAGAAGGTGTACCAATGGAGTTCTCCTTGAACGAAGTAATTGAAGGATATCAAGAAGGTCTGGAAATGATGGGCGTTGGCAGCAAATACAGATTTTATGTTCCTCCAGAACTTGGCTGGGGAGAAAAGGGTTCTGGCGGAAGAATTGGCCCAAATTCTGTAGTAATATTTGAAATACGCTTACTCAAAATATTATAATTTCTTTGAATTTTGCAGAGAATATTTACGTATCAACAATTCCACTATCTTATAAATGCAATTTTAAGTAATTTTTTTAATGACTATTAGCCAATAATTCAATAAAATATAAGATTGCTCAAAAAGTATCGTATAAGAGAGGAAACAGAAAAAACATGGCAAAAAACCTGAGCGACATAGAAAAAAAACGAAAATCGCTACTAGCAATATATAGACGACTACTTCCAGCTCAATCCTGGATGATGCAACTATTATCTGTAATTTACGAACCAAAATCATCACAAGATATAGCCAGATGTTCTGCAAAATGTGGCAGGAGTTCTAAAGATGTTACCCGCATACTCGACGAACTTGTTCAATTTGAGCTTGCTGAGTCTACACCAGACGGCTTGAGAGCAATCCCTCTAATTAGAGAACCAATAATCCGAGCTACACTACAGGCAGGAAATCTACATACGCTTATTGCTGCGGTAAAAGACACACTATGGCGAAGTACAGGCTGGACAGAGAGAGAAATAACCACCTATGAACAAGCAATTGCACGCCTACGCCTAGCATTTTACCAGCGCAACTCTAGACTTTTTTATGAAATGCTTGAACACACGACTAGGCTATTCCCCTCAGAAGTTGCTCGAACACATCCACTAGTTATAATTTGTAATCCCGTTGAAAAGCAATTTATGAGTACGCTTCCTCCTCGGCTTTTAATGGAGACATGTGTTGCGATCCTCGCAAATGCAGTAAAAAATCTTGAAGAATCTAATGAAGCATTCAATGTACTCAAGGAATTTGCAGCTTTAAAATCAGACGTTCCTGCACCATCTGTCTACCTGTTTCCACAATGGATTTACAGAGGGAGACCTGCTGCCGCTAAGAAACTTTTACGATTTATAGATGGTAATGAAAATATAGCATTGAAAGGGTGGGTTGACTTTATATCAGGAAAATATGAACTAGCCAGTGCCGCGTTTTCAGAAACATTAAAAAAATGGGACGGCATACCTCCCATACTTATTGGAATTTTTATTTGCTTGTCTCTTATACGAGATGGAGAAACCTCAGAGGCCTATTATTTATGCTCAAATTATTCAGAGAGAAGTGATTCATCATTATCAGGGGCAATTATTGCGCTTCAATGGTTTTGTATGAGACAGGAAGACTGCCTTGATATAGGGACGCCAGCTATTCCGAATGATCCAACTCCACTAGTAAAGCTCATAGTATGGTTGATACTCTACTGGGAAGGCATGTTGAGCTTTAAAGATTACAGCGAAGAGATGGAAGCGTTTTTCGAAAAAGCCAGAAATAATGACTACAACTGGTTTGCTGCTGAAGTTGCAGAGATTCTTGCACGTATTGAAGGTAAAGATCTTGTCTGGGCAGCCAAATTGGCAAATATTAGAAAAACGACCAAGTCTACTCCGCTGGTTGAATTATTCAAACCCAAAGAACCTTGGCAACGCCCACTTTCAGCTCTACTAAAACTACCGTCAGAGCTCATTGCTGGGGACAATACTTCTGGTGAAGCCAGACTTGCTTGGAACCTAACATTTGATGACAAATCAGGAATATGCGAACTTTATCCTGTTGAGCAAAGACTGAATAATTCTGGCTTATGGAGCAAGGGCAGAAGAATTTCACTTCAAAAATTATTTGAAGAAAGAGACGCGTTTAACTATTTAACAAAACAAGATCTTGAAATATGCGCTGCGATTTCTCCTGTACACTACTCAACAGGCAGATCATCCAAACCAACATATGAACTTGATTATGATAGAGCTCTGCCGGCTCTCGTAGCCCACCCTCTAGTATTTCAAGAAGGCTCAAATAACATTCGCCTGGAAATAACAGCCGCAGAGCCAGAACTTATTGCATTAAAATCTGGTGACACTATAAATATTAAACTTGAACCAGAAATAACTGAGGATGTAACCGTTGCACTCAGTCGCAATGCATTCACAAGGCTTCAAGTAACAAAGATAAGCCCTGCTCACCAAAAACTTGCAAAAGTACTTGGAAAACATGGACTAATAATACCTGAAGAAGGATTTAAAGATGCTCAAAAAGCCATAGAAGAGTTGAGCAGTATTGTTACAGTCCAGACAGACCTCAAAATTTCAAATAACCTTTCAGAAACAGTTCTTTCGGACAATCGCCCTAGAATCCACCTTATGCCTGTTGGTTCAGGACTGCGAATGGAGATACTCTACCGACCATTTGGTAATGAAGGTGGATACTACCGCCCAGGGATAGGAGCTCAGACTATTGTTGCAGATTTTAATGGTAAAAAGAAAATTACTACTCGCAATTTGAGAAAAGAAGTAGAAGAAATAGAAGATATTCTCCGGTCTTGCCCGACATTACAGAATATTGAAAAAGAAGACGGGATATGGGATGTCGGCGATGCAATAGACTGTCTGGAACTACTTGTAGAGTTACATGATATATCAGAAAAGGTAATTATTGAATGGCCTCAAGGAGGTCAGGTAAGTATTAGAGGGCAATCAAATATCAACTCACTTGGCATGAAAATCGAAAAGAAAAACGACTGGTTTGCGATTAGTGGAAAAGTAAGAGTAGATGATGATCTCGTAATCGATATGAAGCGACTTATAGAAATGACTCGTCATTCAAAAGGAAGATTTGTACCCCTAGGAGAAGATAAATATCTGGCTCTCACCGACAACTTTAGGAAGCGTATTGAAGAAATAGCCACTTATAGTGAAATAAAAGATGGAGAAATACTGGTTAATCCTCTTGCAGCCCTTGCTTTAGAAGATATCGCAGGTGAAGCTGGTGAATTTAAAGCAGATATAGAGTGGAAAAAACAGGTAGGTAAACTGAAAAGCCCACAAAAATTTGACATCCCATCTACCTTACAAGCAGAACTCCGTGAATACCAGCAAGATGGCTTTCAATGGCTGTCAACACTTGCAGAGTGGAAAGTAGGAGCATGCCTTGCTGATGATATGGGACTAGGTAAAACAGTTCAAACGTTAAGTCTATTAATTTCTAGAGGAAAAAATGGCCCTGCACTGGTGATTGCCCCTACTTCGGTCTGCTTCAACTGGATTAATGAAATCAGTAAATTTGCCCCATCACTAAACTCACATTTATTCGGAATTGATGATCGCGAAAAAATGATACAAGAAGCAAATAAATTTGATATTATAATCTGCAGCTATGCCATGCTACAACAGGAATCAGAATTACTAACAGAGAAGAAGTGGCATACAGTTGTACTAGATGAAGCTCAGGCTATCAAAAATGCTGCAACTAAACGCTCTAAAGCAGCAATGGCACTCAAAAGCGATTTTAAGATGGTAACAACAGGTACCCCCCTAGAGAACCATTTGGGAGAACTATGGAATATTTTCAGATTTATAAATCCTGGACTTCTTGGAAGCTATAAACGCTTCAATATGCGTTACTCATTACCAATTGAAAAAGACAATGATGCTGAAGCAAAGATGAGACTTAAAAAAGTAATTAAGCCATTTATATTAAGAAGGGACAAAAGACAAGTTCTTGATGAACTGCCTTCACGTACAGAAATTACAAAGACTATAGAAATGTCTGTGGAAGAAGCAGCTTTTTATGAGGCTCTTAGAACAAAAGCACTAGAAGATATAGAACAAGCTCGAGAGCATAACGGCAAAAAAGGAGACGGCATTCAAATTCTTGCGGAAATAATGCGTTTACGTAGAGCTTGTTGCAATGCGAAATTGGTAAAAGAAGGATCAGATATTGAAAGTTCAAAATTAAAAGAATTCGGTGAAATAGCTGAAGAACTTGTTGAAAACAAACACAAAGCACTTGTTTTCAGTCAATTTGTAGACCACCTTCATATAATAAGAGACTACCTTGATGAAAAAGGTTTTAGCTATCAATACCTTGATGGATCTACTCCTGCACGCAAGAGAAAACAGCTTGTTGAAGATTTTCAGGATGGGGACGGCGATTTTTTCTTGATAAGTTTGAAAGCGGGTGGTCAAGGCCTGAACTTAACAGCTGCAGATTACGTCATCCACATGGACCCATGGTGGAATCCTGCTGTTGAAGATCAAGCCTCAGATAGAGCCCATAGAATCGGTCAAACAAGACCAGTAACAATTTACAGATTAGTTACAAGCGGTACAATCGAAGAGAAAATTATTGAATTACATAAACATAAACGCGGTTTAGCCAAAGAACTTCTTGAGGGCAGCGACCTAGGTGGTCGTATAAAAGCTGAGGAACTACTTGCACTTATCCGCTCAAATTAATTACAATAAATGCAAAAAATATTCGAGTGATCCTAATTATTTAGAATCGCTCGATAATATTCAGATAATAAAATGGCCTATTTGTAAATAGGTAAATCACTCTCAGGCATATCTTTTAACTTTATTCCGGCTTTATCCTTTGCTGAAAGAAGAACACTATCAAAATCAATTATTTTCCAATCTATATTAAGATCTGGATCATTCCATAAAATAGTTTTTTCTGTCTCTGGAGCATAAAAATCCGAGCATTTATATAAAAATTGAGTGTTGTCCTCCAAAGTATAGAACCCATGCGCTAAACCCTCAGGGATATAAAACATCAACTTATTTTTTTCCGAAAGTTCCACTCCAAACCACTGGCCAAAAGTTGGACTTCCAACTCTAATATCCACAACAACATCATACACAGCCCCAGCAACAACACGAACCAGTTTTGCCTGTTCACGCCCTGATTGATAATGAAGCCCTCTCAATACTCCTGCAGCTGATTTACTATGATTATCTTGGACAAACTCAATATTCAAACCTAAATTATCAAAAACAACTTTGGAGTAAGTTTCCATAAAGAATCCTCTATCATCACCAAAAACTTTAGGTTCAAGTATATAAACTCCAACAATATTTGTTTCAATCTTATTCATACCAAAGCCTTACTAAATTATATTATCTACTAAATTCCTTAAGTAATCACCATATGCACTTTTTCCATGAAGCGAGGCAACTTCTCGCAATTTTTCTGAACTTACCCATCCATTCTCATAAGCAATCTCTTCAAGGCATGCAACCTTCAACCCCTGACGTTTTTCAATCGCACGTACAAACTCTCCTGCCTCCATCAAACTTTCATTAGTCCCTGTATCCAACCACGCAACACCTCTGCCAAAACGTTCAACAGATAGCTTACCTTTCTTAAGATAGACCCTATTAAGATCCGTAATTTCAAGCTCTCCTCTCACACTCGGTTGCAAGCTTGCAGCATACTCAACTACATTATTATCATAAAAATATATCCCAGGTATTGCATATTTGCTCTTGGGAAATTCAGGTTTTTCTTCAAGAGAAATAGCTCTACCTTCTTTATCAAATTCAATCACACCATATCTTTTAGGGTCAACAACCGGATAACCAAAGACAACCGCTCCATCCTTAATTTTAACTACATCTTTTAGCAGAGACGTAAATCCATGCCCATAAAAAATATTATCACCAAGAACGAGACAGCAAGTGTCATCTCCAATAAAATCTTTTCCTATAATAAAAGCTTGGGCTAAACCATCAGGACTTGGCTGTTCTGCATATTCAAGTCTTACCCCAAATCTACTACCATTACCCAATAAACGCTCAAACATTGGTAAATCATGTGGAGTACTTATAATCAATATCTCATTTATACCAGCAAGCAATAAAGTGCTCAGCGGATAATAAATCATTGGTTTATCATATATTGGTAGTAACTGCTTACTAATTGCCATAGTAATTGGGTGCAATCTTGAACCTGCACCGCCGGCCAACACAATCCCTTTCATCTTCCTCACTTTCATTTCAAGCTTATGGTATTTTATCATATAGGAGATTTTATTGTATCTTTATTGGCTATTTAATCAATTTCTTTTAATTATATTAAATAATCAATTTTTTTCAGATTTCGGCTGTAGTTGAAAATAGCATAAAGACGATAAGTTATTAAAGGCATAGTTGTGTCTAAGCAAAATTAAAACCAAATTACTTATTATTGGAGAAGCAAGATGAAATCTGCAAAAGAAACTTTGGCTCAATATAGATTACAAGGATTTAGCGATGAATTAATTGAGCTTTTAGCTATGGAAGAAGAAGACCAAGTGTTTGCTGAAGCCCTTCTAGAAGCTCTTATTGCAGAGCAGAATTTAAATAATATAGACGGAACGTCACAAATATGCTCAAATTCTTCAAATAACGCTAATCAAAATGATACTATAGAGTCTGAAAAACTTATAAAGTCTGCATACGCACGTATTGGTATTTCAGATATAAAGAGTAAAATTTCAGAAGAAACTAATTACGAGAGCACCGAAAGTGTTTACATACCTCCTAAACTAGAAGTAATAGAAGGTGGAGCTGATGATATTGACCAGACGATAATTCCATTCGTACCTGAATATGCATTATCAGAAGAAGAGCATGAATATGCTCTGGCTCGTTCACTTATGTTCTTTGGTGAAATTGAGCATAAAGATGAAATAACTCAACACTATACAGATGAAGAAGAAGAATTTACCAATAAAGAATTATATATAGATGAGGTTGAAGTTGCTGAACTAACTGACTATGATATTCTTGAAGAGTATGATGAAGTTGATGTCATTGATATAATTGACTCTAAATTCAGTGAAAACAACATTGAAGAATTCGACTGTTTTGACTTTGACGAGATAGGAAGAAGTACTGAAAAAGAGTGCAAAATTATTGACTTTTCTCAAGCCATCTTTGATCTTGAGAACTCACGCCCAGCAGAAAAAGAATGGACTAGCACTGTAAATAAGCCGGTAATTGAGCTTAAAGAAATAAAAAATTGGGCTGAAAATGTTGAGAGCAATATTATACAAACCAAGAAAGAAAAAACCAAACTTGAAGAAGAATTGAGCAATAGAGATGACACAATAATTGTTCAAGGCCGAGAAATGGATCAACTAAATACTATTAACGCTGGGTATCTTGAACAATTATCCAGTGAAAGCAAAATGCTAGCCGCAACACAATCAAAGCTAACAGACCTAAGAGAGGAATCAGAAAGAACCGAGAAAATGCTTCTAACTTTCGGTAATGAGATTGAACTTCTTCATAGTCAACTATCTATTACTAATTCAATCTGCAAAACTCAGAGCTCAGAAATTATCAGAAAAAATGCAACAATAAAACAACTTGGAAATGCTTATAGTGAGCTAATTAAAAAGAATGAAACAGAATTATCTGTTGCTGAGGAAGCAGAATGCCTACATAATAAAGAACTCAAAAGAACAGATTATACTATACAAATGCTCAATAATGAGATTTCAAGCTTAAGATCTCAAATAAAGTCCTTAAATAGCTGCCGCTCATCTCAAAGCAGTGAATATTTATCACAAGCAGAGCTTATTGACTCATTAAACATCGAACTCAGCAAAGTATTATCCGAAAGAGATTCTGCTATTGTAATTACTAAGAACCTTGAGCAACTTTCTGCAAAACAAGCAAGAAGAATAAAGAGGCTTGAACAGGTAAGAACTAAAATTAAAAGACTAGAATTTGAAAATAATGTTTACAGGACAGAAACTATTCCAAATCTACAGGCGGATAAAGAAGATTTAGTAGAACTTGCAAGTGAGGAGTATAACAAGGCAAAAGCATTAGACGAGATAGCTGCTAAAAATTCGAGAAGACTTTCTTACTCTACAACACTTGCAGCTGCTGCATGCTTGATGCTTGTTCTTATGCCTATACTTAGCTGGAACAATATAGAAACTGAAAAAACAAACATCAAGAGCGAATACTCTATGCAGGTTGCATCTGTACAAGCAGAAAACCTTAAACTTGAAGAAGATCTAGCTTCAACACAGGAAAGATTAAGACTTATTAACAATGAATATCATACTGCACAACAGAACTGGAGTGTTCAACTATCAAACTTAAAAATGAATATTGATAAGTCCATTAAAGGTGCACAGGTAATTCAAACAGCATCAGGAAATACCCTTGATGAGTCTGATTTCAATGTTGTAGCATATGAAGATGAACTAATGGTAAATCCTGTACATGCAGAAGCAGGGTTTGAAACAGAAGCACAATACAACAATGTAAGTGGTTTGGAAGAATACAAGCAAGAGTTTTCTCAAGTGAAACCATCATTATCAAATATTGAAGTGATTGAAGGGAAACAATCTCATGTAAGAAGAGGTGAAGGACTTAGTCAAGTTTTATGGAGAGTTTACAGGAGAAGCAACCCTGAAATGGTAAGTTATATTTCAAACTTGAACAATCTCAAACAAGACAAGCGAGGTAATCCAATATTAAAAGTAAACCAAAAACTTCTTCTTCCTAAAGATGTAAGCACCGCAATGGCGACAAGCAATAAAAAAAGAATGAGTATGTAAAACCTACCTATAATTTAATAACCTTAAAGGGGGATCTCAAGTAGATACCCCCTTATTTTTTTCTCTATAATATACAGCTAAAATTACAACTAAGAATAAGGATCCTAAAAACCCTTAAATTTGATATTAAGATATCATCAAATCATTAATATTAAATTAGTCTACAATTGTTTTAAAATTTCAAAACTACTTTACAAAAATTAGGTCATGCATGATACTACTAATAATATAAAGGATCTCTAAGGCGATAATAGACGGGATATTAATTCTCAAAACACTCCTCTACAGAAAAAACATATATTAAATTCTGTAAAAGAATATAATCAAAACGTAAATACTTACAAAAAAATACCTCTCAAAATAGGTGAAACTATATTTATAAATCACACAGTTTAAACGTCACCTGCAAATGTAGACTCCCGTGGTATCAACTCCCCTTTTATCCAAAGCTTTCGTGGAGGCAAGTCAGGATTTTCAACTCTATTAAGAAGCAGCTTTACTGCACTTTCAGCGATTGCTTCACATGGTTGCCTAAATGAACTTAACGGAATTTTTAAAAGTTCAGCATAATTTGAATCGTCAAATCCAATCACCTTAAACTCATGAGGGATACTATAGCCTTCAGCGATAAGCTTAGGGATCAATGTCGCTGCAGGAGTGTCATTAAAGCAAATTAAACTATCTACATTGTCTACTTTTTTTAATAGCTCTATTGATTCATCATCCCTTGCCCACCTTGTTTCAATCACTGAAAGAGAATCACTTGGTAACCCTGCCTGCTCAAGAGCAATTTTAACACCGACAATTCTCATCTTAATAGTACGTGCAACATTCTGAGCTGTAAGAAATGCTATTTTCTTTGCTCCATTTTTTAGCAAATGTTTTGCCACAGTAAATCCCGCTTCAACATGATCCATCCCGACTACATCAAATTCACTACTTTCAGGATAATCAACCAGATCGCTATCAATCAAGACAAGTGGAATTTCTGCATCGGTACAAATCTCAACAACTTTCTGATTAATTTCATCAGAGTCATCTATAAGCTCAAGTGGTGCAAAAAAGATACCATCAACACCTTCTTCTGCATATTTTTTTGCAAGGAGTTCCGCATTCTTCCCATTCTGCTCTGAATTAACTCCGCCTCTACCCCACATCAATGAAAAGTTCTCTTCATTAACAATCAAGCTAAAACCATTACTACTTGATCTGTCAGCAATCATCCCCCATATTGGGCCAAAAATACCTGTTGCCCCAATTGATGGAATCAACACACCAAACTTTAACTCTTGCTTCTTATTCAACTGTTTATTACTAGCAACTATCGTCCCGTAACCCTTCTTTTTTGCAATGAAACCTTGCTCTCTTAACAAATTTTTAGCTTTTGCAATTGTTGGTCTAGAGACGTTAAACTGACTTGAAATATGTGCTTCAGATGGGAATAATTCTCCTGGCAAATAAGCTCCACTTTCAATCTCACTCTTAAAAAAGTCGTATACAATCTGCATTTTGCTTTTTCGCTTATCCATAATACTTGACTCTTTCTTTTTTAGGTAACCGGGGGTATACTTATATACTTATTTTATTATAGTAAATTAAATAATATTAACAACATTTTAACTATACTATATAAATACTTTTTAATTACAAATATATTGGGACGTACTGTTATGAAGAATACAAACTATCCAGTTATTATGGGTATCCTTAATATTACTCCAGACTCTTTCTCTGATGGTAACAAAAACTACTTTGATTTAGATTTTCAAATATCCAAAGCATTGAAAATGGAAAAAGATGGGGCAAATATTATAGATATCGGTGGAGAAAGCACCCGACCTGGCTCAGAATATATTTCGATTGATGAAGAACTAGATAGAGTTATTCCTGTAGTAGAAAAACTACGCACAGAATCAAATATTAAAATCAGCATAGATACAAATAAATCTGTAGTGGCAGAAGAAGCATTAAAGCATGGGGCAAATATTATAAATGATATCACAGGACTGAGTGGCGACTCTAAAATGGCCGGTATTGTTGAAAAGTATAAGGCTGAACTTGTACTTATGCATATGCAAGGATCTCCAAATAACATGCAAGATGCTCCACAGTATACAGATCCCACTGAAGAAGTTTTTGCATTTCTCAATAATCAAATCAACTACGCGATAAGATCCGGAGTAGATAAGAATAAAATAATTATCGATCCTGGATTTGGGTTTGGAAAAAGATATGAAGATAATTGTTTGCTTATGCAAAATATTTACAAATTTACACAAACCGGATACAGGGTACTTATTGGAGTAAGCCGAAAGTCAATGATCGGGCATGCGCTCAATCTAAAAGTAAATCAACGAGTTGAACCAAGCATAGCTCTTGCAATAATGTCATATCTACAAGGAGCTCAAATTTTTAGAGTACATGACATTCTACAAACAAGAAGAGCATTAGACATGATCTATGAGGTTAATCAGATTTCTTAACCCTATATTGTTACTTATTATATAATTCAAAGAAGAAGTCCTTTACAATTATTTGTAAAGGACTTCTTCTTTGAATTATAATTTTAAAACTTAAACTACTTTAAAAATCCTCAAAATCATCATCATCATCAAGTGGAATCACTTCATGTGGTTTTACCAAATTAGAACTTGAACTTGGCTTAACCAAAGAGCCACCGTTATGCCCCCCCATACTATGTCTTGGAGCGGATAACTTAGCAATAGGCTTAGGTCTTCTAGTAGCTGTTCTAAAATCTCCATTACTTGAATTACCTGTTACAATTATATTCAACTCACTAACAAGAGAACTCAACTGTGATGCTTGAGCACTCAGTTCTTCAGCAGCAGATGCAGATTCTTCAGCATTAGCAGCATTTGTCTGAGTCACTTTATCCATTTGAGCCACCGCAGTATTAACCTGATCAACACCTTGAGCCTGTTCATTACTTGCAGCACTTATCTCATTTATAAGACCACCAAAATGTTTTACAGAACCTTCTACCTCACCAAAACTTGTTTGTAATTCTTGAACAATTGAAGAACCATTCTTAACTCTTGCAACAGTACTCTCAATAAGTTCCGCAGTATCTCTAGCAGCCTGCGCAGAGCGTTGTGCAAGATTTCTTACTTCGTCTGCAACTACAGCAAAACCCTTACCTGCATCCCCTGCTCTTGCAGCTTCAACGGCAGCATTAAGAGCAAGTAAATTTGTTTGAAAAGCAATTTCCTCAATAGTACCAATAATTCTAGAAGTTTGTTCAGAAGAGTCATTAATTTCTGTCATTGCAGTAGACATATTAGTAACCGCGTCTGCGCCATTAGTTACCTGCTCCTGAGTCTGAACCATCATCTGATTCGCGTTATTTGCGTTATCCGCGTTCTGCCTAGTCATTGAAGCCATTTCTTCTAACGCTGAAGAACTCTCTTCAAGTGAAGCAGCTTGCTCAGTTGCCCCTTCAGCCAAGCTTTGACTAGCAGAAGAAATCTGATTTGAAGCAGCAGCAACCTGAGATCCTGCTTCATCAAGGCTGGAAATAATGGCGTTAATTGGTCCCGTAATTCCTCTTGTTATAACAACGGCCAACATTATACCAATCACTATAGCAATAACCAACCCAATTATCAGTACATAAATCGCACTATTAACAGCAGCATTGGTATCAGTAGCAATTTTCAGACTCTGCACTTTTGCAGCTTCAGCTACAATATTTGAAGAGTCAGCAAAATTAGTCCCAATAACTGCCGCTTCATCACGCACAGAAGACATTGCTCTCCAATTTTGTAAATACTTTTCAATCGTTTCTCTATACTGACTACTGATTACCGACATATGCTGTAGCATTTCTTTTTCTTCACCAACAGGCTTTAATTTATTAACTTCATTAATCAAGACATCTAACTTAGGAAATTCATTATCATAAACACTTTGCAAACTATCTTCTTTATTGCTATACATTGCAGAAACAGTTTTCAATCTTATTAACAATCCAGTCTTAATAATATCGAATGTCAAAAATATACGTTTTTCTAACCTACTTTTTAAAAGCGCATCTTCAGGCTTTGAATACTCATCCATCATTCTAGTTTGAAGCGAACTAATGTCATTTCCTTTATCTACAAATTCCCCGCCAAATTTAGCAAGAAAGGCAAATTGTTCTTTCAAATAGACAATATTTGAGTACATTATCTCTGATTTTTCATTATATTTCCCAAGTAGAGCAGTCAATTCTTTTGCTTGCTCTTTGCCCTTTATTAGAAAATCGGAAGCATCAACAAAATTTTTAAAATCAGCTAAATTTGACGCAACAATTTTATAATAATTACGACCACCTTCAATAAACTTATCATCTCTTGAAAGCGTAGCCCCGAGGATACTCATTCGCATGTTTAGAACTTCTTGATTCAATGTCGACATTTTTGCAAATTCAGGCACATACTCTTCTGCAAGAATTGTTGATTCTTGCTCAATACTATTCATTTGAAACATGATTACCACACCCAGCGCAATCATAATAGCTAAAATCACACTAAATCCTAAGAAAATTTTTGTGCCTAATTTCATCACCTACTCCTCTATAAAACGAGTATACAAAATCTCTATAAAAAAAATAATTATTAAAATTTTTATAGCAGAAGACTCCCTGCTATTCATCTCCACCTAACGCACTTGCCAAGACTAAATCTTCGCTGGAAATAACCTTTCCAACATCTAACAAAATAGTAACACGATTATCTTTATTGCCCATACCTAGTATAAATTCAGTATCAACGCTTGTGCCAAAGTGCGGAGACTCTTCAATATCCTCATTTGCAATATCAAGCACTTCTTGAACGGTATCTACAACTATCCCCATATGAACATCATCTACTTCAACAACAATGATACATGTCTCTTTATCATAATCACGCTTATTCATCCTAAATTTTAGTCTGAGATCAATAACCGGAATAACTTTGCCTCGTAAATTTATAACACCTTTTACAAACTCAGGAGTCTGTGGGACTAAAGTAATAGGTAACATACCAAAAATTTCTCTAACCCTCATAATCTCAATACCATACTCTTCATCAGACAAGAAAAAAGTCAGATATTTTCCTGCTTTAATATGAGATTGAGACATAGGTAATACATCACTACTCATCGGTTTTCCCCTTTGTGACTTTAATTGGATATAATCACAATTGCA
Source organism: Planctomycetota bacterium (assembly GCA_963678205.1). Taxonomy (GTDB): domain Bacteria; phylum Planctomycetota; class SZUA-567; order SZUA-567; family SZUA-567. The sequence continues at coordinate 44,018 of OY782760.1, forward strand.
ATTACCAACATATTATTTGCTAGATACTTAAATAATGAACTTTTGTACATCTTAAGCAGTTGTAATTTTAGCAAAGCTACCACTTCAAATCATAATTTATTCTTCATATTAATTCATTTTAAAAAAACAGTCAAACATAAAAAACTTATTCTTTATGATTTTATCACATGTTTTTTTATAATTTAACATTACTATGCATCATATTTTATCAATAAAACTTAGCTGTTACTGATAACTACCTAGCAATTCAATTTTTATCAAAAAAATACAATTTTTGATAAAAAATGTCTAACTTCTGTTAAAACCTTCTTCTGGTCTCATACTCAACGGCTCAAACATCAATTTATTCTTTATAAATGCTAGGTTTACTGTATCAGTTGGTCCATTTCTTTGCTTAGCAATAATAATTTCTGCCTGTCCAGGAGATTCTTCTGGATTATAATAATCCGGTCTATGCAATAAAGCAATAACATCAGCATCCTGTTCTATAGCTCCAGACTCACGTAAGTCAGACATCATAGGGCGCGAATCAGCTCTACCCTCTGCTTTACGACTGAGCTGAGATAAAGCTACGACCGGAATATCAAGCTCTTTAGCAAGAGATTTAAGCCCACGTGATATTTCTGCAACTTCCTGCTCACGGCTTCGCTGCTGTGATTTCAATGAACCGCTCAAAAGCTGCAAATAGTCGATTACAACCAGCTGTATATCATTCTTTTTCTTTAATCTTCTACATTTTCCTCTTAGTTCAGATACGGTCAATACTGAGGAGTCATCAATAAAAATTGGGGCTTGAGCAAGCGAATCAAGACTTCTGCCAATATGCGCCAACTCTTCATTGCTCATCTCACCTTTTCTCATTTTTTGAGCATCTATCCGAGCATGTGCCGAAAGAATATTTGTTGCAAGGTTTTCTGAGGTCATTTCAAGAGAAAAGATAGCAACACCTTGATTATTTTCTACAGCTACTTTACGAGCTACATTGAGAGCAAAAGTACTCTTACCCATACTTGGTCTACCAGCAATAATAATTAATTCACCACCATGCAAACCAGTAAGCAATTGATCGAGTTCATAGAAATTTGTTGTAACCCCGTGCACTGTTTCTTTAGAGCTCATGTATGCTTCTATACGAGCCCAAGCTTTTTTAATAATGGAGCCCATACCTTCTGCATCATTACCAGTGCTCCTCTCTGCCACTTCAAAAATCGCTCTTTCAGCCTCATCTACTAGATCACTACTCTGAACAGCTGAACCACTTGCCATTTCAACAATATTTGTAGCAGCGGCAATCAGTTTCCTTTGTTGCGATTTCTCGCGCACAATATTAGCATAATATTCAACATTAGCTCCTGTTGGTACAGAATCGGTCAAAGATGCAAGCCCTGCGGCTCCACCAACAATGCTTAATTCCTGCTTACTTTCCAATAGATCTCTTAATAACAAAACATCAATTGGCTTACCAGTACGATTTAGCTCTATCATAGCGCCAAAAATTGCGCCATACCCTTTATTGAAATAATCTTCCGGCTCAATATGCCCTTCAATTAATTCAAATCTTTCTGGGGCTAATAACAACCCTCCTAATACTCCCTGTTCAGCCTCAAGATTATGAGGAAGCTGTCTGCCAACTGCAACTTCATCTTCTTCTATCATAGTTCTCTCTATTAAAATGTGTTTATTATCAAGAATTAACACTTATACTTTATTAATTTAATATTAGCTTATACGTATTAAAAGTCAATGGCACTCATAAGCTGTAGCATACACTAAAAATTTAAACTAATTAAATAACAGGCAATACATAAGATTATAGAGCCATTTCCATATATCACATCTTTTTACTTATTCTACTTAAAAATAGTAGGCAGAGCCAAGCTCTGCCTACTATAAACATATAAAATACTTTTTGAAAATCTCTTATTCTTCAGTATTTTCTACAACTTCTTCTTCAGCCACAGCTACAGCGCCATTACCATTTTCATCAACAACCCATAGTTTAAGTTCAGCTTCAACTTCAGTATGAAGCTTGATAGGTACACGGTGAACCCCAAGAGTTTTAATTGGTGTCTTAATATTCACTGCATCAACTTCAATCTCAACACCCTGCTCCTTAAGACTAGCAACGATAGTCTTTGCCTGTACAGCACCATAAAGATTTTCACCTTCACTAACTTTTTCTGTAACAGTGATATCAATACCATTAATACGCTCAGCAATCTCTTTAAGAGATAGAACTCTTTCTCCCTCAGCAGCCTGCAGTCTTTTCTTTTCTTGGTCAATAGACTGAATGTTTGCATCTGTAATTTCAATCGCCTTGCCATAAGGTACTAGGTAATTACGTGCATAGCCATCTTTTACAGTGACTACTTCACCAGCATTACCAATATTTTTTATACTTTCTTTTAGTAAAAGCTTCATCGCTTTTTCCTTTCCTTGTTGATACTAAATACCTATTAACGCATATACACCAAGTATCTAATCAATACTAAAAGTATTATGAGTAATTATCCATTAAATTTCATTAGACCTAAAAAACGTGCTCTCTTGATAGCCTTAGCGAGACTGCGCTGATGCTTAGCACTAGTGCCAGTACGCGCTGCTTCAAAGATCTTACCCTGTGAACTTACATACTTCTGCAAAGTATTGATATCTTTGTAATCAATACGAGTCGCGTGTTTGCCACCGAAACGGTCTTGTGGCTGTCCTTCTTCTCTTGCCATTTCTTATTCTCCAAATTCATACTTATATAAAAAAACTAGATATTATTTATTTTACTCACTTGAATGATGCACCCCTTAGAATGGGATATCATCATCAGAAGCGCCGCCAAAATCACCAGCATCAAAATCATTATACTGACCACTCGCAGGGGACGTAGACTGATTATTTCTCGAACCGCCAAATTGTCTAGCACCTCCCTGATTTTTCCCTCCGCCAAAATTACCAGCTTGAGCACTACCGGTTTGTCCACCAGTGCTATCTGCTTTTGAACCAGTAAACTGAAAGTTTTGAGCAATTACCTTTAGCTTATAGACTCTCTTACCAGTCTCTCTATCATCCCAGCTATCAGTCTGCAAACGTCCTTCAACAAGTATAGAACTTCCTTTTCTCAAGTATTCACAGACTACTTCAGCAGATTTATCCCAAAATGTAACATCAACAAAAGTAGCTCGCTGTTGTTCTGACTTTGAGCGATTATCATTAATAGCCAGCCCAATATCTGTAACAGCGGTACCTTGTGGTGTGTACCTCAACTCAGGATCTCTTGTCAGATTACCCATCAATATTACTTTATTAAACGAACCAGCCATTATTATCTCCTATGAATATAGCTACATGCCAAACAGTATTTGTTATGATCATTAATCATTCATAAACTACAGAATACTATTCTTCAGTAGGCTTTTCTCGAGCAGCAGCACCAGTCTCAGTCTCAACACCGTCTTCATCAACAGTAATAAGACAACGAAGAATCTGGTCATTCAACTGAATCTGTCTATCCATTTTTGTAATAGAAGTACTTTCAGCATTGAAATGAACAAGAATGTACGTACCACGTTTACATTTATCGATTTCAAAAGTCATCTTTCTATCATCCCATTTGATGCTTTTTACAATTTCACCACCGTGTCTAGTGATTGCTGAGTGACAGATTTCTTCCATATTGGCATAATCTTCACGGGCCTTATTACTGTCCACAACAAACATTGCTTCATACAATTTCTGTGCCACCTGTGATCCTCCATTGTTGTATATTGAGACAAATAATTTGTTGTTTTTACAACTATTTGCCTCAAATTTATTATTAAAATCTTAAATCAATTCCATTATATTTCTGTTGAACATAGAGTATACCTTCTGAATACCAGTCCAATACACCTTTTGCTGCTTTTTGTACAACCTGCTCCAGGAACTCAGCTTCAGCATCTTCAAAACGTCCAAGAACAAAACCTATTAGTCCGTCACTTCCAAAAATCACCTCAGCTTCAGAGTCTTTCGTCTTTTTAGAGCTTCCAACTCCTACCCGCAGCCTACTATATTTATCAGTACCAAGAGCACATTCAATTGACTTCAATCCATTATGCCCGCCAGCACTACCCCTATTTCTAAAGCGCATACGTCCTAGCGGAAGATAGATTTCATCAACAACAACCAATACTTCTTCAGGCTCTACTATATCCAGATGCTTAAAAATTTCCCCAGATAGATTCATATAGGTCATAGGTTTTACTAAACAAAGATCCTCAGAAGCCTGATACAAAAGCAAATTTTTATTACGCTGCCAGCCATTATACTTCTTATCTCCTGGCAAAATAACATTGAAAAATCTTTTTAAAACAGATTTCTTTCCTATATCAACTGAAAGCTCAAAGTTTTTATCTTTTGCTACAATTTCTGCAATATGGTCTACAACTAAAAACCCGATATTATGCCTAGTAAAGCTGTACTTTTCTCCTGGATTACCCAGTCCAACAATATACTTCATTAATCGCTCCAATAAAATATGATGCGCATTTAGAAGTACTATTCTTCGCCTTCACCCTCTTCTTCTTCTTCTTCAGCTTCTGCACTAGCGCCATGACAACTTGCTACTGCAACACCCTCAGGAGTCTGGTAACTAACACCTTCGATAGCCGGAAGATCTCTTACATATAGAACCTTACCTACTAGTAAAGAAGATATATCTACTTCAACAATTTCTGGAAGGTTTGCAGGCTTACATGCAACCTGAACCTTATGTAGATCCTGTTCCACAACACCACCTACTTCTTCACCTGCTGCTGTACCAGTAAGTGCAACTTCTACATCAATATGGAGCAATGTATTTTCATCAACGATACGGAAGTCTGCGTGAATAAGTTTATCGCCAATATTCTCATGTTGAGCTGCCTTAAAGATAGCTTTTTGAGCCTTACCATCAATATCAAGATCAATAAGTCTTTCACCACTCTTCACAATTTCCTGCAATTCTTTTTCGCTAACAATAAGATTAACATTTTCTGCACCCTTACCATAGAGTACAGCAGGAATCAAACCTTGTTTACGTAGATTAAAAGCAACATACTTACCTGTGCCTTCACGTTTTTGTACTTTAAGTACTGCCACTATAATTCTCCTTATTAATTTATTTACAAAAGTAACACTAAATATTGTATTCAACTCATAACACAAAACATAACAACCCTAAAAGAGCGAACTCATAGACTTATTATGGTGTATTCTTACAATAGCTTCTGCCAAAATGCTTGCAACAGAAAGCACAGTAAAGTTACTTACATTCATGTTAGCAACTTCAATATTCTGAGGCAGTGTATTTGTTGTAATAATCTCATCTGCCCCCGCCTCTCTAAGCCTCTCCCATGCAGGTCCCACAAATAATCCGTGAGCAGCAGCTACAAGAACACTCTTAGCGCCTTCAGCCTTAGCTATTGAGATTGCGCTTGCCATACTACCAGCAGTTGAAATCATATCATCTACGATAATTGCGTTCTTATCAGCAATATGCCCAATAACATGACCATGCTGGATTTCTACATCATTTTTACGTCTTTTTTCAATAATTGCCAGCTGCCCACCGAGTGCATTTGCATAGCCATCAGCCATCTTTACACTACCGACATCAGGTGCTACAACAACAATATCATCAAGCTCTTTCTTGCGAAGATAGTTTACAATTACAGGTTTGGTCATAAGATGATCCAAAGGAATATCAAAAAAACCCTGAATCTGTTGCGCATGAAGATCTACACACAGCATTCGATTCACACCAGCGGTAGTAAGCAGATTTGCCACAAGCTTTGCAGTAATAGGAACACGACCTTCATGTTTTCTATCCTGACGAGCATAGCCATAGTACGGCACAACCGCGGTGATTCTTCTAGCCGAAGCTCTTCTAAGAGCATCCACCATCACCAATAACTCCATTAAATTTTCATTTACAGGCTTACATGTTGGTTGAACCACAAAACAATCCAAACCTCTAATATCTTCAAGAATCTTAACCTGAGTTTCACCATCGGCAAAACCACCAACATCACAAAGCCCAGCTGAAATACCCAGAGCCTTGCAAATTTCTTCTCCGAGTTCACGATGACTTGTTCCATAAAATATTTTCATAACAACTCTCGTATATTTAAAATACAGTAAAAGCAACTCTAATAAAACACATTATAGCAATCAGCCAGAAACACCACCAATTGTTTAGTTTTTACCAACCAAAGCTTTCTCAACAACTTCTAGGTCTTCAGGCGTATTAACTCCCAAAGCCTCAACATTATTCTTACATTTCAGAGCAACGACCTTTTCACCCTTGCCAAGAAGTATAGAGACCACATCCGTCAAATAGTACTCCCCCTGGACATTGTCATTACTAATACTCTCCAGAGCATCCCATAAAGCATCATCCCTAAAACAAAACACTCCAGTATTGCCTTCCAACACAGCTTTTTCTTGCTCAGTAGCATCTTTTGCTTCAACTATCTTCTCAACACCACCCTCATTATTTCTAATGATTCTGCCAAAGCTGCTACCTTCAGGTATATCTACCGTCAACACTGCACATGCAGCGTTTTTTTTCTCCCGAAGCTCAGCAATCGCTTCAAAACTCTCTTTACTCAACAGTGGCATATCACCACAAGCAACAATAATAGGAGAACCTGCAAACTCCACACCAAATTCATTTTTTTCAAACAAAAACCGGGCACACATTACTGCGTGACCGGTTCCGAGTTGAGGCGACTGCTCAACCCAGCAAACTCCAGTCGGCAACTTTCGGATGACTTCATCTTTCTTGAAGCCAACTACAGCGACAATGCCGCCAACCGATGCTGCCGAGAGCGCTGAAAGAACCCAATGAATTAGTGGTTTACCACCTGCTTCAAAGAGCACTTTGGGTTGATTGCCGCCCATGCGAGTGCCTTTTCCTGCTGCCAGGACACACGCGCGTAGGACCTTTGCCATCATAATACCCTTCTGCGCAATTCGGAACCGTTGTTTACTAATTAATATATCAGCATACTGATCGCAAGAAAAAAGAGACAATATACCAAAAATTAATTATTATAAATTTTAAATTACAAGTCAATTATAATGTGCTTGGCAATAAACCAAGCACACAAAATACTAACTTAGTCCATAGATAATAGCTAAAAACACATCAACCACAAGGACTTTCTAATTTTTTACCAACTATTTCATCAACTTTTACTGGAAAAATCTATACAACTAAAACTCACCCAGTTGCCTACCGCTTTCAACAACATTTTCAATAAGTTCCTTATCTGCATCCTCAAGGTCAATAAACATCACTCCAACCATATCACCAAGTTTCCAGCAAACACGAACGTCTACATATATAATTCGTTCATTTTCTATAGCAACACTTATCCCAAATACATCCTGCTTTTCTAGCGGATAAGTAGTAAGAAGCATCAAACCACCAACTGATAGATTTAGCACCAAAGCCTCATTATTAACACCTTCATCATGCCTCAACTTATGAATTGTAGCTGAAACAAATGAATGACTTCTCTTGTAAGCCCTTTTATTTAATAAAGGTTGAGTATCCATAACAAAACCTCCCAGCCCCCCGCTAATTTAAAATTTATCCAAATAAAACATTTCTTCTACTTTTATTTTAAATCAATTTTCAATATTTAACAAGAACAAACCATAATTTACTTAAATAATAATAACATACTTGCCTAGTCAACAAACACAAAATACCAACCAGTATGTTATTGTCAAAACCACTGAGTCAGACCTAACCTAGAAACCTGTCTATTTGACAAACACAAAGCAGCCCCAACCATCATACCTAAGATATAATATTATACAACAACATGTTACAACAAATACAAACTTCACCATTATCTTTGGCATGAATTTTGCTATATAATTTTAAAATACATATTTTCTACTTTAGAATTATACTTTTCAATGCCAAACAAAGGAGACAAACGTGACGGAAGAAAAAATGGAGTTCAAAGCAGAACTAAAACAGGTTATGGATATTATTGTCCATTCGTTATACTCACATAAAGAGATTTTCTTAAGAGAATTAATCAGTAATGCTTCGGATGCGATAGCAAAGATCAGATTCGATTCACTTACAGATACATCATTAACAGAAGGTGATTCTGATTGGAAAATCAAAATCATACCTAATAAAGACAATAACACAATTACAATTTCAGATAACGGATGCGGTCTTACTAAAGAAGGCGTAATAGAGAACCTTGGTACTATTGCCCGTTCTGGAACAAAAGCATTTATCGAAAAGATCAAGCAGGCAAAAGAAGATAAAGCTGTCGATCTTATAGGTCAATTTGGTGTTGGCTTCTACAGTTCATTTATGGTTGCACACAAAGTAGAAGTAATTACTAAAGCCGCAAAGGAAAAAAAAGGCATAAAATGGGTGTCAACTGGTGAAGATTCATTCACTATAGAAGAAGTAGAAAAAGAAAACCGTGGAACAGATATTATTTTACACCTAAGAGAAGATGCAGGAGAATATCTTGAAGTATTCCGAATCAGCTCTATTGTAAAGAAATTTTCTGACTTTGTAGAATACCCAGTAATTCTATATTATAACGAAGAAAAAGAAGTAGACGGTGAAGATGGAGAAAAGAAGACAGAGATTGAACCAAAAGAAGATATTCTCAACTCCCAGCAAGCTATCTGGGTACGCCCTAAAAACGAGATAAAAGATGACGAATATGAAGAATTTTACAAACTTATCTCACATGATTTTGAAGGCCCTCTCAAGACCATACACTACACAGCTGAAGGTACTCAAGAATTCAAGGCGCTTCTATTTATTCCAAAGCGCAAACCATTTGACTTCTTCATGCAAAACTCTCGCAAAGGTATCCAGCTTTATGTAAATAGAGTATTTATCACAGAAGAGTGTGATAAGCTACTTCCGAATTACCTTGAATTTGTCCGTGGTGTTGTTGACAGCTCGGATCTTCCACTCAATGTATCACGTGAGATGCTTCAAGAAGATAAGCAGCTTGCTGCTATAAGAAAAGCAATAACGTCAAAGATTTTCTCTACACTCAAAGATATGCAGAATAACGATTACGAGAATTATATTAAATTCTGGGAAGAATTCGGGGTAATTCTCAAATCAGGCTTATCATCAGACTATATGAATAAAGAAAAAATTGCAGATCTAATTCTATGTAAATCAACACGTGTTGAGAAAGAAGCTGACGACGCAAGTGACTACATAACACTTGAGCAGTATATAGAAGCTATGCCAGAAGACCAGAAAGAGATTTACTACATGATCGCTGAAAGTCGCGAAATGGTTGAGAATTCCCCTTATATGGAACAATTCAAGGCAAAAGGATACGAAGTTCTTGTACTTACAGACCCTGTAGATGAAATCGTTGTACAGTCACTCGGCACGTATAAAGATAAGACCCTAAAAGCAATAGATAGAGGTGAACTTGAAGTAGAAAAAGAAACAGAAGCCGAGAAAGAGCTAAAAGATAAAGAAAACAAAGACATTATTAAGTTCATCAAGGAAACTTTAGGGGAAGAAGTTAAGGAGGTTAAAATTTCCAACCGCCTAAAAGAGAGCCCTGCATGCGTTGTAGGACTTGAAGGTCAGTACGGTGCTCAAATGGAGCGTATGATGAAAGAGATGGGAGCAGATGTCATGAAGCGTGAAGCTATTCTTGAGATCAATCCTGAGCACGCAGCCATTTCAAAGATTAGAGACGAACTAGAAAGCGGAAAAAATAAAGATGCACTAAAACTTTATGTCAAAGTAATCTATGATGCAGCACTTGTTGCCGCAGGTGAAAAGGTAAAAGATCCAAGCTCTATGCTCAAAAGCATTGCTGAAATTATCAGCAGCAAATAACATTTAGCTACCTTATACTATACTCGGATAGCAATAATAAATATCAAGTGCGGGAATGCTCATAAGAGTGGTCACCGCACTTGTCATTATTTTGATATAATTAATTATTTCATTTTACACCATATTTATCTATAATATAGAAATTAAATAAGCATAACTATATTATTTAAACCGAAAAAAATAAAATCAGCTAATTATAAGGAAACTAAGATTGGTCACAGTAGTTAAACACAAAGAGTCAGGCAAAAAATTTATCCTTACGGGTACAGGTTTTGGTGCTCATATTGAAAAACCGTCATTTTTTTTAGGAAATAAAACAGGTGGTCCAAAATATTTTGATATGGTTTGCTGCATCAATAAAGCTGGAGAACTAGGTTGGTTCAAAACTGAAGAACTTGAGGTTATCAGCATAGATGGTATAAAACCAGAAGAACTGGACATTGACTAAAGACCAATATAATAATAAGAATTCAAATTAATTTTAATTTATAAATATATGAGGTAAACAAATGGCAAAAAGAGATTATTATGAAGTTCTCGGAGTAGCAAAAGATGCTACTCAGGAAGAAATTAAACGAAAATATCGCAAACTCGCTATGAAATATCACCCTGATAAAAACCCTGGTGACAAAGAAGCAGAGGAAAAATTCAAGGAATCAGCAGAAGCTTATGAGGTGCTTCATGACAATGACAAACGTGCACGGTATGATCGCTTCGGTCATCAAGGTGTAGCCGGTGGAGCTAATAGCGGTGGAGCAGAATTCTCAAACTTCGAAGATATCTTCTCACACTTCTCCGATATCTTTGGTGGTGGTGGATCTGTGTTTGATGGAATTTTCGGAGGTATGGGTGGTGGAGCAGGAGGAAGACGCGTACACCCAGGTAACTCACTAAAATGCAGAGTAAATATAACCTTTAAAGAATCAGCATTTGGCTGCTCAAAAACTATTGAGTTAAACCGTAATGAACTCTGCGATAAATGTAATGGTTCGGGTGCAGCAGAAGGAGCAACTCCTAAGCGCTGTCCAACATGCGGAGGTAGCGGACAAATTCATCAGACTCAAGGTTTTTTCTCTGTGCAGACAACATGTCCAAAATGCCATGGAGAAGGACAGGTAATTGACAACCCATGTAAAAGTTGCTCTGGTACAGGGGTAAAACCAAAGACTGTTAGAATCAAGGTCAGCATCCCTGCTGGTGTTGAAGACGGCACCAGACTACGCATTCCTGATGAGGGAGAACCAAGCACCAATGGTGGACCTAGAGGAGATCTATTCTGTTACATCTTTGTAGCAGAAGACGAGTTCTTCCACAGAAATGCTGATGACGTAGTATGCGAAATTCCTATTACCGTTTCGCAAGCAGCATTAGGAGCCGAAATAGAAGTCCCTACTCTAAAAGGAAAAGCCAAAGTTAAGATCAACAAAGGTACACAGAGTGGTCAGATTTACCGCTTAAGAGGCCAAGGTTTTCCAAATATGCGCGGCTATGGAAATGGTGATGGCATTATTCAAATTACTGTTGAGATACCAAAGAAACTCAGCCGTAGACAAGAGGAATTATATAGGGAACTTGCTACACTTGACGATACTAATGTCTCATCAAAACGTAAAAGCGTAATGGAAACAATAAAAAATTATTTCTCTGATGAATAATCTAGATAACTTTTGATAGATAATACTGTGGTACAAAGCAGAAAAACAAAGTTATTCAGCATAATCTATCTACAATAAGATAAGGGTTTATTTTTTTCAATAGAAAATTCAGAAGACAAAGGCTATACAAAGTTGAAAAGATTAAATCTCTTTAATATAACAAACAAGGAACCAAAAGATGACCAACAAAAAAACAACACAAGAAACGGCTAAAGCTGAAGAAAAAGAAGCTGATCCTGCAGAGATAAATATTGAAGAAGAAACAAAAAAAGTAAAGAACGCTCACGCAAAAGCAGCAGCAAATGCTTATGCAGAATCTAAAAAAATAATGGAAGAAGGTGTTCAAGAGGTAGAAACAGATATTTTTACAGATAACGAAGAAACACTAGAGAAGACAGTAGAGGAATCTAAAGAGGCTGAAAATAAGGAAACAGAGCCAGACTATAAGACACTTGCCCTGAAAACAGCGGCTGAATTTGATAATTTCAGAAAGCGCATTACTAGAGAGAAAGCGCAATGGAAGCGAGAAGCCCTTGCTGATTTTCTAAAAGAATTTTTACCTGCTTTTGATGACCTAGATAGAGCTATTACTGAGGGAGAAAAGCATAATTCATATGAGATCGTACATGATGGCGCCAAACTTGTACGTGACAACATGTGGAAATCACTAGAAAAAGCCGGTGTAGTTGAAATTGAAGCACAAGGCAAACAATTTGATCCGGTATACCATGAGGCAATGACAATGATACCTATGCCTGGAGCAGAGCCTAATTCTGTAGTAGAGGTATTCCAATCCGGCTACATGATCAACGATTTTGTTCTTCGTCCAGCCAAAGTTGTAGTTGCAGCCGATCAATAGAATTATATTAAAGATAAATCCCCGAGCATGAATTATGCTTGGGGACTTTTTTAAAATTTTAATTAATAATAAAAAAAATATGCTATTTCAGCGTTGCCAAATACACACCATTACTACCCTCTTCACGAATTGGGGAAAATTCAAGTTCACCAAGAAAAAGATTTTCAGCAGCTACAAGTTCAGGATGAAGCATAACAACAACAGCTTTGCAATCACGTTCATCTAAATACTCAAAGCACTTGCTCAACATAAATTTCGCAAGCCCTCCTCGTCGCCAATAAGGAGCAACGCAAAAATTATTTATAAACCAAACACCATTCTTTTCCTTTACAGGATTTACAGATAAAGTTCCAGAAATAGAACCCTCAATTTCTAGTACCCATAATTTATCAACATCAGGCGCTATTTTAATAAACCTCCCAGCAGCATCTCTATCCTTCATCGGTTCGAAAGCAGATTCAAGCAAATTTTCCACGAGCAACGCCTCGGTCTTGTCTACTACCTCTCTAAATTCCATCGCATTTATCGGCTTCTGCTGATTCACGCAATTCCTCCAAAGCTATCATCAATATGAGCAACAAGCGTATCAACAGCTTCTTCAGCATCATCTCCCTCCGCAGAAACTTTGATCTCAGCTCCCATACTGGCACCAAGAGTCATAAGCATAATTGTTGCTTTGGCGTCAACTGGCGCTCCACCATTTGCGGTAATTTCGATTCTAGACTCAAATTTATTCGCCAATGCAGCAAATGTTGTACTTGGTCTTACATGAAAGCCATGTGCATTTATAAGTTTTGTTGTTCTTTCGGCCTTCATAATATCCTTTATCTAAATTAAATTTTAACCCTTAATATTTTATTATATCGGTTATTTTGATAGTTATACCTTAATAAAATTATAAATATTTTCATAATCATTCCCTGGGTTTTTCCATGAATAATCATAATGCATGCCATTTATAGCTAATTTCCTAAATGTGTCAGGATGATTAAACCAGCAGTCAATAGCTCTACCAAGGCCGTATTCCAAGTCATGCTCACGAATTCCCTCAAATACATACCCATTAGAATTAGCGAGGCCTTTTCCTGAATGATCAACATCAAAAACAGTATCTGCAAGCCCACCTGTTTTACGCACAACCGGTACTGTCCCATACCGTAGTGAGATCATCTGAGTAAGCCCACATGGCTCAAACATTGAAGGTATTACAAAAATATCACTCCCGGCATATATCATATGCGAGAGATCTTCATGATATCCGAGCCACATATGAACATTAGGATTGCCTTCAAGCTGATTCTTTAATGCCCAGAATTCATCATTAATCTTAGGATCTGGTGAATCCCCAAGTAGTACAAATTGCCCATGTTTTTCTAGAGTATACTTAATAGCATGTTTTAGCAGATGTACCCCTTTCTGAGCGGTAAGTCTTGTTACACATGCAACGATAGGTTTCCACTCATCCGACAGATGCAGCCACTCACGAAGTGCAGTTTTATTTTCATACTTTTTATCAATATAATCATATGTATATGTAGACTTTAGAGACCTGTCAGTTGCCGGATTCCACATATTATAATCAATACCATTTATCACACCACCAAACTTTTCAGAAAACTTATTTAGAATAGGATCAAGCCCTCTGCCAAACTCTCTAGTTTTAAGTTCACCTGCAAATGTAGGTGATACAGTTGTAATAAAATTAGAATAAACGAAAGCTCCTTTCATCATATTTATACAACCTGGTCTAAGTGGATCCAGCAACTTACTCTGACTAGCAACAGCATGATAATCCATATTAATCATATCCAATAATTGCCCACCATACCAGCACTGCCCCTGGCACTCATTGTTATGAACAGTAAAGACAACTCTTGAGTTATTCCATCCTAATCCACCATAAACTTCATAATAAATCACTGGAACAAGTGCTGAACTCCAGTCATGGCAATGAATAATCTCAGGTTTTCTGTCAGTCTTGAACATAAATTCCAGGGCGGCTCTAGAAAAGTACGCAAATAAATCTATATCATTATCATAACCATATACATTCTCGCGCTGAGTATAATCAGAACATGTAACAAACAAAGTATCAACACCATGAACGATACCTTTAAAGACCTTTTCTGGTCTCCATTGGTCGTAATATGGCACCCAAAGCTCTTCATAAACACAATGCAAATCTTCAATTTGGTCGTAGCGCATACATGAATACATCGGAAGTATTACTTCAACTTTATGTCCTCTATCAATCATCTCACTTGAAAGAGCGCTTACAACATCTGCGAGTCCTCCTACCTTAGCTGCTGGACTCATTTCGGAGCTAATCATTGTGATATACATACTTATCGTGCGCTTTCTATACTAAAAAACTACTAACAAAAACACCAGACCTACAACCAATAAATTATATAGTATTAATGCTATACTTTATTGGCGATAATTTTAACACATAAAAAAAAACATTGCAAGATAATTCACAATCACCTTATTTTGTCCTATTATCTCTATGTTACTTGATACTCTTCTGTCAAACATATATAATATATTAATATTATTATTAAATTTTTTATACTAAAGATTAATTTATGAAAAATCAAATACTACTAGCAACCAACCTCGGTAGAGGTGGAATATCTATACTCATACTTACAGCAGATGAGTCAAAGATAAAGCAGACTGACAAATCAATTGATACAATCAGATGTAGGGACTTTAGCTTAAAAGCTGGAGAGCTAATTTACGGAGTAATAAATGACAATAAAACAGGCGATATAATTGATGAAGTTGTAATATGTGCTTATAGTTCAACTTGTAGAATAATTACAGGGCACGGAGGCAGTGCTTCTGCTCTAGCTCTGCTCAATTACTTCACCGATATGGGATACAGCGAAGCAGATCCTAGCAGTATTTTCTTTAGCAATAACGACGAAAATCTCAGCCTACTACAGACCATTCTTCCTCAAACAAAAACAGAGACCCAAGCTCTTTGCTGTTTGCAGGCAATTAATAAGCTAAAAGCTTCTGAACCAGTAAACATTGAAGAAATCCTTGCTTTGCTAAGACCAAGAATTGTCACTCTTGCAGGAGCTCCAAACGTAGGTAAAAGTTCGTTGCTAAACCTTCTATGCGGTTATGAGCGAGTTCTAGTAAGCGATATTGCTGGAACAACAAGAGATGCGGTAAAAGACTACATTGACATTGAAGGTTACTATACTCATATCATAGACACTGCAGGATTTCGTAAAAACGTTGAACAAGCAGAAGAAGAAGCCATAAAAAGAGGAAAAAAAATTCTTAAAACTGCTGACTTAATTCTTCTCGTTTTAGACAGTTCACGCGAACTTACTGTTGATGATTATACTGCTATAGAAGCTGTTACCGCCGAAAATCAAAACATAATTTTACCCGTCATGAACAAATCTGATTTACCTGTTAAAATTAATATCCAAAACTTAATCAATGCATACAATATGCCTGATCCTATCAACATATCTTGCCTTAATGAAACAGGTATTGATAAACTTACAATGAGAATTGCAGCATGTTTTGATTGACACACAACTACAACATTAATGCAAGAAGGTAGGCAAAAATGAATATATTAAGGAAATATTTCGATTCACTCAATATTACAAGCCCCGAAATTACTCTCGAAGGCATAACACAAATTATAAAACATCATTTAGAAAAATTTCCATTTACTAGCATCCCCGTACTTCTAGGTTTTGATCTTCAACTTGATATTGATTTTTTAATAAACAAACTTATTGTACAAGGTAAAGGTGGATATTGTTTTGAACATAACAAACTACTCTACAATGCAATGAAATACCTCAACCTTAATGTAACCCCACTACTCGCACGCGTCATAATGAATAAGAAAACAATCCCTCCCAAAACTCACCGTATCACAATACTAGAGTATTCGGGAGAACGCTATCTTCTTGACGTGGGAAACAGTTATTACTCGCTCCCCCTCCCAGTAAACCTTAACGGCACAGAAGCAATTACTCAACTTGGACAAACCTATAGAATAGCAAAAAAATCACCTGACATATATGAGTTACAATATATCCAAAAAAAGTCCATATTTATTATATACCAGTTTACTTTTCAAAAGTGCTATGAAGTTGACTTTGAGCTCAGTCATTTCTATTCACATAAACATCCAAAAGCTACATTTGTAAACAATATGGTTATTTCAAAAGTATTTCAGGATGAAATAAGGTCACTTAGAAACAATACTTATTATAAAATATTCTCGCAAAATGCCTCTCAAAGTGCTATAAAAGACATACACCATTTCAGAGAAATTTTAACAAATGATTTCGAGTATATTTTATCCGATACGGAAACTGAATATCTGTACAATAAATTTATACTTACCCACACTTAATTGGTAAAACTTATATAAGGAGAAAACATGAAGACTACCCTGTTAATACTCAAACCAGACTGTGTTGCTCGAGGTTACATTGGAGAGATAATTTCACGTCTGGAAAAGAAAGGGCTATCTATTCTTGCTATGAAAATGATAATAGTCGATAGAAAGCTTGCTGAAGAACATTATGCTGAACATAAAGAAAAGCCATTCTTTGAAAGCCTGATCAAATTTATTACATCAGGTCCGGTTGTGCCTATGGTAATAGAAGGAATGAATGCGCCACAAGTCTGCAGAAAAATTATTGGATCTACAAAATGCCACGAAGCAAATGCCGGAACAATAAGAGGTGATATGGGAATGAGTGGAAGATTCAATCTGATCCACGGTAGCGATTCTAATGAAAGTGCTGTTCGCGAAATCAACCTCTGGTTTAACGAAGAAGAAATCATGAAAACATACAGAGACGATTACCACTGGTTACATGACTTTGAAGATGGCAAACCAATTTAAGCTCTTATTTATAGTTTAAATCAACATTATACATTATTTAATTTTGAGCAGATAAGATAAGCTCACTTTCTTTACTGCTTAAGATTAAATTTATCATCTGTCACCAAGTTCTAAATTTATGCGTCAGCACATTATTTCTTCAAATAGTGTCAGCAATTTGTCATTACAATATTTATACTCAATTAATAATATAAAATAATATTTACTAATAAAATGACCATGCAGATAAAATTAATTAGCCACAGATCTCTTTATTCCTTCAGGATTATCAGCACTCAGATCTGATCCATACATAGTAATAGCAGCAAGCAGAGCATCACCAGCGTACTCAAGCTCCTGTGTCTGTAAATCAGCTATATCATTACGAATGGCATCAATATCTTCTAAGGCTTTATCAAGAACTGATTTTACTACCTCCGGTTCACTCTCGAGCATTTTAACAAAACTACCCTCTAAGTCATTAATTGTATATCCTTGCCCATGAACCATAACGGTACCTATCTTATCCTCAAATAGTTTTACCACACTCTTATATTTTCCATTTTCAAAGAGGTCGGTTCGCTCTGTCTCCCCTTGCGCAGAAGATGTAACCGCAACAGCCGGTCGTGTTGTTAATGAATCCATGCCTACAGCTGGAGCAGTCAACTCATTAGTATTTCGATTTAAAAATTCGGTATAACCTACTAAAAATTTTTCATAATTTTGAGTTCCATTCAATCTACTACCAGCATTTTGTACATTACCTTCAATCTCAGCCGATTGTGATTGAAGCCCATCTTGATTTATCGTTAAACCGTCAACACTAAATAAATTATTTACCCCTGCGTTTTCGAGCTGAGCCTGACGTTCGTCAAAGAGTTTTGCACTCTGACCCTTCTCAATTATTTCTTTATCAGAATCTTCACGTTCAAGTACACGTCCAAGTTCACGTATGGTTAATTTAACGTCTTCAATATTAGTAAAATATCTATCCTCTGCACGTTGAATAATTTCTCTGTAATCTTCTCTATTCTGCCCACCTATTTCATAAATATCTTGTAACTCCTGCAATCTAGCTCTAGCATCTGTAATATTTTCTTCAAATTTTGACAGTTCTAATTGCGTAGTAGTACCCCCAGTACTGTTTTCTTGATAATATCTTATTTTTTGCTCGCCATCGAAATTAATTGCACTATCTTCATAATCAAACATAGATTGATAACGATTAAGACGCTCAGTTAAATAATTTTTTTGAATATTGTCAGGCTCTTGTGTATAATTTTCCAGAGGTACATTATCAATATTTGATAACAAATTTAATGAAGCAATCGGACTATCTCCAAATCCACGACCACCATCAGCACTAACACTATTACTAATACCAACAGAAATATTATTCAATATTTTCTCAGATTCCTCAAATGAGAGTATTTCATTTACACCTTTATCTAATATTTTACGACCAACCATTTCAAGAGCGTCATATGTATTTCTTTGATTAAGACTACTGATAGAATCAATATTATTTTGAATTATATCCAAGGATTTATAGGCATTTGAAATAATTCTCCTGGCTAATTGAGGATTTTTAACCAATTCTTCAGGGGTTTCCTTCTCCTTAAATGTATCAAGGTTATACTTACCTGCTCGCCCCCTAGCAAATCCTAAATCTGTTAGGTCAATACCTGACTGAAGAGTTGCCAACCCAAAGGTATTTGCAGGTGAATTATCTTGAACCAAATTCTCTTCAATACTTTGTAAATTTGAAGAAGATTCAAAAGCATTTCTATTGTTTTCTTGCCCAAAATCTGCTTCACCACCATTATTATTGAAATTTGAGCTCCCTTCATTATCAATTCCACCGACCATTGCTACCTCCTGTCGTGAAATCGTACCAGCAAGGGAAATTCTGCCATTTGCGCTATTTGCAGTTACTCCTGTAAAACTGGTTGTGGTATTAATAGCAAGAGAAAGAGTATCTACTGAAACACCTGCAGCGATAACATAATCCATTGCACCAATATTGCCTCTAAGTGTAAACATCAAAGTTTGAGAAATTACACCATGAATACTTTCAAGCTCTTTCACTGGGTTTGTTCCAATGTACCTACCTTTATTAGAAAAATCTGTTATTTGTGAATCAAAAGTATTTTCTGTTGCCTTACCACCTTCACCCTGGGCCTCCGTCTTTTCCAAATCATCTACAGCAGAAGTTTGTTCGGCATAAGAATTATTACTAAAATTGCCCATACTCTTTTCTAAATTAAGGTCTTGTTCTACAGTATTTAAAATATAAGTCGCATTCGGATTTTTTTTATCCTCAATAAAAAGATCTCCCTCACGCACCATTTCTAAATTTGAATTTTTTGAATTATTTTCAAAACTCGACAAATGGTTATCTAAAACTCTATTCTTATCAATAGTATGTATTTCTTGTGCAGATTCTTGGCCATATTCCTTAAATAAATATTCATCTTTTTCTGCTATCTGCTGTATTTGATCGAATATGCCTCCACCCCGAATTAAATTTTCTCTTTCAAACATAGTTCGATTACTATCAAACTCATCAATTAAAATGTAATCCTGAGCTCCACCCTGAAACTTCTTTCCAAACTGGCCAAGTGATCCATACCCAGCACCCCCAGATTCACGCTGTTTCAGTGTAACATAAGGTAAAGTTCTTCCTTGCTCAGGAAGCAACATCACATCATCATTAGAACCAGAAGCATCAAAATTCTTTGAAAAATTTGTACTTTTTGCTTTATCCCTAAGCTCACTCCCCCCAGTAAGAGATCCAGATGATTCTCCTGGATTAACCGGAGTGACACCAAAGCCGTCATCACCACGCCTATCAGCTCCAAGACTGTCATTTGCTTTTTTATACCTAGTCACAAGATCATCATTAATACTTACATAGTCAGTTTTACCACCATCAAGAATCCCACCTTCGGCAAACTCACTTCCTGCCCTTGCTCTACGCTCATTAAATCTATCATTCATCCCTGAAAGTGATGAATCAAATTCAGCTACCTCTTCAATATTTTCAAAAGCATAAGTATCTAGTGGAGGTGAAAATAATTGTCCCTCAAGAGATGAAATATTTAAAGAAACAGCAAATTGCACTGGTTCTCTCTCTTCCACATCAAAAGTAGGTTTGGCACTATTGTCTCTTTTAAAGTATACCAGAGGAGATGTTGACGAATCCCCTGTAACATCAAGAATAGTCTGATTAATTTTATCAAGTGGAGTGCTTTTGGGAAAAGAAAAAACTGTTTCACTATTATTATTAGCGATTACAAATGTTTCAGCTGTTTTAGTTACAGTAATCCCACCCTGATTCTGAGCAACACTATCTGCACTGGCTAATATTGTAGATTGAATAGCTGAATATTTTTCCCCTGTAAATCCTGATACAGTTGCCTCATCAAATGCAGATATTGAATACTTATCTGCAAGAGCTGTAAATATTGGCTTACCAGCATACCTCGAATTTTCAATAATATCGTTTATCTGGCCAAAAGCTTCCTGAACAACCGTATTTTTTGAGTAATCTTC
This sequence comes from Planctomycetota bacterium, assembly GCA_963678205.1. Classification (GTDB taxonomy): domain Bacteria; phylum Planctomycetota; class SZUA-567; order SZUA-567; family SZUA-567. The sequence continues at coordinate 64,840 of OY782760.1, forward strand.
ACCTTGCTTTATCTGAGACGCTAACTGGTCAATGCTACTCTTTATATTATCCAATCCTGAACTTACTAGCTGTAATCGATTATTAATATCCTGACCAGACTGAAGTTCATTCAGATCAGGAGCAACTTTGGCTTGGGTAGAGTTTGAAATACTAAGAATATTTGAGCCGGCATTTAAACCGGTTAAAATTGTCTTCCGTTCATCATCACTTTTTTCACCTATCTCAACATCAACACCTACAGATAACGCCATATCTGGCGATACGATAGACGCATCCAGAGCAGAATATACATCATATTGTTTTTGAGCATTTCTAGTATTCTCCAATACAGAATTACTATTAATGCCATCATTAATCAGAGCATCCATAATTAACCAAATATTTAATCTATCCGACCTTAATGTATAATTATACTACATTATTCCCATAATAATTATACAGTAACTTTTTCTACTTGTAAACGAAACTTTATTCTTTTTTTAATTTTATTATACAAACTAACAAATGTAATATTTAATTTGCAAAAACTGCTCTGTCAATATTACTTAAAAAAATAAGAGTGTGGAAAAAATCCACACCCTTATAACACTATAAACTTGTAAATACTCAGCTACTCTTCATATCTTCCTAAAAGAAGTGAAGCATTATGCCCACCAAATCCTAAGGAATTTGACATTGCAAATTTAATATCACGTTTCTTTGCAATATTTGGAGTTATATCAAGATCACAATCAGGATCAAGTGTTTCATAGTTGATAGTTGGAGGAACAATACCATCACGTATCGCTAAAGCACAGAAACCAAGCTCAACACCACCTGCAGCTCCTAGCATATGACCAGTACAACTCTTTGTAGAGCTTACTGACACCTTACTAGCATTATCATCACCCAATGCAAGCTTTATTCCAGCGCATTCTGATTTATCATTTAATGGAGTAGATGTACCATGAGCATTGATATAGTCAATCTCATCTACCTTTACTCCACCTTGCTCCATTGCAATACTCATTGCTCTTGCAATACCTTCACCTTTTTCACTTGGTGCAGTAATATGAGAAGCATCATCAGTAAAACCATAACCAATCACTTCAGCATAAATTTTTGCACCGCGAGCTTTTGCATGTTCCAATTCTTCAAGCACAATGCTTCCAGCACCTTCGCCCATTACAAAACCATCACGATTTAAATCAAATGGTCTACAAGCCTTTGATGGATTATCATTTCTAGTAGATAATGCTTTCATACTAGAAAACCCACCAAGCCCCATAATACCAATACCGGCCTCACTACCACCTGTAACAATAAGATCGGCATCACCTACCTGAATATGCCTAAATGCTAGACCAATAGCATGCGAACCAGAAGCACACGCAGTAACAGGTGCATAGTTTACCCCTTTAAATCCAAGCTCAATTGCAACCTGACCACACCCGGCATTTACCATTAATAATGGAACGCTAAATGGTGAAATTCTCTTTGCAGCTTTTCTAGGTTTATCACCTTCACCATCACCGTAATTTTCTAAATATTTCCTAAGCTGTTGCTCAACTGAGAGTATACCACCTATACCACTGGCAAAAATAGATCCACAACGATCAAGGTTGATTTTATCTAATTCAAGCCCTGCATCTTCTTTAGCCATATGAGCTGAGGCAACTGTAAAATGCACAAATTTATCAACCCTTTTTGCTTCTCTCGGATTCATATAATTTTCAATGTCAAAACCTTTTACCTGACACCCAAAATGTACACTGAACCCTGCATGATCTATACTATCATCAAAAGTAGCAGCTCCACTAACACCTTTTAGAATAGAGTCCCAACTTTCCTGAGTGCCTATTCCTACAGGAGTAACCAGCCCAACACCAGTAACAACAACTCTTCTAAGTTCAATCGTTTTAGTCATATTCTTATTCTTTTATCTCTCAACAATATGAAAGGTCTTCTCTCAAAACTCTTTAATATTTTATCTACTTACAACTTAACCGCGAAAATGCATTTATGCTCTAGTATCACATTAAATTACGTGCATGCGCTGTTCAACGCGCATGCACCAAAATTGCACAAATACCGTTTAAGTACTAGCAATCCATAATATATTTTCAATGGATTAAGATAGTTCCTTTTCGATAAAATTAACAATGTCGCCAACAGTTACAGGAGGCTCACCATCTTCAGGAACATCAATATCGAATTCATCTTCAAATTCCATAGTAAGTTCAGCGATGTCAAGACTATCAGCGTTCAGATCATCAACGAAAGAAGTCTCAAGAGTAACTGATTCACGTTCAGCCTGAAGTTGATCACAAATAATGTCAATTACTTTACCTTCAATTTCTTTTCTATCCATTTTTTTTCCTTTTTATAATAAAACAGCATTAATATATCTACAAAAACATAATATTTATGCGGAATTATACATAATTTACTATATATGTCCAGTATAACCTTAAAATCTTTCCACAACTTTTTTACACAATAAAACAATACGATATACTGAAATACAAAGCATTACTACATAATCATTCCACCGTCAACTTGAAGAACCTGACCAGTAATATAAGAAGCCTCTTCACTGCTTAGAAAATTTACAGCTTTAGCTACATCTTCTGGTGCACCTAGTACCTTAAGAGGAATAAATCCTAGCATCATATCACGAGCTTTATCTGTCATTTTATCTGTCATTGCTGAACTGATAAAACCAGGAGCAACCGCATTACAACGAATTCCACGACCTGAGTATTCTTTTGCTGTTGTCTTAGTTAGCGCAATAACGCCGCCCTTTGATGCAGAATAATTTGCCTGCCCAGGGTTTCCCATCAAACCAACAACGGACGCAATATTAACAATTGAACCACTACGCTGTTTTGCCATAATCTTTGCAACAGCCTGCGTACAAAGAAAAACACCTTTGAGATTTATATTCAGCACAAAATCCCAATCTTCTTCTTTCATCCGCATCATAAGACCGTCTCTTGTCACACCCGCATTGTTTACAAGAGTATCAATAGAGCCAAATTCCTCTTTAGCCTCTTCAACTGCAGCCTTAATAGCTCCACTATTAGTTACATCGACAGCTTTACCAGAAGTTTTAACTCCAAATTCATTTGCAATTTTCTCAGCTGTATCTTTAGCTGCATCTTCCATAACATCCCATATTATTATATTTTGCCCAGTTGCGGCAAGCTTTCTGCAGATTGCTTCGCCAATACCTCTTGCGCCACCTGTTACTATAGCATTTTTACTCATATTAATTATTCCAATCTCTTACTAAATTAGCTGAATACTACTTCTAGTAAACCACACACATATTAACAAGCAGCATAAAGTCTAAAATTATCTAAAAATATTATTCCAGTCTTAAGGTATTACACAAATTACAATAAAAGCAAGCTTATATCTATTTACTGTTCCTGCAAGCCTTCAATAACTTTTAACGAATAGACACTTGTTACGTCACACCCCTTATCAATACGCTTCATAAGACCTTGGCAAACTTTTCCTGGACCACACTCATAATACATCTTATTTCCAGATTTTGAAGCAAGCTGCATGCTTTGAGTCCAACGAACTGGTGATACAAGCTGCCGGGCAAGGGACTCTTTAATTTCATCGGGTTTTGTGTATACCTTTGCATCGGCGTTATTTATAAATGTACCTTCAAACTCGCAAATAGACACTTCCTCCAAAGCTTTAGCAAGACCAGCTCTAGCTGGCTCCATAATAGGAGAGTGAAATGCTGCACTTACATTTAGAGCAATAGCTCTCCTTGCACCTGCTTCTTTTGCAAGCCCCATTGCTTTTTCAACAGCCACCTTCTCACCTGATATCACAAGCTGCCCCGGACAATTATAGTTTGCAGCCACTACAATGCCAGAGTCACTTGCCTCTTCACAAACTCTCTCGACCAGTACATCTTCAAGTCCAATGATTGAAGCCATGCCACTTTCTTTACCAGCACCCGCAGCTTCCATCAGCTCACCTCTTTTACGGACCAACACAAGGGCATCAGCAAAATCAATAGCTCCAAGAGCAACAAGAGCAGTGTACTCACCTAAAGAAAGTCCAGCGGCACCAGTTATTTCGACATTACATCTCTCTCTTAAAGTTTCAAAAAGAGCCAGAGATGAAACAAGCAGAGCTGGTTGACAATTCTCTGTTTTAGCAAGTTCCTCATCACTGCCATTAAAGACAAGATCAGAGAGGCTAAAACCTAGAATATCGTCTGCTTCTTCAAACAAACTTTTTGCATAGCCGCCTGCATCAAAGCATTCTTTAGCCATACCTATAACCTGTGCGCCCTGCCCAGGAAACAGAAAGAAACCGCTAATATTCATACCTAACCCCTATTTAAGCACCCACTGCCCAACCAAACATATCCACAATATAAGACACTAATTTAAAATAAAGGCACCAATACTACCATTTAACTAGTGCGCTTGCCCAAGTCAATCCGCCACCGAAGGTAACAAGGCTCAACAAATCACCTCGTTTTATGACACCCTGTCTCTGTGCCTCATCTAACGCAATCGGTATAGTTGCCGCACTTGTATTACCATACTTATCAAGATTCATAAATATTTTATCCATCGGAATACCCAGCCTTTTTGCTGCACTCTCAATAATTCTAGCATTCATTTGGTGTGGTATAATCATATCAATATCTTCTCGATCATACCCACATCTTTCCAACGATTCAAAAACCAATCTAACAATATTCGATACAGCCTGTTTAAATACAGCTCTACCTTTAATTACCATATAATTTAGTTTTTTATCAAGCATCTCCTGGCTAGGCGGATTGAGACTTCCACCGCCTGGGAGAATCAGCATATCTGCCTCAGCTCCATTTGAAGCCATATGAGTATCAATAATTTTACTTATTGAGTCATCAGATGCTGAAGTAAGAACCGCAGCACCAGCACCATCGCCAAATAGAATACATGACCCTCTGTCCGTATAATCTGTAAATCTTGTCAACACCTCAGCACCAAGAACAAGAGCATTATTAATCACTCCACTCGCAATCTGGGTACGAGCCATTGATAACCCATAAATAAAACCGCTGCAAGCTGCCGCCAAATCAAACGCCGGCACCTGCCTTGCACCAATTCCATGCTGCACCCTACACGCAGTAGAGGGAAAAATAGTATCAGGAGTAACTGTTGCAACAATTATCAGATCAATGTCATCTGCGGTCATACCAGCATTTTCAATAGCTCTGTTTGCAGCAATAATACAAAGGTCACTTGTAGCCTGATCAGCAGCAGCCACGCGTCTTTCACGCATTCCTGTGCGTTGTACAATCCACTCATCATTTGTATCTACCATTTTTTCAAGATCAGCATTTGTCAATCTCTTTTCAGGCAAATATGATCCTGTACCAGCAATTTTAACCTGTCTCAAACGCGGCAACTCCATATATCTACTCCTATCTACTCGTTATCACTTATTTTTTCATGAAGAATAGCTGTCTTTTCAGCAATAAGCCTTGTTAAATCAACATCAACACACTGTTTCGCATTATTAAGCGCATTGTACACACCAAGAGGCTTTGCGGACCCATGTCCTATCAGACAAATCCCATTCACCCCTAGCAAAGGCATACCTCCATAAGTACTTGACTCACCTTTTGAAAACGCAGCTTTCAAAAGAGGTTTTGTAAAATATGCTCCAAGTTTCCCAAAAAAACCAGCATTTAAAATTGCCTCTTTAATCCAACCCCCTGTAGCACGAACTACACCTTCAGCACACTTTAGCATAGCATTACCAACAAACCCATCACATACTATAACATCACATGAGCCATTCCACATGTCGCACCCTTCAACATTGCCGATAAAGTTTATCGGCGCCTGTTCAAGAAGCTCGAACACCTCATTTACCAAAGCGTGACCTTTACCTCGTTCTTCCCCTACATTTAAAACCCCGACCCTTGGATTCTTCACCCCTAAGACCTCACTGGAATAAATAGACGCCATTATTCCATAATCTGCCAGATGTTTTGGCTTACAATTTACACTTGCGCCCATATCACAAACCATACAAAAAGAATCACCACTCGGAATAGTAACAGAGATACCGCTTCTTCGCACCCCCTTTACATGACGCAAACCAAGTGTCGCAGCGCCAACAGTTGCTGTTGTATTCCCCATTGAGACGACTGCATCAACTTCCTTATCCTTCAATAACTTCACAGCTTTATTGATTGAGCTATCTTTCTTTTTCTTAATAACCTCAAACTTATCCCCCATCTCAACAACTTCTGTACAATGAGCAATATCAATCTGATCATGCCTATCATCAAGACCATATTTTCCAAGCTCTTTAAGGAGAACCTCTCGATTTCCCACCAAAACAACAACAACCCCTTTATTGTCTTTTATCCAATCAACAACCCCCTGAACGATTGGCATACAGCCGTTATCACTTCCCATAGCATCAATGGCTAGACGCATAAAATATCCTATCTCTTCAGATCTACTAAACTCAATTGATCACAACAAAACAGAACGATATTACTTGCTTCCACAAAATAATTTACAATTAAAGTTGACTCTATATCTATTAAAAACCGCACTAAACACATTTGCATGTAGTGCGGCGCATATGCCTCTTTAGAATGCTTCTACTTCTACCTTTTTTACACCTTTGTAGTAACCGCAGGTGTCACATACTCTGTGAGGTAATTTTGCTGAACTACAGCGTGGACATTCAGCACTAGTTACTGCACTCATAGCATGATGAGAGCGTCTCTGACGTTTTTTCATCTTGCTCAACTTGTGACGTGGTACTGCCATTTTGAAAACTCCTTAATTAACATTTACTAATTTATATTTACCTGAAAAAGAATTAATTAACTAATTAACAAATCCTAAATACACTATATATACTAAATATTATAATTAGTATACAAATCCATACCCCAAATTGCAATAGGTGACAAAATATTATCATAAAAATAAGCATAATTACTAATAAGTCAAGTTAAATCTATAAATTATACTATTTTGACTTATAAATATAGATAAACACCATAATTAACTCACACTAGCTATATGATTCAACCACAGCTATATATTTGCAGCAGCCCATGTTGCCAGTTTCTCCCTGTTAATTTTGGCATTATGCCTTATATCAACAGGAAAGTCTTTATAAAAAAGAATATCTTTTATATTTTTTGTCACATTCCTCTCACTTGCCAGATTCAATAATTGCTCTTTAAAATTCTGAATTTTATCCACTGGAAAATCTTTTATTGGCTCAATAATAACAACAGGTCTCTGATCGCCAAGCTCACCAACACCTACAAGTGCACTCCTGAAGACATCTATATGCTGATTAAAAATTGCTTCACAGCAAACAGTATACATAGTACCCTCTTTAGTCTCAACTCTATGATTTTTTCGACCACAAAACCAGACTCTGCCTTGATCATCAAAGTATCCAAGGTCTCCAATGCGATGAACAACCGCACCACCTTCTTTAATTTTAGCAAGAGCTGTCATTTCAGGAAGTTCATAATAGCACTTTGTTACATTTTTACCTCTAACTGTAATTTCTCCGACCTCACCAACGGGCAGAACGAAATCATCACTCCACTCAAATATAGCCTCATCACTCATACGAATTATGCGCACTAATGCTCCATCAGCCGGTCGACCAACACAGAACCCCTTACCTTCAATTGTAGCTTTTGCCGTTTCAGCAAGCACCTCACTACCAAGCATATCACATGCTGGAAGGCTCTCTGTAGCACCATATGGTGTGTGTGTTTCTGCCCCTTCTGGCAAAATATGATTCAGTAGTCTTTCATGAGTCTCAGGAGGCACAGGAGCCCCAGCCATAAGAATTTTTTTTAAACTTGGAAGTTTTACATTATTTTTTACACAATATTTGCTTACTCTACCCCATAAAGCTGGAGAACCAAATGAAAAAGTACACCCTTGTTTATTTATAGCCTCTATAATTTTTCTCGGATCTACTTTGGCTGGAGCAGTAGGATCCATATCCGGCACAACTGCAGTCATTCCTAGCCCTACAGAAAAAAGTGCAAACAAAGGAAAAGTAGGTAGATCAATATCCTCCGCACCAATCTTATAAGTATCACGAATAATCCTGCACTGCTCAACAAACATACCATGCTCATACTCCACCCCCTTAGCAGGGCCGGTACTTCCTGTTGTAAATAGAATTGCCGCCAACTCATCTTCAGCAGTGCAAGTCACTTCAAACTTTTCGCCAATTAGTTGTAACTCCTCAAGAGTTTTACCACTCCATAGCCAACGCCGCCCCTGAGTAACAGCATACCTTATTGATTTGAAGTACTTTTTCTTAAATGTTCTCATAAGATGCGCCAACTCAATTCCTATCATAGCCTCAGGTTTCACAGACTCTATACAATGCAAAAGTCTGTCAACACCCATCCCAGGATCAATAAGAACTGGCACTGCTCCTACTTTGAACAAAGCAAAGACAACGGCAAAAAAATCCAGACTTGGCCGGAGCATTACCAGAGTCTTTACACCACGGGTGATCCCATACCTGTCAAACCCAGCTGCATATTCAGAACTCAGAGCTGAAAGCTCAGAAAAGGTTAGATGAGTATAAGCAACATTTCCTCTTTTATCACGAGAAAATGGAAATACCACAGCTCTCTTTTGAGGGTATTTTTTTGCCATCTCTTCAAGCTGAAAAGCAATATTGCAAATCTTACCATCCAACACTGCCTGTATCCTCCAATATATCGATAGACATCTCTGTGTGACCAATACTTGCATCTTCATCAGGATAATCTACACGCTGATGAGCACCACGACTCTCTTGGCGCCTATACGCTGATTCAGCAATAAGCCCTGCGACAGTCAACATATTCTGAACTTCAAATCCACCTCGGGCCTGAAATTGTTCACTAAACACATACTTACCCCAAAAGGCAATGGTTTTACAGGCTTCTCCGAGCTTTTTTTCATCCCTAAACACTCCAAGCTGCCTCCAAGTAAGTGCTTTTAAAGACTGAAGCATGTCAGACAAATTTAATGGAGCAAGCCTTGCCTCTTCAAATCCTCTTACAATCTTTAGTGGTGAGTATTGAAGCTCAGAATAAGTCGCTGCTTTCTTACCGGCTCTATGCCCGTACACCAAGCCCTCAAGCAAGGAATTTGAAGCGAGCCTATTTGCTCCTTGCACACCAGTAGAAGCGACCTCTCCTGCTGCAAGCAAGCGCTCAACAGTTGTCTCACCGTCAAGATTTGTCTTGACCCCTCCCATAAAATAATGTACTGCCGGACGAACCGGGATTAACTCATGAACAATATCTATCCCATACATTGAACATATACGTCCAATATTAGGGAAGCGATTATTAATCTTCTCCTCACCTAGGTGACGCAAATCTAGATAAATCTCAACTTCCTCATCACGGCTGTGAAGTTCTTTAAATATAGACTGACTAACCACATCACGTGGAGCAAGTTCTGCACGCTCATCATATTTCTTCATAAAGCGCTCTCCATGCTGATTAATCAGATACGCTCCTTCACCGCGAACAGACTCACTTATAAGAAATCTCGGAGCACCAGCAAGATATAAGGTTGTAGGATGAAATTGCACGAACTCCATATCACGCAGTACCGCTCCTGCCCGAAATGCCTGCGCCATTCCATCACCAGTAGCACATGAGGGATTTGTTGTTTCTCTAAATATCTGCCCACTCCCACCAGAAGCTAAAATGGTTGCATGTGACTTTATACTCAGCATACGACCATAATTACTGTCTTGGATAAGAGCGCCATGACACACACCATTCTCATGCAGTAGATCTATAACAAAGTGATTCTCATATAGCTGAATATTCTTATGCTCTCGCACTTTTTTCGCAAGAAACTTCTGAAGACGGCGTCCCGTAGCATCCCCATCACAATGCATTATTCGACGAGCACTATGAGCCCCTTCCATAGTAAAATGGACATGACCATCCTCTTTATCAAAGTCCATGCCTGTTTCTATGAGCTCTTTACAACGCTTCGCACCATCACGAACAAGTAACTCAACTGCATCGCGCTCGCATAATCCCTGACCTGCTTTGAGAGTGTCTCTTATATGAGATTCAAAACTATCATCTTCAGCAAGTACCGCTGCTATTCCACCTTGAGCATAATTTGTTGCCGTTTCATTCAGTTCTTCTTTTGAAATAACTACAACACGTCTTTTCTCAGCTGCAGCCAATGCTGCAGAAAGTCCAGCTATACCGCTACCAATCACAAGTACAGGTGCCCATAATTCTGGAACACTCCCAAGATCTAGATCAACCAGATACCTAGCGAATTTATGTAACATTTTTATCTATCCCTATAAATAAAAAATAAAAGTTACAAATTATTGTAACTTTTATTAACCCCAAGACAAGAGTAAAACGCAAAGCAAACCATGAGCCAACTATACGAGTCCTCATACAGTTGCTTAATATAATTATATTAAGCCAAACTGCTTTTTATCAATTTTATCAAAACTATAATCTTATTTATTTGAGGAAAAGCATTCACTAAAAAAAACACTAAATTCACACTTTGCCACATAAACACCTCTTACTTCAAGTCCTTGACTACTTGCTGCCAAAGCTCATCCAGCCTCTTAGGTGACACCTTACATCCTGTCCCCACCTCCTGAGCAAATAATGAAACAGCATATTCCTCAAGCATCCATCTATACTCAACCAGCGCCTCAGAATATCCTCCATTCTTCTGAATACTGGCAAACGCAGTCATACACCTTTCCCATAGAGGATTAATATCTCTAGCTCTCACTCTGTCCTTCTGAACAGCACCATCAAGTTTTTTTACCCTCAACTTCATACCTGCAATGTAACGGGGAATATCTGGTGTATGCGACACCCCTGAATCACGTACAAACCCTGCGTAAATCAGCCTTGACACCTGCCCATAAATTTCTTGGACTGCATCTTTCTTCAGAGCATTAGGTCTCAAATCTTCAATCTCACGCATGAACTCAACTACTTCTATCATTGCTTCTTGCACAGCTACGCCAAGTTTATATACAACCTCATACAAACTTATTCGTAAATCTTCACAAAAACGTTCAAATTCTTCTTTAGTGGAGGGTAAAACTTTCGCTTGTAAAAGCAAATATTGCACACCAGCTAAGAGAATATCCTGCTGAAGTTTGTCTTTTCCCCCACCAATAGCAGTATAATACATATAGGCCTGCTCAGTAATCGCTAGACTTTTCAAAATTTTACGACACTGTACATCCATTAAATTGATTGCTAGACGACAAATACCTCTTTGAGAAACACGGTGAGATTTTTCAGAAGAAGAATACACCTCAAGAGCGACAGTCTTAAAATTATCTTTTAACCCAAGATATCCTACTGCCCCACCAGCAAGTGAGACCTTACTAAAAAGTTCAAAATTCCACGAGCGGACATTCTTATTCTCATACTTATCTTTCTCCGCTGACTCAAAATTACTCCTACTCTTCCCTGCGCACTCTTCCTGCAAAATATACAAATCACGCCCACTTACTACAACCTTATTCTGTGAATCAACAATAATAAAATTCATTCTCAAAAATGGTGTCAATTCATTAGGTCTAAAATCTGAGGCAGAAACTTTCACCCCAAATTCACCAAAGATTAGTTCTGCCAAAGTTCCAGGAAAAGTCTTATCCCCTCTTACTATTTTTTCACAAAGAACCTCAACAGTATCAGATATCGGATTCAAATCACGTCTCAGGCTACGAGGCAAACTACGTATCATCCCAGCAATCTTCTCTCCTAACAGCCCAGGCACCAACCATTCAAACTCTGACGGGTCAAGATTAGGCAATACCCCAAGTGGTACCTTACAGGTTACTCCATCATTTCTATGAGACGGATCAAATTTATATGAAAGCTCAAATTCAAATCCAGAAGCAAAAAACTTATCGGGAAATAAATCCTTACTCAATCCAGATCGGTTTTCCAAAAGAACATCTTCTTCCTTCATGAACAACGCCCTGCTCTTCTTTTTCTTCTCATTAAATGCAAACTTCTGGAAGTTCTTTTCCGTATATATGTTATCTGGTAGCCGTTCATCGTAAAATCGGTACAAAGCCTGATCATCTACCAATAGCTCATTATTACGTATTTTATCCTGTTCATCGGCCACACTATTTATCAGTTTACAATTATCCCGGTAAAACTTCACCCTGCTGTGAAGCTTCATTCCAACAAGTCCATCTTTGATAAAAATTTCACGTGATTTTTCAGGATCAACCGTACCATAATGCACCCGCCTTTTCTCAACTACCGGTAATCCATAAAGTGTAGCATTCATATACGCACGCACACAACCACCCTTCTCATCAAAATACGGCTCCGAATAGCTCCTCTTTAGTAAATGAGCAGCAGCATCTTCCAGCCACTCAGGTTTTATCTTAGCAACAGTACGCGCAAATTTTCGACTAGTTTCAACAATTTCAGCTGAAACTATCCAATCCGCTTTTTCCCTCGCCATGCATGATCCTGGCCATATGAGATAGCGGGTCTCTTTCGCTCCACGATAATCTTTATCCTCATCATGATACTTACCACAACGACTAAGTAATCCTGATAGTAACGCACGATGCAAATTTTCCTCAGGGATATCATTTACACCAAGTTTTTTCTTCTCAGTGTAACGAGGTTTAATCTTTAATGCGCCATACTTTCTCAACTCCTGCTCAAGTTGCGCTCTAGTATTTGACCATTCACGTAGACGAAGATAACTCAAAAAATTATCCCTACAGAACTTGTTATACTTATTATTACTTCCTGACTTTTCACGCTCATCTTCAAGAACACGCCACAAATGAAGCCAAGAGACAAAATCAGAAAACTTATCGCGGTATCTCCTATGAGCACGATCAGCATCTTCTTGCTTATCAACCGGACGTAGGCGAGGATCCTGCACTGAAAGACCTGAGACAATAGTCAGCATCTTTTCAAGACAGCCGTACTCAATTGATACAAGTAACATCTTTCCAAATCTTGGTTCAATAGGTAATCGTGCTATACGTTTACCCTCAGTGGTAATTTCACCAGCCTCAGAGATTGCTCCTATCTCTTCAAGTTCATTGTAGCCAGCACGAACAAGATTCCCCGGAGGTGGTTCGATAAATGGAAATTCTTCGACCCGGCCAAGGCGAAGTAAATTCATCTGTAGTATCACCCCCGCAAGTGACGAGCGTTTGATCTCAGGATCGGTATAATCTTCCCTACCAGAAAAATCATCTTCACTATATAGGCGCACACACACACCCGGTCCTATTCGACCGCAACGTCCCGCACGCTGAGCAGCTGAAGCCTTGGATATACTCTCGACCTGTAAAGACTCAATACCTGTTCGACTATTATATCTTTTTATTCTCGCATGCCCTGTATCAATTACATATCTGACACGAGGAACCGTCACCGAAGTCTCAGCAACATTGGTTGCGACAATAATCCTCCTCTTACTACCGGGTTTGAACACCATTTGCTGCTCCGCAGGAGTAAGTCTACCATATAGCGGTAACACCTCTACTCCAATCAATCGCTTCCTTTCAAGATAATTTACTGTCTCGCGTATCTCCTGCTCACCACTCATAAATACTAGAACATCACCATTACCATATTCATGGATAAGAGCCTCATAAGCCTTACCAACCTGAACCGATAATAAAGTATTCTCATTCTCAATAGGCTGATAGATAGTCTCTACTGGATAAGTTCGCCCTTCCACAATGATAGCCTCAGCACCACTGAAGTATTCTGCAAAACGCTCTACCTCAAGAGTTGCAGAGCTGACTATAACTTTAAGATCAGGCCTTCTAGGAAGTAATCTTTTCAAATAACCAAGGATAAAATCAATATTTAGTGACCGCTCATGTGCCTCATCAATAATAAGAGTATCATACGCTAACAGCTCTGGGTCAGCTCTCGTTTCAGCAAGCAAGATTCCATCGGTCATAAACTTAACAAATGTCTCATGCTTAATACGTTCATCAAAGCGCACCTGATACCCGACAGCCTCCCCAAGCGAACTTCCAAGTTCTTCCGCCACACGACTACTAATACTCACTGCAGCTACACGCCGCGGTTGAGTACACCCAATATATCCTTTTATACCTCTACCAAGCTCAAGGCAAATTTTTGGTAGTTGCGTCGTCTTACCTGACCCAGTTTCCCCAGCTATAATCACCACCTGATTGTTTTGGATTGCTTCCTTTATTATGTCTTTGGACTCAACAATAGGCAGCTCATCCGGGTAAATAATCTCTGGAACATTATTACAACGCCATTCAAGCAGTTTCTTCGACTTCTCAATTTTTTTAAAAAAATCAGGATTACTCTTACGCTTTCTTCTATTTCCAAGCTGATGCAAAATACGGGCAGCATCCCTCCCAAAACACAACAAAACGTCTTCTCTTAATTTATTTAAATCTTTTTTATTCATTATTTATATTTCATCATTACGGACTATTTAAAATACCTAGATAAACACTAAAAACTACACTCACTCACAAAAAAACGATGTTTTCATTAATTATATATTAACTTAAAATACTCAAGTATAAATTTACTAAGCCTATAAAAAAAAGAAGACGTATATAAATTAATAATGGAATCCCCCATAGCTCATCTAACTAAAAAAGCCATAGACAACCTACGAAGCTATGACAAAACATTATAAACACACTCAACACAATGTCCAGTATTCTTGAACAATATACAACTCAAATAAATGTATTCTCAAGCTATCTTTTCGTACGTTTACAGCTTTTGAAAAAGGTTATTAATTAACTCAGAATAATACAAAAACTGAATAGACTAAACCTTTTTTATTAAACAATATCTTATTAATTCAAATATAAAGCCATACTTTACCTTCAAGATGCCTTTATAAAAGATCTTATAAACATCCGCGCAAATAAACAAAGAGCAGGAGCACTCTCTAGTATATTGCCCATCATTGCATAAACAACACACGGTATCCCCTATCGCTCAAAACAACTCTAAAACCTCACTTTTACTTGCAAAAAATCTTTTTTTCACAAAAAAAAAGATTTTCCTAATGTCTGATAATACATAACCGTAAATACTGGCATGGGGCAGATAATTAGAGTACAAAGCAACACTCAAATTACCTGTAATTTACAGTAAATGTTAGTTTTTTAAAGTAATTGGGGTTGCTTTAAAAAATAATTAAAAAGAAATATATTTATTTGTGTAATTTAATATCATGTTCTAGTTTCCATGGGAGGGAATACTATGTTGAGCGGAATTAATCAAAGCGGTATGTTTTCAAATGTAAGTTTTAGTCGCTATTGGCAACAAATTGCGTCTTCTAGTCAGACCCAATCTGCAAATAAGACTAATGGAGCAGAATCTACTGAGAAAGAGAGTTCTCAGCAGAATTCTGTACGTGACGCCTTCGCAAAAGCCTTAAAGGAAAGTGGCATGAGCGAAGAAAAAATTGCTGCACTTCCAGAAAAAGTCTGGGAAAAAGCAGAAAAAAAAGCAGGAGACAACGAGAAGTATAACTTTGCTGAAGACAAACAGTTACAGAAACTTGTAGATTTTCTTGCTAGAAAAGCAGAGCTAGTAAAGAGTGAACAGAACGATGACGATTCTTCTAGCGACAGTGCAAATATTTCTCAGGAAGCAAAAGATGCCGCTGCAAGTGCAACCAATAGCGAGACTGAAGAAGAAGCTAATAGTTCTAATTCACTTAGTAGCATTCTTGACGAGTTCAAAGATAAGCTAAATGAAATTCTTATGAGTGGCTTAGGACTTGGGTCAACAAACGCAAACAGCACATCAATGATGTCAATTTCTGCAAGTTTTGAAATAAGCTATAGTTCAATGATTGCAGTAGCTGGTGAAAACGGCATGACAATGCAGGAAACTAGCTTTAGCTTGAAGGGTTCCTTTGAATTCATGGGCATGTCTTCTAATGGAAGCAGCATCAATCCATTCGATTTCTTCTCTGGCAAAAATTCAAATGCAGAAGACACAGATGAGACTAATGCTAGTGATCCTTTTGCGCAGTTTATGGATTACTTCTCACCTGAAAAAACCGCAGATAGAATCCTTGATTTCTCACTAGGATTCTTTGGAAACAGCCAGCAGTATAAAGAAGGTGGCAATACTGAAGATTCAAGACAAAGCTTTGCTGATATTATCGGTGCAGCAATCCAAAAAGGCTTTGACCAAGCTCTCGGTACACTTGGTAAACTGCCAGATAAGACTCAAGAAGAGGTTGATGATACCCATACTAGAGTTTTTGATGGACTTGACAACTTCATAAAGACTGGCTCAAAAGATGGTAAAGAGGCAAAAGAACCAAGTTTTGACTTTGCGGCATATAGTAGTGTATTTGAAATGAACTATTCTTCAACAACTTCGTATTACAGCGCAGCAGAGACAGAAGATGCACTTGAAAACCTCTATAATAAATACTTCAATAAGGGCTACGGCACACAAGTCAAGACTGAAGAAGAGGATAAACAAGTACCCATTGAAGATGAAGAAGCTAAAAAAACAAAACAAATTAATCTTACAGCTTAATTTATGAATAATAATCTTGTATGTAGTACCCGACGTTTTATTCAATGTGCAATGCATTGCCTAAAACGTCCCCTCCCGAGTCAGACTACTCTCCCCCAGGAGTAGTCTGCCATTTTATTGCCTAGTCATAATTCTTAGACAAACTTAATTTTCCATACTAACTCTGTTATTTATGCAATACATATAAATGTCTAAAATTTTAATTCAACTTTTATATGATTCAAACAAATGGCTGCCCAAGTAAAGGCAGCCAAAATATTTATGATATCAAAAGAATTGCTAAACTATTCAGAAAGTAATTTTTTTGCATCTTCATTATTATCAAGAATAGTAAAAATCTGAGATACTCCTAATAGGTCAAATACCTCTTGTACATTTTCAGTAGGACTGACCAAAACAATATTACCATTAGTTTCCTGCGCTTGAGCCATTGCACCAATAAACACTCCAGCACCAGCAGAAGAAATATACTCTACTTGACTCAAATTCACAGCAATATTCACCACACCCTCATCAAAAAGATCTTGAATAACAGTATCAAGCTTTTCAAAAGTATGCGCATCGAGAAAACCTTCAAGACGAATTAATGCAATCCCATTATCGTTACTAATTAACTCCAACTCAAGTTCTGCCATTATTTTACCTCCCTGTCAGCATTATTTGCACAGTCCTGGATCTTCTTAATCATGCACAATTCATTCTTAATATCTTTAATATAATTATAGTGTATTTCATCCATTACTTGTCGAATAAGATAAATACCATAACCATTTTTCTGACCTTTTTTAACCGCTTCTTTAATGTCACATGGTTCTATCGAGGTTGCGTCGAATTTCTTACCTTCATCCATCACTTTCACCATGAACTGATCATCCTCAACTTTTATACTCACATGGACTTGTCCAACTTCTGGCAACCCACTATACGCATGCTCCATGACATTTGCAACAGCTTCATCCACAGCAAGAGTAACATTTCCAACAACCATCTTGTCTACAAAAAAAACAGCAGCCACATCTTTTACCATTTGCCTAATTTCAGCAAGATGCTTTGTATCACATTTACAAACCATCTCTTTCTCATACTTCAACTCGCCCATTTCAAGATATCCCTTCTATAAAACTCTAAAGGTTAATAATGTAATATCATCATGCTGAACATTACTTCCCTGATGTTCTTCAACATCCTCCAATAACTTCCTTACAAAGTTATGACTATTCAGATCACTATTTTCTTTTATAAAATCATAAAACTTCTGATCCGAATATTCCTCATTATTATGATTCATTGCTTCCACAATACCATCTGTATAAAGAATTACCCTATCCCCTTTATTCAGATTAACCTCATCGCATTTAATTGTTTTACTAAATACTGGTCCCTTATCAAACCCCATAGCTATTCCACCTGGATTTACCAATTCTATTTCACCATTACAACGATGAATAACCATTGGATTATGCCCTGCCGAAGAGCATTCAATACTCTTATTTTCAACATCAAGAACAATATAAAATACCGTTACAAACATGCCTCGTTTAATATCAGCAGCAACCATTGAATTAGTCTTAATCATAGTATCCACAGTAGAAAGATTATTCTGTGCTACAAATCTCAGAATTGTTCGAGTTGTAGCCATAACCATACTGCCGGGTACACCTTTTCCAGAGACATCGGCAACTATCAGACCATAGTGCTTCTCATCAATCTGAAACAGATCATAATAGTCCCCACCCACCTCTTTTGCAGGCTGATATGCCGCAAAAATATCTATATCACTTATATCGAGAAGTTTTGTCGGCAGTAAATTAAACTGAATTTCTCCTGCCATATCAAGCTCACTCTCAATTTTAAGCGCATTTTTTTCATTTTCATATGCGACTTTTAATATTTTTGTTATTCTGTTAAACTCATTTGCGACTACCCCTATCTCGTCAGACGAATGAGCCTCTGTTTTATGAGACAAATCACCGTTAGCGACCGCATTCATATCATTAATAAGCAGTTTTATTGGTTTTGTCACTCTCATACCTACAATAAAACTAGTTATAATTGACAGTGCTATTGCAAAAAGAGCGCTCATGCCAAAGACGATATATATATTCTGAAATCTCTCTACAATCTGCGATGCCCTCACAGCAATAATAGCGCGCCCAATCTCATGATTATCACTATCAAATATTGGCGTGTCAAATACCAATGATTTCATTTCCTTACCCAAACCGTTAACCCGTTTATGCATAACTCCAGTAAATTGAACCATACCGCCATATACTACACAAGGCACTTCTCTAGTACCAAAAACAATCTTTCTGTCACCAATAGTACACTCAGAGATATCAGCATATTTTTCGATCCAATTACTTTTCTGAATCGGAAGAATGCCTTCACTCCCCTTGTCGATCTCATATCCTCTTTCTGATCTTGCAAGAAGCAATAACCCAGGGTTTTCCTGAGTATACCCACTCTTCAGATCATGAGTATAAAAATCAATTACCTCTTTTTTACTTACAAGAATATATGCGGCCAAAGTCTGAGAGTCGTGCAACACTCCATCTATTGACTTATAACTTATAACTCTTTTTAACAAGCCACCTGTTCTTGCAACAAACAGCGTTTCCTGCCTCTTTCTGAAATCTCCGGAAATATCATCAGGCAATGAAAAATCTTCGAAATATCCGGCAAGTTTCAAAAAATCATGTTTTGTTATCAAAGCCAGATCAACTGGCCATGGCTCATAATTACCTTTAGGACCATATAAATAAAAAGTTCTATCTGATTTTTCAATAATCATTGAACCTACATCAGAAAGCAATGTGACTTCTGCTAGCCCACTTTTCAATATCTCGTTTGCAATAGCTTCTGATGACGTTCTCGCAATAAAATATGTGAATAACCCAATTACTCCCATAAAAACAAGTATGATTGGCAAAGCGAACTTTAGACTCAACCCCATTCCATCTTTTTTTCTACCTCTTAAACTATTATGATTAATACTTGACAAAATATCCCTAGATGTATCCTCTTGCCTATGCGAATCCTTGGTATTCGTACGAAAAGAATTACTTCTTTTATAAATTAGCATATTGTGAACTTTAAATTCTGCCACATTTTCTTTTATAAATTTACTATTATCAGATTTCATTATTAATATTAACTCATCAATATTATGCTATTTTTAAAGATAAAAACATAAAAAACATTTCTATCTTAAATAGTTTAACAAAACAGATAAAACTTATACAGAAAAGGTTTACCTATTCTTAAATATTTCTTATAATTTTCAGACCGCACTATTATAATTTTACCTGATTATAAGAATTTATGCCACAATAAAGTGTAATTATTATTCGCAAATACCGTTAAAATAACATACATTTTTACCTGTTATTTTTATATAAAGCATATTCAAATTCTCACGCATTCTAATAAATTAAAGGTGGCCGTTACAACGGCCACCTTTAATTTATTAGAATGCGTGAGAATTCAGTTTAATTTTTAGTTTATTTTAGAAAACGTTAATTCTTTTTCAATCATACCCAAAGCCCTATCCTCCAAGCCATGCCTCAACAAGACTCCTACAACTTTCATAGTAGCAGAATTTATCTCTAAAGGTTTATTCAATTTTATCTTTGGGCTATAGTTATTACTAATAATCCTAGTCGCAGGTAAAGTAATATCTACTCCAGCGATAACATTATTACCTATATGATTACTGGTGCCTGAATAGTCAGTTTCTATTTTCTGCATTTCGAAATCATCAATACACATTTGCGATTCATCTGATATTATAGCCTGATCCATATCAAGGTATTTTGAAGATCCCGTTTTTAATGACCTCATAATTTCAGAACTTTCCTGCATTGCAAGATCGAGTCTGTCCATATTATTTTCTAATGAACCGACAATATTACTATTCTGCTCTGGATTCATTGGAATTATATTATCATAATTAACATCATGATCCTGCTCTATTCCCTGCATCGCATATAAATTTGATTTAATACTTGTTCCAGTGTTATAAGCTACCTCCTTTTTTGACCAAATAGAGCCACAAGCATCTGATCTACCTATATTTTCAGAATGAATAAAGCTAAAAGAGCTAGATATCCCGATAATCATAGCCAGCATAGCAAACCCAAAGATCCGTTTAATATTAACCATAACTTTCTCCTATTAGAGTAGTGTAATTTTAAATTAAAATGTTACCTTATATTTACTCTATCGGTTAAAGTTGACATATAGCTCCAATCATATTCGATAAAAATTGATATTTTTTTCCCTTATAATTTAATGGAAGTTGTTGCTCTTTAATATCTATTGACTATACTCATTACTAAATATAGTAAATTTATAATGCTTTAAAATGCTAGAAGTAGTAAGTTTTTAATAGAATGAATATAAATTATTTTATAAATATTCCCAGTAATATTACCTGAATAAAGCGAGAAAAAATGCCACATGAATCAATTTTAAGAAGAAAAGACACTCTTTTTCTCATAATCGATATTCAAGAACGTTTATTACCAGCAGTAAGCGAAAGTGATAACGTATTAAAATACTCTACAATACTTACGAAAGCAGCCGAAATTTTCAATATACCTTTAATAATTAGTGAACAATACCCTAAAGGGCTGGGAAGCACCATAAAAAATATTCTTGATGTAATGCCAAAAAACACACAAATAATTGAAAAAACAACTTTCTCTTGCATGCAGACTGAAGCTTTATCAAAAGCAATCAAAGCAAGTATGGCATCACAGATTGTCATTTGTGGCATTGAATCACATATTTGCGTAGCCCAAACAGCTCTCGATATTGCTAGTACTGGCACACAAGTGCATATACTATCTGATGCCGTCAGCAGCAGAAAAAAACCAAATAAAGAGAATGCCTTGTCTAGACTTTCCAGAGCAGGCATAGTAATAAACAATACTGAGAGTGCTCTATTTGAACTTATAGTTGAAGCAAAAGGTGATGAGTTCAAAGCAATTTCTAAGTTAATCAAATAAAATGTATGAATGATATAAAAATGAAAATTGAAATTGAATGTAAACTACATTTAGACAACCCCGGATCTGTTAAGTCAAAACTTCATGAAATTGGTGCAGATGATAAAGGTGAGGTTTTTGAAAAGAATTGGGTTTTTGACAAAAATTCTACTCTAGCAGAAGCCAGAACTCTATTACGCCTGAGAATGCATAATAACGAATCATCAGGTATTGTCACTCATAAAACTCCCGCAAAAGAAGGGAAATTTAAAAGCAAGAAAGAAACAGAAACCCGAGTTGAAAATGCTGCAAATATGAGACATATATTTGAAAGCCTCGGTTACCAGGTAACTTGGTATTACGAGAAAAAGCGCCACAGCTTTTATCTTGATCAAATGACCATAGTTTTAGACACAACACCTGAGCTTGGAGTCTTTATTGAAATTGAAGGTTCAAATGATGAGGAAATAGAAAGCCTCATAAATAAACTTGACTTGGATATCAACGATAATATTATGGTTAGTTATCCCGTAATTTGGAGAGAACACTGCCAAAAATCAGGAAAAGCATTCTGCAACTGGAAATTTTGTAATTAAAAATTATAATAAACTTTTTAATAAATTTTTAAAGAAGCAATGAAGGAACATTATGACACTAATTGAATTAGCAAGAGCCGGCAAAACAGATAAACGTATGGAAGCAGCTGCAAAAGCAGAAAATATTGATGTTGAGATAATACGTCAGGGTATTGCCGACGGTACTATTGTAATTCCGTGGGCAAATGAACATGAGCTAATTAATCCATGCGCTGTTGGAGATGGTCTTAAAATTAAAGTAAACGCCAACTTTGGAACATCTCCTGACAGAATTGAAATCAAAGAAGAATTGGGAAAAATGCATGCAGCAATTGATGCGAAGGCAGATGCAGTAATGGACTTATCTACTGGCGGCAATCTAAGAGAAATCCGCAAAGAAGTTAGAGATTCTTGCCCTATATCTTTAGGTTCAGTTCCTATGTACGAAGCCGGCCACATGGTAATGAACCGTGGTGACGTTTTCAAAAACATGACAGCAGCTGATATGCTAGAAGCAGTTAGGCTTCATGTGAACGATGGAGTAGACTTCATTACTGTACACTGTGGCATTACTCAGCAAGCTGTTGAATTCTTAAAGAAAAAGCCAAGAATCTGCGGTGTCGTAAGTAGAGGCGGATCATTAATTGCGCGATGGATGGTCGCAAACAAGACACAGAACCCTCTCTATACTCATTTTGATGAAATTATTGACATGTGTAAGGAAAAGGACTGTACTCTTTCACTTGGTGACGCTCTAAGACCAGGGGCTCTTGCGGATGCTGGAGATAGAGCACAGATCGAAGAACTTTACACCCTTGGCGAACTTGCAGAGAGAGCAAAAGCTTCTGGCGTTCAAGTAATTATTGAAGGACCTGGACATGTTCCTTATCACCAAATACAGTCTCAGATGCAGATGGAGAAAAAAGCTTGCGGTGGAGCTCCATTCTATGTTCTCGGACCACTCGTCACAGATGTAGCACCAGGCTACGACCATATCGGTTGCGCAATCGGTGGAACGCTTGCTGCAACATCAGGAGCAAACTTCCTCTGTTATGTTACTCCAGCAGAACACCTACGCCTTCCAACCCCACAGGATGTGCACGAAGGTGTTATTGCGTCTAGAATTGCAGCGCATGCTGCTGATATTGCCAATGGCATTCCTGGAGCCAGAGACTGGGATGATGAAATGAGTAGAGCAAGAAAAGCTCAAAACTGGGAAAAGATGTATGAACTTTCTATAGACCCAAAGAAAGCTCGCGAATCTCGCTCAATGGTAATGCCAACAGATGATGACGTATGTTCAATGTGTGGTGATTTCTGTGCTTTAAGAGGCGAAGATTATTTATAATATCTCAACATTATAATAAAAGGAAAATTATAGTGCCACTAACAGGTAGTTTCCGTCCAATTGGTGATAAATCGGTCAGCCACAGAATAGCTCTCCTATCTATACTTGCTAAAGGGAGGTGCACAGTAACCAATTACTCAACTGGTGAAGACTGCCAATCAAGTCTTTCAGCTTTTGAAAAACTTGGTGGAATTGTTGAACGAACAGAAAACAATATTACAATTACTGGACTCGAAGGAAAAAACACTAATAACAGTATTACTGATATATACTGTGGTAACTCTGGGACAACTATAAGACTACTCATGGGCATACTTGCTGGTCTTGAAAACGGTGCATTCAGGCTTACTGGTGATGAATATCTCAGTAAGCGGCCAATGGAAAGAATTGCCAGCCCACTCAGAAGCATGGGAGCAAGCATAACCACCACAGCAGATAAGCCGCCTATTAATATTTTAGCTTCAAAGCTAAATGGAATTGACTTTACTCTGCCTATAGCGAGTGCTCAGCTCAAAAGTGCCGTTCTTCTTGCTGCTCTCAATGGTAAAAACCCTACCAGAATAATTGAACCGGTCCCTTCCAGAAACCATACGGAACTTATGCTTAAATCATTCGGGGCAGATATTAGCTGTTCAGATAATACAATTACAATTCTTCCGAGTAAGCTAAATCTTCCAGAAGACTTTTATGTACCGAGTGATCCATCATCTGCAGCTTTTTTTCTTACAGCTGCTGCACTCATTGAAGATAGTGACGTATTAGCTAAAGGCATACTATTAAACCCTACAAGAATACATTTTATAGAAGTTTTAAAGCGTATGGGGGCTAATGTTACAATCACTGAAAAAGGCAATATGCCTGAACCGTGGGGTGATATCAGAGTGCGCTATAACGGATGTCTTACAGCCACTAATATTGAAAAAGCAGAAGTACCCCTCTTGGTAGACGAGATTCCAATTCTGTCGCTTGCCGCAGCACTTGCGGAAGGAACTTCAAAGTACTACGGACTTTCAGAGCTTAGAATAAAAGAAACAGACAGATTAGTCGCAATAAAGGATGAACTTGGAGCCTATGGAGCAAAAATTTCTATCCAAAATATTGAAAACAATGATAACCTTATTATTGAAGGCATTAAAACTCTTGCAAGTCCTGTTGATATTGTCGACTCTAGAGGAGATCATAGAATGGCAATGACATTGAGAATTGCCCATATTCTCTCAAGCGCACAAGTTAAAATTCTCAAGGAAGACTGCGCAGCAGTATCGTACCCTAACTTCTTAGACGATCTCAACCGCCTTCTATCCTAAATTAAAAACTATGGTAGGCGGTTTTCTAGCAAACAATCTTTCCGAACAAATTTTTTACACTTCGTATTAAATCTATACGTGCAATTTATATTTTTTATTTTCTCAATTTACAGTAAATAAAAAATACAGAAAATACCCGTAAATCACCATCCATTTTTACTCATACTAAGTAAACACAAGCAATGGGCGTTATAATCAAGGTATAATAAAAAGCAAATCGCCATCAACATCCAATTCACCTGCAATATTGTACTATCCTATTTTGAATCATATCTCTATAATTCCAATAACGTGCTAATGATTTGCACCAAATTTTTAAAATTATTTATCTAATTTATAATTGTATTTTTACAAATCAGTTTTAATTATATGCAATAACGTACTATGCATATCTCAACGTTAATCATATAATTCTGAAAACGTTAGGAGTTCATATGGATATATTATCTTTTATACTATACAGTATAATTATTACAGCAACACCGGGCCCGACCAATATTTTAATCCTGTCAACTGTGAACAACATTGGAGTGGAGAAAGCTATAGAGTTCGCTTATGGTGCCTTGTTTGCTTTTTTCGTGTTACTACTTATGTCAATTATACTAAATACAATTCTAATAACAATTTTACCCACGATTATTATTGTCATGCAATTTATTGGAAGTGCATATATATTGTACTTAGCATATAAAATATTTAAAATGAATTCAGAAACAGGCAATATAAATCATTATGTGTCATTTAAAACAGGTTTCTTAATGCAGTTCATAAACCCTAAGCCTGTTCTATTTACATTGACAGTTATTCCAAGTTTTGTTATGCCACATTATACATCTTTTTCAGATTTAGCAGCATTTGTACTACTTCTCACAATTATATGTTTTATAGCTTTTGCGGCTTGGATATTTTTTGGAACAGTACTAAGAGATTTTTTTCAAAAAAATCGGAAAGTTATTAATATATTTATGTCGTTATTCCTTGTATATTCTGCTATTATGGTCTCAGGGATAACAAATTATCTATAGGAGTAAAACAAATGGAAAATTTTACATACAAAAATAGAGCGGGAATCACTGCACTATCTGCAAGCTTGAAAAATTTTTCACATAAAACTCATTCTCACGAAGAATATTCACTAGGTGTTACCTTACATGGAGTTAGAGAATATAATTTAGATGGCAGCTTACAATCATCTCGCAAAGGAGGAGTAATGCTTTTCAATCAAGAACAATTGCATGATTGTAGAGCCAGCAAACATAAAGATGAATTTGACTATGTTATGATATATATAATGCCTAAATTATTTCTAGAAGCTTTAGGAGAGAAAGATATTATAAAATTTACAACTCCAGTAACGTATGATCGTAAGCTAGCACGAGATATTTTAATGCTTTCTAATGCGATTTTAAGTCAAAAAGATGAAGCTTTTTGCAACGAATTATTACTAAACGTTGCAAACAACTTCACCTCTCAGCACATATACTCAAATTGCAAAAAAGATAACACTTTCTTAAGAAAAGCCAAAGAAATAATGTATTATGAGATTGGAAATGTATTAAAACTAGATAAAATATGCAATGAATTAAACATGTCCAAATTTAAATTCATAAGGACATTCAAAGAAAAAACTGGAGTTTCTCCATATCAGTTTTTCTTGAATTCCAAAGTAATCCGTGCCAAAAATCATCTTGAAAAAAATAGAGACCTCTACGGAACTATAGTTGAATTCGGATTTACTGATTTATCCCACTTAAATAGACACTTCAAAAGAGTCTACGGAATAACTGCATTTGAGTACTTATCATATTTGAATTAAAACAAAGATTACAATAATAAATTTAATTCTCACAATTTGACTGAATTATCATGAATCACTTATGGTCTATAAACATCACAAAATCTATAATTACTGTGTAAGGTAAACTACTATTTAAAGAATTATATTTGCATAAAATACAATGATTATTACCCCAAAATACACTCCTATATGGAGATGAAATTAAGCTAAATATTTTCAAAAAACTCCTAAAATTTATTAATAGAGTTATACCTTGTTTTTTCAACTATTCCAGTTCCTGAACCATAATATTATCAATAGGAATAACAAAAATGGAAAATTTCACCTATAAAAGCAGTGCAGGAATCACCGCATTATCTGCTAGTATAAAAAACTTTTCATATAAAACTCATTGTCACGAAGAATATTCTATAGGTGTGACATTACACGGTATTCAAGAATACCATTTAAATGGCTCTTTACACTCATCACATAAAAGTGGAGTAATGCTTTTTAGTCCAGAGCAAGTACATGACGGAAATGCTCACAACCGTAAAGATGGTTTGGATTATGTTATGGTGTACATAAAGCCTGACTTATTTCTAGAGGCCTTAGGAGAAAAGGAAATTATAACATTTACATCACCAATTGTTTATGACAGAAAATTGGCTCAAGATATATTGGTGCTTTCCAGTGCAATTCTAAATCAAAAAGATGAAGCTTTATGTAGCGAACTATTACTAAATGTCACTAACAATTTCGCTTCGCCTCGCATATATTCAAATTACAAACAAAACAATGCGTTTATAAATAAAGCCAAGGAAATAATGTATTATGAGATTGAAAGAGTACTAAAATTAGATGATATTTGTAACGAATTCAATATGTCTAAATTTAAATTTATAAGAACATTCAAGGAAAATACTGGAATTTCACCATATCAATTTTTTTTAAATTCCAAAGTAATTCACGCAAAAAATCATCTCGAGAAAGAGAAAGATCTTTATGCAACTATAGTCAAATTCGGATTTACTGATCTATCCCACCTCAATAAACACTTTAAAAGAGTATACGGAATAACTGCATTTGAATATTTATCATATCTGAATTAAAGACATAATTTAAAATAATGCACTTTTCCTTCTCAGGGCGACAAGCAATATTAAGCTTATTCAATTAAATAAAAGGGGAAACAATGCAAAAAGGTATTCTTCACATAATGACGAAATAAATATATTACTTGCCACATCAAGTAATAATTACTAAACCGCACTGAGCATTAACTATTCAGAAATTTTCGGTCTAGTCGTTCTAACTCTTACAGGTTTCTGCTTCATGCTCTTCTTTGGGGGAGTAGGTCGAAAAACTCGTTGTTTACGAGGAGCCTCAATCTGCTCTTCTAGTTCTTGCCCCTTAGGCAGTTCTGCTTCAGATTCTAATACGTTTGAAGGTTGATCAAAGCTATACCCTGAACGACTATCATTTCTACTATCAGATCGACGGTCACCCCTATTATCAGAACGCGAACGAGAATCCGAACGATCTACACCATTACGCCGCTTTTCTTCTAATTCCTGTTCTCTAACGTAAGCATTATAAAATGCATTAATATTAGCAGTAAGAATCCTAGCTGAAGCTTGCTTCTCTTCATCAGTTGCATCTGAATTTTCGTGAACATGGAGACAATCAATAAGGATATCAGCTTTCGCATCATTACTTATATAATTATCCATAGCAGCTATGCGGTAATCTTTCAGATCGACTAAAGCGATGAACTTCATATGAGAAATTTCAAGATCATACTTGCTCTTAACCTCTGCCAAAGTATCAGGTTTGCCAAATATTGTGAATACGATATTGCCAATATCTGCCACTGAAGTAATTTCAATACGATTACCTTCTATAGACTTGATTTTAAATTTGATTGGCGCTGGGTCGAATGTAAACTCTCTCATTATTTCTCATAACTCCTCATTTAGATATCTGATATCCTAAATACTAGCGAAAAAAATAGTTTTGTCAATTTAATCTATAAATTACTATGATCCTGTAAAACTTTATTTTGTGAAAGAATAATTAGGTTATTAACTATCACTTATCTTTAAGGTTTAATATTCTTTTACTAACTATATAATGGCCAATTATGCAAAAAGCTTTACTTATATTAAAGACATTCTCATCTTAAATATAAGTAAAGCTTATCAGTATTATAATAAAATACCAAGAGCTATTATGTAAAAAACTAATAACTAGTTTTTTTCTATATCTTTAGAAACTTCTACTGATTCCTGAGTGTCAGTACCAAGCCACTTAGGTAACTCCATGCCAGACATTTTAAACATTTCTTGAATTGGTGGTACTGTTTGAAGCATTCCCCTAACAAAGTTAGCAGTAGATGTGTTTCCATCGCCTCCTGTACCACTATCCCAAACTGTTATTTTGTCAATATTAATCCCACTTATTGCATCAACTTGAATCTTCATAAGATTTTCTAACTTATCTGCAATCATCATCATAACAGCCTGCTCAGGTGCACCGCCAACAGCTTTAACAGTTTCTCCAAAACCTTTAGCCATCTGCTTAAGAATTTCGTAATTACCTTCTGCCTCAGCTTTCATTTTAGCAAATACAGCTTGTGCCGAACCTTCGGCTTCAATACGCATCTTCTCAGCTTCAGCCTGAGCGTTAATAATTATTTCCTGTTTAGAAATTTCAGCAGGAACAACTTTGCTGGCAATCTCTTTCTGGCGGTTTAATTCTGCTAGTGTTTTCTGTGTTTCAACCTGCGCAATATAACCTTCTTTTTCTGCATTGGCACTCTGAACAGATTCTGCAGCAATTGCTTTCGAATGAGCTTTTGCTTCATTTTCCCTTCTATCTGCATCTGAATCAGCTTTTACAATCAATGCCTTATTCTCACCACGTACCGCTTCTGCTTCAGCAGAAGCGACCTGAATACGCCGTTCCTGATCTGCTTTAGCCTTACCAGTTTCACCAGCTCTCACCTGTTCAGCAACATCAATCTTAGCTTGTTCAGTAGCAATAGCCGCTGCTTTTTTACCTAAAGCCTCAATATAGCCTGATTCGTCTGTAATATCTTTTATATTAACATTTATCAAATCAAGGCCGATTTTATTGAGTTCAATTCCTAAATTATCAGTTACATTTTCGATAAATTTATCACGATCAGCATTTATATCTTCTATAGACATTGTCGCAATAACCTGCCTAAGCTGCCCAAAAATTATATCTTCAGCTTGTTTCTCTATCTGGCTTATACCTAGATCAAGTAATCGTTCTGCTGCATTCTGCATAATAGTTACTGAATTTGATATGGCTATTGTAAAGGATGCAGGGACATTTACACGTATATTCTGTTTAGAAAGAGCTCCTCGCAAATCAATATCAATTTGCATAGGAATAAGACTTAGCCATTTATAGGACTGAACTATTGGCCAGATAAATGCCGCACCACCATGAACACACTTAGCGGTTCGCTTTTGCCCATCAACTGACTTGCCAATCATACCGTAAATAACAAGTATTCTGTCGGAAGGGCATTTTTTGTAAAAAGAAAGAACTCCAATCACGATAGCAAACAAACCAACTATAATAATAATTGGCACAATACTCAATGGTAACAAATCCATAAATATCCTTTCACATATATTTAAATTACTTACAATGATTTAACTAAAACAAGATTAGAGCCGAGTACCTCTGCAACAACTATTGGCGTGTGACTTGGAATATTTGTATCTGACTTAGCATATACCTCATGCAGACCTCCACCATAACTAATATGAACCAAACCAGGTTTTTCTAAAGTAATTGGAGTATAAGTCGTGCCATATGCTCCAATTGTTGCTTTAATATCAAACGCGTTGTTCTCGCTTAATTTACTTATTGCTCTTATAACGATAAAATTTAGAAACATAGCAAATAGCCCTACTACAGATCCTGCAATAAATGAAACGCTTTGGCTGATATCGTAACCACTTAAAATAAAAGCAGTCCATCCTAAGCAAGCGAAAAATGAGACCATATTTCTAATAGTAAAAAAGCTTACCCCATCATCATCCAAGCCGCCAAAAGTATCAAAAGAATCTATACTAAAACCAGAAAATGTAAGTACAACCTGAATAATAAATATAAGGGTAAAAAATAATGCTATACAAATCATTAATTGCTCAAAGCTTGACCAATTATTCCAGATTTCATCCATTTTAACATCCCGATTATGCATAAAGTAAGAAGTGTAACTTGAAATTAAAATTAACCAACTATAACACATTGCGTATTGCGCATAAGATAATATTATAAAATTGATTAAAAATCAACTTATTTATAATTATATTTCGGTCCAATGCGTAGTACACGATCACCGCATAGATCAACTTACATATAAAATTATATCTCAGGTGCAAACTAATTATGACAATAAGAATTTTCTTCTCTATACAAACAAGATCAGACTACTTATACTTAATTACCTCGAATTACACTATAATGTATGTTTAAAATTTTTGGTTCTACAATAATTAATCCATTTAAGAAATGCTAAATAAAACTGTAAATTATCGAAGATTTTCTTGTCTACTAAACCCACACCTTTATATCTAGCTATTAATTCAACCAAACCTTTCAGAAAGTACAATAAACTTTTAAAAACTCAAACAACACATAGAAGATCTAATACCGTATAAAATCCATAAAAATAGTGTCGAGCGCACACAAAGTACACTCGACACTATTTATACAAATTGGTGGGCAAGACGGGACTTAAACCCAGCAAGTAAACCAGATAACTCAAATACAAAAAAACAACTTACAGAATCACAAAAACACCACTCTGCCTACAGTCTGCCCAAAATTTCAAGCACTATTTTCCGAGAAAAAGCCACAAAAAACGTGCTACTTGACGACATCCTAAACCAGCACGATTTATCTCTAGCCCAAGCAATACAAGCAATCGAACAACTCACAGTAAGCAGTAGTACAAAAATCGAGCTTATAAAAGAACTAGTAACAAAGCTGACAGTGCCCTCAAAGCAAAAAGCACCATAGAGTTGAGTTTCAAGTTATGAATTCCGCTTCGGGCTACGCCCTACGTTTCATTCATAACTATTTTATATGCACCTTAAATTATTAATATTTTTGTCTGGAAAATTAGACCACCTTAACCTATAATAATTATAAATTCAACCTATAAAGTAATGTATATATATGATAATAACAAAAACTCCTTTTAGAATCTCCTTTTTTGGGGGTGGAACTGATTTTCCTGAGTTTTTCCAAGAACACGGAGGATGTGTTCTCAGTACAACCATTGATCATTACTGTTATATCTCATGTAGAAAACTCCCACCATTTCTAAGGTTTAATTATTCTATTAGATATAGTATAACAGAACAATGTAAAGAAATTGAAAATATTCAGCACAACTCTGTTAGAGAGTGCCTTCGTTACTTGTCTTTTAAAGGTGGGGTTGAAGTATCACATAGCGGCGACCTTCCATCATATTCTGGTGTGGGCTCAAGCTCCGCTTTCTGTATTGGTTTTTTGAATGCGTTGTATGGTCTTTCCTCACAAATGATAAGTAAGCGTCAAGTAGCAAAGCTAGCAATATATATCGAACGGGAAATGATCGGAGATAATGTCGGGTTTCAAGACCAAATTGCAACCTCTTTTGGTGGTTTCAATAAAATATCCTTCTCAGATAAAGATAATTTCTGGGTAACGCCTATGACAATTCCCCAAGAAAAAATTGAACAATTAAGTGATGAGCTCATTCTCATCTATACAGGTATTTGGAGAGCGTCTACAGATATTACAGAAGATCTTTTAAAGAATACTAAATCGAAGAAAAACGAACTGCTCGAACTTAAATCCATGGTTAATGAGGCTGTTGAAATTCTAAGTAATTCTGGAAATTTAAAGGATTTTGGGCGGTTACTCCACGAAAGCTGGAAGATAAAACGTTCTCTAAGCAAAAAAGTATCAACAGACGATATGGATCGCATCTACAATCGGGCACTTGATGCAGGAGCATTGGGAGGTAAAATATGCGGTGCAGGAGGTGGCGGATTCTTTCTGTTTTATGTTCCTCGTGAAAATCGTGAAAATTTCCTTACTGAATTTGATGAGTTTCTTCAAGTCCCATTTAATTTCGAGAATTTAGGCTCGCAAATTGTATACTACTCTGCAACTAAACCTTATCAATAATACTTTAGTATGATCGCTAAATATATGAGCAATTCAAACAAACCTAGTTTACATGATTTTACAGGCTGCATACTTGCAGGTGGATTTGGCACACGCTTGAAAGAGTGTGTAAGTGACAAGCAGAAAGTTTTAGCAGATGTAGGTGGTAAGCCATTTATGGACTATATTCTAAATCAATTCTCACATGCTGGCATTAGCAAGTGTATTCTCTGTACTGGGTACTTATCTCACCAAGTAGAAGATCACTATGGATCAAATTTTAATAGAATGAAATTAGTATATTCTGCTGAAAAAGAACCACTTGGAACGGCAGGAGCAATAGTTAATGCTAAAGAGTACATCGACACTGAATATATTATTGTTGCAAATGGCGACTCATACCTTGATGTAAATTTAGCAGAATTCACTAAGAGTTATATCGATTCAGGTGTAGATGCAATGATACTATTGAAAGAACTTGATAATGTCGCACGTTACGGAAAAATAGTAATTGACAAAAACAATATTATCAGAAATTTCATTGAAAAATCCGGCAATAAAGAAGAAGGTGTTATTAATGCAGGTATATACTACTTGAAGAAATCTTTTATTGATTCTATCTCACCAGAAGGATGCATTTCATTTGAGAAAGACCTTTTTCCGACTACTGTTAAACAAGAACAGCTTATAGGTATCCCATGCAAAGAAGTATTTATTGATATAGGTGTCCCTGAATCCTATAAATATGCCCAACATCTTGCAAAGAAATTTTTTTATGGAAATATTTGGCACTAATTAGTCAAGACCTTCTCCCATACCAATAAATTATGAAGATAGTATTCTCCTCCAAACCCAGGACAAGAATCATTTAAGATCTTTATCTTTCCAGTTAAGCATATATCTGATATATATGAGTATAACCCATTTAGATATCCGCGTGCTTGGCAATAATTATGTGAAAGTAATTGCCAGAAATTATCATCATCATATGCTTCTACAAAAGGTTCCCAGTGAATAATCCTCTGAGGCGATTTTTGTTGCATGAAATCAAAGAAAGCCTTGAAGTTTACTCCAATTTGTTCCATGGAGGTATAGGTAAGAAACATTGATTCACTTTCAACAGGTAGCGATTCATCTGGTGCTAACATGTCAAATCTTTCTCCGCGGATTTTATTTGACAGGTGTGCATTCATTCTATTGATAATCTCAACCGCGTTTTCACACCAATCAAGGCCAATAATTTGTTTGTCTGGGAATAACTTATGCAATATAAAAACATTCAAACCACTTCCACAACCAAATTCGTAAATATTTGATGCTTGGGAGAGATATTTGCTAAAAATAGCTATTGCAGATAGTATCGCTAAGTCATAGTTTAACTGAGGATTTTTGGGGATAATTAAATTGTTATCATATAGTAAGTAAGAGACACCTCGATAGTAACCAGGTTTAATATTTTCAAGGGTAATCCCATTTTTAGAGACTTTATTTAGATTTTCCAACCATCCATTATTGAACGCTTCATAGTTAACCTGTCTGTCTAAGCTTTTTCGCGAATACAGCATTCTTTGTAATATTAAGTGAATATATGCTTCTTTTTCTTTTTCAGTTGGATAGCGCCAAGAAGTATCAATCTTAGAATAATACTCATAGAAGTAATTTGGGATATTGCAATCTATATCAAACCTGCTAAGAATATCAGCATCAGAAATACTAAATTCAAACTTATTATTACTTTTTGTCATAATCTTTCCTACACCTAGTTAACATAGTGTCCAAGTTCATCTCGCATTGATAGTATTGGCTCTTTTATCGGCCACCAAAAATCAAATTTTGGATCATTCCATTTTATTGTAAATTGTCCACGCGGATTGTAATATGTATTCTGCTTATAATGGAATATTGCGTAATCAGAAAGTATTAAGTGCCCATTCCCAAATTTTGGTGGAATCAAAACTTGCATCCTGTTTTTCTCAGATAATGTGAAGGCCTGCCATTGCTTATACTGCTTACTTTCAGGGTCATTGTTTACTACTACGAGATAAAACTTCCCTTTGAGGCATGAAACAAGCTTGTATGTCTCTTCATCACCGTGTAATCCTCGTAATACACCTTTGGTTGAGGTCGATATGTCATCCTGAACAAAGTCTATGTTTATTCCAGCATTATTGTAAAATTCTTTGTTGTAAAGTTCAACATAAGTGCCACGGTGGTCTTCAAATTCGTCGAGATGAACTGTTACGACACTATCAAGTTTTGTTTTTTCTACAC
Source organism: Planctomycetota bacterium (assembly GCA_963678205.1). Lineage (GTDB taxonomy): Bacteria > Planctomycetota > SZUA-567 > SZUA-567 > SZUA-567. The sequence goes on from OY782760.1 coordinate 99,902, forward strand.
GCATTATATCTCTCTTTAATTATATATAGTTCTTACCTAAGTAAAAATTTTACGAATTTCCTTTTCGAGGTTGATAGCCTTCTCGGCAAAATCTTTATCGACCTTATTCAGAGAATTTTGATTTAGAGCTATAAATCTCCTAAATTGACTGTAATTTTCGATAACGCCTCTAGGAGAAATTTTATCCCAGAAACATTCTGCCTCCGGTTGAAGTATAAACTTACTCTGCAGTCTATTTGTAACTGATTGCATATCAGAGTCATTATGAGGATGACAGTCATAATTGTCCGAATATACTCCATACTTAGTACTCTGTTTAGCAAACTCAAGATATGTATCCACCTGCTCTCCAGTCATTTCCTGAAAAGAGATAACATTTAACATAATCGCTATGTTCTTTAATGCTTTTAGACGTGACAAAACAAAGTGTGGCAAAAAAATAAAATCGTAAGTCAAAAGTTCATTTTTGATAAAGCCATCTGTGAATGTTTCTTTATCATAAATATAATACTTCGCACCCGGATTATTGATTAGTATAAAAGGGATCTGAAAAATCAACATTTCCGGAAGATCTAGCAGAATACCTGAAGTTCGTTGTGAAAATGCATGAAATAAACCATGTGAAAGTCCTCCATGCCCTCCACCAATCTCAAGTATTGCTTGCTTTTGCGGGGAGTTTATAATCTCTTCAGCAATTCCAGAAAGAAACAAGTATGTGGTGCATAACTGATATCTGACAATACTGCCGTTAATAATTTTATCATTGATTCTAAATCCTGGGGTAAAAGGTAATGCTTCGCATTCAGGCTCACTCAAGCAGAACGAATCAGGCATACCCTTACAACAGAGATTATACATCAATGCCCTTTTGTCCGTCTTTATATCTATAGGTGGCCATGGGTGAAAGAATTTTAGCAGGTCGCTTCCGGTAAACAAGTCACAATGATAGCGGATCTGTTTGAAGTCCTCTGCACTAAGATTTTGGATATACCTTAGGACACTTGTCACTGATTTCCATATTATAGAAGGAGCAAACACACCAACTAAATGCTCTTCTTTCTGTTCAGCGATCATCTTCTTGACAAGTCTCTTTGTTTCAGAAACAGTTTCATTAAAATTTTGCATAGTTCAATACTTTCCTCAAAATATTCTAGTCACCTAGCAGCTTCCTCTTTAGCTTGATTTTATTCATTGCTTTAATATGCTCTTTTGCTTCTTCACCAAATTTATCTTTAATCATACTAAGGAAGCGTGGATTGTCATAATATGCAGTAAAAGCATAATCACGAAACTCAAGAACTTCTGCAGCAGTTAAATGCTCCGTCGGCAACGGCAAGAAGTCATATCCTTGTTGAGCGTATCCAAGCCATGTATCAGGAAGAGCCACTCCGGTCTTACTAGCTTGTTCGTAGAGCTCTGACCCAGGAACAGCCATAGCAGCAAAGAAACTAGGAAATACAGGATTGAGCTCTTGAGCAAAGCTAAAGTTTTCCTGCATTGTATCGTAATCATCCCCAGGAAGACCAAAAATAAAATTAGCACACATATCGATACCTGCATCATGTATTTTTTTGACAACCTTTCGTATATCATCTTTTGTATAACGCCCTTTATTAACGTTATCTAATACATTTCTAGCCGGAGACTCGATTCCAATTTTAAACCAGTTAAATCCGGCTTTCTTGAGTATGTGCAATTCTTCCTCAGGCATTTTCATCACTGCATCAACCCTAACAAAAGCACAAATATTGATATCATACCCTCTTTCAATAAGCCTCTCAGCTATTGGCAAATAATGATCTCTATTAAAGACAAATAGTTCATCAATCAGGTTAAAATGGTGTACACCATATTTATTAACCAGAATATCAAATTGGTTCAACACCCATTCCGGAGACCAGTAGCGTATTTTATGCTCTCCGTAAGTAGCATGTATAGCGCAAAAAGAACAAGAGTACGGGCAGCCAAGACTGGTGAAAATTGAAACATAGTGATCCCGTTTTGAAAAATCATCCAGACACATCCAGTTAAAAGCCCGATATACTCCTTCTTCCCATGGAATCAGATCCCAAGCGATATCATCCAACTCAGAAGTCAGATCTTTTATATTATCTGCTTTTTCATCAGGTGCCTGAGGCTTGCCATCTACTCTGCGCCACAAGCCAGGTATCTTAGATATGTCTTTACCGGTCAGCAGATCTCTTAAAGTTCTGAAGCCTTCCCCTGCAACAACATAATCAGCCTGAGTATCCACCATTGTTCTTTCTGGTAAGGTGGATGGATGCCAGCCGGAAATAACCAACTCAGATTCAGAAATTTCTTCTTTTATCATTTTTGATAATTCTTCAACAGCAACCATAACCGGACTACTGCAATTCGCCTGCTGACTATACACAACAATACCGATATATTTTGGCGCGTTACCTTTCAGATATTCAATAGTCTCCTCAAAGTTCATATTTAGAGCCGCAGCATCTAGAATATCGACATCGACATCATGCTTTCTCAAATAACCAGCTGTTAAAGCTGCCCAAAAAGGAGGCTCACAAGCCGAAAACTCTTTACTAAGATCCTGATAAACTTTTTTCTTTGTCCCGCCGATATTTACAAGTACTATATCCATTCTAATCCTTTTTTTGTAAAGTCAACACTACCTATTGAGTTATTGTGAAAAATAAAGGTTGCCATAATGCTTCTGGCAATCCGGGTCAGGATCATAAACCAGATTGAAGCCGACCTCACACAAACGGTTGATAACCCTTTTATGAATTTCCTCGGTATGACGTTCAACTACGATTCTTTTACTTCTCAATAAAACCTCTGCCGGAGTTGAGTCAAAGATCTCAGCTTCAACGCCCTCAACATCTACCTTGAGAATATCACAATTTTCAATCTCATAATCTTTGTATATAGAAGTCAGCGAGATAAAGTTTACCGCATACTTTTCTATCAGATCCTCTGCCAGCCACATACACTCAACTTGCCGTAGTGTTACTACTCCTATCGAAAGAATCTGTCTTACTACTTCAAAATCATCCACTTTGTCTTCGATACCAATAGCTCCATTAATAAGAGATATATCGGTGTATTCTTTAAGATTTTTTTTAAGGAGTGGAAATATGTATTTATTTGGTTCAAGACAAAGTACTTTACATTCAGGTGCTTGACGTTTAACAGATAATGCGTAAAAACCATAGTTTGCCCCAAGATCAATTATGCGTTTTTTTCCTACAGGAGAAAAATCAGAAACTTTTTCGTGATCACTATCACGAAAGATCTCTTGATAAATCTCTAGAGCATTCACTGCAGATGACTTTTCAACAAATACTTGAGTTCCGTCTAGCTCAAGTGAGTACTCTTCATCTGAGATTGGCATAAAGTTGTCTTTTAAAGCTTTCTTCTGATAATCAGCAATAAGCTTGATTCCCTCAACTGTATTAGATGATGAAGTGTGGTTATAGAACCATTCACAATCAATCAAATCTGGCATACTTTATCTCCCAACCTTTTACACATTTGAGTACTGATTATTACGTATAATGCTATATGTTTTTATTAACTCTGCAATTCCATCACTGAGTGAATACTTAGGTTTCCAACCTGTCGCTTCGATTCGTTCATTACTTACAATGTAATCACGCTTATCTGGATCTTCCCCGATTTCTGATTCCACATAAAAGAATTTAGGCAACTGTTTCTTTATTTCTTTACAAAGTTGAACTTTTGATAAATTAGCATCTGAGAGTCCAACATTATATGGCCTACCTTTCATTGCCGCATAATTCTCTATTCCATGCAAGAAGACTCGAGCAACATCGCGAATATGCAAGTAGTTACGCATAAAATGTGCTTCAAAAAGAACAACAGATTTATCTGTAACCGCTCGGTACACAAAATCATTGACAAGTAAATCAGTGCGCATTCTAGGTGAGGCGCCAAAAACAGTTGCCAACCTGAAACTTATAGCCTCACCTGCACCGAGAACCTTTTCCTCCGCTTCAACCTTATCTTTCCCGTAAAGTGAGATTGGATTAAGCGGGGACTCTTCGGTACAATACTGATCTTTCTGTCCAATTCCATACCCGGAGTTAGTAATAGGCAGAAGCAACATCTGATCTTTACTGCGAAGGCCGTTTATCATAATAACAGCATCTTTATTGGTTGAAGTTGCTGCTATTTTATCACGATCACAGAGTGGCGCACCCACAAGAGCCGCCAAAGGAATAATAACATCAAAATCTTTGACTATACCTTTTATTAGTTGTTCATCCCGTGCATCTGCACGAATAAAATCAAAGTTCTTATTTGCGCAGCATTCAAGCAAACTTGACTGCCTATAGCTAAGGTTATCCACAACAGTAACGCTATGCCCATTACTTAATAAATATGGTGTCATAATCGAGCCTATATAGCCTGCTCCACCTGTTATCAGTATTTTCATTCCTACTCCTATTCAATATGCTTAATTATTGAGCGAACAATCGACCCTGCGTCCAGCCCCGATTTTTCGTGTATTTTATTTCTTACTCCATAATCATAGAGTAGATCATCCTTAATTGCAAAACGTTTGAGTCTTACTTTACAATTATTATCTAGAACAAACTCTGCAATCATTGACCCCAGACCAGCATTTACTGTGTGTTCTTCGATAGTAAATATGTATTTTACTTTATCAATAACTTCTACCAAATCAGGATTCAAAGGCTTAAGCTTCCACAAATCAACTATTGTAGTACCCACACCATGAGTCTTCAGCTCTTGTGCTACTTCTACAGCTCGATGAGTCATAAACCCTGTACTGAGAAGCAATACTTCTGAATCAGCATTTTCAAGAATGCCATAGCCGTCATTTGAATAGCAAAAGGTTTCAGATAGGATTGAGAATTTACCTTTGTCAAAGCGTATATATCTTGGCTGCTGTTTCGTAAGGCAGATATTTACTAACCTAGAAGACTGCTTCGCATCAGCAGGAGAACATATCTCTATACTTGCCAAAGTGCGCATTACACCTATATCTTCTGTAGCGTGATGAGTAGGTCCATCTTCACTATACGCAAACCCAGTGCCTACAGCCAAGATTGTAACAGGCGCATTGTGCACACACATATCAAGCTTTATCTGCTCAAAACAACGTAACGAAATAAAGGAAGCTATGCTATATACAAATACTTTCTTTCCTTCAAGCGCAATCCCTGAAGCAACAGAGATAATATTTTGCTCAGAAATACCTGCATTAATAAACTGTTCTGGTAGCTCTTCCCTGAAAATATCAAGGCTCGGTGCTCCATATTCATTTGAGATAAATATAATATCTCGATCATGTTTAGCTTGCTCAAAGAGCTCAGATATAAATGCGTCACGCATTTGCATATTGGCGTAATCAGTCATTACCTTCTCCAATTGACAACTCTTTTCTTGCATTATCAATATCATCAGAATTATTAAGCTGCTTTACATGCCATATCGGTTGGTGTTCAATAAAAGAAATACCTTTGCCTTTTACAGTTTCTGCAATCACAACACTCGGCTTCCCATTCTTCATGTTTTTGGTTTTTTCAAATTCCGTAAACAGCTCTGCAAAATCATGACCATTGCAGTTGAAAACATTCCAGCCAAAAGAACTCCATTTTTCAGCAAAAGGCTTGAGAGAGGTAAAACTGTCAATGAAGTCAATTGAGCCGATATGATTGCGGTCAACTATCGCGATAACATTATCTAGATTCTGAGCACTAGCGTACAAACATGCCTCCCATACAGACCCTTCTGTACACTCAGCATCTCCGAGTAGTACATAATGATACCTTGATGAGTTGTCAATTTTTCCTGCTGTTGCCAATCCACATGCTACCCCCAGACCATGTCCAAGTGAGCCTGTAGAGTGTTCAACTCCTGGGATATTCTTATCAGGGTGACCACCAAGAATACAATCGCCATAGCGATATTGCTCTGAAAGCCACTCGTTGGGGAAAAAGCCCATATCAGCCAGTATAGCATAAAGAACCGTCTCTCCATGCCCTTTGCTCAAGATAAAACGATCCCTATCAGGATGATCAAGGGTATCCTTTGATATGTTGAGAGTGCCACCCTGATAGAGCGCGACTAAAATTTCTATGCATGATAGTGAGCTGGCAATATGTCCACCACGCTCGATACACATTTCTGCAACAGTGCTTCGAACCCTAGCACTCTTATGTTTTAAGTCATTTATAAGCATAAAATATCCTTTAAGATATTATAAATATATTGTTATTCATTATATAGTTCACCCAACGGTCATACTAAAAGTTTGTGATTACTAGAAATTTATGTCAAGACAACTCTTAGCGAAATTGAGATTTGGGGGTTTCCATAAACAATAATCTTACTTACAACCCAATATAATCTCAACCATCTAGACAGCAAATTTATTATAAAGATATGGATACATTTATTCTTTAATGATATCCCCCCTAGATTGGCACACCAATCAAACTGTTTTATTCGCTGACTAATTTTGCATTCAGCAAAAAATTAATCGACAAATTTACTCTCTCCTTCCCAAAGCCGGATTCCATAATATCTTTTTATAATGAATAATATTTTCATTACAGATACGACAGCGGTTCAAACCTTTTATAAAGACCTTCATCAAGGCAGATCTCCTTTAATGCCAGCTATTATACTTAAATTATAACAATTATATGAGTTATAACAATTAATACCATATAGAAATTCTTAATACCAGTATCTAATTACTTAACATAGTAATTTTTTCACCAATGAGTATATTTTCGATAGTAGTACATTAGAGATAACGTACCTTTGATTCCATAGTGTTGCTATAAGATTCAAATTTCTTTCCCATATCAACTCAACATCTTTATTATAAAATGGGAAGTATAGTACAAGTTCAAGATCAAAGCTTTTCAAAAACATACTACTCTCTCCCACTGATTCTTTAAGATTATCAATATGCTTTTCAGAACAACCTTCTATAATAATCATACCTTTATGAGATAATAGCTTTTCAACTCGACAAAATGCGTCTACAGGGTTAATAAATTCTTTTACTCTAAAGACAACAAGATCAAGAGTTGCTGACTTTAGCATCCTCTTCTCCAGTTTACTTATAGATTGATCAGGATAACCAAGGATATAGCTTATAATCCCGTGATGCGTTGCAGTCGTAAAGCCGCGGTTCCATTTATGTTTAAACTCATAAGAAGGCATAACCTCGCGCAACAAGGTATTGATAAATGACAACTCATTACTTTTCTTATTGAAGTACTCTTTACCAACACACTTAAAATCTGTGGTTTTTGGCGTTGTTTTTGACTCTGGTAATATTGCAAATATTTCAGCACTCGGGTTAATAGCACTAAGCAGGGCTGTGGCTGATTGAGACTCTAAGGTAATATCATTATTCAACCATTGATCAGGAATTTCACTTGATACAATTTCACAATAATAATACACATTGAAAGAGTTTAAGTACCAATATAGTGGGTACATCACTGGAGATACATATATTGCATTAAAAGGGAGCTTTGACTTTATTTCACTGAATAGCTTCTTAGAGAACAACCCATTAAATAACTCAATAATGTTAAAGTGTTCAGCTGCATTTATCTTTTTCACGCTACGGCATGGTGTTGGTACTTGTATATCTGTGCTTTCATGCGGAGCTCCTGGTCGAACAGCACCTGATTCGAATTCAATATTCTTATTAGGATTTATAAGTTTTAGTTTTGCATGAAGATTTTCATCATCTATTGAAGGGTCATAGCTACAAATACCAAACCCAGATAGCTCTATACTAGGATAGTTAATGTTAGCTGTCAGACCAAAACGAGAGTCAGATTTACCCCAACCATGATAATCTTCATCAAAACCGCCCACTTCCCTCCAGACATCACTGTTACATACTATAGCGCCAACATCCGCGCAGATACCCGGTGTAATAAAATTCTCTGAAAGCCAATTGTGTGATAGAGAAAGATATCTATCTATTTCAGCAAATGTTCTTTCGGTCTCATTAAACTCATACGGAACGATATAGCGTTTAATTGTCATTACAGAACTGAGCGGATCAAATGGTAACGGAATTCTTTTACCAAGCACCTCATTAAGACGGTCGATTGAATACATTGTGAAAAGCATATCCCCTGGCATGAAAATAAAATACTGTCCAGCAGCACGTTCAATACCAAAATTTACCGCAAGAGTTGTATGAATATTATGACCGTCGGGGTTATATTTTTTAGCTATCTCCGGTGGAACTGAAATAAATTTTGTAACTTCACATGCCTCTTCAGAAAGCTTCAATTTTTTTGAAAGCGGTTCTTCACTATTCCAATCAACAACTATAATTTCATAACCAGATTCCTTGGAGATTTTATTATTACTATAGACAAAATAATTTATACATAACTCAAGCCGCTCTATAAAAGAGCCACCATAATTATCATTTCTGCCAATGAGTATTATCGAGTATAATTTCTGGCTCATATAAAACATCTTTCTTTATTCTGTAATAATCATAACAACACGCTCAGCCACTATTTTGTTTTTTTGTATCTTTTTCTAGCACACCACACACAGGCAAATAATTTTAAACGATAAAATTTATTTTTCGCTAGCCACAGTATCAATCTGCTGTATCCTTTTCTATACTTATAACCTGTCAACAACACCTGAATAACCTCTGAATCCACACACTCTTTAGTCTTTTGCAGGAATTTCCCATATTTCTTAAATGAAAAATACCGAAAATTATAAATAAAACTACATTGCAACTCATGTCTACTTTTTAAAAACAATACATTACTCACTAATAAAAAGCGAATCCCATAACGCCAAATATAAGTCCTCAGCAACACAAACCACATTCTCACGCTTACACCCAAAGTTCTCTGCTATATCCCCCACAATCTGACGAGTAACCGGCACTCTTGGTGAAGCAACAAGAACATTAAAATCTTCGTGATTTTCTATCTCATGAACACTTGCAACAAAATTAAGACCACAACGGCGCACACCTTCCTGAACCATCTTCGAATAATTACAATCCCCTACCAATAACCAATGCATATTAGAAGTATACTTTGCACATAAATACCTACCTATCCGCTCACCAAACCAGATAAGATCCTGATCAAAAGTATCTTCAAAAAATGTATAACCCTGTGAAAGGTTATTCTTATGATACGATTTAAAATCAACTGGAGTTGCGTTAATAATACATTCACGATCCATACCAACGCTGAGAAGATGCTCTGTAAATTCCTCAGGAGATTGCAACCCTGCAAAAATAACCGCATCAAGCTCATACAAACGCTCAAACTCCTGAATATCAACACCAGCATACTGTGTGCTGAAAAAATTATTAAGAACTGGAGGACAAAGAACACGAATACCGGAAAAGTCTATACTATTTTCTTGACAAATATACAAAATCGCCATTAAGAAGTGATACGAACCCGCAAGACAAATTCTTTTATTTTGCTTAATTGCTGAAATAATTTTTTCGCTATATTCCTTTTTTGCCAATGTATTGTTATGAATATCAAACAAAGTAAAAGACATACAATTTGAACACGCGTAAAGGTAAACAGGAAAAGAATTTATTAATATTTCAGCCCCACAGTTATGACACTTTGCCTTTTGTGTCTCAACATCAAAATCATATGACATATAATGCTTGATATTCTGATAATACAGCTTAATATTCGCAGAAGCAAGAGACTCGACATACTGCTCATCAGTCATCTGTGTCACATTCGGATATAACTCTCCCATCCCCGCCTCAATAGTCACTCTTGTTTTAGCGCTATTGTTACACAGACCGGAAAAATACTCCATTTCATCTGTAATTTTATTTTCTGCTATAGCTATCTCGTACACTTTTGTTCCTGGATATACTAACAACCGCGCCGGATGAATTCCATTATTCTGAATATGATTTTCAACAAAATAGTCAGCAGTTTTATCGATAGATTCAGGAGTATCTCCTAAATTTCCAATTAAAAACCCAGCATTGGAGTTCAATTTCAGCTCTTTTATCTTTGCAAATAACACATCAATATTATCTGTTGTAATATCTTTTCCCATCGCCTTGAGAGCTTGATTATCATAAGCCTCAACACCAACAAACACAGTACGGCATCCTGATTCAACAAGAGGAGCCAGTAGTTCAGGGTTAAAATCAGCTCTTATCGAAATAGAGTATGAAAGATTTATTCCAGACTTAATATAAAGAGAACAGAACTCTTTTATATCTTCTTCTCTAGTATAAAAAATCTCTGACAACACAAAAAAACTTCTTACAACGTATTTTTCAACCGCACTTTTCAATTCCTCAATAAGTTCCAGAGGAGGTCGCACCCTATGTCCCCTAAATGTAGGCGCACAAAAAGTACACCTGCCTACGCACCCCAAACCTGATATCAATGGATATGTTTTCTCCATACCAGCAAAACCGGTCATACTGTTATCCATATAATATTGAAGTTCAATATCATCCCAACATGGACGAAAATTATCCAGTGGAATTCTATTATCACATTTGTTATACACAAAATTACCTGAATCCTTATAAGCAATACCCAGAATTTCAGCGAAATTATTATCTTTATTTATCAGTTGCTCAGACAAGTTGATCAGTGCGGGAAATGCGTCTTTCAAGACAAAGAAGTCAACATCAAGTCTCTCAAGAATCCTCAAAGGTGCAGAAGTAACCCGACCACCAACAATAATTGGAATATCCGCATTACATTTCTTAACACTTGAGATCACATCTCTGATTTTATAAAAACTGAAGATCAGACCACCCGTACCGACAGCAAAGTAGCTGGAAAAATCTAGCTCGGAAAAATCACCGTCATAAAACTGCATATCAATAAAATCATATGGAATATTGCAATCTTTCAAGCTTGAGATTATATATGCGAAATTTAAAGGTACAAAGTCTAACTTTGGGGCAATTAAAAGTAGCTTTTTAGTACTTAAGATCTGATTCATTAAGTTTTATCGCCTAAAAAATACAAATTTATAATGCGTAGTGACATAGAAATGGTAGGCTCCTACCTTTAACCTTCTAAATCACTTATATTATAACAACATTGTTATATATGCGGTTGTATTCTCATTGTCTTTAGGCTAATATAATATAAATTATTATGACATATTTTAAGAGTTTATGACAGGTCAACATTATTAAGCATATAGCAATAATCATAATAGGATATCATATGCTTATTTACTTAGCTAATACTAATCGATAAGTTCAAATTTTTAAGCCACATCCCACAATTTAACACCATACTCATACTACAAAAAACTATACCTCTGTCAAGCTCTTCAAAAAACTAATTGCCTGTATTTTGCAGTACCCTTAGAAAACTGGACACCAACTATACGTCATCTACTCTACAACCTTACACTTCTTCTCAGACTCACCAAGGATAAAACACCCTAAGCAGTTGTGATACCTTTCAATATTGCATAATGCTTCGATATACCAAAACATCTCTCGCTTTGCTTCTGCAAAACTGATGAATTTTCTACCCTTAATATATCCTTGTTAAGTTTCAAGAAAAAGTTTCCCTGTACCGCATATCAAGTCGGATAGTTCATAGGAGAATAATGCGACAAAGAGTCATGTATATTGACTAATTATTGTCTTAAAGTGAACATACCAGTCTTTGGACGTAAAGCTTTCCACTGGTGCTGGTACTTGCGATAAAATATTCTTCTCTTCCGACAAAAGAGTATCATCGCCATGAAGGAGTGCATTAGCCGCAGAGAGTGCGGGATGCTTAAGATTCATGGTTTGCTGAAATATTTCTTGCACTTCAGTTGCCCCACCCACGATAGAATATATAATCGCCAGATACGCACACTCTAACGGATCATTATACTTACCCAGACCGCATTGATTCATTATATGATGTCCATTCAAAGAAAAGTAAGCGAATGCTTTGCGAATATCTTTGGAAAACAAAGAGACAATCCCCATGCCGATCCTTGCAACAGGGTGGTACTCAATGTATTCCATTACATGCTGAAATTTATTTCTTGCCTCTGGAAGCAGGTCATTCATCAAGTGATTAAACCCGGCATTACAGCCATCAATTAATAAGTCCGGGCCATTTAAGATTCGCCTGATATCGTTCCTACTCTTTGATACAATCTTAAGTTTGAAGATACTTTCCTGTACGATCTTTTCATTACGACCTAATTGTTTCCTCAATTTATACCATTCAACCATAGGAATTAATAGGTTGTTTTCATCGACCCAACTATGAGCTAAATCATAGCCTGCGGCTGTTATACGTTCGAGCAGGCCTTCTTCACTAAAAAGCTTCTCAAGTTTATCAACAACATTTTCTGGTGTTGCAAACACACAGTTAACCATATCTTTAAAACCATATTCTTTAAGAATTGCAGATTCTTCGGTTATGAGACAACTCCTGGAAGCAGGAATTTCAAAGTGTTTTGCAAGAAAGTTGTTCTGCTCTGTGCCACAGGTAATACAAGCATGACATCGATTTATCATTTTTGAGTATTCTACTCCTGTAAGCGTAGGCGCACCGTTAATAATCGCAGAAGTGATAGGAGCAGCATGAAAGATGTTGATGCGATTTTGTAGCTTGCTCATAACTCCTCTGCGCCAAGGATAATGTTTATTATTATTATTCAAGGCAAATCCACGCCCAAAAGCGCCAATAGCAATATCCTTCGGTAATCCGTAATCTTTTAGTACAGGTCTCACTGTCAATGCGTTGGATTGATGAAAAACGGGTAAATCATGAGTTTCATAGCTCAGTTCATTAGGAACACTCAGGGAACAAAAGCATGCCTCAGCTTTTAATTTACGGAGGAATTGGTAACATGCATATTTAGAAGGTGAATATTTGTCATTAAAAAAAATCCCTATGCGCGGTATTTCAGGATAAGCATCAATATTTTTAGGAAAGGAGACTTCATCAGCTCTCAATTGTTCTATCGGAGGAAGAAAGAGTATTAACTCAATTCCCCAACGCTCGATTGCTTCTTCTAGATCACAGTCAAAAGGTGTCAGTATGTAATCAAAGTAAGCGCCCTCACATCCAATTTGGTAGCTATTTTTCGGAATAAAATAATTCTTTTCAATTTTAAACAAATGAGAATTCTCTTCACTTTTGTAGGCAATTTCCATCAATGGCGGAACTACCAGCAGAACCTTAACTTTTCTGTCTTTCATGCTCTTTGTTCCCAATATTAAAATTGTTTTGAATATAGTGCTTTAGGCAATAAAAAAAGATAGTAATGTGATCGATACAGTTTTTGAGAAAGGCTTACTATTTTTCATTACTATATGACTACATTATCATAACCTTACTTCAAAACATTATACTGATACGAGGACGCTATTTCAAAGGAATTTTCTCAGATACATATACAAAAAGCTTTGGATAATATATCGATAACCTTACTATTTCATCATTCACTCAAGTAATTTGAATCCAAGATACGAATCAATTCATATATTTTATAATTGGCTTTATAGTAATTACTATTTTAAGTTTTCAAAAAATATAGTAAAATACGAAATTTACTAATCATAAAGGTAACAAAGTGAGTATAAATATACTATAAAGCAAACGATACGAATTAAGTCTTTACCTTACTGACTCTCTTTTGCAAAGAACGCTGTCGCTTTTTTTAAATCTCAACCTCTTGTTTGAACCTCATGTTCTCTTTACGCAGAGCCTTTATTTCTTTGGCTGAATATGTTATCACAATTAAAGAGCTACTATCTGTTCCTTTTATTTTCTTAGGCCATTGTCTAAGAATGATAATGGGTACTCCTAATTACCCATCTGCTCCTGCTCTCACGCAGAAGCAATAGAACTTGCAAAGCATAGAAAAAAGATAAAGATATTAAAAGAGGAACATGAAATACTAAAAAAAGCAGCTGCGTTCTTTGCAAAAGAGAGCCTATAAAGTTCGCTTGGATTTATTCTCACAAGAATGAGTACCAGTAGTGAGAATATGTAATGTTCTCAAAGCAAGCAAAAGTGGCTACTATAAGCATCTAAATAAGAATCCATCTGCAACTGAGCAGAAGAAAGAAGTAATAGCATTTCATGCTAGAGTGTTCTATAGAGAATCTAATTGTATTTACGGTTACAGAAAGATTCATGAGGACTTTATCAACGAACTACCAGAGGTGTCTTGCTCAAAAGATACTTTACGTAAAGCAATGCAAGACAATGAGTTGTTTAGCTGCACGAAGGAAAAGCACAGGTATATTTCTGGTGATTAAAGCAATATATTTGAGTACCCTAGGAACAGGTTGAATAGAAATTACACTACTTGCTAAAATCAACCTCAAATGGAGATATAACTCAGATCAAGACAAAAGAGGGTTTGCTGTATCTTTCTGTGGTTATGGATTTGTTCTCTAGAAAAGTAGTTGGATGATCAGTTAGCACAGACCAAAATTCTGCTTTTGTATGCCTGTCATTGGAGAATACAATTGAGCAGAGAATGATTGATGGGTATGTATTATTTCATAGCAATAGAGGGACTTAATTCAGTAGTGACGAGACACAAGACTTTCTATTATCCCATGGTATAGAGAGTAGCATGAGTCCTAAAGAAGACCCGTGGAGTAACGCAGTTCAAGAGAGCTTCTTTCAGAAGCTTAAATATGAGTTGATTAGAGAAAGGGTATATGGTAATATTGAAGAAGCTAAAAAAGAGTTATTTTGGTACATAGAGATATTCTATAATAGACGTAGGCGTAATCAATATTTGGTCTGCCCCCTATAACGCTACCACTTAGTTTACAATTATTTTGATATCAGTGCAAGTCCGTAGTAGCGTAGCTACGGAGGAGTTGTAATGATACTCACCTCTTTTTTCTGTAACAACCTCTGGTGCTGGTGGCTTATATCCAAGTGAACTATGAGGCCTAATTGTATTATAATATCCTTACGCCAATCTTTAATCACTACCTGTGCTTCTAATAGTGTATCAAACCGTTCACGGTTGAGCAATTCATCTCTAAATCTACTATGGAAACTTTCTACAAAGCCATTCTCCCATGGACTGCCTGATTCAATATAAAGGGGCTTTACATCAAGCTTATCCAACCAGTCACGAAGTTCCTCTGCTATAAATTCAGAACCATTATCACTACAAATATGCTCTGGAACTCCTCTTTCTAAGAATAGTTCATTAAGTGTATCAATTACATCATCTGATTTTAGTTTACGCGCTACTTTAAGCTCCAAACATTCACGACTAAATTCATCGAATACAGTTAAAATCTTAATAGGCCTACCATCACGAGTACGATCAAATATAAAATCATAACTCCAAACATGATTCTTATATGTTGGACGAAGCCTATAACATGATCCATCATTAAACCACAATATACTCTTCTTTGGCTGCCTTTTAGGTACTTTCAGACCCTGTTGTCTCCAGATTCTTTCGACACGCTTATGATTTACTCGCCAACCTTCATTACGTAGCATGCCGATAATCATGCGATAGCCGTACCTTCCATATTTACAGGCAAGTTATACTATTCGCCTCATTAATGGTTCTTCATCACTTTTGATCACTAACTTACGTCTCTAAGTTGATCTGGCTTGCCCTAGAACTTTACATGCCCGACGCTGCGATACATTAAACTTTATTTGAACATGAGTAACAACCTTGCGTCGTTTAGCCAGGCTTAGAAGTTTCCCTCCGCTGCTTCCTTTAAAATGGAATTATCAAGAGATAAGTTTGCTACTAACTTCTTTAACTGAGCATTTTTCTTCTCGAGTGCTTTAAGTTTCTTCGCTTTATCAGCGCTCATTTTACCATACTTTTTCTGCCATTTGTAGAATGTATACTGAGTGATATTTAGCTTACGACACGCTTCCTGTAAGCTTTTACCTACCCTTTTAATACTTCCACTTCTCTGATAATTCTGATCGCCTGCTCAACTGATGTCTTCTTGCCCTTCATGGTATTCATCTCCGTATGTGGCTACTTCTATTAAAATTTGCCGAATTCTTCATCGTCAAGATGTATCTGTTCCTGTGGCTTAATGATTGAGGCGTTATCTGGATATTGTACGTTTTTCTGAGTCTTATCTGGAACAGGCTTCTTTCTGGTTCTAGAACTTCCTGTTGCAGACGCTTGTTGCTGCATTAATTTGAAATTACTGATAAGCTTTTTAAGTATTTCTGAATTGTTCACCATTAATTCTGCTGCTTCGGCTGTCTCTGTAGCACTATAAGTATTCTGCTCTGTGATGGAGTTTACATGATTCAATTCACTGTTTACTTTGGCAATACCGCTTGCCTGTTCGTTTGAGGCTGCTGATATTCCCTTGATCAGATCTGTTGTTTTGGTAATGTTATCTGCTATTTCATTCAGAGCTTCCGCTGTCCTGGCTGATATCTCTACACCCTGATTAACCTCTAGCGTGTTGTTCTCGATAAGTTCTGCTGTCTCGGCTGCTGCTTTGGCACTGCGGGCTGCAAGATTGCGCACTTCTTCGGCGACAACAGCAAAACCTTTGCCATGCACGCCGGCTCTGGCTGCTTCCACAGTAGCGTTAAGCGCGAGAAGGTTGGTTTGGAAGGCAATGTCATCGATGGTCTTTATTACTGTCTTAGTCTTGGTGCTGTTTTCACTAATGCTGTGCATTGATTCAATCATCTGCTGCATCTGCTGCTGACCATTGATTGCCGCTTGTGTTGTCGTTGTGGAAAGGTTATTCGCAGTTGCGGCATTTTCAGAATTAGTTCTGGTGCTTTCTAGCATGCTTGCTAGTGATTCAGTGATTGTGTGGAGGCTATCTGTCTGTTCCTCTGCTCCACTTGCCAGAGCACTCGAGGTTGTGGTAACTTTATTGACATTGCTTGTGACACTATGTACGGTTTCATTTACCTTGCTCAAAGCTTTGTTCATCTGATCAATTACGCTGTTGGTCGCCTGACTGGTTTCAATGGTTGCTTTGAGAATCTTTTCCTGATATGAGTATAGTGTGCCTATTTCATTATTACTCTTGAGGTATGGAGACATCATCTCCATTAGATGCTTGTCAGAAAAAATTGAAGCTTTTTGCTGCCAGTTGCCGGCAGCCAATTCTTTATTGGTCTTGGTCAGCAGATTGAGCTGTCCGCTAAGGGCATTGAGGCATAATGAAGCTGTTTTTATAGGGGTAGTTATTGTCCGAACAATAAAATAAATAATTATAAAACCAATTATAAAGCCAATTATACCACCAATAGTCAGCCATATAAGAAGATTATTCAGAACCGCAAGATGTGTAGCTGTAGGTACTGAATATACAAGTTTCCACTTACTTGAACCGAGACGGAGATAGCCTATTTCTATAGATTCGCCTGTCTGTGGATCGTGATAGGTAATTTGTGATGGAGTTGTTACCTTGCTTATTACTGTCGCAACTTCAGGGTTGAAGATTTCTGCGATATTGACTTTGTTTTCAGTAGAGGCGATTTCTGACTCATTGGAACTTATCGAAATATTACCTGTGGCATCTACAATTCTTATTACTTCATTGATTTCAGGATCTACTTTATCAAGCAGATTATTGATTATATCTGTAATACTGAAACCTACTCCGGCAATACCTAGAGCATTGTCTTTACTGCCCATTCTTGCATTGACAAAGACTCCATAGACCCGGTCTTTTAATGAAAGATCATAATCAAAATTAAGGGAGCAGTTTGTATCGGCATTGAGAGCAGCCTCAAACCATGAGCTTTTGGGATCTGCAGGATCTATGGTGTAGGCTTTCTTGGTTGGTTGATCAGCAGAGGCCTGGTAATAGTTGAAGGTCGTACTGCTTGCTGCAAACGCAACCCAGTAGTTTTGGTATTCCCTGTAATGCCCCAGAGTCATGAGACATATATCCCCCAGATCTTTGTTTTTTTCTTTACCAGAAAACCAGTTCTTGAGGGTAGGAGAGTTTGCAAGAAGGTTGCTTATTTTCCAGGCGGAAGTAAATTCTGAGTTGATGTCAACTGCTATTGATTCTGCCTGTCTGGTTATTAAAGTTGTTTGCACCTGTTTAACTATTTGACGTTTAATTGCATAATATGATAAAAAACCGCTTATAACCAAGGCAATTATCAAACCGATCAGGCTGAACAGGTTTACTTTATATTGTAACTTCATTAACAATCCTTTCTTGCTTTACGACCAAAATTATGGTGTTTCCTGTTAATATTTGAAAGATATTGTAACGTAAATATATCTGTAAAACATTTTTCAGATCATCAAAAATAATTCACTAAAATTTTTTTAGTTTTATATTTTGTTTTAAGTATATCACTAAAATTGTACTATGCAATTGTATCTTAAAAATTACTTAAGAAACATTAGGGGAGGGAAGAATAGTCTCAACACTCTCAGGTGTTCCGCAAGGCGCATGCAGGATGCTTAGAGCTGTTAAGGCAAAGAAATCAACTGAAGAGAATTATGCAAAATTATACAACTCAGCAGTTGAGGAATTCTCAAAGCTTCCTATACGTGTTCACGCAAACGGTACGATTACAGCCAATGACTTCACGTACATGGTCGCAAGCATCACAAGGATATCGATTTGGTAGTTCTGGACTACATGCAGCTGTGTAGATCCAGCTATTCCGGTCAGGATTCACGAGAGCGGATTGACGAGATATCCCGAACGCATACACCTTGCGACAAAGTACAACGTTGGAATCGTTGTCCTAGCCCAGCTTTCACGAGATAGCGCAAAGACAGGCAGAGCCAAAGACGACGGCAGACCCAAGCTCTGGCATCTGAAGGAGTCCAGCTCTATCGAACAGGATGCCGACCACGTAATACTACTCTATCGCGAGAAAGCCAAGAATGCTGATTCTGAAACTCTTGAGCTGGACATCTGCAAAAACCGACACGGTCAGACCGGACGTCTAAACTTTATTTTCGACCTGATTACAGGCATAATTTACGACCCAAAGGAGAATAATACAAATGAGTAATCATACGGACAATAACAAACCTGAAGAACAGGTAACAATCAAAACCAACCCAGTTGATTTCGCAGCAGCCGTTGCAGAAGCAGTAAAATCAGCCCTCAGTAAACGCGAAAACCTTCTACTAGACGCTGGAGAATCAGCAGCTTTTGTAGTAGTCAGTAAATCTATGTGGTATACCCTAAATTCTGAAGAAAAGACACCGTCCCCTGTCAGGCTGAATAGTCGAGTACGCTGGAGACGTGAAGAACTAATCGCGTGGACAGATGCCGGCTGCCCCAACAGATCAAAGTGGGAAAATTTAACTGCATAATATAGCGATTAAAACTTGCAAATCGAAACTCTTTGAGTTACAATTACAGTAACAATGATTATAAGGATTTACAATGATATTAAACTTTAAAGATAATCGTACTCAAAACGTCTTTGATGGAAACAGAGTCAGAGGTTTCTCAGATGAGTTACAGAGACAGGCTTGCCGTAAACTTGATATGATAAACTATGCTGATGTCCTCGATAACTTGCGTGTACCACCCGGCAACAAACTAGAAGCATTAAAGGGCAATTACAAAGGATATTATAGTATCAGAATTAACAATCAATGGCGCATCATTTTCAAGTGGCAAGGCAAGGATGCAAGTGACGTACAGATTATCGATTATCATTAATTATAACCAAGGAGTTTCAAATGTTACCAAAGAATAGAGTATCAACACACCCCGGCGAGATTCTTCTTGAAGAATTCCTCAAACCGATGGGAATAAGCATTACTAAAGCTGCTACTGCAATGGGTATACACAGGGTCATATTATCCGACACCTGCCACGGCAGACGTGATATGTCCCCACGAGTATGCGCAATCGTAGCAAAGGCTACCAACACAACTGTAGAGTTCTGGCTTGGATTACAATCTGGTCATGATGCCAGCAAATACATGCTCAGTCAGGACGGTAAAACAGAATTATCAAAAGTAAAAAAACTTGAAGCTACAGCAAAATAAATACAACTAAATTCATGTAGAAACAACATGGTTGACTTATTAGAGCTACGTAGGATTGATGCTGATGAACTTGCTTTATCTTTCAAAAAAGCAAGTTTAGAAGGAAAGGGAACCCCACAAGAAGTATCAGATCGTAGAGAAGCATCTCTACACGCTCTTTTTGCTAAGTACTTTCCGTTTCCATTTCGGGTGGCTAAAGGACAAATTAATGACAGCCAAGGAGTGAGAAGTAATTCAATAGACTGTTTAGTAATTAGCCCACATCACCCATACACAATTAATGAAAACAATTTGTATTCCTTTATATTTGCTGAGGGAGTAGATTTTGCTATTGAACTCAAGCCTGACTTATCAAAAAAAGGCGAACTATTTCGTACTCTTGAACAAATTAAAAGTGTCAAAAAGCTAACTCGAAAATCACATACCTCTTTTTGGTTTAATTCTTTAAACACTACACAAAAAGAAGTGATCTCAAAAATTCCTGCATTTATTTTTTCAAATACATCATATTCAAATATTCAAACCTTAGTAAATAAAATCACCTCATACTACATTAAAAATAAAATTAGTAGGTTAAATCAATTTGATGCAATTGTTATAAACAATACAGGAATTCTTTTTAATTACAGAAAGGGTTACTATTTTAGCTTAGAATACATGGTACCAACATTAAAGGAAGGTCTCATATTTGCTAATTATGCTAATGACACATTAGCCCAATTTTTATTCTGGCTAAACGACCTGCCATCACTATACGACAGCATGGGTTTACCAATGATTCGATTCTACATTAGCCCTAATATAAATGGTTTAAAGCCGTTTCCTAAAAGCAATAAAGAACTTATTAAATTTACGTAATTCAACACTTACTTCAAAATATGCAACATAAGAAATGCAATAAAGGTCACAGAATAAGTATAAAGAAACTAAAGAGCGGTAGATATAAAATTGGGCTTTACCTAAAATCAGGCGGTCGCATGCGCATATCAACATATACAGACAAACGTGCAACAAAGAAACTTGAAGAGAACATATCAGGACTAGATGCCTGCCTTGTAGCAGGAGAACGCACAGACAGAGAGCTTACTATCTGGCTGGAAAACCTGCCAAACGATATGAAAGAAAAGCTAGTCAAGTACGGTCTACTCTCACAGTCACAACTTGAGAAGTCCAAAACTATCCAGGTGCACCTTGCAGACTTCATACAGTACCAGACAGACCAAGCAACCAAAGGCAAGCTACAGGACAATCAGGTACAACTCTTAAACTCAAGACTAAGTAGAATACTCAAGGCTTGCAAATTCACCTACGCCCGTGATATCAACGGCAACAAGATTGATAAATGGGTCACAAAGATGTATCAGACCAAACTATCAGCAAAATCTTGTAATCACTATTTGCAGGCAATGAAACAATTCTGTAAATGGCTCTGTGACAACAACCGACTTCAGGATAACCGTAGCCACCCTTAAGCCAATCAGACTCAACTCAGAGAACACAGAGCAGCGCAGAGCACTCACAGAGGACGAAATCAAAAGACTGCTAACTTATACAATACAGTCAGAAAACAAGCATCATAAATTGACCGGAAGAGTGCGAACATTAATCTACCGATCGCTCTCGAAACCGGGCTCAGGCACAATGAGATACGCACACTCAAGCGCCGTGATCTTGACCTCGTAAACATGTCTGTAACCGTCAGAGACGTCAACGCAAAGAACAGCAATACAGATTACCCTTCCGCTACGCCCAGAGCTTACAGCAGCCCTGCAAGCGTACTTCACCGATCACCCTGCTCTGCCAAGCGCACAGGCATTTATAAACATGCAGCCAAAGACTGGCGCACCCATGCTGAAACGCGACCTAGAGCCAGCCGGAATCGAATATGAAAACGAGTACGGGAAAGCAGACTTCCACGCTTTACGTCATACCTTTTGCTCGTTACTAGCCCGTAGTGGTGTCCAACCGCAGACCGCTCAACGCCTGATGCGACACAGCGACATCAATCTGAGCATGAAGCATTACACACATATCCTCTTAGACGACAAGAGGATGGCGGTTTCATCACTACCAGAGATTAATATTAAAGAAGAAGTCGCAGAAGCAACCGGAACTGAGGATGCTGCAAATTTAGGCAGAATACAGCCACCTTCACTCTGCCCAAATTCTGCCTATTTTCTGCCTAATTGCACGGATTCTACTGATACTCCACAGGCAAGTTTTAGACAGAGAAGCGAAAAAGAAACAAGTCAAAATACACTAGTAAACACAGTACCAAACGACGAAAACCCTATAAAAACAAGGGTCAACGGTACATTAAATACCATTGACCCAAGTGATACAAATTGGTGGGCAAGACGGGACTTGAACCCGTACGAGAGTTATCTCAAGGGATTTTAAATCCCTTGCGTCTGCCGATTCCGCCACTCGCCCGATAAATTAACAGAGCAAGAATTATATTCTTTTCCATATCCATTGGCAAGAAGTAAGTATAACTTTTTTATTTATATTAAAACTCAAACTACAATTTATAAATTATTACAAGACATTCAACGGTTCTAACTATCTAAAAACAAAGGCTATACAAAATATAAACAACAAAAATTATTAATTTATATATTTTACACTTGAAATTAACTTTATAAACTACATACTTATTGTGCGATTTTACATATAATAGCAACTCAATATATTCGTTTAATAACGGAACATATTACAATTTAAAGAGTTGCGCATATTCCAACAACCTTGTTATATTCTTTTATAAAAAGGCATATTTAGAAGTACTCAATAGTTTAGTTCATGAAAATTTTTCTGAGTAATAATTTTCTGTTCATTTACTGTGCTCACTCAAATTATCTGTTAATACTTTAAGTTATAGCAGATAGATAGGAGAAAAAATGGCAAAGAAAAAGACTTCAAAAAAAGTAGCAAAGAAGGCGACCAAAAAGAAGACGACACCAAAGGCTGAAAAAAAAGTCCCCACAACGAAAATTGAAAAAAATATAGCTTTGGAAAGCTCCATCACAACACCTACACCTAAGATTGAGGATACAGATGATGAAGAGGTCCTACCTGTAAAACTCGAAGGTGATGACCTAAAAAAAGAAATTAAAGAACTGGAAAGTGTTGACAGCGGCAAAAAGAATTTATCTCCACTCAAGAAGCCAGGAAGAGGCGGTACCCGTAGAGTTAAACCCAAGCATGTTGTTACTGCTCGCAAACCTACTGGCGGGCTTAAGCTCGCACCAGGCGTAATGATTACTGGTAAAAGCACTAACACTGAAGAACAACCTAAAAAATGCCCAGAACAAGAAGAATTTAGAAGACTTACTCAAGACGAACTTAAAGAAACGCGAAAAAAGCTTATTGAGCTGCGCGAGCGTATTCTTGAGAATATGCGTAAAGAAATTGCTGATTATAGGCAACGAGCATCTTCAACTTCTGCTGACCCTGTAGACCAGGCCGCAGATGCTTATGACGATGATGTTACTTTTGAGATTGCAGCAAATCATGATGAAGAACTTGAGCAAATTGATTCAGCTCTTGAAAAAATAGAAAAAGGAACATATGGCTTATGCGAGATGTGCAGTGTAACCATATCGCCATCACGTTTAAAAATACTACCTTTCGCTACTCGCTGTGTAAATTGTCGTGAAAACTACGAAAAGACAAAAATTAAAAAAGAAGTAACTACCTCATGGGCATTTCTTGAAGGCGAAGAAACAGAAGAATCAAGCTCTTAATTTTCATAATTATCTTTTAACCAATAAAACCTCTGCACTTATATGCAGAGGTTTTATTGGTTAAAAGATATAAAAAGCTGCTAAAAATTAACAGTGCCTCTATAAACTTCTTCAGCTGGACCTTCGAGACACACATCTTTATTACAATTATCAGATACAGCATATGAAATATTTAATATATCCCCACTCTTTGTTTTAACAATCACAGGAGGAGTCAGATCATACTCTAAAGAGGCTACAATTGCTCCGGCTACAGCCCCTGTTCCACAGGCAAGAGTTTCTGCTTCAACTCCACGTTCATACGTACGAATAGCAATACCATTTTCATATTTTGATATAAAGTTTGCATTTGTTCCGGCAGGGGCAAAATTATTGTGATATCTTATAGCAGATCCCAACTTAGCTATATCAACTTCATTAATATCATCTACGGCAACCACGACATGAGGGACCCCAGTATTAATAAAATAAATATCGCTGGTAATACCTGCATAAGATAGCCCACATATTTTCTCAACCAGCGGCGCGTCGGTAAGTTTGACTCGCACTCTATCCGGTGCTGTAAGCTCAGCTTCTATAGCACCGGCAATAGTTCGAAAAATAAATTTTTCTTTAAACACCCCAGCCCGTTCAGCAAATACAGCAAAACACCTAGCACCATTTCCACACATTTCAGCAGATGTACCATCTGCATTATAAAAATCCCACTTTGCATCATACTCTGAGTCATTTTCAAGAAATATCATACCATCAGCACCAACAGCCAAAGCTCTTGGACAAAGTTTTGCTGCAAGGTCACTCTTTTCACTTTCAGAAAAATGAAATTTTCTATTGTCAATCATGATAAAATCATTTCCCGCCCCTTGCATCTTGGTAAAATTGACTATAGACATACAACTCCTTTAAATCACGGGTTAATTTATAAATATTGCTTTATTCCGTAAAAGTAATTTCCCCATACAAACCGCTCCTAGAATTATCACCATATGTATCAGCCCACTGAACAATTTCAAAACCTGACTTAGACGATTTTTCTTTCTCATCGTCTTCCTCCACAGCGCTCTCACCTAATTCTTGCTCTGCAAGCTCACCAATATTCATTCGAGACACTCTAACCTTACCTTTTTTTAGATTTCCAATATTATCAGTATTAAATGGATTTTCGTGCACCGCACTATCCTGATAATCATTTCTACATATATTAAAGCCCCATTTAACCCCATTATTTGGAACAGAGTACATACCTAAAGCCTGATAAGGAATAAACACTTCAACAGTATAATATGATGAATAATTCTTAACAACTGCTTCCCATCTAGGATTCCATGCCAACCCTGCGGCATTAGATCTATCAAGCATTACCCCCTGAGTATTTACCGCAAACTGATAATAATCACGCCCGTTATTTGCAGGATCAATAAAGATTTCAATACTTTCATCTTTATGAACAGGGTCATCATGACTCTTTGCCTTCGTTACTATCTGATCAGGTCTGTCGGCAGCAGCGCGAGCCATAATATATACCCCTCTATTATCATAACTAACTCTTGCTTCAAAAGGCTGCTTAGGTTCATTACCACTGGCAAGCACAGTAAAGCCTTCAAGTGGCTGTATATTCTTCCAGTTTTCTTCTTTCATAACACCATCAATAAGAATCGACTCAGCAACATTCCACCTTTTAATATCAGCATACTTTCTCTTTGCCAGTATGAGTGGCTGGCTAGCAGAGCCAACACCATGCATATTTACCTTCAATACAGGAAGTGATGCAGCAGCATTTTTAGATATAGGCTTTACTTTGAAAGTCGCGCGTCCTTCAAACCCACTCTCCAGCCCGAATTTTACAGCAGCAGGCTCTACTAGATATGCAGAATCATACGGAATATCCCACACCAGCTCCCCCTTAATGTTTTCAGGAGAGGCGTTGGCAAGAACAAAGGAAATATCCTGTGCTTTCTCTGGATCTTTTACTGCTTTTGCAGCCTGAGTGGCAATTGTAATAACTTCTCGTTGCAAGGTAAGTGCAGATAAAGCATCCGTTAAAATATCCATCTTCTCAATTGCCGGTTCACCACTGACACTCATACCGTCCTTATCAATTGTAACTACATCCAATATCTCTGAATTATCCAGAGCAATAGCTTTCCATTCAAGAGAGTCGCTACCTGCACTCAGCACCGCTATATGAGGCCTATTAGCCATTGCAGCACGATATTCACGGCCTACAGGCAAACTCTTACCAGTGCTGAGTCCACCGGTTACAATGTAGCGAACAGGTTTACTTCCAGCAGCCTGGATAGGCAATGTTCTCTGATAATAATTTCCTCCGCCACTTACAACTAGATCAACCCCGCCAGACTCAAGTATAGTTCCCAAAGTATCAATGGCTCTTGCATATATACGCTGAGCAGCAAACAGAGGCTCAGAAAGCACCATAACACACCAACGCTCAGTATTAACAGCAAGATCTTCACGTAGCCATGCTAACGTATCCTGTCTTTGAGCAGGTTTTTT
This sequence comes from Planctomycetota bacterium, assembly GCA_963678205.1. Lineage (GTDB taxonomy): Bacteria > Planctomycetota > SZUA-567 > SZUA-567 > SZUA-567. The sequence continues at coordinate 126,154 of OY782760.1, forward strand.
TAGAGAATCAATCGCAAGAAATACGACATGGACATTACCAATATTTCTGCTCCAGAACATTTCTGAAGTTTCCTTTCCACCACCAACAGGTAGTAGCGCTCTATCCTCAGGTAACATAAGGAGCGGACTGCTTGGAGTAAGTTTTTGTATTGGCCTAAAGAAGGTATCATCCCATGTAGACAATTTTTCATCAAGAGGAAAAGAGCCTCCAGTAAGGACTGTTGCTACCGGGTCAAAAGCAAACAACTTATCAGCAGCCAATTTCAACAAATCAGCTTTCCCTCTGCCTCCTCCAAGAAATCCGATAGTTGTTACTGTTTCAGGTTGAGGATGCCTTAAAGATATAATAGAACTGTTGAAATCATCAAGAAGCACTGCAAACTTTTGATCCGGTATCATGTTATCAACAAGTGAGCTAAGATCCATCTGATGCTGCTTATCGCTTCTTCCATAGCGTCGTACCATTTTGTTTTTTGAGTCTACAACTCTAATCCCTGCAACTACCGGTACATTGGTTCGCATATAAGCTATTTCCTTCTGACTCTCACCGCTCTCTATTATATATGGTCCAGCAATAAGCCGAGGATCACGTATTACATCTTCCTCAAGCAGTTCAGGCATTTCCTCACATGCTGTCAAAAGAATAACTGCAAGCAATATCGTTAAAACTATATATTTTTGGTTCATTTTCTCTCCAAATACACTTCATACGATTATATTCTGAGTATTTTAATAATTATACGGATTTTAAATAATGATCACTAGTATTATCGGAAATTATCTAAAATTTTCATAATAATAATTAACACAAACGGTAATTTTAATGAGAAAACATCTTCTTAATTAGTAATAATCAAAAAAGACGCAAAAAAACTATTTTAGTGTTGACCTTTGCTTCAAGAAATAGATAATTGTGAAGTTGCCTATCATGACGTGTTGGGAATACATAATAAACAATTATTACTATTATGTAAACGTATGGAGGCATTGGGAAAAGAAATTAAGATAATATAAGTGTCAATGGTTATCGGACACTGTCTTATTTATATTATAGAGTTGGGGGATTTAAGTGGCTTTTGAGGACGGTGCAGATAAACCTGATTTGAAAAAATTATACTTTTCAAAAGACCATCAGGGTAAACTGGGTAAAATCGGAGATCAAACCTTCTACACAATCCGCTACGAAGCGGGAAAGTCATTAACGCTTCCTTTCAAAAAGCGTTCTTTTAGTGTTCTGCTAAATATAGTTTGTAATATTTCGAATGAACACGCTGAATTACTAGCAAAAGAATTATTAAAAAACGGGATGGTCTGCGCCATTTGCAATGGCGAGCAAGCTGATGAAGTATCATCAATCATTGATGATACTATTAATACGTTTGATTCTTCTGACGGTTACTATACTCCATACTCATCGTCATGTGAAGAAGGATTCGATGAAGCACTACAGTACTTCGCATTACCCACTGGTCTAACCACAACAAGTATCATTATTACCGTTGGCAATGATAGTGATCACGGCTCAACAGTTGACATTATTAACAATCTTGGTAATGCTGGACAAGAACACCAATTAGTGGAAGACATCGAAGACGAAGAAAATTTATTCGAAGTAGACATAGCGAAATTATTTTATGAAAACATCGAAGTAGACGAATACAAATATCTTCGTGAATCCTGCAAATTTAAACTCCCTGTTACCCTTTAAGTATCTCCAATCAATCCATAAATAATTAATATTTCAATAATCTCTGAACAGCCAGCGCTTACACACAAGCAACCCACATTTTACCTTACATCTTTCAAATTCCAAATTTACGCTCTTGCTTATCAGCCAATATCATATAGAATATAGCTGATTTTTATAAATATTATCTTTAAAGAATTAACTCAAGTTAAGCAAGGTATTGAAATGGAAATAATCAACAAAATTTTAGGTAAGTATACAGGCAATTCACTAACTCCTAAGGAAATAGTAAAAAAGCTTGATGAATATATTATTGGGCAAGATCAAGGTAAACGAGCTGTTGCAGTTGCAATAAGAAATCGTTGGAGACGTAGAAAAATTGATGATACTATGCGCAAAGAGGTCATGCCACGCAATATATTAATGATAGGGCCTACTGGTGTCGGTAAAACTGAAATAGCAAGAAGACTAGCAGCACTTGTAGATGCACCTTTTGTAAAAGTAGAAGCAAGTAAATATACAGAAGTTGGATACCATGGTCGGGATGTAGAGAGCATGATCAGGGATCTTGTAAAAGTATCTGTAGGAGAATTCAGAGCACGTGAAATAGAAAGAGTAAAGAGCGAAGCAGCCTTGCACGCAGAAGAGCGTATTCTTGATTTAATGTTGCCTGAACCTCAACACACCGGAACAGACGAAGAAATTCAGAAATCTCGTGAACGTTGGGAACGCACACGAGGAAAACTCCGTGACCGCATACGTAACGGTGAGATGGAAGAAAAATCTGTTGAAATTGCAGCAAAAGACAAGGCCCCAGTATCAGGTGTGATTGGTGCAATTGGTGGTGATGACATTATGGGACTTGAGATGCAGGATATGATATCAAACCTAATGCCTGGAAAGAAGAAGCAACGTAGAGTGCCTGTACAGGAAGCCCTTCGCATCTTTACACAGGAAGAAGCTGAAAAACTTATAGATGAAGAAGATATTAATAAAAGAGGTATTGAACGTGCAGAACAGGAAGGGCTGGTCTTTATTGATGAAGTCGATAAAATTATTGGTACCGCTAAAGAAAGCGGCCCTGATGTAAGTCGCGAAGGCGTACAGCGAGACCTCCTTCCAATTGTTGAAGGAAGTACTGTTACTACAAAATTTGGTCCGGTAAAAACCGACCATATACTATTTATTGCGGCTGGAGCATTCCACGGGAAAAAACCATCAGACCTCATACCTGAACTTCAGGGTAGATTCCCTATAAGAGTAGAACTTGAATCTTTGACAAAAGAAGACTTTGAGAGAATCCTAACCCATCCTAAGAACGCCCTTACTAAGCAATATGAACTACTTCTTGAAACTGAAGGTGTTAACGTAGAATTTGCTAAAGGTTCTCTATCACATATTGCTGAAATTACTGCAAAGGTAAACCAGACAACAGATGACATTGGAGCAAGAAGGCTTCATACGGTAATGGAAAAGATCTTCGAAGAAGTGTCTTTTAATGCTCCAGACATGAATGGAGAAAATTTTATTATTACTCCAGAATTAATTGATGAAAAACTATCTGATATTACTAAAGACGAAGACCTTTCTCGCTTCATACTTTAACATGAATAAATTTATAATAAAGCTATTATGGTTTTATCAGACACAGTATATAGCAAATAATAAATTGGAAAACGGAGAATGTCTAAACATAAAAAGCCACCTTTGAATATTCAAGTGACAACACTATGGGATTACCCATCTCAACACTATGGAGAGGGTATACAGGGGAACTCAAACTATATTGGAGCAACACCTAGCTACATTATCTGGAATCTCCTGAAAAGATATACTAAAGAAGGTCAGGTAATTGTAGATCCAATGTGCGGTAGCGGCACAACTATTGATGTCGCAAAAGATCTGAATAGAAAAGCGTTTGGTTTTGATGTCAATCCTCAACGCAGCGATATAACTAAAAATGACTCTAGGAATTTACCGCTCAAAGACGAAAGTGTTGATTTTGCATTTGTAGATCCTCCATATTCAACACATATTGATTACTCTGATGACCCGAGATGCATTGGCAAACTAAGTGCACTCACAAATGATTATTATATTGCGATGGAAGATGTCATTAAAGAACTTTACAGAGTATTAAAGCATGACTGCTACATGGGATTATATGTCTCTGATTCTTATATAAATAAGAAAAAAAAATTCATGCCTATAGGCTTTGAACTTTTCTATATTATGCAACGATATTTTGAAGCAGTAGATATCGTTTCTGTAGTAAGGCATAATAAAACGCTAGAAATGGGAAATTACCGTAAAGCTGCTGAAGAGGAAAATTTCTTCTTAAGAGGATTCAATTACCTCTTTATCATGCATAAAGAAGCCAAAAAAGAACCAAAACAGCAAAAAAGGAACTCGCGCACTAGACATGCTAATAAAAAAAGACGCAAAAAGAAGAAACAAGTGCAGCCAAATATCAATTAATAAATGCTCTCACACCATATTCTCTCTGCCTGTACTTTCCAGGTAATTTTACGTACTCTATCACGTTGAAAATCTGGAGCGGGACAATTTACATCTAAATATCTAATCGCAGCTGCAAAATCTTCTGGGTTTTTACAGCTCATAATATATTCGGAGTAATACTTTAACTCATAAAAAGGAGTGCTTACAACTCCTTTACCTGTTGCAAGGTACTCTTTAGTCTTTACAGGGTTACAGGCCTCAATCCAGTCATTTTGACACCAAGTCATTATCAAAACATCAGCAGAAACCATATAGCCAGCCACCTCTTCATAAGGTCGAGGCCCCATTTTATAGACATTCTGCAAATCACTACACCAGTCATCATTAAATGCGATACTTCCAACCAGAATAAAATTCCATTCTGGCATAATTTTAGCTACTTCATAAAAAAATACAGGATCAAACACCCCATGATCCATCCCCCCCACATAAACAGCCCTTGGATGAGGTATTACTTTAACATCTAAAGGTTCATTATCTGCAATACTAGCTTTTGAGAAATAATTATAATCCACACCATGTTCGATATAAAGCGCTTTTTTGCACTCTCCGCATTCTTTTTCAAATAAAAGAGTTGAACAAAAAACAGTAAAGTCAGAAGATGCTTTAAGTTTCTTATCAATACTACAAATATATTCTGAATCCACTCCAGAGTAGTTCTCATATCTGTCTGTTCGCTGATATATCTGCTTACTATGCGGGATATCATCTAAAACATCTATTGAAGTTGGGCACCCAACCCAAATTAGAGGCTTCTTGATACCAGCTCGCCGCAAGGCTACTTTTATTTGTAAAGACAGCACATACTTACCAATATTTAAACGAGAAACCCCAGGAATATTAACAGGAGAAAACACATAAAAATTTTCACGAATACGCACTAACCCACGCATAAAACTTATTGCTTTACGTTTAATACGTTTAAAAAACATCTTTCCTTCAGAAGGCCGTGGAATCTTCATACCAAGAGAATTAACATACAAAACTGGTACTTTTTTAGAAAGTTCGCGCATTATCTGCAAGTCAAAATGAGTACGATTATGATACCACCAATCAACCTGCCCAAAGCATAGTATACCATCAAAATCATTCGAAGCTGAATTCATCATTTACCCTCATCAATAAAGTCGCATATTCTATTAACAAGATTTTCCGACGCACCTTTTGTATCACGCCATCCCAAAAGCTTGTCTCTACCTTCAAGCAAAATATGCAACCGCTTTATATTATCAGCTACATAAATCCCATCCAGTTCCCCAAAATGTCTCGCTGTTGCTAGCTGATGGTTATTACGGTGCTCTTTAAACTTTGCTATACGAGGCATAATTATTAGTGGCTTGCCAAGTTCTCTAGCAGTCAGTATTACTCCCATTCCTGCATGAGCAACAATTATATCAGCCTTACTACAAAATCTAGCGAAATCAGAAGTTGTAACAGATTGATAGCATAAAATATTTTGAGGTTTATATTTTCCACCAGTTCCTACCTGAGCAATAACTTCATTTAAACTACAACCAGACCACGTATCAACTGCTTCAATAAGTCTATCAAATGGAAGTTGAGTTCCTACAGCAACAAATATCATAATATTTTCCCTGCATATTCAGGCTTTGACTTATCCGAGGAGTTTCCAGCAAGATGCTCCCATTGTGTAAGCCAAAGATGAGCAACCCATCCTGCCACTTTTCCGCTCATGGACAGCTCTTCACTGTTAGCAATACTATCAATCCAGATACACCTAGAGCCAATTATTCTACCAGCAATAAGAGCAAGTAAACCAGGAAGTGCCCCCGTAGTAATAATAACATCTGGCTTAATCCGCATTATAACATACAGCATATGCAGACATGCATAAGGGATATCAATTTTTCTCCACCTATTTACATCAACTATTTTTATAAATCTATTACCTAATACATCTTGACTACAGTCGCTTTTGGGCGAAGCATATATTGTATTATATCTGTCAAATACTTGCTCGAGCCTTCTAAGCTGCATCCAATGCCCTCCTGAAGATGCTACTGCAAACAAAGATTTTTTATCCTTTTTGCTTTTACCAGCCCACGCCATATTAAAGTGAAGTAGCGCACAAAAATATTTTTTAAATATGGGATAGAATTTTTCATGATTTATCAGTGAAGCAAAACCAAATACGCAAGACTTCACAACACATTCAAACAATAATAAAGCCCAAGATATTACAGCAGCAAAGAAGCCATTATGTTTTCGTTGAAGTCTCACTATAGCCTGTGAAAGCATAATTTTCCTAGAAAAATGTATAGCGTCACCACTAGCCCCACCCAGATGAATAATATCCCCTACGGGCGCAAACTTTACTTCATAACCAGCCTGCGAAAATCTTAAACACCAGTCTGTTTCTTCTCCATAAAAAAAGAAGTCCTCATCAAGAACTCCGATCTTAATAGTTGCCGCTGCCCTAACGAGAAGGTAACACCCTGTAATTGAGTCTACCTTACGTTCAGTATCACGGTTCCAGCCACGCATACGTTCTCGTTTAAAAAATTTTGAATTAGGAAAGACTCTGCCTAATCCTGTGCTTTGAATTGCAATATTAAGAAGTGAGGGCCACATAAAGCAGGTATTCTGAATACTCTTATCTTTATTAAGAACACGGCATCCCATCATACCTACCAAAGGATTATGCTCCATATACTCAAATGATTTCCTTAGAACATCCCCAAGTATCACGGTGTCGGAATTTAACAACAACCAATACTTACCTGAGGCAATTTTAAATCCTTGATTATTTGCAGCTGCAAAACCCTTATTTTTTGAGTTTTCTATAAGTTTTACCTGTGGGAACTCTTCTTTTATCATATCAGCGGAATCATCACACGATCCATTATCAATAACAATAACTTCACAAGAGATAGAAGTAATACTTAAAAAAACTGAGGACAAGCAATCTTTAATAATTTCTCTAGTATTGAAACTAACAATTATAATTGACAAGTCTTTCATTTATATCCAACCTCCAGAAGCACCAGCACTATCATCATCAGAAATTATCCATCCCCCTGCTCCTCTATCTTTTTTCTTCTTTTGAATTACATTTACTTTATTCTTAGGATCAGCTATAATCTTATCAGAGCCATCAACAGGGGCTAGAGCCAAACTTGCAGTAATACCAAGGGAGAGATAAAATAAAACAGCAGCCTGGCCAAAAACCGAAAGAGAGAAGAATATTGTACATTGCATAAATAATACTACCCACATATTCCAAGTAACAAATCTTTCTGCAAAATTATTTTCAGCAATTCTCGCTCTTTTTTGAAGCAAATACATAATGTAAGTAATAAGTAGAACAAATAACATTAAAGATATAAAACCGCCACGTACTGCTTGAAGAATAAATTCATTTGTAACATCACCAAGTCCTCTGCCCCAGAGATCAGTGTTTCTGAATCCTAGAAAAAACCAATCTGTTACATTGGTAAAAAATGCATTTATAAGTCTGTAACGATGATCACCTGTAGAACCTCCGACAACATTTATTCTAGAGATAAGATGCCATACTGGAGCTCTCATATAAATATGTAAAACTATTATTAATGTTATAGTACCAGATACAATATGAAAAATTCTATTACGAACAAAGTAAAAACACCAGCCAAACATGCCAGCTAATATCCCAAGAACTGGTGTACTTGAAGCTGTAGAAGCAACAATAAGCAGACCACAGCCTGTACCTGTAACCGCAATTTTTCTATGCCAACCTCTTTTATCATAAAGTGTGGCCATGAATGGTATCGCGACTCCCCAGAAATATCCTGCAACAAGAGGATGAGAAAAAGCCCCTTCACAGCGCAAACGACCATTTCTAACCCAAGTAATAAACTCTACGCCACCAAATATGGAAAAATAATTCCTACCTGTTACCCACTCAATAGCAAAGAAGACTGAAAGAGGTAGCGCAATAAGAGCCAGTTGTCTGCCAAACTGTTTAACATCTTCACTACTACTAATGAATGCTCTAGCCATAAAGTAAAAGCCGCAAGTATTGAAGGCTTCACCTAACTGATACACAACAGCCTCACGTTTACCCCATTGCAAAGCATACACAAAGCCTCTTGCAAATAACCACATTAACAGGATAAGATCAGGCTTGCTAAAGTTTATAGTCTTATGCTCCCCTTTAATTAAAATCCTTAACCAGGTTGTAAGAATAATGAGTCTTGAGAAAGGAAAGTCCATTCCAGCAATACTAACACGCTGAGCATTTGAAACAAAACATAGAATAACCAAAATCGGGACAAAAACCCAGTCTTTATTAAATGTCAATATCAAAAAGGCGCACGTGATAAACACAAATGCGCCTAAAGGGTGTATTACAGTTGTATTATAATTCCATACATCTTTAAACATATATAACTTTCATCGTGTACTGAAACGAATAATTTATAACATTTTATAGATTTACATCAATAACATCAATTGATTCTTGCTCACTATTATCGCTATCTTTTTTTTCACCTTCAGTAAAACTTTGCTCGCTATCAAGCTCTGAGTCAGGATCATATTCTCCACGTTTTCTAACATGGCGCTTCCTGCCTTCGCGGAGCAACAATCTTGAAATAAAGGCATTCTTGTGTTTGGCTCCTCCTCCATACTCTTCAAGAAGATCTTTGTAGTAACCACTTTCTGGATATACAACTGCTCTATTCATTACAATACCAACATTATCAGAAATTGGCTTTACTGCATTTAACCCTCTAAGCATTTCAAAGAATGTGACCCCTTCAGCTTCTATTACAAGTAGAGTTGCGTCACAAAATCTTGACAGCATCTCAGCATCAGCAGATAAAAGAACTGGAGGTGTATCATATATTACAATATCATACTCGCCACTAATTTCTTTATAATGTTCTGCCCAATCTGCTTTAGTGGGCAATAAAGATTCGCCCATAATATTACCAGCTCTAATTCTATCAGGAAGATGATTTTTTAGATCTGCTGGTATTATACAATCCCTTAGAGGTATTGAATCCCTTAAAATATCAATAAATCCACGATATTCTGTACCACCATATCTCGCATCAGGCTTGAAGATATTTGCTTCTACTAGAAGTGGACGAACACCAATATGAGCTAGTTCATTGCATAACAAAAATGATAACTCGGTAGAACCACCACCAGCTTTAGCTGAGGTAAATTCAAAATGTACGAGATCATCTTTTCTTGCCTTAGCTATTATAGCAAGTGCCAATCTCCGGAGTTGGTCTCTAGCCAACTCCCGATATTGCTTATCACCATGCTCCAAAATACACCCTAACGGAGGGGTCTTTACTGCAAGGATCACATCGCTCGGCGTCATCACCCATGGATTAAACGCATCAAGTAGACATGGGATACCAACACCAATAACAAGCCCGAGGAAGAATATAGCAACAAAAACTTTCATTCTATTCTTATGATCAGGGACCTCTGGATACCTTGCATAAGATGACATTTCAATCATACCAGGAGCATTCTCTTCTGTTGCAAACATATCAAGTTTATTATCAATTGTCACAAGCTGATCACTGATACGTTCCATTTCTAATTTTATACTTGAAGCCTGATCATATAATGAATTATACTTTTGCGTTCGGCTCTTCATTTTATTAAGCTTACCGTCAAGCTCCACTTCCAGTTGTGCCGCTTCAGTTGCTGCATACTTAGAATCTTCCAATTGCGCGGCCAAAGTCCTTTTAATTCTAAGCACTGAATCGTCAATTATCTTTGTTCTTAAGTCTTTATATTCTTTTTCCCTCATTTGCAGCTCTTGCTCCAAACGCTGCCTCTTTGGATGATTTGGCTTCATATTATTTATAACAGATTGCAAAGAAACCTTCTGTTCGAGTAAAGCCGAATAAGTTGCATGTAAAAGTTCATTTTTATCTGCTTCCAGTTCAGCCATTTTTTTAAGCTCTTCTGGAGTATAGGAATTTACTGTATTCTCAAGAGCTTCATATGCGGCTTTTGCTTTTGCACTAGCCACTCCCGCATCATAAATTGCAACGTGAAGAGCATCTACCTGCTGGCGAAACGGATCATCCTTTTCATTCATTTCTGTTGCTGCAATCCCCATATTCTCAGCAATTTTAGCCTTTTGGGCAGACAAATCTCTCATTTTTGAATATAGCTCACGCCTTCTTCTTGTAAGATTTGCAACTCTCTCATCTTTACCCTCAATACCTTCACCCCGCACTCGGAACAAATATGCATCAGCGACAGCATTTACTGTTTCAGCAAGTCCATCAGGATGATCGCCCATCAAAGAAATACCAACCATATTTGATTTTTCCATTCGAGCAATAACCAAAGCATTTTTTAGATTCTCAACTGCAGCACTTGGAGATTCTTTTTTCCAAAAAAATATTATACTCTTCAACCCTGTAGTTTTATTCCACATACTTGCTTTACTGCCAAGACGTAGCAATGCATCTTTGAGCACTTCATAACTATACATAATGTACATCTGATTCTGTACAAAAGACTGATAGTTATATACTTGAGAATCAGAATCTGTCGCAAGATTTGATCGTTGGTGTGATGAAATATACACTAAAGCCTTGGCTTCATATAAAGGCTTTGTATACCACGCAGCTGTAACAGCTATAATTGAAAAAATAGCAATTGTTAATGATGCTGATAAAATATGCCGTTTAAAGCTTTTAAAAGGCTGAAGTGGTCTAACAAACCCAAAACTTGTCCTTGCCATTTTACTCCTTTATACTATACTATTTACTAACCGTCGCTTTTGTTCTGCATTAAAGCGTTACGTTCCAGTTGTATATTGAGCTCATTTATAAATTTCAAAAGATCTTTTTCTCTATAAGCAATTATTCGGTAAATCGACCACTCCCTAATTTTACCGCTCAATCTCCAAAACAAGTCTTCACTCAACATTTTTACATAATTTGCTTCTATACCCGCTCCATCATAAAACCAAAAAGCAAACCACCTGATTTCTGCATTATTCTGGAGTTTCATAACTGTTATCGGAAACTCATACCCATTTTGGACACTCAAATTTAAACTTTTTTTACTTAAGATACTCCAACCTGCCCCAGTAAGACAATACTCTGGAGGATGCAGGTTATGCCTATTACCTCCTGAAAAATTATAAAAGAACTCAACTGGAAGTGCATAATCACTTGAATAAATACGTAATGAAGCGTCTGTTCCTCCTAATAATTCCTTAGTTGTATCAGATAATTCTACCTTCTTACCAGTCCATACTCCAACCTTAAGAGGTAAATTAGTAAACAACCTTAATTTGTTATAATCTATTTTAGCAGTCATTTTATGATTATCGATATAATTCTGCCACAAAAGATTGCCCCCTGCAAAGACTAAAAGCATAATATTGAGCACTATCCATCTTTTAGATTTTTTAGAATTATGTTCAATCAAACCCTCGGTATTATTACATTCAGATAAACCCTTTATTATAAAATACCATCTACTCAAACAATAAACACCAATTAATGCAACTGACAAAAATATTCTTGCTACAAACAGTACAGTCCAGTCATACTGTCCACTACCTATCAATAATTCATTCATTATCAAAGGCATCCGAGGAAAACTTAGTGCCATAACAAACAGAACTGGAATTTCTAAGAAAAAATATTTAATACCAGAACTTATAATAATAAAACCTGATAAAAAACAAAGAAAACCTAAGGCTTGAATAGAGACAAAACCTAATTTCGATACAATTACTGCCCAAGCAAGGCCACACCCTATAACAATAACCCCATAGGTTTCATCTCTTCTTGTAATACTTCTCCGTAGCAACTTTATTCCTGGATAATACCGTCCTAAAAGATACAGAAGCAAAGCTAATATAAAAAAAATCCACGCATGTTTATTATAAGGATTCCATTCACTTCCACCCCAACTTCTAAAACTTTCATAGAATAGAGGAAAAAATATTGTTATTAATAATAAAATATTAATAACAAACTTAACGCCCTGTTCAAGCTTATTAAAAACAGTAATATTAATAACAACTTTACAAATTTGCCAAAAAATCAATAAAGCCATTGCAAAAGCGAGAATACCAATAAATTGATGTTCAAAAGTATCTTCATCAAGTCCATGCCCAATTCTAATACTTGCCAGCATCAAACCACTTACTCTCAATCCGTTTGTAAATACAGCAATTGGTATTGCCAAAAATACTGCTAGAGTTTTCTGCATAAGAGACAGCCCACTCCAGATCCCAGACAAAATAATTGCAGTTGCAATCATCTCCTGCATCGTCTTGGATCCACTGCAAGCGGTATCTACATTAAACCTGAAAGAACCAACAACAAGGCTTGTACCCTCTCTTATGACATCATATCCAGATATAGACACGACTACTTCCGAGATACTTGTAGAAATAACCCTAAGAGGCATAGCGATGAAATCATTCAACCATGCATCAAAAACTATCAAGAAAATAACAGCACCCAATAGACTATAAAGCAATTGTTTATATTGAAAGCAGAATTTTTCATTTTTAAGTTTACTCATCACTTCACCCCTAAAGTAATCATCACTGGATTTCTTAGACAATTACTTTAACATAATGAAAAACACATACTACTTCTTCAAATTATTCAATTTCAAGCGAGCTTCTTCTTTGATTTCATCTGTACTTCTCTGAGCTCTCTCAGCATTTTTATAGGCATTTCTTGCCTCGGTCTCGACGCCTTTACCTAACCACGCATCACCAAGTCGTAAATATAAGCGTGGATCTAACTTGAACAATGCAGGATTTTTTCTCAATACCTCAATTGACTTCTCATACTCTTTATATTTATTAAATGCAGTTGTACAGGTATCTAGCAGCATTGTATTATCCGGGTACAAGCTCATCGCTTTTTCAGATTCTTTTAGGATCTCATCTTTATCAGCTGACTTTAAATTCAAACTAACCCATATATAATTATTGAGTAAATGAATTTCATCAGGAGCCAGTTCCAAACCCTTTTTATAAAACTCTTGAGCCATTATATTTTTCTTTGCCTCTTCGGCCATTATACCAAGTACAAGCAAAGTCTTTACTGGGAAGTTAAACTTTTCTATATTGCCTCTTAAATACTCTTCATTATTCTTTGAAATATTTGGACTTTTAATAATTAACTCCATAATTCTAAATTCTATTTTCGCAGACGTTGCATAAGGTTTCAGCGTCTCAATAGCTTCTTCTATTTTATCATCAGCGACAAGTATTTGTGATCCCATTATCAACTTATCACTTTGAGAAATATTCTTTGCTGTTTCTAGTGCATCTTTAGCCTTATTAATTTCACCTTGTTCAAGGAACAACATAATTCTTGCATGTTCAAACAACGCCTGATCAACACCTGTTTCAATCCCAAGTCCAGCAATCATTGCAGCTTCTTCAAGCTTATTCAATCCTACGAGAATATCTATCTTCTGTTGCAAAAACAATGGAAACATGGGTTTCAATTTCAAACATGTATTTATCACATCCAAAGATTTTAGCATTTCCCCTTGGTTAAATAAGCTTCTACTTTTTAAGAATAATGCATCAAGGTTATTTGGATATTCATACAAAATATCATTCAACATAATTTCAGCTGATGCATTATTTCCTTCTACAATATCTACGTTAGCAACAACAAGTTTCGCTCTTACAAGACTTGAAACCAGCTTTAAAGCTTCTTCAGCATATACTTTTGCCGGCTCATATTGATTATGCTTTAAAAGAATAGAAGAAAGCTCTACGTAAGCCCTGACTAATTTAGGATTTTCATCTATTGCTTTCTGAAATTGTTTTGCCGCGTCTTCTTCTCTACCTTTTAACGCAAGCAATAATCCATACTCAACTCTCCATTTCCCCTTATCTTCAGGAGAATCTACGGCACTACTAAAGATTTCCAATGCCTCATCATGCTTACCAAGTCCATATAATGCCCGAGCTTTATATGTAGAATCAATTTTCTTTTCATCAACAATATCAAGAACGCCTTTAAACATCTGCAACTGAAGCATTGCTTCTGCCATGACGCTATTTATTCGCGCTTCATATGTTGGAGCCACCCCTTTAGCAAGCAAATTTTCAAATACATTCAACGCCGCCTGTGCCTTACCTTCTTTAAGACTTAATTCAGCTCGTCCAAGCACAATATCATCACTCGTTCCATATTTTTTCTCAAGAACTTTTTGAGCACCATTACTAACTTCCGGAAAACCAGCAGGATAAGCAACATCCCTGAGAATAATAAGAGTATTTTTAGAAATCATACGCTTATTATGCATCCTTCGTATTAGCTCAAAACTTGCCAGATATTTCTCATCATCCGCAAGTGCCCTTGCAAGATTTTCAAGAAGATAACTTCCACTCCCAAGTGTTTTATTCTGTTTAGCAGCAAGTGAATAATTCTTAATTGCATCATTATAGTTACCCTCTTCAGCTTCTTCCTGAGCCTCAACTAAAAGCACTATTGCATTCTTACCTAAAACGTTCTCAGCCGTATTCAGCATATTAACAGCAAGAGTGTTACTATTTAATTTATCAATGAAATATTGAATAAAGTTTCTCTCACCCTCATAGAATCTATCTTTACCAGAGGCAAACATAAGTAAATTTTCAAGTCCTATTTTATTTTTCTGCTGATAAAAAATGGGGGCAAGATATAGCCTCGCCTGATGAGCAATCTTATTACTCCCAAGCTGAGACAGTTCTGCATCAAATAGTTTATGAATCTTACTCAGCTCTCTTAAAAATCCTTCACTGTCATTTGAATTTTCAATTGCAATTCTATTAAAGTCTTGAGCAATCAACTCACTAAATAATGAAATTTCGAAAATATCATTTCTATCAGCTTTTATTACATCTCTTGTCTTATTGCTAAGTTTAGCAAGTAACGGTTTCAGCGCGGGATCAGTCTTAAGTTTTTTGATTATATCTTCAGGAGAGATCACATTCTCCGCAGCAAATCTGCTAGGGTGAATAATTTTTTTCAAAAAAACTTCTGCCTCTTTCATTTTATTGTTTGCAAAAAGAATAATAGCATGTGATAGAATCACATAGTCTGAAGCACCATTCTTTTTTACAAAACTCTCAAAAAGTTCATTTTCTTTATCAAGCTTATTTTCAACAGAAAATAGATTTGCCAGAATAATCTCACCCCCTGCGCCAAGATAACCTTTTGCCTCTGCATTCTCAAGCACCTCAACCGCTCTATTTGGCATTCTCAGGGCTAAATAGTTCCTCGCATAATACTCAAAAACCGACGGATGTGGGTCATTATTTACTAACCACCTAAAGTAACCTTCAGCTTTTTCATATTTTTCAAGTTGATAATAATATAATGCGTATAATTTTTGTCTGAGATTTTCTTGATCGATTTGACCAATTAATTCAAGAGTACGTTTTCGCTGTTCAAACTTTGGAAGAATTGATGTCGCAACTAGGGTAAATAAAACTTTTGGATCTCGTACTCCACTATCCCATATTATCTGAAGAAGCTCATTCGCTTCACTCTTTTTACCTGCTTTTATTGCAGACTCCGCAGCCTTTCTTAAAAGCGCAATATTTTCAGGATCTTTACCTGAAGCAGCCTTTATTGCTCGAAATGCTTTGAAATTATCTCCTTTACTAGAATAACTCATATACTCTTTCATGAGTTCTTCCTTTGATTTATTCACGCCGTATTCTATTCCTCCTCCTCGTCCAGTAAAGTTATAGTACCCGAACAGAGCAATAGCGACGACGACTCCTAAAACAATTAATGAAAGTCCCAATTTAACAATAATTGATCTCTGCATAATAGCATTATCCTATTTCATATTATAAAAATCTATGACATCCCTAATGAGCGTTTTTCCCTAGCAAAACAACTACTACTGTTCGAAGAAGAATATCTAAATCCATTCCAACGCTCCAATTTCTAATGTACTGAACATCATAATCAATTCTTTTTTTCATCAACTCAATATCTTTAGTCTCTCCTCTAAATCCATTAATTTGCGCAAGCCCTGTAATACCAGGTTTAACTTTATGACGCATCATATAGCCACTTATAAGTTCTCTATACTCTTCATTATGGACAACAGCATGAGGTCTTGGCCCGACGACACTCAACCTTCCTTGGAGCACGTTTATAAATTGCGGAAGCTCATCAATAGAGGTCTTTCTCAATATTTTACCTAAAGAAGTAATCCTTATATCATCTTTACGAGCTTGTTGAATATCCTCCCCATCTTCACATACTGTCATAGATCTAAACTTCCAGATCTTAATGGTCTCCCCATTAATACCATATCTCTTCTGAATAAATAATACCGGCCCCGTGCTTGTTAATTTTACTAAAAACGCTACAATAGCCATTATCGGGATAAGTACTGGAAGTAGAGCAAGTGTAATTATGACATCCTCTATCCTTTTAATAAATGTGTTAATCCCGAAAAATGGTGTATCAAAAATCTCAATCAACGGAATCTTACCATATGAAGAAAGATCACCACGAATAAGCTCAAAAATAAATGAGTCAGGAACAATATATACAGAAACTGTCGTATTTCGTAAATATTCAAGAAGAACCTTTACCCTCTCTTCAGCTTTAAAAGGTAAAGTGATGAACAAAACATCAAATTTTGACTCTTTAGCATCCTCAATCATTTTATCAAAATTACCAATAACCTTATAGCCATGACTTTGAGATTTCGGAAGACGATTTTCAGATCTATCATCATAAACACCATTTATAACGACGCCTTTGCTATACTCATCATTTTTAATCTGATCAATTAGCTCAAAAGCAAAACTATTCACCCCTGCAATTGCAACTTTCAATTGCTTTCTACCTGAAAGATGAAGACGCTTCAAACTATAATTCCATAAATAATCCCAGAGATATAACACAATAAGCGTACTAAAAAACCAAATATTCAAAATCACACGAGAATGCTCTGCCGAGTTCTTTCTCAAAAATGCCAGAAAAATAGTCAACATAAATGCTAGGAACCAGCAACTAAAGATTCTAGCGCCCATTCCTTTGGAACTTGGCTTTAAATATTTATCATATAGCTTAAAATAATTCCCAAGAAAAACATATAAAAATGCTGCAGTAAGCCCTGAAATAGCATATTGTTCATCCCAGGTATCATCATAAAGCCATGAACTTAAGGCCAAAATTATTTGAATAATAATGAAGTTAATAACCGGAAAGATTGCAGCAAACCGCGGGTCTTTCAAAAAGTAAAACTCTTTATTTGGCATAATATTCCATTTTACGAATCTAAGTATAAAAGTGACAATACAATTAAAAATATACCCATTTTTACACTATTCAGCAAATTAAAACCACCTAAAAAACATACAATATTACATTAAACTTTAATTAATATTCCTAACAATAAATTCCGACAATAGACTTGTAACTAATTATTACACCCCTCCAGGTCTCGTTTTTCTCGATTTACACAAAAAAAAGGGCTAATCATAGTAAAATATAGCAAAAACAATTTATTTTAATAATGCAAAAAATATTGACATATATAAACTATAAAGTATAATGATAATTGAATAAAATGTAAATTATAATTAACAGCTTCATAATAAGGAGCATATAATGAAAAAAATTAAATCTATACTGGTAGCTTTAGCTCTTATTTCTATAACTTTTTTGAATTCTTCTGCTTATGCTAGAAGTTATAACTTTAACATTATAGATTTGGGTACTGTTGGAAATGATACTGCCAGCTATGCAAGATCAATAAATAATTCTGGAGTTGTAGTTGGTGATTCCGTATCATCAAATGGTCAAACTCAAGGATTCGTCTGGTCAAAATGGTGGCCAAATAATGGCCAGATGCTAGGTCTAAAAAATAGCTCATCAGCTACAGCTATTGACAGCAGCGGTGTTATTCTTGGGCACGGAAATAACAACAAAGGTGCACTGTGGAGATCATACAATCCTAATTCTAATGGTCAAAAAATAAACCATAATGCAACTATGGCCTACAATATAAATGACAATGGACAGGTTCTTGCTTCTCATGGCGACCCAAGCCAAACTATGATCTATAGTATATGGGGAGGACATAACCCTGTTAAAGCTGGTGGAAACATGGAAATAAAATATGCCTCAGATGTTAATACCAGTGGCCATGTTATTGGTGAGACCTCTCTCGGAACACCCTATATCTGGGATATGTACAATGATTCAACAGAGCTTATTTCATCAATTTCCGGCAGTGCAGCAGACATAAATAGATCTAATGAAGTAGTAGGAACAAAAAATGCTGATGTCACAGAAAAAGGCACGGTGCTCAATGCTGGACAAAAACAAGCATATATCTATAAAGATGGAGAAGTTCTTGAGCTAGGATATGTTGGAGTCGGGGCAAGTTCCGAAGCTTACGCTATTAACGAAGATGGTATTGTCGTAGGCACCTCAAATGGAAATGCGTTTGTCTGGAGCGCTGATAGTGGTATGCTAAATCTTAATGACCTACTACCAGATGGAAGTGAATGGTCAAACTTATCAGTAGCAAGTGATATAAATGATTTGGGTCAGATTGTTGGTTGGGGAACAATCAATGGAGAAACCCATAGTTTTATTATCTCTGATATTGTTGCTGCCCCCGAGCCTAAGCTTATATTCATTCTTGGACTTGTTGTTTCCGTTATTTTGTTAAGAATATTCAAAGGTTCTACGAGTCTTATATAGTAAAAAATATATCTACTTTTATATTTTAAAAGGTACAGCTTTCAGCTGTACCTTTTTTTTATAATAGTTTTAGTAATATTACTTCAAGTATCAAAGCATTATTTGCCGATATAACAGGAGGTCTTATTTAGCAATATATTCTTTACATGGAATTATCAGAAATGAAATACATTAAAAACTCAAATTTTCATATGAAATTTAATTTTTCTCTACTACTGGGATTTATTTTATGTATAACAATAGCCTTATTCACTTCGTGTAAGGATAAAATAGAGTCACTCCATAGTAGCGGCTCTGGAAACACTACAGCAACTATACCAACTCAAGACCAAAAAAAAGATGATAACCAAAGAGAAAAGCTCTTTAAAGACTTTGATTCAAACAATTCTAACGGCGAATCAACTTACGTAAATCCTAAGAATCCTCACGGTCCAACTGTTTCAGTTTTTGAGGGTAATAAAAAAGAACCTACTCCTGAAGAAGAAGCAAAGATTGATAAACAACTAACAAAACTCCGTGAAAAATTCAACCCTACATATAGAATTACTAGGGGAGATCAAATGGAAATTTCTATTCCATTTGAACCAGATAGTAAGCAATATGTAAATGTTAGACCAGACGGAACCCTTGGCTACCTCTACGGAGTAGAGGTTAAAGCTGCAGGACTGACCTACCCAGAATTAAAAACAAAAATTGAGAAACAATTAGAAAAATACTATTTCAAGCCAAAAATTGATATTAATGGTAAAACTTTCTCAGGAAGTCAGGTCTTTATAATGGGGCCTATTAAAGCTCCTGGCGGCCATATCATACAGAACAATACAACGCTTCTAGATCTTTTATCTATTGCAGGTGTACTCAGCCAACTACCAAGTGCAAACTTACTCTCATATCGTAACTCGCAAACAAATGACGTAGTAGACTTAACAAATTCATATATGATGAGAGATGGCAAAATTTTACCCATAGATTTCGAAAAACTTCTACTCAAGCGTGAAATGAAATATAATATCTATGTAAGAGCAAATGACTTTTTATTCTTTCCTAGCTCATATCTTACCGATATAAGTAAGAGCGTATATGTCATTGGAGCTGTTGCAACACCACGAACATACCAATACACTACTCAGACAACCTTTATGTCAGCAATTGCTGCTGCAGGAGGTGTGGATAAATACAGAGCAGATCGAAACCACGTAGCAATTATCCGAAAATCAGCAGACAAGATTATTAATATTAATTATAACAAAGTTATTAATGGAGAAGAACCTGACATTGCTCTTGAAGACAAAGATATTATCTTCATCCCTGAGAGAGGTCTATATTCTGCATCAAAATGGACAACAACTATAATCGGTGAAATTATTGCTCCTCTTCAAACCATAATTCAGGCAAGTTCAGCAAGTAAAGCTATTAATATGCAGGACTGGAGAGCAACATCAGACTTTGGAGCAACAGACGTATGGATGAAAGAGGGTACTGAGTAAAGATTATTTTTGCAGCATCTACGAGACTGCAAAATTATATATACCCATAACAAAAGCCTCAGGAGTAAATGATGGACAACAAAGACAAAGAATGGAATCATTCAGAATATACAGATGAATGGCTAAAAGACAGACTACAACTATGTGAAAAACCTCAAGGAGAAGCAGGAATAGAACTTGCTCAAAGCATGAATGAAGAGCATAGCAGAGTTGTAAGCTGGGCCTTAGATAATTATCCTCCAAATGTTTCCCCAGGTCAGAAAGCTCTAGATATAGGCTGTGGAGGAGGAGCAACGATTAAAGCTATCAGAAAACGATATTCTGAGTTAGAATTATACGGCATTGACTACTCTAAAGACATGGTAAATTTAGCAACTTCTGTATTAGGTGGTAATGCAAAAATAATTGAAGGCAGCGTTAGCAATCTTCCATACCAAAATAATGAATTTGATTTAATAACTGCTGTTGAAACCATATACTTTTGGCCTGATATAATAAACTCACTTAAAAATGTTTATAAAGCATTAAAGACCACTGGAGAATTCATTATCATTCATGAAATGTACGACGATAACGACAACACAACATATAAAAGCAGAAACACCAGAATAGCCAAGCTGTCAAACTTGCAACTCTTTACAGCTGATGCACTAAAATCAAACTTAATAAAAGCTGGATTTAGTGAAATAGAATATTCAACAGTACCAGAAAATAATTGGATTGCATACCTTGCAAAAAAATAACCTTATATCTAGTTTATACCTGACAAGGAGTGCATAATAAATACACTCCTTGTTAGGTAATTATAATAAAAATAACTTTTATCTCTCAACAAGCTGTAGTTCATTCCCTTCGGGATCGCGAAAATTTCTAATACTTCCTCCACCTACAGCAGGTTTGACTTCGCATGTCCACTCAATTCCTCTTACTTCAAGTGTTTCGATAGCATCAGACAAACTATTTACCCTAAAAGCAAGGTGACTTACTCCCTCAGCACAAAAATTTCTTTGAGGTCTTTCTGTTCCATCAGATGGCATTGCTTCAATAAAAGTTCCATCAGCGGTTTTTAAGAGTTTAGGCCCATTCTCTACCTCAGCAACTACTTCAAAATCGAGCATATCACAATACCACTTGCAAGTTCCTTCAATATCTTTAAATGCAATCGCAGGGTGATCCATGCCACTAATAACACTTCCCATAATACACTCCTTCACTAATTTACGTTAGCAGTACAAAAAATCAGCCACCAGAACTAATTCTGGTAAGCTGTAAAATATACTACAAAAATAAACAATGCCTACAACCTTACACAAGCTCTAGGAATAGCTTTACGCTCATACTCGATACGCTTATCATTTCTAAATGCCTGTTCTAGCCAGAGCACAGGTGCATGCTCTTCACAAAAACGTACTCCTGTCTTAGTATTAATAACTCTGCAAGGCTTATGACAGTCCTTATGAGAACATTCCAGCCTAGACTCAACAAATAGAAGGTTTATAGCAGTTGTGTTTTCCATCTCTCCATCCTTGGATACTATTTTTCTCACAATAGATCTACCCTTATATTATATAGTCCGATAAAGATTTTTGTCAATATTTTTTATACTTATACATATCTTTAAACAAATTATAAACCATAGATAGATATTCGGCTGCACGGCTCAATTATTTAATATATTTATAACAAACTCCAATATAACCATAGTTTTATAGTTTAAATTGATAAAACTATCCCTTAAAAGTAAGAAAGCATGTATATCTATATTTCATTACAAACTTTCTCTATGCCTGATCTACAATTTTTCTAGCATTAACCAATATTTCAGCTGCAGCATCTTCATATTCACTCATAAGTTTAAATTCATCTGAAAGCGGATTTTCACTTGCAAGTTCATAATAATACCTGAATTTCGGTTCGGTCCCTGAAGGTCGGAGTAAAATCCAACTCTTATCAGCAAAAATTATTTTCAACCCGTCAATAATATTAATAGAGACTATTTCTTTCTCCTCTGATCCTACTGAAACCTTATCTCCAACACTATATAATTTATGCTGCAAAACATCTACAACATCAGCTTTGTATGCCTGCCATGCTTCAATACTAACACCTTTTACATCAGCTCCTGCCTTAGAGGGATAGAAATATCCATACTTATTACGAAGCTTTGCATACTGCTCTGAGATATTAATATCAGTACTTCTCATTGCTTCAAGAGCAAGAAGAAATCCTGCCAACGCACATTTTTCAAGAGTATGCCCGATGCAGGTAATTCCATCAGATTCTTCAAAAGCAAGTATTACCTTACCTTGACTTAATGGTTCTCTAAAATTCTTGAAACCAACTGCCATTTCGAATATCTCTTTATTCTCTCGCCTAGCAATTTCAAGAGCGAAATCACTTGAAGGAGCAGTGCTCGCTATGCCGCCATCTATTCCTCTTCCGAGCAAACTGGAATAAGCAATAGCACCAAAACGATTCATATCTATATCAAGTTCAGAATCAGCAAAACGAATTCGATCAGCATCAGGGTCAAGCGCAACAGCAAGGGATAATCTCCTTGACATTGTCTTTAGCTCATCTATAAGTGGAGCTTGATTCTTTGCACTAGGCTCGGGTTTTACTCCATGGAAACTATAATCTGTATTTGCATGAAGCAGTTTGAGCGCCCCTGCAGCAACAAGCTCATTCACCAACTTTTCACCAAGCACAGCCTCAATGTAACCACGAGATGAACCATGCATAAAATCAACAACAATTGCTATTTCATTCTTTTTATTACTCAGCCACTCACGCAACATTTTAAGATCAAATACTTTACTCTTATTCATAACAAACTCTGTAAAGATTTTTTTGGCATCTATAGTTTCAGTTAACCCAGAAGCAGGTGGTTCCTCTGCAGGAATGAATTCAGCACCATTCATATATGCGTTTGACTTTTCTTCAATAATAGTAGTCAATTCAGGACCAGCAGGGCCTCCATCAGCAGGATTAAACTTAAGACCAGCGTACTCCATAGGGTTATGTGAGGGAGTAAAATTAATTGACCCCGCTGCAGATAATTCAGTTACCAACGCAGATCCGACTCCTGTAGGACACTCTCCTGCCAGATAAATTTTTATCCCCGCCCTTGCCAGCTCTCTACTAGCAACAGCAATAAACTCGTCGCCCATAAATCTATTATCACGGAAAACAATAATACCGTTCTTTTTAACTTCCTCAAATGACGAATAGTTATTAACATTTAAAAATTCATCTGTTTGCATCATTTCTATAATACCACGTACAACTTTTGCGACATTAAGTATTGTAAAATCTTCGCCTATAACACCTCGCCACCCTGAAGTACCAAAAACAACAGTTGTTTCAGAAGTAGACTCTTTAGCTTTACTACCCTGAAATTCTCTAATTTTGTCCACTATATTTCTACACGCCTGAATAGTATTTTCAGCAATTCCTTCCATGTTATAATAACAGCCAGCACTCTTAGCTACTTCCCAATATGTGCCATTCTCAAGATATTTTAAAGTTCTACTCAATACAACTTTATCTGTTATTGCACTTCCCACAGCTTTAGAAACTTCTTCTTTAAATACACTATCACTCATAATTATTCCCCATCAAATTTATAAAGCATGCTAGTAATATTGTTCAGGCAAAACAGAATAACGTTTACCTAAAATCAAGCTACTGCTGACGTCCTAACTTCTCTAGTAACTCCAACCTTTCAGCCTGAGCTTTTTCATATAACTCTGTTAGTTCGGCAACCTTATTCAACTGCTCTTGTGTAAAAACTTCTCTATCTTTAATTAATGTCTCAAGCAACTCTTCTTTCTGCT
The DNA here is from genome assembly GCA_963678205.1 of Planctomycetota bacterium. Lineage (GTDB taxonomy): Bacteria > Planctomycetota > SZUA-567 > SZUA-567 > SZUA-567. Next base: position 150,386 of record OY782760.1, read on the forward strand.
TAAGTTCACTTTTTAATTTTTCAACTTCTGCCTCTTTAAAAAGTCCACCCTCTATTGCTCTTTCTTCTTCTCTAGCCATATACTCACCGATTAGAGTACGAGCTCTCATTAACTCCCAACTTAGATCTTTATTACTATTTTTAAGTTCCTGCAAATGATTCTCGCGTTCATTAGCCTTTCTAACTTCAACACTAAGCCTGCGGTGTTCTATCTGCTCTTGATTAAGAGCTTTATTGAGACCTTCAATTTCAAGAGCAACTTTATCTGCCAGCTGAGCCTTCTCTTCAAGCTCATTTATTTTTATTGCCATACCATTATAACTTGATATTTTATCAACAAGTTTTTCATTTTCTTCTGTTAGGAAAAGAACTTTTTTCTCCGCCTTTTGCAAGAGGTCTTTTAATTCATCCACCTCTAAATGCAGATCGCCTATCAGGTTTACCTCACTCTCAAGTTCTCCTACTCTATCAACAAGCCTTGCTTTTTCTTTACATGCTTCTTGCGCTTCCCATTGAGTGTTCTTGAGTTTTTCGTTCGATTCACGGAGCCTGTTTTGAACATCCTGAGCATTTGCCGCAATGCTCTCTTTTTCTTGTATCGCCACTTCCCGAAATTCATGGTATTCTTGCTTCAAAGCCTCAAATTCTGCTCTAATCTTATCAAGAACCATGTCTTTTTCAAGATTTTCAAGCTGTACCCTATCTTTCATGACAGCTTCATTCTCTTTTAACTGAGCCAACTCCTCCTTTTGCACACTAACAAGAGTAGTCATGCTCTCAATACTTTTATTTTTTTCTTCCAACTCAATCTCAAGCTGCCCAACTTGCTCCTCAAAAGCTCCTAATTCCATTACTCTCTCAAGCGCAAGATCTTTTAATGTCGTTTCATTTTCAAGCTTCCATTCACAATCTTTCAACATTCTCTCTGCAGCATTGAGACGATCCTGAACAGCTTCAGCTTTATTCGCATATGACTCCATAATCTCTTTCTTTTCTGCAAGAATTACTTCTTTTTCTTCAATAAGAGATTGTATTTTTAACTTCATTTCCTCTTCTGCTAGACAATAATTTCCTACTTTTTCTTCAGAAATTTTCAATTTATCACTATACTGCTTCAGTTCCTCGTTATGTTGCACTTCAAGTTCATTCAAAGTATTTTTATACTCAAGTACTCTACCTTCAAGAACACCTAATATCTCATCTTTTTGAGCAAGCTCACTCTCATAGCGTTCATTATTTATTACTAACAATCCAATCTCTTTAGTTTTGGATTCCATTTGACCTTTTATAGAGTTAAGCTTTTCCTGAAGTTCGATATTATTGTCTCTTTCATTTGCCAAAATATCCTCAAGCTCTCTGGTTTTCACTTGCATATGCTCGTGCTCTTTACTCTGCTCTTCTTTAAGAAGTTCTTCGAGTTTTGCTCTCTCAAGTTCTATTTCTTCAAGCTCAACCAATGCATTCTTTACTTCGTTTAGTTCAGCCTCTGCTTTTTCTCTACCCTCACGCTCGCGTTGGAGTCCAACATGCTCCGCTTCTATAAGTGCTGCCTGCCCAGCCTCAAGTTCTTCACATCTAAGCTCAAGGGACTCAACGACTTTATTCAAATTTCCAACCATCTTTTCACTATCATCAAGCTTACTAGTTAGCTCTACGGCAAACTTCTCTGCTCTTAGTTTAGCTTCTAACGAATTCTTTTCCCTCTCAAGAGCTTCATTACGCTCCTGATTTGCAGTATTAGAATATTCCCCCGCTAGACGAGCACTCTCAAGAGCCTTATCTCTCTGCACAATAGTTTCATCAACTTTCACTTCCAATGCTGCAATACGTTCTGAAGCAATTTTGGCTGCATTTTCAGCAGTCTCAAGACTTTTCAATGCATCCTGAACATCTCTTAATGAAATATTCCTTTTATTCTCACTATCATCAAACCTGCGACTTAACTCATTCTTCTCGTTTATAAGAGAATCCACCTCTTTGCGTAAATTAAACAACTCATCATTACAATGATTTATAACAGATTTTTTATCATCAAGTTCTATTTGAACATTTTGCAAAGAGACAACAAGTTTATCACGCTCCTGAATAACAGCATCCAATTCTTGACCATAACTTTCTTTACAAGTATCCACCTCTTGAGAAATACTATTAACTCTCTGCTTGTTCTCTTCAATTATTTTAGACTTTTCTGTATTTTCAAGTTTTAATTCTTCTACTTTTCGTTTTATATTCTCAGCTTCATTTTTAGCATTCAATGCTTCTTCTCTGAGTTTTTCAGCTTCATTTTTAGCTCTAATTTCAGCTTCTTTGCTATTCTCTGATTCTTCACGAGCTTTTAACAGCGCTTCTCTATGACGCTTTATCTCTGCTTGCACATCAATTTTACTTTCTGCAAAGTCATCTCCAGTTCTATACGACACAACTGTCGAATCAGAAGTATCGCGCGTTATTTCTTGCCCAAATTTTGGAGCAACAACCTTCCTTGATAAAGGATTCACATAATTACCTGATTTTTTACAAAGTTCGGCTATTTCTTTAATATCAACATTTCCATCATACACTATTTTTTCTACTTGAATTTTCTTAACATCATTTATTCTCTGCTCATCGCTAGAATCAAGAAATACGACTAAAGGAATACCTTTAATAGTTTTCTTTATATAATTCACTAATGATGTACCATCATAATTTGGTAGATTGGGAGCCAAAAGAACAGCTGAAAAGCTATCCGTTTTTAAGCGATGCTCTATATCAGCAACACTTGTGACTAAATTAATATGAAGATTATTATACTCGGAGAAGAGAAAATTTGTATATATTTCACTCATACCTCTTTTACAGTCTTCAACCAATAAAATTCTATAATTTTTATCCCCCATAATATCTCCACAGAGCCAAAAGATTTAATACTATTATTTTTAATGTATTGCAGAATTTCAATACAGTCATTATACTTCAGTATTACCTTGGATAATTTTACAATAGATATTTTTTTTGTCAATGTAGATTTTATTACCTAAATCAGTGATATATTTTTTATTCAAATTTAACAATATATGAAAGATAACAAAATGGTATATGTCGGCAGAGGTGGTGAAAAACTTGAATGGGCAATAAATGAATTTTCTGTACCGGTTGAAGGACTTATATGCTGCGACTTAGGAAGTAATGTTGGAGGGTTTGTTGACTGTCTTCTACAACATGGAGCCACAAAGGTATATTCAGTTGACACTTCATACGGCACCCTTGCCTGGACTCTACGAAATGATAGCCGAGTTATCGTTATGGAAAGAACCAACGCCCTGCATGTTGAAATACCAGAAAGAGTAGATCTCGTCACATGTGATGTTGGCTGGACAAAACAGGAAAAAGTTCTCCCGAAAGCTGTCTCACTTTTAAAATCTGGAGGTAAAATTCTCAGTCTTCTGAAACCTCAATATGAAGCAACAAGAGACGAAATGGAAAAAGGGAGAAAAGGTAGGGTAAAAGAAGAATCCCTTGACAACATTTTAGAACGAGTTAAAGAAAGTGCTGAACAGACAGGCTTTAAATTGCGCGGGCCTTCCCGAGCTCCATTTCTTGGAGGAAAAGGGAAAAATCCTGAATTTTATTTTATTTTAGAAAGCTAAAAAGTTTATCTTGACTAAAATCTACAGATACTGTAGTGTAAAAATTGTCCGAATATAAATTTATTTCAGATAGCAATTTTAATACTTGGTACATTTATATTCTAATTACAAATTTTCACTACTAACAGGCGATAATCTCATATGCTAACTCAAAAAGTATCACAAATGATAAATACTTTATCAACTGATCTTAATGTGGGGATATCACTAAACGATCCCCAAGCATGGCAAGAACTGGCAGATTTATGCAATGGCATTAATCTAGAGCTTATTTCAGAAGCAGAATTTATTTTATCCGATATAGTAGCTAGGGCTAAAGATATACTGCACCATCTAGCAGTAAACCGCCCTGAACCGATTGACACCGAAATCTCGCATCTTTTAAATTTAGTTACAATCTTAAGTACAGCTGTAGAAGACAAGAAATATGATCAAGCTTTAGCAAGAGAGATTGTTGCCAATACAGATCTCTTTCTTTCAGATCTTGAGAGCATCAATGAGTCCCAGCATAACGAACCAGCTATAGAAATTGATGAAGAATTCATGCAGGAAATAGAGAGCCGCATAGATCGTCTGGAATCAACGCTTTTTGATGCTCTTGAAGAAGGGTGTTCTGACGACGACGAATGCCGAAGTATTTTTCGGGAATTTCACACATTGAAAGGAGAAGCAGGGATACTCGGACTTACCGCATTAAGTAGTTACTGGCACTCTGTAGAAGAAGTTATACAGGAAGCTCGCTCTGGTAATTTAAGCTTTTCTAGAAATTCAATCGACCTTTTACTACAAATGGTAAAATTCGGAAGAGATCTATTAAGAAATGGGATACTTGATGCAACACAACGCAAAGAATCCCAGACAATACTTGAAAAACTAAATTCTGAAGTTTTAGGTGACAAAGATACAAATAAACTAGAAGAAGAAAAAGCAAGTGCGTCTCTCCAAGAACAGGCTGTTGAAAAAACAATGAAAACAGACCACTTTATTTCAGAAAACCTTGAAGAGAATAATGAAGAAATTGACTATTCATTCTCTGATGATATTGATGATATCGAAGACGATTTCTTTACAATGCAACCAGATGACATGATGGACGACTTGCAGCCTGAAAAAGATACCGAAGAGACGACAACCACACATGATATTCCATACATAATCATAGATGAACCTGAAGAAACACCTAGCAATCTACCTAAAGCCCCTATGATTAAAAATCCTGTAAAAGAAGACTCTGATAAAAACATAGAACCAGAAGCGCAAGAAATCAAAGATAACAGTCTTCAGAAGCCTACACATACGGAAGTAGAAAATGAAGATACAGAACTATCCTCAGATACTACTGATACTTTAAAAAATACAGAAGAAAAAATTGAGGAAAAGGATGTAGAGGCTTACTCACTCCGCAATGTCCAGATAGAGGTAAAAAAACTCGATGAGCTTCTTGATATTGTCAGTGAAGTCTCTCTAATTGGTTCACACCTCTCTAGTAATCCAGATATAAGCTCAATAAGCTCTGCTACAGGAGATCTTCAAGACCTACTGAGATTTTGCAGAACTCTCAATGACATGGCAAGTTCTTTTAGAATGACCCCAATCGCACCGCTATTCCATAGAATTCAACGTGCAGCTAATGACGCAGCTCGAGCAATAGGCAAACAAGTCAATGTAATTTCTGATGGTCAAGAAACCAAGGTTGACCGTATAGTTATTGAAAGGCTCAGTGCTGCCCTGATACACCTTGTTAGAAACTCTGTTGGTCACGGAATAGAATCAGCAAGCAAACGGCGAGAATTGAACAAACCTCCGGTAGGCAGACTTCACATTAGTGCCCGTCAGACAGGAGCTGATATTATTATTGAATTCAGTGACGATGGTTCAGGTCTAGATATAGAAAAAATACGAAAAAAAGCCGTATCTTCCGGGCGCATCTCTGAAGGAGACTCTTTCAAAGAGCAAGACATTGTAAATCTTATCTTTTCCAGTGGTTTTTCAACATCCGACTCTGTTAACGGTATTTCGGGACGAGGTGTTGGCATGGCGATTGTACAGGAATCAATGGATTCTCTCAGAGGCAGGATTGAAGTGGATAATAGACCCGGAGAAGGAATAACCTTCAGACTACGTTTCCCCGTTGCTTTAGCCGCAGTTGAGGCTTTACTTGTAACTTTAAGTAATAATATTATTGCAATACCGGTTCAATCTGTACGTGAGACATTCAGGCTTGATAAGGGACAACTATCAACCGTTGAAGGCAGAGGCAAAATGGTCAATGTTAGAGGAATAATTGTTCCTTTAATCAAGATGTCAGAATTTCTTGGAATAAATGGCACACACGACACAGATACTGGTGTACTGGTACTTGTTGACGAAGGAGATAAGCTTGCTGCTATTCTGGTTGACACTGTTATGGAAACAAGACAGGTGGTTATCAGACAGCTTGAAGGACAGCTTAGAGATATTCCAGAGATAACTGGTTGCGCATTGTTAAGCGATAGGCAAATAGCCCTTGTTTTAGATACACGACGTGTTATTGAAAACTCATATATAGCTTCTGGAACTGCATATTCTGATGCAGGAGCAACAATGGCTGCTGCAGAACGCAAAGTAGAAGTTGTCACTATTGGTTCAAATGCTGTAGGTATTATAGATTTTATTATCAAAGCACGCAAAGCAGACGGCAGTATAAAAATTCACAAATTTGCAATCAACGCTTTTAAAACACGAGAATTTGTACCCGTTACAACCCTTACAGCTGTCCCGGACATGCCAAAAGGTTTTGCTGGCATGCTACTCCTTAGAGAAGAAACAATCCCTGTAATGTCTCTAGATTTACTACTAGGTCTTCCCGGGACCAAAGAAAGAAATTTTGAATTTGAAAAGATTATTATCATTTGCGAATTTTCAGGTGTCACCGTTGGTTTTATTGTAACAGAAGTAAACAGCGTAAGTTATATTTCATGGAACGACATCGCACCACCTCCACAAGGCGGTCCTCTAATTTCACTAAATTATGTAATCGGCACAATACTCATGCCTTCTACTGATAGCTACATGTATGACAAATCTGACGATATAAAATCAGATGGAGTAACACTTCTTCTAGATTTTGAACAAATTGTACAGCAAGTTATAGATTTATATGGCAATATTGGAGATAGCTTATCTGAGATTACTCTTCGCAAAGACATTACCAAAATTATGCTTGTAGAGGACTCACCTCTAATAAGACGTGAAACAGCAAGAGCACTAGAAGAGCATAATATACAGGTTCTCCAAGCTGGAGACGGACTAGAAGCAAAAAAAATCCTCGAACAATTCAGCAAACAGGCAAAACACGACCAAAAAAGCATTTTTAACTATATCGATCTAATATTATCAGATATAGAAATGCCACAAATGGATGGCTACAGTCTTACTCAATTTGTAAAAGCCAATCATGAGCTCAGGCTCATCCCTGTACTTCTGCACAGTTCGCTTACAAACGATACAATTGTTAAGAGAGCCAAAGAAGTTCATGCTGACGGTTTTGTGCCTAAGTGCGACCCAGAAAAACTTGTTGACCATCTTAAAAAATACATTTAGCTCTATAACTCATATTCTAAAGACAACTATTACTACGTTGCAATAAACGATTAAAATTTATCGCCCTCTTCAGGCATTTCTGACAACTTTTTATCGTCATAAGATATTAACCGTACTGTTTCTTTATCTTCTGTATTACAGTAATATCATCTGAAAGCCCCTGTCAGTTACGCCCGCTTCGTCAGAATCAATGCAAAATAACAGCAAAATATTTGAAAGATTATCTTTGATTTCCACTCAAAGCTTGAAAAAATCATTAAATCAGCAAGAAATAAACGTGCTAAGATAATGCTGAGCTTTATACAGAAAATAGCAGAGCAAAATTCTGATAGTAAGAATCATGAAAAATTTAAATTAAATTGAAAAGCGCCTCCCTCCAGCTTCACCATATTAATTCACAAAAAATAAAGAATTCTATCCACTGCCAGTCAAACAACAAAAAGGTGATATCTCTATTAAATCCTCATACAACTTTTGCCGAAAAAAAGATAAATAAACGTATAACCACTTGCAATTACCACTAGTTATGGATATAGTTACATCTCTTAATTATTTTAACAACTAACCACAGAAGTAGGTTACGAAAGCCTCTTTATTCGTAAGTCCTTCTGTTTATACAAGTTAGAGGGACCTATGAGTGCAAAGAACACTCCGCTAGGCAATATTCGAAATATTGGCATCATTGCTCATATTGATGCCGGTAAGACGACTACTACCGAGCGAATTCTATATTATTCAGGCAAAGAACACCGCATGGGCGAAGTCCATGAGGGTACTGCCATCATGGATTACATGCAAGACGAACAGGAGCGCGGCATAACTATTACTTCTGCTGCTACTACTTTTTTCTGGCAAAAACATCAGATAAACCTTATTGACACCCCAGGACATGTAGATTTTACAGCTGAAGTTGAGCGAAGTTTACGCGTTCTTGACGGAGCTGTTGCAGTATTTTGCGGTGTAGGTGGTGTTGAAGCACAATCAGAAACCGTATGGAGACAAGCTGACCGCTATCATGTTCCACGTCTTGCATTTATAAACAAGCTCGACCGATCTGGAGCCGAAGTTGATCATGTACTTGAAGAGATGCGCGAAAGACTTAACGCAAAACCACTACAACTGCAACTTCCTGTTGGCATTGAAGAAAATTTCAAAGGCATCATTGATCTCATCAATATGGAACAAATTATTTATGATGACGAAACAGGTGAAACCTATACAAAATCCGCGATTAATGAAGAGTATATGGAAGAAGCCGAATTGCACCGACTACATTTAGTAGAGAGCATAGCTGAGTCTGACGAAGAACTTATGGAAAAGTATTTGACTGATGAAGATCTTAGTGTAGAAGATATAAAAACAGGTATCAGAAATATGACTCTTGCAAAAGAGATTACACCTGTATTTTTAGGATCATCGCTAAGAAACAAAGGAGTTCAACCTCTTTTAGATGCTATTGTAGACTTCCTACCATCACCAAAAGATGTTCCAGAAATGACTGGACACGATCCAAAAGATCATTCAAAAATATTCACTTGTTCCCCTTCACGCAAAGAACAATTATGCGCTCTTGCGTTTAAAATCACTGATGATCAACATGGACCACTCACATTCCTGCGTATTTACTCAGGGGAGTTGAATGAAGGAGAAAGAGTAATAGTAAGCTCAAGTGGACGTAAAGAAAGAGCTAGTCGCATTTGGAGAATGCATGCTGAACACAGAGACAGAGAAAAAACTGTTGGCCCAGGAGAAATCGTAGGTGTCAGTGGCTTTAAATTCGCTGCAACAGGGGATACCATTTGTTCAGAAGGAACTCAAGCAATTGAACTTGAACCACCAAAATTCCCATCTACAGTTATCAGTATGGCTGTTGAGCCTAGAAGCAATGATGATCGCGACAAACTAATGGAAGTGCTTGAAAAGCTTTCTAGAGAAGATCCAACATTTAATTACCGCACAGATGATGAAACAGGACAGCTTATTCTTTCTGGTATGGGAGAATTGCACCTAGACATTATAGCAACAAGAATTACGCGAGACTATAAAGTTGCATGCAACACAGGTAATCCAAGAGTTACATACAGAGAAGCTGTTGTTGGATCCGGCTCAGGAAAAGGTGAATTTGAGCAGTCTATGGGCGGGAAAGACCACTATGCCAAGGTAGAGCTCAATATAAAAAGAATTTCTACAAGTGAACCAGAGCTTAAAATTACTGCATCAGAAATGGTTATTAATCCACACTCACATACAGCTATTGAAGAGGGATTTACTGGTGGCTGCATCTCTGGCCCATTAGGTGGTTACCCTGTTATTCATATCAGTTGCGAGGTTACAGGTGGAGCAACTCGCGAAGGATGTGAAAGCGAAGTTGCATTTACAGCTGCAACAGAAGCGGCTATGCGTGATGCTATCAATAAAGCTGGAGCAGAACTACTGGAACCTATTATGACTCTTGAAGTCACAACTCCAGATGAGTTTATGGGTGGAATAATTCATGATCTCAATGGACGCCGATGCGAAATTCAGGAAATAGGTGACAGAGGTAACATGAAAGTAGTACATGCGAAAGCTCCTCTTGCTGAGATGTTTGGCTATGCAACTGTGGTACGCGGACTATCCACAGGTAGAGCAAGTTATAGTATGGAACCATGTGCGTTTGCATCGGTCCCACGTAAGAAATGGCAAGATATACTCGGCTATGATCCATCATAAGCCTTAGGCAAATTACAAAACGTTATAATGTGTTCAGCTATAAGGTAAATTGAGCAACATTACATTGATTATGATATTAATACTTTTTTTACAAATGCAAAGGATAAGTATAATGCAGTTAACTAAAATAATCGCAGTACTTACTCTCGTAGCATCAATATTTATATCAGGCTGTACTAGCGAAATCAACAACGGTACTGTTTCAGAACTTCCTGAGCCGGAAGTGGCAAAAGAGGAAGCGAAAAATGCTCTCCAAGAGTGGCAATCACTACTTGAGACAGGACAGAATGCCGAATTTATTCGTGTAAGTATGCCAACAAAAATTTATGAAATGGCAATGGATGAAAATGGTGAGCTAAAGCCTCAAGTTGTAAAAAAACTCAGAGCTTTTGCTCCAAAAGTAGTAAACGCACTTAATGAGGCTCAATTTCTAAACCCAGTAATAAAAGGTGAAAATGTAGTCTTTGAGTATAACGACATCCATTCATCAGGAGGTTTTTTCAAGAATGAAAAAATCGTTATCACCAAGAGCGGAGGACGTTGGTACTTCAATGGAGAGATGATTAACGAAGTATCTCAATAAAAAATTTTATTTTGTAATAATTAATATAATTGTAGTAAATTGTTTATTTTATTTTAGGAGAAATTATAATGGCTAAAGAAACATTCCAGAGAACCAAGCCACACATCAATGTTGGTACAATCGGTCACGTTGACCATGGTAAGACTACTACTACAGCTGCTCTTACAACTGTATCTGCTAACCTATACGGTGGTGCAGCTATCGCTTATGATGAAGTTGCTAAGGCTTCTGAATCTCAAGGTCGTCGTGACGCAACTAAGATTCTTACAATCGCTACTTCTCACGTAGAGTATGAATCAGAAAAGCGCCACTACGCTCACGTTGACTGCCCAGGTCACGCTGACTACGTAAAGAACATGATTACTGGTGCGGCTCAGATGGATGGTGCTATTCTTGTTGTGGAAGCTCCATCAGGTCCTATGCCTCAGACACGTGAACATATTCTTCTTGCTCGTCAGGTTGCAGTGCCAAAGGTACTTGTATTCCTAAATAAATGTGATCTAATGGAAGGTGAAGAAGAGCTTGTTGAGCTAGTAGAGATGGAGATTCGTGAACTTCTAAGCAAGTACGATTTCCCAGGTGATGATCTACCGATCGTTCGTGGTTCAGCTCTAAAAGCTATTGAGAATCCAACAGATGAAACAAGTGGTATCAAGCTTCTTTTGGATACAATGGATGAGTACTTTGATATTCCAGAACGTGATGATGACAAGCCATTCTTGATGCCAATTGAGGATGTATTCAGTATTAAAGGTCGTGGTACAGTAGTGACTGGTCGTGTAGAACGCGGTACAATCAAGATGCAGGACAAGGTTCAGATTGTTGGTCTAGGTGACAATCAGGAAACAGTATGTACAGGTGTTGAAATGTTCCAGAAGACACTTGATCAGGGTGTTCCAGGTGATAACCTTGGTGTTCTTCTTCGTGGTATTGAGAAATCTGCAGTTACTCGCGGTATGGTTCTTTGTGCTCCAGGAAGTATTAAGCCACACAAGAAGTTCAAAGGTGAAGTATATGTATTGACTTCAGAAGAAGGTGGTCGTCACACACCATTCTTCAGTGGTTACCGTCCACAGTTCTACTTCCGTACAACTGATGTAACTGGTCAGGCAATCCTACCAGAAGGTGTTGAAATGGTAATGCCTGGTGATAACATCACAATGGATATTGAACTAATTGACGCGATCGCTATGGAAGAACAGCTACGTTTTGCTATCCGTGAAGGTGGTAGAACAGTTGGTTCTGGTGTTGTTACTACAATTACTGAGTAGAAAATAAAAGAGTAATTTTATCCTGCAAGGCAGCGGGAGTCCCCTGCCTTGCTGTGCAAATATCAAATGTATCTGCACTTCTTAAACCGTCTCTAGTCAAAACTGGAATTGCAAAGGCAATAACTGACAACGAGAGACACAATATTAGGAGAATAATATGGCGGAAAAGATTCGCATCCGCATGAAGGCTTACGATCACGACATCCTTGATTCATGGAGTAAGAAGATCGTTGAAGCAGCGAAGAGTACTGGCGCACGTGTAGCAGGTCCTATTCCTTTACCTACTCGCATTGAAAAATACTGTGTACTACGTAGTCCGCACGTAAACAAAAAGAGTCGTGAACAGTTTGAAATACGTACACACAAGCGCGTTGTTTACATTACTGAATTCTCACCATCAACGATTGATGTTATCAGTAAAGTAATACCACCACGCGGTGTAGACCTTAATGTAAAGCAATTTTCTTCTTAAACCATTGTTAGTTTAGGTTGATCTTTGATTTTAGTTGTTCAAATGTTAAATGATTAAAATACATTGAGTATTAGGTATTTTTCAATACCAGATAACTATTAAATTTATTACCGCTGATTATCTTCAGCGAAAGGAGGCAAATATGTGGCGAGGAATTCTAGGTAAAAAACTGGGAATGACTCAATTCTTCACAGAGGACGGCAAACGTATGGGCGTTACTGTAATTGAAGCAGGTCCATGCCCAGTTCTTCAGGTGAAGACAAAGGAAGCAGACGGCTACGATGCTATTCAGCTTGGCTTCGATGAGAAAAAAGAAAAGAATAGTTCAAAGGCTATAATTGGTCACTGCAAGAAGACTGAAAACAAACCAATGCGTTTCATTCGCGAAATCCGTCTTCGTGAAGCTAAACCTGAGATTGAAGCAGGGCAGCTTATCACACTTGAAGGTTGGGACGACATAAAAGAAGTTCAGGTTACTAGTAAGAGTAAGGGTAAGGGTTTTGCAGGTGTAATGAAGCGTTTTAACTTCCATGGTTTACGCGCTACTCACGGTGTAAAGACTAATCACCGTCACGGTGGTTCTATCGGTTCACTTACTCCAACTCGTACAGTACTTGGTACAGAAATGCCAGGTCGTATGGGCAATGCGTGGGTAACTCAAAAGGGACTTACTGTTGCAAAAGTTGATGCTGAAAAGAACCTTATCTTTGTTCGCGGTTCAGTACCAGGTGCAAATGGTGCACATGTTATCATCCGCCCAGCTCAGCCATACGTAGCACCAAAAGCATAATTAATCTTATTTTCAGATTATATATTATAAATCCTCTGTCGTTTGACAGAGGATTTTTTTATTGAAATGTAAATTTATACAGCTAAAATTATCTATATAAATTAACATTTCAATAAAAGGAGTAAGTTATGAATACAATCGTATCTCCATGTGGCTTAAATTGTTCAAAATGCCAAGTATATAAAGATAATATAACACCTGAATTACAAGAACAGATCTCTAAATCAACTCCTTTTAAAAAGGAAGATATTACCTGTGAGGGCTGTACTTCTGGAAATCCATGCGTATCACTCAAACTTCAGAACAAAGAATGTGCAACTCTTAATTGCTCAACACAAAAGGGTGTTAATTACTGTTTTGAATGTAAAGATTTTCCATGTGAGCACCTGATGCCTACAGCAGAAGGAGCAAATATATTCCCGCATAACACTAAATTATACAACCTATGCATTATGAAAAAAATTGGGGTTGAAGAGTGGAGCAAAGTATCTGAAGACATAAAGCGTAAATATTTCACCACAAAATTCGAAATTGGCAAAGGAGCTACGGACTAACAAACTTATCTTATTTGCTGATCTATTAAGATAAAATTATAGGCAATAACATTGATAGTATTTTTATAAATTTTATTAATGATCTTGAGCTAAAAAATTACGAATAGCATATTTATGCTTCTTAACATATTCACTTGCTGGAGCTTCACCACATTTCCTGCATACTAAATCATAAGCCGAATTTATAGCTGAACATTTTGAACAAGAATATTTTTTACGTGCATTCTTCATCCATTCAGCATACCCTTTTTCTCTTATTTCATCACAGTCATCAAATAATTCTATTCTATGTGCTCCGGCTCTTTGAAAATCCTTTAAATCTTTGCACGGAAATTCATCACACTCTGCACAAAAATCTATCTCTCTTTTTTCAGCACATTCAACAAAATTACAATCAGCACATAAAAAAGTAACCTTTTCAGATTTACACCCATAACATATAAGATCGTTAATATCTTCAACCTCAACTTTAAATAGGTCTACAAGAGACTCAAGTTTCTTAGGATCATCTGTAGAACCAATATATACAGCACATGCCTCACAATACAAGCCACATACAGCAGCACGCTCTTTTTCAGGACGCGAGTTAGCTTGATATTCTTGCATAATTATTCTCCGTTACAAAATCTAAATTAAATAACAAATACACCTTAATTATACATTTATAAATTATAAATTGCAAAAAAATCAGAAAATACACAAAATTACTCAGACCTTATATAAAAAGTTCATTATCGCTATTTTCGTTTTCTTAGTACCAACCCACCAACAAACGCAGTAAAAGGAGCAACAGCTACCAAACCAAAACTTCCTATAAGCGTTTTTAACACTTCTGCGGCGACATAGATAAAGTTAAATGTCGCCCCAAGAGGTATTCCTTGTGCAAGAAACGCCATTAGAAGGGTGATATAGCCTCCAGAATAAGCAAGAAGTAACGTTGTCGTCATAGTTCCAACAACTGATCTTCCAACACGAATTCCACACCACACCAATTCTTTACGAGAAATACTTGGATTTTCCTTAATAACCTCTCTCATACTCGCAGCAACATCCATAGCAAGATCCATTACAGCGCCAGATGAAGCTACAAACACACCAGCCATATAAATATGTGTCAAGTTCAAATGGTTAAACCCAGCATATAACAGAGTCTCAGCAAAAGGCATCACCGCACCATGCACATGAAATTCTGTAGTAAAATATACCGCGAGTATACAACTTGTAAGCACCCCCAAAAAAGCCCCAAAAAAAGCTGTAACCCCTGTTCTGTTAACCCCAGCAACAAGAAAAATAATGACAGCGCAAAGAATAGTAACCACACATAAAGCAAGCCAAATCGGTTCAACATCTAATAGTAATAGAGGGATTAAAACACGCCATATCAGCATCCCAGTAAACACAAATGACAATAATGCTTTAAGTCCTGTAAAACCACCAAATATTACTAAAAATCCAGCAAAAAGGCCAAAAAGTAATAATTCAAGACCAAGTCGATAATGCGCCTGAGGATTTACAAATATTACATCACCTTTATCATTCAATGTCAGAATTACATATGCTGAATCTCCTGGTTTAAAGAGCTTATCCCTGTCCATTTGCCCCATAAGCTGGTTATGAGCATCAAATATTTTATCCTTAAACTTTCCACTATCAATTTTCAGAACAAGTTCCTGCTCACCTTGCCTTACCAATCCATAATTAGCAACTTCAGAATCGTCAACCTCTATTATAGTTGCTGTACATCGTATAGTCCCATCATTTTTAACATCATACTTATTTGGCAATAAATAAAGCCCCACAGTCAATAATGCTAGAACAACTACCAATTTAATATCATTCTTGTATTTCATTATAGCTTCATCTTTATTAATAGTAAAGGTGAACTAGTGACAAGTCAAAAGTTCACCTTTGCAATTTAAGCACTTAATTCGTATTAGTTAATACAACCCATTGCACTCATCATTTTTTTTGCCACATCAATATTATCATAGCTTCCATTAAAGCTTTCAGCATCAACACCTATTGCTGAAGTTGTTACAGGTACGCCTGTATGCTTATAAGAAGTCCACGCAAGACCAGCTTTCTGATTAAGAATATGAGTAATAGCAACTGCAAGTGGTTCATACTCACCATAAATCAAATATTCCTGTTCATTTGGTTTCCAATCTTTTTTCATACTGCGCTCAAAAGCATCTTTAAGTTCTACAACTTCAAAATCTGTAAGAACTAATTGATCCTTCTTATCCCCAGAGAATTTAAGACCAAATATGTCAGTAATAATTTTCTGCATATCCTCAAATGAGCCATTCTTTTCTTTAAATACAGGTAGAGTTTCATCTGTAAATTTCTGGAAAGATTCTTTCTGATTGCCAAGTACGGCATAATGAGAACCATATTTTGTACCAGCAAAGCCAAGAGTTAACCCACCACATTCATGGTCACCAGTGACAACGATAAGAGTATCATTTGGGTGCTTTTTATAAAAATCAAGAGCAACTTTTACAGAATCATCAAAAGACTTAGTATTTAGGATCGCTGCAGTTGCGTCATTTGCGTGGCAAGCCCAGTCGATTTTACCGCCTTCTACCATTAGAAAGAATCCTTTTTCATTATCTAATAATTCAATCGCCTTTTTAGTAAACTCCGGAAGATTAATGTCTTTCTCTGTCATATCCATAACATATGGCAAAGCTTTTGAGTCCTGAAGCCAGGCATTCCAAGCGATAATCTTTCCGTCTTTAGGAGTAAGAGCCATAAATTCATCTTTGTTAGTTACAATTTTATACCCATTTTCTTTCGCTTTTTTAAGAGCATCGCCCAATGGTTTCTTTGATTTTTTTCCAGCTGGATCTTTCATACCACCACCCGCAAACAAATCAAAACCTGACTCAGCTAGAGCCATATCAATCTCATGGTACATCTTTCTAGTTTTTACATGAGCATAGAAAGCAGCAGGTGTTGCGTGATCAATTGATACACTTGAAACAATTCCAACCTTCATACCACTATCTTTTGCCATTTCAGCTATACTCTTTAAAGACTTAAATTCAGGGTCAACACCAATATAGTTTATGTTAGTTTTATAACCAGTAGCAAGAGCTGTGGCAGATGCGGCTGAACCGGTAATGAAACGATCATTAGCAAATGTCGTTGTAATGCCCTGAGCAGGAAGTTTGTCGATTTCAAGTTTTTTTTCTAAGAATGCGGCTGTTGCAGCACGTTGAGGGAATCCCATACCATCACCAATAAAAAAGAACACATATTTTGCATTATTACTACCTGCAGCTATTGCAGTAGCACTTAAAGAGCCAAACAACACACAAAAAGCAATCACGAAAAAAGCATTCATACTTACGCGTCTAATCATCTTTAATCTCCTAAATAAAAACAGAAACTTTACTGATAAATTATAAACCAGCTTACGATAAACTATCATTTATTTAACACTGAATATAATTACAATCAGTTACTATTCAAGTTAGGATAAAGTTTATGTTATTAGCATATAGTTAGTGTTCATTAGAACCTTTAATAATTATTACTGAGTATTTTCTTTAAAATAATTAATAGACAATAATTAATAGACATTATTAAAAGCAATTAACCGTAAAACAATAACGCTCCGCTTCAAGAGACTTGCAATACTCGAAACAGAACGTTATTAGTTAATATTAAAATTTACGTAAAATAGTACAACTACCTACCATTTTATATTAGATCTATATTCATCATGGGGTTGCCATAGCTTCATCAATCTTGATATGTGATACTCATAAAATTTAAGCTGACCATAGCAGAAGAAGGAACTTCTCTAACAGATGGACAAATATTATATATAACATTAACACGTGACTTACAGGCTGCCTATACATTTCTTTATACTAGTTTTCTGTAACTTGTCCATTTTCGACTACTTCAGCAAATACCTCATGATTTGTAAAGGAATAAAATGAATTTCACAAGCAATTAGTTTAGATTTTATTTCATTTTCAACATTTGCCATCAAATTAACACTAATGCCAGTATATACACTTGCAACTTATATTATTTCCTCCTCAAAATAATATAAGTTGATAAATCCATCTCAGTTAACACTCAATGCCGAATATTGAATTATATAAAATAAATATTTAGCTACGTTTAGAATTACTTTCCACAAATTATAACTTTCATCTATAACATGAACTACACTCTTAGAATCTTTGCTTTAATTACATCAAACATTTCAGCATGAGTCTATAATATAAACTCAAACTCACCCTGATTGACAATGTTTTCTTTAGTTAATCTTCTGGAAGGCATATAGAAATTACTTATAATCTTGCAAATCTGCATAATCAAAGAGTTATAAGAAACTTTTTCAATTGCTGCGTGTAATATCAGCTCTTTCTCTAATATTTGATTTGCATCATTTGGACTTTTTTAAGACAAACATAAAGCCGTCCAAAGCATTTTTAACACAATCTAATCTAAATCTTCTTTTATCGCATTTTCTACAACTAGCTGTGCAACTCAAACTTCTAAAACCCTGAGTAATTCCAATAAGAACTTAAAAGAACCGTCTTCAAGAATCAACCCATACAATAACAGATTGAATATATTCTCACTAAAACCATCAGTGGCATAAGTTCCTTCTGGCCTGCCAATTTCAAGTATTCCCGAAAAACAAGACCTTTGCGCATCTCTTATCGCATCTCTATTAACGCCAAAAGACTCATTTATTTAAGTTTCTATAGGTATCTTTTTCAACTCTCCAGAGACAATTGCTTTGGTCATGCTTTCAATTATAGTTTAAGAAATTAAAGTTTTATCTATTTTCTTTTCTGAAATTAATATATCTATTATTATATTTTTACACAACCCACAATACATCAACACAAGCTTTACATAAAATTTCTCCGCTAAAATATATATGCATGTGTATATTATTATTATTTTGAATATATGGGCAACAAAATATATATTTGGTGTGACTTTTTATATCATATTTACTCAAAAGCCATAATATAAAATTAGAGGATTTTAACGCAATATAAGCAATTATCACCTATTCATACGGTGATCTTGCTCCTATAGGATACCCCGGCATATACTTGCTTATTTCCATTTTTATTTTTTTGTGTGTGACAATACCGCCTTCACCCAAGGAATATTGCAGGCCGGTGATTTCATTCTGTAATTTATTACAAACCTCTTTATTTTTTTCACGCAATGCTGTTTCAAGACGTAAATACAACTCTGGAACAGCATTCGCTGCTCCTGATATAAACCCAATTCCATTATTTTTACAACTCTCAACAATTCTTCTATCTTCACCACAGAAATATTTATCAGTCACTAGATAAAGATCCGATTCTCTCATTGAGTCTTTGAGATAGACTTCTGGAAGTTCTCTCATAATCGACTTATTAATTGTATTTGGTGTACATAAAGGATTATTAGATATCATCATTGTTAAATTATTGCTAGCGGCGGCTTCGTATAGCTGCAAAAAATATTTTTTAATCACAGAATCTGCAATAGCCACTGGAGTAAGCGGTGGCAGAGCAAAGACCCCATCAGCTCCCATCTCTTCAGCTACTTTTACATGTTCAATAGACTCAAACAAAGAAAAAGAAGTAACATTATATGTTATATAACCTGGGAAGTATCTACTTGCGGCTACAAGTAATTCTATCCTCTCATTATGGGTTAAGAGATTAAACTCTCCAGCTCCTCCTCCAAGCAATATTCTATGCACACCCATTTCATGTAAATAATGTAAATGGTCAACAAATGCCCCCTTATCAACTCTCCCATCAGCGGCAAATGGTGTAGTAATACCGAGAACAAAACCTCTCAAACCGACACGTAAAAATTCACCATTAAATAATGATTTATACTTTTTATATATATCATCTGACATACTCTCTAAAGTCAGACGATAATCACTTTCACAATAAAGGTGGATGTCAGCGAAATTCTTTGATGAAGCACCGTACTCTTCATATTCTCTAATATTACTATGAAGAAATGTTGCTATTGCCTTCTCTTTATCATAATTCCTATCATTAAGATCTCTACTAATTCTCGTATGTAATTGAGTCTGCCAATCAGAGTCAATAAAAATGCTGAAATCAATCAAATTTGAAAAATCGCTATATGTACTAACTTCTCCATCAAGGATTACATATTTTTTAGGGGAAAATTCTTCTACAGAATCAGCAACACCAGTATCTCGGTTGTAAACCGGCTTTTCTATACTTTCCCCTCTGCTTAACATGTCAAAATGTTTAGCTAAAAGTTCCATCTCATTTGCTTGTGGATGAGCGCCAAAAATATTTAATGAAGCTCGTGTACTTCTTGATATTTTATAATCATCAAGCCTCAAAATAGAAGAATTTTTAAGAGCCCCACTTAGTTCCCGAGAAAAGGTACTCTTGCCTGTCCCTCCTGGTCCACCAACAACAATCAGAATATTATCTTTCATATTCGCAAATTCAGAGATAATTATTTCGCTAACAATATTAACGACATCAGCTCTAATACGATCTTTCCTACTGCATTGGATATGAATTTTCTGCCTATGCATGTAACACTCCCATAATTATTTCATTAAAATATTCATAATCCAACAAAAAGGGTAGATATTATTCAATAAATATCTACCCATAATTTTACCATTTTCTCAAATAGTATCAACAATTTATTCTACAAGAGAAGCCATCTCTTTAAAGTTATCCTTCAAAGTAAGATAGAGTTTTTTATACATTGGGTGCAACTTGCGATAGATTTTAGCTACTTCAGAATTCGGCTCTGTCGTATTTGTTACTTTAATTACAGCTTCACAAGCTTCAGGTACACTACTCCAAACCCCAGCTCCAACGCCACCTAAAATCATTGCACCATACGCACTTCCTGCTGTAGAACTAGTCAAAGCAGTTGTACACCCATAAATATCAGCCTGCATCTGCGCCCACATTGGCGACCTAGCACCACCACCTGATAGTCTGATTTGCGAGCTTTCTACACCAAGTTCACGCATTATTTCTACAGTATCATTCATCGCATAAGTCGCTCCTTCCATTACTGCTCGTGCCATATAAGCTTTTGTATGTCTTGGAGTAAGACCAATAAAGCAAGCACGTGCATATGGATCATTATGAGGAGAGCGCTCACCTGTGAGATATGGTAAGAAGTACAGCCCTTCAGATCCTGGAGCAACCTTTTCTGCATCAGCAACAAGAAGTTCATATGGATCACACCCCAATTCTTTAGCCTTAGCAACCTCCTCACCTCCAAGAGTATTTCTAAACCACTGGAACGATCCACCAGCCGCAAGAATACAGCTCATCATATGCCATTTTCCAGGTACCGCATGACAAAAAGTATGAATACGCCCTTGTGGATCCGTTTCAACCTGATCAGCATGAGCAAAAACCACACCTGAAGTTCCCATCATTGCAGAGATAATACCTGTTTTAACAATACCATTACCAACCGCTCCAGCAGCTTGGTCACCTCCACCACCAGCAACAGGGGTTCCCTCAGGTATACCTATCATTTCAGCAACCTTCTTAGAAACCTTACCGCTCACCTCAGGACTCTCATATACCTTTGGCAATTTTTCAATATTAATATCAAGTTTACTCAACAACTCCTTACTCCAACACCTGTTTTTAACATCTAAGAGCAAGGTTCCAGACGCATCAGATACCTCAGTTGCATACTCGCCAGTAAGTTTATAGCGAATATAATCTTTAGGTAAAAGCATCATATCAATTTTTTCAAAAATTTCCGGCTCATTATTTCTTACCCAAAGTATTTTTGGAGCTGTAAACCCTGTTAAAGCTGGGTTTGACACCATTTCGAGAAGCTTTGACAAGCCACCAGCTCTTTCCGTAATCTCTTCACACTCTTTTACTGTTCTCTGGTCATTCCATAGAAGCGCTTTACGTAAAACACTTCCACCTTTATCAAGGCATACAAGCCCGTGCATTTGACCAGAAAGGCCAATTCCTACTACTTCGCTCCCATTTATACCAGCTTTTTCAATAGCCTTTCTTGAAGAATCCACAGCTGCATTCCACCAGTCATTTGGATCCTGCTCACTCCACCCTGGTTTTGGAGAATAACACGGATACTCAACTGTAACATCTGCTAAAATTCTACCCGATTCATCACAAAGAATCGTCTTGGTCCCACTTGTCCCATTATCAATACCGAGAATATAACCCATAATTATCCTTTCAAAAAAAATACAAAAATGAATAAAAACGTTTGCGCTGCGTTATTATTTACCAGTATACCACATTCATTCTGCTATTCTAGTCAGAAATCAAAGATAATTTCATTAGTTTTATAACCCCTGCTCAAAACTCTATAATATAAAGTATTTATTACATTTTTTTTTAGACTTATACCATTATTTAATTATAAAAACCCAAAAAAAAGATGCAAAAAACATTGTTATATGTACAATATAATCTGATTATGTGTATTATACTTTATTTCCATAATTTTAAGCTAACTGCTTAAAAATATTAAGAATAAGGATAAATCCTGAGATGGATGGTTTAGAACACACAACACAATTAGAACAACCCAATCCGGAGACTCAACAATGTCTTTTCGAAGCTGCAGCTACTGAAGCACATAGACATAAATGGATAGAGTCTGAAAAAGCAGGTTATGATCTTGGTGACAGAGCAATAGAAGCTTGGTACTCTGAATTCTGGCGTGGCTTTTGTAGAGAATGCTATATAGAGCATCTTGGGGGCAAAGTATTTTGGACCGAACTTGATAGTGGTGATTTTGGTCTACTCAAGCACCAATTTCATGATAATATGAAACTGGTTGAACAGATAGTTGACATTTTCAAAAGAGGTGGAGAAAATCTTGATGTTGTG
The DNA here is from genome assembly GCA_963678205.1 of Planctomycetota bacterium. Classification (GTDB taxonomy): domain Bacteria; phylum Planctomycetota; class SZUA-567; order SZUA-567; family SZUA-567. The sequence continues at coordinate 172,866 of OY782760.1, forward strand.
CAATTTGCGTTAAGCAATGATTTGAATATTCAAGAAGTGCTGGATCTTCTTAAAGTACTGGATATTAACGCGCGACGAATAGCACCAGCGGTTGAAATCAGTAAACATCAATTTGTAGAAGGGATCAAATCCAGCCATAAAGCTAGAGCACTAATTGTTGATGATGTTGAGAGCACATGTATGATTATTGCAGGTATTATTGAAACTACAGGCATTGAAACAGTCTCTGTTTTTACAGGAGAAGATGCACTTGAAGAAGTACAAACCAAACAGTTTGACCTATTTATTGTTGATTTGCTCTTACCTGGCAAACACGGTGCTGAGGTAGCTTGGTATTTAAAAAGACATGGAGTTAAAGCACCTATTATCGCAATTTGCTCATCTCTTGAGATGTGGTCTGAAGATGACTTGATTGATTGTGGGTTTACCCAAATTCTCCCCAAGCCTGTAGATGCAGAAGCTCTAAAGCACATTGCTCAAAAAGTATATAACGAAATAGAGAATCGCAGATAATTAACATATAATTAATTATCATTCAAAAATATCAAAGAGTAATACTATAGAAAGAATTATATGTACGATTTCACAGATAACACGGTAATTGTAACAGGCGGCACTCGTTCAATCGGTAGAGCGATAAGTGAATTTTTTATCAAATCAGGGGCTAAAGTGATTGCCACTTATGTAGGAAACACAGATGCAGCAGAAAATTTCCAAAATGAAGTCAATTCCGATAAATTATTTCTTGAAAAATTTGATGTCTCAGACTACAGTGCTGTAGAATCTTTTTTTTCTACTTTCTCAGAGAAATACGGCTCCCTTGAAATTCTAGTAAATAACTCCGGTATACGACGTGATTCAGTGCTGGCAATGATGAGCAGTGAAGATTTCAATAGAGTCCTTGATGTTAATCTTGGTGGCGTTTTCAATATGTGTAAATTTGGTGTAAAAGAGATGCTGGTCAATCGTTATGGAAGAATAATAAACATGACCAGTCCATCTGGAAAATTCGGTTTTGAAGGACAGGCAAATTACGGTGCAAGTAAAGCGGGTATGGTTGCTCTTAGCCGAAGCTTGAGTAAAGAAGTTGCCAAGAGAAAAATCACAGTCAACTGTGTCTCTCCTGGGTTTATTGACACAGACCTCATAAGTGACCTTCCGGAAAGCCTTATTAAAGAATATAAAGCAAACATTCCTGTGAAAAGATTCGGCACACCTGAAGATATTGCTCACGCGGTAGCATTTCTTGCAATGCCTGAATCTAGCTATATTACAGGTTCAACTCTAGAAGTTACAGGCGGGCTGTAACTTTAACCAATAAGTATAAATTAATAGCCACTAAAGTTGCTCCATCCAATAGAGCGCAGTTACTTTTTATTACTTTATATACTTTTTAACAAATTATTTAGATGGAGTAAACTCCACATATACTGTTCTATTCCTAGCACCATCAAATTCCGCAAAATAAACCGACTGCCATGTTCCAAGAGCCATCCTTCCAGCCTGTACAATAATCTGCTCTGAAGCTCCAACAAGAGAACACATCACATGGCTATGTGAATTTCCCTCACCATGCCTATAATACGTCTGATTCGCAGGCACGAGTCTTTTCATATTCTCGGTCCAATCATAACATACATCTGGATCAGCATTTTCATTAATTGTTATCGCACCAGTAGTATGCGGGCAAAATATTGTTATCACTCCATCAACTGCCCCCAGTTCCATGATTGCTTCATTGACTTCACGGTCAATATTAATAAGCTCAATTGACTTTGTAGTTCTAACCCCGAAAGATACAGCCATTGTCTAATACTCCTACTCACATACTATTCTATTTTTACCATTATTTTTAGCTACATACAACCGTTCATCAGCTCTTTTATACAATACATCAAATTCATTATTTCCATCTAACAGATCATCTAACCCGGAAATCCCAAAACTCAATGAAACCCATATTTCAGCCTTATCACAAGTCGTTACAATGCTACATAGTCTATCTTTAATGCGTTCTAAAATTGACAGAGCTGTTTCTTTATCGGTCTCAGGAAATAGAATCACAAATTCTTCTCCACCCCACCTTCCAACACAATCTGAATGTCTTACTGAATGCATTAGTCCGTCAGCAATTTTCTTAAGCACCCTATCACCTGCTGAGTGCCCATACTGATCGTTAACTTTTTTAAAATCATCTATATCACATATAACAAAACTTAACTCCCTATTATATCTTAATGAGCGCTCCATCTCATTCTTTGCCATATCAATAAAATACCTTCTGTTCCATAGTCCTGTCAAAGGATCTTTCATTGACAGCGCAAAAAGTTGCTCACGCAGCAACTTATTTTCAACATGCACTCTAATCCTATGCAATACTTCCTGAAAAAAGAACGGTTTGACGACATAATCATCACCACCTACTTCAAAAGCCCGCAAAACATCTTCCTGCTGATTTTTAGCAGTAATAAAAATAACTGGAACATCTCGCAATTTTTCTTCATCTCTAATATGTCTGCATGTTTCATAACCGTCAATATCAGGCATCATTATATCAAGCAAAATCAAATCTGGTATAATTTCTTTTGCTATTTTAATTCCTGATAAACCATCCATAGCAGTAAACACTTCATACTCATTCTTAAGTAAAAAATTCTCCAGAATCTTCAAGTTATTTGACATATCATCAATAACCAGAATTTTTCTTTTCCTATTTGATATTTGATTCATTTCATATTCACTCAATAAAAGAAAATTAATACTGCTAATATCACACTACATATATTAATCGCATACAGTTTATATTATATTTATATTTATTAAATATAACAAATTACAAAAAAAAAAGAAAGCAAAAAGCATCCAACTACCAAGCACTGTATTGACCAAGAAAACCTATAGCATAACAACCTTTTTCAACTATTATCAAAAATAATTATTTAACGCCATAGTTAATTCTTAACCTATAATACCTAAAAACACTATTTTTTACTGAATATTATTCAATTAATAGCTCAAAAAAAAGTACCGTTTACTTTCACTGGCACAAAAAATCATCCACTTCTACCGAATCTAGCTGCATCGCTCTAAAGTTTGACCTGTTTTTAGGACGATAAACTCTTTGTTACAAATTAGCAGCCAATAATCATTCAAAGAGGAGATATTTTTATGCCACGCAAAAGCGTCAATGTTGAGAACAAAATAGATACCACCAATGAAAAGCGTATTCTGATAGATAGCCTTGAGCTTTTACGTGGGAATGCACAATCAAAAAATGATTCAACAACTAAAATAACTAATAAGAACATTGTTAAAAACAACATAGCAGACAATATAAAAGAACTACATGAATTAAGACAGGAAGTAAGAAAATTGCAATCTGCTAATATCCTCCTTGAAAGCGACCTTAAGAATATGGAACAAAAAGCTCTGGATGCAATAGCTGAATCAGGTAAGCTACACCACCAATTAGACCTTGTCAGAGATAAAACTTCAGCAAACCATACTCGTTATTATGAAGAAGAGCGCCAAGCTCTTCTAGATGAACTACACCACTCGCGCTATACCCATGAAATGCTTACAGAAGCTATATATGAAAGCCAAAATGAAATTACCAGGCTCACTAAGACTATAGAAAAACTCACTTTCAAACTACTTGTCGCATAAATAAATGTTATAACTTTAAACCATTACAGACTGCCCTAATAATCCTAGGGCAGTTTTTTATAATATGATACCGTATTTCAGGTTGCAAATTATCTAGAATTACTTAAAATACTATCTAATTATGCAATTTCACTTTATTACAGATTGTAAGGCAAAAGTCAGAATATGAAAAGCGTAAAACGAATCGTTATTGTACTATCGGCACTTGATATGAGTGGCCCTGCTTTTGCAGCCCTCAATTTAATTCCAAGTATTTTATCAAATGGTAAATCGATAATGGTTGTTGGGCTAGAAAGTGGCGAGCGTGAAAACCTTTTTAAAGAATTAGGCTGTGAAGTAAAAATATTTCCTAAGCTTGGAATACCTCTTCTCGGCAGGAAAGCAATGGAAGAGATAAAACGGTTCCAACCCGACATTATTCATGCACAATCTTTAAATACAGTTAAAAAAATTCATAGCACAGTAAGCCAAATAGGTTGCCCGCTGGTTGTAACTGTAAACAAAATTGGCATAAGCGAAACAGAAGACATCAGTACTTTAAAAGACTCAAATATTATAGCCCTCTCAGACGCAATAAAAGAGCGCTTGATAAATCGCGATGGATTTTCACAAGATCAAGTATGCGTCATTCCAAATGGTATTGACCTTAGAGACTTTCCATTTGACCATGAATTTGAAGGTACAGACAATTCTTCGGCTGCATCAAGCCTACCAGTTATTGGGACATATGGAACATTACTTGAGTCCAAAGGTCAAAGAGACTTTCTTCACGCTATATCAAAACTTAAAGAAAAAGGAATAGATGCTGAGTTTCTAATAATGGGTCACGGTCCTGATAAACCCAAACTCAGAGAAATGGCAGAAGAATTAGGTATTGCCAACAGGCTTACATTCTCTGCCAGCACAATAACAGATTCAAAAAATATTAGCAGTATTGATATTTTTGTTGAGCCCACAAGACAAGAAGGTTTTGGCATGTCTGTATTACAAGCGATGGCAAGTGGTGTTCCAGTTGTTGCTTGTGGAGTAGGCGGAATATATTCTTTGATTGAGGATGGTGAAAATGGACTTCTTATACCATCTGGCAATATAGATGCAATGTGTGAAGCAATTTGCAAATTATTAAATGATAAAGAGCTTAAATACAAACTTATTAGGAATGCCCGAAACAGAGTAGAACAAGAATTTAGCTCAAAGAAAGTCTCCAGTGTACTCCTTGAATATTATGAAGAAATACTCAATCAAGAAAAAGGTTCACTCAAATAAAAATTAAATGAACCTTATTAAATGAACCTTTTTTAATAATAAAATATTCTTGTGAACTATTGTGTCACCAGATAAACTTCAAATTCTTTTTGATTTCCGGTATCTGAGATAAATCTTGCTTTCTTTTTCGCTGGCAGAAGTACAGCGGCTCCTTGGGTTACAGCGTATTCTATACCATCAAGACATAAGATTCCACTACCACTTACAGAAATTGCAAGAACCCAAGATTCAGTCGAACTAAGTTCAAATTCACTTTCAATTTCAAGCACCTCAACATGAAAACACTCATCATACCCCTCACCCACGACAACACTTCGCTTACCACCACGCTGAACTTCAAGTTCTCTTCGTTTTAGAAAATATTTTTCGTGCAACGATTTAATAGTATTCTGTTCATAATGAAAGCAGTCCAAAGCAATATCTGGATCTAGACCACTCCATCGATCCTGTTCAGAAAACTTCACACTGCCACAAGAAAGTTCTGGTTGAATAATTAAATCTGTCGGCTCCTGTATTTCCAACAAAAAAACTCCCGTGCCAATAGCATGCGGAAAACCACCTGGTATAAACCACACATCACCAGGTTTGACTGTAACTTTGTGAAAATAGCTTTCAAGTTTTTCAAAGTCCTTTTCTTCTACAGCTTTTGTAACTTTTTCTTTGCAAACCCCTTCTTTAAAACCTACTAATATATAAGGCTCTATACCATCAATAATTCTCGTTTCTAAAATAATCCAGCACTCAGTTTTACCATATTTACTATTGAAATATTTTTCAGCAAATTTTCTATCTGGATGAACTTGCAAACTCAGTCTCATTGACGAATCAAGAAATTTACAAAGAACAGGGAAGTTTTCAGCCTCTTTTTCTTCACTGCCAAAGAGTGCTTCACTAAATTCAGGCAATAGATCTACGAAAAAAGGTCCCACACTTCCATTAGGAAGCTTAATTCTTGATAAGCCTTCATCTTTCGGATGCTCTGGGCCATTATTTGCTCGAGTTGTACTTGCAATCCAAGCCTCTGGATAATAACAGTCTACCTCTTCATCTTTACACAATAGCCTGTCAATAAGAGCCCCACCTGTATAACACCTATATGTTCTTGCATGTTCAAAGAACAGTGGTTTTCCTGCCAGGTCTTCTTTTTTAATGCGATTCAATTAATTCTCCTTTTAAAATTACCTGTCTTGCTTTCCATTTATTACCAAGCTCCTGTTGCGCAAAAATAAGTTCTACCGCTTTATTTGCCATTTCCTCGAGTGGTTGCTTTAGAGTAATAATTCCTGGAATATTTCCTGCAACCAGACCATCAATGCTATATATATATTCCAAACTAGGCTCAATATCTATCAACTGTAACGTCGTCAGATCATTAACACAAACATACGCCCTTCTGCACTTTTTACCGGAATGCTTCTTTAACATACCCTTTACGCAATTTTGATTCATTTTTTTGTTTAAGCTCTGATAAACATCATATTTGAATTTATTATTCTCACACCATTCAATAAACGCCAATTTTCTATTTTCCGTACTGTCGCCTACGATCTCTTCAAGAGATAAAAAGGTAAAATCCTGTATTGCTCTATTCTTTGCATGATCAAGTAGTACCGTAACCGCATCCTGATTATTTATTCCTACAAAATCTGCATACCCTTCAGGAAGAACTCTATCAAAAAAAACAATATTAGCTCCTAGCGCTCTAAGCCTATAACATACAGAGCTTAATTCAGTATACCCGCTTGGCCAGATGATAAAATTATTTACCCCCTTCTGCATCAAATCTAATAAAATATTATCATCATCACGCGGATTTTTACTTAATTTTAATACTAGCATAGTACCACGTTTTGTAAGTGATTCTTCAAGAGCTAATATAAACTTCATGCCAAACTTATCACAAAAATCTGGGAAAACAAATGCTACGGCTGTTATTGGCTCTGAATGCCCTCTCAACTCAGTTGAAATATGAGTTCCTGAACCTCTTACACGTTTTAAAAGCCCAGTCTGCTCCAGAATATTATACGCCTGCCTCACCGTATCTCTGGACACATTGAAGCTATTTGCCATATCTCTTTCACTAGGCAATCTTTCACCAAGGTTATACTCCGCATGTAGAATCCTTCTTGATATTTCGTCTACAATACTCTGAACTTTTGTTTTAACAGAATCATATTCCATAAGACAAACCATATAACCAAAACAAACAATACATATAAATTGGTATGATACTTATATACCAATTTTACTTTGTTATTCAAGCTTAGTCAAATTTATTTAATAATTTTATATAGCAGCATATCGCTTTGTCACCTTACCCCAAATAATATCAGACTTTACAATATTAATTGATGAATTAAATATTGATAAGAAAGCAATTTTCGCTAAACTTGCTTAAATAAAAATTAATAGCTTTTATCTTTTTATAAGTAATACATTCAATATTAAATAGTTATAAATAATATCTCATAAAGTTTTTAAGCTTAAATAACAGAATAAATGGAGTTTTACCAGTATGAAAACAGATGATATCCGTAAAAAGTATTTGAACTTTTTCCAAAGCAAAGGAGCCAAGCTCTGCAAATCAGACTCATTAGTTCCAGCTAATGACCCAACTTTGTTATTTACTGGCGCCGGAATGAATCAGTTCAAAGACTATTTCCTCGGTATCGGCAAGATGGACTTCCGCTCTGCCACCAGTTCACAAAAATGCATTCGTACCGGTGATATAATGAATGTAGGTGTAACTCCATGCCACCACACATTCTTCGAAATGCTTGGAAACTTCTCTTTTGGTGATTATTTCAAGCATGAAGCAATAGAATGGGCTTGGGAATTCCTCACAGGTGTTATGAAGATTGATGAAAATAGGCTCCAAGTTTCAGTACACCATACAGACACCGAGGCTGCAACAATCTGGGAAAAGAAGATCGGCTTGAACAAAGATAAAATCAACCCTCTTGGAGATCACGATAATTTTTGGCCCGCTGATGCTCCAAAACTTGGACCAAACGGACCATGTGGACCTTGTAGTGAAATTTTCTACGATAGAGGTGCAGAATATGGTGAAGACCAAGGTATTACTGGTGAAAATAGACGTTGGGTAGAAATATGGAACCTTGTCTTTACTCAATTTGATCGTCAAAATGATGGCAGCCTTATTGAATTGCCACAGAAAAACATAGACACAGGGATGGGACTTGAAAGAATGGCCAGCTGTATACAGCAAACAGCGACCAACATGGATATAGATATTTTTATTCCAATTGTACAAGCTGTAGCAGAAGTTTCCGAGAAAAAATATGGCAGTATTGCTGCTAATGATGTTTTAATGCGAAGAATCGCAGACCATGCCAAGGCGATTACCTTTTGTATAGCAGACGGAGTAATGCCAGGAAACACTCACAGAGGCTATGTTCTTAAAAGATTATTAAGAAGAGCTGCTGTTGATGGTAGAGGTCTTGGTATCGAAAAATCGTTCTTGAGTGACCTTGTCCCTGTCATTACAAATGTAATGGGTGAAGCATACCCAGAACTTGTAGCACAGTCTACTCAAATTAAAGAAACTATTCAAAGTGAAGAAGACAAATTCCTTACAACTCTTGAGAAGGGGTTGACCATGATAGATATGGCAATCGCTAAGACCAAAGAGAACAACTTGTCAACATTCTCAGGCAATGCTGCATTTGAATTATATGACACATATGGTTTCCCATATGAGCTTACAGAAGAGGTTGTAGAAAAAGCAGGATTTACAATAGACCGAGAAGACTTTGACGAAGCAATGAATAAAGCCAAAGAAACGGCAAGAGCTGGAGCAAAGATGAAAGGTGACGTCTTCAGTAAAGGACCTCTCACTGAAGTAAAAAGGCTCACAAGTGAGACCGTTTTCACAGGTTATGAATCAACAAAACTTGACGGAGCTAAGGTTATTGCAATTATTAAAAATGACAAGCTTGTTGAAAGTGCCAAAACCGATGACGAAATAAGTATCATACTAGATAAAACATCATTCTACGGTGAATCTGGTGGCCAAGTTGGAGATACTGGGATTATTTTTGGGCTGAACAATCTTGAAATTACAATTAAAGACACAGAAAAATCCGATGGGATCTTTATTCATATTGGTAAAATTGAATCAGGTGAAATAAAAACCGGCCAAGAAATAAGTTGCAGAGTAGACGAAAAGAGAAGAATGGATATTTGTCGCAATCATACAGCAACACACTTATTGCACAAAGCACTTCGAGAAACATTAGGTGACAGTGCTGTTCAAAAAGGTAGTTACGTTGCTCCTGACAGACTGCGTTTTGATTTCCAGCACAACAAAGCTCTTACCCCTGATGAACGTCAAAGAATAAATGAACTTGTAAATTCTTACATTCTTGATGCGAGCGATGTCAATACAACTGTTACTAATATAGAAGAAGCCAGAGACGCTGGAGCGACAGCACTGTTTGGCGAAAAGTATGGTGATACAGTAAGAATGGTCAAAATTGGAGACTACTCAACAGAGCTATGTGGCGGAACACATGTAAATAATACAGCTCTGATTGGTTCATTTGGTGGTGTTAACCACGAGGCTGTAGGAGCAGGAATTAGGCGTATTGAAGCTGTAACTGGGCACTATGCTCACCGTATGATGAGGCGACTTTCATCAGTACTTATGAATATGAGCCTAGACTTAAAAGTACATATAGACGATCTGGAAGGCAAAGTAAAGTCGATGATTGATACCGAAAAAGATCTCAAGAAAGAACTTTCAACCTTAAAGAGTGAACTTGCAAAAAATAGCGTTTCAGAGATTGAGCCAAAAACTATTAACGACATACAATATATCGCAGTTAATGCTGGTGCGATAATGGGTAAAGACCTAGCTACTGCAGCTGATGCTATTAAAAAGAAAATTGGTAGTAACGGTGTAGCGGTACTTGCTGGTACAGATGGAACAAAAGTTGGGCTAGTTGTAACTGTAGGTTCCGGGCTGGCACCTAATAGGTTAAAAGCTGGAGATATAGTAAAAGAGCTTGCTCCAATAATTGGCGGAGGTGGCGGAGGTCGCCCTGATATGGCGCAAGCCGGTGGTAAAAACCCTGAAAAACTTGACGATATGTTATCAACTGTAGAGACAGTAATTAGCAAACTTCTTAAATAATATTAACATCAAAATTAATTTCAAAGAGCTTATGAGTTATAGTCATAAGCTCTTTTTATATCATAATCTAGCACATCCAATTAAATAACCAAAATTCTTAAAAAAATAATTATTTATGGTACTGACATGGTCAATTTATGAATTACTATTGACTAAAAAAGAAATATGAGATATAGTTAAAATTGTGTGAAAATAAATAAAATTTAATGCATTATCTTTTTTTATGTACTATAAGTAAAGTAATCATGCTTGAAAGGGAGTTAGCAATGGTAGCAAACTCTGAAGATGAGCAAGCACCATATAGTAATTCTAGCAGTATGGATTCAGAGGGTACATTCTACCGGAATGGAATAATTCAGGATCTTGCTCAGTGTATTTATAAATATAATAGCTGGATAATAGCACTTGCTGTTATATCCATTGTTATTGGAATATTGATTGGACTAACAATAATAGGTCTAACCATAGCATGGTTGCCTATATGGCTTGGGGCAATATTATTTTCATTTGCTAAAAGTATACGTATTGCTGCTCATTACGGAGAAACAGCAGAGTTTGATTATGCACTGTCACGTATGAATATGTACTTTAGAATCTCAGGTATATTATTACTTATACTACTTGCAATATACAGTTTTGCAGTAATTTTGGGAGTAGCTACGCTTAGTCTTGTACTTTAACCTGATACGATATAGAGAACTAATTATGAACCATAAAGATGCAACATTTAGTCAAGAATCAGATTCGACAGCTACCAATAGTGAACAATCAGAAATTATACAAAAAATTACTGACAGGCTCTCAGAAAATTATAACTGGATTCGATTCGTGGCAATTATGGAACTTATTTTTGTTGTTTCAAATATAATAGCATCAGTAAGATCGATTATAACTAACCCACTTACTCTCTTGCATAGTATCTTTGTTTTCATGTCTGCCTACTACCTGTTCAAAGCATCAAAAGCAATAAAGCAAGCATATGAACACTGTAGTTTCAAACACACAAAAAGCTCTTTAACACTTATTGGCAAACATTTTATGATGAGCGCAATTGCGTTTATACTTAGCATTATAACTATAGTTTTATTTTAATACTTTAGAGGAAATTAATGAGCGCTACTGACCCAATTGACACAAACTCAGAATTAGACTTATCATCAGAAATTTCTGAAGATGAAAGCCAAAAAGAGGAAGATAATATTCTTCATTCTGATGAAGAGGTAACAGGGGTTGTTGGAGAATACGACCAGGATATCGAAGAAGATATTGAGTTAGTATCGCAAGCGAAGACAAGTAATTGTATATCAGAATTTCCTTTATCAAAAGAGCTCAAAGAAATTGCAGAAAAGCGCATAGCAACTCTTATACTTCTAGATAAACTTGAAGAGAAACGCTCAGAATTTAAAGAACATAACGACCTTGATTCATCTGTTATCGCTGAATTAAATAGACAAAGTAACGAATACCGCCTACTCCCTAATAAAGTATCACTTGCTGATAAATTCAAGCATTTCCAGCAAAAAGTGGAAAACACCAAGAAGAAGCAGAAAGAACTGAATGAACAAGCTGTTATTGAAGGACAAACCCAAACTCAAGTTATTATAACTCCTGAACTACAGACAGCGTGGAAACTAGCAAACGAACATTACAAACTGCTCTTTGATCGCATTAAGGAAATGAAGGACATATTGCCAGCAACCAAAAAATATCTTAAAAATGAGCCTTTATATAACATGCTTATTGCCTCAGGCTATTCAGCGGAAAAACTTTTTTCTCTTTCAATATACTGTTTAGCACTTGAAAGCTGGTCACAGAGCTTGAAACAGACTCGCAAAAACGAACAAACAACCATGAAGAGTCTTTCTAACAAAAAATCTGGAATTTTCAGGAGAGTAAATAAAGACACCCTGGACGAAATTTCAAAAGCAGAAAATATTTCTACTTTCTGCACAAATACGCTAACAACTATAAACAAGGAAATAAAAAGCCTTGAAAAAGTTATGCTTGAAGAGTTCTGGAAGTGCTATGAATTCTGCGCTTGTCTTCTCATAAGTAAAAAGCTAGATAAGAGGCAAGAACCAGTTGTGAGAGTTTTTCTGCGCTATAGTTTAATGGGTCATAGCCCATGGTTTATTGCTCCTGATATATCAAAAGCACTTTTAAAAGACTGCATTGAAGATGTGCAAAGAGAGCTATCACTGTCACAAGATACCAGTAAAATTCTATACTCAGATGAATACCTTGAACATGTTGTAAAGAACACAATAACAGCCTCCATTAATGAAGAACTTGAACTAACAGGCAAAAATACTCCGGAGTGGCACGCAGACAAAGCAACCAGACGTTTAGCCTATAGCAAAGAAAGAGCTTTTCTTCTCAAAGAAATTCGCTCAGAGCTGGTAAACAAAATTCGAGCACTGCGCAAAAAACAAATGGAAGAAGAAATACGAGTAAATAAAATACTAAAAGGATCGCCAGATTACAAAAAAGTTAAAGCGACACTTTCACAATCTATTCAAAAATGCAAAGTCGAATCTGCTCGTTATGAAAGAATAATCAATAAAATCAGTGAGGTTGAAATACCAAGCCTGAAAGAAAAAGCTCTGTTGGCAAAAGACAGAATTGATTCAAGTGGTGTAAAAAGAAGTGCGTTCAATGTTGCCCGCAAGGAAGCTAAAGCAATCCACAGAGTCTGTAGATTATGCGCTAGACTCAAAGATCCATTCTTACCGTTTGTTTTACGTGAATCCTATAGCAACAGGCGAGAAATTTTAAATAACCGCGAAGAAATGAGTAAAATTATTGAACATGTTGAGTACGCCGATAAACATATTTTTCATGAAGTGCTCGTAAATGCAAAAAAAGAAAGCTCTAGGATTTACCTACGAGTACCACCTGTAATTCTTATTACTCCAAGTTGTGGATTTATTGGCTATTCATGGAATCCGCGCTCTGGTGTTGAATCTGGAAAACTGGTAGTTCCTGGATACTGCCCACGAGTCAACGTAAAGGAACGCATGATTTTCAACATGGTTGCTGATTTCCGTTGGGATACAAGTAAGGCAGAAGCAGGCATAGACCTTTTAACTAGTGATACTCTGGTCGCTGCGTACTCAGCATGTAGATGGAACTACCGCAAAAAGAAGAAAGAGAATCGTGAGAAAGCCTTAATTTTCAACGAGCTAAATGATCGTTCAAATTGGCGAAGGCACTACGAACTTCTTCTAATGAGTGCTGAAGACTCGGGTAGAAAATTATTCTATAAAAATTACGAAGTCTATGAAATGATTATCAAATATATTGGGCTACCTGAAGGTCAGGAACGTTTAAGACGCTAAAAATGGGACAAGCAACAACTTATCCCATTTTGAAAATACTATATCCTTACTGGGTAACGGCTACATAGCCAATCTATATATTTTTACTCCATCACCAGCATTCAGTTTCTTGATTGCGCCACGAGGCATCAGGCCAAAACACTGCTCTGCCATATATTCAATCTTACTCGCATCAAAGAATTCATATTCTGTAAGTCTTGTTTTAAGACCAAGAGATTTATACCATTCTCTCAAAAACTCTATAGCACTTTTAATTTTCTCTTCATCTGTTCCTACTGTAATATTACACACCTTCTCAGCAAAGCGGACAAAACGAGGAATATTATATTCATAAACATACTCCATCCACGCAGGAGTAAGAATAGCCAATCCCTCACCGTGGGCAACATCCCAAATAGCGCTCAGTTCATGCTCTAATCCATGACATGCCCAGTCTTGAATTCTGCCTATACCTAGACTATTATTATGAGCGATCATCCCAGTAAGCATCAATTCCGCTCTATAGTTATAGTTTGATGGAGAATCAATAGCTAAAGCAGCATTTTTAATAACAGTCTGCATAGCAGCTTCGCATAACCTATCTGTAAGATCAACATAATCAGAAGAGGTAAAATAACGCTCCATAATATGAGACAACATATCAGCCGAACCACACGCCGTCTGAAATGAAGGTAAAGTTGTAGTAAGCTCAGGGTTTAAAATAGCAAACCTAGGGACAACCACCTGCCCTTTTGCCGACACTTTACGTTGATTTACCTCATCAGAAAGGACTGTACCGTTACTGGACTCACTTCCTGCGGCCGCAAGCGTCAAGACAACACCTACAGGCAGAGACTTTTCAACAGGCTTCTTCTTAAGAAAAAACTCTTCCCAGATATCACAATCGTTGACACAACCAATTGCAATCGCTTTTGAACTATCAATTACAGAACCGCCGCCAACAGCTAATACAAAATCAACATTATTTTTTTTACAAAGCTCAACCCCTTCAAGTACTAATGACAGCCTTGGGTTAGGCTGAACACCACCAAGTTCAATAAAATCAACTCCAGCATTATTAAGAGAATCAACTATCCGCTGATATAGACCTGAACGTTTTATACTACCTCCACCGTAGTGCAAAAGAACTTTTTTTGCAACATTCCTAACTTCTTGCCCAACACTATTCTCAGTTTTAGCCCCGAAAATTATTTTTGTCGGCACACAATACGTAAAATTTTCCATTCTACTCTCCAGATAACTCAGCGTACGTTTCACCCCATAAACGATAGTATGCCAAAGCAATCTCTGGCAAACTAAAATTTATTTAAGAATCAATTTATAATGCAAGATTCAGAATACTCAAAGCGTCCTCAATTGTAAACTTCTTAATACCGCCCCATATCCCTTCATCAATTACACCTTTTGCCATTGTTTGAACTTCTTTTTTATCAAAAAAATCATAATCTGTCAATTTTGTTTTGAGACCTATCTTAGTATACCATTCTTTGAGTGCAGCAATTGCAGCATCAATCTTCTCTTCATCACTCCCCTCAGTGATACCCCACACCTTTTCAGCATATCTTACAAAACGAGGTATATTGACTGTAGAACAATGCTTAATCCAAGCAGGGAAGATAATAGCAAGCCCTTCTCCGTGAGCAACATCATATATTGCACTCAACTGGTGCTCAAGTCCATGGCTGAACCAATCCTGAACACGCCCAATTCCAAGACTGTTATTATGTGCAATAGTACCACACAACATAATCTCTGCTCTATAATCATAATTATCAGGATTCTCTAAAACTAACAAGGTATTATCAATAATACACTTCATGGTTGCTTCACACATTCTATCAGTCAAATCAACATGCTCTGTATTTGTAAAGTATCTTTCCATGATATGAGCCATCATATCCGATGCACCACACGCTGTCTGAAAATCAGGTAACGTCTTTGTTAACTCGGGATTCAAGATAGAAAATTTCGGTAATACTGCCGGACCTCTAGCAGGCATTTTCTGCTTAGTTTCTTCGTTAGATACTACTGTTCCACCACTACATTCACTCCCAGCCGCCGGTATAGTCAACACAACACCAACTGGTAGCGATTTTTCGACAAGCACATGGTTTACATAAAATTCATCCCACACATCCTTATCGCTCACAGCACCAAATGCAATAGCTTTGGCACTATCTATTACAGAACCACCACCAACAGCAAGAATCAAATCTATACCTTCATTCTTACAAATATCAATTCCCTTACGAACAAGTGCCAACTTTGGATTTGGCTCTACTCCTGAAAGTTCAAAAACTTCAAGGCCTGCATCCTTGAGCGATGCCATTACCCTATCATATAGTCCATAGCGCTTAATACTTCCTCCGCCATAATGGAGTAGGACTTTCTTACCGTACTTCCTTGCCTCTGAGCCTGCTTGAGACTCGGTGTCCTTACCAAAAATAACCTTTACCGGTAAATAATACTCAAAATTTTCCATTATTCCCTCCTGATATAATTGGAAATTCAAAATTTCTTAGGTACAACTTAGCATTGAATTCATCGTATTGCCCAAGCATCTAATTTCTAACATCATAAAAGGATAGCATAATCTCAAGAATTTTTCAAGGGAGAGCAGATGATCCTTGCTCAAATCCTATAAATTTGCCATTATTATCCGTCCGCTACTTGACACTTTAGATATTAAGTGATATCCTATTATCATTATGATTTATAATAATTTTTGAAAAAATAGGAGCATAAATTGGCAAAAGATAAGATAAGACAGGAAAGAATCGAAAAACTGAATAAGCTCAAGGAATCTGGCATAGATCCATTCGGTTCAAAAGTTGATATTACAGGCAATATAGCACACGTTCGCAGTCTATGCCCTGAAGGCGAAGTTGATGTCGAGGTCGCTCCTATTGTTACAATAGCTGGTAGAGCTGTTGCAGTACGTAATATGGGGAAAAGTGTATGGATTGATATTAGTGATAGATCTGGTAAAGTTCAGATCAATATTCTACAAAAAAGGGTAGAAAATTTTGACCAGACAAAACTCCTAGATATTGGTGATTTTTTAGAAGTCACCGGTTCAATTATGAAGAGCAGACGCGGAGAAATTACTATTTTCTCGAGCTCATTCAGGTTTATATGTAAGAGTCTTGAGCCACTCCCAGCAAAATTCAAAGGCTTGAAAGATGTTGAAATTCGTTACCGCAGACGCTATCTTGATCTAGCTGCAAGCGATGAAGCAAGAGATAACTTTATTAAACGCAGCAAAATTATTTCATATGTAAGGCAGTTCCTAGACAATAAAGATTTCCTTGAAGTAGAGACACCAATGCTTCAGAGTATCTACGGTGGTGCAGCTGCACGGCCATTCGTTACTCACCATAATGCTCTTGATGTTGATCTGTTTATGCGTATTTCTCCAGAGACTTATCTCAAGCGACTACTTGTTGGTGGCATGGATAGAGTATACGAAATTAATAGAAGCTTCCGCAATGAAGGTATTGATACTTCTCATAACCCTGAGTTTACAATGATTGAGATTTATCAAGCCTACGCTGACTTCAATGACATGATGGATCTTACAGAGGCATTGGTTAGCTCTTGCGCAGAAACAATACTTGGCACGACCCAAATCACTTACGGCAATCATGAGATAGACTTCAAAGCACCATGGCCAAGAAAACGTATGAGCGAGCTTATTAAAGAATACGCCGGGGTTGACAGTGATGACGAAGAAGCAATGCGCCAGCGCCTGATGAAAGCAGGCTTCAAAAAAGAAGATACAGATAAACTTCCTAAAGGGAAGCTAATGGCTAAAATCATGGATGAAATAGTTGAAGGACAGTTAATTCAACCAACATTTGTCACTCACTACCCAGCAATTCTAAACCCATTATGCAAGAGAAATGCTGAAGACCCCGAATTTACAGATAGATTTGAAGTAATCGTTGCTGGTATGGAACTTGGTAACGCTTTCTCTGAACTCAACGATCCTATCGACCAGCTAGCCCGTTTTGAAGAACAGGTAACCCCTGCTGAAGAAGAAGGATATTGTAACGCAATTGATTATGACTATGTATCAGCGCTTGAAGTAGGTATGCCTCCTGCTGGTGGGCTAGGTATAGGTATTGATAGACTTGTAATGTTACTTACAGGCAATACCAGCATTCGAGAGGTTGTTCTATTCCCAACAATGAAACCACGAACTGCCGCTGAGCAGCAAGCTCTTGATGAAGCAGAGGAAGAAGCTGAGGATTCTGACAATACTAAGGAGTAATACATGAGTGTAAACCAGAATGAGATTGACGCGTTACTTAATAGTGAAGCAGATCCAGAAGATGCTAGCAACAACAACTCTTCTGTAAATGATATTGTCGCTCAAACCCTCGAAACAGAGGCAGTAGCAAGTGAAAAAATCGGCAAGACAAGCACTCCACCAAAGGTTGCGTCTAAGGTAAAGCCTGCGTCAATTGACATTTCAAATTTATCATGTAGTGACTCGCTTGAACAAATTAGAGCAGCTCAAAAAATCCTGTTTGAGGTATTCAGTAACATACCTGACAAAAAAGAACGCGCTCGCTTACTAAACTGGGCAACTGATGCTTTTATTAAATCCAAGTTCTTTTAATTTTATTGCACTCTAATTTTAGAGTGCAACATTTTTTGAAAAGGAAATTTAAATGAGCTTTCCACGAAGAAGAATGAGGCGTTTACGCGCAAACAATTCTATCCGCTGTCTGCTAAAAGAAACAACACTTGCAACAAATGATTTTATAATGCCATTATTTTTAGTAGAAGGTAAAGGAGTAAAAGAAAAAATTTCGGCAATGCCTGGACAATACCAATACTCGGTTGACATGCTGGAAAGTATTATCCATGAGATAATCAGCCTTAGTGTAAAGGCTGTACTTCTTTTTGGCAGCACCTCTCATAAAGACTCTGCAGGCAGTAGTGCCTGGGACAAATCAGGAGTTACCCAAAGAGGTATCAAAAAAATCAAAGAAATTGCCCCAGAGCTCATAGTCATAACTGACCTCTGCCTATGTGCATATACTGAACATGGTCACTGCGGAGTAATAAAGAACAATTGCATTGACAATGATGAAAGTCTGGAAAATCTCTGCAAGGTGGCTATCTCTCACGCTGAAGCAGGAGCAGATTTTGTTGCACCTTCTGACATGATGGATGGTAGAGTAATTGCAATTCGTGATGCACTTGATGATGAAGATTTTTTACAGACAGGTATTATTGCATACAGCACAAAATTCGCTTCGGCGTTTTATGGCCCATTTAGAGAAGCTGCTGACAGCGCCCCCCAATTTGGTGACCGCAAGAGTTACCAGATGCAACCAGGAAATGCCAGAGAAGCCTTACAGGAAAGCTTGCTTGATGAAGCCGAATGTGCAGATATGTTGATGGTCAAACCGGCACTTGCATATATGGATATTATCAAAGAAATTAGAGAAAACAGCCTACTTCCAATCGTATGCTATAATGTAAGTGGCGAATATTCAATGGTCAAAGCTGCTGCAGAAAAAGGCTGGATCGACGAAAAAAGCATAGTTTTAGAATCGTTACTTGGCATGAAGAGAGCTGGTGCTGACCTGATCATTACTTATCATGCGCTTGATGCAGCACGCTGGCTAAAGGAAGATGAGTAACAGATGGAGACACTCAGCATTAAATCTCCTGCAAAAGTAAATCTTTTTCTGGAAATAGTTGGAAAACGTGAAGACGGATTTCACAATTTGGAATCAATTTTCCAAACTATTCCACTTTATGACACACTATCTCTAACTCCTGAGGCTGATTTTACTCTTGAAGCCGACAACCCAGATGTTCCTACCGACAATAGCAACTTGATCTTAAAAGCAGCAAAACGACTACAGGAAATTTCAGGAAAAGATGGAGGGGCACACTTTAAACTAATCAAGAAAATACCAAGTGCAGGAGGTCTAGGTGGTGGGTCCAGCAATGCGGCAGCGGCTCTTATATTACTCAATAAGCTTTGGAATCTTAAAATAAGTAAAAAAGAACTTGCGGCAATTGGTAGTGAGATAGGCTCAGATATTCCTTTTTTTATATTCGGTGGCGTCTGCTTATGTGAAGGCAGAGGCGAGCGTATAACCCCTTTAAATAGTGTCAAACCAATCCCACTCAATATTATTGCTCCACCTTGGGGGATTTCAACGCCAATAGCCTTTAAAAATCTTGATGAAAACCTTTTTAACAAAGTTAAAATTCAAGATTTTATAAAAAAAATTGAAGATAAAAATCGGACGTTGCTAGAAATCTACTCCGCGAGTTTTAATCACTTTGAACAAACTGTTTTCAAGATTGAACCACGCCAAAAAGCACTTCATAAAATTCTAACCGACAATCATGTCATGTCTCGAATGAGTGGAAGTGGTTCGTCTGTATGGGCTATTAAGGAATCACAAATAAATCTATACAGTATTATCCCTTCTGATTGTAGTGTTATACAGTAATAGTTATAATATTTTGATATATGTTTTCCTTGCTGATATTCTGCTTATTTGTTAGAATCACTATGTAATAAATTTATAACTCCAGCAAAGTGAGATACCATGATTACAAACTTCCTCAATACCGACACAAAGACAACTCCTTCAAGTTTAGGAAAAGCTCCTGGTGAATTAATTGATTATGATATCAACGACACTTTAGAAGCAAAAATTTATCACTCATATTATACCAAAGAAGTTTATTATAGAGCACAAATTGACTCACTGGACAATATTAATGCACTCAAAAAAAAAGATACCATTAACTGGATACAGGTAATCGGATATGATATCAATATAATTGAATCCATCGGTAACCAGCTGAATATTCACCCACTTGTTTTAGAGGATATCAATGAAAGAAGTGAGCGTCCTAAAATACAATCAACTGATAACTACTGTTTTATTACCTTGAATTCATATATTTATAGTGAAGAAAAAAATAAAGTAATACAGACCCGTTTCAGCTTACTACTTTTTAAAGACCTTCTGATTACTTTCCATGACTGGGAATCAAAATTTATCCCCCCTATCCTTAATAGACTGGAACAAGGCCTTGGACAAATACGTAAAAACGGTACAGATTATCTCGCTTATATCATGCTTGATGGCATTGTTGACCAGTTATTTCTTACTTTTCAAGTAATCGGTGAAAAACTTGATGATATCGAACTCGACCTCTCAAATAGAGAACAAGACAACCTACTATCATCTATCCACAGAATAAAACATCAACTGATTTTGATGCGCCGCGGTATATGGCCTCTTAGGGAACTATTTAGTTCTCTACTCAGAGATGGTGATGAACACCATCATTTTACCAGTCAATGCACACCATTCCTTAAAGATTTATATGATCACTATTTACAAGCAGCTGAAATTAGCGAGTCTCTCAGAGAAGAGACAATAAGTTTAATAGACCTTTACTTGAACAGCATTGCCAATAATCTAAACCAAGTAATGAAAATTCTAAGCATTATTGGTACAATTTTTCTACCACTTACCTTTATCACCAGCCTTTATGGCATGAACTTTAAAGACATGCCCGAACTAAACTCACCATATGGCTACCCAGTTGTCATAGGAATAATGCTTTCTATTGCTATAGTAATGTTGTTCGTTTTCAAAAAAAAGAAGTGGCTATAAGTAACATATCCACTTCATAATGCCTACTATTATAAAGATTCACAAAATACTTTTTAAAACAATGCCATTAGCAGTCTTCCAGCCATTATGGGTATAAAACTTAATAGCTGAAGTATTATCAATATCTGCCCATAGTTGTAACCGCTTAGCTCCAATCTCATCAGCCCATGCCCGAAGCTCCAGAAGTAACCCTCTCCCAATTCCTTTTCCACGATATTCAGACGAGACAATCACATCCTCTACCCATATAGACTTCCCTCCCATTGCTGTTGAGAGAACAACCTGCCCTGAGCACATCCCTACAACTTTACTATTATGTTCAACTACCATTACGCATACACGGTCTTCAGAGGTTCCCAGCAATAATTCAAGACCAAGACGATGCTTGACTGCATCAAAAGCAAAGTCTTCTTCAAGTGCAGTCAACTCTTTCAATAAATTTATTAAAGAACTAATATCTCCATTTTTTGCACGCCTATATTTATACATGACATTCATTCTTATAGTGGCTTAACAAATTAAAACCCAAACAAACAACCCTAAGACAACTCGATTAATATTTTTTAGCAATCAAAATAGATATAAACAATAAGAAGTTTCTGCAAATAAGTAAACCAGCCTGGCTTGGAAGTTTTGACAACTTAGTCAAAACATTGGCTAACCACAAACCAGCAGAAACTTCAACGTGTGAAAATTATAATTTTTATTACCAACCACCTGCAAACACACCACTAAACCAATTAATAATTTTATATATAAAAACCAATTTCTTATGTTATCTCATATTACACGCAACAATCACCTTCTATTATTTAAATACTGACGCATTTTAATATTAATTGGCAGAATTATTATTTAATTAAATTTTAATACTCAAACACCATTCCAGACTGATTATTTCACTGCTGTTTTATTAAATAAATTATTAAAAATATTATAAAACAGATTCTTTATTGTAAGGTACTTATAATTAATCAGATCAATATTTCTTGTATACTACTAATCAACACAACAAAATTGTCACTACCCTCAATATTGAAACATTTAAACACTAAATTGTAGTAAACCAAACAATTAACTATTAAAAATATGTCTATTTCCAATATAATAATTTTATTTAAAGTAAAAGACTATATTCAGAATTATCATAAATTGCATATATAGTAATATTAAAAAAAACACTTAAATCTATAATTATTTACATTAAAACTTAAGCCCTTCATTAATAAATTTACAACTTCTCAACTATTGCTTAAAACTGTTTTAGCACATAACAATTTTCCTCTAGAAAAATCCTCGCTAAATTATATCATAAAAGGATATAATTTAATTATTCAACTGTCTCTCAACTGCAAAGGCTAAGTTATGAAGAGTTTTAAAGGAATCTCATTTATTGAATTACTATTTATTATAGCAATTGCAATATTTCTTATAGTATTCCTTTCAAACCAGCTGCTCAAAGAGAGAGAAGAAAACCTCAATGCACAGTGCATTGCCAAACTTGGGGAAATTGGCAAATATTTAAACAAATACAATAAACCACTTTATAGCGGAAATGTTCAAGAAATAATAAAACTTACCCCAGAGCAGGAGATGTCACCAGAAGCCACACTGATACCGCTTATAGCTCTGGTTAGAGCTGGATTTATTACGAGCGAAGAACAAGTTACCTGCCCAGTTGGACATGGAGATCCAGTGGCAAAATTTTCAGACAATCCAGATGCTCCTAAGAATCTTTTATATTACGCAAAGAAAAAGGATTTAAAGTTTTCTGATCTTGTTTTACGAAATCGCAATGGCGAAGTGATGAGTTCATATTTATTCACATATAAATATCAAAAACTAAATCACAAAGACAGAGTAATTGTAGGCGATGTTGCAATTGCAGACGGTAAAATGTCTCTGGGATACTCAAAAAATCATGGAGACCATGTGGAAAACGGCAAGTTCATCTTTGTCGGTGGGGCAAATGCACTATTTGCAGATGGCCATGTTAAAAGCTGCGATAAAGATTATACTGTAAATAGCGCAACAGATACCAACAATCTCTGGTTGAGTGGCACATCAGGCATTGATCCAAGTTTCAAAAGAATTAATTCTGATGTTATAAAAAAAGACACAAAAACAAGTAAGCTTACAGTGATAGGAGGAATTCCTCCTATCACTGAATAGAGTTTCTATCAACAATTCTATACTGAATAGCTTCAGAAAGATGTTCCAATCGTATAGAATCTGCACCAGCAAGATCTGCGATGGTTCTTGCAACCTTTAGTACACGTGTATATGCTCTAGCTGAAAGCCCAAACTTATCAATAGCACTCTTAAGTATTGCCTCACAGTCACTAGATAACAAGCAAAACTCTTCAATATCGTTAGAATTCATTGCCGAATTTGTTCTCGTGATCCTATCTTTAAATCGTTCATACTGCTTCTCACGCGCCATATTCACACGCATAGCAATAACTTTGGAAGTATCTCCAGACCTTGGGCCACGAAGTTCATCATACTCAACTACCGGTGCTTCAACATGAATATCAATCCTGTCAAGTAACGGTCCAGATAATTTATTCATATATCGCTCAATCATAGCTTCAGAGCACCTGCAAGCCTTCTTTCTATCACCTCTTTTACCACATGGACACATATTCATTGATACAACCAGCATGAATTCAGCAGGATACTTTGACGATTGAGCTGCACGAGATATTGTCACTTTGCCATCTTCAAGCGGCTGGCGAAGTGTTTCAAGTACACTACGAGGAAACTCTGGAGCTTCATCAAGAAAGAGTACTCCTCTATGCGCAAGAGATATCTCTCCTGGTCTTGGTACAGTTCCTCCACCTATTATACCGGCCATACTTGCACTATGATGAGGTGCTCTAAAAGGTCTTTTTCTAATTAGCCCAGAATGACCTTCAAGCGCGCCAGCAACAGAATATATCTTAGTTACTTCAAGTGACTCGGAAAAGCTCAATTCAGGAAGAATTGTCGGTATACGTTGTGCGCTCATAGTTTTGCCAGATCCAGGAGGTCCCATTACCAAAATGTTATGTCCTCCAGCAGCAGCAACCTCCATTGCACGCTTGATATGTTCCTGCCCTCTTACATCCGAAAAACACAACTCTGGCATATCAACACCAGACTCTTTTTCAAAATCTAAATTTTCCAAATTATCTGGGAAAAACTGACCCGCAAGAAACCCAACCGCCTCCTCAATATTCTTAACGGGAACAATCTCAATATCATTCTTAAGAGCAGCAGCTTCACTAGCATTACACTTTGGAATAATTATCCCCCTATACCCATTCTGCTTTGCTGTTATAGCTGCAGCCAATACACCTCGAACACCTCTCAATTCACCGGTAAGAGCAAGTTCTCCAAGAATAAGATAATCCTGTGCATATTCTGACTCTAATTGACCAGAAGCAAGCATTATTCCA
The DNA here is from genome assembly GCA_963678205.1 of Planctomycetota bacterium. Taxonomy (GTDB): domain Bacteria; phylum Planctomycetota; class SZUA-567; order SZUA-567; family SZUA-567. Next base: position 197,398 of record OY782760.1, read on the forward strand.
AGCGCTATCGGCAAATCATATACAGCCCCCTCTTTTTTCAATTCTGCAGGAGCAAGATTTACAATCATTTTTTTCTGAGGAAACGAATAGTTGTTGTTCTTTAGCGCTGATTGAACTCTTTCTGCTGCTTCCTGTACTGCTTTATCAGGTAGGCCAACCATACGGAGGCCAATTACCCCATGAGTAACATCAAGCTCAACCTCAACAGGTATAGCATCAATGCCTACAATCGCTATCGAAAAGAGTTTGGCTAACATTATATATCTCTTTATAAGCAGCAAAAAACTAAAAACTAAAAACTAATCACTTCAGACGGCTCACTTCTAGGAGCAACCATCAATTTAATATTCTTACCAGAGTTTGCAAGCGTCTCTGTATGGCATTTTAATGCTACTTCAGGAGTATTGTTTTCATTACTCAAATGTGCAAGCATTACAGTTTTTAATCTTTCCCCCTGACTGTTGAGTAAGAGGCACGCTGCTTCCTCGTTAGAAATATGACCTGCTTTAGAACTTATCCGTTGTTTTAAATAGTATGGATATGAACCTTTTTCTAACATATTTGGATCATAGTTACTCTCAAGTATTACTGCATCAAGATTTGATATTTCTTTTTCAAGTTTATAAAAAACATGCCCAAGATCAGTAAATACTCCACAACGTAATTCATCACGCTCGAAAATCAAAGCTACAGAATCAGCGGCATCATGAGGCGTCGGTATAGCGTTTATCGTAAACCCGCCGACCTCGATCAATTCTGAGTTTTTAATAACGATATATTCAATATTCTTGCCCAGCCTGCTGGCACAATACTCATACGTAGCTCTGGTAGTATAAATAGGAACCCCAAACTTCCTGGCAATTACCCCTGCGCTCTTAATATGATCTGAATGACTATGTGTCAAAAAAACCGCCTTGATTTTCGATTTATCTCCACCTATTCTCTCTATAGATTCTTCAACAACGCGCCCACTAACCCCGGCATCAACAATTATTGCAGAATCAGCTGCTTCAAAATATACTGAATTTCCTGAGGAACCACTCGCTAATGTCCATACTTTATATTTAGTCATTTTCTCTCACACTCAGCCATCAATCTTTTTCTCACCTCATATAAAAATGGATAATAATCCCCACTTGCATAATCTGGGAAAGTCCAATCAAGTGGTACAAATTTTCCAGCTTTATACAAAAGCGTTACCTCTGCGAACACACCCTGGGTAAGATAAATCCTATGTGCAAAATTCTTACAGCTTGCAAGTACAAGTTTCTCTGGAGCCAAATAGCCAGGATCTATATTAACTGGCCGGCAAAAGCCATTATCAAGTTCTTCTGCAAGTTCAAGCTCAAGCTTATTCGCTTCAAGTTTTCTTTCAACGAGCTCTTCTCTATTAAAAGGATAAGAAAAACACAGAAAATTTCTTATTATTTTTTCTCCAGCCTCATTTTTATAATACTTTGAATACTCAAAAGGCAAGCCCCCAGAGTCAACTTCAGCCTTTCCCCAACACGTAGTAATGCGTGCCTTTGCAACCTCAAGCGAAGCATTATCTGATGCAAGTATCCCTGTAATAAACCTGACTGGAGCAGGCAACTTAATTTCAGCCATAATATCCTATACTTCAATTTCAATCGTAAAAAATATATACTAGATTTTATATAAAACTACATAAAAATCAGCACCTTTTTATAAAGTTTCTTAATTTATATTATTTAAAAATTAATAATCACACTTCCCTCTTGTCAATTTTTGTAAAATCCTCATAATTAACAATGAATATAATTTTTTATTAGATTTTTTAAGTTTTAGTTGGGAGCTAGGCAGAGTGAGTAAATTTATTTTCATTACAGGTGGTGTTGTTTCTTCTCTTGGAAAAGGCATAACATCTGCTTCAATTGGACTTTTACTAAGAAGTCGTGGTTTAACTATCAGGATGCAAAAACTTGACCCTTATATAAATGTTGACCCAGGAACAATGAATCCATTCCAACATGGAGAAGTATTTGTCACCAATGATGGAGCTGAAACAGACCTTGACCTTGGTCACTATGAAAGATTTACCGATGGTAATATGAGTCAACGCTCTAATATGACAACAGGAAAAATATATTTAGATGTTATCAACCGTGAACGCCGGGGAGAATTTTTAGGCGGTACTGTTCAAGTTGTTCCACATATTACAAATGCAATTAAAGATTCTTTCAAACAGCTAGAAGCTCCAGATGTAGACGTCATACTTATTGAACTTGGCGGTACTGTTGGCGATATTGAAGGGCTACCATATATTGAAGCATTTCGTCAATTCTCTCTTGAAAGAGACAGAAATGACGTAATGTTTATCCATCTTACTCTTATTCCTTTCTTATCTGCATCTGGTGAAATTAAGACTAAACCAACTCAGCACTCTGTACAAAAACTTAGAGAATACGGAATTCAGCCAGATATGCTTGTCTGCAGAACAGAGGTAGAAGTAGGAAGAGATGAATGTAGGAAGATTGCTCTTTTCTGTAACGTTCACGGAGATGAAGTAATTATTGAAAAAAATGTAGACAACACTATATATGAAGTACCACTAATGCTTGAAAATCAGGGAGTAGCAAATAAAATTTGTTCTTACTTTGATTTAACGGACAGAGAGCCAGAACTTACCGACTGGAAAAACATGGTAAAAGCTGTTATTAATTTTAATAAAAGAGTAGAGATTGCTGTTGTAGGAAAGTACACATCACTGACTGACAGTTATAAATCTGTATATGAAGCTCTAGCTCATGCTGGAATTGCAATTAATTCAGATGTTGTCTTTAGAAAAATTGAAGCAGAAGATATTGAGAACAATGGTGCCGCAGAGATGCTCAACGGCGTTGGGGGAGTTCTTATTCCAGGAGGATTTGGAAGGCGCGGAACAGAAGGTAAAATGCAGGCTATACGCTGGGCAAGGGAGAACAAAGTGCCTTTCCTCGGTCTCTGCTATGGGCTACAGTGTGCTGTAATCGAATATGCTAGAAACGTCTGCGGTCAGACTGATGCGATAAGTGCTGAGTGGATTGAAGAAGGAGAAGTTCCAAGCTTGGACAACGTTTATGTTGGTCTAATGGATTCACAGCAGAAAGTTACTATTAAAGGCGGCTCTATGCGCTTAGGAGCATTTGCCTGTGAACTTAAAAAAGGGACAAAAGCATATGAGTACTATGATGGACGTGATGTTATACGTGAAAGACATCGTCACCGTTTTGAAGTTAACCCAAATAAAACAGAAATTCTTGAAAATAATGGTATGATTATTTCTGGTCGCAACCCAGACAGTAGGCTTGTAGAAATCATAGAACTTCCCGATCATCCATTCTATGTAGCAACTCAAGCTCACCCTGAATTCAAAAGTCGCCCAACAAAGGCTCATCCATTATTCAAAGGTTTTATTACTGAAGCATTCAGACTTGCTGGCAAAGATTTATAATAAAAATTAATTATAATATTTATACATTACACAATAGCAGTCTGTCTGTAACAGGATAGCCTGCTATTTTAATACTATAATATCACAATCAATTATTTAGCATATAAGTCCAAATTTTCAGAAATAGCTGTTCTATTTCTACCTGTTGTTTTGCCTTATATAGGTTATCATCTGCTTTCATTATTATTAAGTTAACAAATGAAGTATCAATAATATTGTTATTAGTAACCTCAAAATATATAGACTACCCATATTCTTGGAATTCTCAAAATTACAACTATCACGCACCACAAAAAAATAATAACGCCAATAACAATCAAACCTCTAACAATCAAAAAACTTTTGGTTCTTTCAAACATCCACTCTAAATATTTGAATTCAATTTCTTGATCAAAATTATATTTTGGAGTTGTTAAATTTTTCATCAATCTTTCTAAAAATACTGTTTTTATACATATATCCCTTAAAAACCCATAATATGCAGTATTACAGCCTTATATAAGTAAATTTATACCCATATATTTATTAACTTTTGATAATTGCATTATCTATTATTACCTATACTTTTTATTATTTTCTATAATTTTAATAGATATTTATAATAATTTTGCCGATATAATCGCTAGTATTGGATTATTTTAGCTATATAATGAATTATAGGTACAATTCAGGAGAATAAATAATGATAAGTTTCAAAAGACTTTCATACTTAACAATCGCTTTAAGCTGTTTAATTGTAGCAGGATGTCAGGATCCCAATTATATTAAGCAAGTAGACGACCCTAGTGCTCAACACCCATACTCGGCTAATATTGGCTCTCAAGTAGAAGTAAGAAAGAACGTGCAATTTGCAGACATCCCTGCTCCCCAGGAATTTTCTATTGATAAACTAAATACAAAAACTTTTCAAGGAAGCTCAATGCGTTTTGGGACACTTGTATACTCCGGCATTTGGAATGTTTGGGAGACAAATCAGTGGTACTTAAATGCAATGGAGGAAGCCGGGTGGAAACTGCTCAACAGTAAATTTGAGAATGACTACTATGTAAAAAACTTCTTTAAGAAAAAAGATGAAACAGTCGCCCTTGAAATAAAAGACGATGGAAAAGGGCTCACGATTGTAACAGCGATGCTAAACAATGACGAGCAAGAGACTCAACTAAAAGAGAAGCTTCTTGAAAAAGGCGATTTACTAAAATAATAATTTTAACTTTACAATATTAAAAAATGTGTGCCTTAATAAGCACACATTTTTTTAAATTTATAAAAACATTACTTATTTTTTTTTAACATCTCAAGTATAAGAGTAACTTCTGAAACAGACATTCTTGTCTTTAAGGCAATATCGTTAATATCGTACCCTTTTTTAGAAAGCTCCTGAATTTTTACCCCAATAGATCTTTGCCACACACCAGTTTCATTATTCTCAGAGTTATTATCTTTTTCAGAAACTGACTCTTCCTCATCTTTATTTTCCATTATTTCATTTTTGAGTTGAGAACTTGAAGAAGCAATTTTAATCTCTGCTTTATCAATATCAAAATTAGATTTTTTTATACCTTTATCAGCATTATCTGTCTTAATCTTATTTGGTAAACTATCTTTTTCTACCAACTCTTCATATCTTTTTATAGCTTTTTCGGCATCTCGCAACAATTTATTTAAAACCCGAATCTTCGTGTCTACCTGAGCATTAATTTCTCTACTCATTTCAGCAAGCTCAACAAGAATCTCATCAGCTTTACTTCTAACATTTGGCCGATTATGCATAGATTTAATTTCTTGCATGGTCAATGCATTCCGCTCACGCCTTATCCGCTTGATAATCTTTGGCATAAATGCCATAATCAGTATTACTGCTCCAAAAGCAAGTATCTGACTCCACCCAAACCCAGAACCCTCTGTACCAGCCTCAGAGTTTGAAAAAAGAAATCCGAGCTGCACCAGCATAATTATATATCCTCGTTTATACCGATTTTCTCCAATATCCCTGCAACTTCATCCATAGAATTATATTTAATAGTAATTGTACCCACACCACCTTTATCATTTACAGAAACTCTGGCTCCAAAGTGTGAACAAAGTTGCTCTTCAAGACTTAGAACATTTCTATCTTTTTCAACGATAGTAGCAGTTTTAGGTTTACTCAACCTTGAAGAGGTTAATCTTTTTACTATCTGCTCAACATCATGTACAGAAAGAGCTTCTTCAATAATTCTTTTTGCTAATTCAATCTGTGAAAGAGGGTCGCTAAGACCTAAAAGAGTTCTACCATGTGCCGCAGAAAGTTTTTCTTCTGCAATCATATTTTTCACTTCATGTGGAAGATTCAGAAGTCTTAAAGTATTAGTAACTTTTGTCCTGCTTATTCCAAGTTTTTCACCAATATCATTATGAGTAAGCCCTTCCTCATTTTGCAGAAGTTCATAGGCTACAGCAGTTTCTATTGCATTCAAATCATCACGTTGCAAGTTCTCTACTAGAGCAAGTTCACGCATTTTATTATCACTGGCATCGAGCAAACAAGCTGGAGCTTCTTCCCATCCAAGAAGAGTCATTGCTCTCAAACGTCGCTCACCAGCAATCAACTCAAAAATGTTTTCACCTTTTTCTCTTACAACTATTGGCTGAACAAGCCCCTGCTCTCTTATTGAGTCAGCAAGTTCCTGTAATTTCTCTTGGTTAAAATGATTTCGAGGTTGCCACTTAGATGCTTTTATATCTGCTATCTTAATTTTCCTAATGCTATTTGATACAGAACTTTTTCCCATATTACTTTTTATATCCTGAGGGTTAACGTCATATTCACCCTGTGGTATTAGCCCTTTAAGTCCTCGTCCAAGCGCCTTTTTTTTAGCCATATCCGTTGCAATCTTTCTAAGAATTAATTGAGTCACTATTTATTACTAAAATATAAAATTAAAAAGCCTTCCAATATCTTATCGTAAATGCCGTTCTAAAGATTGTTGTGCATTTATAATAGCATTATCTACAATCTTTGCAATCTTTTCATCATGCATATTTGGCATAATTTCCTTCATATGATCGAGCAGTTCTCTCTCAACCAAAATTTTATAACTGCCAAATGAATGCAAATCATAACTCCATTGCACAGGTATCAGCAAAAAATCTGCCATAGATTTTGCCTCACTATAACTTATAGGAATATGCGGATTTTTTAAAATAGACTCCACAATTTTATCTGCTGCAGGAATATTAACATCAAGATCATGAACTATTTCTGGATACTTTTTTAAATGACCCTTTTTCAAAGCATCATAAAATACATAATATATATCAAGCTTGTCACTATCCCGAACAAGCTTTAAAAACGTCAACAACATCTCATCATCAATATCTTCCGGTAAACTCTTTGCATTGTGATATCTTGTTGATATAAGAACACACTCTTTTGATTTATCGGGAAGGAGCTCTAGCCATCCTAGTTCTAGTAACACTTCATAACCATACTCACCATGATTTATTGACTCGACATCCTTAAAAGTTCCGTACTTCTTTAATTGCCTATACCGACCGATATCGTGAAGTAGCCCACAAACCTCTGCAAGAATCACCATACTTTTTGAGAACCCATTATAATCAGCAATCAACCGTGCATTTTCAGCCACTCTTTTACTATGCTCAACTTTTAATTGTGACATTGCATCCAGTGCACCATTTATTTCAAATGTAGCAACGTATTCATCATATTTACTGAAGAGTATATCTCTTACATCAATATCTATCATTATACAGACTCTTTAATTTTGAAACTTCTCAAAGCTACAAGGAGAACTATCTCTTCGCATATAAATAGGCTCAACCTCTAAAGGATTCATTGCTTTATCGAAATTCATTGCAGCAACCTTACCTATACTACTTGCAGGAGCCCCTTTAACCGAATCTTCAAATATAATGCCTTTTGCTTTATATTCATCAAATTCCGCTTCAAATTTTTCCAGCCCAGATCCAATAAAATAATCTACAGAATAACAATTAACCATGTCTTTGACTAATTCTGGTTCAAGAGCAATATCATCTACAAGCGCCTTGCTCACTCCAAACTCTGATATTTGATATACTCCTGTATAAAGTTCGTCACTCCTGGCAAACTGCATAGGAACAACAATTCCTCCTCTACACTGGCTAGCTACAGCAAGTGCTTGCAAACTCGACACAGGAATTACCTCTATCCCTTTTGCAAAACCTAAAGTTTTACCAGCAATTACCCCGACACGCGTTCCGGTATAACTACCAGGTCCAATACTTACAGCAATAGCATCCACAACGGACAAGTCAATCCCAGCTATAGACAAAACTTTGTCTATAGCTGGGATTAAAAGTCTCCCATGCTTCATGCCATCAGATAACACTTCTTCTGCAAGAACAGATCCACTTGAATCAACAATTGCAACACCGCCAATTCTAGCCGAGGTTTCAATTGCCAATATTATTTTACTGTCACTCATTATTACTCTAGTTTCCTATTTATTCTTACTTTTTAAATACTCGTCGATATTTGCAGCAGCCTCTTTCCCTGCTCCCATAGCAAGAATGACAGTTGCGGCACCAGTAACAATATCTCCGCCAGAGAAGACTCCTTCAACACTAGTCATTAATTTATCATCAACTTTAATATTTCCACGTTCATTAAGTTTCAGTTCCGGCCATTTACGAGTAAGAATAGGGTTAGGTCCCTGCCCAATTGCAACAATAACCTCCTCGACATCTATTATATACTCTTCACCTTTAATAGGTACTGGCCTTCTTCTACCAGAGGCATCCTCATCACCAAGTTCCATGCCTTGACAACGCACACCTTTTACCCAGCCATCTTCTGTACCTAATATTTCAAGTGGTGCAGTTAATTCTTTAAGTTCAACCCCTTCTTCAAGTGCATGTTCAATCTCCTCAATTCTAGCAGGCATCTCACTACGCCCCCGTCTGTAAAGAATATACACATGATCTGCACCTAATCTCAACGCTGATCTAGCTGAATCCATTGCAACATTACCACCACCTACAACTGCAACATTTTTACTTCTAAGTACTGGAGTATCATAGTCTTCATGATATGCTTTCATCAAATTGATTCTAGTAAGAAATTCATTTGAAGAATACACTCCATTAAAATTCTCTCCTGGAATATTCATAAAGTGAGGCAGCCCTGCACCAGATCCGATAAATACAGCATCAAAACCACTATCAAGTAACCCTGGCACACCTATAGTAGCTCCGATTGGCATATCAAACTTAAACTTAATTCCAAGCTGCTCAAGAAAACTACATTCACGCCGAACAATATCTTTTGGTAATCTAAATTCAGGAATACCATAGGCAAGAACACCACCAGCAGTATGTAATGCCTCAAAAATTGTCACATCATGCCCCATACGTGCAAGATCAGCACTCGCGGCAAGCCCTGCAGGTCCAGCACCCACGACAGCAACTTTAAAGCCACTTATATCCGTATTACCGGCCTCAGCTTCTATACCTATTGTAGCCTCGGTATCCGCTGCAAATCTCTCCAGACGCCCAATAGCGACAGGTTCACCTTTAATGCCTAAAACACACTTTGCCTCACATTGACTTTCCTGAGGACAGACTCGGCCACAAACTGCAGGTAAATTATTAGTATCTTTTATTTTCTTAGCAGCAGCTATAAATCGCCCCTCAGAAATAAGTTTAATAAACTCTGGTATAGCAACGTTTACAGGACAACCTTTTACACACTGCGGATTCTTGCACTGAATACAACGTGATGCTTCGGCAATTGCCATTTCAGGAGTATAACCTAGAGCCACTTCATCAAAATTATGTCTTCGTATTTTTGGATCTTGAGTAGGCATTGGCATACGCTTAACTGATTTAGATTTTTTCCCATCTTCCTGATTTTCGTTATACTCTTCATGAAGAGATTTCTCCGTATCCTTATATGTACTCAACCTTTTAAAGAGAAGATCAAAATTGACATCATGCGCATCAAATTCAGGACCGTCCACACAAGTAAACTTGGTCTCTCCTGCCACCTCAACACGGCAACCACCGCACATACCAGTGCCATCAACCATAATTGAATTCAAAGAAACAATAGTCTTAATACCAAATTCTCTAGTCAAGTCAGCAACAACCTTCATCATAATAGGAGGTCCAATTGCAATGACTCTATCAATCTTTTCACCAGACTCTATTAACCTTCTAAGCACATTAGTCACAAAGCCTTTTTCACCATAGCTGCCGTCATCAGTTACAGGAAAAAATTCATCTGAAGTTGCTCTAGACCTGTCTTCCCAAAAGATAAATTCCTTACTGCGACCACCAGATATACTATAAATAGTATTTCCTGCTTTTTTTAAAGCCTTTTGAATAGGAGCAATCGGAGCAATTCCAAGCCCTCCACCAACACATACAACAGTACCAAAGTTCCTGATCTCACTCTCATGGCCAAGAGGCCCAACAACATCAAGAAATCTATCCCCTACTCCAAGCTTATCAATCTTTGCAGAAGCTACCCCTACAACCTGTACAACAATTGTAATAGTACCTTTCTCCATAGAATAATCAGCAATAGTTAACGGCACGCGTTCAGCTTCTTCAGATGCTCTAACAACAATAAACTGCCCAGCTTTACAGTAGTTACTAATTGCTGGACAATATACTTCAAATTCTTTAATAGTTGGCGTAATATCAACTTTTCTGATAATTTTATTTAGATTTGCATCATCAATATCTGTGATATTATAAGTATTCATGTCATTTCCATGACAAGCACCGCCACCATCTCCATGTATCTCTTCACTACTCACGACAAATCCCTCCATTCCTTTTTTGTTACATTACACAACTACCTTCTCCCTAGGCAGTAAGATATAAAAATCGCTACAGCTAATTATTCCATGCAATTATATCAGAATAATTTACATATTTTATGCATTCAATACTACTAGTCAAGCTGTTTTAAATATTGACGTTTTTATCATTTAATAAGTAAAATCCTAGAAAATTGACCCTTGCTGGCTTTGCAGCAAGGGTCAATAATGCCTGATTATTATAACTAATATCAAACCTGCTTATTTACCAGGTATAAACTCATCTACCGGATTACTTGAACAATTAACTTCACCCACTTCACATGGATTAACATTCCAAATATCCTTTGCATACTGATTTATTGTTCTGTCAGAAGAGAACTTACCTGAGCAAGCAATATTTTTAATCGCCATTTTTGCCCAAAGATCCTGATCTTTATATGCTTTTTCGACTTCTTCCTGAGCAGTAATATATGACTGAAGATCGGCCATAAGCATATAATAATCACCATTTTCAAAAATTGTTTCACGAATAGGCTCAAAAATACCAGGTTCGTTTATACTGAAGTGACCTGAGAATAACAAATCGACAGCCTCTTTTACCTCACTACTTGCTTGATAGTAGTCATATGGATTATACCCCTTTTCTCTAAGGTCTTCTACTTCGTGTGCTTTTAGACCAAAGATAAAAGCATTCTCATCTCCAACTTCTTCAACAATTTCAACATTAGCGCCATCAAGGGTACCTATAGTTATTGCACCATTCATCATAAATTTCATATTACCCGTACCAGAAGCTTCGGTACCGGCTGTAGAAATCTGCTCACTTATATCTGTGGCAGGGATAATCTTCTCAGCAGCTGATACTCTATAATTTGGCAAGAAATATACACTCAGTTTATCCTTAGACATAGAGTCATTATTAACAACCGCAGCAATATTGTTAATAAGCTTTATAATAAGTTTTGCCATGAAATAACCCGGCGCTGCTTTTGCGCCAAACAGAAATACTCTTGGCTCAACAGACTGACCTTTTCTCAATCTATTATAAAGAACGATAATATGAAGGGCATTCAACAACTGTCTTTTATACTCATGAAGCCTCTTCACCTGAGTATCAAACATCATATTTGGATCAATATCAAAATCATAATGTTCTTTAGCCCATGCAACTAGAGCTTCTTTTGCCTTTCTTTTTACAGCAATAATTTTATTTCTAAATTCTTTGTCATCCGCGAAAGGAAGAAGCTTCTTAAGTTCGTCAAGGTTAGTTATCCAACCATCACCAATTGTATCAGTAATCAATTTAGCAAGTGGAGGATTAGCTTTCAATAGAAAACGCCTCTGAGTAACACCGTTTGTCTTATTATTAAAGCGATCAGGATACATTTCAGCAAAATCAGGAACAAGAAATTCTTTTAAAAGTTCTGTATGAAGTGCAGCAACGCCATTAATTGAATGACTGCCCACAATTGCTAGCTGAGCCATTCTAATCATCTTAGTATCGCCTTCTTCAATAAGACTCATTCTGCTAAGACGAGCATTATCACCTGGATATTTTGTAGATACTGCCTGCAGAAATTTAGCATTAATATCATAAATGATCTGCAAGTGACGAGGTAGCAACTTTTCAAACATCGAAACGCTCCATTTTTCAAGAGCTTCTGGCATCAACGTATGATTAGTATACCCCATAGTCTTTACTGTAATATCCCAAGCCTTATCCCATTCAACTTCATATTCATCTATAAGAATTCTCATAAGTTCTGCAACTGCAATTGATGGATGGGTATCATTCATCTGAATAGCAGCCATCTCAGGAAGCTCTTCTATTGGCTTACCAGTACTTTTAAATCTTCTTAAAATATCATGAAGAGAACAACAAACAAAGAAGTACTGTTGTTTTAAGCGCAATTCCTTACCCAGATAAAAACAGTCATTTGGATATAAAACTTTTGTAAGGTTCTCTGCCCCAAATTTACTACCAACAGCAGCAATATATTCACCCTGATTAAAATCTTCAAGATTAAATTCTTCTGCAGCTTTACTCTTCCATAACCGAAGAGTATTAACAGTTTTACCGCCATAACCGACAATCGGCATATCATGAGGCTCACCGATAATTACGGAGGTATCTACCCAATATTTTTTGCCATCATAGCCATCATGTACTCTACCACCAAAATTAACTTTTACAGATATATCAGAATGAATAATTTCCCATGGATCACCAAAACGCAACCACTCATCTGGTTGCTCCACCTGATAGCCATTTTCAATTTCCTGTCTAAAAATACCATAGTCATAACGTAATCCATAACCAAACGCGGGAAGATTTAATGTAGCCATTGAATCAAGAAAACATGCAGCAAGACGTCCCAGTCCACCGTTACCAAGCCCCGCGTCATTCTCTTCCTCACGAAGTTCTTCATATGAAATCCCCATTTCATCAAGGCCTTTTTTCAATTCCTCTTCAATCTGAAGATTAATCACATTATTTCCTAATGCTCTACCCATCAAGAATTCCATAGAAAGATAGTAAACTCTTTTAACATTTTTATCATGATGGGTCTGCTGAGTTTTCAACCACCTATCAATCAATCTATCCCTGACAGTAAGAGCAAGAGCCTGATATTTATCCTGCATTGATGAAGTATAACGATCATTGCTAAGGGTATACTTCAAATGTTCTGCAAACCCCCTAGCTAAAGAGTCAGCATCCTCCCCTTGCCTGCCACAAATTATTTTTTCATTATCAGCCATGTGTATTCTCCTAATATGCTTCTAGAACATAACAATATTACGATTTTAAATTAACATTCTAACTTAATTCTCTGCTATTTCTCAAAAAAAAGCAAATTGTTTTTATGTTAGGAGCTAACAAAATTCTTTTTATACGCTACTAATAATTACTAAATAACCTAAGTTTGAATGTTAAATTACACAAAAAGCAATAACATTAACTACGGCGTTACCTCGTGGTTACAGCACGATACTAGCTAATAAATATTACCTTGATAATATTTACATAAAAGAAGCTAAATTATATGCAATATAATTTAATAAAGCTGAATTATAAATGCCAAACGCCAAGAACTCAGCCATAACAACGCTCATCCAATCAACATTCTTTCATAATTAAACAGAGCAGACACTATAATCTAATATTCTAAATTATACAAGTCAACCTAATACCGCACAAACTAACATCATCTAATATTATACTACTAAACATTAAATTGATTCACTTTATCTATATCTGATTGTTGCTAAATGGTCACGGTTTACTGTCCTGACATAATTGACAACAGGATATCCAAAAAGCATACAATAATAATCTCCGGTATCTTCATCCATCAACCTACTTTTATATTCTGGGAATAATTCAAGCGCCATTTTTAATAAACCACACCAAGTAGTACCGATACCATTTGACTGCGCAATAAGTTCAAAATAACTCAAAGCAATTGAAACATCAACTATGCTACAGAGAGGGTGTTTCATTGGTGCTGAAACCAGTAATACATGTGGAGCAGTTCTGAAAATAACATCTATCTGTTGTTCTTTCCATAAATATAAAAATTTACCTAAGTGTGCTGATTTTTGCTGAAACCCGCCTGTATCATAATATGAAATCAATTTTGACATTAATTCGTTACGCAGCTCATTCATACTGTTAATATCAGCGATTACATCAAATTTTAAAGACAAATTATTTCCTGCAGTAGGGCAGTTAGCCGCAGCAAGCAATAATTTATTGAGCAGAACGTTGTCAACATTCTCCTGTTTATAATTTCGTATACTCCTCCTGCCTCGCAATAAATTCTCCATTTTATCATGATCTAGATATACCCCATTACCTAAAGGCACGCTATCAACTTCTGGGTTAAGGTCATAAATAGAGACTGCCTTAGCAGGACATACAGCATAACAATGCTCACACCCTAAGCAATTCTCCTTGTCATCACCTGTTATTTCAGGCGCCCCCGTTGCAGTTGATCTTTTTATAACTTTTACAGGACAATCATCGATACATGCCCCACATCTAACACATTTTTCATTATCAAACTTAATATCTAACATATATTACACCTATCATCATATTTTAAAATTATAGCCTTCAAAATCATTTAAAATCAAACTTTTAACTACCCATAATTTACTAAATTATTAGTCAATTTAACAGCTTTGCTATTAAGCGAAAGCTTGAAACAACACAAACAAAAGAATACTGCCAACAAATACGTCATAAATTTTACAAAAACTGCTACCCTATATCTAGCAACCGTAAAACTCCTACTCACCTTATAAATACTATCCGCTATCAATATCTTCATATACTTCATCACAAACAAAATTATTATTCTAATATTCACAAATTCGAAAACTTTCGAACTATGTGACTAAAAAAATTCGCTTAACCTATAAACTTTTTCAATAATTTTATGCTCCTATCATCAACTTCGATAGTAAGATGCCTACCATTCCGATTAATTTTAATCAACCCAATAGTTTTCAATTCTTTCATATGATGTGACAATGTTGAAGGAGCGATATTCAATCGTTGAGCCATCTCAAACTGACAATGTCCATCATTCGCCTGCCTTAGTTCGCAATGATAAGTCTTACCAACCCCATACTTTTCAATAAATTCCAAATAAATCTGCAACCTTATGGGATTAGATAATACTCTGAATATTTCAGAGTAAACTTTAATATCATAATTTGACTGTTTACCATTATCCTTATTCGACATGTTTCGAATTATAGAATCTGCCTCTTATATTGTCAACAAAAAAATACTATAGATAAGCTACATCAGCACAATTACCAGAAAATTATAGAAAATACCTACTCCCCCATACACACCATATATTTCCGCAAACTTTTTAGCTTTCGGTCATATACTGTGTTATAAATAACCATAATTAAACTTATGACTTAAATCGCAATCCTGAGCAATATTTAATTAGTTCCTAAACTATATGTTACTTTTGATAAACAACCTATTAGCTGCCCCCTTATTGCCTTTGTTATACAAAAAATACTGGCCATATCACAGCCAGTATCAATCATAAAAAACATCAATTAAATTTTGTAATTTACATTATAACCTTATTTAAAGGCAACTCAATAATTCCTACCGCCCCACTTGCTTTAAGAGCAGGAATAAGGTCGCGGACTTGCAGTTCATCAGCAATCGTCTCGACTGCAACCCATTTTTCAGTGGCTAGATGGTTCACAGTAGGCGAAGTTAGAGCTGGAAGATTCTTAAGGACTTCATCAAGTCTATTTTCGGGAACGTTCATCTTCAAAAGAACCTTTTCTTTTGCATCCAGAGCACCTTTTAACATAAGACATAAAGCATCAATCTTAGGCTTTTTCCAAGAATCCTTATAAGCATCTTTATTTGCAATAATTACAGTAACAGATTCCTGAATGGTCTCAATAATTCTAAGTTTATTTGCAACAAGGCTGCTTCCAGTCTCAGTTACATCAACAATAGCATCCGCTAAGTGAGGAACTTTTACCTCTGTAGCTCCATGAGAAAACTCAACAGTAACATTTACTCCCCTACCGTCAAAAAATCTCTTTGTTAATCCAACCACTTCCGTACTAATAACCTTGCCTTCTAAATCTTTAGCGCATCTATAAGGGCTATCTTCAGGAACAGCAAGCACCCACCTTACAGGCTTACGTGTTGCTTTAGCGTAAACAAGTCTTTCAAGTACTTCTACCTCAGATTCATTTTCAAGAACCCAGTCCAATCCTGTAATAGCTACATCCAAAGCACCGCGATCTACGTAACGACTCATTTCTTGAGGTCGAGCAAGCATTGCACTAATATCAGGGTCATTACATGTTGGGTAGTAATTCCTTGAGCGTACATTAAACTCC
Organism: Planctomycetota bacterium; assembly: GCA_963678205.1. Lineage (GTDB taxonomy): Bacteria > Planctomycetota > SZUA-567 > SZUA-567 > SZUA-567. The sequence continues at coordinate 213,559 of OY782760.1, forward strand.
CAGCCTGCATTCCGTAATAAGGCTAATGTTGAATCTTGCAGACTCCCTTTCGGCAGCCCAATCTTTAATTCTGGCATAATATTTTCCAATCTTTTTATCTACTTATGATATTAAATTAAATATTTAAACTTTTTTGCTAGTCTTCTTCTTACTAATCTTTTTAGCAACCTTTTTTGAGGAAGCGGGTTTTGAGTCATCGCCAATTATCGCTTCAAGTTCAAGATAATGAAGCAAATCTACTGCTTCTTGATGTTCCATTTTCGAAAACAGTTTCTGCAAATGAGGTTTATCACCACTTTTAGGAATAAGGCCATACTTTTTAGCCACATCTAATCCCTCGGCAGTCACTGGAACTGTCATACTAGGATGATAATGAAACAATATAAACCCTACCTCATGCTTTGATAGATTAAGATCTAGCTCATTTATAAACTTTCTAGCTTCAGTAACTTTCATTTCAGTACAAAAGTCAAGGGACAAGATCCCTTTTTTATCAAATAGCCTATTAAGCATATCCTTTATACGCATAGCGACTTTATCAGACCCAGGCATTGGATCCATTGCACGCGCTATTTCAACCCACCTCGCAACACGACATTCATTCCAGTCAATAAATGCCTTCATAACCTTTTCTATACTTTTTACCGACGTTACAGGATCATGATCTTCGCTCACAATAGCATAAATAAGCCTGATAAATGCAGGCATAGGTTTAGGATAGATTTTCTTTTTATTAAAATCATTTAAAACATTAACTGGTGACTTTGCAGAACTTGCAGGCATATTGTCTCCTGAAAAAAAAAACGTCGAATAGCATTCTAATATGGATTAATTGTATAGCAATAACACGTAAACGCATTCAAAGCTAATAATAAGTTTTCCTCTATTATTTAAAACCTCATAATTATTACAATACATACTTACCAAATACGAACAAATTGTTTTTGGTTGCTTATGCTTAGTTTATTTGCATAAAAACTTTTCGCAACAAAAGCATATCATTAGCTAAAATACGACAAAACACAATCATTCACTTCTTTGAAGTGAATTGAGAGTAAAATAGTAATACATTACACAATAATTGTCAACAACCTTTTTCCCTTCATTATATATTATGTATTATAATATTAATATAGTTTTTGCATATTTGCAAGCAAGATAATAACAATACCCTCCCAATCGTATTATAAAAAACATACCAATAAATATGTTACAACTAAAGAAAAACTACACAACCATTTGATTCCTTACAAGTTATACCCATATCCTCAAACATATAACGATGTTTCTCTAAAAATATCACTTATATAAAAACAAACAAAAGATAACACACAATATCAACCATGTAGCTCAAGCAAAAAACCATTCTAATGCCTACAATACTTAGTTATTACCGACCATTAAAAATAATATCAAAAAAATATATTTTTAATATTGACTTAATAATCATATTGAGTACTATTGTTCCCGTCATAGAGAAAACGACACAAAAATTTGGCCGAGTGGCGCAACTGGTTAGCGTACAAGACTGTCGATCTTGAGGTTGCGGGTTCGAGCCCCGTCTCGGTCGCCAAATTAAAGCTATCTAGAAATTCTAGATAGCTTTTTTTATTTCTACTATTTACATCTACTTCACAACCACACCAAATTTACTAAATCCTCTGGAAATCAAATTATATATCAGCATAATAACAATACTATTTTGATTTTGTGCAATAAATATGTATTAGGATAGAAAGAAAAACTTATGTCTGAAAATAATAGCTTTGAAATGTCAAAACACTACACTCCTCAACAAGTAGAGGACAAGTGGTATGCAAAATGGGAACAAGCAGAATGTTTCCACTCACAAATAGATGCAGACAAGAAACCATACACTATCGTCATTCCACCTCCAAATGTGACGGGTAAACTACACATGGGACATGCCCTAAACAATACCCTTCAAGACATAATGATCAGAGCCAAACGTATGCAAGGTAAAAATGCGCTGTGGCAGCCCGGAACCGATCATGCAGGTATTGCGACTCAAAATGTTGTTGAGAGAGAGCTAAAAAAAGACGGCATGCATAGAGATGATCTTGGACGCGAAAAATTTATAGAACGTGTATGGGACTGGAAAGAAGAATACGGCGCTTCAATTTTAAATCAGCTCAAAAAGCTCGGCTCTTCTTGCGACTGGTCGCGTGAACGATTTACAATGGATGAAGGTTTGAGCAAAGCAGTACGTACTGTTTTTGTTCGCCTATATAAGGAAGGTCTAATCTATAAGGGTCGAAGGCTGATAAACTGGTGTCCTAAAGACCACACGGCTCTTGCTGATGATGAAGTAGAACACGAAGATAAAAATGGTAAGCTATGGCATATAAAGTACCCAATAAAGGACAGTTCTAAATTCCTTACAGTTGCCACAACTAGACCTGAGACTATGCTTGGTGATACAGCTATCGCTGTACACCCTGATGACGAACGCTATACAGACCTTGTCGGCACAATGGTAATTCTTCCAATTGTTGAACGCGAAATTCCAATTATAGCGGATGATTTTGTAGACCCAAAATTCGGCACTGGTTGTGTAAAAGTAACTCCTGCTCACGACCCAACTGACTATGAGTGTGGTCTTCGCAACAATCTTGAACAGATTATTGTTATTGGCCCAGACGGCACCATGACTGAAGCAGCTGGTAAATATCAAGGTCTTGAAAGATTCCGCTGCCGCGAAAAACTTGTTGAAGAACTTGAAGCGAAAAAACTTCTGGAGAAAATTGATGAACACCCTCACTCTGTTGGTCATTGCTATAGGTGTAACACTGTAATCGAGCCTTACCTTTCTGAACAATGGTTTGTAAAGATGAAACCTCTTGCAGATAAGGCCATTGCAGCTACTGAAGCAAAAAAGGTGAATTTTCACCCACAACGCTGGGAGAGTGTATATCTATCATGGCTTACAAACGTCAGAGACTGGTGTATCAGTAGACAGATCTGGTGGGGACATAGAATTCCGGTATGGTACTGTGAAGACTGTGGAGAAGAGATAGTAGAAGAAGCAGATCCAACAGAGTGCCCAAAATGTAAATCAAGCAATTTAAAGCAGGAGGAAGACGTGCTGGACACTTGGTTCAGCTCCGCCTTATGGCCATTCTCAACTCTTGGCTGGCCTGAAAAAACCGAAGACTTAAAATACTATTACCCAACAAACACACTTGTTACAGATAGAGGTATTATTTACTTCTGGGTTGCAAGAATGGTAATGATGGGACTTCATTTTATGAAGGAAGTACCTTTCTCAGATGTCTATATACATGGCACTATTCTTGATGAATTTGGCGCAAAAATGTCAAAGTCAAAAGGCAACGGAATTGATCCTATCGTTATGATTGAAGGGGGAACACAGCAGAGACTTGGCAGTGAATTCAAATGCGAAGGGTATGGTGCAGACGCTGTTCGTTATACCCTAGCCGCTCTTACAACAGAAGGGCAAGATATCAAACTTAGTCCAACCCGCTTTGAAATGGGAAGAAACTTTATTAATAAGGTCTGGAATGCTTCAAGATTTGTAATGATGAATCTTACAGAGATTGAACTTGATAATACTGAGATTAAGACTGAAGAATTGGAATTTGAAGACCGCTGGATTCTTTCACGACTCAACGAAGTCATTTACGACACATCCAACGCTATTGATAATTTCCGTTTTATTGATATAACAAAAGCCATCTATGACTTCACATGGAGAGATTACTGCGACTGGTATGTTGAAATGGTAAAATCCCGCCTAAAATCAGGTGGTAGAAGTTCTGTAGTTGCAGGTAGAGTTCTTGCATGGGTGCTTGACAATCTACTTAGACTGCTGCATCCTATCGCACCTTTCTTTACTGAAGAAGTATGGTCAGAATTAGGTAAGATCGCTCCAAACAGAGGATTGGGTGCCAATTCAGCAAAAGCTGGTGAATTTATCATGCTTGAGAGCTGGCCAGTAATTGTTGAAGAACTTCGCAATACTGATATTGAAGAGTCAATGAATAGAGTTCAGAATGTTGTACGTGCAATACGAAACATCCGTGCAAAATTCAATATCCCTCATAATGATAAAGTACCAGCAGTAATCAATGCAGCGAATGAAAAATTTGTAGATTCAATTAAAAACTGTGTTGATCAGATCTGCCTACAGGCAGTTGCGGAGAACATTGAACTAGGAGTAAACCTTGACAAGCCAAAACTTGCTGCTTCTGAAGTTCTTGATGGAGCGCAAGTATTTGTACCTTTATCAGGATTTATGGATGTCGAACTTGAAAAGAAAAGAGTAGGCAAGGACCTTAAGGTAAAAGAGAAATCGCTCAATGCTTTAAAAGCAAAACTACATAATGAAGGCTTTATTGCCAAAGCACCAATAGAGGTAGTAGAGCGAGAAAAAGAACGAAAAATAGAACTCACTCGCCAAATTCAGGAATTAAAAGAAATGGCTGCAAGTCTTGAGAGTGAAAATTAGTTTTTTTGCTTTACAAATTTCATCTTAAAGGCTAATCTTAATTTAAAATAAGTTTTATAATAACATAACTTATCTTTGAGTTAATAATTAAGCTATTGATTATCTTTTGTATTATCAACAGGAGAAATATTATGCGAACTTTTGTAAGATTCCTGAACTTTGTAGTTGTATTTTTTATTACTGGTATCATATATTGGTATCAATTTAAAAATGCATCTTTCATGGAACATTGGAATAAATTTATAGACATAAAATCAAATGGGATCTATGGCGTTCTATTCGTATCAGGGTTACTAATTATACTCAACATTTACACTATTTTTCACACATTAAAACAGATGCGCAAGCGTAAACGTGCAATAGAGATAACTAACGACAATGGAATAAACTCAATATCTATTGATGCCGTACAAAAGAGATTATCTGATATGCTTAATAGCAATTCTGATATAATTCATCCAAAACTATATCTTGAACTTGGACACAAAAACAAACCTATTCATTGTGATGTTGAGTTCGGTCTAAAATGCACTCAGAATATTACCGGCAGAACAGACGATATTAAAGCTGAAATCACTTCAGCATTCAATAATTTGATTCCAAATGGCCCAGGTGTTATAGTCAAGGCAAGCATTATAGACATAGAAGGGGATGGAAGTATCACCACACCAAAACCTGACACTGTCTTCAGCGGGCCTGTATACCCAAATGAACAAGATGACGATACAGATGAAAAGGAATTGAGTTGAGCAAAAATACAGATATATCTCTTGACGCTTACGATTTTGAATTACCCCAAGAGAATATTGCACAATTTCCTGCAGACAGGCGTGATAATTCACGCCTGCTCTTTATTGAAGGCAATAATTCCCCAGAACATAAGCGATTTAGTGATTTGCCAAACCTTTTAAAAAAAGGTGATCTCATTGTAAGAAATGACACCAAAGTTATACCTGCAAGACTTATTGGTAAACGCAGTGGTGGAGGAAAGACCGAAGCATTACTTATGCATCCAGCCGCACGCAGTGGAGAGGAAGAATATAAAGAGGAAGCCGGAAGAGTATGTTGGGTCTGCCTAGCCAAACCATGTAACCATCTTAAACCAGGTAAAATTGTTACTTTTGGTGAGGGGCAAATTGAAGGAAGAGTTGAGAAAATGCTAGGTGGCGGTCGGGTTATTTTTTCATTTAATATTGATCAATCAGATTTCATGTCTACTATCAATAAAATTGGAGAATTGCCACTACCACCATATATTGACAGAAAAAAAGAAGGGGTCACAACAAATGATAAAGAGCGTTATCAGACAACCTTTGCTAAAGAAGCTGGAGCCGTAGCAGCTCCAACGGCTGGACTACATTTTACATCGGATGTTGACTATGCGTTAAAAAAGAAGGGTATAAATATAGCCACCCTTACTCTACATGTAGGTCCAGGAACTTTTAGACCAATCATTGCTGATGATATTAGAGACCACAGGATGGATGGAGAATATTACGAAGTTACTCAACAAACAGCTGACCTTATAAATTCTACAAAAAAAAATGGGGGTAGAGTCATTGCTGTCGGTACAACCTCTACGCGCACCCTTGAAACAGTAACAGATGATAATGGGGTTACACATGCAGCAAATGGCTGGGCTGATATTTTTATTAGACCTGGATACAACTTCAAAGCAATAGACGGTCTTATCACAAACTTTCATCTACCAAAATCAAGCCTAATGGTTCTAGTATCAGCTCTCATGGGTAGAGAAAGAATGCTATTGGTTTATGCAGATGCAGTGATGAAAGGATATCGTTTCTACTCTTATGGCGATGCTATGGTATTAATACCTGACAAAAAATAATGGAGCCGTAATAATGCCACTAAAAAGATGCACCAAAACAGAATATAAAAAGCGTGTATGTGCAGCAATGAATTATATCAGCCATAATCTTGACCAAGAATTAACATTAGAAGAGATTGCTAAAGAAGCGACTTTTTCACCATATCACTTTCACAGGATCTTCAAAGCTGTAACTGGCGAAACAATTTCAGAGTTTATCAAACGACTCCGACTTGAAAAAGCTGCATGCATATTAAGTATGAATAATACTAAAAACATTACAAGAATTGCTTTTGATTGTAATTTTTCAAGTTCTCAAAATTTTGCAAAGGCATTTAGAAATCACTTCGGAATGTCCCCATCAGAATTCAGAAAACAGAACAGCAAAACAATAATAACAGATTTTGATGAAAATCTTTTTTTTAATTCTGGCAATAATAACAATTCCATTTTTGGAAAAACTTTAGATATTGAAAAAAAGCTTAAAATGAATGTCAAAATCACCGAACGTCCCGAATCAAGAGTTGCTTATGTTAGAAAAGTCGGAAAATATTGCAAAAAAACCTGTGAGCCAGCATTTCAAGAAATTATTAGCTGGGCTATAGCCAAAGGTTTAAATATTACAGAAAAATTTCTTGCAATTTATTGGGATAACCCAGAAATAACTCCACCTGAAAAATGCCGTATGGATGCCTGTGTAACTCTTCCAGCAGACTTAAGTATTAATAATTCAAAAAATGTTCAAATCATTGCTTCAGGCACATATGCAATTTTTCATCATGAAATATCTGAAACAGAATTTCAAGAAGCATGGTTCGACTCATTCAAATGGATAATTGAAAACGAGTATGAATGCGATGACAGAATTTTTTACGAGCAATACAACAACAACCCTTTAGAACATCCTGAAGGAAAATATATTATAAATATTTGCATACCATTACGACGATCTCCTTTTTCGTTAAAAAAATAGCAACTCTGGAAACATATATAGCAAATAGGAAAACGCAATACGGCAAAAAACAGGTTATAATCCCTTCTGTGTTAGTAAGTCACCTATTAAATAGAAAGGAAAAAATGAACATAGAAATCAAAGAGCTTCTTGGGTATACTGTTGCATACACGAGAACTATAGGTGCATACAATAAGAGAAATTATGAAACAGGGTTTAATAAGTTAGCGGATTGGGCCGAAAGGAAAATTATCACTATTTACTGTGACGACCCAGAATCAACCCCTCCTGCTCAATGTAGATTAGATACTTACATAACTATTCCAGAAAATACCAGACTAGAAGATAACTCTAAAATTCAAATACAAAATTTCCCTCGATGGAAATATGCTGTCTGCAATTGCGAACTAACAGCGACAGAATTCGCTCCTGCATGGCAAGAAGCATTCAGCTGGCTATCGAAAAATGATTTTAACTGCTATAAAAGACCGCACTTTGAGGCCTACCATAATGACCAAAAGATCATCCAGAGAATAAGATTATTGCTGATATCTGCATTCCTGTTAAATAATCCATAGTTACAAGATAGGTATTACTAGCAATAAAACGATCCTCCCTACTACGGACAAACTGCATTGTCATATTCTTAGAAACTTTTGCGGCTGCAACCATGCGAAGGAAGTCATATGAAAAAGAATTTTATAATACACCCAATAGGATTCATCCAAAAAGATAAAGAATCGACAATTTTACAGTTATCTAAAAAATACAATAAAGCGCTTAAGCACCTTGATAAATTCAGCCATTGCATTATATTTTCATACAATAATAAAGTAATAATGCATAATGTAAGCCGAATTATTCATTTAAATTTAAATGACGGAATTATAGCTCTTGATAAAACTGCTATAAATAATCATGAAGAGGTTTTTGATATAAAACCATACTTCCCTTGTGAAGACAAAATTATTATACCTGACAATAATAAATCAAGAAAAGAAATTACAAAAACATTCAACTCGACAAAAACATATAACACTACTGAAATAGTACTAACTAAAAAAATAGAAATTACCCCTAAAGCAACGTTTAACAATATTCACAGCAATCATGTTATCACAATACACGACAAAAAACTGACTAACATAATTGCTAAAAATAAATATCTTAAAGTCATCTGGTGGTTCGGAAGATTTGATTCTAATCAGTTTAGACGTACTCTTACCACAAAACCTCCATATGAAAACGCCCCTGAATGCGGTATTTTTGCAACTAGATCACCTGTACGCCCAAACCCAATCGCATGTACAATAGTTAAAGTTAATGAGTTAATTAAAAACAGAATTACTGTAAGCGGTTTTGATGGATTTAACCAAACAGAAATTATTGACCTCATTTCATATAATCCTGAAGAGGATTTTGTTAAAAATGCCGTAATACCTGAATGGCTTGATCTATGGGAAAGCCATAAATCATTTACAAAAAAACAAAATATCCCAACAGATATTATTCTCAAAAAAAGCGGTACAAATTTTTTTATTGAATCTATTATCAAAGAAAAAATAAAATATCGCCCTAAAGAAATACTCACAACTAAAAAATTTAAAAATCACGATACAATCTCAGTAAAAAATGCGTTTGAAAACAACCTCAAAAATATTGATATTGATATACCTAAAAACAAAATAACTGTTATTACTGGCGTCAGCGGCAGTGGAAAATCAACACTGGCTTTTGATACGATATACAATGAAAGTAATCGGCAATTCATGAGCATAATGAGTAATGATCTTTCATTACAACAAGCAAATGTAGATCAAATAAACGGATTAATACCAGCTGTTGCAATCGGGCAGAAAACACCCTACCTAAATCCTCGCTCTACCGTTGGAACTTTCAGTGGCATCTCAGAACTCCTTAGGCAACTATATACCAACATAAGCACTAGACATTGCGAAAACTGCCATCATGGAATTGACGTTTTAACTAAAGCTGAAATTACTAAATACATAAAATTATTAAAATCAGATTACAAAATTTCCCCATATGGAACAACAAAGCCAACAGATATAAACACAGCACTAAAAGAAGGTCAAGGTGCATTACATCTCAATACAAATAATAAAACATACACCCTACAGACTCGCTTGTTTTGCTTTAACTGCGGCTCAATGATGTTTGAAACTATTCCAGGAATGTTCAGTTCAAACAATCCTGATCATATGTGTCAGACCTGTAAAGGACTTGGCTATGAAACAAAAATAGATATTGACTTAATCATTGACAAACCTGAACTTTCTATACTTGACGGTGCTTCATGTTTCTGGGGTAACATGAAAAAATTCAAAGAGAAGCCCAATGCGAACTGGATGAGAGGTGAGGTAATAGCACTTGCGATTGCTCACAATGTTGACCTTAAATTACCATACAAAGATCTCCCAGATACCTTTAAAAATGAACTACTATATGGAAACAACGGCAAAAAGCTCACTTTTAAATACAAGACCTCTTCAGGAAGAGGAGGGTATATTGAAAGAGAGGCAATTGGAGCAGTAAATACAATTAAACGGTTACTTATTGAAGGCGCCCCCAACAGTTCAAATACAATTGCAGATCGCTATACAAAAAAAGTACCCTGCACTTCCTGCTCAGGTGAATGCCTTGCTCCAACTGGCAGACTTTCAGAAATAAATGGCATAAGGTACCCCATAGCTGAACGCATGAATATAACTGAATTTAAAGATTGGCTACAAAATCTTGAGTTACCAAAGCCAAAATTTCTAAAAGTTGAAATGCTAATCCATAAGCTTATCTTTCAATCAAATAAAATAATTGATATGGGACTTGGATATCTATCGTTAAACCGGCAAATTCCAACATTAAGTGGAGGTGAATTGAGAAGAGTTCAACTCGCTTCACAATTCGGCACTAATCTCACCAATATGCTCTACGTGCTCGATGAACCAACAAAAGGTCTTCATCCTTCAGATCACTCAAAGCTAATGCACAAAATTAAAGAATTAAGAGATAAAGACAATACAATTATACTTGTTGAGCATACCCGTGAAATAATCAACAATGCAGATTTTATTGTTGACATTGGAAAAGGTGCAGGAAAATATGGTGGAGAAATAATTGCCAAAGGTAGTGTCGAAGAAATTAAAAACAATCCTAATTCCATTACTGGGAAGTATCTTTCACAAGAAAGAAGCACAACACCCAAAAAAATTAATACCGACACAACCTCTTCAATTACTTTGCTAGGAGCAAAAGGACATAACTTAAAAAATATTGATGTTACATTCCCATTAGGTAAATTCACATGTGTTACAGGTGTAAGTGGCAGCGGGAAAAGTTCATTAGTAGCAGATACTCTCTACCCAGCGATTGCAAAAAAACTTGAACAAATCACCAAAGAATGCCTTGAATATGAAGAAATTACTGGTACTGAAAATTTAAATGGTGTGATGTTAGTCTCACAAAAACCTATTGGAAGAACTCCAAAATCTATCCCGGCAACCTATACAGGAGTATTTGAGTTAATACGAAATATATTTTCACGAACAGATCAGGCCAAAGCCTTGAAATACTCCAAAGATTATTTTACCTTTAATGGTAAAAATGGCCAATGTGAAGTATGCAATGGACTTGGGCAATTAAAAATTCCGATGAATCATATGAATGATATCTGGGTCACCTGTTCACATTGTAAAGGGAGAAGATATAAAGATGAAATTCTTCAAATCAAATATAAAGGACACAGTATATATGATATTTTAGAACTTGAAGTCCGAGAAGCATTAGATCTATTTAGAGATGACTCAAAAACAACTCAAATCCTTAAAATGATTAATAAAGTGGGACTATCATATTTAAAATTAGGTCAAAGCGCGGCAACACTCAGTGGCGGTGAAGCTCAAAGACTAAAACTTACAAAAGAGCTCTGCAAAGGAAACAGCTCAGGTATCGTTTATATACTTGATGAACCCACAACTGGTCTACACTTTGCGGACACAGAACGATTAACATCTATTCTTAAAGACCTTCTCAACACAGGTAATACAGTTATTGCAATCGAACATAATACAGATTTTATTGCAGAGGCAGATCATGTAATTGAACTTGGACCTTGTGGTGGTGAAAAAGGAGGATATCTTATTCAATAAATAGTAAATTTCATAAAACTTACTTACTGTCTCTGTATGTTTTTTTTAACTATAAATAATTAATAATATTATTCTTTAAACATAATATAATGCCTTCATATTGTTTAATATTGATTGTTATATATCGAAACATTTATAGCCAGTCACCATTACTCATCTTTTCAAATCCACACTTATCATTACTAAATTACTTTATTAAACAAAAAAGTATTGTATTATTAGCAACAATCTTTTATTTACATGTTAACACATACAGATAAGCTATTACTATTCACAAGTGCCTATACAAAATCCACAACTTATGGTACAATAAGTAAAAGTTAAAATAACAATAATTTAACAACACAGTAATATTATTGAATTATTTTTATATATACTATACGGTAACTTATTAGTGAATTAGATAGCAGATAATTTAAATAGCCATTTTTACTCTATCAGTTAAATAGAATGAAAAGGGAAATTATTATGAATGTTATGTTCTCTGCTTTTACGGCTCCTACCAGCACAATTGGTGCAGTAACCCGCATGATGGCACTAGCTAAAAAATTTGCCAAAGAAGGGCATACTGTGAATTTCTGCGCATCAGGAGAAACTGTAGAGCTCCTAAAAGCCAAAGGGTTTACTGTACAAGTTATGCCAGAGTCCACTATATTTGGGCTTCCAAAAATAATCTCAAATTTAATCTCTAAGCATTCATACACCGCCAAACGTCCTGCTAAAGAAGGTAAAAGCTATGGTAACCTATGGCTATTTCTTTATTTCTCTGGGCATTCTAACAGACGCTATCTTTTAGAATGTGTTAAAAAACAAGTTGAAGCATGCTGTAATCATAAAACAGACTTACTTGTCTCAGAACTAGAACCAAGTGCATACCTAGTAGCTTATATTTTGAACAAGCCTCTAGTAACAACCTATTCAGCAATTGCAAAAAAAGGAGAAGATGCTTATTTCTGGAGCAAAGCCGAAAATAGTGTAAATTATGTTTTAAAGCATTTTGGATACAAATCAGACACTACCCTACATGAAATAATTTATGGCAAAAATATCTTCAAACTCATTCCTTCAATTCCAGAATTAGAGCAGACCCCATATGAACGCAATACCTGCTACTGCGGAAATCTTTTGGAATCCGTAAAAAAATCCAGCTCAAACTTTACCCTAAAAAATGGGAAAAAATATATATTCTGTTACTTTGGTACAGGTTCTATTTCTCACAATATTATTGAAAAAGAACTACCTAAAGCGCTAGCAGACAAAGATGACATTATATGCTACCTAGCAACAGATTCCATAAAAGAGGATTATTCCATAGGTAATGTCAAGTTTGTAAACTATATAAATGCAACGAAACTTCTGCCACACTGCATACTCACCCTATGCCACGGTGGTCTCAACACAATAACCCAATCACTAGAATACGGTGTCCCTGTGTTAAGTTTTCCTGGGCCTATCTTTGAGAGAAGGTTTAACTCCGAAATGCTCCAGAAAGCCGGTGTTGGCTACATGGGCGAATTGAGTGATTTCAATGCATCATGGATTAAGAATATGCTCTATATTAAATCGACATTAAGTCAGAACCTAACAAGAATCCAAAATCGCTTCAAAGAATATAAAGGTGAAGATACCGCATATGCAAAGATTAATGAGTGGAATAATTCTTTATCAGCTAAAGAACCCGCAACATTTTAAATTTATTTATAACTAGCATTATTAAAACAAGCCGCTTTATATAAAGATACTAAACTTAATTTTTACTATCCTAGTAATTATATTTCTTTTGCACACTAATGCAGCAAATCAATAAAATTCTTTGCTGCAGTTATTAATGACACATCACGCCTAACGACTACGCCTATTTTCCTTAACTAAGGCTCTGATATACTGGGATCTGATGCAACTTATTTCGTTCAAGTTCTTCTTTGACAAATTCTTTTATAACACATGAAACTTCAATTCCAATACGAGCAAACTCAACTAGAAAGTCCATGCTACCTGTCTCTATCTCATGTTCAATTTTAATACTATTAGCACGAAATAACTTACAATATAGTTCCAAGTCTAATTCCATTTTTCAAGAAGCATAATTGGTTTATTTATTATAGCCTCACCACTAAGTTCAACATCGGACCTATTACTTGACATAAATATATCATATATATCCATTAACTGATAATACTCATAAACATCCTTCACTTTTGAGTATGTTATAATTGCAAAATCAATACCACCGCGCTCAAATAGGTTAATAGATTGCGGAGACCAAGCATTTACAACCTAAATGGTAACATCAGAAAACTTTTTCATGAAAATTCTTTAACTTTGTCATAATGCAATATTTACAAAGTGTATTACTTATCCCTACCTTAACTCTACTACAACAACCTGACTTTAGATTTGTTATTGTCTTCTCAGCCAACTCAAAATGACTAAATGCCATCCTGATGTTACAGAATATCGCTTCTTCCTCTGTTGTCAGCTTCATACCCTTTGCATGTCTTATGATCAAGACACAACCAGTTATATTTTTCAATCCTCATTATTACCTTACTAACAGCTGTCTAGCTAATATAAAGTTCTTCAGCAACATACGATATACTACCACATTTACCAGCGGTTTCAACCTATGGGTTACTGATTACTATCATGTAATGCAAAGTCACGAAGTTATCCTCAACTGGTATAAATCAACTGATATCAAACCATATTTTGAACAAATTGATTCAAGCTTGCATAATGAGTTTGAAGAAGATATTCTCAGTAGCATAATAAAATACTATCCGTGCGGAATTGACAAAAAAGTGCTATCTCCTTTCACAAAACAGCTTATGATATTATACAAGCACAAAGACGAATATACATATTCTGCTCAATATTCAATATAACTACGTTATATTTATTACAAAATGCTTTAAGTGGCATACTACCAATAATTATTATTTGCGATATCAGCATCATTTTATAACAACAGCAAACTTTTATTTATGCTACTCATCTAAACAATATAATCCACTTTTAGCAAAGATAAAGGTCAAATAACAATTCATACTGTCAACTTTATTCAGTATTTCTTAACTCCAACCATATAATCATATTACAAAAGTATTGACATTATGGCAGTATCTTATTACAAATAATATTTAAGTTATGATTAATATGGATAAACTAATATGAAGGTCAAAGACAAAACACCTTACATAATTCTTGCTATTATAGCAGTGGCCTGGGTTTTAGCATTTCCTTACTTTAAAGAGAACTTTCTAGCCAAGTACTCTTATATGCCACTTTTAGGAATTGTTGCAGCAACTGTAGCCAATACTACACCTGCTGCCGCTGGCATCGTCTACTTTCCTGTTTTAACCAAGCTTAATATAGATCCCTTTACAGCATTCCAGTTTAGTCTTATTATTCAAGCCTACGGCATGAGTCTTGGAACTTTCAAATGGTATAAACTTAACAAGAAGCTCTTTTTAACCAGCATCCTCCCTATATGTATCCTTGGAGGCATGATAGGGGTCAGCCTAAGCATTGTTGTATTTCCTCTGAAAAACCCTGAACTATTAATTCTTACCTTCAATTCAATTGCTTTTGTATTTACCCAGGTTATCTTTTTCTCAATACTTTTTAAATGCAAATACCCAAAAATATCTATTGATCTTACAAAGATGACCACAATAATACTCTTTACTATCTCGCTAATTGGAGGAATTATTTCTGGCTGGATTGGCTTTGGAATAGATACTATTTTCTACTTCATACTTACTCTCTGCTTCAAGATCAACCCTGCCATTTCTATAGTAACCTCAATAAGCCTTATGGCAGCCACGTCCATCTTTGGTACCATACTAAATATCATTTTCAATGATGTTCCATTCTCTCTATGGTACTCAGCAATACCAGGTGTCACTATTGCCGGTTTATTTATTGCATCATATATCGCGGTAAAGATTGGTGCAAAAAATGTGCTTTTATTATTTACGTTCTTTCTCTGTTCAGATTTTTTTCTTACTTTATGGACTCAGAAAACAATACCGTTGAGTCAAGCGTTGAAGACAGGAATAACTTATTCACTTATAGTATACCTACTTGTTGTACATGTAAAAATTTTCAAACAGAGCTATTGTAGCCTTACAGATAATCTTGGAGAATTTAAAGAAGCAGAAAGTACTGTTTCTTCCAAGAAAAAATAGTACTTTTAAGTTATATTGACATTGTAAAGCACAAACTCAGAGTTTTGTATACTCTTAAAAAAAACTATATCTCGCCTACTCTGGTATACCTTTAAATTTTTATAAACTTAACCTTTATAATTATAATTCCAATTTAGCTTATGCTTATAATATAAAACCGCACAAATTGAAAAATCATCCCCGATATTTCATCTTTTTATAGCACTCAGTCCATTCTTGCTGATTACCCCAATTATTAGCAAAAAATAACCTTATAACTATTTTACAGACTTTAAAAAGCCTACATCGTACAGCAATTCTTCAGAATGAATATTTTTACTTACCAATAACAATTTTCTTAGTCTATCTCAACTTTTTATATAACTTTAATGCCTATAGACAATAAAACTATCAATCATGACTATAACAATATTAGATATAAAGTTACATTTTTGCGTTAAGAAGAGTAAGTCTAAAAATTATTTTACTCTTTCTGAATTAAAATTTAGTAACTCAGCATCTTAAAATAACTATATATTCTTAAAAATAGAGGAGTGATATTGGCGGAGAGACGGGGATTCGAACCCCGGGTAGACTTACGCCCACACACGCTTTCCAAGCGTGCCCGTTCAACCGCTCCGGCATCTCTCCTAAAGAATTATTTAGTATTGTAATCCTCATAACAACATAGTCAATATTAAAATTACCTCAATATCATAATGCCACCCGAAATCTACCGCGATCACATTAATTGCGTTATAAATACTAAGAGTACAAAATAAACAAACAGATTGCCGGCAGAAGAATAACTGAGATAAAAAACAATATCAGTCTATCAATAAATTAGCTCACTGGCAAAATAGAAAAGTCATAAGCGACAATAAGCATAATCAAGACTGGCAAACAAAGCCTTACATTGAATCCCTTAATTTCAATTTCTAAAGCATAGAAATCTGCACGAATATCTCATAGCTAATCTATTTCTTACATCACCGGAAAACAGAGCAACCCTGACAGATACATAAGAGTTATAAAAAAAGGCTTAACATTACCTGACAAACCCGGATTAAATATATTTTATCCCATAGACAATATGAACTTATCACTTTCATAAGAATTAAATTCTTTTTTAAAGCAATTCCACAACTTAGCAAAAATTTTGCTAAAATGACAACAATTCTATAAAATTATATTTATCCTCAAACATAACTTACAACACAACATACTTAAATCCATTAACAACGCTAACCCATGATTGATCAACGAGTTTCATCAATAACTCAAACAGTTCAAGCAACGATACAAACATAGCCTTACTAAAAATACTATACAATAAATTATAGCTTAGTAATTAACATATGAACATTCAGTAAAACAGAATTAATAAGCATATCTTTAATACTTAAAATATGAATCCCACCTATTTTCACTTTTAACCGGAAAAGACCTATACATAATAAAAAAACGCCCAGCTCACTACTTGAATTTAAAATATTCTCGGCTATAATTTTACAGGTTTATACATAATTGTTAAATCTACCTACAAAAAAATTAATTAATATAATTAATATATATACAATTAGAAAAAATAGGAGACAAACTAGTGAGCTACGGATTACCAAAGGCAGATGGATTATACGATCCCCAAAATGAACATGATGCATGTGGTGTTGGGTTCTGCGCTAATATTACAGGCAAGAAAAGCCATGATATTATTCAAAAAGGTATTGAAATTCTTATTAACTTGACCCATCGCGGAGCAGTTGGAGCAGATCCAGATACTGGTGATGGAGCTGGTTTACTCTTCCAGATGCCAGACAAATTTTTTAGAGGCATTGCGGAAGAAACAAGCTTCAATCTTCCTGAACTAGGCAAATATGGTGTTGGATTCTTATTCATGCCTACTGACGCGGGAATAAGAGAAGAATGTAAAGATAAGATTGAAAAAGCAATACTTGACAATAATTGCCGTGTTCTTGCTTGGCGCGAAGTTCCAGTAGTCCGTGAAGCTGTTGGTGCTACAGCTAGAGCTGTTTGTCCTGATTTCTACCAGGTCTTTATTCAGGCTCCAGAAGATGGAATCAGCCTTTACGATTATGAAAGATTATTATATAAGATCAGAAGAAGGTCGGAAAATGAAATAAAAGATTTAGGCGGTCAAGCAAAAGAAATGTTCCATGCTGCAAGCTTCTCAGCTATCACAGTATGTTATAAAGGCATGATGCTTGCTGCCCAGGTATCAGAATTCTACCCTGATCTTAATGACAAACGCATGGATTCAGCGCTATGTGTTGTTCATCAGCGCTACAGTACAAACACTTTCCCTACATGGGATCTTGCCCAACCATTCCGTATGATGTGTCATAATGGAGAAATTAATACATTAAAGGGCAACGTAAACAATATGAAGTCACGATATTCTGCTCTAAAGAGCGAATATTACGGTAATGACCTCAAAGAAATTCTACCTGTTATCCATAATGAGCAGGGATCTGACTCGGCTTGTTTTGACAATATGCTTGAATTCCTCTATATGAACGGCAGAAACCTTACTCACTCAATGATGATGATGGTTCCTGAAGCATGGGGCAAGAAGTGCCACATGGGTCACGACAGAAGAGCATTCTTTGAGTACCACTCAATGATGATGGAACCATGGGATGGACCTGCAGCTCTTGTTGGTACTGACGGCAAAAGAATATGTGTAACTCTTGACCGTAACGGTCTTCGTCCAGTGCGTTACGAAATAACAGAAGGTGGTTTTATTGTTGGTGCTTCAGAAATTGGTGTACTTGAGCTAGATGAATCAACCGTTGTTGAAAAAGGGCGCCTTGCTCCTGGTACTGTTCTACTTATTGATACAGAACGTAAAAGGGTACTTCACGACGAAGAGGTGAAAGCAGAAATCTGCCGTCAGAAACCATATCGTCGCTGGGTTGCAGCTAACCGAATCGAACTACGCGGTCTATTCGATGGCAATGCGGCTATAGAGGCAAACGAAGAAGCACTCTTTGAAAGACAGACTGCTCATGGCTACACCCGTGAAGATGTAGACAATATTATTACACCAATGTTCATAAGCGGTGCAGAACCAATCGGATCAATGGGAGACGACACTCCGCTGGCAGTTCTTTCTGACAAACCGCAAATACTATTCAACTATTTCAAGCAATTGTTTGCACAGGTTACCAATCCGGCGATTGACCCAATCCGCGAAAAACTAGTCATGTCACTTACTACATACTTAGGGCCATGTCGCAACTTACTTGAAGAGACTCCGGATCATGCTCGCATGCTCAAACTTAATTCCCCAATCATCACCAATGATGATCTAGATCGCATACGCAATCTTGGTTCTTCAGAATTCCCAAGCATTACACTAGATATTGTTTTCCCTGCTAATGAAGAGGAAAAAGGCCTAGAAAAGACTCTTGATGAGTTATGTGAGCAGGCAGAGAAAGAAATTCGTGGAGGTAAGACTGTTATTATTCTAAGCGACAGAAAAATGTCCCCAGAATATGCTGCTATTCCATCACTGCTTGCAGTTGCAGCTGTAAACAGCCATCTTGTTTCTGCTGGTCTAAGAATGAGCAGTAATATTATTCTTGAATCAGGAGAACCAAGAGAAATAGAACACTTCGCGTTACTGTTTGGCTACGGTGTAAGTGCAGTAAACCCATATCTTGCTCTTGAAACAATTGCAAAAAGAATTGCCGAAGGCAACCTCCCTAAAAAGATGCTTGTTCAAGATGGTGTTGAGAACTATATTTCTGCAATTGAAAAAGGTCTGCTAAAGATCTTCTCAAAGATGGGTATTTCAACTCTACGTAGTTACCGTGATGCTCAGATCTTTGAAATCCTAGGTTTAAATAATGATGTTGTTGCAAAATATTTCAACAATACTCCAAGCCGTATCGGTGGTCTTGGAATTGAAGAAATTGCAAAAGAATCGCTGCTACGCCACGCAAAAGCATACCCAAATCGAGCTGGAAGTTCCAAAGTACTTGAAAGTGGCGGTCGTTACAGTCTCAGGCGAGATGGTGAGAGGCACCTATGGACTCCGGATGCAATCCGTTTCCTTCAGGAGTCTACACGCGAAAACAATGTGGAAAAATACAACAGCTTCAAAGAACAGATAAACAATCAGTTGCATAAGCACTGCACTCTGCGCAGTCTATTTGATTTCAATGACGAACTTACCCCTATCAGTATTGATGAAGTAGAGCCTGCAGAAAATATTATGAAGCACTTTGTTACTGGTGCGATGAGCTTCGGATCTATCAGCCGCGAAGCCCACGAAGCAATGGCAATTGCGATGAATCGTATCGGTGGGCGCTCAAACAGTGGAGAAGGCGGTGAAGACAGCAAACGATATATACCTCTTGAAAATGGCGACAACCGTTGTTCAATGACCAAACAGGTTGCATCTGGTCGTTTCGGTGTTACAGCTGAATACTTGAATAATTGTAAAGAGATACAGATTAAAATTTCTCAGGGAGCAAAACCTGGAGAAGGTGGGCACCTTCCTGGTCACAAAGTAAACGTTGAGATTGCTGGTGTACGCCACTCAACACCAGGAATTTCACTTATCAGCCCTCCACCACACCATGATATTTACTCAATTGAAGACCTTGCTCAACTTATCTTTGACTTGAAGAATATCAATCCAAAAGCTGATATCAATGTAAAACTCGTATCTGAGGTCGGCGTTGGTACAATTGCTGCGGGTGTTTCAAAAGGACATGCAGACGCTATTCTAATATCAGGTGCTGATGGTGGTACTGGTGCGGCGCCAATGAGCTCTATAAAATACGCAGGTATACCTTGGGAACTTGGTCTATCTGAAACACAACAGGTACTTGTTAAAAATGATCTTAGAGGACGCGTAAAACTTCAGGCTGATGGTCAGATGCGTACTGGTAGAGATGTTGTGATTTCTGCCCTCCTCGGCGCAGAAGAATTCGGTTTCGCAACAAGCTCACTTATTGTCCTTGGATGTGTAATGATGCGCAAATGTCAGAAAAACACTTGCCCTGTTGGTGTCGCGACTCAAGATCCAAGACTCCGCAAACGCTTCCATGGTAATTCTGATTATCTTGTAAACTTCTTCCACTTCATTGCTGAAGAAGTCAGAGAAATCATGGCAAGTCTTGGCTATAAAACAATGGACGAAATGGTAGGTCAAGCTCACCGCCTCAAACTAAGAGACGGAATTGATCACTGGAAAGCAAGTAAGCTTGACTTCAGTAAAGTCTTTTACACTCCTGCTGAAGCAAAGAAAAACGCTATCCGTAAAATTCAAAATCAAGAGCACGGACTTGAAGAGGTGCTTGATAGAAAACTTATCGAAACATGTAAAGATGCAATTGAAAGCGGTGCGAAGGTTAGCGCTGATTTTGTGATAAAGAATATTAACCGCACTGCTACAACTATGCTTGCAGGTGAAATTGCTCAACGTTACGGTCACAAGGCTCTACCTGAAGACACTATTACTCTGAACTTTACTGGCTCCGCTGGTCAGAGTTTTGGAGCATTTGCTACATATGGTATGACCCTAAATCTTACAGGTGATGTAAATGATTATCTTGGTAAAGGGCTATCTGGTGGTAAGATTATTATCAAAACGCCAAAAGAGTGTAAACTAGAAGCACAGGAGAATACTATTGTTGGTAACGTCTGCTTCTATGGAGCAACCTGTGGCAAAGCCTTCATAAATGGTTTGGCTGGGGAACGCTTTGCGATTAGAAACTCTGGCGTTGAAGTAGTAGTAGAAGGAGTAGGTAACCACGGCTGTGAATATATGACAGGCGGAAGAGTTATATGCCTTGGTTCAACAGGCATCAACTTTGCAGCTGGTATGTCAGGAGGTATTGCCTACATTTATGACCCACAACAGGACTTCGATCTAAAATGCAACTTGGAGATGGTAGATCTCGATCCACTTATTGATTGTTCTGACGATGATATTACATATGTTCGAAGTATGATTGAACAACACTTTGAATGTACGGGAAGTAATAAAGCGAAATGGATGCTTGAGAACTGGGAATCTGTCCTACAGCTATTTGTAAGAGTAATGCCGATGGAATACAGACGCCTGCTCGGTCAAATGGTCAAAGAAGAGAAAAAGGGATCACGCAGAACCAAGGATGAAATCATTAGTAACGCTTAATAGCCATTAAAACTTGGTTGATTTATTAAATTAAATTATGATATGAAATATGAGGGTATAAAAATGGGACGCGAAACTGCATTTATTGAAATCGATCGCTCCAAGCAGCCAAAGAAACCGGTTGAAGAGCGTGTCAAAGATTACTTAGAAATATACAAGGAAATGGGTGAGGAAGAAATGCGAGAGCAGGCCAGCAGATGCATGGACTGCGGCACTCCATTCTGTCACTCATTCGGTTGCCCTCTAGGTAACTGTGTACCAGAGTGGAATGAACTTGTTTATCAAGGCCGTTGGAAAGAGGCTGCAGAGCTTCTACATTCTACAAATAACTTCCCTGAATTCACAGGTAGACTATGCCCAGCTCTATGTGAAGCATCTTGTACTTTAAATCTTGATTCAGATCCAGTAAATATTAAACTAAACGAGCTTACAATTATTGAAAAAGCTTGGGATGAAGGCTGGATTAAGCCAGAAGAAACAATTTCAGAAACAGGAAAAAGTGTTGCAGTTATAGGTTCAGGTCCAGCGGGTCTTGCTTGTGCTCAACAACTTGTAAGAGCAGGACATGAAGTAACAGTATTTGAAAAGAACGCCCAACCAGGTGGTATTCTCAGATATGGTATTCCTGACTTTAAGCTAGAAAAACGTTTTATTGATAGAAGAATAGAGCAGATGTGGGAAGAAGGCGTTGATTTTGAGTGTTCAGCGACTATTGGTAAAGATATCTCAGCTGACTATTTGAAACGCAGCTTTGATGCAGTCTGCCTTTGTGTAGGAGCTGAAGAAGCAAGGGACCTCCCTATTGAAGGACGCGATCTAAAAGGTGTTCATCAAGCTATGGAATACCTGGTACAGCAAAACAGAATTGTCGCAGGAGAGTTTG
Organism: Planctomycetota bacterium; assembly: GCA_963678205.1. GTDB lineage: Bacteria > Planctomycetota > SZUA-567 > SZUA-567 > SZUA-567. The sequence goes on from OY782760.1 coordinate 236,218, forward strand.
ATGCAAAAAACGAAGAACGCATTGATGCTAAAGGCAAAAATGTTGTAGTTATTGGCGGTGGTGATACTGGTGCAGATTGTCTTGGCACTGCTATTAGGCAAGGTGCAAAGAATGTAGTTCAGGTAGAAATTCTTCCAGAACCTCCAAAGGGTCAAGACCCAATGCGCCCATGGCCACAATACCCTATGATCTACCGCACAAACGCCAGCCATGAGGAAGGTGGAGAGCGTCAATGGGCTGTAATGAGTAAAAAGTTCGAGGGTGAAAATGGTACAGTGACAAAAGTTCACTGCGTAAAAGTAGAATGGATTGATGGAGCTCCAAAAACGATTGAAGGTAGTGACTTCATTCTAGAAGCAGACCTCGTGCTTCTTGCTATGGGATTTGTAAAGCCTGTACATAATGGCCTACTTGATGACCTTGGTGTAGAATATGATGCCCGCGGTAATGTTATAGCTGATGAAGAACAACGTACAAATGTTGAACATATTTACGTTGGCGGCGATACAAACACCGGCGCTTGGCTTGTAGTTCACTCTATTGCAGCTGGCAGAAGAATCGCCGCTGTAATAGATAAAGACCTTATGGGCGAAACAGCTTTACCTATGCCTCCAGCTAGATGTAAACGCTAAGTTAACCAAATACTTTTATAAATAACAAGAGCACTGGTTTAAAAGCCAGTGCTCTTGTTATTTACCAATAAAAACATTCAAGCCCTTTTTCCCAACATCTCACGCGCTTGAGCCCGTGTCGTCTCTGTCGCAGCATTACCATTAATCATCTGAGCGATCTCTTCGACTCTTTCATCTTCTGAAAGCTTTCGTACCTGAGCAACAGTTCTATCTCCTTTTGTTGACTTAGATACCTGCAGATGATTATCAGCATAAGCTGCGATTTGTGGAAGATGTGTAATAACAATTACCTGCCTATCACGCGATAACTCATAAAGTTTTCTACCAAGGACATCCCCTAGTCTTCCACCTACCCCAGTATCAATTTCATCAAAAATCAATGTATCAGGTGCATGCACAGAGGCCAAGGCAGATTTTATAGCCAGCATCGCACGTGATGCTTCACCACCAGATGCTGTTTCAGCAATACTTGATGGAGCTTCCCCAATATTAGGCGTAATCATAAAATTAACTTCTTCAAATCCATCTTTTGTCGCTTTTAGAAGAATATCTTTAATCCCCGCTCCTTTTTCAACACAACGACTAAATCCTACATTGAAGTCAGCATTCTCCATACCAAGCGTTTTTAGTTCCTTACTAATCGTTTTGGCCAGCTTCTTAGCTGCCTTTACTCTTAGTTCGTATAATTTCTCTGCTTCTTTTAGAAGCTCAGGCAATAATGCCGAGAGTTCTTTCTCTAGTTCATCAGTACTTATCTCCCAAAGAGACAACTCTCCATGTCTTTTCTCAAGCTTCTCTTTTTCTAAAACTATCGCATCAAATAAACTGATTTCCGAGTTTTCACATTCCAAAACTCTTCCTAAAGACTTCATTTCTTCAGCTCTTTCAATAAGTTTATCAAGCTCAGCTTCAGAAAACTCACTAGCTTCAGATACATTTCTATAAGATCTTGCAGCTTCTTCAAGCAACGCGCAGGCACTTTCGAGTAGTTCTACAGCACTGGCAAGCTTTGGTGACAAATCCGAGTATTTTTGCGAATCTCTAATAATGTGTGACAACCTACCAATGATAGCAGACTCACCTTCGTAAATAAATTCTTCCGCTTCTTCAGCAACATTTCTAATCTTTTCCGCTTTAGAAATCATCTCGATTCTATCCTCCAGAGATCTATCAATTTCAACATCAGGAGCAAAATCCAGTATTTTTTCTAATTTATATTCTATTCTTTCAAGCTCAAGTTTATGCTTTTCTAAATCAGAATTACTACTATTAATTCTTTTAAAAATCTGTAAGGCCTTTAAAAATATATTTTTATAAAGATCAGTTTTTATCGACCCATATCTATCAAGTAACTCTCTTTGATACCCAGGTTCGATCAATTTTGTATGTTCATTCTGAGCAGCAATATCGAGCAAAGCATCAGAAATTATTTGAGCAGTATTTGAAGTAACAGGCTTACCAGCAATCAACATCCTACTCGCTTTATTACGAAATAGCCGCCTTTCAAATATAAGTCCATCTAACATTTCTAAATCAAATCCTACTTCTTCATCAATTACTTTTTTGACAAATGCCTGTAAAGGAGAAAAAACTGCACTTACACTTGCTGATTCAACTCCAGATCTGAGCAGGTCATTATTTGCCCTAGCCCCAAGAGCCAGACCAATAGCAGTGGCAACCAAACTCTTACCAGCTCCAGTTTCACCAGAAATAACATTCAAGCCACTTGAAAATGGCAACATTACCTGCTCAAAAATAACAATATTCTTTAAATACAACTCTTCTAACATAAGTTCAACCAATTAGTTTACAATTTATTAAGTAATTATAAGATTGTTCATTATACCTCTTATTATCATGTGACAAAAGCAACCGCATAATCTAATTTTATGATAACACTTCACTGCATAGCAAATTTTAATATTTTCGGAAATTATACCTATAACTTTAGTTTTTTCACAATAATTCTAATTAAAGTTGAAAAATAAATTACATCATTAGCCCTTATTAACCCTTTAAAACACAGTATTTTATTCTAATGCTCGTTGTTTACAAATAATTATGCCCCTAAAATATATAATTTAGCAATTCTTAGTCAATTATTTACTTGTATATTTTATTTTAAACAGTATATTATTCAGAGCTAATGTATTTAATAGGACTTATTAGCGTTTTACTTGACAAAACAATATATAGGAATTTAGTAACACACAAATAACGAAACTATGACGCATACAACTTTGCAACAGAATAGCGAAGGTGAAGACGTATACCACAGTACAGAGTCAGAAATAATAAAAAATACTGACTCTTCATCTGCTTCACAAAGTAAAGCTATTGATTCCTATTCCCGCTGTACAGTTGAATTCAACAAGAAATGTAAATTAGTTATAAAAGATATAGATTATCAAAATGACGCTTACCACAATGGTTTAGCCATCAAAGACCAAGTCGAAGTTTCACACTCCGACACAATTAAATTAGGAAGAAACAGAATTGAGCTCAGTTGCATTCCTGAAGTAGAGCTTGAGAATATCCACTCTAAGATTAACCTCCAAAGCAGAAGTGGTAATACTGAAATATCTAAAAATGCCTCATATGCATATAAATTCAATCGAGCAAAAGGTCCTATTGCTGATACCAACAATGTTAAAATGAATATAACTCTTCTTGCAAAGCAGTTTAACACAATTTGTACACTTGCAAGCCGTTTATTTGCAGCACAAAATGAAGAAGAAATTGTGACTTGTACTTTAAATATTGTATTTGAGTTATCAAAACCTTTGCGCTGTGCTGTTGTCTTCATGAATCCAAATAATAATATTCTCGATTTAGTTGGCTGCAAACACTCTGATTTCAACAAAAAAGGCGACAATGTTTTCCCTGTAAGTGCGAATATAATTCGTCATGTTATAAATTCAGAAGAATCAATTGTCATAAATAGCCAGCATATTTTTAAGGAAAATACTACTGGAACTTTATCAGAACCCACACGCATAATGTGTGTTCCACTGCACAAAAGAGGTGGTAGTCTAGGCGTAATATATACAGAAACTGCTGGTGAATATGACGAAGGAAGAGACAGCAATACTCTTGCAGTTCTTGCTTCATCAGGGCACCAAATTGGTGAGGCAATTGAAAAGATTAGACTTCACGCAGGGCTTGAAAAAGTGTTTCATGGTTCTATGCTTGCGCTTGCAGCTTCAATCGAAGCAAAGGACAAATACACAAAAGGTCATTCTGAAAGAGTTACTTGCTACGCACTGATGATTGCAGATGAGATGAAATTACCTGAAGAGGAACGAACTGTAGTAGAACTTGCAGGACTTCTTCATGATGTTGGTAAAATTGGCGTTCCAGAATCAGTACTTTGCAGCACAGGAGAATTGACTACAGAAGAATTTGACTTCATTAAACAACATCCTCAGGTAGGAGCTGATATTATTTTAAAAATGCCTGAACTCAAGGGAATGGCATCCGTCAAAGATGTTGCCAACGCAACCAAATACCATCATGAGAAATATAATGGAGGTGGCTACCCTACAGGTATCTCAGGAGAAAAGATTCCGCTTTCAGCGAGAATCCTTGCTGTTGCAGACACCTTTGATGCTATCACCAGCAATCGTACCTACAGAAACGGGCAGCCTGTTCATAAAGCAATGCAAATCCTTAAAGAAGTAGCTGGTACACAGATCGACCCTAAGGTATTTATTGCTTTCAAAAGAATATACGAACGTGGAGACTTGAGCCACCCTGAAAAAGTCCGTACACATATTGATTTTGACTCACAAATTCTTAGAGAAAGCACAGTCTCTTCAAACTTAATTCGAACCAAGTAATCTGAATAAGGAAGCACATTGATAATTGCAGGAATAGATGAAGCAGGACTTGGATCAAAGCTAGGACCACTCATTGTTTCTTCATCTGCATTCAGAATTTCTGATTCCTATGATTTAGAAATAAACTCGCTCTGGGACATTTTCACAAAAACAACAACCTCAAAAAAAGCCAAAAACGATAAAAGGCTCCTAATAACTGACAGTAAAATTGCATATAACGCCAAAGGTGTAACTGGTCTAAAAGATGTCGTTATCAACTTTTTAAGAGCCCACCATAATATTGACAACATTACAAATTCACACGAACTCATCAGTTTACTTGATGCACAACACCAAATTGATAATATCAAAAAAAGTATATGGTTCTCTAATATATCCAATAAATCTTCTTCCGACCCACGCTTAAAATTGGATCCTGCGTCTACCTTTGATCTAAAAACAAATGAAGCTAAAATTTTACTATTAAGAAGCAGAATATTGACCGCACAAATGCTCAACAACCTTTTTCAGCAAGGATTAAACAAGTCCGAAGTACTGCTACTGCAGACAGGCACACATATAAAACACATTATAGATACCTATACAGACCAGAAGATTAAAATCATAGTAGACAAACAAGGAGGTAAAACTTATTACGCCCCTTTTCTTATTGATATACTTGCAGGAGAATGGATCGAAACAATTAGAGAAAGCGCACAATCTTCACTATATAAAATTAGAGATAACATTTATATTGAATTCACGCCAAAAGCTGACCAAAAAGAATTTACTGTTGCCCTTGCAAGTATCATCTCAAAATTTTTGCGTGAAATATTAATGGATGATTTTAACACTTTCTTTACAGGCAAAGTTCCTAATCTTAAACCAACTGCAGGGTACCCAGAAGATGCTAAGCGTTTTTTTGCTGAGTTGACAGATTACCTTATTCAAGCTAAAATTGATAAATATGAAATATGGCGAGAAAGATAGGTAATTAAATGGCAAAACATTCTTTCAATGAACTCTGGATTGATGGTTTCAATCTCTTTTATAAATGGGATAAAACCAAAAATTACTTCAAACCAAACTGTGATATAAAAATAGCACAGGAAGAAAGCATCAGACAACTTGCTATAGCGTTAGATCGTAAACGAAGCAGGAGTATCTTATTTATGGATGGTGGATTAGAACATACAAGCATGACTATTCATGGCCTACGTGTCAAATACCCAGGAGGAGGTAAAAAAGCAGACTCACTCCTTGAAGAATACGCCAGAGCAAAAACTAGCAACAAAAAAGTACTTGCTGTTACCTCAGACAGAGCTCTCGCTGCAACTTTAAGACGTAACAAATTACAAATTATTGACAGCGAAAAATTTATAAAAGAATTTTTAATTGTTCAAAATAATGCATATGACTATAATGAGATGAAGCCAGAGGTAATAAGCGCTGAAGAGGTGGAAGAGTGGCTAAAAATATTCTCAGAAGAAAAGGAATAAAAGTACCAAGGAAAGAAAGTGAATATGACTAACAAATTGTTTACAGTACTTCTTTTAATTATATTAACTCTTACGACCATTACCACTGCATATTCCAATAGTTCTACCAGAATACTTGCGTCAACATTACCAATGTATCTAATCACAAAGAACCTGTTAAAAGATTTAGATGGCGTCGAACTTGATATTCTGATACCTGCAGAACTTGGCTGCCCGCATGACTATGCACTCACTCCTAAAGATATGAAAAAACTATCTCAAAGTGACATAATGATTATCAATGGACTTAATTTAGAAGAATTTATAGGAGCACCAGTTAAACGTGCCAATTCAAATATAACTGTAATCGATAGTTCAGAAGGCATAGCAGACCTGTTAGAGTACACCTCAAACGAAAATAAAGATGAAGAGCATCATGAAGCAAATCATGAGCACATCCATTCTGGAATAAACCCGCACCTTTTTGTTAGTCCTAGAATGAGAATTAAAATTGCAGAAAACATAGCGAAAAATCTTAAAAACATTCTTCCAAAAAATTCACAAAGTATAGTCAATACTAATTTAAAACGCTACAAAGCAGAAATGCAGATACTAGTAACAAAGCTAAACAAAATTAAAGAAAAACTTAAAAATAACAGAATTATCCAGCCACATGGTGTTTTTGATTACCTTGCAAAAGATGCTGGCCTGGACATCATAGCAACCATTCAACCTCACGGAGATAAACCATCAGCCTCACGCATGATAGAGCTTATTAAACTCATTAAATCAGAGAAAATTGCAGCAATCATAACTGAACCACAATACTCTAGTAAAGTTGCAAAAACAATTTCACGTGAAGCAGGAATCCCAGTAATTGAATTAAATCCTGTTGCTTCTGGAAATCCTAAAGCACCAATTGATTTTTATACCAGTGAAATGAGAAAAAATATAGACTTATTAATAACAACATTAGGTGAAAATAAATGAACAAGAAATTAGTCCCCAATAAAGTAGACTCATTACGGTTCAATAATGTATCAGTATCACTGAGCGGTACCAGTATATTAGAAAATATTGAAGCAAGAGTGCCCAAAGGTAGCTGGACTGCTATTGTTGGGCCTAATGGAGCAGGAAAGACCACACTTTTGCTCGCTCTTCTCAACCAAATTCCATTTAAAGGTAAAATTGAACAATCCAGCAACTCTGGTAGCAACCTGTCTATAGGCTATGTTCCACAACGACTCGACTTTGACAGAAATCTGCCACTTACTGTTCTTGAATTTATGTCTATTGGCAAACAACATAGCCCAATTTTTTTTGGGGTGCGTAAAAAGAATAAAGAAAAAGCTGCGGAACTGCTTGAATCTGTTCATGGCAAACATCTTCTGTGTAAAAAGCTTGGTGATCTATCTGGTGGCGAATTTCAACGAGTCCTTCTAGCATTAGCCCTTGGACAAAGTCCAGAACTACTAGTGCTTGATGAGGTATCATCAGGAGTTGACGTAAGCGGTTCCAAAGTCTTCTGCGAACTACTTGATGAATTACGCTATAAACATCACTTTACCCAGCTTACAGTGGAGCACGACTTGTCAATAGTAACCCACCACGCCACACATGTTATTTGTTTGAATAAAAAAGTTATCGCTCAAGGAGCGCCAAATAATATTCTAACTACAGAGAACTTGACCAAATTATTTGGAATTCACATGGGACTAGTCAATAGAAATTCCCTCTCAGGAAGAAAAGCTACCTGTGACGGACCATGTTGCAAAGGAGAAAACGCAGATGCCAAGTCTTGATATGATTTATAAGATTATAGCAACACTCCTGCCATTTGAAGCATTCCAGATGGGATTTATGCAACAGGCTCTATTTGGACTACTTCTTCTTGCACCAATGACCGCATCTATGGGAGTACAAGTAGTTAATTTCCGCATGGCATTCTTCGCTGATGCAATTAGTCACTCAGCATTCGCTGGCGTTGCTCTTGGTATTTTATTTTCAATAAATCCACATGTAAGTATGCCAATATTTGGTATACTTGTCGGAGTAGGTATAATGCTTACTAAGCGCAGGAGCAGGCTATCAAATGACACTGTAATTGGTGTATTTTTTTCTGCCGCTATTGCTTTCGGGCTAGCAGTTGTAAGCAGGAATCAGGGTATAGCTAGAGATATGCAGCAATTTTTATATGGTGACATATTAACAATTAATGAATTTGATTTATGGATTATGCTTATTCTCTTTGTTGCTCTAGCAATTTTTCAGATTATTAGCTATAATAAAATGATTTACATAGGGCTCAACCAGACACTTGCTAAAACTCACAAAGTAAAAGTTGCATATTACCAATATACCTTTGCTGTACTATTATCACTTGTTGTAATTTTTTCAGTATGGGCTGTTGGGGTATTACTAGTTACTGCACTACTCATTGTACCTGCTGCAAGTGCAAGAAATTTTTCAAAAAGCGCTGGAGCAATGCTATGGTGGGCAGTAGCAATAAACCTTAGTTCATCGATTATAGGCTTATTAATATCATCTCAGAAATGGGCAAATACAGCAACAGGAGCGACTATTATTCTTGTTGCATTCGGGTGGTTTATACTCAGCATGTTATATAGTTACTTTTCACATATGGTCTCAAAAAATTAAATCAGAGATAAAAACTATTTTGAATAATGCCCTTCAACTATTACTGCTTCAAACGTATATAGTTCAACACCACTGCCTCTCCAGGCATCATAGCTTAGTCCCGCTTTTTGCGCACAGCAATTACCCCAGAATTCTTCCACGCTCCATCCTGTCTCTGTAGCAACCTGAGGCAGGAAACAACCATTACCAAAACTGCTAAGTATATAAATCCCGTCAACACCAAGCCTGATACTCTCAGGTTCATCACAAGGCTTTAGCGGGGTCAGAACCGATATATCGATGTCAACCTCCGGTAATTCCTTGAGAGTAATCCGTCTTCCTATAAATCTTGGATCTTCAAGCAGAGATGCTCTAGCATTTTGTACAAGGGTTTTGTATAGTGGTTTATCAGAGACAAAACAACCAATGCACCCACGAAGAAGGCCATTGGTTTTTAAAGTCACAAAACACCCTGATTTTGAGTTCAAGCAGTAATCAGTCGGCGTTGTTGGAGTATACTCATCCTCTGATACAGCTGCATACAAAGCGTTAGACACAATGTCCAGCATATCTTTCTGCTGCTGAATAGAGTAACTCATATCACAACTCCCGAAAGAAAATTATCCTTTTTATATGTCATATTAATACTACAGACTACAATTACTCTGATATCTCAACGATATTACCATTGAGATGAAGTCTCCCTTGAGAGAATAACTTTATCGCTTCTGGATAAGCGATACGCTCCTGTTCCATTACACGTTCACCAATTTCATCTACTGTATCTGTATCAGAAATTTGACAGCATCTCTGAATAATAATAGGACCAGCATCATACTTATTGTTTACAAAATGAACTGTACAACCTGAAATTTTTACTCCCGTTTTTTTTACAGATTCATGCACATGGTGTCCAAACATACCTTTCCCGCAAAATGATGGGATAAGTGCTGGATGAACATTCATAACTTTACCCGCAAACCGATCTGGAACGTTATAAAAGCACATAAAACCACACAAACAAATCAAATCAATATCTCTTGAAAGCAAGATCTTATTAATAGCCTCAGACATAGCATCCCAGTCTGGCACTCCATTTGAGAAATAGTTCTTAGATTCAACAACAGCTGTCTCTACCCCTCTTTTCTCTGCTCTTTCAAGGCCATATGCATCTTTTTTAGATGAAAGGACGATATCAACTTGAGCCGAAATAAATCCTTCATCAATCTTTTCAAAGATATTCTCAAGTGTACTTCCACTTCCTGAGAGTAGTACTGCTAACTTAATAGGTTTATTCAAGGTATTCGCCTTTATATTCAGTATCAATATCAATTAAATTTCAACTCTACTAAATATAACAAATATCTTTATTTTATCAATGCCCTTCTAACTTTAACTTATCTTTTGCGAGTTTTTGCACTTCTTTATTCTTCTTCTTCGTGGCAAGACTCTTGAGCATTTCAATCCCAAATCTTCTCTCTTCATTCTGCTGCTCAGCAAAATGAAAACCAATATAGTATAAATCTTCCATATCCAGAGTTTTATCAGACAAAAGATCTATTTTAAGATCTTTTGCTCCCTTTTCTTTTAAAAGTTGCAAGAAATGCTCTAGGCAATAATCAGATTGCCTGAAAGAACGCGCAGTATCCTTCTTACTTGTCTTCAACTTTGCAGCAGCTAAAGTATATCTTATTTCAGATGTAAGCAGATTAGTATGATCCAGAATCTTAAGAGTATCCCTAACTTTTTCCCATTGCTTTTCTTCTTTTGCTTTTTCAGCAGCATCGACAAGCTCCTGCTGTAACACATCACCACGCAAATGAATAAGAGCCATTTTATATAACTGATAATGCTCATCACCTTCAAAATACAGCTCGAGCATACGAGAAATCATTTCTTTTGCTTTATCAGACTTAATTCTATTGTCATGACTTTCAAGAATGCTTACCATCTCAAAAGCCTCAGACTTATTCTTGACTTGATCAATATGCCTAAGTATTACAACTACAGCAGAGGGCATTCTACGTAGCCCTTCACTTGCTGCAGCTCTAAGCTTCATATTTCTCGCTCCAAGAAGCTCCAGAAGTGCTTCTGCATTGGTTATAGAATCTAGACTACCTAAAGCATTTACAGCATATATTTTCACGCCTGTATGTTTATTATCCAGTAACTGCCTAATCTTTGAATTATCAGAACGCTTTGGCTTAAGCTTTGATAAAACAACCACAGCATGCCTTACTAATTCGTCATAGTTATCTTCTGATAATATAGGGATAACAGCATCAAATACATCTTGATGTCGTGTTCCAACATATTCAAAACGCGCTAAACTCATAAGTGTATGTCTGCGAATCTGAACCGAATATTTATCCGATAAGAATGGTAACAACTTTGGTTTAACCTGAACTTGTCCAATAATTCCCAGTGCGATGATAATAGCAGACAAAGCAGACTGATTTAATTCTATTCTAGCATCATGTAGAGAATCGACCAGTTTATCCCGTAACTTTCCCATTTCTTTCGTGTTATAATCACCTATGACTACCCTAAGGGTATGCACCGCATTTCTAATACATTCTTTATCATCAGAAAAGAAGCTTTCAACAAGAAAAGAATACGCTTTTGGAGTTTTAACTCTAGGTATGGCGGTAACAATACTTCGCTGTACTGAAATAGGCATCTTAGAAAAATTACTATCAATATACTTAATAGCAGCATTACCTATATTAACAATTACATTTATGGTAAGTTCTTGAGTTGCTTCATCTTTCTCAAGATTTTCTACCAAATATTTCAAGGTTTTTTCTTGAGGATTATCCGTAAAAGCTGCAAGCACAGCTCTTCTGACATGTGGATTGCCAGATCCAATTAATAATTCACCCAATTGATTGATAATCGAAACATCATCAGTCTTTATTGCTCCTAAAACTCGTATTGCAGCCATCTGCAACTCAACGTCTCTTTGATTCAGCAGCCCACATACTGCATTCAGAGTTGAATCAGTCCCCATCACCTATCCTCTTTTCATTCTATTCAATGCATATAATTTTAAAAATACAAATTATATTATATAAACAAATTTTATATCAAATAATTAGAATATATTAGAGCTATTGACTAAAAACAAATTCATCAAAAATGTACCTATTTAGCATTATAAGAACTCAAAAAAAACCAAAGATCTAAATGAAAAATAGATGTTAAATATTTTTAAACACACAAAATATGATATATAGCTATTAGCAGTATCTAAATAAATTTCAAAAAAACCAAAGATTTTTACTTAATTTAACCTTACACCTGCCCTACCATTTTGAAGTATATCTTAGTATATGTCTCAATTCCGTCAATATTTTTTTTTTAGTAAAAGCCCAAACTCACATCACCAAAATACACTTAAAGTATTTACATAGAAGGTGTTGTATATATAATCAATATAAATATAAAAATATTTGTAAATAAACAAAAAAAGGCTAAAATGCAGGTGGAGAAAAAAATTAATATATATATAAATAATAATAACCAAAAAAGCTACAGGTCTTTTATGAAAGTAAATTCATTACTACTTTTATTACTAATTGCAGCTATTACTGGACTCTCAGGCTGCGGAGGAGATTCAGCGGATAATATAGAACAAACGCAAAAGAAACTTCGAATAATTTCTCAAGCGATCAATATGTTTAAATCCGAAAAATACTTCGGCAAGCCTCCTGAATCTCTCAAAGATCTCTATGAATACCGGACAACATATTACAATATCCCTGAAAAAAACAGCGTATATACTGATTTAGATAAAAGCTCCGATACAAAAAAAGATTTTATAAAATCAACTGAAAGCTACAGCCTCATTCCCAATAAGCGAGTATTTATAAAAAGTGGACTGGATAAAGAAGAAGAAGAAGAGCTCGCAGCTAAGCAGGATTTCATTACAGATTTTGAGTTTTTACCCGACTATAAGCTATTTCAGCCTAAAAACACTATAATAGCCTGGGATAAACCAGGAAATTTTAAAACTGGTGGCAATATATTATTTGAAGATGGACAAGTAAAATTTATCAAAGCTAAGCCAAAAGAATATGAACGCTTTACAACAGCCCTAAAGACTCAAACAGATAGAGACTTTATTCGCGATATTTGTATAAAAAACGATACAGACTGCTCTCTAGCAAATATTAAAAAGGAAAATCCTACTGCAAGCAAAATCAATTAATACACCTCTTATAATACCCCAAAAAAAATTTGAAAATCTTTTTAAATAAAAATGCTGACATATAATAAAAAAAAGCTACAATATTATTATTGATAATAATAACTTTATTAACATCCAAAGTTAAAAAATTAAGATTCATAAATTTTAAAATATAGAGATTACTTTTAGAACAACATTTACAATATTATCGTTATTATTGAGAGGAATTATAATGAAAAACTATAAATACCTTCTTATTACTTGTATGTACATGGTATTAGCAGTACCGGCATTTGCGACAAATTACAACGTTGGTGATGAAATACCATTTGTAGAAGGACAACCAGCTCCACAACCAGCTCCGCAATATGCGTGGTGTCTAGAAAAGCGTAAAGCAGTGCTACAGACCATTAAAGAAAAAGTTTTAGTACGTGAAGGTTCGTGGTACTATGAATCTGTCCAACCTATATATCAGTCAAAAATGGAAAAGGTAATGGTTGAGCCAGAACAGAAAAAAGCTGTTCTCGTTTCTCCCCCACAATACCGTACTGTTACTGAAGAAAAAGTAGTTCATCCTGCAACAGTTGAATTCAAAACAGTACCAGCTCAATACAGGTGGGTAGAAGAAGAAATAGAAGTAGTGCCTGAGAGAACAGAACAAATTTTCATCCCTGCACAATATGAAACTTATACCGAAAAAATTCTAGTAAGACCAGCAACAACAGTAAGGGAAGAAGTTCCTGGCTGTGATGAAGATGGTAGTAAAATTGATTGTTACTCTTCTCGTACTATTCCCGCTGAATATGACACAATAACCAAGAAGAGACTAGTCACTCCAGCAAGGACTGAGACCAAAGTAATCCCTTCTGAGAAAAAAATTATGCGAGTACGAAAAGTAGTAAGTCCCGCTAGAGTCGAAAAGGTACAGGTTCCAGCTCAGACAGAGTCCATTTCACGAAAAGTTATGGTTACCCCTGCAAAATATCGCTATGAAACTATTCCAGCAAAGTACAAAACCGTTGAAAGAAAAGTGATGGTAAAACCTGAAGGCAGAAAACGTGTTGAAATTCCACCAAAGTATGAGACTGTGACCAGAATGCGTGTTATCAAGCCTGAAAGACTTGTCTGGGTACTAAATTATAGAGGTGCAGGTAAACCTTCATCTATAAAAGCTTGTCCAATTCCAGCAGATAGACGTAGAAATACATCTGAAATTGTTGAAGAAGTAATTGATGTGGATATGGGTACAAGCTCCAACCAATAACAACATTGCATTATAATATTCTATTATGTGTAGGTCTGTTAAAATCAGACCTACACATTTACTTAATTGTGTTACAAGCATTAATCAAAGGATAATTACTATGGAAAACAAATCAGCTTTTGAAGTATACACGACAGAAAAACTCAATTGTGCACAGAGTATTCTCAAAGGGCATCAAAATGATTTTAATGTCAGCGAAAAAATGATTGATGATTTCAAGGCATTTGGTGGTGGCAGAGCAGAAAATAATATGTGCGGAGCCCTCTATGCAGCTGTCCAATTAGCAGAAAGCGAAGAAGCAAAAAATCACATCATTTCAAGCTTTAAAGAACAAACAGAATCAACTAAATGTTCGAAAATCAGAAAAGCGGGAAATATACCCTGTAAAGAATGCGTTCGTATTGCCAGTGAGTTATTGAGTAGTACTCTACAAGATGCATAGCCCTCATATTTCAAAATATTACTATCTTATGCTCAAATACTTTATATTTAATCAGTATTTGAGCATATTTATAATGTTTTTAATATTAAATATTTAGAAAATTTGAAACATATTATACATAAATAGCAATTAAACATTAATATCAACTACTATAAAATTTAAACAAATAAAAATACAGGGTTATATTACAATGCATTTACTGGATCTAGTACTAATTATCATAATTGCTGGGTGGGGCGTTGCCGGAGCCCTAACAGGATTCACAGCACAATTAAATACAATCTTATCAATAATATTTGCGTCAATTGGTGCATGGCTTTTCTACCCTATTGCTGCGTATAAAATTGAAGGATTACTACAAAGCCCAGAGGTCTCAGTAGTAGTTGCACCTATTGTACTATTTATACTAATCGGGTTAATTTCTAAAGTAATCCTTAAGTTGCTGGCCAAAGTTATCTCATCAGAGGAAAGCTCAGGTAGCAGCTGGATTCTGGGTTGTGCATTCGGTATTTTTAAGGGACTTATACTTGGAGGAATAATTGTTTATTTCTTAGGTCAATACGGCAAACCAGAATTAATTGAAGATTCAGTAAGTTTTAAACGCTACTATAAAGTTAGTGAATACGTAGTCGCTCTCAGTGAAGACTATGGTATTGGAAATAAAATTGAAAAAGCTGGGAATTATTTTAGAGAAAACATATTACCACCTTCGGATCAAAGAAAAGAATCTATTGAATCCGCTGCAACGTCTTTTTATAATGATAAGGTGACTGGTTACTTTAAAAATGACTTTTTCAATAGTGTCAGCGATTTTTTCTCTTCTGGCAATGAGAGCAAAGATTCAGAATAAAGTTACTCTTTGCTCAGGCGAACAACTAAATTAGAAAGCATAAGCAAATGATTTACAACAAAATAAAAGAGCGCTTATACAACCAATTAAAGGTATTCAGTTTTGAGTTTTTCCCCCCTAAAACCCCAAAAGGAGAGGCTCAACTAGAAAACACCCTTGAAGCACTATCTCAGATGAACCCTGACTTTGTCTCTGTAACATACGGTGCTGGAGGCAGCACCAGAGAAAAAACAGAGCAAATAGTGCTCAATATCTCAAATAAATATAGAATAGAAGTGATGCCACATTTGACGTGTGTAGGACATAGCCATGAAGATATTAAAAGCATGCTCCAAAAATATCAAGAAAACGGCATAACCAATATACTTGCTCTACGAGGAGATCTTCCACGTGAGGGGCAATTAATTCAAGGTGGTCCTGAACATGCAATAGATATTATTGAAATAGCCAAAGAAATCGGTGGTTTTACAATAGGAGCTGCTGGATTCCCTGAAAAACACCCTGAAGCGATCAGTTTAGATCAAGATATTAAATTCTTAAAATCAAAAGTAAATGCCGGAACAGACTTTATTATAACCCAATTATTTTTTGATAATAGATTATATTTCGATTATGTTGCAAAGGCACGAAGAGCAGGCATAACCATACCAATTATTCCTGGCATAATGCCTATTACCAAAGTAGAGCAACTTCAAAGATTCCATGAAATATCCGGCTGCAGTATTCCTGAAGAGTTTGAAACATCTCTTAAGAGAGAGAATGATCCAAAATATATTGAAGAAATTGGCCTTGCTTACTGTGCAGCACAATGTGCGGACCTATTGAGTAAAGGTGCTCCTGGAATCCACCTGTATACGTTAAATCAGTCGCGATCTTGCACAACAATAAGAGCAGCTCTACAAACACTAGGCTACTGGGGCAATAACAGATAAAAATTTAAGTCCAAAACTTACAGACTTTATTATTGCAAAAATAGCAAAATTAGTTTTAATATAATAGTATTTATTCAAAAGATATACCAAAAATAAGAGAGTTTTAAGATGCTAGGATTTGTCGAAAAAACAGGTAATTTTATCGTAACATTCTTGAGAGATATTGGCTATATCATAGTACTTCTTGTAAACGTTATTAAATCATTAAAAAGATCACGACCACCATTCAAAGAACTAGTTAAACAGGGCTATTTCATTGGAGTTGAGAGTACCCCTGTAATACTTACAACTGGAGCATTTGTAGGTACCGTAATTGCTTATGAATCATACGGACAGCTATCCAGACTTGGTGTTACTAGCTGGATTGGGCCACTAGTTACTAATTCACTTGTTCTTCAGCTGGGTCCCGTTCTTTCTGGGGTAATGCTTGCAGGGCGTGTTGGTTCAGCGATGACCGCCGAGCTTGGAACAATGGCAGTAACAGAGCAAATTGATGCACTAAAGACAATGGGAATAAACCCAATAAGCTATTTGGTTGCTCCACGAGTTATAATGGCAACAATACTTGCCCCCGTTCTAACTTCACTTGCGATTTTGATAGGTGTATTCGCTGGATACAGTCTATGTATATATGGTTTTGGTGTAAATGCGCATGATATGTGGGTGCACACAAAAGAATTCCTCATCCCTCTGGACTTCTTTCAGGGACTGAGTAAAGCATCAGCATTCGGATGTGTTATGTCATTGATTTGTTGTCATAAAGGTATCACGACAAGGGGCGGCGCTGAAGGCGTAGGTAAATCTACAACGGCCTCAAATGTGCAGACCTGCATTGCAATACTAATGCTCAATTTACTCCTGACAATGATTCTTTCACTATTTTATTAAAATTAGACTATTGGAAAATATAGCATGGAGAATGATTCAGAAAACTTCCTGATTATCAATGATGCATATAAAGCTTTTGGTAAATTAAAAGTTTTAAATGGTATCTCAATAAATATAAAGCGGGGAGAGACGCTGAGTATTATTGGGCAGTCAGGCGTTGGAAAAAGTGTAACCCTTAGACTACTTATAGGTCTGCTAAAACCTGATAAAGGAGCATGTTACTACTGTGGCAAAGAAATAGGGAAAATGAATGAACTCGAACTCAACCAAATGCGACATAAATTCTCTATGCTTTTTCAGAGCGGTGCATTATTTGATAGTATGACTATAGGACAGAATATTGCGTTTCCTGCGCAGCAGAGAGGCATAAATTCTAGTGAAGAATTAACAAACATCATTGAGGAAAAATTATATCAAGTAGGCTTAGGAAAGAGTAGATTCCCAGATATGCCATACAAAATGCCCTCAATGGTATCTGGAGGACAGCGCAAGCGTATTGCACTGGCAAGAACACTTGCTGAGGAGCCGGAAATAATAATGTATGACGAACCAACAACTGGCCTTGACCCTATAATGAGTGATGCTGTTGCCGATCTTATTATTTCTACTCGCCAGCAACTAAACAAAAAAAATAATTCAAAGACAACAAGTATTATTGTAACACATGATATGAAGGTAGCCTTTAAAACTTCAGATAGAATCATAATGCTCAATGGTGGCAAAATAGTTGGTGAAGGTAGCCCAGAATACTTTATGGAAATTGAAAAACGCCTTGATGTATCATGCATGACTGAAAACGAGCTAATGATCAGACAGTTTGTCAAAGGTGAAGCGGAAGGACCTATACAAGCAGTAAAATAATCAACTTAAAACACTGAGGGTATTATTAAGCAATAACATAGATTAAATTAATAGCCAATATTCAAAATATACTAAGCAGGAGCAGGAAAGTGGAGAAAGAGTCAAAAAAACTGGAGCTTATTTTAGGAACCTTCGTCTTCCTTGGTATTATTACTACAATGGTAATGATTGTATTTATGACTGGTGGAGTTTCTTTTTTGGAAGACACATACAAGGTTGTAGTACATATTGACAACATTGGAGATCTCAAAAAAGGCGCCCCTGTCAAGCTAGGCGGGGTAAATATTGGTAAAGTAGAGAGTATAGCCATTGCTGAAGATAACATTGAAATTATAGCTGGTATATTTACTAAATACCAACTCCGATCTGATACCGAAGCTTCAATTGCCACTGCAGGTCTTGTTGGTGATTCTTTTCTTGAACTGACAAGGGGCAAATCCAAAGAATACATAAAAAAATCAAAAACAATAGCCAACGCTCAAGAAATAAAAGGTATTACACAGGCCGGGATGTCTGAACTCCTCGGACAAGTACAGAATATTGGCACAGAAGTAGAAAGTCTGGTCAGAAATATTAATAAAATAATTGGCACTGATTCTTTCCAGTCCAATATTGAAGAAACCATGGGTAATGTCAATAAAGCAACCCACCAAGCAGATAAATTACTAGAATCACTTAGAGGTGAGTTAAAAACTGTTGGGGTTGCAGTAGAAAATATTGTAGAAATAACCTCATCAACCAAAAAAACGATGAAAACAATTGACAATTTTATTGATAAAACAATTGGTGATCCTAAAAAAATAGAACAGGTCAATAGCACAATTAACAGTATAAGTGAACTAACTGAATCTCTTGCTAAAAACAGAGACAAAATCAGCGACACAATAACTAATATCAGCACTACAACTGATAATCTTGCGGAAATCACCAGTACTATTGATCCGCACAATGGAATTTTACGAATTTTGAGTGACGAACAAGCTGGAAATGAATTAATGGACACTATCTATCAGGTTCAAAGAGCTGCCCGTTCACTAGCAACAATCGGGCTGACCGACCTGCTAGCGGACAAACTTGCCTCTGATAAGATATTTGAAATATGGCAAAAAGAGCACAAATTTGCTAATGCGTCTGAGATGGCAGCAAGATGGAAAGAATGGATGGCATACCAAAAGCGTGTTAATAATAGTATAATGGGTAATAAAATAGGATCAAATAAAACCATTGTACGAACTAGAGGCTTTCCTGTAAAAAGAACCGGCACTACATCTGCAACAAACACTATGCTCCCTGCATACGGAGGCAAATAAAGTATGCAAGTAAGTGTTGATAGTCATAATATAAAGCTAAATATGATTTTAGGAAGCATAACTATACTGTTTCTCGCACTTATTGCTATTGCTCTTGTATTGAGTACACGTAGAGATTTACTTGATACTAGGGAAGATTACTATATTGTCACTTACTATTCAAACATTGGATTACTAACCGAAGGAGCTCCAATAAAATATGGTGGGGTAAATATTGGTAGAGTTGTCTCTGTTGAGTTACTTGAAAATATGAAAATTCAAGTAGAGTGCGAATTAATAACATCAAAAAAAATACCAACCGACAGCAAACTTGCAGTTGCTGCAACCACAGTAAGTGGAGACACATATTTAAACCTTATAATTGGCTCCGCACCAACTACCTTGGCTCATTCCAGTACCCTTGAAAATGCTCCAGTATTAAAAGGGCTTAATTTTATCAGCATTAGTAATGTTGGAAGTATTTTTACTGATATGAAAGAGGTTACAACTGCCTTTACTAGCAGTTTGACACGACTTTTTGGTAAAGATTCTTATACTCTAGCACAGTATAAAGAAACTTTAACAGAAATTCCTAAACTAAAAGAAAACTTTGAATTACTTAATGAAGAAGAGCAACACCTTATGAAAAGTATCAATAAAGTTCAAGCTGAGGTGAAAGGGATAAAAAAGCTAATCAATTGCTGCATGGAAGATCTTTTTGAAAAATACCCTATCAATAAAATTAAATCTGATATGAAGATTATATCTTCTTCATTCAAAGAACTCTCTGACACGCTCAAAACACTACAAATTAAGCATAAATTTTCAATTATTCAAACAGACATGAGAAAGATTAATAACTGGGCAAACACATTAAAAGTTGAAAAAAACAGTATACTGGCAATACTGCTCAGCAAAGGTTGCGGTGGGATATCAAAAACAATAGAAATCGTTAATAATTCAGTAGAAACTGCTCAGGATTTCTCATTATTCAAAAAACTTGGGTTTTATCTTGATGGTAAAGAATTAGTTGAAAATTTTGAAAAACGTACACATGCAGAATATCTCCCATCTTCGGTCTATATGTATAGGTGGTCTGTATTTTCATATCAACGATATATACACAACTGCGATTTACCATGTGGAGAAAAAAACTGCCCTAGCTCACTAAGATAAAAAATAACTTTAATTTGCCCCTAATTTTAACTATAATAAATAACTCATGAAGATAATAAAATTAACTTTGATTCTAGTTTTAACATTGACTCTCATTGGATGCAGCTCAGATAAAGAGACTGTTAATACTGGAGTAATGACTAATTCCATAATATCAATGAACGAGTTTACCACAAAAAATAATCTTACTGCAGAAAATGCAGCAGGGGGATATCTATTTACTAGACCGGGAGTAAGGTTACAAATATATCCTCACGTAAAATATGTTAGATATAATGGCAAAACGCTAAAAATACCGGACGCACCATTTGTCTCTAATGGCAAACTATTTTTACCACTCAGCCTTATTGAAAATCTTCCTGATTCTTTCAATATAAAAGAAGCTACCGTAAATGCATTTATCCTGCTTGACCCTGGGCATGGTGGAGAAGACACAGGAGCTATTTCATCTGGAGCAGTTGAAAAAGATATAGTTCTAGATATTGCTAGGCGCATACAAAGAATACTTACTGAGTCTAACATACCTTCAGAGCTAACCCGCAAGGATGATCATTTTATTACTTTGGATGAACGCAGTAAAATTGCAAACAGACACCCCGGAGCTATTTTTATCTCTATCCACGCAAACGCCGAGTCTTCCGGACAAGCCGATGGTATTGAGACATTCTATCTTACCTCAAAAATTTCTGACAAACAGAGAGCAAAATGGGCGTCTACTGAGTATGATTTCAATACAGCTGGAGGAAGGCTCAATCCAAAATTAGAGTTAATTACTGCAGAAAAAATGAGCTATGAAATAAGAAACAAGAGCAAAATTCTTGCCCGTCTCGTTCAAAACAGTATTATTGAGAATCTAAATGAAACAGATAGAGGGGTAAAACAAGAGAATTTCTCTGTACTTCGAGAAAGCTTCTTTGGACCAGCAATTCTTATTGAGACAGGTTTTGTTACCAATCCAGTAACACGTAAGAAATTACTAACACCAGAATACAGGCAGAGAATGGCAGAAAACATTGCAAAAGGGATAGCTATTTATATAAAACGTAATTGATATTATTAAATATGTGTAAAAAATTAACTCATCACATCATGGACATTCAACATCTCAAAAATCTTAATGTTTTTATGTCCAGCATTAATAACAGATAATTTTTTCCCTGTTTTTAACATGTTATTATAACAATAGATAATAGCACTGACAACTATTGAATTAAGTTGTTCCACTCCATTAAGATCAATAGTCAGATCATTATTAATTCTTTCTTCCATTTCAAACAAATCAGCGCGGAATTTCTCTGCATCGTGATTAGTAATATCTGGGTATTTTTCTTTTACTCTTATTATACTTGGCATAAAATATTCCTAAAAATATTTTCTAATTGTATGATCAGTATCAAATATGTCAATAATTAAAATACGAACTCCCATTAAAGAACAATAATCTTTATGCTGCACTTAAAGAGATTTTGCTATTACCACTCACTACAACTTGGTTTCTACCATTATTTTTTGCTAGGTATAATGATTTATCAGCGGCCTCTATCAATTCAGTGGTTGACATCATTCCATTTTCCATCTCAGCTACACCAAAACTTGCAGTAACAAAGAATCTTTTGCCCTTACCAGCTTGAAATTCTTCTTTCTCAATTCTAGTTCTTATTCTCTCAGCAAGAGTCTCAGCACCATCCACCTCTGTTTTTGGCATGATCACAGCCAATTCTTCTCCACCATATCTTGCAGTAATATCAGATTCTCTTGCTGTTTCAGCAACTATTGCGGCAACTTTTTTAAGTACCTCATCCCCTGCAAGATGTCCCCAGGTATCATTAACTTTTTTAAAGTAATCTATATCAAGAAGCATCAAAGACAATTGCCCATCACCTATTAAATAATCCCTACAGTTTGTGTCTAAAATTTCCATAAAATAACGCTTATTGTATAATCCTGTTAACCCATCTCTAACCGCAAATTCATACAATTTTTGATTATATAAAGCCTTACTGATGTGAGTCGATGCATCCTGAAGTATTACTTTTTGCCTTATTATACTATTACTTGAATTGTTCTGGAATTGAAGTTTCACAACACCTAGAATATTTTCTTCAATTTGAAGACGCAACATTAAAATTCCCAAAGAGTTTGAAACCTCTGTCAAAACAGGCCTGTCATAGCCCATAGCTTTAAATACACCATCAAGCTCAATTTTTACAGATGATAAAGCATTCTGAACGATACCTTCCAAGAGATCACCAAATGACTGAGTCATTTCAGTGCACTCAAACAGAGTAATCCTCAACTGACCTACACTATACTTATCAAGCATCAACCCACCCTCAATAGTTATATTGCCATCGATATACTCCAAGATTAAATTTCCAGCACTGAATAACTGTGAATCATAGCTAATGTTATAATCAATATTCCGAGAATAGCTGAGCAAATCCTTTTGTGTAAAGCTCAAACATAATTCAGAAAAATCTGAAAACTGATAATACATATGAGGAAAAAATTGCCCCTCAGTATAAGTAAAAACCGTCAGTTCCTGTGCTGCTTTATCTGTTCGCAGTAGCCTTGCAATACTTCCCATAAAGCACCCAAAAGTCTTACTACTTGCGGCCGCCCTTGCAATATCTGAATGCGTTGCTAAGTCGCTGACCTTATGCTCAAAAATTTTATTCTCTTTTTTGACCCTCTTCAATTCATTATCAAGAATCATTTTTCTTTTATTTAAAAGTTCATACTTTACTAGAACTCCAACCATAATTAATGCCGAAATAGCTGTAATAATTCCCACACAATCTAATTCAATAGCTGGCACAGAATAGAAAATAGACTCAAGAGAAATCAGTAAAAGTAATAAACTAGATGTGCACGCTAGCCCCAAAAATATTACCCCCAAATAGCTTTTCTGTTCATTTTTTCTACTAAAACGAGCAAGAATATTTCCACTTAGTATATTACCTCTGAGTAATCCACACAATCCGGTAATTCCTGAGGTAACTGCAGTAATATATTGATACATAATTCTTTACCTACTTAAGAAAAAGAAAACAGGAAAACCCATAATTATAGGCTTTCCTGTTATATCGACAAAATTCTAATTAATAATGAATAATTATTCTCTATTGTGTGGTATAAATAGTGTAAATTTAGACCCTACCCCAACCTCACTATCAAGCTCTATCCTTCCGTCATGCAATAACGCAATATGTTTTACTATTGATAAGCCCAGTCCAGTACCACCTTCAGCTCGACTCCTTGCTTTATCTGTTCGATAAAATCTTTCAAATACTCTTTCCTGAAAATCAAGAGCAATACCAATACCTTCATCTTTTACAGATATATCAACAAAAGATTTCTCAAACTTGACCTCTATCCATACCTGAGAACCACTTTCACTATACCTTGCTGCATTTGTTAATAAGTTTATAATTGCCTGTTCGAGAAGATGAGCATGACAAATTATTTCTTCATCTCCCTTATATGAATAATTTACTGTGACATTTTTATCTCTAAAATAATCACTTGTTAGCGCAATCGAACTTGAAATTATCATCCCAAGAGGAAGTTTCTCCTTAACCATCTCTTTTCCACTGTCAAGTCGAGATAGGATTAGAAGATCGTCAATAATTTGTGCCATTCTCTTTGATTGATCAAAAATAATGCTTAAAAATCTCTTAGCACTTTGTTCATCATCTACAGCACCGTCAAGTAATGTTTCCACAAACCCAACAATTGATGTGATCGGTGTTCTCAACTCATGCGAAACATTGGCTACAAAATCCTGCCTTGTCCTTTCCAATCTGAGTAGTTGTGTAAGATCATGAAATACCAGCAGTAATCCAGCACCCTCATTGAGAAGTACAACTCTCATAAGAACGTTCTTACCAGATGGCACCAATTCCAGCATCATTTCATGTTCTTCGGCCTCACCTTCAAGACAAGCATCAACTACCCTACAAACATCAGGTACTCTAATATTAGCATGAAGTATAGTCCCAGGCTTGATCTCCCCCCTCATGTCAAAAATTCTTTCCGCTGATTTATTCGCATACATAACATATGCCTCATTATTAAGTGCAATCACCCCCTCAGTCATACTCTCAAGTACAAGGTTCTTCTCAAGTCGTTCTTTATCTAAAGCTGCAACCCTGTAGTTAATCTCTTTTGCAATATAGTTAAGTGTATGAATAGTACTACTTACCTCAGTAATACTAGAATCTTCAATATACACTCCAAACTCATTCCTGCCAATCTTCTCTGCACCTTCCTTCATCCGCTCAAGAGATCTAGCAACATTTCTAGATAACAAATAAGCAATTACCAACCCGCATATTAAAGAAAGAACACCTATCTTTATCATCTCAACAATAAAGATATTTCTTCGTTCCTTAATTTTTTCTAGAGGATAACTTGTTCTTATCACCCCAACAACATCATCATCAATTTTAAGAGGTATAGCAACATATAACATATATAGTTTTAACTCATTACTGAATCTAAGACTAGACATAGGAGTACCATATAGAGCTGATTTTACTTCCGGTCTAGAGCCATGATTTTCCATCACACTCTCGTCCTTTTTACTATCAAATGTTACTTCACCTTCAGTTGATATGATGGTAATACGAATATGTTCTTTCTTAGCAATATCATCAAAAAGAGGCTTAATTTCATGCGGTTTATTATTATTATACATTAACTGGTAATTTAGAATCAACAACTTACCAAATCTCATCAATTCTGTTTTTTTATCTTGAATATACCCTTCTTCAAAGCGTTTAACAATAAATGTAGACCCAATCGTATCCATCAGCACAAGAACAACAACAAACGGAATCAACATAACCCACAAAAATCTTTTCGTTCTCATCCTTCCTCCCGAAAACGATATCCCACACCTCTGACTGTCTCTATTAAAGCTCCGGCACTGCCTAGCTTCTTTCTAAGACCAACAATTTGAACATCTACAGCTCTATCAGTTACAACAGCATCCTCACCCCGCACTGCATCAATAATCTGATTTCTGGTAAAGACCCATCCCGGTCTCTCTGAAAGATACCTGACAAGTTTATACTCAGTATCAGTAAGCTCTATTTTATTATTGCCTATTAGAACCTGATGTTTCTGCGGATGTATTGACAACTCGCCTCGAATGATAACCTTACCACTATCAATCTCATCTACAAGCTCTCCCCTTCTTAATACTGCCTTTATTCGAGCAATAAGAACTTTTGGACTGAATGGTTTCACGATATAATCATCTGCGCCCATCTCAAGCCCAACAATAATGTCTGTTTCTTCCCCCTTGGCAGTCAGCATTATAATAGGAATTTCCGGTTTTTTTGCTTTAATTTTTCTACATACTTCAAGCCCATCTATTCCCGGAAGCATCAAATCAAGAAGCACAATATCTGGCATGTGTTTTAAAGCAAATTCAAGCCCTTCTTCACCATTTCCTGCCGCAGCAACAGCCCATCCAGCCTTTCTCAAGTTATATGCGACAAGCTCTTGAATATTCTCATCATCTTCTACCATTAGAATATTGTATTTTGCCATATTCTTCCATTCTATACGTTATCAATTAGCCGATAAAACTTACTTTGTTATAATAATTCAAACTTTCACACTCTGATCCAACATAAAAAGACCTCAACAAACCGAGCGAAAAGACAATACAAAACACTCTCGGTATTTGCTAATAGAATGATTTTACGTATAAAAGTTAGGATATTATTAGAAACAGATAAATACTTTATTAATTAATCTATCCTAGAATCCTAAATATTTCAAATCACTAGAACCAACCACCACTTTTCCCCGAGGAATCAGTTCAAGATTGAATAATTCCAACAGATCTTTCAATTCTAATTCTACACCTTTTTGGCAGAGCCCACAACTCCAACCCAACCACCCTAATATTTTTTTTGGGCTGACTTTATTTCTCCTCAAACAACTGATTCGACTATCCCCATGTCTCTTAGCCAACCTCCTTCCATCTTCACCAACAACTAGTGGCAAATGCAAAAACTCCGGAATTTTATAGCCCAGAGCTTTATAAAGCTCGATCTGCCTGAAAGTACTGTTTACCAGATCATCCGCTCGGATCACTTCAGTTATTCCTGAATAATGGTCATCTATTACACAAGCAAGCTGATATGAAATCTTCATAATCCCCGCATTTTCCTCACGACAAATCACGAAGTCCCCACTACTTTTATTTAGATCAACTTTTTGTTCGCCCATAAAATTATCTTGATATATTAATTCCGAAGTATCCCCAATATTGAACCTCCATGCTCCTTTACTGTTTTCAGAAATTACAACATTGGTTTTATTTTGTGGCCTGCACTTATTTGAATAGACCAGATCATCCCCTAAATTTGGAGCAGACTGAGCATTCTGAATATCTGATCTACTACAAAAACATTTATAAAGCTTACCTAGAAGTCTTAATTTTTCAAACTCCGCAAGATAACTCTCAGCCCTTTCACTCTGAACAATTACCTCTCCATCCCAATCAAGCCCAAGCCATTTCAAATCATCATAAACCTGAGCAATCTTCTCTCTTTTTACCCTGGGATGATCTAGATCCTCCATTCGCATCAATATAGAACCACCCCTACTTCTGGCTCTAAGCCAAGAGATAAGAAATGTCCGAGCATTGCCAAGATGAAGAGCCCCTGTAGGACTGGGAGCAAATCTAGTTATATAATAATTATTATTCATCAAAAACTTTCATAACTCATTTATAATCAATATAATAACTACTTATATAATATTGAATTGATAATTCAATCTAAAAACTACGCTTAATTATAAATTGATAAAAAAAGACCAATATGTAAGTAAATTTATCTTGACTTATACAGATTATCGTTAAAATATTACTGATTAATAATTTTGTAGTGATATCAGAACAGTAATTATATACACATTACTTTATTTTACCAATAGGAGAAAAGAATGGCTAAGAAAACAATCAAAGACATTGATGTAGCAGGCAAAAAAGTTCTTATGCGTGTTGACTTCAATGTACCTCTAAAAGACGGCATTGTAACAGATGACACACGTATCGTTGCTGCTTTACCATCAATAAAGGAAGTTATTGCTAAAAACGGCAAACTTATCCTTATAAGTCACTGTGGCCGTCCAAAAGGTGAGCCAAAGCCAGAATTTTCACTAAAGCCAGCAGCCATGAAACTTGCTGAACTTTTAGGTCAGCCAGTGACTCTTGCTCCAGACTGCGTTGGAGAAGCTGTTGAAAAAATGGTTGCAGAGCTAAAAGATGGTGAAGTCATTCTTCTTGAAAACGCTCGTTTCCACAAGGAAGAAGAACTTCTAAACAAATACGACAAACAGGATGATGAGACAAAAGCAGCTATTGATAAATTTGTAAAAGACCTTGCCGCACTTGGTGAAGTATATGTCAACGATGCATTCGGTACTGCACACCGTGCTCATGCTTCTACTCAAGGGGTTACAAAATACCTTTCTCCATGTGTTGCTGGATACCTCATGGAAAAAGAAGTGAAGTACTTCGGCGATACACTTGCAGCACCTAAAAAACCTTTTGTTGCAATTCTTGGTGGTGCTAAAGTATCAGATAAAATCATGGTTATTGACAATCTCATGGATAAGGTAAATACTATCATTATTGGTGGTGCTATGGCTTATACTATGCTCAAGGCCAAAGGCGAAAGCGTTGGTATTTCAATGGTTGAAGAAGACAAACTTGATGTTGCCACTGCAATTATCGAAAAGGGCAAAGCAAAAGGTGTTGACGTGCTTCTTCCAATAGACCACGTATGTGCTAAAGAATTTGGTGTTGAAGAGCCAGACGGTACATTTGACAGCATTCCTGATGACATGATGGGACTAGACGTAGGTCCTAAATCAGTAGCTTTATTCAAAGAAGCGGTTGATAATGCAAAAACTATCGTATGGAATGGCCCAATGGGAGTATTTGAAAAGCCTGCATTTGCTACAGGTACTTTTGCAATTGCAGAAGCAGTAGCTGCAAACGAAGACTGCGTAAGTATTATCGGTGGTGGTGATTCTGTAAGTGCTGTTAAAAAATCCGGCTTAGCAGACAAAATGACTCATATTTCTACAGGTGGTGGCGCAAGTCTTGAGTTCCTGGAAGGTAAAGTTCTTCCAGGTGTTGCTGCTCTTGATGAAGCATAAAGCATCACTTAGATAATTTTAATATATAAGGGCTACTGCTTAATGCAGTAGCCCTTATAATTTCATTTAGGACAAAAAACTCACCTGTCCGTTATACCATTTACAATACCTCGTGCTTTATATATTTGAAACTTTTTAAGTCTGGTTATTGGATCATTATCAAAATCTGTATTGATCTTAATTGCATTAGCAGCCTGGAGTTTTGCGCCCTGCATATTTCCACATTTAAGAAGAAAGTTAGCGTATAAATAAACATACCTTGCGTTATTGGGATAAATCGCATGTGCAGCTCGATATAAAGCATCTATTCTTTCAATATTTCCCTTATAACCCAAAGTTTCTAACATCCGAGCCAAAACAATCAAATAACTACTTTCAAAAGGTCTCAATTTAATTCCAACATTAACATCAGTTATTGCTTTTTTCAACTCCATACTGCTCACTTTTTTTGGATCAAGTCCATAAAGCTGCATAACAAGATTTGCTCTTTCAACATAAAGATCAGCATTATCTGGAGAATAAACTAGAGCATTATTAAAGGCAGCTATTCCTGTTTTAATTTTAGCAATATCCCCAGAAACCCCAATATTTGAAAAAGCCTCCCTCTCTGCAACAGAAGCAACAAAACTTTCCCATACGCCCCAGACCCCACAGCTAAGCCCTAAAAGCAAAACACAATAGATAAGAATCGATCTAAACCAATGACCAAGGTTCAACATACCCCAAGCTCTCTGCCTAGACACCAACAGACCACATACTATCCAAAATATTCCACCAATTCCTGGAAGATATAAAAAATCAATACAAATTCCATAGAATACGAGTGCAATCAAGGATAACTTTAAAACTTCTTCAGCAAAGTTGTAATCCATATTACTGCTTAGAACCCATATTTTTTTAAAACCATATACACCTATAAACGGCAGCAAGAAAAAATTAACCAAAAGATGAACTATAAGAGGAACAATTGATGCTTTTCGCACTATTGAACTTTCAGGGCTAGCAAATAATTCATTAAAAAAGTACCGCCCACCCATATGATCAAATACTCCAAAGGCAACAAACGCATATAATATTGCGAAACTTGCAATTATTATTGCTGCCCCCATTTTTTTAAATTTACTCTCTTTATACTCAATCTCTCTACGACTTCTTCTTTCAACACTACCACTAAAAAGCAAAACACTAATTAAAAGTATAAATCCTCCAAATAAGACAACACCTCCATCAGCAAGTAATTGAAAATAAATATTTGAAGCTCTACCCAGTCCAATAGAAGCTGGAATCGCATACAACGAATGTACTTCTGAGAAGTTATCAAGTCCCCAGCCAAATATTGGTGCAGCCCAAAATGCTTTAAGAGCTGATGAAGCCGGTACGAAAACTTTGGAAATTTTGAATATGCTGAAATCTTTAAAATACCCCAACTCACTTCCTGCTGGCGAAACAATAATAACAACTAGCATTAACATCAATAACACTAATATCCCAATACCAATTAAATATTCTGATGTCTTATTAATTCCGATATAATACCTGAATTTTAAATATTCGAATTCAAGATACCATAACAAACTAAATATGATTAATCCTAAGATACTACCTACAACCAACCATAGAGCTAGGGATATGATCAAATTGAATATTGTAGTAACTCCGACACCGCCAATTACCAGTAAAAAATCGTTGCAAAAACCACGCTTTACTTTGACTAACTTATAAAGCAAAATAAGTTCAAATAACTTGAATAATACTATACCATACACACTTCCGGAAAATACAATACCAACTATTCCGAAGGACAACACTGCATCAAATTTGAACTTATAAGGCTCTTTAATTCTAATACCTGAAAATATAATAATAAGTACGATTGAAAAAGCACAAAGAGCTTCTGCGTTCCCGAATCCACCTCCTATCCAGCCATCTTCAATTCTTTGAATAAATGCCTGAACCAAAATCTCACCTTTTGATTTGAGGTTATCTCTAAATACAGCAGAATTCAAGGCAATATCATGTAAGTAATCCAGAGCATATATTTTTTGATATAGCGCATATACTCCCACAACACACATCATTGCACCTAGTAAAGAAACATAAACCCTACAGACCTCCCTATCTCTAGCAGTTATCACAACTGCAAAAAAAATAAAAACATCCGATATAATATTTTCTAATACAGACGATGCGGAGTTATAATATCCTACAGACTGTGCACGTAAAACTGATATTATTACGCATAATATAAAAAACCCCAGAACAACCAAAAGTTTTTTCTGAGGAAGGATGAGCCCATTACTCAACAGCCTGCTAATAAGTGCAGTAACCACAGCTGCCAATGCAATACCATTTATAAATATTGTTTGAGGGCTAAAAAATACTGTATCAGCCAGCAAAACCCGCATAATTATATACAGCATACAGAGTCCAGCTGAAATATAAAATACTTTATCTGAGCCACTAGTATTTATATTAGTAGTATCTCTCATTCGTTAAAGTCTTTCAATGATTTCAAGCAATTTTTGTAATGCTTCACCTCTTTGAAAAGTCCCCAAACTTTTGCCCTTTGCAAATAGCATTACACCACTACCACACCCTGCCAAGCCAATATCGGCCTCTTCAGCCTCTCCGGGTCCATTCACCTCACACCCCATCACTGCGACTTTAACAGATTTTTTTATCGAAGCAAGTTTTTTCCTGACCTCTCTAACGAGCTCTGGCATATCACCAATTCTACAACGCCCACATGTCGGGCAAGATATAATTTCAACACCTTCACGAATTATACCTGCAGCTTTCAAAAGTTTTTTACCAGCAATCACTTCTCTTATAGGCTCACCAGTAAAAGAGAGTCTGATTGTATCACCAATTCCGTCAGCCAGAAGCCCACCAATACCTACTGCACTCTTGATAATTGCATCCTCTTCCACCCCAGCTTCAGTAACACCAATATGCAAAGGGTAATTACATCTTGCTGCTATCTTCCTATTCACCCTTATAGTTGATAATGCATCAGAAATTTTAGCCGATATCACAATATCATAAAATCCATACTCTTCAAAACGTTGAGCATACCCAAGTGCTTCTTCAACTACTGCATCTTCAAGTACTCTATTATCACTTTTATTCTTATGCTTTACTGACCCACCATTTACCCCTATACGGATAGGTATACCTCTATTTTTTGCAGAATCTAATACCCTATAAATTGCGTCCCAGTTCCCCATATTTCCGGGGTTAATCCTTATCTTGCTCGCTCCTGCCTCAAGAGCAGCAATAGCAATCCTAGCATCAAAATGAATGTCACCAACAACAGGTATTTCACTCACTTTACAGACCTCCTCAAAATATGCCACATCTTTTAATGAGGGTATAGCTACTCTTACAATATCACATCCCGCATTAGCAGCTTCATTTATCTGAGCAATGGTACCATCCAAATCACCAGCCGGCTTGGAAGTCATAGTCTGCACGCTTACAGGAGCAGCACCGCCAACAATAACACCCCCTACAGACACTTCTCGTGAAACTCTTCTAAAAGCCGTATAATCCATAATTTTCTCTTTATCTCATATTAAAAAATCTATATACTTACCAATATTTAGTTATTCAACTCATATGTTTTATTTCAATATAAAATTATATCTTTTTCGGAAATTTATAAAGCACAATAAACCAAATGAATATTAATAATACTCAAAACGATACAGAAAAACATATAGAAGAGCAAGGAGTTCTATGGAAACAACCAATTACTGGTTACCAAGTCCTCAATTGTTTGAACGGGAACGAAGACTACGGAATCTTTGTTGCTCATGATACAAGGCTTGACAGAAACGTTGTAATAAAAACCATTACCGCAGATCTTGACAATAATGAAGATGCGATTGAACGTTTCTTCAATGAAGCCAGACAGGTAGCAAGAATAAAGCATGAAAATATTGCTCGAGGATTAGACGTTGGTAGATCTGGAAAACTTTTCTATTTTGTGATGGAATACCTTAAAGGAGAATCTCTGGAAGAAAAATTAAACAGACTTCAGACAGGAAAACTGAGAGAAATTGATACACTAAAAATTATTGAAGCAATTATATATGGTATGGAGCACATACTACAAAATGGCCTCGTTCACAGAGACATCAAGCCCTCAAACATCTTCCTTTGCTCTGATGGATGTATTAAAATAACCGATTTTGGTATTGCCAAAGATATAGCTTATGCCAACGAGGAGATGCTTTACAAAGCCAAACCATACTATATTTCACCAGAACAGGCATCAGGAGATTTCAATATTGATATAAGATCTGATCTATACTCACTTGGATGCATATGGTACCGCATGCTATTAGGAGTACCACCTTTTAATTCGGATACAGCAGATATAACACTAAAAAAACATATTACAGATGATCCACAAGTTGTTTCTGAGATTGATCCACGTATTACACCAGCAACATCTCAGCTAATCAATTGGCTTTTAACAAAAAACCGAGATAAAAGGCCAAAAACTCCGCACCAGTTTTTATCAAAACTAATAACCCATCCGCTGGTAAAACTCCAGCAAGAAAAAGAGAATGAAGAATAAATGACAATTTAACGGTATTAACTTAAAAATGCTTCATAACATAATTTTAAACAACTTATATTCTTTACTATATACAAATAAGATTTACTTGTAAAAACAGCAACTAGGGCATAATGCATTACCTAGTGCAAAAAAACGCTATTACTCAATATAATCTTACAATACATATATGTAATCATATAAAAGGAAAGAACCATTAATCAGGTTCTTTCCTTTAAATTTAAACTTTATATCAAAATTATTACTCAACGCTCAACCCAGTAATATCATATGAATCGCCTACTTGCGCCGGTCCTTCTCTAACATCAATCTCTTCAACCATTGGAGCAAACCCTTCATCTTCATCAATAATTACATTTTCACGAACACTATATCCTGCAGGCTGATTTTCCAAAACCTGAGTATTTGGAGATATATATGTACCATTATACATACTAAGTTTCTTTACTTCCATAATATCATTATTTGAACTAACATCATCAATAATAACACCACTTACTCTTACATGCTTACCAACAAAATCATCAAGATCATAATATAGTGAACGAAGAAGATATATTGTTTCCCCTCCTTTTACCAGCCTATAACCCGCGGTTCTATTATTCAAATAACCAATATATTCTACCCACCCTGTAGCATCATAACCCATACTTCCTGGAGGAGGTCCCGGTTTATAGTTCTTTGCTAGTTCTGCTCTATATGCAGCTTCATACTTTTTATCTTCAGCGCTTCTCTTATATGCTTCTTCTTTTTCTCTTAAAGCTTCCCTCTCTATTCTTGCCATCTGATCTTCAACACCTCTTAAAATATTACTTACAGCATTTCTTCTCGCTTCACGAACTTTTCTTTCAGCTTCAGCTCTTGCTTTAATTTTATCAATAATTGGATTATTCTTACTCTGAGCAATAATACCATCCGCTGCAGCTTTAATTTTATTCCCAAACTCATCAACTGGCTCATTACCACCAGCAACAACAGGTGCAGCCGTTTCTTTTACATCTCCGCCATAACTCACATACTTATGGAATACCCAAGCAGTAGCACTTGCAGGAGGCTTAATACGAACCCACTGACCTCTTATTCCAGTTATGAAAACTGACTCACCAGAATTCATTTGCCCCACAACCGTACTTCCCGGCCAAGGCCTTGCTCTCAAGTTTACATTACTCCCACGTACTTCACGCACCAGCCCTTGCTCAGGAATATCAGCAGGTATATCACCACTTATATATTTTTGATTAATATAGCAATACTCTGTATCAGGATAAGCAATCTTTACCCAGTCACCTACCTTTTCATATACAGTAACAGGTGTATCTATATCAGCTGTCAACACTATCTCATATTTAGTGCTCTGTCCAGCTCTAATATTTACTCTTCCTCCGGTAATTTTACCTTGAACACCACCAAGATTTTTAGTAGTTGTAATTACAGATGGTGCATTTGTTGAAGGCAAGACATCGACTTCCTGAGTAACAACATTATCTTCAGAAAGTACGGGTAATGTCAATTCTGCATTATCTGCTGGAGGCGGCGGTGGCACAAAATCAGAATTCTGAGTCGCGTCAACAGCTACCGCTTCAGAATCTATTGACGGAGCAGGCGGTGGTGGTGGTAACTCAAGCCCACCATCTACTGATGGAGGAGGTGGCAAAAGAAGAGTATCATCAGCCCCCCATACCAAACCTGCAGATAATCCTATGATAGCAACAACAGAGAAAACTTTTGAAAAAAAACGCATAATTTTCAACTCCTCAGATTCTATTTTTTGTACCAAGCAAGAGAATCAAGTTTTACAAGAACTCTTACTTTAATCATTAATAAAATAATTTCCCCAATTATAACAACACTACTTATGTAATATTATGTCGTTTTACCTAGAAATTCCTATGGTAAATCTTACAACCATAAACGGAAATTTAGTTTAATTGCGAAAGACAATAAATAATAGATGCAATTATAACTGTATATCGGCAATGTCAGTCAATTAATTATAATTATATTATAAAAAATTTAATTTTAATATGTAGTTTTTCGTTTTTTTGCTATAATTACATTGTTATAGTAACAAATATGTATAAAGGAGTATATCATGAAATGCTGGTTCTGCGATGAAGAAGCTAGAGGAGTATGTGCGGCCTGCGGTAGAGGTTTATGTTATCACCATGCTCATATTCACGATGATATGACTATTGCTAAAAGCGATACTTCAACAGGATACACCAGTTATTATAGTGTTAAAAATTCACTTAAATGTGAAGAATGCAAACTTGAGTGGGTTCATCATAAGCCCGGGGACGATTTCCCTGAAAAATAACTCTTAGGACAACCAACTACTTATGAGCATAACCAGAGATAGTACGACATTTACCGATTCTAATAGAATTCCTGCTAATTCTATTACTCCAACTTACAAAGACCCCACCACTTTAGTAAGCAAGGATATATATGTACTATGTGACGGAGCGATTAAGAAACCTGACACAATTAATAAATCAAGAGTCTTAAGCAACAAACATTCACATGTTTCAAATAAACATCAAATAAGAAATATTACTGACGTAACGAGTCAAAAATCAGCAAAAAAGAAAAAAAGCAAACAGCTTTCAAAGGTTGATCATACCCCATTAGATTTAATTACCTCTAAAAAGTCTCTTATCTGGCTACAAAAGCTTGATGAGAACAAACTGGCTGTACAGTGGAATATTCCAAATAATATCCAACGCAACTGCCAGGACTTACTTCTTAGTGGTGAGAAAGCTGAATTTGTATTGAGACTTTATCAGAATATTGCCATTGGTAATGCTAGATGGAAAACCTCGCAACGCACACTTGAATATCCTATCGATATTATTAGACGCAAATGCTATGTAAACCTAGAAAATTCTGGTGGTGGAATCTTTACTGCAGAAGTTGGAGTGAAATCTTTAAACAGTCGTTACATTTTTATTGCCCGTTCAAACAAGTGTTCAACACCTGGATTCGTTACAGAGCAGAAGAAAGCAGAACTTAGATTTAATAAATCTATTTCTCATAAACAGAATATTAAAACACCAAAGGTATTCAAAAGCAAAGGCAAGATAAATCACTTGGGAGTTTCAAACTTTGAGCTTAGAGATAGAGATATTCTTGCAGAATCATTGGTAAGTGGAGTATATACTGATTTTTTACAAGAAGGGCCAAAAGTTCTAAAGCGTAAAAATGAACAAATTTCTTTGAGTAGCGTTGCCTCAAGAGCAGATTACCTAAATGCTATTAAAATATCGGCTAAAAAGAAAATTGCCACTGATTCAGCAACTTATAAAATGAAATTGAAAACAGAGCGTTTAGATCAAAATAACCTTATTGAAAAAAGCTACCAGAACAGCCCTATACAAAATTGCCCTGAAAAAACTGG
Source organism: Planctomycetota bacterium (assembly GCA_963678205.1). Taxonomy (GTDB): domain Bacteria; phylum Planctomycetota; class SZUA-567; order SZUA-567; family SZUA-567. The sequence continues at coordinate 272,843 of OY782760.1, forward strand.
ACGCTATATTCCAGAAAACCTAAATACAGAAAATATCAAAGCAGCAGGAGTTATGATTGCTTCAATGCTAAACACTCAAGGGACAGTAGCTATTGATGTGTTTAAAAAGGATGAAAATTGCAATTCTAGCAGCAAAACCAGGCAAATTATAAAAGTCCAAAGCAAGAAAGGTCTTGCGAAAGCAATTAAAAAGTCGGGCCTGCACGAAAGCTCAGAACTAATCATAAAAGGCAAACTTAAACCTGGTCGCAGAGTTCGAGTTGGAGGTCTGCTCATTGATACTGAGTCTGATGGATCTTTCTATGTAGCATGCTCAATTAAAAACGGCAAATTACATGTACCTATTGAAGAAATAGAAGCCATTGTTGTTGAATAACTTTTGCCCTGCTTCTGTACTATTGCACATAAATCACTTCTATTAAAAAATATAACAATAGACGCACATCTATTTGAAAATAATCAAACTGATTGTCATCACCAACTTTAACAATCTACAGAAATATTTAATCTTTCAATATAATCTTCACCCCAAGAATGAATTGCACGTAATATCGGAGTCAAAGTTCTGCCATTCTCAGTAAGGCTGTACTCCACTTTCGGAGGAACAACTGGGTATACCTCCCTATGAATTAAGCCATCTGCTTCTAACTCTCTTAATTGCTGAGTAAGCATCTTGGGAGTTGCAGATATTATTTTTTTATTCAACTCACTATATCTAAGCGTTTCTTCCATAAGATGCCATAAAATTAGCGATTTATACTTTCCACCAATCACCGCTAGAGCAACTTCTACTGGACATTGATATTGTGACAAATTTCTCTTCATACCTACCCTTGCTATCATTTTGCATAGTATAGCACTTTAAAGTGCATACTTGCTATTATTTAACTGCTATGACATAATAATAAGAATTCAACCCAAAAAAACAAAGGAGAAATTATTATGAACTTTCTTGATCTAGCAAAAAAAAGATTCTCTGTCCGCTCATATAGTAGCGAACCTGTATCACAAGAAGATCTAAATCAAATTCTTGAAGCAGCTCAAGTTGCTCCTACTGCTTGCAACAATCAACCTTTTCATATTCTTGCCATACAGAACAAAGAAGTATTAACAAAGATTTCTAAAGCAACAAATTTCTACAACGCCCCACTTGTACTTATTGTACTAGGTGACAATTCTCAAGCATGGACAAGAGAATACGATAATTATATAGCAACAGATATAGATGCGAGTATTGCTACTGATCACATGATGCTACAGGCAACAGATCTAGGATTAGGGTCACTCTGGATAGGTTATTTCAATCCTATAATCTTACAAGATGAACTGAACATACCTTCCAACCTAAGACCAATAAATATTTTAGCAATCGGCCATAATTCCGGAAAAACCCAAGCACATGATAGGCATTCAACTAAGCGTAAACAAATTGATCAATTAGTGTCATATGATAGTTTTTAACTAATAGCATTTCAGCAGCACTTTATGATGCTGCTGAAATGCTATTAAACTTGGGCAAATTTTGATTATTTATAACAAAAATTCTCTACACTTATCACTTTAAAAGGAAGGGTTGCTCCAGAGTATTGTCGGGGAGTAACTCTGGAGCACGTCCGTATTACGGACATTGGGTTTAGGTAGGCTCTTCAAATAACCATTCATTTAAAATTATTCAGATACGCCCTAATATCAGGCTGCATCTTCCACATCCTTATCATTATTCTTAGATAAAGACAAATCATCCTCAATATTACTATATAACTTTTCATTAATTAAATTTTCAAGCTCCGCTTTAAGTTCTGGATCAGTATTAATAAACGCTACCGCCTTTTCCCGCCCTTGCCCCAGTCTTGTCTTACCGTAACTGATCCACGAACCACTCTTACTTATAACACCCTGATCAATGCCAATATCTATAATTTCTCCATCCCTATTAATGCCCTTACTAAATAGAATTTCAAAATTCGCCACTTTGAATGGGGCTGCCATTTTATTTTTCACAACCTTTACCTTTATTTCATTACCAATAATATCATCACCATTCTTTTTTGAACCACACCTGCGAATATCAAGACGCAAAGAAGCATAAAATTTTAAAGCATTACCACCAGTTGTGGTTTCAGGAGATCCAAACATTACTCCAATCTTCATGCGGATCTGATTTATAAAGAGAACGGTTGTATTTGTCTTCTTTACAATACCTGTTAATTTTCTGAGTCCTTGACTCATTAGCCTTGCCTGAAGTCCAACATGTGAATCCCCCATCTCACCATCAATTTCTGCCTGAGGAGTAAGAGCCGCAACAGAATCAATAACAATTAAATCTACACCACCAGACCTCGTCAAGAGTTCTGCAATTTCCAATGCCTGCTCTCCACTATCTGGTTGGCTTACAAGCAACTCATCAAGATTAACGCCAAGATTTCTTGCATAATTTGGATCCAATGCATGTTCTGCATCAATAAATGCTGCCACACCACCATCTTTCTGAGCACATGCAATTGACTGCAGAGCAAGTGTTGTCTTACCAGAAGACTCCGGACCATAAAATTCTACTATTCTACCCTTTGGAATACCACCTATTCCAGTAGCAGCATCGAGAGAGATACTACCAGTGCTAATAGTTTCACATTCAACGACATTACTTGAGCCAAGTCTCCTCAATGACTCTACTCCAAATTGTTTATGAATATTGTCTAATGCATGCTGCAATGCTTTTGCTTTACCTTCTACAGTCTCTGAAATTTTTGTTGTTTTTTTTGAGGCTTTCATTTTCTTCTCCTTAAGTTTATTAGTATCAAATTTCTGATTAACTATAATCAAAAGGCGTTCCAGAATACCAATAACGCATAACCACTTAAATAAAAGCACATTATACAGACAACAAAATATTTCAGAAAGCAACTTTGATGTCAATTATTCTACAATTGACATCATAAATGAACCACCTTCACACTTTGAATCTCCCCGCATAGAACTCAAACTGCCAAAACAAATACATACTTTTAATAAATATGCTTAGATCGATACAAAAAATCACAAATCTTTAACCTAGATATACTCAAAACATTAACATTAACATTGAAAATAGTGCTTTTCAGACAAAATTTTTAGCATTTAATACTATTGCAGAAAAACAAAACACTTCTATCCACAAAAATACTCTTATTTTATTCTTTTAAAAAAAATGTCCCCTGACCTAAAAATACTAAGACTACACACAAAACATAAAACTTTTTACCTAACAAATAATTAAATTAAGAACACTACCATACTTGCGAAGCAATTGACAAAATATTTAACATAAGTACTGTTAGTATCTCTGAGATCTCTAGATCTATAAGCAAAATATCAACATCAATAAAATACCATAAAATTTTTTCTCAAAACTAGTAGTAATATTTCATAAATCTGTACCGCAATTTATGCTACTACAACAACAAGCTAGATGACACAGTGACTGAGACACCAGATCCACTTAATCTTTCTTAACTAACTTCTGACACACAGTTCAAACCAAACAAAAAATCTTCCCCCTAAAATATTTTTTAAATTTCATTTAAAGCAAATAATACAACCACCAGCGCTAGCAACAAGTTAGAATAAACTAACAATATAGATTAACCATGTTCACTTCAAGACTTATATCAATTTATTGCAACATTGCCTAAGATATAAGGCACACCATCCAACAACAAAGTTATTATAAGATAAAAATAAATCGAAACTAAAACCTATAGAAAACCGAAAGAAAAGTGCTATAATATGATAATATACTTTTAGAGTATATTATAAACATTTGACAGTAACGCTTCGGCATGAAAGGGGCAAATCATGGGCACTCCTTCAATGGAACTCAGTAAAAACGCAAAAGACTTTATCAATGATGATATGTTAGAAAAATTAGTCGCTAAAGAACCGGCTGATAATAAATATATCCAGGATATCGTAGATAAAAGTATCGCAAAAGAAGCTCTTACAGTTGAAGAAACAGCGGCTCTACTTTCAGCTGACAAAGAAGGTACAGAGATAATGTACTCAGCTGCCAAGACACTAAAAGAGAATGTTTATGGCAACAGAATTGTACTTTTTGCGCCACTTTACATTGGTAACAAATGTATAAATGACTGCTCATATTGTGGCTTTAAATGTTCAAATAGAGACCTACAAAGACGAACTTTAAGTCACGAAGAAATCAGACAACAAGTTGTTGCTCTTGAGAAACAAGGCCACAAAAGATTAATTCTGGTTTATGGGGAACACCCTGACTATGATGCCGATTATATAGCTTCCACAGTAAGGACTGTATACGAGACTAAAAGTGAACCACATGGAGAAATAAGGCGAGTCAATATCAACGCAGCGCCTCTTGATATTGAAGGATATAAAACTGTCAAAAATGCTGGCATCGGTACTTACCAGATCTTTCAGGAAACATATCACAAAAAGACATACGCAGACTGCCATCCTATGGGCACAAGAAAAGGTGATTATCTCTGGCGTCTTGATGGACTGGATAGAGCAATGGAGGGAGGCATTGACGATGTTGGTATTGGGGCATTATTTGGCCTATACGACTGGAAATTTGAAGTACTTGGACTCGTAAGCCACGCTGTACATCTCAGCGAAAAATATGGAGTAGGGCCACATACTATCAGTTTCCCACGTATGAGACCTGCCTGCGGAGTAAATATAGAAGATACCACCTTTGTGACTGATGATGAATTCACAAAATTAATTGCGACCTTGAGACTTGCAGTACCATATACCGGTCTTATCTGTACAGCAAGAGAATCGAGCGAGATGCGAAAGATTGCAACTGGATTTGGTGTATCTCAGATTGATGCTGGGAGCAGAATTGAAATTGGTGGCTATACAGAAGTAGGCGATGCACAGGTAATGGAAAAAGAACAGTTCTCCCTTGGTGATATACGCAGCCTTGATGAGGTAATTCGCGAACTTCTCGAGAATGACTATATCCCAAGTTTCTGTACTTCTTGTTATAGATTAGGCAGAACTGGCGAACACTTCATGGAATTTGCGGTTCCAGGGTTTATCAAACGTTTTTGCACTCCTAATGCACTATGCACACTCGAAGAATATATTTGTGACTACGGCAGTGAAGCAACAGTTATAGCTGCAGACAATATGATCGCCAAAGAACTTAACAAAATGGACGATGGCGAGATGAAAGATACTGTTATCAAAAGACTCAATGCTATCAAAAATGACAACCAGAGAGATGTATATTTTTAATTTAGTAACAAAACAATATAATAACAATAAAGCCTGTACAAAATATCATTTATACAGGCTTTACCTTTAATAAAATACATAACTTATTCAAATATTACCCCTGCACATCCTACAGCTTGCTCAAGCTCATGAGATACTGACTGGTAATACCCAAGCAACTGCCCTTTCACCTCAGGAAGTAGTGCATTGAGTACATAAATACATCCCGTTCCACATATATGATAACGATCTCTATGTGCCGCAAGAACTTCAAGAGCTCCTGAACTATTGCCTTTAAGAACATACTTAAGATAATTTCTGTCCGCAACTTCAGTCTCTGATATGAAACCAATATCAAGATCACGGTCATCTCCAAACCTTCTACCAATATGAGAAAGATCAGCACTAGCCATAACAGTCACTCTATATTCTGACATAATCTGCTTTATAGCTGCCACCATACTCAAAATTTGTAAATCACCATTGACTGCTTTCGGATTCTTTATATAGCTTTCCATTTCACCTACGAGCACTGGAACAATTTGTACCCCTGGCCAAATATAATCAAGCCAGACTGCCTGGAGTTCTATTGAATGTTCACTACGGTGAACGAAGATATCATCTTTAAAGTTTGCTACAGGTGCCGTAATCTCAAGTATCTTATCAGTAATTGCATTATGGCATTTTACGACACCGCCAGTAACTTCAAAATCTTTATCACATACAGCAAATCGATTCTTCATTTCACCATGAGCTGTTCCTAAAACAATAACAACATCAGGTTTATTATACTTTTCAAGAAGCTCCTTATACACTTGACCATAGCACTTTGCAGCTCTTACAAAATCCATGTGAGGCGCAATCACACCACGTGGAGCCCGTCTCATAACATTCCCAACACGCCCCTGCATTTCTGGTTTTGGAGCATTCCGAATTAGAATATCAAGCTCATCTTCAAGAGTTTCAATATCATCTGAATACACACTACTTGAACACGCAGAAGAACGAATGGGATTGGTATTAAATTCACTAAGAAGATTATTATATAAATCCTTAAAATGTTCATTATCTAAAAAACGGGCTGAATCCAGTTCATGAACAATACATTCAATATCTGTTACTGTAGCCTCAAGACCTGTCTCTCTCTCATACTCTTCCCTAAGATCAAGCATAGAATGTTTACCATCCATTCTCGAAATAAAATACATTGAGCTGTCACCCACGATAAGCTGAGCTTCACTAAGTCCCGACGTATCATACAGAATATAAGCAGCTCCATCAAAATCTTCTACATTAATCACGCCATGTGTATCTTCATATGGAAAAGCATCTATATCATATCTAACCTTTGGCAATACATCCAACATTGCAATCTCCCCATAACATGAATAATGAACAATATTACTCTGTAACAAGAGCACAAGTAAACGCAACACGAACAGCCAGTTTACTTCCAACCTTTATACTACCTTTCAAATAATAAGCTGTTGACACCTGATCCTCAAACTCTACAGCGATATCTAACTTATCACCAGGTTTCACCATATTTTTAAAGCGAGCATCCCTAATACGAGTCACCACAGGACTACCAACTAGGGCGCCTGCATCTTCTTTTATCCTATTTCCCATAAGTATAGCCCCCGCTTGAAAAATTATTTCGCAGAGAATTACTCCAGGTGTTATCGGATTACCCGGGTAATGTCCAGGAAAGATCTGCTCAAATAATTTTGACGAACTATCGACAGTAAATTCAGCCTTAATAGAATTGTAGTTTATCTCAGTTACTTTATCAACTAGCAAGAACGGCTCTCTATGTGGGATAATCCCTTCGATTTTCCTTTTATCCAACATCAATTTTCCTTATAATTATTTATCAGCGATAACACAATACAGCATTATACACCAATTGTAATCTACTAAAAGCAACACAATATATATCATGCTATATCTCATTATAGCAAAAATTATCAATAAAATCTACTTTAGTATTTACTTGATAACCATTATTAAGATAATATTTTAAAATTATCCTACGAATAAATTTCACAATAGAAAAGGAATAATTATGAATCTTATCATTCTAGGCCCTCCGGGTGCAGGTAAAGGCACACAAGCAAAGTACATTACAGAGACTTTCAACATCCCTCAAATCTCAACGGGTGACATGCTTAGAGGTGCTATTAAAGCTGGTACAGAACTTGGCATGGCAGCTAAAAAAATTATGGACGAGGGTGGTCTTGTAAATGATGATATTATTATAGGCCTTGTAAAAGAACGCATCAAAGAAGATGATTGTCAAAATGGGTTCCTATTTGATGGATTTCCACGTACAGTAGTACAGGCAGAAGCTGTCAAAAAAGCAGGTATTAAAATTGACGGTATCGTTGATATTAGTGTCCCAGATGATGCTCTAGTAAGCCGCCTTTCAGGCAGAAGAATTCATGTTGCCTCAGGCAGGACTTATCACATTGAGTTCAATCCACCGAAAGTTGAAGGAAAAGACGACGTAACAGGTGAAGATCTTATCCACCGCGATGATGACAAAGAAATGACTATTCGCAAGCGTCTTGAAGCCTACCATGCTCAAACTGCAGCAGTAAGTGATTACTATAACAAACTTATCAAAGCTGGTGATCCTGATGCCCCTAAATTTATATCTGTAGATGGTACGAAAAAGATTAACGAAATTACAGATGAAGTTATTACAGGTCTAAAGAACCTATAATTATGAATAATAATATCGCTGTAATTACACTATGTAACCAAGGCGTAGAGCTTGCCAGACAGATCATCACCAACTTGGGTGGTGATCTGTTTGTACATACTACAGCAGATATTACAGATAGCAGAGCAGAAAGATTCGAAAAGGTTATAGTACTTACAGAAAAAATTTTTTCATCGTATTCAGGTATTATTTATATAATGCCCAGCGGAATAGTAAGCAGAGCTATTGCTCCACTTATAAACAGTAAATATACAGACCCTGCAATTATTGTAATGGATGTACTAGGTAGATATGCTATAAGCTTTCTAAGTGGTCATGAAGGTGGCGCGAATAATCTTGCTATAGAGATAGGAAATATAACGGGTGCAGAACCTGTTATTACAACTACCACTGAGGTGATAAAGCAGTATACGATAGGAATAGGCTGCAAAAAAAACACCTCAGAAGAAGCAATACTAAAGATATTTAATACAGCAATAAAAAAAGCAAAAATATGCAAAAATGATATTCGCTATATCGCGACAATTGATATTAAAGCCAAAGAAGAAGGACTACTTGCCGCCACTAGAGCTTTGAATATCCCACTTCGTATAATCACCAGGAGCGAGATAAACAATACTTGTTATACGTTTGACAGTTCAGAATTTGTCCAAGACAATATTGGCGTAGGAGCAGTTGCCGAACCATGTGCTTTACTTTCCGGGAGGAGAACAAAATTAATACTCAAGAGAATATCCAAGAACGGAGTGACAGCGGCAATTGCCAAGGAGTGCTCAGAGTAATTGGGTTTGGTCCAGGTTCAGTAGAAGACCGTACGAAACGAGCAGAAGCAGCAATCCTTGACTCCGAATATATTGTTGGATATGGTCCGTACCTCAAGCGTATTGAAGATCTTCTTGAAGGTAAGAAACAATACATATCCGGCATGAAGAAAGAGCGTGAACGAGTGCTGGAAGCAGTCGCCCTTGCTGAAAAAGGTTACTCTGTCGGGCTTGTCAGTTCTGGAGACGCTGGAATATATGGTATGGCAGGACTAGCAATTCAAATTAGAAGCGAAAGAAACTGCGCCTTCCTTGTTGAAATTATTCCTGGCGTTACGGCTGCATGCACTGCAGCAGCCAGAATGGGCGCTCCATTGATGCTGGATTATGCAACAATAAGTTTGAGTAATCTCCTTGTCGAATGGAGTGTTATTAAGAAACGACTTCACGCAGCATTATCTGGAGATTTTGCCCTCGCAATCTATAACCCCAAAAGCAATACCAGAACCGAACCATTTGAGAATCTATGTAGAATTGCTCTGAAATACCTCCCTACTACAACCCCAGTAGGCATTGCAACAGCTCTTGGACAACCAGACGAATTCGTCGAGATTATCACACTTGGAAACTTACGAACAGCAAACGTTACAATGAAGAGTATTATAATTATTGGCAATTCTACCAGTTGCCTAGATGGAGAATTCTTCATTACCCCAAGGGGTTACTAATAAAAAAAGAACTTAATCGTTGATTTGTTCATATAAAACAATAACCTGCAAATTAAGCAGGTTATTATTTTATAAAAAGCATCTTAGTTATAGCACAACTTCAAGACCCTCTCTAGCAAGAGAAGCATATTTTAAAATTCCTTTTACCTCCCTAGATATTTTGCTCAAAACTTTATCATCATGCTCTGGGTCATGGTGTATAATCATTAATTTTTTTACTCCAGCTTCCACAGCAGTACGGCATGCCATTTTATATGTAGAATGCCCCCAACCAATCCTTTTAGAGTACTCTTCATCAGTGTACTGGCCATCCATAGCCAGCAAATCAGCACCACAGGAGAACTCCGCAAGTTCTTTATTATAACCAATCACCGAGTCACACTCAATATCGGTAGCAAAAACAAACACTTTACCATTATACTCAATACGATAATTCATTACGCCTAATTGCGAATGAGATTTATTAAATAAAGTTTTCACTAGAAGCTCATTGTCAATACTTTTGGTTGACCTCTTTAAATATGGGCGTGCTTTTCCTTTTTTATATAATAGAGTTTCACCACCGGTTACATCGACAAAATGCTTTTTACATGGGAAAGACTTGATACTTACCGGATGAACCAATTTATCGGTAATATATTCCATATTTTTTTTCAGACTCCCCTTACCATATATTGAACCAATAAACACTACTTCAGAATTTTTGTCATATAGAGGCTTAAAGTAGTTCATACCACAGATATGATCAAGATGAAAGTGTGTAAATAATAATGATAATTCTTTATTGCCTGACTTAAGAATCTCACGACCAAGTGGAACAATCCCTGAACCAGCATCAAAAATCATAATTCTTCCAGCAACTTGTAATTCACAACAAGTGCTAGCGCATCCAAACTTTTTATAAGAAGCTCCAGTAATCGCACAACTTCCTCTAACACCTCTAAATTTGATATTAATAATTTTACCCCTTTATTACTATATCTACTATAAAAGATTATACTTAGGTTACCTATTCACCCCGAGTAAAAACACAAAAATTTGTAAAAAATTATTTCGTAGATTGATATTATCGACTATACTATATTTAAGAAAGTGCTTATAAATAGTATTACAAGAAGGGATCAATCAAAGATGACAGCACTACACGGGAACAAGACTTCTATAAATTTCTCAAAGCTACCTTTAGCTTTCTGTAATGGGTTTACATTAAAAAAAGAAGCCTACTGGAACCGTCGTCCAATTCTTCAAGCTGGAACAACTATAAACACAACAATTATTGATTTTTACAAAGATATAGCTATGAACATCCCTGTATCTATAAAAATAGATCAGGCAACTAATAAATTAAAGCAACACCTTTTTGAAAATATGGCTGAATACAAGCAGCAAAATTCCCATAAAACGAATCTTAACATATCTCTTTCTGACGGCGAAATCCTTATGAAAGAAAATGACACTTTAGATAAAGACTGCTATATTCTTATCCAGGGTATTCTTTCAATATCAATTAATGGAGAAAATATCGGCAATATTTCTGACCACGGAATGCTGGTAGGAGAAATGTCATTCCTGACAGGTGAGCCAAGGAATGCAACAGTTACAGCAAAAGGTGATGCAACAGTACTGCGCCTAAGAAAAGCAGATAAAAACAGACTATTGCGCAATAACCCTACTATTACCATGACAATTCTTGAAGCATTAGTTTCCAAACTGGATGACAACAATAATAAACTAATCCAGCTAAAAGATACAATATACAGCAATACAAATAAAGCAATTCTTCAGTCAAAAAAATTAGACCAAAATTATAACTCAGTTATAAAAACTCTAATGCGTGAAGCTGGTATAAAAAAAGGCAACTTGGAAATACTAGAAAAAATGTTAAAGATACTTCAGGAGCATTTAGGGAATAAGTTGTACTCAGGAGATGTTAATTCTGTATATAGAATGTTTCTAGACTTTGTAGAATACTACCGAAAGCAGTCAATCAACGAGAATATTGAAGGAATTGTTCTCAAGGAAAATATGCCGAAATTGATGAAAGAACTATTCTGAACCAGTATTTGAAAGAGTATTTCCAATGGCTAAGCTGCAAATAATAACAGATACAAACAATAAAGAAGTTATTGAATTAACCCGCCAAAACTACACCATCGGAAGAGGTGATAGCAATAGTATCCAGTTGTCAGATACCCGAGCAAGTCGACTGCATGCAAAAATCTATCGAGAAAGCGGCCACTACTATATTGAAGATATAAATTCTTCAAATGGCATAATAATTAATAAACGTAAACTTAAGAGAAATACTCGCTATAAGTTATGCAATAATGACGAAATACAAATAGGTAATACTAAAATTATTATAAAGGATCTTTCAGAAAATACATCAGCCCCATCAATCCCCGAATTTAATGAATATAATCAAGGCGGAATGTTATTCGATACTTCTGAGTATGACTTGAGTGCCACGCTTGACGCCTCAAGAAGTTTAGCTCAACTCTCAAAAGAAGACTACCACGATTCAGAGACTATAGTAAAAGCTATTAAGCGCCTGGAAGCAATGTGCATAATCTCTGAAGCAATAGGTAATATTATTAATATAGATAAACTAATGAACAAAGTCATAGACACCGTATTTGGCATATTTCCTAAAGCAGACCGTTTATTTATATTATTAAAAGAAGGTGACAACTATAATCCTATTGCGGCACGCTCGCGCAATAATCCTAAACATAATCTAAATAAGCTTATAATATCAACTACCGTACTCCGTACATGTACTACCACCTTAACATCTGTTTTGTCCAACAATACCTCTAAAGATAAAAGATTCAACTCCGCAATATCAATTGCAAAACTTGCAATAAAATCACTTATCTGCTCTCCATTAGTTATTAACAATGAACTGTTAGGAGTAATACAGATAGAGAGAACTAACAGCTCATACGAATTTGACAAAACTGATCTGCAAATTCTCACTGGCATCAGTGGACAAATAGCAATTGCTGTAAAAAACATTTCACTAGCTAATGAGATTGATAAAGAATCAACTCAACGTGCAAGTCTCCAGCGTTACTTCTCACCGAATATGGTGGAAATGTTAATAAATGGCGATATAAATACAGAACTTGGAGGAAAATCTTATAATGGTACTGTTTTTTTCTCAGACATAATTGGCTTTACCGCTATGAGTGAAAAAATGAAGGTTGAAGATGTCGTGACTTGTTTAAATCATTACCTCACCATAATGCAGAATATAATATATAAAAATATGGGTAACGTGGACAAATTTGGTGGTGATGCAATTATGGCATTCTGGTCTATACCTAAGCATCAAAAAGATGATGAATTCAATGCAGTCCTAACCGGAATACAAATGCAAATAGAACTATACTCATTCAATCTTGAGCTTAAGCATAAGGACCTAGACGCCATACATATGGGTATAGGCATAAACACAGGAAGTTTTATAGCAGGGAACATCGGTTCAGAAGACAAAATTGAATTTACTCTCATTGGCGACAATGTAAATCTTGCCGCCAGAATAGAAGCCCAGACATGTAAAACTCAAGTAATTTGTAGTGAAGAGACATTCAAACTGGTTTCTTCCAAAGTTACGAGTGTAAAGCTCCCAAAAGCAATCCTCAAAGGGAAATCCGATCCTTTACAAACCTACTCTATACGTGGTATTGAAATAAGCAATGGAAAGATGCTGACGAATATACCTGTACGAATCATTACAAATGACAATCCACTACCCGATGAATTATTTATACTCACCGAAGTAAATAATAACACATCTGGTAAAGAGGTTACTATTACAGCCGACATAGAATTATCCATTTTTGATAAAATAAAGTTAAAATGTTGCTTGAATGAGTATCATGACTGCATAGAATTCACAGGCGAGATTATTGATGCTACAGCAAAAGAAGCATTATATGGAGAAAAATATACTGAATATAGATTAAATAATATCCAAGGAGATAAATTCCTCGAAATAATGACTCCCGGGTTCAATTATAAAACCAAACTTACATGGGAGCAAATGCCAAGAGAGAGAAAAATTGAAGGTAACTAAAATGTCTAAATTATTAAAATTTGGTGAATACACTGTTGATTCATCAGAGCTGGAAACAGGTGAATATAAATGTGATCCTGCTCTCTGTAAAGGCAATGTATGCTGTGCCATATTTGACATTGCCGTTACTTTTGAGGAGAGAATAAGAATTTCTGAATATATTTATGAACTATACAAATATTGCCCATGGCTAAAAGATTTTAAAAATGTCTTTAAAATTACACCATGTGAAATTTTGATAAAAAAAAGAGAAAACAACCTATGTCTATTTAACTGGGAAGATGAAGAAGGAAGAGCCTGGTGCGCATTGCATTCACTAGCTCTAGAAAAAGGAGAGAATCCTTTCAAGCTAAAACCATTAAATTGTTCACTCTGGCCATTTTTGAGAGATGGAAATAATAATCTTGAACTCGATAGACACACTAATGCACCATGCCTAAAACTTAATAATACTAAGGTTGAGAAAGACCCTGAGCTTTTAGCTATGCTCAAAGATATTTCAAAATAGATAGCCATACGAAACCAAAGGAACAACTAAATGAAGAAACATGATTTTAAATCGAAAATAGTCAGCAATAAAAAAATTGCCGAAAACTTTTATAGAATGGAACTTGAATCAAAAGGCATACTATTTTCTGCAGGAGAATTTTTCCAAATCAGCGTCCCAACCCATATACTCCGAAGACCTTTTGCTCCATCATATTCTGATAGTGAAAAATTTGCTTATACCTACCAAATTGTCGGAGAAGGCACTGAGATGTTGAGTAAACTAGCTGAAGGTACTGAATTATCTGTTATAGCCCCTCTTGGCAATGGTTTTACTATGCCAGAAGACAACAGCACTGCAATTCTTGTAGGCGGAGGATGCGGCACACCAAGTCTTGCACTACTGGCAACACAGCTCTCTAAAAAAAATGTTATAATCTACTCCATAATAGGTTCACGTTCAAGCTGCACAGTTCTAGAAAAAGCAAGGCTTGAAAAATACTCTAAAAAAGTTGTTGTAACTACAGATGATGGCAGTGAAGGGCTCAAAGGGAATTCTGTTAATGGAGTCGAGAGTATCCTTAAAGAAGCAAAGTGTAATAGCAGCACAATAAATATTTTCTCATGTGGACCTGCCCCTATGCTTAAAAGTCTTACACAACTTGCTAATAGAGAAAATATCAATACTGAACTTAGTTTTGAAGAAAGAATGGCTTGCGGATTCGGAGCATGTATGGGATGCGTCATTAAAATAAATTCAAAAAATACCGAAGAAGGCTTTGTGTATAAACGTGTTTGCCATGATGGCCCAGTATTTAATTCCAAAGAAATTTATTGGCAATAACCCATAGTAAGGAAAAAATGACCATAAAAGAAATATATGAAGCTTTCGATGATATCGGTTGCATTACATTTGCAACTATAGATGGGAAGTATCCAGCCACAAGAATAGCCCATTTCTTTGCTTATGATAATGACGGGCTTTATTTTAGAACGATGAACACCAAACCTTTTTTTCATCAATTAATGAAACACAAAACCGTCTCTGCATGTGGGATTTACGGAGACGGCGAGGTTGAGTACGATGAAGAGGATATGCCATTATTTGAAAGAAGTTATACAGTAAGAGTAACTGGGGACGTAAAAACTGTCAGCCCGGATTCACTACGCAAGAAAGCAAAAAAGGATAGTTTGTTCGAGCTGGGACTCAAAGATATGGAGCGCTACAGAGCAATGCGCACCTTTGTCCTCTACAGAGGATATGGTGAAATTTTTGACTTCGATTTTGAAAAGGAACATAGAGATAATAAACTATTCAGATCTTATTTCAGTTTTAATGGACTCGAACAACCTTTTAGAGGGCTCAAGATAAATCAGGAAAAATGCACCCAATGTGGTGCTTGTGCAGACACCTGCACTTTTGATGCAATTGAAAAAAATTCAAAAGGTTACAAAATTATCAACCATAAATGTGATGCCTGCGGAGACTGCACAATTACCTGCCCAGAAAAAGCTATTGATGTAATAGTTGAATAAATAAACTATAATGCGGGCAAAGAAAAATACTTTTGTCCGCATTTTTGCAGATTACATATTATCAGTTGAAAAATAATTCTTTATTGTCACCCCTGTTACCTTTTTAACAACCCTACATAAATGGCTCTGGTCTGAAAACCCGCATTCAAGAGCAGCAGAACTTGCAGACACACCTTTCTTAATCAATGACAAAGCAGAAGCAACGCGTCTTTTATCAATAAATGCTGCAGGACTCATTCCATACTGCTTCACAAAAGAACGTTGAAAGTTATATTTACTCATTGACACATATTCAGCGATATCTTCAAGGGTAATCTTTAAAGCATAATTATCATTAATAAACTTTACACTTATGTTTATGGCTTTTGTTATTTCATTAAAACTATCATTATTAAAGAGATCACTACATCCAGATATGACTCCTTTGATTATTCGCTGTTCCAGCTCAGAACCAACATAAAGGTCGCCTATACACTTAAACAACTCTCCAAATAACTCTACAATAGTTGCACACTTACCAAAAGTACTCAATCTACGTAGATCCCCAGGAGATATTGATAAAGCAACATAATCATAACCACCATCAAATCCAGATAAGCATGAATGTTCCTGAAAAGGCTTTAAAATAAAGACTTCGCCTGAGGTATGCAGCATAGAGACACCATTTGAAACTGTAATTCTCGCTCCATGTAAGAGCCCACCAATAACATATGACTCATGAGAATGTCGAGCAAAATCATGTATTATATTCTGAGCAAAAATTGCTTTGAGTTTAAGTTCATTCCCAAGGACATATTCGGTAATTTTACTCTTCATAATCTCACATAAATTTACTATATAAAATCAAAAAAACTTTGCCAAGAGGGTCAATCCGCCAGGACCAGCCTTTACACTATGCTTTACACCTTTTGGCATAATACTAATCACACCTTGACAATACTCAACGGTCTCTTCGCCAAGAGTAGCGCCCCCTTCACCATCAATAACCTCATGCATCTCCCACTGATCTCCATGAATATGCTCTTTAAGTTCACACCCAGGCTGAATATTAACAATTAAAGCACAAATTACATTATTACTCTCTTCTTTGCTAATAAGTGTCTTAATCTGTACTCCTGTATATTCAGGATGTGCACACCACTCTATGTTTCTATACCTCTTTATCCCACCTTGAGCAATAAGGATTCCATTAGCAAATCTTTCTCCAACACTTACTTCTTTAGCAATATCCATTTTATTCTCCTCCAAAAATATGTCAACAAAACTACTACTCAACAAAGTCTATCAAAAGAAGAGCCACAAATATTGTACAATCTTGCTAAAGTTAACAAAAAAAACTTACTGGCAAACCAGTAAGTTTAAATATTTGGTAGCGGGGGCAGGATTTGAACCTACGGCCTCCGGGTTATGAGCCCGACGAGCTACCAGACTGCTCCACCCCGCGATATATTATTTTTTAAACAAAGGAAGATATTTCCGTTTCCTTTATGTTGAATATTATAGGTGGGATTCGTTTATAGTCAATAGGATTAATAAAAAAACTAATTAATAACATAACTCATTATTTCACAATTATATATAACTACCTATAAAATTAACATTTACCCGAATATAAAGTAATTCTGATTATCTGTATTAAGATAATGCCTACAACCAGCGATGAAACTATCAATTCTCCAGTTTTTATTAAGCCTGCTTGCAACGCAAAAATAATATCCCTGAAAGAATAATAAATTAAGAACCGCTGTATATACATCAGGAATCTCTCTCTTTGAAATTATAGTAATAATAATATGCGAAAAAATATTATTTAATAATATAGCTCCTACATAGTCATAATACAAATATTATAACCTTCCAGCATTACTTTTGATATACAGTAAAGTATAGCATAAGCAAGTAATGTAAAAACAATCATTACCCCCCCCCAAAAACCTTACTTTATTCACATACCAAAGCTCATTATAAAAATATTGCTTAATTAAGATTATTCAGAGTTGTCAATAAAAGAAACCAGCATTTTAATTTTGTTTACATCCACTCCCTATAAAAGATATTTACAGTATATAAACTAATTGACAGGACAAATTGTTTTTACCATCAAAGCTTGGCCAAAAATCACTTTAGTCTTGTCTTTTTACTCGAATTATGCTATAGATTATATATCATAATTATTGGATATTTCCACCATAGAACAATATAAAGGCATACAAATGCAGCTAATCTACGAAAAAAGCACAAAAGATAGGAAAACATACCAGTTACCCGATATTGATGTTCCTGCAAATGACATTAATAGCCTTTTAGGTAACTTAAAACGAAAAAACGCTGCCGAACTCCCAGAACTTTCTGAATTGGAAGTTGCAAGACATTTTGTAGCACTTGCTGAAAGAAACCATTCTGTTGATAAAAATTTCTACCCTCTTGGCTCATGCACAATGAAGTATAACCCAAAAATTAATGAAAAAGTAGCAGTACTTGAGGGTTTTACAGGGCTACACCCATATGTTGAATTTTTTAGAGCACAAGGAACCATGCGCATGCTCTATAAACTTCAAAAAGATCTTCAAGAAATATGTGGAATGAAGGAGTTCACTCTCGCACCAATGGCGGGTGCTCATGGTGAGTTTGTCGGTATGAGTATGATAAGAGCATACCATGAAAGTCGAGGTGAAGCAGAGCAGAGAAAATATGTCCTAATTCCTGACTCTGCACATGGAACCAATCCGGCAAGTGCCTCGATAGCTGGATTTAAAGTAAGATCTGTTGCAAGTAACCCTGAAGGCGAAATAGATATTGCCGACCTTGAAGACAAAATGGGAGATGATGTTGCAGGCATTATGCTTACAAACCCAAATACTTTGGGATTGTTTGAAACAAAGATTCTAGAGATATCAAAAATTGTCCATAGTGGTGGTGGTCTGCTTTATTATGATGGGGCAAATCTCAATGCGATCTGTGGGGTCTGTCGCCCTGGTGATATGGGATTCGACGTAATCCACCTAAACCTCCACAAAACATTCAGTACCCCACACGGTGGTGGTGGACCAGGTTCTGGCCCTGTAGGAGTTAGCGAACGTCTAGTTTCTTTCCTCCCAGTACCGCGTATTGTTAGAGCAGAAATTGAATCTCCAGAAATCGAATTTATATGGTCGAATAAATTCCCGCAAAGCATTGGAAGAGTCTCAAGTTTTTATGGGAACATTGGCGTATGCCTTAAAGCATATGCATATATTAGAAGCCTTGGAGCAGAAGGTATCAAAGATGTTGCGCGCTATTCGGTACTAGCAGCAAACTATCTTAGAGTTAAACTCAAGGATTTCTTCCCAACTCCATATGATAAACTCTGCATGCATGAATTTATATCTACACCATCTGAAGAACTTCTCAACAACGGAGTACACACCCTAGATATTGGTAAAGGATTGATAGAACGTGGAATACATCCACCAACTGTATACTTCCCACTTATTGTCCAGGAAGCAATAATGATTGAACCAACAGAGACCGAACCTCTAAGAATTCTCGATGAATTTATTGACGCGATGCAAGAAATCGCCATAGATGGTAAAAACAACCCTGAGATACTTAAAAATGCCCCAACAAATACTCCTGTAAGCCGTCTCGACGAAACTCAAGCCGCAAGAACTCCAATTTTAACATACCCAACAACTATTAAATAATAGTTTTAACTTACCCAAAAATTAATCATTGACTCCAAGGATATGCATACTGATAATACTACAGTATGCATATTTTGTTTTAAACATTTAGGAATAAAAGTGACTTATATTTGGACTCGAAGATTAGCAAATATTGGTGCCTTTATACTGTGCATATTCTTATTACTGCATTTTACCAACAATAGAGTATGGAATTTCAATGGTTTCAATAACACCAACCTAATAGGGGATGGTGCGGTTTTTTTTAATTCTACCAAAAAAATGCATAAAGGTCAAAGTCCATATCACATTTCTCAAAATTCTTATAGTTCAAAAGCAGAGCACCCTGGAGGACTTTATTGCTATCCACCTACTCTTGCTACTATTTTAGCTCCATTATCGACATTATCAATAATGACACAAAATATTCTTTGGTATTCAATTATTACAATATGTACCATATTATCATTATACCTTATTTTACGTATTGCACTTTTAATAGGAATCGCACCACCTCAAGGCTGGAGATTCCCTGTTACAGCAGGAATATCCGCATTACTTTTTGAACCTATTCAAAATAATTTTATCTATGCACAAGCCAATACGCTTTTACTTCTAACTATTACAAGTTTTATGTTTTTATATTTAAAAAGAAATAACTTTTTAGCAGGATTCATATTAGGCTTTGGTATAACATTAAAATTCTTTCCTTTAATATTTATTCCTTACTTAGTTTTTAGAAAAGAATGGAAAATAATTTTTATAGCAGGAGCGTCATCACTTATTTTTCTATTACTTCCATTAATATACGTAGACGGGATACCACTATATACCGATTTTATCTACGTTTTTAAAGCTCGCTCAAAGTCTAATTACAATTATGTTGAATTTTTCACTACCTTTTATAGATCCATTATCTGGTTATTACCAGAGCTTCAAAGTAAGATTATAAAAATTTGCTCCGTTCTAGTTACTATTTCTATAATCATTATTAGTGACTATTTAGTTAAAAAAAGAAATTGCATTAATATAAAAAAAGAATTAACCTCTAGTGCATTTATGCTTGCAGTATTCTCTACAACTATACTGCTGATACACCCTCATTCAGAAGTTCATATAATGATTTATTCTTACCCCGCGTTTTTACTTACAGGAATGTATGCACTGAGAACAAAACAGCTCACAAAAATTATCTGTTGGGGGGGGATATACGGCTTATTTGTCCCATTACTCTGGGTTCAGTCAACCCCTATAACTTTCATTTCATTAATATTATTAAATACATATTGTATTTATATTGCCTACTTTCAGAAAAATATAATAGCTTCAGAAAAGGGAAAAAGCAATAATGGTAACCAAAAACGCTAATAACCTATGGTTGGTTATTCCGTGCTATAATGAAGAATCACGTCTTCAAATTAATAATTTCACAGATGCTGTATCTAAATTCTCATGGTTAAACTTATGCTTTGTAGATGATGGCAGTACTGATAAAACACTCAATATTCTTAATAAAATGAATAATTTTGACCGGATAAATATTATATCAAACCCTCAAAATATGGGCAAGGCAGAAAGCGTCAGAGCAGGAATACTACGTGGAATTGATGCTACAAATTATAACTTATTCGGCTACTGGGATGCGGATCTAGCGACACCTTTTTCCGAACTCGAACCTATGTATAACCAACTTTTACTAGAGAACAAAATAATGCTAATAATGGGAGCAAGAATTAAAATTCTCGGTAACAATATAATCAGAAAAAAAACACGACATTATCTCGGCAGATTTTTTGCAACTTTAGCATGTATAATATTAGATGTCGCGATCTATGATACACAGTGTGGAGCTAAAATTTTCACCAGCGAATTTGCAGAAATTTGTTTTAAAGACAAACTCATCAGTAATTGGTGTTTTGATATTGAACTACTAATCAGACTTCAGGAACATTATAACAACAAAAAAATACTTGAAAAAAAAGTAATTGAATATCCTTTAAACACATGGGTTGATGTAGAAGGCAGTAAGATTAAATTAAGTCATTTTTACAGGATTGGTAAAGATTTAGTCAAATTATTAATAATGAATAGACTCCAGTAATATTTGCTTTTTTGTTTAAATATAAATAACCTGAGAATTGAATAAAAATCTCAGGCTATTTATATAATATATGCTTTAATATCTAGAAGACAAAACCATCCGGTATAATCGCATCTTTACAGACAATTATGACTCCATCTCTAACATGGAACCGTCCATCTGGATCATCATAATATTCAATATTATCTCTATTTACCAACTGAGCACCATGTCCAATTGAACTATTTTTATCAACAATAGCCCGTTTAATATATGCCCCAGATCCAATACCAATAAATGGTCTATCGTCGCATGAATCCTGATAGTAATCAGCGCCCATGATGTAAGATGATTCAATTGTTGCCCCTGGTTGAATTCTTGTACGTACTCCAATTAGAGAGTCACGAACCATGCCACCATCTACGATTGTACCATCACTTAGCAAAGCCCCTTCTACAGAGGCTCTATTAATTTTCGCCCCTGGTAAAAATCTTTGGTGAGTATATAAAGGCATGCTTGAATTAAAAAGATTGAATTTAGGAAGTGTTTTTACTAAATCAATGTTTGCATCATAAAAAGCACCAACTGTACCTATATCTGCCCAATAATCATTAAAACAGTACGCCTGAACCACCCTTTCTTCTATTGCCTGGGGAATGATATGTTTTCCAAAATCTGTCTGATCTGTGTCGCGATGAATCATTTCATCCATGGAATCCATTTTCGCAAGATATATACCCATACTTGCAAGGAAAGGTCTTCTCCTAGCTTCACTTTCAGAAAGTCCAAAGGTAGTAGTATCAACCATCATTGCATCAAGTTCTTCATCACTAGTTGGCTTTTCAGCAAATTGAATAATTCTACCTGTTTCATCTGTTTTCAACAGCCCAAGCTCTGGTGCTTCTTGCCTAGTTACAGGTTGTACCGCAATAGAAAAGTCTGCACCCGCATCTTGATGAACTTTAGAAAATTCTCGATAATCCATTTTATATAAATGATCACCAGAAAGTACAAGAATGTTCTCTGGTCTAGCTTTATCAGTTATATGCCTCCAACTCTGTCTTACAGCATCAGCTGTTCCTTGAAACCACGTCCCCCCGTCATTGGTCTGTTCGGCAGCCAAAATGTCTACATATCCGCCCGAAAAAGCATCAAATCTATATGCGGTGGATACATGCTGATTAAGACTCGCTGACTGATACATAGTAAGCACATATATATGCATAATTTGCGAGTTAATACAATTTGAAAGCGGCACATCAATTAACCTAAATTTGCCACCAATTGGAACAGCAGGCTTACTGCGTTCTTTAGTTAGAGGATAGAGACGCGTTCCTTTTCCACCACCCAGAATTACAGCTACAGTTCGATTCATAAGTTCACCTTCCCAAGTCAGAATACAACCAATTTTCACAAAACTTTTAATACTATTTCTCCAATATTCTAGAGTACACTTTTCTATAATTTTCTGCAACATAAATCAAAAGAATACGTAAAATTTATATTAAAATTAACGCAAATACATCAAATTACTAATATCTGGCTCAGAATCATCTGTATTCTTTTCACCTTCTTCAGAATTCCATCCTTCTTCATAGTCAAAGAGATACTTTATAATAATCGTTTCGACATCTTTATAGTTATTTTCAAGCATCGATCTATCAGCTCCATTTATTAAAAAGATATCGACATTAGTAAACGCAGGTAAATTCATAGAAGATTTTGTTACAACTAAATTTTTACCTCTATCTCCGTATACAAAGAGCATTCTGTTACGTGATAATTTAAAAATATCTCTTCCATCAAACTCATCGCAAAAAATAAAAAAATCCTCTCTTATTGCGGGAATCCACCTTTTAAAAATATCCCTAAATCGTTTATACTTTTCTTGATCATTGAAAGGACGTACATGTTCAGAAAACTGCTGCCACACGGTTTTACAAATAAAAGTGTCTAGAAAAACAAAGCTCCCAAATATTCGTTCAAACATATTATATGCTTCCAAAGCAACTGCCCCACCAACACCTGCAGCCACAACATCTACTTTGCCGATATAACAATCTAAAAGAAAATTAACTATCTCTCTAGCCATAGTTTTAAGTGACACCGTAGATCTAGGTATGTAGCTTTGTCCATGTCCACATAAGTCGATAGTTATCAACTTTGCCCGAGAACTAAGCTTATTTATTAACCTGTTAAAATCACAACTAGAGGTACCAATATCATGAATCAGTAAAATTGTTTTATAACCTCCACCATATATATGATAGTTTATTATATTATCATTATATAAGTAATCCACGATTTCCCCTTATTGCAATAGAATTGTTAACTTTTTATATTACTAATATTAATAATATTTTCCTAAATAATCAAAATTATAATTGATTATTTTAGATCTTTTAAAAACATTATTTTATAATTTACAGAACTTATGGTATCATCTATAATTAATGTCAAGCGTAATAAACAAATATTAATTTAATTAACAAAAAGAAAGTTATTTTATTATGAACATAGAAGAATATAAATCAAAGATTTCTGCCTCTGTAAATAGAATTAATAAATTTGTAGGGATTCTTCCAAGTATAGGAATAATTGCAGGTACTGGACTAGGAGATTTAATTGGAGATATGGATATTGAAGGTAGTGTTGAGTACCCAGAATTGCTATTTCCACCTTCAACTGTTGAATCTCACAGAGGAGTTCTTTCTTGGGGGAAAATATCTAGCAATCCTGTTTTTATTCTTCAAGGGCGTTTTCACCTTTACGAAGGCTATTCGCCATGGGATATTGCCTTACCAATAAGAGCCCTCAGTATGGCAGGCATGGAAACTCTTATTTTAACCAATGCCGCAGGGGGATTAAATCCATCATATAAAGCTGGTGAAGTAATGGTAATAGAAGATCACATAAATGCCACAGGATCTAACCCGCTTGTTGGCCCGCACTGTGAAAAATGGGGAGATCGCTTTCCAGATATGAGTAAAGCATGGGACAAAGAACTGATACAGCACGCACTCAATTATTCATCTTCAATCAATAAAATTCTGCATAAGGGTACATATGTGGCAGTCAAAGGACCATCACTTGAGACTCCGGCAGAAACAAGAATGTATAAGAATTCTGGTGCCCAAGCTATTGGAATGTCTACTGTACTAGAAGCAATAGTAGCAATACAATGCGGCGTAAAACTCTTTGGGCTTTCAGCAATAACTAATGTAAATAATCCTGATGACATGGCAGAAGCAACTATTGAGGAGATTGTATCTGCAGCTGAAGATGCTTCTATTCAAATGAGAGAAATTATCAATAATATATGTACAAGAATAAACTGTTAAAACAATCCACACTTACTTATTGTAAAATGGTTAAGAAAGTTAAAGTGCTATGAAGCCTAAGAAGCCTTTATTTTATCTTATATTAATAATTCTATTCATTGTTGCAGCAATACCCTATGCAATAAATACTATATTTGAGTTCTCATCACAAGCAAAAACAATTGAAAATTTACGAACCGAAAACCTTGAGAACTTGTCTTTATCTGCGACGATAGGCATTACAAATATTCTTGACTCATATATAAATAGCAGCATATCAATTGCTAACAACATAAATTCAACTAATAACTCATCCAAATCTATATCTAAAATATTAGAAAAAGAATTTAACAACAATCCCAATATTATAGGACTAGGGGTATTTAATTTGAATAATGGTCTCACTATTAAATATTCAAAAGACTCCAAACTTTTTGATATATTAAATTTTAAACAGCATCTTAAAAAATATCAGCAGCAGCTTACAGTTATAAACTCTGAATCTGGAATATTACTTCCAATTATTACCCCTTTGAACAATACCAACGATTATTTATTGACAATAGTCGGTTCAACAATATTTCATCATTTTTTTGATAGTATAAGACTAAACTCAGATACGTCTTTGGCAATAATTAACCGCAGTGGATTAATTATTACCTCCAACAACGATGCAGAAGAAGACACCATCAGCAATATTCCTACTGCAATTGACAATGCCTACTCTAATATTAAGGGGTATTTTGAATACAATGATACCACTACCAATAAAAATATTATCGCTTATTCTTTGCCAGTGAGCCCTCTCAACTACTCAACAAATCTCTGCATTATAGCGTCACAAACGAAGTCTGAATTTGAAAGTATCTTAAAATTATTTAAACTAAGCAACATAATTCCTATAATCAGCCTAATACTTATAGTTATAATTTCTGCAAATATACTGTATCAATATCTTATCAATCCAATCAATAAAATATTAAAAATGATAACATTTGTGCATAGTGGAATTTTTAACCACAAACTTAATATTAATAGATATGGAGAACTCGGCTTACTACAAAAATCATTTAATGAAATGGTTAATAATCTTGAGAAACGCTTTCAATACCAAAAAAGAATGAGACAGGAAATTCTGCTTCGTAACAGATATGAAGAAAAATTAAAATCTTCTCGAGCAGAAGCGGTAACTCTGAGTAAAGCCAAAGACGAATTTCTTGCCAATATTTCACATGAAATCAGAACACCACTCAATGCTATTATAGGATATTCAGAAAAAGTCTTGCTTGAGCACCCTGATGAATCATTTTCAAAAAATGTAAAGACCATTTTATCTGAATCTGACCACCTGCTTCTACTGCTAAATGACTTGCTTGACAATGCTAAGATTGAAGCAAATAAATTAGATCTTGAATATATTCCTTTTGATCTTCATAAGTGCCTACAAGAGACAACTGAATCGCATAAAGAATCGGCAACTAAGAAAAATCTCTCCCTCACCCTCGAAATCAGTAATGACACTCCAAAATTTGTAATCTTTGACCCACTACGCTTCAAGCAAGTTCTTGTAAACCTTTTGAGTAATGCAATTAAATTTACTGAAAAAGGATCTATTACCGTCAAAACTGAGGTCACTAATATCGAAAGTGATCATACCGACGTTTATTTCTCTGTAATTGATACTGGTATCGGTATACCCAAAGACAAACAAAAATCTATATTTGATGAATTTTCTCAAGCTGATGGAAGCACCACTAGAAAATATGGAGGAACAGGTCTTGGAACCACTATTTCAAAAAAATTAGTAACTCTCATGGGAGGGGAGATGTGTCTTGAGAGCGAACTTGGAAAAGGAAGTACATTCTGGTTCACACTCTCGTTAAATACCAATATTTCTGAAAATGATCTTATAAAAATTACTCGGGAAAATAGCAGCACCCCAGGAGATAATGCGAATAAATTTACCGGCACAATACTTGTTGCTGAAGACTATGAAGTCAATCAGGATCTAATACGTAGTCAGTTGGAATATCTGGGGTTAAACGTCCTCATTGCAAATAATGGTAAAATTGCAGTTGAAAACTGCAAGAGGATCTTCTTTGATCTAATATTAATGGATCTGCAAATGCCTGAAATGGGAGGAATTGAAGCTGCCCGTAGAATACGAATTGATTATCCACATTACGAAAAAATCCCAATCATTGCTCTAACAGCAAATGCAGATAAAGATATAAGAAATGTTTGCAAAGCAGTGGGAATGAACGGTATATTAAGTAAACCAACGCATATAGAAGAACTAGCAGCATCTCTTTTAAAATGGCTCCCTAAAAGTTGCCATATTTCTCCACTATCAATTTCTGATAAAGCAAAAGAAAAATCCATGAACAACACATTTACTTCTGAGAATAACCTCTATAAATTGAGCAGCAATAACTCGAATAATAAAATGAATAAAAAAGCAGAAATAGAAAATCCTGTTGATTTTGACGAAGCATACAAATTATTTGGTAATAATAAAATGATTTTTAACATGGCATTAACAAACTTTATCAAATCTGCTGAAACTAATATTATACCTGAAATAGAAGAAGCTAACCGCAATAAAGATTCTGAAGCACTACGCAGATTAGCTCATAAGCTAAAAGGAGGAGCTGCGAGTATAACAGCTAAAAAGTTATCAAAAGTAGCCGGTACATTAGAATACAATTCTATAAAAACATACTTTGAAAAAACCTCAAACTTAATTTATGAGATGAAAATTGAATTTGGCAACATAAAAGATTATGTGCAAGAGCACAATAAGAAGTCATAAAATAGTACTAGCAATACTTTACACAAAATTTTATAATATAGTAACCTTAATAAAAAGGAGCAAAAATGAGAATTCTTACAGTTGATGATAACTACGTTAACCGAGTGCAAATTAAAGCCTTATTATCCGAATATGGGGACGTTGATGCTGTGCCTAATGGTGATATTGCTTTAGATATATTTGTAGCGGCTCATAATGATGGCATGCCATATTCATTAGTTACCATGGATATTGATCTTGGGGGAACAGATGGGCGAGAAGTTGTAGCCAAAATGAGAGAATGGGAAGACAAGATGGAAGTTTACAAAAATGATCTTGAAGCCAAAATTCTCATGGTAACAATAAAAGATTCTGGTGAAGATGTCTTTTCTTCATTTAATAAAGGTTGTGAAGGTTACCTGATCAAACCTGTCACACCTGAAAGCTTAAAAGAAGAGCTAATTAAAGTTGGACTGATCAGCGGTTAAAACCGTTTTTTTTGAGTATCTAGGATTAAAAAAATATGCGCAAAGAGATAGAGTTACCTTTTCGTCCGGAAGAACAACAAACACTATTTGGGACAAATGACAAAAATCTTAGATTACTCAGAGATAAGTTTGCAATAAAAGTTATCACAAGAGGTGAAATCATTTTACTTGATGGTGAAGTAAAAGCAGTCAATAAAGCCACAAGCATACTCTACAAAATTATTCGTAAAATTGAGAATGGACAGAAGGATATAACTAAGATTCTAGAAATTTCGCTTGAAAATGACTTTAAAAACAGCTCTTCTCTAAGCATCAAAACCGAACGCAGTATAATTGAGGCAAAAACTGAAGGGCAGCAAAAATACATCAAATCAATAAGGGATAATGGACTAGTTTTTGCTCTTGGCCCAGCAGGTACTGGTAAAACATTTCTTGCAACAGCCTGCGCTGTAGAGGCGCTAAGAAGAGATGAAGTACAAAGAATTATTCTTACCCGCCCCGCAGTAGAAGCAGGAGAAAATCTTGGCTTTTTACCCGGAGATTTGAAAGAAAAGGTAGATCCATATTTAAGACCTATCTATGATGCCCTTGCCGATATGCTTGGCAGAAGGCAGATGACCCACTACCTAGACACTGGTGTAATTGAAATTGCACCACTAGCTTTCATGAGGGGAAGAACTTTGGACAAAGCGTTCGTAATTCTTGATGAAGCTCAAAATACCGTTCCTAGTCAGATGAAAATGCTTCTTACCCGTTTAGGTAGGAGCTCAAAATGTGTTGTAACTGGAGATACAACTCAGGTAGACCTATCAAATCCTGAAAGATGCGGATTACTACATGCAACGAGTATACTAAAGAATATAAAGGGTATTTCTATAATAAATCTCAGCAATGAAGATATTGTCCGGCATCGTTTGGTAGCTGAGATAGTAAAGGCTTATGAAATTTATGAGAAAAAACCCTATAAAGACAATGAGTAATAAAACAATTTAAAACAGTTATGCACCCTCAATATAATATTTTCATAAGGCATTAGTCCTAATATTTCAACATAATAAATAACAGAAAAATATAACTATGATATACAAATATACTAGTTTTAACAGCCCATTCTGCGGTATCATTCTTGTTGGGAGTAAAGCTGGAATTAGCTATGTACACCTGCAAACAGGTGAAGAAACAAAGACGTTTAATATCGACACTTCATGGCACAAAGACGACGAATTCTTTACTAATGAAAAAAAACAATTTGATAATTACTTTAATGGCTCCTTAATTAGTTTTGATATAAAACTAGATATATCAGCAACACCATTTCAGAAAAAAGTCTGGAGCGCTTTACAAAAAATACCCTATGGGAAAATATGTACATATGGGGACATTGCCAGAAAAATAGGTAACATCAAAGCTGCTCGAGCTGTAGGCATGGCAAATAACAGAAACCCAGTACCAATAATAATCCCTTGCCACCGAGTAATAGGAGCGAATGGAAAACTTACTGGGTTTTCTAGTGGGATAACAATTAAAAGAAAATTAATTGAACTAGAAGCAATAAATAGCTACAAATAACAATCTAAACTTATTTATTCATATCGATGAGAGCTGCTCTTACTATTTCTTTATCGACAAGTGGCGCTCTTTTGCCATATCCAGCCAATAAAGACATATCAGCCAATCCATTGATCAAACGAGGTACGCCATTTGATGCCGTTGCGATCAATTCCTCAGCTTCCGAAGTAAATATTTCTTCCTTACCACCGGCTACTGTAAGTCTATGCCTCAAATAACTAATCGCATCCTGATGACATAATGCTTCAAGGTGATAACGCACACTCAGCCTCTGTAAAAACTGTTGAGACTGTTTAATCCTTTCTCTCATTTCCGGTTGACCAAGAAGAAGAAGTGTTACGGAAAACTTCCGGTCCTGCTGAAAATTCATTAGTAATCGCATCTCTTCAAGAGTAACAGCATCAAGTGTAATCTGTGCTTCATCAATAATGATAACGGTTGAACGACCAACCTTTTGGTGTTCCCTAAAACAATCACCTAATAAGCCAAGCATTTTAGGCTTGTCCAGCCCTCTAGCGTTGCAACCAAACTGCCTGAGAATATCACACAGCAACTCTGTTGCATCTAGATTTGAATGAACAATACTAGCACATTCATATTTTTCAGGATTAAGTTCATCTATTAAAATCCTTGAAAGTAAAGTTTTCCCACTTCCAACTTCACCTGAAAGCATCATTCCGCCTTGTCCCTCAAGAATGCAATACAACATTCTCGTTAGTGCTTCTTCATGCTGAGAAGAAAAATAAAAATAATTTGGGTCAGGAGTATTTCTAAAAGGTTTATCAACCAGTCCCCAGTGTTTTTCATACATAGTACTTGTTTTTCAAATCCTTTATTTTATATATTCCCTAAGTTCTGATTTATGTGTTAATTTGCCACCCTCGGCATCATACGAACTCAACCCCTCTAAACTAGAACCTCTAACCCTTGCAACCAATTCTTTTAATGCTTCATTTCTTGTATAATCTAGAATTTTACTGCCTCCAACGTTATGGCCTCTGTTCATTTTCTGTAATCTCTTTAAACTACCCAGCTCAGGTTTAATACTGCGGATATCAATACTGGAAGTCGCCGATCCGTATACCCCACTAGAATGTCCACCGCCATTTTCACGCCAGCCAAACACACAAATTACTATTACTGCAAGTAAAATTACAATAGCCAAAATAACGAGCAATACAGCATTTGCTGGATTCTCTTCAATTATCTTATTTATTCTTTCTTCAATACTTATATGTTTCATCTCATAACATATACCTAAACCGAAATTTAAACCATCAAGTTTTACATTTAATTCTTTATAGAATGTAGTAATATTAGCAGCTAAAAGTTCATCCCAGCCATTTTCAGGAATACTTGTTTTCAGTCCAAAATTCTCAGGAAACGACATTAGTAGCTCATGACCACCGTCAAATATATACCCGCTATATTTTTTAGTATCCAATGTTCTAACAATATAATTCTGTAACAAAGCACTAAATTCAGCTATATTTTGTTTCGCAATTACATTGCTATCATTAAGCCTTAAAGACAACATAAGCTGATAACTATTCCCCATTATTTGAAAAATCATTGTCCTTGCAACTTCAACACTGATTTCATCAGAGCTATCTTCAATACTCCCCAGACTAACAAGAACCTTTCCTCCGGCTCTAGAAATTGTCAAAATTGAATTTTCAGGTAGTAAATTAGCAATATCAGGGGTCAATTCATTGACTAACTGTTCTGGATCAATCGCAGTACTTATATTCTTATCATCAAGAAATGTCCTAAGTTCTCGAAGTTTCACTACTTCATTTTTTGCGCTAGCACTCCCACGTTCTCTAAAGGCTTTACTATTTTCAATATTTTTACTCTTAATTTTCGCAAGTATTTCTGGTAATTCTCTACTCACTTGTCCCGAACTGCTCCCTAATAAAGTCGTAGCAGGATCCAGTTTATTCTGTGCATCATTGATAAAGTTATCAAGATTTATTTGCATTCTAGTTACATCTTGTTTAAGTCTTAACATCTCTTTAGTCATAGAACTAAAGCGCTGTAAAGCAAAAGCCGCTAAACGCTCCCTTTTTTTCCTCATTTCATTCAAGCTGTCCTGAGCCAAATCTGCTTCTTTTTTAATAATTGCCGCTTGAAGAAAAACCTGAATATCCCCTATTAGAGTAGCAGCCTGTTTATTTAAACTTTCCCTAATTTTATCCCTTTCAAGCTTCCGCTTTACTATATAATCTTGCGCTAATAATTTTGAACCATCCAACACCTGTTCAACTTTATTTTGAACAAATAATTTTTCCTCAGTCTTTTCACTACTGATAATACCAGTAATAACACTCACCACCGAGAATACCCCTGCAATAATGATCAACATTAATGCAATTATTATTCCTCGTTTTTTCGTAATAAATTTTTTACCCGCCACTAATTTAACCTCTATCAAACACTAGACTACAAAATATAATTATCAATACATTATACGGTTATAGTTGATAAAATACAAGATTTTGCCAGCCAAACCTTCTTTTTTATGACAATATTTATAATTATACTTATATTTTAATAAAATTTCTGGTTATATAAATTATAATTTTGTATAATTATTCTGTAATAAATCCTCTCGTGTAAACGTATATAAAAATAGAAATAAAAGGAGTATAAAATGGATTTATCTTTTATAGATGAACTAAAATTTGACAACAATGGTCTCATTCCGGCAATTACTCAGGACTATAAAACTGGCGAGATCCTAATGGTTGCCTATATGAATAAAGACAGCCTAAAGGATACATTTGAAAAAAAGCTATGCTCATACTGGAGTAGAAGTCGCCAGAAATACTGGGTTAAAGGTGAGTCATCAGGTCACACTCAAGAAGTAAAAGAAATTTTTGTCGATTGCGATAAAGATGTTATATTATTCAAAATCAAACAAAATGGTGGTGCATGCCACACTGGTTATAGAAGTTGTTTTTCATGGAAAGTAACAGATGAAGGTAAAATTATCGAAGAAGGAACAAAGGTATTTGACCCGGACTCTGTTTACAAATCATAATTTATATTTTAATGTATAAAAAAGTATCTGTTTTTTGGGAGAACATACATGCCTGAGATTTTATTAGCTATGTTCTCCCCTAGTATTTCCAGCAAAATTTACTTTGGACTAACCAATAGAGGTTTTAACTGTACAGAGGTTACAGACCCACAAAGCATGAAAAATGCAGTAACTTCTAATAAACTAGATCTCATAATAATCTCAATAAATCAAAATGAAAATATCCTAAAATCATTCATAACCGCACTCAAAAATACTGAAAAATTTAATAAAATCCCTGTACTGGCTGTACTAAGTAACTCAAATATTGGTGAAATTGACAGTGTCTTTAATGCTGGAGCAGATGAATGCATTAGTAAACCTTTCAAAATGGCTGTTCTGCTATCTAAAGCAGAAGAACTCCTAAAAAACGGAGTCTCACCAATTAATGAACACGAAAGACTTATCCCTGAAATTTTAGAAAAACATATTGAAAGAATAAAATCAGAAGGAAGAATTTTGGGTGACATATCCGAAATCTACACCGGAGCATCTGTAAGCGATAGTAAGGCAAAAAGACTTTCTAGTCCGGGCTCGGACTGGACACCAATAATCATAAGTGAAGCGATAGAGCCATTCTATATTGGAGATGAACGTGAATTCATACTTATGCGCAAAAACCTAATGCGACGAATTCCTCAGAAAAAAGAGTATTACGTTGATGAGAAAATACTTCTAAAGCGAACTGTCAGCCCATTAGCTGCCGCTGTTGACACTACTCGTACCGCATTTTCAAGCACTCTATACTGTATTCAAACAGCAAAAGGACTTTCATGTTCCAGCCTTGCCTGCATACTCAATTCACGTTATGCAAACTTCTACTTTCAAAGATGTCGCAACTGCCCTGACGATCTTCGCAGTATTTATCTTTCTAAATCAGATATACAACAGCTACCTATTATTTTACCAAACGAAAAAGAACAAACTATTCTTGACAAATTATATAATGAAGTTTCTGAAATTAACGGAAAATTCACAGGCAAGAACAAAGTCTTAGAAAGGTTAAAGGCTACAACTGCTATAAATAATCTCGTTTTTAAAATTTTAGGTATAGACGAAACCGGCATTAAGGTTTTTAATTCTTTGCATTTTTAGAAAAAATGTTATACTAATTGCAGTGTATTCACATTGTAGTTTCTTTTTAACCTCGTTATTTATTAATGAGTTATAAAGCTTTGACTGAGTATAAAATATGCAAATAATAATATTAGTCCAAACTTTTATTTTCTTAATTTCAAATACAAAAAAAAAATCGCTCTATGCGATATTACTATATTTTATCACATTATCTACACTAAAAGCAAGTGAGACACACTCTAAAACCAACCATCTGCTACAAAGCAATTTTCAAAATAACACAATGCTACTAGTTTATGCAATAATCATTTTACTAATTGCGACATCTATTCTCATAATCAAAAATAAGCGGATTAAAAATTCTCTTTTGGCAGAAAGATCAATTTTGGCGAAAAAGAAACTACTCTTTGAAACTATAGTTGGATACTCGCAAGTTTGCTTCTGGGAATGGGATATAGAAAATTCAAAATATTACTTCTCCCCTGGATGTTATTCAATAATCGGCTTTAAACCAAATGAATTTGATTATTCCATTTCAACATGGGAAAAACTTATTCACCAGAATGATATTGATAAAGTTCAAACTCGCTTAAATGAATTTAACACTTCTACAAATTTTAAAAATATTGCCCCGATAGAATTTAAAATTCTTACCAAAGAAAATAACTATATTAGTATATTAATGTCTTTCAAAATTATAAAGTCTAGCCAAGAAGGCAAAATACAGCAAATTTTAATCTTTCAGAAAGAAATTTTTTCAAATGATACCCTTAAAACAAGCCTTCATGATGAACTTTATAAATTATCTAAATATCCAATAGACAAAGATAAAGCCGAGTTAACAGATTTCTTTGATATAGATCTGCTCCAAAACCTACAAAATTCTTTTGCAGACACAATTAATGTTGCTTCATATATAATATCTGACAAAGGAACCATCATTACCAAAAGTTCAAATTTCCCTTCTTTTTGCACACTAATAAGAACAACACAAAAAGGGAGAGAAAAATGTTGCTATTCAAACTCCAAATTCAAACCAACACGTGGCTCATACCAAATCACAAAATGCTCAAGTGGTGGTTTAGTCAACAGTAGCACTCCGATCTGGGCAGGTAATAAAATTATAGCATACTGGCTGATCGGGCAAATACGATATTCAGATGAAAATTCTTTTAATGATCTCACAGAAGAGCAAATTAAATTTGCAAAAGAACTTGATCTTAACCTAGAAGAGTTTACCAAAGCTTTTCATAAAGTACCGGTAGTAAATTCTAAAAAATTTAAACAAATGTGCAAAACACTGACAATAATTGCTGAACAGGTATCTATGATTATATCTCAGAATATTGTTATTACAAAAATACAAAATGAAAAAGAAAAACTTGAAAATAAATTAGCCTTAAGCGAAGATCGCTTTATTGAAACGGAGAAATTATTATTAATTGGGAGCTGGCAACTTAACACTGAAAATAATATGTTAACAGCTTCAAAAAAATTCTGGGAGATTCTACACCTTTCTCAGCCTGACAATGAACATGTAAGTATTACTGAATCCTTTAAATCATTTCTTCCCAATGATTCAGCAATTATTCAATCAAATATTTTTCAATTTATCAATCAGATAATAGACGAACACACACTGAGTAAGGATATAGAATACAGACTTAAAGACACCCCGAATACGCAGAGGTATATCAATATAAAAGCTAGAACAATTTCAAAAACAACCAATGGATTCAATGTGATCAAAGGAACAATACAAGATATTACTGAAAGAACAATAAATGAGATAGCTCTTAAAAAAAGCCAGGAGCAACTACAAGTCATCTTCGAATCTATTACCAATGGACTTATTGTAACAGATGCGAATGGAATAATAATTAATGCCAACCCGATTGCACTTGAAATACTGAATAAAACTGAAAATATTCTTATCAATAACCACATCAATGACTCCTTACAGTTTTTTGAATCAGAATCTATGCTAATGATTGAAAATCCAATCATAAAAGCATTATATACTAACTCACATATTATATTGCCTGATGAATATATTTTCACCACAGACGAAGGACTCATTAAACACCTAACATTGAGTGCTTCACCCACACGGGATCATAATGGTAATTTGAGTGGTGCGATACTAATTCTATATGACATTTCAGAGCGATACGAACTAAAGCAAAACTTACGACAATACCAGAAATTTGAAACCATCGGTAAACATACTGGAGACATAGTCCATGACTTTAATAATTTATTAGGTGGCATTATGGGCTTTGCTGATTTAATTTGCATGAACACAAAAGATGAAAATATAAATAACTACGCTAAAAATATTGTTAATACGACAGAGAAAGCCGCAGAGTTAACAGCAAAGCTCCTCTCATTTACAAGACAGCCCCCCCTTTTATTCACAGTAATTGATATACACGAATGCATTAATAAAGCCATATCAATTCTTAAGCATTCAATTGGTACAAACATCACTATTAACTCTGAGTTAACTGCGAAAAATCATATTACCTTTGGAGATATGACCAGACTTCAGAACAGTTTGATCAACCTTGGTATAAATGCAAGAGATACAATATCTGAATATGGAGAATTCACAATAAAAACTGCTGACACATTCCTGTCTCATGAATATTGTCAACATTCAACATTCAACATAAAACCCGGTAACTATATCTCAATAGCTGCATCTAATACAGGAAGCGGCATTTCGTCAGAAATTCTAAATAAAGTATGTGATCCATTTTTCACAACTAAAGACACGTCTAAAGAAATAGGCTTAGAACTTTCTACTATTTTCAATACTATTGTCACACACAATGGAGCTATCGAGATTAAGGACTCAGAAAACAAAGGAACAACTTTTACTATCTACCTGCCAATTAAATCCGAAAAATCTTACTTGAAAACTTTAAATAATACTCCTGAGAATGACACCAAAGATAAAACTATTCTGCTTGTTGACGACCAGCAAATAGCCCAATTACTTGAAAGATCAATATTAGAAGAATGTGGCTATAATATTTTACTAGCAGAGAATGGCGAACAGGCACTCAAAATGTATCTTGAAAGAAGTCATATAATTGACCTTGTAATTATGGACCTTGTAATGCCAATAATGGGAGGAGAAGAGGCCACCGAGCACCTTCTTGAGATGAATCCGGAAGTAAAAATAATCCTTTCATCAGGAATGGATAAATCTTCAAAGGTTGAAAAACTGATTACTGAAGGCAAAATAAAAGCTTTTATTAGTAAGCCATTCACCAGTACAAAATTTTTGGAGACCATAAAAGAAGTTTTATAATTTGTATTTCATGTAAATGTAATTTTACTATAATACACCAAACATCAAAATAGAAATCAAGGAAATTGATTGTTTTGATAACTGAAAAATATCAGTTTACTGCTTAAATTACAGCGAGACTATTACATGAAAAGAACGAAGAAGATCAAACCTAAGCAAATGCTCCGAATGCTCCTTGATGAAGCCATGAGTACTGCTCCTAGAATATCCCCTGAATGCACACATTTTGGAGAATGCGGAGGTTGCGAATTTCAAGACATAGAGTATTCATTTCAAGCCGAGGCAAAAAGGGATGTCTTAATAAAATTGATACATGAAAGAAAACTGTCAAATAAAATCACCTCATCAAATATTGACCTTGTCACAAGCCCAAAGCCACTCGGATATCGCCAGAGAATGGATTATGTCTATGCATTTAATAAAGCCGGATTACGCAAAAGAAACTCACATAAATGGGTAATTGACCTTGAAGAATGTCCACTTCTTGGTAATCTACCATTTAAAGCTTTCCAACGGGCAAAAGAGCTTGCAGAAGAAAAAGAACTTCAAAGCTATAACTATCTAAGCCATATCGGGTTTTTACGATACTTTGTAATAAGACGTACTAGACTTGGAGAAGTTCTACTGTCAATTGTTACCAAATCAAGTGAAAATGAAGAAGCAGTAAATGATATTGCAGAGACTATAATCAATGAAGGACTTGCAACCTCTGTTCACTGGCTACTACAAGAAAGCATGTCTGATGTATCTTTTGGAGAGTCAATAAAATACTGGGGAGAAGAATACATTAGAGAAAACTATCTGGGTAAAATATTTTATATTGCTCCAAATACCTTCTTTCAAGCAAACCCTGATGTCGCTGAAAAAGCTTATACTAAAATTAAAGAGCACGTCATATCATCAAAACCAGATCTAGTAATTGATACATACTCTGGAACCGGAATTATAGCCCAACTTATTGCTGAAAATGTTAAAGAAGTAATTGCGGTTGAAAATGTAAAAGAAAATCTAAAAATCGCTGCGGCAAATTTATCAAACAATAAAATAAATAATGTTGAACTTATTGAAGACGATGCATTTAAATACCTAGCATCTTTTGACAAAAGCCCTGAACACATAGTTGTCAATCCACCAAGAGTAGGCCTTGACGAAAAAGCCTGTAATGAAATTTGCCGTATCGCACCTGAAGTAATAAGCTACATGTCCTGTAACCCTCTTACCTTGCTCAAGGATCTTGAAATACTATTAAGCATGTATAGTATAGAAGAATGCACGGTTTACGATATGTTTCCACAAACAAAACATTGGGAAACACTGGTACTACTTAAAAAGATAAAAAAAGAATAAAGCGTTTATATTTCTATTAAAATTAATAAACCTTGCCTTCTGGCAAGGTTTATTAATTTTAACAAAATATTACCAGTATAAGTTATTTAGAACTCCAAAGCCCATGAACATTACAATACTCTCTAGCCACAATTTCATTCTCAAGATCCTCAGAACTGAAAATAAATTCTGCAACAGGATCACCCCCTGGCTTAAGATACTTGATCTGATTCTTATCACCACAAATAACTTCAATCCACTCTATATAATGCTCTTCAGTCATTGGATGCAGAGTAGAGCCGACTGTAACCTTAACATTATCTCCATCTCTTTCAATTATAGGCACATGCTTCTCTGTAGAACTGTCAGCAGTTTTAGATTCCATTTTAGTCATATCCTGCCCACAGCATGCCAATACACCACCACCAGCATGCACTACCTCCACAATATTACCGCACAATTCACATTTATATATACCTTGATACTCAGCCATTATTATCTCCTTAAGTTGTCACATAAACCAAACTAATTATGCAGCAGAACATCTAAATATTAGTAATTCTCTCCCAACACTTCAAAATGAGCAGTTGGGTGCGCACATGCAGGGCACGCCTGTGGTGCACTTGTACCTTCATGAAGGTATCCACAATTCATACAACGCCAAACAACTGGCTGTGGTTTGGTAAAGACAAGACCATTTTTCACATTCTCAGCTAGATCAAGATACCTTTTCTCATGCTGTTTTTCAGCAACCGCAATCGCTTCAAAAGCAAACGCAATATCTTTGAAACCTTCTTCGCTTGCAGTCTGAGCAAAACTTGGATACATCTCCTCCCATTCATAATGCTCACCTGCAGCAGCAGCGCGTAAATTTGCTTCTACTTCACCAATAATCCCAAACGGAAAATCCGCTCCACTAACGATTTCTGAAGATCCTCCAGTCATAAATTTAAAAATCCTCTTTGCATGCTCACGTTCCTGATTAGCAGTCTCTTCAAAAATTTCTGAAATCTGCCTGAATCCTTCTTTACGAGCAGCAGCAGAAAAATAGGTATATCTGTTTCTAGCTTGAGATTCTCCCGAAAAAGCAGTCATTAGATTTACGGCAGTCTTACTTCCTTTAAGATCCATAATGTTTCTCCTATTTAAAACTAATTACAAACACAAATCAATAAAGCTTCATTTACTACCTTAGATTCTATTTTAGCATTTCTTGTTTTTTATGATAACATAAAATCGTAATTATCATATTTTATTATCACCAAATGCAACATATAAGACATGGAACAAAAATACAAAGATAAATAGAAACTTCCCCTTTATTAATTAATTACTTCTATAATAATATTAACAGAATTATTAATAGATCAATTGAACTAGAAACCTAAATCTTGCTTACAAAATCTCTCACATAGGCATGAGCTTCCTCTTCTATAGATAGAATATTATTCAAAGTAACATGGAGCTTAGTATCTATTTTAGTGAGAGCATATTCTGTACTCTGAGCTATCTGCATAAAGGACATTTTACCAGCAAGAAATAGTTTTACTGCTTCTTCATTGGCTGCGGAATACACTGCTGGTGCAAGACACCCTTCTCTACCAACCTCATATGCAAGCTTTAGCATCGGGAAAAGTTCCAAATCAGGAGATTTAAAACTTAACCTACCAACATCACTAAAATTCACCCTCTTAGAAGGGTAAAAAATTCTTTTAGGATATGTTAGTGCATGCAAAATTGGAAGTGACATGTCTGGCATTGCCATTTGAGCAATCACGCTTCCATCACGATATTCCACCATGGCATGAATAATAGATTCTCTATGAATCAAAACCTCGATAGAATCAAGACTAACACCAAATAGCCAATAAGCTTCAATGATTTCAAGGCCCTTATTTGCCAGAGTTGCGCAATCTATAGTAATCTTTCTACCCATATTCCATGTTGGGTGCTTCAAAGCCATTTCAGGAGTTGCATTCATAATATCATGCTTTGTTGCATCCCTGAAAGCACCGCCCGAAGCTGTAATAATAATTTTTTCTATCTCTTCTTTTCTGCCCGCACAAAGGCACTGCAAAATTCCACTATGCTCAGAATCAACCGGCAAAATACTTACAGAATGCTCTTTTGCAACCTTCATCAAGAGATCGCCTGCTGCAACCAACGATTCTTTATTAGCTAAGGCAATATCCATACCTTGCTGTGCTGCAGTAATCGTAGGCAACAATCCATCAGATCCCACTATTGCGCTCACACATATATCAGCTTTCACTGCTTTTATTAGCTCAATTATTCCATTACAACCAACATATGTATTACACTTGCAATTTACATTATTTTGTAAAACACTAGCAAGGTCTTTATCTGCAATAGCAGCATATTTGACATTAAATTCATTTACAATATTTGATAATTTCTCGGCATTTTTACCTGCAACAACCCCTACAAGCTCAAACAAATCCGGATATGTCCGTATAACAGCAAGCGTACTATCACCTATAGACCCAGTTGCACCAATCAGCAATATCTTTTTTTTACCTGCCATTACAAAGCACCTTTTCACAATTTCAATATAGTATAAATACTGGTATTTATACCTATACCAGTACCAGCTAAATCACATATTCTCATAAATACAAATAATATATATTACACTTTATAGGCTGAAATACAACTCTGGTTTGTATCATTAATACTCGTTAAATAATTTATCAACAAAGCTTAGAACCATTTGGTACTACCCTTTCAGGAACAGCGAGCACAACCCCATCTTCTCCTTTAAAGCCTGTAATAAGACACTGCGACAGAAATGGCCCAATCTGCTTATCAGGAAAATTTACCACCCCAATAACCTGCTTACCAATAAGTTTGTCACAATCATATATAGAAGTAATCTGAGCACTTGACTTAAGTTCCCCAATATTTTCTCCAAAATCTACCCAAAGTTTATATGATGGATTACGCGCCTGAGAAAATTCTTCAACTCGAACAACAGTTCCAACAACTAATTCTACCTGCTCAAAATCACTCCATGTTATAGTCTTCATTTTATTCACTCATTCAGATTTTAAATGTAATCAGCCATGCTAATTATTATAGTCCAGCAATAAACTTGATCAACTATAATTGGATATTATTCCAATAATTAGCAACATTTACATATAGTTTTAGTATAAAATATTAGCCTTGCAACAGTTATAATATTTTCTATAATATTTTAACAATCAAAGACTATTCTCTTTTTACTTGCGTAGAAAACATTTTTATATAAAATATGATAGTGCGTTGAACTAACGCTCATTTAATTTAGAGGATTTTTGCTCTTCCTTTACTCTTAAAGGCAGAGGTTTTTTTATTTATCACGATTATTTTTTAAACATTTACATAAATATTAATATTTTCAGGAGGAAGCACACGTGGGATATGTTCTTGGTTTTATATTCTTTATTCTCGCATTTTTAGTAATTTCTATTATCCTACTACAAGAGGGTAAAGGTGGTGGTCTAGCAGGTATGGGTGGCGCTGCAACTGACAGTGTAATGGGAGCAAAAAATCCTCTTCGCAGATGGACTGTTTACCTGTTTGTTCTTTTTGTAATAGTAATGATTGGTACAAACTCTTACATTACAAATCAGAATGAAGCTAGTATCGCAGGCGGTCTCACCGTTGATAAAGAAAAGCTTCGCGAAACGATTAAACTCAAACAAGAAGAACTCAAAACTAAAGAAGAAGAAGCTGCTAAAGAAAGCAAAAGTAGCGTTCTTTCTGATGTAAAAGAAGCTGAAAAAGCTGCGGCTGAAGCTGATAAACTGTCAGAAGAAAAAATTGCTAATGAAGAAGCAACAGCAAAGAAGGCTTTAGAAGAAGTTAATGCTGCTGAAAAAGCCGAAAAAGAAAGACTTGAAGCCGAAAAAGCTGTGGCTGAAGCAGAAGCAAAAATCGCCAAAGAGAAAGCTGAAGCGGAAGCAAATATAGCCAAAGAAAAAGCAGAAGAGGCAAAGCGTTTAGCTGAAGAAGCTGCTACCAAGGCCAAGGCTGAAAAAGCTGCAGTTGAAGCGGAAGCAAAAGCTAAAGCCGAAGCAGAAAAAGCAAAAATTGAAGCTGAAAAAGCAAAAATTATTGCAGAAAAAGCAGAGGTTAAAAAAGCAATCAAAACTGCAGCGGAAAAATCAAAAGCTGCTGTAGAAAATGCAGCTGAAAAAATTGAAGAAACAGCAAAAGAAGCTGTATCTAAATAAACTCAAAACCTATAGCTTAAAGCAAAATTAGTTACCATGAGTGATGAACAAAAACCTAAAAAGGTAAATCCATTTATTGAGGTGAAAGTCAAATGTCCTGTTTGCGAAAAGGAATCACCTCAATTTTATGTTAAAAGCAAGCTCTACCAGCCAGTAGAGATTGAAAAGGATCATCACGTACTAAGCTATAAATGGACCGATGATAATTTCTTACACATAAAACCTGAAAATTTTTATATTTGGCACTGTCCATACTGTAATTTTGCAGATGAGAACGAAGTATTCAGAGGGAAAATAGATAAACTCTGGAAGGGTAAGCTCGAATTAATGAGCAGCAAAGTTATTAAGGCATCAAAAAATCCGGACTGTTTTCTTGTGAAACTTGGAAAGGGAATAGATTGTACAGAACTTCCTGTTACCAACGA
The DNA here is from genome assembly GCA_963678205.1 of Planctomycetota bacterium. GTDB lineage: Bacteria > Planctomycetota > SZUA-567 > SZUA-567 > SZUA-567. Next base: position 315,772 of record OY782760.1, read on the forward strand.
AACAGCCATTTTAAAGCACATTTTAGCTTGTTATGTACAGGAAGGTTTTCTGTCTCCAAATAACAAAATGCCCGGAAAGCTCGCAAAATTCTACCTCCGTCTGGCATGGTTATTCAGGGAACGTAAGAACCTTAAAAAAAACATTGAGAAAATTCCTAATGGTTACATGTCATTTGAGGAATATCTCGTTGCACAAAAAAAATATTGGGAAGAAATACCTCTTTCTGAAGAAGAAGCACTAGGCAAGGCAATAACACAATACGGCACTATGCTAGACTATGCAGGAAAAGAAGATAATGTAAAAAAAGAGATCACTTTGATGCTTCTGATACTTAATCTTAATAGAAAAATAGGAGAGTTAGATACTGCATTCACCTATGTCCGCAGTATATTTTCAACTGCGATGAAGACAAGGCAAGCGACAAAGAACTCTCTTGATAAAGGGACGCAAAGTGGCAAATTAAGTACTCAACAAATTGAACAAATGCGAGGCATGATTGCATGGCTTAGTAATATAATTGATGATGCTTCCAGTGAAGGAGATTCAATAAATGAAGAGATATTCTGGGATGAATATGAAAAAGCGAGAGAAAGAGCTCTAGAAGTCGATCCAATGCTTCCCAAAAAAGTAATGGATACACTACGCGAGGAAAAATTTCATGAAATCACCTGCAGAAAAATTGCTACTCTTTGCAAACCTCCTAAGGGGGTCAAAGTACTACAACATCTGCCAAATAAAGAAGAGCTTAAAGCAAAATCTGAAAACACAACACCAACTCAGACGACCGAGAATAAAACTGCAGAAACTGATGACGAGCAAGAAACATAAATTATTATTAGACTCAGCATGATTTATCTACTTGTTCGAGATTTTTAGAGGTTCTAAAAATCTCATTTTTATAAAACCAATAACCATTTTTAAAAGTAAGGAAACATTGTGTTTGAAAAAACAGTTTACAGTATGACAGGATTTGGCTCTGGATCACGCACAATTGAATCTACCACGATCCATTTTGAGATCAAATCTGTAAATAATAGAGGATTAAAAGTCAACGTTAGAAGTAGACCATCTATTGGTACATATGAAAAACCCCTTAGAGATTTAATTGGTAAGAAGATTTCTCGTGGTTCAGTAGATGTTAATATTTCTATCAGTCGCGAATCCACAATTGATAATTCTTTAGAAGTTGAATCTATTGCCAAAAATACTGTTGACGCTATTCATAATATTGCCAGCAAAATTGGAATTGCTCAAGATCTCACAGCAAAAGATATATTTCTTATACCAGGAATTTTCGACAATAAAAGCCATGATGCAGTTACAGAAGAAGAATGGGAGAATATCCTTAAATGTGCCACTGAAGCTCTGGCACAACTCATTGAAATGCGACAGATAGAAGGTGAAGCAACTGCCCGCAGGTTACTTGAACTTGTCCAACCTGTCGAAGTATTTAGAACTCAAGCAATTAAAATTGCTCCTAACGTTGTTGAACGACAGATGGAAAAACTTAAAAACAGACTCAGTGAACTTGATACTATAAGACCATGTGATGAGCAAGCTCTTGAACGAGAGGTTGCATTCTTTGCTGATAAAGTAGATATTAATGAAGAAATGGATAGACTAGAGTCGCATCTCTCACAATTCCGTTCAACAATCAGCACAGGTGGAGAAATAGGTAAACGCATAGATTTCCTTACTCAAGAAATACTTAGAGAAATTAATACTACTGCAAGCAAGGCAAATGACAAAGATATCACAACCTTTGCAGTGAATGCAAAAATGGCAGTAGAGAAGATCAAAGAACAAGCAGCCAATATGGAGTAGACACATGAATATACTCTGCTCAATACTACTTTCACTATTCTTTATTCCCGGATTTGTGCTCTTTTATTTCTGCTTTTTAATGTCAATAATGATACTGTTTAAGGGTGGAGTAAAAGAGGGAGCAGTGATAAAAATCTTCTTAACAAACAAAAAGAAAGATTTATATAAAATATATTTAATGTTTTTTGCAGGCGGAACCCTGTGTATTTTAATACCAGTATTATGGTTTTATTACACATAAACTAGACATAAATTAGGAAGAGAATAAGATGGAAAAACGTGGAGTGCTTGCAGTAATATCAGGTCCAGCTGGAAGTGGCAAGAGTACTATTGCTGAGAAGCTTATTGCAAATTCAGAGGGTATTACAAGAGCAATTACAGCAACTACTCGCGCCCCTCGACCTGGTGAAAAAAATGGTATTGATTATATCTTTATGTCAAAAGAAGAATTCAGCACAGATCTAGATGAAGGAATGTTTATTGAATATAATGAATTCAATAATAATTTCTATGGAACTCCAAGAAAAAATCTTGAAAAGCTGATCGCCGAAGGCAAGACAGTACTGTTAGTTATAGATGTAAACGGAGCAACAGCGATAAAAAAAGAATTCCCCTCTGCGGTTACAATATTCATCCTTCCACCAACAGTAAAAAGTCTAAAAGAAAGATTGAGCGGGCGTGGCACAGAAAATGAACAGGCAATCAAAGAACGTCTTGCAATTGCTAAATATGAAATTAAAAAGATTTCAAACTATGATTATCTTGTAATCAATGATAATATTGACGATGCTGTGAAAGATACTGCAGCTATAATGGATATTGCTAGTAAGCACCTCTTAATGGGAGGAGAATTAGATATGTGGAAAGAAGACAAATACGCAAAATGGCATAAAAGCTAATACGTCACAATATAAGTGGAGTAATTTTTTTACCCATAGATAAAAAAAGAAAGTAAGAAGCACGAGAAAGGACGGAGTTTTTGTTATGATAGTTATGAAGTTTGGCGGGACAAGTGTCGGCACTGCAGAGAGTATTCGTGAAACATGTAGAATTATTACCGAGCGAAAAGATAGGAAACCATTTGTTGTAGTATCAGCTCACAACAGCCCAACCTGCCGAATGACAGATACAATTGTCCACTCTGGCAGCGAAGCACTTACTGGTAATGCTGATCCACAACCAGTAATCGATCTCCAACATCAGATATGCAAGGACCTAGGGCTTCCCATAGACCTTGTTGATGACCTACTAAAACGATACTCAAACTTGCTTACCGGTATCAAGATGATTGGTGAGCTTTCAGATAGGACATACGACCTTCTAATGAGTTTTGGCGAAAGAATGTCGCACAGAGTCGTTGCAGAAGTTATTAGTAGAGAATTTAACGCTGAAGCTATTGCTATATCAGCTATGGATCTTGGACTACTCACAAATACGAATTACGGCAGTGCACAGCCCGATGAATCATCATATCCTACTATAAAAAAGAATGTCGAAGCGGTAGGAGATAAAATTATTATCACAACTGGGTTTATGGGCATAAGCCCTGAAGGACATATAGCTACATTAGGTAGAGGTGGCTCAGATTTCTCTGCAACTATTTTTGGTGCTGCGCTGAACGCAGAAGAAGTAGAAATTTGGACAGATGTAGATGGAGTAATGACTGCAGATCCTAAGGTTGCTCCCAAAGCTTCTAGTATTCCAGAACTATCTTTCACAGAAGCTTCAGAATTATCATGGTACGGAGCAAAAGTTCTACACCCTTCTACTATGATTCCTGCAAAAAAACATAACATACCTGTGCGTGTACTCAATACTCACAAAGCATCAGCACCAGGTACATTGATTGTTTCAAATTTAAGCAAAACTTATAAAGTTGCCAAGAGTATAGCACATCACAAGCATATCAAGATGGTTACGATTACATCTTCAAGAATGCTTGGATCTTATGGATTTATGGCAAAAGTATTTGAAGTATTTTCTGAAAATAAAATCGATATCCACATGATCTCTACATCTGAAGTTTCAATCAGTTTGAGCACACCAGCTACAGCGGATCTTTCAAATGTTGAGGAAAGTTTATCGAAATACGGTGATGTAACGATTGAAGAAGATAAGGCCATTGTCTGTATTGTGGGAGAAAATATGGCAGGGACCCCAGGAGTTGCGGCTAAAGTCACAACTGCCCTTGCAGAAGCAAATATTAATATTCGCATGATTTCTCAAGGAGCAAACGAAATTAACATTGCTCTTTTGATTAATGCAACCGATGCAGATAAGGCTGTATCTGCCCTTCACAAAGTTATTTTTGAAGATTAACTATTATGAGGTGATAAGGAGTAAACATGTATACAGCAATAATCTCTGATATACATAGTAACCTAGAAGCCCTCAAAGCAGTTTTAGAAGACATCAGCGTCTCCAAGGCAGATAGAATTATTTGCCTTGGAGACTGTATTGGCTACGGCCCCAACCCCAGAGAATGCCTCAAATTACTCCGTAATAATTGCGATATTATCCTAATGGGAAATCACGAGCAGGCCATACTCCAAGGTCCTGCTAATTTTACTCCACTCGCAGCTAAAGCGCTTGATTGGACAGCGTCAAGATTGAACTCACCAGATATCTTGGCTTATCTATCAAATCTTCCAAACCATTATATAGAAAATAGGACTTGCTATGTACATGGCAGCATCAAAGATCCGATCAATGAATACGTTAGAGAAGCAGACAGCCCATGGATGTTTTATCAGCTTGTAAATACCTTACGAAAAGATTTTGTTAATATTGATCACTGCTTTGTCGGACATAATCATCGTGCTTTTTTAGGAACAGAAATGGGATATATATTTCCACATGATGATGGCAAACATTACAGAATGGATTTCAATATTACTGGACAAAAAGCCTATATTTCTATTGGCTCAGTAGGACAACCCAGAGACGGAGACAACAGAGCATCATGGGTACTATTCGATAATGAAAGTGTAGAATACCACAGAGTCGAATATGATTGGCGCCAAACAGCCGCTAAAATATATAATACAACCCTTCCAAAATTTCTGGCAGAACGCCTTGAATTTGGCGATTAGAACAATCTTGCTATATAGACAGCTATAAATTGCTTATTACTGCAATATAGCTATATTGCGAATATAAAAAACTTAGCTCAAGTTTTATCTAAATAATAAAACATTGGAAATTTTGAACAAAAAAACCATAACATGTTATATAAAAACCCTTACGACTAACCTCCACGTTATTGAATATTAGTTGATAATTACAATATGTACTCATTTCATAATTAAATATAACCCACAGATCATTGTATTAATTTTACATTAAACTAACATGCCAATTACCATTGATATACTATAATCAATCTATATAATATATTATGTATATCCACAAGATAATAAGTGTGAAGAGACTTTTAGGAGAAACTAAAAATGTCAGAACTTTTAAGCTCATTCTGGAGCGTACCAATCGTAATATTTGCATTTTCAATTTTAATTTTTATACATGAATTAGGACACTATTGCGCAGCAATACTTGTAGGAGTAAGACCTGAAAGGTTCTTTATCGGATTTGATATTTATGGACTATGTATCTCCAAAGAATATAAAGGATGCGTCTATGGTATTGGCCTTCTTCCGCTAGGAGGTTACTGTAAACTTACAGGTCAATCGGATGATCCAAGAGAACAGAAACAGAATGAAGAAAAAGGCTTTAAAGACTATGATTACAACGCCAAACCGCTTTGGGCAAGAGCTTTTATTATAAGTGCTGGTGTTATTATGAACATGATATTTGGCTTCATTCTACTCATGTATGGGTATATGCATGGAGTACCTACCAGCCCGGCAGTAGCAGGCATTGTAATAGAGAATACCCCTGCTGCAAATGCTGATATCAAATCTGGTGATGAGATTCTTGAAATCAATGGGCAAGCCATGCCAGATTTTGGCAAGATTAAAGAGACCTTCGTAATGAACCCAGGTGAGGTTTTTAATGTAAAGTTAAAGAGAAATGGCAAGATTATCGAAAGACGTGTAATGGGAAATCAGGGACCAGATGGTCTCAATCAGATAGGTCTTATGCCTGCTTTAGATACAACAATATCACTGGATCCTACTGCATTACCATTCGACAATGATATATACGCAAAAAAACTTCAAAACAGTGATGAAATTATTGAAATAAATGGGGAAAAAATTTCCCCAGAACTTACTAGCGGGTACAAAATATACGAAGCTGTTGAAAGTAGCGCAGGAAAGGACATCACCCTTAAAATCAGAAGAAGCAGTCAAGAAATGGATATTAATCTTCCAGTTCTCGGTACAGGAACATATGATTTCGGTTATAGAGTTGCAATAGGAGTCAAAGATGTAATGAGTGACTCCCCAGCTGAAAAATCAGGTCTTCAAAGCGGAGATATTATTACCTCAATTGAGGTTGATAATAAAGATTACCCGTTACTCAGCTCTTCTAGTTTTATTGAAGCAGTCAAATCACAGGCATTTTTACCTGTTACAGTAGAAGTTAAACGTAATGGAAAGAATTTAACCAAAACTATAAAACCAGTATTTATGAGCTGGGAAACCACAATTAGCCAAGAAGAAGATAGTTTTCTAGGAGTTAGCGTAAATGGAAACAAAGTAATAGATATTCTAGTCGATAATTCATCTCTACAGGCCGGAGACGAAATTATTTCAATAAATGGCAAAGACATCAAACCAAGTGATAATATTAAGGAACTCGTTGCATCGGTTTCAACATCTCCAATCACTGTAAATACCACAAGAAAGCAAGGGTTAAAAATTACCCCCGCTATATCATTAGATACAGCTACTGCTCAGATTGGTATTATTATGGATCCTGTCTCAAAAATCCACAAAGTAATAAAAGGCAGTGAAGCAAGTAAGTTCCTTACTCCTGGCTGTGCCATTACAAATATAATTCTTAGCCCAGATCTTAAAAACACTGCTGTAACTTGGATTGACAGAAACCAAAAACAACAAAAACCATATATCTTTAAAACACCGATGGACAATCTAAGTAATCAAAAAACCAGCAACATTTCTGGTTATCTACCATTCGGGCTCAATGTGGCAAAAGTAAAGCAACCAATAGAAAGTATTGGTAAAGCAGCATCACTCGCAGCAAATAAATCAATAGACATGTCAAAGACGATCTATAAGCTGCTGCATAGATTGATCGTCCATGACATATCTACCGATGCAATATCAGGACCTATCGGCATATTGCGCATTATGAAGAGTGCAGCAGAGAGTGACGACGGGTTTATGAAGATTATATCACTTCTTGCCCTTTTGAGTATAAATCTAGCGGTTGTGAATCTTCTACCATTTCCCGTCCTAGACGGTGGACATCTAGTATTTATCATTTATGAATGGATTACAAGAAGACCACCTAGCGAAAAGTTCAAAATAGCTTCACAATATTTTGGAGCAATCTGCCTCTTTTCACTGATGATCTACGTAACGTTGAATGATGTTATCAAATGGATATCTGGTTCATAATGGCTAATATCGATTCAGGTAAAGACGTATGAAAAAGCTCATTGTCAATGCTGATGACCTCGGGCTAACCAATGAGGTCAGCCTTGGAATTGAAGAGACTTACCTACATGGTATTGTGAGTTCAGCAAGTTTAATGGCAAATATGCCTGGCTTCGAGACAGGAGTTCAAGTAGCATTGAGAAATCCTGAACTTGGCGTAGGTATTCATTTAAACATTATTAGGGGTAGGCCTGTGTCAGGCGAGGACACAGCCTACCCTCTTTTAAATTCAGATGGCAATTTTTTCAATAATATTTTTCAGATTGGCAGACTTTCCGCAAATCAAGACTACCAAAATGCCGTAGAGCTGGAATACCGTTTACAAATAGAAAAAATCCTTAATAGCGGAGTGAAACTAGATCATATTGATTTTGAAAAACATCACGGAATATGGAGACCACTATACACAATAGGTATACGACTTGCAAAAGAATATGGACTTGCTATCAGGGCATACAATGAACCAATTTTTTTTGCAATGCAAAAGCTTCCATTTGCAGGCTACAGAAACCTATGGAGATCATTTCACTTAAAATTTTATAATACTTTCTTTCATAGGAACCTTCTAATTAAAATGCCAGATCACTTTTTTGGTCAGACTCATATTGGTAATATAGATAAAAATTATTTAGTCGCTTTAATTAATAATCTTCCAGAAGGAGTTTCAGAACTTATGACCCACCCAGGGTACAACATGCCGGCATTCGTAGATACCGAAGATATAGGGAATTCCTGGATAACTGAAAAAAGAGAAGCCGAAAAAAATTCATTAACAAGTATTGACGTCATAACTACTCTTAAAAAATCAGATATTGAATTAACAACCTTTAGAGAAGGGTTATTAAATGTATAATACATATATTATTATTGAGAATTAAATTATACTTTATTAAAGGAGGTAAGAATGGGAATATATCCTTTATTTGACCCACTATATTTATTAATAATCATACCGACCATGCTCTTATCACTCTGGGCTCAAGCCAAAGTAAAGGGTGCATACTCAAAGTGGAGCAAAGTTCAGAATAAAAGAGGAATGAGTGGGGCAGATGCAGCTAAAGACATGTTAAATCGTGAAGGAGTTCGTGATGTTAGGATTGAGATGGTTACTGGCTGGCTCAGTGATCACTATGATCCAAGTTCAAAGGTCTTAAGACTCTCACCAGAAGTATTTAGTGGCCGCAGTGTAGCGTCAGTTGGCATTGCCTGCCATGAAGCAGGACATGCTCTGCAACACGCACACAATTACGCATTTTTGGGAATACGCAGCATGCTTGTACCTGCAGCAAATATTGGCAGCAAATTGTCTTGGATTATAATATTTGGAGGAATGCTTTTAGGGATGATGGGACTTGCAAAAGTAGGAGTAGTCCTATTTGGTTTTGTAGTCTTATTTCAACTTGTTACACTACCAGTAGAATTCAACGCATCATCAAGGGCAAAAAAAGCATTGGTTGCAAACGGTATACTTGGTGACAAAACAGAAGTTGACGGTGTCAATAATGTTCTGGATGCAGCTGCAATGACCTATGTAGCTGCAACAATTGCTGCTTTAGGTCAATTACTCTACTATGCTCTCCGAGTTTTTGGCAGCAACAGTAGAGATTAATCTTTGAACATAGCACAACACATATTTTTAAAAGCAATGTCTTACCTTTTAATACATACAGTATAGAATTTTTAACCATATCAAAATACAATATAGCGATACACCTTCATAATACACTCTGAAAGGAACTTGATGAAACTTACAGCAGATCTACATAGTCACTCTGGGCACGCTGGAGGTGTTGGATCAATATCTCTCGAGGGTATTGCAGAGACAATGACTCTTAAAGGTATTGATGTCTTTGGCAGTGGTGACTGTCTGCAACCTGAATGGAACAAATTTCTTGAAGAAAATCTTACATTAGCAGAAGAGGGTTTATTCACAATAAAAGAGAACAAAACAGTAAGGTTTCTACTTCAAACTGAGGTTATTTTCACAGCTCCAGCTCCGCATGGCGGCAGAAAAACAGTTCACACAATACTGCTTTTCCCAGATTTTAATTCCACAAAACTGAGTATGAAATTACTAAAAAAGTGGTCCGTAAAAATAAATATGGGAAGACCATTTATCAAATGTGAAAGTAGCGATGATGTATCAGACAAATTATTCTCACTACTTAGTATTTCTGAAGATATTATGGTTATTCCAGCACATATTCTTACCCCTCAAGGTATTTATGGTTCGGATCGCCCTGTCACTTATCTTTCAGAATTTTATGGCAACTTCTCGCATGAAATCTATGCTGTAGAAACTGGACTCTCTGCTGATCCTGAAATACTTGCACTTATTCCAGAACTTGATGACAGAGCTCTTATATCAAATTCAGATTGCCATAGCTCTGCACTGAACAGAATTGGTAGAGAGTATACTGCACTAAATGTGCAAGAGAAAAGCTACAAAGGAATCATACAAGCAATAAAATCCAAGAATATCGAATACACCGCAGAGTTTACCCCTTCAGAAGGCAGATACTTTCTCACAGGTCATAGAGCAGGAAAGAAAGGACACAAAGATGGTGAATTTTGTTATTTCTCACCTGACAAAGCACCTGAACTCTGCCCAATATGTTCAAAACCCATGACCAAAGGAGTATTAGAGAGAGCACTAGAACTCAGCACTCTCCAAGGTGCGAGCAGAACTCTTGACAACATCACACCAAAACAGAAATATCTTACCATTATTCCTCTTACTGAAGTTATAGCTGCTGGATACGGCTTAAAAAATTCTTCTTCAAAGAAGGTTCTTGCAGAGTTTGGCAAAATAATTAAAATTACTGGTACTGAAGAATTACTCTGGAACCTTGGGATTACTGAAATAAAAAGAAGACTTAGCGAAAAAATAGAAAAATCAACATTAGATGCTATTAAAGATATACTAAACAAAAATTACTCTTTTAGTCCTCTAGGATTTGATGGAGAATATGGTACCCTGGAACTCGGGAAACAAGAAGAATGGTTCGGACATGCCGTAATACAAGGCGGTATGAAGACTTTATTTTAAAAATTGACAAACTGGAACTAATTATGAATAAATATGTAAGAGCATTCTTTATACCAATAATGATTCTTGCTGGTATTTTTACAGGCACCATGTGTACTATTATTTTCGCTCCGATAGCTTTCTGCCACTGGATAAAAGAACGAAAACTGGTTTCAAAGGATTTAGCAAAAGATGAAGAATACTTAAAATCTTTTCACGAACAATTCAATACGTAGCAGCACCCGTTCAATATTATGCTTTAATAATTTGTTTGTTTAAATTTTGAAAAATCTTTATCTTTCTCCCGCTTCTTCACCATACAACAAATCATAAAGTATTGAAGTTACAAACTCATTAACTCATTATTTCCTAATAAATAAAATACTTTAAATAAAACAGAATATTTAATAATTCATCAACCTATTACTCAGATAAAATATAATAATCAAATATTTTTTTTACTTTGATAAAATTACAAGAAATCCCAAGAGTGCTATATAAAATAAAAATCCCTTCTAGTAAAACCATCATAAAGCAGATTTTTCCATAAAAATGTGTGCTCCCAGAAACACTACCTCATCCTTCTATGCATTTGTATTCCTGATAACTCTGAAATCTGTTTCATAATCCTTAATGATAAATCATCAATAATAATTTTACGTTCATCTTTTCCCGAATTATGATATTTTAGACTCAGCCCAGAGGTATCTATCAGTTTACCATAGTAAATTTGAGCCCTGGCAAACGGATTGAATTTCCCGCCAACCGGAAAAATATCCCTTGTACCTTTTATCCCTACTGGCAGTACCGGTGCTCCACTTTCAAGAGCAAGTAGTGCTGCCCCTGGTCTAGCCAGACGTAAGGTTTCCCCATTATTAAGATGCCCTTCAGGAAAAACCATAACCCTATCCCCAAGTTCAAGATAAGTTAAAGCAAGCCTGAACATATCTATAATACTCTGCTTGCACTGCCTATCAACCGGTATACATTTACAAGATCGAAGTAAATAGCCAAAAAAATCTTCCTTAAAAGATTCCTTCTGAACAATTGTATGGCATGGACTAAGTCTGCTTATGTTTAAAAGCGCAGTTAATAAAACCCCATCAACAACACTTGAGTGATTGGGTGCAAGAATAACCGAGCCATTTTTAGGAACTCTATCAGTACCAATTATTTTATTGATAAGCCAACGAAGTGACAAATAACAACCTGAACGGCATAACGGAAATGATTTTCTCATTTACAACATTTCCTTTATCTCTACATCAGTAATGTTATAATTTTCCCCACAGAAATGACAAATCACCTCTTGCCCTTCTCCTTTATTAGCAACTTCCTGTAACTCTATCTTATCAAGTGAACTCAACATTTTAAGCACTTTATCTCTAGAGCACTCACAAGTAAATTTAAATTCACTAACACCGGTAATCTCTAAGTCATAGAGTTTTACTACACTTTTTAATTTATCCCAGTCATATTCTCCAGCAAGAAAATTATACACCTCTTTATTGTCAAACGCTTCAAGCACCGGAACAAACTTATTAGATTCTCCATCCGGCATCTTCTCAGCAATAATTCCAACTACTTTGTTAATGTACCCATCCTTAATATCAGCATATATCTCAGCAGCAGTCGGACGTTGCAGAGTTTCATTATAATATCTCGCAAGAATAGCTCTAATACTCGCTGGATTCAGATTATACACAGAACTAGATATCACCTTACTCTCATTTGACTGTATTACGCAAAACTTCCCTTCATTATTAAGCACATCTTCAATCTTGATATTTTCATTGCCATCGAGATTATTCAAAATTTTAATATTTGTATATCCGCGAAGGCCGCCAGCAGCTGAAGCCTCAAAAACGCCCCCCTCCACAGAATCGTCCGTAATCAGCTGCATACTAACTTTTTCATCTTTACCATCAATATTACTTGCCATCAAAGCAACTGCAGCAATACCTTGCCCCAATACAAGAGATGCTGCTGGACCAGAAAGATGCCTTCTCTCAAGAATTTTTACTGATTCAGTAACATCAACAAAAGTTACAGCAATTTTACTATTTATACTCAATGCTTTTATTGCACTATCCACAGTTCACTCCTAGTAAACAATCATAAATAAACATTAACTCTAATTATTATATATATTATCAAAAACTCTTCCATACTGATTTTAATTGCATCAATTATTTTTTACAGTAAAATGTTATACTCTTTATACAAATTTGTACTTATAAAAATTAAATTAACATTTTACATTTTAATATATTATTTAAATAAAGGAGCAAATTAAATGTCTGAAAAAGTCGTAATAACCTGCCTTCCAACCGGTCCACTCAGTGTAAACACTTATATTATAACCTCCGAACATAACAATATTATTATTGATCCCGGTGGTGACACCATAGAAATTATTTCAAATATTGACACCTCAAAAAACACTTTAATTCTCCTGACTCACTCGCATTTTGATCATTTAGGAGGTTTGAACGAACTACTTGAAGAGCTACCAGAAGGTACAGAATATTATGCACACGAAGAGTGTGCTAAACGAGCAAGTAATCCCGAGCTTAACCTAAGTTTACAAATAACAGGAAGACCATATACAGCCGAAGCTCCTACAAAAACACTTACAGATAAAGAAGAATTCACACGAGCTGGGACAAAAATTATAGCTCTACATGTACCAGGACACGCCCCAGGACATCTCTGTTTTTATCTTCCTGAAGAAAGTGTTTTATTTAGTGGAGATACTATTTTTTACCACAGTATAGGCAGAAGCGATCTACCAGGTGGTGATGGCTGGGAGCTTGTAGAAAACTGCCGTAATCTTCTAAAAAATCTCCCATCAAAAACATTAATTTACCCCGGACATGGGCCATCAACTTCAGTTGAACAGGAAGGAACCAATCCATTTTTATAAACTATAGCTTATCTTAACTTGTAGCACGCTCGTAATTATGTGCTTTTTTCTAAATAAATTTCTCTATTTACGAAAGAAGCACAATACACAAAATAGCACTTTATTACTAACTTTAGTTTTTATCAACATTTACACATATATGTAAACAAAATACCATATCTTCTATATACCAACAACTTACACAACAAATGCCCATAAAACACATTATTTGTTCTAATAATATTATAGCATAAATTTTATTTGACTTTTTAATATAAAATCATATAGTTTGTTTTCGAAATATGTATCAAGTTAAATTTTATATAACAATGAAAGAGAATATCGACAATTAAACACCGAAATAATATGAAAGAGAATAAAACAATCATGAGTACAATAACCACTAACGGCGAAAGTATCGAAGTAAATTGTATTGTTACAGGAAAGCTTGAGGTTAATACATTCTTTATCAAATCAGGGGAAAACGTAGTAGTTATTGATCCAGGAGGCGACCCCGATCTAATAATTTCTGAAATTAAAGATTTTAAAAATATACTAGTTATTTTAACCCACTGCCACTATGATCACAGTGGAGCGACAAACGAAATATTATCAGCTATTCCAAGAGCAAAATTTGCTGCTCATTCAGAATGTATAAGATTTGCTGGTGATCCAAGTGGTAATCTCAGCCAATTCCTAATGAATATTGACTATAAAATAAACCACAAGCCTTCATTCACTCTAAAGAACAACGAAATTTTCAACTTTGGCAATATTAATCTCAAAGCTTTGCATAGTACTGGACATAGTCGTGGACACCTCTGCTACTTGGTACAGTCTGAATGCATTTTATTTTGCGGTGACCTACTAACAGCCGAAAATATCGGAAGACATGATGTGCCAGGAAGTAGTCTTTCAGAGATGATAGAAAACTGCAAAGACCTCCTAGCTCAAATTCCAAGTGATACCCTCATATTCCCTGGACATGGGAATTCCATTACATCCCAAGAAATAAAAGATACCAATCCTCACCTTAAAAAATTCTACCAATAGTAAATTTTATAATAAATATGCTTAAATAGGATTGCTCACTTCTTAATATAACTAATTACTCTCAGAAATCTTACAGCAATCTATCATTCACAAAAATATAAACAATATTGCTTGATAATATTTAACTTTTTTGCTATAAAGAAGCTATACATATTTGCATAATAATAAGAGATAACACTATGAATTTCCTGCTACCTGATAAATATATAAAGACTAGTGCTATTTACCGCACTTTAAAACAAAATGGAGATGATAGCTTAATTGGTGCGGGGTTTTTCCACTATAAAAGCGATAACGAATATAAAGAAAACCTGAAATTCACAAAATATGGCGGGAGACTGCTACTACGTGGTACTGGTTCGTACACAGATGATACTGGTGTTGAAGGTAAACTTAAACCAGGATGTTTTATAAATTGCCTCCCAGATCGAGAACATTGCATTGAGATTGTTCCTGACAGCCAATGGGTTGAATGCTATATTGTATTTGGCACACCGCTCTTGAATGGCCTTCTTGCAATGAATATCCTATCTACAAATAGTCCACTACAATACCCCGGATTAAAAATAGATGTTATTGATAGATTTGACAGTATGATTACCGGTATCAGGTATGCTAATGACTCTGAGCTTTCCACTTTTATGCTCAAAATAATTGAACTGCTTATTTTAATCAAAAAATATGAAAAAGAGAATAGTAGCACCTCACCTTATTCAAATATCATTAATGAAATCACTACAGCTTTATCGACAGATCTAGAAAAAAAAATAGAAGTAAAAGATTTGCTCGAAAACTACCCTATAAGCTATGACCGTTTTAGATTTATCTTCAAACAAGAAATAGGAATATCCCCTGGAGTTTATAGAATAAATAAAAAACTTGAGAAAGCTAGAGAACTTCTTACTTCAAAGCAGTACAAAGTCTATCAAGTTGCAGAAATGCTTGGGTATCCTGATGCATACAGCTTCTCTAAACAGTTCTCACGCTTTGTAGGTATTAGCCCAAAAGACTATGCTCTTTCCATTTAATCAATAGCCCTCCATATACACATTAACATATTAAATAAATAGCTTGCAGATACCTGCAAGCTATAAAACAATATTTTATCTTAACTAAATCCTAAAATTCATCAAAATCCATCTCAGCACTCTGCTCAACTCCACCTGGCCAAAGGTTATCCTTATACTCACTTTCAATATATTCCATATCTCCAGAAATTGCAGCCTCAGCATTAGCAACACCTGGAATTTCAATCTCATCAAGAGTAACCTCATTGAACTGACCACCTTCACCAGCCATTGTCATAAGACCATGATTTCCTATTAGAGATTCACGAATAGGTTTAAATTCCTGATTAACCGGCTCGTCCTTTTCTGAAAGCTGTGGCAATTTTTTATATGCAGGAGCATCAACTTCAACAATCTGCTTTCTACCATCCGTTGGTACACACATACCATTTTTACATACTACTTCGGACTTATCCTTACAACCTGTCGCAGTAAACATAACTAAAGCAACTAAACATACAGCAATTTTTTTAATATTCATCATATCCCCTTATATCCTTGGTTTAATAGTCATACGCATTTCTTTCAATTATCTTCGTATAACTTATCGGACATAAGTTGATATTAGATCTAGTCAAAATCTAAAAAATTATTACTTTTCCTATTTTTTTTATAATAATGGCTCCACCATACTTAGCGCAGATTCGATACGAGATATGTCAATAAGTGGAATCAACTCATTTTCATTTCTATAAACACTACTCGTTAAAAATTCAGACATATCAAACTTATCTTCATTAGTAGATTTTGCTGCTCCCCATTTTTCAATATCTGTAATACTGACAGCACTTATCTCGCAAGCATCATCAACATAAACTCCCATCGCCTGCCCTACGCTATCCTTTAAAAAAAGAACAAGTCCATCTTTACTTTCCTTTTCCTTTTTCCCAGAGATAAGACTTTTAAATGATATCAACTGATAAATATCACCTCTGACATTGAGATAACCCATTACAAAATGCTGTGCATGCGGTACAGGACACAATGACTCAGCCAGTTCACCGACCTCCCTAATGGCACTAATATCCACCCCCCATTTTCTTCCATTTGAGAAAAAGAAATACAAGTTATAATTACTCAACATATTATTCTTCATCATTTGTCACCTTATTATATAAATTCAAATTCAATTGAGTTTAAATATTTTCTTGATAGAATCATGAAACTCTTCACGATTTAGCTTTGCAAGATAAGTATCATATCCTGCATCCAGACACCTCTGTTTATCCTCTTCAGTATTTAATGAGGTCAATGAGATTGCTGGAATACTCTTTATTTCATTTCTACTCCTTACCTCTTTTATCAATTCAAGTCCGTTCATTACCGGCATTTCAATATCAGAAAGCAGCAAATCGTAGTCACATCTAACGAGCATATCCAAAGCCTCTTTACCATTAACAGCAGTATCAACAACCATTGCGTCACTACTTAAATACGTCTTTACCAACTGCCTAAAAAATGGAGTATCCTCAGCGACTAACACTCGCTTAGGTCTGTCCAATCTTCCCCTCTCAAACACTAAACCTTTACTTTCAGCACCGAGAGTTTTTTCACAGATATAATATATATCAGGAAAGATCGTTAAATCATCGCCAATCAATGAAGTTCCAAGTATACCCTCTTTTTTTATCATTGATCCTTCGAAATCAATAACAGCATCAAGAAGTCCAAAAATCTCTGAAGCGACTATACCACAATTATAACTCCCAAAACGAGGCATTATAAGATAAACTTCACCTTGATTGTGCTTCTCGTTATAGCCAAAAACACTTCCAAGTCTTGCAATATTTATTGACTTATCCCCAATCATGACAAACTCTTTTCCGCCAAGATCCTTTATATCAGAAGCGTTGATCGTATATATACGCCTGATAAATGACAATGCCAGTGCGAATTTATCTCTTGAACCCGCGGCAAAAGACAAGACTTTCTGCATTGATTCAGAGTGAATCAGCGTATCATCCGCCTTCTGCTCCTTTTCTAGATAACGGACCTCACTTAAAGCATGTTTCGCGATACCATCAATATCAAGAATCAATGAAACCGATCCGTCACCCATTATTGTAGATCCCATAAATATTTTTATATCACCCTGGGCAGGATGAAGTGGCTTGACCACAATCTCCTCAGTCTCAAGTGCTTTATCAATAATTAGACCAAACCTCTTCTGCCCAACTCTGACAACAGCTATGTCCAGCACCGTAGAATCAATAACATCATTATTTATACAACAACCGTTATAGAAATTATAATATTTTTCCGTAATATCTTCTCTCTTTTTTGTATCAAACACCTTCTTTGAATCAAAGACTTCACTCAACCGTACAAGCTGAAGTAAGCTACCATGATAGTTCAAGACCTCCTGCCCATTGACAGCTTTAACACCGGTTTTTACATCCTTACCGATAAGACTTATTACCTCTTCAAGGTTAATTCTAGGTATAAGATATTTTTTACCTGCTTCAGATATTACGAGACTCTGTATTATAGAGAGTGTGAGTGGAAGGTTGAGCAGAAAAGATGTGCCTTCCCCTACCTCTGAGTTAATTTCAAAACTTCCACCAATCTTTTCGATTGAAGACCGAACGACATCCATTCCTACACCGCGCCCAGAAATATTGCTAATAGATTTTGCAGTGGAAAATCCAGGTAGCATTATTAAGCTTATCTTATCGTAGTTACTCATTTTTGCTAACTCGCTCTCAGAGACCATACCTTTCCCTAATGCAATTTCACCAATCATTTCAGGATCAATACCTTTACCATCATCTTTAATTGATATTGTAATATGCCCACTTTCTTGTTGCGCAATAACTCTGATAGTTCCTGTCTCATCTTTATTTAGAGATACTCTTTCTAAAGGAGTCTCTATGCCATGATCACAACTGTTACGTAGTAAATGAGTTAATGGATCAACTATAGATTCAAGGATTGTCTTATCTACTTCCACTTCCCGACCTATTATTTCAAGCTTTATTTTTTTCCCAAGAGCTTGCGAGATATCTCGTACAATTCTAGGAAGTCTTGATAATACTTTATCAAGAGGTTGCATACGAGTTCGAATTATAGATGTCTGTAATTCCGTTGTCACAGTATCAAGCCTTGATGAAATTTCCTTTGCCTTTGCATCTCCTGATTCTGTGGCCCATCTCAAATGCTGATTTCTCACAAGCACAAGCTCACCTGCCAATGCCATTAGTTCACTTAAAAGAGCAACAGGAACCCTCACGCTAGACTCCATAGGCTTTACTATTTTTTTAATAGACTCACCTTGCTCCTTTTTTGCTAATTTCTTTGCAGGTGCCTTCGTACTTTTGTCAGCAGCTTTTTCCAGTCTATCTTTTAAAAATATATCAGTACTCATCCCATCTTGATAATCAGCAATATCAAAATCTATTCCATCTAAGGCGATCAGTAGTAAGTCCTTTTCTAAAGCTGTTTCCAATATAAAATCAAATTTACTGTTATTTTTCGTATGAGCTAAGACATTGCCAATATTAGAAAGTTCATTTATTATACCTTCATGAGCTGCAGATATTATAAACTTGAACATGCCATTTGAATATGCGACCGAGCTATTCTCTTTAGCTTTTTGATAGGTTTTATCCAACGCCCCATTATTTATTTTTTCAACATATGCATTCAACCTCAAGATAATCGCATCAACATCAATTTTATCAGAATCATTCAACTCTTCGAAAAGCTTTGTCAATGCATCAAGAGAATCAAATAATAGATTTGCACATTCTACACCTGGGCATCTTAAAGAATCACGTAGTTCTCCAAGTATATTTTCCATCGCATGAGTAACTGCCGTAATATTCATAAACCCAAGAAACCCTGCAGCCCCTTTTAACGAATGTGCAGCTCTGAAAGCAGAATTCAAACTCTCCTGTACATTACACTCTTCCATTACGGGATCTTCAATCTTCTCAAGAGCTAACAGTTCTGACTCAATTGCTTCAAGATGCTCCTCAGACTCTATTCTAAAGCTTTCAATCAACTCTTCATCTACCATAATATCCCCTAGCACATCTATATCCCATATAATAACATATTATTTAAGTAACTCAAAACGGCCGAAGCACGTGCGCACTCCACTCTAATCCTCCATATTCACGATACCCTTTTGTCTTTGTAGATCCTATAATATACCTCTTTGAATCTACTTCAATTATTGCTGCATTAGACTCACCAGTTCCAAGCTTGCTACAAATTGATGCTATTATTTCATAGCTCTGCCCAACAGCGAAAGTTTCCTGATCTGTGCTTTCAATTATTTCACCGCTTTTATTTGTGTAAAATGCTACGCTACCTTTGATATTGCTACCTTCACTATTCCTTGGCAAGCATTTTAGAAGCATCATTCCTGCCTCTGTGTCCCAATCAAACAAAACACCAAGCACACCAATAGCTTCAGATACTTCACCTGAAACTCGTACCCCTGATGAATATACTAAGCTTCTATTCTTGGTCGGCTCAAGTTCTGAATCACGAACATCAGCAACAGCATATTCCGTATTATCCTGAGTCAACATTCCTTTTTCAAACCATTCATGCGCAGAAACATTAACATGTTTTATTCCACCAAGAAGAGCAGGACTCGAACAGGCAATTATATCTCCAGAAGAGTCAACAAGAATAAGATTTCGATACATTGTATAGCTTCCATTTATTACTTTGAGTCGTTGCCCAGCTTCTTTTGAACTCTGATCCGAAGGCTCTTTAAGTGCATCAATCAAATACTTATCGGTTGCCCACCATCTGATATCAGCAGAACGCTCAAATAAATTTCGATCAATCAAATCAATTGCCTGCTTGCTGAACAGTTTTAAAGTCTGAAAATTCAAGTTCAGCTCATCACTCGCCATCTCCTGTAGTAAATCTTCCATGCATGTTGTTGCAAAATCTCCGGTCTTAGTAATCTGCTCAAAGATCGGACTCAATGCTTGTCCGCTAGCTCCTAATTCTGCAGCAAAAAGCATACCATTTGTTGAAATAAGCTGTAATGCTCTTTTATCATGCTCAACATTTATATATGTCTGTTTGTTTATTTCAGGAATAATACGCGAATTGAGTAAAGCTTTCATATCAACATTACTCACTGAATCAGAACTATTCCTACTAAAGATTGACTTTCTGGGAAGAATAACATGTGAACTCCAGCCAAGTCCTTTATAATCAAGATATCCATCTGTCTTTGCAGTAAATAGAGCGGCATCCTGCCCATTATAATACCCATAACTCCTTGTCGTCTCGCCTGCATTAAGCATTAAGTGCATACTTGGTATATGAGTCTTTTCTCCTACCTCATAATTATTCTCATCGCTGCTTGCAATAATATACCCACCACTATTACTAAAAAAGCTACACCATCCTTCTTCAATCATTCCGTCAGAATTTCTTGGGATATAATCAGCAAGTATAATCCCTGCTTCATCCTGAAAATCAAAGAAGATTCCCATAGCTCCAATAACCGAATTATTTTCATGCCCATCAATCCTTACAGCTGTTGAATAAATGAGAGATTCTTGGTCCTCTACAGCTGAAGAAGCAAAGTCTTGAGCATAATACTCCGTGCCGTCAACTGTTTCCATAGCTTTAATAAACCAACGTTCATTTGAGACATTAAGCCCTTGTACATGACTTCTTCTCTGACGATTTGATGTTGCAATAATATTCCCTTCATTATCACATATCGCAAGATCTCTGTATAAAGTATATGAGCTATTGATTGCTTCAAGTCTCTCATTAGCATATTCAATTTCACAGTGCAAAGTAGCAATATCACTGGACAATCTCTTTATCAAGTCAGTAATATTTTTTTCCTTATCGCACCCAGAAAATACCCCGTCAATTTTTATACTTGCCAGATTAAATTCTTCGTATTTTTCTTTATTAAACAAAATTCCTAAACACTTTATTGATTCCAAAAATTCATTAATAGCAGAAACTTTCAGATCTATTACTGACAATTTTTTAAATCTGCTTGAACCAAAAAAGATACCTGCTTTTTTTCTAAGAATCTTTTTAGATTCTTCTTCAAGCTCTGTCTTATATTCAAGTATCAACTGCTTCAAATTCTTTAAATTATTTCTATCCTTATTAAACCGCTCTATACATTTACAAAAAGCAATTTCAAGAGCCCACCATCTGACATCACAACTCCTCTCTAGTAGGTTCCTATCCATTAAATTTATTTTCACATAGGCAACTGTAGACTGGATCATTTTATGAAATGCATCTTTAGACTGATAAAACTGAGCAAATAAATTTTTTGTCCCCTCAAGGAGCTCTCCTCTAAATCTTTCTACTCTCTCCATCAATTCTTTAATTGTTTCTTGCTCTGCAATATTTCTACTTATTTCAACAGCAATACACTTGCCTTGATTACAGACTGGTAATATCACATTAAGCTCATTTACAATTTGCTCATAAAACTCCCGGTGCTCATATGCGACAACAGGATCAAAGATGCTAAATTTGTTTTTATCTGAATCACTCACCTTAATACTCCTTCACCAAACACCACCTTAAATATTATTAACCAAGAATAAGATCATATTTACAATAATTGTTCCAGTTACATAAACTATCTCGATTAAAGCATAACATGCGGATTTATAAGAAGATATACATAATAAAAATCCGCCTTTATATTTAATTAATTAACTACAAACTAGTCATATAACAAATTTGTCAGCATTACCTACAATTTAGTTTAATAGTAACTATTTTTTACAGCAAACTACTTAATTCTAGTTTTAAGTAAAAAAAACAGGCCAGAGCACCCTCTGACCTGTTTTAATAAAAATATAAATTGTAACCTATGATTTCATAGAATATTCATCACCAATTTTCGCTGCAATATTCTTAACATGAGTTGCAATATTATCTCGTTTTTTTATAGATAATGCCTCCGAGCCTGCTGTAATTCCTATTGACCCAATCACTTCTCCATCTCTACCCCATATCGGAGCAGCAAGACACCTTACTCCAACCCGAAACTCTTCATCATCAAACCCATATCCATTCTTACATGTCTCTTCAATATCCTTTTTTATATCCTGAATTGTAATAGATGTATTTTCTGTATGCTTCTCGAATTCTTTATCTTTATAAAACTCATCCGCGTCATCTATTGCATAGGCAAGAAAAACTTTACCAGTTGAACTAAAGTACAGATCAACATATGTTCCACTCCTTGAAGCAACACAAAGTGGGTTGGGGCTATCACAAACATCTATCAATAGCGATTTATCCCCTGACAACACTGCAATATGTGCTGTTTCCTGAGTTAGCTCCGACAGTTCCTTTAAATATGGAGATGCTATCTTCCTAAGACTTGTTTTATCAAGCGCCAATAAAGCGATTCGAACAAGCTTCTTACTCAATAAGTAGTTGTTTTCATTCTGAGAAACAAAATCTTCTGATTCCAAAGTTTTTAAAATCCTCATCACTGAAGTTCTTGGTATCAACATATCTTTTGAAATTTCAGAAATTGTATAACCTCTGTCACTCTCTGCAATATATTCAATAATCTGGCAGGCTTTTTTCAAATTTGGAATAATATATTTTGCACCATTCCCCATAACCTATAATCCCTTTCCTTAAACATAAATCACTATAAATGTGAATATAATATATTAACTGTCACCAGTATGGTCAAAACAACCTGAAAATACACTCAAAAAATTATAAAAATATTTAATCCTATAAATCCAAATATAGCTACTAAGCAAAAATTAAACTTGACAAATAGAAACTGTCGTGTAGACTGTTTATATATAAACATTGAAGTTCACATATGAAACAATGATATTTTTAGTATACATAACAATCTAACGTTGAGCAAATTTTTTCTGCTTTTATTTGAATATATTTTACGGAGAGACAAAATGGAAACACGCTATATAACTGACAATATTCGTTACAGAAGCATGACACAGCAAGAACTTAGAGATGAATTTTTACTACCTGATCTATTTAAAGAAGGTGAAGTAAATCTTACATATTGTGAATGTGAACGTTCTATTGTTGGCGGGGCGATTCCAACAAAAGAAGCATTACAACTTGAAGGTGGCAAACAAATTGCGGCAGAATACTTTGCAGAGCGTAGAGAAATTGGTATTCTAAGTATTGCTGAAGCTGGTTCTATCACCGTTGACGGCACAGTATACGAAATGGGTAAGCATGACTGCTTATATGTTGGCAAAGGCAGCAAAGAGATAAAGATGCAAAGTGCTGATTCTGCAAAACCTGCTATGTTCTATATCTTAAGCTACCCAGCACATACAGAATACCCTACAACACTTATTAAAAAAGAAGATACAGAAGCTGTAAATCTCGGTTCACAAAAAGACTGCAATGTGAGAACTATATATAAATATATACACCCCGCTGGAGTAAAGAGCTGTCAGCTTGTAATGGGAATGACTGTTCTTGCAGAAGGGAGTGTATGGAACACTATGCCTGCTCATACCCATCAGCGCAGAACAGAGGTATACTTATATCTTGAGCTTCCAGAAGATGGAGCAGTATTCCACTACCTTGGTGAACCAGAAAACACTAGACATGTTATAACTAGAAATAACCAAGCTGTACTCTCACCACTATGGTCTATCCACTCAGGAACTGGAACCTGTGCGTATACCTTCTGCTGGGGTATGGGTGGAGAAAATCAAGATTTCTCTGATATGGATCATCTCTCAATTACAGAATTAAAATAGTCTTTTTTCATAAATAAAATACAAGACACACAAGACACTAAAGCTTGTGTGTTTTATATTTTTTTAAATTCTAACAAAACCACTATTACGAACTAGGAAAGAATGTGATAAATGCTGGGTGGTCTATACCCTCTCCAGTTGGCTTCACAATTTCATCATAATAGTTTTGTGAACCATCAAAGCCAGAAGTAAAGAAAATAGAGACCATAAGAAAAACAGTGCATGTTAACAAAGCAATTACTGCCAGAGCTCTAATCGATGATTCTTTCATGATACCATCCTCACAATCAGTACAGGCAAAACAAAATGTAACTGCGAACAAAGCGCAAAAGTCAAACATACTACTCTACCTCTTATATCGGTAGTATACCACATACCTATCAATAAACTATTATTTTCTTTTAATCATTTTAAAAACCTTTCAACCAAAAAGGAATCTTGGAATATAAGTAATCTATAACTAAAAGTAAACATTGTTTATTCGCTTAACTTTCCCATAGCAGACAGACAAACTATATGCAAAACCAACAAATCGTAAATTTTTTTTAAAAAAAAGTAAAAAAAATGCCCCATTGGAAACTAGCACTTTTTTTAAAAAATAAAAAACATATAACAAGACATAATAATCCAATCATTAACAACCTAACTCAACTTTATACACATAAATTTTACAACGAAAACCTATAATAAATAAAATGTCCTGCTCTTATTAGCACCAGAAAGCTACCATAAACTAGATGTTATTACGTATCAAATATTACTCAAACCTACTATTAATTCTATACGTTTGACAATAAAATGTAGACATATCACCTGCATATTTTTATACTAATGTATACCTAAAGTCTCTGCTAATATGAAGCTTTATTTTTATTATAAATGTTTGAGCCAAAAACGATAAAACTCGTTTTGTGTCAGTGTATATATTATTCATAAAATATGGTAATAATTAAAAATCACTACCGACAATGTTTGGCTGCGATTTTTACGGTACTCATTTCTAAAGAAAGTTCGTAAAATATCCGAAAAAATCCCATAATCTTGAGTTAATATTAATATCATGCTACTCTAGCTAATAAATTTAAATATAAGTAACAGTCAATACACTAAAAATGAATCTTCATGACTTCTAAGAATAATTGTAGCAGTCTTGCTAAAAATATTTAAAATATAATTAATGGCATACACAATTAATAATGAGCCAATTGACGCTTTTGAACCATATATCTATATTTTTCCTAAAATATATCTTATAAACTACATAAATGCTATTTAAGTTTAAAAAACATGTAGTTTAATACTATTTTAGAAGAAACATTAAGTATTAATTTTATTAGGAACAATACCATGAACGCTTTTGATTTAATTATTGACAATGGCAAAATGTACGCAATATTAAAAGCGACAGAAAAGGACGAAGACAAAATCAGTAATGTAGAAGAACTCATGCAACACCTGAAAAAAAAGTCTATTTCAAAAGGAATTAGAAAAAATGAACTAAGAAAAGCTTTTTCTGAATTAAAAAATTTGAGTGAAGAGAAAAAATATATTATTGCAAAAGGCAAAGTACCATGCCATGGTAAAGATGGAACTATCAAGTATGAAATTGATGTTTCAGGAAAAAGCACATTTAAAACTGCAGATAATAGCTCAATCGAAAGTATTGATTATAAACAATCAACAAGTATCTCAGAAGTAAATCCCGGTGATAAAATTGGATATTTCATTCCGCCTACTAATGGAGAAAGCGGATATAATATTTTTGGAAAAATTTTACCCGCTAGAAACGGAAAAATTGCTAAACTTAATCTAGGTGATGGGGTTGAGCTCACCTCAGATGACACCACTATAATAGCAACAAAAAAAGGACGGCCGATACTCGACAATAATACTTTAACGGTAACATCTTATTACGAAGTAACTGGTGATGTCTGTTATAAAACTGGAAATATCAGTTTTGAAGGCGATGTATATATTACAGGAGCAGTTCTTGATGATTTTTCTGTTAAAGCAAAAAACATTGAAATATGTGGTAATATTGGAAATTCGCAAATACACTCCAGTGGCAACCTTAAAGTTCATGGTGGTATCAGTGGTAATAATTCAGGCACTATCAAGTGTTTCGGAAACGTTGAAATAAAATACATAAATAATGCAAAAGTAATAGCAAATAAGGATCTCAACGTCGAGAAGGGTATTGTAAACTCTATTGTAAAATGTCTCGGTATAGCCAAGGCACAAAAAATACGAGGTGGAAGTGTCACCGCACTCAAAGGTGTTCATACTCAAACTATAGGTTCCGTCTCAGGCGTCCCTACACTTATTGAACCAGGAATCAATTATAAGATAAAAGAGATTAATGAGACTCAAATGATTCTTGATTTAAAAATAAAGTCTATATTGTCACAATTTAACCATAATTTTGGAAGCCGTTTGTTTTTCAAAAAAAGCGCTAGCTCAATTCAACAAAAAATTAAAACTGCATACAGTGAATTTAACACCATAAAAGAAATATATTTAAAATCCTTGAATAATAAAAACAAAATATGTCAAGATACATCTCAGAACGCTATTTCCAAGGTTCTTATTTCTAAGAAACTATATTCAGATGTTTCCGTATCAACTCCAAGCTGCTTTAAACACTTTACACATGAGGCTTCCGGTCCTATCTGTCTTTTAGAAAATATTAAATCTTCAAGTATAGATATACAAATTGCTAATTTTAACAGTAAAGAACTTGAGAAATACCTGAAAAAATCTGATATAGATGAAGCAGATACTTACTGTCGCGTCACTATTGGTGGAGTGCACTCAGAAAAGAGTCTATCTGAAATTGACAGAAAGTTCAGACAAATGATTGAAGGTCAGCAATTCTGTCTCTGCATTATCGAAAAGAATTACTCAAAAAGAATAACAATGGAAAGAAAGCTAAAGAATGCTGGCATTGAAAATGTTTTAGCAATAGAAAAAATTAATGACCTAAAATTTATTTTATTTGAATATTCAAGTAAGCAAATAGCTATTATCTGCAGTACTCTTGAAAATAATGATACTAATTTAAAACTAGTCTCCAAGCTTATTTTAAAATATCCAAATTATCATGGTATAATACTTAATAATAGAAACTCACCTAATGTTATTGACACACTTTACACCGATAATTCTCTATCTGTCATTTCAGGAAAATTCTCTACAGAGCATATTATAGAACAGCTCGATAATTTTGGCCTGCACCTTTAACATAACACTACTAAAAAAAGAGGTAAGTTCTCTGCCAAGAACTTACCTCCCGTTGCCCATTACCCTTATTAAAGGGCAATACTTTTATTATAATACTTTTTCAAAATTATTTTCAAGCCCTGAACTTACAGAAATTAAAGATAACCCTGAAAATAAAAAGAAAAGGGATCCTGCTTCTGCCAAAGCAGAATCCCCGTTGCCCATTGTTCTTCTCCAAGAACAATATCTTTATTTTATTGTAGAAGTGACATTACGTTTTGTGAAAGTTTATTAGCTTGGGCCAGCATTGAAGTACCAGCCTGAACCATAACCTGATTTTTAGAGAATTGAGTTGATTCATATGCCATATCAGCATCGCGTATATAACTCTCTGTCTTAGTAATATTCTCAACTGCAACAGAAAGACTATTTGCGTTAGTTTCAAGCATATTTGTCTGAAATGCACCTATATCTGCTCTAAGGTCTGATACATCACTAATAGCCTGATCAATAATTTCCATGGCTTTAATTGGGTCTTCTGAAAGGCTTGCAAGCCCACCTGCCAGCATATCAGTAACAGTAAGGTACCTATCAGATTTTACAGATGAACCTTCGGTAAAACTATCAGTAAAAAGAACTTTACCAAGTTGAACTGCTGTCATATCTTGAATAGAAAAGACTGTTCGTTCTTGGTCTCCAGATCCTTCACCAAGCTGGAACTGCATACCGCCAGTCCAATCACCAAGAGTTTCAGTTGTACTTTTTAGCGCATGATTAACAAAGTTATCACTTGAATCATACATCTGACCTGCTCTTGAACCAAATGCACCAATATCATATCCGACCGTTGCTATAGTAGTACATCCCAAAGTTCCCTCATTAAATACAAGATCTGCTGAGGCATCAAGATTTGCCATAGAACCTTTTGTACCATCAAGTATAATCTGTTGACCATTTACAGCTACAACAGCATCACTTCCATTATCAGTTCTTTCTGCTCCAGATAAACCTGCATCGAGAAGATTGGCTCCATCACGTTCAGTATAATAAGTAAAGATTGCACCTTCACTCTGTTCAACTTTGATAAATTCATCAGAACCATACTCTTGAGTAGAAAGCCTTACTCCAAGATTCTCAGTATTAATAACAGTTGTAAAATCCATGTCTGTGTCTATGGCGCCAAAATTGAAAGTGCCATATAGACCTGAAGTAGCACCACTTGAATTTACCTGTACACCATATACTCTCACAGCGCCACCGCTTGTCATACTGAGAGCATCACTCATAGCAACAAGATCTTCATCTCTCATTCTCTCATCTTTATACACAAAGATCTGAGTTGCGTCACCATCGACTGTACTAGCATCACTGTCAAGTTTGACTTTTAAATACAATTTTCCTGTATCAGAAGTATTTGCTCCAAGATCAATACCACTTAAGTATGAACCACCTTGTACAAACATTGATGTTGCACCATCTGTTGAAGCGGCAGCGCTGAGCATTGAAAAATCAATGCCGTCAGTCAGTGTATTCTGATCTTCCTGCATATATGCAAGCTGAATTGTTGAAGTCATACCAGCTGACATATTTGATAAAGTCAAATTAAGTCCACTAAGACCTGAATTATTGAGTTCTATAATGTTAATTGAGCCAGAACTTGTATCAGCCTTACAAAGTTCCATTGTCATAGCTTCATCTTTATAAAGCTTTAGGGTTGAGTTATTAACCATTTTAGCATAAATTCTGCCATAACCATCACAGTTTAACCCAGGAACAACTGAATTTGGGTCACCAACAGATATCGCAGTAATGCCGTCTGAAGTAATTTCTCCAAGCTGAGTTCTATTAAACACATCTGCTGTACCTGTCAAATGTGCAGTAGTAGTATCTATATTCATTGTCCCTGTACTGTTCACGTCGACTGCAGTTGTATTACTGTCAAATATCAAATTTGCCTCAATACCAGTAGAATCAACTACAGAGTTCACAGAGCTTACAAGTTCCCCAAGGTGTATACCTTTTGAGAAAGCCATGCTACGACTTCCGAGTGGACCGGTCAAAAGAAATGACTGATCTTTACTTAATGTATAGTTTGTGTTTGAAGCATCACCAACAACAGCTGGTACAACTTCTGTAGATGGTGAACCATTAGGAGTGATTTCAAAGTAACCTTTTTGAGCTTGATTACCATTTGGTGAAGCGACACCATTCTCAAGATTTACACCAGAAAAATTAATATTGAGTTTGAAGTCATCACGTTTGAAAATCTGCTTGATATTGCTGAGATTAGTATCCAGAAGCTTATGATCATTAGTGTCTGTAACCATCACAGAGCTGTCATAACTCAACTGCTTACCACCATTTAGCAAAAATTGATCAGAGAATTTTGTTGTTCGCGCTATACGATCAAGAGTCTGAATTGAGCTATCAACCTCAGCCTGATCTGCGGCTACCTGCTCAGGAGCAGTAACCCCATTATTTGCTGAATGTACAGCAAGTTGCTTCATCTTATTTAGAATATTACTCATCTCACTTAGAGCACCTTCAGCAATACCTAAAACGTTATTTGCTTCCTGTGTGTTTTGTACAGCTCTATTGAGACCATTTACTTGTGCGCGTAATTGCTCAGAAATAACGAGCCCTGAAGGGTCGTCTTTTGCAGTATTAATTTTGTAGCCTGTAGAAAGGCGTTGAAGAGAACCGCTCATATTGCGGTTGTTTATGTCAAGATTACGTTGAGTGCTAAAAGCATTCAAATTATGGGCAACGATCATAGCCATGGTGATTTCCTCCTTGAAACCTGAAATTGGCTTAATAAATTGTCGGCGACGTCCGAGTCACCATGAGTTCACTATACAAATACGGCTGAACCCCACACCGTGTCACTCACACTGATTGGCAGATCAAATGCAAGCCACTATCCTGTGCTCCTGTTGGCAGACAGCAAAACAGAACTTTCACATCATAAGCAATAATTCTCCATTTCAAGTAAAATAATATATAAAATAATTAACATTCAACCTTCTAATCGGTAGTTATAAGAACATCTTTATCAAAAAAAATGATTTCTCCATACATTTCGGTAAAGATTGAAAATAAATATTTACAACTTACCCTCAGCCTGTCTTTTTATTTCAATAAATTTATTACCCGTAACCTCAGCAATTTTTCTACAATCTTCAAATTCAGCTTTTTTAGAAACAATCTTACCTTTATACATTCCTAATTTTACTTTTACCGGATGCCCAAAAACGTTAACCTCCTCAACAGCCCGCTCGAGTACAGCTCTTCCGACCTCTCGAATTCTAAAGCCTAGAGTCAGCCCATTGCTGAATATAATATTCTCTACTCTAGCTCTATCAGAAATCCTCAAAAGAATAACAACCTCAAAACCACCTCGCGATTTCTTCATAACTGCAGGAAGTGCATAACAATCAAGAATGCCTATATCCTGCAATTTTCCCTGAAAAAGTCCCAACTCCTCACCAGTTACATCGTCAATTGCAAACCTAATTTCAAGAATTTCATCACTTACGATTGCGCTTGAGATATCTTTTGTATACTTAATAACCCTTACAGCATTTATATAATTATCAAAATCGTTATCCCCTGCACCATAACCTACACTTTCTACACTTCCACCAGAAAACTTTCCAAATTCTTCACATAACACTCCTAAAATTGCAGCACCAGTAGGTGTAAGTAATTCAGTATTAATGTCCCCGTAATATATTGGGATTGATTTTTTTTGAATAATTTTAATTGTAGCCGGGGCAGGCACAGGCATAGTACCATGCGCACACTTTATCGTTCCACTTCCAACAGCCACCTCACTTGCAGAAATACGCTCAACCTCCATACTCTCAACGGCAAGAAGAGAGCCGATAACATCTATAATCGTATCAATTCCACTAACTTCATGAAAATGCACTTCTTCTTTAGGCATCCCATGAACCTCTCCTTCAGCCTCAGCTAATAGATTGAATATTTCTGCCGCTTTCTCTCTTACAAATAAACTAAGATCCGGATTATCCAATACTGCTAACATATCTGAAAGATGCCTATGTGCGTGAGAATGCTCGTGTTTATGCTCAATAAAATGTTTATGACCTTTATCGTGAGAATGTTTGTGCTCATTTAATTGTTTCTGAACAGATTCAGAATTATCTATTATCCGTATTTTTTTTGCTGTAATACCAGCACGAACAACATCTTCAATGCCTATGCTCCAGCCTTTTATCTTGAGTTTCTTTAAAACATGTACAACATAATCAAAGTTCGCTCCACAATCAACAAGAGAACCAAAAATCATATCACCAGCTGCTCCACTCGGGAGTTCAAAATGTAATCTACTCATACTTCCCCTTCACCCCGCTAATCAAAAAATTCAACATAAAATCACAAATCTTGTCCTGACAGTAATTTTATTATTAGAATAATCTATAGAATACTGATTATAAGTTATCAAAGCCGCTTGCCTTTAAGAATTGCCCAAGCCAGCCAAAATCCAAGGCACATTGCTGCAAGATACCCTGCGCTGGCAATAATAGCAGATACAGGCACTCCTGTTAAAAACGGTACTTCCACCTTGTTTACAAGTTCAGATCCAGACGCTAGAATAATCGAACTACCTAGAAGAATAGCGCTTATTAAAAGACCTAAGGTAATTCTATTACTGGCTCTTTCAACCTGCGTGCTTACCTCCTCCAATCCTTCATGATGAAATATTATTCTAGTCTTACCAGCCCTAGCTTTACTCATTAAATCCTGTAAATCTTCGGGAGTTCTCTTTAATAAGTTAAAAAGTCTATATATATAAAATCCAAACGACCAAGATATTTCCTTCGGATTAAAAAATTCTGGTAATGTCTTTTTAAGAAATGGTTTTATTTCTTTCGTCACATCATAATCTGGACATGTCTTTCTAATTACCCCCTGAATAGTTATAAAACTTTTTGCCAAAAGGACAAAATCCCTTGGAAGAATCAGCCCATTACGTCTCGCAATAGAGATAGATTCATTAATAGCAACACCGATGTCCATTTTATCCATCGGCAATCCATAATACCGAGTAATAAAAGTACCAAATTCATTTCTAAAGTCACGAAGATTGGTATGCTCTGAAACAACACCAACAGTAGAGAAAAAATCTGTAACTACGTCAATATCACCTCTACTTAGCGCAATAAGCATAATGACAAACTGCTTTTTCATATCACTAGGTATCTGTCCAACCTGCCCATAATCAATAAGCGCTATTCTTTTGTCATTTAATACAAAAATATTACCCGGATGTGGATCTGAGTGAAAAAAGCCCTCTTTAAAATACTGCTGCATGAAACAACGTGTCAGTTTATTAGCAATCTCTTCAGCCTCTACATGGCTTTCAGGTTTATATATAGATAAAGAATGACCTTCTAATTCTTCTAAAACTAGAGTACTATGGGTAACGTAATCCCAAAAAACTTTTGGTGCAAGTATATTCTTCTCAATCGCAAACTGCTTGGTAAACTTTTCGGTAAAAGCCCCTTCGGTGATAAAGTCAAGCTCTCTTTCCATACACTGTGCAAACTCATCAACAACCATCTCAGGTCGCATTGATGACGTCTCAGGAAAATGCTTCGCAAGCACACCTGCAAGATATTTAAGTAACGCTAGATCATCCTTTACAACCTGATCTGTGCCAGGTTTCTTAACTTTTATTACTACTCTGTCACCACTCAAAAGTACGGCTCTATGAACTTGTCCAATACTTCCACTAGCTAAAGCCTCTTCATCAATTGATGCAAATATTGTATCACAAGAATTTTTAAGACTACTTTCAATTACTTTTTTTATTTCACTAAACGCTAATGGCGCAACATTTTCCTGGAGTTTTGAGAAAGCCTCAATATATTCAGGAGGCATAATATCGGGTCTAGTAGCAAGTACTTGCCCAAACTTAATAAACGTCGCACCTAATTCCTCAATAACCCTAGTAAGCCGAATAGCATTGTTTAATCTATTACCATGAAGTTCTTCTGGGATTGAAGCAACCTTTATCCTCATTGATGATGGCAAAAAAGAATCCAGTCCTGCATGAACAACAACATGTGCAAAGCCATGTTTAGTGAGGGTCGTCAGTATCTCTCTCAACCTTTTGAGGTTCATAAATTTGCCGAAGATATTTTTAATCATATCCTTACCTTCTTACCCCGAGAGGCATAAAAACACATATATCATTGTGATTCAAATTGCAATTATAACCTTTATAAATATTAATTGCAACCTAAAGACTTATTCAATCACCTTCATTTTCTCCCACTTACCGCCTCGGTACCTAAAGTAAAATATCGTCCCTGAAATAAATACATATGTAAAAAGAATTTTAAATAAAGCCCAAGGACCAGCATTAAAATATGTATAAGCAATATAACAAGGGATAGCAAATAATGACCAGCCAAGCCCTGTAATCACATACATACAAAATCTAGTATCACCTGCACCTTTTATAGCCCCACTAAAGAGTAAAATTGTTCCATCAAGCAAGAAAAATGCAAGTATATAATGCAACATGATCTCGGCTATACCATAAACCTGAAGAACGTTTTCAGTACCAGTTAATGGAAAGAACCCCATTATTTCATAAGGAAAAATCAAAAATGCCGCAGCAATTATAAAGACATAACAAAACATCACAAAAAAACAATTCTTAACAGCCCTCCTTGCCAACGGTATGTTCCCTGCACCAACTCCCTGACCAACAAAAATACCCGCAGTAATACCAATACTGCTTACTGGAATAAATAATATAGCGTTAAAAGTAAAAGCAATGGTACTGGCAATGCTTATCTCTTTGCCCATAAGAGCCAAAAGATGAATAAACACACTGAAAGTCGTAACATCAAGACAAAATTGAATCCCGCTAGGCAGTCCATATTTGACAACTCTTTTGAAAAGACTGACAAAGAAAAATTTCTTTGGAAGAGTATTGTACCTTAACCTATGCTTTTTTCTTATAAACATCAAAAATGTAAATAAAAACCCCGAAATAGCCGACACTACAGTACCTATCGCGGCACCAGTAATCCCCATATCTCCGATGCCCCACCTTCCAAGCCCTATAGACTCAAGTCCATTATCTCCGAATATAAGTACATAATTGACTACAATATTGATAGCAGAGCTTAAAAGTTCCTGAGCAGTAATCATCCATGTCTTACCTCTGCCACTCCAGAATGTCATCAGAGCATTGGTCATTATAAAGAATACCGTTCCGGAGCACACAATTCTAAAATATGGTATTTCAAAAACAATCTGCTCTGGATTATGCCCTAATAATTTGAATAGCCACTCACCCCAGAAATAACCACTACCGACAAATACACCTCCAATAACTGACAGAAGCAATCCTTGCCAGACTACAATTCCTACTCTTTTTTCTCTATTTGCACCAATATACTGTGCAACAAAACTACTAATATAGCTTACAAAACCTAGCCAGAAACTAAAAAGAGTAAACCATATCACTCCCGAAGACAATGAGGCGGCTAAAGCCAATCCATCATAGTGCGACAACATTATTCGGTCAGTAAATATTTTAATCGCTACACCTGAACTGGCAAGCATTAGCGGCAAGGCTACCTTTACAATTTCAACAATATTACCAGATTCAAATTTATTAGATCTATTATTCATAATTCAATACCTTTTACCAATTGAACGCGTGACCATTTTATAAGAACAACCTCTTCATTATACAAGATAAAACTCTAAAAATTCTGCAAAAAACGCCGATAATATAAATTTTGTCTTAAAATTATAAAAAAAACCAGTAATATATTATGAAATATGTATAATGTACTAAAATTGACTTGAGTGTAATTTATACAGTCAATCAAAGCTACACTATGCATAAAATATATATGCATAATTAGCATATTCGGTGTTATAATTCTTACGAATTACTTTGAGTTCTTACTCGAAAGGGAGAAGTTTTGGATATGTTTGAAAAATTTACAGATCGAGCTAGAAAAGTCATTAATCTTGCCAGACAAGAAGCTGAAAGGCTCGGACACGAATTTATAGGCACTGAACACATTCTTCTTGGACTTGTAAAAGAAGGATCAGGTGTTGCTGCAAATGTTCTTGAAATACTAAATGTTGATCTTGAAAAGGTCAGACTTGAAGTTGAAAAATATGTGACTCCAACGGGAGAGACCAAAAGTTTCAGCACTTCCCTCCCATTTACTCCAAAAGCAAAAAAAGTTCTTGAACTTGCCATGGAAGAAGCTAGAAACCTTGATCATAACTACATCGGTACCGAACACCTCCTACTAGGACTACTCAGAGAGAGTGAAGGTATGGCCGCACAGGTTCTGTTAAACCTTGACGTAAGCCTAGAAGATGTAAGAGCAGAAGTAATGGAGTTGCTTGGGGCAGATTCAAATAGTGATATGGGGGCTCTAGGTGATATGCATAACAATATCCCTCCAGAGTCACCCCAACATTCACACTCTTCACCGCAAGCACCAAAGTCCACCTCTGAGAGTTCTACCCCAGCTCTGGATTCATTTGGAAGAGACCTTACAGCCCTTGCTCGTGAAGACAAGCTCGATCCAGTTATTGGCAGAGATAAAGAAATAGAAAGAGTTCTTCAAATTCTATCAAGGAGAAGAAAAAATAACCCCGTAATTCTCGGCGAAGCAGGTGTTGGTAAGACTGCCATTGTTGAAGGATTAGCACAAGATATAGTCAGTGGTAATGTTCCTGAACTACTCCTTGAAAAGAGAATCGTAGTGCTTGATCTAGCAATGATGGTAGCAGGCACAAAATATCGAGGACAATTTGAAGAACGAATCAAGGCAGTAATGACTGAAGTCAGAAGAGCGAAAAATGTCATTCTATTTATTGATGAGCTTCATACACTTGTTGGTGCAGGCGGAGCTGAAGGATCTATTGATGCTTCAAATGTTCTTAAACCAGCCATGGCACGAGGAGAGGTACAGTGTGTTGGAGCGACAACACTCGATGAATACCGAAAATATATAGAAAAAGATTCGGCTCTTGAAAGGCGTTTTCAAAGTATCATGGTAAACCCTCCAAGCCCTGAACATGCTGTTCAAATTCTAAAAGGTCTACGTGACAAATATGAAGCTCACCATAGAGTACGTATTACAGACGAAGCTATCAATCAGGCAGTCAAACTAAGTGATAGATATATAAGTGGTCGATTCCTTCCAGACAAGGCTATTGATGTTATTGATGAAGCTGGCTCAAGGGTAAGACTTGCAACTATGACCAGACCGCCTGACCTAACAGAAATTGAGAAAGAAATCGCAAATCTTGAACGTGAAAAAAATGAAGCTGTAATGGCCCAGGAATTTGAAAAAGCTGCAGAGCTACGCGATCAGGCAGAAAGATTGAAAGCCAAGAAAAAAGAGATTAAAGATGAATGGCGCGAAAAAAGCGGCGAAATGCAAGGCATTGTCGATGAACATATCATCGCAAACGTTGTAAGTTCAATCTCAGGAGTACCACTTTCTCAACTTGAAGAACAAGAGACCGAAAGGCTTCTTGAAATGGAAAGTGTTCTACATAAAAAAGTTGTTAGTCAAAATGATGCAATATCTGCTGTATCACGATGTCTGCGTAGAGGCAGAGCTGGCATGAAAGATCCCAAACGACCTATGGGTTCTTTCCTATTTTTAGGCCCTACAGGAGTTGGTAAAACATTACTCGCGAAAGCTCTCGCTGAATTCATGTTTGGAGATGATGATGCCCTTATTCAAATTGATATGTCAGAATATATGGAGAAACACTCTGTAAGTAGACTGGTTGGAGCTCCTCCAGGATATGTTGGATTTGAAGAAGGTGGGCAACTTACTGAAAAAGTACGAAGAAGACCATATGCTGTAGTTCTAATTGATGAACTGGAGAAAGCTCATAATGATATCTTCAATATTTTGTTACAAATAATGGAAGAAGGCCAACTTACAGACAGTTATGGCCGTAAGGTAGACTTTAGAAACACTATTCTTATTCTAACAAGTAATGTTGGTGCCGAGCTAATCAAAAATCAGGGAAACCTTGGTTTCAGCAAACGAGGTGCTGAGTCAACACATGAAAGGCTCAAAAAATCTCTTGAAGAATCAGTTGAAAACTACTACAGACCTGAGTTTATCAACAGACTTGATGAAGTGGTTATCTTCCGTTATCTTGAAAAGAAAGATTTAGAAAACATAATTGATATAGAGATAACAGGTATTCGTAATCGTATGAAAGATATGGATATGGATATCGAGCTTACTCAAAATGCAAAAGATTTTATCATAGATAAAGGTTATGACCAAGATTTTGGAGCACGCCCTCTAAGACGAGCAATTGGACAATATATTGAAGACCCAATTGCTGAGGAAATACTGCGCCGTCGTTTCAATGCAGGACATAAGGTTCTAGTTGACATAAAAGATGGACATCTTGACTTCATTGAAGAAAAATTTGATCTAAAAAAAGACAATGAAGCCGAAGAAGTTGAAGCAATTGAGATTATTGAAGATAAGGATACCGAAGAACCATCACATACTGAGGATTAAGCATGAAAATGGTGATTTCTTTTCTCCCCATGTTTTTTTTAGCTATTAATGGTTGCTCATCATCAGGTTCAAAACCTGAACCTGATGATAATTCTTCTTTAAAAAAACATGGAGAATCTGCATGGCAGGCTGTTGGTCTTGCCATGAACATAACCAATCCAACATATTATGCAAAAAAAATAGCCCAGCGTAGTTATAGTGAAGTAAAAGGCAATAATAATGAATAAGTATCAGAATTTACTCTATTCATTGTAAGCTAAAATAATAACAGCAAGGTTTAACAGCAATCTCTTTACTGTTAAACCTTTTTTATATTCAGCGATAAATTAAATTAAAGGATATACATGGATTTACTCTTGGGTGGAGGTTCACAATTTGGTCTAATTATGGTATTCCTTATTGCCGCAATGTTAATTATTCTTTCTGGGTTAAAACTTGGAGATTACGGCGATGCACTGGGTGAAAGATTAGGCATCGGCGGTGGTATTATAGGACTCATCTTTCTGGCTCTCGTTACCAGCCTTCCAGACCTTACTGTTTCTGTTTCAGCAGCTTTGACCGCAACTTTTGAAGCGGCTAAAGACAGTATAAATTCACTTACTATACTCAAACAAGGTGCAGATCTTGGTGCAGGCAATCTAATTGGTTCAAATTTATTCAACCTTTTGATTTTTGCAATAATAGACATAGCCCAAGGTGAAGGAGCCCTACTATACAAACTATCTAGAAAGCATATTCTGTCAGCAGTTGCTTCTATTTTTATGATGGGGCTACTTATTCTTGGTTTTGCTGTAAACCAGCTTAAAGAAGTATTTTTTGTAATACCTGTACTTGAGTGCGGTACATATATGCTTTTAATCCCTATTGCATATTTCTGGCTGCTCAAACTAATTGGGCATCTAGAAAAAAGCAACCATGGACTTGATGGACAAGACTACAAAGAGATTGAAACAGACTCGAAAGGATACTTGCTTAAAATGGGTAATACTACATTTTATGCAAAACTTTTCTTCTTATCACTTATAATTGTATTGAGCGGGATATGGCTTTCACAAATTGGCGAAAAAATGGCATCTCCAATAGAGGATGGCGGCTTTGGGCTGAGCGCCTCAATGGTTGGAACAATTTTCCTCGCTATAGCAACGAGTCTCCCTGAAATGGTTGTAAGCATTGCTGCTGTCAGAATTGGTGCAATTGACATGGCTGCTGGCAATATTTTAGGCAGTAATATATTCAATATAGCAGGTTTATTTCTAGTAGACTGCTCATTACGTGGTCAGGTGTTGCTTGACCTTATCAGTACTCCCCTATTGGTAACCATGATCATGGTAATACTAATGACTTCAATTGTAATAATGAGCTTGGTAGTAAGAAGCAAAAAACATATCTCTGTACTGGGAATAGATACATCTTTAATTATTTTGTTATACATCATTGGTAACCTTAGCCTATACCTGTTTTTATAAACTCCTTGGAAAAGCGAATATGGATATTAACATTTTACTGTTTGATGACTTTGAAGTACTTGATGTTTTTGGTCCGGTTGAAATTCTAGCCAAAATTAATGAATATAACTTAAAATATTATTCAATTAATGGAGGCAATATAAAAAGTGCACAGGATACAATTATAGTTACTGATAATATTAACATAGCTGATCAAAAAGGTATTCTAGTAATTCCAGGTGGTAGAGGAACACGCACTCTAGTAAATAACTCGACGTTTATAAGTATTCTGAAAGCCGCTGTCCAAGAGTCAATCTATTGCCTAGCCATATGTACTGGATCTGCTTTGCTTGCAAAGACAGGACTACTTGATGGGAGAGATGCAACCTCAAATATAAAAGCATTTGACTGGGTTAAAAGCACCAATCAGAATGTTAACTGGATTGAAAATACAAGATGGGTAGTAGACAATAAATATTATACCTCTGCTGGAGTATCTGCTGGCATGGATATGACTTTGGGGTTTATTAAAGATCGCTTTGATAAACAGACCGCATTAGAGGTTGCTGAATATATTGAATACACATGGGATCAAACTTGCTCGTAGCAATATAATAACTTATAATACTTAAAAATAACAAAATTATATAAATAAAGATAAAGGTAAAACAAAAGAATATGCTTGATAATTGGAAGAATGCTGCGCAAGCCATGAGTTGCGGGCGTAACACACAAGAACAATGGCACGACATTCAGGACAATCACAGCCACGCCACGATAGCTGCATTAACCTCCAGTGTGCTTGCTACTAACGGAATTAATAATTTCAAAGATAAAGCAGAAAACTGCATTGTGCTTGGTTGCTACCGTCCATTCAACACACCACAACTTATTCGAAACTCTATGCTATTACTGGATCTACTCAAAATCGAATATATGCGCTTACTTGAAGAATACTGCTGTGGCGTACCACCAGTTATACAGACAGCCATTACTGAATCAAGTAAAGAAGAGATCCAGGTAGCAAAGAGAAAAGGCAAGGACTTTATACGCAAAAATTTTGAGAACGCACAGAAAAAAGGTGCAAAACGTATGATTTATTGCTGCGCAGCATGCGCCCAAGCTGCCAGAGATGCGTTCCCAGGCGAAACCAGCGCACACATATATATCTTGGATTTTATACTAGATAATTTTGAACATATAGAGTTAAATATATCCCCTCTTACAACCGGATACTTTGCCGGATGCCACAGTTATGGAAAAACGTTATACCCAAACGGAGCTCTTGACTGGTCACGTTACCGCACAGCTCTGGATCGAATTTCAGGACTGAAAGTAGTAGACATACCTATAAGCTGCTGCCGAACTTCTGCAAAAAAGATAATCGCAAATGCTAAAACATCAGGGTGCGAACAGATTATCTGTTCCTGCAGTGGCTGTTATCCTGTATTACGCTCTGCTGCCCAAGGCATACTGCCAGTATTTAGTATGCAGGAATTCATTATAACTGGTATAGAGAAATAATAAAAGACTCCGCATATCAATTAGTGCTATGCCTAAACGTAATCGATTTTACCTTTTAAGTCTTGCTATAACCTGCTTTATGTCCTGCCAAGTTTTACGGACAAACTCATTGGTATGCCCGAGCTTCCTGCGTTGACGCAAAAGAAATGAAGGATGATAAATTGGCATTAGAGGAATACCATTATAGTGATACCATACCCCACGCGTCATCTCAATTGAAACATTTTGAGATGTAAGTATATTAGTCGCGGCTCCACCAACAGCGATTATAATTTTTGGAGAGACAATTCTCATCTCTTCTTCAAAATACCTGATACAAGATTCTATCTCAATATCCAGAAGATCACGATTTCCCGGAGGTCTACATTTTACAATACTGGTAAAATAAACCTTTTCACTCGGAATGTTCATACCTTTCTCTATAATATCAATAATAAGTTGGCCTGCAGCACCTTGAAAATTACGTCCAAAATTATCTTCTTCTCTACCAGGAGCAGATGCAACAAAAGCAATATCTGCATCAGTATAACCTTCACTCCTTACCGGAGTCTTTCGTGATTGTGCTAAGACGCAATCTGTGCATGAAACCACTTTATTGTTAATACTCTCAATCTCTCTAATTTTATCTTTATCGCCAGTAATAATAACTGAAGAAAGTTTCCCTGATTTATTAGGAATATGAGTTGTCTGAAAATTCCTTGTTGTCTGAGCAGTAATAGATTTTTCTCTGACCAGCTCAGCTTTATCCCCAGCATCAATATCAGAATTGGTTTGTATAGGATTATCAATATTTTGAGCAGAATGTGAACTAAGATCAAGCTCTTTAAGACCCAACGGAATATTGCAATATGATACCCCAAGCGAATTATCTAATTCGACAACCGCCTGCAGTTGCATTGCTAGCTTATTTATTTGAAGAGTTCTTTCATCCATAACATAAATATATTCAATTACCCCAAATATACTAGGTGATTCTTTCAACTATTACCAGAAGAAATGACTATTGGAAGATAATTATAATTCAAGAAAAAATATTTGCATTGAATCAAAGTTCAGATACCTCATGATCATAACCACCAAATACATAATTATTTTGCCACAAGAGTAGCAAACGTACTCCTACAAAAATCCATTATATAACAGAATCACAGATTCTCTCTACCCTTTCACACTATAATATCATGTAGTTTATGTAACTCTATTTTAACTCTTAACATCAATTATTAAAGCCTATATATTAACTCAGCAACATATCTAATATATTCGCTATATAAAGTCTATTGATCGATTCAAAGCAACCATAGATAATTATAATAAAATTACAAAACAAATAGCATTACAGACTCTGCATACTTCTTTAAATGGTTCAAAAAAAAGAGCGGGAAAGTTTCTACATACTTTAGACAGTGAACACATTAAAAAGTATTTTTTATCACCTCCTTGAAGGCAAATTATTAATCTGATATTATTTAATAATGTTTGTTTGCTATTACTTATTTTGAAGTATAGTGTTTTTACTGAAATTTTATAGAGGAATACAAAATGGGTGAAATAATTGCTATTGGTTCTGATCACGGTGGTTTTGCAAAAAAAGAGGAACTAAAAAAAATCCTTATTGAAAAAGGGTATGATGTAAAAGATTTCGGTACAAACAACGAAGAAAGCATGGATTACCCTGATATAGCTCATCCTCTTGCTGATGCAGTGGCAAAAAGAGAATGCCAGAGGGGTATACTGCTCTGTGGTACTGG
This sequence comes from Planctomycetota bacterium, assembly GCA_963678205.1. Lineage (GTDB taxonomy): Bacteria > Planctomycetota > SZUA-567 > SZUA-567 > SZUA-567. Next base: position 358,474 of record OY782760.1, read on the forward strand.
GCTTGGAGTATCTTACGTAGCAAACAGACATAAAGGAGTTCGAGCTGCGCTTTGCTGGAGTAAAGAAGTAGCTGCACTCGCAAAAGAACATAATAATAGCAATATTCTCGTTCTTTCAGGTCGCCATGCAACTCTTGATCCTGTAGAAGATATTATGCTTACCTGGTTAGACGAGCCATTCCCAGGTGATCAGAGACATCAGAGACGTATCGACAAGATAGAATTGAGTGAATAAATATGCTAGAGACAGTAAATGCAATTGGGATAGATGGCCCGGCAGGATCAGGTAAAAGCACAATAGCCAAGCAGGTAGCTGAGCGGCTAAACTTTACCTACATTGACACAGGAGCGATGTATAGAGCTGTAGCTCTTCAGGCTAAGCTCTCAGGTATTGATCTTGAAAACGAAGAAGATATGACAAAAATAGCTTATGACGTTGATATCACTTTTGACATTACAGGCACTATAATATCGTTGAATGGCACCGATGTCTCTAGTGAAATACGCACTCCTGAGATCACAGCAATCACAAAATTTGCAGCAAGAACCCAAGGAGTGAGAAAACTACTCGTTCAGAAACAGCAGAAAATGGCAAAAAAACACAAAGTAGTTATGGAAGGAAGAGATATTACTACAATAGTCTTACCCAACGCAAGATGGCGAATTTTCCTTACAGCCAGCCCAGAAATTAGAGCAAACAGAAGACTCAAAGACTTTGAAAAACGTGGACATACTGTTGACTATAATGAACTTCTTAAAGAAATTATTGCTCGTGATGAATCAGACAATTCTGTTGGACCAATGAAAGAAGCAAAAGAACTTGCTCATGAAGGCAAAGGAATTTACCTGCTTGACACCTCTGATCTAACACAAAAAGAAGTTATTAATAATATTGTAACTTATGTAGAAACTCATTAAACTGGAGAACTCTATGCGGGTAAATTTCATACTAGCACTACTGCTTTTGATAATTGCAGTAATCATGTATATTCTACCTCAAAGCGTTCTCCAAGATTTCAGATTACAAATTTTCAATGAATACAGCAACCTTATCAATAAAGCCAATACATTTAACCCCAAACAGGGATCAAAGCTTACCAGCAGTGTCCCAGTTGAGGTTCAATTAAAAGAATTACTTACAACACTCGAAAAAAAAGACAGTGAAATTGCTTTCCTTAAAAAGCAACTCAGAGAATTCACTGAATTTAAAGAGCTATACCCAAATATAAAAATTACCTCTGCTAAAATTATAAGTGAATCAGCAAACTCTACCTCACCAGAGCTTATAATTGACAAAGGATATCTTGACGGAGTAGTAGAAGGAGCTGCTGTGGCTCAAGGAGAAACTATTGCAGGAGTCGTAGTCAGAGTTGAACGCAATACATCCATAATTCTCAGAGCAGACAATCCTGGTGTGCTTATACCAGCTAGGGCAGGTAAAAGCAGAGATAGGTGCTCAATAAAAGGAAATGGTTATGAATTAGGCACAGCCATATTTTATACTGGTCAGACAGTATCTATGGTTGGTGAAAGAATTTACACTTCATCTGCACTCGGCAAAATTCCAGAAGGACTTTTTATTGGTATACTTGAGGACTACCCTCAAAAAGGAGATGAGCCAGGTACTCTAGAAGCACCTGTAAAACTTGCAGCTGATTTTACTTCTTTAGAATACGTTATTATTATAAACGAATTCTAATATTTTCCCCATATTGACAAAATGCCAATGAAATTTATAAGATATACCATACTTTTACTTACAATAGCCACAATCCAGCTACTTATAGACTGGCCATTCAAGTATACCCCTGAATTACTATATCTCATAGCTTTTATTTCAAGTTTAAATACCACTGCAAGGAATACGCTAATAAATCTTTTTCTAGCGGGGATGATAGCAGATTTTTTTATTGGCCAACATTTAGGAATAAATGCCTTACTATTTACATCAAGTTCAATATTAATTCTTTATTTCAAGAACATTTTACATAGCAAAAATGGAATATTACAATTGCTCTTGCTTGGCATATCACTTATATTTATATTAATATCAAGAACATTTTTAATAAATTTCTGCATCCCTGCGAAATCAACATTTTTAATTTTATTAAATAATTTTATTTTCTCACTACTTATTTCTCCTGCACTGGCACTAGTATTAAAAGTTCCGATAATCTGTCCTTGGAAAAAAAGAAATTCGTAAAAAAGGAATTCTCTATTTTATTGACAGTATCATAGTAGAAAGAGGTTGAGCAATTGCTAAAAAAAGCTATAATTATTAGTATAAGAAATGAAAAAACAACTTTAGGATTACTTCCTGAAAACTGTTCAGAAGAATCATCATGCCATGAATGTGGTTTATGCGCTAAAGTTGGTTCAAATAAAGAACTTATAAAATTACAAGTGAAAAATTTTAGCAATGTATCACAAGGTGATATTGTTGAAGCTGACGTTTCAATGCCTAAAAGATCGGTGATAGCACTGGCAATATATATGCTACCTCTGCTCTTTATGTTTGCGGGTGGTTACCTTGGAAATATAGTATTTGCTGATACAGGAATGGTTATTGGTGGCACAAGTGGTTTTGTTATATCAATATTTATTATATATATATTGAATAATACAGCTTTAAAATTACAAGGCAAAATAATACGTAAGCTATAAAATAAATATAAAATGTTGATGTTTGTTCAACGTAACTAATGAAGAGGAGAAAAATAATGAGTGAATTTGTTACTGAAATTAATGATAGTCAGTTTGCTTCTTTCACAGATAAAGGCTTGGTTCTAATAGATTTCTGGGCACCTTGGTGCGGACCATGTAAAATGATGGGCCCTATCCTTGATGAAGTTGCTCAGAAGATAACCAGTTACGCTAAAATTGGTAAAATCAATGTAGATGAAAACTCTGCTGCCGCTTCCGAATTTGGTGTTCAGAGTATACCTACAATGATAATCTTCAAAGATGGCAAAGAAGTTGACCGTACAGTAGGGGCATGCAGTGAAGAAGATCTAATCAGTAGATTAGAAGCCCAAAAGTAATGTCCGATAACACATAAGATCCTAATATATAAAAACTTACAAATAGACTCTATTATTTTAGGGTCTATTTTTATTTTTAAAATATAAGATTAAATTATTTTGAAATAAGTCGTTAATAATTAGTAATTGACTGTATATGGTTGGTCTCAATATGGGATAATTTTCAGTTTCAATTATGTGGGACTTGTTTTAATAAATTAGGAGAAAATATGGGAATCAAAAAAATGCTTTGCTTATGCACAATGCTGCTGGCAGCAGCAAGTAGTGCATTTGCAGGTGATGCTCCCAGCAAAGAAGGATCATACTTCCAAGGGGTTGACTGCAATGACAACCCTGTACAGAAAGAGATTCCATTTGCTGAAGGGAAAACACCACCAAAGCCATGCGAGGGGAATTTCTGGACACTTATTACTAAACCTGCTATTTTTAAAGTAGAGACGGAAAAAATTCAGACAGGTGAGGCAACATTTTACATGAAGCCTATCCCAGCAAAATATGAATGGGTTGAAGAAAAGATCGAAGTTGCTCCTGAGCGCAAGATCCCTTACTGCCAACCTGCAACATTTGCTCGCAAGTGTGTAGAAGTAACAATTCAAGAAGAATCTACTCGCTTTGTTACAGTTCCAGCTGTATATGAAGAGTGTGAGGAAGAGATTACTTTCCGCCCTGAAATGGAGAAAGAGATCTCAGTACCAGCAGAATACAAGACTGTAATGAAAAAGATTGAAATCGAACCAGAACGTGATGAACTTTGTGAAGTTGCAACACCAACTGACGTAGAAATCAATCAGGGAGAACAGGTTGCAGGAAGTATCGGAGCGATTCACAAACCAGCTCGTTACGCTTGTGTTGCTATTCAAGAACTTGTTAAACCAGCAACGACTAAGAAAATAACAGTTCCGGCTATCAAGAAAAAGGTAATGCTAAAAAAGCTCAAGACTCCAGCTTATACCAAGGAAGTAGTTGTTCCAGCAATTAAGAAAAAGATGTGGGTCGAAACTTGTGTTGCTGAAGAATGCATCCGTTACCGCACAGTACCAGCTGAGTTCAAATGTATTCGTCGCATGGTTCTAAAAGAAGAAGCGCGCAAGGAAAAGATTGAGGTTCCTGCTAAGTTCCAGGAAGTTACGAAGAAAGTACTTGTTACCCCAACATCTATGATCTGGAGACAGTACAGCATTGGTAAATGTAAAGCTGTAGCAGATGTCTGCTCTAAATACGGCTCACTTCCAGGATCAGGTGCGTTCTAGGTACAGATCTTAGTAAATAGTATACACAATAAATTATAACAAATATTTATTTCTAATTATTATGTTCACAGTTATTATGAATAATTAAATCAATTAATTGTGTGAAAATTTATAAAGCTAGCTCAAATGAGCTAGCTTTATCTTTATTTACAACAAAACCTAAAATTACAATCTAATTACTAAAGCGGCACAACCAATCATTAAATTTAGGTGCTACTACTTCAGGCTTAAGCCCCCACATCATATTTCCTTGCCTCTTCCTAGTAGGTGAATGAGCAATTATATGTTCATCTTTCTCAGACGGAGGTGCGCCACGCTCTGATGAGCTAGGACCAAACCAACTGAATGTAGGCTTACGCAGCATCCAGGCTATATGTAGCGGTGCACTGTCAGGACCTGCATAACATGCGCCAAGACTAATTAGTGCAGCAAGCTCTGAAACAGACTTTGTCTCAGGAGACCAAAGAACCCCTTCACTAAAAATATTTCTCCACTTTTGCAGGTTCTTCTGCTCATCCGGTCCCCAGGTGACGACAACCTTATAATTAGCATCTAGAGCAATATCAACAATACTATTCATATACTCTACCGGCCATATTTTTGTAATCCAGCTTGTACCAACTCCAAAGACTATTACTCTAGAGCCAAGCTCATTTTTATTCCACCAGTCTCTCATATCCTTGAGGGATGATTCTGCAAGCGGTAAAGTTTTATTTATAGTATAAGGAGCTTTAATACCTAGTTCACCCGCTAAATACTGCGAACGCAGTGCAATATGTGTAATATCACTAGGTGGAGAAATCAATCTATTATTGAGTAATGGGGAAATTTCCCTAGCCTCAAGTGGAGCTCGCTTAAATCCAATTCTGTTCTTAATTCCCGCAAAAAATCCAATAATAGCGGATTTAGTCAACCCCTGTGCATCAAGCACATAATCATACTTTTCTTTACTGATCTCTCTACCAATACGATAATACCCTTTTATTGATTTATCTGACATTTTTAAAATATGTAGTTTATCAATATCTCTTATATCTTTCAAAAGCGAAGCAGATTTTTCCTCAACAACCCAACCAATATAAGCATCAGGATAAAATTCTCGTATAGTAAACAATAATGGAAGTGTCAATACGGTATCACCAAGAGCACTCAACCTAGTAATAAGAATCCTTTTTTTCACTCGTTACGCTCCCTCTATAATTCTGCTGCCAGCCCAAATTAAAAAGAGTCCTGCCATAACCTGAAAAGCAATATTTGCTCCAGCACTTATCCAATCACCAGCACGCATCATTGAAAAGCTGTGATGAGTAAATGTAGAGAAAGTTGTCAAAGAACCTAAAAATCCTGTAAGCAAAAACGGACGATAACCATTACCAACAAAACCGTTTTTAAGGGTTATTTCAAAAAGCATACCAAATAAAAAACACCCAATAAGATTAGCAAAAACGACAGACCAAGTTGGAGTAAGCCCGATACTCTCCTCAATTATCTTTCCGATCCCAAATCTTGATAAAGCACCCAAGCTCCCACCAATAGCGACAGAAATAATATCCCAAAACATAATATATAAATTCCAATTCAATATAACTATTATATGCACCTTAAATTTAAACTCATTATTTATATTATATTCATAATTTAATTTAGCAATATACTAAATTTAAAAAACAATTAAACAGAATCAAAATATACGCAATATATAGATAATAAATTGCCTTCTTTGACTAATACTAATATTGTTTAACTGTATATATTCGCTTAATTATAGCTTTAAAAACTACGATAAGTCTCTCCTATTTACTACTTTCAGCACATAATTTTTATTTTATCTAATTTAATTTATATAGAGACTAGTACTTAAACTATATTGCAAATTACGTTGTATATCTATTGATAAATAAAACACGAAAACTCCATAAACTCATCTTTTTTAAGCCATTTCTTTCTAGGTTATTAGAAGATGCCATTAAAACTATTTTTAAAAGAGAGTTATACAATACTTGCCTAAGACTATAAATATGATAAACTGATTATAGAGTTTGTTGATCACCCTTTCTACTTTTTAAAATAAATAATACCCAATATCCTTTTATAGTACGTTGATTACAGTAGTAATATAATGAAGATACAAAATCAAAACAAGATTTGATAAGGAGAAAATAATGGTCAGTGCACGGAAAAGTGACGGAATTAAGAAAGCTATTCAATATGGCATGGTTGGCGGAGGGGTTGGAGCCTTTATAGGAGAAATCCATAGAAAAGCAATCGGGCTGGACAGCAAAGCAAAACTAGTTGCAGGTGCATTTTCTCAATCATATGAAAAAACATTATTGACAGGAAAATCCTTATTAGTAAATGAAGATAGACTATACGAAAACTACCAAAAGATGGCAAAAGCAGAAGCAGCAAGAGAAGACTGTATTGACTTTGTATGTATAGTCACGCCAAATAACTCCCACTATACAATAGCAAAAGCTTTTCTGGAAAATGGTATTAATGTTGTATGTGACAAGCCACTAACTACAGATTATAATCAGGCTATAGAACTTGCTGAAATTGCAAAGAAGAAAGGCCTACTCTTTGCTGTTACTTACACTTACACAGGCTACCCTGCAGTAAAACAGGCAAAAGATATGATTGCAAATGGTGAAATAGGAGAAATCCGCTTCATTAAAGCAGAATACCCTCAAGAATGGCTTGCTGAATTTGCAGAAGGGAATCCAGAAAACAAGCAGGCTGTATGGCGTACAGATCCTGCTCAAGCTGGCATCTCCTGCTGCGTTGGAGATATTGGCAGCCATGTAGAAAATATGGTCAGTTATGTGTCAGGTCTTGAAATAGAAGAAATTGCAGCCCGCCTTGATACCATCGTTGAAGGCAGAAAGCTAGATGACAATGCAACAATAATGGTCAACTATAAAGGTGGAGCAAAAGGTATATACTGGGCAAGCCAGATTGCCTGGGGGCATGAGAACGACCTCAACTTTAGGATATACGGTACTGAAGGGGCAATTTCATGGAAACAAGAAAATCCTAACTATCTTGAAATAGCCAAAAAAGGAGAAGCAAAAATTACAACTTCCCGTGGACGTGACCCATATTATCCGCACCCAGAATCATATATTCGCATACCAGCTGGACATCCTGAAGGATACTTTGAAGCTTTCGCTAATATTTACAATACCTTTATAAATGCTCTAGTTACTGTCAAAAGTGGCAACACCCCAAGCAAAGAAGAACTGGACTTTCCGACTCCTCTAGATGGAGCAAAAGGAGTAAAGTTTATTGAAAAATGTGTTGAAAGCTCTAATAACAATTCTGCATGGATCAAACTTTAGACAAAGTAATATGTTCACATAAAATAGTCAAAAACGTGAAAAGGAGAAAAGATGTCAAGACCAGTAACAATTTTTACAGGACAATGGGCAGACTTGAACTTTAATGATGTGTGCAAATTAATGAGTGAAATTGGCTATGACGGACTAGAGATAGCGTGTTGGGGCGATCATATGGATGTCCGTAAAGGAGCTGAGGATAAAGACTATATTAATAAAAAGAAAGAAATACTTGCGAACTATAATCTGCAGTGTCAAGCTTTAGGAGCACACCTTGCTGGTCAGTGTGTTGGAGACTATAATGACCCGCGGCTTGATGGGTTTGCACCACCGGAATATAAAGGCAAGCCAGATGCCATCAGAGCGTGGGCAATTGATGAAATGATAGCAACTGCCAAATCTGCTTCTGCGATGGGATGTAAAGTCGTTACTGGATTTATGGGCTCAACTATCTGGAAATATATTTACTCTTTTCCTCAGACTACAGAGGAAATGATCGAAGAAGGATATAATGAAATCAAACGTCTCTGGTCACCTATTCTTGACGAGTTCGATAAAATGGGCATTCTTTTCGCACTTGAAGTACATCCATCAGAGATTGCTTACGATTACTATACTACAAAAAAACTACTTGAAGTATTTGAATACCGTAATACACTTGGCTTGAATTTTGACCCTAGTCATCTTATATGGCAAGGGTTAGAACCTCATCTCTTTGCTCGTGACTTTGCGAGTAAAATATATCACGTTCATATGAAGGATGCAGCTGTAACACTTGATGGCAGAAGCGGTATTTTAGGATCACACCTACAATTCGGTGACAGCAGACGTGGCTGGAACTTTAGATCACTAGGTCACGGCGACATTGATTTTGATGCAATTATCAGAGAATTAAATGATGCAAATTATATCGGACCTCTATCTGTTGAGTGGGAGGACAATGGCATGGAAAGAATCTTTGGCGCAACAGAATCATTAGACTTCGTAAGAAAATATAATTTTGCCCCTTCTTCTGTAGATTTCGACGGTGCAATGGAAAATTAACATCCATGACTAGTAACACCTGACACTCTACATTAAGAAGAAGGAGACATACCATGACCAAACCTCTAATAGAGGTTGAATCAATCATCAAAGAATTTTCAGGAATCCGTGTACTTGACAACATCAATTTTTCACTCGAGCCCGGAAAAATACTTGGATTAATTGGTGAAAATGGAGCTGGCAAATCAACTCTTATGAAAATTCTGAGTGGAATCTATCAGGCAACAAGTGGCAAAATATTTATTGAAGGAAAAGAAATCAAACTTACCAGTCCACTAATAGCAAAGAGCCATGGTATAGCTATGATCCCACAAGAATTCAATCTCATTGAAACTTTAAGCGTCTTTGAGAATATATTTTTAGGAAATGAAAAATGTAACGGTTTTCTACTCAACAAAAAAGAGATGCGTAAACGCTCAATAGAGATATTGAGTACTCTTCATACAGACTTGAATCCAAATCTACCTGTACGCAACTTGAGTGTTGCTCAAAAACAGATGATTGAAATAGCCAAAGCGCTAGTTCATAATTCAAAATTACTAATCCTTGATGAGCCTACAACTGTTTTAGTTGGCGAAGAACTAGAGTTACTATTCAACCTTATGCGAGAGCTTAAGGCTCAGGGAGTATGCATGATTTTCATTTCACACAAACTTAGTGAAATCAAAGAAATCTGCGATAAAATACTTGTACTAAGGGATGGTGAGCAAATTCACTTTGGTAATGTTGGTGAACAAGATGAACGAGACATGGTCAAGATGATGGTAGGTCGAGATTTAAATCAGATATTCCCCAAATTCAATAAACCTCAAGATGAAGTCATACTAAAAATTACAAATCTTAACTTATTAGGCACTCTTGAAGACATCAACTTTGAAGTAAAAAAAGGCGAAATTTTAGGCATTGCAGGGCTAATGGGAGCAGGTAGAACGGAACTTGCCGAGACAATTATGGGATTGAGACACAAAAGCAATGGCAAAATAATACTCAACAATAAAGAACTGTCTGGCAAAAACCCCAGAGAAGCCGTTGAAGCAGGTATTGCTTATCTTTCCGAGGACAGGCAGGGCAAAGGAGTAATTATGAACTTTGATCTACCTGAAAATACAACCCTTATATCTATTGATAAATATACCAAGCTATTTATTAATAAAAAAGAAGAAGAAAAAAGAGCCTGTTTTTACCAAAATCTATTCCAAATAAAAGCAGCATCACTCAAGACCCACCTTAGGTTTCTAAGTGGTGGTAACCAGCAAAAAGTTTATCTAGGAAAATGGATGGATACAAATCCAGAGATTCTCATTCTCGATGAGCCAACACGCGGTATTGACGTAAATGCAAAAATGGAGATTTACAAGTTTATAAATAACCTTGCAAAAAAAGGCTTGCCATGCATTGTAATATCTTCTGAACTCGAAGAAATCCTTGGACTATGCCATAGAATTCTAGTTATGCGTGACGGTAAAATTCAAGGTGAACTTGAGCAGTCTCAAAAGAACGAAGAAGAAATAATGCTCTATGCAACAGGTCTCAAGAAGGGGCGATAAAAAATGAAAAATGAAAAAAAATTAGATCTAACCAAATATACAACCCTATTTGCTTTGATTATATTATTTATCATTTCAGCGTTTATGAGTAGACATTTTACTAAAATTGGTAATCTCCTAAATATTTTAAGACAAGTATCCTATACCGGCACTATAGCACTTGGGATGACCTTTGTTATTATCAGCAGAGGCATCGACTTATCTGTAGGCTCACTTACAGCGTTGGTTGGAGGACTTGCTGTTCTTACCTTCAATGCTGCTGGAGGCACCTGGATTGCACTGATTCTTGCTGTATTCACATCTTTAATTTTTGGGGTAATAGGTGGGGCTGTAAACGGTTTGATTGTGACCAAGGCTAAAATTGCTCCATTTATAGCCACACTTGGTACAATGACTATCTTCCGTTCCATAGCGTTATATATTGTTGATGCAGGAGAATACCGATCGTCCAGCGAAGTATTCAAAATCATTGGCTCAGGTAGAATAGGTAGAGTACCATATCCTGTAATTATATTTATCCTACTCACAGTTATCCTAAGCATTCTTCTCAATAATACTAAATTTGGACGTTATGTATGTGCTGTAGGTTCAAACCAGCAAGTAGCAAAATACTCAGCAATAAAAGTAAACACTATAAAACTTGTTACATACTGCATAACCGGTCTTACAGTAGGAATAACCGCCATTATGCTCTCTTCGAGACTCAATTCAATAAGTTCATCAAATGGAGGACTATCTTACGAACTGGATGCAATCGCAGCAGTTGTTATTGGCGGCACTTCCATGACAGGAGGGAAAGGTACAATTTGGGGAACTTTCATGGGAGCAATTATTCTAGGAATAATCAACAATATGCTCAACATGGTTGGGGTTTCACCATATCTTCAAGGAGCGGTAAAGGGTGGGGTAATCATTCTAGCCGTACTTTTACAGTATAAGAGTAATTCAGAAGAATAACCATTTAAAAACATAATATTTAGATTATTTGCACTTAGGTTTTAATATGTATTGAGTTGAGTTATTTTTTTATCCTGATTCGTTTCAGGTAAAGTCATTTTATCTAAGGAGAAGGTCATGAAAAAGTTGTTGGTAACACTATTACTTACAGTTTTAACAATTGGTATGGCTGGAGCTTTTGAAGTACCAAACCCTAACCCTACCCCGGAAGACGTCATTCATAAAGGCAAAATAAAGATCGGAGTCTCTGTTCCAACAGCAGACCACGGCTGGACAGGTGGCATTGTATGGTGGGTAAAAAAAGCAATACAAGACTGGGAAGGTATTGATAAAGATATAGAGTTCTACCTCACTACCTCTGCAGATCCTGCTTCACAGGTAAGCACAGTCGAAGATATGATGACCAAAGAAATTGATGGCCTCGTAATCTTACCCCATGATTCAGCTCCTCTTACACCAGTAGTTGAAGAAGCAAAGAAAGCTGGCATTTATACTGTAGTTATCGATCGCGCACTTACAAAAGATATCGCTGATGTCTATATTGCCGGTAATAATCCAGGACTCGGCAAAGTAAGTGCTGAATGGCTTGCTAAAGAACTAGGAGGCAAAGGTAAAATTGTTGCCATGGGCGGTATCCCATGTGTTATTGATAAAGAACGTAACGACGCCTTCAAGGACGTTATGAAGAAATATCCAGATATCGAAATACTCGATTATCAGCCTGCTTACTGGTCTACTCAAAAGGGTCTGGAGCTTATGGAAAACTACCTTCAAAAATTTGACGACATAGATGCTGTATTCTGCCAGGATGATGACGTTCTCGTAGGTGTTTTACAAGCTTATGAGGAATCAGGTAGAGATGACATTAAAATTATTATGGGAGGGGCTGGCTCGAAACTCGTAATTAAAAAGATCATGGACGGTGATAAACTTGTGCGTTCAACTGTTACTTATCCACCTTCAATGGCAGCTACAGCAGTAAGTCTATGTGTCTATGGGCTCAGAAATGAACGTCTCAACGGTTTCTATCAGAATAAAATTCCATCAAAGATTATTTTAGCAGCAGAATTAATAACCATAGATAATGCTAAAGAATATTATGTGAAAGAATCCGTCTACTAATATTCAATCTTCAATTTGAATTTTTCAGGACGAGTTAGGCACTCGTCCTGTTTTAATTATTATCTATTACATAACCTATTAATTATTCTGCATTTAGAAATTATCTTAACCTATAAAAAAGGGTGAGTAAAAAACCCACCCTCATGTTCAAAACAAATAAATTTTATATTACTGATCTACTTCAGGAAGCTGACTAGCAGCTCTTTCAAGTTCTGATTCCGGTAGTTCTAAATTATTTAAATCACCAGCGTAATACTTATCATAGCTAGTCATATCAAAATGTCCGTGACCTGAAAGGTTGAAGACAATAACTTTACCTGCATTTTCTGGTTTCTTTGCTTCAATAATAGCACCACGAATGGCATGTGAGCTCTCTGGCGCAGGAATAATACCCTCTGAGCGAGCAAAAATAGTAGCGGCTTCAAAACATTCCGTCTGATGCAGAGCAAGTGACTCCATAAGATTCTCACGAAGAAGAGCAGATACAATCGGAGCCATACCATGATAACGCAGACCACCTGCATGAATTCCAGGAGGTACAAAACTAGCGCCAAGAGTATGCATCTTAAGAAGTGGTGTAAGACCAGCAAGATCACCATAATCATACGCATAGTGACCGCGACTTAGAGTTGGGCATGCCGTAGGCTCTACCCCCACAAAACGAATATCTTTCTTACCGTCAAGTTTATCACGAAGGAATGGAACTGCAAAACCTCCAAAATTAGACCCACCGCCGCAACAACCAACCACTACATCCGGTAGAGTTTCGCCACCAAGTTCAAGCTGCTTTTTTGTCTCCAGGCCAATTACTGTCTGATGCAGAAGTACATGGTTAAGCACTGAGCCAAGTGCATACTTTGTATCTGGATCTTTCACAGCAACTTCAACCGCTTCAGAAATTGCAATACCTAGTGAACCCGGAGTATCAGGGGTTGCTGCAAGTACAGCCCTACCACTCTCAGTAGTATCAGAAGGACTTGGAATAACCTCACCCTTCCATGCATGCATCATACTTCTTCTGAATGGCTTCTGATCATAAGAACAACGCACCATATACACAAGGCATTCAATATCAAAGAACGAACATGCCATAGATAATGAGCTACCCCACTGCCCAGCACCGGTCTCTGTTGTAATCTTTTTAGTGCCAGAAATTTTATTATAGTACGCCTGTGCAACAGCAGAATTTGGTTTATGGCTACCTGCAGGAGACACGCTCTCATTTTTAAAGTAAATTTTAGCAGTTGTGCCGATTGCTTTTTCAAGTCTATCCGCACGTACAAGTGGAGAAGGTCTCCATATACGAAGAATTTCATTTACTTCTTCAGGAATATCGATCCAAGTATCAGTAGCCATTTCCTGCTCAATGATTGGGGCTGGAAAAATTGGTTCCAACATTTCTGGCCGACAAGGTTGTCCCGTCTGCGGATCCAATGGTGGCAGCAGACCACCAGGAATATCCCCAGCAACATTATACCATTGAGTAATCATCTCACTCTCAGGCAGAAAAATCTTCTTACTCATACCTAACTCCTAAAATTAATTCAAATTAATATAATTGATTTATTATTAAACAAAGAATTTAACTATCTTTTTTTTCTTCATTATGCAATACATATTCAAGGGCAGCAACCTTTGCCTGACCCTCAATATGTTGTACATCACCTCTGCCACACCATCCATCATCCTGATGATTATACTGAAAATCCAAGTGAACTCTAAGCTCTTTTATAGTAAATTCCGGATCATTTTTAAGCCTGTCTTCATAAATTTTTACTTCATTTTCAAAGACATTATTGTATAAATCTTCTTTAATTTTCTCTACTTCATCCATTTTGTCTCACATTTCTAATGTCAACATATAAATTTTATCTTTATTCATTGTTTAATATTACTTTTTTACCTTCGATTGTCAATGCCAAGGCTTTATGTGAATACAAACAAACCCAGATATACATCAAAGTCGCGCCAAACGGCAACATTCCATATATCCAGTGAGAATCAGTAAGTTGCTCCATATTCCATTCATAATCGCCACTTGAGCCAAGTACAACACAGATATAAGCAGGAAGCATCAACCACCATCCCACCCTTGCTTTCTTTGCAAGAATCACTCCAAACCCAGCCACACCTGCTCCAGCTACACATGTTGCAATCTCAGTTGATGGACCAAGCAATAGCCACCACACAGAACCAGAGATAACAACACTTATTGAAATACTTTTTACACCATATTTCCTTATATACTTGAGCCACATGCAGATACTACATAAAACACATGCTCCAAGCAACTGTACTCCTCTATACCATAATGGGAAATATTCAATAGTATTCGAGCTTATCTTACCCTTTTTAACAAGCTCAAACAATACAAATAAATCTCTATACGCCCATCTTTCATTAGCATCAAAGCCTAAATAATTAATCCAATTATAATGTTGTATCTTAACATAATCATAACCACCAAATATTATTACTACAGCTAATATCAAGCCTATAGCAATGCAATAGCGCCACCATAATTTTTTTGGATATAGCACAAGAAAAAGCATTGGAAAAGCAATAGGCGCAATCTTACTAACTGCAGAAAAAAGCATCAATACAGATCCAAGCATATACCTCTTTTTACAAATATATGCCGCGCCTATTAAAGTAACACCAGCAACGAAAGAATTACTCTGCTGATTAAATATACCTTCAAACAGAAGTGGGATAGGCAATAAAAGAAAAATACCTACTCTGTTATTACATTCTTCGAATACTATCTTACCAAGAAAATATAATCCAACAAAAATACTTATAAGATTTAAAAATGTCCATACACAAGAGCCAAGATGATAAGGCAATTTTACCAGCACTGCAAAGATCAATGCAAACCCCGGCCAATAAGAATAAGCCTCACAATTTCCCGCATAAATATTATCCCCTGCATTCCATGCTAACCCAACATTATGATACAAAGGGTATACACTTCGCCCTTCATTGTAATATGCAGAGATAATTATCAATACAGAAAATACCGCCCAGACAAGCAAGGCGGCATAATATATATAATTATTTTTGTTAATTCTCACTATGATAAAACCCACATTCTATATTATATTATTTGATTTATTGTATAGCAGCAGTCTGCTCATTTACAAGTTTAGGATCTACATAAGTATTAATCAAGCGTTTTTTGTCCTGATGTTGTAAATTATACACATCCGGTCTCCAGCTCATGTCTCTATTATCTGCAAGGTTCTGATTCATCACAGCCTGAGCTTCAGGTACTTCGTAATACGGATCTGTCAGTGCTCGAAGTTTCTGGCGCACCCCTGCCTGAGCAAGTTTAATCTTTTTCGCTTCTTCTAGAGCCCTTCTCTCTGCTTCTTCAACCGCTTCACTCCTTGTCGCAAGAATTGACTTAGCAAGTACTGAGCCTACATAATCATAAAACTGAGATATAGATCTGAGATATGAATCTATATCAGAAGCACTATATTCAGTATGCTTCATCAACCCATATGCCCAAATATTTCTTCCTATATCAGAATCTCTAGTATCAAAATTCTGCTGTAAGAACCATACAACCCCTCGTGCTGTTGTTGCTTGCCTAGGTACCCCCCATTGGGTCATCTGAGCTAGAGCCTGCGCTGCAGTGTCAGAATTACCTGTAGCAATAACCTTCACATTGACACACATCCTCGGCCTCATGTATGGATCCCACTCACTGACAGTACCAGTAATCACTGCATCAACCTTGAGCATTCTGCCTATTTTTACCGCATCATCTAGACTAATTACAGGATTTAATTTCCTTGCTCTCCGCCTTTCATCACGTGATAAGCTATTCAAATCATTACCCATCATTACCATCTCTGCAAGCTGTGTATTATGCTGATTAACTTTTCTATTCTCAACCTCAACAAGCTTCATAGCTTCACGCGGAAATACAACTTTGACCTGGCCTTTAGTTGACATTTGTGACGCAAAACGTGTTGTAAAGGTCATAGTATCAAAACCTTCTAACCTCCCAACATAATCAAAAGGTATAAACGCAACAGATTTTGTAGTAGCAATAGCTATAGGATCACCAGTAAACTCTTCATATGAACTTGTCGTTCCTCCGTATACAGCTCGTGCAGCCTTTCTTGCAGCTTTTGACATTTCAGCCTGACACCCACCAGTACAACAGATAATAAGTAATAAAAATAGTATTTTTATAGTTTTAGAATTTAGATAATCCTTTATCATTCTATTTACCTTTATTTTTTACCCTTTATTGCAATATTTAGTTTTACTATATATTTTTTAAACATAACATTAACAAAATATGATATAACTTGTTCAAGACATGAAATTTTTACTGCCAAGTATGATCGCTATTTCATAGCGATCATACCCGCAATAATTGGTTTCACACTCCAGATATTAGCATTACCCGTTCTATCACTAGTAAAGAACAACCTTCCATTAGGATCATCAGGATTATTTATATCTTTTGCCCAATATGGATTCCAGTCCGGTGCACTATGACTCGTAATCTGAGTTAGATCTGTACCATCAACACGAACCACCCAAATATCATCAGGCTTGTACATACGTGCCTGCCACTGAGCAAGAGCACTCTTACCGACTGTAGCAAAAGCGATATAATCGCCATTAGGGCTCCAACAAGGGGTAATAGCTGCCCATTTATCATTTGCAATGATCTCCATGGGTGCTCTTACAGACTCAACAGATCCATTCTCTTCAGCTGTAAAGGTATTTGTCCAAATACTGTATAAAGGAATATCACGCTTTCTGTTTCGCTGATATACCAGTGTATAAAGAGGTCTACCATCAGCAGAAGTGTCCATGCTTGGTTTAAAGCGTGGGAATAGTCCTTCAGTAAGATAACTGATAGTATCATTCTTAGTATCTATAATCCATATCTGCCAATTACCATCCATTGAGTTGAATCTTGAGAAAGCAATAAATCTGCTGTCTGAACTCCATGAAGGATGGATATCATCATCAGTAGATCTGGTAATCTGTCTTGGCTTACTGTCAGGTCTTGCATCTGATTTCTGAAGTAAAATATCCCAGTTACCATAACGATCACTAGCCCATGCAATAAATTTACCATCAGGACTGAAAGAAGGCATCATATCACTCATATTATCCTGAGTCATAAGCTGTACTGCTTTTGCGCTGACTCCCTGCAAACATATCTGAGGAGTTCGTGAAAAACGTGTACTTGAATACGCCATAGTCTTACCATCAGGTGATACATTAACCTGTAGATCTCCTCCAGACTCAGTAAATGTCTGTTGAGTCATACCTGTCTGACCTGAATTAGTAAGTAAATTTCCCACTTGATTTGGGTTATATACATTTGCAACCCATTGTCTTGGATCATAATGCATTCCCTGTTCAGCCTTTACTTGGACAGGGACAGCATCTCGCTGCATCTGCATATCACCATTAGCAACAGGTGCATAAACATTTTCCTGATCTTTTTTACCGTTTCCACCACCTAGATTTAAAAGTTCACATCCACTAAGCAGAACAACAGACATTACAATCAGAACATATTCGAAAATCACTGCTTTTTTTCTCATAACTCACTCCAGAGCAATATATTATAGCTACGAAATATCTCCATTAACTCATTATTTTAATGTCCTCTAATACTACCACAGAGGCAACACTAGTAATTTATCGGTCATTTCATAAACCCAACTTCAATGATTATCGAATTTTCTATAAATATTACTTCCGATAAGAGAATTTATAACTATCATGAATCCCTATTGTTATAAAATTCAGATTTTCTATTATATCTATATAATTTATGTATAATATTAAACCTATATTTATTAATTTGAACCTAGAAAAGATAAAGGCAATACCCTATAATGTATGCAGCAATAGCTGTTGAAGCTCCACTTACAACAGTTTATCACTATTCAATACCTGAAAAACTCCTTGGTAAAGTGCAACCAGGGAGCAGAGTGATCGCCCCATTCGGTCCAAGACGCATAAGAGGTTTCTGTGTTGCAATTACAGAAGATTGCCCAATTGACCCAAAACGTTGTAAAGATATTATCTCAGCAGGACCTGAAGGTGAAATGGTACTTGAGAGCCTGCTGGAGTTAACTAAATGGGCAGCTGCATATTATTATTCAAGTTGGGGAATGATGCTCGCGGCCGCAGTTCCCTCTGCAGTACGTAAAGGACACAAAACAGAAACCGCACTTTATGCCAAGTTGGCACAACCAGAAGAAGAAATAAAACTTGCTATTGCTTTCTTACCAAAAAATGCTGCAAAACAGGAAGCTGTATTAAGATATATGCTTGAAAATGCTGGTGAAAAAGAAATTATTGCCTCACACCTGCTTAGTGCAACAGGATCAACTCATCCAACACTTAGAAGTCTTGAAAAAAAAGGCCTGCTCTCAATTACAGAAAAGATACATAATAGAGATCGTATAAGTCTCGAACAAGTTTCAAAAAAAATTGTACTGAACCTAGAACAAAGCATTGCAATAGAAATAATAAATAAATGTCTTGATGAAAACGTTTTTTCACCATTCCTCTTATATGGTATTACAGGAAGTGGCAAGACAGAAGTTTATCTTCGCTGCATGACACACGCCCTCGAACAAAAAAAGAGCGTTCTAGTGCTTGTTCCAGAGATAAGCCTCACACCTCA
Organism: Planctomycetota bacterium; assembly: GCA_963678205.1. GTDB lineage: Bacteria > Planctomycetota > SZUA-567 > SZUA-567 > SZUA-567. Next base: position 377,449 of record OY782760.1, read on the forward strand.
GACATTAGGAAGGTTTAAAGCACGAGCTAAAGATGTAGTCGCCATGCATTCTCATATGTCTGATGGAGAAAGAGCAGAAGCCTGGAGGAAGCTACGTCGGGGAGAAGTCAAGGTCGTTGTCGGAGCACGTTCAGCAATCTTTGCACCACTACCGAACCTAGGGCTTATAATCGTTGACGAAGAGCACGAACATACCTTTAAACAAGAGAACGATCCTAGATATCACGGTCGAGATTTAGCGGTAATGAGAGCAAAACAAGAAGGTGCCTGCATAATACTTGGCTCAGCCACGCCATCACTTGAAAGTTGGCTCAATGCAAATAACAATAAATACCAGATGCTCCGTTTGACTGAGCGGCCTGGTGTCGCCAACCCTCCTAAAACAGTCACAGTTGATATGAAAGAAGAATATGCTGATCAGAAAAAAGTGGTAATGATCTCTCGAAGGCTTGAACGAGAACTACTAAATTGCCTTGCTCACGAAAAACAGGCGATACTTTTCTTAAACCGCAGAGGGTTTAATACCAACATAAAGTGTCTCTCTTGCGGAGAAACTTTGAAGTGCAACAGCTGTGAAATTTCACTTACATATCATAGGGGGACAAACTTACTGCGCTGCCACTACTGTGATTTCTCTACACGTCCACCTGAAGAGTGTCCATATTGCGGAAGTAGAAATCTACGCTTCAGCGGTACCGGCACCGAAAGAATCGAAGACATTCTTAGTAAGATTGCTCCAGATGCAAGAGTACTACGTATGGACTCTGACACTATGAATCGACGTGATGCACATGCCAAAGCTTTAGCAGCATTCTCAAATAACGAGTATGATATACTTGTAGGCACTCAAATGGTAACCAAAGGCTTTGATTTCCCGAATGTAACACTTGTTGGAGTTCTGGCAGCAGATAGTGCTATTGATATGCCAGATTTCAGAGCAGCTGAACGAACATTCCAACTTGTAACCCAAGTTGTTGGACGTGCAGGCAGAGCTGAAAACCCAGGTATCGCCGTAATACAAGCATTCCAACCAGAACACTATGCGATACAATATGCAATGAATCAGGACTATGAAGGGTTTTCACAAAAAGAACTGTCTTTCCGTAAACAACTCAACTACCCTCCTTTTGGAAGAGTTGCTAGAATTGTAGGCAGATCAGAAAAAGAATCAGAACTAAAATCTTTTCTAGCAGAAATTGCGCAGAAATACCGAGAAAATTCTCCATCTCCTCTCTCTGTATTAGGACCAAGCCCTTGCCCGCTAGCAAAACTACAAGATGAATACAGATATCATATATTATTAAAAGCAAATACGCATAAACAGATATCAATTATGCTTAATTCTGCAGTTGAGCTATACGGAAAACAGAAAAAAAGCCTAAAAATAGTTATTGACGTGGATCCGATCTCTTTATTATGATTTTTTTAAAAGGATCCACAGTAGTTAATGATAGTTAATGATATATAAAGCATTCTAGCTTTATAATTTTAAATACTAGCTTAAAGGAAATAATATGAAAACAAAACTCCGTTTGGCAATTATGTTTCTAGTAATAATATCAATGTTTATACCTGCTGGAATAAGAGCAGGCGAAAAGCCAGCCGAAGAGGCTTCAAAGTCCGTGCCAAATATACCTGACAGCCCATTAAAAGCTATCGGTATAATATTAGTAAGTGCAGAAGATAACTCCAACGTAATCCTGCTCACCAAAGTATCGACAAAAGATGCTCCAGAAGGTAAGATGATTGGTATTCCAATTGAACTGGATGATATGGGAAACAAAATTGTAAAAGAATATGGAATAAACGGTTTGGCCCCAAATGAAAAGAACGGAATGGAACGTATCCAAAAAGAATCACAGGAAAAAGTAGTATTTGTTGAAGGAACACTCAAATTAAGTAAGGGGCAAGGAAAACTCGCAATTAAAAACTATGGCCCGGCTAAAGATTTAAAACCACAAACTGTGCCGGTAAAAGCCAGTACAGATAATACTAAATAATTTTTATATATATTCACACAATACAACTATATCAGTCATGGTAAGTAAAAAGGTTACTACCATGACTGCCTATTATTATATACCACATAAGAATGCAACAATTACTTTTACAATGGTATAGTAGACACATACTCTGTAGCTTGATTTATAGCATCAAGATATGCTGTTTTTATTAAATTACCATCTATTTGCTTATCAGTAGAAATACTGTCTACATAATCCCACAAACCTAGTTCCAATGCTTGAGCCAATTCCAATGAATTTGCTAACATACTTTTTTGTTCATGACCTAATAGGGCATGCTTTATATTATTTGATAATGGCAAGTCACCAACCAAAACTTCTTTAGGTTGACCAAAAAATGCATCTACATAAGACAACAAGCCCATGAGAAAGAAATCATCGAGAAAAATATTTGATTCTATATTCTGCCCGATTGTTTCACAAAACTTTGCTCTAAAAAAACTCTCCTTTAAGAGTTCAATAGGCTTGCCTTCATTTAAATCAGCAGCAGAAACAACAGTTGTCCATCTTTTAATTCTTTTAGGCCCCAACATTGCGATAGCTTGATGGATACTTTTAACTTCACTTCTAAAAGAAAAAAAAGCTGAGTTGAGATACTTCAATAGCCTTAGAGTCAATACTGGGTCGCTTTTAATAATATTTTCAATATTATCAATATTAAATGCATTTGAATTTACTTCACTTATAAGCCTAAGTTTTGAAAATTTAGACTCTTTAATGTTTTCTCTTTTTATCATTACAGGCTTACCGAAAAAATAACCCTGAAACAACTCACACCCCTGACTGACAGCAAAATTATAATCATCCTGAGTCTCTACCTTCTCAGCAAGTATTGTTACATTATATGATTTTATTTTTTTGACAATTGCTTTCAGTTCATCAACACTTGCAGCAACAAAATCTAATTTAACAATATCCGCAAGCTTGAGTAACTCATGATAATCTTTATTAAAGAAAAAATCATCCAGAGCAAGTGTATACCCTTTCTCTTTTAGCTTCCTGCAAGAATCTACAACTTTTTTGTCTGGAATAACATCTTCAAGTATTTCAATTATTACATTTTCTTTATTCAAAAGTAATGCATAGTCATCAACAATAAGGCTTCTTGTAAAATTAATCAAGCTTCTTTCATCTCTTGTGTGATTACTGATATTACCAAGAAGTGCATTATTAATAATCGACATTGTTGCAGTATCACCATCAACACCATCTATATTATCAGCAAAGGAATTTTTAAAGCCAGCCCTAAATAACAGCTCGTATCCCCAAGTATTTAGTTTTTTATCCAAGACCGGCTGTCTAGCTACATAATCCACATTCATACTTTTAGCCTTAAAATTAAATTTATCCTAGCATATACTACGTTTTCTAACTATATTATAATACTATATTATTTTTACATTACTTTTTTCTTCTCAATTTTATAAAAAAAATTTCCTATTAGTAAAATATTATGGACAACCTAACTACTCATATAATTAAAACTGATGATATTCATATTTCTAGAAATAATGTTAATATTATTTCTGGGATAAGTTGGAAAGTAACAACAAAACAGCACTGGGCAGTAATTGGAAGCAATGGATCTGGTAAAACCAGCCTTTTAAGATCAATTGCAGGAGACCTATGGCCAACTACAGGCTCTATATGGCTATTTGGTAAACAACTGGGTTTCTGCGATTTACCAAAATTAAAAAAGAAAATTGGCTGGGTTGGAGCAAGTATAGACAAATGGCTACCCCCAACAGAAACTGCTCTTAATCTGGTTATAACTGGCTTATATTCTACATATGAACTTTACAGAAAGCCAACTAAAGCAGATATAGAATTAGCTGCAGATACCTTGAATTCGCTAAACTGCAACCATATTATCGATCGACCTTTTAATAAGCTCTCTCAAGGTGAAAAACAAAAAGTAAGGCTTGCTAGATCATTAATATCAAAACCTGACCTGCTCATACTTGATGAGGTATGCTCTGGTCTTGATATAAGCAGCAGAGAAGAACTTATAGAATCTATTGAAGCGATGACTGTAAGCAATTTACTCTATGTCACTCACCATACCGAGGAAATACCATCAACTATTTCTCACTGTATTATTTTACAAAAAGGCAAAGTTCTAACTCAAGGTACAAAGCACCACACAATAACTAACAATAACATGAGTCAGGCGTTCGGCGTAAATATTGATATTGAATTTGATAATAGAGGCAGAATCTGGACAAAAATTATATAACATAATTAATAATCTACCGATTCTAGCTCCTTATAAGCCACAAGCCATGATAATACATGCTATTAAGTTGCAGTTGTCTAACATTGCACTGCCAAGTTACTCAAATTAGGTCTGATATTTATAAAGCTTATCAATTTTTTTCGTATTTATATTATCCCCAGATATAGCACTCATAATTTTATATCATTATACTTACCTTTTATCCCTTAAGGAGTTATATTTTATCGGGAAAATTGAGACATACAAACAAAGCACAATATATAGTGTTAACGTATTTTGCCACACCATATTTTGTTGTTTTTTTTCTTGATTTTGTAATCTAAATCATGTATAAACGAACACAGTTGAGGCAATAACCAAACCAACGCTACTTTCAAAAGCACATAATTTATTTTTTGCTGAGTAGATCAAAATTTCAACTACGCTCGTATATTTACGACTAAAGTTGACGAATTGTATTAAGATTTTTTATGTTGTTTGATAATGATGTGTGTTACATAAAGAATATAATATACGGTGGTATGGCTTTTTATTTTTTTAAGGGGGAAGAAATACATATGGTAATTAAAGTTTATTCAAAACCAGGGTGCGGTATTTGTGAAGCAGCAAAGAAAAAGATCAAAATGATGGGATTTGATTATCAAGAACACAATTTATCCTACCATATTGAACACCATGAAGGCTGGAGAGAAGATGGTTCGGTAGAGGCGATGGCTGCTCATACTTATCATGATACACTACCACTTATCAAAGTTGATGACCAATTTCATGACTATCCTGGTGCGATGCGTCAACTTAAAATGATGCGCAAGAGCAACTAAAAGCTGGCAAAAAATTACCTTTAATTCAAAAAACGCAAGAGTGCATCTCTTGCGTTTTTTGAATTAAAGTCTTAATATTACCATATTTATATTATAAAATCATATAAAATATTATATCTTTAAAACAACAGACAATAAGTAGTATAATTAAAATTACTTAAACGTTTATATAAAAAAACCTGAACTCAGAATGAGCTCAGGTTTATAATCTGGAGGTGGCGATCGGATTTGAACCGATGCATGATGGTTTTGCAAACCATTGCCTTACCGCTTGGCTACGCCACCGTCTTGAGTAGAAGATTCTATTTAATTACTAATTTTAATCAAGACTTAATATAAAAAATATCATTTTTTTTTAAACCCACAAAAAAGGAATCATATGTTCATTTTACTTTAAGAATCATATTTCAAGAGTTCCTATAATATCTTCAACAGTTGAAGAATGACTTTCAAGCCAAAGTCCTAATTCTTCAATCAACCTTACAGTAATTCTAGGCTCAGGAAAATTCATCATCCCAACCTCACATGCGCACGCACCTGCAAGCAGAAAAGCTACAACCTCCCTGATACTTGAGATCCCTCCACAAGCAACGACGGGGCACCTTACAGCTCTAACGACCTGATATACACACCTCAATGCTAAAGGGTGAATAGCTGGACCAGACAATCCTCCAGTAATGTTTGTTAAAATAGGCCTCCGCCTTTCAATATCAATAGCCATACCAAGAAAGGTATTACTTACAACCAGCGCGTCTGCTCCTGCTCCTTCAATATCACGAGCAATAGCAGATATATCAGTCACGTTTGGTGATAACTTTATCCATAGAGGCAGCGTAGTTATTTTCTTCAATTTTTCTACAAGCCTTGCTGAATTCTTTCCACATACTCCAAATGCCATACCACCTTCTTTAACGTTTGGACATGAAATATTAATTTCAAGTCCAGAAAGAGGGGAATCACTCAATGCTTCAACAACATAAAGATAATCTTCCTCACTCTTACCAGCAACATTTACTATAATATTTTTATTCGCTCCAAGCAAAGGTAAGAGCAAATTTCGTTTGAATTCATCCACTCCACCATTCTGCAATCCTATAGCATTAAGCATACCAGATGGTGTTTCTACAACTCTTGGAGGAGGATTTCCTACAGTGGCCTTGGGAGTAACACTCTTTGTAACCACGGCTCCAAGCCTACCAATATCAATGAAATCAGTATATTCCTTACCACTTCCGTAGGTACCAGAAGCAGTAAATATAGGATTATCAAATTTTAGTGAACCAACTCTCGTTTTTAACCTAGTCGCTATATCCATTATTTCATACCTGTAATATTAAAAAAATAGTCTGCACAGATCACTCCATGCAGACTATAGTATAGCTAAAACGAAATACTATTCAAAGCACATCTCAACAATTCTAATAACGTCATCTTTAGTAAGCTCAGATGGGTCAACCCCAAATAAAGCCCCCATTGCATAGAAAGCATTATCTGCAATTTTCTTTGCTTCTGACGCCTCAATTCCGTAGTCTTTAAGACTTAAGTCTCCCAGTCCGCAATCAATTAAAAGTTTCTTGAGAGCTTCAACGAAATCCTCAGGTTTTTCAGCAGGATATCCCATTGCTTTTGCCATATCTATAAATCTCTGATCAGGGCTTTTTTCAATTGTTACTGTAAAATATGGGACAAGAAGACATGCCAGCCCCGCACCATGAGGTAACTCTGGGTGGTATGCACTCAATGCATGCTCAATAGAATGCTCAGAAATACATGAAGAAGTTGACTCAACTAGCCCTGCCTGTGTACTTGCCCATGCTATTGCAGAACGGCCTTCAATATCAGAACCATCTTTTACTACAGCTGGAAGATTCTCAGCAATAAGTTTTATGCTTGATAACGCAAATACATCACTTGCTGGCTGAGAAACTTTTGCAACATAACCTTCAGCAGAATGACAAAAAGCATCGATACCCTGAAAAGCTGTAAGCCTAGGCGGAACAGAAAGCATAAGTTCTGGATCTACGATTGAAAGCGCAGGGAAAGTATCAGGGAAAAGCCCAAAACCTGTTTTTTCATTTGTTGCAGTATTAGTAATAACAGTCCAAGGATCTGCTTCTGTACCAGTTCCAGCTGTTGTTGGGATCGCAACTAATGGCAATGCTTTTTTCTCAACAGGCAACCCTTTCCCACTACCACTCGGAATATAATCCCAGTAGTTACCAGGATTTGTTGCCATAACCGCAATACTCTTTGCACAATCAATAGAACTTCCGCCACCAAGACCAACAATAAAATCGCACCCATTATCTTTAACTAGCTGAGCGCCCTCAGTAACATGATCTAAAATTGGATTAGGCAAAATTTTATTATAAACAATAGACTCTACACCATTTTTCTGTAAATATTCAATTGTTCTATCTAAATAGCCATTCGCCTTCATTGACTTACCTGAACTAATAACGATAAAAGCCTTTTTCCCTGGCAGCTTTTCAGTTGCCAACAGCTTTAATTTCCCTGCTCCAAAAATAATCCTAGTAGGTATAAAATACTCGAAATTCCAATTCATTATATTCTCCTCAATAATAAAAAATACTACAAACCGCCGACCCAAATACATTTTCTATTATATTATTTAAAATTATTTAAAATTTAAAAAACTTAATTACTCTTCTTCTTGCTGCCCTCTGTCAGATTCCAAAGGACAAATATCACCACCCCCAGAACAATAGCAACATCGGCCAAATTAAATACAGGCCAATTATATACCCCAGGTATCTGCACATCTATAAAATCTCTTACCCCTTGATAACTATGTAAATATCCATTAAGCTGCATTTCAATAAAAACCCGATCATATAAATTACCAAGCGCCCCACCCAGCAGCATTCCAAATCCCAACAATGGCAAAAATGATTTTGAACTTTTACTTGCAGAATACGCCAAATATATAACAATCGGAATAATAATAGCAGTGACAGCAATTAATAAAATTGGTCTACCACCACCTACTCCCCAGACAGCTCCTCTATTAATGTGCAATGTAAACGCAAACCAATTATCAATAATGTCTAATCTTTGCCCTGGGGTATTCATCAATTTACCAAAAATATAGGTTTTACTGCCAAGATCTATAAAGATCATAAGAACAGCAACAATCCAGAACTTCACCATCTTTTTTAAATATGCCTTCCTACTTAAATAAAAATGTCTCTAAAACATAATAATTCTAGTAAAACAATATACATTGACACAAAACAAATAAATCCAACTCATATTGGATTTATATTGCAAAAAACTAAATCTATTTTATAATCTATTCAGACTTAATTTAGCATATAAATAATATCATAAAACTAATAAATAATCCAGCAATTAATAGGTTATATAAAAATAAAGCAGGTTCAAATTATGCTTAAAAGCGATCTTACAACAAAAATTTTTAACCAGATTTCCAAATATGTAATGATTAATTGTGGAATAAATCTTTCTATGAACAAGTTCGAACTTGTTAACACACGATTGAGCAAAGTCATACGAGCACACGATTTTTCAGGATTCAAAGAATACTATGAATACCTTATCAACGATAATTCTGGAGAAGCTCTTTACGAACTAATGAATGCCGTATCTACTAATTTAACATCATTTTACAGAGAATCAGCTCATTTTGATTTTTTGAAAAAAGTATTGGTTCCTGACATAATAAAAAATTCTAACAATTCAAAAAATTATAAACTAAGAGGATGGAGTGCTGGGTGTAGTCTTGGAGCTGAGATATATACTATTGCAATTACACTGTTTGAAAGTATTCCTGATCTTGAGCTCTGGGATGCAAAGCTTCTTGCAACTGATATTGACACCAATGTTCTAAAAACTGGCGAACAAGGGATATATACAAAAAAACAAATTGAAGGGATACCAAATAAATTACTTTCAAAATATTTCCAATATTCTAAGCAAAAAGATAGCTTTAAAGCTAAATCTATTTTGAGAAATATCATAAGGTTCAAATATTTAAATCTTATTGAACCATTCCCATTCAAAAACTATTTTGATTTTATTTTCTGCAGAAATGTTATGATTTACTTCACAAAAGAGACCCAACAAGAGCTGATTAATAAATTTTATAACTTTTTAAAACCTGGTGGCTACTTATTTATTGGACATTCTGAAGGATTGAGTGGATTAACGCATAAATACAAGTATGTCCAACCTACTATTTACAAAAAAAAATAATCGTATAAATATAGGCAAATAAAGATGTTATACAATATAATTTAAAAAAAATCATTAAATTCTAATTTTTTACTAACACTTTCGCAGGATTTATGGCATATTATTACAGATATATATAAGTAATTTATTTTTTAGAAAACAAATACAAATAAGTATTGTGTTTGTTATTTTTTTTGTTTTAATGCAATTAATTTCATACTACTGATTTATTTTAATAAGCAGTAGGTAAAATTTTATTGTATTATAACATGTACCTTTTGTTTAATGGAGAATTATTGCTATGGACTCCAGAGACAGGTGGGTCAATTGGGATCAGCTTGCTGTTGGCGAAGATTTTTGGGACATGATGGAAGAGCTTGACGAGAAACGTCTAGGCGAAATTAGAGAACAGCGTCAAATGGAAGAAATTCGACGTGTTCATGAACGCCGTCTATCTAAAATGAAAATCGATCGTGAAAAATTCATGAGTGAAGAGCCATATTCATTCATGTGCAAAATACCAGTTAGCTAAGCTAATTAGCCCCTGATCTAAAGATTTTTTTCTTTACCCCTTACCATTAATGGTAAGGGTTTTTTTTATAAACTTAAAAATCTATTGTAGCATACAATTTTTCTGATAATATATACTGTGTTATATTGTTAGGCTTTTTTTAACCATTAAATTATATTGGACAAAAAACAAAATGTTTAAAAATATATTAACCCTTAGTATCACGTCCTGCTTATTATTAATGCTGGCAACTGGTTGTATTTCTACTAATGATACTGTAAGTATTGCAGCCACAGACCTTATCAATCAAACCATTGAAAACAGAATAGACATTGACAGTATTATAGCTGGTGGCGAAATGAAGATTGTAGACAAGCCTAGTAAATTTTCTTTGAGTACTAAAATAGAATTAATCGCAGAAGACCCCAGCAATCTCCGTATTAAAGCAACAAAGCTTGCAGATGAGATTATTGCTTTTGATATGTTGATGCAGGGAGAGAGGGTTGCATTCTATGTTCCACTGCGAAATGTCTTATATACCGGAAATGTTGCAAACCTAAGAAGTGGCGGAGTTAACTTTTCCCCAAAAGCAATAATAAATAGAATTCTTCATGCAAACAGTGATTTGGCAAATAAGCGCTGGAGAGTACTTGGAAAAAATCAAGCCGGACTTATGAATGAAAACCTCATTCTAGAGCAGATGCACAAAAAAGGACAAGGTTTTGTAAAAATTTATGTTGATGGTCTACGCAGAGTACTCCATAAAGTTGAACATTTTGATAGAAATGGAAAATTATATTTTATTGAAACTTATTCAAAGTTCAAACAGGAAATGACTGGAGAGAGTACAGCAGCCGGGCGTGAAATAGGCACTGGTAAATACTTCCCTATGCAATTTACACTTGACTGGCCTGACAAAGACAGATATGTAAAAATCACCCTAAGACGCTATAAATCAAATATAAACCAGGAAGAAATTGATGAACTCTGGTTAATAGATGATCTTGATATGGATAGTGTTCAACAACGAACTTTATCCCAGGTGGAAGTTGATAGTGATGCTGATTATGACAAGTAATCTCACCACTAACTTTTTATGAGAAAGAATAAATATTGTTTAATAAAAAATTCCCTGAGATCAAAGAATATCCAATATCAGCTACAGAGTATAAGACACGAGAAAAAGCATACTCATCAAAATGGCAGATAAGATTCTTTTTTATAGGAGTTCTGGCTGCGACTACCTTTTTCATGCCAGAATTAATTACAAAATTTTTACTCCAAATAGATGTTAAAAGAATAATTCTCCAAGGCATAGGATTAATCCTTGCTCTGGGAGTAATGCTATTATCTCGTAAATCAAGAAGAACTCTTGCAAAGCAATACGGACTTTTCTGCCCAAAATGCGGAGAAATTTTTGATTATTGGTCAGACAAAAAAAACGCTGTGATTTTTGGTGGATTCTGCCCAAAATGCAATTTTAAAATTTTAAATATAAATGATAAAGATATAGAAAAAGTTAAATAATAATGAGTATAGAGAAAAAAAAGATAAGAGAGCGCCTCCTTGAAAGAGTCGCTTACATTGCTTGTAATTACCCAAAAACAGTTGTATTTATTGCAATCATACTGACAGCATTAGCTTTTGTCCCAATTTTACGTACTGGATATACATCAGCATTCAATATATCCCGTATGCTTCCTCAAGATATACCCGCATCTAGAGCGTTTACTAGAGCTATTACAGACTTCGGTACTGCTGACGAAGCATTGATTGTATTCAAACTCAATAAAGATAACCCAAACGCCCTTGAGATAGCAGGAAAACTTGCAGACAAAATCTGCAAGAGGTTAAAATCCAACCAAGATATTCGCTCAGCGTTTTCACGACTACTAACCAAAGAAGAAAAAAATCAATTACTTTATGTTGAATTACCAAAACATGGAATGCTGCTTCTACCAAAAAAAGATATCCATGCAATAAAGAAAAAATTGAGCAAAGAAAATATTTTTAAGTCTGTAAATTCTACTGCCCGCAAACTAATGCAAAGTGATACCTCTGATGAGCTACAAGAGCAGCTACTTATTAACACCCTTGGTCTTGGGTCAATCTTCAAAGATAGCTTTGAAAATATATACGAAACAAAAGATAAAAAAGAAACGGCTGACACATTAATACAAAAAAAATTCGATAACAAAGAAGGATATATTCTCAGCCCCAATCAAGAGATTCTTCTACTTGTTGTAGAACCATTGTATGCTGCTCAAAGCATACCTTTTGCCTCTCGCATAATGAGAGAAATAGAAAACACGACGTTTGATATTATGATAGGCACATCAGAATTTAGGCTTGAAGACAGTGAAAACTGGCAAGATTTTTTCAAATCATTTCTAGCAGCTGCAGAATCAGAAGATCTCCCAGGTTACAAAGCACTATTAAACAATATTGCTCCAAGCAGCCAAAACAGTATCAGGCTTCTAGCATCAACAAGTGACCTCCCTGAGCTTGACACTCAACAAAAAATAAACAGCCACATAAAAACTGCTCTTATTGGATTAAATTCCGCGTTACGCAAAAGAGACACCTATGATGAATGGAATAGCTCAGATAAAACCATTTTTATCAAACAAGCAAATAAAGAAATAGCAAGACTTCAAGGGCTTAACTATCCACCTAAAGTCACTGAAAGATCAGCAATGCTCTATGCAGGCAGAAAACTTCTTGAAGAAGCCTTTAAAGGCAAACTTATACCTTTTAAGTCAAATCAGGGAATACCACTTGCTGCGCTCAAAGCTTTCCATCTTGAGTTTGCAGGAGGATATCAGATCGCTCGAACTTATGGGCAAAAAATCAATGGCGTTATGATAGGAACATTAATAATAAGTGGAATATGCGTCTTGGCATTCTTTGGTTACTGCTTCAGACGTTACGGGGTTTTGCTATATATTGGCATCCCTCTTATAATGATAATATGCTGGACAGCCGGTATTGGCTGGTTATTGTTTGGTCAGTTAAATATTGTATCCTGCGCATTTGCAGCAGTCCTTATTGGTCTTGGGATTGATTACGCTGTACATATATACAATCGATATATTGAAGAGAGAGCAAAAGGGGTAGCTCTTGAAGAGTCATTCAAAATTGCTATATGCCATACAGGATGGGGTATTATTGTAGGTATGATTACAACCTGCCTAGCATTCTTCTCGCTTAATGTTACCAGATTTACGCAGCTCTCAGAATTTGGCGCACTTGGCGGTATTGGCATTTTTCTCTCTGCGCCTACAATGATGCTTGTTATGCCATCACTCATAACAATTCGAAGCCATATCAAAGATACCAGCAATCGTCTATTTAAGCCTAGTACATTTTTCTTGCCACAAATAGCAAAAATTGTACAAACCCGTCGCAAAGGTGTTTTCGTCCTTACCATCATACTCTGTATCATTTCAATTGGGGCAATACTCACCCCTGAGAGCATCAGCTTTAACGCAAGTATGGCTGCACTCAGACCAAAAGATAGAGCATTCGAAATCAACGGGGAAATAGCAGCTTCATTTGCCAGTAGGAACCCGAATAAATTAACATTTATGGTTCTTGGAGATAATGAAGAAGACGCTCTTGAAAAAATGTCAAGTTTCGAAGATAAATTTAAAATATTAGAAAAAAAAGGTCTGATCAACGGCTATGAGAGTGTTACCCGCTATCTGCCATCACCATCAACTCAAAGAGAACGATTAAAAGAAATTGCAAAAATTGATTTCCCTGCAGCAATCAATAATTTTTCAACAGCTCTACAAAAAGAGGAATTAGATGAAGATTACTTCAGCTTTAATTTTGAATTATTAAATCAACATTATAAAATGATAAAAGAGAAGCATATTATTCTCCCCGCGGACTTTGCTGGCACAAAAATATCTCGCTTAATCAATACTTATGTTGCAAAACGCCAAAATACGTATTATATCTATGACAATGATATGCCTGAAAACTACCCTGTGACACTCGCAAAAGCAGCAACACAATTCGAAGATAATGTTGAACGCTATCCTACAGGGACTGTTCTTAATAAGAAAGACGTTGAAAATCTCAACCCTCCTGGACAACACCCTAGTCAGCGTGTTAAGTCAATAACAGTATATGAGGGCGGATACGCAGTAAAGGCTGCAATATTTCCACTTATTCCTGAAGACACAACTACCGGCGAACCAGTAATAACTTCTGAATGGTTACAGGAAGTTGCTCAAATACTTGGACTAGCACCTGAACAATTTGAGGCTAAAGCGAATCTGACAGATTTTCAAGCAACCCTTACTGGAGCCTCAGTAGCGACATCAATCCTTGCAGAGATTGTTAAAGAAGACTTTCTCGTTATTTCTATATGGATTGTTGCAATATGTTTTGGTGTGGTAAATCTATTCTACCACAAAAATCTACTCAAAGCAGTACTCTGCACTCTTCCATTATTAATTTTGATGATTCTCAGAGGAAATCTGATAATGCAGCATCCTGCTCTAAATAACTACTTCTGGATACCTGCCACAATACTATCATTACTCTTCTTCTTTGGAGCTATTCTTCATAAAAATATTTCCCGAACTTTTTACTGCTTCCTTCCAGTCAGTTTAGGGCTGCTATTTCTCTTTGGAACTATGAGTATTCTAAATATTATTGGTAATATCCTTGGGATAGGACATATTATTGATTTAAACTTTGTCAATGTACTTACCATACCTATAATTATAGGTGTTGGTGTTGATAACGGTATTCATCTAGTAAACAGATATTTTGAAGACGGCAGAGAGATAAAACCTATGATCGTCGATACCGGTCGAGCACTGGCAATAACTGCATTAACCAGCATGGTTGGCTTTGGCAGCTTATACTGGGCTAAATTTCAAGGATTGGATAGTATTGCTCAATTAGGAGTATTATCTGTTATTGCTCTATTCACTGTACTATTAAGTAGCGTCCTCTTCTTTCCTTCTATTCTTGCTACACTCAGCCCTAAGAAGAAAACTAAAAGATAATTTGAATTATTATTTAGTATAAATTTTAATATTACCAATCTAAGGAGTACACAAATGCTTGAAATAGCAAAGTCAGCCGCACTAGCTGCAGGTGAAATTCAGATGAATAATTATGGTAAAAAACTGAATGTTGACGAAAAACTTAAAAATGATATAAAACTTGAAGTAGATAAACTCTCTGAAAAAGCTATTGTTGATATTATTCTCTCCACTTATCCTAATCACTCTATACTTGCTGAAGAAGGCGGTATAACAGATAATGGAAGCGAGTATACTTGGATAATTGACCCACTTGACGGTACGGTAAACTATTTTTACGGCATACCATACTTCTGCACAAGCATTGCCTGTATTAAAATTAATAAAAACAGGACTAAACCAGCTAAATGCTTTGCAGACCTTGGTGAACCCGTATGTGCTGCAATTTATGCTGGATCAACAAGAGAATTGATATATGCTGAAGCAGGCAAAGGTGCATATCTCAATGATAAACAGATATTTGCGTCAAAAGAGAGCAAACTTAAAGAAAGTTTTCTTACTACAGGATTTGGCCATACAAAAGAAAGCTACAAAAATATGTTTAAAAACAGCATGACTCTTGGTGAACAAGTCCGTAAAATACGTTGTATGGGAGCTGCTGCATATGATATTGCAAATGTTGCATGTGGAAGATTCACCTGTTTTTTTGAAAATGCAATCCACTCATGGGATATCGCAGCGGGAGCAATAATAGCTCAAGAAGCTGGTGCTGCGGTTGACGCAATAGAGCTAGAAGACGGCAGATGGGATGTAATAATATCATCACCAAATATCATTGATGATGTGAAAAAAATTATTCACAATATATAACATATCATTAGTTATAAAAAGCCTTCGTTTTAAGGAGTCCAGAATGCAAAAAGTCCTACTAATAACCAACCCTGATAAAGATGGCTCATGTAAGCTAGCAAATCAAGCCACTAAATTTCTAGAGGGTAAGTGTGAAATATCTGGTAAAATTTCATCTTTTGACGAAGATTTGAGTAAATTTAATGCTGACTTTGCAATTATTTTTGGTGGAGATGGCACAGTATTAAACGCCATACGTAGGTTTGGTACTGATCAAATCCCATTAATAACAGTCAATCTGGGTAGACTCGGGTTTCTTGCTGAAGTTAACCCCGAAGATCTTGAGATAATGCTTGAAAAATATTTAAGCGAACAAATTACCATTTCCGAAAGGATGCGTCTAGAAATTACTGTTATCAGAAACAATACTACTATATTCCACCAACTTGCCCTCAATGAAATATCTTTTTTTTCTGCAGAATGCGGAAGAATCTGTACACTCAATATTACAGTAGACAACCTCCATTTGACCTCTATATCGGGTGATGGACTAGTTGTTTCAACAGCAACAGGCTCAACTGCTTATGCTTTATCAGCAGGAGGTCCTATATTAAACCCTACACTAAAAAGCATGTTGCTTGTACCTGTGTGCGCACATAGACTCACTAATCGCCCATTAGTCCTCAGCCGACATGAAATACTATCTGTAACCGGGCCTTCAACCATAAGTTGCGATGGAATAAATTCCTTAAAACTTACCAACTCGGACATAGTTAAGATCAAATGCTCTAATTCACCTGCAATGATTGTAACATGTAGCAAGGAAGGACGCTATGATACTTTAAGACAAAAATTCAATTGGGGAGAATGATAAGTTTTTTTTGCACAATTTTGTTATTACTGGAGGCATTATTCTTGACTAAAATTGCATTATCTATTACCATTTTATTAAGAATAGTTACTTTTTTTGTTACAAGGAGCAGAATATATGCCGTCAAAAGAAATTCCTGTTAGTGATGCACAAGCTGGGATGACAACTACGCGCGATATTCTTGATGGAGAAGGAAGAATTCTGATTTACTCAGGCTCTAGACTTAGTCCTGTAGCAATACGTCGTCTCCCACTATGGAATGTCAAAACAATATTTATTGAGATTTCTGGATCTTCAAATGACAATTCAGAACTAAAGTTCGACAGATCTTCAGCTAATCCGAATAACCCTAATATTGATACCGCTTTAATTTCCAAACTTACATTAACAGTACAAAATCGTTTTCAGGATGTTGAGCAAGATGAATTTTATAAAACATATAAGACTATTCTATTAAAATATCTCGTAAATAACAATACTAATGGCAATAGCATTCTTCCAGGATTTTACTAATTATGGTAATGAACTCAATCGTAGCACGTGAGCGTATAGAAAGCACACCTGATATTCCTACACTACCTAGTGTAGCGTCAGAAATACTTATGGTTGCAAATAACCCTATGACCAGCGCTAACGATGTCAGTGATATCATTCATAAAGATCAAGCACTTACCAGTAAAGTACTAAAGCTCGTTAACTCTGCATTTTACGGGTTTCCTGGTAAAATTAAGACCATTCAACATTCAGTAGTTATTATCGGATTCAATAAAGTAAAAAACATAGTAATGGCAGCATCATTATTCGACATGACCAAAGGAAAAGAAAAGAAGTTACTCAATATACCAAATTTCTGGATATATTCATTGACCACTGCAATCGCAGCACAAGAAACTATTAAATTTATAGACCCTAAGATTTCACCTGATGACCTATTTGTTGCTGGTTTAATTCATTCAATTGGGACATTAATACTAGACCAGGTTTTTCCAAAAGAATACACAATGGTTTTAGAAAAAAGAAACTCAACCAACTCCGATATTTCTATCATAGAAAAAGAAGAACTAGGTTTTACTCATATGCAGGCAGGGGAATGGGCAACAGAGAAGTGGCAACTCCCATTAATGCTTCGTTCATGTATTAGATATTATCGTACACCCACACGTACAAAATATGATCACGAAGCAGTTGCGGCTGTACATGTTGGTAGCGTAATTTCAAGATCACTCGGTATCAATTTTGAATCATTCGACCTTGCAATTCCTTTCGACAAAAAGATAATAAGTAAATATCATCTCAGTGTTGACAAGCTGGATGAGATCATAGGAAAAGTTATAGAAGAGCTCAAACTAGCTCAAGACTTCATAGATCTCATTCACAGCAAATAATATTTATAAAGAAATGAAGTTATTATGAATCCTATCTTTAACAAAGACTGCGAAAACTTTCTAAAATTATTTGTAAACTTTGAGAAAAGCTTACAAGATACAACACATACACTAAGCCTAGATGAAATTCTTGATGAATTCGAAATTAATTTAGATAATATCCTTCCATTCATGTTCTTTCAAGCATATTTATTTGAAGGAATAAAACTTAAGTTGCAAAGTAATTTTTCTCCAGAAGGAATTTCTGCAGACGAATCTATGATCAAATGGGTTCTTGAGAATAAAGAAATTACACTAATTGACAAATTTGAGGGCAACACTCCACATGACATACTATATCTCCCGTTAATTGGAAATGCTGGAGCTGTAGGTGTTATTGTTTTATGGGTTGATTTTGATGTTAATAACTTCACACAAGGCTTATCAACTCTGTTAATGCTTCTTGCTCAGATTGTTTCCACCCGTATTGAATCATATTATTTACGCAATAAACTTATTAATAGCAGATCACAGCTAACTGATATTGTTGAAAGTGTTGGACACGGGATACTTGCAATAGATGATAAAGAAAATATTATTCTGGTTAATGGCACACTTGAAATGATATTTAAGTTAGATAAATCTAAAATAATAGGGAAAAAATATTCTGAAGTATTGAGTAAAGATTTTTCAAATGTTATTGATTCTGCAATACAAGCAAGAAATACTGATGAACCGGAGCTCTCTATGATGTTACTGGATAATACAGTAACAATTGGTGTCACCGCAAGCGAAATGAGAATCAGCAGCACTGTTGCATCTAATGGTTATGTAATACTATGTAGAGATCTAAGCGTCACTCTGGAACTTTCAAAGATGCGTGAGGTGGATATGATGAAGAATGATTTCCTCTCTCTTATAAGTCATGAACTTCGCACACCCTTAACATCTATACTAGCCTATACTGAAGCGCTCACGATCGACGGTATGATTACTGAAGAATATGAACGCAAAGAATATCTTGAAGTTATATACAGTGAAGGCGAGCGACTTACAAGACTTATCAATGATGTACTCGATCTCACAAAAATGGAATCAGGAAAAATGGATTACCATTATATTACTTGCAATTTAGAAGATATCATTGAGTCATCTATTACTTATAATAAAATTCCAGCACAAATGGCGGAAATAAGCATTATTTTCAAAAATAACAAACCTCCTTTACCAGTATATTGCGATGTAGATAGAATTACCCAAGTTCTTCTCAATATACTTTCAAATGCTATCAAATTCACTCCAAAAGGTGGCAAGATCACCATTGACCTAGAAACTAAAATAGCAAATGAAGAAGAATATGCACAAGTTAATATTACAGATACTGGTATAGGTATTGCCCCCGAAGATCTTAATAAAGTATTTGCCCGTTTTGAGCAGATTGAATCTCTGGCTCATCATTCACGTGGCACTGGACTTGGCATGCCAATTTGTAAAATGATAATTGAACAAGGACACAGAGGTAACATTGGTCTAAACAGTAAATTAGGGGTTGGTACAAAGTTTTTCTTTACGCTACCTCTGGATAAAGAAGAAGAGGTCAAATAATTGCTAATACCATTTGAAACAATTGCGATTATTCTTTATCTTGCAAGTATTACTGATGACCCAAGCAGCATTAATTTTCCAAACTCATTATTAGTAATCAGCGCAGCAGCTATTTCCTGCTTTGTCATTGTAATGCTTGAAGTTATAATCTTACTAAAACGTAACCATCTTTATACTAAGCAAAACCGTCTAATTATAAAATTATGCAATTCTTTTAATAAAATTTTAAGCTGCGGCATTACTTTATTCTTACTTGATAAATATCATATATACAATTTATATGAGGATATTTCCCCGTCATTAATTGGAAATTACTCTCTGCAAAATGCCACGGGTATGGCTATATATATTGTGATAACTCTTTTTACCTGGCTACCTTGGTATTACATACACAAGCGAACAAATTCAGGATTATGGACATACCCCTCATACCTTATTTTCAAATTTAGATATACTTTTTTTATACTTGGGATATGGCTCCCCGGCATACTGATTACCAGCTACATCAATAGTGAAAACAGCATCATTTCTGAAAATGATGTTGAGCTCTATACAAGTATACTATTCATTGTAGTCGCTTGGATATTTCCTGTTTTCCTACGAAAATTCTGGGGATGTACAAAGCTGGAAGATAAAGAGTTAATTGAAAAAATACAAGCCTTAGCCAACAATGCTGGAGTAAAAATCAGAGGCATATATCTCTGGAGTTTAGGTGGCAAGTCAATCCCCAATGCAGCAATGGTAGGGTTCCTCCCGCCTTTTCAATACCTCTTTATTAGCCACGGTCTAATCAACAAACTTAACGAAGATGAGGTACTAGGAGTAGTGGGACATGAACTAGGCCATCTGAAAAAAAGACACATCCTTTTTTATCTTCTTATGAGTATTACCTTACTTGGAACATTAGAACCCGTCATCTTTGCAGTCCTTAACAATCGAATATATACTATAGTCTGCCTTGTTGGTGTATTTTTTCTATATATAAGATTTATATTTGGGTGGTTTAGCCGACGTTTTGAAAGAGAAGCAGATCTCTATTCTGCTGAATTGCTGAAAGACTTCAGACCATTAAGTCGAGGGCTTGAAAGAATAGGCCTTGCATGCGGTAACATTAGAAATGAAGCAAGCTGGCACCATTATGGAATTGCTGAACGTGTATGGTTTTTAGAAGAAACATACTATAATATAAAAACAAAGAAGAGATTTAAAAAGAATTTAATAGCATTACGCATGATATCTATTATGATCTTTGTATTTCTGCTATGCACAACTATTTATGTTAAAACGTCAGCAAAAGACAGTAGTATATTATCAAATAGTAAAACAAATATTAATTACATAAATACCAAAGAAACAAAAAATAACTGGCTTGAAATTAATGCCATACTAGGTAAAGACAACGTAATTAATCTAAAAAATATACAGAAAAATACTAATAAATAATAAATTTTATAGTTCTATATCCATATCTGTCATAGGAAAAGTGAACGTAAAACAAGCACCACGAGGAGGCCTATTTTCAGCAACAATACTCCCTCCATGGTCCTCTACTATTTTATGCACAATTGCCAGTCCCAGCCCTGTACCATCTTTTCTACTAGTATAGAATGGATCAAATAATCTATCTAACTTACCTCTTTCAATCCCTTCCCCTCCATCTTCAAACTCAACTACAACCCTTTTATTATAAGCATCAACCTCAAGATAGCTGGAAATTACAAGTTCTTCGCCAACTGGCATGAATTGAACTGCATTGAGTATAACATTTAAAAATGCTTGTGCCACTTGATCTGGATCAATATTAAATTTTTGTTTGCCCAGTGCATGACGCTCTGCAACGACAATACTTTTTTTATCAAGTTCTCTCGCAGCCATATCGAGTGCAACATGACACACACGCTCAAAGGTTGTAAACTTTTTACTTGGTGGCCTTCCTCTGGTAAAGGTAAGCATATCAGTAACAATTCTGTTGAGTGCATTTGACGCAGCAATTATTTTGTCTGCAATAGAGGATTCTTTTGATTCTGGGTCAAATCTTTTCTTCAAGGTTGAAGCGTAAAGTTCAATGCCACCAAGCGGATTTCTAATTTCATGCGCAACGCCTGCAGCCATCTCACCCAACGCAGCTAGTCTATTCTGTCTTGTAACAAGTTCCTCTAATTTTTTAATATCTGTAAGATCTCTAAATGATTGAACTGCTCCTAATATTTCTCCCCTGCCATTACGTATTGGACTGGCAGAAACCGAGAGCATATGCCGTTGATCCGAATTTATAATTACCTCAATATTTGTAAAACACTTTTCCTCTGACAGTGATTTTTCAAGAATTCGACCCAACTCTTGTGATGAATCAGATAAAGCGTCTTGAATTGGCTTCCCCATCTGATCACTAGCAAGAGCCAAAACAATTTTAGCTGCTGACTGATTAAATGCCATAACCTCACGATCAGGATTAATTGCAATTACACCATCAGTAATTGATTCCAGAATATTTGCAAGATAATTTTTAAGGGCACTCACTTCTTCAAAAGATGAGGTCAGCTCCTTATTCTTCCTACTAAGTTCACCTGTAAGGTGGGCTACCTGTTTTTTAAGACTTTCATGAGTTTTCTGCAGTCCCTGTGTTGCTTCATCATATGCAGTAATAATCTTTATCAATTCAGCAGGATCAAGTTGGCTATTTTGGGGAGGATATCCCTGCTCATTTATTTTTTCAGTCATACACGTTAACTTTCAAAAGCACAACAAGTTCTGTAAAATAACATACCGATATTACCCTTTTTTATCTTTAAATCGAGGTATATTTGCAGAAGGTGATTTACTACTTTTCCCATATGCATTCAGCATTGCTTTTCCTTTTTGTATTTTGACAACCTGCGCTGAACTAGACTTTGTCAATTCTTCAGCTGCTTTTCTACACTCTTCTTCTACAGCTACGATTTTTCCCAGAATATCTCTCAATTTAATAATATATGGATCCACAACTGCCCTTACACCAGAATCCCACTTCTCAAGATCTCTATCACGAATTTTTTTATAAGCAGCGGCTTCAATTTCTATAGAATTTACTTTAGCTATACGCATTTGCTTTTCGTCAATAACACTCAATAATTTTTCACTGTTTTTTTCATGAATTATATCTCTTTGTACTAAAGACAGCTCATAGACTTCACGGTAGAGTATAAGCTCCTTCTTCAGAAAAGCAGCAAGAATTTGTGCTACCTCCATACTATTATCACCAGCAGTCATATTAAATCCTTAGTCTAACCCATTAACACTTTATTTAAACAACACTCAGAATATCAATAATACATTTTTTTTATGAAAAATTCAAGCTAAAGACAGTACACATTGCAAAATTAACGGTTATTCAACGTATTTATAAAATCCCGCATATCTGGTGCAAGTGGCGCTTTAATTGTCATTTCTTTACCATTTGGATGTGTAAAGGTTAATTCACAGGCATGAAGAGCATAACGGCTTATTGTTGCTTCATGCTCCAAACTATCTGATATAGTAATATCATCAGCTAGCCCATATCGATCATCACAAATAAGTGGGTACCCTAAATCAGCCATATGCACCCTTAGCTGGTGCTGTCTACCTGTATGAGGCTCAAGCCTGACAAGGGTAAATCCATTATCTCCTTCTCTTGGTTCATACCTCTTAAGTACACGAAAAAAAGTATTAGAAGGCTTACCCTGCTCATCATAACGGATAACAATAAATGTTCTATGCATTCCTTCCCCAGGTCCTAGAGGCTTATCAATTTCTCCTTGATCTGGCTCAACTAGCCCCGAGCATATTGCATTATATATCTTTTTTGTTTTACGGTTCTCAAATTGATCTTGAAGAACACGTTTTGCATGTGTATTCTTCGCAACAAGAATCACTCCGCTGGTAAACTGATCAAGTCTATTCCCAAGGCTAATTTCCTGATCTTCAGGTAGAATATCCTTATATCGCCAATACAAAGCGTTCAATAATGTGTCATGCCTGTGAAGAGCAACTGGATGAACAACTAAATTTGCTTGCTTATTAACAGCGACAATATCATCATCTTCATAGAGAATATCCAGTGGAATGTTTTTCGCTACATCAACACATCCTTCAGGTTCTTTACAGTGAAGAACTACCGTATCCTCCAGACGCACAATCCAGTTTGAACGCTGTACCTCACCATTTACAGTAATCTGCTTATTCTTAATGTATTTCTGAATTTTTGTACGAGACATTGAAGGAACCATCGCCTTAACAAATTGGTCAAGGCGAATTTCAGAATAAGTAGGCGTAGCCTCATATCTCAAATCAAAAGGTTTGGATGGATCTATCGGCATTTAAATATAATTCCAAAATATATCAAAATTTTAATTCATTACTAAAAGCTAAATACCAAAATTATAATAGCTTTTCTATTTCTGGCTTTAGCTTTTCAGGGTTAAACTGCGGGGCAAACCTACCAGTAACCTGTCCTTTTCTATCAACAAGAAACTTTGTAAAGTTCCACTTTATCCTCGAGCCAAGAATACCCGTTTTCTCATTCTTGAGAAACTGGTATAGCGGGTGTGTTTTGTCACCATTGACCTCAATTTTTTCAAATATGGTGAAGGTAACGCCATAATTTATGCTACAAAAATTAGAAATTTCAGCATTAGATTTAGGTTCCTGATGAGCAAACTGGTTACAAGGAAACCCAAGTATTTCAAAACCTTTATCTTTATACTCATCATATAAAGATTGTAATCCTTTATACTGAGGGGTAAAGCCACACCTACTTGCAGTGTTGACAACAAGCACAACCTTATCTCTATACTCTTCCATACTAATTTTTCCGCCAGTAATTTTAACTGCCGAATAATCATAAAATGACATCTTCAAGCCCTCACAAATGCAAAAATCTGCTAATTTCAGCAACCCAGGCAATATATTATCAATTTGAAAGATCCATAATACGTTTCTGCTAATCTAAACATTAAATCTGAAATGCATTACATCACCATCGGCGACAATATACTCTTTACCTTCAACTCTCATCAAACCTGCAGATTTTGCCCCAGCTTCACCATTATTTTCGATAAAATCATTATATGCGATAACCTCTGCACGTATGAAGCCTTTCTCAAAATCGGTATGAATAACAGACGCAGCTTTTGGTGCTTTCCAACCACACTCAATAGTCCAAGCACGTACTTCCTTAACACCTGCAGTAAAGTAACTGATAAGCCCAAGCGTATGATAACTTGTATGAATTACCTTATTAAGCCCACTCTCTGTAATACCATACTCTTTGAGATACTCCTCACACTCTTCATCTTCAAGTGCTCCAAGCTCTTCTTCCATCTTCGCACAAATTTTTACTACATCACAATCTCTCTCTTCTGCATATTTCCGTACAAGGTGCACGTAATCATTATCTTGAGCGACACCAACCTCATCTACATTACAACAATAAATTACCTTCTTCGCACTCAAAAATCTCATTTCATTATAAAATGCTATAGCAATTTCTTTATCTTTATCTTCGAATGAATGCGCAGGTTTACCTGACTCAAGATGAACTTTCAATTTTTCTGCCAATTCAAGCATAGGCTTCGCTGTCTTGTCTGCACGGGCTTTTTTTGCAATGGTATCAAGTTTCTTATCAAGCTGTTGAGTATCAGCTATAATCAGCTCTAATTCAATAACCTCTATATCACGAATAGGGTCTACTGAACCATCTACATGAATAACATCATCGTCATCAAAACAGCGTACAACCTGAAGAATAGCACTGGTTTCACGAATATTACCAAGAAATTGATTACCAAGGCCCTCACCCTTACTAGCTCCTCGTACAAGACCTGCAATATCTACAAACTCAACTGTAGCAGCTTGAATTCTCTGAGGGTTTACAATAGCAGAAAGTTTATCCATTCTTTCATCAGGTACTGGTACAATTGCTTTATTAGGTTCAATCGTACAAAACGGATAATTTGCAGATTCAGCATTCTGCTCCCTTGTCAACGCGTTAAATAATGTAGACTTACCAATATTAGGCAATCCGACAATTCCAATACTTAGTGCCATTTTTTTTATTTTCTCCTACTAATTAGTTTAAATTTTTTATTATCTAAATATTACATTATACAATAACTTATCTAGCCACATTGCACTAACCACAGACCTTAAATGCGTAATGCAAAAAACATTTATACAAACAATACAATATTGTCTAATAATCATAGTTATACATTAGCAAAAGTCAACCGAGGATTATTCTTGTTTTTTATTGCACTCCAAGATGTTATCAGAATAATACTATATATAATGACAGAGAATAATAAACCACTCAAAACAGGCTACACTACCGGAAGTTGCGCAACTGCCGCAACCGCTGCCGCTCTTGATTTATTACTCAACAACAACATTACAGAATATATCGAACTCGTTTTACCATCACAAGATACAGCCACTATTAAAGTTGAGAACATTTATACAAATACTTATTCAGCTACTGCAAGTGTAAAAAAATACTCCGGTGATGATCCAGATATTACTAATGGTGCTATTATAAGCTCTACTGTAAAACTGAATAATACCGAAGAAATCCGGCTTTTTGCTGGGAAAGGAGTGGGTACAGTAACCAAAAAAGGACTTCAAGTACCCGTTGGTGAACCTGCAATCAATCCAGTACCCCGGCAGATGATAAAACAGGTAGTAAGCGAATATACAGACCAAGGAATAGATATTACGATTGCTGTAGAAGGCGGTGAAGAGCTGGCAAAAAAAACCTTCAACCCCAGACTAGGTATAGTAGGAGGAATATCAATAATAGGCACAAGCGGAATAGTCCGGCCGTTCTCTCACAAAGCAATACAAGAAACAGTTAAAATAAGTATTGATGTGGCCACAGCACTAGGAAGAAATAAGTTGGTCCTAGTTGCTGGTCATTTTGGAATGACCGCCGCACAAAATCTTTTTGAAGTGAAAGAAGATGAGATAATTGAAGTCAGTAATGAATGGGGTGTAGCCCTTAATTGTGCAAAACAGAAAAATATAGACTCAGTTCTTATTCTTTCACACCCGGGTAAGCTAGCAAAATTTATAGATGGGTATTTTAACACTCATTCAAGAAGCTCACCATCTGCACTTCCAATAGTCAAACGCATTGCAACTAGACTTAATATCAACATACTTAACGAAAGCACAACTGTTGAAGGAATATTTAATGAACTCACTCCAAAAGACAGAAACAAACTCGCAACAGAACTCGCAAGTCAGATTTATACAGTTGTACAAAAATATTCAAAAATATCCCATATTACTGTCATTCTAATAGACATGCAGTACAACGAACTTGGGAGTTCAGGAGATACAGACAAATGGCAGAGAAAATAATAACCATAATAGGCTGCGGTCCCGGCGGAGCAGACTACCTCACACCTATAGCAAAAAAAAGAGCACTCCAAATGAATATATTAGCTGGAGCCTCACGCCTCTTCGACCTTTTCCCAGAGTTTACAGGTAAAAAAATAATCTACAAAGGAACTGAAAGACTCTTAAACACCATATCCAGCATAACAGAAAATATAGGAATACTTGTTAGCGGTGATACAACATATTTCAGCCTTGCTGAAAGCATAGTAAAACGTTTTGGAATAGATAACTGCGAGCTGATCCCCGGCATCAGCTCAATACAAGTAGCTCTATCCCATTTTGGGCTCAAATCAAATACTGCAAAAGTAATTTCTTCCCATGCAGCCGTACCAGACATTAGCCCAGAATCACTTATAACCGAAGAAAGTATTGTTCTCTTAGGAGGAAACCCAGACTCAAAAGACTGGATACTAACCCTCGCCTTACAAACGTCAAAATCACATATCCTAAGTATATGCATCGACCTCACTATGGAAACAGAACAAATCGTCACTCTCCAAAACCCCACACCAGAAACTCTAAAACCGTACTTAAAATTCTCCCGCCTGATTCTAATCTTTCACCGTATCATTTAAATTTTAAGTTGTCTTTTTAAAGAAATCTGTTTCTAAGGTTCTTTGATTAAATGTAAATACTCCCTTCATATCCATACAAACTCAGTGCATTTAATCACAAAAAATTATCCTGTTATTAATAACCTTAATCTTAAACATATAGCACTATATAATTGATAATAACCCATATTTAATTTATATTTCACACGCAGAACTGTTTATACTCAAACTCCCACCATCCCAGTTCAAAAGACTTATCTCTCCAACTGTATTAATTTTTGTAACACTCATACCACTGTCACTCCAATACCCAGTATTATAATACCAATTACCTCTAAACCCCGCTTTATGAGTATGCCCAACAATTAATTTATATTTTTTACCATTATCTTCCCTTTGTTTTTCAAGAAGATCTACAATTTCATCAATATCACTACCACTTGAACTAATGACTTCCTTAATAGCCTCATAAATGCTACTTGCATAAGGTGCAATTTTTTTTAAATCATCCAATATTTCAATTATACCGGAACGTTTTTGAAGATTTACACCCTTTACTAAAACTCTATCTGATTTTAATAACATCTTATCAGTTTCCAACAAGTCAATATTTGAAGGGTCAAAATAACTTTTTATCTCATTCAGTAATTCCGGAATCAATAACAATATTTTTTCTACTTCTGACGTACTTAATTTAGGATCGTTGACAACTTGATCTTTAACCATCGCAGCAAAAATTGCCCACAATCTTCCTTTACCAGGTTCAAATCCACAATTTGCAAGATCAACATCATGCCCGTGTTTAAATAATATTTCACTACCGTTAATGCTTTTTCTTTCTTCTACCATTCCATTCTCAAAAAATGAATGATTTAGCATTTTAGTTTCAATTAATTGCATAATATCAACATCATGATTACCTATAATATATGTTGATTTTACTTGAGCTAGCTGGTTAATAATATTTAAATTTTTCGAAATCACATCACCAACTGAATTCAACCAGAAATCAAATAAGTCCCCCAGAATCATTAATTCTGCTCTTTGCGATTTCACATAATCGACAAAACTTAAAAGCGGTTTTTCTAAATTATTACAGTGAAAATTATCTCTACAACCTTTGTTTCCAATATGCAAATCACTTATACAATATATATCCACATTCATAATATCCACCTTTCAATACTAAAAAGAAGCAAACACAAAACATATCTTAAATTATAATTAACAAAAAACAATTATTATTTGATACAAATTAATCATTTGCGTGAATAAGTAATTTTATATACAATTAACCAAATTGATTATAATTAAATATATGATAAAATACAAACATTTAGAAAGTATAGAAAATGAAGAAACATAGTAATAAAAATGACAAAACGCTTGCTTCTGTCTGTGGGCTTTACTGTGGAGCTTGTTCGGCTTATATCGCAACTACTGAAGAGCCAAAGCGGCTCAAACAGCTTGCAAAAGAATTTAAATATACAGAAGAAGAAATGACATGCCATGGTTGTCGATCAGACAATATTGCAAAGTTCTGCAGTGATTGTAAGTTTAAAAGCTGCGCTTCTAATTATGGTGTTGAATTCTGTAGTGAATGCCCTGAATTCCCATGCGAAGACTTTAAAATTTTTCAGGCTGAATATCCACATAGGAATGAAATATGGGACGACTTGAATAGGATCAATGAAATAGGCTGGAACAAATGGATGGATGAAGCAAAGCAGCATTATCGCTGCCCAGAATGCCAAACCATCAACTCAGCTTATGATCTAAAATGCAGAAAATGTGAAAACAGGCCAAGCAGTAATTTTGCTTCAAAGAATAGTAGAGATATCAAGAACCACCTCAAAAAAAAGTAATATGTATACAAAATTATATATAACACATAAAAGAGAGTAACCTGCCAAGACAAATCAAACTGGCAGGTTACTTTCTATACTGTGAATTAAAATTACTGACTATTCTTTTTTGAGCATGTTATTAACAAATATCATTATCAATATAGCAAACATTATAAAAGCAGTAAACATAATTTTTAATACTAATAAATAATCATAATATTCTTTATCTATATCACGATATGATTCATACTGCCAAAACTGCCAGCCAAGCTGATCAACTGTTCTTACAATCATTTTAAATTTCTGGTTATTCATATCCTTCCAGATAAAATCAAATTTAGCTTTTTCCTTTTCACTATACTCTTTAAATTCTGGAAAAATTTTAAATATATTCTTACCAGTATTTATTATATCTTTTGACGCAAATATAGTTCCTTTTTCATCTGTTAAGAAATAGTCTTTATTGCTGCAAAGACTAGAAATAAAGTTTTTTATATCTCCAAGATCCATATCAATACATAATACCGCTACAACCTTACCATTCCTGACAACCTCAACACCAGCAGGTATGACATAATTATTAGTTGTTACACTAAAATATGGTTTTCCGACAAAACTCTTTTTCTTATCTTCAAAAACATTGAGAAACCATCTTCTACCTTTATCTATTGCGTTGAAACCACGCAACAATCCTATATCGTTAATATAAGTCGTTCCATCTTCAACAGCCATAAACCCTTCAACAACATTTAACTGCATTTTTAAATTCTTCAAAGTATTTGCGACCCTTATTTCATCCCCCTTATTATTAATAGGTACTACAATTTCCTTGGCAGTTATTTGCAAAACATGAAATATAGATTTTAATTTTTCATTCAATGCTCTTACTTTTAAATTAGCACGCAGATTCAACAGTATATTTGAGTTATTATCAACAATAGAAGTTATGGCATGACTTCCAAATAAAGTAATTATTAGTGAAAGAAGTATAATAGTTAGCCCCAGTATTATACTAAGTTTAGTTCTGACTTTCATCTTCGTATCTATCTCTTTCAAATTCTCAAGTATTGTACAATATACTACGTCCACCTAATCAATTCTAATTAAATAATGATATAATACCATGATAACGCCTATATACTTTTTTATATTACTTATTAAAACTTGGTAAAAAAATCACTGCGAACGCTCTGACAACATAATCACAATTAATTAATGCGAAGAGGGCTCCCATATTAAACAAATTTGTAAATTGACTAGTACTTTCCAAAATCATCATCATCTAACTTTATCTGGTCTTTTGGGTTTACTACTTGAGCTTTAGACACACTACCTGCATCTCTCCATCTAGATGCAGACGGTGTTTTCTTCAAATTTACCGATTTTACTTTTTTAACATCTTTTTTATCCAAAACACGATTATCTGCTGAATCCTTAAGTTTAAAGTGCTGAACAAGTCCCTGTAAAGTAATTGCCTGTGCAGACATTTCTTCGCTTGCACTTGCAGTTTCTTCTGCATTTGCAGTATTACCCTGAGTTACTGAATCTATCTGCTCTAATCCAATTCCAATCTGCGATATACCTTCTGCCTGCTCATGGGAAGCAGCACTAATCTCTTCAATTGTATCAGTTGTTTTAATAACATTATCCGAAATCTTGCTCAGTGACTCAGCTGTCAATTTTGATACTTCCACACCTTCATTGACCTTACTATTACTATTATGAATAAGATCTGCAGTTTCTGCTGCAGCTTTTGCTGAACGCGCAGCAAGATTCCTTACTTCCTCAGCAACAACCGCAAACCCTTTACCATGAATCCCAGCTCTAGCTGCTTCAACAGCAGCATTTAAAGCAAGAAGATTTGTCTGAAATGCAATATCATCAATTGTCTTAATAACTTTTTGTGTTTTTTCAGCATTTTTACTTATTTCCGTCATAGCCTCAGTAAGTTCATTCATACGTTTCTGACCATCGGTCGCCGCACTTGCTGTTTCTTGTGCAATCTTACTAGCTGCAGCAGCATTTTCTGCATTTGCTTTTGTCTGTCCGCTCAATTCTGTTATTGATGCTGATATTTCTTCAATAGAAGCCGCCTGCGTTGTTGCACCATCAGACAATGAATTAGAACTGATGCTTATCTCACCAGCAGCAGTGGTCACCTGGTCAACAGATGTATTTACTTGCCCTAAAATCGAGTTTAAATCAGTTACCATTTGATTAAACGCAAGACCAAGATCATCCTTACCCGAAAGAACAGCCACATCCACTCTGAGATTACCTTTTGCAATCTCCTTGGCTGTTATCGCTTTTCCACGCAAGACGTTAATCATATGATCGAATGATTTTGCCATAACACCAATTTCGTCTTTACGATGTGACCACTGGACACCCTCCTTCAAATCAGTATCACCAGTTTCTGCAAATCTAGACAACACTTTTGAAGTCGCAATTATTGGTTTAGCAATATAACTTGCGACAAAATATACTATAATTAAAGAGACAGCCAAGAAAAGTATAAAGAAAATTATTGACTTATATAAATAGTCATTTGAAACCTTATTAATTTCCTCATACGATTGATACTGCCAGAAATGCCAATCAAGCATCTCTAGAGATTTACCCTCTATTTTATATTTCTGGTCGCCCATTTTTTTCCATATGAAATCGAAGTTAAATTCTGACTTATCATTATATTCTTTAAAACTTGGAAAGACTTCAAAAAGATTTTTACCTACTTCCTCTGGATCTTTTGAAGCAAATATTACTCCATCCTCATTAGTAAGAAAGAAATCCTTATTGCTCGATATGTTTGTAATAAAATTCGTGATATCACCGAGTTCCAAATCTATACATAATACTGCAACCGCTTGATTATCTCTAACGACTTCTACCCCAGTCGGCACTACATACTTATTTGTTGTAACACTCAAATATGGCTTTCCAATAAAATATTTCTTCTTGTATTCAAAAATACTGCGATACCATCCCCTGCCTTTTTCTTTTGCATTAAAATCCTTTAACACACCTACACCACTTGCATACGTAGTTCCATTTTCAAGCCCCATAAACCCTTCAACAGCACCTAAATTATTCTTAATATTCTCTAATGTCTGAACAGCACTATCTACATTTAATTTGTTCATTCCTGTAACCTGAATTTCATCTGCTGCCATCTGCAATGTACTGAATATAGTTCCCAACTTCTGCTCCAGTGCTTTTACTTTCAGATTTACACGCACCTCAAGCAATTGCTTAGAATCCCTTGCTGCTAAAGAATCAACACTATATAAACCATATAATGTAGTTACGCCCAATATTATTGCTAAAATAAGTCCAAAAATTATTCCAAGCTTTGTTTTAAGTTTCATTTTGATCACCTAACTTATCTTGTATGTTTAGTACATTTCTTAATACCACAACTCCCCAAAAAGCTACCATTATATACTATTTTTATGATTATCAAGACCTACCACTCCTTCAATATACTTCAAAGTTATTTTTTTGTCCACAATATATATGTATTATTTATACATAATAAAATTCGGAGACATTACATCCCCGAATTAATTAAAGAAAAAGTTTAAATTGTATATAGTTAAGGAAGAAGAGACAACTTCAAAGCATTCATCTCATTAACCTGCTGAATACCCAAAATCCCTGCTTTTTCCAAAATTTGAGCCGAAGTCATTTCTGTTACACTTTTTGCAAGATCAGCATCTGTAATAGCACTATTAGCAGCAGTCACATTTTCCATTGCAACTTCAAGATTATTGGCTGTAGCAGTTAGGGCATTGCTCTGATACGCACCGATATCTGCCCTCATTGTTGCAACATCATTAATAGCCTGAGCAACTACCTGCTGGGCAATATCAGGATTATTTCCTATAGATGCACTACCACCAGAAAATAGGTCATTCAAAGAATATTCTTTACCATCAACTGTTACTCTGCCCAAATTTGCCAAACTGGCGTCAGGTAGATTAACCCTGTCTCTGTCACTTCCTTGAGCACCTTCACCAAGCTGAAGCTGTACTCCGCCACCCGCATTCTCAAGCACAATACGTCTTGAACTATTTGCATCAGTTAAGACATCTTGATTATAACCACCTTGAGCAACTCCTGTTTCCACAGATCCTTCTTCAGCAGAATTGAACTGTAAAGTTCCTGAAATACTATCAGTATCTACTTCAACAGCCAGTCCATCACCAGTAAATTCCTGACCATCTACTGTTACTATCAAATCTTGACCTGTATCAGTCACTGTAGCGCTTGCAGCAGCAAACGCATCACCTGTAGTCTGCTCTACAGTAACACTCTGATTACTTCCATACTCTTCCGAAGCAAGTCTAACCTCAGATGAACCATCTACCGCATAAGCTTCAACCCCTGTTTCATCAGTACGGGCATTAATAGTGCTAACCATATCATCAATACTTGTACCAGCAGCAAAACTAAAGTCCAAAGCTCCATTTGCTCCGGTTATTGTAAATGCTTGATCAGCTGCAAGTGTAGTACTACCACCGCCAAAACTTGTTTGAATGCTTGCTTTCTCAGCTTGATCAGCAACATCCCCACTATAGCTCACAGCGACACTACTCTGTCCACTAGTTTCAGTATATAGTTCAATATCAGACGCTTGAAGATTCAATATATTGGCAGGATCCCCTGAACCAATAGCAATTGTATCAGGTGGTAAAGACTGAGTGCCATTCAGCAATCCTTTACTGCCATAATTAGTTGTACTTGAGATATGATTAATTGAAGACAGAAGCCCGTTCATCTGCGACTGAAGAGCACCTATCTGACTATCACCGCTAACACCTGTATTACCTGCAGCAACGGTCAAATTTTTCATCTTAGACAAAGCAGATGAAATGCCACCAAGCCCACCTTCGGCAATCGAGAACATATTGTATGCCTCTTGGGTATTCTGATAAGCTCTGGCCATACCTGTAAGCTGACTATACATTTTTGATGAAATTACAAGCCCAGCAGGATCATCCTTGGCGCTATTGATTTTTATCCCAGAGGAGATATCATTCATCGCCTTACTAGATTTTTGACGTGAGCTATTGAGGTTGTTAATAATACCGCCGGCAGTACCAATACCATTTATCATGATATAACCCTCCGTAGTTTTTATAGATCTATCCTTAGATCTATATAATTAAAAGTTTATATAAACTCTTTCAATATTATAAGTAGCTACAATCCCCCAATTGCTTAAACCGCTAACTATATCAATACTGAAAAGGCAAAAGTCACAATTTATACATTTCTACCTATTTGAAGTATATCACATAATTTTACACTTGTCAACTATTTCTTTAACCTTTCGCTAGAAATTGATAGTGACCTACAATAAGTTTATGCATAAACTTGATTAAAAATTACACACAAATATTTAATATCAAATTATAATGATGGCACGCATAAACACTTAAATATTGTGTATTTAGCGTAAGCTCAAATAAATTCATACTAATAAGTAATATAAAAAAACTTGAGACAACCAATAAAGATCATCCCAAGTATAATAACACATTAAGCACCACACATGGTAAAGCAAGCTAACAACTTATTACTCAAATGGATACTTCAATCCCCATTGACCTCTAAGTATATCCATTGTCTCAGCCAGCTCTACTGTCTCATCTAACGGCATAATCTCAGATTCTTTCTTACCTTCTAAAATCATATTAGCAACAGCTTCAGCTTCACAATTATAACCATTGGATTCATATGGTAAGTCAATGATTTCTTCAACGCCATAATTAGTTGCTCCAGGTTCTGCTTCAGGATCAAGCCTATACAGACTCAAGTGTTCACCGCACCACCATGGAGCTTCGATTTTTATAGAACCCTTTGAACCATAAATCCAGGCATTATGACTGGTCTGAGTATCAACTGCGCCAGAAATCATTGACATAGCGCCATCTTCATAGTCAAGCAAAGCAGTAAACTGCTCATCAACTCCTGTACGACCTAAATAAGCAGAACTCTGAATCCTACTTGGCTTACCTAGCACCATAGAGCAGAATGCCAGTGGATAAATTCCAACATCAAGAAGAGCACCTCCTGCAAGTTCAGGATCAAGCAACCTTGAAGTAGGTTCAATTCCATCAATTTTCAAACCAAAATCAGCACTAATCATGCGCACATCACCTATAATGCCACTAGTCAAAATTTCACGTACTCTGCAAATTGCAGGCAAAAACCTTGTCCACATTGCTTCCATGAGAAAAACATTGCTCTTCCTTGCTGCTTCAACCAATGCTTTTGTACCTTTGGCATTGACAGTCATTGGCTTTTCACAGAGTACAGGCTTCCCAGAATTCAAACAGGTTAATGCAGAATTTAAATGAAAAGGATGAGGATTTGAAATATAAACAATATCCACATCAGGATCATTAGCAATTGCCTTCTCAGAATCATATGCCTTAATCCCCCCAAACTTAGTTATAAACCTTTCTGCTTTTGCAATCTTTCTAGAACACACAGCATATAATTCTCCATTATTACTAGCGTTTATCCCAGTTGCAAATTTTTCAGAAATACCTCCAGGTGCAATAATACCCCATTTTATCTTTTTTGACATGATCATTCCTCCCTATAATAAGAAATTGAACCCCAAAAACGGGGTTCAATTATATCTAAATTTATATTATTATAACATGATTATGAGATTAAAACAGCAAAAATTATGCTGCCGCTGTCTTTTTACTATCTTCTGCATATTTTGCTAAAGCACTTTCGTAACTCATTACACCAGTAGCTTCTATAAAATTATTTACATATTTTTTTATCTCTGCAGTATAAAGCTCTATAGTCTCTATAGGCTCATTATTCGAAATAGCAGCATCTATTCTGTTGTTATAATACTCAATATTGCTAAGTGCTTCATTCAATCCGCCCCGTTCATTTGAGATTTTATTCTTAAAATCCTCTTCATAGCTACTTGGAATACTTCCATTATTTTCAAGAAATGTATTTTTAAAAGTATTATTAACAAACTCAAGGTATTTCTGAGCTGCATCGGTATCATTTAATAAGCTTATAGCCTTATTAAAATATGGTAAGGCAGAATCAAAACCATCTTTTACTTTATCAATTTCATAACCTGTATTTTTCAGACTTTCCATAGAACTTCTAAAATCTTTTAAAGCTTGATATAATTTGCTCTGAGCAGAGGAATCAAGAGGTATACCATTTGAATTCTCTTTTATTATCTTATATACATCACCAAGAAAGCCTTCATCCGGTCCCACTTCTGAGTCATTTTGATCTGTAGGTATCTCTTCAAGCTTACTATTAATAAAATCAGTGGAGCCTTTAGGACCGTATTGACCAAAAAAACTCTTTACAAGATCATTCATTTTGGCAACTTTAGCGTCCCAAATTGGATCCTCCTCAGTACTCCCAGATGTTATAGGATGTTCTTCATTATATTTATCCATGTCTGCTTTATGAGCAGTCATTTCGGCCAAATAATAATCTATATTCCCTCTTAAATCACGCAATTCATTATTGATCTGGGAATTTCCAGAATCTATAATACTATAATTATCATTCGTAAAAGCTGCATCAAAAATTACATTTACAGATTTAAAGATATTAACGGCTGTATTAGGTTCTTCTAACAGATTTGACAACTCAGAAATATATGGCATAATCTGATCAAAATAATCTTTTTTATCAGCAACTGTTTTTAATTTCCCAACTTTATTATTAAAGTCCATAACAAGATCTTTGAAATCAGTCTCAGCCGCTGAACCATATTTAATTGTCTCTTTATTATCCAAAATAAGTTTAAACAGCGCTTTAGTGATATCATCGTCTTCTATATGATATTTCGGATCAATAGTTGTTCCTGCCCCACTACCTCCATCGGTTGAGCCTGAACTGCCAGAAGAACCACTACTACCATCGGTTGAACCAGAGCTGCCTGAAGAACCAGATCCATCAATACTCGAACCATCAGGTAACTTTACTATTTTGTTAAATCCAGTATTATTAAAATTCTCGAATCCAGGTAGAGAAGATATTGCATTTTCTTCTGTCCAATTAGCAGGAACTGTATTACCTGTAGTATCAGAATATTCAGAAGATATTACAATTTCCTGATGTACCATATCAACAACCATGCCTGATGAAAGTTGATATCGTCCAAGATTTTTCTCGCCATAGTAGTCCTGCTGATCATAATGCGAAAACGATGACACCTTTGCAAAAACCTTTGACATTTCATCAATTTCACTATCTGTAACAATAGCCGAAGTAAACCCAGACTCCTTCATTATATTATATTCTGTTTTTATAGCGTTCTTTACATTTTCAATATCATCAAAGTATT
The DNA here is from genome assembly GCA_963678205.1 of Planctomycetota bacterium. Taxonomy (GTDB): domain Bacteria; phylum Planctomycetota; class SZUA-567; order SZUA-567; family SZUA-567. Next base: position 415,121 of record OY782760.1, read on the forward strand.
TATCTGCTCTTGGGTCTCCCGAATCATTAATATACTTACTACTATCTATTGAAAATGCTACCGATTCGCCTGATTTGGTATAAATATTCAGAGCGATCAAACTTTTTGCGCTTTTTATACTATTTGAGCTATCGTCTCCATCCTGTAGCGACTTTGTAAATGCATCTAGAAAAACAGCTCCGGAAGCATCACCAATCTTAGAAGAACTAGTATAATAAGTCTGCCTGTTTTCGCCATCTACTGTATTAGTAATCATAGTATCCCCTTATTTACAAATATAATACTCACGATATTAAGGCAATTTCCATTCCATTTAGTAATAAAAAAAAGCCGCCACTCCAAATATAGAGAGCCGCTAAAGATTTAAATAACAAATAACCCACTACTACATATCAAACTTTATAGAACTTATTATAAAATCGGCACTTATAAAATATCTCATATTAAAACACTTCTCACAATATTAAATATTTATAATTTAATTTATTAAAAAAGCCCTCCTTTTATATATACAAAATTATATAAATTGAAAAAAACTCTCACTTCGGAGAAAATTTCCGGCAAATCCTTCAGATTCATTAAAATTAAGCTTAAGCTATAATATATCTAAAATCTCTTTACACTTAAATGGCTTATTAATATATCCTTTTGCCCCTTGCTCTAGAAGTTCTTTTACACTCTGCTCACACGTATAGCCTGAAATCATATAAATGATCGCATCTTTATTAATTTCAAGCATTTTACCCAATACTTCCTCACCAGACATCTGAGGCATGACATAATCTAAGAATGTAATACTTATTTGTTTACCATATTTACGGAAAAGCTCAATGCCCTCTTTGCCGTTTTTTGCAGTAATCACAGTATAAGCTTGTGCTGATATTATATCCTCAAGAAGAATTCTACTCATCTTATTATCATCTACAACCAACACACAATTTTTATCAATAGATTTTTTCGCAATAAGAGAAATTTCATCACTTTCAGAGCACTCATTTTCTAATTCTCTAGGGAGCAAAATTGTTACCTCAGTACCATTACCTTGACTACTAGTAATACTAATTTCTCCCCCATGATTTTCTATAATCCCATATGCAGCAGCAAGACTCATGCCACCTCCTGTGCTAAGGTCTTTTGTTGTAAAGAACGGTTCAAACACCATACTCAAATTCTCTTCTGAAATCCCTACTCCATTGTCTGTTACTTTGATCTGGATATATTTCTGCTTATCAAGATTCTTTAGTTTATAATCAACAACAGGTTCTACACCATCCCATTCGCTTATGTCAAAAGTGATTAAACCATTCTCCAGTTTACTCATGGCTTCTACTGCATTAACGACAATAGTGTGAATCACACTATCAATCTGATTATAATCGCCAACAATAACTGGGTCATCAACAGAAGAGTTCAGTATGACCTGAATATGTGGATGTTTAGACAATATTTCCTTTTCAGCCGTCCTTATCAACCCAACAATATCAATATTTATTATTTGATATTTACCCTTACCAGCAAAAGCCAATAAATTATTTGTAAGAACCGCACACCTCTCACCACATTCAGTAATAAGATCTGCTAGGCGATTTATTTTTTCATCTGAAGTTCTATCTTTAATAAGATCAGAAAATCCCATTATACCATTAAGTTGATTATTAAAATCATGCGCAATACCGCCTGCAAGCAACCCTAAAAGCTGAGTTTTTTCTATTTTTGCCAATCTTTCTTGAGCCATACTCAACGCTTCCTGCTTGTAAATTATCCGCAATTGGTTATATACTCTTGATAGTAACGTGGCAGAGGAAAAAGGCTTTGGAATGTAATCATACCCTCCAGCAGCAAAGCTACTAGACAATGTTTCATCGTCAATTTTTGCAGTTAGAAATATCACTGCGATATGAGCCGTAACGACATTTTCTTTTAATTTTTTACATGTTTCTAAACCATCCATTACAGGCATCATTATATCAAGAAGAATTATATCTGGTTGCTCTTTTTCAGCAATTTCAAGGCATTCCATACCTGATTGAGCAAAGAGAAGTGTAAAATTATCTTGAGCAAGAACAGAAGCAGCAATTTCAATATTATCTGTCTTATCATCAACAATTAATATCTTAATTTTTTTATTATCACCTTTGATAATATCAAACAGAGGACTTTTCATTGTTTTAATCCTTATATTTTAAAAATTGCCTTATAATATACATGATATCAGGAAGCTTATAAGTAGCAACGTTTTGCTCAAAATTTTTTGCGATATTTATTAATAACTGCTCATTACTGCTATTCGCAAAGTTTATAAACTCTATTGCAAGTTTTTGAGCATCTCCAATGACAATACCATGAGATAAGGTATCAAAAGATTTATAAAATTTATCCAAGACCTCTTGAATTAAAGCTGGGCTCAAATCATCAACACTTTCATTTTTTACAATATTATTCTCATTAGGCTTGCTTACAACCTCTTCTGTCCTTACAAAAAACTTTCCAATTATTTCAGAGAAAACTTCTATAGTAACCGGTTTAATTATAACAGTATCATATTGTGATGTATCAAAAAACTCTCCAGGATCAGAATAACCAGTAAGAGCAATAACAGGCATATTGCTACTTTTCGCACTTAGAAGTAACTTGCTATTTAACGAAAAATCATCACTACTATCGCCCAAAACACTTGTAATAACCAATTTAAATTTTTCCTCATTTAAAATTTCTATTGCATCAATAATTGAACTAGTTGTCTCAATTGTTAGCCCCATTTTATCCAGCATACTGGATATTATTGTCAAATCACTCTGATTATCGCTGACAAGAAGTACTCTTCCTTCAATATACTTTTTAATATTTTTATCCGTACTTCCGGCATTTTGAGCAACAGCATCTGTATACTTCACATCTCTCAGTATAACAATAAATTCGCTACCTATGCCAACTTCACTATTAAGAACAATATCACCATTCATTAATTCTACAAGACGTTTTGATATACCGAGACCTAGACCTGTACCTTCATATCTGCGCGTACTACTATTTTCATGCTGCTCAAAGGATTCAAACATTCGTGCTTGATCATCAATAGGTATTCCTATGCCTGAATCTATAATAGAAATATGTAAAACACCGGCTTGCTTTTTAATATATTTTTTATACTTTATACGAACACTCACATGGCCTTCATTGGTAAATTTTATAGCATTTCCAATAATATTAATAAGCACCTGTCTCAATCTATCTTTATCAAGAATTAAAACTGGGATTGACTCAAAAGGTTCAAATTCAAGATTCAAGCCCTTTGATTTTGCCTTTACCTCAAAGATTATATTCATTTCATCAAGCAACTCTTTAAGGTTCACTGGAGACAAATTCAACGTCATCTTATTCGCCTCAAGACGAGAAAGATCCAGTACATTATTAATCAAGCTCAATAAACCAGTAGCAGCCGTATGAATTGAATTTGCATACGAAGCAGACTTTATATTCAGTCTTTCATACTGCAATAAACCACTAAAACCAATAATAGCATTTAGTGGAGTTCTTATTTCATGAGTCATTGTTGAAAGAAAAGCACTCTTTGCTTTATTGGCTGACTCCGCTCTTTCGTATGCCTCCTTCAGATTCTTCTGAATCTCTTTGAATTCAGAAACATCTGAGAAAGTTTTCACAAGATGAGTTACCCGTCCTTCTTCATCTCTAATCGGATTGAGTGAAACAAGCAACTCCTTGCCTTTATAATTCATTGTTTCTACTAGCTCATCAGAAATACCCCGCATAACACTGACGGTGTTGCAAAGCATGCTCGGCTGACTTTCACTATAAATTATAAAATTAAATTCTTCTGACAAAGCAACAATTTTATCACATCCAAATATTTTATAAGTAGATTCATTTGCCCATACAATATTTAAATCATTACTTATATATACAACAGCTTCCTTGATACTTCCTAAAATAAGCCGTTTCTGTTCCTCACTTGTTTCAAGCTCTTTCTGAACATAATTAAGTTCTGTAATATCAAGTACACAGCCTGTACTACCTATCCACTCTCCATCTTCAGAAAATTTATTGCTTACAAATAGTTTTACTATTTTACTTCTATTGCGTTTTACTATTCGTAATTCAAGTTCAAATTTTTCCAGCTTGATATTTACAATTTGAGCAATATAATTTCGAAGCCTATCCTTATCATCCTCAATAACATTTACGAACATTTTTCTTAATGATATTACTTTTAAATCTAATTCATCAAGCATAAATAACTCACTGAGCTGTTCATTTATTGTAACAATATCAGTTATTGGCTGATATTCATAATATAAAAGTTTAGCTAGATCATATGCCTGCTGTAATCGCTCTCTTGAAACATTCTCTGCCATAACAATATCAGTAACATCTAGTTTTACACCAAAAGCACTAACTAACTGATGACGTTCTACTTTCGAACGTACATCTACTCTATTATAACGAATTCTTCCCTTATACTTAGATTTATAATTTGATCTAAAATGTGTAATCTCCCTAGATAACACACTATTCCATAATTTCTGGATCTTAATTAAATCCTGCTCTATAATATTTTGTAAAACATCTTCTAAATTCAAATCACCATCAATATATAAGTGCGTCTCCTGTTTCCCACTGTTTATAATTACTTTATGCGTTTTCAAATCATACGCAAAATATGAAACACCAGCCAACTCTATTGCATTACTTAATATTGCTTTTGCTTGATTAATCTGATTTCTATATGCATCTTCTGCTCTAATATCTTTAAACACAAGAACAGTTCCCAAAATTTTATTATTAGAAATGTCAGTTATCGGAGCAGCAGTAACTTGAATAGGGATTTCGAATTTTACGTTATTAACCAAAACAATATCCTGTTTTAATTCAACAACTCTCAACTCTTTTAAGACAACAGCAACAGGATCATCTATGAACTTTTTTTCAACTGAATTATATAAATTATAAAGCTCAGAAGTAATCAAACCTTTTGCATAAAATTCTTCACACTGCACAAGCTCCTCTGCGACAAAATTCATTTGAACAACTCTACCATCAACATCAGTTGCAATAACAGCTTCACCAATTGAATGCATTGTTGCATTGAGCCAAGCTTTTTCTTTTTTCAAGCTTTCTTCAGAAATATGAAGTTTCCTCAATGCTTTTCTTGCAGTAACACCCCATAATCCTAAAATTATAACTATTAACCCAAGAACCCAAGGCCCAATCAAAGTCAGAAATTCATAAAAAGTAATTCCCGAATTCTTTCTTCCAGAGTATTTCTCAATATATGAATTAATTACACTATTAGGAATTGTAATAATACCCTTATTAATAATACCTAAAAAAGTTTTATTCTGATAGTTATCAATAGCAGCTACAGAAAAACTCAAAATTATATCATGTAGTACATTAAGATACAATTCGCTATATCTTGGATCTAAGTGAAGATCTTCCGCATTTGCTTTATCTAAAACAGCAATATCAGCAATACCTTTATGTATAAGCTCAACGCTCTGTGTTGGGGAAAAGGCCAGAATAATCATATTACCATGATACTTTTTCTTAAGATAATAGTAAAAACTCATATAGCAACTTGGAACTACAACAATACTACTACCATCTCCAATAAAGTGGTCCTGATTCTTTGACAACACCATAACAGGCTGCTTAAAATATGCCATAGAATATACTATATTATGATCTTCTTTTTGTGAAGAAATGCTTAAGGCATTTACTTCATTACTCATCAAAACATCAAATTCATTACTACTATTTGATAATTTTACAAATCGAAGATCAATCCCAATATTGTCGATTATACTACGTAATAGATCAGGACCGATCCCAATAACGTTATTATTACTCCAATTTTGTATAACTCCAAAATTATCTGCACATCCTAGAACAACCGAGCTATTATTTTTCAGCCAATAAATTTCACTTGGAGAAAATAAAGGATAAATATTAACAGACGTTTTATTGTTCATTTCAATAAGTGAATACAACGTCTCATATGAAATTTTATTAAGCCCTTCATTGATCTCTATCCTTTTTTTCATGGTATCAATATTATTGTCATTGCCATCTAAAATTTTCGGAACTATTTTTATTTTTGAGGAACAATATTTATTTCTTACAACACTCTGTTTAACCCCAACATCCTTCAACAACGTTTCAGCAACCATATCTTCCATAAAAAATACATCATAATTTCCTGAATCTAACTCTTGCAAAATTGTGTTTTTGTCATCATAAACAACAATATTTACATTCGGAATTTTCTCGGTTAAAAATTCCCGAAAAGAATCATTCTTTTCAATTGCAACGCGCTTGCCTCTATAACCCTTCCAATCATATTCAAAAGCTAAATTACTATTTTGATATATTGATGCAGAAGTTATTAGCAAAGGGTTTATTTTCATTAAACCGTAATAATCATCATAACTCTTTATTATTTCACTCTCGCCTATTAATACTTGCGCCCCACCTAATTTCGTATTAACTGTCTTAGCAACTTTACTCTGCTCAATAAAATCAATACTTGTATTATTTTTCTCTCCCCATAATCTCCATATAGCAGGCAATACCCCTTGCAATACACCATAGCTATCCTTCCAAGTTAAAGGTGGAGCAATTTTATATATAATAGTGATTTTTGAGCTACTTCCAATTTCACCTACAATATCTGGTTTATAATAATATAAAATAGCGTTATCAAGTGATTTGTACTCAACATTATGCCTTGCCATAACCAACCAGTTCAAAGCAGTTATATTATTTTGAAGACTAATCCTGATTTCAGATGCTTTCCGTTTCCCTTCTATAATATCTGGAACAATTGAATTGCTTATAATTTCATTAATATAATTTAAGTTTTGGACAACCCCACCAAGCGCACCTTGTTCAATAATATTTTTTTTATTTGTAAATACTGGAAAATTTGAATTACTCAATATCTCATAGAGCAATTGATCATTTTTATATCTGCCTTCTGGTCCAACAGACCATGAATCTAGAAAGATTGCACTTTTTTTAGGCAAGCTATTAATTTTTTTAATTATCTGTGAATCATTCAACTCATCGCCATTAATATAAATTCCTGAAACTCTATTATCATTATTAAGTGTTGCTTTTATGATTTCACGTGTCATTCTACCCTGATATGAATTATCAGTTATAACGGCAATATATTGTATTTTAGGAAAAAGAGTAAGAATAAGATTAGTATTCTCTTTTGCAAGTCCATTATTTACTATCCCCGTTGAATTGGGAAACTTAGCTCTATCTACTACATTAGCATCATAAAAAATCAATGGTACCGCACCAAAAACATTACCACCTAGTTGATATACAGCTTGTAAAGCTCTGTTTCCCTTTGCAATCACCAAATCGTAATACCCAAATGAGTGCTGAGTTAACAAATCTTTTAGTCGTTCTACCGTATGACCATCGTCGAAAATTTTATCTGAGTCCAAATGGATAACAGTCACTTCAACCTGTTCATTCTTCTTCAATTCATTTTGAAGCAAACCAACACTATTATCATTAAAGTTATCATTGACATCCAAAGAATCAATAATCAAAATTTCTTTTAATCTTTTAAAATTTGCGGGATTTGATACATTATGTGCAAAACAAAAATCATTTGAACCTATAAATAATAAGATATAGGCAACAAAGATCCCAAAAACTCTTATAAAGTTTTTTCGCGTTAATATTCTATTATTATAGCACACACACTTAACCACAATATCTCCAATACAGTAAATACTAAAATACCTACAGAGATACATACAGACTATTTATTCTTCATTACGGCAAAGAGCAAGCAATTCTTTCTCACTAATAACCTTTACTCCCAAACTTTCAGCTTTTGCAAGCTTTGAACCTGCCTTGTTTCCAGCAACGAGATAATCAGTGCCCTTAGAAACAACAGAACCAATCCTGCCGCCTACATTCTGAATAATCTTCTTTGCTTCACTACGTCCCATAGTAGGCAAAGTACCTGTAAGCACAAATACTTTGCCCTCCACACCGTCTACATGGCTTGAAACATTATCGACGACACCAGTACTTACTCCTGCCTTTACCAATCTGCATAAAATATCTTTATTCACCTTATTCTGCAGAAATTCAACTAAAGATTTAGCGACAACATCACCCAAAGTTCTTTTAACATCCGATGTACCTAGCTCAATACTTGAAAGATCTGCTTCAGTTGCATCAAGAAGCCTCTGAGGATCTGAATTAAATACTTTCACAACTGCTTCTCTTTTCTTAAGGCCAAAACTAGGAATCGCAAGACACTCTAACTTCCTCGATAATGTCTGTCCTTGCTTTAAAAGAATTTGCTGCGATTTCTCTGTCTGCAGTATTTGATATAACTGCCTGGCAGATTTCTTTCCCAATGTTCTATACGAAAAAGTTTCTCCTGCACTAAGATTTGAAATTTCAGAAGCTTGCGCAGTATAGAGGTTTTCAAGTGTTTTGAAATGTAAGGCAATAATACGAGCTGCTGTCGCTCCTAGCTGCTCTATTGCCAAAGCCACAAGTAATTTTTCAAGCCCTCTACTTTTTGACTCTTCAAGAGCATTTATAATATTTTCTGCATTTTTATACTCAGGCGGAGTGTACGCTTTACGCCCTGTAAGAACTAATTCATTATTCCATTTTTCTCTAAGTACACTAATCTCTAATTTTTCAAGTTCTTCAATTTCAATATCTTTATTTTTTTTAACAATATTCTCTGCTAGTTTTTTACGTTCTGTATCTTCCCAGAGCTCCCTAAGATCATCAAAAGTAAGGGTATATAAATCAGCAACATTGTGCAGTTTCCCTCTTTCAATAAGTCCGTCAATTACAGCTGGACCAAAACCTTCAATATCCATTGTTTCGCGAGAGACAAAGTGAAGTAATCTCGCACGTAACTGAGCTGGACATGATATATTCTGACAATAAAAAGAGACTTTCCCTTCTGCTTTTGCAACTTTACTACCGCAAACTGGACACATTTCTGGCATCTCAAAGACAATTTCATTACCCGTACGCTTCTCACACAAACTTCTGACAACTTGAGGAATTATTTCTCCCGCCTTCTCGATAAGAACCTTGTCCCCAATTCGAATATCTTTTTCACGTATATTATCTAGATTATGCAAAGTCGCATGGGAAATCGTAGATCCAGATACAAAAACTGGTTCTAAATCAGCAACGGGGGTAAGCGTACCAAACTTTCCTACTTGAATACGTATATCTATAATAATGGTCTCTTCCTGCTCAGGTTCAAATTTGAAAGCTATAGCCCAGTTAGGACTCTTTGCGTCTTCACCAAGTTTACTCTGAATCTCCATATCATTAACTTTAATAACCATACCATCGGTGTCATATGATAATTCATGACGCAAAACATCAAGCGCCTCCTTACGCTCAACCACCTCCTTCAAGTTTGTACAAATTTTTCTAAGAGGGTTTACCGGAAAGCCAAGCTGCTCAAGGTTAGACAAAGCTTCCGCTTGACTTGCAGCTCCAACAACTTGAGGTGTAGGGGTTGAATATACCCAAAGGCTTAACTCTGACATTTTTATCTGTTCAATTTTATCATTATACTTCTGTAACTCAGCAGGCGTCTTTTTCTTAAGTTCTTTCTTACTCAAAATCTTTGTTTTCAGTGCTCCGGCTGCTGCATTTCTTGGATTTGCAAATATTCTTTCTTCTGCTCTCTCTTCCTGAAGTGCAACAATTTTCTGAAATGCTGAACGGGGCATATAAACTTCACCTCGAACTTCAATCCTCTTTGGAATAGTTATACCGGAAAATTTGTCGGCTGCAAACAATCCACCAACGACTTCTCGAGAATCGTTTCCCCCTATTTCTTTAGGGAGATTTACATATTGTAATATTGCAGTTACATCTTCACCGACAAAACCATTACCTCTTGTTGCCCCTCGTACCAGCTTACCGTTTTCGTAAATCAGCGATATAGCAAGCCCATCAATTTTCATCTCTGTCATATATACAAGCTCACCGCCTGCCAGAGACTCACATCGCTTAATAAATTTCTGTATCCCTTCATCATCATAACAATTAGAAATGCTCATCATTTTAGGGTTATGAGTTACCAGCTGCTTCTCACTACTCTGCTCAATATTAACACCCACAACTTGAGTTGGAGACTCTCTAGTTATAAGTTCAGGATATTCATTCTCAATTAAAATAAGCCTATCCATGAGTTCATCATACTCACGGTCAGAGATTATGGGAGCCGCATTATTATAATAAAGCTGATTGTGCTTTACTATTTCGTCTATAAGCTCTTTATATTCAATGACAATTTTTTCGTCCATACCAGATTTTTCATGACTAATTTTAATTCAGGTTATTACAAAACACAAAAAATTGCCCCAGATATCAGAACATAAACACTACTTACTTTTAACCACCCTTTGAGAGAGAGAGAAATGACAGTAAAAAAATAGAGTTGTGTCTATACTTTTTCGATACCTAGGACTCACAAAATAAAAATACTCTTTTAAAATCAAGTATTCAAGTAATTACTTACATTTCAGAGATCTTCTTCTGAAGAGCCTCATCTTTTTCAGCAACCTTTTTCTTCATGTCTTCTCTATGTTCTAAAAGTTTTTTTCTAATATCATCATGCTTACCCGCCATAATTTGCAGAGCAAGCAATGCAGCATTTACTCCACCCGCACTGCCAACCGCAACAGTAGCAACAGGGATACCTGCAGGCATCTGAACCATAGACAGAAGACTATCAAGACCTGTAAGAGCAGTTCCACCAATTGGCACACCAATTACAGGCAATATTGTATGACCTGCAATTACACCTGCGAGATGTGCCGCACCACCTGCTGCTGCAATAATGACTTCAAGTCCTCTTTCACCAGCTGTAGCAGTCCATTCCATGACAACTTCTGGAGTACGATGAGCACTAGCCACCTTTACTTCAAACTCTACACCAAACTCCTTAAGTGTAATTATTGCACCTTCAAGCTTTGGAAGATCTGAGTCACTACCCATAATAATCCCAATTTTTTTTCCAACCATTCTTACCCCAATCTTTGCTTACTAATGATGCACATTAAAAGTAAATATTAAAATATAAAGATACAGCGTAAAATTATGCCTTATCTTTAGTTGCTAGTTCAAAACCATTCTCATTTTCTACAATACACACAGCTGTAACAGGATTGGTAAAGTTCGCAAACTCACATTCTCCCATTACAAAGTCACAAGCTTCCTGCGCATTGCCCGCTGTAAAATCACTTATATTATGCCTGTTCGGGACATTCCTCTCATATGTTGATACATACAAGCACTTTCCTGCTTCAAGTTCAAATTCACGCACATCAAGACCATCTTTTCTAATAATACCAAGCCAGCCCTTATTAGATCCTTTCTCTACAACAGCAACGATTCTAGGAGTATTATAGTCATCTTTTTCATAATCCATAACTGCTAAAGAATATATTAGAGAATCTCTGATATTCATACCACTCTTTAGTTTTTCAACAATTGGATCTGTCTGGCTACCATTAGTTACAATCGCTACATCACCTACAATTGCAGCACAGTTATAAGCAATATATGGATTCTTAAAGATATCACCTTCGTGTCCTTCTTTAGGAACAATACTTACATAATCTTCTTTAATCTGCGCCCTGCGATTTGGAAAGCTTCTTGAAGATACTCTATACATACTTGCAAGCTTACCTTCTTTTGTAATTCCAACAGCTACAATTCTACCCAGATAGATCTCACTCATTACAAAACCCTTTCTTTTATTATTTATATGATTATAGCAAACTTGATTTTTTTTACCACCGTTTTACTTTATATTACATATCGCAAAAAGCAAATATATAAGTAATTATTTCAATGTTTCAAAAACCTCTTTCTGAGCAATAAGAGTTGCTTCAAGATCATCAATAGTATGTGCTGTTGACAAAAAATTGGCTTCATATTGAGCAGGAGGTATATAAATCCCTCTTTCAAGCATACCACGAAAATATGCTGCAAACATCTCAGTATCCGCAGCCATAGCATCATCATATCCTGCAACAGAGTCTACACCAAAAAATACAGTAAAAGCACTTCCAACCCTATTGATACAAGCTCTCACCCCACTTTCAGATATATTCTCCTCCATAATAGATACAAGAGCTTGACACATTTTACCAAGCAACTCATATGGTTTCTCCTCAGTAAGAATCTCCAGCATCTTTATGCCTGCAGCACAAGCTAAAGGATTACCAGAGAGAGTTCCCGCCTGATACACCCCACCACTAGGGCTTACCTGTTCTAATAAGTTTTTCTTACCCCCGTAAGCACCAACCGGAAGCCCACCGCCAATAATTTTTCCTAGAGTTGTTATATCAGGTTCTACACCAAACATCTCTGCCGCTCCACCAAGCCCAAGGCGAAACCCAGTAATTACTTCATCGAAAATTAAAAGTGCGCCATGCTTATCACATTCTTCACGAATACCTGCAAGAAATCCTTCAACTGGTGGCACAAGTCCCATATTACCAGCCACAGGCTCAACTATTACTGCTGCAATATCCCCTTTATTGGATTCAAAGCACTTTTTCACGCTTTCAATATCATTATAATCAGCAAGAAGAGTATCCTGAGCAGCACCTTTAGTTACCCCAGGACTTGAAGGAATTCCATACGTCAAAGCTCCACTTCCCGCACTTATAAGGAATGAGTCAGAATGTCCATGGTAGCAGCCTTTAAACTTGACAACCTTTTCTCTACCTGTTACAGCTCTTGCAAGTCTTAATGCTGACATTGTAGCCTCAGTTCCTGAATTCACCAATCGCAACATTTCTATTGTTGGCATATTATTTGTAATCAACTCTGCAAGGCGAATCTCATCTCTATGATTTGCTCCAAAACTAGTGCCTTTTACTGCTGCTTCTGTAATTGCACTAGTTATAGACATATTTGCATGCCCAAGAATTAGTGGCCCCCAACTCATCATATAATCAATATACTCATTACCTTCAGACGAATATAATTTTGAACCGCTAGCATGGTCTATATATACTGGCTCAGCCCCGACAGCACCAAAAGCTCTCACAGGAGAATTTACCCCTCCAGGCATCAACTTAACAGCTCTATCAAATAATTCTGAACTATTCTCTAAATCAACTACCATCTTCATCGCTTATCCCCTTTAAATAGCTTATTCAGCTCTCTATCGATATGGTATCTTTCTCATTTAAATTTATACCATAGTATTCTATATTTATCAATAGTTTACGACTTGATTTAAAACCCAAAATATCTTAACCTATATATTATGATAAATATAAAAAATAAAAATAAAGGCATATGCTATTTAATTGGAGCTGGACCGGGAGACCCTGGACTGCTCACACAAAAAGCTGCAAAATGTCTAAGCAGAGCAACAATTGTATTTTATGACTATTTGGCTTCCAAAGAATTACTGAACCTTACTTCAAGCTCAGCAAAACTTGTATATGTCGGCAAGTCTGCTGGAAATCATACAATGCCGCAAGAAGAAATTACTAGAAGAGTCGTAAAAGCTGTAGCAAAAGGAGAAATTGTAGCACGCCTCAAAGGTGGCGACCCATTTGTATTTGGGCGAGGAGGAGAAGAGGCTATAGCACTTAAAGAAGCGAAACTTGCTTTTGAAATAATCCCCGGAGTCACGTCAGGTATTGCTGCTGCGACTTATGCCGGCATTCCTGTTACACACCGAGCTATCTCGACAATGGTCACATTTGTTACTGGACACGAAACTCCTGACAAATCAGAAATTCAGACGGACTGGGATGCTCTTGGAAAAGCAGGAGGTACTATCTGCATTTATATGGGCGTTAAAAATCTACCGGCTATCTGTGAAAAACTTATTAATTCTGGAAGAAGCAAAGATGAAGCTGTCGCTGTTATTCATAGAGGGACCAGAAATAAACAGAAGACAGTTATAGGTACCCTCAGTAATATCTCCAAAGAGATAAAAAAAGCAGCAATTACTCCTCCAGCAATTATAATTATTGGCGAAGTAGTAAATTTAAGGGACAAAATTTCTTGGTTTGAGGATAAACCTCTATTTGGCAAGAGAGTATTGGTTACCAGAGCCAGAGAACAGGCAAGTGAGCTTACAAAGCAACTTGAATCGTATGGGGCAGAAGTCATTGAAATACCGATTATAGCGGTTAGTCCTGTAGAATATCAAGCTTCAGAAATAACAGAAAAAGCAATTAAAACCGGACTAGTAAAAATTGCATACATGCGAGAAACTAATCCAACGCTACTATCAATGATTCAGGATAAACCTATGAATCTTGATTTTCCAGACTTCTCTTATCTGATCACTGAATGTGACGAGTTAACTAGAGGGATCGCGTTACTTGTTTCGAATAAACATGACTGGGTTGTTTTTACTAGTGCAAACGGAGTAAAGTACACTTTTGATAGAATTAAAAAGTTAGGACTGGACTCAAGAATATTCGTAGGCAAAGAAATAGCCGCAATTGGTTCACCAACAGCCCAAGCTTTAGAAAACCATGGCATAAAAGCAGATTTAATCCCAAAAGAATTTACTGGAGAGTCATTGCTGGGATCACTTATTGAGCGCGAAGTACAAGGTCAGAAAATACTAATGCTTAGAGCATCAAATGCCCGCGTGATGCTCCGTGAAAAACTTATAAAACTTGGCTGCGAAGTCGATGATATTACTGCATATCTAGTAGAGAAAGCCACATTAACTCAAGAGAACAAAGAAATTCTTGAGAGTGGAGCATATGACATAGCAACATTCGCCTCATCTGGAACTGTAAGAAATTTTGCGGAAATGACAGGAACTAGCCTACAAACTATATTAAAATCTGACAAACAACCAAAATTTGTAAGTATAGGTCCAGTTACATCCAAAACCATGGATGAGCTGTTTATACCAATAACTGCTGAAGCAGAACAGGCAACTATTAACGACCTTGTAGATGCTACTGTCAAAATTTGTAATAATGAATAAACATATCTATTTAGTAAAGGAAAAATAGCAATAATGGACCTAGCAATAATTCTTACTATTGTCGCCCTACTCATAGGGATAAAAGTAATCAGCTCCATCTGGAAAGCAGGAATTAAAGAAGCTGATGAGTATAATAAACTTGCCCTTGATCCAGAATTTAGAGATGCACAACTTGCAAAGTATATGGCAAAGCTCGAAGCTGGAGGCAAAAACGACAGCAAACTGATTTATAAAATTGCCAGAATCAACGCTCTCGCTAAAAAATTTACAGAAGCGAGCAAATACTTTGAGATGTATACCAATCTTATTACTGATGATGCTGAAGGATTCGCAGAACTATCAGATATATATTTAAATCTTTCTGAATATGATAAAGCAAAGACTGCGATTGAAAAAGCAATAGAACTAGAACCTAAATATGAAGAATACCGAGAATTTCAATTAAGAATCGGACTCCAAACAAAAGACACAAAATATGCAGAGAATGCATCTATAGCATGGGTTAAACTTGACGAAGAAAGGGTAAAATTAAATAAGCGCCCACACCGTTGGTCACCAATGTACCAGATAGGTCCAAAACAGGCAACCCCAGATATTGCAATCAAATCTTATTTGGCAGCAATACTCCACCTTAAAAATGAGACTGAGGCGGCAACAAATATAATTGACAGCATGAATGAAGCAGAGTTTGAATATTTTGAATCACTCATTGAAGAAGATAAGCTCTTCTATAAGCTAAGGGAACTTAATGAATCTTAATAGGCTACAACTAATCTCTGGGAAAAATCTTAACACCGAAATTGCCAAAGGCAAAATCGGAAGAATTGCTGTACTTATGAGTGGTGGGGTTGACAGTAGTGTCACTGCACTCAAACTAAAGGAAGATGGCTGGGAAGTTGTGGGTGTAAATATGCAGATACCTTTAGCCTGCGGCGCTGGAGTTGTAGATTGCTCTGGTATAGAAACTGTAGCAGAACACTTAAAAATCCCGCTCTACAGAGTAGATTTAGGAGACACCTTCCAGAAGGAGGTGATAGACTCCTTTGAAGAGGAGTACCGCAAAGGAAGAACTCCTAATC
This sequence comes from Planctomycetota bacterium, assembly GCA_963678205.1. Taxonomy (GTDB): domain Bacteria; phylum Planctomycetota; class SZUA-567; order SZUA-567; family SZUA-567. The sequence goes on from OY782760.1 coordinate 431,225, forward strand.
CCTGCTGTGACTGTAATAGAAAACTAAAATTTGAAGCAGTCTGGAATATTATTGAAGAAGAACTTGGTATTAAAAATATTGCAACCGGTCATTATGCTAAAATAATAAGAGACGGAGATAATGCCTACATTGCACGCGGTACAGATCTAAATAAAGATCAGAGCTACTTCATATACGGCATCTCAAGAGAAAGACTCAAGCACTTCTATCTTCCACTTGGTGATCTAAATAAAGACGAAACCAGACGCCTTGCGAAGAAAGCAAAACTATCAGTAGCTGAAAAATCAGAGAGCATGGATCTGTGCTTTGCCGGAGGAGGAGATTACAGAGAAGCCTTCTCCAACAAAAACGAAGATATAGAAGGAGACTTTGTTGATACAGAGTTCAAAATAATAGGCAGGCATAAGGGTGTAAAACATTATACTGTTGGTCAACGTAAATTAGGTATGTCCTTTGGAGCAGAACCAAGCTACGCCATTAGAATTATACCTGAAGCAAATCAGGTAATGGTCGGAATGCGTAAAGACGCTTATAAAGATACCGTAAAAGCAAATCTTATTACTATACACCAGCCTGACAAATTAAAAACAAAAAAGTGTTTACTTGGGAAAATACGCTCTGCTGGAAACTTAATTAAATGCAGAATTAAAGAACTGAATAATAATGATATAACAGTTGTATTTTCTAAAGAGCTATTCGCACCTACCCCCGGTCAGCATATTGTACTTTACAATACTGATTCAACAATAGTTGCAGGAGGCACGATAAAATAACTGGGGCAGATAATATCAAGCCCCAGAAAATTAATAGTTATAATATAACTATCTAAGTACTTTTTTGTATTAAAATGCTACTCAACAACCATAAAATTATATTTTTTTAACCTTTTAGTTACTAGGTTTCTCACCACCTTAAAACAACTTTATACCATAAACAGAATTAATATAATCCAACCTGGCACATAAAAACCGAAGAAAACAATTTTTCGGCAAACAAATCATTCAAAACACAATCATGTTATGCCGCTATTAACACAGCAGCAATAGATATCTTTATTAAAACAAATATCACTTTATATTCTCAGAAAGCGTTACTTCTCACAACCTCTATTAAAGCATACACTCTTAAGCAATGTACCTAATACTTTTTCCTTCTTGCAATAGAACTTTAATAAATGTACGATTACTATTGTATTATCATTATTAATGTTTTCTTTACAAAAAAGTAGTCTAAATATATAACGTTGTCTCATCTATCGAACCCAAAAATACTGCAATAATGCGAGAAAAATTATGCACATTATACTTAATAAATATCTATCACTCGTCTTACTATTTATGTTCCTATCCCACACAATCAAATCGGCTCATACCGAAGAAATTACTCCGTCAGAAAATTTATTCGTCTCCGGAGATTACGAAGCCCTATTTTTAGATAACCTCAAACGAGCCAAAGAGAATCCTAAAGAATCATATTTACCACTTCTCATTACAAGAGATATAAACAAACAATTCTTAAGTAAAACCAATATTGGCAAAAACAAGTTAATAGATTTGATTAACAATAAAACTCTTACTCCATTATCGAATAATCTGGCTCAGCAGATGCTTGCCAGTATTTATTCAATTGAAGGAAATGAGTATAAAGCAACAGAACTACGAAGAGAAAGTGGAATTATACCCACCTGGAGAATAGCAGGTGCCTTTGGTGAATATGAACAGGCGTCATTCTATCAAAGCTTTGCTCCTGAAGGCGGAATAGATTTTTCTATCTTTATGAAAGGACTTGGTAAAGATGTAACTTGGAGGCTTATGAGTGAAAATGTTTGTTTGAATGGCTTCACTCCTTATAAATGGATCTCTCCACAAAGAGGAGTTTTATACCTATACACGCAATTCAAACTACAAAAAGAGAATTATATAGTTTTAGAAAATAATGGGCAAGGCGCATTTTCATTTTGGGTAGACGGCATTGAATGCGGCACTTCAGATTTTATGCAGAAGGAAGTAGGAAAGACTGTACGTTTTAAAAGTTTGACCACTTTATCATCAGGATGGCATCAACTTCTTGTGAAGCTATATGCAGATAATAAAGATTCAGAAGAAATTTTCAGAATTCTAGGCAGCGACCTAAAACCTATTGAAAACATTGAGTACGATCTGAAGCAGCTACACGGTGAAAACCATTTCGGCAAAGCATTATGGAAGAAGTTGGAACATGACATATCTACTTATACAACTGCTGAACAAGCTCTATATTATCAATACAATCAGGAATATGACAAGGCTCTTACAAAATGGCAAGAAGCAATTAATAATAACCCTGATAATCCAGCCTTACACATATACTATGCAACTTGCGCTGGCCAGGCATTCAATATTCTCCCTGGTCCCATGCGCACATCAATTGTCAAAAGAGAAGCCCTAAAAGCATTAGAACTGTATCCAGAGGCAATAAGTGCTCTACTCATTTTAGGAGACCACGAACGTCAAAATAAACGGTATTCAAAATCTGATTTTTATTATTCAAAAGTTTTAGAAATAAACCCAAAAAATATCATAGCATATGGGGCAAAGATTAGAATAGCTTTAGAGAATGACTGGTTCCCAGAAACAAGTAAATGGCTTGAAAATCTGAGTAAACTCTACCCAGACAGCTACATTTCATGTTTATTAAAAAGCATCTACTATAATCGTCTTGGGCAAATTAAGCAGTCTGCTGAAATTCTTGAAAAAGCATATAAGCTTGATAGAAATAACATTATTATTGCAACAGATTGTATTAGAGCATATTTTGCGTCTGACAACACAGCGAAAGCACTGGAAATACTTGACAGCCTTCCTTTATATTATAAAGAACGAGTTGAAATTTTACTTCTAAAGAGTGAAATACTATCAAGAACAGGTAAATTCACTAAAGCTATAAACTCACTAAAACAAAGTCTAGAAGCAGTAGGTAATGATCCAGGTATTCTTAAAATTCAAGGTGATATATTCTTTACAGCAAAAGATTATGCAAGAGCAAAAAAAATGTATAAGGAAAGCTTAGAGCTAGATAGCGGAAATTACTCATTACGTAGACTTCTTGCAGGACTTGAAGGGAAAAATTACAAATTCTGGACTGAATTTTCTCTAAACACTACCGAAAAAATAGATGAATTTATAAAAAACCATACCAAATACTTTGGCAGCACAGCACGCCTCATTGATCAGACTGTGCTTGCTGTTCATAACGGAGGAGGCTATTCTAATTATACGCATGAGCTGCAGGCTGTACTTACTGAAAGTGGTATCAATAAAGCCGCTATTGTTGATACATACGGAGAGTTATTACAAGCTCGAACAATTCTTCCAGAAAGAAGCAGATCACTCGAACCAATAATTCTTAAAGGATCGCGCAATATAACCATGCCAGCTGTAGCACCAGGAGCAATTATTGAACACGCTTACCTCAATGAAACTCCTACCCCACACGATAAACATTTACGTTTTCCCAAGTGGTACTTCCGTAGCCCAAACAGCCAGGAGTCTTTCCTTTTCTCACAATATATCGTTAGAGTTCCCAAAGGGGTAGAATTTACTTACGCAACAAGAAATCTTAATAGAGAAGTAGAATTTACAGTAAATGAAGAAGAGGACGGTACTAAAAATTATATCTGGACGGGCAAAAATATGCCAGAAGCAATACATGAGGAAGGCTCACCTGCAATAGGTTCAACACTGCCTTATGTTGCAATTGCTCTAAATCATAGCTGGAATGATATTCACAGCAGCATGCTAACATCCTATCTTGGCAAGACAATACCAACTATTGATATTATCAACAAAGTTAACGAACTTTCCCGTAATACGATAACAAAGAAAGACGTTATTAAAAATATTTACAATTTTGTTAATCGTGAGATTACCCCTTCAGGATCAAGATCTCCAGCAAGTCATATACTTCTGCAAAAAGCTGGAAGCAAGCAGAATCTAATGCTTGCAATGCTACATGCAGCCGATGTGAATGCTGAACTTGTTGCAGTCAGACCACCTTCTAATATTTTATACGACCCTATTTGGAAATTACCAACAGATAATAATTTTATTGATTACCTAATTATTGCAAAAGATGGTGATGGAAATGATATCTGGTTAGATCCACGGGCGCGCTATGCTGCTGCAGGAGAAATAGGAGAAGATTTTTGCGGTGGAACAGGATTTATTCTAGGTCTAAATAAGAGTGAATTTGTTACTGTACCTCAAGCTCCAGAAAGCAGATATACCATTGAAAGATCAAGAGAATATGTTTTTAATAACAATAGTGCTTCTATTAAGGGTACAATAAAATATTCAGGAACTCGCGGCTGGGAATATAAAGAAAATTTTGTGAACTTAAATAATGAATTACGACTTGGAATAATAGAAGAGATCCTTTCAAAATCAACTTTTGGTATAAATGTTTCAAACTTTGAATTACCACATCTTACTACTCCTGGAACAAGCTTTATTATTAATTATAATGCTGACATAACAGATTTTCTTAGTGAAAATATTGATGGAGAATATGGCATCCCTTTAGCTCTGCCAGAAATTAAACTCCTTCCATCACACGATGTAAATAACCGTAAAACACCTTATCATTTATCAAATTTTATTGCTGCTCACGACAAATATACATATGTCCTACCACAAAATTCTTCTATAAATGATCTTCCCAAGGACATTATTATTCGCGCAAAATTCGGATACTATTCTCTATGTTTCTCCCAGGAAAATAACAAGATAATTATGGAGCGAAAATATAATTTCCAGCCTCAGATAATTGCATTAAATGATTGGCAAGATTATCTCAGACTTTCTCAAAAAATAAAGCAAATTGAAAATAAGTATATCTGGTTTGAAAATAAATAGTTTCTTAAAAGTTATATTATAAATATAGAGAGGATCGTACGATCCTCTCTATATTTATAATATAACTACAAATTTAAAATTATACTAACAATTCTGCAACCTGAACAGCATTAAGAGCTGCACCTTTAAGAATCTGGTCTCCTGAAACAAATAATTCAATACCTTTTCCATTTGGTTGTGAGATATCCTGTCTGATACGTCCAACAATAATATCCCCTTGGCCTGTTGCATCAACTGGCTGAGGAGAACGATTAGCTACTCTATCATCAAGAATTTTAACACCAGGCGCATTCTCAAGTACCTTTATCACTTCTTCTTCAGAAATTGAATTTTCAAACTCAATATTAATAGATTCACAATGAGCTCTCATTACAGGTACACGCACACAAGTCACACCTATCATAATATTTTCGCAGCCAAATATTTTACGAGTTTCATTTACCATCTTCATTTCTTCTTGATTATAACCATTTTCACCAATTGGTGAATTATGACAGAAGAGATTCATTGCAAGCTGGTAAGGAAAAACTTTTGGTTCAATTTTCTCACCATTAACCCAAGCTTTAGTTGTAGCTTCAAGTTCATCCATAGCTGGTCTACCGGCTCCAGAAGCTGCCTGATATGTTGAAACAACAATGCGTTTAACAGGGTTGATTTTATGCAGAGGATATACAGGTACGTTCATAATAATTGTTGAGCAATTTGGATTCGCAATAATACCCTTTGGTGCATTCTTTGCTGCTTCAGGATTTACCTCAGGAATCACTAGCGGACATTCAGAGTCCATTCTATAAGCAGAAGAGTTATCGACAACCACAGCCCCAGCTTTTACAGCAGCAGGAGAAAACTCTTTACTCTGATCAGACTCAACCGCCATCAAAGCTATATCAATGCCGTCAAACGCATCGGTAGTAGCTTCAATAATGGTGAGGTCTTCGCCTTTAAATTTAGTTGTTTTACCAGCAGAGCGGCTAGAAGCCATAACTCTAAGTTCTCCTACTGGAAAATTTCTTTCCTCTAGACAACGGAGCATCTCCTGCCCCACTACACCAGTAACACCCACTACTGCGACATTCTTTGACACTTTTTTCTCCTAAAAATAAAATAAACTGGAATAATACTGTTATTATCCGTGCATAAATTTATTTATTATTGGTGGAAAGTCAATACGTTAGTGTATGATTTAAATACAAATTAGCATATTTTAAGTAAGAAATTCATCAATATTAACCTCATCCTGCTGTTCTTTTAGCAGATATTTCTGGGCGTACTCTTGAGGTCTACCTGAGCTGACAAACAATTCGAAAAGATCTTTATCAATCTTCCTTTCATCTGCCATTCTTTTCATGATTTTAAGACTCTCATTCAATGTTTTAATACTTTTATAAGGCCTGTCAGATGAGGTCAATGCTTCAAAAATATCAGCAATAGCCATCGCTCTTGCAGGTATAGAAAGCTCCCTTGATTTTATTGACCTCGGGTACCCTCCACCATCCATTCTCTCATGATGACTACCAGCTATTTCGACAATATTCTTCATATTTTTAGGAAATGGCAGTGCCGATAGCATTTTTATTGTATGAATCATATGAGCATTGATAATATATCTTTCTTCAGCAGTAAGATTCCCCCTGCGTACGATCAGATTATACAATTCACCTTTATTGAATGCATACTCTGGCTCTTTTATAGTAAACCCCCATGGATTATCCTGCTCACAGTCTTTCTTTTCTTTATAAATAATATGTTCGGCCTTATTATCTAACAACTTCTCAACTGCTGGAAGATTTTTACTTTTTGACTGATCATTATACCGTTTTTTCTCAACCTCTGCTAATCCTAAAGTATTATCAAGAGTCCGTATCCAGACTCTCTGACCAATTTCAGTAATCCTCTCAATAGCTTCATCAGACATATACTCTACACCGAGATTACATTTTGCCACAAAAGCAAACTCCTCATCAAGTACTTGCTTACTGTTTTCTCTTTCTTTTTGGAGTTTTTCAAGATCACCGCCATTATAGAGCTCCTTCCAAAAATCCCTGTCAGCATATGATTTTAAAAGCTCAAATCTCATTCTAATTTCATGAATACGATTATATATACACTCCAATTTTGTTGCTTTATCAACAATATCAACCGGAGTAATTACTTTACCACAGTCGTGCAGCCATGAGGCAACCCTTATTTCTTCCCACTCATTATCCCCTGGACAGAAATCGTTATAAAGCTCAGCAGTAGATTTACTTGCCTCCTCAACAATCATTTTAGCAATAATCGGTACTCTCTGGCAATGCTTTCCAGTATATGGCGATTTCGCATCAATAGCATCAGCGACAAGAATAATTACACTTTCAAGCAACTCTTTTCTCTGCATAATTAAGAGCTGACTTTCAATTGCTGCGGAAACAAATCCTGACAAAGCCGTAATAAATGCAAATTCGCTTTTAGCCACCTCTATTGATCTATTACCTTGATCATGGACAAATACGATATAACCCATCATTTGCTGGTCGCTGTCTTTTAGGAGAATAACAGATAAAGTAATATCGTTCTCAGATGTTTTTGGAGGCCAGCCAAGCAAATCTTTTCTCAAGCATACCCCTCCATCTTTCTCAAAACATGCCTCAACACCCTCATTCAAATACTGTTCAAAAATTTCCCGGTCAATACACCCTAACTCAAGAGTTTCTTCAAGTATAGATGCTTGTTCCTCTTCTGACATATCCTTAATATATAGAGCATTTATCTCCAGTGATCTTTCATCCTTGTCAAACAGATATACAGCACCGCCATTGCCATTTATTATTGTAGTAGTTTCTTTTAGCACAGTATTTAGTAATACATCATAATTTCTCTGCTTAGTAATATTTTCAGCTATATTCTGAAAGTTTTTTATTGTATTAATCATGCTTCTTGAAACATCTATAAGTTTAGTAATTTCAACCACAGATGACTTTATATTAAGTGAACTTGTAAAATCAAAATCCTTAACTTTTTGCAATTTATCAGAAAGTTGCTTCAGTGGTTTGGATATAAGTACAGCTACAATCCATACAAAAGGCAATATAAACAGTATCGTCACTATCCCAGCTATAATAAGTTCACGTCTATACTGTGATGCACGAACCATTAGTGTACGCTCAGGTGTTACTGTCAATACAGTATAAGTCTCTCCATTTTCCAGCAATGAAAATGATTTCCTCTTCCCTCGCCAAACTTCTCCATCAGAAGAATATGAAATTTCATCATTATCCCCTTTGGTTTTTGCATAATCATTTATCACTGGATCTACAATATTATCAATAGTAACAATTTCATACTTGTCATTAGTTTTATAAATAATTTTATCCGAATAATTTGCAGTTAGTATTTGCCCTTTACTATTAATCATAATGGTTCTGGTGTCACTAGACAATGAGTACTGTTCAACCATTTTTAATAATGAATTCATAGTATAATCTGCACCAATTACATTATTGGTTACTTTATTATTTATTGCAAATGTAATGCCAATAGCTTTTGTAGAAAAAAACACATAAGGAGATGATACAATTACTTTGTCAGATCGTATAGCATCTTTATACCATGACCTACTAGTAACATCAAAATTGTATGATTTATCAAGGACTCTCTTGAGCTCTTTGAAACTTTTATCATAAAATACTAATTCTGCTCCCTCTCCATACTTTTTAATATTTACTGTACATGAGACATAATATGAGTCATCAGGAACATTATACTTTTCATAACCCGAAAATGTAACAATTCTTCTGACAAGTAAAAAATTTCTATTGCTATAGCCTATGTATGCAGCATTCATACTAATGTTGCTATCAAGTAATGCTTTTAATAACAGCAGCTTTTGCTTAAAATTTTCTTCTTGAGACGAAATGAGCAAGTTAGTTTTTGATAATAACTCCATCTCAGAGGAAATTTTAACAAAATCATTTTTAAGGTATGAGGTTGTATCATCAAGTATTTTATCAAATACTATCTTGTTAACATGCTCAATAACACGCGTTAAATGGCCATAACTTGAAAAAATCAATATAGAGGATATAATTAACATTAATACTGCAAAAAGCAGTGAAATTTTAACATGCAACTTCATTTGAATATATCAACCTCCACATAATATAATATTATAATGCTATAGTTTATTAAGCTAGAAATGACTCTTCATTGAAATCTTGTGGAGTATATTTTACCCCCCCATACTCTTCTCCATAATAAACTTCATAAATACTTATCCTTCCTTGTATAGCCTGATTCATTTCATACAACTCTTCAACTGTAATCCAAAGATCGCGAGGCTCACACTCACTTTTCATAATTTTGTCATATTTTTCAAGAAACAGAGGTGGTACATTAAAACCTATAACTAGCCCCATATACTCCGACAGGTGATCAATAGCATTCCATTCCTGAGCGAGTCTGCAAGCATAATCAAAACCAAGAGCAGGATAAAAAATTGCCTTTGTCAAAAGTCTTGGGTGAAACCTCATTCTTCCTTCCCCAACAATCAGCCTCCACTCCGGCATTCCAATTGATTTATATAGTGTCTTATAAGCCTTACTATTCATATTTCAACATTTCTTATATAAGATTATGATACAAAGTATTTTCACATAAAATAAAATTAATTATACCACATAAAAAAATGCTGTCAAACTTGTATCTTTCTTGAAATTTAAACTTCAAATAAATACAATATAATATATCCTGCGCAAATTCTACTGCGTTTTGTTTTAAACAATTCTTTTGCTGCTGGAAATAATAATTTCTCTCTCATATACTTCTATATGATGAGAGGTTAAAGACAATTTACTTACAGGAAGTATAATATGAAGACTGATATTGTGCACGAAGGTGCAATTCACCTTGAATATGAAATTCGCCAGATTGTTGAGGATGCATATAAAATCCGTGATACTGGTGTAATAATAAACTGGGAAAATATTGGCGATCCAATTGAAATGGGCGAAAAAGTTGAACCATGGATCAAAGATATTGTTCGCGGACTGACAGAAGAAGACAAAGCATGGGCATATTGTCATAGCTTTGGTGTACTTGAATCAAGAGAATTTTTAGCCAAAGAAGTAAACAAACGCGGTGGTGCACAAATAACTGCAAATGATATTATTTTTGTAAACGGTATTGCTGATGCGGTAGATAAAATTTATGACCTTATCCGCAAAGACGCACGAATAATTATGCCAAGTCCAAGCTACTCTACCCATATATCAAATGAGAGCAAGAGAGGCAAATACACAAACATCACCTTCCCTCTGGATCCAAAGAATAACTGGCGACCAAACCTTGAAGAACTCAGGATGTCAGTAAAATATAATGATCAGATCGTAGGTATTGCTATTGTAAATCCAGATAACCCCACAGGAATGGTTTATACAAGAGAAGAATTGAATGAAATAGTCTCTATTGCACAAGAATATGGCTTAATGATAATCTGTGATGAAATTTATGCTCATATCAGCTTTGAAAAAACACTACACCTTAGTGAAGTAATTCGAGATGTTCCAGCAATTGTTTTACGAGGCATAAGTAAAGAATACCCATGGCCAGGGGCACGCTGTGGCTGGATAGAAATTTTAAATAGAGATAAGAGTGCTTATTTTTCTGACTATATCAAAGCCCTAGGTAATGCAAAGAGAATGGAGGTATGCTCTACTACACTTCCCCAGTTATCTATTCCTCTGGTAATAGGTAATGAAAAGTATCCTGAGCATTTAAAAAGACGTGCTAAGATATTTGAAAATCGTGCTAAAGAAGCATATAACGCCTTTAAAGATATCAAAGGCATAAGTGTTGGTATGCCTGGAGGGGCATTCTACTTCTGTGTAGTTTTTGATGATGGTGTACTGAATGATAACCAAACGCTACCAATAAATAATGAAAAGACAAAAAAACTTGTCGAACAATTAGCCAATGGCGTAAGCACAGACAAACGTTTTGTGTATTACCTAATGGGTTCTACAGGCATATGTGTCACTCCTTTATCTGGTTTCCATACCCCACTTAAAGGCTTTAGAATTACACTTTTAAGAAACAGCGATGAAAAACGCAGGAAAACACTCCAGACTATTGCAAATTCTATCAAAGGATATCTAATTAGTAGCACAAATTAGATCTTATCGATGATTTTATTATAAGAAAGACAAAATATGCCAGAAAATACAAAACGAAGTGGTTGCGGCTGTGGCGGATGCCTGTTATTCTCTTTTTATACTATTATTATCCTCCTATGTGGGATGTTTATCAGCAGTCTTGTCACTACTGGTTGGGATCTTAATTCTGCCAAAGACAAACTCATTAAAGACAGTAAAAGCACGGCATTCCTTATTAAAGATATTGCAACAGAATTAATAACTGGCGAAAAATCTGCCACCTCGGATCTTGAGCAATCTTCAGTACAATCACTTGTTGATAACGGCAATAAATCTTATAATAAGGCAATGGAATTGCTAAAAAACGCCCGCGAAGTTACAGGTGATGAAAGGCAAAAAATTCTCAGAGAACTTAAAAATGAGTTACAAAATTCTCTTAGTCTATACAAAGCTGCAGAAGAAAAAGATAAAGGTAATAAGGAATTACTGAAAAAAATCTCTCACCTTCAAGGGATATTAAAAAAGATGAATCCATAAATACAAAAATATCTTTACATAGTTAATACGCACTATTGGCTTTACTATAGTGCGTTTTTTTACAGCCTGTAAAAATTATTATTTTATCAAATATATTTTATTTACAACGTACCATTGCTCATTATAATTAAATATTATTATATACGTTAATAATTTTTAAATCTAAAAAATAATAGGAGATAAATACATGCACACTAAAATACTTGAAAACATGTATTGGGTTGGTTATGTTGACTGGAGCGTCCGAGATTTTCATAGTTATAATACGACTCGCGGTGCAACATATAATGCTTACTTAATTAAAGATGAAAAGATAGCACTTATTGACTCAGTTAAAGCTCCATACACTCAAAATATGCTCAATAATATTTCTGAGCTCACCGAAATTTCTAAAATTGATTATATTATCTGCCATCATGGAGAACCAGATCACTCAGGAGCTATCCCTGCAGTTGTAAAGCTGTGTCCTAATGTAAAAATTATCTGTTGCGAAAAAGCTGTAGAAAGTTTAAGTGGATACTACGATACTACTGACTGGAATTTTCAAATTGTAAAAACAGGCGATACACTCAGTCTAGGTAAGCGCACTCTATCCTTTCTTGAAACAAAAATGGTTCACTGGCCAGACTCATTGATGAGTTATATTCCAGAGGATAAATTATTATTCTCAATGGATGGATTTGGACAGCATTACTCATCTTCTGCCAGATTTGATGATGAAGTCAATATTGAAGAAGTAATAGAAGAAGCAAAAACTTATTATGCAAATATTGTTATGCCATATAGTAAGCAAGTAGAAAACACCCTCAAGGCAGCAAGTGAACTTGATATTCAGATGATTGTTCCAGCTCACGGTGTAATCTGGCGCAGTAATGTTGAAAGAATTATCAACGCCTATAAAGAATGGGCTGCAAGTAAAGTTAAACCAAAAGTTGTAATCATATACGATAGTATGTGGGATAGCACAACCAAGATGGCGACAGCTTTCTATGAAGGGATTGCTCAAGAAGGAGTAGAAGTCAAATTTTTAAGAATCAGAAGTACTGGAAATACCCGCATAGCTGCTGAGTGTCTAGATGCAGCCTGCATTGCTGTTGGTTCATCCACTCTAAATATGACCCTTATGCCTGCAGTTGCATCAACGATAACATATTTGATGGGACTTAGACAGGTTGGTAAATTGGGTGTTGCGTTTGGTTCATTTGGCTGGGGTAAAAGTGGTGCCGCAGTTGTCTCTGAATACTTAAAGAAAATGAAGGTTGAAGAAATAACTGATCCAATTACTTGCCAATGGGTACCTACTAGCAAAGTACTTACAGAATGCAAAGAATGCGGTAAAAAGCTTGCAGCTAAAGCGTTAGAGCTAGCATCAAGATAACCTCTTAACCATTAGCTGGAGATTATAATGGGAGTAAAACTCAATTTAGAAGAACTTATTAAAATTGCAACAAACATAGAGTTGGAAGGTATAAATTTCTATACACAAGCAGCAGAATACACAACAAATCAGGAGGCAAAAAAATTATTCCTTGAGTTGGCTGAATGGGAAGAAGCACATTATAAGTCTTTCAGTAATTTACTCAATAACAATGATTCTGGAGAATTTGAACAAATTATCGACTCCCTAAATGAAGCAGCTCTATATCTACAAGCTGTACTTGGAGGAGACCTTTTCAGTAGCTCCTGTTCTCCTAAAGAGCTAGCAAGCAATAGCCCTGAAGGTCTCAATAGTATTTTCAGATTTGCAATTGATCGAGAAAAGGACTCTATTATTTTCTATTCTTCAATAGAAAAAATCTATGCAAATAAGGACTTATTAGAAAAAATAGATATAATAATTGGTGAAGAAATCAGTCATATACGCTTTCTTCATGCAACATGGAAAAAAATTAATAAAAACTAATAGTATATTTTCTAAAGTCGCTTACATAGTGTAAGTAGGTTTTATTATTAATTACTTTTATAAAGGATGGTATATTATGCAAAAATACGTTTGTAGTGTATGCGGTTGGGAGTATGATCCCGCAGCTGGTTTGCCTGATGACGGTATTGCTCCAGGTACAGCATTTGCAGATCTTCCAGATGATTTTGTCTGCCCTGTATGCGGTGTAAGTAAAGATGAGTTTACAGAAGCTTAAAAACTTAATTTTTTAATAAATTAATGGTTCTACTATTGTAGAACCATTATTTTTCTTTTTTAGACCTTCCTCGATGAAACTCTTTGCTCTTTATCGACCTGAGCATTGCACCAACAGGAGGCTGCATACCCTCAAACTCAATGGAAGCATATTCTGCTGGCCTCGCGCATTCCCAAGTAGCTCCTGTTAATGATTTTATTTCTTTCACAACAATTTTACCATTTTGCCAACCAGGAGCAATCCATTCAAGCGTATCATCAGGCCTAAACGGATTCTTTACAAATATTTTATATCCTTCCTCTACAATACCTGCAAGTTCTCTAGTCATAGAATAAATATTTTCAGCTTGAAGTTTCGCAGGATCACTCGCTGAATACCCAAATGCAAAGCCAGTATAATAGGGCCTATGGCTGACGGCATCAAGCTCCTCAAGCCATTTCTTTTGAAACATAAAATTTTCAGGGTCTTTTTTATACTCATCAAGCGCATCACGATATACCCTTGCAACCACCGCGACATAATACTCACTCTTCATTCTTCCTTCAACTTTTATAGAAGCAACTCCACTCTTGACAAGCTCTGGTATATGCTCTATCAAACAAAGATCCTTACTACCTAGCATAACTGTCTCTCTTCCAGTTTCAAAGATAGGTATACTTTCATTAGGTCGCAATTCTTCAACAAGTTGATACTCCCAGCGGCAAGCATGCTTACATTGTCCTCTTGAACCGCTCTTACCTGTCATAAACGCAGATAAGAGACACCTTCCAGACACGGCTACACACATAGCTCCATGTGCAAACACTTCCACCTCAATACCCGCCTCCTGCCCAATTTTTCGCGCGTCTTCCAGTGTTGCTTCACGAGCTAAGATAACCCTGCTTGCACCAGCATCTTTCCAAAATAGAGCACTTTGAGCATTTGCAACTCCCATCTGAGTAGAAATATGAATTGCGAGATCAGGCCTTTCATTCCTTGCTAGTCTAAAGACTCCTACATCGCCAACAATGAGCGCATCAATATTGACGTCCTTTATTGCGTGTAACCACCTTTTTATTTCGTCAAGATCTGAATTATAAGCCATAATATTTAAGGCTGCATATATTCTCTTACCTCGCGCATGCACATACTCCACAGCCTCTTTAAACTGTTCTACAGTAAAGGCTGCACCATCTGGGCGCATAGAAAAACCTGCAACACCTGCATACACAGCATCTGCACCATAGTCAATTGCCGCTTTCAATTTTGATATTGTTCCCGCAGGCAAGAGTAATTCTGGGATATTATTTTTTACCACTCTGTTTCTTTCTATTATCAAATTTTTTCTGTGCTAATTCTTTACAAACTTTAATAAATAACTCTCTGTCTTCTACAGGTTTAGCAAAAAAAGCAGAAGCACCACTAGCATAAGCCTTTGAGGAGTTAACATCTGAAAATCCTGTAATTATAATAACTTCTGCATCATAGTCATGTTCCATAATCCTCTGCATAGCTCTAACGCCATCCATGCCAGGCATATTTTCATCCATAATTACTAAATCAGGATTAAGCATTTTGTATTTCTCAATCGCATCAAATCCCGAATCAGCAAGTCCTTTTACAATAAAGCCATTACCAGCAAACAATTGATATAAATATTGCTGAATAAATGGAGAGTCATCAACAATCAATACTGAATAAGCAATGTCATCATCCATATTAGACCTCCATTAGCAATACCTTTGATGTATCATATTATCAATAACTTATTTTCTACTTTAATAGCAAAGCACTCATATAATCATACAATTTATCAATAATTGTTCAACTAGAATAGTTAGTTTTACTCTTGATCTCTATTTTAATCAGTATATCACAGTAAACATTAATCTTATAACAATAAAAATTATAAATATCTATTATTTTCAAAAAACATCTTGATTTAATTTCAATTTTAACTACATTATTATCTCACAAGTTAAGTGAAATAAAATAACTATCGGGGAGTGGCGCAGCTTGGCTAGCGCGGCTGCTTTGGGAGCAGCAGGCCGCAGGTTCAAATCCTGTCTCCCCGACCATTTTTAAAAGCACAAATATAGGTTTTTTTATTTTAACTTGATACTCATACCTCTTTACATGGTAATAATATTGTAACAGTTGTTCCAATTCCTACAATGCTATCAACATAGATTGAGCCTCCATGATGTTCAATGGCACCAAGTGCAGCAGGCAAACCAAGACCACTCCCAGATCCAATACCTCTAGTTGAAAAAAAAGGCTCAAAAATTTTATCCAAATTTTCCTTGGCTATTCCTACACCAGTATCTTTAAATTCAATTTTCAAATAAAACCCCACTTTGATCATATTATTATACTTAATTATATCTTTTTTTGATAACTCAATATTACTCAATTTTATTAAAATTACCCCACCACCTATCATAGATTGGCAAGCATTCATCCCAATATTTATAAAAGAACTGAATAGCTGCGCTTTATCTCCATTAATTTTAATATGACTTGCATTATTAATTTCTTCAAATTTAATATTTGATGACATTTTATTTTTTAGTAATAATATAACTTCATTTAAAAGTCCAAGTATATTAATTTCGTAAAATGGCATAAAATTTTTTTGCCCAAAGGATAATAATTTTTGAGAAAGATCCGCCGCATACTCTGCTGCCTGCATAATCATATCCAGCATTCTTTCATGCTCGGTTCCACTTAGTTTTTTTTGCAGCAATTCTGTTGCCCCAATAATCACTGAAAGTTTATTATTAAAATCATGAGCAACTCCTCCAGCTAATTGCCCTACAACGCGCATTTTTTCTGCATACAAAATATTATCTTGCATCTTTAAGCGCTCTTGTTCATCCTTCTTAATTTGTGTAATATCCTTACTAACACACGCGAATTGTCCAAGTTTTGGTGAAAACGCATATACTTCAAAATACTTATCTAATTCACTGGAATAATTTTCAAATTTTATAGAACTTTGAGATAAAGCAACTAGTCCATATTTCTCTATCCAAAATTTTTCTAATTTAGGTAACAACTCCAGAACTGTTTTACCAATTACATCCTCTTTTTTAAGTCCTATCTGTTCTTCCCATGCCGGATTAACAAGTAGAAAACGGTAATTAATAGGATTTGATTCTTCATCACAAATAATTTCATGTAAAGCATAGCCATCAATTTGTGACATAAACAGCCTTTTAAAATTTGCTTCACTTTCACTCAACTTATTTGATGTTTTTTCTAATCGCCTCACTATTACTGATGCAAATGCATAAAATAAGAAAACAATAAAAACAAATGATATAACACAGCCTATAGCAAGCACAAATTTAAATCTATCAACTCTATTAGAGATTTTCTCCTGCTCCTTGTTATTATAGATCACATCATTTTCAACATTAATTGCAACTAGAAGAACACCAACAGCCTTACCACTGAAGTCAACTATTTTTATCCCAGTAAAATAATTATCCCCAAGTAAACTATGAGTAATATTATTGGCAATATTGTCCAGTAAATCTGATGTTACATTCTTGCTAAATAATTTATTCTTAGTAGAGCTAACTCTTATATATTTATCATCAATTATTGAATATAACTCTTTATCATTTAATCTTTCTACAAACTTTTTATATGAATAAACTGCATAATTTACATCTGATCCTGAAGCAAGATTTTTTATTACTTTTGATAACGGACAAAGAAACTCAACAGAACCTTGATATTCTCCTTGAGCATTATTAATAGGGCACACACCTCTAACAACCAGTCCTTCTTTTCCTATTTCTATGCCAGAAACAAAATCTTTTGTCTCTATTACTTTTTTAATTGTATTCCTAAATTCAGAGATATTATCGGTTATATCAACCTTCTCTCCATTGACTATAGCCTGCCAGTTATCGAGCCAGACTCTTGCAAGACTTCTTATGTTTTTTGTATGAAAATGTAATCTGAATTTTTCAAACTTACTAAAAGCAGCTATACCATCCAGATTATCTTTAAAATAATTCTTTAATATTGCTCTAGCTTTTTTTGTACTTTCATCATATGGATCAAAAAGGTCACCTTGATTTGCAATATTATAAGCATTAAGTACAGTTTTATCTTTTGTATAAAATGCAGCTTGGTTCAAAGCAATATCTTCATATATTTGGACTAATTTATGATATCTGTCAATAATTTCTTTACCTTTAACCTGCCACTTTAAAGTCATTTCACTATTAATTCTTAATCTATCATTTTCTATTATTGACAAGAAATTTGCGTATACAAAATAATAACCCAATATGAAGGTTACTAACAAAATACTAGAAACAATAAGTATAATTTTATATTTAACACTCATATAATCAGCTCTACTTATTTTAATATATAACACAGTAAAATATATAGAAATCTTCTGCTAAATAACACACAAATGTATCGTAACACCATCTGTTATTTCTTTCAAGTAATTATTCAGTGTTAAACTTTAAAATAATACCCTCTATAGCATTATCTATAAAGGGCAATAGCAAAGTATAATTATAGTTTCATTGATAGCGAAATCCTTTTTCTAGTATAATCAACCTTCATGATTCGAACCCTGACATGTTGTTGGACTTTTACGATATCATTTGGGTCTTCTACATACTTATCAGCCAACTGACTAATATGAATCAACCCATCCTGATGAACGCCCACATCTATAAAAGCACCAAAATTAGTAACATTCGTTACTATACCAGGAAGAATCATACCTTCTTTAAGATCCGTCAGAGTATTAACGCTATTGCTAAATGAAAACGGCACAAATTTATCGCGAGGGTCACGTCCAGGCTTTGCGAGTTCCTCCATGATATCTTTTAATGTTGGAAGACCTACAACATCAGTAATATAATTTTCAAGCTCAATATTATTTCTTAGTTCACTAGTTAAAAGCAAATCTTTAACCGAACAAGCTTTATCATTGGCCATCTGCTCTACAACTTTGTACGACTCAGGATGCACAGCACTTTTATCTAGTGGGTTTTCACTCTCACTTACTCGAATAAACCCTGCAGCCTGTTCATATGCTTTTACTCCTAATCTTGGAACTTTCAAAAGTTCTTTTCTAGAGCTGAATTTTCCATTTATTTTTCTGTACTCTACAATATTTGTCGCCAACTTGCTCCCTAAACCAGAAACATAAGTAAGTAACTCTTTACTCGCTGTATTTAATTCTACCCCTACAGCATTCACGCAACTCATAACTACTGAATCAAGCCCATCTTTAAGTAATCCCTGATCAACATCATGTTGATACTGCCCAACTCCAATTGATTTTGGATCTATCTTTACAAGCTCTGCTAGTGGATCCATAAGCCTTCGTCCTATAGAAACAGCTCCACGAACAGTAATGTCATAGTCAGGAAATTCCTCGCGAGCAACTCCCGAAGCAGAATAAATTGAAGCTCCACTTTCATTAACCAAAACTATATCTATTCCAGCAACCTTGAGCCCCCGCACAAATTCTTCAGTCTCTCTACCATATGTACCATTACCAATAGCAATTGCCTGAGAAGAATATTTACCAATAAATGATCTAATAACACTCTCCGCTTCATCAGCTTTTCTATCCGGATAAATTACAGTATTATCAAGAAGGTCGCCCCTTTCATTTAGAGCCACAACCTTACACCCAGTTCTTATTCCAGGATCAATCGCTAGAATATTCTTACCCCCGAGAGGTGCAGCCATCAATAACTCTCGTAAATTTTGAGCAAAGACCCTCACTGCTTCATTATCAGCACGCAATTTTAATTCTGCACAAAGTTCATTCTCAAGTGAAGGTGCAATAAGGCGCGAGTAAGAATCGACAAGCGCATTTACAAGGTATTCTTTATATGAACAAGACTTTTTAAGATACTTCTCAACCAGTAATCTCTCAGCTATTTTCTGATCAGGACGTATTTTAATGCGCAGTATTCCCTCATTTTCACCTCTAAATATCGCAAGAACTCTATGAGAAGGTATGTTTGATGCTTTTTCACTCCAATCAAAATAGTCTTTAAATTTATCTCCTTTTTCTTTATTCTTTTTAATTAGGCTTGATGACAGAATTGCATATTTCAAAAACAAATCTCGTAACTGTTTTCGTGTATCTATATCCTCACTAATAATCTCTGCAATAATATCCGATGCCCCCTCAAGAGCCTCATGAATATTGAAGACCCCTTTTTCTTCAGAAACATATTCAGAAGCGGCAGCGTTAAGTTCTACATCCCTTTCCTGAGTAAATACCAATTCTGCTAAAGAAGCGAGCCCTTTCTCTTTTGCAATTATTGCTCTAGTGCGACGTTTAGGCTTAAAAGGCAGAAAAATATCTTCAAGTTCACTTAGAGTCAGAGAATTTTCAATTGAACCCCGAAGCTCTTCGGTAAGTAATCCTCTATCTACCAATGATTTTAAGATATACAACCGACGTTTAGATAATTCCTCAAAATCAACAAAACGCTTTCTAGCTTGTTCAATTGCTACTTCATCTAGCCCACCTGTTGCTTCCTTTCTATATCTTGCAATAAATGGGACCGTTGCATCATCACTGAATAATTTATAAAGAGCTTCTACTTGCCAGTTTTTAGCACCAAGCTCATTTGCAATTATTGAAACCACTCTTTTATCAACAATATCCTGTTTATTCAATATCTTCCCTTTCACTGAAAACCTACTTACCGTTTATCAACCCTCTAGCTGCAAAAGTTGCTTCCTGATCAACAGTAATGATACTATTGCGAACCTCTACGAAGCCATTGTTTTTTATGGCAGGGCTATACTTAAGTATTTTATTATTAATATATTCTGCAATATTCTTAAAGGAATTTGGCCAGGAATTACTTAAGTAAGTTCTGCGAATTTTTTCTGCTGATTTTATTGTAAACCCACCTTGAATGCCGCCACTATTTTCAGGATCTACCGAGCTGGCAGGCATTTTTCCAGCATTATTCTTAATTAAAACATTTCTCAACATATTAACTTTTGTATTTGAAATTTTAAATTTCCTCTGATAATACCGATACGAATCAGGATCTTTATATGCAGCAATCACCTCCCCATCACTTCTTATCGCAACAACATTGTAGACCAGATACTCTGTTGAACCAAGAGTAACATATACTATAAAGTTACTTTTAGCATTTAATTTAATTTCCAATTCTTCTGACTCTTTTCTATACCCTTTACCAAAGAAAGGCACCTCAAAAGAATCTTCCCACGGAAGTCGCATAGTCATCCAAGTATAACTACCTTTATACTCTTTGTTATTATACGTATTAACATTGCTAATTATCTCATCTCTACCACACCCACAAAGCATTAATAGACCACTTAATATAATTATATTACACCATAAACATATACTTTTAACTTTTAACATAGCTATCCAATCCCTCCACTATATTTTCTAAGTGTTGCTTCAAGTTCATTAGCAAGCTCTGGTAAATTCCCCGCAAGTATTTCTTCATGAAGTGATACCGCCTCAATCTTAGTTTCTTTTATCATTTCAAAATCATTTGATATATCTAACACCTTTAGCTCTGGCAAGCCATGCTGACGCACTCCTAAAAACTCTCCAGGTCCTCGCATACGCAAATCCTCTTGAGCAATAGCAAATCCATCTGTTATATTTACAAGAACAGATAAACGCTCAATTGCACCCTGATTTTTTGCATCAGATACCATTATAAAATACCCCTGCTCTTCGCCTCGTCCAACACGCCCTCTAAGTTGATGAAGCTGAGCAAGCCCAAAACGATTAGCATGAAGGACAACCATAGTATTCGCATTTTTTACATCTACTCCTACCTCAACAACAACCGTACTAACAAGTAAATGAATCTCATTATCTCTAAATTTTGTCATTAATTCCAATTGTTCATCACGCTTCATTTTGCCATGCATCAAGCCGACTTTATACCCTGCGAACGCACCATTTGCCAGATCTTCATATGCTTCTTTAGCAGAGGTAAGATCGCTATCTTCATCCTCTTCAAGTAACGGGCTAACAACATAAGCTTGCCTCCCCATTGCTAATTCTTTACGCACAAAATCCCAGACTTCAACTTGCCTGTTAACTGAATATAAAGAAGTTTTGATTGGCTTTCGTCCTGGAGGTAGGCTATCAATAATACTGACATCGAGATCTCCATATACCGTCAGAGCAAGACTGCGAGGAATAGGAGTCGCAGTCATAACAATGATATCTGGTCTGATACCTTTGCTTACTAGTTTTTCTCTCTGCTGAACTCCAAATTTATGCTGCTCATCAATTACAACCAATCCAAGATTTTTAAAATCAATATCATTTTGAATAACTGAATGCGTCGCAATAAGAATATCAATACCTCCAGAAATCAATTCGGTCTTTATAAGCTCTCTCTCACTCTTAGTTATTCCGCTAGACAATAGCTTAACACGCACACTTGATTTGTCACTACTATCCAGAAAAGATATTACAGTCTGGTAATGCTGCCTTGCAAGAAGCCCAGTTGGAGCCATCATACATACTTGAGTCTTACCTGCAACTGCAACAAGCATCGCAAATATAGCAACAGCAGTCTTACCACTTCCAACATCCCCTTGAACCAACCGATGCATTGGCTTTGCACTCTTCATATCTTCAACAATTTCACTTACAACAATTTCCTGCGCGGCAGTAAGTCTGAAAGGAAATAACTTTCGTATACGAATATTCAAAACCCGTGAAAAATTAAAACTTCTCCCAGGAAACGCTGACTCAAACCCTTTACGTCTAACAAGAATAACCAACTGCATCAAAATTGATTCATCATATGCTAAGCGCCTAACAGCTTCTTTTCTCTTTTCATCAGAATCTGGAAAATGCATATTCCTAACTGCTTCACTACGACGCATCAAATCATGACTACGCAAAAAATCTTCAGAATAAATCTCACTCAGCAAATCAATTCCAACTTTGATTACTGTATCCATCACCTTGCGCCAAACTGCCTGGGTCAACTTCCCTTTACATGGATATAACGGGACAATTCTTCCCACACTTAGAAACTCTTTTGTAAAAACACCATCGTCAGGTACTATCTCATATTGAGGATGACTAATTTTTAATATTCGCCCTTCACGTTGAAATTTTCCATAAACGATCAAAGTCTTACCTTCAATTTTTTCACGAATCCATTGAGCATTGAACCATGTGGCGTCGACATATCCTGTCCCATCATATATTCTGGCATTCAATATATGCTTTAACTTGCCTCTAGGACGATGCTCACTTATTTTTTCAACCATCCCCATGACCACATTTTCGCCACTCTCAACAACATCAGCAATTGTGCTGATATTTGATCTGTCAGAAATATCCCTAGGGAATGTATAAAGAAGATCTTTTAATACTATTACCCCAAGCTTTGCAAAATCCTCTGCCCGTGCTGGACCAACACCTTTTAAATATTGAATACTATCTTCAAGAGAAATTGTCATGGCAAACCCAACCTAATCACTAAACTATTATGTCTTAACTAGTTACACTATTTAAATATAATATTTTACTAATCGCAATTATTATAAATTATTCAAATTAAACTTAAAAATAGCGACTAAAATATTTTACACATGTTATAATAATACTTATTATACTAATTATAAAGGGATTTCTAGTGAATGTCTCCAGAATTTCAATAAAAACGAAAGGGCTACTAATTGTACTCACTTTTAGTGTTATTATTTCAGCATTTACATTTTACCAGTCAGTAAAATTAAGTAATGCTAATTTTGAAGAAATTGTTAATAATAAACTTACTGCGGCTACTATACTGACCAAAGAATTTATCGGAAAGGATTTTCATGATTCTATAGTAAACCCGAGATCCCTTTCTGAAGAAAGCTACAATAAAATTGCGAATAAACTCAATAATATATGTAATGAACTAGATATACAATATTTATGGAGCCTTTTAAAAATCAACAATAATTTTGTATTTACTACTGCTTCAGCCTCTGACAAAATACTAGAGAAAATTACTCAGCCTAAATTTTTTGAAATCTACAGAAATTCTAAATTTTTAAACAAAATTATTAATAAAGGCATAAAATCTCGAGAGGTAATTCAAAATAAATGGGGTAATTTTGAAGCTGTGCTTATTCCTTTTGTTGACTCAAGAGGTAGATCATATATTTTTGGTGCTGCAGTAAATACCGAAAAATATCAAACTCAAGCAACTGAGTATCGAAATAGACAATTAATCAGTAATACTATTTTTATGCTTATACTGACAATCCTCGCATATTTCTTTTTTAATTTTCTAGTTAGTCCACTTACAATTATAATTTCTAATATTCAAAAAATTGCTACAGGTGAATTCGATTTCAACAAAAGAAATTGGGCAAAAGAATATAATGAACTCGCAAAAAATATCAACTTTATGTATTCTGAAATCAATGACACCTATCACACAATTAGTATACAAGAAAAAGACCTCAGAACGACTCTAATGTGTATTGGTGACGGAGTAATTGTTACTGATAAAAATGGAATTATTACAAGAATAAATAATGAAGCAATAAAACTAACTGGTTGGGATAAAGATGATGCTAAAGGTATGTCATTACAAGATGTCTTTAAAATATATGATACTAAGACAAACAGCAACTTTAGTCATCCACTTGAGCAAGTACTTATATCAGGTAAAACAATTAAATTAAATCGCAGCATAATGCTTGTGTCAATGAAAGGTACAGAGTATCACATTTCTGGAGTAATTGCCCCAATCTTAACTGATAGAATTGTTACAGGTACGGTTCTTTCATTCAAGAATTTGACTTTAGAAGATCAACAAGCATATAAAATCAGGCAAAACCACGAAATAATGCTGGATGTTCTTAAACTTTCAAAAATCGCATATTGGGAATACAATGTTTCTGATGACACGTTCTGGGTTTCAAAAGAAATTATTGAGCTATATGGCATTGAAGAAATTAGTGAAGGAAATATTAATGCTCACCTTCTAGTATCAAAATACTTTGACCGCAATAATACAACTTATAAGACCTACGATAAAATTAAAGAATCCATTACTAGTAAAAAACCTTTTCGTTCGGTGCATGAAGTACTAAACTTCAAAACAAACAAACCACTTTTTTTCGATGCTGCAGCAACTCCAATTCTTAATGCGAAAGGTGATGTTGAGAAATTAATAGGCTTGACCAAGGACATTACTGAGCATAAGTCTCTTACACATCAACTTTATCACTCCCAAAAGCTTGATGCTGTTGGGCAACTTGCAGGTGGAGTTGCACATGATTTCAACAATATGCTAGGTGGCATAATTGGATTTGCTGAACTCCTCTTAGGAAATATCCAGAATGATGAAAAGCTACAATCATATTGCAACAATATCATAAACATTAGTGAAAATGCTGCTAATCTAACCAGCCAATTGCTTTCATTTGCAAGAAAAGATAAAAGTATATCCACTCCAGTCAGTATACATAAAACAATTGATTCAGCAATCACCCTACTCAAACGCAGTATTAACAAAGGAATAAATATTAAAACCTGCTATAATGCAAGTTCAGATATTGTTATTGGTGACCCAGCCCAAATTGAATCAATTATTATTAATCTAGGCATTAACTCTAGAGATGCAATTGAGAATAGTGGAACAATTACCATCGTAACAGATCTTGCCGAACTTAGCCCTTCATTTTGCAAACTTAGTGATTTTGATGTTGAACCAGGAAATTATATTATAATTAAAATTTTAGACAATGGCATCGGAATGAATGGTGAGACAATTGAACATATTTTTGAGCCTTTCTTCACAACAAAAAGTGCAGGCAAAGGTACTGGACTTGGCTTATCTGTTATTCATGGTATTATTGCAGCACATAAAGGTCTAATAAATGTTTATAGTGAACTGGGTAAAGGCACAGAATTTAAAATTTATCTGCCTATCAACAGCGATACAATACACTCAAAAAGTGTGGATAGTACTCATTCAGATGATTACCATGGCACTGAAGGAATCCTTCTTGTTGATGACGAAGAAGTTATAAGAAATATGTGCAAGGCACTACTTGAAGATCTAGGTTATAATATTTTCACAGCTGAAAACGGATTAAAAGCTATAGAAATTTTTACAAAATACCAGAATGATATCTCAGTTGTTATACTTGACGTAGTAATGCCAGTAATGGGAGGAATGGAGTGCTTAAAAGAGTTAAAAGCAATAAACCCTGATATTAAAATTATTATGGCCTCAGGTTTTTCCAGAAGTGAAACCAGTTCCGACTTTATTCATAATGGTGCCACTGATTTTATTGATAAGCCTTACAGGCAGATAGTTTTGGCTAAAGCTATCAAAAAATCTCTTGAAAAATAATTTTATTATAAACTATATTATATGCCTTAAAAATTCATTATATTAAGACTTTTATAATATCTTATTAGTTTGTTGACCAGCTATAGAGACTTGACTAAAATTGCTTTGATATTATCTTCAACACTATAGCTGGAGTTACAAAATGTCAGAATTAAACTCAAAAAATATCAAACGCTATAATAGGCGACAAGTTCTCAACGTCCTGAGAAATAATATTGAAATATCTGTAAAAGAGATAACAGAAATTACCGGTATAAGTAGAACTAGTGTTGCAAGGTCTATTCAAATATTTATTCAACAGGGACTTGTTAATGAACAAGGTAAAGGTGAATCCACCTTGGAAGGTGGTAAGCGCCCGGTTCTTTATTCAATGTATAATAAATTCAAAGTCTTCGCAATTTGTTATGCCCAACCTGACGTTTTCCATACTGTAATTTCTGATCTTGGAGGCAATATCCTTGCAGAAATCGAAACAAAGATAACTCATGAATTATCCTCTCAGAATATTGTTAACGGTATTATTTCAAGCATTAAAGCACTACTAAATGAATTAAATATTGATTTGGACAGAGTTTATTCAATGGCCATTGGAGTCCCTGGTATTACAAATATAAGAACTGGAGAGTTTCTACTTGCACCACACTGCCAACCAATGGGTCGTAACATAAATCTTAAAAAACTTCTTCTTGACGAATTTGGTATCAACATTCCATGCTTTATTGATAATGAAATACGCTTTCAAAGCTATGCGGAGCAAAAATTTGGCTATGGTAGTCAATATACAAATTTTATTGTTCTAGAATCTAACGATGGGGTAGTGGCAGGTATTATTAATGACGATAAAATTAGTTATGGTAACGACTGTATTGCTGGAGAAATAGGTCATATGATGATTGATCCTGAAGACAAAATACAATGCCCATGTGGGGGGTATGGATGTCTAGAAAACAAAATATCTGCAATAGGAGCCGGAAAAATTTATAAAAGGCTTGAAAGTAAGTACAGTAAAAAAAATGATATTGCAATTTCTCCTAATTCGGGAAAAATTAATTTAAGTGCACTTCTCAAAGCAGCTGACTCAGGTGAAGAACTTGCTATGAAAGTCGTAGATGAATTAGCGCGGTGGTTTTCATATGGAATCTCTAATTTAATACTTACTATAAATCCAGAGCTTATTGTGTTTCAAGGGGCTTATGCAGCAGGATCAGGTTATTTTAATACTATTCTTAAAAAGTATTTAAATAGTAGGCTTATTTCAACCCTTGCGATTACTCCAAAGATATCTTACTCAAAGCTAGGAAATAAATCTTGTATTACAGGTGCAGCAATTTTTCTTGCTGATAAATTTTTTGATGAATATCAATAATTCATAAATAATTACCACAGATTATCTTTTTAAATTTAATAATCATATATACGCTAAAGCCACTATTAAACTAGTGGCTTTAACATATATTTATTAAGGCTCAAGTTACTGTGCAATATTTCCATCTATATCCCAAAGATCTTCCCACGACTGATCTTCCTTCCAGAGGAATACTTGTCCCTTAATAAGGCGATTATTTTTATCAATTTTACTAATAGCTTCCATCTCGTTATCAGTAAGAAAATCTTCTGTAACGCACTTAAGATTTCCTAGGTATTTATCTTTATGGATTGAAAATGGAATTGGTACCTGCCAGCGCTGTGCTGCCCACTTCACACAAATAACAGCTGGGTGAACATTATGGTTTTTGGCAATTTCTACAATTACCGGATCTTCGATATCAACAGTATCATCTTCAGTCTTGTCGCGATCAGGCCTCTTCGGTGAACCAATTGGGCAAAAACCAACCGGCACAATATCATTTTCACGACAAAGCTGATATAACTCATTCTGCTGAAAATGAGGATGGAGCTCCATTTCATTTACAGCCGGCTTAATTTTACAATCTCGTAATACCAACTTTAATTTTGCTTCAGTCATATTAGAAGTACCGATATGCTTCACCAACCCCATTTTAACAAGCTCCTCTAGCTTTCTCCATGTTTTCATAAAGTTCTCATGAATATATGGCTTTGCATCAGGACTGCGCGAGTCAACATCACACCCAATCGGATGAAAATTCGGAAATGGCCAGTGAATTAAATACAAATCAAGATAATCAAGCTGCAAATCTGCTAATGACTGCTTACATGACGGAATAACATCTTCTTCAGCATGTTTATCATTCCAAAGTTTAGAAGTAATAAATAGTTCTTCTCGGGAAATCCCACCATCCATTATCTTTTTAAACATCACACCAATTTTATCTTCATTACCATAAATTGATGCACAATCAAAATGACGGTACCCAATGGCAGCTGCACCCAATACAGCTTTTGAAACTTCTTCATGTGAATATCTATCTGAGCCAAAAGTTCCCATACCAATACCAGGAATAGTTGCCCCAGTATAAAGTTTACGCTGTGGAACATCTTTCGGATCTATTCCATCTGGATCAATCTGGAATTCACTCATAAATTCTCCTTATCTGAACTAAGATTACCTCTTAAATTTTAAATATGTAATGCTTTTCATATATTCAATATACACTATATTTCAGCTTATACAATGCGCATTTTACGAATAAATCATACTATTTTACGAATTATATATACTTAAATATATATAATTTGCAAAATTTTAGTGAACTTGCTTTTTTAAGCAAACAATTCAATCATTATTTTAAAACAAATGCTTGACAAGCCCTCCATTTATGCTATATTTAAAAAAATAATTTAATGGATAAAATATGAGGTATTATAAATGAATGAAAAACATATGAGTAAGACTCAACTAAAACTTATCAATACTGCTGGGCCTTTATTTGCTGAAGATGGACTCAAAGGAACTAGAATACGTTCAATTACTGAAGCTGCAGGCGTCAATGTTGCAGGCATTAATTACCATTTTGGTGGTAAAGAAAAACTCTACTCGGCTGTTGCAGAATTTGTCTTTGATAAAATAAACTACACAAACATTGGGACATTCTGGAAAGACCTTCCAGAAAAATACCGAAAAAAAGAATATATAAGCACATTTATAAGAAATTGTTTAGATGATATTTTTACAAAATTGTTTAAAAGCAACCACCCACTCTGGTATTTTAAAATAGTTCAACGAATAATAATGCAACATGACCAAGGTGATATATCTTGTCGCCCAGAAATACATGAACTAGATTATATTGCTATTAAAGAAATATTTGAAATCTTAGGACGAGATACAAAAGAATACGAACTTGACGCTTGGTTGGCTATCTGGTATGGGCAAACTATCAGTTTAAGTATACTTGTACCACATGAAATTATTCTTCATGGTTCAACAAAAACCAATTATCTTACTGAAAATTATATAGATGCAGTATTTGAAAACACCTATGTTGCTGCTGTAGCATTATTAGCCCCACACAATAAATTTGCCAATACAAATAACAATTAATTATATTATAATATATTAGGAGAAATCATGTCAAAATTTACAAAGTACACCGTAATATTGTTAATTCTATGTATTGCTGGAGCTGGAATATTCTATTATTCGGCTAAAGCAACCGATAAAAAGGAAAAGTTTGACCCAAAAGCCAAACCTGTCAAAACAATGGTAGTGCAAACAACTAACCATAGTACAATTCGCTCATTCCCAGGTAAGGTGAGAGCAAGTAAGAGAGTAAACCTATCATTCGAAATAGATGGAGTTCTGACAGATCTTCCAGTTACTGAGGGTATGCGAGTAAAAAAAGGACAACTCATTGCAAAACTAGATCAAAGGACATATGAAAATAATCTTCTAGCTGCAAAGGCAGAATTTACTGAAGCA
Source organism: Planctomycetota bacterium (assembly GCA_963678205.1). Lineage (GTDB taxonomy): Bacteria > Planctomycetota > SZUA-567 > SZUA-567 > SZUA-567. Next base: position 461,135 of record OY782760.1, read on the forward strand.
AAAATTAATCTTGAAAGACAAAAGAAACTATTAAAAGAAAAAATAGTTGCACAATCTGTACTTGACACCGCACAATCGAAATATGACACAGCCAATGCAAAATTCAAAATTGCAGAAAAAAACCTTGAAGAAACTGCTCTTCATGCTCCTTTTGATGGTATTATCGCTACAAGATTTGTCGAGAACCATACAAAAATCAATCCATCAGAGAACATTGTCAGTCTTCAGGATGTCAGCAATATTGAAATTGTCATCCAGGTCCCAGAATCAATAATGGTCTATGCAAATGACAGTCTTAAAAGCAGTGAACTAAAAGTACGCTTCGACGTAATACCTGACAAAGAATTTACTGTAAAGGTATATGAGTTCAGTCTTGATGCAGATAGCCAGACACAGACCTATGATGTAGTTCTTACTATGCCTACTTCAAGCAAATTCAATTTCCTTCCTGGTATGACTGCTTCTGTAACAACTGATAAATTTATACACCCCGAAGAAAAAAACCTCAACCATATTTGGCTTCCACCTACAGCAATCCAAGGAGAAGCCGCTGGCAATAAAAGCTTTGTCTTTATTATTAATAAAGACAATAAAGCTGAAAAGAAATATATAGAAATTGGTATACCAACCATTTCTGGAATTCCGGTACTATCAGGACTTAATGATGGAGATAGAGTTGTCATTGCTGGTAGTGGCTATATTCAGGATGGGATGCTACTTAAAGCACTATAGTTCTCAATTTCTTTACAAAAAGTTTAAAAAACCAGTTTTCAGGATAAATCATGAATATAACAAAATACGCTATAGAAAACCCCATTGTCACCTATACTTTGACATTTTTTGCCATAGTTGGTGGTATAGCGGCTTATTTGGGTCTTGGACGTCTCGAGGATCCAGAATATACCATTAAAGAAGCAATAATCTCAACACAATACCCTGGAGCGACAGCTCTTGAGGTTGAAGAAGAAGTCACAGACACGCTTGAAACAGCTATCCAGCAATTAAAGCAACTAGATAAAATCTGGTCAGAGAGTCGCCCAGGACTTTCAATTATTCACGCTCAGATGAAGGATAAGTTTGACAAAAGTTCTTTACCACAAGTATGGGATGAACTTCGCAGAAAAATAAATGACACTAAAGCAGACCTTCCTCCCAGCTGCAAGACACCAGTTGTTAATGATGATTATGGTGACGTATATGGTGTATATTTTGCACTAACAGGTGACGGATATACAAAGAAAGAGCTGTATGATTATGCAAAACTTTTAAAAAAACAGCTTTTACTCTGTAAGAATGTTGCTAAGGTAAGTATAAACGGTTATACCACAGAAGTTATTTATTTAGAATTTAACCGTTCTAAAATGACTCAGCTAGGAATTACTCCACAATCCATCTTTAATGCAATTAATGCACAAAATGAAGTTGGAAGTGGCGGTAGCATCAACTATAAAGGTGATTATATCACAATCAAAACCACTGGATCTTTCGATTCTATTGATGGTATTAGCAATCTTCTTATTCGTGGAACTGATGCTGAAAAACTTACACGTGTCGGAGACATTGTAACTATTCGTAGAGATTATTACGAACCAGCACAGACGATGATGGAATATAATGGAAAGCCGGCTTTAGGTATCGGAATTTCGACAATACCTGGCACTAATGTTGTTGTAATGGGCGATGCTGTAGACAAAAAACTTGAAGAACTCCAAGACCAGACACCTGTTGGTATAAAATTGTTCCCTATTTATTTCCAATCAAAGATTGTCAAAGAATCTGTAAACGGATTTGTTATAAATCTTGTCGAAGCGATTGTAATCGTGGTCATACTTCTGCTCATCTTCATGGGCAAACATGAAGGACTAATTATTGGACTAGTTCTCTTGATTACAATTCTCATTACCTTTGTCGGGATGTCATACTTTGAGGTCAATCTACAGCGCATCAGCCTCGGAGCTCTAATTATTGCCTTGGGCATGCTTGTTGATAATGCCATTGTTGTCTGTGAAGGTATTGTTATCAAGATGCAGCGAGGTATAGAAAAGACAAAAGCAGCTGTACAGACAGTTGATGAAACCAAATGGCCTCTACTTGGAGCAACAATTATTGCAATCATTGCCTTCTCAGCTATTTCATTATCACAGGACAGTTCTGGTGAATTTATGGGTAGCCTCTTTACTGTAATCGCTTTATCATTACTTATAAGTTGGCTAACTGCGATAACCCTTACTCCACTTCTATGCATACAACTAATTACTAAAAAAGACGCCACAGCAAAAGATCCACATGACAATTTCTTCTTTAAAAGTTACGCTAAAATATTAAAGATATGCATCAATCATAGATATATTGTTATTATTCTTATGCTTGCTCTGCTTATAGTTTCTGGCTACTGCTTTAAATTCATTGATCAAACTTTCTTCCCATCTTCAACACGTAATATATTTCTGGTTGACCTCTGGATGAAAGAGGGTACACATATAAATAAGACAGAAAAAGCTGCAAAATCAATTGCTGCAGACCTATTAAATAATGAAAAAATTACTGAAACCGTGACGTTTATTGGCTCAGGAGGTCAGCGTTTTACCCTGACCTATGCTCCAGAGTCAATGACCGCTGCATATGCGCAAATAATGGTCTTTACAGATAAATATGAATCTATCAATGAGCTTATCCCTGAAGTTAGAACTTTAATAGCTAAACGCTATCCTGAAGTAGAGACAAAAATAAAGAAAATGGATATTGGTCCTTCGGCAAAATCAAAAATTGAAGCCCGTTTTATCGGTCCTGATGCCACCGTTCTACATCATCTTGGGAATCAAGCAAAAGAAATTTTTGCGAAGCATGCACGTGAAGAAGGAACAATAACCTTTATCCACGATGACTGGAGAAAGCCTGTTGAAAGTATTGAACTTAATATAGCAGAAGCCAGAGCAAGAAATGCTGGTGTCACCCGCCCGGATATAAACTCCGCAATTTCAGGTACGTTTACAGGCCAATCAATAGGTTTATTCAGAGAAAAAGATGAGCTCCTGCCAATTATTGTTAGAGCAACAGAAAATGAGCGCGATAATCTAAGAGATCTAAGAGATATTGTGGTGTGGTCTTCGGTTCACGGTAAACCTGTTCCACTTACACAAGTTGCAGATGGAGCTTCTATAAAATGGGAAGACAGTATCATCCGCAGAAGAAATAGGCAACGCTGTCTTACTGCCCAATGTGAACCAGCAAGTAATATATCCGCTACTGTGCTTTTTAATAACATACAAAAAGAAATCGAAGCAATTAAACTTCCAACAGGATATAGACTGGAATGGGGAGGAGAATATGAAAAATCAAGAGATGCTCGAGAAAAACTTTTAGGCAAGTTCCCATTGGCGCTAGCTGCAATGTTTACAATTTCACTCTTACTATTTAAAACATTGAGACATCCAATTATTATCTTCCTTGGTCTGCCACTTTCAATTATTGGTATCACCTGGGGGCTTCTAGCCTTCAATGCTCCGTTCAGTTTCACAGCTTTACTTGGATTCTTAAGCTTGACAGGTATGCTTATAAAAAATGAGATTGTGCTCCTTGATCAAATCAATCTTGAACGTGCTCTCGGGAAAGAACCATTTACAGCAATTATAGAAGCATCAATTAGTCGTGTACGCCCAGTAGCAATGGCAGCGTTTACCACAGTACTTGGAATGATACCGCTGATGTTTGATGCATTTTTTCAATCGCTATCAGTAACCATTATGGGTGGTCTTACATTTGCCACTATACTTACTCTTATATTTGTCCCTACAATATATGCTACACTCTTCAGGGTTAAAGAAAAGAAATAGCATTCGGTTCATATATAAATACATAAGTAATCCCCCAGTAGAAATTTTTACTGGGGGATTTTTTAACCCCATTTGAAACTTAAAGGAGTATATAATATTATAAAGCTATTACTAACTAAAAAGGAATTATCATGTATACTAATAAAAAAACAATTATACAATTAACAATAATTATACTACTGTCTATTATCATTACTACTCCTGTGTATTCGGCAAACCAGACAACACAAAATATTTTGGCAAATACAGAGAGAATGCTAAATAAAGCAAATTCCTTATTTACTGCACGCAACTATAATGACGCCTTCAAAAAATATAAAAAGATATTAATTACCAATAAAATTTATAATACAACAGCTTTTAATAATGCCGTATTATCTTTACAACGCTTGAATAAACAAAATCAAACAGATGAATTTATAACAAAAGTTCTTAAAATACATAATGATAAATGGCAGTGCTACAATGATGCGGCATTGTTATATGACCACACACTTATACACTCTGGGCATATTCAAGGAAATAAATTTATTAGAGGGTATTCAAGAAATTACAATACAGCAATTAATACATCCACACACGATCATTTACATGCATTATTATATATGCATAAAGCAAAAGAGCTTATTACAACTTCAAATGCCGATAATACTGAAAAATCAAACTTTTTCTTCACCCTTGCAAATATGTATATTAAAGATATATACCCAGAAACAGCAATTAGGCTATTGATAAAAAGTGATATTGACAAAATCCCCCCTTACTCGGAAAAATTGATTTATACCGACCTTAGAGGCAACGGGGCGCCTGTAAATAAAGACAACACTCCATATTTTTTTTCCCTGCCGGGAAACGAAAGGTCTGCAACTAATGACGGAGAACTATTTAGATACTATTTGCATATAAGCAATCAATACTCCACCGACAAAGCAAGAGAATCACTTACGCTGGCAAAATTTGCGCAGAAAATTTACGGTATTGAGACTCTATCAAATTACTATTATAATGTTTCAAGTGAAAAACCATATATCTTAAAGTTGTCTGAACTCACTGACAATCAAACCATTGCAAAATTAGAGTCAGGAATTCAAGCATTTACACTACCAGCTCCTTATAATTACTTAGAAAAGTTTATTGCTCAATCTAAAAAAAGACCTGTACCAGCTCTACTCATATTAATTGCCAGAGAATATGAAAATAGGAGGCAATATTCTAACGCTGCTAAATATTGGTCCAAAATTATAGAATCCCCCAATGCAGCACTACATCAGAAAAATGAAGCATCAAACCATTTACAACAAATCACAGACTCTTTTATAACATTTGAAAGCACCCCTACCCAATCTGTTATCAATCCGGAGCTTTGGGTAAGATTTAGAAACACAGATAAAGTTACAATAACAGTATGGAGTGTTAATACCAAAAGACTAATTAATTTTATAACAACTACACTCAAAAGCAACGCATCCTCTAAAAACTCAACACAATATATCCTGCAGGATTTAGGCTGGAAGCTCACAGACAACAAACTTAAGGAATATCTTGGTAGTATAAAATACAAGAAAACCATTGATCTCACAAACTATCAGTCAGCAATAACACATGGTGAAAGTAGAGCTAAAATAAATCTCCCTGCTAAATTTACTGGTGGAGCATATTTTATTGAAGCAACACTACCTAATAGTTATCAAGCGAATATACTTCTCTGGCTAAGTGATATTACTATTACTTCAAAAGCCCTTACATCTGGAGAAAGACTCTTCTTTACATCTAATAGTGATACCGGTAAATCATTGGCAAAAAGTAAATTAAATATTTTTGGATATTTACCTAATAATTCAAAACACCTTAAAAATACTTCAAAAAAATATATTGAAACCACACTCACAACAGATAATAATGGCATAACAATTCTTCCAAAAAATCAAGTTAATCCTGATTATAACTACTTAGTATCATCCTGCTCGGAAGATGAATGCAAAGCTTATCTTGGATTTGAACAATTATTTAATTATAATAATAAAATAAAATTATCCCCTAAACGAATCCTATATATTACCAGTAAACCGCTATACCAAGCTGGAGAAGAAGTTTTAATCTCTGGTTGGGTTCGTAATTATGACTACACCAATAACATTAATTATCCCAAAAAACAACTGAATCAGTTCGAGCTTTTCATATATAATCCAAAAGGCGAAAAAGTTGAATCAAAATTAGTAAATGTAGATAAAAATGGTAACTTTAAATTTAAGTTTAAAACCAACTCCAACTCACAATTAGGTATATGGAGCATATCTTCAAACTTAAATATTGCTCAAAATGGAAATTTCTTTAGAATTGAAAAATATATCAAACCTGAATTTACTGCAGCTATTACACTAAATAACCCTAAAGCCACACTCTCAGATGTTTTAACATTTACGATTAATGCAAAATATAATTTTGGCGGGCCATTACAAAATGCTCAAATAAAGTATAAAATATATAGAAAACCACAAGTTGAAGTTTACCGCCCAAATCAAAAATGGGATTGGTTATATGATAAAAATTTTGATAACCATACAAACGAAATAGTCCAAAATTTTGATTATATCAAAATGCAGCCTGCATATACTGAGCCCACACTCATTGAAGAGAATACTGCTTATACAGATAATAATGGCATTGCTCACATTACAGTTAAACCACTTGCATACGGTAAAATTGACAAATTAAAATCATACACATTCAATATTAAGGCACAAATAATCGCCAACAACAAAAGGAGTATTACAGAAGAGGCGCAGGTAACACTAAGCAATTCTGAGTTTTCGCTTGCAATTACAGCAGATCAGAATTATTACAATATAGGTGAGACTATAGGTCTTATGGTTACACCATTTTCAAACAATAAAAAATTAAAAAAGACAATTGAAGGCAATCTTACTATAAAGCTTTATAAATATGATCATAAAATGAATAAAGTATTATTAAAAAGATTCCCGAATATCAAACAAAATTCTGATTACAGCTATAAACATCATTTAAACATTCTAGAAAATGGATATTACTCTATAGAATGTGAAACAAAAGACTCTTTCAACAACTCAATTACAAGTAAGAAAAAGCTATATATATATTCTCCATCTGAAAATCATGATTTGAACTTACCAGTTGAATCTGATCTCATCATTCTCCCAAAGAAAAAGTACTATGCTGAAAATGACACCGCAGAATTATTAATCATAACAAAAGAACAACTGACAACACTTCTCGTATTCACAGGTATTAATTCTGAAAAATATCCTATCCCAGATATCATCCAAACAAGGAATAACGCAAACATAATCAAATACACCATTAAACATACAGACGCCCCAAATACATTTATTGAAGTCCTAACCACACCAAAACGACATAATTGTACAGCAACAGCAGAACTTCTTATCCCGCCTGTAAATAAAATTATTACCCTTACTATCACACCAGATAAAAACATTTACTCTCCAGCAGAAAAAGCTAAACTTTTACTGACAGCAACAGACAGTACAGGTAAGCCCGTATCAGGCAATAGTATTGTTACAGTCTACGACAATGCATTAGACCAATCAACAAATAATGGACATTATCCAGACATATATAAATATTTCTGGGGATTTACCAATTATTACTATCCTCAGACACTTACAAGTATCGATAAATTTTCATATAACATGTATAACAAAGAAACTATCCCAATGCAGCCCATAGGAATTTTCGGCAGCTTTTTTGATACTCCAGAAACAAACTTCCCGACACCAAGACTTACTGGCAATAAGATAATGTTCAAAGCAGAAGGAGCCTTAAAAACTAATCTAGCTGTCGCTGACAGCGCTACACCTAATGACGCTATAACTCGCTCTAAAGACTCAAATATATCCCAGGAGGTAAGAAAAGACTTCTCCACTGGAGCAATCTTCACCAATAATATTTACTTTGATAAATCAGGAAAAGCTACTATAGAAGTTCCTCTTGCTGATTCTCTTACAACCTGGAAAATTAGAGCATGGATAATGACCTCTAAGACCGAAGTTGGGCAAGCTGATTCAACACTTATTACCAGTAAAAACTTACTAATAATCCCATCACTACCTCGGTATCTAATTGAAGGTGATACAGCCAGAATCAATGCTACAATTTACAATAACTCCAAAAGTAAAAAAGAGATTAAACTAAGTCTTAATACTAGCAATGAATTATCTGTAAAAACTCCTAGTACTTCAAAAATTGAAATCCCTGCAAATTCTGCAATAGTTCAATACTGGAAGCTTCTTGCTAACAAGAAGTCAAAACCAAACATTACAATTACCGCAAATTCTAATTCATCTAAAGACACGGTCATATTACCTATTACAATTTTAACAAAAGGACAAAAACTCTTTGACAGCAAAACGATTCTTCTTTCTAATAATAATACATTTAATTCTAAATTTATAATTCCAGACAAAATCAAAGAGAAATCGCAGACATTAAGTATTATTGTATCCCCAGATTTAACCTCATTACTTATAAATGTATCTAAAACTATCACACGTGATGATATTAAAACAAATGATACATTACTGGCAAATTTATTACCAGAAATTATTATTAACAAACTAATCTCAAAAGATACAGATATTGAATCAAAATACACTAAAAATGCAATCTCAAACAAACTTACAAAGAGACTAGCAATACTCGAAAAAATGCAAAATTCTGATGGTGGGTGGAGCTGGATAGGCAAGAATAACTTCAGCTCAACTTATATTACGGCTCTTATTCTTAAATCACTAGAACTAGTAGATCAATCAGGGTTCAACATCCCAGCACAACTAATAACTAGTGCTAGATTATATCTGATCAACCATGAAGATGAACAAGTTAAGCGTTTAATAAATTATAAAATACAAACACCAAATTCTAAACAATATGCATCCAATCTTGATGCGCTGATCTACGAGACTCTATCACAGAGTAATAATGAAAATATTCATATGAAAGAATTTCTATATAGAGATAAATCACATCTATCAGTATACAGTCTCTGCCTATTTGCTACAGGACTATTTAAAAACGCAGATAATAAAATGCTTCCAGAAATACTAAAAAACATTGAACAGTACTTAACGATTGATCCAGAAAACAACACCGCCTATTTAGAGACCAGTAATAATAACTTTTGGTGGCACTGGTATAATTCTGAATCTGAGACTATCGCCAAATATCTTACCTTGCGTCTATTAACTGAAGAACAGAACGCCACCAATAATAAATTAGCTCATTACCTTATTAATAATTTCAAACATATAAGCATGCGTAATTCCATTCACTGCATAAACGAAATAATGAATGCTCTAAAAGTTTATATACAAAAAAACACACTTACTCCAAATTTGTCAAAAGTCTGTATAACTTTAAACAACCAAAATACAATTACCCTTTCACCCAAGGAATTATCAACTCATACCACTCAATTTATGGCTAATTTTTTACCAGATCAATTAAGAACTGGAACAAATAAATTAACTATATCAAAGACAAATAAACAAGACTTATCTCCTATATACTTTAGTTACACTATATCATATTTTAGCCTAGACGATACAATACACGCACATGGTATTGAATTAAAAACCAGGCGTAAATACTATAAACTTATACCAAGCAAAAAAATATACGCTCTTCCAAATGGTAAAGGTGGAACAAATCAAATACTTGATTATTCATATATACGAAAAGAACTGAAGGGTGGTGAACAAATAAATTCAGGAGATCTTATAGAAGTTGAGCTTATTGTCACCAGCAAGAATGACTATGAATACATATATATCAAAGATAATAAACCAGCTTGCTTAGAACCTGTTGAGAATAAGAGTGGATATAGCTATAATTCTATTAATTACTACACTGAGTATAGAGATACATCAGTTGACTATTATATCGAATCAATGCCCAGAGGAACATATTCATTCACCTATAGGGCTTATGCTTTATTTAGTGGAGCATTTACTGCACCAGCAGCAATAAGCAAAGGTGCCTTTGCAAATGAACTCAACAGCAATTCGACTGGCTTCAAATTTAAAATCAGTAATTGATATTTCAGAAAGGAAAGGACATGAAAAGTTTGACAAAAGAAATCTGGATGGAAGTACCTAAGCGCAGACAAATTATATCAGTTCACAGCCAAGTTGAAAATCTAGTACGTGAAAGTGGTATAAAAGAAGGGCTCTGTCTTGTCAATGCTATGCACATTACAGCCAGCGTCTTCATAAATGATAACGAAAGTGGTTTACATTCAGATTATGAAAAATGGCTAGAGAAACTCGCTCCAGAAAAACCTCATTCGCAGTATGCACATAACGGGTTTGAAGACAATGGAGATGCCCACTTAAAACGACAAGTAATGGGCAGAGAAGTGGTTGTAGCTATTACTAATGGTGAATTACATCTTGGACCTTGGGAACATATTTTTTATTATGAATTTGACGGTAAAAGGCGCAAACGCTTGCTTGTAAAAATAATTGGTGAATAATAATTATCGGGTGCGCTTAAGCACCCGTAATTTTAATTATGGATAATCGGTAATTTTCTTAACACATTCTGTATTTCAGCATCCCAGTATTCCCAAAAATGTCCTCCCGATCCTTCCCAATAATCTACTTCAAAACCACTCTTCTTTGCAGATGCTAGAAATTCCTGATTCATACTATACAAAAAATCCTCAGTTCCACAACACTGTAATATCTTTGGCGAAACAGCAGGATCACATTTTTGAACCAAACTCAAAAGATCATTATCTGTACCATCAATACGCTCCAGATCACCATAAATATTCTTTAATTCCTCAACATATAATTTATCTTCAATTCCATCATATCTTTTCTTTATATTAAGTGCACCCGAAAGACTTGCGGCAACAGAAAACTTTTTGGGATTGAGTAACGCAATCTTTATAGCTCCATATCCACCCATTGACAATCCAGCTATAAAATTATCCTCTCTCTTATTTGACAATGGGAAAAAACTACGCGCTATTCGTGGTACTTCATGAGCAATATGCGAATAATATTTATAACCATGAACTGCGTCTGTATACCACCCTCTCTCGCCGTTGGGCATAACTACCGCAATATTCCATTTCATAGCATACCGCTCAATAGAAGTCCTCCTAATCCACGCAGAGTCATCGTCTGATAAGCCATTCAAAAGATATAGTACAGGCAAGTTACCATGCCTTGCATTCTCACCATTGACACCATTCTTAACATTTACTTCCTGTGGTAACAGTATTCTCATACTTCTCATCATATTCAGTTCATCTGAAAAGTACTCACATGTTATAAGGGCCATATATTATCCTTTACTCTATTATCATTATTTATACAATTATAGTATCACATTATTATCATTTTATAAGGTTATAGTATACGAATATGGAAGAATTATTCAATATTAACAATATGCGCATGGGTATGGCTTTAAACGCAGCAATTCAAGCATACGAAGAAGGAGAAGTACCTGTAGGAGCTGTTATTTTCCATGGAGATAAACTGATTGCAAAAGCCTGGAATCAGAGAGAAAGTTTGAATGACCCTACTGCTCATGCAGAAATTCTTGCAATCACCCAAGCAGCAGCAACTCTTGAAAGCTGGAGACTTGAAAATTGCAGCATGTATGTAACACTTGAGCCTTGTGCGATGTGCGCTGGAGCAATTATACTTGCAAGAATACCAAAAGTATTTTTTGGTGCAAAAGATCCAAAAGCTGGAGCATGTGGTAGCGTTCTAGATGTCACCGGCTGCAGCCAATTAAATCATAAGCCTGAGGTAATATTTGGTTTAAGAGAAGAAGACTGTAGCAATATTTTAAAAGATTTTTTCTTAGAAAAAAGACAGAATAAAAAGAGAGAGAAGACTGAAAGGACAAAAAATGATTGATGCACTTATTACATATCATTCTCAAAGTGGCACGACAAAGAGTCTAGCAGAAGCAATTGCAACTGGTCTACAAGAAGGCGGCGTCAGCTATGAAATTAAACCTATATCTGAAGTAGCAGTAAATGATCTTATAAATTACCGTGCTATTCTAATAGGCACTCCAGTATACTACGGGATGCCTTCGTCAGAAATTATCAAATTTTTTGAAGAAACTGTATCTATTCACGGCCGTCTTGAAGGCAAACTTGGAGGTGCTTTTGCGACTTCTTCATATATCGGTGGCGGAAATGAAACAGCATGTCTTGCAATAGTAAAATCACTAATGGTTCACGGTATGCTTATTGTCGGAGCTGACAAAGGTGACCATTTTGGTCCAGTTGGCGTTGGCACACCCGATGACGTAAGCTTTAGAAGCGGTAACAATTACGGAAAACTAATGGCAAAGCAGATTAAACGTTATATGAGCATAGATACTGAGTAAATCTTTATGACAAAAATATTCAAGAACAAGGTTGCTTGGGTAATCGGAGCTTCTTCTGGTATAGGTCATGCCATTGCAAAACAACTCGCAAGCAATGGGACAAAAGTAATTGTTTCTGGAAGGCGAGAAGAAAAACTTAAGCAACTAGCCTCTATTTCACAAAATATTTGCTCTTTGAGCATTGATTTAACTGATAACCACAAAATATTGACAAAAGTAAAAGCTGCGATAGAAATATATAATAAAATCGATATTGTTTTCTTTTGTGCAGGGCTATCTCAAAGAACTTTTGCAGAAGCTACTCCTTTAAATAACACCAGAAGAATCATGGAGACCAATTTTTTCAGCGTAGTAACTATTGCAAAAGAGTTGCTACCTGTAATGAAACGAAATAATGGTGGTAGATTTGTCATCTTAAGTAGTATTATGGGCAAGTTTGGAGCGCAGCAACGCAGCTCATACTCTGCAAGCAAACATGCTCTACATGGTTACTTTGAATCTCTTCGTGCAGAAGAGACAAAAAATAACATCAAAGTTACCATCGCAATTCTTGGATATATTAATACAGAATTCTCAAAGCAGGCTCTTATTGAGAATGGAGAAAGTTATAATAAAATTGACAATGGACAGCAAAATGGCATGTCCGCTGAGGAATGTGCACACAAAATTATAAAAGGAATTCAATGCGACAAAGAAGAACTGTTAATTGGAGGGTGGGAAAAATATGCCACATTCATCAAACGCTTTGCGCCAAGATTTCTTTCAAAAATATTACGTAGTAAAAATATTAATTAAGCCAGTACCCGGTACCTACAAGCAGTACCGACTTAATTACAACTTATCCGAGAATAGGTATATTCCGTATTACTGTTATAATGTTTTATTCAAGATTACCGCTTCTACTACCAGTTGTTTCAACCATACGTTTCGCATGTTTAAGCATAATATTTACAAACTTTTCAGAACACCATTCCTGTTCTTCAACCTGCTTTATAGCTTCCTCTAAATGAATATCACTCTTACATAGCAGTTTAAATACTTTCTTGATATGTTTAAACTCTTCACCTTCATATCCAGCGCGTTTTAATCCTATAACATTAAGTGTTCTTGCCTTTGCAGTATTACCATCATATATAACCCCTGGTATACAATCATAACGAACAATTGAGTTAGGAGCAACAAAACAACGCTCACCAAGATTTATAAACTGATGAACCAATACACTAGCAGAACAAATCACATTATCATGAAGATGGCAGTGGCCTGCAATTTGCGTCATATTTGTCAAAATACAATTATTTTCAACGACACAATCATGCGCGATATGCGAATACACCATAAATAGGTTATCATTTCCAATTACAGTCTGACCACTCTGTTTAGTAGTACCTCTATTAATAGTTACATACTCTCTAATAACATTGTTATTACCAATAATAACTTTTGTCGGCTCACCCTTATAACCAATATCTTGAGGAGCTCCTCCAATTATTGCAGATGGTGATATGATGTTACTTTCACCAAGTTCTGAATAATCCAGCACCTGAGAATGCGCCATCATCTCTGTTTTTTCGCCAATTTTTACATTTTTACCAACAATACAATATGGTCCAATTATAGCTGAATCAGCAATCTCAGCAGAAGGATCAACAATTGCGGTAGGGTGAATATTACTCATTCCTATCTCCTAAATTACTCTGCAGCATTACGTGGGACAAAGGCGAACTTGATATCAGCAGAACATGCAAGTTCACCATTTACAGTAGCTTTACCAGAAACAACTCCTATTCTACCATTATATTTTTTTACTCTTACAGTCAAAAGAAGCTTATCACCAGGAACAACCTGCCTGCGATATTTCACATTATCAACACCTGTAAGCACAGCAAGCTTTCCATCTTCATCACTTGATGACATTCCTAATCCACCAGCCTGCGCAAGTGCTTCCACCTGAAGGACCCCTGGCATTATAGGTTGTCCAGGAAAGTGCCCATTAAAGAATTCTTCATTACTTGTAAGATTCTTATATGCCACAATCATCTGAGTCTCTTCTCGATCAAGTACTCTATCCACAAGCTGGAATGGATATCGATGAGGCAATTTTTTTCTTATATCTTGAATATTCATAAAGCCTGCGGGGTATTTTTCTTCCAGAAGCTTTATTCTCAAATTACTTGCAAGGATATTATTCAGCTTATGCCCGCTTTTATTTGCAACAATGTGTGTGCCCATTCTCATGCCCGTACAAGCAAGATCACCAATTAAATCAAGGATTTTATGAGCTGCAGTTTCATTTTCTACTCTAAATTGATTATTAACCACTTTGTCGCCATCAATAACAAGTGTATTTTGAGTATTAGCACCTTTCCCAAAACCAGCCTTCTGTAATAGTTCTACTTCAGACTGCATAACAAATGTTCTTGCTGGAGCAATTTCTTTTAAAAATACTTCTGGGGTAATAACTTTCTCGACTATCCCCTGCGCTAGTGTACTTTCTGGATAATCGATAATGTATGTAATTTTTAATTCCTGTTTACTTGTTGGGGTAGCAGTAATACTATAGCCACTTGCTCCTGCTGCGACAGTACTTTTTAACTGATAAAATTCCGCTTCTTCATCAAGCTCAACAAGACCAACTTCATCAATCTTCTGAGCAAATTCAAGTGAAGAGCCATCACAGCCAGGGATCTCTTCACCTTCAACCTCAATAATTGCATTATCTACACCCATGCCATAAAGAGCCGCCAATATATGCTCTGCAGTATTGATTTTAGTTTCTTTTCGCAGTTCTAATATTGATCTATGCTTACTTCCATCAATATACCATGGACGTACAAGACCTGTATCCTTGCCAGAGACAAACATGTATCCAACATTGGCTTCAGCCGGCTTTACTGTGACTTTACACTCCTCACCTAAGTGAAGTCCTATGCCAGATACAATAAATTCAGTTTTAAGAGTTGTTTGCTTCATTAATTAATTCCTCCAATTTATCTTCAAGGGTTTTTATTCTATCTTTCAGTTTATCGATGCCTCTGATATTTTTATATTCTTTATATTTTTGTCTATATTCAACAGCAGGCTGACCAACCATAGTCTGTCCAGCTTCAACATCTGTCGCAACTCCTGATTTTGCATAAAAGATACAACCATCCCCAACTTTTATATGATCAGCAAATCCAACCTGTCCTCCAGCCGCAACTCCTTTACCAATCTGTACCGATCCACTAACACCAACATGCGCAGCAAATACTGAACAGGCACCAATTTGACAGTTATGTGCAATATGCACCAAATTATCTATTTTACACCCATAGCCAATTAGTGTGCTCGAAAAACGCCCCCGGTCAATAGTAGAATTTGCCCCAACTTCAACCTTATCCTCAATAATTACATCTCC
Source organism: Planctomycetota bacterium (assembly GCA_963678205.1). Classification (GTDB taxonomy): domain Bacteria; phylum Planctomycetota; class SZUA-567; order SZUA-567; family SZUA-567. The sequence continues at coordinate 476,786 of OY782760.1, forward strand.
AACATGATGAATTTTTAAATGCTCATTTCCATCCCACTGGAAACCAAACCCATCAGCACCAATAACAACACCGCTATGAAGGATAACTTCATTGCCTATAATGCAATTATAATAAATTGAAACATTTGCATAAATTATACAATTAGAGCCTATTTTTACTTTTTTGCCAATATAGGATCCAGGGTAAATTATAGAGTTTTCACCCACTTCAGCCCCATCCTCAATTACAACATTTGCCCCTATTGCGACACCATCTCCAATTACAACATTGTCAAAAATAACCGCAGATGAATGTATCCCTTTCTGGATATGAGGTATCTCTGGAGCCATTGCATTAGCAACCTTCACAAAAACAACCTCAGGTTTTTCCACCTTTATTAATGTACAGCCTAAATCATCTGGTGCATCTTTACCAACAATAGCAAGTTTTGGATTCAGCTCTTTCAGGAGTTTATAATTTTTCCTCCCAACCGCAAATGTTATAGAATCCTGCACAATACCATCTAAACCTACAGCTGCAGAAACTTCGACGCTATCGTCTCCTAAAAGTTCTACATCACTACCAATTACATCTAAGATCCATTTTACTGAGTATTTTTTCATATACATGCCAATCATAATAATATTAATAATATACTAATAATATATGATAGAAGCGACGATTGCAAGATCGTCGCTTCAAAATCATTTATAAGTAATAATTAAATACTAATTTTTTCCTCTTTTAGAGTTAATAGCATTCATAATTTTGATAACTTCGTCAGTCATATCATTCTCAGGAGCTATATACTGAACCTGACGGCGAAGAATTTCACTAATAATTGCTTCAGGAGAATTAGATTTTTCCAATTTATCAGAAAGTTCTACATCAGGAGCAGTAATAACAATGTCATAATTACGTATTTTTACAAGATGCTTGATTGCCTTCTGAAAATCCGCATATACTCCACGCCAGTAATTCGCCATCTTAGTACGTGTGAGCTTTTGAAAACGCTCTGCTTTATCCTGTAACTGCAACTGAAGAATCTGAAGTTCAAGAACTTTCTTTTTATACTGATATGTATCAGGAGCAAGAAAAGCATCACTCTGAAGTTTTTCCTGTTGAGTTCTAATTACTTTTTGCAGGTCTTCAATTTCTTTTTCTTCCTGCCTAAAGCTTGCTCTAATCTGTGTTTCCATCTGCTTTGCATAATCAGAATTTCTAAATACTTCTTCAATTCTAACAACAACAACAGAACTTGGGGCTGGCTCTTCTGCTTTTGCTTGGTTATATCCTGCATAAGCACTAATTACAAGAGCTGCAAGAAACAACTTATAGATCAATTTCATTATTACTTCTCCCTTAAATTTAATTCAACTAAAATTAGATAATTTACTTTTTTATACTTACATTACATTATAAGTTTTACATATTTATATGCCTATAGTCAACGCATAATATAACTATTTTTAAAGTATTATCCAAACAAGTATATTAAGTTTGTTTTTAGTCTTATTAATGAATACTATCCCTGCAGAGCTTTTCTAATTAATTCCTCCAGCTTTAGATCATTCCCAGATCCAAGCACTTTTTCTACTCTAATAATACCTTCTTTTTCAGGAATCCCCATAGCTTCAAGCGCTTTTACAGCATCTGTAGCTATCGCGCCCAATACTCCAACAGACCCAGAGTTATATAAGTCATCGGACAATGTAGTTTTCGCTCCTTTTAGTTCCAAAATTATCCTTTTAGCTGTTTTATCACCAATTCCTTTGATCTTTTTAAGAAACATAGTATCCTGTTTTTCAATCGCAAGAATAAAATCTTTTGGAGACGCAGAAGAAAGAATTTGAATTGCGGTAGCAGCTCCCACACCGCTAATGCCAATAAGAACTCTGAATAAAGATCTTTCATCATCTGTTAAGAAACCAAATATTGATATGTCATCTTCTCTAACTGCCAAGTGAGTAAGAATCAAATACTCCTGCCCAATTGTAACTTTTGAGGTAGTTGAAATAGGAGCACAAATGTCCCACCCTATTCCACCTACCTCAAGAATTATTTTTCCAGGAATAACTTTTACAACTAGACCTCTTAAATGATTATACATCTGCCCTACCTTTTATAGTCTGTTTATTTAAAATACTAATAATAAGTTTATATATTTTAAGCACAAAGGCAAATATATATGTTTATTACTTCACCGAACTAAAAAATTTGAGCGAATGATATAAGTATAGTTTTGACATTACTCTTTACATACGTATACAAATATAAATTATGCACAGTAAAAATTCAAAATATCCCGATTAAAGTTGGAGTTAAAGTTTATTTTTGACGATAAGTTTCTGAGAAAGGTTGACACTTTTCTTCTTAACATCCTTATTATACTAAAGTTATCAAATAATAAGGGCTTATTGCTTTTTACTGAAAAGGTGCTATAATAAATAGGAGTTCAAAGTCGTATAAATGGTTATTTTAAATAAAGTTGCGAAAATGGGCTCCGCAAAAATGCGGGGGATAATAATGAAAAACACCTTTAAAATAGGATTAATATTACTATTTATAAATTTCGTCTGTATCAATACTTTTGCAGATGCTTTCGATCTTCCTGATGTTCCTGGTGGCACAGACCTCTCAGAACCAAATAATCAGAATAGTGATAACTTTTCCCGTGATTTCATATTGGAAGAGGAAGCAGATAACAATAGCGCTCCTGACACACAAGAAAAAGTTATTGATGATCTAGCTCTTGACAACCTAAATCTTGAAGATACTACAGAAACTGTTGAAGAAAAAAGTAGCGACCCTAGATCTGAACTAGATGCTATATATGAAACAGACACCAGTATAACAACTGACGGTACAGAAAATGCACCAATAGTAAATGATATTATCATTCGTGGAGGTTTTGCTACTGCTTCAGAAATTCAAGCAAAAATGGGAACACGTAAGGGCAGGCCACTAGATAAAAAAATTCTCGAAGAAGACTTCCAGCGCTTATATAAGCTTGGACAATTCGCGGATGTTCAGATCAAGGAAGAAGCTCTACCTGATAATCAAGTTAATATAATTGTCCTCTTACGCGAAAAAAATCTAATAAGGCGTATTTCTTTCCGTGGCAACAAAGTAAAAGCCAAAAAACTTGAGAAAAATATTGAAAGTAAAATTGACACTCGCTACGATCAAGGCCAAGCAACTAGAGATGCAAGATCTCTTGAAGAATACTATAATGACAAGTTCTATTATTTTACCAAAGTAACACCTGAAGCAGAGCCATTTGAAGATGGTGTCAGACTTGTATTTAATATTGATGAAGGGCACAAGCTCTGGGTTCGCAATATACTTTTTAGAGGTAATTACCGCTTTACAGATGAAGCCATTCGTAAAGTAATGCAAACTAGGCAATCTTCATTCTTTATTAGAGGAAAACTTAATAGAAAAAATCTTGAAGCGGATCTTGAACGTATAAAATTATACTATCAATCAAATGGTTACCTTGATGTTGAAGTAACAGAAAGGCCTTTCCAAATTACGCAAGATCCAGAGTATGATGCTGGCTGGTTCAGCCATGATGATGGACATTTATATATTGATATCAATGAGGGCGAGCAGTACAGAGTTGGCAGTGTCAGCTTTGACGGCAACAAATTAGTAAGTGATAATGACATTAGAAATGTTATTAAAACAATGCCAGGGAAAATATATAGCCCATTAACAGCGATGGAAGACAGTACACATATACGTGATATTTACGGAATGTCCCCAAATAGCCGATATTTTACAAAGGTCTTTCCAGAGCGCATATTAACAGAACAGCCAAATGTTGTTGATATTGTATTCCATATTCAAGAAAGTGCCCAAGTAGTTATTGAAGATGTTCAAATCGTTGGAAATGACTCATCAAAAGACCGTGTATTCAGGCGTGAACTAGAATTCTACCCTGGAGAAATGATAGATTCCGAAAAAATTGAGAATAGTAAGAATAACATCTTAAACCTCGATTATGTCAACGCTGATACTTTTGATATTGGTGTTAAAGAAGGATCGGCTCCAGACAGAGCAAGAGTTGTTGTTGATCTAGAGGAAAAGCAAACTGGTAATATTGGATTTGGGGTTGGTTTCTCTTCTGCAGACCCATTCTCTGGTTCTATTACACTATCTCAGCGTAACTTTGACTTCCAAGATTACCCTGAAAATCTAAAAGAACTTATTACAGGTAAAGCGTTTAAAGGTGCAGGGCAATATGCTTCTACCAGCGTCTCTATGGGTACAAAGAGCAAGAACTACGGTCTTGATTTCTTCAATCCTTGGATATTTAATAAACCTGTGGGTTGGGGCTTTGGCTTCTACTACAAAACATATGAATGGGATGAATTTACTCAGGAAACACTCGGAGGCTACACTACATTTAGTAAAAAACTCTGGGTTAAAGATCTTACTGCTAGTGCAACATACAGGTTGGACAATGTCAAAATGTATGACTTTGAAGATGGTGCATCTAACTTAATTAAACAAGAAGATGGATCAAACTGGCTAAGCAGCCTTACTTTTGCTCTCACTTATGATTCGCGTGATAGTATCTTCCGCCCTAACCGTGGTATAAAGGCAGAAGAAAAATTCCAGCTTTATGGATCATTCCTTGGCGGAGACTTCTCTTTCTGGAGAAATTCAGCATCATTCCAAGGATTCTTCCCATTCTTTACAGATAATCAGGATAGAAATTGGGTTATTACTGGTCGAACAGAATTAAGAACTCAATCGCCTATTGATGACTCAAGAATTCCAACATACGAAATGCTTTACGCTGGTGGTATCGGTTCTGTAAGAGGTTGGCAAGCAGGCACGTTAGGACCACATGACAGCAGCACTGCTCTTGGTGGCTATACAAGTCAGACTAACTCTGTTGAAATGCTAATCCCACTTTATAAAAATCTTATAGAAGGCAGTGCATTCTTTGATATTGGTGGTGCATTCCCTGATACCTGGGATATTTCAGGTGGTGAACGTTCTGGCAGCAATGGTGGCTGTGGCTACCGAGCAAGTGTCGGTCTGGGTGTTCATGTTATTACCCCATTATCACCAATGCCAATACGAATTTACTTCCCAATTCCGCTCAACAAACAGGATGGAGATGACACTGAATTCATTCAATTCTCATTTGGCGCTACTTTCTAAATTATATAGCTTAACTCTAGCTCCTACTCAAATTTAACTTTGAGTAGGAGTTTTTTATTTCTGATGTTGAATACCAATCTATAATCTATAAAATAGAGAGGTATCAATTTACTGTACACAATTTAATAAAGGTGATAAAACTATGGAATTATTAGACAAATTCTGGTCAAAAGGTAAAGATTTCCTTGGAGTAAAATACCCAGTAATATGTGGTGCAATGACTTGGATCAGCACATATGATCTGGTTAAATCCGTATGTGATCACGGAGGGTTTGGTGTTCTTGCAGGTGGTAATATGCCTCCAGAAATGTTTGAAGAAGAACTTGATAAATGTATTGCAAATATTGATTCAAATTTTGGGGTAAACCTTATCACAATTGCTCCAAATTTTCAGGCTCATCTGGACATTGTTGAGAAAAAAGATGTCAAAGTTGTAGTCTTTGCCGGGACAATACCTTCTAAACCTGAAATCATCCGTATGAAGGAGAGTGGCAAAAAAGTTATGGCATTCGCACCTTCTGGATCTGTTGCTAAAAGAATGATCAAACATGGTGTTGATGCTTTAATTATTGAAGGTTTTGAGGCTGGTGGTCATATAGGTCATGTATCTACAACTGTTCTCATACAAGAAGTATTATTCCAGTTTAATGAAGTACCTATTTTTGTTGCTGGTGGTATTGCCTCAGGTGAAATGATTGCTCATTTACTTATGATGGGCGCGGCTGGTGTACAGCTTGGTACACGCTTTGTAATGACTGAAGAATGTAAAATCCATGAGAACATGAAGAAATCTTTCACTCGTGCTCAGGCTAGACATGCAGTAACCAGCACTCAAGTTTCACCTGCACTCCCTGTTGTTGGTGTACGTGCAATCAAGAATAAAGCTGGAGAAGATTTTGCGAAACTTCAAATTGAGCTACTTAAAAAGCTTGAAAACAAGGATATTGAAAAAGAAGAAGCAATCATGCAGGTTGAAAACTTCTGGATTGGTGGTCTCAGAAAAGCTGCTGTTGACGGTGATATGGATGAAGGTAGTTTGATGGCTGGACAGAGTGTTGGTCTAATTAAAGATATTATACCTATGAAACAAGTATTTGATGATATCGAGACTCAAGCAGAAGCTGAATTAGCAAAAGTAAAGTCATTGTTCTAATATAATCTTTCTATAAACAACGTTTACAGAACAATACCAAGTACTAAGTATTAAATAACAAAGTTATTTATGTTTTTTTATTGTTCTGATAGCTTTAATATTTATCTGCTTTTATCAATAATTTTATAGGTACGGTTTATCCGTACCTATAAGTAATACAAGACTCATCAAGGCATTGTCATGAATAAAGATCATTTAAACCATCCATCATATCAGCGCTCATGGGTTGAAGTTGATTTAACAGCAATCAAGGAAAACCTAATCCACTTCGGAAGCTTAGTAGGAGGCACAAAGCACATTATGCCTGCTGTCAAAGCTGATGCTTACGGACATGGAGCAATCGCAATCTCTAGAGTTGCTTTAGATGTTGGATGCAAAAGACTCGCTGTAGCAACTGTCCTTGAAGGAGAAGAGTTGAGAGTTGCTGGTATCAATGCTGATATACAGATTTTAGGATCCTCACTGCCTGATGAAATACCGCTAGCTCTTCAATATGGCATGATCTTAAGCATACATGAAATTGGTGCTATTCCTGTAATTAATAGTGAAGCAAGCAAACTTGGTATCAAAGCCAGAGTTCACCTCAAAGTAGACACAGGAATGGGTAGATTAGGAATTTTACCTGAAAATATATTATTTGCAGCTAGAAATATTGATGCTATGCCAAATTTAGTACTTGAAGGTCTTTTCATGCATTTTGCAGATTCTTCAGATGAACCATATAGCTTTAGTCAACTATCTCGCTTTAATAAAGCTATTTCGATCCTTGAGGATGTTGGTATTGATATTCCTATAAAACACGCAGCGAGCAGTATAGGTGCAATATTATATAAAGATGCACAATTTGATCTAATAAGACCTGGCGCCGGCATCTATGGCTTCCATTCACCTACATGGATGCGCGATTCTTTCCCGCTTATACCAGCAATGAGTTGGCACTCAGTTGTTATACAAGTTAAAGATTACCCTCCCGGGCTCAGTCTTGGTTATAACCGTACATTTGTCACCCGTCGCCCTTCACGTATTGCTGTCCTACCAATTGGATACGCTGATGGATACTTAAGATCATTCAGTAATCATGCAGATGTTTTAATCAATGGTACTCGTGCCCCAATTGTTGGCATGATCAGTATGGATTACTCTATGGCTGATATTACTGAAATCGAAGCTGTAAATATTGGAACAGACGTCACCTTAATAGGTAAAGATGGAGAAGAAGAAATAACAGTAGAAGAGCTAGCAGACAAGGCGAATACCATACCCTATATTATTACAACCTGCCTCGGCAGGCGCCCAGGTAGATGCTATACAATCACTTAATGATTAATACTCTTTTAAACGCTATAACAAAAATTTATATTTAAATTTGAACTCTAAATTTTTTTATAAATAAAAATTTAGAGCTTCTGAAGCTTATTTTATTTTAAGTCGTAAGTATATACTTTACAAAATTTCTGATTATATAATCTTACTTTATAAAATACTTATTCACAACAGTCATTACATTATAATTTATTGATATAACATAACTTTTTACAGTCATGCTCGATATTAATTCCGTCCTTAATACGGCAGCAGCATCTTTTAGTATTTAAAATACTTTTGTCAAAATTAACTATTTTAATACCTTTATATTTTTTATGCATAATAAAACTTACAATATATTTCTAATAATCCAAGCAGCATAAAAGTGTTAAATATCAATCTAGAATATTTTCTATTGTTACAAATACTAGTACCTACTAGCCCTATGCCCAATTTTATCTATCATTACTTAGAGCACTCTGTAATTGAAATTAATAACTCACAGCCCTTTTAGTCCAATTATATTTACAATAACCTTATACTAATTTTTAACTAGTAATCTTTATTTCAACTATTAATAATAAATTTATCTTTGAATATTACATCATAAATATTTATATAAAGTGCTGCTCAGTTAATAATCTACATCATAATAATTTAATTTAAGATAATCCATTATATGCATAAACTCAAATTATCATATCTTGAACCATAGTCAATTAAATTTACCTATATTCAGACAATTCTATTTAGGTAAGTACATTATAATAAATATATTTTATATCATAATTCTCTTAAAACTTTATAAATTTTTAGGCAATATCTTTTTTACAATTTACTGACTATTATGATATTTTTACTCACAAACAACTGTTTTAGATCGTATAATTTACTGAGTTTTTCATACTACCAATTATTGTAATTATTCCCTTTATTTTACTGCACAAATAACCAGCGCATTTGAATTTTTATTAAATTCAGTTTCAGTAAAATCCCCAAAAAACTCAACACTAGTAAACCCTGCAACTCTAATTCTTCGTAATAAATCATCCGCTGCAATGGGATATAATTCTACTTCACTATGCAGAGTAAGCTTATTTTTTTTAATTGTAAGTTCTGCTTTAAATATGAACTTATCATTATTCTCATAATATCTTTTAAAACAAATAATTTCATTATCAATTACAGGCAACTTTACAATATTTTCCAAAAAAAAATTATCGTAATTTACTATTTGAATCAGTAATTTCCCACTTGATTTGATTTTTTTATAAGCATTTTGCAAGAAAGCATCAACTCTTTTCTCATTCACATGCACCAATGTATTACCAAAACAGATAATACAGTCAAATTTTTCTTTTAACTTATCAATATCAGTCAGACTCAAAATGCGAAAATCTAGCCCAGAATAGCGATTTATAGCTATTTGAATAAACTCACCTTCAACATCAACGCCTACTACACTATAGTATGCAGATAAAGCATTTGTCAGCTTACCATTGGCACATCCAACTTCAAGAATAGTGTCCCCTGACCTGCATTTATTCTTAACAAATTCAATCTGCGTTAAATTTAATTTAAATATATCATCATAATACTCTTTAATTACTCTATAGAATTCACTCATTGATATACCTCTTTTTTATCAAATGACAATAGCAAAAAGGATCCGGTCGGAGAGCGGATCCTTTTTGCAGAATTTAATACTTTTTAATTTTAATCTCAAGTTAAAAGATTTAAATTAGAATGCAACACCTGTTTCGAATACGAATTCGTCTCTACCACGAGTCCATTCGTTATCAGTTGATGTTGCACCTTGTTCATATGTAAGCCATGTGTGAGCGTAGTTAGCTTTAACCCATACACCATTGCAGAATGTGTATTTAGCACCAACTTGAGCTCTGTAACCAGCAGCATTTACATAATCACGACTAGCATCATTATCACCCTTTAGCTGAGCATTGCTAGAACCATACTGACTCATATCAAACCCTGCAGCAACAGCCAATCTTTCAGTGATGTTGTAGTTAGCACCAACAGCTAAGTTGATACCCCAAGTCTGAGCGTAGAATCCAGGATTGATTGTGTAGTCAGCAGTCGCCCAAACAGCAAACTTATCAGCAACATAAGCAACACCTAGATCAAATGTTGGGCTGTAAGCAGTACCAAAGCCAGAATCATTATTTACGTTACCATCAATAGTTCGTGTCCAAACGCCAGGAGTACCAACCCAATCAGCTGTATCATTATCAGCCCAAGATTCGCCCTGACCGAAATCTACATCACCAACATAGGTGAATGAGAAGTGTAGACCTTCTAGGAAAGCTGGGCTGTACTCAAGCATGATTGAGTGGTTGATACCATAGTTTCTTGAAACACCGTCAGAAGCCAAAGCAGTTGTTACGCTTTCATCATCATTAGCATTTCCTAGAGAGTTATTGTAAACAGTACCAGTGATCTTGAATTGATCAAGTTCATAGTATAGCTTTACACCCATAGCAGTCAAATCATCATCTGTTGAGATACCAGGTGCAGTTGGAGTATTAGCACCAGTAAGTAGATTTGATTTTGTAGCTGGGTTATACATTAGAACATCACCATTTGGGCTCCAGCTTGCATCGTACATACCACAAGGAACGCCGATCCAACCAACCTGAGTACCTAGACCAGTACCACCAATGTTATTCCACTGGAAGTAAGCCTTATCAAACTTTGTTGGACGAACATCAATAAATGCACTTAGATCTTCATTGATCTGAAAATCAAATGTTACACTTGCAGTATCCATTTCCCAACCAGTCTTAGTAGCATATTCGCCACCCATAGGAGCTTTTTCACCCTGTTTATTCTCATTAGAACTAAATTCTGCTCTATAACGTACAGCAACTTTACCACCGATACGTACAGTAGCATTACCACCCTTACTTCTTAGTGCTTCTGGAGCACCGCCAGCTGATTCGCGCATTGCTTCGCGTTCAGCAGACATTGTAGCGCGCATTGCGTCCATTTCCTGCTTCATGTTGTCCATAGCAGACTTCATTGCATCGATATCAGAATCATTAGCAAATGATGAACCTGCAGTCATTAGCAGAGCAGCTAGTGCGCATACTCCCCAACGTAATACTTTCATCCCAATTCTCCTTTTTCCCTTTACTTGCGGCAAACTTGCCACACAACAATAAAATAACTCCGACAAAATAATTAACAATTTAACGTCTTTTATACTACATACCATCATGAAACAATACACGACGGATATTTCTTTTATTGAATTATGCATTACTTTCAATAATTGTCAACACTTTTTTATTAATATTGATCATACTATATTATTAGCCAACCTGCTAATTTCGCATAACACCTTATAAAACATAACGTTACTAAAAACAGTGGCTTTATTCGTTTTTTTCAAATCCTTCGCAAAAAATATATTTTATTTAAAAAAAATATTAACCGTACATATTAACGACTATCTTTGTACTTTTCTTAACAAATTCTTATTAATTTAAGTATTATAATTCATCTTACTATTATACACTTTACTATTATTTTAATTATATTTCAATATTTATTCATAAATTCCTGTATGAACCAATACTTCATACCCTGTATATTCTATTTTTTCAGAAACAGCAAAAACTTCTTTTACTTCATTATTCTTTATTTGCAGGGTACTTTCTTCAGCTTTTTCAAGTTCTGCTAATTTAATTTCTGTATTTGCTTTCTGCGCAGTATTTTCTGCGCCTAAATCCAGCTCAGGCAACCAAACTTCAGTAAGTTCTGCATTTTCTTTAATTATATCTTTCTCAGCAACTTCAGCAATATCGACATCTTGAGTAATATTTTTCATTCCACTATCAGCATTTACTTTTTCAGCAACTACAATTTGTTCAGAATCTTTCTCTATTGAGTTTGGTTTAAATTCTACTTGATCCCAATCTACAGCTTCAGCTAAATTTTCATTTTTGTCACTACCTGTATTAATAGTTGTAATATAGCTTTCAACTCTGCTAGGTTCAGGTAACTTATAGCATATCTCAGTCTCATTAGAATTCTTAATATTAGGATTTATAAATTGTGCCTCCATTACTTTGTCTATATCATAAATCAAGATTGACTCTGCTTTTTTTACAAGAGCTTTACTAATGCTATTACCTAAATTATATGCATCTTTTGTTATAACGCTCTGCACTTGCTTATAATCAACATAATTCTTAGCTCTTGCTTTAAAATTATCGCCCTTCCCCACATTTTCAACCTTACTGCCCATGCCCCGAAGTTCATCTACATCTTCAGCTACAGCACTGATCAGACTTTCTGTTCCTGGCTTATTAATATCAGAAACACCTACTGGTGGAGGAGCAATATTATTTTGTGCCATCACTGAGTCGCTTTTTGTAAAAGGATGTGAAATTTCATCCCATACAAGCTCAGAAATCTTTGCGTGTCCAGCGACATTAGGGTTCACACCATCAGCCAGCATTTGAGGTTGTATTTGATCTATCAACTCAATAAATCTTACATTTTCACGTTTAGCAACCACAGCCAAGCTCCCATCAAGCATTTCTGATAGTACCTCTGACTGCTCTCCTACGCCATTTGATAATTGCTCTTTACTTGCATTTTCAAAATATATACGCTGTGGAGCAATTATAGTAATTTCGGCTCCAGGAGCCTTAAGCTTAATAGCCCTTACCATCCTCAGTACTTTTGCCCCAACTGATGCTACTGCTGCTGGATTTATTGCTTTGATTTTTTTCAGATCATTTATACCTAAATATATTATATACATTTCAGCATTTGGGTATTCATCAAGAATATGATTTAGATATTCAATATTTCCTGCTTTCATCCCATCTACACCAGCGTTTATAATATCAGTATTCTTATCATATGATGCAAGAATATCTACCCACCTTGTGCCGTTACCTATCATCTCTTCACGCCACATACCTCTAGTAACTTCATCTCCCAAACAGACTATCTGTTTTTTATGCTCTGCTGCATTAGTATAAGTCAAAGCTATAACAAAATAAAGAATAAGTAATACTATTGGTTTTAATCCATATCTATACATCATTTTCTCCAAACATGTTTAAATGATAATTATTTTAAACCTATCTAACATATTATCGGAAATAGTTGATTGCTAACTTTACTCTATTTATCGTATTAGCCCTATTTTTTTTAATTTATTAAATAAAGTACAACTACAATTAATCTCATAATCAAACTGAGACTCAATTTAATCGTACATTTTTCAATATTAATATCCTAATACGTTTGTTTATATCTTATTTACTCTATTACTTATTCATTTAATGAATTGATTTTAAATATAAGTTTTAATTCTTATTTAATAGATCCTTTTACTCTCTAATATATTATAGTATCATACAACCGATACCACTTAGCGGCGAATTAAAATAATACATAAACCAACTATATCATATTTAATTAGAGGCGGACTACTTACTCATAAACTTCTAAACACAACACTCGTGATAAGGACACATAGACTTAATTCATCAAATAATATTCAGTTACGAGAGTTTGCTGAGTTCACATAATCCATAACAGTTGGTATTCCAATGTCTTAAAAGAATGCTTTCTGCTGAATAGATCACAAAAAGTGTTATTGTCTTTAACACGAACATATTTTATAATAATTTTAACGTTATATAGAATTTTACAAATGTGTACTAAATCTTAAATATAAGCTCCATATTCTGTCTTCATAATATGGCACTCGTAAAATGCCACTTGGAAGCGACTTATCAGGTGATATTAAAAAAAAAACCGTAGATATCATAAAGTAGATAATTCAAGGATTTTCAATATCAACAACAGCACAAATGGATCAGAAATATATATAATAAATTATATAGATCAAGGATTAACTCTTAAACCGTGTTTAGCAACAGTTATTGCTTCTTTTCCTACAAAATTTAATGGCTGATTCTTAATTAAAAATATAAATTTATCCATTATTTGTAAAGCATAAAAAGCCGTAGTTGAGAAATAAAACCACTCTGTGTATTTGCTATACCATAGTAAAACTGATTTTCAGTATATTAGTCAAGGATATCAGGAATTTTATTAGCAAATAGTATAGAAGTCAGCATAAATTTGAAATGTGACACTTAGGAGCAATAAAACTCAACCAAACTTTTCCAAAAGACTAAAATATATTTGAAGTAAAGTATTACCAACATTTATAAAGCAATTAATGAAATGCCTTAGTATATAAAGGTATTTTATAATTTGAAGGTTTTAAGCGGATTTGTGGGTAGATATAATAACGAATTTCTAGAGAATACTGCCAAAAGATAGCGATTTGATTCCTGTTATTCAGACAAGACTTGACAATATATTTGTATTTACGACCTACAACTGAATTAAACGACTAGCTCTGTTCTCTCTATCTCTTCATCTTTTTTAGCGATATAAATTACATTCGCAACAAACTGACTTATTTCGTGTTGTTATAACAAATATACTATATAGAGCTACATATCTGGTGTAATACACTTCTTGTGAACACTTTGCCCATATACTACGCTAAAAGCCTTAAGGCTATATATAGTAAATATTAGAACCTGCTAAATATATCTTTTCTTGAAATAACTTAACACAGCCAACCATATTTTGAGCTTTCTTTTTTAGAGACATAGAAGCTAGCTGCTTCTATAATTTTTTCTATTTTAATGCTGAAAAGATATAATTTGCTTCTTTAAAGCAAAATTATTACCTCTAACCTTTAACATCATACTATCCAGTTACATTACAGCATATGTATGGTTAAGATCTCTCGTCAGCTACAGTTTTACATCTTCAAAAATGGGTTAGCACTATTAGATATTTTAATTGCACTCATTTATAAGTCGTAGATTTCATCTATATGATATGTGATATATCTAGTACTTGTTGCTAGAGCAAAGAGGTTTATAACTTTTTGTTCTATTTAAAAAGAAACTTTTCATATGTTAAGCAGAAATATAAATATCCTATAACATATTCTGAGGTGCGATACAGATATGAAAAGAATGACTTAATTGATAGTTTGCAACTGATAAACCAAATTCTAAATACCCTGAAGATATAACATATATTCAAAGAGTTTCTGATTGACTCTATCTAGCAACAATAACACACTTCTTTTCCACAAGAGCTGTAGGGTGGTAAATTAGCAATACTATTGATTTTAATCTAGCATGTATTGCTTTAAAAAATGCAATAGAACATAGAAAACCAAATGGAAAAGTATTGCCTCATAGTGGCAGATGTGTTCAGCACTTAAGTGATGCATTACATAAATTAACTGACAAATATAATATGAAATGGGTTTTAAGTGCCGTAGTTATCTATGAAATAATACATGTATAAAACTAATAACTTACTCTAAGTCATAAGACTTTACCTTATCACTTATTACCCATAAATATACTTTCACACTTTTTATCATTTAGCTAAAGTTACATTATAACCTTCCTGCTTAAAGAGATATTTTTTCACGATATCTTTTCTAAAAATAACCATACAAATATATCATTCCTTTAACATGAAATGTCCAAAAAATTTTTACCCTAGATTTCCTAGTTATCATATATCTTACAGAACTCTTTATTTTATGATTCCTATAAACGAGACACACAAAACATTTGCAAATTACCTACATGATTACTCATTTCAGTTATCTTAACGACTTTATATAGCAGCATTTGATATTTACACAATTTATTATCATTACATCCTCTCTTTCAAAATAATCTCTATGTGAACAACTCGTTTCATTCTATAAAGATTGATTTTTGTGTAGCAATAATTATTTCTCAGCTTAGAAGGTGGTTTTTTACTTCACACACTTCATGTACCCAACTGACAAAATCCATAAAAAAATGGAACTCCTGATAAACAGGAGTTCCAAATATTTTTGTCGCTTACTGGTATATTCTAAGTTATATCTTAGTTAGAACCTGCACCAGGAACACTTTCGTATTCAACAGCATCAAGTTCAACTGCAGCACCTTCGATTGTTGGAGCAGAAACGATCTTAGCTTCTGAAACAGTCTTAGCAGTGAACTTTGATTTCTTAACTAACTTCCAAACCATCTGCTCTGGAGAAGCAATAACCTTGTTCATCTTTGTTTCGTATTTAGCTGGAACCTTAACTTCAACAGTTGATTCAGGCTTAACAAGAACTAGACGTTTGATACACTTGTAAACAGCTGGGATAGTTTTGAATTCAACTTCAGCACCGTCAACAACTTCTGCAACATCAATTTCAGCGTACTTTGGTGGAATTACACATTCTTTAACTTCAGCTGGCTTAACAAGAGTCTTAACTTTGATAGTCTGCTTACGACCAGCGCAAGGATTATCTACAAGTTCGCCTTCTTTAACAAGAACTTCCTTCTTAACAGTTACGTACTCAGCTGGGCTACATTCGCTACTAACACATAGAGCTGGAGCGTCGTTATCGCCACCGATTGGAGTGTTCTTGCATTCGCCTTCTTCGCATTTACGCATTGGAGGCTTAACCATAATTTTTTCTTCAACAGTTTTGTAAACAGCTGGGATCCACATCTTAGTTGTTGTTGCAGCTTGAACTTCGATTTCCTTCTCAACCATTTTGTATTCCGCTGGGATGATGCTGTAGCAAGTCTGAGCTTCTTCAACCATCACCTTCATCTTTTTACAACGAACTTTTGCTGGCAAGCAGTATGCAACCTTCTTAGCTGGGCTACACATTACTTTAACTTCCTGCATTGCATATTCAGCTGGAACACACTTTGTGTAGTATGTTTCTGGACGAACCATACATTCTGTAGCAACCTGCTTATATGTAGCAGGCTTAGTTACTAGACACCAAGCATAGCCAGCGATCGGACGTGGAGCACCTTTACCTTCAACGAAAGGAACTTCCATACCTTCTTCAACATCAGCAGATGTTTTAACAACAGATTCACTGTTGTTGTAAAAACCTTCTTGATTAGCAACCATATCGTTGCTAGCCATAATCATGCCCTGTTCAGCAGGCATATCAACATCATTACTTGCATAAGCAGAACCACAAAGAGCAACTGCAGCGGCAAGCATAATCCCCTTAATACTCATCCTCATAATCCTTTTCTCCTTTGTTCCCCCAATAAGAACAACAAAAACAATAAAAAGCGATACTTACATTTAAATAAATCACATAATTTTTTTACTTCATAATAATAAAAACTTTACTAACAGCGTAACCCTTTCCACAAAATTACAACTGACTAAAGATTTTAATATCAATATGTCGATGTCTTATAATATATTAAACTTTCATTTTCAACATTATCAGACTATCCTTCTACGACATTATTCTATAAGGATATCCGCTTTGACTTCTTTTGTAAAGCAAAAAATATAAATTCTCTTCATACTTTGGTCTATTTTTTACTATTCTGATCATAATCAGCATCCTCAAAATACGAATATCTCATTATTTGCAATTATGCTTTTTCTATAATGCCCTATTAAAGCACTTTATATTTATTCCTATAACTCATTGAATAACAATAAATTAACATCATACTTTTTCACATAATATTTCTTAAATTTTTGGAAAACTAAATTATAAATTTTTTCTAGGCTATCGTTTTTAAATTTTACTCGCTGAAATTTCCTTTTAAAAAAAAATCATCTTTTTTTCATTATTTATAGCTTTTAATAATTTTAATTCTCTTTCTATTTACGTTTTACAAATCCTTATCGGCATATACGTATCTTTGATACTTATAACTAACCAATTTTAACGGTATTATTGGATTCTGTAGTTTATAATTATATATTAACGAATTATTTTAAATATTATAGGACAATCTCTATTATAGTTTTCTATATTTGCTATAATACATTATATATAGTATCTATTATTTCTTACCCTTTTTAATAGTTAGAATTTATTTCTCACTAATCAACTGAATGCTATGAATGAATTCCAAATACCCACCCTCATAAACGCAGGTAAAAGCAGCAGATCTTTAAGAAGAAATTTTTTTCTTTTATTGTTACTAGCAATGCTATTACACTTTAGTTTTTTTACTGCAATAATTTTTTTTGATAGAAATTTATTCCCTTTATTTTTTAAAAAGGCTCCAGACACAATTCAAAAAGATTCGCTAAATTATGTCCTTGTAGATGATAAGCTATTAGACGAAAAAGTAGTTAATGAAAAACCAAAAATGCTTGGAAAATTCAGCAGGCAATCTAGAGATGTTACTGTCAATCAAGATTTGCCAAAACTTGGTCCCAACAACTCAGACAATTCCAGTGTATCATCTTTTGACCGAGGAAACCCATTACCTGGATCAATACCTTCACCTGAGTTAACACCTTCTCCTTCACCAGTATCTGAAGTTATTCCACAAAAGACTGCCAAACCAACTTCAACTCTAAAGCCGGCGCCAAAACCTATTGTAAACCTGCCCGTAAAGGAGAAAATTGTACCCGATCTTCCAGAACTTGATATAGAAAATGATTTAACAAGTATTCTTTCAATCCCTAAAAAGCCCAAAAAAATTAAACTAAATAAAGAATATAACAAAAGAGAAGTACCCGGCATTACATCCTCTGATGAAATAAGCAAAATAAATGAAAAGCCTATTGATAAACCTGAGGCTAAAATTACGACCAAGGCAAAGCCTGTAGTGCCACAAAAAAAGCAGCCTAAACAGCAGCGCAAAATTACTACACGAAAAATTCCTGTAAGAAAAATTAGTAGCACCAATTCAAGCACCGGTGGTAAACTAAAAAAACGTTTAAATTCTTCAGCAATCTATACTGGTTCAAAATCTATTGCAGTACTAAAAAGCCGATATGGCGATTATATGGATCAGATTCTTACAAGAATACAACATGCAATTATTATTCAACAACAAATAAACCCTATTAGTATGCACGAAGGACAAGTTTTTATGAGTTTTACAATTAACTCTGAAGGCCTTTTAGACGATATACAACTTATAGGAGCTTCTCCTCAAGGAATTACAACTGAAATTTCGGTTGCAAGGAGTGTTCTAAAAGATGTACATAATAGTGGAGCTTTCAAGCCTCCTACTCAGGAAATGCTAAACGATCCTGTTTTTAAAAAAATAGTTATCAATTTTGTATTCGAGAATTTATAAATTATGAATGATTTAAATAAAAAATGTATGGGTGAGTTTCCAATGTTTCCTGGTTGGTTGTTTTTCGAAGAATTTACTGACGATAATGCTATTACTATCTATGCTTATGGTTCTAATAACCGAGTTCTTATGGCTAGTTCACAAAGTAGAGAGAACTCTATTGCTAATGTATTAAATCAAATTTTGGAGCAATACCCTCCTAAAAATAGATAAAATTTGAGGCTGGAAATAACCCAGCCTCAAAAATTCCATATAAACTATATTCTGATTTATCTACTTTTTATCTTGGCTTTTCCATACTCACGCTCAATATATTCAACCGCAACCAGAGGGTCATCTGTAATTTTTATAAGCTTAAGATCTTCTGGCGAAATCATACAGTCAACATCTCCTAGCATTGCCTCTTCAATCCACCTAATCATTCCAGACCAGAACGATTCACCCATCAAAACAATTGGTGTCGCCGGAACTTTATGAGTTTGAACTAATGTTAGAATTTCAAAAAATTCATCCAATGTTCCAAAGCCACCCGGCATTACAACTACTGCGCAAGAATACTTTAAAAACATTACTTTTCTTACAAAGAAATATCTAAAATTAATACCGTGTTGAACGTATGAATTCCCTGTTTGCTCAAAAGGCAAATCAATATTAAGCCCAACAGTAGTTCCAACTCCACTCTCATTAGCACCTCTATTTGCTGCTTCCATAATACCAGGACCACCGCCAGTAATGATATCAAATCCCGCTAAAGAGAGGTTATTGGCAACATCTCTAGCTAATTCATAAAATTTAGTCCCTTCTTTAATTCTTGCCGAACCAAAAATACTTACACCCTTCTCTACCTCAGACATATGTTCGAACCCTTCTACAAATTCAGACATTATTCTGAATAATCTCCAAGGATCCATATTTCTAAAATCTTCTTTACTATAATCAAAAGCTCTCATAACTACCTTTTCTAAACAAAATCCCTACAATTTCCTACTCATATTTTTTTGCATTAAAGAACACAGCATAAATAACTGGACAAATTAAAAGAGTAAGAATTGTCGCAAAAGACAAACCAAATACAATAGTAACCGCCATACCCTGAAAGAATGGATCTGTAAGAAGTGGTATCATACCCATAACAGTTGTAGAAGCACCAAGTGCAACTGGTCTGACGCGACTTACTCCAGAATCAAGTATAGCCTGATAAATAGTTTTCCCCGCAGCTCTGTCCTGATCTATCTGATCCACCAGCACAATTGCATTTTTAATCATCATACCAGAAAGACTTAAAAATCCAAGCAAAGACATAAAACCAAACGGTATATGAGTTACTAGCAACCCTACAGTCACTCCAATCACCGCAAGAGGTACTGTTAAATAGATTACAAGCGCTTGTTTTACTGCATCATATAGAATTATAACTATCATACCCATCAACAAAAAACTTATAGGAAGCGTTTTCATAAGGCCAGCGTTTGCATCATTTGAACTCTCATACTGTCCACCCCATTCCAATGAATAATTTTGCGGAAGCTTAATAGCCTCAACATCTGCCTTCATTTTTGCGAGCAAGTCTGGCCCCGTAACCCCATCAATCGGCTCACACTGAGCAGTCATGCACCTCATACCGTATCTTCTATATATCAAAGTATCCTGCCACTCTGTCTCAAATCCGGACACAATCTGCTGAATCGGAACATTTCTATTAGCTTGATTACTCCAGACCGTGGTAAAATACATATCATCAATACTATTTCTATCCTCTAAAGTTGGTCTGACTATTATTGGTATCAGATTATTTTTTTCCCTATAAAGCCCTGCATTCTGTCCGACAAAGGTCATCTGCAATGCATTAGCCATTTCATTTCTAGTAATTCCTGCAAACCTAGCTCTAGCTTCAGAGAATACCGGTTTTGCTACCTTTTCCCTAGTTCTCCAGTTATTCTTTATAGAGCGCGCTTGAGGTATCTTATGCATAATTGCAATAGCCTGCTGCGTCAAATTACGGAGTACATTAGCGTCTTCGCCGAAGAAACGAGCTTCAATAGTAGCATCATATGATGCCCCCATTTTGAATTTCATAACACTGGCCATAACATTTGGATAATTATCTGTTAAATATTTATTTATAGCTGGTCCTAAATGATCGATAACCTCTTGGTTCAATTCCTTGAGCTCAACCAATATAAAACCATAGCTTGTATTTGCTGTTTGAGGAGAATAAGTCAATGTAAATCTCGGTGCCCCTGAACCGGCGTAAGTAGAGACAAAACGAATATCTGAAAATCTTTTTTTACCTGTCTTCTCGTCAATCCCTGTAAGATAGGCTGCAACCTCCTTTATATGCTTGTCAACAACTCTAATATCTGTACCCTGTGGTTCCCAGAAATCAATATAGACTCTTGGTGAATCTGACTCAGGAAAGAATGATCGCTTAACAAAATTAAAACCATATCCAGCTACAGCCAATAGTCCTACCATAACTAATAACACCAACCAACGATAATGCAATAATCCCGCAAGAAGTTTTTTATAAAATCGATAAAATACTGTATCATAAGGATCTTTTGCGTCTATACCTTTATCAGTATTCAAATTACCTTTAAATATCCAGAATCCGAGTAGCGGCACAACCGTAATTGCCATAACCCAGCTCCAGAGCATAGAATAAAAGATAACCCAGAACAGTGACCCACAATATTCACCTGTAGAATCTGGAGATAACCCGATTGCAGAAAAAGCAAGAATACCTACAATTGTGCCTGCAAGTAATGGCAAAGTTGTCTGCTTTACAATCGTTCCGGCCGCTTTTATTTTATCCATTCCTCTTTGTATATTTATCAGCATACCATCTGCGATTACAATCCCATTATCTACCAGCATACCCAGAGCAATAATCAGTGCTCCAAGAGATATTCTTTGTAGCGTAATCTCCTGAATATACATGCACACAAAAGTCGCAGCCACAATAAACAGCAGCAAAGCGCCAATAATCATACCGCTTCTTAATCCCATAAAAATTAATAGTACTAGTATAACAATTGCGACCGACTCCCCAAGGTTGACAATAAAGTCATTGATCGATTTTTTTACTGCATCCCCCTGAAAAACAATTGGACGCAACTCCATCCCAATTGGTCGAATATCTTCAAGCCTCTTGAGCTCTTTCTTAATTGCTTCACCCATATTTACAACATTGGCATCATCTCTAGGGGCAATACATAACCCCAGACATGATGTACCTACATAGCTGTCATTATCCTCATGTCCTGAGAAACTCATCATAGCTGAGGATGGTTCAACATAACCGCGTTTTACTGTAGCCACATCACCAATTCTAAAATTAGTACCTGACGCTTCATCTCTAATCATCAAGTCAGCAATTGAATCCACACTAGTAAATTCACCCGTAGGAAATATCCAGACATAATCTGTATCTACCATAACCTGTCCAGACTGAGTGACAAGATTCTGATCTGTCACTGCCTGTATAAGCTTTTCAGGGGAGTAGTTTAGCTCTGTAAGCTTTGATCTCGAGACTTCTAAATATATTGCTTCCTGTTGCGTGCCCCAGTAAGTAACTTTAGCAACACCAGGCACACGCAATAAACGCTTACGCAAATAATCTGCATAGTCCTTCATTTCACGCCAGGTATATCCTTCACCAAGTATCGCATACATTACACCATACACATCGCCAAAATCATCATTTATTATTGGCTCCTGACATCCTGGTGGTAATTGATCTTGATTGTCACGTATTTTATGCCTGAGCTGATCCCAAATCTGCTTCAACCGATAACCACTGAATTTGTCCTGTATCTGAGCATCAATAATTGAAAGCCCTGGCAACGAAATAGACTTTGGAATTCGCTTCAACTCCTTAAGCTCCTGAACCGCATCTTCAAGAGTATTGGTTACCTCCTGCTCTACTTCATAAGCTGTAGCCCCAGGATACCGGGTATATATCATTGCATCCTTGATAGTATAGACGGGATCTTCCAGCCAACCCAGCTTCCAATAACTAATATATCCTACCCCAGATAATACCAGTATAAAGAGTACTGTCGTAACAGCTCTCTTTATTGCGGATTCTGCAATATTCATTTACTATCCTCCGGCATTATCTGCATTGCCTCGTTATTATTATTTTTTCCTTCATCACTCTCATTTTTAGCAATATTTGATTTTAAAAATGAGGGCAAATCTTTAACCTTCATGCCATCCTGAAGTTTTGTAGCTCCAGCAATTACCACCCTATCACCATCATTAAGAATTCCTTTCACAACAATAGAGTCGCCTGTCATCGCCCCTACATCTACCTTTTTTTCATGAACGGTCCATGGAGTTTTAGTCTGATCAACAAGGAAGACACTTGGTTTATTCTCACCACCAATGCTATTTACGGCCCACACAGGTAATATGAATTCCGGCACATTATCCCCTTGAGGTTTTATCATCATTGTTATATTCGCTGTCATACCCGGTAGGATTGTCACGCTACTATCAGTAGGGTTCGTTTCCATATAAAATCTCATAACATAAGTTCTTGTACTACTGCTCGCTTCCGCAGTAAATTCTTTTATTTTTAAAGGTATTTTAACCGCGGGAATTGCTTCATACGTTGCGTATATCTCAATATTTTCAGCGTTTGTCGCTCTGGCTACTAACCATTCAGGAATATCTGCTTCGATTTCCAGAGTTGTCAAATCTTGTAAGCTTATTATTGGCTGACCAGCAGTTACTACTTGATAATTATCAACATATCTGACAGCAACAATTCCCTTGAATGGCGCATGAAGGACAGTATCATTGCGTGCTTTCTGAGCAATTTCCAAATCAGCTTCAGTGACTTTAAATCTTGCAACAGCTTCATCAAGTTTACTCTTTGGGTCAACAGCCGCATCATATAATTTTTGAACTCGAGCCAGTTGAGCCTGCATATTTACATAATTTGCATTAGCCGCATTTAAATCATTCTGAAAATCCCGAGGATCAAGCGCCCCAATGACATCACCTTTATCTATTGTCATGCCTGCTTTAATAGGGAGTTGATTCAATGTGCCACTGACATTAAAACCTATATCAACCTGCCTGAAAGCTTTAGTCGTACCTGCATACTGCATTTCAAAGTTACCTCTTAGCCTTTTTACAAGTTCTGTTTTTACTGGATAAACTATCTCTGCAACTTGCTCAGGCTTACTTCTTCTAGCTTTTACCCTCTTAGCAATATCAAAAAATAGGAAGACAACAATAATTAACAAAAATAGCCTAAACCACGGAATTTTCCTTTTTTTTGGCGTATTTTGTACCCCATTTGTTTCAGAATCTACATTCATGCTATTTACAGCATCAGTCGAAACAGTTTCAACTTTCACAGGAGTATTATTGCTATTTTCAGTGTCCATTACCACATCTCCTCACTTGTATTTTAAAGTGCTTACAAATAATTATTAATTATAATTCTATAACTGAAAAATTTTTTTGTCAAATAAAACAAATATTCATATTTTATTTTACTGAAGTTACCATTACCTTTTATTATTTTATTTTTATTTCTATGTAAAAAATCGCATTGTAACTCAAAACAATTGAATATTCTTAAACAAGACACGCGAAAAACAAATATTTAAGAGATAAAACAAAAAAGCAAAGACAGCGTAATAAATATTGCTGTCTTTGCTCTTTTGTGCTTTGGCTACTCTTTTGAATAAATTAATACTCTGTTATAAGCAGATGATCTGCTGGCTCATCTTCATCAATATCAGGGAACCTTGGCTGCTTATCATAAAAATTATTATCAATAGTATCATCATTTACAGAACTTACTTCTCCAAGAAGAACTGCTCCAGTCCCCTTTTCAGCCCAGAAACAGTGATATACTTTTGGTTCAATAGTAATGCTCTCACCTGGTTTGATACATATTTCTTCACCAGCTTCAACAGTACAACGCCTTCCATCAATACTTACTTCTACTGGTGTATCAAGTTTATTCTCATTCTCGTCAGAATTCCATACACATGTAATCAAATTGCCGCCACCTCTATTGATTATGTCTTCCATCTTTGACCAGTGAAAGTGTGTTGGAGTCAACTGATTATCAAATGAAACCAAGAGTTTCTCCGCATATGGCTTTTTATATACTTCTTTTGATTTTTGATTACCATTACGCAACACCAACATTACTAAACCCTGCTTTGTAAAGTCTCCACTACCAAAATCCGTAATATCCCAACCCAACATATTATCTTTCAATTCCTTATAATCATTTTGTTTTGCTTTCCAGTCATCTGGAGAAAAATACATAAATGGTGGAAGTTTAAAATTCAAGCTTTCAGCTAAAGCGAGAGAATCCTTCATAATCTTATTAATTTCTGATCTTTTCATTTAGCGCCTTCTTTCATTAAAGCTATTCAAGTTATAAATATATTACCAATTCATTTATTTTTTTATTTTCTAAAGAAAATAATTAAGACTTGCGTTGCAGCATATACTTATCAAATGCAACAGCAAGAATTAGGACCAAACCTTTGACAAACTGCTGAACATAATCATTGATTGACATCATAATCATACCATTGGACAACACGCCCATAAGCAATACACCAAAGATTACAAAGCGTAATTTACCTTCTCCTCCACTGATGCTTACTCCCCCAAGTACTGAAGCAGTAATAACATCCATTTCATACCCTGTCCCAGCGTTTGGCTGTCCGCTACTGATTCTGGCAAGTAAAATAAGACCTGCGAGCCCAGACAACATACCACTCAAGCTATATACCGCATACTTCACTTTAGCAATACTTACACCAGCAAGCCTTGATGCCTCTTCATTGCCACCAACACCATAAATATAACGTCCAAAACGAGTTTTGCTCAAGAATATCATCCCTAGTATAAAAGTAATAACCATGAATATTACTGGAATTGGAATTACCCAAATATACCCTTGACCAAGTACCGAAAACGCTCTACCAAAGCCAAATACTGGAAGACCACCTGTTACAATATACGCCAAACCACGTAATGAAGTCATACTTCCAAGTGTTGCAATAAGTGGTGGAATCTTAAAAACATTGATAAAAATACCATTTATAAAACCAAACGCTGCACATATAATAAGCATAATAATACATGCCAAAACTGGATGAAATCCCAGAAGCATTAGTTTTGCAGCACCAACACCACTCACCCCTATCATTGCACCCACCGAAAGGTCGATACCTGCAGTGATAAGAACCATTGTCATGCCTACAGCACTAATACCAACAATTGATACCTGGCGTAAAACATTAAACAAATTCATTGATGAGAAGAAATTTCTGGTTGTAATGCTGAAAAATATAATCAACAATACAAGAATACATATAATACCATAGTTGGAAATAAACTTCCTTATATTACTTTCCTTGATCATTTTAGTCCTTTTTCCCTAGCGAAGCACAGCGTAAAACATTCTCCTGTGTAAATTCGTCTTCATATAATTCTGCAACAATTGCACCTTCTTTCATAACAAGAATTCTGTCACTCAACCCAAGTAATTCCGGCATTTCAGAAGATATCATTAATATACTCTTACCATTTTCTGTCAATTCACGCATGAGTCTGTATATTTCTTCTTTTGCACCTACATCAATACCTCTAATTGGTTCATCAAAAATTAATACATCACACTTCGTAGCTAAAACTTTTGCAATTGCCACTTTTTGTTGATTACCACCACTGAGATTCTTTACCAACAAATTAAGGTTTGGTGCTTTAATTCGTAAACTGTCTTTATAACCCTGACACATTTCTTTTTCTTCTTTTTCATTAATAAAGAAGCGTTTTGAAATTTTCTTTAACACACTATATGAAATATTGGTAAATATTGGCAATTCAAGGAGTACACCTTGATTTTTTCTATCTTCAGGGATTAGCCCTATTCCTGTCTCAATTGCTTGCAAAGGACTTGAAATCAATACTTTCTCACCGTTGAGAATAACTTCACCTGCTTCAATCTCATCAGCACCATAAATTGCACGAGCTACTTCTGTCCGCCCTGCTCCTACTAATCCACCAAGACCAAGTATCTCACCTTTTTTCAATTCAAAAGAAACATTATTAAGTTTTTTATTACAAAGATTCTTTACCTTCAGTACTGTTTCGCCAATATGAGAACTACGCGGCGGAAACAACATATCTATCTCTCTACCAACCATCCATGAAATCAGTTCTTGCTCATTTGTATTCTTGGTTTCACTCGAAGTAATATAGCATCCATCACGTAATACTGTCACCCGATCACAAAGATAAAAAACCTCTTCCAATCTATGAGAGATATAAATTATAGTTACACCTTTTTTCTTTAGATGCTCTACAATTTTATATAAGAAATCACGCTCACTATTAGTCAATGGCGCTGTCGGTTCGTCCATAATCAACAGTTGTGTCTCTTTAGAAACTGATTTAACAATTTCTATAATCTGCTGAAATGCAACACCAAGATCTGCAACTTGACTCTTAGGGTTTACATCTACCCCCATCTCTTTACAGAGCTCTACTGTCTTTTTATTCATGAGCTCTGTATCTCTAAACATACCTTTCATCAGCTCACAGCCAAAGAAGATATTTTCTGCTACTGTTAAATATGGTATTAAATTAAATTCCTGATAAATAGCAGATATTCCATCATGCAAAGCAGTTGACGGAGTCATCATGTTATGCCAGTTGCCTTTATACATGATTCTGCCTTCAGATGGCTCGATAGCTCCTGTAAGAATCTTAATAAGTGTAGATTTCCCTGCACCATTCTCTCCTACAATCGCATGTGCTTCTCCTTTTTTTATAGAGAAGGATACATTATTCAACGCATGTATACCGCCATACTCTTTGCTTATCTTTTCAAGTTCTAAAATTGTTTCAGACACAACTTACACCTTTTACCTTCATTTATTATTTTTCTAATACTTTGCCTGATTACAGTAGACAATACTATGTATTCAAAGGCAAATACAGAAATTCTACGTAAGTTTACTCCAATTACTACTAACTACGATTG
Source organism: Planctomycetota bacterium (assembly GCA_963678205.1). GTDB lineage: Bacteria > Planctomycetota > SZUA-567 > SZUA-567 > SZUA-567. The sequence continues at coordinate 504,598 of OY782760.1, forward strand.
CCTATACCTCAAACACCCAACGCATATCATTTAACTATTTTGTTCAATGCCTTAAGGCTAATAATAGCCTCAGGCATTGAATAGTTCATTATTTTAGATATTGCTCTCTGCTTTTGTTGCTACTATTTTTTAGGTGGGAATTTTCCGCTTATTACATCTTCCTGCCATACTGGAGCCATGCCAATTTCAACAATTGTCTGTTCTTTTGGCGCGCCTTCAGTTGCATATTTATACATTAGAGATGCTGCATCATAGCCAGTTTTATATGGGTACAAGTCAACAGTTGCTCTATAAACACTATTTGGTTCTTTCATCTTTGCTAGAGCTTCAGCAGTAGCATCTGCACCACCTACATACATATCAGGGGTATTTTTCTGCATTGAAAGAACTGCCTCATATCCACCAAGAGCCCCAGAGTCATTGTTACCTGTTACTACTTTAACATTTGGGTGAGCTTGAAGAATATTCTCTACAATTCTCATGCCCATTGCTGGTGTATCACCTGCTTGTCTTGCCACAATTTTAGCCTTAGGGCAAAGTTTTTCAATTGTTTCTTGAATACCGTTACCACGTTGAATAACTGGTTCAACATTATCCTGAGAGATAATAATTACTTCAGCTTCTCCTCCAAGTTTTTCATTGATCCATTTTGCTGCATTTGCTCCGATTATTGAGCCGTATTTATATTCATCCATTGTGAATTTTGCAGTAGCATTGTCAACTTCCTGAGCTTCAGAAATTACAATTACCCCTTGTGCCTTTGCCTGTTCAACAACAGGAATAAGTGCATTTTGATCGATAGGGCAAGTAAGAATACCGTTTATACCCTGCATCATTAGATTTTCAAAATCGCTAACCTGCTTAGCAACATCATACTTCGCATCAACTGTTACAGCTTCAACCCCAAGTTCTTTACAACGAGCTTCAAAACCCTGATTTACCGCAATAAAATATGGATTTGCAATATTTGGAATTGAAAAAGCAAAGCGTAAATTTTCCTTGGCATAAGAACTACTTACAGACATAGTGAAAGCAACAATAAATGCGGCAACCAATAATATCTTTTTCAACATGTAACAATCTCCTAAATTATTAAATAAAACTAAAAAACAAAATAATCACAATTAATGTGACAAACTTATAGAACAATTTACCTTACTAATTACTATTAAGCAAATATTTTATCCCATCTTCCTAAAGCGCTTTAAAAGATTTTTCTCATATCTACTGCTTTTTCAACAACATGTAATATAAAAAAAAATTCTAAAAAACTGCTTTTAATTAAACAAAGTTTAATTATATAACCTCTATTACAAACTTACATTACACAAAATGATTCATTTTTGCAACTAAAAGATATAATTATACTGCCAATACTTCGAATTAATAAATTAAGTTATAATGAATAATCTATGTGTGTACAACAAGAAACTTTTCAAAAGCGCATTAGCATTATGCGGCTATTATCATTTTACTTGAGAGAAAAAATTCACCGCACTTACAAAAGAGCATAATTCAGAACTTAATAGGATAGATTAAAATATAATAAGCCATACTACTTAAGGAAAGTGTTGAATTTATTAAGTGATGATAGCACAAAATAGGTATTTATAATTATATAGCTTTGAAATTTATACCAACAGCAAAATTATATTTTGATTCAATATAATTCAAGATTTTACCATTGTTGAAGATCGTAAAATTAATTCCGGAGGAATAAAAATTTGTTCTTGGGCAACAGGTTTTTTATCAATCAAATTGAATAGCATCTCCATACTCTGGATTGCGATTTCTTCTATGTTCTGCCTTACGGTAGTAAGTGGAGGTTCAGTAAATGTAGACAGCAAAATATCATCATATCCTGCAACTGATAGCTCTTCAGGTATTCTTATTTTTAATTCTTTTGCAGCCTTTTCAACACCAATTGCCATAACATCATTAATAGTAATAATTGCATCAGGCAATTTACTCTGCATCAGTTTTTTAGCAACCAGATATGCATAATTCATACTCGCGCCATTACAGGTTACGATCAGATCATCATCAAATTTTATACCGTTTTCTTCAAATGCTCTCCTATAACCTTCCGTTCTCAAGGAATTTATAGGAGAATCTTTGTCGCTTGTTATAATGTGAACTATACGCCTGTGCCCTATGCTTAGCAGGTAATTCGTCAAACGATAGCTACCTTCTGCGTAATCTGTCATTACAAATTTATCAGACTCCCGCATATAATTTGAAGTTGCCAATACACAAGGGATTTTTTTCCGATCAATTTGGTCAAATATATCAACGTTACTCCTCACCTTATGCGAAGGAGTAACTATTATTCCATCTACCCTTTGAGCAATCAATGTATTGAGTATCTCTGATTCTATATTTTCATCATGATATGAAATCGATATGAACAAGGAGTAGTTATTATCTTTTGCAATATCATTTACATACTTAGTAAAACTTCCATAAAATGGATTCTCTACATCCGTTATAACCAACCCGATAATATTACTCTTATTCATAGCTAAACTTCTAGCTATGCTATTAGGTACGTAGCCTATTTCAGCTGCTATTGCCAGCACCTTTTCTCGAGTCAAAGCATTTACGCCAGGACGATTATTCATTACCAATGATACTGTGGCCTCAGAAACCTGAGCTTTTTCTGCAATTATCTTTAATGACATTATTCTTAAAACATCTAATCCAAAAGTTTAAAGCGCTTTAATTAATATACTAGTATGCTTCATATTCATAGCTTGGTCAAGATTATTATTATATTTTTTAATATAGAATCAAGAAATTCTACCAAAAACCACCCAACAATATACTCTATATTGATAGCTACAAACAAAAGCCCTCACGGGTTATATAAAATATATGATATTGAAAGAAACAGATCTGAAATTATTTTAACACTTTTAAATTTAAAATTTTGTCTTTAAAATATGCCCATAATTTCTTCTTTAAAAAATTTGTGCCCTAAAAATAAAATTTGGAAACATCAGAAATCAAATTCAACACTACCGATCAAATTTGTATGCAAGTTCTTTCCAGGTAAAGGCGATCTTCGTAGGTCTGCCGTGTGGACATGTAAAGAGCGCACCACTTCCAAGTTTTTCTAAAAGATCCCTACAAAGTTCATCACTTAGATTTGTGCCAAACAATACTGCTGATCTACAGGCTAGAGAAGCATTAATTCTATCCCGATACTCTTTGACAGGTGAAGCGTCAATATCATTTAAAATATCACGGACCACTCTTTCTATATTATGAGGTCTCAGGATATCAGGATGCGCCGTAATAGACAGGACGGAACCTTCAAGCTTCATCTCAAATCCAGCTTCTTCTAATACGATTATACTCTCAACAATAAGCGCCTCTTCAACAGCGCTAAGCTCAATTTCAATAGGGATTAAAAGACGTTGTGAATCAAGAGAATACTCTCTGCTACATAAGCGGTTATAGTTCCACCTCTCATGCAGAGCATGCTGGTCTATAAATACCACTCCATCCTCATATTCCGCAATTATATACTTTCCGCCAACCTGCCCTACATACCTATATTTAGACTGACAGTCAATACCCAAGCTCTCTTGTTTTTCTTTAGTAATATCATTATATGCGACATGCTTGCCACTATTTATCTCAAAAGAAGCTTTATTATCAGAGGCAAATGATGTTTTAAAAGACTTACTGCTCAAATCACTTGCCACTTTATACTGGGGCATAGCTCTTTTCTGCTCATAACCTAGATTTTTTCTGTCTCTAAAGCTGAAATCAGAATCGAGATACTTGGAAATTGCAGAACCGTCATTATCACTTCCTGACTTTGCACTATTTGATATGTACCCTTCAGTATTACTTCTAATAGAGCTTTCTCTCAGCTGATTCATCCTTTCAATTCTTGCTCTATCCACTACTTCAGCGGAACCCACGCCTCTAAGTGTATTCTCGATAGCTTTTCGGCAGCCGCCAACAAATAGTGAATTATTTTCAAATCTCACAACTTCTTTTGTAGGATGAGCATTAATATCAACTTTTGCCGGATCTATGTTGAAACAAAGTACAGCAAAAGGATACCTACGCGGAGGTAAGTTTCCCTGATAAGCGTCGAGAATTCCTTTATTAATACCGGGGTGCTTTATCCAGCGATTATTTAGTAAAGTATATATAAATTTGCTATTTCCTCTGCTTTCTGGCGGCCTACCACAAAATCCGCTAACTCTAAGCTCACCATTACTGGTTGTATACTCTACAGGCAGCAATTCAATACTTTTGCCAAATAAATCAGTAATGCGTTCATCAAGATGGTCTCTAGCAACCAATTCCATTGATTTCTTGCCATTGCCTTTGACAATAAATGTTACCCCTGGGTTAGCAAGAGCAATACGGGTGATAGTCTCATTTATCGCCCCCATCTCAGCGGCTGAACTTTTCATAAATTTACGTCTTGCTGGAGTATTGAAGAACAAATCATTTACCTCTACGATCGTTCCTTTTCTAGGTGGCGCAGGCGTTATCCCTTCAATCTTACCACCTGTAACCTTAAGCGAATTTCCTGCTTCCTGCCCTTCTAAACAAGTAGAAATTGTAAGACGTGAAACAGAACCAATGGATGGAAGAGCCTCACCCCTAAAACCCATAGTAGAGATGGAAAAAATATCCTCTACATCATGAATCTTACTAGTAGCATGCCTCTCAATTGAAAGCAGTAGGTCATCTTTATCCATACCGCAACCATCATCTGCAATCCTGATGGCTCGCATTCCTCCTTCTTCAATTTCAATATTAATTCTAGCTGCTCCAGCATCTATAGCATTCTCAACCAATTCTTTTACTGCCGAAGCAGGTCTTTCAACTACCTCACCCGCAGCAATTTTATTCTGAACTATATCTGATAGAACTCTTATCATATCTATAACTATCCTATTATTGGCTTTTTGATCGATATATTACTCACAAATGATACATATATAATAATATTATAATCAAGAATCAACTAAACTCCCTATAAATATAATGAAATCCTAAATTTTTTCTCCATCTAAACCATACTTTATGCCGATAAAAATTGAAGACAATAACTCTAATCTTATAGATAATATTATAAGGGATCGCTACAAATGGCGCAAAAAATGCTACAACTCTTTACACTGCTTGCAGTTATTGCATTGCACACATGCTGCGCTTCATACGCAGATGAAGACTATAAGTATGCCCTTGCTCTCATGAAAGAGAGAAAGGAATATAAAAGTGCGGCTGAAAAATTCAACAATTTTGTACAAACCAATCCAGATAGTAATGATGCGCCTAAAGCATTATTCTACATGGCAAGCTGCCTCGCTCGCCTAGGCAAAGACAATAGTGCTGGTAGCGCTTATGAGAAGATAATAATGCTATACCAGAATGCGGAACCATCACTTATCATTAATTCGTATGCATATGGTGCAGATGCATACTTTAGAGCAAAACTATTTAAAAAAGCTGGTAAACTTTATGAAAAATTAATCAATGCATATCCAGACTCAAAACCAGTAGAAAGTTCTATCTACTGGCTCGCTGAATGTTACAACAGACTTGCAGTATCAAGCGAACATAATATTGCAAATTCAAACTACCAGAAAGCAATCAAGACATACTTAGATTTCCAAAAGAAATATCCCGTTTCAAAATTCCTTCCTGACGCCCTAACGAGTGCCGGAATTCTTGCATATAATTTCAAAGATTACCAGCAAAGCTCATTCTTCTTCTCACTATTTGATGATATTGATTTTGAGCTGGAAGCCGACAAACAGGAACTCATTACTTATTATGCAGGAGAAAGCTTATACTGGCTAAAAGACTATAAAGCTGCAGCTAAACGTTTTAAATCAATTGTAAAAAATTATCCTTCAGGTAAGTTTATAGCTGAAAGCTATGCAGGACTCGGATGGTGTTATTACAGTCTGCAAGAAACTCTAGCTGCTGCAGAGGCATTTAAAAATGCTGCTATAAATTATAAAAATACAAATGATGCATTGAATTCACATTTCGATGCAGCCGCAGCCTTTGAGGAAGCAGGTAATACTGCAGATGCTATTAAAGAATATAGAATAGTTATCAATTCAGAATCACACCCTAAAAAACAGGCTGCTCTAGTAAGACTAGGTGTTTTACAGAAAGACTCCTCCAGTTCTGAATCGTCTGAACTGTTGAGCCAAGCATTCGATCCAAATAATAAACAAGCAGATAAAAGCTTATCTATAGAAGCTGGCATTTTACTTGCTGAGAAAAGTTTTGACAATAAAGAATACGCTAAAGCAGCAAGTATATTTCAGAAAATTGTCAAGCTTGCTCCTAATAGCAAATATGCACCATATGCTCTATATCAACTCGCCCTAGCCAGATCAAAACAAAAAGAGTATAAAAAAGCCTCTACTGCTATAAAACTACTGTTAAAGAACTATCCCGACACTCCACTGCGTCTACAGGCGGCATATGCGATAGCAGATTACCAAGACATTCTTGGTGATACAAAGAAAAGTGAGATCGCTTATAAATGGCTTGCTCAAGAATCAGAGAAATGGGCTACGGAGTTCCTCTCTAGTCATCAGGTTGATAACCCTAAAAAATTTGCTCAAGACGCAAAAGATATCGCCGCTGCTTCACTTCTAAGGCTCGCAGAAGCATTATTCAAAATAAAGAATAGCCCAGAAGCTCAGACAAAAGCCAAAGATTTCTTTAGCGATTATATCAATCGCTATCCAAATAACCCAAGACTTGCTGCAGCGCTACTCCGACTCGGCGAACTAACGGAAGCAGATAATCTTCAAATTGCTCACACATACTTCAAAAATGCCATTTCATCTGCAGCGAACTTTACAAACTCTAACTCTAAAGATATTGAGTATAGTAATATTATAATGCATGCAAAGTACCGCCTCTGCTTAAACAACATTCTATTATCTCAAAAAGCTGAACCCGCGTCAGAAAAGCATAAACAATATCTAAACTCAGCTTTAGAAAATATCAATAATTTCTTTATAGATTATAAAAATAATAATGAAGCAAATAATCTTCTCAGCCAATTACAGTTTTATAAATCCGAAGCGGAATATTCATTAGGTAATGTTGATGCAGCATTAAAAGGCTATGAACAAAGCTATCAGATAAATAAAGATTCAAATATTGCTGATGCGGCGTTATTCTCAAGTGCTTGGATCGATCAGGAAAAGGGTGATACTGCGTCAGCAGCAAAAAAATTAAAAACTCTACTTACCAATTATAAAGACAGTACATACTGCTGTAATGCATTATATATTCTTGCTGTTTACAGTAAAAATAATAAGGAATTAACTACCGCTGAGGATTATCTCAAACAACTGCTAAATAATTACCCTAAATCAGATCTGAAGAGCAAAGCTCAGATTGAACTTGCAAAAATTTCAAGCCTTCAGGGTAAATATGATACGGCAATAAACAATTTAAAAGAATTACTTAAAAATAAGGACTTACCAGAATATCCAGATGCTATTTATACATTAAGCCGAGTTTATTGGTCTACCTTAAGCTCAAAAGATAATAATTCAAAATCTGAAGTTTATACAAATATTACAAAAATACTTGTAGAGCTCTTGAATAAATACCCTAATTATGAAAACAATATACTAGCAAAATTCAGACTCGGAGAAGTTGCCTACAATCAGAAAGCTTACGAAAACGCTATCAACTGGTACAAAAAAGTTCTTTCTGCCTCAGATGACAAGTTAGCAGATAAGACTCATTATCGCCTAGCATGGTGTTATTTAAAACTTGCAAATAAAGAAGAAGCGTACTCAAAAAATGCATTAAATGAATTTCTTGCTATCTGCAATTCATATCCTACAAGCAACCTTTTCTCAGAAAGTGCTCTGAGAGCAGGCAAACTTCTCAGACAAAATAAGGATTACTCTCGAGCTCTAAAACTATACAAACAGGCAGAAAGCAAGAGCAACAATACAGATATTGTAATGGGAGCGAGATATGGTCAAGGCATAACATTACTACAGCTTGAAGAGTACAGCAAAGCCTTAAGAATATTCAAAAACTATCTTTCAAGCTATCCAAAGAGTCCATTAATTCACGAAGCAAATTGGGGTGCAGGACAGGCTGCACTCATGCTGGGAGCAAGTGAAGATGCCAAGGATTACTTTAATCTTGCCAAAGCAGACAAGTATAACGGTGAAGCTGCAGCAAAAGCCAGATTTGGACTAGGTATTATAGCAATGGAAAAAAACGAATTTAAACTAGCTCGCGAAGAATTTCGTAAAGTAGATGTATTTCATTCTCAATGGAGGGATGTCGCAGCCGCAGCCCTACTCAAAGCTGTTGAAGCCTCGAGAGAGCTTGGGGAAGCAAAACCTGCAGAGAACGATTTAAAACGAATAATTGACATATACGCAAATACCCCATCAGCACATACAGCTGAAGAACTATTACTATCGGAGGCAGATAAATGATGAGCAAAAGATATTTAAAACTCTTAACAGTTTCAGCTTACTATTTACTTATAAGTTCTCTTGCTTATGCGGGAGATAATACTACTGCTGAAGGTCTAATAACTAAAATTAATAATATGCTTCAGAATGGTGGCGGACTTATGTGGGTTATGCTCATTAGCTCTGTGATTGGACTAACATATGCAATAGAGCGTATCATCTCCCTAAGAATAAAAAACTACATAAAACCAACTTTCTCAGAGGCTATAAGTTCAAGACTTGAATCTTCATCACTAGAAGAAATCGCCTCATACTTACTTGAAGATAACTCACTTATCGCACGTACATACAAAGGAATTATTACACGCAGTTCAGGCTCACGTGAAGAGATGGAACGAGGCATTGATGATGATCTTTCCAGAGCATTATGGGATGAAAGAAAGAACATAAAGCCTATAGGTCTTGTCGCAAGCATCGCGCCACTTTTAGGACTTTTAGGAACAGTAATAGGTATGATTGATGCCTTCAAGCAAGCTTCTGAGAATGGTATGAGCGACCCTACAATCTTTGCTGGAGGGATATACCAGGCATTATACACTACAGCGTTTGGTTTAGTACTTGCAATCCCATTTTTCATACTATACAACTATTTAAAAACAAAGTCTGAATTAATTATGAGAAAAGTAGAGGATAAATCCCTTCTTTTTGTCGATAAAGTTATAGCTGTAAAGCCAAAACCAGACGATATTGAACAATCAAAGGCAGCATAAGATATTGGAGAATACTATACTATGCGGGCAATAAGCAAGGAAAATGATAACTTTGATATTCCACTCACTCCGCTGATTGATGTGGTCTTCCTATTATTAGTTTTCTTTCTTGTAGCGACCAACTTTAACCAGAAAGAATATGACCAGCGCGTAGAGTTACCTAAAACAGGTACCGGCCCAATAAGTGAATTTGTAAAAGGAAACCTTATTCTTAATGTTCACAAAGATGGAACTATTATAATTAATGGTAGGATTATTGACGACTCAGCTTTGAAAAGGCAACTTGTTGAGTGGAAGAATAATAATTTAGGCAAACGTGTAATCATCCGTAGTGACGGAGGAGTGCAGTATAGCAGAGTAATGCAAATAATGGGATTCTGTAAAGAATCAGGTATCCAACGAGTTGATCTTCCAGTTGTAGAAAAGAAATAACTTGATGAAATTACATAAATTTCAATGTTATATTTTAATTATTGTATGTATGCTGAGTGCACTCACACTCCGCACGTATGCTGCTACAACTCAAATTAGCACGCGCCTGCTAAACCATCAAGCTGGATCGCCAAGAGATCCAAAAAATATCAAATTAAATATTACCCTTCCTCAGAGCTATGGAAGAACGAAATTTAACGTTGATGACTTTAATATTTATATCTACCCTCAAGCTCTCAATGTTGCAACTGGCAAACGCAACAAATATAAAGCAGACAAAGTTCTGCTCTGGCAGTATAATAACCATATCTTCCTAGACATTCGCAAGCCACCAAAACAACGTTCTGGAGGTGAGCATACAGTTTATGTTCAGATCAACAAAAATGATCACATTATATATAATGCCGAACTTTCCGAGAAAGTAAGCTACGAAGATGATGAAGTTGACGTTGTACTTATTATAGACAGCAGTCTAAGCATGCACAGTAATGATCCATACCGTATTAGGTTAAAAGCTGCAAAAGCATTTGCAGATATTGCAAGATCTGATAAGCGCATCAAAAACATTGGGATTGTTTCTTTCAATAATAAATCAAAAATTATTGCAGATTTGACTCCCGTTAGAAATAACAGAAGATTAAGCCAGGCAATTGATTCTATTAGTACTGCTGGACAAACAGACATAGGAGAAGCCCTTACTACAGCGCTCAATGTTTTGAGTAATGCTAAAAGCAGGCGTACAGCTGCTGTCTTACTGACTGATGGCAAAAATGAGTCAAGTATCTATCAGAATCAGCACCTAGATTTTGCCCGAAACAATATTCCTATATATTGTATTGGACTTTCAAATCAAGCTGACACCCGCTTACTCAAGCAGATTGCAGCAGATACCAAAGCCTCATTCTTCAAAGCCACTACAGATAATGATCTTCTCGGTATCTATCAACGTATCGCCTCTGTAATCAGTAGACGCGAAGTAATTTTCAGCAATAAATTACCCGCAAATAAAGATGAAATCAGTATACCTGTTGATAATTCAATAAATGATATAAGCTTTATGCTCAATGCAGGTATGGATGAAGTAATATTCAAGTTGATCTCTCCAGAAGGAAAGATATTCAATGTTACCCCTTCAAAAGACTCTAGCTTCTCAGAGATAAGAGTAACCAAACCTGAAGCAGGACTATGGACAGTACAAATTAGTAACCGTGCTTCAAGACGTGAACTTGAGCTTAATGTAACTGGAGATACTAGCCTTTACCTAGATTCATTCCCACCACTGCAGAATGGTAATCATGTATTGCTAAGTGGAACTCTTGCAGATAACGGCAATGCAGTTAATAACTCTAATATTCAAGTTATCTCTCAGCGCGGAGGTATTAAATTATTCGATGACGGTAAGCATAATGATGGCAATGCTGATGATGGCATATACACCTGCAAAATCCCTGCTGAAAACGAATTCGATCTAGATCTGCTATTAAGAGCATGGGGCTCCAACAAAGTACCATATATTAGGCAAACAAGTGCTGGTACACTAAAACGTCAAATTATCAAAGTTAAAGAACCAGAAATAGCTTATAGCTTGAAATCAGATTCAGAACTAATATTCAACACTGCTTATGCTGGGGAAACCGTAGACAGTAAAATCAATCTTGATTATTCTGGCCTACCCACAACTTTAACAGCATCGTTCACTTCTTTAAAAAACTCTGTATATTCAATAAACTCCGAAAACCTCAGACTAGCAGCGCATAAAATTTCCGAAGGTAATGCTGAACTCAAAGTTGAGCTCAACATTCCAGCAGACATGCCTTCAGGAACTTATAAAGGAAATGTCAAATTAACAACTCCAGAAACAGGTATCACTCTACCTGTTTCGGTAAATATTACTGACTCAGCACTTATAGTTGATCGAGACAGAATAAGTCTTGGCTACCTCGAAGAAGGTAGCAAACAAACCTGCAATATTAATGTCTGCCTAAAAGCAGCTAACCCTACAAAACTTACAATTACAGCAATCAACCCTACCTTTGATATTGATTATGATAATAATCACATAATCAAACCAGAAGAGACCAATAATATTAATTTCACAATTCTATCTAAGAATTATAATTTAAACGAAGAACAAAAAGAAAAGATAATTATCAAAGCTGGAGAACTGGAACAGGCTATTGAACTAACCTACTGTATTGCCCCAAAAGGTAAAGAACAACAAACGATATTCCTTACTCATGAAATGAGCCTTCCTGAAATCAGCCGTCATATTACTGTCAGCTCGCTTAACCATGAGATGCAAATTCCAGAGCCTGTAATTACTCCAAAGCCAAAAATTATACCAACTCAAAAAACCGAAGTTAAAGCACAAACGCCCAAACTCGAGTTGACAAGAAAAGCCTCAGAGGTTACTATAACACCGTCAAAAATTGTTACCCCACGCACAGAGCAAGAAAGTAATTTACTCGTTATCCTAATTATTATTGCGACTATTGCATTAGGTTCAATTCTACTGATAATACGGAAATTATCTAGTAAAAGGATGGTTCGCTTTGCCCTACTTTCTGCTACGCTCCACCTTCCAATTATTGCACTTATTGCAAGCTACATAATAGTAACTGGCAATGCATATACTCCTCCAGCAAAACCACCTGTTACAAATATGGTTATTGCAAGTGCAACAACAGAAAATAATTATATTAATCAGAATATAAGTACTTTAAAAGCCCTGAACAACGATACCAAATCAAATATCGCTGATTTCAACAATATACCAACAAAAACACCGGTTAATACTGAAATAATTGATCTTGCAGAAAGCAAACTGACTGCTAGTGATACTATTTCTACCAATGTTAACCCTATTTCATTCGCTAAAATAAATTCTACAGAAAATATAATTTTAGATACAGCAGATTTTAATTTCAGTGAATTAGCAATTAAAAATCCCTTAAGAAAAAATAGTAATGAAGGTCTACAGAATATAAAAAACTTACAGGAAGAACTAAGTTCAACGCTCAAACCACAAGCACCACTTGATGATATCTTTGACTCACAAGAAATACTTGCTAATACCGAAAATACCAATCCCCAAGATTTAAGTAATAATAAAGCTGAACTTGCAGAACTTATCGATGATAATGTCTCTATTAATGAAGAGATTAATAATATTCTTAATTCAACTGATATTGATAAGAATCTCACCAGTAGCAACCCTACTCATGAAATTGATAAAATTGAACCCGCATCAATAATACATGACAACAAACTTGCAGAACTTGATGAAATTAATCTCCCGAACCAGAATATAAATAATAATAAAGATATTTTGTCACGAGATCTCAATAGAGAAATAAATCAAGCCACTCAATTGAAGTCATTGACACAAAACACCCCACTAGCTGAGAATCCTGAACAGCTACTGACAAGTCTTGACAAGACTGCCCCTATAGAGGCAGATAACGATTACGATTTAATTATCCCAACAGAAGATGTGCCAGAAAATATAACTGATCTAGAGAGTAAAATCTTTGCTCAAAGCGCTCAAACTAATGATATAATTACAGAAACTACACCCCGTCCAATTTTAACAAAGAAGAAAATAATCTCAGAGAATTTCGAAGACAATCTTGTCGAAACTATACCTGGTGTCACTTCTGATGGACTATGTATGGATTTTGCTGCTATCAACAATAGTTTAGATCTTTCAAGAGGAAACTTTAATTCCTCTCAAAACAGCATTTCAGAAATACCTTCTGCATCTCCTGAAATTGACGACCTCGCTCTAGATAAAGTAAGTCTTGACCAAGAAGAAATCATACTGCCAGTAAAGAATGATTATGAAGAGAACCTAGATATAAACGAACAAAAAGTAGAAATACCTGATAGTGAAATTATATCTGATATTGATGATTTAACTAATCAGCCAGAAGTTATTGCTGCAATTGATTCTCTAGACCTTAATATTGACAGAAAAATTTCAAGATTAACAAACACAAATGGAATTGCTATAAATCATAAATCAGAGATAACACGTAGCAACACACCTAATTCTGAAAGTATAGTTAAAAAGGAAAAATATATCCCTAAAAAACCAGACATACAGAAACTTGCATCTAAAGAAATCTCTACAACGAAAAATTCTGTTAAAATTGTATCTGAAATACCCGTAGATAACATACAGAATATTGATATCGATGATATTAACACTAATACCATAGACACGCTGAATAATAATATACCAATTTCAAAAATATCGGTTCAAAATATTGAGCAAGTTACAATTACCAATAGCCCTAAAAGACTAAAGACAGCTATACCAACTGGAGCAGATTTATTAAAATTACCAAAAAACCTTGAACTATTAAATAACATTGATAGTACTGCTGGTATTGACCATATTTCACTTAATATTGGTGTTTTATCTGCCGGTAATAATACTATAGACCCCGAAAAATATGAAAATGAAAAAATAAACTTTATCAGTCTTAATAATTCATCAAATATTGAATCTGATCTTCTTTCTTGTCAATTAGTAATAACAAATAAAGTAAAGTTCAATAATACCGAAATAGACTTACTCAAAGATTATCTTACAAGTGGTGGATATTTATGGATACAGAATAAAGGAATCCCTCAAGAATTAAGTACTATAGGCCAGATTAAACCTATTGCAAAAAATGATCAAATATATAATTCTGTATATAATATTAATAGAAAGAATATCATTTTTGCTGAAGAATTATCTTCTAACTCCAAAAGAAGAATTATTGCTACAGGATGTAGAAGTGATGAGGTATATAACCCACTTTTATCCAATATCTTTACTACAATCTTTGGTAATTATGCTGGTAATACTCCAGTAAAGACCACAGCTAATCAAAAAGCTAAATTTAATAGCTATACTTGGCAGAACTTTTCTGGTGTTGACAGGAGCACACTAGGATGGAAAGCTCCAAAATGGGGTAATAGTGTTAAAATTGCTATAGCACCTGATGGGCAAGGAGGCGAAGCTCTGATGGTAAATATCAACCCAGGAAGAGAAGACATAACAAGTATTAATTATATTATTCCAGATTATGAAGGAAGACGGATAGACCTATCTGATAATTCAGCAATAATTCTAGACATTTACAATGCCAGCAAGAAGTATATCAACGTCTCACTTGGGCTCACAACTGAAAGTCGGATCACCGGTTGGGATGAGTTTGAAACAAAAAGAATAACCCTACAAGCTGGATGGAATAGAAACGTTATAATCCCACTTGAGAAATTCCGCTCGCGCCGAGACCCTCAGGGGGACTATATTCATAGCTTAGGATCCCCAGATAACTGTGCTCGAGTTTCATTATACTTTAAAAATATCAAATCTGGTGCAAATCTTCTTATTGATAATATAAAGTGGGCTGATTAACGCTCACTTTATATTATTTAATTCTTTAAAATCTGCTCTTTGCAAAATTCACAAACACCTGTTTTCATAAACTTTTCTACATTATTTTTAATAATAGGAGCATTACATTTTGGGCACAAAAGCCCAATTTTTTTAGGTATACTTTTAGTAACCATTCTTACAAAACACCACACAATTCCACTCATTATGAGTACAAAGCTTGCAAAGTACACTATAGTTGCCCAAAGCCCGTATCCAACAATATTATATTGCATCCCAATTCCTATAAAAACAATTATGACAGGTAGCAAGATGGCAAAAAAAAGAATATACGCTCTTCTGTATATTTCTTTTTTATATATATTCAGTCTTTCCAGTAATTCTTCTCTTTTCATAATATAAATCCTCAATTAAATCATTATTATTTTTTGCGAATCCCTTTTTTTTTAACTTCTAAAATGTATACTTTTAGCTAACTATTTATATTTCTATTTATGGAGTATACACTAATGAGTAATGAAAAAAAAGGCTCTATCGATTTTATTCATGATATCATCGATGAACACAATAGAACAGGTAAATTCAATAATAATGTTTATACCCGTTTCCCCCCTGAACCTAATGGTTATTTACATATAGGACACGCAAAGTCAATCTGCTTAAACTTTGGCATAGCAAATGACTATAATGGGAGTTGCAACCTAAGATTTGACGACACTAATCCAGCAAAAGAAGAGCAGGAATTTGTTGATTCCATCAAAGAAGATGTATCTTGGCTTGGCTTTAAATGGACAAAAGAATGTTTTGCCTCAGATTACTACGAACAACTCTATAGCTGGGCAATTAAACTGATCAAAAGTGGCAAAGCATACGTTTGCGACCTCTGTGAAGAAGAAATCAGAGAGTACCGCGGAACATCAGCTGGTGGTAAGGATGGCACAACTCCTGCTGGCAAGAATAGCCCATACAGAAACAGATCTGTAGAAGAAAATATTGACCTGTTTGAACGTATGAGAGCTGGAGAATTCGATGACGGTACTAAAACATTACGTGCCAAAATAGACATGGCTCACCCAAACCTAAACATGCGTGACCCTGTTATGTATAGAATTTTACGCGCACACCATCACAGAACAGGTGATAAATGGTGCATCTACCCTATGTATGACTTTACCCACGGCCAATCAGATTCTATCGAAGGTGTAACCCACTCAATCTGTACTATGGAATTTGAGAACCACCGCCCTCTTTACGACTGGTACCTTGAAAATATAGGAATTTATGCCCCACAGCAGATTGAGTTTGCACGTCTGAATCTTACTTACACTGTTCTTTCAAAGCGACGACTCTTGACTCTAGTGACTGAGAAATATGTAAATGGCTGGGATGACCCAAGAATGCCGACACTCTCAGGCTTCAGGCGCAAAGGTTACACCTCTACAGCAATCAGAGAATTCTGCAAGCGTATTGGCGTTGCAAAAGCTGATAGTCGAGTTGATATTGCACTTCTTGAGCACTGCTTGCGCGATGATCTTAATAAAAAGGCAAACAGATATCTAGGAGTTATGTATCCTGTAAAACTAGTTATTACAAATTATCCAGAGGATAAACGTGAGACTCTCACCGGTATAAATAACCCAGAGGATGAATCGGCAGGCACACGAGAAATTCCCTTCTCAAATGAGCTATATATTGAGCGTTCTGACTTTATGGAAGAACCTATGAAGAAATTCTTCAGACTTGCTCCTGGTAAAGAAGTACGCCTGCGCTATGCATACCTCATCACTTGTACAGATATAATCAAAGATGCAGAAGGCAACATTACTCAGATCAACTGTACTTATGATCCTGAAAGCCGTGGTGGCAACGCACCTGACGGAAGAAAAGTTAAAGGTACTATTCACTGGGTATCTGCTAAAGATGCAATCAAGACTGAGATCAGACTCTACGATTACCTCTTTACTGAAGAAAACCCAGACGGCCTACGAGCTAAATGGTTAGAAGCATTCAACAAAGACTCCCTGAAAACTATTGAAGCCTTTGTAGAACCATCTGTAAAAGATATCGGCGATAAAGAGAACTTCCAGTTTGAACGTACAGGCTATTTTATCAAAGATAAGGACTCTACTCCCAAAAAGCTCATACTAAACCGCACAATTGGTCTAAAAGATTCATGGGCAAAGATTCAAAAGAAGCAGTAAAAACTGCTAAAATTATAGTTTAATATTTTTTCTAAAATAACCACATTAGCATAAATCAATTAAAAATATTTTCTGTTATATAATTTAATCATATTAAAATCCTCTAGAAATATATTTTTGGAGGATTTTAATATATGTTGTTTAATTTGGCTTAAAAAAAAAGATAATACACTTATAGACTGTATACAACTTAGCTTCATAACAAGATAGCTTCGCTTAATTTTATATAATTGATTCTTGTGAATTATCTTCAAAACAAATTTCTATAAATCATCATTCCACTGATTAAAACGAAGTTTCCACTCTTTTAATGCAAGTACAAAAGTTTGTATGCTAATACCAAGATACCTACTCAATCTGTTTTTAGAAATAGCCCAAAAGATCTCAATACCATTTGTGTGATCTTCCCATTTGCAAATTGATTTTTAAGTGATACTATATAAAGCTACTTGTATCCAAAGTGAACAAACCCACCATAAGCTTTAAAAACTATCAATAAAGATAAAAAAGTCCTTAATGACTTTATACTTAATAATAGAGATTAATTCTTTAGCAGAGTAATTAGTTACTATTTGTCGTATATACTTTTATATTGCATTTAACTATACAATATGCGATATGCTTTACATATGCTGATCTGCCCCCATTAGTGATACCACTTAAGAATATACAATATTACTTTTATTCTGGCAAGGACGAAGTGGCGTAGCCACGCAGGACTTGCCAGAATAAATCTCTGTTTCTTTTTTACTCATACTGTTTCTGTACTCTGTTGGAGTTAAATATTTCAGAGAACTATGAGGACGAATATGATTATATTCTACCCGCCACTGTTCTATTAAAAACTCTGCTTCATAAATGCTGTCAAATTGTTCCTGTGATAATAATTTATCTCTGAAACTACCATGGAAGCTTTCTATATAGCCGTTCTCCCATGGGCTGCCCGGCTTTATATACAACGGTTTAACCTTGAGTTGTTTCAGCCATTTCCTGATCGCTGCTGCAATAAACTCAGAGCCATTATCACTGCGAATATATTCTGGAATACCATGGAGAAGAAATAACTCATTTAGAACATCTATAACGTCTGTAGATTTTAATTTTCTCGATACCTTAAGAATCAAGCATTCACGAGTAAACTCATCAAGTACGCTTAATATCTTTAAGATTTTGCCGTCTGAAGTTCTATCAAAAATAAAATCATAACTCCATACATGATTTTCATGAGTGGCAGCATGACGACGGATAGAACCATCATTGTAAAGTTGTCTGCGCCTCTTCTGCTTTCTCTTTACAGCATTAAACCCTAGTTTTCCCCAGATTCGTTCTACTCGTTTATGATTTAGGTTCCAACCAGCTTTCTTTAAAAGTGCAGTAATTCTACGATAGCCATACCTCTTGTATTTACTGGCTAACAGGCAGATTTCCTTTATAAGTTCTTTTTCATCGCTAGGTACAATATGTTCTCGCCGTTGAGTAGATCTTGGTTGATTCGCTACTTTACAAGCCCGTCGTTCTGAGACGCTGAATTCTTTCTGAATATGAGCTACTGCTTTACGCCTCTTCTGCGGGCTTAGAAGTTTCCCTCCGATAATTCTTTAAGCATAGCGTTATCAAGAGACAGATCAGCAACAAGCCTTTTCAGACGGGCATTCTCTTTCTCCAGCTCCTTGAGTTTTCTTGCTTTGTTGATATCCATCTTCCCGTATTCTTTACGCCACTTATAAAAACTCTGAGAAGAGATACCTAGTTTTTTACAAGCTGCATCAATACTAGATCCTTGCCCTTGTAAAATTTCCATTTCTCTGAGTATCTTAATAATACTTTCAACTGATGTCTTTCTGCCTTTCATAACGTTTCCTTTCCTAAAACTTACCTACTATTATCCATATAATAGTGGATCACTTCTAGGGGGACACGTCAATCTAAAGAAACATAACAATGAATTATTTTACTATTCAGCAAAGCAACTGAGAGCAAGATGTGGTGAGCGACCTATACCGAGTCTAACATCGAAATTTGGGATATTTCTTGTGCTATATGTTGGTGGAAATATGGTGCTTGATGGCAAGCTTGAATTTGATAGTGTTGTCGCATTTATTGCTGCCTTATCCTTGATGCATGCACTGGCAAAGGAATTGAGTAAGTTAAATGCGGATATGCAAGCGAGCTTTCCTATGGCCGAAGCAGTTCTTAGCTTATTAAGTATAAAAGGTGATATTGCAGAAGGTGATAAAACAATAGATTCCTTCAATGATAAATTATCACTAAAAAACATAAATTTTGGGTATGCAGAAGGTAACCCGGTTATTAAAGACTTTTCACTAGATATCAACAAGGGAGAGACAGTTGCTTTGGTTGGAGCTTCGGTATCTGGGAAGACAACAATTATCAACCTTATCCTTCGACTATATGATTTAGAAAATGGAGTAATTGAGGTTGATGGTGAGAATATTAAAGATTTGACTTTTGCATCTCTTAAAAGTAAAATATTAATAGTTACTCAATTACCATATTTATTCTCTTGTACAATAGCTGAGAATATTTCATATGGTAGAGATGATGTAATAAAAGTTGCTAAAGCAGTGAATATGCATGATGAAATTATGGCATTACCCCAAGGGTATGATACTGTTGTAATGGAAGGTGGTGATAATTTTAGTGGTGGTCAGAAACAACGCTTGAGCATTGCAAAAGCGTTATTTAATAATGCACCTATCCTTCTACTTGATGAGGCGACTTCTGCCCTTGATAGTGTAAATGAAAAGCAGGTTTAAGATTCTTTAGATATTTTAATGAAAGGTAGAACAATTGTTGTTATTGCGTACAGATTATCAACTATAAAAAACGCAGATAAGATTGTTATTATGGAGCAAGGTCAGATTATTGGTATTGGCAAGCACAAATAACTTACTGAGTCATGTTTTGAGTATGCTAACTTGGTTAAGTTACAAGGATTATAAAGATATTCAATTTGACGGCGTTGGTATTATTTACTTAAAAGAATCTGGGATGATTATAATAAATATTTTTTTAATAGTCTAAACATTGAGCATTACACCTTATGTAATCTACGCTGTAAGTATTGATGCTGCAACTAGAAATACCTTTTACGCTATGAAGGGTAAAGATCTTTTAATACAAATATTTAAAAATTTAGAAAAATATACAAATACAGGAGGAAAAGTTAATATAAAATATATAATGACTAATGGTCTTTATTCTCTGCTCTTTTAAAATAATATAACTTAAATTACTGTGATTTATTTATTGATATGAGTCATGAGAAACTATTGTTGAAGATCACATTATAGAGAATATGTCAAATTTTAGTCAACAGTGTGAATCCGAGGGCATTAAAACTTTTGTAGGTTTACATGGAAACCACTCTTTACCAAGGCAAAATATATTACAACGTGTTGTATTTTCAAAGAAAAGTGATGCATGAAATATCTGATATAATTGATTATTTTTGATTTAAGGAGTTATAAATGTTGTTCTACATTGATATACTGAATACGTGTAATTTAAAATGCATATTTTGCGCTTCTGGAAGAGGAGTTCAAAAAAGGACAAACGACCTGATGTCTATTGAATTGTTTGATAGAATAACTGATAAAATACTTCACGAAGCAGAAGACCCTATTATCGGCCTTTACAACTGGACAGAGCCTTTTTTACATCCCGATATAGGTAGTTTTTTTCAACTTCTCTGTGATAAAAAAATCAAATATACTGTATCGAGTAACCTTTCCTTGCCAAATATCAAGGACAAGTTAATTACATTTGTGTAGAGAATTCAGAAAATGCCATTTCATTTCGTGTTTCAGTATCAGGATTTAGTCAAGAAGTTTATGAAAGATATCACGCAAACGGTGACATTGATGTTGTAAAAGATAATATTGTTTTTTTGGCTGAACTCCATAGAAAATATAATTGTAACTTTTGGTTTGAACTGTTTTATTTGGGTTTTTCATATAATTATGATGAGATAGGGTTTTTCAAGGAATTTTTACCAGATAATGTCCATTTTCAATTAAATAATGCAGGACTAATGCCTTTTGACACTATAATTTCAACGATAAATAAAGATAGTTTAAAAGATGGAGTCAAGAAGTCCGTCCTCCCACGCATCTTTAGTAATAAAGAACAAGAATTATTGTACGGTAGAAATATTGATCAAATAATTTGCGATTATGTTCCTGGACGAAAATCTTTTTGCGAAATTAGTAATAATACATTATGTTTGGATTGCCATGGAGATGCTTTCTTGTGTTGTGTAACATCATATAATAATGAGTTTAAAGTTGGTAATATTCTAAGAGATTCGATCAGTGATTTGACAAGAAGGGTGTTAAAGCACAATTTTTGCAAAATATGTAAAAGCTATAATTTGATCGGTTTATAAGTATTATTAGGAGGTAATATTTATGAATAAATACAGAAGTTGTTATTATGTAGAAGGAGCGCTTATTCTGCACCCCAAAAAGATATTTCATTGCTGCATTCCAGCAAATAAAGTGGTCTAATTTTCCAGACAAAAATAATAATTATTTAAGGTAGCTTCAAAACAGTTATAAATGGAGCGGATGACGGAGTCCGAAGCGAAATTTATAACTGTTACTCTATTTTTATGCTGCTGATCGATTTTTGTTCTTATCACTTAAATATGCCTTTCTGGTAGTACGCTTACCTAGGCTAGAATGTGATCTTTCCTCATTGTAATACTTGATATACTCACCTATGCTGTTAAGCGCTTCAAAATAGTTATTGTACTCTTTCAGATATACTTCTTCATATTTCAACGTACGCCATAATCTCTCAATCATGATATTGTCAAATGCTCTACCCTTACCAGACATGCTGATCCACATCTTATTTTCCTGAAGGACTTCAATAAACTTGTTGCTCGTATACTGACACCCTTGATCTGTATTAAATACTACTGGTTTAGTGTTCTCAAGAGCAGTATTCAGTGCGGTTATACAAAAACTTGAAGCAAGAGACATCGATAGTTCCCAGGAAATGATATAACGGCTATGTCAGTCCATTACTGCTGTTAAATATGTGTACCATGTTTCAGAGATCTGTACGTTATATCGCTCACTCATACTAAATCAGATTTGTAGATATCTAGGTTTTCAAGTAAGTGTGGATATGTTTTATGCCCTTTATTTTTGGTAGTTATCTTCTTTTTAGGGTATATCGCATGAATACCCATTTCTCGCATTAACCGCCTTACTTTGTATCTGCCAATATCTATGCCTTTATCATCCATAATGCGTCTGGAACCCTTAAATGGATGCCTGATATAAATCTTATCGATCAGACGTTTTGTTTGGATATCCATTTTGTCTGACCTCGTTGATTCGTAGTAATACGCTGATCTGGAAATACCAAGTAAATTACATTGTCTACTAATTGAGATATTCTTTACTAGGCTATCAAGCATCTGTTTTCTATCAGAGTCGGTCAAGCTCGTCAGATTTTTTTTAAGCCAGTTTACCTCAACCTTGAGACGACCGATTTCTTCAAATAACTTAGCTTCGGTATGCTCCCGTTGTTTCTCCTGCTTCTTTTTTTTGCTAGAGAAAATATCTGGTAGATTACTCAGTAAATCTTTCTTCCATTGTGTTACCTGGCTAGGATGAACATCATACTTAAATGCTAGTTCTGAAAATTGTTTATCTCCTTTTACTGCTTCAAGTGCGACTTTTGCTTTAAACTCAGCGGTGTACGACTTTCCCATTGTGGATTCTCCTTGAATACTGTATCAATAAATTCTATCGGATATATCCACCTTAAACTATTGTCCTATTTTATTAGACCATTATATCGTGAAGGTGATGAATTATTCGTATACAGCATGGATCGCCTTGCCCGTAATTTAGATGACCTTCGGAATATAGTTACTCAATTAACAGGACAATGAATCGATGTTAATTTTATTAAAGAAGGATTAGCTTTTAATGGCAAAGATGATTCTGCTATGTCAAAACTCCTTCTCTCTATGATGGGAGCATTTGCAGAATTTGAACTTGAATTGAGAAGAGAGCGCCAAAGAGAAGGTATCGCATAAGCGAAAAAAAAGAGGTGCGTATAAGAATGTAGGTAGAAAGAAGACTTTAACTCCTCAGCAAATCCTTGAAATACGCTATAAAATAGCCCTAGGTGATAATAAAAGCAGTTTAGCAAAAGAGTATGGAATATAGAGACAGACTCTCTATAATAGTTTATAGCATTCATCAGTTAATTGCAGTGAACTCCTAATAAACTTAGATAAATAAAGTTATTTTGTTACAGACCTTATTCTTCTTATACAGTTTTCTATTGTACCAACAATAAAGCGGAATCTTAAAATATTTTTTAGAATATACTTTATATTAACCATAAAACTCAACTTTAACCTTATTGATAGGTTACTAGACAATAATACTTTAAATACTGGAATAATTGGAAATGCTCTTTTAAATAACTTAATAGTTTCATTTTTCGTTAATACCTTTTTAAAAACCACAGAGTGTACCGCTTCAATTATTTCCTCCTTAGTTAGTTTGGCATTTTGACTAGATAGTCCACCTACACGATATCCAACAACTATTTTATCTAAAATAACATATGAATGATGACTTATGATAATTTTTACTATCAACTCATAATCTGCTGAAAACTTATATTTTTCATTAAATCCTTTATACTTAAATATTACATCTTTCTTACATAGCATTGTTTGATGACAAAATGGGGTTTTATATAAATATGACCTCATCTGTGGTTGAAAAAGTTCTTTTTTTTCCTCAAACAAAACCATAGCACTAGCACAAGCAAAATCTGCTTGTTTTTCACTCATCACTTCAACTAATGATTCAATAGCAAACTTATCCCAAAGAAAATCGTCAGAATTTAAGAATATTAAGCATTCCCCACTGGCAAATGCGACTCCTTTATTAAAAGCATTATAAATTCCAGTATCTTCTTCAGATATAAATCTTACATCATCACAATTACTAATTAGTTTACTTATGAATTCCTGTGTACCATCATTTGAGTTACCATCAATGATTATATGCTCAATACTACTAAACGTCTGCTCCTGAACACTTTGTAACATTTGTTTGAAACTCTCTGCTCGATTATTATTTATTAAGTCAAGTACAGCAGTTATAACAGATACTTTTATATTATTAGTGTTCATAAATATAACTCTTTAAATTAGGTATAAATAATTCCTTAAACTCAACTTATTAGACCACAACAAACTCTTTAATACATTTATACAAATTTTCCCGATAAATATCATAACTATAGTTTTTTCTTATTTCGTTCTTTGCAATTTTACTTTTTACCATAAGCTCCGAAGGTGCAATCTCATAGTACCTCTGCAAACTACCTTTTACCTCACTCAAAGTCAATTCATTAATCATAATCCCAAATTCATTAACATCAACCCCAGAAGCTTCTGAGGTAATTGGTATTAAACCTCCGTTAGCCATAACATTTAAAAGAGCCACAGCCCCTCCTTCACTAATACTTGGAGATAATACAGCACCACACAGGTTCATGAGTTTGCGGAATTCTAGTTTATTTATTTTTACAAATTGATGATTTACTATGTTAGGTATTTTTCCTAATAACGCATCTGAATAATAAGTACAAAACTCCAATTCATTTGTATTTGCACCACATATATGTAGTGTCAGATCTGGGAAATCCCTTATTGCATCAATTGCAAGATCTAACCCTTTATGTAGCAATCCACCACTACCAAACCACAGAATATTTTTACTGCATTTTTGATAATCTTTTTTATTCAAATTAATATCGTAAACATCATAATAAAAAGCGTTCAAATTAGCTATCGATTTATTCCCCCTATCAACAAGATATGTCTTACGTGTAAACTCATTGCCAAGTGCTATTATATGATCTGAAAACATCACTTGATCTAGAGATACACTTGAACGAAAAGATGTAAGTATACGCATGCCTGTTCTATTATAAAAATCAACGGACTTTTTTAAAGTTACTGATTTCGCATAAGTAGACGAAACACCTGTTCCATAAAGTATTGTTTTCGGGTGCACACTAGCTGTAAACTTATTTAGAGCTAATGCAAAATTATCCCCTAAACCATAAACTATATCGTAATTAGAAAAATCAATCCTATCATAAACCGTATTATAATTAATAACATCAACGTTATATCCTAAATTTCTAAAAATTTCTCCTGCTGTATAACATTCAAGTAAATTTGTATGTTCAAAATTATTATTAATCAGAAATGCACTAGTTATATATGATAATAAAACTTTTTTCTTGAAGTTAGTATTAAACACATTTTTAAGGTAAGGGGTTGCAGGCTCTTCATTATTTTTAATTTTTTGAATCACCAATCCTAAAGGCTTAATCATTCTATTTATACGTTTTCTCATAGTATTCTTTCTTGGATATACTTTTATGTAATACTAGACAAGTACACTTATCCAAAAGTTGTATACCTCGACTCTTCAATATCTTCATAACCACAAAGGTAGTAAATCTCTTCTTTTCAAACATTACTATACGACTATTTCACTCTGAAATCAATTAAAATTAAATTCTCTTTGCAGCTCCGCAAGCTTTTAAAATAGAACTATACCTACAGCCACTTCAACAATTGTAGATCAACATGGCTATTTACGAAACATTTTTATCGCGTTTTCAATAGGTCTAAGTATAAAGCGAAATCTCAATAAATCGTCCCCTTTAATCCAGTTAAATTTCCGCGTATATCTCCCCCATTTTTTTCCAATATCTTGCAATCCTAAATAATAGATTTTCATATTATTATAACTAGCTTGAATCTTATCTCGTTTTTCCTTTGATTTTCCTGCATTAATCGTTATTGAATCATCATGATCTCCCAAAAAAGCCAATGCTTTATTAACATAGCCAAAATTAGAGTATTTAAGCATAGTTAATAACATCATGAAAACATCTGGCCCAACTCCATGATATGATTCTAGATTTTTCACTGGTAACGAGCCTAAATACAATGCATTAATAATATCATCTTTACGAAAGATGCAGCAACCTGGTGAAATAACAGTTGTATTCATGAGTACTTTCTCAAGAATTTTATTACTATATATACCTGTTAAAAATCTCTTCTTTAAGTGTCTCATCTGAGAGCATGTGTGCGTTTCTAAATTTACAATATTAGCATTACAAAAAACACAACCAACGTCCTGATTGAAAAGCTCCATTAATTCCTCAATATATGATTCATCCAACCAGTCATCATCAAACTGTATATGTACATACTCTCCACTTGCATTTAAAATACCCTCTAGCCAACAAAAATGAGGGCCAAAGTCTTTTTCTTTACGTATATACTTTAATTTATCTTCATACTTTTTTACTATATCAGGAGTATCATCGCTACTGCCATGATCGCAAACAATTACCTCGCAAGGGTAAGTTTGCACTAAGGATGTTTCAATAGCTTTCTGAACTAAATTAGCCCTATTAAATGTTGGTATAACAATCGAAACTAAAGGCTGATGATTATTCATAATTATCCTTTTAAATATTAAAGTGCTATTGCAACTTCTTTAAACTTTGTTGCGATATACTTAATCTCATCTTTTTGAAGATTTATATGATTTGGCAAGTAGATTCCATAATTGTGAACAAGATCTGCGTTTTTAAATGAACATTCACCATATTTTTTCACCCAAAATGGGTGCTTCCCTATGTTACCACAT
Organism: Planctomycetota bacterium; assembly: GCA_963678205.1. Taxonomy (GTDB): domain Bacteria; phylum Planctomycetota; class SZUA-567; order SZUA-567; family SZUA-567. The sequence goes on from OY782760.1 coordinate 531,592, forward strand.
ATCAACGGTCTGCTTTCAATATTGTTTGCAGTTAGGTAACGATACACCTCTGCCCTGTTTTTTACAAATGTTGCATATGCAAAACTCGATATAAAATTTGTATCACTCTCCTGCACCCAATAGTCCGTAAGTAATTCTTTATATGTATTAAAATTCTCTTCTCTTGTTTTACAAATATTATCTAACTTCTTTAATTGTGATAACCCCAAAAATGCATTTAAATCTGAGCTTCTAAGATTAAATCCGGAATAATAAAAAGTATATAAATCTCTTACCTCATCAATATCATAACCTTTTTTCCATTCTTCATGTACACTCTTTGAGACATCTCGACCCCACCCATGAGAACGAATTGACATCATAATATTATATAGCTCAATATCATCTGTAACCACCATCCCCCCCTCTATTGTGGAAATATGGTGCCCATAATAAAATGAAAAGCTCCCAGTTAAACCTATAGAACCAAGTCTTTTGCCGTTCCACATGCTTCCTAAAGCTTCACACGAATCTTCAATTATATCTAATGAATATTTCTCACATAGTTCATTGATTCTATGCATATTATTTGCATGCCCAAGAACATGTACAAGTACCACAGCGCTAGGATTATGGTCGTTACAAAGAGCCTCTAAATGGTCTACATCAAGGCCTAAATCATCCTTATTGCACTCGCAAAGCTTCACATCATACCCTAATTGTAAAAACGGAGTAACAGTTGTCACCCATGATACTGCCGGGATAATTATTGTCTTATTCTTTAATCTGTTCGCCTCTAGCAATGCCTGAGCCACTAAAAGGTTTGCAGAAGAACCGCTATTAAGAAATATTGCATACTTTGCTCCTTGCCATAATGCAAATTCTCTTTCAAATTCAATCGTTAACGGACCTTTAGTAAGACGGGGATTTGATAATATCCACTCAGAAAGACTATTAAGCTCATTTTGAGCAATAGTATCTTCTGCTAATGCAATTTTTTTATTCATTGTTCAATCCTATAGCAATGTTTAGTTTCGTTATATCGGCAACAAGTGTATTTGGTGTATCATCATTTGTTACAATACACAATTTCTGTCCTGAAAGTCTTTGTACAAAATCTCTTATTTTAATACCTGTACCTGAAGCTATATTAATAATGCCAGTTTGATTATTATTCATTAATTTTAAAATATACCCTACCACCTCTTCTGCAGAAAGAAAATCCCTTAAACAATCGGCTCCATATAAAAAGAAAGGTTTTGAAAGATCCTCAGTTGCTAGTCGATTTAATATGTTGGGATACAAAAATGGCGGTTTTTGTGTGTCATGATAGTAACTAAATATTCTTCCACTACAAATGTTTATTCTACAAACTTCTGTATCACTAAATTGAGTGCAAATATTTTCTCCCATTAATTTTGTCTTCCCATAAAGTGATATAGGTTCTGTTGGGTCTCCTTCATTAATTATTTTGTCTGAACTCTTATATACGTGAGATGAACTGGCATAAAAAAACCATTCACACTTGCTATTATACTCATTTAATGCTTGTAAAAGATTAATTGTTCCTCCGACATTTATCGCATATGCTTGCATTGGATCATCCTTAACTTTATCCGTAGGAACTAACGCAGCTAAATGTATAATATACTCGCACTCACTAGACTTTACCCATGAAGTAACATCATTTTTATCTGTGATGTCACCTTTAAAGCAACAATAAGAAATACCCGTCTTTTCACACTCACTACAAAGAATCCTACCTAATACACCAGTTGACCCAGTAATGCCTAGCTTTTTTCCTTTATGTTGTATCTTCAAAATACACCCCTAATTATAATCTTAACTACTTGTGAACTTCTTTGCCCAAAAATACTTTTAATACTTCCTTTTATACCAGTGCCTTTGCCTGTATTTTTCTTTTAATTTATAAATTCCAAGAGCTGTTTTTATCTTAAATGAAAGCTTTTTTTGCTTAGGAGAAAGCCTTGCGGGACATAGACGTAGTTTAGGTTCAGAGGTTGGGTTATAGTATTTATCTATCAATCTACAAATATATGGATATAATGTATGCTCTTCAACAAGCCGTTCTTTAGCATGTACAATTGCATCAAAATACTTGGTATAGTAATCATCTCTAACAGCTTCTTCTATTCTCTCTAATGACCCTTTAAAGTCATTTTCATCTATTAGAATCATCGATTCTTTAGGAAAGTATTCTGTTATATTTGGACACCCCCAATATATAGGCATTGTCAAACACGCAAAACAATCTCCTATTTTCTCTGTACAATAATATGGTGTAGAGGAATTTTCCATTGCAATAGAATATTTATAAGAAAGTAAGGCTTCTTTTTTGTCGACAATATAATTATAGCCAATTCCAAAGCGCTGGTAATCCAACTCATGCTCATTTATATATTGCACAAATTTAGTCCTTAATTTATGCCCTGGAAAATTATTCGCTATGCTAATTACAGCACTTACTTTATCTTGTTTTATTAAACTATCACCTAGCGTAAAATTCTTTATTTCCTCAACACTTTGACCTGTAAGAGGAAGAATCGGATAACGGTCGTGAACAACTCTACCGGAAATATTCGTGTGCTCATTATTCCATTGTGTATTAACAAAATCAAAGTATTTATAAGTCTCAGGAATATAACTATAATAATCTACAGGTGGCTCATATGGCAAGCACCAAAAACCTCCGTCACGACAATAGGTTTTTACTGGCTTCGCCATACCTACCGTATCCATTGTAATAAATATATCACATTCTTTTTCTTTACAACTAATAAACTCTATATCTTTTCGACCCGTTATATTACCTGGATGTGATTCATACCCATTAATAATTACTCTCATTTTTTACCTTATATCAAATATAAATGAATAGACATTCCTAATTCAAGAATACACCTTACTCCTAATACAACATTTCTATTTAAATCAATATTTATGGATATTGTTTTAAATATTCTTTCTCGAGGTGAAGTAAACCCCGTTTTCGTTCTTTAATTTTTCTTGCTGGAACACCTGCATATATTGCCCACTCATCTGTTGAATGTGTTATCATCGATAATGCACCAATAACTGTTCCTTCGGCCAAGGTTACACCTGGCATTACAACAGAACCAGCTCCAATTAATACATGTTTCTTTAAAAAAACCTTCTCCTCTTTAAGATTTTTAAACTTTGCTGGAATTGTTGGATTTGTCATGGTTTGTCCACTATAATCATCACAATTGCAAAAAACATTACATCCATATGATAAACCAGAAAAATCATCAAACTCTACACCTACTTTGCTCCCGTTGACATTTGAAAATACCGGTATATGTACATTTCTTCCTATTTTTACTTTCCCTGCTATTACACAAAAATCATCAATCCTTGAATTATCACCAATGCTTAACATTTCTGGATTTATAATCGATGCTTTTTCGCTAATTTTTACATTTTTACCAACTTTACTAATTCCCATGTTTAGAATTTGTAATTCTGTTAAAAATCCCATTGCTAACTCCTTAGTCATCTGTTTTTGTTTTAATAATTTCTAAATCATTAAATCCATAGTAGTTAGAAATACCATAATCCGCGTTTAATGGTGTTTTTAACAAAATGGGATCTGCAAGGAACTCATTTAATCTCAAAACTCCATTATTATTAGTATCAAGTTGTTGCTTTTTAATGCTTTCATGCATTTCATGTGTATCTTGTAAAAATATTGGTACATTATAAATTAAATCATAAATTGCTTTAGGTGGATTATTTACACACAAAAAAGCTAATAATGATAAAGCCAACAAAATCTTTTGTGAAGAAATTTTCTTTCTAAAAATCTGTGCAATTTTTCTCTCAATAATATCTGAGAATTTACATAGCTGAGGAGCAAATAATACAGATAATGATAAAACTCCTATGAAGAATAAAACATACCATACACACATTAATCTTTGTACAGGAGGATTTCCTGTACCATAATAGTGTATCGCAGGAATAGCGTATAAGTTAACTACTAATGCTGCGGAATAGATCAATTTTGTTTTTAAACTAATTAAATGCAAAGATCTGATATGATATAATTTACTCATAAAAGGAGAGAACAATACGATACTTCCCCAAATATACGGATCAATAATACTTTGCAGAATACTTCTACTTCCAAATAATGCCCCATAAACCAATGAATATAAAAATTTCCCTGAATTAGGATAAGAGCTCATTCTTGAAGTATTACCGGCGAATACGAAAGTTAAAAGTAAGCAACAAATGGCGACAAGCAAGAGAATATAATGACGAAGACTGCATCTTGTATATATAATATAGCAAGATGCAATTGTGATATTTGCAATAATAAAAGACTCTACCATTCCACTAGAATAAACTATCAACAGTATACAGGTAAGAAGAATCGTTTTTTTATACTTATTAGTAGAGATGATAAACAACAAATACACGGTGGTAAACATTGCTCCCATAGCTGTCATATACGATATTCCTGTCGCATGCCAGTATATAGACTCATCTAAAGTTGGTAAACCACGTATTATACCCACTATTACTAAAAAAGTGGTTAGTAACGTGTTTCTTACAGAAATCTTGCTGCTTACCGCACATTTTACTGCGCACCAAATTCCAAATGCAAATATAAAAAAATCTAAAATTAATCCAACAGAATATGGTAAGGACATACCATTCAGTGTTTTATACCATATATAGTTAACAAGTGGTACCGAGTATCTCATACCCCAATTATTTAAGAACCCTAGTATGGTATCAAATAACCCATCTGCATTATTTGTTGGTGTAAAAATATAGTCGTCTGCCGCTGGCGCAGCAAAAAAAATAAAACTAAAAAGCAACAAAAACACAAGCGTGTGTGTCACTTTGTAGTACCGTACTACATTTATATTCACTTTATTATCCTCAATAAAAAGAAAATTTTAAACTTCACAAAATGACAACCCCTTGCCACCTCCTCATTCACATAATTTCATACTAGATTCTACATTTTATTTACCTAAAACAGCTACACTTTATTCTTCAAAATTTTTAAGAACATCGTAACCATGATCTTGGCAAAGAGTATTTCGCTTTACCTCTGCAACATCTGCGTCCATCATATCTTTAACTAATTCTTCAAATGATGTCTCAGGAACCCAGCCAAGCTTCTCTTTAGCTTTTGTTGGGTCACCAAGTAGGGTTTCTACCTCACATGGTCTAAAGTACCTTGGGTCTGCCTCCACAATGCATTTGCCTGTTGCATTGTCATACCCTTTTTCATCAATCCCTTCGCCTTCCCAACGGATATCTATACCAGCTTCTTTACAAGCACACTCTACAAAGTATCTTACTGAGTACTGTTTGCCAGTAGCAATTACGTAATCATCCGGTTCGTCCTGTTGTAGCATTAGCCACATCATCTTTACATAGTCTTTTGCATGTCCCCAGTCTCTCAGTGCATCCATATTACCAAGGTAGAGTTTATCTTGTTGTCCGTATTTGATTCTTGCGATTGCTCGAGTAATCTTACGGGTAACAAATGTCTCACCACGCCTAGGTGACTCATGGTTGAATAAAATCCCATTACATGCGTAGATACCGTAAGATTCACGGTAATTTACTGTAATCCAGTAGCCATAAAGTTTTGCAACTCCATATGGTGAGCGAGGATAGAATGGGGTTGTCTCTTTCTGCGGAATCTCTTGCACCTTGCCGTACAGCTCTGAGGTTGAGGCTTGGTATACTCTGGTCTTTTCGGTCATATTAAGAATACGTAGAGCTTCTAGTAGTCTCATTGTACCGCCTGCATCAACATCTAATGTATACTCAGGTGAATCAAAGGATACCTTTACATGGCTTTGAGCACCGAGGTTGTAGATTTCATCTGGCTGTATTTCTTGAATAATTCTAATTAGGCTTGTAGAATCTGATAGATCGCCATAATGGAGAAAAAACCTAGAAGAATTATCATGTAGATCTTTATATATATAATTTATTCTCTCTGTATTGAACGAAGAACTTCGCCTCTTTATGCCATGAACTATGTATTCCTTCTCAAGTAAAAACTCTGCTAAGTATGAGCCATCTTGCCCTGTAATACCTGTTATTAACGCAATTTTACTCATTACAACACTCCGTCTGCTATATACCCCAAAAATATATTTTAGTATTAACTTCATTGCTTCAAAAGTACTTCAAAAATCCCGTTTATTCCTGCATCTCCTTATAATTTATAATTTCTTTAACAATCGTGAAAGGTCTATTTTTTACTTCAACAAATATCTTTGAAATATAAATTGAAGACAATCCAAGAAAGAATATCATTACTCCACCTATAAACCATACTGACGCCATAAGTGATGTCCACCCCACAATCGGCACCCCCATTATAAAATATTTTGCAATTAAATATAAAATATATAGTATTGAGCCACCAGACACCATAGTTCCTGTATAAAAAATAAAATACAAAGGCTTATTACTAAAGCTTGTAATAGAATTTAATGCAAGAACACATTTCTTTTTAAATGAATATGTTGTTTCGCTACATGATTCTTTTTTTACTGTAATTGCTTCTTGTTTATAGCCTGTAAATAAAGCCAAACAATGAAACATTGGCTCATATTCAGTGTGTTGTAACAAGGCATGTAGGTATTTTTTCCGCATCAACCTTATAGTCAATACATTTTTAGGTAAATTTATATCCGCAAACTTATTAAAGATCCAATAAAAAATAGCACCTGATATTCTCTCAAATAAATTTCCTTTACGGTTTTGCTGCACACCATAGATTACATCTGAGTTGCTATCCTCTAGCTTAGCCATAAATTTTGACAACAACTCTGGGGCTTCTTCGAGATCAGAATCAATTAAAAAAATATAATCTCCTGTCGCATACTTCAACCCTGTAAACATAGCTTTATGATGTCCAAAGTTTTTACTAAGATTTATTAGAGTAAGGCGCTGATCCTTTTCACAAAGTTCTCTGGCTACTTCCAGCGAATTATCCGGAGAGCCATCATTCACCATTATGATTTCAATATCACAAAATAATTTTTCTGCAGAATTGACAATTCGTTCATAAAACTCTTTAATATGTGATTCTGAACAATATAATGTCGTTACAATAGATAATTTATTGTTGTTCAAATTAGTCCTCTTTATATTATTACGAACTTCGGAAGTACTTATGTACTATGTTTTGTATATGATCTAACTCAGACTCTGTCAGTTGATAAAACATTGGTAAACGCAGAAGAGTTTCTGAAATCTTATTTGTTACAGGCATTTTAGATGGAGTTCTTCCAAACTTACGACCAGCAATAGAACTGTGCAATGGTATATAATGAAATACTGTATGAATTCCACTTTCTCTCATATAATCGATGAAATCTGTTCTAGATTCAACACTATCAAATACAATATGATACATATGCGAATTGCAATCACACTCATCAGGTATATACGGTAGTTGTACCTTATCAGAGTAATTACCGAATAAATCATGATAGAAATTCCAAATTTCTTTGCGTTTCATATTTATCTGAGTAGCATGCTCAAGTTGAGCATAAAGAAAAGCTGCAATCATATCGCTAGGCAAATAAGAAGATCCAATATCAACCCAGCTATACTTGTCTACCTCTCCCCTAAAAAATGCTGTTCTATTTGTTCCCTTCTCTCTTATTATCTCTGCTCTATTACTAAACTCTTGATCATTAATTAATAGTGCTCCCCCCTCTCCTGAAATAATATTTTTGGTTTCATGAAAGCTTAGAGCTGCAAAATCTCCAAATGTTCCTAGATTTCTTCCTTTATATTTTGAAAGAATAGCCTGTGCTGCATCCTCGATTACATATAAGTTATGCCTTTTTGCTATACCCATGATACTGTCCATTTCACATGCAACACCAGCATAATGAACTAAGCATATTGCTTTTGTCTTTGGAGTTATGGCACTTTTAATCTTAGTCTCATCAATATTCATTGTATCATTTCGAATATCAACAAATACAGGGACAGCCCCTCTTAAAACAAAAGCATTAGCTGTAGAGACAAAAGTATATGAAGGCATAATAACTTCATCGCCGGGCTGTAAATCAAGCAAAAGTGCGCACATCTCCAGCGCACCAGTGCATGAATGAGTCAACAAAGCTTTTTTACACCCTATACCATCTTCGAGCCATTTATGGCATTTTTTTGTATAATATCCATCTCCGCAGATAGCCTTACGGTCTACTGCATCAATAATATACTCCATCTCTTTATCAAGAATAAATGGCTTGTTAAAAGGTATCATCCTCTCTCCATTCGTTTTTAAATTTAATTTAAACACAATGTCACATCAATAAGTATTGCTTTTCACCATCACAAAAAAATCCTTTACACTGCCTTTAATGAACACCTATTACACTGCTATGCTTCTTTGACACTCTTTTGAGCTGAGATAACCCAAGTATTGGTGATTCCTAAATCTATTATAGTATATCTATATATCAAAACAACACTATTTTGTCTTCTTCAATACTACGGCATACCCTTTCTCAAAGCTACACATATATCACCTCCTGCAAGAAGTTTCTCTTATTAGCTACTAAATGAGCTGCCCTTAAATTATTGATTTTACAAGCAGAAATCATAAAATATTTATATAATCTTTCACATATTTTAAGGATAATTTTATGTTATTTAGAGTGTTAAAACTATAGCGCTATTTATTCAAATATAAATTTAGATTTTTTGGTATGATTGCAATTGCAGTGACCTAGGTTTGGTGGACAACCACCTTTAACCTCTAAGCCACATTGCTATGCTTCTGTTCATACTCTTCTGGACTGAGATAACCCAAATATTGATGACGCCTACGTCTATTATAGAATATCTCTATGTACCAGAATAACTCTTTTTTTACGTCTTCAATATTATCATATACTCTTCCTCTAATCAACTCATATTTAAGCTTCTGGAAGAAGTTTTCTTGAACCGTATTACTCCAAGGATCGCCTTTAGGACTTATGCTACTCTCAATGCCATGTGATAATAGAAAGTCTTGTGTCTCATCACTGCTAAATTGAGTTCCTCTATCACTATGAAATAATACATACCCATTTATCATTCTTTGCTCAAGCGCATTCTCCAGTGATTGGCACACAAAAGCTGAGTTTGGGTCTGTACTAACTGACCATCCAACCACTTTTCTAGAGAACAAATCCATCATGGTACATAGGTATAGCCAACCCTCTTTTGTCTTTATCTGAGTTATATCCCCACACCATTTGAGGTTGATTTCGGAAGTGTTGTAATTCCTATCCAACCTGTTCCTAGGATACTCAAACATATTACTGTCATCATCAGAAATATGTCTGTATTTCTTCTTTGCACAGCTAAACAACTCATTGTCACGCATTACTTTACGTAAAGTATCTTTCGAGCATGATACCTCTGGGATTTCATTTACAAAATCTTCGTGAATCTTTCTGTAGCCATAGATACTGTTGGACTTACGATAGAATACTTAGCATGAAATGCTATTACTTCTCTCTTCTGCTCAGTCGCAGATGGCTTTCTATTAAGATGCTTATAGTAACCACTTTTACTTACTTTGAGAACCTTGCATATTCTCACTATTGGATATTCATTTTTATGAGAATAAATCCAGGCGTACTTTATAGGCTCTCCTTCGCAAAGAACGCTGCTGCTTTTTTTAATATTTCATGTTCCTCTTTTAATATCTTCATCTCTTTTCTGAGTTTTGCCAGTTCTACTGCTTCTGGTGTGAGAACTGGAACAGTTGGTTTTTTGGAATCTCCGTTTAATTTCAAAACCCAATCTCTAATTGTAACAACTGAAACGCCAACTTCCCTAGCTGCGTGAGAGTATGAATACCCTTGATTCGTTACAAGTTTTACTGATTCTTCTTTGAATTCCCTTGAATACTTCTTTTGCTTTGCCATGATAGACTCCTTTCGATTTATTATATATATCATTAAATCGGTTGTCCACCAAATCTAGGTCACTGCAAGGTGATTTAGAAATCAAATACGTCTAATTAAAGCCTTTGAGCAACCTCTTGCTAGTTACCTTTTAGACATAGCTGTATGTAGTGATTTGAGTGGCTTAAGAGGGGTAAGTTCTCTGATCTCACGTTTACAGTCTTCTTGCTCAAGACTATAGCTGTTTAGCTTGGTATGGTCACGGATGTAGTATGTGTAGAGGATTCTGTGTGTGTGGTATATGTGCCTACCAGAAAGCTCAAGAATACAGAGGAAGAATGCTTGGTCTGCTGAGCTACTCCACCAGTAATTGGTTCTAGGATCGACCATATAGCTTTTGGGTACATGTTGGAATAACTCACTTCTAAATGTCTTTAGGTGTCCTGAGCTCCATGGAGAATATCTAAATAGGTTGTTTGTGATTGTTTTCGTAGAAAATTTGCGGGTCTGTCCGAGTATTTTCTTGTCTGAACTGCGCCATGTATTGAACGTCGTCCAGATATTCTTATCTGCGTACACCTTAGTCAGAAATGATAGAGAATTGCTATCAGCAAGCCAGTCGTCACCGTCGAGCTGCATAGAGACACTCCCTTTAGGAGCTCTTTTAAAGGCGGTATAGAGGTTGTGAGACATATTCATGTTCTTTTCGTTGCGTATATACTCAACATTGTGATCAGGATGCTCAGCGAGCCAGGATTCAATAAGCTTAGGGGTGTTATCTGTCGATGCATCATCAATAAAGATATGTCTAACTCTGTTTTTAGGCAAATTCTGGTTATATACAGAGTCTAAGCACTTTAAAGTAGCTTCACCTGCATTATACTGAGCAGATACTACCCAAAATGTGATCTCTTGATTGGGTTTGGTAGTAGAGAGTCTTATTATTTCACCAAATCTTCTCCATCTATTTAGTAGTACCTTACCTAACATCTTTGGTTTTGAAGTACCCTCAAGATTTACATCCTTTAGTAGGTAAAGTCCGAATATTCTAATAATAATTTTCTTCTGGCCAAATTTCACTCTTATTAGCTTACGACGTAGTAATTTAGGATTGAATGGAGTTTTTATATTATGTTTACCCAAAAAGTCGTTTAGTTTATCCTTTAAGATCTTTTCTGACTTTTTCGGTGTATTTTCGATTAATTCGGTAATAAGCTGATAGAAGAAGTAAGTAACTATGTTCCTGTTGGTATCGTTGATTAGAGGATGGTTAAGTGTTTGTTCATATGATTTCACATGGTCATTTATAATAAATTCGAATGCATCTGTATGTGTCCCTGTTATGCTCTTTGGAAAGAAGGTGTGGGTATAACAGATTTTATTATATACTGATATTTTGTTTACTATAGTTAGTAAAAGAGCGTGGAACATCAGGTCGTCAAACATGATATTTTTTTCAGAGAACTTTATATTATTCTTAGTTATTAGTGAGGTCTTGTATATTTTTGCCCAAGGAGGAATAAAGTAGAATATAGCATCTTTTGGGTTCTTTTTTAACTCAATAATATCCTTTGAGAATTTAGGGTAGGGCAGGTCTTTGAATAAGCCGGTGATTTCGTTTTTCTCTGTAGCATAAGAAAGGACAACATCTGTCTCTGTCTCTTCGAGAATAGATATCATATTTTCGTATCTGTCTATTTGCTGATAATCATCATGATCTATAAAGGTCAGGTAATGCCCAGTAGCTTTTGAAATACCAATATTCCTTGTTGCTCCAGGTCCTTTATTCACTTTATTCTGGTAAAACTTGATCCGTTTATCATTTGCCTCGAATTTCTTGATAATATCTACAGTGTTATCGCTTGAGCAATCATCAATGATTATCAGCTCAATATCAGTATAAGTCTGATCAAGCACAGAGGTTATAGCTGTACGTATATACTTTCCAATATTATAAGTAGGTAGGATTACAGATATTGTTGTATTCATGGTTTTAATATGCGTTTATTTTCTTTTTTAAAATTGTAATCCCTAGGAATTTAATACTTTTGTGAGTATTAGTTTTTATTCGTTCTAAAACATTCAAACCAAAAATATGGATATAAGGCTTTCTCTCTATTAATATATTTCTGATCTTATAAATATCTGATTCGGCTATCTGTTTAGATAGATCAACACTATTATATAGGTTATTCTTTCTTATAACAGTGGTGATTTCATTTTTTGAAAATTCTTCAAAGAGAATATCAAAAGCAAGATCATGGTAAAATGGTTTCTTTTGCTTTAGAAGAATCAATCCAAAATAGTAATTAATAAATCTGTCATCATAAATATCAATCATTTTGTTATGTTCAGGAAATATCTTGCGTAATTCTTCTAAAGATTTTATCTGTTCAAGCATAGTTTTTAGTATCTGTTTATGCTCTGTCTGACAGCGTATGATATTCGGTATGTTCTTTCCGCTTTCATTGTATGAGTGAACTCTGAAGTACATGAGAGGTTCGTCTATGACAAAGACGTTGCAGTGATAGAATAACCTAATCCACATCTGAAAATCAGGCAGTGACCGGTAGGCTGTATTGAAGAAGCAAATTTGTTCATAACACTCTTTGCGCACAAGGCTTGTTGGGTAGCAGATACAGTTGTCAACTAGAAAGTGATTCATCCATTCGTATTTTGTTCTGGGTTTTGTTGATGTGAGAAATCCATTACTCACATTTGTTATTTCTTCTCCATTCTCATTGATAAATGTTGGTAGAGCGAATACTGCACCAATATCGTGGTTGCTCTCTAGTACTTTGACTTGCTTTTCAAGTTTATCAAGCTTCCAGATATCATCAGATGAAATGGTTGCAATATATTCTCCACTACTGATTTCATAGCACCTATTTAGTGCGACCATTGCGCCTTGATTCTTTTCAAAGGTTTCATATTTGATTCTGGACTCTTTTGTAGCGTATTCTTCGATAACTCTAATAGAATTATCCGTACTGGCATCATCAACTATAATAAGCTCTATATTTTCGTAGCTCTGGTTAAGTACGGACTCTATAGTTTCACCGATCCATTGCTCATGCTGGTAAGAAGGTAGTAATACAGAAACAAGTAGGGGAATAGCCATGATTTAACCTTATTTTCATTTATTATAATGTGGTTTTAGCTGTTATTGTATAAATTCTTTGTAGAGTGATTAAGTAATACTTTTTAACATCGATATTAATTGTTCTCCAATGTGGTATGCCATATTGACAGGCACAGCGTTTCCTATTTGTTTATACTGTGATGCCATAGATCCGGTAAACTCCCAGTCATCAGGAAATGATTGTATACGAGCGTATTCACGTATCGTAAGCGGTCGTGTCTCTTCTGGATGGCACCTTTCGGTCTGCTTCTGTGCAGGGCTACAGGTTAGAGTCAGGCTTGGTTCATCCCACGAGAGACGTCTTGCCATTCCTGTCTTGCCACCACCTAGATTATAGCTAGCACCCATATACTCTTTCTGTATGTTATCTGGTAGGTCTTTCCAGTACCCACCAGGTGGAACAAGTTTTAAAACATCATGTTTTTTAGTTGGGTATTTTGCACCTTCAGATTTTGGACAGTCCTTTAGAGCCTCTTTTATTGAAATTGTATAGTCACGTTCCTCAGGAAATAAGAAGGGGATCTGTTCTTTTAGATCCTTTCTAATACCAATTATCAGTAAGCGTTCTCTTTTTTGTGGAACATCGAGGAATTGGGCCCTTAATAGTCGGTATTTAACAGCATAACCGAGTTCATTGAGAGTATTTGCATTGTCTCTAGTGTCTTGCCTTTATCGTGTCTAAGTAGACCTCTTACATTCTCTCCTAGTATTATCTTTGGTTGTACATCTTTTACACAGCGAGCAAATTCAAAGAATAAAGTACCTCTAGTATCTTCAAATCCCCTAGAAAAGCCCGCATAACTAAATGCTTGGCAAGGGAACCCTCCTGCAACAAGGTCTACTTTATTGCGGTAATTTTTAAATGAATCTATACTTTTGATATCATCATTAATAATCTTTTTCCAGGATAGCTTGTGGATTTTATTGTTTAATTCTAGTGTTGCACAGGCATCTTTATCAATTTCTAAGGCAAGTTCTGTATGGAAACCAGCTCGAGTCAGACCCAACGCAAGTCCTCCAGCACCTGAGAATAGCTCTATAGCTTTATACTTGGTTATTCTCTTTTGAGGAAGAGTATAGAACTCTCTATCTGGAGCAAGACCCAAATATTTGTTTTTCACCCTCTCAAGTTCTGTAAGTGAGAATATTCTATGATTACGAGTATCTCTAGATGCTCGAACTAGTCCCTTTTTCTCCCATCTACGGATTGTATCTACCGATACTACTAGAGCCTCAGCAGCATCTGTAACCCTTATTTTATTCTTAGTTGTAATCATCTGTTCTTTCTGTATACTTTGCAATAACCATTACATATGCAGTGGTTATTATTAGAAAGATAGTCTACAAGTCAAGATTAATATTTGCTATAAAGCTGTGTATATGTAAAATTGAGGTTGAATGGAGGAGTAATTGGATAAAGCTCAAAAAGATGATATATTAGAGAAAGCGAAGATCTTTTTTAAAGATGTAATTATGCGGAATCATGTCAATAATACTTTGAAGTTGAGTGCAATCGAAGAATTTAATTTAAATCCATTCTTATATACGTATTTGCGAATTATTTGACAGGTAATAGTGATCCGGAGAGTATAGCAAAGGCGCTGATATACCCTAGGGTACTTGGAACATCGATCAATACTTCTTTTGGGCAGAATTTCCAGCGGTTTTGTTCAACAGTGTTAGAGGGTTTTGGTTCGACTACTACCGGTATAGATATAGAGTTTATTGATCAGATAGATAACCGTAGAAAATACTGTCAGATTAAATCAGAACCTCAGACAATAAATAGGGATGATGTAAAGACGATATGTGATCTTTTTTCAGGGGTAAAGAACTTAGCACGAACCAATGGTTTGCAGGTATCAATAACGGATATGGTCGTAGGCGTATTTTATGGTGTGCCTTTAGAATTGAGTGGTCACTATAAAGAGATAAAGAAAGAGTATTCCGTTTTTGTTGTCAAAGAGTTTTGGCAGCGTTTGACCGGTGATGATAAGTTTTATAAAGATTTATATAGTGCAATCGGAGAAGTGGCACAAGAAGCAGATTGCCGTCATATTTTAGAAGAGACAGTATTTTCACTAGCAGAATCGCTAGAGATAGATAGTTAATAAAGGGTTTTATGTTATTAAAAGTTTTAAAATTCACAAGGTTTTTATATAAGTATAAAGTCCGTTTTATATTCATGATGATAATGGGCGTTCTTTACGGATTTGTGAATACATCAATTGCTGGTACGGCGGGATTCTTAATGAAATTAATCAATCCAGAAGTGCCGGTAGATAATGCAATTAGTTTAATACCAAATGTTATAGTTAATAATTCGTTATTTCAGAGTTTGTTAACGGCATATCCTAGTATAGTATCAAAGCATTCGCTATTTTACATGTGTTTAGGTGTGTTTTTATTGCTTGTTGTGGCATTATCGGTAGGTATTTTTTACCAGAACTATCTCGGACAATGGCTCAGTACAAGGGTAACGATAGATTTACGGGAAGAACTCGCTGAGCACCTTCTAACTCTCGATTTATCATACTATATCAATTCACCTAAGGGGAATTTGGTCTATATGATGAGTACCAATATTGGTGGGGTGTCAGCAATACTGAACATGGTTGCAATTCTATTAACTAGACCATTAGCTCTCGCTGTTTCGTTGGTATATATATTCTATATAAATTGGCAATTGGCGGTATGTGGTCTGGTTGGGGTGCCGCTTGCAACTATTGCTATGCGAAAATTGTCTAAAAAAATTCGATGGACAACTATGAGTAGTATGCAAAAAGGCATGGATGTAACAAGTGCATTACTTAGATTCATGAATGGGATTGTTACAGTAAAAGCGTTCAATTGTGAGCAATTTGAATTAGATAATCTTAAAAAACATAATAATGAGTTATTTTATTACTCAGCAAAGCAATTAAGAGCAAGATGTGGTGAGAGACCAGTATCTAGTCTGACATCGAAGTTTGGGATTTTTTTGGTATTGTATGTTGGCGGAAATATGGTACTAGATGGCAAGCTTGAGTTTGATAGTGTTGTTGCGTTTATAGCGGCTTTATCCTTGATGTATGCACCGGCAAAGGAATTGAGTAAACTAAATGCTGATATGCAGGCTAGTTTACCTATGGCAGAAGCAGTTATTGACCTACTAAGTATAAAAGGCAATATTGCAGAAGGTAGTAAAGAAATAGAATCATTTAATAACGCAGTTTCACTTAAAAATATTAATTTTGAATATGTTGAAGGAAGTCCTGTCATTAATGATTTCTCACTCGATATAAACAAAGGTGAAACGGTTGCGCTAGTTGGTGCTTCAGGTTCAGGGAAGACAACGATTATCAACCTTATTTTACGACTATATGATTTAAAAAATGGGAAAATTGAGATCGATGGTGAGAATATTAAAAATTTAACCTTTGCATCTCTTAGAGATAAAATATCAATTGTAACTCAATCTCCGTATTTATTTTCATGTACAATAGCTGAGAATATTTCATATGGTAGGAATAATGTGTGTAGAGATGATGTTATAAAGGTTGCAAAAGCAGTTAATATGCATGAAGAAATTATGGCATTGCCACAGGGATATGATACAGTTGTTATGGAGGGTGGGGATAATTTTAGCGGTGGTCAGAAGCAGCGTTTAAGTATTTCGAGGGCGCTATTTAAGAATGCGCCAATCTTATTACTTGATGAGGCAACTTCGGCGCTTGATAGTGTAAATGAGAAGCAGGTTCAAGATTCACTAGATATTTTGATGAAAGGCAGAACAACTGTTGTTATTGCGCACAGATTATCAACTATCAAAAATGCAGATAAGATAGTTATGATGGAACAAGGACGGATAATTGGTATTGGTAGTCATAAAGATCTTGAGGAATCGTGCTCTAAATATAGGTATTTAGTGAAACTACAAGGTTTATAATGGAGGTGGAATAGATGAGTAGTCGTGAGTATTCAAAAGAGTTTTATGAGGTGACAGACTATGATTCTTCATATGCTGCATCTAAAGTTTGTCCTATATTAAATAACTTGTTTCGACCTAATAGCATTATTGATATTGGTTGCGGAAGAGGTAACTGGTTATATGAATTTAGTAAAATAACTGATGCAGAATTATGTGGAGTAGATGTAAATAACCTTTCTAAAGGCGAGCTATTAACATCAGAAACAAAGTGTAAAATTCAAAAAATGAATCTTGAAGGTGAATTTGCTAAAACAATTAATCGTAGATTTTTTATTGCAATGAGTCTTGAAGTTGCTGAGCATATTACCAAAGAACACAACAAAGAATTTATTAAAAACCTGACATTACTGTCAGACATCATTGTTTTCTCTGCAGCAGTACCATTTCAAAGAGGCATAGGCCACAAATCAGAAAACTGGCCAGAATATTGGGCGAAGATATTTGATGAATTTGAGTATAAACCTGTTGATTGCATTAGACCTAAAGTCTGGAATGATAACAATATGGCTGCTTGGTACAAGCAAAATATTTTTGTGTATATTAGGGTCAATATTATTCATGATTTCTTTCCCGATTATGATCATAACGAACCCAAAACTATGAGTACTATTCATCCATATTATTATCTTTATTACATTTATAACACAACACATATGCAAGAAAAAGACTTTACAGATGAAATTAATTTATTACAAAAAACTTTAAATAATGACATAAAGATAGATGACTTAATCAATTCAGAAGGTTCACGATACAGAGAATGCATAAACTCATTAGACACAATTAGACATATTGAAACACAACTAATTAACAAGCATAATTCTTTTGAACAAGAGAAACAAGCTTTTGAACAAGAGAAACAAGCTTTTGAACAAGAGAAGCAAGCTCTTAAACAAGAGAAACAAGCTTTTGAACAAGAGAAACAAGCTTTTGAACAAGAGAAACAAGCTCTTGAAAGTACTGTTTTATGGAAATTATTTCATATTTTTAAGGGGAAAAAATGACAAAAAAAGAATATTCAATATGTTTTGTTTCTAATCAGTTATCTCCATTAGATAAAAATGGCGGTATAGGAACCGCTGTGCAATATACAGCAGAATATTTAGCGAAAACAACAAGCTTAAAAATTTCTATTTGCTATCAACCTTTAAGCACACATTCAAAATCAGCTATAAATAATTATTCTTTAGAAATGAAGAGCAAGAATATAGGAGTTATTCTTGCTACGGGAAATTCAAACATTCATCCCCCTGAGAACTCTTCTCGTTATAAAATCTATGAAATACTAAAACAAACTGAAATGGATTTTTACATTTTTACAGATTGGTTAGCTCTTGGTGTATATTGTTTTGCTGCTAAGGAATCAGGTATCGCTTTTTCTAATTCAAAATTGGGATTATGGATACATAGTTCATCATTATGGTGTGATCGATGTAATCATGCTCTACCAGCATCCGTTTATAATGTAAAATTATACGATCTTGAACAAGCCTGCGTGGAAAAAGCAGATTTTTTAATAAGCCCAAGTCAGTACCTCATAAACTGGCATAAAGAGGAAAAACACAAACTACCTGCAATATCTAAGTGTATTAAAAATATAGTTTCTTCTCCAGAATTAATGGAACCTCAAAAAAATGTTTCAAATACTTCAAAAAAGCCAAAATCAATTAACAGAATTGTTTTTTTTGGGAGGCTTGAAGAGCGCAAAGGAGTAAGGGTATTCATTGACTCCATAAATATGCTATCCCACGATATTCTAAATAAAGTTAGTATAGATTTTCTTGGTTCCTGTGCAACTTATTCTCAATCTGATATTCTTAATTTGATTGACCCTACTGTTCGTAAAGTAACCAATGAGATTAATTTCTATACTAATTACAATTCTCTTCAAGCACGAGAATATTTATTAAATAATCCTTGCGTTGCAGTTATGCCCTCTTTAGCAGATAATTCACCTTGCGTAATTTATGAATGCTTAGAGCTAGATATCCCAATAATAATTTCAAATATAGGTGGCGGGAAAGAACTAATTCATGAGAATGATAGAGATAGAGTCTGCTTTACCCCTAATCCAACCAGTCTTATCCAAAAATTAGAAGATATATTTTCTATTTTTGAATGGCAACCAGCTATTGCATCTTGGAATCACAGCAAAATAATTGATGATTGGAAAAACACACTCGATGAGTGTATCAAAACAACCTCTGGAAATATTGCACAAGAAAAGAAAGCAAAACCTCTTGTAAGCCTTGTTTTAACTCACTACAATAGAGCAAGTCTTCTACCTATCTCGTTTAATTCTTTACTTGATCAAGATTATAACAATAAAGAGATATTAATTGTTGATGACGGTAGCAATGATGAAGATGCAATAGAATACTTAAATGAAATTGAATTTCAATCTTATCAATGCCCTGTAAAAGTCATCAGACAAAATAATTCATACCTTGGTGCTGCAAGAAATCGTGGTATACGAGAAGCAAAAGGAGAATATATTGTCTTTTTAGATGATGATAATGTTGCACACTCTGATATGGTATCAAAACTTGTACGAGCGGTACTACACAATGATGCTGATTCTTGCACTTGTTCAATGAGATATTTACATAAAGATTTTGGTGCTCCATCTTTAGACGACATAGAAAACCCAGCATTCGTATTTTTGGGAGGAAATGCCAGCAATACCAACAGTATTATGTTTAATACTTTTGGTGATGCGACTGGTATATATAGAAAAAAAGCATTATTAGAAATAGGAGGATTTCACGAAGTGTACAAAGTCACCCATGAAGATTGGCAAATGCATGCAAAATTAAAATTTAATGGCTATAACTGTATAAATATTCCTGATGTGTTGTTTTGGTACAGAGTAACTCAAAACAGTATGATAAGAGTTACAGATAATTATAAAAATTATCAACAATCGATTCTTCCTTTTAAAAATGCTATGCCTGACTCTTTAAGAATGCTTCCAGAAGTATTATTAGGAATGACTAAAGAACTCGATGTTATTCTTTTAAACAAAAATTATGAGAATTCTGTTTTAGTTTCTGAATTGGTAGTAAATAGGTTAAAACGTTCTAAACCTATTAAGCGTCTATATAGATTAATACCAAAGCCAATAAGAAAGAAAATTAAGAAAGAAATAATTTCTTTCTTAGACGGGTAATTTATGTTTGTTTAGTAAGTCACTATTTTATATCATTGAAACCAAAATAATAAATTTTAAATTTCATTTTATTAATTAATTGCGAGAAATCATGATTAATCAAGATTATATCAGTTGTCCTTGTATCGAAAATGCGTTAACATTTGAATGTGACAGTCTTTATCATTGCAGTCTTCCACTACATGGACTCTATGGATGGCCTTATATATGTGAGTACAAAGGTGGTGACTTACCAATCGATAAAATTGAGAAATCCCGTGAACATTATAGAAAACTTCTCAAATCAAATCAATGTGGGAATTGTGAAGGTTGTGACTATTATTTACTGAAAAGGAACTGGAGTGATCATAAGAAATATTTCTTTAATAGCCTAAACATCGAACACTATACTTTATGTAATTTGCGATGTAAATATTGTTGCTGGCTTACAACTCATAAAGTTAATTTTGGTAACATACCATATAAATTTTTACCTATTTTGAAACAACTTATGGAAAATGAGTGGTTTGACCCAGATGGTTTCGTCTTTTGGGGTGGAGGCGAACCAGCATTACTTGATGAATTCCCAGATTGTCTTGAATACATGCTTGATTATGGAGTAAAACATGAAGTATCAACAAACGGTACAGTATTCTCCAAAGCAATATATGACAATTTGTTTAATAATAATTTGACTGTTACTACAAGTATTGATGCTGCAACTAGAGATACTTTTTGTGCAATGAAGGGTAAGGATCTTTTATTTCAAGTATTTGAAAATTTAGAAAAATATGCAAATACTGGAGGGAAAGTTAATATTAAGTATATAATGACTCAAGATAATTTTCATGAAAATGAGTGGTCATTATTTCCAAATCTATTAAAGCAGTATAACTTAAATACCTGCGATTTATATATCGATATGAGTCATGAGAAACCTATTGTAGAAGACTATATTATTGAGAATATGTCTAATTTCTGTAAGTTATGCGAAGCAGAAGGCATTAAAACACATGTTGGTTTACATGGCAACCACTCTTTACCAAGGCAAAATATTTTACAACGAGTTGCATTTGCAAAGAAATACTAATAACATCTATTTATAACAAATTACCTATTAGCTGATAATAAATTACATTAAGATGTATAGTGTTAGTTTATATTGCAGTGACCTAGATTTGGTGGACAACCGATTTAATGATATATATAATAAATCGAAAGGAGTCTATCATGGCAAAGCAAAAGAAGTATTCAAGGGAATTCAAAGAAGAATCAGTAAAACTTGTAACGAATCAAGGGTATTCATACTCTCACGCAGCTAGGGAAGTTGGCGTTTCAGTTGTTACAATTAGAGATTGGGTTTTGAAATTAAACGGAGATTCCAAAAAACCAACTGTTCCAGTTCTCACACCAGAAGCAGTAGAACTGGCAAAACTCAGAAAAGAGATGAAGATATTAAAAGAGGAACATGAAATATTAAAAAAAGCAGCAGCGTTCTTTGCGAAGGAGAGCCTATAAAGTACGCCTGGATTTATTCTCATAAAAATGAATATCCAATAGTGAGAATATGCAAGGTTCTCAAAGTAAGTAAAAGTGGTTACTATAAGCATCTTAATAGAAAGCCATCTGCGACTGAGCAGAAGAGAGAAGTAATAGCATTTCATGCTAAGTATTCTATCGTAAGTCCAACAGTATCTATGGCTACAGAAAGATTCACGAAGATTTTGTAAATGAAATCCCAGAGGTATCATGCTCGAAAGATACTTTACGTAAAGTAATGCGTGACAATGAGTTGTTTAGCTGTGCAAAGAAGAAATACAGACATATTTCTGATGATGACAGTAATATGTTTGAGTATCCTAGGAACAGGTTGGATAGGAATTACAACACTTCCGAAATCAACCTCAAATGGTGTGGGGATATAACTCAGATAAAGACAAAAGAGGGTTGGCTATACCTATGTACCATGATGGATTTGTTCTCTAGAAAAGTGGTTGGATGGTCAGTTAGTACAGACCCAAACTCAGCTTTTGTGTGCCAATCACTGGAGAATGCGCTTGAGCAAAGAATGATAAATGGGTATGTATTATTTCATAGTGATAGAGGAACTCAATTTAGCAGTGATGAGACACAAGACTTTCTATTATCACATGGCATTGAGAGTAGCATAAGTCCTAAAGGCGATCCTTGGAGTAATACGGTTCAAGAAAACTTCTTCCAGAAGCTTAAATATGAGTTGATTAGAGGAAGAGTATATGATAATATTGAAGACGTAAAAAAAGAGTTATTCTGGTACATAGAGATATTCTATAATAGACGTAGGCGTCATCAATATTTGGGTTATCTCAGTCCAGAAGAGTATGAACAGAAGCATAGCAATGTGGCTTAGAGGTTAAAGGTGGTTGTCCACCAAACCTAGGTCACTGCAGTGTTGAATCCTTGCCTGATCTTCCTGATGCTGCTGATGAAAACAAACGTCTTCGCAAAGAATTTTTAAGATTACAGGAAGAAAATGAAATCTTAAAAAAAGCGACAGCGTTCTTTGCAAAAGAGAGCCTGTAAGGTTCGCTTGGATTCATACTCACAGAACAGAATTTTCAATTCTGAATATGTGCAGGGTTCTCAAAGTAAGCAGGAGCGTAGATTACAAATATCTGAACAGAAAACCTTCTGTTTCTGAGGAAAAGAGAGATGTTATTGCCTTCCATGCGAAAGTGTTTCACAAGCGTTCAAGAGGTATTTATGGGTATAGAAAGGTTTATGAAGATTTCAAGGCAGAACTCCCAGAATTGTCCTGCTCCCGTGAAACTGTCCGCAAGATAATGCATGAGAACAGGCTGTTTGCTTGTCTTAGAAGACGCTACAAATACCCTAAGCCGAATAAAGCAAATGTATTTGAGTTTCCTAAAAACAAACTAAACAGGAATTACAAAACAACTGTTAAGAACTTAAAATGGACAGGAGACATTACTTACATTAGAACAACTGAGGGCTGGGTATATCTGGCAGTTGTGATGGATTTATATTCACGCAAAATAGTTGGTGGCTAATCAGTAAGCAAGAATATAGATTCCAAGCTTGTGTGTGATGCCCTGAATAACTTAATAAGGCAACGAGGTCAGTCGGGATATTTACTGTTTCATAGCGATAGAGGAAGTCAGTATAGCAGTGATGAATTTCAGGATTTACTTTTATCAAATGGTATAGAAAGCAGTATGAGTTTAGTAGGAGATCCATGGAGCAATGCAGTTCAAGAGAACTTTTTTCAAAAACTTAAACATGAATTTATTTTTAGCAAAAAGTTTATAAACCTTAAAGAAGTAAGAAAAGAAGTATTTGAATATATAGAGATATTTTACAATATGCGCCGTCGTCAGAAGGACTTAGGGTATATCAGTCCTGTTGAATATGAAAAGGCGCATGAAGTAGTGGCATAGAAAACGTAGATCAGGTGTCTACCATTTCTAGGTCACTGCATATTGACATACTAAATACATGCAAAAAATTTAATCTAAACAAGATTTATTAATAATATCAAAGGAAGAAAATGTCTAAATCCAAATATAGAAGTTGCTGTTATGTAGAAGGTGCTCTTATTCTACATCCCAAAAAGATCTTTCATTGTTGTATTCCAGTAAAAGGTAAATTTGGTGATACCCTTATTTCTGAATTTATGGGTGGCAATTTTCCTATCGATAAAATTATCGAAAGTAGAAACAAATATAGAAAAATGTTTTCTGAACTTGAAAACCATAAAGACTTTCATTGTTATGATTGCCCTCACCATCACGTTAACGAATGGGATAATAAATATTTATTTAATAACATTCATTTTAATCATTCCATTTTATGTAATTTAAAATGTAATAATTGTGTACAAAGAAGCTGGCCACTTGAATATCAAAAACCTTCATACGATATCTTACCAATTGTAAAAACACTAACATCAACTAAAAATATACTTTCACCTGATGCATTTATTTTTTGGGCAGGTGGTGAACCGACACTAGTTCATGATTTTGAAGAATCATTACAGTTAATGATAAATCATGGGGTAAAAAACGAAATAGCTACAAATTCAACTATATTTAGCGAAGTAGTATTTAAAAACTTAAAACCAGATGGCAACTTAATTCTTAAGACGTCTATTGATTGTGGAACTGCTGAGAAATATTTTCAAAAAAAGAAAAAGGATTGGTATTATAGAGTTTGGGAAAACTTAGGAAAATATGCCTTAACTGGCGCTGACGTTGCTGCCAAATATATTTTATCTACTGATAACTGTGAAGAATCTGAGTTGAATGCTTTTGTAGAGCAAGTTAAGAAACATAATATAAAATCCACCTGCGTTGATATCGATCACAATTTAACTCCTGCAGAAGTTTCTTGTGATATAATTAATGCAGCTGTTACTTTAACAAGATTACTTGAAAATGAGTCTGTCTGTGTTGATGTAGGACTTCATGGGATGTCATCAGTTCCCGATTTTAGAAAAAAAGTTAATACACTAAAACACACCAATATTCCTTGTGAGGTTGACTCAAACACCCCTAATACAGAAACAATAAAAGAAGAAAAGAGCTTCAGTTTACGGATTAACGGGGTACAACAGATTATTAACAAAATAAGGGTTAAAAAATCAATTGACGAAAATAGAAAGGTGATAAGCATGAGAATTAATAGTATACAGAAGTTTATTGACAAGGTAAGAGGTAAAAATAAACAATAAAATTGGAAGGAAGTTATAATGTTAATTAATGGAATAAGGAACATTATCAAGGTACTAAAAAATAGACTAGATGTTACTTGCAAAGAGAACGATCAAAACAAACTTATAGCTAAAAATGAACAATTTACTTGCGATATAAAATATACGTGCTAAATTATTGAATCAGGTCTTGTTGTTTATCCTAATCACCTTGTTCTTTGTTGCAACTTAAGTAATGAAATAACAGGAGATGCATTATTTCCTAGTGATTTCAAGTCTGAAAACAATACGTTATCAACAAATGAAATTATTAATCTAAGAAAATTATGGATAAAAAATATTAATGACTATTCTTTAGATACACCTTGTCACTCCTGTTCTATGCGTGTCCAAGGTGAGCCATCTATCTCTGGTAAAACTTCTTATATAGCAGATGCAACGACTTTGGCTTGTAATATTAATTGTTATTATTGTAGACTTAAACACTTCGACATTACTAAATCTCACCGAAAATACAATTTTTATGAAATAGTTAAATATTTACTTGAAAATAATTTGTTTATGCCAAATGCCAACATAAGAATATCAGGTGGAGAACCTGTTTTAAATCCATATTTTGCAGTGACCTAGAAATGGTAGACACCTAATTTAAATAGTGTATAATAAATCAGGAGGAGTTTATCATGTCAAAGCAAAAGAAGTATTCACAGGAATTTAAAGAAGAAGCGACCAAATTAGTAACAGAGCAAGGATACTCATATTCTCAAGCTGCTAGAGATCTTAGCGTATCTATTTTGGGTGTTGAAATTGCACGGTGATCCTAGTAATCCTAAAGTCCCTGCTATTACTCCAGCGGGCGAGGAGATGGCTAGTAGAATACGTAAGGAGAACAAAAGGCTCAAAGAAGAGGTAGAGATCTTAAAAAAAGCGACAGCGTTCTTTGCAAAAGAGAGCCAGTAAAGTACGCTTGGATTCATTCTCATAGAGCTGAGTATTCAGTAATTAAGATGTGTATGGTTCTCAAAGTTAGTAAAAGTGTATATTACAAATATTATAGCAATACAGGAGTATCAGTTTCTAGTATAAAACGGGCTGCGATAGGCCTTTTATGCACGGGTATTTCATAAGAGATCTGAAGGCGTATATGGTTACAGGAAAGTTCATGAAGACTTTGAAAGAGAACTCCCAGAAGTACCGTGTTCACGTAAGACCGTTCGTAAAGTAATGCGCGAAAACAACCTATTTAGCTGTGTTAAAAAGAAACAACGTTATCAAAGCCAGATAATTATAAGGTATTTGAATACCCAAAGAATAGACTAAATAGAAATTATCATGCTTCAATCAAGAACTTGAAATGGATCGGTGATATTACTTATATAAGAACAACAAAAGGTTGGGTATATTTAGCTGTAGTTATAGATTTGTTCTCTAGGAAAATTGTTGGCTGGTCTATGAGTAATTATGTAAACTCAACTCTAACTTGCAAAGCATTAGAAAACGCTACTGAGCAACGTGATCAATCAGATATTTACTGTATCACAGCGATAGAGGTAGTCAGTATAGCAGTGATGATTTTCAGGACTATCTATTATCAAATAGTATGGAAAGTAGCATGAGTTTGAAGGGAAATCCCTGGAGTAATGCAGTTCAGGAAAACTTTTTTCAAAAACTTAAACATGAATTTATACGTGGTAGGATGTTTAAAGATATAGAAAAGCAAGATCTGAGGTGTTCTGGTATATCGAGATATTTTATAATAAGCATAGACGTAATCAGTACTTAGGGTATCTCAGTCCAGTAGAGTATGAGAAGAAACATGAAATAGTGGTTTAAAAGGTTAAAGGTAGGTACCTACCATTTCTATGTCACTGCAAATACAAATAATTGAGAATGAACTAATATGTTATACTAGTAGTTATATAATATTATATTTGACACATTTATAATATAACATAATAAAAGGAGATAAAGTGCGAATCAATAGTATACAGAAGTTTATTGATAAGGTAAGAGGTAAAAGAGCCAAAGAACAAATTTGCAATGAAACAAAAGATAGTTGCGAAGATACCTGTCAAAACAATCCAGCATTAGATCAAGAAGTACCAGAACAGGAGAATACAGCTGAAAATATTGCAAAATTTACAGCAGGAGGAGAAGACTATTTTTCTGATGTAGCTCCGGAAGAACTATCTAGTGAAATGTTAGTAAATTGTAAAATACTTCCTAATAGAGAAAAAATACTTGATGAACTACCAAAAGGTGGTGTTGTTGTAGAAGTAGGAACTCAAACCGGTTATTTTGCAAAAAAGATTCTAGAAGTTGTTAAGCCCAAAATACTTCACATTATAGATATTGATTACACACCTTTCGATAAAGAGTACTTTGCTCCATTTGTTGAAAGAGGACAAGTGGTACTTCATCAAGGTGACTCTGCAACACTTTTATCAGAATTCTCAGACAAATTCTTTGATATGATATATGTTGATGGCGATCATTCATATACTGGTGCAAAACGCGATATTTCTCAAGCAGTAAAAAAAGTAAAAGATAATGGAATTATTATCTGTAATGATTATACTGTTTTCTCACCATTAGAAGGTGTAAAATATGGGGTTCCAAGAGCTGCAAACGAAGCTATGATTGAGGATGGATTTGAGGCAGCATACCTTGGTCTTCATAAGTGGGGATACCATGATCTAGCAATAAAAAAAAAGCACTTCGTCATTTGGCAAAATGGACTTTCTAATGAACTTTCATTTTGGAATAAGGTATTGAATAAAGAAATTTATGAAAAATATCTTGAAAATATTCCATATCAACTCCAACCAAAAATTGTAAAAAATTTGTCTAAAAATGTAAATGAGGAAATATCTATTCTTGATGTGGGAAGCGGACCTATTACTAAAGTTGGATCAAAGTATAAAAATCACTTAGTTTCAATTACAATGCTGGATCCTTTAGCAGAAAAGTATACTAAGTTACTAGATAGCTTTAATGTACAAAGGAATGTTAATAATAAAATTATTAAAGGAACTGCTGAAGAAATAAACTCAATATTTCCTGACGAAGAATTTGATATTGTTTATTCCCTTAATGCATTGGATCATTCATATGACCCTATTTTATCAATCAATAATATGGTCAATGTTTGCAAAGCTAGTGGTGCCATTATTATTACTGTTGTTGAAAATGAAGCTTCGTTCTTGCATTATGACGGATTACATCAATGGGATTTTACAATAGAAGACGATCAAATTGTATTATATAGCAACACTAGAAAACGTTTTGTTCTTGATGAAGAACTTGATAAACAACTCAGCATTAGTTATGATACGTACAATGAAATGATAGGCGAGTTTTCTCGTCGATTCATTAATATCACTATAAATAAACCCTAACATTATACTTTACAGCTCAATCTTGTGACCAGCCCTAGAAATGGTGGATAATTAGCCCACCTTATTTTCAGTATTTAAGAAAGCTTAAGAACATTATTGAGATAATACAAAAAATTGGATTAATAAACATGAAAAAAATAATAGTTACGGGAGGAGCGGGGTTTTTAGGGTCTCACTTGTGTGAAAAACTACTTGAGCAGGGTCATGATGTGCTTTGCCGGGATAATTTATTTACTGGTCAGAAAAAGAATATTCTGCACTTAAAGGATAATCATGAGTTTGAATTTGTGCGTCATGATATTACTCATCCGTATTTTGCTGAAGTTGATGAGATCTATAATCTTGCCTGTCCGGCTTCACCTGTTCATTATCAGTATAATCCGGTAAAAACACTTAAGACTTCTGTTCACAGTGCAATCAATATGCTGGGGCTTGCAAAACGGGTTAAGGCAAAAATATTTCAAGCTTCGACTTCGGAGGTGTATGGTGACCCGACAGTTCATCCGCAGCCTGAGAGCTATTGAGGAAATGTAAATCCGATTGGTATTCGTTCATGTTATGATGAAGGGAAACGCTGCGCTGAGACTCTCTTCTTTGACTATCACCTTTAACATAATCTTTGTATAAAGATTGTGCGAATATTCAATACCTATGGGCCGAGAATGCATCCGCAGGATGGGCGAGTGGTTTCTAACTTTATTATGCAGGCATTGCGTGGAGAAGATATCAATGTATATGGTGAAGGGCAGCAGACAAGGTCATTCTGTTTCTGTGACGAACTTGTAGACGGTTTTATCCGTTTTATGAATAATACAGAAGATAGTTTTCTTGGGCCTATGAATCTTGGTAATCCAGCTGAGTTTACTATTCTTGAGCTTGCTAAGTTAATTATTGAATTGACCGGTTCAAAGTCAAAGATTATTCATCAGGATTTACCAAAAGACGACCCTACTCAGCGCCAGCCAGACATTACACTTGCCAAAGAAAAGATAGGCTGGGATCCAAAGATTACTCTGCGTGAAGATTTAGTCAAAACTATTAAGTATTTAGCAAAGCTTATTGAAAATGAAAAGTAAAGTGCTTATAACAGGTGGAGCTGGTTATATCGGCTCTCATGCTAATTTACTCCTACAGGAATCATGCAGTGACCTAGAAATGATAGACACCTGAATGACTAATTGTTATAACCATTTCAGGAGAAAACTATCATGGCAAACTTAAGACGTTATTCACAGGAATTTAAGGACCAAGCAGTAAAATTGGTAACTGAAAATGGGCATTCAATTTCTGAAGCAGCCAGGCAAGTGAGCATCTCCATTACTACTCTCAGGCAGTGGGTTAATAAGGTAAAGAAAACAGATGTTATAGGAATTGAATCTTTACCTGATATTCCTGATGCAGCTGATGAGAATAGGCGGCTTCGTAAAGAAGTTTTAAGATTAAAGGAAGAAAATGAAATCTTAAAAAAAGCGACAGCGTTCTTTGCAAAAGAGAGCCTGTGAAGTTCGCTTGGATTCATACTCATAGAGCAGAATATTCAATTATGAGTATGTGCATGGTTCTCAAGGTAAGCAGGAGTGGATATTATAAGTATTTGAACAGAAAACCTTCTTCTTGTGAGGAAAAGAGAAAGGCTATTGCTTTTCATGCAAAGGTATTTCATAAGCGTTCTAAGGCTATATATGGGTACAGAAAGGTTTATGAAGATTTCAAAGCAGAGCTACCTGAGTTTCCTTGCTCACGTGAAACTGTTCGTAAGGTAATGCATGAAAATAGACTATTTGTTTGTCTTAGGAGGCGACACAGATACCCTAAGCTGGATAAATCAAATGTATTTGAATTTCCTAAGAATAAATTGAATAGAAATTTTAAAACAGCGTTTAAGAATCTTAAGTGGACAGGAGATATTACTTACATTAGAACAGCTGAAGGATAGGTTTATCTTGCAGTAGTTATGGACTTGTATTCCCGAAAAATCATTGGCTGGTCAGTAAGTAAAAATATAGATTCGGCTCTTGTCTGTAAAGCTTTAAACAATGCAATTGAGCAGAGGAATCAGTCTGGATATTTATTGTTTCACAGTGACCGTGGTAGTCAGTATAGCAGTGATGATTTTCAGGATTTGCTTTTATCTAGAAGTACAGAATGCAGCATGAGTTTAACTGGTGATCTGTGGAGCAATGCAGTTCAGGAAAACTTTTTTAAGAAATTAAAACATGAATTTATTCGTGGCAGAAAGTTTACTAATCTTAACGATACAAGAAAAGAAATCTTCTGGTATATCGAAGTATTTTACAATATGCGCCACCGCCAGAAGGACTTGGGATATATTAGGCCTAATGAATATGAAAAGCGCATGAAGTAATGGCATAGAAAACGTAGATCAGGTGTCTACCATTTCTAGGTCACTGCAGGATTTGTCGAACGCATGGCAAAAGAATTCATAAATAAGTCGTATAAAGAGGTAGGTTTTTTTGTCTTGGGTTAAATGGTTATAAATTAGCCCCAATTATTTATATCACCTGAAATAATAAATAAAAGCACTCAGAACTCAGTATCTGTAAATGTAAATTTTAGCGGTGAGTCGCTAACACTTCCATTTATAATACCTAACGAAGATGGTAGAGTTTGTGCTATAGCAAAAATTTATTCTCAAATAGAGGGGAAAGCGATTTTGTATCATAAGCAGTCTTAGATTTCAAGAAAAAATTATGAAGTTTTTGAGCAACAGATTAAAAAGGGCGATAATTATTTGTATATGCCTATTTATGGAGAACCAAATAAAGGGGGATATACTTTTTACTCTAAACCTACAATAGATGAAATTTGTAATATTGGTGAAATAAATTTTAAGTAATAAAGATGTCTTATTGTAAGGATTTAATAAATAACTATATAATTAAAGGTGTAAGATTTATGAGAAGTTTGAAGAAATATTTTAATGGTATTAATAAGTATTTAAATTTAATCTATATAGTAGGATTTATAATTTTAATTTGCTTGATGCTTTCATTACTATTTTTAGAAAATTTAGTAATATTACGATAAAGAAAATTGAATTAAATGAGAATAGAGCATATGCAGAATTCCCAGAATTAGCAGAAATTATATCAGAAAATTTACCAGTAAAACTAGAGAAATATTTTAATGATAACTTGCCCTTAAGAACTAAAATTATCTATAAATATAGGAAATTATGGAAAAATTTTAATACAGAATTTAGTTGTAGACAAAGTAAAGGGAAGAATGGTCATTACTACTTAAACAGTGTTTTAGATGATTATCAGGGCAAAAATAAAATAAGTGTTACTGATAAGTATAACTTATTAAGGTTTTTGGAAGGGAGTAGCTTATATTGGAAACAAACAAATGTAGTATTTTGTGTATTGCTAGCTCCGTATAAGCCTAATATATATCCTAATTTTATGCCTGTTTGGGTAAAAAAAGATATGAGTTCGTATTCAACTATTTTTAATTGGCCAAACCCGTAAATTCTTAAAAAACATTATTAATAATAATAAATTTCGCAGCGCACCTTGGAATTCTGGCCACTTGAAAACATTCAGAAGAGAGTTATTTCAATATGTACATAAAATTGCCCTAGAGCAGATTACTGGTGGAGTAGCTCAGCAGACCAAGCATTTTTTCTCTGCATTCTAAAACTTTCTGGTAAACATATCTACCACACCCATAGAATTCTTTATACATATTATATCCGTGACCACACCAAATTAAATAGCTATTGCGTCGAACAAGAAGATTGTAAGCGTGCGATTCGCCAACTTACTTCTTTAAAACCATTACGCACGCTATAATTCCTATGTACGATGATATTGAGATAGTAGACTTAATCATAAAAACCCATATAATATGTTGTAATTAATGTAAACAAATAAGCTTGCCACAATATATTTTTAATTTAATCCCTGTAGTGACACAAGCTCCGCATATTCAGGGCAATTCTCAATCAACTCTTTATGCTGCCCAATACCAACAATATGACCGTCTTTCATCATTATAATCTTATCGGCATTTTTTACTGTAGCGAGACGGTGAGCAACAACAATTGTTGTTCGCCCTTCCATCAACTTATCAAGTGAATCCTGTACCTGCTTCTCATTTATACTATCAAGTGCTGAAGTCGCTTCATCTAAAAGTAAGATTGGTGCATTCTTGCATATTGCTCTAGCGATACTTATGCGCTGCTTCTGCCCACCACTAAAATTATCTCCTCTCTCACTTACGTTCTGATCATATCCATTATCGAGTTCCATGATTTCATTATGGATATTTACAGCTTTTGCAGCAGCGATAATACGCTCCATACTAATATCATCATGTCCATAAGCTATATTTTCAGCAACGGTACTATTAAAAAGGAATGGTGACTGCCCGACTAAAGCGAGTTGATCTCTTAGCGACTTAAATGTTAACTCTTTAATATCAATTCCATCGAGTTTGATAGCTCCTGTATCTACATCGAAAAGGCGTAATATTAAATTTATAATAGTACTCTTACCTGCACCTGATGCCCCAACAAGTCCTACAGTCTGCCCCTTTTTTACCCTTAAAGAAAAATCTTTCAATACAGGTTTATCAATATCATAAGCAAAGCTAATATTTTCAAATTCTATTTCGTTATCAAAGGATTTTTTTACAATTTTGCCATCATGAATAGTTCTTTTTTCGTCCAAGATTTCAAATACACGCTCAGCTCCCGGTAAATTTGCTTGTAATTGAGCATTTAACTGACTTAACTCTTTACCTGGCGCGTACATAAATGACAATGCGGCAATAAATGAAACAATATTATCAAATTGCAGTTCATTATTGAGCACCATATTACCACCAATAAAAATTACTAAGAAAATACCAAGTTTTGAAGTAAGGCTAGTAATTGGGCGCTCACTACAGCTTGCACGCATCTGTTTCGCTGCAACTTTAAATAAGTCTTCATTGTGTTTATTGAAATTATCCAACTCAAATTTTTCGCAATTAAAAGCTTTTACTGTTCCCATTCCTGTTAAAAAACGGAGCATAGCATCGGTTACATCTGCCCCTTTCTCACGCGATTTCTTTGAAGTAAATCTAATTTTTTTAGACATCTTTCGCATAGCTATTGCGGCTGCAGGTACGCCAATAAGCCCCCATAATGCAAGTTGCCAATTTATATACACAACATAACCAAGACAAATCAACAATGCAAATGGGCGAGTAAGCAAAACTGCTGACATATTTAAAATTGCTGTTATAGAGCTAAGATCTTCACCTATACGTGACATTAAATCGCCAGATCTCGTTTTAATAAAATATGTGAAATCCAAACTTAATAAATGCTCAGAAATCATTTTTCTTAAATCCATTGTAACTCTAGTGCTTATCCAACCACCAAAGTAATTTTGGAAGTATATACCAACTGAAAGACAGACTACCAATATTAAAAATATACCCAAACTCATGTGAAATAATGACATTTTACTAACAATGCCTGGATATGTAGAAACAAGAGACTGAAACATTGGACTA
This sequence comes from Planctomycetota bacterium, assembly GCA_963678205.1. GTDB lineage: Bacteria > Planctomycetota > SZUA-567 > SZUA-567 > SZUA-567. The sequence goes on from OY782760.1 coordinate 565,401, forward strand.
TTGGCAATAAATTCTGGGATAAGCGCTGTTGCATTAGTACTTGGAATTTCGGGATTAATTAGTTTTACCAAAAACCCCGCCATAGCTGCAAGCGAAGTATTAACAGATCCATAGAAAAGACCAATTGCAATCATACCAAAGAATCTATATTTATATTTGAATAAGTAACGCCATAATTTTAATACTCTAAATAACATGTAATCATCCTTAAGTTGTAAGTAAATTCTTCAAATATCTTACAGAATTCTCTTATAAAATCAATTCCTTACAATAATAAGCAGTACCAGCATGCTGCTAACATTTTTTTACTGCAAGAATTTATTCTGTAATACGTTATATGCTTGCGCCCTATTATATATTTTATAATTATATGGATTTTGTATTTATTCATTCACTTTTATTAGAAAAACTATGACTTTAGTATACTAGCTATAATTTAATATTATTTTATAGGTTTATAACAGGGTAATTTGAAAAAACAGCACTTAAGTTATTATGCAATAAAGATTAAAAAATATAAAAATCGTTCAAAAGCTTCTGGAGCTAAAAATAGAGATACTATAAAATTATTTACTCTCCATATCAACACTACCAAAATAATGCTAATCGTTAAAATTTTAAGAAACACTATTGATGCTATTTTTAGTGGAATTAGAAAATGTATTTCTGAGTATAGTGAACATCAAGCTTCATTGGTAAAAAGAGAAGTAGAAATTAATGATAGTCAGCTTGGTGCTCGTTGATAACGTGATAAGCGTTAACGAGGAGCATTGACGTGTCCCCCTAGAAGTGATCCACTATTATATGGATAATAGTAGGTAAGTTTTAGGAAAGGAAACGTTATGAAAGGCAGAAAGACATCAGTTGAAAGTATTATTAAGATACTCAGAGAAATGGAAATTTTACAAGGGCAAGGATCTAGTATTGATGCAGCTTGTAAAAAACTAGGTATCTCTTCTCAGAGTTTTTATAAGTGGCGTAAAGAATACGGGAAGATGGATATCAACAAAGCAAGAAAACTCAAGGAGCTGGAGAAAGAGAATGCCCGTCTGAAAAGGCTTGTTGCTGATCTGTCTCTTGATAACGCTATGCTTAAAGAATTATCGGAGGGAAACTTCTAAGCCCGCAGAAGAGGCGTAAAGCAGTAGCTCATATTCAGAAAGAATTCAGCGTCTCAGAACGACGGGCTTGTAAAGTAGCGAATCAACCAAGATCTACTCAACGGCGAGAACATATTGTACCTAGCGATGAAAAAGAACTTATAAAGGAAATCTGCCTGTTAGCCAGTAAATACAAGAGGTATGGCTATCGTAGAATTACTGCACTTTTAAAGAAAGCTGGTTGGAACCTAAATCATAAACGAGTAGAACGAATCTGGGGAAAACTAGGGTTTAATGCTGTAAAGAGAAAGCAGAAGAGGCGCAGACAACTTTACAATGATGGTTCTATCCGTCGTCATGCTGCCACTCATGAAAATCATGTATGGAGTTATGATTTTATTTTTGATAGAACTTCAGACGGCAAAATCTTAAAGATATTAAGCGTACTTGATGAGTTTACTCGTGAATGCTTGATTCTTAAGGTATCGAGAAAATTAAAATCTACAGACGTTATAGATGTTCTAAATGAGTTATTTCTTCTCCATGGTATTCCAGAATATATTCGCAGTGATAATGGCTCTGAGTTTATTGCAGCAGCGATCAGGAAATGGCTGAAACAACTCAAGGTTAAACCGTTGTATATAAAGCCGGGCAGCCCATGGGAGAACGGCTATATAGAAAGCTTCCATGGTAGTTTCAGAGATAAATTATTATCACAGGAACAATTTGACAGCATTTATGAAGCAGAGTTTTTAATAGAACAGTGGCGGGTAGAATATAATCATATTCGTCCTCATAGTTCTCTGAAATATTTAACTCCAACAGAGTACAGAAACAGTATGAGTAAAAAAGAAACAGAGATTTATTCTGGCAAGTCCTGCGTGGCTACGCCACTTCGTCCTTGCCAGAATAAAAGTAATATTGTATATTCTTAAGTGGTATCACTAATGGGGGCAGATCAAGATTATCTAATTCAAATTTTTCACAATTGAATGCTTTTACCGTAGCAATGCCATTCATAAATCGTAACAATGCACTCTTGACCTCCATACCCTTCTGCATGCTACTCGTAGTTGTCCAACGGATTTTCTTCGACAATTTTTTCATAGCTAAGGTTGCGAATGGTACTCCCACTAAACCACATACCGCTAATTGCCAGTTTATATAAAAAATATATACTTTTGCTCGTCAATGTACTCAAATCAGCTGACATTGCCAAGCTTCTATTTCTTGATGAAGCAACTATGAGAAAGTATCACGCTACCTTTACTGCTAATGGCATTGACACCCTTATATATAGGTAGTGTCAAGAAAGTTTCGCAAATTTAAATCAGCGGTTTAAATGAGTAAAAGAAGAGTGATCAAATAGCACGCCGGATTGAAATTCTTTAAAACCAATGAAGTATTGTAGATATGGATTTTCTGCAATCTGTAGAGTAACCTCTCTATCAGAGAGTCCTAGTTGCTCTTTTATAATTAATGTACCTAAAGCAACTTTTACATTGAATGGAGTATTGCCAGCTTTTGAAGTGAAGCATTTTTCATAATGCTTCTCAGCTATATCCCATGGGACAAGTTTGGACAATTTAACCCATCTGTTATTAGGATCAAGATGCCCAGAAAAAGGTAGGAAGAAGTCAGCTATTTCCGGTTGATTGAGGTTGTCTTTTTTATACATATATCACCAAGAGTCAGGAGTATAGAAGAGTGAAGTGCAAGTCTTTTCGGGTAAAACAATCAAAACCTTTGCACTTCATCAATTATACATATCGACTTCTCTCGGTAAAACATAATATGAACTTATTATTCAGCGAGCCCTAATTAAACCATGTCATTATAATAAATAAAAAAAATTATACAACTAAGCGGTTCTTTTTCTATCTTGGATTCAAGTTCTATATCACCGAAGTTACTGGCTCTAGGCCTGAACAATATCCGGTCTTCCGATAGAGTAATAGTTTAATCCAGTACTTCGAATAGTCTCCAAGTCATAAATATTTCTACCATTAAATATTGTATCCCATTTCATCAGATTTTTAATTCGCATAAAGTCAGGACTTCTAAATTAGTTCCATTCAGTACATATTAACAGTCTGTCAGCATCTCTCAACGCTTCATACATATCATTTTTAAATGTGATTTCTGCGATTTCTTTCTTTGCATTTTCCATAGCAACAGGATCGAATGCAGATATGGTTGCGCCTCGTTTTATTAACTCATTAGCATTATATACTGCTGGAGCTTCTCTAATGTCATCAGTTAAGGGTTTAAAAACAATTCCCCAAACAGCTAATTTTTTCCCTGATAAATCATTTGAAAATCTGTCTTCTATTGTGGGTAGTAGTGCTAATCGTTAATTTTTGGTTTACTTGGTCTATAGCATTACATAAAGGCGTGTTAACACAGAATTGAGATGCAAAATGTGATATCGCTCGGACATCTTTGAGAAATCAAGAGCCTCCATATCCAAGACCTGCATATAGAAATGCGGATTCTAAACGGCTATCTGAGCCAACACCCTGTCTGACTTTTTCAATATCTGCTCCAGTTTTGCTGCAAATTAATGACATTTCATTCATAAGTGAGATACGGCTAGCAAGTAGGATATTGCTTGCATATTTTACCATCTCTGCACTTTCTGGATCCATAAATAGTATTGGTTTTCCACTACGAACAAATGGCTTATAGATTTCATTCATTGTTGTTTTTTTTGCAAAATCACAGCGTGTACCAATAACAATTCTGTCAGGTTTCATAAAATTATCTACAGCTGCACCTTCTTTTAAAAATTCAGGATTACTGACAACGTGAATGGTAAATTTCGTGTTTTTACTAAATCTTACAAATTATTGTTTGTTTGTTCCAACAGGAACTGTAGATTTGGTGATTATTATAGCTTCTTGTGGTATACTATCTCTTACTTCTTCTGCAGCTTTTATCATATACTGCATATTAGCAGCACCATCTTCACTCATTGGAATTCCAACAGCTAAAAATATTGCTTTTTTATCTTTTGACATTTCATTGGTTGAAGTGGTAAATGACAATCTACCTTTACCGATATTTCCTTTTAGTATTTCATCTAGACCTGGTTCAAAATGAGGGCACTTGCTTTGTTTGACTGATGCAATTTTATCTTTTGCTATATCACTAATGCAAACAGTATTGCCCATTTCTGCTAAACATGTTCCAGTAACTAAACCAACATATCCTGCTCCAACTACACCAATGTCCATGTTTTGTTTCTTTCTAATTTTTAATAGAATTAATAACTTTATAATAACGCAAAATCACTAGCTGTGCTAATTGTTTTATCAAGCTCAGCAAACTTAGGCTTCCATTCTAATTCAGATTTTTTTTTTAGAAGATCCAATAAGCTTTGCAGGATCGCCTTCACGTCTTGGGGCATCAATAAATTTTACTGTCTTATTACTGATTTTATTTATACTGTTAATAACCTCATGTACGGAATACCCAGAGCCATTTCCAAGATTATACTTTTTACTCTTTCCTCCACTTAATAAATATTCAAAAGCAAATTTATGCGCAGAAGCTAAATCGCAAACATGAATGTAATCTCTAATGCAAGTACCATCAGGTGTGTCATAATCGTTCCCGAAGACTTTTAGTTTAAAAGTATCATCATAAGTAGCTTTGATAGCCAAGGGTATTAAGTAGGTCTCTGGGTTATGTTTTTCTCCAATTCGTCCTTTAGGATCAGCTCCAGCAGCATTGAAATATCTTAATGCAACATAGTTTAATCCATAAGCCTCAGAGTAGTCTTCAAGCATTTGTTCCACCATTAGCTTTGACTTGCCATAAGGATTAATAGGTTTCTGTTCAGCGCTTTCAACAATTGGTATTTCCTTAGGTTGACCATATGTTGCACAAGTAGATGAAAAAATGAATTTGTTTACCTTATTTTCTCTCATCGCTTCAAGAAGTGTTAAGGCTCTGCAGAAATTATTATCATAATATTTAAACGGTTCAGTTACAGATTCTCCAACATATGCAAATTCTGCAAAATGCATAACCGCATCAATTTTGTAATTCTTAAAGATCAGATTTAATAATTCTCTGTCTCCAGTGTCTCCTAGAATAAATTCACAATTATTCACAAATTCACGATGACCGTAAATAAGGTTATCAAGAACTATTGTTTCATATCCTGATGCAGTGACCTAGAAATGGTAGACACCTGATCTACGTTTTCTATGCCATTACTTCATGCGCTTTTCATATTCATTAGGCCTAATATATCCCAAGTCCTTCTGGCGGTGGCGCATATTGTAAAATACTTCGATATACCAGAAGATTTCTTTTCTTGTATCGTTAAGATTAGTAAACTTTCTGCCACGAATAAATTCATGTTTTAATTTCTTAAAAAAGTTTTCCTGAACTGCATTGCTCCACAGATCACCAGTTAAACTCATGCTGCATTCTGTACTTCTAGATAAAAGCAAATCCTGAAAATCATCACTGCTATACTGACTACCACGGTCACTGTGAAACAATAAATATCCAGACTGATTCCTCTGCTCAATTGCATTGTTTAAAGCTTTACAGACAAGAGCCGAATCTATATTTTTACTTACTGACCAGCCAATGATTTTTCGGGAATACAAGTCCATAACTACTGCAAGATAAACCTATCCTTCAGCTGTTCTAATGTAAGTAATATCTCCTGTCCACTTAAGATTCTTAAACGCTGTTTTAAAATTTCTATTCAATTTATTCTTAGGAAATTCAAATACATTTGATTTATCCAGCTTAGGGTATCTGTGTCGCCTCCTAAGACAAACAAATAGTCTATTTTCATGCATTACCTTACGAACAGTTTCACGTGAGCAAGGAAACTCAGGTAGCTCTGCTTTGAAATCTTCATAAACCTTTCTGTACCCATATATAGCCTTAGAACGCTTATGAAATACCTTTGCATGAAAAGCAATAGCCTTTCTCTTTTCCTCACAAGAAGAAGGTTTTCTGTTCAAATACTTATAATATCCACTCCTGCTTACCTTGAGAACCATGCACATACTCATAATTGAATATTCTGCTCTATGAGTATGAATCCAAGCGAACTTCACAGGCTCTCTTTTGCAAAGAACGCTGTCGCTTTTTTTAAGATTTCATTTTCTTCCTTTAATCTTAAAACTTCTTTACGAAGCCGCCTATTCTCATCAGCTGCATCAGGAATATCAGGTAAAGATTCAATTCCTATAACATCTGTTTTCTTTACCTTATTAACCCACTGCCTGAGAGTAGTAATGGAGATGCTCACTTGCCTGGCTGCTTCAGAAATTGAATGCCCATTTTCAGTTACCAATTTTACTGCTTGGTCCTTAAATTCCTGTGAATAACGTCTTAAGTTTGCCATGATAGTTTTCTCCTGAAATGGTTATAACAATTAGTCATTCAGGTGTCTATCATTTCTAGGTCACTGCATCCTTCAATTACAATATTTGGTTTATGATGGCGTCGCTGTATTTTTCCACTAATTAAACTATGACTATAATAATGAGTCGCTATATATTTTTTTACATTATTCGCTAAAGGAAATACTATTCCTTCTACACCTTTATGCGCATTATAATTATTATTTATATAAGAATCTGATATCATTAATAATGAACCATTTTTAACTTTTTTATTCGTAAAAACCCTAACTCCTTTTACATAATTCAATTCAGATTTATTATAAATATTATTTAGTTTTACAGGTATTATACTATCACAATTTACATTTAATATTGGAATATCTTCTACTTGTACATTGGAAAATTGAGATAATAACTCTACTTGTTTTTCTGTTATAGTAAAAGAATCTTTATTATCTAAAAACGTAAAACCTGAACTAGTTTTGAATTTTTGACTTAAATAGCTATAACAAGCTCCCTTACCATTTGCATTCCAATGATTAATATCATACATTTTATTACATACTCGTATATCTGATTTGCATGATTTTAAGACTGAAGTGAAATCGACAAAATCAACTCCATACTCTTTAAGCGTCAAAAAGAAAGGTGCTAACTGCTTACTCCAACTATTATTTTTACTAAACTCTATAGGCAATAATTCTGAGTATAGTGTGGGATTATCAGGAATAAAATATGCTGCATATACAGCCCCATTTTTTTGCCAGAATATACTTGCTCCTACAATGTGAACCCTGATTCGATATAGAGTATCTTGATCTGGCTTATTCTTTCCAATATAATTATATATTGTTTCTCCACTAAACCACTGATTATTTTTTCCTCTAATCGCAGAAGGCATATTAAGCATTTCCTTCATTAATTTTCTATATTTGTAAATTATTTGATTACGAAATGGTAGGTTATCATTAAAATAATCTTCTAATTCTATTGGTAATCTTAATAAGGGTATTTCTAAAAGTTTAGGAAACTTTGCATATGCTCTATTTTCATGTAGTTCTGTTTTTTTAATCGTAATATTACTAACTTGCTCAAATCCTAATAATAATAGCATTAAAGAAACAAGTATAACAAACCCTACAGTATAACTTAAATTTAAGTATCTATTAAGATAAATGGTATATTTATTTATTTTATTCATCTCTACTCTAAAAGAAAACACAAAAACACACTACAGCTATACAATTTAACAATTTCTAAAGGCAACACTTTCGAACATTCAAACATACTAAGTTTTCATTATCATAAAAAATACCTTACATTACGCCCTACACTTCATTTCTCGCTACTTTAAATTCAAGCTAAATTATTCATATTTTTACTGAAATTTGACCTTTTTAATTTTGCATTATATTTGCATTATTTCTAATTACTTTTTAAAATATAAATACCCAAAAAAACCTTGAATCTTTCAAAAAGCTATTTTATTACACTAAATTACCTCTTATATTTTCTTTTTAAATATAGGTCTCAATAATTATTATACTCTCTGACGCCCTTTAAGTGCATACTCAAGTGAGCTTGGAGCTGTAGCTTCAAGTTCCGTTCCAGAAGCAAGTCCTCTAGCTAAGCGAGTTATTACTATCTTTTTTTCAAGCTCTTCTACTAATTCAGTAATATAAGTCGCAGTTACATCACCCTCAGTAGTCGGATTCAGAGCAAGTATTATTTCCTTTATGTCTGAACTTTCTACTCGCTTTATAAGTTCAGGTATTCTAAGGCTCTCTGGACCAATACCAGAACTAGGGTCAAGTTTCCCCTGCAGGACATGATATACTCCGTTAAATCCGCCGCATTTTTCAAGAGCAATTATATCTCTAGGTAATTCAACAACACAAATTATACTATTATCTCTTTTATAATCGCTACAAATATGACAGAGTTCACCCTCAGCGACATTATAGCATTGCTTACATGCTCGAATATTCTTTTTTACATCCCTTATCGCTACAGCAAGCAACATCGCTTCATCACGCGCAGAAGCAAGAATATGAAACGCCATTCTCTCAGCACTCCTGCCACCAATACCAGGTAGTTCTGCAAATTTATCTATCAGATTTTGAATGGAGTCAGGATATAATTTTGCCATAATTCCCCTATACTTTACACTTATAATCAATAAACTAATAGTATTATATCTACTTAGACCTTATGGTGCAAAAGAAATGAATAAAGAAAAAATCCTACTCTTCGCAGGCATAGCCGAAAGTACAGAAATATCTCAAAAGATTATAAAGTTAGGATATGACATAACACTTTCCACAGTAAGTGACGATGAGAAACTTATTCATTCAGATTTAAACTTAACTCGCAAAATAGGAAGAATGAATCAAGACGAAATTTCAACCTATTTAAACAATAACGACTTTAAAACTGTTATTTGCGCTGTACATCCATATGCAGCTGATGCCCGTTCAAACATTATTTCTGCATGTAAAAACACCGGTACGACTCTATATATTTACTTACGGGCTAACTCTAAACTCTCAGAATTTCCTGATAGACTTGAAATATACTATGCATCAGAACATACAGAAGCCGCAAAACTTGCAAACAAATTTACAGGAAATATTCTGCTTACAACCGGATCACGGAATTTATCTCCCTATATTGGTATTATTAATAATAGCAAAAACCGTATTTACGTTCGAGCACTCAATTTTACTGAGTCAGAAGAAGCCCTCAAACAAGTTGGAATTGATTCTGAACACTCAATCCTTGCTAGAGGCCCTTTTTCTATTACTGAAAATATAAATACAATCAATAAACATAATATTTCAATACTAATAACAAAAGATGGAGGCATTAACGGAGGCACCCCAGAAAAACTTACCGCTGCAGCCCAAACCTCATGCAAAGTAATTATGATTTCCCGCCCTCAAGTTACAGAAACATACTTTACGAATATTGACGAACTATTAAAACAATTATAAAATTTCAAAAATTAAATTGACAAACCCCACTAGTTGCCTAAAATGGAAACTATAAAGATTTAAATTATTTAATACACGAGAAAGATAATGCAGACCAAGGACAGAATAGAAGCCAGAGCAAAAATATTCAAAGCACTCTCACATCCAAGTAGAGTGTATATTATTGAAGAGCTTATCAAAGGCGAACGCTGTATATGTGAATTTGCTGAACTTCTAAATGTCGATAAATCAACAGTATCTAAGCACTTTGCTATTCTAAAAGAAGCGAGAATTATAAATACCGATAAACAAGGCACTTCCGTAATTTGCTCTTTGCGCATGCCTTGTATTAAAAATTTCTTCTGTTGCACTGAAGAAATCTTAAAAGAATAAAAATTTTAGCTTGATAGTTTCCTAATTGGGAAACAACGAAACTTAAATATAGAATATTAATATAAATATAATTAAGGGAACATAATGAATAGTATATTTTCAATATTTACAATTCTAGCAGATAAACTGGTATATAACTTACTAGGGCTCAGCGAAGGCAGCAAGCTTGCAGACAGTCTCCATTTTTTTGTAGAAGATGTGACAAAAATTTCTGTACTTGTTATCATTCTTATATATCTTATAGGTCTTGCAAGAGCAAGTATGAATATTGAAAAAGTCAGAGATTACCTAAAAGGAAAAAATAAATTAATAGGTTATTTTTTAGCTGCAGTATTTGGAGCAGTCACACCATTTTGCAGCTGTAGTAGTATACCATTATTCCTGGCATTTACTTCAGCTAGAATCCCTATTGGTATTACCATGTCTTTTCTTATAACCTCTCCTATTATCAATGAAGTGGCAGTATTACTGCTCGGTACAATGCTTGGCTGGAAATTCACTTTTGCATATATCATTGTCGGAATACTTGCAGGTATTGTTGGTGGATATTTCTTTGACCTTATTAAAGCAGAGAAACACCTTACTCCTTTAGGTCATAAATCACTTGAAATAGCAGATAAAACTACATCTACTGTGCAAAGGTGTAATTGCAATGGTACTTGTACTACAACCAAGCCTCAAAAACCCTCATGGAAAAAACGCCATGAATTCGCTAAAGGAGAAGTTAAAGAAATAGTAGGAAGAATCTGGAAATATATAATACTAGGAATAGCAATTGGCGCTGCCTTCCACGGTTTTGTACCAACCAGCTGGGTAGAGAACCACCTTGGAGCAGGCAACTGGTGGAATGTACCTGTAGCAAGCATTCTAGGTATCCCACTATATTCAAATGCCACCGGTATAATTCCCATTGCTGAATCAATGTTGATTAAGGGAGTACCTATCGGCACTACACTCTGCTTTATGATGAGTGTAGTAGGAGCTAGTTTTCCAGAGTTCATATTGTTAAAACAAGTGATGAAGCCCAAGCTACTGGTTCTATTCTTTTTTCTACTTCTAACCATGTTCACCCTTGTAGGCTGGCTCTTCAATATCATCGCACCAATACTTAATATTCATGTTTAATAAAATAAATCTGAAAAAAGGAAAAATGAATGGATAATTACTGTTTATGTCCAAAAACTGAATGCCATAATCACGGCAATTGTCAAGCTTGTGTATTAAAGCACAGAGCAAAAGATGAACTGCCGTCATGTTTTTTCGGCAAAGTAAAAAAAAGGGTTACAGATAAATCATTTAAAAATTTTGCCAAAAGCAAAGGTTTTATTAAATAATAATTTTATAAAAGGAGACAACAATGAAAATCGAAATTCTAGGTGGCGGTTGCCAAAAGTGTGATAATCTAAAACAAATAACCGAAGAAGTAGCAAAGGAACTCAACTTAGATTATGAAATCGTAAAAGTATCTGATATGGTAAAAATTATGGAATACGCTGTTATTACAACTCCAGCCCTTGTTATTGATGGTATTGTAAAGCATTCTGGATCTGTTCCATCAAAAGCAGATATAAAAAACTACTTACTAAGTTAATTTCAAAATTATATTTTAAAGGATAAACATGAAAACATATTATAGAACTTTATTATGCCTTACTTTTTTCTTGATCACCACAGCTATATTTACAATTAGCAACGCAAGTGAAAATACAGCAGGAATACAAAATGGTATTATAGTATACTATTTCCATGGTAACCAGCGTTGCGTCACTTGCAGAAATATTGAAAAATTATCTAGAATAGCCACAGAGAAAGTATTCTCTAACCATCTCAAAGGCGAGTCTGTAAAATTTATCAGTATAAATGTTGATGACGCGAAAAATGAACATTTTATCCAAGATTACCAACTTATTGTTCGCTCGGTTGTCATTGCAAAAATTGATGATGGCAATGAAACAGAATGGAGGAGATTGGATAAAGTCTGGGATCTTCACAATAATCCTGACAAATTTCTAAAATACTTTGATAGTGAAGCCGATCAACTTCTTAAAAGGAAATAATAATGCCTGAGTGGTTACTTCCAATTATTACTGCTAGCTGGCTCGGCATCTTGACTTCGATCAGCCCATGCCCCCTTGCAACAAATATTGCAGCAATTTCTTATATTAGCAGAAGAATAGACAATCCCATAAGTGTAATATCAACAGGACTTCTCTATACATTTGGTAGAATTATCACCTACACGGTTATAGGCATAATTTTGATTAAAAGTATACTCTCTGCTCCTACAGTCGCCCATACTCTTCAAAAGTATATGATTATGTTTCTTGGCCCTTTAATGATTATTGTAGCTCTTCTTCTGCTCAATATAATCAAAATAAAATTTAACGGCTCAGGCATTAGCAAATCACTCCAAAATAGAGTTGACACACTCGGTATCTGGGGTGGAGGGTTACTAGGGATTATTTTCGCCGTCTCATTTTGTCCGACTTCAGCAGCATTATTTTTTGGTTCACTTCTACCGTTAGCATTACAAGAAAACTCAGGAATACTATTACCATCAATCTATGGTATAGGCACAGGTCTGCCAGTTATAATTTTTGCCATACTTTTATCAATAAGTGCCAATAAAGTTGCAAAAACTTATAATAAAATTGTAATATTTGAGGTATGGGCAAGAAGAATTACAGGAATCATATTTTTAGGAATTGGCATATATTATACGATTGCTTTTTCATTTAATTTATAATAATACAAAAATGATGCCTATAAGTATCATTTTTCTTTTTAAAAAGTTATAAAAAACTTGCTGATTTTTTCAACCCTTATCAGATGCCCGTTGATAATTTTCAATTTTATATTATAATCTTTTTTATATTTTTTTCATACAGTAGTTAATTATAACTACTGTATTTCTTTTTTTATCTTCTTGAAGAGGCAGGACTGAAAATGATTAACTTTTTCAAAAACTACTTTGAGTTTGAGAAACATGGCACAAATTTTCGTAAAGAGATTCTAGCTGGCGCCACTACTTTTGTAACAATGGTATATGTTTTAGCACTCGCTCCTGGTATGCTTTCCCAGACTGGTATGGACAAAGGTGCTGTCTTTACTGCTACTGCAGTCGGTGCTTTCTTAGGCTCAACAATTATGGGATTCCTAGCTAAATTACCTGTAGCTCTGGCTCCCGGTGTCGGCTTGCTTGCATTCTTTACTTATACTGTCTGCATTACACTTGGATATAGCTGGCAATTCGCTCTTACAGCTGTATTCATTGAAGGTATTATTTTTGCCATAATGTCTATTTTAAACATTAGAGAGATTATCTTCAATGCTATCCCTGCCTCACTAAAGCTAGCTATTTCTGTTGGTATAGGTCTGTTCATCACATTCATTGGTCTACAAAATTCAGGACTAGTAGTTGACAACCCTGCAACTCTTGTAACACTTGGTAACCTTCACGATCATCATGCAATTGTTACTATGATCGGTCTTGTTATTACAAGTTTAATGCTGATCTGGAGAATCCCTGCTGCTATACTCCTAGGTATTATTCTCTCGACAATTGTTGGTATTTTTCTTGGCATAACCAATTTACCTCAAAACGGAATTTTCAGTTCCCCTCCTTCAATATCACCAATATTCTGTCAGTTTGAATGGAATAATATCTTTACATTTGATATGCTCTTCCTTTTAATTACCTTTTTATTTGTTGACGTTTTCGACACAATCGGTTCTTTGATTGGTATTACTTCAAAGGCAAATCTTATGGGTAAAGACGGAAAATTACCTCATATCAAAGAAGCACTTCTAAGTGATTCACTTGCTACAATTGCTGGTGCCGTACTAGGAACTTCAACAATTACTGCTTATGTTGAAAGTGCATCTGGCGTTAGTGCTGGTGGTAAAACTGGATTCACTGCTTTTGTTGTAGGTTTGCTATTCCTTCTAGCTCTATTTCTTAGCCCATTCTTCCTTATCATTCCTAGCGCATCTACAGCTGCAGCACTCATTCTAGTCGGGCTATTTATGATGGCACCAATTCTTGAAATTGATTTCCACGATTATACTGAGGCCGTTCCAGCATTTTTAACCATTGTACTTATTCCACTAACCTACAGCATTGCAAACGGAATTGCTGTAGGTTTTATTTCATATGTATTGCTAAACCTACTCTCAGGTAAGCATAGACACCTTTCAGTTGCAATGTATGTTTTAACTATTATCTTTGCACTCAAGTTATTTTTGTAATCAGTATACACAATTAATCAAATTTAATAAAATACCAGCAGATTAGTCTGCTGGTATTTTATTAAATCAAAAAAATTACTAATAAATAACCCTACTTTGGTCTAAAACAATTTGTAAGTGGCAGACGCCTGTCTTTACCAAATGCTTTTGGTGTAACTCTAGGTCCCATCACACTCTGACGGCGTTTAAATTCAGAACGATCTGTAAGATGAATTATTTTCTTTACAACTTCCGAATCATGTCCCTGTGCCACTATCTCAGGATAAGTCATATCCTGTTCTACATATAGCTCTAAAATTGGATCCAGTATTGGATAATCTGGGAGTGACTGCCTATCTTCTTGATCAGGTCTAAGTTCTGCTGATGGCACACGTTCAATAGTAGAGACAGGTATTATTTCTCTCCCATGAAGTTTATTGGCATAATATGACAGGGCCCATACATCTGTCTTGAGCACATCTTTTATAGCCGCAAAGCCACCTGCCATATCACCATAAAGAGTGCCATAACCCACAGCACTTTCACTCTTATTCGAAGTATTAAGAAGGAGTAAACCAAATTTATTAGAAATTGCCATTACATATACAGCTCTAATACGAGCTTGTAAATTTTGTGCCGTAACATCTTCAGGATCATTATTTTGATCTGCTGTAGCAAATATTGGAACAAGCATATCTTCAAATTCTTTAAACGGTTTCTCAATAGCAAGTGATTCAAAACGAATACCTAAGTTTTCAGCCAAAATTTTAGCATCATCCTTGGTTTCTCCAGATGAATACCTACTAGGCATAGTCACACCAAGTACATTATCCTTACCCAACGCATCAACCGCTATCGCTGCAGTAAGGGCAGAATCTATCCCGCCAGAAAGCCCTACAATAACCCCCTTGAAACCATTTTTACGTACATAGTCACCAACGCCTAAAACAAGAGCAGCATAAACATCTTCATACTCATCCTTCGTTTTGACTTGGACCATTTCAATTACAGCTTTATTACTTTCATTTACAGCTAAATCAAGAGTCTCAACCTTCCTTTTTGACTCAGTAATTTTATTTTTAGGAGTATTTTCAGAATCAAAATATAGTATTTCTTCTTTAAATGATGATGCCTTAGTAAGGATTTTCCCATCTGGAGACATTACAAAACTACCCCCGTCAAATACCAGTTCATCCTGACCTCCTACAAGATTACAGTATAGAAAATATATATTTTGCTTCTTACAGATATTACTAAATACTTCTATTCTGGATTTTTCCTTAGTCTTGTGGAATGGGCTTGCTGATAAACAAGCAATTATACCGGCTCCATTCTCTGTTTCATCCTTTATTGGGCCGCTCTCTTCCCATGCATCTTCACAAACTACTACTCCACAAATATCGTCACCAACCTTTAAATTAAGACCCGTATTACCCTCATCAAAATATCTTTTCTCATCAAACACCGCATAATTTGGAAGTAAACATTTGTGATATTCCCTGATAAGCACCCCATCTTTTACTAAGCCAGCTGTATTTCTTGGTCTCTGTCCTTCTTTTTTTGAAGGATATCCTATCAATGCCGTTCCTTTAACTTTTGGAATAAGCTTTTCAACCACTTCCCTTGTCTCAGCTATAAACCCTGGCTTCAACAATAAATCTTCTGGAGGATACCCAGTAATTGTCATTTCGGGAAATATTACCAGATCTGGTGTATACTCTTGCACTTTTTCCATTGTTTCGAGTATTTTTTTTGCATTTCCCTCAAGGTCGCCAACAGTAGTATTAATTTGAGCTAACGCGTATCGTACCATAATATTGCCTTTTCGTATAAAATTACATTTAAATTTGTATTAATTATAGCGACTAATAAATAACAGTCAATAATAAGACAGCCACCTCTAATACTGAGGTGGCTGTTTAAATTCGTACTATTTTCTATTATCTTTCATCCATAGGCTTGAACTTATCTTCGAAGCCTCCGGTATACATCGCACGCGGACGGAAAATTCTATTATTCTCCATATATTCATAAATTCTAGCTGTCCAACCAGCTGTACGAGCTACAGCAAACACCGGTGTAAACATAGCCTCAGGTATGCCTAAACAACCATAAACAATGCCTGAATAATAGTCAACATTAGGGAAAATCCCCTTTTCTTTACCCAGAGACTCAGTAACTTCATCTTCAAGTTTTTTAGCAATATTAAGGTATTCTGTAGCTTCAGCATTTCCACTCACAAGATATTCTGCAAGTGGAGCTAAAATTCTTGCTCTAGGATCATAAGCTTTATATACTCTATGCCCAAAGCCCATGACCTTTTTCTTATTTTCACGACTAACCTTATACCATTCTTTAACATTATCTTCTGTACCAATTTCTTTAAGCATCTTGAGTACCTGCTCATTCGCACCGCCATGTAGTGGACCATTTAGTGCGCCAATACCAGCACCAACAGAGAAATAGATATCTGATAATGTTGAAGCAACTACCATAGATGCAAATGTACTTGCATTCATACCATGATCAGCATGAAGAATAAGCGCAACATCCATTATTCTTTCTTCTATTGGGGTAGGAATTTTACCCGTCATCATATATAGTAAATTTGCTGCATGCGACAAATCATCATTCCATTCAATAGGTATATGACCTTCACGGATTCTTGAAATTGCTGCAGTAAGTGTAGACATAGCACCAATCAAATGAAGACATGAATCTAGACTTTCGCCATCATCCATAGTCTCTCTTGCCTTGCTTGGCTTATGAACAGAATCTGACTTCTTTTTAAATTCATAAATTGCTTTTTCTTCTCCATATGGCATAACTTCTTGTGGAATTGCATCTTCATCAGTATCAATTGTTATATCAAGCTCCGCTTCAGCAAGATCTCGCCAATTTAGTCTCTGCCTCAACATATTTACCCCAATACGCAAAGACGCCATAGTGTTCATATCCTGAATTGGGAACCCCATCATTAATCTCAAAGTATTTGGAATATGCCTTGCTTCAATAATTTCCTTATTAAATTGCTCTAATTCGCTTTTATTTGGCAAATTTCCATATAAAAGTAAATAAGACACTTCTTCATATGATGAATATGCACAAAGATCAAAGATATTATATCCTCGGTATACCAACCAGCCTTTACGACCATTAACATAACCAATCTTGGTTTCACAAGCAATAGCACCTTCAAGACCAGGCCCAATAGTCAAATCAATCGGCCATTTTAAAGGATGCGTAAGCTCCGGTTCTGGCTCACTATCTGTCTCTTTAAATGCCTGTTCTTTGGCTTTTAAAATCAAGTCTGTGATATCCTTGGTTTGTTCGTGTAAAGTACTAATCGACATCTCCACTTCCTCCTTTTATGATAACCTGATTACCGTGTTCAAACAAAACCCATTTGAACCTATATAAATTTCCCCTCAGGTGTATAAATAATTAACTGGTCAAACGCAATTATGGTCACACAATAGGCAACCAAAGATCGTCAGGCCAAAAATAGTCGCAATTATCCTAACTATTTGACCATAAGAGCCTATACCCGATAATTTTTTTGCATTATTACAGAATGTCCCTATGCTTTATTCAAGACTATTTTGATATATTTTGAGATCAAAGATTAATCAATATTCAGATATATTAGAGTAGATAAAGACAATAAGCACCAAAATTATTAACATTTAATCGCATTAAAACAGGTACTCAACATAGAGAAAATTCCTTATATAGTTTATAAATAGAAATTTCAATACAAATCTGAATATTCAAGCCTTTTATAATTATACTAAAGGCAAATAGAACTTAAAAGAAACTCTTACTTAGGAACAATTTCCAGACATTATAGCATAAAATACCAAAATGTCAAGAATATTAATTGAACGACCAGTCAGGTTGATATTTACGTGTAACATTTCTCAAATATGTTGTTATCTCACGAGAACTTTTAAGCTTCATTACATCATCAACAACAGTTTTTGCTTCATCCATAGTAATAGACCTAATAAGCTTCTTAACCTCAGGGATAAGTGGCGGACTGACAGAAAAGTGAGAAAGCCCCATACCTAAAAGAAGAAAAGTAAACGATGGGTCACCCGCTATTTCCCCACAAACACTGACTGGTTTATTATGTTTAGCACCAGCTTTAATCACGTTATACAGTAGTTTTAGTACTGCAGGATTTGTTGGGCTATATAAATTTGCAACATGCTCATTAGTTCTGTCAACAGCTATGGTATACTGAGTTAAATCATTAGTTCCAATACTGAAAAAATCACAAATATCCATATAATTCTCAATATCAATAGCAACAGACGGCACTTCAACCATAATTCCAACTGGCATAGTTGGATCGAAATCAATACCTTCTTCATCCAAGAGTTCTTGTTCTTTCCTGACAAGCTGCACAACATATTCAACCTCTTCCCTACAGCTAATCATAGGAACCATCAAGTTTACTCTTCCAAGAGCGCTAGCACGGCATATTGCTCTAATTTGTGATCTGAATAATTTTGGATGTCTGGCACAATAACGAATGGCTCTACAGCCTAAAGCAGGGTTACGCTCATTCAATAGAGCTTTATCTTCACCTCCGATATTTTTCTCAAGATGGAAAAATTTATCTGCTCCAAGATCAAGAGTTCGTATAGTTACTTTTTGATTCTGCATATGTTCAACCGCTTGCTTATAAGCCTCCATATGCACTTCTTCATCTGGCACACTCTCAGAGTTAACGTACAAGAACTCTGTGCGATATAAGCCAATACCTTCACCACCAGTTCTGCTTACAGCATCAATCTCACTTGGAAATTCAAGGTTAGCACTTACTCTGACTCTATTACCATCTATGGTTTCAGCAGGTAAATCCTTCTCACCAATGAGGGACTCTTCAAATACATGAAAATCAGTTGCAAGCGCTTCATATGTCTCAAGAGTTCCTGCATCCGGATTGACAATTACCAACCCTCTATTCCCGTCAATAATTAAGATATCTCCACTTGAAACATCACTGGTAACCGTCTCAAGACCAACTACAGCAGGAAGTTCTCTTGAACGAGCAATAATAGCTGTGTGACCTGTCATACCGCCTACATCAGTACAGAACCCTATTACATGTTCTTTATCCATAGACGCTGTTTGCGTAGGAGTAAGGTCATGAGCAACAACAATAACCTGCCTATCCAATTGCTTAAGATCTTCTTTTCTTTCACCCAAAAGAGCTCTTAAGAGTCTTCTTTCAATATCATGGAGATCACTTATTCTCTGAGCTAGATAATCATCATCAATCTTTGAAAAAGCTTTTTCATATTTTCTAAGTGACCTACTTACCGCGTACTCTGCAGAGAATCTATTTTTACTGATTCTATTCAATACTTCCTGATGAAGTGATGCATCATCCAAGATTAAAATATGCGCATCAAAAATAGGCACTGCTTCAGAACCTATCTCATCAGTTTTAATCTTTTCTTGCAATTCACGAATGTCAACTTTTGCATTCTCAACAGCAGCATGAAAACGGTCAAACTCATCATCTATTTCTGCAACAGAGATAAAACGCCTAGGTATTACCGATTCTTCATTGCCAAGGACAAACGCCTCGCCAATAGCAAATCCTAGAGATACTGGAATACCTTTTAATACTTCCATACTACTATCTTTCTGATGAATACAAGCATTATTGCTTGCTAAAAACACAATATAACTCTCGCATCGTACACATTAAATTTTCACTGAATTATAAAGATACTTTCGGTTTTTGTCAATAATCAATTAATAAACAAGATTTTATAATAATCCTCATATATGTTAATTACCCTATATTTTACAATTATCAGTAGAAGACATTTTCAATTTATTTCAATTTATGTATACTTTAAATTTAATAATTAAAAAATATCTGTTAATACCAGCTAAATTAAGGAATGATATTGAATACTACTAGGTCACTCCCTAAGCATATTGCCATTATTATGGACGGCAATGGAAGATGGGCAGAATCACAAGAAAAACAAAGGTCAGAAGGGCATTTACAAGGCGCAGAAAATCTGCGAAATGTACTAGAATATTGTAGTGAATATAATATTGACTACCTCACAGTCTATGCTTTTTCAACTGAAAATTGGAATAGACCTGAAGCAGAAGTAGAGGCCTTGATGTCTCTACTTATTGAATTCCTAAAAGCCGAGACAGAAAAGCTTTACAATAATGGTATTCAACTTAGAGTTATTGGTGATACTTCACTAATGCCAGAAACAGTCCAAAAAGAGATAAAAAACGCCCTTATCAGGCTCACTATCCCAGAACACAAGAGAGTACTTACGCTCGCACTAAGTTATGGGGGGCGGAATGAAATTGTTAGAGCAACAAAGGCAATATCTAGAGATATAGTTGAAGGAAAAATCACTCTTGATGAAATTAATGAAGATCTCTTTTCATCTTATTTAGATACTGCAGGTATTCCTGACCCAGACCTACTTATAAGAACTGCAGGTGAATTAAGACTATCAAACTTTATGCTATGGCAACTTAGTTATGCTGAATTATATTCCACAAATAAGTATTGGCCAGATTTTACTAAAGATGAATTTATCAAAGCCCTTGATAATTTTAATAGTCGTACACGTAAATTTGGAGAGATTAAGTAACTACGTAATAACAGATAATAAATTGGAGTAAAACATATGTTGGGAATGCGCTTAATACTTGGTATACCTTTATTTTTCTTGATGGTTGGATTTATCTGGTTTGATGCTAAAATTGGCAGCGCCTGGGCACTGACAATTTTCCAAGCCTTTTTCTGCAGCTGGGCAGTAGCAGAATACTATAGACTAGCTAGAATACAGGAGCACAAACCTTTTACTCTTTTAGGCATTATTTCCTGCTTCTGTTTATATATTACCCAACAACTAACAACTATATACCCCCCCATGAACGGTGTTATTGGATATGACTGGCTTTTATTCGGCGTATTTATCGTAGCAACACTTCTTTATCAACCAATATTCAGATGCACTGACAGAGCACTTGGTAATATTGCAACTACTATATTTGGAGTAACTTATTTCTGGGTACTGCTATCATTTCTTGGCAGAATGAGATATCTAGAAGTAAAGCATGGCTGGGAATATGACGGACTTGAATTCGTTATTATATTTTTCTGCGGTAGTAAAATATGTGACATATTTGGCTTACTTGTTGGTAAAAAATTTGGACGTCATAAACTCTGGCCTTCAATATCTCCTAAAAAGAGTTGGGAAGGCTTTATCGGAGGCATGCTGGCAAGTATTGGTTTAATTGCAATTGTTATACTCTTTCACCCAAATTCCGCTGTAGCAAGCATTGGCTGGCTTAAAATACTTCCACTCGGCATTATTCTTGCATGTTTAGGACTCATGGGAGATCTAGTAGAGTCATCGCTAAAACGTGAAGCACAGATGAAAGACGCTGGTAACTCATTACCGGGTTATGGAGGAGTAATGGATCTTCTTGACAGCCTACTACTCAATGCCCCCGTAACATATATATATCTAATCTGGGTCTGCGGAGCTAAACCAGCAGTATTTTAACATTTTAAGAATTAGTCAAGTAATCCCACCAGAGCTTAAAATTTTGCAAATCCGAAGCTTGATCATCGGTCTGACAGTTACACAACATATTATTATACGCATCCTCAAATTCTGAATAATTAAAGGTTAATTCATAATCTTTGAGTACAGCATTTCTCGCATTATTATCAGCAGCTATATTCAGCTTTGTTCTGAGTTCATCATCTACACGAGTCTGATTAATAAACTTTATAGCTCCATTCAAGGACATTTTAATCTCCA
Source organism: Planctomycetota bacterium (assembly GCA_963678205.1). Lineage (GTDB taxonomy): Bacteria > Planctomycetota > SZUA-567 > SZUA-567 > SZUA-567. Next base: position 587,300 of record OY782760.1, read on the forward strand.
TATCATATTAAATAAACAGGGCTGAAAAACTCAGCCCTGTTTATAACTACTATTTTTTAAATGCATAAAAACAATTATTCAAATGATCTTCATCAAACTTCTTACTGATTATACTTACTACAATCGTTACAATAATTGCTATCGGTAAAGCTACAACTGTAGGGTCTACTTCACCCACAACTACCCACGAAGGCATATAAGGTTGAATATCACTGGCAAGTGAATTCTTACCAGTAAGCATCTTACATATCTCAAATATTTTCGCTTCTTTATCCTTAACAAAAACCAACCAAAACGCACTGATAACAAAACCAACCCCACACCCCCAAAGAGCCCCAGCCTTGGTTATTGCTTTAGAATATAACCCACCAATAAAAAGAGCTAAAAATGAAGCCGCACAAAGTCCAAAGAATACCGCTGTACCCCGCGCAATAATCGCTTCTCCCTTTGCAGAGAAAATATTAGGTAAAGCTTCAGCTAAAGTAACACTCCAAATGAATGTAAGAAAGATACCAATCCTAGTCGAAATTATAGATCCTTTTTCACTATTATTAGGAGAAATTACTTCATAAATATCTCTACTTGCAGCCGTACCCATTGCATGAAACTGACTACTTACAGTACTCATCGCAGCAGCAAGTAAGGTAACAAAAAAAACATCCGCAAGCCACGACGGCATAAATTTCGTCATAAATAATGGAATAACCTGCCCCGTACTACCCCCAGCCGCTGCTATTGCTATTTTACCAATAGCTGTTTCGGCTCCAACAGGGGGAACTTCCATAAAAAACACATTGGAAAGTGAGCCGACCATATACGACACACCAACAGTCACAAAAATAAATATAGCCCCGACAAATACCGCACGATTCAATTCTTTTTTACTCTTTACAGTCATAAATCTTACTGTAAGCTGCGGTTGAACAAGCACACCAATGCCAACACCAAATATAATTTGTGAAACCATAATCCACCAAAACGGCGACCCAAAGCTCGGCATAGAAGTCCAGCCATTATGCCCAGCTTTACCAAATGCCTTAATTGCAAGAGGAGTAAGTGCTGTAAGTCTTTCATGCGCCGGAGTAATTCCACCCAACTTATAATATGTAATCCCCAACAACAAGAATAATCCCACAAACATCAGTCCGCCCTGCATTGCATCTGAATACATTACCCCTTTCAGACCTCCCATTATAACATATAGTGCGACAATAACAGAGAAGAAGAATAGCGCCACCTCATACGAAACAGCAAGTCTTGAACTAATAATATATGTCGCACCCATAAGTACCGCGCCAGTATACACCGGTAGAAAAATAAGAATAACAAAACCTGCAAATACCTGCAAGCCTTTTGATTTAAATCTCTTTCCAATCAATTCAGGAAAAGTATGCGCCTGCAAATGATGGCCAATTGCTCTTGTACGCGATCCAAAGAATATAAATGCAATCAATATACCTACAAAAATATTTAAAAAGTTTAACCACTGCAACCCCATGCCGAATATTGATGCAGCACCACCAAAACCAATAATAGCAGATGTCGAAATAAACGTTGCACCATAACTTAGTGCCATAACAACTGGATGAGTATTACCGCCGGCAATCATATAATCTGCTGCAGTTTTAGTACCTTTCCAGCCTCTATAACCTAAATATCCTACAATGAACAAATATAGAGAAACTAAAATAACCAAAAGAGTCATAACTTTACCTTTGTTTATATATAATAAATATAATTAAAATTCTTCTTCTATCCTATCATCTTCTTCAACCCACTGATTAATTTCTTCTGCGGATTCAGAATCATCGCCTTTATTCCATCCTAATATCCCATAAATAATACAAAATATAGTTGTTATTAGTGATAAAACTATAGGGATTGATACCCATAGATCAGGAATACCCAATATTTCGCACATGAAAAACCTTTCTATTTAATTGTTGCAAAATAATAATCTAAATGCTCTTTACTGAATACCTTTGAAATAACACTAAATATAACTTTAAATACAACTATAATAGATAACGTCACTATCAAAGTATTAACCGTACCTACTATTATCCATTCTAGAGTTACAGACTGCTTCTGAAAAATACCTGACAATGAGTCTTGCTCAATTAGCGCTTTACATATCCCAAAGGTTCTCGCTCTTTATTTATATAAAACCAGCTAAAATTTTATAACAATAAACCTATTTCTACATCACCAGAGAGCTTCAGCTTTGGCCATAATTCTTGTGTAAAGTACCCCAAAAAACAAACAGAAGAAACACTGACATACGCAACTCAAAAAAAACTGTAGTACCTATAAAACAGCGAGTAAATCGAAAATATATATACCACTTAAATAAACCAACATAAAGTTTTCTGCGAATATAGAAATATTCTTTCTAATTTTTCAACTAGTCGCCATCATCGTGATTTTCATTAATAGCCCTATCTCTCTATCAGGGACTATCTTTAAAATAAATCATTTGACAGCGAATCGAAGACCTAAATGTGTATAACTACCAGCAATCAGATAATCAGCTGAAATCTTTATGCCGGATCATTATTGATATGTTCAGTTTTCAATTGTGAACAAACGCAATATTAAAAAAAAATTTATCACACAATATACTCAAAGCAATAAATTATAATAGACAATGCCTATTTATAGTATACTAATTAATATTCGAGATCAGGCAACGCTTCATCAAAATCGAAAACATTCTCTTCTTTTAGAACTTTGATTGCTTTTTTACATTGAATAATTTTTTCTGTTGCTTCAATGTCGGATGGATTATTCATAATAATGAATTCTAAATCACTCAAAGCTTCTCCATATTTTCTTTGAGAATATAATATTTCAGCCCTTAAAAATCTGGCATCACGAAGTTTTGAATTGAATCCGAGTGCCATATCGAGCATCATTTTAGCGCTTGTCAATTCTGCTTTTTCTACAAATGCGTTAGCTGTGTTAAGACACTGTTTTGCACGAAGTTGATTATTTTCCTTCTGTTGATCAAGCTTATCCTTCTGAAGAATTACTTCTGTCTGCAGTTTATTCTTGGTGAAGACTCCATAAACAATTCCACCAATAAGTCCCATAAAAATAATAATAATAAACATACTGATATAAATATGCTGACGGCTCAGTCTAAAAACTGTCCTCCAAAAATTTTCTTCACGTTTAAATACTGTTAATCCCTCAAGAAAATTTCTTAGATCATGCTGAAAATCAATGACACTCTGATATCTCTCCTCAGCAGCAGTTGCAAGTGCTCGCATAGTTATTTTTGAAAGCTCAGAAGGTATATTACGATTTGGTGCACGCAAAGAAGGTGACTGGATATTACCTGCAATAACAGAATCTACTATTTCAAATTCTTTCGATCCCATTATTGGCGGAGTACCTGTCAGTATTTCATATAATATGGCTCCGAGAGAATAAATATCACTCCTCTCATCAAGTTGATTAAGGTCACCTCGTGCCTGCTCAGGCGACATATATGCAGGGGTACCAGCAACTGTCCCCCTACGCGTACCCCAGATATTTGAATCCTTACGCATAATATTTACTGCTTCAGAAAGGTTAACCTCTTTAATATCTTTCATCACGGCACGCATATTTGCTTTGTAATTACCACGGCTAATCATTGGATTATTATGATCAGCATGATAATCCACTGGAGAGCGCCTATTCTTTACATTGCCAGATTTTGCCAGCCCCCAGTCCATGACTAAAACCTCACCAAAATCACCAAGCATAATATTTGCCGGCTTCAAGTCACGGTGAATCACCCCACGTGAATGCGCATACGCGACAGCACTACAGACATTCTCAAGTACTTGAAGTAACCGCGGTAAAGGATATGATGAACGAGTCGCACCATCATTAATCCTTATGAGATCCAGCACCTCTTCCAGGCTTCTACCCTTTACCAGCTTCATAAGAAAGAATAATTTACCATCAGGAGTAAATCCAAGATCATGCACTGGTACAACATTAGGGTGTTCAAGCTGCCCTGTGATTTGAGCCTCTTCAAGGAATCTTGCTTTCTCTTCATCACCAAAAGAGTCCTGCATTATTTTAATAGCAACTTCTCGACGGATATACTGGTCGTAAACATGGAGCACTGTTCCCATTCCACCTTTACCTATTATCTTGCCAGGATGATATTTATTTATTACCGGAATTTTATCCAATACTTCACGTACTTCTTTTAAAAGGCGTTGTCCTGTTGCAGAAGAATCTTCAAGGATTACTTCTTCTTCTACAGAGCTTCCCGACTCATCGTCCACCTGCTCTTCATTGACAAACCATTTCTGGCAGATTTCACAACGTATATTTTCCCCCAAGTGCAAACCACTTCTCAGCTGTACTTCACCACAATGAGGACAGACAATGTTCAACATTTTCTTAATCCAGTATCCTTAATAAATCTTCATATTATTATTAAATAATGTATTTTAAAATGAAAGCAGAACTCTATAATACTTTATAGGGTACATTTTTTGTACTTAATAGTCAATTATTTCTAATTTTATTTATTAAGTTGCGAGCATATAACTATGTCATATATAAGAGAATCGGTAAAGAAGATGTCTTCATACATCCCCGGTGAAAAAGCAAAGGGCGATGGCTATATTATTTTGAATGCTAATGAAAATCATTATCCAGCTTCTGATAAGGTAAAAAATGCTATTATAGACACTATCAGTAACTTGAAATTTTATCCTGAAAGTTCTAGTATAAACGCAAGAATTGCTGCCGCAGAGGTATACAATGTTACCTCTGAAGAAGTAATGCTCACCAACAGCTCTGATGAAATGCTCAGAATTATTTGTCAAGCATGTGTTAGCGAAGGAGAAAAGGTTTATACCTTCTACCCAACCTTCTCTTTTTACAAAACCCTTGTAAATGTGCAAGGCGGAATCTGTGTAGAAATACCATTTGAAGATGACTACTCCTTACCGACTCTACCTGATTTTTCTGATGCTAAAGTTATCTTCTTTCCTAATCCTGGTGCTCCAAGCAGCATTGTGTATAATCTTGATATTATCAAAACACTGATTGAAGCAGCTCCAAATGCACTGGTAGTAATTGATGAAGCCTATGCTGATTTTGACAGAAATGAGCACTCTGCTATAGAGTTAGTTAAAGATTATGATAACCTTATAGTAGTCAGAACATTCTCAAAGAGTTATAGTCTGGCAGGACTTCGCGTGGGTATTGGGATTGCAAAAAAAGAAATTTTAGCCGATCTTCATAAAGTACGAGATTACTACAACCTCGGCCTTATTCCTCAAGCTGCAGCTACAGCTGCGCTTCAAGATCAGGATCATTTGAAACTAAATTGCGAAAAAATTATTGTCACACGTGAATGGTTCAGTAAAGAACTAGCGAAATTTACTTCTCGAATATTTCCTTCACGTACAAACTTTGTACTTGCTCAATTTGTTCCAGGTATAGCCGAAAAACTTTATTTGAAATTAAAAGAGCGTAAGATTTTAGTGCGCTACTGGAATCAGCCAAGATTGAATGATTGCCTACGCATCTCTATCGGCACCGACTCTGACATGAAAACCCTTCTCGAAGCTATTGGTGAATTATTAGAGCAAGTTTAGCATTATGTGAGTTTAATATTTATCCGCTATGAATCAAAATTTAACATACAAAACTAAATTTGTATTTACAAGATACTATATACTTTGAAGAGAAATATCACATTAATACAATTCCTCTAAAATCTGTCTATCTCTAAAACTAATTTTAAGATTTAAGCACGTTTACCCAAGCCACTATTGTATCCAGAAGTAATTTCGTATTACCAACGTTACAATGATTTTCAGCGCTTTCTTTTTCTGTAAATAATCTGAATGTCAATGAACTCACATTTTTTAATCCTTCTATAATTGGCTTATAGAAATCAACCGGAATAAAATGATCTTTTTCAGCTCCTAAAAGTAAAAAGTCCTGAGTTATTTCTTCTGCAATATCCATATACTGAAATTTATTTATTTTTCTTAAATATTCATATGGTGTGCTCACTCCCATATTATGCATCCCGTGATTTATAGCCCATTCAACTAGTGGGTCTTTTTTCATTATACCTTTCATCAATAAATTAATAATTTCTTCATTTTCCATTTTCATCAACAACCTTATCACCTCCTGAAGATCTTCAGGCATTTTATATATAATTAGATCAAATAAATTTGGCAACAAACTCCATGCAACAACCCGTTTAATTCTTTTTTCAAACGCTGCAGCTCTGGGTGCTAGCATTGCGCCTAGAGATGCACCAACAATAGTTATATCACTTAGATCATAATAGTCTAATATCACTTTTACAGGCACTTCCCATTCTGGAATAAATGTTAAGCCTTCTTTTCTTAAAGCGCCCCCTTGACCAGGGCCTTCAAATAGATAAACCGCAAACCCATTTTCGCGTAAATAAAGCATTATTGGAACAAGTTCCTCTATATTTGAATCATATCCACCGTGTAGCAAAATAGTATCTATGAATTTACCATCCTCAGGAATAGTATACAACACTGGAAGATGTGCTGTCTCAAATGGTACTTGTTCTTTTTTAATAATTCCTGATTCAAATAAATCAGCATAATAATCATAAAAGAGATCAACAGCTTTCTCATATGTTTCAAGTTTTTCTGGATTTCCGTTATATATAAAGAATTCAGCCATACGGTAATATGCAATAGCTTGCTCCATACGCTTTTCTTGTAGGGCTTTTTCTGCAATTTTTAACAACTCTTGCACCCAAGTCTTTGCATTAGTAATTTTAGTGGCAACCAATTTAAGTTCTTCTAAATCACCATTACTCCATGCATAAGTACGGTTTAATTGAAAATTAAAATTTGGATTTGGATGAAAGTTATAAGTACCTTTTCTAAAATTTACCTGATTTTTCATGTTAGTTCTCCTCATAGTTTTTTTATAAATTTAATAATTCCTAAAATTTTGGCAAATAACTATATGCTAAATCTTCTGTAATAAACGCTATGCCATTTTGAATTGCCTTTTTATTAATTGCTTTTTTAATTCTTTCATTTAATGCTGTAGGAATTTTTGCTTTTAATGCTTTAATCGCATCAGGACTCCATTCAACCGAATCTGCTATCCCCGATAAATCCATGTCAACTTGATAATCCTCTTTAGGTAGTACATTAAATTCCCAGTAATTTTTTTGTCTTTTACTTATTTCGTCATTTGCTAATATCCCTCTGATTACATTATCAACAATATGCGCTCTATGCTCTTGCGCTCCTTCTGCAGAAAACCGATTAAAATCTTCTTGAACAATATTTCTATTTTTAAAATCTAACTGCACACCACAAACTGGGCAAATCACGCGTCCATTCTTATAAATTTGAAATGAATCGACTAAACAATGAGGGCACACTAGTTTGTCTTTACATTCATTTAATGGTGATTTTATACATTGACCTGATTCAACTACGCACATCAAATTATTTCCAAGCTCAGACACTAGCCTTAGCTTACTTGGTGTCAACAAAAGCTCTCCTTTATTAAAGGTCTGTTCGATAGTCAACTGACCTGTAATTTCACAATTGAATAACCCTAAAAATTGACTAGTGAAAATTCGTTGCAACGAAAACTCCATTACTGATCCACCAGCAACAGATACTGATACACCAAATTTATTTTTGATATTATTTGCCATTTCATTTATTGCCCAAGAAGCTAATCTGTCCATTATAGCTTTAAGGGGCGAAGGAGCGGAAAGGTAATAACAAGGAGATGATAATGCTATAGCGTCAGCATCTATAATCTTATTTTTTATCTGCTCAAGATCATCTTTTAAAATGCACTTAAAAGAATTACTACATGCGAAACAACCGCAACACGGTAAAATTTTCAACTCTCCTAAATTCATAACTTCAACTTCATACCCAGCCTCTTTAGCTGGTCTTAATAGTTCATTTAAAATAATCGAACTATTGCCGTGCTTACGGCTACTAACACAAATTCCCAGTATCTTTTTACTATTTAGCATAGAAATTATCACTTTCCAAATTTTTGGTTTAGCTACTTAACCAAAGGTCAAAAATTTTTAGTTGAGCAGCTAAACCGACTTCGTAAATAAAAATTTATTCCAAAAATTTAATATCATCACTTAAGAGCATATATCGATCAATTTGTTTCTCAAATTGAACCAATAAATCTTGAAAAATACAGACCCATTCATCTGAATAGCTACTTATCAATTCAGACATTTCTGAATCCATTGTTTTATGCCATTTTTTATGTGTTTTATACGCTTTTAATCCTTTATCAGTAAGAGATAATATAATTTCCTTACTATAAACTTCATTACGTACTTTTTTAATATACCCTTTTTTGTTAAGCTTAAGGATAACCTGCGAAACAGCTCCTTTAGTTATGCCAAATTTATTGCTAATTGCTGTTACAGTATCAACTTTATCACCAATTGCATCAATTGTGTGAATTTCAGAAGGATAAAGTACTTCTCCAGCCCCAAAATCAATTGGAATCTTTTCAAGCTCAGTTAATTTATAACTAATTTTAATAAAATGATTCATCAAACTGCTTATTTTTTTTTCTTTCATAAATTCATTATAGCAGCTAAACTGATAATGTCAATTATTAAACTTAAATTAATACAATAATCAAATCACACTTAATTTAAATTAAATACCAATAACAAACTCAACAATATTAATTACAGAATATAATGATACACTTAAATCCGGAAAATTATTAATGTGATTTTAATATTAATACATCGCAATTATAATTTAATTGGCGTAGAGAGGTTTTAATTTATTTTTGTATGAAAAAAACAAATCAAATTTTAAGAGCTATCTAACTAAACTGAGAGTATAATTATTTTTAATCCTATTAAAAATAATACATATCCCATGAGAATGAAAAATTTGACATAAAACATCAATTATGCTGTAATTGATAATACACTTTTTACTATTATAAATATCAAGACATCTCAGGAGTTTAACTATGAATAATAATGCTAGTAATTGGCCGTTTCATTATTACATTTTTAACATAATTCTTTGCTTTATAGCTGCGCAAGCGAATATTTTTGCTACTGAAATTCCAGCAATGCCAATCAAAGTAGCAAAAGCAGTCACCAAAGACATACCAGTGACTCTTGAAGGTGCAGGGCATCTCAACCCTTTGTCGGCTATCAATATAAAATCTCGTATCAATGGTAGGCTAGAAAAATCTCTTATAAAAGATGGTGCAATTGTAAAGAAAGGCCAGCCATTATTTGAAATCGATACTGCCCCTTATTTACTCGCCGTAAATCAAGCAGAAGCAACGCTAAAGAAAGAAGAGGCAAATCTTGTTGAAAATACAAAACTTATAAAAATATCCACTAACTTATTCAGCAAACAAGTTATTGCCAAAGTAGAACTTGATAAAGTTCAAGCATCCGCTGAAGAAGCAAAAGCCAGTGTTGATGAAGCAAAAGCTACGCTAGAAATTGCAAAACAAAATTTAAAGTATTGCAAAATTACAGCTCCAATAGATGGAATGCTAGGCAGAAAATTAATTAGCAAAGGTAGTTTAATCTCTGCATATACAGATGTTATTATCACATTAAATGATATTAAAACGTTCAAAGTAATCTTTTCACTCCCATCAAAATACTTCCCTGATATCAAAAAACAACATAATAATTTCCCCTTAAAAATAACTATTTATAACCCAGAAGACGACAATATTCAGCTTAATGGACTTCTCAATTATATTGGAAATGAGATTGATACCAAAACAGGAATGTTGGAAGTTCAGGGTATTGTAGAAAATAAAGGATATAATTTCTGGCCTGGTGAATTTGTTAAAGTAGTACTAACCCTGACCACTAAACCAGATTCTATAATTATACCTGCTAGAGCTTTAATCAACAGCACTGACAATTCAAAAATAGTTTATATAATTAACAATAATACCGCTCAACCCCGCCCTGTAAAAGTAGGGTGGCTGACTAATGATAAAGCAGTAATCCTTGCTGGCATTAAAGATGGCGAAGTCGTCGCTACAGAAGGACTATTCAAGCTCTACCCGGGTGCAAAGGTTACGATCACATCTGAGACAACTAAAAAATATGGAGAAAACGATGAAAATAAGTAATCTCTTTATTAATAGACCAAAGATGGCAACACTGGTCATGATTGGGATTATGGTATTCGGTATTATCGCTTATAAGGTAATATCAATAAGCTACCTTCCTTCTATTGAATTCCCCGTTATCAGTGTTACAGCCTCTCTTTCAGGTGCTAGTGCAGAGATAATGGCAAGCAATGTTGCAACTCCTCTTGAAGAGCAATTTGCTGATATTAATGGTATAAAATCAATGAGCAGTTCAAGTAACCTAGGTTCAACAACTATTACCCTTGTATTCGATCTGAATAAAGACATAGATTTTGCAGCGATGGACGTTCAGGCTGCTATTAGTAGAGCACATCAAAATCTACCCGACCTAGATTCACCACCAAGTTACCAAAAAATTAACCCGACCGACCAACCTGTAATCTGGATTACTCTCACTTCAGACACCTTACGCATGTCTGAAGTTTATAATGTTGCAAAAAATACTATCTCAGACAACATATCAATGATAGAAGGAGTAGGAGAAGTTCAGATATATGGCTCATCTGAATATGCTATAAGAATACAATTAGATCCAGAAAAATTAGGAGCACTGGGTATTGGAACTGATGAAGTTGCAAATGCAATAAAAAACGCCAGTGTCAATCTCCCCGTAGGCTCCCTAAAAGGAAAGTATATTTCTCCTATTCTTAAAGCTAGCGGACAATTATATTGTGCTGAAGAATACGAAAATATTGTAGTAAAGTATATTAATAATCAGCCAATTTATATTAAGGATTTAGGTAGAGCGATCAACGGAATTGTTGATGAAGACGTCAAAGTAAAAGTTAATAATAAAGATGCAATCTGCCTTGCTGTAAAAAAACAAATTGGTACAAATACTATTGATGTAGTAAACCGGTTTTATAAAAAGTACAATGCAATAAAAAACAGAATCCCAGGCGGAGTTAATATGGATATCTTCTACGATCAGTCTATCCCTGTTATTGACTCTATATACGATGTAAAATTTACTCTTATACTTGCCATTATTCTGGTAATAATTGTTATCTTCTTATTTTTAAGAAACTTCCTAGGGATGATTATTACAGGAATTGCAATTCCACTAGCGTTAGTTTCAACATTTATTATAATGCTCTATTTTAACTTTACAATAGATATGCTCTCACTCCTTGCTCTCACTCTCGCTATAGGTTTTGTCGTAGATGATGCAATTGTGATTCTGGAAAATATTGTAAGGCACCTTAGAACTGGTAAACCCCCTATTCAAGCTGCAATTGAGGCTTCCTCAGAGATTGGCTTCACCATTATTTCTATGACCTTATCATTAATTGTCGTATTCATTCCAATACTATTTATGAGTGGAGTAATTGGCAGGATCCTCAATGAATTTGCTGTTACTATATGCGCAACTGTCCTGCTCTCTGGGCTTATCACTTTGACTATTACCCCTATGCTTTGTGGACAGCTTTTACACTCAGAAACAAAACTTGCAAAAGAAGGAAAAATTTACAGTTATATTTATAATGGATATCGCTGGTGCTTAATGAAAGCACTTCACTTCAAAATCATAACGGTCTTCATTGGTATTTTAATGCTTGCCGGGTCTATATTTGTACTACAAAAAATTCCAAAGGGTTTTGAACCTCAAGGAGACCTTGGTTTTATGCAAGCATTCGCAGTTGGTAGAGAAGGAGTAAGCGCTGAAGAAATTGCTAAACAAACAATGCAAATGTATCCATTATTAATGAACAATCCAAATATCAAAAATACTATAATTGTTACAGGATATCCATCCCCTAATAACTCCTTTATAGGAGTACTTCTTAAACCTTACGGAAAAGAAAGAAAAATACCTGCTGGCAAAATAGTTTCAGAATTACAAATAACTCTAAACTCCTCCCCTGGATTATGGGTTTACGTAAATAACCCCCCTATGATTCCTCTAGGTGGGCAGCAGACAAATAGCACTTATCAATATACCCTTCAAGGCATGAATATGGAAGATTTAATGAAATATTCTCAAAAACTTACTCAGAAGATGATGGCTATGAAAGAACTTCAAGGAGTCAACAGTAACCTAACAGCCAACTCCCCACAAATCAATATTAATATTGATAGAGAAAAAGCCAGTTCTTTCGGGCTGACAGCAAGAGATATAGAAACAGCTCTCTCAAATTCATATGCAGGAAAACGTCTAGTTTGGATTTATGATAATACTAATACCTATAAAGTGATAATAGAACTACTCCCTAAACTCAGAAACAATATTAATGACCTCAGCAAACTTTATGTCAAATCAAGCACAACTGGAAAGTCCATAAGACTGGACAGCTTCTGTACTTTTGAAGAAAACATAGGCTATCTTACAGTCAACCATTCAGGACAACTCCCCTCTGTAACTATAAGCTATAATACTGCAGAAGGATATAGTCTACTCCAAGCAAATAATGCTATTAAAATGGCTGCAAAAGATGTACTCCCAGAAACTATAAATGGAAACTTTGAAGGCCTTGCAAATGAATTTGAAAAATCTCTTATAGACCTTGGACTGTTACTACTTCTCTGCATATTTGTTATTTATATTATTCTCGGCATACTCTATGAAGACTTCCTGCATCCTATTACTATAATATCAGGTCTGCCTTCAGCAACTTTTGGAGGACTTTTAATACTAGTTATATTCGGGAAAGAACTGGATTTATTCGGCTTTGTCGGCCTAATCCTATTGATTGGGATTGTAATGAAAAATGCCATTATGATTGTTAATTTTGCTATTCAGAAAGAAAGAGAAGGATTAACTCCTTATGAAGCGGTATTTGAAGGAGCACTCATAAGATTCAGACCTATCATGATGACTACAGTCGCTGCAAGTATGGGCGCACTTCCAATTGCACTCGGTCTTGGCGCTAGTGCTCAAGCCCGTCAGCCTTTAGGCTTAATTATAGTAGGAGGATTGATTCTCTCACAATTTGTCACTTTATTTCTGACTCCAGCAGTATATATCTATCTAGACAGGCTAAAAGTCAATAAAAAATAACTCTTAATTATTTTAAAAAAACCGCTCATTTAACTTTTATTAAACAAAAATTCACAGACATTTTACATAAAACAACTATGCTAAATGTCTGTGAAATGCCCTACTAAAATAACCCTTTATCAAAATTAAATACTACTTTATTCTTTGTTTTATGGATATTATTCCATTCAATAACTGGATTTGGTGATTTTACCAGATCAGCACATATCCAGCGAGCTTTGATATCTGGGCTATTAATTCCACCAATAGAAAAAGCTTTAGTACTGCGTAATTCTGTAATATCCCCTCTAAAGTGAACGCTCAAAGAAATCCCACGCGAATCACGTAATACTGCCTGCTCATCCAATTTGTCATCAAAATCCGCCCTGGTATGAGCCAAAACCGGACGAGAAAAAACAGTAAGTATAGCTTCAGCTGGGCATGATCTTGAAAGATCTATAAGCTGCTTCTCTCCTGCCTCAAGGCTGAAAGATACTGATTCAAATCCAAGACTCTGCAAAGCCTCAGCGGCAAGTGGATTAAGAATTGAAATCCCAACCCCACCAGAATACTTTACTCCAATATCTTTAGCAATCTTCCAACCATCCCAGCCGTTTACCTCGACCATAACCTCATACTTTTTACATTCTGAACATAGTGCCCTTATATTTTCTACTTCATGCTCAAAAAACACAGCAGGTAGAGAGATAACTAATTCCGTTTTAGCACAAAGCTTTATGAGCTCTTGAATATCTTTAACTTCTGCCTCTTCTACAATCACTCTCTCAGGATGAATTGCAGATAAAATCTCCTCAGCCTGTACTATATTTATACGCGCAATATTTGGTTTATCAGTCAGAGTAAATTTATTATTAGGATTACGCTCTTTAAATTTTGTCAACATCCTTAATTTGTCACTGATAATAACCTCTTTACCAACAGATCTAGAGGCTTTTTTCTTTATTCTATGGATCGCAGCAGAAATCCTGTCTGCCACCTTATTCACTGCTTTCTTACTTACTAGGAAATCCGGGTTATCAGTATAAAACTGATTAAGAGACGCCCCTTGAATCTTTAGTTGCCCCAACCAATTAGCTGCATCAGTAACACTAAGACCTCTATTTTTGTGTTTTATTATAGTCTTCGGCAGTGTCCAAACCTCTATTTCATCATTATAGTTTAACTCGCACTCTAATGATTTATTAGCACTCATAATTGATAAATTAAATACTACTGGAAAATTATTTTCATTAGTCGCTAGAGTACTCTGAACTACAGCCCCATTCTTGTAAGAAAGACTGCTATCAGCTATCTTATCACTTGCATTATTTTTATTAGCAATTCTTCCACCAGATCCAAATACTGTATGCCGTTTATTGGTGTAATATCCATCAGTCATGCTACGTCCAGTATATTCGCCAAGAGGGAGCGTATCTTCTTTTGTATACCGCTCTTTTCCGTCCAGCACCTCACGATAAAGCTTAACTGCTTTTGCCACCCATGTCGCATTTTTAAGACGACCTTCGATTTTAAGACACGCCACTCCAATTTCTACAAGACCTGGCAATTGTTCAATCAAACTCAGATCCTGTGTTGAAAGAATATCTTCCCTAGTACCTCCGGTAACTCTCCAAGCTACCCTACACGGACTAGTACACGCCCCGCGATTACCACTCTTACCACCACCCCAGCTACTCAGCAAACATCTGCCTGAAACACACATACATAATGCACCCTGAGTAAACACTTCAACTTCAACCCCTTCAACTTTACAAGCAGCCTCAATCTCCATAGCAGACATCTCTCTAGCAACCACAACTCTTGCTACTCCAAGATCTTTTGCAGCTTTAACCCCTTCTGATGTTGTAATTGAAGCTTGAGTGCTAAAGTGAAACTCCATATTAGGAAAATGAGGCTTTAATAACAAAACAGCAGGGTCAGTAAATAAAATAGCATCCACTCCTGCATCCTCAGCAACAGTCAAAATTATTGCTGCCTTACCAATATCACGTGTTGTAAAATCAATATTAAGTGTCAAAAATGCTCTTGCATTATGATTTTGAATATATTCAACTGTTTTAGTCAAATCCTCAAGCTTGAAATTCTCTGCCCCGTGTCGAGCATTTAAATTTTGTAAACCAAAATACACTGCATCTGCTCCATTATCTAATGCAGCCCTTAATGAATCTATACTTCCTGCTGGTGCAAGTAATTCTGTTTCAAATCTAGACATATTTTTCCTATAATAAAAAATTGAATTATCGTTACTTTCTACTAAATATCTATATTATCATATATATGTTATCATATATGTTATTAATTATAAAGATAATATATATTTTAGTAAATAAATAGGAAAAATAATATGCCTGCTAAAGGGAAAAAACCTCACTTTTTAAATCAGATTATAAAAATTTTGACCATTTTTATAATCGCTGGAATAATTTCCACTCTCCTAATTTTGACAAAACCATCACCAAAAAGAAAACAAATCAAATTACTTCCATCTACCGTTACTGTAAAAATAGTACAGCCAACTTCAGAAAATATTTGGATTAAAACAATGGGCGTAGTACAACCAGTACAGGAATTAAGTATTATTTCAGAAGTTGGTGGACGGGTTGAATGGATAAATAAAAAACTTATCCCTGGAGGATTTATAAACAAAGGAGAGGTTATTGCAAAAATAGAAAAAACCGATTACGAAATAGCAATTGAACAATCTAAAGCTAATTTAGCAACTGCCAGAAAAGATCTCTTAGTAGAAGAGGGTGCTGCCAGATCTGCAAAAGTAATGGAAGATATGTCGAAAATATCTACATCACAGCAAGCAAAAGAATTAAGAATGCGAGTGCCTCATATTGAAGCAGCTGAATCCAATTTAAATGCAGCAAAAAAATTACTTGAACAAGCTGAAAAAGATTTAAAAAGAACTGACATTATTGCACCATTCCCAATACTTATAGAATCAGAAAATATAGAAATAGGAAACTATGTCACAAAATTATCGGCTATTGCACAAGCTACTGGTACATCTGCATATTGGGTAAAGGTAACACTTCCTGTAAGTAAAATTTATTATATAAACATTCCTGGTGTAAACGATAAAAAAGGATCAAACGCTAAAATTATTTTCAAAGGTACCAATGGTAAAAAAACCATAAAAAACGGAAAAGTAGTAAGATTATTCGGTAGTTTAGATAATACTGGCCGAATGGCCAAAATTCTTATTGAAGTTGATGATCCTTTAGGCATTGAAAGTGGAAATCTCGATGAAATGCTATTATTAAATTCTTATGTTCAAGTTGAAATTGAAGGGAAAAAATTAAGTGGCATGGTTGAACTTCCTAGAGAATATTTACGTGACGGAAAATTTGTATGGCTCGCTGATAAAGACAATAGACTTGTCATTAAAAAAATTGACATTGCATGGAGAGACAAAGATAAAATTATAGTTTCAGGAGGGCTTAAAAAAGGAGATAAAGTAATAACATCAAGTAATTTCATACCAGTAAACGGAATGAAACTATCAATTGAAAATAACCATAAGCAAAAAAGGGGAATCAATGAAGAACAACATTGATTTTCCTAAAAAAAGTGAAGCTATTTCATGGATGATTTCTCACCCTGTCACAGCCAATCT
Source organism: Planctomycetota bacterium (assembly GCA_963678205.1). Classification (GTDB taxonomy): domain Bacteria; phylum Planctomycetota; class SZUA-567; order SZUA-567; family SZUA-567. The sequence goes on from OY782760.1 coordinate 604,090, forward strand.
TATAATGTTAATGCTGCTTATAGGGGGGGGGATTGGGTTAATAAATATCAAACAGGAGGTATTTCCTGAATTTGAACTTGATGTAATTTCAATATCTGTTTCATATCCTGGAGCAACTCCTGAAGAAGTAGAAGATGGTATTATTATTGTAATTGAAGAAAAAATCAAAGATATTGAAGGTATTAAAGAAATAACTTCTCAAGCACAACAAGGAAAGGCTTCAATCAACATTGATTTAACCATAGACGCTGATAATATAAAAGTCTATCAGGATATTAAAAACACAATAGACAGGATCACCTCACTCCCAGAAAATTCGGAAAGACCCGTAGTAAGCCTTGCAGAACACAAAATAGCTGTACTAGATATTATCATATCTGGTCAATACGATATGAAACTACTAAAAAAAATTGCTGAAGAACTTCGAAATATAGTTCTACTAAATGATAATATTACAAATGTTGAATTAAGAGAAGTAAGAGATCCTGAAATATCTATAGAAGTACCTGCAAATGAGCTCAGAAAATATGGCTTAACCCTAAATACTATTGCCAATTTAATAACGGCCAACTCACTTGAAATGGGGGGGGGAAGCATAAAAAGTAAAGGCGGTGAAATACTTTTAAAACTGGATCAGAAAAGAAATTTTGGTAGCGACTACTATTCTATTCCTGTATTAACAACATCTGAAGGAGTTGAAGTATTACTTGGTGATATAGCTACCATAACTGATGGATTTGAAGAGAGTGATATAGATAGCTATTTCAATGGAAAACACGCTGTAAGATTGAAGATATATCGTGTTGGAAATCAGACTCCAAAATCTGTTTCAACTGCAATTCATAATATTTTGTCTAACATTAAGCCAACGCTCCCAGACGGACTGTCTCTGACTGTCTGGAATGATAGATCTGTAAATCTTGATGATCGTATAGAATTATTAACAAAAAATATCTGGATGGGGCTGATTTTAGTAATGGTACTCCTAGGGTGTTTTCTTCAGGTGCGATTAGCATTCTGGGTAATGATGGGTATACCGATATCATTTCTTGGATCATTTGTATTTATGCCGTCTCTTGATATGTCAATAAATATGATCTCACTATTTGCCTTTATTACTGGACTTGGAATGGTAGTAGATGATGCTATTGTTGTAGGTGAAAACATCTTTGAAATGAGAGAAAGAGGTATAGGATTTATTGAATCGTCAATTATTGGAGTTAAGCAAGTTGCTGTACCAGTTATTTTTTCAATATTAACAAATATAATTGCGTTTGCCCCACTTTTATTTGTTCCGGGAATTATGGGGAAAATATTTAAAGTTATCCCAATAGTTGTAATTTCTGTATTTCTTATTTCGCTCTTTGAAGCACTCTTTATATTGCCTGCACATCTAGCTCACCAAAAAATGAGTGTAGAAGGTGATATTTGGAGCAAACTTAATAAAGTTGAAACCTGGTTTAGCTTAAAGCTAAAATGGTTTATCAAAAAATTCTATAAACCACTACTTTGTAAGGCAATAAGACAAAGATATATTACACTAACCATATTTATTTCGATAATGATTATGTTTGGAGCATATATAGCTGGGGGGCATATGTCTATGGTATTCTTCCCTTCAGTGTCTTCTGATATTGCTCAAGTTACTGCTGATTTACCATTTGGTTCTTCTCCCAAAAATACAAAGGTTATTCATGACAAATTAGTAAATGCGGCACAAAAAATTGGAGAGGAATATAAGAAAAAAACAGGTAAAGACCTGATTAAAGGGATATACTCTGGAGTTGGCACAGCCGGTAAAAGGCGTAGAGGTACTACTGCATTATCAGGAGGGCATACAACAAGCGTAGAGGTTTTATTAGTACCGACTGATATGCGAGATATATCAAGTACAGATTTTAAAAATATGTGGCGTAATGAAGTAGGTAAAATTCCAGGAATTGAGAGAATGATATTTCTAGATGACCCTAGCGGCCCATCAAGTGGCGACCCAGTAAGTATCGCTCTGTCTCATTCCAATACCGAAATTCTTGAAAAAGCTGCGAATGAACTCGCTGAAAAGCTTAAGGAATATGATGGTATAAGTGATGTTGATACTGGCTTCAGTAAAGGTAAGGAAGAATTTGATTTTACAATCACACCAGCTGCAAAAGTATTAGGGTTTACCCCAAGTTACATTGCTTCTCAAATCAGAGCGAACTTTTACGGAGTAGAAGCTCTAAGACAACAAAGAGATAGAGATGAAATTAAAGTAATGGTAAGGCTACCTAATAATGAGCGGCAGTCAATATTCAACCTTGAAGAGTTAATACTTCGCTCTGAAACTGGCGTAGAAATGCCCTTAATAGAAGCGGTAGAAATCACCCATACAATATCTGATAGCTCTATCAATAGAATTGACGGTAGAAGACAAATACGAGTTGCTGCTGATATAGCTGACCGCTCAAAAGCTGGTATGATTGTTTCAAGTATCATGAACGATGGCTTTATTGAAAAATTAGAAAGTGAATACCCAGGACTCCAAGCAAGCATTGCTGGTGAACGTCAAGACATGCAAGATAGTTTAAAAACTTTAGGATACAGCGCTATAGTTGCAATACTTTTGATATATGCAGTATTAGCAATACCTTTTAATAGTTACTTACAACCTGCGATTATTATGGTTTCAATACCATTTGGAATTATTGGAGCTGCACTGGGGCACATCCTTATGGGATATAATTCATTATCTTTACCCAGCTTTATGGGTATTGTTGCGCTCTCCGGTGTTGTTGTAAACGATTCTTTAGTAATGGTAGACTTTGCAAACAATCTCGGACTAAAGGGTATAAGCCATGGAGAATCTGTTTTTCGAGCAGGAATCAGAAGGTTCAGGCCTATCATGTTGACCAGCCTTACTACATTTGGTGGTCTAGCCCCAATGATATTTGAAACAAGTAGACAGGCTAAATTAATGATTCCTATGGCATTATCATTAGGTTATGGTATTTTATTTGCAACTTTTATTGCTTTAATACTTGTACCTGCTTTATATATAATAATTGAAGATATTAAAAATTTAACCCGTAAATTCTGGTTATGGAAGATTTTTTAATTTCTTCTTTATAATAATATATTACATGATAATACTCAAAAGAATTTTATAATACTTTGCTATATTCTATAAGTTTAACTATTATCATATACTATATATATTTATATTTACACTTGTATAGATATCGGAACATATGTATTATATTATGTATAATGGCAATAAAAGTTTTGTATACAGAGCATTTGTTAATAATAACTCAAAATTACTTAATGTTTTTGAGTATGGGCATTTATTAGTACGTACTATTTAAAAGAGTTGAGACTATATTAGTCTCAACTCTTTTAAATAGTACTAATTTATAATTTGATTGTTGGTTAATATATAGATTGAAATGGTTTTAATTTGTAAGTAATTATGGAAAGGAATTAGGATTATGAACCCCGAGTTATTGTGGTGGATTGCTCCTATCTCTGCTGTACTATCCTTAATATTTGCTATAGGATTTTACAAGTGGATGATTGGGCAGAGTGAGGGCAATGCAACAATGAAAGAGATTGCTCAGCACGTTAGAGAGGGTGCTTATGCGTATCTATATGCTCAGTACAAAGTAGTCGGAAAAGTTTTTATAGTTTTATTTATTATTTTTGCAATTCTAGCACTTATTGGTGTACAGAATCCATTTGTACCTGTTGCCTTTCTCACAGGTGGTTTTTTCTCAGGATTATGTGGCTTCCTAGGGATGAAAACAGCTACGAATGCTTCAGCACGTACTGCTCAAGGAGCAAATGAAAGCCTAGATAGAGGACTCAAAATTGCCTTTAGATCTGGTGCTGTTATGGGGCTTATTGTTGTGGGATTTGGTCTTCTTGATATCTGTGCATGGTATTATATTCTTGATCATCTAGTATATACTACTGATCATATGGCTAATGGTTTTGGTCACATTACTGATAGCATCTGGCTTGTAGAACCCAAAACACTAATCAATGAAAAATATGTAAGTATTACCACAACTATGCTTACATTCGGTATGGGTGCTTCTACCCAGGCATTATTTGCCCGTGTTGGTGGTGGTATCTATACAAAAGCTGCAGATGTTGGTGCTGACCTTGTAGGTAAAGTTGAAGCAGGTATCCCTGAAGATGATCCACGTAACCCAGCTACTATTGCGGATAATGTTGGTGATAACGTTGGTGATGTTGCAGGTATGGGTGCTGACCTTTATGAATCATACTGTGGCTCTATTCTTGCAACGTGTGCTCTTGGTGCAGCTCTTCCCGCACTTGGTGCAAAAGCTGTTCTTGCTCCAATGATTATTGCTGGTATTGGTATTATACTATCTATCCTTGGATGTCTAATGGTAAGATGTGATGAAAAAGCCGACATGAAAACTCTAATGAAAGCTCTTACCATGCCGTTATGGTTCTCTACTGCGGCTATTGCGCTAGTATCATTACTATTAACACCTCTCGGTCTTGACCTTATTTCATATGGGGTATTTGGCTCAATCTGTTCTGGTCTTGTAGCTGGTTGTATTATCGGTCTTCTTACAGAATATTATACATCTGATGAATACAGCCCAACTAAGGGCATTGCTGAGCAAGCAAAAATGGGACCAGCAACAGCAATTATTGATGGTATTGCTGTAGGTATGTACTCAACCGGATGGCCTGTTGTTACTATTGTTGCTGGTATTCTCTGTGCATTCGGATTTGCTGGAGGTTTTGAAGATTTTTCAATGGGTCTATACGGCGTAGGATTTGCTGCTGTTGGTATGTTATCTACACTCGGTTTCTCACTTGCAACAGATGCATATGGTCCAATTGCTGATAATGCTGGTGGTAATGCAGAAATGAGTGAACTTGATCCATCTGTCCGTAAAAAAACCGATGCTCTAGACATGCTTGGTAATACTACCGCTGCTATTGGTAAAGGTTTTGCAATAGGTTCCGCTGCTCTTACTGCTATGGCTCTTCTTTCAGCTTATCTTGAAGAAGTACGTGTCTGGATTATGCATCTTGCTGATAGTACTGGTAGTCACATTATTAATAATGTTTTATTCTATGTTGAAGAAGCTCCTGCAAAAATTGCTGATTCTCTTGTTGCAGTAAAAATTGCTGAAGCCGGAGTCTCTGATTTTGTTCAAGCTTACGGCCTTGACGTAATGAACCCAAAACTTCTTTGTGGTATTTTCTTAGGAGCTATGATGGCTTTTGTTTTCTGCGCTATGACTATGAAGGCTGTTGGTCGTGCTGCTGGTGCAATGGTTGAAGAAGTCCGTCGCCAATTCAGGGAAATCGTTGGTATTATGGAGAAAAAAGCTAAGCCTGACTATGCTCGCTGCGTTGAAATTTCAACAAAAGGTGCTCAGAAAGAAATGCTTGTTCCTTCAATCCTTGCAATTGCTATCCCAGTTATTGTTGGTTTAATACTTGGTGTTAGTGGAGTAATTGGTCTACTTGTTGGCGGGCTTACTACTGGATTTACTCTTGCATGTATGCTCAATAATGCTGGTGGTGCTTGGGATAATGCAAAAAAACACATTGAAAAAGATAAAAAAACTACTGATGCTAATAATAATATTTTGACTGGTAAAGGCTCTGAAGCTCATAAAGCCGGTGTTGTTGGCGATACAGTTGGTGATCCATTTAAAGATACTTGTGGTCCTAGTTTAAATATTTTGATCAAACTAATGAGTATGGTAAGTGTTGTATTTGTTGGTGTGGTTGTAAAATATGGTGATATCATTGAGAAGATTATTTCTGGCTCATATTAATCTCACTATTTATTTTTATTGTGCTCTAGTGTTCTTTAAACACTAGAGCACTTTTTTATCTAATCATAAAATGAACTATATAGCAGGATGCCTTCTTTTTTAAAAATGGAATTCGAATAATAAATCCAAACCATGACCATCTACGCTTGTAATAGTCATAATAATTCCAAGCATTTACTAATTTTATCCTATTATTCCACTTCTCTATCTCTTTTGGATCATTAATACCCCATTCAAATTTAATTGATTCAGACTTACTCGAATCTAGCCTATTAATTGAATCATGACGATCAGAATGCTTTACAATATACTCTGAAATAATATCAAACAATATTTCAAATTTTCCGAATTTTTCTATTAATTTATTGAATAATGGTTTTAGCTTATCTTCAGAAAAGTACATAAATATACCTTCTGCAATAATTAACACTGGCATATTTGTTTGCTGTATTTCGTCCATCCAAGTAAAATCAAATACTGATTTCTGAATAAATATATTCTGCTTCCCTTCTTTAAAAAATTTTTTTCTAATATTAATTGATTGTGGTAAATCTATATCGTACCATTTTTCTATTCTATTATCTTTTAATCGTTCAAAGCGAGTATCTAAACCTGCTCCAATATTAATAATTATTGAATTATGATTTCTATTTAAAAAATCCTTTACCGCATTATCAAGTAACTTTGTCCTTATAACTACCCCAATCTGAGACAACCATGATTTTTCAAACTTAGAAAAATCATAATCAATTTTTGAAAGTATTTCTACAGCCTTATTATCCATTATAATTGGATCTTTATACTTAATCTCTGTTGCTTTTGCCCATAATGGAATTAACATCGTTTCTGGCACACCTGTAAGATTACCCATAATACTCTTCCCACATTATTAGATTAACTTAAAATTATTAGCTATAACTAACTATTATGATACGACTCATTACAATGATTGTCAAGAATAATTGATAATAAAGTATATATAAGATTATGGAGAAAAATTTTAAAGAATTATATATAATTTATATTAGCATAAATATACAACACTTCATTTATTTGTAAACTTAATATAATGCTCTGTAAGCATCCAAAGAGATGGATATTGACTTTTAGCTAAAGCAAACCTCTGTACTCTTTTCGCATCTTCTATTCTGCCATTACTAAAATATGCTTCTGCCAATGTATCAAGATATGAGGCATTTCTTCCATCAGGGTCTATAATAATTTTTTTAATTAATTTCAAAGCTAATTCTGGATTTTTCAAATTATTTATTTTTGTAGTAGCCAGCATATAGGCATAAAGATTGTAATAATCCAAACTTCCTTCAATACTTCTTGGATCAGTACTTATAATTTCTTCAACTGATTTTTCTGTATTGAGTTTCTGAATTTCAGCAAACGCCTCTTTTTCTCTACCCAACTCAAAGAGAAAACTTGTCTTCAGAATAACTACTGCTATATAAAGGTCCTTTTTCAATGAATTGTTTTTCAACACCTGATTTATCTGGAACAAACCTTCTTCATCCCATACATGATACTCAGGTAATATATTTGCAGCATAATTACAGGCGTGAGCATATAATAGTTTTGCCTCAGTACTGCCATGTACAGCAGTATCTCTAAGTTGCTTGAGTATTTCTTTAATCTGAATTACATTATAATTTGAGTCTAGACCATTCACACTAGAAAATACTGAATACTGCTGATTAAGCTCCACCTGTTTACCAATAAATTTACCTACTCCGGATGCAATTAAAAATACTATTAATGCAGAAACTAAAATTTTTAGCATTCGAGGTGGATTATATTTTTTCTTTACTGGTAAACCTAACAATTCTCTATCTTTTGTTATATCAATTTTCATAATAGTTAATTCTATTCCATAACAGCTGTCTTATTCCAATCAGAAATATTAATTGTTGTTTCGTCTGACAAATCCCCAAATAGTGCCGTATGCTGTACTACGCGTACAGTAATATTTTTACCTATCATGCTAGGAAGAATATTCGCCGAATATCCACATACCCCGCCTCATCCATACTCCAGATTATCACTAAAATAGACTTCAGATTTGTTATCCGTATTATATATTAATAATTCTGGACCTGGGTCTTCAGAATTCGCTGGACCTACAAGGTTATAATATATATTTCTAGGACCATACGTTTTTTGCGCAGCTATAAGCTTATCATTATCTTGCCTAACGAGTGCATCCATTCTGGCACTAGTTAATTTTAACTTAAGTCGTTTAGCTTCTAAAATATTAAATTCAGGGCATGCAAATTTGAGTAAAATTCTAAAATCTTTATCATAAGCCAGACCTTCAATAATACCATATCTCCCAATTGGCAAATTAACAGGAAGTTCTTTTAGCGCTACTTTTAAAATATCCCTACCACTTCCACCTTGAGGTAAAAATGAAAACTTATAACTATTTACCATAGTCTTTGCTAAATCTGGCAGCACAAACGAAATTTGGCCATAAGCACTATTTAGTTTATTTAATGTAAGTATCTCTCCATTTTTTGAAATTTCAGAAGCATAAATTCTTTCTTTTAAACTCATTATTTTTTGTAATAAAAAAGCTTCTGTAAGAAACTCAAATTCTGATGTTGAATAAATACCGTCATTATTAAAATCAATTAATAGTACTACTCCATATTTATAATCTGTCCCATATGTACTTTTAAAAATTGCTGAGTGATACTCCTTATCCTTTAAAGTGACGACTCCTTCTTTCCAATATTTTGGATATAGTTTTACTCCTTTAGCACCTAATTGCAAATCAAATACTTCTGGCTTCCCAGAAAAGAAAAGTTTTACCGGTGTCCTTTTTGAAATATCAGAAATGGTAATAGGTACTTCATCACTAAGTGTATCATTGAGATTTGAATCAATTAGTAATCTATCAAAAAATTGGGAATCTGGTTTTGATCTATATAAAACATACCCTATTGGAGGCTGAGTAAGAAAAATACCCGTACGAGCATCATTCATACTCTCTTTTGATACAGGAAGTTTACCCATATATTGTTGATTTTTAGGATAAATAATACCTTCTAAGACTCCGTATCCTTTATCATGTATATGTTTAGGAACAGGTTTTTGTTCAAAGTTAAACTTACCTTGAGCAAAATTATTTTTAATATCTAAAGTTGGTTTAGTCTGTATAGTCGTTTCTGATACTGAAGTATTAAAACCAAGAAAATCTTGTTCTTGAGGATGATCAATATCACTACTAAATGAAGAAGTGATTATAATACAAAATATTAATAAAGATTTCCATATTTTATAAATCATAAATTACATAAATATACCAACATATACACGACCTTAAAAAACTATTTCTTTTTCTTCTTCTTGTTTTTCTGCTGAAGTAATCCAGGATCAAATCCAAAACGTTCAGCAATAATTGGTGCTACCGCTTGAGGATCTGCTTTACCCTTCATCGCCTGCATTATTTGCCCTACAAACCACATTGCTCCCTGGACCTTACCATTCAAAACTTCTTCTGCAGCTTTAGGGTTATCAGTGATAATCTTCTCGAGTGCTTCAGAAATAGCGCCCGTATCAGACACCTGCGCTAATCCATCTTCTTCAACAATCTTGTCAGGGTTTCGCTCGTCACCTTCAAGTATGGCTGTAAAAATCTTTTTAGCAGTTGGCATATTGATTTTTTTGCCACTTACAAGTTTAATAATTTCAGCTACTGATTCAGCCTTTACAGTAAAATTCTTTATACTGATATTTAAATCATTTAAAGCTCTTGATACTTCATTAATCACCCAGTTTGCTGCCTCTTTATTAGCGCCGCTTGCTATAGCGACTCCTTCAAAATAATTTGCAAGTTCTTTGTCCTGTATCAATAAATCTGCTTCATATTCACTGAGTTCATAATCTCTAATAAATCTATCTTTTTTAGGCATTGGAAGCTCTGGAAGAGTCCTCCTGATCATTTCTACCCATTCTCTTTCAACTTTGATAGGTGGCAAGTCTGGTTCAGGGAAATATCTATAATCATTTGCATCTTCTTTAACACGCATTTTAAAAATCTTTTGCTTTTCAAGGTTATATCCCCATGTAACCTGCTCTATTCTCTCACCTGCGTCCTTCTGCCTAACTAATTCCTTTAAAACCATTTCAAGAGCATTCTCTACACCTTTAAAAGAGTTCATATTTTTAATTTCATTCTTAACACCAAATTCAGGAGCACCAAATTCTCTAATAGAAACATTAGCATCACATCTTAGCGAACCTTCCTCCATATTACAATCTGATACTTCTGCATATTGCATAAGTAATTTAATTTGCTCAAGATAAGCTTTTGCCTCCTGTGGAGAACGAATATCCGGTTCGGATACAATTTCTAAAAGTGGAGTTCCTGTGCGATTTAAATCAACATTAGAAATACTACCTGAATGAATTAATTTACCTGCATCTTCTTCCAAATGTCCTCTAGTAACACCTATTTTGCTTTTCTTCCCATCTACTTCAACTTCAATACAGCCATTAATACTTACTGGCATATCAAACTGACTTATCTGGATATTCTTTGGCAAATCAGGATAATAATAATGTTTTCGGTCAAATTTTGTTAATTCCGGAATATTACAACCAAGTGCAAGGCCACCCTTTATACCTAGCTCAAAAGCATGCTTATTAATAACTGGTAAACTTCCAGGCTGCCCTAAACATACTGGGCATACATTAGTATTTGGTTCATGTGAAAATTGATTCTTACAAGAGCAAAACATCTTTGTATTCGTAAGTAATTGAACATGAACTTCTAATCCAATAACGCACTCGTATTTCATTTGATTCCTCTATTCTTTAGGAGTATTTTCGAATTAACTTATCGCTATAATTTAAAAAATAAGCACAAAATATTATAGCATCTCTAATATTCTAGTGCAATAGTTAGAATAATAGTTGTTAAAAATCATAATAACTTGCATATTATATAATAATTAAACTTTACGTGATTATATCTATTTTAAAAAAAATGCTAACATTTTATAGGAATATTCGGAGTAATTTGTTATCATGTATTATATTAATTATAACAATAAGGTTTAAGGCCAAATGAAAATAAAAAGAATTTTGATTGCTGAAGATGATAAAATGACAAGGATCATTCTCCGTCAACAATTAAAAAAATGGGGATATGACATTTTTGAAGCCGAAAATGGGCAACAGGCATATGAAATATTATCTGCTGAAAACCCACCTTCAATTGCAGTTTTAGACTGGATGATGCCAGAGATGAGTGGCATTGATACATGTAAAAAACTCAAAAATGACGGACAGAACCAAACATATATTATCATTTTGACCAGTAAAGACTCAAATGAAGACATTGTTGAAGCTTTAGAAGCTGGTGCAGATGATTTTATAAGTAAACCTGTAAACAGCGCAGTACTACATAGCCGCTTAAATGTTGCAAAAAGAACCACTGAATATAGAAATAAACTGGCTAGCTATGCTCATGAAATGGAAGATTTAGCTCAACAAAGAGCTGAACAGCTCGTGCATGCAGATAGACTTATAACGATTGGGACAATGGCTAGTAGCATTGTTCATGAAATTAATAATCCTTTATCTGTTATTTCATCAACCAACCAAATATTCACTCAATATTGGAAAAAACTTGAACCGCTTGTTAAAATAGCGATTGAAAATAATTCCGAAGATAAAAGTTTTTTAGAATATGTTCTAGTGGATTTTCCTCAAATGACAGAATCGCTTAAAAATAATATTACTAGAATTAATAAGATTATTGGTAACTTGAAACGATTCTATAAAAAAGACAGTTCGAATGACAAGACTCAATATTCACTCAATGATTGCATTAAAAATTCACTTGATATCTGTGCTGCAAAGATAAAAAACAATGTACGAGTTAGCACTGAACTGGATAATAATCCACTAATAATAATGGCCATCCCTCACCAAATTGATCAAGTAATTGTAAATATTATTGTTAATGCTTGTGAAGCTATCATTAATAAGAATAATATGAAAAATCAGGGTAATATTAAAATTAGGACTATGCAAGAAAACAATAACGCGCATGTTATTATTGAAAATAACGGAGGTGCAATCCCTCAGGAAATACTGGATAAAATCTGGAGCTCATTCTTTACCACTAAAAATGAAGGTACTGGGCTAGGGCTTTCAATAAGTATGGAAATTATCAAAGCTCATGGTGGAGAAATGTTTGTAGAAAATCTCCCAGACAACATCAACGTCCGCTTTACCATTGTTCTTCCACTTATAGAAAAATAAACGACTATACTTAATCTATAATTCCATTATATAATTTACATTCAATATTATCTTTAAATTCTGCATATATCTTTTGGACTTCTTGCTCCGAAGCAGCACGAAGATTTACATAATTCTTACCCTGAGAATGAGCAGTCCCTGTATAACGCAAATAATAGTTCTCATGATTATTTACAAGTGTCACTGAACCATATTTTTTAATGTCAAAGCCCTTACCATTTACCAATACACTGAGTACACCAATTCTTGCATTTGGTTCAATTTCAATTATTACTCCATACGTCTCTGCTTTTCCTTCTGCTTTTTCAACCGGTTTTGCGTAACTTTCAGAATATGACGATGAAATTGCATTATAGCGCTTATTAGATGCTACAGCACTCTTTATTGGAGCTTCTCTACCTCTTTGCTCTTTGATTCGCAACTCAACTCTTTCTTCAATTTCATCGAGTGTATATTTAAGCTCTTTTAATACTATTATTGCTTCATCATATACCTCATTCTGTCCACTAATTGAGACTCTCCATCTTGCTTTATCAAGTGAAGTAACCTTTCGTCTCATTGCTTTGAGTTTTACCAATGTTGGTCCACCTTTACCTTTAGCAAATCCAACAATAAGGGCATTTTCTAATTTTCCTAAATAATTTATACCAACTTCCTGAGCCATAATTCGTATACGTTGATCTTCAAATAGCTGCTCAACCATACTTGGAGCTAGCCCATATTTATCTTCAGCAAAACCAATAGTATCTGTAAGTTCATCCTCGTTATTAACCATTGATAACTTACGATAAAAATCTACTCGCTGTGTATCAGATGAAATATATTCTGTTGGTACATATGCAATACTTCCAAGCTCTAATTCAACTGGCTCAATCTCTTCCCGCTTCTCACCTTTAAGTTCAGCCACAGATTTTTCGAGCAATCTGCAATATAGCTCAAACCCTATAAGATGAATATGACCAGACTGTTCAGAACCTAAAATATTACCAGCACCTCTTATTTCTAAATCACGCATTGCTAATCTAAAGCCGGAACCCAGCTCAGAATATTCTTGCAATGCATGCAAACGCTTCTGAGCTACAGAATTTATCTGCCTCTTTGCTGGTATTAAAAAATACGCATAAGCCTTATTACGATATCTTCCCACACGACCTCTAAGCTGATGTAACTCACCAAGTCCAAAATGATCTGCGTTATTTACAAATAGTGTATTCACAGAAGGTATATCAACACCTGATTCAATAATTGTTGTACAAACAAGTACATCTATTTTTTTATTTAAAAATTGATTCATTACATAAAAAAGCTGTTTTTCAGACATCTGTCCATGCCCTACGCCGAACCTTGCTTCTGGTACAAGTTCTCCTAATTCACGAGCAATCTTATTAATATTGCCGACCCTATTATGCAGGAAAAATACCTGACCACCTCTTGAAATTTCTCTGAGTATAGCCCGCCTTATTACCTCGTCATCATATCGTATTACCTCTGTTCGAATTGCTTGCCTTTCGGTTGGTGCTGTTGTTAAACTGGAAATATCGCGCAAACCAAGCATCGCCATATTAAGAGTTCTAGGTATAGGTGTAGCACTCATACTAAGTACATCTACACTTACTCTCATCTCTTTTAAACGTTCTTTCTGTTCTACTCCAAAGCGCTGTTCTTCATCAATAATAACTAATCCAAGATCTCTAAAAGACACATCCTGTGAAAGTATACGATGTGTTCCAATAATAACGTCTATTTTACCCTGCTTCAGACCTTCTATAATATCCTTTGCTTCTGAGCCTGTTCGAAATCTTGATAGACATTTAATTGTAACCGGATAATCTGCCATTCTTTCTGTAAATGACCTGGCATGCTGCTCCGCTAAAATCGTAGTTGGGACTAAAACTGCAACTTGCTTGTTATTATTGACAACCTTAAATGCCGCTCGCATCGCAACCTCAGTCTTGCCAAAGCCAACATCCCCGCATAATAATCTATCCATAGGACTGGCCTTTTCCTGATCTTGCTTTATTTCTGCAATAGCACCTAATTGATCTGGAGTTTCTGCATAAATAAAAGCATTATCAAACTCAAGCTCTAAATCGTCAGCCTTATCAAAAGCAACACCGGGAAGAGAGTCTCTTGCTGCCTGAAGCCTTAGTAAATCAGAGGCTATACTTTTTGTCGCTGCTTCTGCAGCATTCTTTTTTCTTTGCCAAGACGAACTCCCTAGCTTAGAAAGTGTAGGATTTCCTCCTCCTCCTATATATCTCTGAACCAAATCAACATGTGACATTGGAACATAAACATGAGCGTCTTCAGCAAACCTCAGGCTCAAGTAATCTGCTTGAGTGCCATTATTATCAATTGTTTCCACGCCATCATAATAAGCGATGCCATGTGTTAAATGCACCACATAATGGCCCGGTCTTAAATCTGTAAAACTTGAAATAGGAGTACTTGAAATCTTTTTTCTTACCGCTCGACGTACCTGCTTTCTGCCGAGTATTTGTTGATCTGTTGTGACCACTAGTTTTTTGTTCTTTATATAAAACCCAGACGTAACAGACCCAATTTTCAATGTTATCTTATTAGCTAACCCACGACCTTTTTCTAAAAGTAATTCATTTAATCTTGCCTGCTCAGCAGTATTATTACAATATATTTCTATTTGATTTTCTTCTTCTGCTAAGAGATATAATTCATCAAAAGCATGTTCAAACCCACCACTCAACCTTTCAAGCGACAAAATATGTAAATTATAATTTACAACTTCTTTTTGGCTTTCAACATCACTAAAAAATTCATTTATACTTATCTCAGATATTGTTATTAATTTTTTTGTCAGCAGTTTTGTAATAGAACGTTCCACACTGAATAATGATTTTGTCTTTTCAAAGCCCGAATAATATAGCTGAGCATCATACTCGATCTTTTGAGGATGTACCGCAACAATGGTTGCATTACTTTTAATATAATCAATAAGGCTATAATAATTTTCATTACAATATGCTTTATTAAACGAATCTTTATTAATATCAATTAATACAATTTTTTCATCCGTTGGTTTCTCGCTTCTCTGGGTTCCTGCATCATAATATCGAATCGTATCAATTTCATCACCAAAATAATCTATTCTTATTGGTTTATCAGCAAAGAAAGGGTAAACATCTACAATTCCACCTCGACGAGAAAATTGGCCTGGAAGATCTACATCATCTGCTTGCTCAAAGCCTGCATCAATGAGCCTACCAAGCAACCCTTCTGGAGAAATCTCCATCCCTGCAGTAATCGAAAATTCTCCTAAATGTAAATATTCTGGTCTTAATACTGGCTGCAATAAAGAAACAACGCTCAGAATTATGATTTCAGACGAATTAATATCAATTGTCCGCAAAGCTGCTACTCTATCTTGAGCAATATCAATATCAAAATTTTCCGCTTCATTAGGAAGAATATCCCATGGTGGAAGTATATAAGCGCTACCACCAAATGTACTTATATCAGAAACCAAATCTTCTGCATCCTCTGGTTCTGGCATTAATACAACTATAGCGCCATCACTCTTTTCCTTCATTTCAAGAAGTAATAATGCAAGTGAACTACCATATACCCCATTCAACTCTACATATTTATCATGTAGGTCTTTTTTAATGTCATCTATTTCTGTAAATATCTGATTAGTATTCATATTTGACTATTGTAAAGAATTATGGACAATACACAATAATATATGAAAGGTTAAATTATGGCTGAAATAATCCTTGTAACAGGAGGATGCAGGAGTGGAAAAAGCAACTACGCAGAAAAGCTTGCCTTAGAAGCAGGTGAAAATAAGCTATATATTGCTACTGCACCTATACTTGATGAGGAAATGAAAAAACGTGTACTCATACACCAAAAACACAGAGATGGTAAAGGCTGGGATACTATTGAGGAAGAAATAAACCTCTCTGAAATATTTACTAAATACCCTTATTATGATACATTTCTTGTTGATTGCCTTACACTTTGGATTAATAATTTAATATATTATTGTGAAAAAAATAATCTCAAAATTGATGAAAACTATATATCCAATCAAGTTTCTATAATTCTCAATATTATTAATAAAATTGATGGACGCGTTATTTTTGTTATAAACGAAGTAGGAATGGGGGTAGTACCTGAAAACAAACTTGCAAGATTATTCAGAGATTTATCAGGCAGGTGTGCACAGATAATTGCAAAAAATGCGAATCAAGTTATTTTAATGAGTTGTGGACTACCGCTTAACTTAAAGTAGAATTATGATTTAATCATAAAACTCTTGCGCTATAATTTGTTAATAAGTATCATTAATAATAATATTATTATACTGATCCATAAGTATTTTCTGGAGAAAAATTTGAAATATGCCTTAATTAGCGATGTTCATGCAAATTTAGAAGCACTTAATGCTGTTATGGACGAGATAGAAAGCATGAATATTAACCAGATTTTCTGCTTGGGTGATGCTATTGGATATGGAGCAAATCCTGAAGAGTGCGCAAATATTATTCAAGAAAAGTGTGATATCTGCCTTATGGGAAATCATGAAGCAGCGGTTGTTGGTAACCTTGATATAAGCTACTTCACTCAGTATGCAAAAGACGCTGCTCTATGGACAAGAGAACATATCTCTAAGGAAACACTTCGCTGGGCAATAAACCTTCCACTACTAAGTACAATGCATAATTTTACTTTAATTCATGGATCTTTATATCAGCCGGAAATGTTCAATTATGTCCAAACTATTGCAGACGCTGAGCATAATTTCAAAGCACTTGAAACAGAAATACTTTTTTTAGGGCACAGCCATCAACCTCTTGCTTTTTTTAATACAGAACCTATGACATATACTTTAGGACCAGAAATAGAACTGGATAATTCGGATAAAGTAATTGTTAATATTGGTTCTGTAGGGCAACCAAGAGATGAAAATCCCTTATCGTGCTTTGCTGTCTACGATTCTGATGAAAATATTGTAGAACTCTTTAGAGTAAAATATGATTACAAGCTTACTGCAAAAAAAATTCTAGATGCCGGACTTCCTGAAGCATTAGCAATAAGACTTTCAATCGGAAGATAATTCTTCTATTTTTTCATGAAGAGCTAGCCATTCTTCTTCAGCCTTGTCCTTTTTATCCTGAATTCTTTGAATTTTTGCTCCATAATCAGCAGCCTCCTGCCAATCTTCGATTTTATGCAATTTATTACTCATTTCAGCTATTTCTTTATCAAGCTTTTCTATTTGACGTTCTATAGTTGAAATTCTTTTTTCTGCTTCAAAACGTTCTCTTCCAATTTTTTTGGTAGGCTTTTCTTCTAAATTATTATTATTCTTTTTTGTCGCGTCAGGGCTTCCAACATTTGTAAGATCAGTTTCTTCTTCTAGGTTTTGTAAATAATCTTGATAGACACCAGTAAAACGAATCACTTTACCATTATTGACTTCAACAACACTCGTTGCTACTTTTTCAGTAAAGCTTCTCTGGTGACTAACAAATATTACTGTTCCTTTATATTCATTCAAAGCCTTAGCAAGCGCATCAGAAGTTTCAACATCAAGGTGATTAGAAGGTTCATCAAGTATCAATACATTTGAACCAGACAAAAATAATGCAGCAAGAGATAATCTTGCTCTTTCTCCACCACTAAGAACTTTTATTCTTTTGTCTACATCATCTCCTGTAAACAAAAAACCAGCTGCAATATCAAGTACACGCTTATCACTTTCAGCACCATTTGCTTGAGAAATAAGGTATTCTCGTATTGACAAATCTCCAGGCAGTCCCGAATACACATGTTGAGCGTATACTCCAAACTTCACCCCATATCCCCATTTAATATTGCCACCTAGACTTGGAATTGCGTTTGTTATACTCTTAATAAACGTTGTTTTACCTTGACCATTATCACCACATACTGCTATTTTTTCACCTGGCTCAATTTCTAAATTTATTTTACCAGCTATTTTAAAATTATCATAGCCGATTGCTAAATCAATTATTTCCAATACCGTTTTACGTTGAGGTTCAATTATAGGAAGTCTGATTCTAGCTAAAGCATCATGCGATTTTATTTCAGCTAATTCTATTCTATCAAGTTGTTTTTGCTTACTTCGAGCCTGAGAAGCTGTATTCGCTCCTGCTTTATTTTTACTAATAAATGTTTTAAGTTGCCGCATTTTTGCTTCTTTTGCAACATTTGAACGTTTGTCATGCTCTATCTGTTCGATACGTTTCTCTAAAAATTCATTTACTCTACATGGCATACTTATAAGCTTACCTTGTGAAAGCTCTATTGTATGAGAACAGGTTGATTCTAAAAATGCTCTATCATGGGAAATAATTAAAGCTCCTCCACGAAAACTTTTTAAAAAACTTTCAAGCAAAAGTTGAGTTCTAAGATCTAAAAAATTTGTCGGCTCATCAAGGATTAGAAAATTTGGATCATGCAACATCAATGCAGCAAGCTTTAGTCTTGTTCTCCAACCTCCTGATAATTCACTAACCTCTGAGTTGAGTGTTTCTGGCCCAATAAGAAATTTATTTGCTACTTGTGAACATTTCCAATCCGGCATATCAGAATCACGAATTAAAAAATTTAAAGCTGTCTCATTTTCAATAAATCCTTCATGCTGTTTTAAATACCCAAGACGAAGCGAACTATGCTTTAATACTTGTCCATAGTCCGGAGATTCTTCATCCGCAATTAGCCTGCATAGAGTTGATTTACCTGTACCATTTCTACCTATAAATCCTATAATCTTATCATCCGTAAATGATAAATTCACTCTATCAAGCAGAGGCTTACCACCAAGAGTTAATTCTAAATCACGAAGTTCTAATACTAATCCCATATTTTTACCTTATAACTTATATAAATTTAATTTATCATATTATATCGGTCTTATTTAATTAATAAATGGATACACCGCAAAAGTGTACCCATCCATATAATATTTTGTTACTCTACAACTTATGCCTGAAAGTTTACAAGCTTTTCAAATGAATCTGCAGCCAGTGCAGCACCACCAACAAGTGCACCATCAACATCTGGACAAGCCATTAGAATTTTTACATTATCAGGTTTTACAGATCCACCGTATTGAATGCGAAGACCATCTGCTACTTCCTGATCAAACATTTCAGCAACTACTGAGCGAATAAATGCATGTACTTCCTGAGCCTGGTCTGGAGTAGCAACTTTACCAGTTCCAATTGCCCATACTGGTTCATATGCAATTACTACATTTTTCATGTCATCTTTGCTAAGACCTTTAAGACCGCCAATAGTTTGAGTCTTTACTACATCGTTTGTAGTACCATTTTCGCGTTGTTCAAGAAGTTCACCAACACATACAATTGCTTGAAGACCAGCTGCTAATGCTGCCTTAGTCTTTTTATTTACTGTTTCTTCAGTTTCACCAAAATACTGGCGGCGTTCTGAGTGACCAATAATTACAAAAGAGCAACCAGCATCTTTAATCATTGATGGAGCAATCTCACCTGTAAATGCACCAGACTCTTCCCAGTAACAATCTTCTGCACCGCTTTTAATAGTTGTGCCTTCACAAGCTTTTGAAAGAGCTGATAGACAAGTAAATGGAGCACCAATACCAATTTCAACATCTTTTGCACCAGCAATATTGCCTTTGAGTTCTTCGACAAAAGCTACAGCCTCAGCAATAGTTTTATTAAGCTTCCAATTACCACAGATGTAAGGTGTACGCATCATTTTCTCCTAAATAATTAAATTTTGTGTTAAATCAACAGAAACAAATATTTTTTTAGCGAATTAATATTATATGTATTACTAGTCGTATTGTCCAGATTCTAACACAATTTCACCAAAAAAATTATAAAAAAACATGGAAAGTAATTGACTTGGATTTTTAAAAACGTATACTGATTACTCGCTTCAATATGAGCGGGGAGATTCCCGAGTGGCCAAAGGGGACAGACTGTAAATCTGTTGACATCGTCTTCGAAAGTTCGAATCTTTCTCTCCCCACCATTAAAGCCTTTAACGTTATCGTTAAAGGCTTTTTTTATTTTATATCTGCATTTTTAATTGTAATTATATGGTATAATAATTCTTATCCTTCACAATCAAATAAATTTAAAATACTCTAGCAATAAATTTTGCTATAACTAACAAATCTATATACATATGATCAAATCTTATTAACTATTTTGTAACTACATACTTTTATGTTAACATTTTCTTCTATTATGTAATTATTTTGCGATTCAAATTATTTTTACATATTACTTCGTCTAATTTTGTTTACATAACAATAATAAAGAAGCTGTATACCTTATATTATAAACTAAATTCTAAATTATTATAAAAAATATTTGAGTTTTATATTTAAATTCAAAATTGGCACATCTATTGATTATTAACTAATGATTTGTAGAACAACATACACAGGCCTGTAATTTTGTTCAAATATGTATTTTTACCAATAATATATAATATCGTCAGGAGATTATCACAATGAAGCTCACAAAACTTGTAGTAAACCTTGCAATTGCAGCTGCAATAATATTAGGCCTAAATCATAATACAAAAGCTGCAGAACCAATTAAAGTAGGCATTCTTCACTCACTTACTGGTACAATGGCTATTTCTGAGACATCATTAAAAGACGTTGTTAATATGGCTATCGAAGAAATTAATGCCAACGGTGGTGTATTAGGAAGGCCTCTTGAAGCAGTAATTAAAGATCCAGCATCCAACTGGGATTTATTCGCTGAAAAAGCAAAAGAGCTGCTTCAAAAAGATAAGGTTGATGTAACTTTTGGCTGCTGGACCTCTGTAAGCCGTAAATCAGTTCTTCCAGTATTCGAAGCAAACAAAGGATTGTTATTTTACCCTGTACAATATGAAGGTGTTGAACAAAGCCCATATATCTACTATACAGGAGCTTGTCCAAATCAACAGCTTCTACCTGCTGCAGACTTTATGCTAAGTGAAGATGGTGGCTCTAGAAAAAAATTCTATCTTCTAGGTACAGATTATGTATTCCCTCGTACAGCAAATAAAGTTCTCAAACTTTACCTCAAAAAACTTGGTGTACCTGATGAAAATATCAAAGAAGTATACACTCCATTCAGCCACGCAGATTATCAGACTATTGTAGCAGATATCAAAAAATTTGCTAAAAATGGAGATGCTTGCGTACTTTCAACCATTAATGGCGACTCAAACGTTCCTTTCTATAAAGAATTTGCAAACCAAGGTCTAACAGCAGATGAATGTCCCATTATGGCATTCTCTGTAGCCGAAGATGAACTACGAGCTATGGAAACAGAATTTCTTGTAGGTCACCTTGCTGCATGGAATTATTTCCAGTCTATCGAAAGACCAGAGAATATGAAATTTGTAAAAGCTTTCAAAGATTACTGTGCTAAGCACAATCTTCCTGGTGGTGAAAAACGTGTAACAGATGACCCAATTGAAGCCGCTTACTTTGGTGTTTACGCTTGGAAAAAAGCTGTTGAAAAAGCCGGTACTACTGAAGTTGAAGCTGTAAAAAAAGCTCTAAACGGACTTGAATTTGATGCTCCTGGATGTCCAAAATCAATTGATCCAGAAAATCACCACACATTAAAGCCTGTTCTTATTGGTGAGATTCAAGCTGATGGACAATTCGAAGTTATTTGGGAAACAGATGGTCTTGTAAAACCAGATCCATATTACTTGATAGGCAAGCCTGCAAAATAAAATAATACATTGAATAAATGAATTAAAACTTGTCGCTTATCTCGTAATAAAAATTTACTTGAGATAAGCGACTCTTTTCAGAAGGTGAGAATTATAATGTTACTCCGAATTTATAATAAAATTCATTATATAAGTTATATTCTTCTAGTAATTTTAATACTGAATAATTCAGTATTAATAACTAGCTATGCAGGTGATAAAAAATCAGATGTTAAGTGGGAAAATATAGAAGATTTCTTCCTTCTCTTAAAAAATACAAAGAATAAAAATAAGAGAAAAGAACTTTACAATGAAGTAGTAAAAAGAAAATTAGTTTCTTACGCTAATGCGCTTGATGCTTATAAAAGAGGTGTTTTATCTATCAGAGAAAATATTCTCGTAATATATGAAAAATCACAAAATACGGGTGAAGAAAAAGTATACCCATTAGTAAACGCTCAGTCTGGTAAAAAAATTCTTGGTGCAGATGGCAATCAAGTGTTAATGAATGCTTATGTAGACATGCTCAAGGCAAAACGTTCTGATAGAATTACTATTAATAAAATAGTAAAGGCTCTCAACTTGAGAAATACAGATATATACAAACAGAGAGAAGCTATTATTGCTGCTGCAGAAAGAAAAAACCCAAAAGAATTACCTATTTTAAAAGAACTACAATCTGAATCACCGGATAATTCAGATTATATAAAGGAGTCCATCGCAATACTTGAATTATACACCTCAAATAATGTAGATACTCAAATTCAAGCCGTCAAAACTCTTGCCGACTGCGGCACTATTAATGCTCAAGTTGCTATAAATGATTATAAAAATAATAATGATAACTTGAGTACAAAACTTAACTCAGCAATTATTAGTGCTAATTCAAGTATTCAATGGCATCAAAAAATAATACGACTTGTAAGAAATTCCTTCGCAGGATTATCTTTAGGAAGTATCTTGATTCTACTTGCTTTAGGATTATCTGTAATATTCGGACTTATGGGTGTAATCAATATGGCTCATGGTGAGTTTATGATGCTTGGGGCTTTTACAACATATATTGTTTGTGAAATATTTAAAAAATATATGCCGGTAGATTGGTTTGATTATTACTTTATTGTTGCTATACCAGCTGCATTTATTGTTGCTGCATTCGTGGGATATATATGTGAACTTATTATTATTAAAAAACTTTACGGGCGCCCAAATGAAACTATTCTTGCTACGTGGGGTTTATCTCTAGTTCTTATTCAAACCGTTAGACTAATTTTTGGTGATACTTTATCTTTAACTCCACCATCATGGTTATCTGGAGGATGGGAAGTTACACCAGATCTTATTTTACCGATAAACCGTATTTTCATTATTTTATTCTCCACAACTTGTGTCTGTTTGTTTTTCTTATTAATACAAAAAACAAAGCTTGGTCTTCTTGTAAGAGCTACAACTCAAGACAGGCCTACAGCAGACAGCTGTGGTGTTCCTGTCAGGCAGATTGACGGACTTACGTTTGCAATAGGTTCCGGTCTAGCCGGCTTAGCTGGATGTGCTGTACCACTCTTTGACAAGATAAATCCCAGCATGGGGCAAAGCTATATAGTTGATAGTTTTATGGTTGTTGTTCTCGGTGGGGTAGGAAAATTAGCTGGCATTATTTTTGGAGGACTGGGACTGGGATTCATAAGCAAATACCTTGAGCCTATTAGCGGCGCTGTTTATGGTAAGGTAATTGTATTATTTTTAATTGTTGTCTTCTTACAATGGAGGCCGTCTGGACTTTTCCCTGCTAAAGGACGTAGTGCAGACGATTAATATTATTTTTACTATAATGCTTTAGAGCAAATGGAGTAATAATGACTGGTATAGAAAAATTACATCTACCCGAAGAAGAAGGAATAGCACCTGAAATTCAGTCGCTAAGACTTTGGAGCAAACTTGCAGCCCTTTTTATTCTTTTTATTTTGATTCCTTTATTAAGTAGTTTTGGAATAATGGAAGACCCTTTTGTAAACAGACTTGGTCGTTATCTATGTTTTGCTATTTGTGCTATAGGTATTGATCTTGCTTGGGGATATACTGGAATTCTTGGATTATGTCAAGCAATGTTTTTTACACTTGGAGGTTATGCTATGGCGATGCATTTAAGCCTGCCTCAAGGAGGAGGGGATGTGCGCGCTGAATACCATAATATCCCACAGTTTTTCTTTTTTAATAATGTTGATGTTTTACCTAAATTCTGGGAACCTTTTGCATCACTTCCTTTCGCGCTTATTTCTTGTATTATGATTCCAACTATCATCGCCCTTTGTTTTGGGTTTTTTGTATTTAGAAGCAAGGTTAAAGGAGTATATTTTACAATTATTACACAGGCCATTGCCTGGGGTGCATATTTAATCTTCTGCAGAAATGAGCTCCTACTTGGAGGGACCAATGGTTTGACCAATTTTTATAAGGGCCTCAATCAATCTCCAAATTGGATTATTGCTTTATATTTAATATCTGCGTTTATTTTAGTCCTTGTCTATATTTTAATTAAAAAACTTACTCAAAGCAGACTTGGAAGGTTGATGGTTGCAGTACGTGATAAACAGATGCTTCTAAATTTTATTGGGTATCGAGCGTCTTCTGTTCAATTATTTGCTTTTACTTTATCTGCATTTATTGCTGGTATTGGCGGAATGTTATACGTCCCTCAAAATGGTATTATTACCCCAAATATTATGCGTGTTGAAGATTCTATATGGATGGTAATATGGGTTGCTCTTGGAGGTCGTGGAAACCTCTGGGGTGCTATAATTGGGGCACTACTGACAAACTTTGCTTTCTCCATCTTAACTTCTGACTTACCAAGTGTCTGGCCATTTATTCAAGGCGGTATGTTCTTAGCTGTTGTCTTGATGTTTCCTGATGGAATTTCAGGATTATGGAAAAAATTTGAAAAAGAACATAAAAAATATTGTACTCCTCTTTGGAGATATGCTATAGCACTTATTACTTTACTTATAGGGTGTATTATTATAAAAAATCGCTCCATCAATATTGAATCAACTACAGCAGGCCTTATCATACTTTACGCAGTAATAGCAGTAATTATTGGAATTCTTTTTATTAAATGCAAAGAGTATTCTGGACTTGCATTACTATGTATTGCTATATTTTTCTTACTTGAAGCTCTTGGACTTATGCCTGACAGTATGAACAAAAACTTTTATGACATCCCTATAAAGTATATAACCTTTATAGCAGCCCTGATTTATCCTGCATTTATGGGTTATAAAGCAGGAAAAGCCCAAGAACTACAAACTATAACTCAAGCTTCTGAAACTTTAGGAGGTGCAAATGTCTAGTAATACACAAACTGAATTTCCCAGTAGCAGAATAATCAGAGACAACAAATCTATAAGTTGGGCTGAACATTATCTTATATATTTACAAGATATTATTGTTGAATTTGACGGTTTTAGAGCATTAGATATTGATCATTTTGGAGTATACTACAATGAATTAAGAGTTGTAATTGGACCAAATGGTGCTGGAAAATCAACGATGTGTGATGTCATCACCAGCAAAACTCAACTAAAGGAAGGAAATATCTTTTTCAACAAAACTAATATTAAACAGTATAGTGATGTTGAGGTTGCACGAATGGGTATTGGGAGAAAATTTCAAAAACCCACTGTTTTTGACAGTTTGACAGTCCTTGAAAATATGGAACTTGCTCTACCTAAAGACAGGGGCATTATCAGTAATCTCTGGTCTACGCCTAAACGTAATGAAGTCAGTTACATCATGACTATACTTGAAAGAGTCGGGCTTGCAGATGTTGTACATACCAAAGCAAAATATTTATCTCATGGTCAGAGACAGTGGCTCGCTATAAGTATGGTTATTATTTCAAAACCCAAACTCCTGCTTGTAGATGAACCAGCAGCTGGTCTAACCGATAAAGAAACTGAACTCACAGCAGAATTACTCCTAGAACTTAAAGGTGACCATACAATTATCGTTATCGAACATGATATGGATTTTGTTAGAATGCTTAATTCACAGGTCACAGTACTCAATGAAGGTAAAATTCTTGCTGAAGGCTCACTTGATGAAGTACAAAACAATGAAGAAGTAGTGCAGGCATACTTAGGAAGATAGGTAAATTATGTTGAAAATATCAGACTTAAATTTTGCATATGGAGAAGTAAAGACACTTCATAATATTAATATGGAAATGATGCCTGGAGCTATAACCTGTATTACTGGACGTAATGGAGTTGGTAAAACAACATTACTAGGTAATATTATGGGTATACTCCAGACAAAATCTGGACAGATTGAACTTCAAAATGAAGCAATCACATATCTTTCAGGAAACAAACGTGCTCGTAAAGGTGTTGCTCTTGTTCCTCAAGGAAGACATATTTTTCCAAGACTTACTGTTGAAGAAAATTTAAAAATTGGCCTAGAGGCTCGGATTGACCGTTCTCGAGAAATACCTAAATATATCTATGATTTATTCCCTATTCTAAAAGAAATGGGTTCACGAATGGGTGGTGATCTATCGGGTGGTCAACAACAACAACTTGCTATCGGTAGAGCACTGGCTGGTGATCCACTTGCATTACTCCTTGATGAACCAACAGAAGGAATCCAACCAAATATTATACAACAAATTGGTGACGTTCTTGTCAACCTTGCAAAAAGTCGAAATTTAATTGTTATTATTGTTGAGCAATATCTCGATTTTATTCGTGAAATAGGTGATAATTTTTATTTAATGAATCGTGGACGAGTTGTTGCTAATGGTGAAATTAGTACTCTGACAGACGAACTCGTTACTGAGTATTTACATGTTTAATCTTGTGTTATTTTAAATCGTTATTACTTTAATTAAGGGAATACTTCTATGCATCTATCACCAAAAGAAATTGAAAAATTGATGCTGCATAATGCCGGATTTTTAGCTCAAAAGCGTTATTGTAGAGGATTACGCCTAAGCTATGTTGAAGCAATGGCATTAATTGCTGCCCAAGCTTTGGAATTTATAAGAGATGGTAATTCTGTAGCCGAGCTTATGGAAAAAGGTAAATGTATTTTAGGTATTTCAGAAGTAATGCCTGGTGTAAGTGAAATGATTCACGAAGTACAAATAGAAGGTACATTTAAAGACGGCACAAAACTACTCACAATTCATCAGCCTATATGTTCAGAATATGGTGAAGAAAAATTTGCCCTACACGGATCTGGACTTTTAAGAATTACTAAACCCGCAAAGAACCTTGCAGAAGAAAAGTTAATCCCTGGAGCTTCCAATGCAGCTAGTGGTACAATAGAACTTAATATTGGCAGAGAGACAAAGATAATCTCTGTCCTAAATACAGGAGACAGACCTGTACAGGTAGGGTCTCACTATCCTTTCTTTGAAGTCAACCCTCTTCTAGAGTTTGACCGTGAAGCAGCTTATGGTATGCGTTTAAATCTTCCATCTGGAACCGCTGTACGTTTTGAACCTGGTGAGAGCAAAGATGTTGAACTTGTTACTTTTGCTGGTGAAAAAATTCAAATTGGTGCAAACGCACTTGTTAATGGTTCACTAGCAGATAACAAAGAAATGGCTCTCTCTAAAATGAATAAACTTGGTTTTAAATGTAAGCAGGAAGGAGAATAAAAAATGTCTAAAGAAATCAGTAAACAGGCATACCTAGATATGTATGGTCCTACTGTAGGAGATAAAATCCGCCTTGGGGATACTGCACTTGAAATTGAAGTTGAAAAAGACTATACCATTTATGGAGAAGAATGTAAATTTGGTGGTGGTAAAGTACTTAGAGATGGTATGGGACAAGCTGCCGGAGTATCACAAAAAGCTGCTCTGGATACTGTAATTACTAATGCTCTTATCGTTGACTATACTGGAATTTATAAAGCTGATATTGGTATTAAAGATGGTATAATCAAAGGTATCGGCAAAGCCGGCAACCCTCATATTATGCCAGGAGTCGATAAAAATATGATTGTCGGAGTAACAACTGAAGCTATAGCAGGTGAAGGCATGATTATTACTGCTGGTGGTATTGATGCACATATTCACTTTATTTGCCCACAACAAATTGAAGAAGCCATTGCCAGCGGTATTACCACAATGATAGGCGGTGGAACAGGACCAGCCACCGGCACAAACGCAACAACCTGTACTCCAGGAGAGTTCAATATTGAAATGATGCTGCGTGCTACTGAACATTATCCTTTAAACTTTGGCTTTCTTGCTAAAGGTAATTCTTCACGCCCAGAAGGCCTTATAGAACAGATTGAAGCTGGAGCACTTGGTTTAAAACTTCATGAAGACTGGGGAACCACACCAGCTGCAATAGACAGCTGTCTTAATATTGCTGGAAAATATGATGTACAAGTATCAATTCATACAGATACTCTCAACGAAAGCGGATGTGTTGAAAACACCTGCGCAGCATTTAAAGGACGGACTATCCATACCTTTCATACTGAGGGTGCTGGTGGTGGGCATGCTCCAGACATTATCAGACTTTGTACTGAAAATAATGTTTTACCGTCTTCAACAAATCCTACTATGCCGTATACTGTCAATACTATTGATGAACACCTAGATATGCTGATGGTATGTCATCATCTTGATAAAAATATTCCTGAAGATGTTGCATTTGCTGAAAGCCGCATTAGAGGTGAGACTATTGCTGCTGAAGATATTCTTCATGACATGGGTGCATTCTCTATGATGGCCTCAGACTCTCAAGCTATGGGACGAGTTGGAGAAGTAATTACCCGTACGTGGCAGGCTGCTCATAAAATGAAAATACAACGTGGTGCTTTGGAAGAAGACAATGCCAACAATAATGATAACTTCAGAGTGAAACGTTATATTGCAAAATATACTATCAATCCTGCAATAACTCAAGGTATTAGTAATTATATTGGTAGCATTGAAACAGGAAAACTTGCTGATCTTGTTTTATGGAAACCGGCATTCTTTGGCAGCAAACCAGAAATTATTATAAAAGGCGGAATTATTGCTCAAGCGCAAATGGGAGACCCTAACGCCTCAATTCCTACTCCTCAACCATATTTTACCAGACCTATGTTCGGTAGCTTTGGTAGCGCAATTGGTAAAAGTTCTTTTGCTTTTGTCTCTCAAGCCAGCATGAATAATATTAACAAATATAAATTGTCTAAAACTTTAGCACCAGTGAAAAATTGTGCAAATCTTTCTAAAAAAGATATGCGCCTAAATACATTGACTCCTCATATTGAAGTTGATCCTCAAGAATATAAAGTATTTGCTGACGGTGTTCACCTTGTATGTAAACCTGCTACAGAATTACCGCTTACTCAAAGGTATAATTTATTTTAATGAAGAATTTTAAATTCAATTCTATTAGACTTTATCAATTAGCCGATTCCACTCTACCCACTGGAGGATTTGTCTTCTCCAGTGGGCTTGAATCAATGGCTCGCCTCGGATGGCTTAAAAATAGTGATGATATGTACAACTACTTAAAAATTCAACTTGAGCAGGCGTGTACTGCTGAATTACCATTCATTAATTCTATTATTTCTAATTATAATTCTACTAAAGAGCTAAAAAATATTTTTTCATATTATGATGCATTTATTCAAATTGAAGAAATTCGTAGCGCAAGTATAAGACAAGCTAAAAGTTGGATTGATATTCTTTCTGAAATTGAAGAAAACATTAAAAATTATTGCTCATTTATTTTTGATTATAATCTTACTCTTCACTATACACCTGTATTCGCCCTTTCATTATTTAACATTTCTATTGATTTAAATACTATCAAAGAATTGTATATATACATAATTTTGCGGGATCAAATCAGTGCTGCTATTCGCTTAGGTTTAACTGGTCCAAATAAAGGAGCATCCATTTTATCTTACATGCTAAATCTCTCTTCAGAACATATTATTAAATACTCAGATTTATGCTATACTCAGGCTTTCCGAGCTGCACCTATGCTTGAGATTGCACAGGCAAAGCATAAAGAATTGTATACCAAATTATTTCAAAATTAATATTATAAAAGGAGTTTTTACTATGCATATGCACA
Organism: Planctomycetota bacterium; assembly: GCA_963678205.1. Classification (GTDB taxonomy): domain Bacteria; phylum Planctomycetota; class SZUA-567; order SZUA-567; family SZUA-567. The sequence goes on from OY782760.1 coordinate 633,998, forward strand.
ATCACCATGAACATGAACATGAAAAAATGGACCATCCAGGTCATTTTGAATTACGTGAATTAGTTAGAAGCGATAGAGATTATAACAAGCGTCAATTTACTATAGGAATTGGTGGCCCTGTTGGTAGTGGAAAAACAGCAATAGTAAAAGCTTTGTGTGAAAAACTACGTAATAGACTTAGTCTTGCTGTTGTCACTAATGATATTTTTACCAAAGAAGATGCTGAGTTTTTAACAAAAAATCAGGCATTAGAACCAGATCGTATTATTCCTGTAGAAACAGGTGGTTGCCCACATGCTGCTATTCGCGAAGATATTTCTATGAATATAGAAGCTCTTAATTTGCTTATGAAACGTTTTAATGGTAATATAGATCTACTTTTTCTCGAAAGTGGTGGTGATAATCTTGCCGCACATTATAGTCGAGAACTTGCTGATTACTCAATTTACGTTATTGATGTATCAGGTGGTGATAAAATTCCAAGAAAAGGTGGACCTGGCATTACTCAATCAGATCTACTAGTTATTAATAAAACTGATCTTGCTGATATTATTGGTGCGGACCTTGCGATTATGAATAGAGATGCAAAAAAAATGCGCGGTGATGGTCCTACATTATTTACTCAGGCAAAAAATAATATTGGTATTGATGAAATTATTGATCATATTTTAAATGCAAAAGAAAAAGCTATAAAATAATTTATGAATATTAGACAGAATCAATGTTATTTGAAGACTGAGTTAATTAGAAATAAAACTAATATAATACAGATGGTTAGTGTACCTCCTGCAAAATTTATTGCGCCCGAGTCACATGCTTCGGGTGCATTATGTTTTATCTCAAGTTATGGTGGAGGCATGGTAGGTGGAGATTCTGTTTCATTATATATAGATGTTGGTGAAAATTCTGGACTTGTACTTCTTCCACAAGCAAATTCGCGCGCTTATACTAATACTGATGGTAAAATTGCTACTCAATTTATGGATATTATTGTTAGAAAGAATAGTTCATTTATTTTTAATGCTGACCCACTTGTTCTCCATAAACAAAGTAAATATTCTCAAGATACTAAAATTTTTTTAGAAGATGGAGCAGGGGCTATTCTTGTTGATTGGTTTGCAATCGGGCGTAGCGAAAACGGTGAAAAATTTTTATTCTCAGAGTATACCTCAAGTCTAGTTGCTTCAAATTCAGATTCTAATCTTTTAATTGATAAACAATATTTTACCCCAGCTTTAATAAAATATAATATTGCTGGAGGGTTTTCTAATTACTCTCAAATGCTAAATATCTTTTTTATTGGCAAATTGACTTATATTGCTGAATTACTATTTAATTCTAAAAACTTATCTAATAACACTAATTTTATATTTAGCTTTACTCGTAACAAAAATTACACTATACTGCGTATACTTGGAACGACCAGAAAGAGTCTTCAATCTCTATTGTACATACTATATGATATTATTAAGGATGATATAAACATTGGATTTGATGCTCTTGAAAGAAAAATGTAGCCTTGGGAGTAATTATGTTGTGGAAAAAAAAATCCCACTTTATATCTTCATATTTTCGAAATATTTCTGTTAGAAAACAACTATTTTCTGCTGGAGCGCTTTCAATTAGTTTATTACTTTGCCTTTGTTTTTATGGAATCACTCAACTTGATGCTGTTAACAGACAAACTTCACATTTAACAAATATTGATATACCTGCTCTACAAACCACCAACACTATATATCTTGTATTTCTTAAATTATCCATTGCCTCTAATAATTCTAATTATAATAAAAGCGCTATCATCTCTACTATTGATAAAGAATTTAATACCTTACTCAACTATGATTTATCTATAGTTGAATTTGAAAAACTTCAATCTCTACAAAAACTTTGGAAAGTATATACAGCTAATCAAAATAAATCTTCGACTAATATTATGCCGAATATTGAACTTGCGATTATAGATCTTCAAAATACTATTACAGAAGAAGCTAGATTAAGAGCTATAAAGGTTGGTAATTTATTTTCATTTTCGCGTCAGAGAATTTTTATTCTTTTAGTCTTAGGTACTATCGCAATTTGCATTTTTTATTATATACTCACAAAACGCTTTCTTGCACCACTAAATCAAGGATTAGGACTTGTGAGAGCTATGCAACGTGGTGATTTATCTGTTAGAATTAATATTTTAGATAATAATGAAATAGGCACTCTTTGTCAGGCTCTTAATCAAGCTTGTGTTGCTCTCGAAGAAAAAGCCAGACAGCAATCAGAACAGAACGAAAAAATTTATCAAGCCAATAAGCTTATTTCTTTAGGAACGCTCGTTGCTGGTGTAGCACATGAAATCAATAACCCAAATAGTAATATTACCTTCAATACCCCTTTGCTCAATACTTTACTAAATAATTTTTTAAATGTTATTGAAGATTTAAAAATTAATAATGATCAGCTTTTTTCTTCTAATATGAAATATTTAGAATTTAAAGATAATATATTTGGTATGCTCAATACGATTGAAAAATCTGCACATAGAATCAAATCTATTATTGATGGCTTACGTGATTATTCTAAACCAGTAATTGAACCGCACACATTTGAAAAAATTGACATATGTGAGTTAATAAACACTACATTTATTCTGATTGGCAAACAACTTGAAAAGAATATTAAGCATATTGATTTATTCTTACCCGATAATAAAATATATATTAATGGTAATTTTATACGGCTCGAACAAGTTTTAGTTAATATTATAAATAACGCAAAAGAAGCTATGCATGATATTTCAGACTCTGTTTTAAGCTTATCTGTCAAAGATGATAATAATACTGTTTCTGTTATTGTTAAAGATAATGGAGTTGGAATTGATCCTGATATTTTGAGTCAAATTACAGATCCATTTTTTACTACTAAACGTAATATCAATGGAACTGGTCTTGGCTTATCTGTTGTTGTTGCTATTTTATCTGAACATAATGCATCTATTCATTTTAATTCTAAAGTCAATATTGGAACTACTATTATACTTACTTTTTACAAAGATGATCTATAATGTTAAAAAATTTAAGTAATCTCCCAATCCTTTTTGTTGATGATGACGAACTATGGCTTGAAAACACACTTCGTGGTCTTAAAATTCTTGGACTGAAAAAAGTTGAAGGTTGCTCTAATCCTTTGGAAGTTCTAGATCGCTTACAATCTACTAAATATAATCTCATTGTTATTGATCTCTGGATGCCTCAAAAACCTGGAGAAATTTTACTTAATGAAATTAAACAACACTATCCTGACATTCCTATAATTATTATTACTGCTGATAATCATGTAGATACTGCTGTAAAATGTATGCAAAATGGTGCAGCAAATTTTTTAACTAAACCAATAGAACCAAATCAAGTAATAACATATATTAAGCAAATAATTACGGATACTACTCATACAAAAATCAACTCAAGCTCTACATCAGATACTTTAAGTAGTCCTATACAATATTTTTCCACGTTATCACAAACTGTTAAAATGCAAAATATATTTAATTTCATTGATACTAATTATCTATCAATTCTTCCCATATTAATTACTGGAGAATCTGGTTGCGGTAAATCAAATCTTGCATTTTCAATATATAAAGCCTATAGACGTTTAGGGGAATTTGTAACCTTTGATTTTGCAGATATTAATAATCAAAATTCTTTTTTTGATTTGAGCAATCCTAAATCTATTAACCAATTAATTTCTACTAATAATGAGATTACTATTTATTTTAAAAATATTGATTTACTTACTATAAATTCTCAATATTGTTTATTAAATTTATTTCAAACTATTCAGAATGAACATCATAACTCATTATCTAATGTCCTAGAACTACCAAAATTTATTCTTTCATCTACAATAGATATTATTAAAGAAGATACACTTATTTCTGATTTAAATTTTATCTTAAAAATTCAGCATATTATTATTCCCCCTCTTAGAGAACGTATAATTGATATACCTTTACTTTTTATGTCATTTATTAATCGCTATATAATTAAGAACAATATTAATATGCCACATATTCCAAAAGAGTTACTTCCTTTACTTGAACAATATTATTTTCCAAATAATATTCAAGAACTTGAAGATATGTTTAAATATGCTTTAGATAACTGCAATAGGGGTAAACTTTCTATGGAAAGTTTTAAAGAACATATGGATCTACATCGAGATATTGATAGTTTTACTAAATGTAATAATGTATTCTCTTCCTGCAAAATTTTGCCTACTCTCAAAGAATCTCAGCATCTTCTTATTCTTGAAGCTCTCAAACGCTCAAATGGAAATCAAGCGCATGCCGCACATTTACTAGGAATAACCAGGCAAGGACTAAATAGAAAAATTCAATCTTTTAATATTAAAATTTAAAAACCCAATGCAATTGCATTGAGTCTCATTAATTTAATATTCCTTTTAAATTATTATGCTGATATTCCATATGCTACTCTTGCTGCTTGCTGTTGAATAGACAATTTTGCTTCTGGTATATAGCTCTTATTATTATTGTTGTTATTTTGTGTTGTATTATTTACATTGTTTAACTCAGCTGGAATTTCTATTAATCCAGATTCTGCTGTTTTCTCGTTTGTTTCTCCACTTACTGCTTCTTTTACAACCTGTTCTTGCATCTCTTCAACAGTTTTTGGTTCTTTTTTATCTTCTATAGAACTTGAACTTGATTCATTCGCTATTTTGCTATTATTATCTTGATCCTCATTTTCCTCAGGACTAACATTTTTTTCCTGCATTGCTTTTGCAATTTGCTGAGTAGCTGACGCAGCAACTGACCTGTCTTGACTTGATGGCTCTGCTGGGGCAAGTGCTGCTGCTTTCACTTGTTGCATTTTACTAATTGTTGCCTCTGGGGTTGCCTCAGGTGATGTATCAATAGAAACTTCACCTCCTACAGCATAATTTTTCCCATCTGGTCCTGTTTGATACTCAAAAGAAGCACCTCCCTGCGCAAGTGATCCCGCTACTGCAAGATGTGCCTGCTCATGAGTTCTAACCTCTATATCTCTAGACTCTAACTCTTTAACTTGTTTCTGCTGATCCTCAGTCAATTCTTTTCCGCTAGATGATTTTTTTGATTCCTGATTTTTTTCTGTTCCTTCTGCCTCACTTGATTCAGCTTCTTCATCAACTTCAGAGGTACTTTTACCCATTAAATCAAGCTCATTTACTTCTTCGTTTAATTCAGATGATAATTGATTTTTTAAACCCTGCTTTCTAAGTTCACTTGCCTCCATACCGTAGGCTTTGCCTGTCTGAACAGAATCGTCTCCTAATAATGTCAGTCTATCTTGAAGCAACCCTTTAGATGAATTTTGTTGACCAATATTTTGAAGGTCAATATCTTCCTTTACAGGTTTACGTGTAACACGTTTAACCTGTTGAACTGGAGAGGCATCTGAGGTAGATGCTATGATTTTTGTATTTGGGCTTAGAGCTGAAAAGCTACTAATTGCTGAAATCATATATTCTACTCCCATCCATGGGCAAATTGATCAAAACAGTTTAACCTTCCATTTTTTATGAGGGTTCATTATTATTTACGGTTTAATATTGTTTTTCTTTAGTATAATTTATTTTTTTTTTGGATTTTTCAAAATTATACTTTTCTTGTTTTCAGTATTTATTTTCTTATAATTAGTACTATTATTTTAAATTTTATTTTATTATAAGGAATTGCTATGAAAATTGTGCTGCCTTCTGTTTCTTTACAGTGGATAACACCAAATGCATTGCAGGTAATTGAGTCCGCTGGACGAGTATGTTATAAATCTGAAAACAATATTACTGAGTCTTCTGCAGAAAGTTTTATAGAAAGTATTTTAAATAGAGGTCATGAATCTGTTATTGAGCATGCTTCTGCTTCCTTTAGAATTGTTACTGATAGAGGGATAACTCATGAAATAGTTAGACATCGTATTGCTAGTTTTTCGCAAGAATCTACTAGATACTGTAATTATTCTCAAGATAAGTTTGAAAACGAAATATCTGTTATTGAACCGTTAGAAATGACTGCTACTGCAAAACAATCCTGGGAAAAAGCGTGTAAAACTGCTGAAGTAGAATATTTTAAAATGATTGAGGCAGGAGCAAGACCTCAAATTGCGCGATCTATTCTTCCTACTTGTCTCAAAGCTGAACTTATTATGACTTGCAACTTTAGAGAATGGAGACATTTTTTAAAACTTCGTTTAGCAAAAGGAGCTCATCCTCAGGTTATTCAAATTGCTCAAATGATTCAAGATTGTCTTTTGAAAGAATATCCTATAATCTTCAATAATATATAATTAGGCTAATATATGAATATCTTCGATATTAATCAACTTTTACCGTCAAAAAATGAAGTCATAAATAATATAATTGATAATAATAACGTTAAAATTGAACGAATTATCTCAACAGGGCAGTCTTCACCGGATCAATTTTGGTATGATCAAGATCAAAATGAATGGGTTGTAGTTCTTCAAGGATATGGAATTATTGAATATTCTGATAGTTCTATCATCAAGCTTAGTACTGGAGATTCACTTTATATTCCTGCACATAAAAAACATAGAGTAAAAGAAACAGACAAACTAACCATCTGGTTAGCTATTTTTTTTAATTGAAATTTTATTTTTTATAATGATAAAGCCGATCAAAATATGATCGGCTTTATCATTATAAAATAACTTTTAGTCTTTTATGATTTTGCTAGTGCAACAATTTTTTCCATTGCTTCTTTAAGAACAGCATCGGGATAAGTAAGCGAAATTCTATAAAATCCTTCTCCATACTCCCCAAATGCTCTGCCTGGAGTTACAACAACTCCTGCTTTATCAAGAAGTTCTGTCGCAAAAGCTTCACTACTTCCATTATATTTTTCTGGAACTGGCGCCCATATATAAATTGTTGCTTGTGGAACCTCTACTGACCAACCTGCTTGTTCAAGATATTTAAGAACCATATCTCTTCTATTCTTATAAACAGAGTTTACCTGTTCAAAAATTTCCTCTGCATTATTTAGAGCCATTGCAGCTGCAGATTGTATTGCACGCAAACTACCGTTATCAATATTATCTTTAGTAAGTTTTAAAGCTTTTACCGCTTCTTCACACCCTACAAGACATCCCATTCTCCATCCAGTCATATTAAATGCTTTAGATAATGAGAAAAATTCTACTGCTACTTCATCTGCTCCATCAACCTCTAAAATAGAAGGCGCTTTATAACCATCATAGGTATTTTCAGAGTATGCACTATCGTGAGCAATAAGAATATTATTTTCTCTACCAAAATCTACTGCTTTTTTGAAAAAATCAAGATCTGCTGTTGCTGATGTTGGGTTATTTGGATAATTTAACCACATAATTTTTGCAAGTCGTTTTACCTCTGCTGGAATAGTTTCAAAATCTGGCTTAAATCCATTTGCTGCAATTAAAGGCATTCTATAAGTTGTACCAGCTGCAAATACATGCCCAATATTATATGTCGGATAACCTGGACATGGAGCAATTCCCATATCACCTGGATTCATAATACCTAAACAAAGCTTTACAATTGCATCTTTACTACCCATAGTCGCAACAATCTGATTATCATTTAATTCAACATTATATCGCCTTTTATAAAATGATTTTATAGCTTCTGGATAATTATTAACTGGCGCATCACACCCATATCGATCTTTATTACTATCAGATTTATCCTGAGCAGCACGAATAAGTTCTTCTACTACAATATCAGGTGTTGGTTTATCTGGATCACCTATCCCAAGTGTTATAACTTTATCACCTTGTGCTCTTTTTTTCGCAATTGCTGCCCTTAATTTTGCAAATGGGTATGGCGGTAATTGCGATAATCTGTTTGCAAGCTCAATATTCATAGTTATCCTCTTTCTTATTATTTAAATAGTAATTTATGACATTAACATATTTACTAATTCTTCCAAATCTTCACGGCTTTTCATGTTATTTAATTTATTTCGAAAACTCCTCGCACCAATAATACCTTTGCTATAAAATGAACCAAGTTTTCGTGATTGTCTGATTGCTCTATCTTCTCCAACCAAAGAAACCAATAAATCATAATGTTCAAGCATAACACTTGCAAGCTCTACTTTATCTGGCTCATTCCAGTCATTACCTGATAATTCTGATTTAATCTTATTAAATATCCATGGACTTCCCATACAAGCCCTGCCAACCATTATTCCTGCACAACCTGTCCGATCAAACATTTCTTTCGCAGAAATTCCATCATAAACATCACCATTGCCAATAATTGGAATTTTAACTGCTTCTACTATTTCTTGTATTTTTTCATATCTAACTGAATGGGAATATCTCTCGCAAGCATGACGTCCGTGTACTGTAATTAAATCTACGCCTGCATCTTCTGCTATTTTAGCAATTTTTACACCATTATAATCTCGATCACTTGTACCAACTCTTATTTTAATAGTAACAGGAATATTATTTACTCCTCGTTTCATCGCTTTTATAAGTTTGGCTATAAGCAAAGGATCTTCCATTAATTTAGATCCTGCGCCAGCTGCTCTTACTTTTTTAACAGGACATCCACAATTTAAATCTACAACATCTGCACCTCTGTTTTCTACAACACCGGCAGCATATTCTACTGCACTCTCACTACAACCCCATAATTGATAAGCAACAGGACCTTCTTTATCTGATTTTACTAAATATTGTTCCTGTTTTTCATTTTTTTGCTCTATCGCACGAGCACTTATCATTTCTGTTGCTAATAGTCCTGGTTTCCCAAGTCTCCAGGTAAGTATTCTAAATGGCATAGAAGAGTATCCAGCAAGTGGAGCCTGCCAAATATTATTCTCTATCTTTAAATTCTTTAATTTAATTGGTTTTATATAATCTATCATTTTTAGTCTAATTTACATACATTATGCGAACTTGAAAGATCCATACAAAGAATATACTCTATTTTTTCTTCTGTAGTAAATCTTTTTGATGTAGTAACACACTCTATTCCTGTTGCTGTTGAAATATATGGAGTAGAGATATATACATCTACTTCTGAATTTAATTTCATATAATAGTTCTTTAATGAAAAATCTTCGCCTTTATTTGCTGGTTTAAAAATATAATGAGTATTATCAAATTTGTGATTTTTTCTGATTAAAGTATTTGTAATCATTATACCTTTTGTATCAAGTACATAAAGAAATTCTATATATTCATCATTCTCTATAATTTCGTTTAGTTTTTCTTCTAATAATTCCCTATTAATTTTATTTAATTGATTACATATATTATTAATCTTTTGTATTCTTAAACTTCTAATTTTCTTTCTTTCAATATTTTTATTTTCAATATATGACTTATATGATATCAATGTATTACTAATACTATTAAGTGTTTTTTTACTTATTTCTTCTATATTTTCATTTGGTTTGCTATAATAATATCCCTGTTGAAGGTCCACTCCTATTTCCATAAGTTTCATTGCATCTTCATTAGTCTCAACTCCTTCACATGTAACTAAAATACCTAGTCTATGACCAAGATCTGTAAGAGACTTTACTATTATTTGGTTACTTTTTTTATAACAAACATCAAGTATTAATGACTTATCAATTTTTATTATATCTGGTTTTAATATACTTACCCTCATTAATCCTGAATATCCGCTACCTATATCATCAATAGCTATCAAATATCCATGTTTTCTATTATATATAACAAAATCTTCTAATTTTTGAGTATCTGTAATACTTTCCTCTAAAATTTCAATAATTATACGTTTAGGATCTATTCCTATTTTTTTTACTATTTTATGAAACCAAGTTAAATCTTTATTATCAATAATACTATTCATAGTAATATTAATTGATAATAATATATTATTATTATTGTCTTTAATTCGGTTAAATTCTAACAATGATTTTTCTATACAGATTCTATCTAATTCTTTTACTTTGTCTAATTTTGCCGCATAACTAAATAATTTGATTGGAGATATTATTTTGCCTTCTGCATTTATTCCACGAGAAAGAGCTTCTAATATCATTATTTTATTTGATTTGATCGTGACGATAGGTTGAAATACTATTTTGATAGATCTTTCATTAATTATTCTATCTATTATATTCGTTTTATTTATTGAAATATCCATCATAACAAGCTATTTTATTATTATTATAAAACTTACGGCAGTCGTAAATTATAAATACTAATCTTTCTATCAAGAGTAGGACGACTAACTTGTAATAAATCTGCTGCTCTCTTTTTATTACCTTTTGTATAATTTAAAACATATTGAATATGTCTTTTTTCTATTACTGCTAAATTAAATAATTCTTCAGGATTTTCTATTGCCTCACTTTCTGTTGGAACCTCTACTCTCATTCCTAAATCTTCCAGCCACAATAATTCTGATTTAGCAACTGTAACTCCTCTTTTTATCAAACTCTGTAATTCTCTTATATTACCAGGAAAATCATATCTCATTAAATAATCAAATGCAATTTGACTTATATCTTTAATATTTTTATTAAATTTATTATTACAATTATTTATTTGAAAACTTATTAAATTCTGTATATCTTCTCTTCTTTGACGCAAAGGAGGAATATTAATAGCTATTTCATTCAATCTATAATATAAATCTTCTCTAAATTTTCCCTCTGTTACTAATTGCGAAATGTTTTTTGAAGATAGAGCAATAACTCGTACATTTGTAGAAATTACCTCTTCTCCTCTACATCGCTCAAATTCATTATATTCTATAGTACGCAATAGCTTTGCTTGAACTTCTGAAGGTAATTCTCCAATATCTTCAATTATCAGTGTACCTTTATCTGCTTGTTCGAGTTTACCACGTCTTGGTTTTTCTACATCTTGAATATTATTACGGTCATGACCAAATAATTCACTTTCAATAATTGCAGGAGGTATCGCAGAACATGACAAAGTTATTAAATTGTTATTTGCTCTATTACTTGCTAAATGAATAGCTTGTGATAAAAGTTTTTTACCTACTCCACTTTCTCCAGTAATAAGGATACTTGCTGTTGTTTGACTTGCTGCTTTTGCAAGTTCAATACATTTATTCATTTCATCATTATTAGATATAAATTCATTTAATAATAAGTTCGTTCTATCAAAATTTTTCATTTATATATCCTACAATTTTTTTTACTAATGCTTCATTATTTTACAATGTTGCTTTTATTACTAAAAATATAATCAATAATGTATTCTTTTCAAGTTTTTTCTTGTCGAATATTATCATTTTATTATACTTATTTTACATTAAATTTATATTTTTCTATTATGGTTACTATTATGCCTACTTTATATATTATTGCAACTCCAATTGGCAATATTGAAGATATTTCATTAAGAGCATTACGAATATTCAAAGAAATTGATCATCTTGCTTGTGAAGATACCAGGATTACTCGTAAATTATTCTCTAAATATGACATTATTTTACCAAAAAATATGTTTTCATATCATGAACATAATGAACAACATGCTGGCAATAAAATAATTTCTTTACTTCAAAATAACATAGACGTTGCTTTATGTTCTGATTGCGGTTGTCCTTTAATTAGTGATCCTGGATATAGAATTGTATCAGAAGTCTTAGAGCTTGAATTTCAAGTTGAAGTTATTCCTGGTCCATGCGCAATTGAAACAGCTTTAATGAGTTCTGGTATGCCAACATCAAGTTTTACATTTTTAGGTTTTGCCCCACCAAAGTCAGGAAAACGTATAAATTCTTTTATTAAAGAGGCTAACTCACCTCATACATTAATTTATTACGAATCACCACACAGAATTGGCAAATTTTTAACTGATGCAAAAGAAATTTACGGAAATAGAATTATTGCTGTCTGTATAGAATTAACTAAAAAATTTCAATCCATACATAAAGGATGGCTCTTTGATATTTGTGATGAATTTCAAAATAAAAAAATTAAAGGTGAAATAGTTGTTGTTATTTCTGGAAATAATCCAAAATTCATAAAAGGTGATCAATAAATTATTGATCACCTAAATCTTTTAATATTTCTTGTTCTGTATATGATTTACCGATCCCTATTCCTGGGCAATTATATGGATTACTCTCCCATACTTCCTTGCTTTCTATTATTTCCGGCCACCATGGAAATGTACTACATTGTGACGGTCTAACCTCATAATACTTACATCCTCCATTTTCGTTTATAAATATACAATCTCCTGCTACATTATCTATTAACGACAATCGACCTTTTACATTTCTTATATATTTTTTTAAAAATAATGTTTCAGCAATATTTAGTTTCTCTGCAAATTGTGATATTTCTTTATCAGTTACCCAAACATAACCACCTGGTCCTTTACAACATTTTCCACAACCCTGACAGCTAAACTTTAAGCCATCCTTAAACCAATTATTTTTTCCCATTATTATAATATACCTTTTACTTGTTCTCATCGCTTTCATCATGTTTATTATCTGACTCTATAGCTCCATCAAAACTAAAAACTTCATGCATCTCTTTTTCTATATTTTCTTCTTTATTCATAATTCTATTTTTTACATTAAGATAAATACAATATATAGTAAAACCATTAAACACTATAAATAAAACAATTATAGGATATTCAAACATTATAATTATTATCAAAACTAAAACTAAAAGCATCCAATATTTTTTAGTTTTACCAAATAATATATTCGCTGCATGAGCAAATCTAAAAGGAGAAACCATTAATAACCCTATTATTATTGTATAAATACTAACAATATATATAGCAGTTCTCTCTTCACCATATTTATTTAAAAACGTTGCTTCAAAATATGTTGAATATATTTTAGACCAAAACTCCATACAATATGTTTTACAAAATAATATTGTACTTACAATTGCACCTGCTGCTGCTGGACTAGGTAGTCCTGAAAAATAATTTTTCGCTTCTCCTGAAGCCGATAAATTATATATAGCAAGTCTTAATACTGCACATACCGCATATATTATACCTGCAAGTAATGCTATTCCCCACCATTTATTATCCATTGTCATTGTACCAACCCAAGTAGTAGATAATACTATTGCCGGAGCTATTCCAAAAGTACAAACATCTGCAAGACTGTCTAACTCCGCACCAAACTGACTCTCACTATGAGTCATTCTTGCTACGCGACCATCAAGCATATCAAATATCATCCCTCCAAAAATAATCATACATCCATACATAAAATATGATTCTGAAAGTTTTATTTGATTATTATATTTATAAAATAATGACTCCATACATAATATAATACTAATTATACCACATGAAAAATTACATAATGTAAGAATACTTGGTAATATAGATATTTTTTTCATTATTACATATCCGATCTTTATTATTTATAACAACAATGTTTCACGTGAAACAATTTTAAATTAAATTGATGCAAGTACTGTTATCCCTGCTTTTACTTTATCTCCTACACTTATTTCAATAGTTGCCGCAGTGCTTTTAGGTATAAATAAATCTGTTCGTGACCCAAACTTCATCATACCGTATTGCTGACCCTGTTCTAAATTATCCCCCTCATTTAAATCACATACTATACGCCTTGCAATAAGACCTACTATTTGACGTTGCATATATTTTTTCATTTTAGGATTATCTGTTTCTACTCCTATATCATTATATTCATTAAGATGCAATGAGTCATTACTCATAGCATTTAAAAATTCCCCTTTTTTATATTTTATATAAGACACTTTACCTTTATATGCTGCTCTGTTTATATGAACATCTAATATACTTAAAAATATACTTACTCTTATTGCTTTTTCGCCCAAATACCCTGGATCTTCACATTCCTCTATATGACTAACAACTCCATCTGCAGGAGCTAAAAGATTACTTGGGTTTTCTACTACTTTTCTTTCAGGATCTCTAAAAAAATACAGAACAAAAGCATATTCTAAAAAAGGAATAGCAATAAACCAAATAAAACCGCTCCAAATAAATATTTTCAAAATTAGACAAAAAACAATAGTAAGCAAGCATACTACTCCATACTTAACGACCTCTTTTTTACCGTATCCCGTAGTCATGTTTCCCCTTTTCTATATCAATATGTTTCACGTGAAACATTAACTGATTTTTAAGTGTTATATATTTATATATAGTAATTTCTCTATTCTGTCTATTAATTTTACTCTTTTAATAATTTAGTTGCAATTAATATTATTTTCTATACGATTATAGTTGATAATTATTCTATTGTCTTTTCTGGATTGATATTTATGTTATTTACTAATTTGTCGTTTTTATGGAATAATATTTATAAAAATATAAAAAATACTATAAATTTAAATGGCTTTGAAAGCATATTAAAAAAATTTAGTATTCTTAATATTAATGATAATATTATAACAATATTTTCATGTTTTCATGAAATAGAGTCTTTGTTTGACAAAAACGTAATAGATAACATTAATAACATAATAAAAGATAACATTAAACTTGATAAAAATATAATTATTAAGTATCAACCTAATTATATCAATAAAGTTAAAATCAACCCTAATGAAACGCTTGATAGTTTTATTATTAATTCTGAAAATAGATTATCTATAGCTGTTGCTAAAAAAATATCATCAGACAATACAAAAAATATATATTCTCCATTATTTTTACATTCTGATACAGGGATGGGAAAAAGCCATATAATAAATGGAATCGTTTTAGAATATACCAATAATTTTCCTAATGATAAAATTCTTCATTATTCTGGAGAATCTTTTTTAACTTCATATTTTGAAGCTGTAAAAAATAACTTAATAAATGAATGGAAAAATTATAATAAAAAATGCAGGCTTTTTATTATTGATGATATACATATTTTAGAAAATAATGAAAATGCTATTAGCGAATTTAATCTTATTTTTGATAGTTTATATTCTAGTCATAATAAATCACAAATTATAATAACTTCAAATAAATCTCCAGAAAAACTAGAAGGATTTTCAGATTCATTGAAGGGTAAACTTCAATGGGGAGTAAAGTTAGAAATATTATCGCATAATAGATCAACTAAAGAAAATATTATAAAATCTATTTGCAAAAAATACGAGCTTACCTGCAATCATAACTTAATTTCATATATAGCCAATAATTGTCAAAATAATGTTAGAGAAATAGAAGGATTAATAAAAACTCTATTTACTCATTCTACATTATTAAATGAAGATATAACTATAAATCTAATAAATAAACTTATTGGCAATAAAACTCAAAGAAAAATTAATCATTCAATAACAGGCGAAGATATACTATATAATGTATGTCAATATTTTAATATAAGTGAAATAGACATTAAATCAAAAAATAGGGCAAGAGCTATAGCATATCCAAGACAAATAGGAATGTATTTAACAAAACATCTAACAAATACATCATTACAAGAAATAGGCAAAATATACGGTGGAAGAGATCATAGTACTGTAAAACATTCTAATGATAAAATTAAAAATTTATATAATTTAGATATTAAAGTAAAAAACACAATAAATATTCTAATTAAAAAAATTAATAGTGAACATATATATCAATAGAATATTGATATAACACTTTTTAATGTAACAAAAAATAAATATTATTAAAAGAAGACTACAAGAACTGTTGAATTCAATCTTGAGTAATGCTACAATAGATAAATCAATAAAATATTGATTTTTTCAGTATATAATGAAACTTTATAAAAGAATACTACATATAATCAATATATAATAATAATCATATTAAAATAAAGTATAAAAGAATATATAGGAGAATAGAATGAAATTTACCTGTTCTAGATCAATAATTGCAGAAGCACTACATATTGTAAATAATGTAATACCAAGCAGAGCAACTAAACCAATATTACAAAATGTTCAAATTAAAGGTAATGATAATAATACAATAACATTGACTGGTACAGATCTTGAAATTGGTATTTCTATAATTATTGAAATTGATGAAATAGTAGATCCAGAAACAGTATTAGTTTCTGCACATACTTTACAAGGTATTATTTCTGAAGATAAATCAGAAACAATCTCTTTTGATATAAAAGAAGATGTAGCTATAATGACAACTTCAAAAGGAGAATTTAATTTTTCAGTAGCTGTTGATGAAGATTTTCCTAAAATTTCAGAAATAACAGAAGAAAATCTTTTTGAAATACCTGGAGATGCTTTAGCCGATGCAATAAGTAAAACAGAATTTGCTACAGCTAAAGGCGATACAAGATATGCATTAAATGGTATATGTTTAAATATACTTGATGATAGTATTGATTTTGTATCAAGTGATACACATAGGCTTTCAAAGGTAAATAAAAAAATTAATAAAATTAATGTTGAAAATGGAAAGTATATAGTTATTACAAAAGGTATGAAAGAATTAGCCAAATTAGCTGTAGGAGAAGAAATAGTTAAAATTCAAATACATAATAATGAATTAATAGCTAAAACATCTAATGCAACAATAGTAACAAGGTTAGTTGAAGGGCAATTCCCAAATTATAATAATGTTATACCAAGCGAGAAAAATGTAGATTTAGAACTTAATAGAGAAGAGATAATAAATGGTTTAAGACTTGTTGGTAAAATGAGTAATGAAGAATCTCATTCTGTAAAATTTGATGCTGCCAATAACAAATTATGTTTATCTGCAACAGCTGGCAATATAGGATCAGGTAGTCAGGAATATGATATTAATATTTCCGGTGGAGATATAAAAACAAACTTTAATTATAATTATATGATAGATGCATTAAAATCATTTAATAGTTCTGAATTAATGTTATCATTTAAAGATAATGATACACCTGTTAAAATAGAAGAAGGCGATTATTTGCATATAGTAATGCCAATAACAACAAAATAAAATGAATAAAAAATATTCAGATAAAGAACTTCTTGAAGCAGTAGAAAACTGGCGAAAATCAATAAGTGAAAAAATTAAAAAAGAGGATTTTAAAAGAAATAAAAGAGAAGCAAATCCAATAAAAAAAACTCTGAATAATTTAAAAAAAGAATTTAAAAAACAATCAAAAAATAGTAATGATGATTGGAATAGTATCTGGAAACAAGTAGTAGGTGAAGAAATAAGAAATTATACAAGAGTAAAAAGATGGCATAATGGATTTTTAGAAATAATAGTAGAAAACCCAATACTTAGAAGTGAATTAGATGCTTTTTTTAAAAATTCATTGATTGATTCAATTAAAGAACTTATCAGTGATGAAAAAGTAATTCGTGGAATAAAATTTATAAGTAATTAAAGGAAATAAATAATGTCAAATAAAGAATATGGCTCAGATTCTATTAAAGCACTAAAAGGATTAGAGGCAGTTCGTAAAAGACCAGGTATGTATATTGGTGATACAGGACCAAGAGGACTTCATCATTTAATTTGGGAAGTTGTAGATAATGCGATAGATGAAGCAATGGCAGGATATGCTAAAAGTGTAAGCGTTCATGTGAATGTTGATGGTTCAATGACTATTTGTGATGATGGGCGTGGTATTCCAGTAGGTTGGAATAAAGAGAATAATATGAATTCTCTAACATTAGTGCTAACAGTATTACATGCAGGGGGCAAATTTGATCATGATAGTTATAAAGTATCAGGTGGTTTACATGGTGTAGGTGTATCTTGCGTTAATGCATTGTCTGGCTGGCTGGAAGCTGAAGTTTATAGAGATGGTAAGATATGGTATCAAAGATTTGAAAGAGGTAATCCTGTAACAGAAGTAGAAGAACGCGGCAATACAAAGATGCGTGGAACAAAAATTACATTTTTTCCTGATGAAGAAATATTTAAAGAAACTATAGATTTTAAATATGACACAATTATAACACGTCTTCGTGAACTTGCATTTTTAAATAAAGGAATACAAATTGATGTAGAAGATAAACGTGTTGATGATTCAAAAGAAACGTTTAAGTATGATGGTGGTCTTATAAGCTATGTAGAATTTTTAAATGAAAATAAAACAACAATACATAAAGATGTGGTATGTATTGAAGGTAAAAGTGATGATGAAAATAATTTCGAAATTGAAATTGCATTCCAATATAATGATGGATATTCAGAAACTTGTATAGGATATACTAATAATATTACTAATCCAGGAGGAGGTACACATCTTTCAGGATTTAGAAGTGCATTAACTAGAACTATTAATAATTGGGGTAAAAAAAATAAAGTAATAAAAGAAAAAGATCCAGTTATAAGTGGTGAAGATAGTAGAGAAGGTCTTGCTGCTATTATTTCTGTTAGAGTACCAGATCCACAATTTGAAGGACAGACAAAAGATAAGCTTGGAAATAGAGAAGTCGAAGGATTTGTTCAAAAAATAATGAATGAAGAGTTAGGAACATATTTTGAAGAAAATCCAACAGTAGCAAAAACAATAATAAAGAGAGCTATTGACGCAGCTATAGCAAGAACAGCAGCTCGTAAAGCAAGAGATCAAGCACGTAGAAAAAATGCTCTATCAGGAGGCGGTCTTCCAGGAAAACTTGCGGATTGTATTTCAAAAGATAGAAATACAACAGAAGTATATCTTGTGGAGGGAGATTCTGCTGGTGGTTCTGCTAAAATGGGTAGAGATAGTAGGATTCAAGCTATTTTACCACTTAAAGGTAAAATTCTAAATGTAGAAAAAGCACGAATAGATAAAATGCTTGGACATTCTGAAGTATCAGCTATTATCACAGCACTTGGTACAGGTATTGGGGCAGAAGAATTTGATATTGAAAAATTAAGATATAATAAATGTATAATTATGTGTGATGCTGATGTTGATGGTAGCCATATTAGAACATTACTCCTTACTTTTTTCTTTAGACATATGCCTCAATTAATTGAAAATGGAAATTTATATGTTGCATGTCCACCACTGTATCAGGTTAAAAAAGGTAAAACAATAAAATATGTATTGTCTGATGAAGAAATGGATGCAACATTGAGTAAACTAGGCGTAGAAGGTACTTCATTAGAATATAGAGGTGAAGAAACATTTAAAATAGAAAATGAAAAATTTAGTGAGTTATTAAGTGTTATTAAAAAAGTAGATGGTTTAATTAGAATATTAAATAGACGAGGAATGACATTAAGAGATGCTCTGCGTTTAAGAGAAGAATATGGTAGATTTCCTAAATATAAAATAATTTTAAATAATGAAGAAAAATATTTTATTTCAGATATAGAATTAAATGAATATATTCATCAAGGTGAAGCAAATGGAACTATAGAAAATATTCTTGAAGAAGATGTCACGGTTTCATCAAGCGATATAACAGAAAAAACGGTACTGCAATCAGAATATTTATTTGTAGAAGATTTAGAAAAAACGTTAAAAAGTTTAGAAACATTTAATTTTACAGCAAAACATTTTATACTACCTGAAGATATAACAGAAAAGGGTAAATTTGTTTTAATAAATAATGGATCTGAAGAATATTTATTAACATTACATGATATTCTTGAAGGAGTTAAGACTCTTGGTGAAAAAGGTCTTGATATTCAACGATATAAAGGTTTAGGTGAAATGGATCCAGAGCAACTTTGGGAAACGACAATGGATCCAGAAAGAAGAACCCTTATGAAAGTAACTATAGATGATGCAATAAAAGCAAGTCAATTATTTACATTATTAATGGGTGAAGTAGTTGAACCTAGGCGTAAATTTATAGAAAAGTATGCTCTTGATGCTCAGCTAGATATTTAAATATAAAATTATAATTATAATAGATAAGTGAAAGATAATAAATAAATGAGTGAAGAAACTAATGAAATTATAACCACAGGCATTAAAGACCTGTCTATAGAAAAAGAGTTAAAAAATAGTTACTTAACATACTCAATGAGCGTTATTGTATCACGAGCATTACCAGATGTACGTGATGGAATGAAGCCCGTACATAGGCGTATTTTGACAGCAATGAATGATTTGCATCTTTCATACAAACATAAATTTGTAAAATGTGCAAAAGTAGTTGGACAAGTGCTTGGTAATTATCACCCGCATGGTGATGCTGCTGTATATGATGCGATGGTTCGTGTTGCACAGGATTTTTCGGTACGATATCGTTTGATTGATGGGCATGGAAATTTTGGTTCTATTGATGGTGATAGTGCAGCGGCATATCGATATACAGAATGTAGAATGCAAAAAGTATGTGATGATATGCTTGACGATCTTGATAAAGATACGGTTGATTTTGTAGATAATTTTGATGGAACAGCTACAGAACCAACAGTTCTTCCAGCAAAACTTCCATTACTTATTTTAAATGGTGCAACAGGTATTGCTGTTGGTATGGCAACAAATATGGCTCCGCATAACTTAACAGAAGTTTGTAATGGAGTAAAAGCATTAATAGAGAATCCAGAAGCAACAACAAAAGATTTAATGAAGCATATAAAAGGGCCTGATTTTCCTACAGGAAGTTTAATATGTGGTAAAGATGGAATTAAAAAAGCATATGAAACAGGACGTGGACGAATTCAAATGCGAGCAAAATGCCATATAGAAACACAGAAAAATGGCAGACAATCAATTGTAGTAACAGAAATACCATATCAAGTTAATAAGCTTAATATTATAAATAAAATAGCAACAGTAGTAAAAGAAAATAGAGTATCAGGTATATCTTCAATAGAAGATTATACAAATAAAGATGGCATAAGGCTTGTAATTGATTTAAAGATGGGTGAAGACGCAAATGTTGTTCTTAATCAATTATATAAAATGACACCGCTAGATTCTGGTTTTTCTATTAATAATATTGCACTTGTTAACGGAAGACCTGAAACCTTAAATTTAAAGGAAATGTTACAATACTATATTGATCATCGTATAGATGTAATATGTAGAAGAACAAAATATCTTCTTGATAAAGCAGAGGCTAGAGCTCATATTGTTGAAGGGCTATTAAAAGCTTTAGATAATATTGATAGAGTAATTGAAATAATAAGAGGTTCTGAAACTTCAGATGAAGCAAAATCTGGACTTATAAAAGAGTTTCAATTATCAGATATTCAAGCGCATCATATTTTAGAAATGCGTTTAAGAAGATTAACAGGCCTACAAAGAAAAGAACTTGAAGAAGAATATGCTGCTTTGATGGAAAAAATTAAAGAGTATACAGCAATATTAAATGATAGAAATCTTGTTTTGAAAATCATTTGTGAAGACTGTGATGAAATGATTGAAAAGCATGGTGATGATAGAAGAACAGAAATAGTTGCTGCTATAGAAGATATTAGTATTGAAGATATGATTGCAGATGAAGAAATGGTAGTAGTCATTTCTCATGATGGTTATATTAAAAGAATGCCAATTGATACTTATAGAAAACAAGGTAGAGGTGGTAAAGGTGTAACTGGTGCAGGAAATATGAAAGAAGGAGATTTTATTGAACATCTCTTTATTGGTTCTACACATGATTATATATTGATATTTACTTCTATAGGAAAAGTTTATTGGTTAAAAATTTACGATATACCTCAATTTGGAAGAGCCGCTAAAGGTAGAGCTATTGTAAATGTTCTTGAACTTGAAAAAAATGAATGTATTCAAACTTGTATAGCAGTTAGAGAGTTTGATGATGAACATTATTTAATACTTGCTACTAAAAAAGGGGTAATAAAGAAAACAGTTCTTTCTGCATATAAGCGTCCTATGAAATCTGGAATTATTGCAATAAATCTTCGAGAAAATGATGAGTTAATTGGAGCAGCTATTACCAATGGAACAAATGAATTAATGCTAGCTAGTAGAAATGGTATGGCATGTCATTTTAAAGAAGAAGATGTAAGACCTATGGGTAGAGTAGCAGCAGGTGTTACAGGAATGAAAATATCAGAAGATGACGAGTGTATAGGATTAATGCTTGTTAGTTTGGATACAACAGTTATTACCATTTCAGAGAAGGGTCTTGGTAAGCGTAGCTCTTTTGCAGATTATCGTTTAACAAAACGTGGTGCAAAGGGTGTTACAAATATGAAGATTACTGATAAAACAGGAAAAGTAGTAAAATGTATGGCCGTTACAGAAGAGGATGAGTTGATGATTATTACTTCTGGCGGTATGGTTGTACGTACAGCGGTAAATGGTTGTAGGGTAATTGGACGAGCTACTTCTGGAGTAAAAATTATTGGTTTAAGTGGTGTAGATAAAGTTGCAACTGTAGCAAAAGTTGCAGAAACAGATAAAAACGAAGAAGAAGATAGTGGTCCAGAACTAGATCAGACTGTACCTGATGAAGCACTTGAAGAAATGGTTGATAGAGCAGAAGAACAAGCAAAAGATGAGTCTGAGGAAAAATAAGGATAATCTAAAATGCAACCAAGAATAGTAATAACAGGTATAGGATTAACTTCTCCAATTGGTAATGATATAAATATCATGAGAAAAAATCTTCTTGCTGGGAATAGTAATGTTATTGAAAAAGAAATGCGTTACATTGGTAAAGTTCCTATGGGTAAGTGTGATTTTAATGCAACAAAATATCAAAATAGAAAAGATTTGAGAAGAGGCACTAGGGCTGGTTCAATAAGTATTTACTGTGTACATGAGGCAATAAATGATTCAAACATAGATCTTGATAAAGTAGGAAAAGATAATGTAGGAGTATATATAGGTATAACAGAACATGGTACAGTTGAGACAGAAAATGAAATTGCTAATATTAAAGAATTTGATTATGATGTAAAATATTGGACACATCACCATAATCCAAGAACAGTAGCAAATAATCCCGCAGGTGAAGTTTGTTTAAATTTAGAAATAACGGGGGCACATTGTACAATAGGAGCAGCTTGTGCAGCAGGAAACTATGGATTGATACAAGGAGCACAACAATTAATACTTGGAGAATGCAATGTAGCAATTTGTGGTGGAGTTTCTGAAAGTACAGAATCATTTGGGATTTTTGCCGGTTTTAAAAGTCAGAATGCTTTAGCAATAAATGAAGACCCAAATAAAGCAAGTAAACCATTTAGTAAAAATAGAAATGGTATTGTCGTTTCTGAAGGCGGTGCAATATATATTCTCGAAAGACTTGATGATGCATTGGAACGTGGAGCTAATATAATTTGTGAAATTGCTGGATGGGCAATTAATACTGATGCAACAGATTTTGTATTACCTAATGCACAGAGACAAGCAGAATGTATGCGAAAAGCATTGAAGCATTCTAGTATAGAAAGTAAACAAATTGATATAATAAGTACACATGCAACAAGTACGCCAGAAGGCGATATAAGAGAAGTTATGGCTATTAAAGAAGTATTTGGAGAAACACCAACTTGTTATGTCAATAATTCTAAAAGTTTTTGGGGACATGCAATGGGAGCAGCAGGTGCATTGGAACTTGCGGGAAATATTCCATCATTTAAAGATAATTTAATTCATCCAACAATAAACATTGATGAATTAGATCCACAGTGCGATTTAAATGGGAAAATAGTAATAGATAAACCTTGTAAAAAAGAGAATATTAATTATATTTTAAATAATTCTTTTGGTATGCTAGGTATTAACGCGGTATTAATAGTAAAAAAATATAAATAAGGTAAGGAGAAATAATGACAGCAGAAGAGGTACGTAAAATAGTAGTTGATATCATAGAAGAAATTGCACCAGATGAAGATTATAATAATATCATTGATGAAGAACCTCTTCGTGATCAACTTGGTTTAGATTCTATGGATTTTCTTGATATAGTTATGGAGTTAAGAAAACAACATAAAATAGAAGTTCCAGAAGCAGATTATCCAGAGCTTGCATCAATGAAAAGTACAGTTGAGTATTTATTACCAAAATTTAATTCATAACTTAAGGTATTATTTTAATGCGTAAAAGAATAAACGCTAAGATAATACAAGGTAAAGGTAAAATACGAAGATTTATTTTAGCTCATTTCAGAAAACGGTATGTAGAAGAACAAAGAGAAAAACGAATTGGTGAATGTAATAGATGTGGAATCTGTTGTAAATTACTAATTAATTGTTTAATGCTTACACAAGATAAAGATGGAAATTATTTATGTAAAATACATAATAGAAAACCATCAAACTGTAATTTATTTCCTATAGATGAAAAAGATATAAGAGATAGAGATACTATTCTTCCAGATGTGCCATGTGGTTATACTTTTTTTAAAAAATAAATAAGGCTTCCTTAATATAGGAAGTCTTTTTTTAGATAATTAATACGTGTTCAATTTGCTTGATTAAATAGAACTAAAGAAATAGAATAGAGATATTAAAAATAATAAAATGAGATTAATAAATGTCTGAGGATAATGATGGATTAAAATTTTCAAATTTTGACTTAACTGATAATCATGAAGATGATAATCAGAAGGAAAATAATCATAATAATTATAATCTAATATCACAGATAACTAATGTAGAAAACTTTGAATTTGAATTTGAACCAGATGAAGAAAACGAAGAAAACACAAAAAATAGGCAAAGTTTAAAAAATGATACAGAAACATATAATAGTAATGATATAGCGGGTGATAATATAGAAGTTAATAATATTGAAAGTAATGATTATATACAAAGTAAGGAATTTGAAAATGAATTATTAAT
The DNA here is from genome assembly GCA_963678205.1 of Planctomycetota bacterium. Taxonomy (GTDB): domain Bacteria; phylum Planctomycetota; class SZUA-567; order SZUA-567; family SZUA-567. The sequence continues at coordinate 658,669 of OY782760.1, forward strand.
AAATAGCAGTCCTGAATCAAACATAACAATATTACCAAATAAAACATCAGAAGTCGGTGAATTTGAAATAAGTGAAGATGAAGCAGAAGATATTTTGGCTCAAGTGTTAGCTCAGGATTTTACAACACCAGTAGCGGGGTTTGAAGAATTTGGTGAAAGAAAAAAAATACGAGAAGAAGCAGGAAAAATTTTAGATGGGGATAATTTTCAGAAAATTGAAGTAGATTATGACTTTAATAAAGATAATGATAGATATCAAAAAACAGAAGAAAATTTACAAAAAAATAATGCTTATAATGACAATATTTTAGATGAAATAGATGAAAGTGATATTGATGAGGAATTAAATTTTTCAGATATAGCAGATATAAATATAAATAATAATATTAATAATGAGTTATTAAATGAAAATAAAGAAAATAATAATTTCAATCTTGAAAATGATGAAGAACTGCATGTAGATTATAACGATTTAGAATATTTTGAAGAAATTCATAATATAGAAGATGATGAATTAGATTTTGATTTAACAAGTGAAGAAGACTTTGATATATTAGATTTTAACGATAGTAATAAAAGTGAAGAAAGTAAATTTGAATTTGAAAAAATAAATGTTCCAAAAGAAAACAATGTAGAAGAGCTGTATGATAATAGTAATAATGTTATAAATGATAATGATACTAAAAATGAATTTGATTTATATAATTTGATAGATATTGAAGATTTAGATGAAAATTTAGAATTTGATTTTGAAGGATTGAATGATTTAAACGATGAAGACTTTAATCTAGATATCAGTAATAATGATATAGAAGAAGAACTAGAAGATGATTTTGATTTAGATCATATTCAAGCTTTAACAGAACAAAATGAAGATTATGTTGGAAATATTGATGATGAAGGTTTTAATTTAGATCTTGGTAATGGTGATGAAGAGAATAAAATAGAGGAAGATTTTGATGTAGAAGATGTTGAAATTTTTTCTGAACAAAATGAAGATTATGATGGAAGCTTAGATGATGAAGGTTTTAACCTTGATCTTGGTAATGGAGATACAGAAGAAGAGTTAGAGGAAGATTTTGATATAGAAGATATTGAAATTTTTTCTGAGCAAAATGAAGATTATGATGGAAGCTTAGATGATGAAGGCTTTAACCTTGATCTTGGTAATGGAGATACAGAAGAAGAATTAGAGGAAGATTTTGATTTAGAAGATTTTGATAATTTTAATGAGTTCAACGATAATGACAGTATTACTATAGATGATGATGGCTTTGATCTAGATTTTGATAATGATGAAAATAAATTTGATAATGATGACTTTGATGATTTTAATTTTAATGATGAAGATAGTTTAGATGATTTTGATGAGGAATATCTACTTGATGAAGATATAGATGATAATATTAATGATAAAAAAAATGATGTATTATCAGATTATGAAAAAAATGAATTAACAGTAAAAACGCAACAGCATTTATTAAAGATTAGAACTGTAATTAAAAATATTCCTAAAAACACTAAAGACTTTACAGCAAATACAGTTGCCTTTTTAAAAAGATTAAATGAAATTAGAAATGAAATAAAAGAAGAAGGAGTAAACAAAACATTAAGAAAATATTTCAATCATTCTAAAAATACTTTAAGTCGATCAGCTGCAACAGTTGGAAAAAAACTTCACGAAAATATCAAAAAAAAATCATTAAATTTACCAAATAAATCAAAACAAAATATTAAAAATAAGAAAAAAACTGAATTAGATGGGTGGACAGGAGATGATGTTGAAGATACTTGGGGACTTGGTCCGGCAATTTCTGAAAAAATTAATGATGAAAGTGAACAGAAGTTATCAAATTTAAGTTCTGAAAATGGAACAGAGGAAGATGAAGCAGATTGGGATGAAGAAGAAATAAGTTTTTCAACTGCAGATATGCTTATGGAAGATGCAGAACTTGGGTTAGAGGAGTTTGGTGATTTTGGGAAAAATAAAAAAGAAGAGTTAGAAGATACAACAGATTATTCAGGATTACTTGGTAAAGTAAAAAAAGTAAAAAAAATAACTTATAAATGGTTAAGATTAATATATAAATTTTTAGATTCAATAATTGATTTTGAAAAGAACTGGTGGAAAGTCGTCGATTTTTTGGCAGTAGTAATGTTGATGATAGCTTTAGCAATGGTTGTGGCATATTATATCTGGCATAAGTAGAAGAAGTATGACAAAAATGTAACAAATAAAAAAAGTAATACAATTTGGTATTAAGATTTTGAAATAAATATCGCTAATAAATTATAACAAGTTTAAATACAGTCACTTATAATAATGAAAAAATTTGGAACTATAATTGCTTGATTATAGACCATATTTAAATTTATTACTTATAGGAGACAAATATAATGAATTTGTATAAGCTTTTTGGCTTTGGAGCTATAATTATAGCGATATCATCTCTAAATATATACGCGGCAGATCAAGTTGCAAGTAATATTACAGCAACTCCACTTCAATATGATAGTATGTTTACTATTAATAATCTCTGGCTCTTAATTGCAACTTTTTTAGTATTTATGATGCATTTAGGATTTGCTACTCTTGAATCAGGTTTAACAAGAGCAAAAAACACAGTAAATATTTTATTTAAAAATACTGCAATTGTTGCTATTGGTTTAATAACTTATGCAATACTAGGTTTTAACTTAATGTATCCGGGTGATAGTTGGCTATACAATGGTCTGCTTGGGGTATTTTCATTTGGTATAAACCCAGGTGTTGATGGTCAGACCATGGCGTATGGTAACTATACATATTATTCTGATTTTATATTTCAAGGAATGTTTGCGGCGACTGCAGCAACGATTGTCTCTGGTGCTGTGGCGGAAAGAGTAAAACTTATTCCATTTCTTATTTTTTCTGTAATATATGTAATGCTGATTTATCCAATTGTGGGATCTTGGGGTTGGGGTGGAGGTTGGTTGAGTCACCTGGATGTCCCATTTCATGATTTTGCTGGATCTACCTTTGTACATAGTGTAGGTGGGTGGGCAGCTTTTGCTGCAATAATCTTATTAGGAGCTAGAAGAGGAAAATATGGACCAGATGGTAAAGCAAGAGGTATTCCTGGGCATAGTTTACCACTTGCTGCAATTGGAGTCTTTTTATTATGGTTTGGTTGGTATGGCTTTAATGGCGGGTCAGTATTATCAGCAGATCCAAACTTAGTATCACATGTATTTGTAACAACAAGTCTAGGTTCAGCATCAGGTATTGTTGCGGCAATGATTGTAAGCTGGTGGGTTCAGAAAAAACCAGATTTATCTATGGTGTTAAATGGGTCACTTGCAGGATTAGTTGCAATAACAGCGGGCGCTGATTGTGTTTCACCGTTAGAGAGTGTTTATATAGGGTTTATTGGCGGGTGTTTAGTTGTCTTGTCTGTATTTTTCTTTGATGAAATAGTAAAAGTTGATGATCCTGTTGGTGCAACATCTGTACACTTAGCCAATGGCGTTTGGGGTACAATTGCTGTAGGTATATGGGGAAAATATAAAGTAGATGCGGCTGGTGATATTATAGCATATACCTCAACTGGTGGAGAAACCTTTTATTATAGTTTTGTCTCTCAGTTATATGGAGTGCTAGCAAGTGCTGTATTTTGTTTTGTTTCAGCTTTTATTATTATATATATAATAAAGAAAATCTTTGGGTTCCGTGTTAGCCAACATGAAGAAATGCAAGGACTTGATATCGGAGAACACGGTATGGAATCATATGCAGGGTTCCAAATATTCTTAAATCAATAATAATAACAAATTATAAGATTGCAAAAGCCGAACTATTAAGTTCGGCTTTTGCCGTCTTGTAGGTAATAAATAAAAAAGTAATCAAAAACGTGTGAATAAAAATCATTATTGTAATTAGTTCTAATTGGTGTGTATTTAGGAAACAATTAAAACGTATCTTATTTAGAAGAAAAGGAGAGTTATAGAGAAATGAAAAATTTAAAATGGCTTGGATTTGTATTATTATCATTGTTGATTATTTCAACAAATGCGGATGCAATCGAAGAAATTGTTACCGCAAAAAATGCTATATTACCTGCTGATATAGCAAAAACATATAAATATGATAGTATGTTTACTGTGAATAATTTATGGATTCTAATTGCAACATTTATGGTATTTATTATGCATTTAGGGTTTGCTACACTTGAATGTGGTTTAACAAGAGCAAAGAATACAGTAAATATTTTATTTAAAAATTCATCAATTATTGCTATTGGTATAATTACATATGCTGTTCTCGGTTTTAACTTGATGTATCCAGGAGATAATTGGTTAAGTAATGGTATAATTGGCCAATTTGTTTTTGGGATTAATCCAGGTGAAGTTGGTCAAACTATGGCATATGGTGGATATACTTATTATACGGATTTTATTTTTCAGTCGATGTTTGCAGCAACTGCTGTGACTATTGTTGCTGGTGCTGTAGCTGAAAGGGTAAAATTACTTCCATTCCTTATTTTTTCAATTATTTATGCAATTTTAGTATATCCTATTGTAGGTTCATGGGGATGGGGTGGAGGCTGGTTGGATCAGTTAACAGTGCCTTTTCATGATTTTGCAGGATCTACTTTTGTACATAGTGTAGGGGGGTGGGGAGCGCTTGCTGCAATTATGTTACTAGGTGCAAGAACAGGTAAATTTGGGCCAGATGGTAAAGCAAGAGGTATCCCAGGGCATAGTATGCCGCTGGCATCAATTGGCGCCTTTTTATTATGGTTTGGCTGGTTTGGATTTAATGGTGGGTCAGTATTATCTGCGGATCCAAATGCTGTTTCGCATGTATTTGTAACGACAAGTATAGGCTCAGCAGCTGGAACCTTTGGAGCTATGATTTTAAGTTGGATAATTCAAAAAAAACCAGATTTATCAATGGTTTTGAATGGATCTCTTGCGGGATTAGTAGCAATTACCGCTGGCGCAGACTGTATTACTCCAAGTGAAAGTGCATTAATTGGATTTGTAGGTGGTTGTTTTGTTGTCTTAGCAGTATTTTTCTTTGATAATATACTTAAATTAGATGATCCAGTAGGTGCAACATCGGTACACTTGATCAATGGTTTATGGGGAACACTTGCAGTAGGAATTTGGGGAAAATATAAAATTAATGAATTGGGTGATATTGTGTCATTTACTTCAATTGGTGGTAAACTATTTCATTACAGTATAATATCTCAATTATATGGCGCTATTGCATGTGCTATATTTAGTTTTATTTCTGCTTATATTATTATTTATATAATAAAAAAGACTCTTGGGTTCAGAGTTACTCAAGAAGAGGAAGTTGCTGGTTTAGATATCGGAGAACATGGTATGGAATCGTATGCAGGGTTCCAAATATTCTTAAATCAGTAAATATTTATTCCATTTATAAGAAAAGCCGAGCGATTGCTCGGCTTTTTTTATATCTATTCTTTTATATTAAAGAATAATATGTAAAATAATGTAATCATATCATGATAATAAAAAAATAGGAAAATGGATGAATTATAAAGCATTAAAAAATAAATTTGAAATAATGCCTGGTTGGTTGAAATGGATTTATTATATAATCATGTTTCAAACAGGTTTATTAATATGTTTTTGGCTTGAAGTACCTTTTTTTTATAATCTTTCAAAGCTTGCCAACATTAGAGCAATAAGTGGTATATTGGAAGTATTAAAAGAATCTGGATACTTTTTTACTTGGGTTATTGTAAGTATTGCTTTACTTCTGATTGATTTGCCAAAAAGAATAAAAGTGGGGTATAGTTTTATAAAACGAGGTGCATTTTTAATTTCTTCTGCTTTGTTATCCGGGTTAATCGCAGAAATATTAAAAATTGTTATAAGAAGAGAAAGACCAGAACCGTTATTTTTTACTGGGGGAAATTTTAGAGGTTGGGTAGGAGCCTGGTGGAAAAGTAATGATTTAGGAACACCTAGTAGTCATGCAATGGTTGCTTTTGGCGCTGCGTGGGCTTTATGTGTGTTATTTCCTCAGGCAAGAATTATTTGGATTTTTATTGGTGTTGGGTGTGCACTCAGTAGAATGATTCATCAGGCACATTTATTAGGTGATGTATACATTGCGGCTGTTTTATCATATTTGATAACACAATTTTTAGCTAAAAAAATTCTTTCAAATAAGAAAGAAATAAAATCGGAGAAATAATTAATGTTAATTACTTTACCGTTATATATATTTAAAGAATTATTAAAGACATTTGGTATGTCGATATTAATATATTCTTTTGCATTATTAGGTGTTACTGCAGCGCAAGCCATTAATGAAGGTGCAACATTATTAACAGTACTAGGTCTTCTCCCGAGTATGTTCCCGCTAATAAGTCCTTTGGCTTTACCACTTGCTGTAATAACGTCAATTTTAATATGTTATGGAAGGTTTTCGGCAAATAATGAATTTGTTGGATCTCAGGCAAGTGGAATTCATCCAGGCTGGCTGGCTTTACCTGCAATGGTTTTAGCAATATTATGCTCTATTGTTACAGTTTATTTAAATGCAGATGTACTTACTTCATCAGTAGGTGGAATTGAAAAAGCTTTACTTGCAGATAAAACTAAAATTATTAGCAAGAGATTAAAAAAACCAGGAAGTTTTGCTTTTCCAATTTCAAACAGCGATTCATTAGCTATTTGCAGATTACCAAATATTAGCAATGATGATAAAATTGGTATAGATTTTACTGTATTTAAAAAAGGTAAAAATAGTAAAAGTTCTGATCAATGGGATGTAAACTACCCGTATCCTGAGACAAGAATTTTGGCAAAAAATCACAATATAACTGTAAAAGAAGATGAAGAAGGCTCAATGTATATTGAGGGAATATTTGATGACGCAGCAGAATTTGTGTTTGCAGATGGAACACTTCAAATAATTGATTTTCCACATGGAAGTAAAAAACTTGTTATTCCTAAGTCAGGTATTAGTTTTACAATTGATAAATCACGAACTCAATATATGGGAATTGATAAATTAAAACTTGAGATGGATAAGATTGATAGTCAGTATTATCCAAATGTAGCAAAATTAAATCAAATAGCAAAAGAAGTAACACCGAAATTAATAAATAATATAAAACAAAATTCAGTAGCAATGAAGAATGATAATTTGATTAAAACATTAAAATTAGTAATTAGTGATTATAAATCAAATGATATTGATAAATTAATATTAGATTTAAACGCATCATATAGCATTATTATAAATAATAAATATGAAATATCAGATAAATTAAAATATTCAATGGATCAGTTTGTTTCTTTGAGAAAAACAAATGAGAGAACAAGGGCATTTCTTCGCCAATGTTTAGCAGAAATAAATTCTAAACTTGTTATGTCTTTTGCTTGTATATCTTTTGCTATTTTGGGAATTCCAATTGGTTTGATGGGTAAACGAAAAAATATAATGTTGGGGTTTGCTATTGGTGGTGGGCTTGCTTTTGGATTTTACATGATTATTACAGCTTTATATGGGGCGGTTAGAGATGGTGGTTTACCTTGGTATTCATTATGGGCTCCCAATATTTTAGTTTTAATCATAGGCGTATTTATATGGTTTAAGAACATGAAGAATCTTGGATAATATTACAGATATTTAGATTTAATAATAAAGAATAGCTAAGTGGTATCCGATACTATTAATATCGATGGGAAGCAACTCGTATGAAGATATTTCTGTATCAAGGAGGATACTATGGTCACAGTTTGTTGTGTTTGTAATAAGCTTAAAACAGAATCAGGATGGATTGCTCAAGAATATGATGAGACTCAGGAAATATCTCATGGTTATTGTCCTATATGTGCGATAAAATTGCGTATTGAAATTGAAGCATTAAAAAGTATGAAACTTCAGGATATTGCATAAATAGTATTGACTGTATTTAAATTAATAAAAAAGCATACCATTTGGTATGCTTTTTTATGGAGTAATACAAAATAACTATGAGCCAAAGTTTGTTTTAATATGCTGATCCCAAACAGTAATAGCTTGTTCACGTAACATTGGATCATCATTAAATTTATAATCAAAATTATTACCTGTTAGTTTACTAAGTATTAAGGAAGCGATAAATCGTACTTTACTATTGGAATCTTTTAAAGATGATATTAAAAATGGTGATAATTTATTAACTTTTGTGCTTAGTGGGACTTTTTTGTATTTTGGACTATCAATAGCTGTTTTAATAATACTAATTCCATTGAGTCTAATTATATCATCTTTGGAGTCTAGTAGCTTTTCTGCAACTTTTAACCAACGTCCGTTATTTATAAGGTTATTTATTGCTTGGTCTCTTTCTTTTGCAGAAGCTGAAAAAAGCAAAGTTGCCTGAGAAGTTGCAGAGGTCCAAACTTTATCCTTATCAGGTGTATCGGCAGCCAAAATATCTTGAGAATACTTATGATTAATAGTATTTTCATGAACAATAAAATTTGTAAATTCAATTGAGTTTTCGTGAATAGTTATATTTTTTGGTTCTTCATTAGTAGCAACTTCTAAATTACTATGAGGAACATTCTCATGAATATAATTTGTATCAGAAATAATATTTGATGATGTTTTAGTATTATCAAGTTGAGAAAGCTCAACCTCAATATCATCATCAATTATAACAGCTCCTCCGGGAGTGACAACATCGTCAACTTTTGTAATTAAAGTATTTTCATGAATAGAAGATAAGTCAACAGTTTTCTTGAATGAGTTATATCGTTTTTGATATTCAAGTTTGCGTGCTTCATTATCTTCTTTAATAAATTTTTCTGCACGTTCAGGCGGAATAAACAATTCAACTTCGCCAGCAATAATATTTGAGGTAAAGATTATTGCAAATATAAATATAAATATGATAGCATTAAATATTTTTTGCATGTAAAACTCCCTTTTATGATGCATTAATTTTTGAGCTTGATAATAATTTGTCACGATATTCCTTCCATTGCCTATCACTTGTTAGGAAGCTGAATCTACCACGTAATTCTAAGAATAAATCCCACATTGAATTAGTCGCTCTACTAATAAGTTTCATTCTTACAAACGTATGAAGCAGATCAAAGAGAAGAACATGTAATATTTCAGTATTATCCCCTTCTTTTCCTCTGGCTCTATCACTAGCTTCTTGAAGACTTTTTATTCCTTTAAGCATTGCTGAAAGATCATCTAAATAATTTACAATCTCAGGCCTGCGTAATACACTTGCGTTATGAATAGTGGTTATGAAGTCTAATGGAGTTTTTTCTCCAGCTCTCATAGAAGCACTGGCAATTGCTGAAGCTTTTGCAAAATCAAAACGTTCAATAGCAGCATTAAAACTATCCGCTCCTGGAGGAGTAGCAGGTTCAAGGCTTTCCTGACCAACATGGCTCTGGTTATCTAAAATTTTAAGAGCATCATTTTCATCTGGAGTTAATCCTGCAGCAGCAGCTACTGCTGCCCTAAGTGTCGTTGCATACATTTCCTGTTCAGGATGGAATTCGATTCTATCAACTACTGATAATGCTTCGTGAGCAGAGCTTGTGCGGATATCCAGTTCACTTTCAAGTCTTCTAACGAGTCTGTGTAGTTCATCGAGGAATAATGTTGAAGCATGTCCAGCAGATTGTGCCTGCATTGCCTGAAGTTCTTTTTCTCTATTTTCAAGTGCTCTTGCTAAACGCTGTCTTTCTTGGCGCTCTGCAGTTAATTCGCTATTAATTCTTTCTAGTTCAAAACGTGATCTACGTGATTCTAAATCAGAACCAGTTGTTTCATTACGAGCTCTTTCAAGCTCTTCTTTTAGCGATCTAATTTCACTTGAAATCATATTATTTCGTGATTCTTGTTCACGAAGTTGTAGTTCAAGTGAAGCTATTTCCGTTCTATGAGCTTCAGATGAAGCGAGTTTTTCGCCTTCAATCTGACTATATTGTTTGCGTAAAGTATTGATCTCGCCTTGAAGGCTCTGTTTTTCTCCGCTAAGAACATGAACTTTTTGTTGGTTTAGTGTAATAGCATGCCTTAATTCACGTGTTTCTTGATCAGCAGTTAACCAAGCAGCTTGAAATCTACGAGCTCTTTCAGAAAGTTGGCCAAGTAATCCTGACATTTGACCAGCTAAATTTTCTACCTCACCTGATGATCCTGAAAGTGATAAGCTTTCCTGAATGTTCTGCATTTGAGCTTCAGTTAATTTTGGAGCAGGCATAGGTGCAGAGGGTTTTCTTTCAGATACAGATATATTAGAATATGCTGTTTGAGGTATTTCTGGAGACGTAATTGATTCTTGAATATCTTCTGAAGAATTCAATAATGAATTTTCAGTCGTATTATAAGTAGTTGAATTATCATCTTCTGTAGAAAGCTCACTTAATGTTTCTTCATCAGTTAATTCATCATGAGAATCATCCTCTAAATTTGTTTCATCATCTGCAGAATTATCATCAATTGCACCAGAAATTAATGCATCAATATCGTCTTGACCCATTGCTCCTTCATCGTCATCAGGAATTTCAGGTGGTTGTTCAGAAATTAATTCTTCTGATTCGTCTATTGATGAGTTATTTATTAATGCATCAATATCGTCTTGTCCCATTGCGCTATCAGTTGCAGCTTCAAGCATATCATCAACACCCGTTTGATCAACAAGTGATGTTCCTGTTCCGTTTGAATTATTCATTGCTTCATTGAGTAGGGAATCGATATCATCATTTGCTATATCTTCCGGATTAGCTTCATTTATTAATGCATCAATATTATCCTGCTCCATAGACATGTCATTATCTTCGCTATGATCAGCATCACCAGCATTCGCTCCATTTATTAAAGCATCAATATCATCCTGTCCCATAGGAGTATCATCTTCAGCAGCGTTGGCTTCATTTAATAGAGTATCGATATCATCCTGACCCATAGAAGCGCTATTATCTTCGCTATGATCAGCATCACCAGCATCCGCTCCATTTATTAAAGCATCGATATCATCCTGTCCCATAGGGGTATCATCTTCAGTAGCATTGGCTTCGTTTAATAGAGCATCAATATCATCCTGTCCCATAGGGGTATCATCTTCAGTAGCATTGGCTTCATTTAATAGAGCATCAATATCATCCTGTCCCATAGGGGTATCATCTTCAGTAGCGTTGGCTTCATTTAATAGAGCATCGATATCATCTTGTCCCATAGGCGTATCAGTAGAATCACCACTTGCTTCAGCAAGTAGAGCATCAATATCATTTTGTCCCATTGGCGCACTGTCGCTATCGTCACTACCTCCAAGAGCATCAGCTAGAAGCTTGTCGATATCTTCTTGATCCATTTCACCCATAAAACAACCTCATTATTCTTTTAAAATGTATAGATATATTTAACCATAATCATAGAATTTATTTTTTTATCGTCTTATTTTTTGAACTAGTTGAATTAAAAGATGAATTATCCGGTGTGAGTTGAGAGGTTGAGTTGAAAGCTTTGTAATTCTAATAAATTATTATAAAAATTAATATATAATATACTAGATATTATAGTGTTAGGTTGTTTTCAATTTTATTCAATATGTTTAAGAGTTGCTGTTGTTCATCTTTTGAGATTCCTTTTAATAAACAAGCATTAAGATCTTCAGATATTTTACAAAATTCTTTTTCAAAAGCTTCACCTTTAGGGGTTAGTACTATTAATTTTGATCTCATATCTTTTTTGTTTTCTTCGAGTTTTATAAAATCAAATTTTTGAAGCTTATTTACTAATGTTGTGACTGTTGAAGGGTCTCTTTTAATGGTTTTAGCCATTTGACTCATCGTTAATGGTCCATAATTAAATAGGCGAAAAAGAATCTCCCCATGTGAAGGGACAAGCCCTGCAAAACCTAGCTCATCGAGACTTAGTTGCAGATAATGATTAATTTTGTGGCGTATACCACTTATTTTAGAAGGTAGTATCATAAAAACTCCAATAAAAATTTAATAACTTACTTTTTCCATAAATGCAATAAGCTTTTTAGTAGATGGTGTCAAAAGTTTATTGATAGTGTTATGTTCAATTATTCTTCCTTGATCGATAAAAATATAATAATCTGCAAAATGTTGTACAAATGCTATTTCATGAGTAACAAAAATAAAATCTTTACCCAGAATTTTAAGATTCTGAATAGCTTTTAAAACTTCGTGTGTCAGTATAGGATCAAGAGATGCAGTAGGTTCATCTAGAAATAAAATATCCGGGTCAGTTGATAAGGCTCTGGCTATAGATGCTCTTTGGGATTGCCCACCGGAAACATGTTTAGGAAGTTTTTCTGCCTGCTCTTCAAGTTGTAAAAGTTGCAGAAATTTATCAGCTTGTGTATTAGCTATAGAAAGAGGCATTTTGCAGCATTTTTCAAGTATAATAGTAATATTGCGTTTTAACGTTAAATGTGGAAATAAATTATGATTTTGAAAAACAAACCCAAGATGTTTTTGATAATTTTTGATATTTGTTTTTTTAACGGCTAAATTATTTAGTACAATACTACCAGAATTAGGAAATTCGATACCTGCAAGTAATCTTAATATAGTTGATTTGCCGCAACCACTTGGACCAATAATAGCTATAGAATTATAGTTTTCTATATTTAACGTAATTTCCTTTAAAGACCCATATTTCATATTCAGATTATTTATATTGAGTTTCATAGGGCAAATCTCTTTTCAATATATTTTGTTAATAGCGTAAGCGGCAAAGTCAGAGCAAGGTAAGCTGCCCATAGAACTAGATAACCTTCTGTAAAAGCAAAAGTTTCTGATTGAATATTTTTGATAAAATAATATATTTCAGGAACCGTAGTTAGCGATAATAATGAACTACCCTTTATAGTATATGAAAAATTATTCATTAAAGGCGGCATAAGTAACCGTAATATTTGAGGAATAATTATATATCTATACCTATGATATTGAGAAAACCCATATAAATTCATTATAATATATTGTTGCTTATCAATACTATCAATAGCACTTTTAAACATGTTAGCCATATACGGACCGATATAAGCTGTAAGACTGATTAATCCTAAAAAATAATTGTTTTCAACATTAAATGCTTTGCCTATAAAGAAAGTAGTAACAAATACCAAAACAATTAAAGGTGTTCCCATAATAAGTTCAATAAAAATATTTGATAAGCTTTTAACAAAGTAAATGTTACTTTCCCTTGCAAGATAAAGTATAAAGCCTAAAACTAAACCAAATAATAGTGAATACACACCAATAATAATGGTGTTGGTTATTCCTATCCATAATAAATTACTATAACTGAAAATTCTATTTATATCAAAATTATCAGAGGGAACCCTAATAATAACGTAAACAATAAGAAATACAAAAAATAGAATCGCAGAACTAAAGGATAATGCTTTAGAAACGAGTGATTTGTTTGATTTATTCAGCATTAATATAAAAATCTAATCCTATTGTATTATTATTATAAAAATGATGTATTATATCATCATATTTCAGTGATAGCTTGTCATATACGCCGTTATCATTAGACATAGATTCAATAAAGTTATTAGCTTTTTTTATTAGGTTTTTATTACCTTCACGTACTGCCATACAGATTGGAGAAACTTCAAATGGGCTCCAGAATATTTCTGTTGTCTTGGGATAGTTCTGATTGGCATGAACGATGACATCTGATCCAAAGATTAGCATATCTGCTTTATTTTGTGATATATCCATTACCGCATTACCTTTATCATTGTGCATTTTTACATCAAAACCATGAGATTGTGGAATAGCAGATGAAATTTGCCCAATTAGACCGATAAATCTGGTATTTTTTATTTTCCATAAATCTTTACTGGTTGTGGCTTTTGTAATATTATTATTTTTAGCATATTCACTATTCATTAGTCCAATAATTTTAAAATAAAAGTATGGTTGGGTGAAATCTACTTTTAAATCTCGTTCTTTAGTGTAGCTCATCGAAGCAATCGCTATATCAATGGTTTTAGTTTCAAGAGCAGGTATAATTGTAGAGAAATCCATATTTTTTATCTCTAGTTTTAAACCAAGGTAATCTGCTAGAGCCTGAGCAACATCGACACTAATGCCACTAGGGTTATTATTACCATCAAAAGTTTCAAATGGAGGATATTTTAAATCCATTCCAACTTTTAAAATACCGGGTTCTACAGTTAATTCATTAGTCTTTTTAATGGAGAATACATTGATAATGATAATAATAACTCCAAATAATATTGCAGTAATTAGTAATATTTTTTTCATGGTTTTCTCCTAATATAAAAGTTGGACGACCAAGTATTAGTGTATTATAATATAAAATTTGAGTCAAGTTTAAAAGATAATTAATATAAAAGAAAATAGAGACCAAATTAAATGGTCTCTATTTTCGGGATAAAATTTATCTAGAACTTATCCTTGCTTGCGGTATAAACTATTCCATTTAATATAGGCTGTATTGTTTTCAATGGGTTCTGGTATAACTAATTTCATACCGCTTCTTAAACTATTGGGTTTAGTCAATGCAGTATTATTTTTTAATATAATTCTCCACTTGTTACCATCTCCATAAATTTTTTGAGCAATTCCAAATAAAGTATCACCTTGTTTTACAGTATAGTGTTTATTTGTGCGATTTTTTTTATTCTTTTTTATTTTATTATTAGCAATAGAAAGAGCTGCACTAATATTGGGAGTTCTAGTGTTATTAATAGAGTTTCTGCTTATCGGCTTATTTAATTGTTTCTTTTTCACCATTGGAATTTCAAGCGGTTTCAATTTTAATGCAACATCATCACTGACACCAATATAGAGCATGGCTTTTTTGCGTTCATTATTAAGAGCTAAGCGTTCTTCAGCTTTTTCAACAATAAAGCCAGATTTGTGATACTTTCCTGCTTGAGAAAATAATAAAAATAAGAACAATATGGCAACAATCATTGTCACTACTGTTCCTAAACGTGGTTGAATTGTTTTTGACATATAGAGAATCCTGTGCGTAAAAATTAATAATACACAGAACTATCGGCAATATTATGAGCTAAACATTACTGCATCTTGATTGTTTCCGGTAATAGTGGAAAAATAAAGTTGGGTATACTAATTTAATTTATAAAAAAGTTTGAAAAATCACCAAATGATGTAAATAAATAATCAGGTTTAGTTGCTTTTAAAGCAGGAATATCAGCAGTACTTGCCCAACCTGCTGCAATAACAGAAATGCCACAGTTTCTCGAAGCAGTTATATCATTTACAGCATCACCGATATATATGGTTTCTTTTTTATTTAAAGAATATTTTGAAATTAATTTATTTATACAATAATCTTTTACTTCTCCTGTAGGAGATCCAGGATAAATATCAGAAAAATAATGTGCAATATTGTATTGTTCAAGGGTGATAAGAGCTGTTATCAAACTTTTACAAGTAACCATTGTAATAAAGTGTCCGTTGTTTTTGAGATTTTCTAAAAGTTTATGAACTCCTGGAAAAGGATCAGGATTTTTATTTAATAACTCTTTATAATGCGAAATAAATGATGATATTCCTTCTTTTTCTTTATAAGGAAGAAATATTTTTATAATGCCTTCTTCAGAAATTCCAAAATGTTTGGTAATTTCTTTAATTGGCAGCTCTTTATTCAAAAAAGTGCTTAGGAATTTTTTAAAGGCATCAACACATAATGGGAGTGTATCACCAAGTGTGCTGTCTAAATCAAAAATTATATTTTTATAGTGTATTATAAATATTCAGTATTTATTGATCATCCTCAGCTTCTGAATGTTCAGAAATCTGTGCGTATCTAATTTTTAAATCATCTATGGCAGCATTCAGATAAGTGAGTTCTTCTTCAGTAAGATTGCCATTAGTTTTTTCTTTTAGCATTGAAAGCAAATCTATGGAATATTTCGCATTAGTAAGATCAACTGTTATTGAGTTTGATATTGGGTTTTCAAGAATTCCTAAATGCATCAATGTTTGAGCAGCCATGCCGGATGCAAATTGCAGGAAAGTTGCTTTTGTTTTATTATTATCCATTAATATTCCTTTTTAAATTGTTCAGAGACTCAAGCCGAATTAGTTCATTAATAATAAGTTTTGCGGTATCAAATTTTGTATTATCAACTAAATCAATTTTATTATTATCTTTAGAAATAATTTTAATAGTAGAGTAACTTTTTTCAAATGCAGCAGTAGAATTAATTACTATAAGGTCTAATCCTTTATCTCTGAGCTTGCGTAAACCTTCAGTGATATTCATTGAAGTATCAAGTGAAAAACCAGCAATATATTTTGAATTTCTGGAATTGTCTTTATTGAGTTCAAATAAAATATCTTTTGTTCTTTTTAAATGTAAAACGAATTCGTGATTTTTGTCTTCAACATCAGCCTTTTTAAGTTTACTTTGACTAGCATTAGTAGGAGTGAAATCGGCTACTGCTGCACTCATAATCAGGTAAACACAGCTATTAAATAAGTGGTTTAAAGTAATAAACAAATCTTGGGCACTTCTAATATTAACTACTGGGATATTTTTATCTGGGATTACTAAATGAGTTGGCCCTAATATTAAAATTGGAGATAACCCAAGTTCTTTTGCAGCTAAGGCGCACTCAATACCCATTTTACCTGTTGAGCGATTTGATATAAACCTCACAGGGTCAATATCTTCACAAGTAGGACCTCCAGTTATAAGTATTATTTTACCAGAGTTTTGCTGGGCATGTTGTAAAGCTTTATTTGCCTGTTTAATTAAAATATTATGTTTCATAGTAATTATTCGGCTAAGATATTTAAATTGGCAATGCCATTTTTAGCAATAGTATTATCAGGATCATATTTTAGCGATGTATTATAGGCTTTTTTTGCTTGAGCAAACTTTTTAAGTTTTGTCAAAGAGTACCCAGCACCTCTAAGAGCAATTGCTAAATTGTGTTTCTCAGTAGGAAATTTTTGTGCAATTTCTGCAGCCTGTTGATAACTTTTGAGCGATTCTTCAAATTTTCCTAGGCGATTATATAAGTAACCCTGTTCACAAAAAGCAGTACTTGAATATGGAGCAAACTTTAGTAGGCTATCAAGAGTTGATAATGCAGCATCTAAATCATTTTCTTCAGCAGCTATAAATGCTTTTAAAAATAGAATTTTCTGAAGTTCCCAGCTTGTGCGTCTGATTTTTTTATCAGGATGAGATTTAATAAAATCATCGTACTGTGAGTCAGAAGAAACACTGACATAGATTATATTATCCTCAGTAAGAAGTTCTTGGAATTTCTCTAAAACGGTTAAAACTTTTTTCTTAGCTGTTTCAAGATCGCCATTTGCAAGAATTTTACTAATTGTATCGACTTCAGTTTCAAACTGAGAGCCAATACCGGCGTTCTCAATAACAATATTTTTTATAGTTGTGGTTGTAGTATCATTAGCTGCATAAGTAGTAGCACAAAATGAATTAATACAAGTAAATAAAAGTAGAGTGAAAAATATGTATTTAAAGTTGGACATAAATTTTACCTTAATTATGGAGTTAGGAATTTAGCCTATGTATTCGTAATGACAAAGATTTAAAATAATTATAGGGTTTTTTTATTTTGAAACAAATAGATAGTGTATAAAATATATTGAAGAGTAAAATTATTATTAAATAAGGCTTAAAATTGTAATGTTAGTAGCTAGAATGAGAGTAAAACCTTACTATTTTGTATAATTAATAACTGATTACAGTACTCTTCTAGTTCAAAAGAAACTAATTATTTTAATGGTAGTTATTATTATACAGTTAGTCCGATATTTTATAAAAATCATATTCTTATCTGGATGTTTTTGAGAATTGTTATATGTATTGTTTTGATTTTGTACTTAATAAATAAAAAAGAGCTAAATCGTTTAAAAAACATTCAGAATCAAATCAAATGAAGATCAGATAAGTTTATATCTCAATGTAGGTAATGTCGGTTTGATAAAATATAATATTATAAATCAAATATATCATAGAGGTCAAAGAGGTCAAAATTTTTATACTTATTTAGTATATAGTTTAGAAGAAATATAAGCTTTTGACTAAAATAAATTTCAAATCATATATGAATATGATGCCGAATTAATAAAACAATATCATCAAGAAATTTCAACCAATAAATATCAGAAAGAATATATAATTCAAGTTAGGGTTTATAATAAAGACGGAAAACTTGATACGGTATTGTTACTTGGGTAAATAATTGAGTATATAAAAGATAATTTGCCTGAAGAGATGTGTGGTGTAATTGTTGATATAATAAATATTGATTAAGTTTAGGGAAAAAATTAAAATTTAAAGAAATAATAAGGCAAAGTAATATTGATCACGGTTATGCAGAATATGGTGATAAAGTAGTATTTATGCTTGAAAATGGTGCATTGGCATAGATAAAAAACCTCTTAACAGGGATAAGCTTTATAAAGGAATAAGAAAAGCTCTTGGTCAATAAAGATATTTTGATATTATTATAATTATATTGTTTGATTTTGTATTTAAAAGATGGAGATAGTATGAGTTCGTTGTGGAATGATAGAGAAGGGCAATTTAACCCTGTAAGTGCGACAGATTATTTACCAGTTAAAAAGCTCAGGGAGTTGCAGTTACAACGATTAAAAGCTGTAGTTAAATGGGCGTACGAAAAAGTAGAGCTATTTAGAATTCGTTGTAATAATTCCAGACTTACCCCTGATTCAATAAAAGAGTTGAGTGATCTTGGGAAATTTCCATTTACTGTTAAAACAGATCTTAGAGATAATTATCCTTTTGGTTTATTTGCTAGTGATATGACAGATATTGTTCGTTTACATGCTTCTAGTGGTACAACAGGCAAGCCTATCGTTGTAGCTTATACAAATGAAGATATTAAGGTGTGGTCAACAGTAATGGCAAGAACTTTTGCCTGTGCTGGTCTTCACAAAGGGGATGTTCTTCAAAATGCTTATGGTTATGGTTTATTCACTGGTGGTTTGGGTGCACATTATGGTGCTGAAGAATTAGGAGCAACCGTTATTCCGATATCAGGTGGTAATACAGAACGACAAATCATGTTGATGAATGATTTTCAGTCCAATGCAATTTGTTGTACACCTAGTTATTTTTTACATATTATTGAACAAGCTAAAAAAATGGGGATCAATATTAAAGATTTGCCTTTAAGAGTGGGTATTTTTGGGGCAGAACCATGGACAGATGAAATGGGCAAATACGTTGAAAAACAAGCGGGTATCAAAACTATTGATATTTACGGCCTATCAGAAATTATAGGACCAGGGGTGGCATCTATGTGCCTAGAGCAAGAAGGTTTGCATATTTTTGAGGATCACTTCTATCCTGAAATTATTGACCCTGATACAGGTGAGGTGCTTGCAGATGGTGAAGAAGGAGAGTTAGTGTTGACGACTTTATCAAAACGCGCAATGCCGATGATTCGTTATAGAACTCGAGATATTACCTCTATAATTACAGAGAAATGCGGATGTGGCAGGACTATAAGAAGGATGAGGCGTATTGGCAGAAGAAGTGATGATATGTTTATAATTAGGGGGGTTAATGTCTTCCCATCTCAAATAGAAGCGGGACTCCTTACAGTTGAAGAGGCAGTTCCACATTATCAGATTATTCTTACTCGTAAAGGTGGTTTAGATCAGATATTAGTAGAAGTAGAGCTTACTCCAGAGGCATTTACAGATAAAGTTTCAGATCTTGAAAAGCTTCATAAAAAAGTAGCACAGGCAATTGAAAAGATTATTAATATTAGAGTATCAGTACATTTAGTTGAACCGAACTCTATACCTCGTAGTGAGGGTAAAGCTAAAAGGCTTATTGATAAAAGAGGTGAACAGTAGCTTTATATTTAAGATGTATATATATAAAAATTATATTATTCTATACAGGAGAATATCATGAAAATAAAACAGGTCTCAATTTTTTTAGAAAACAAACCGGGACACTTAAATCATGCTTCTAAAGTAATTGCAGATGCTGGAATTAGTCTTGTTACTCTTTCTCTTTCTGATACTGAGCAATTTGGTATATTAAGAATTATTGTAAAAGAGTGGGAAAAAGCAGAAAAGCTTTTACTTGAGGCTGGTTTTGTAGTTAAAGTAACAGATGTTATTGCTGCAGAAGTAGATGATCAACCGGGCGGCTTGCATAAGATTTTAGAAGTTATTGAAAATTCAGAAATTAATATAGAGTACATGTATGCATTTACAGTAAAAAGAGATACTAAGGCTGTGCTTATGTTTAGATTCGATGATGCTGATCAAGCGCTCAACATACTTGAAAAAGGTGGGATTAATATTATAAGTCCAAAAGAATTATTTGCATAGTAAAATACAATTTGAGTAACGAGTATAAAATTGTGGCTGGTATAGTATACTGGCAATAATAGTCAATTTAAAGTATTATAGAAAGTGTGGCAAAATGAGCAGCAGTGTTGAAGATGT
Organism: Planctomycetota bacterium; assembly: GCA_963678205.1. Lineage (GTDB taxonomy): Bacteria > Planctomycetota > SZUA-567 > SZUA-567 > SZUA-567. The sequence continues at coordinate 679,168 of OY782760.1, forward strand.
TATTTGGGATAGCAATGAGACTTTACCTAGAGAGGAGTTGAGAAAGCTCCAACTTGAGCGTTTGAGGAAATCATTAAAACAGGCAAAAAAAATTCCCTTGTATAAGGAAAGATTTAAAGATATTAATCCAGAAGATATTAAAGATATCAGCGATATTAAAAAATTTCCAATAACGACAAAAGCAGATTTGCGAAGTCAATATCCGCTTAATATGTTGGCAGTAGATCGTTCTGAAATTTCAAGAGTTCATGGCTCATCTGGCACAACTGGCAAACCAACATTTGTTGCATATACCGAGAATGATGTTAAAACTTGGGCGAATTTATGTGCACGTTTTCTTACAGCAGGAGGTCTTCGTCCACATCATCTTGCTCATATTGCTTTTGGGCTTGGTCTTTTTACTGGTGGATTTGGACTGCATTTTGGCATAAATGCAGTTGGAGCAGGTATTGTGCCTGTTTCAGCAGGTAATACAAAGAGGCAGGTTATGCTTCTTAATGATCTAGCTGCTGAAGCATTGATATGTACACCAAGTTATGCTTTAAATATTGCAGAGGTTGCTAGAGAAGTTGGTCTGGATTCTACAAAACTTCCACTCAAGTTCGGGTTTTTTGGTGGAGAAATGTGGACTGATGATATGTGTAATAAAATAGAGTCAGAGTTGGGGATTTTTGCTTCAAATAATTATGGTCTATCGGAAATTATTGGACCTGGGGTAAGTGGTGATTGTAAATACCGAAATGGTATGCATGTTCAAGAAGATAACTTTATTGTAGAGTGTGTAAACCCTGACACATTAGAACCAGTAAAAGATGGTGAAAAAGGTGAACTTGTATTTACTTCACTTACAAAAGAAGCTATGCCGATTGTTCGTTATAGAACTAGAGATATCTCATCACTTGATTATACTCCATGTGAATGTGGGCGAACAGGTGTAAGAATGAGCAGAGTGCTTGGCAGAAGCGATGATATGCTGATCATTAGAGGTGTTAATGTATTCCCATCACAAATAGAAGAAGCGCTATTTAAAGTCGAAGGAACATCTGCACATTACTTGATTATTGTTGATAGACCAGAGAATATGGATAAAGTTACTCTTAAGGTAGAAATGCTGCCAGAAGCTTTTTCTGATAAGATGAATGATATGCAGAAATTCCGCGATAAAATTAGACAAGAAATACAGACAATAGCTCAAATAGGAGTAACTGTAGAGTTAGTTGCTCCTCAGACTTTAGAGAGGTCTGTTGGAAAAGCTGTAAGAGTTATTGACAATAGAAAATAATGCTAATATTTTTTGAAATGAATGTCTCTATCTAGGTAAATAATAGTAGATTCTTTTTTTATTAAAAAATTTACAATTAAGCTTATGGAGAGAGATATGAAAAAAATAATACCAAGTATAATTTTTGGCGCGAGTCTAATTGCTACTGGTTGCCAGAGTAACAATACAACAGAGAAACAAGAAGTAGAAAAACAAGAAACACCAAAAGAAATTACTATTGATAATATCAAAACTTTAAATTTTAAAGAAATTGATATTAATAATGATGGTAGATTTACTTATGATGAGTTTGATAAAATTACTAAAAATAATGGCAGTGCAGAAGGTAATACTGTATATGCCGAATTTGATGTAGATGGTAATGGTATTATTTCTGCAAAGGAATTTGAAGGTAAATAAACTTATTTAAGAGAATAAAGTTATTTTAAATGGACGAGTTTTGTGCTCGTCCATTTATTTTTATGCTTTAATAATTTTTGCGGTAGAATTTTTAATTTGTGACATACAATTTCTTGTATCTACGATAAGAGCACATTTTTCTGCTAGTTTATTATAATCAATATTACTATGGGCTGTAGATATAATAACTGCATCTGTAGTTGTTAGAAAATTATCTGTCAGTTCTATTGATGAAAGTCCGAAATCATATTTTCGGGATTTTTTTAGAGTTGGAATAAATGGATCATGATATGAAATATTAGCGCCTAATTCATTGAATAATTCAATTAATCTTAAGCTTGGGCTCTCTCTGTCATCATCAATATCTTGTTTATAAGCAATTCCAATTATTAAGATATTACTTCCTTTGACGCTTTTTTCTAAATCATTTAGAGCCTTTTCTGTTTTAGAAACAACATATTCTGGCATTGCTGTATTAATTTCACCTGCAAGTTCGATAAAGCGAGTATTAATGCCGTACTCTTTTGCTTTCCAGGTCAAGTAGAACGGATCAATAGGTATACAGTGTCCACCCAGTCCAGGTCCAGGATGAAACGGCATATAGCCAAACGGCTTGGTAGATGCAGCTTCAATGACTTCCCAAATATCAATATCCATTTTATCAAAGATGATTTTTAATTCATTGACAAGAGCAATATTTACCGACCTGAAGATATTTTCAAGAAGTTTTGTCGCTTCAGCTATATCAGTATTACTAACAAGGTGGGTTGTATTAATAACCTGTTTATACATAAAATTTGCAACTTTGCAGCAGGTTTCAGTGTAACCACCGACAATTTTTGTAATAGTTTTTGTTGAGAAATTTTTGTTTCCAGGATCTTCGCGCTCTGGTGAGAATGCAAGATAAAAATCTTTTCCTGCTTTTAAACCTGATTCTTCAAGTACCGGTTTTACAAGTGATGAAGTAGTTCCAGGGTATGTTGTGCTTTCAAGTACTATGAGTTGATTCTGCTGTAAATACTTTGAAATAGTTTTTACTGTAGATTCAATATACTGCATATCTGGCTCTTTGTACTGATTTAAGGGCGTTGGAACGCAGATAATAATACAATCAACAATAGAAAGCAGTGAAAAATCTGTTGTTGCATAGTTTTTGTCATTAGAAGATATATATTTTATACTATCACTAGAAATATGTTTGATATAAGATTCACAATTATTAATTTTATGTACTTTATCATTATCTAGATCAAAGCCAATAATGGAGAATCCAACTTTAGCAAATTCAATTGCCAAAGGTAGTCCAACATAGCCCATCCCAATTATACCGATTATTGCAGCCTTATTCTCAAGTTTATCAATAAGTATTTGTATGTTGCTTTGTTTAATCATATATTATTTTCCGTAGTACTCTTTATACCATGTAATAAAATTATAAACTCCAGTTTTAATGGGTGTGTTAGGTTTATAATTAAAATCTTTAATAAAGCTACTAGCATCAGCAATTGCTGATGGCACATCACCATCTTGCATGGGGAGTAAATTCATTTTAGCTTCAATCCCTAATGCTTGTTCAATTGTTTTAATAAACTTCATAAGTTCGATTGGATCATTATTGCCTATATTGTATATTTTAAAAGGTGCTTTGCTATTGGCTGGATCAGGATTTTGGCCATTCCATGCAGGGTTTGATGTTGCAGGATTATCAGAAACTCTGATTATACCCTCAACAATATCGTCAATATAGGTAAAGTCTCTCTTCATTTTACCATAATTAAATACATTAATACTTGTACCTTCTAAAATTGCTTTGGTAAATAGGAAAAGAGCCATATCAGGTCTTCCCCATGGACCATAAGCAGAAAAAAATCTAAGACCAGTAGTTGGTAGATTGTATAAGTGAGAATAGCTGTGAGCAAATAGCTCATTTGATCTTTTAGTGGCAGCATATAATGATAGAGGATGATTCACACTTTTATGAGTAGAAAATGGCATCTCTTCATTTGCTCCATATACAGAACTCGATGAAGCATAAATAAAATGATCAACATTATATTGTCTGGCGTTTTCAAGAATATTTGTAAATCCAATGATATTAGAGTCAATATAGGCATATGGATTTTCAATAGAATAACGCACACCTGCTTGAGCAGCAAGGTGTATAATCCTTGAAATATTATAAGTATCAAAAAGAGTATTAATAGCATTACGATCAGTAAGATCATATTTAAAAAATTTGAAATTGTTAAATTTTTTTAAAATCGAGAGCCTGGATTTTTTTAAGTTAACATCATAATAGTCATTAATACAATCAACACCTATTATAGAGTCACCTCGCTCTAATAATTGTTTAGCAGTGTGAAAGCCAATAAATCCGGCTACACCTGTAATTAATGATTCCATGTATTTCCTTATATCTTTTTACCACAACATTTTTTAAATTTTAATCCACTGCCACAACTGCAAGGATCATTAGGTTTGAGCTTATTATTAATTGTTTCTGTTTGGTTATTATTATTTTGCATATTAATATTATCAGAAATTTCAGTTGATTCATCATATTCAGCAAGCATTTGTTTATAAATTCGATCCATATCATTACAGTAATCATAGGTATCGATAAATGGTGGATTATTATCCATTTTTTCTTTAATAATTGTAGAGATATGCTGTCTATATTCTGTATCATGTGCCAGCTTGGCTGCTATAGCTGAATATTCATTTTCATTTTTTGCAATTAATTCAGTAAGTTCCATATCTTCAAGCATGCCACTACCTTGACCACCACGAATAGTATTGGTTTTCATACAGACTATTGGAATATTTGTATAGAGTGGGTCTAGCAGAGAGGTTGCACCGGAATAAGGGAAAGAATCCAAATAAATATCACAGAGGCTAACTGCTTTGCGGATATCTTCACGGGCAGGAAGAGCTTTTGATATAATTAGTCTAGAGGGCTCAACTCCAAGGTCAGTAAACTGCGTGTAAATAGATTCCTTGAATTCATTTACGGGATATTTATCAGTCCATGCTGGCCCAAATGGAAAAAGAAGCAGGCATGAATTTGGAATTTGTTTTAATAATTTAGCCCAGAATTCTCGAAGTTCCCAAGTAAGTTTATAAAAGTTTGCACCTGCAATAAATGCAATAGAATTATCAGGAATTCCTAAGTTATTTCTGGTTAACTTCAGTGTAGCTGGTTTTACAATAGTATTGCCTTCAAAGCAAATTCCTGAATGTTTGGTAAAAATTAATTTTTCAGTAAAATCATTCTGATTAAGAGCGAAATTCTTACCTGTAATAAAATAATCAATATTTTTAATACCTGTAGTACAAGGATTGCAGAAATGTACAGCTTGAACTCTTGCAAGTCTATGTGAAGTAATTAGAGCGTTATGATTTGCCAGAGCTGTAATATTTGTTCCAATTAATAAAATATCCAGATCTGCTTCTCTTATTTTTGCAACTGATTGAGCAATCTCTGAAGGTGATATCTCAATAATATGGTTATAATGATCTCTATACTGCTGTTCCTGACTTGAGTTTGAAATTCGTAAAACAAAGGCAAATATTTCATATTCATCTTTATCAAGATGAGTAAAGGTTGGAAGTGTTGCGTAAGTTTCCGTATGTTCTCCAAAAGCTTGAAGTAAAATACCCAATCTTATTTTGCGTTTATTATTGCGTTTTTTAAAATTAAAATCAATAGTAGCATTATTGAGAATAAGTAATTTTCGCATTAAATCAGCGAATAATTTCATGACTTCGTGTAGTCCTCCCTGTGCACAATATATAGGGATTTTCCTAAGTGTGTTGAATGCATTTAATATTAGATTTGAAGCATTACCTGAATTTTTATCGCACTCCGTTTTTAACATTTGTAGATATGTTACCATATGCTCTAGAGTAATTTCTGCAAAATTATTATAAGCCGGTAATTCTTTGAATGAAAATATATATTGGGTGAGAAGATTTTTAATTATCTCAGGCTGCTTATAGATATCTATTGTTAATGGTAGCTCTTCAGCAGGGGTGAGTACAACCGACAAAAGAAGAGCTTTTAAGTACTCTCCATCAGAAGATGACTGTGAGTTTAATGATTTAATACATTCTTGCTTAAGAACAGTCTCTTCATCAGTAAGATTTTTATGAGGTGACAAGTTATTTACTAGCCAATTAATTATTTCATTTGAAAATTTACTAGCGACTTTTGTCAATTCGCTTTCCAGCGTAGTCTGTATTTTAGTAATATATCTTTTACGCAGAGCATCATTACTTGTGATATTATATAAGTTATTATTATTGGTAGTATTTTGCGATTTATTCAACACTTCCTTGTAATAAGAAAGCATCTTATTACTAATAATTTTTTCAGTAAGGGTATTTTCAATAATTTCACGACATTTTAGACGTATTTCCTTATTTCCTTTTGCGGTATTAATACCCCATAGTATTCCTTGTTGCAATTGTTTTAAATCAAATGGCTTGGCAAGGTAGCCAGTTTTTCCCGAAGTTATTAGATCTGGAAGACCGCCTATATCAAATCCTACAACCGGAGTACCACAGGCAAGTGCTTCGCACATAATGTTAGGGTAATTATCAGCAATTGATGGTAGTACTAAAAAATCTGCGCTTGAATATACATAAGCCATTTCTTTAGCAGAAGCAATTGTACCTAGTTGCTGTATAGAAAAAGGATAGGTTTCATTTGGTAGTTGTCCTGCGCCAAAGACTACTAATACAAAATTATCAGGATTAATAAGGTTTTCGTTACAGAGTGAAACAAGGCTGTTAATAATTGCTATAAGATTTTTAACGGGATTTAAAATGTGATCTGCACCAAAAAGAATAATGCATTTATTTTTTGAAATATCATATTTAGTGCGTGCTTCATTCATATTAATAGGTTTAAATGTATTAATATCAAAAGCATATGGAATGATATTACAGGGAAAACTTTTCATTAAGAGGCTTTGCTTAGCACAGTCACCAAGCCATTTTGAAGGGGTAACAATATTAATATCAAGCTGTGAATAAGCTGTGTTTTTGATTTGTATAGATTCTTGGGTAAGAGAGCAAGAAGTATCTTCTCCAAGCTGAGGACAGCTTTGGCAGCCGCTTATATAATTTTTACAATCAAGTGCATAATGGCAGCCACCAGTGAACTGATACATATCATGAAGGGTCCATATAATTTTTTTGTTTTGTAGTGCTTTGGGTGCATGCTGATAATCAAAAAAACCATCAACCCAGTTTAAGTGTATAATATCCGCTTGGGCGAAAAAGGGCTCAAGCTCTGTATAATTAATAATTGATTCTGTTGATGTAAACATTGATGGTATTTGGCGTTTTGGGTAATCTGCAAGCCTTTTTTGAATAAGATTAAATGCATAGAATAACTGTGCACTTGGTTGTTTAGAGTCAAGATTTGGTATTGGTATTTCTAGTTTTGCAACTCTCTCAGAGGTTGTGGCTTTGTCTAAGACTACCATAACTGCATCAGCACCAGCCTTGAGTAGAGCTTCATGCATTCTTCTGGCGGCCCCACCAGCTCCACCTGAATCCTTACTTGAAAGGGTGAGAACTTTTATACCACCATTATTCAAAAATATTGTGGAATTAGATTTAGATTCATTTGCAGTGTTATTATTATTAGTATGTTCTGCGCCAAGACCAGGTTTAATTGCTTCTACAAAGAGTGAATCTGCTTTAACAATTTTCCCATTTTTAATATCTAGATTATAGCGCGAAAAATCTTCAAAACTACTTTCATAGGCACTTACAATTCCAATATGTTCAAATCCTGCATTATTTAATAAACGAGCTACTGAGAAGCGATCATACATCCATTGATGTATTTCCCCTCCCATTCGAAAAGCTCCAATCTTCATATAATCTTCTGGTGTGCATGCAGTGGTGCTTTCTTGGATGCTTTGTGTATTCATTTTTGAATTTAAGCATGAATTTCTAATACTATCTGCATAGAGACCAATGCGGTCACGGATAAAGTCCATATTTTTAAGTTTATCATTGCCAAGATATTTTTGCATATCGCCGCCACTCTGGTTTCTGACAGTCTGATCAAAAAGTTCGAGCATCATCCAATCATAATCATCTTCCGCAGAAATATCTCCATTAACAGCTTTGTCAAGTTTTTCTAAATACAATTTTGCTATTTGCTCTAGATCTGGCACAGCAATTCGTATCAAGCCTCCAGGTTTTAATACTCTAAAACATTCAGCAATAAAGTTTTTGGCTTTATCTTTTGAGAAGTGCTCAAGTACATGCGAATGGTAGATAACGTCAAAACTTTCATTATTACAAGGAATGCCTTGTAATAAATTGTGAGCAATAACTCCTGTTCCAGTTGAAGTGAAATCTATATTCGTCCATTCTGGATGAAAATTGTTGCCACAACCAAGGTTGAGTAATTTTAATTCAGTTGTAGAGTCAGTTAATGTGGAAAAAATTTGTTTACGTGTCTGCAATTCAGATACTGGATTACTGTTATTTCTTTTATTGGTTGATTCTTGTGTATTATTAGATTCAACAATATTTTTAAATCTATCAACAAAGAAGACTCTTTTATATACGAAATCATCTGCTTGCTGAAGACATTTAACTTCTTTTGGATGAGAAAGCGGGAAATTTAATTTTTCAATATCAATCAAGGAAAATTCTACAGGCTGCTTTATGTGAGTTGAATCTTCACCATAGCCAATATGTTTGGCAAGATTTACAGAGGGAGTACAGGTTAGGCCTCCAAAATACAGATTGGCTATAGTCCAGATATATGCCCAGCTGTCAACGCTATTTGTATGCGTCCGTATAAGATTGTGTGCCCACATATAATTTGCTTCTTTATTATGAGTGAATTGTGGGATTTTATTGTTTTTTATATCATCTACAAGCTGTGGGATACATTTTTCTACTTCTTTATATTTTTTCCAAGCGCTTTTCCAACTAGCCCACCCCCAACAGTGAGGGATTTGTGAAAAATAGTAAGAATTATTATTATATTTATTACCATTTTGGAAATTATTCGCGCTGATGCACATAATATTTTGATTGTCTTGATACTTATATAATAATTCTTGAGCATAACGGAAGAAATCATCAGATACAATCACATCATCTTCAATAATTATGCCTGTTTCTTCAAATGTAAAAAGCCAATCTATTGCTGAAGAATTGCTTTTTCTGCATCCAAGGTTTTCATCACGTAGTAAAGTTTTAACTTCGCAATCCCAATCAATGTTATTTAGTACATAGTCTCTTGTTATCCTGACCTTTTCGGCTTCGTTGGGTTTATCACTCCTTGGACCATCTCCAGAAATATATAGTTTTCTAGGCTTTGCTTTACGAATTTGTTCAAAAGATTTCTTTGTCTCATCTAGTCTTTTGAAAGTTAAGAGAAGCACAGGTATATCAAGTTCAAAATGTTCTAAGCTTGAGTTATCTGAGCTTGATTGAAATCCTTCAGGAGTAAGGTTGGATGAAGCAGACATATAATATTCCTCAATAATAAATAGGTTATTTCTTGTTACTATCTGTTGCCATCATAATTATCAGGATAAGAAGAAGGATAACAGTAGTAGCTTGAATAGTGCTTCCTGTAACGTTCAATATTACCTCTGAAATTAAAATTGTAATAATACCACCTAGGAAGCTGCCGAGTACATCGAATTTACCTCCAGAGAATTTATTGCCTCCTATAATTGCACCAAGTATGGCCAATGGTAACCAAGACAATACAGGGAAATTTAGCATTACAATAGAGTCCGGAGGCGTACTTGCGAGTATAATCCCAGCAACACCTGCAATAAGACCGCTGATGGTGTATGCTTTAATTATACTAAGATCAGTATCAATACCTGCTTCGATAGCACTGTCCACTGAAGAACCAGTTGCTCTAAGGTTTTTTCCGCATTTACTTATAGAGAATAGTAATGTAATAATTCCAATTATTCCCGCAAGAATGTATAAAGTATTACTGTTTATTTCATACATATTATTCATCGATAAAAATTCATTAATTTGTTGAGAGCCATTACTGAATAGCAAGTACAATAAATATAAAATAATGCATGGGATAGCAAAACTTCCGAAATATGAAGGGATATATTTGCGGGTAATAATTTTACCAGTAATAAAACCTGTCAAACCAGAGCCAATAATACCGGCGGTCAGCGCAGTATATAAAATAGTTGTTCCTGAAGTAGTATCACCGAATTCTGCATAAACAAGTTTTGCAATTACAAAACTTATGGCACAGTTGATTGGAAGTCCTAAATCTATAACCTTTCCAGCCATTACTGTTGCAGATGCAATTGAAAGAAGTCCTATTGCAATTGCAGTCATAATAAACCCACTTTTATCAGTGGTAATATATGAATATGCTGCAAAAATAATTAGTAATAAAACAACCTTGTGAGTAATATACCATCCTAAAGAATTAGAGGATGGAGAAGGCTTCGAGTTTTCCGCTTGTGACATATTTATAAATCTCCTCATCTGTCCAGTTTTCATTTGATCGTGTTGCAGATAATTCGCCATTATGGATGATAGCAATTGTATCGCTAAGACCTTTTAACTCTTCTATTGAAGAAGTGTATAAAATAATAGCTTTGTTCTGCATTTTAATTTCATTAATTAAGCTATAAAAATTTTTTCTATCCTTGGCTGGTAAGCCATAAGCTGGATCAATTAGAAGTAATATATTTCCATGTAGGGCTCTTAATTTTAAATTTCTAGAGTCATAATCCAAATCATAATTTGTTTTACCGTTAAAAACAGAAATACCAGCTTTATTTCTTTTTACAGGTGATATTTTTTTGGCTCTAAGGTTTGTGTTATTTGCTGATAGTACTCCGCTGGAAGTACTCAAGCGTCCAGTAAGAATAGAGATTAACTCTTCTATGCCAGAACCTTTTAAGCCAAATATACCACATACCTCTTTTTCACGAATGTTTATAGAGGCATCGCGTAATATAGTCCCTTTGAGAGCCAGTGATTCCATAATAATTTTATTATTGCGTGATGCATTATAATCTGAAAAAACGCTACCCTCGTTACTTGTATATATTGATTTTATTAACTTATCTGCATTATCTGATGATTCGAGTAAGCGACCATTCATAATTGCAATGTATCTGTCAATAAATTGTAGTTCTTCAACAATTGCAGGGATAAAAATCACAGTAGAACCATTATTTTTTAATTCACGGATAATACTGAAGTAAATACTTCGCTCTTCTTTTGAGAAAGGGCTGTCAACTTTATTGAATAAGTATAGTTTTGAATTACTCAGTATTGCTCTAGCAAGTAAAAGCATATGCGATTCTGATGCAGTTAGCGATTTGCATAAAGTATTCAAAGTCAATGTCTTTAAGCCAACTTTCTCTAGTGCAGTTGTTATATCTGCTTTTTGAGGTGTCTTAGGCAATCCAAGAGTTAAGTTTTCATTTACTGTAAGATCTGTAGCAAGTGTAGCATTTTCTGTAATCATAATAACGCCTGATTTGAGTGCAGCCCCAACATTTTTAGGTGAAAATGGTTTGTCATTTAGTGAAACACTTCCACTGCTTGCATTGTCTAGACCTGCTAAAATCTCTAAGAGCTTTTCTTTTCCATCTCCATTGAATCCTAATAATGCAGTAATGCTTCCTTGTTGAATATTTAAATTTAGATTGTAAAGAATGCTAGTATTTTCTAGGTCTTTACTCAGTTGACTAATTGCTAAAATGTTGCTCATATTAATCCTTATTATTTTTTCGTAATATTGTTATTTATTATCTATCAGCTGTATAACCAAGTTCTACAGCTTTTTGCTTGTACTCATCAGCTTTAGCCTGATCTTGTTCTACTCCAGAGCCATTAGCGTACATTAAAGATAGCCTGATAAAAGCACGTGGTACGTTATGTTCAGCAGCTTTTTCATACCATTCTCGAGCAAGTTCTAGATTCGTATCTATACCCCATCCATTTTGGTACATCATACCCAGATTGAGCATTGCGTTGCCATAACCACCTTCAGCAGCTTTGGTATACCACTGCAGAGATTTATCAGGGTTTTTTTCTACACCTTTTGCAAAGCCATAGCATACTCCTAGGCTATTCATAGATGCAAGATTACCTATTTCAGCAGCTTTGGTATAATACTCTACAGCAGAAGCGTAGTCTTTTTTGCCGTAGTAATATACATTTGCTATGTTATTCCAAGTATATGATTTAATTTCATCATCTGTGTTATCAGAATCTAATACTTTTAAATAATCATTAAGAGCTTCATCAAAATTTCCAATTCCGGCATTAGTATCAGCTCTATTTATATACAGTTTTAAATTATTAGGATCTAAATCTATACCACTGTTATATGCTTGTATCGCTTTATCAAATTGCTTTTGTGCTCGCAGACGATTTCCTTCTTCAAGAAGCATTGAGGCCTGATGTTGCATATCAAGTTGTGGATTTTCTTCGACTGTCTGATGATCAGGAAGTTGTACTTCTTCTTGCTTTGGTTTTAGGGCAATTGTCTGACGTAGTAAAGTAAGACCATCAGTATTATTTTCATAGCCGTTTATTTTTAAAGCTTCATTGAACATTGCTTCTGCAACTTCAAATTGTTTGAGTTCTAGTTGTCTTTTTCCTTCACGAATTAGAGCTTCAAATTCAGCTCTCCTTCTAATTGCATCCAGATCAGCATCAGCTGGTATTAAACCATTTTGAAAAATATCTTCTGTTACATCACCGCTTTGTGGAAGAGGTTTATTCTGTGCTTTGGCAGCGGCTCTAAGCCCCGCCAGAGCATCTGGGTCATTATTAAACTCAGGTAGGCTTAAGATAACTCTAAATGTCTCTTCTGCTCTGCTCCAATTAGCCTCTTCAAGAGAAGTTCTTCCTTGATTCATAAGCGTATTATATTTTTCTTTTAATTCAGCAGAAACAGCAGGTCGGTTTAGTAAATCAATAACATGCTCTAGTCCTTCTTTTGCAGCTTTATCTTCTTCATAACCTGGAATTTTACGAGCAAGCTCGTAGCTATTTTTTGCTCCTTCAAGATTACCAGTGGAAATTTGAAGTTCGCCACTCTTTATTAGTTTATCATAAATTGGTTTGTTCTTTGCTCGTTTGGCTGCTATTGCTTCAGGACTGTTGCTATTTTCAAGCTGCATTTTTTTTGCAGTAACTAGCATTGCTGAGGCAACTGGATCTTCTTTAAATCCTTTCATTGATAAAGCAATTTCCAACATCTGAATTGCAGCAGTAAAGTTTCCATCAGCTAGGAACTGCTTTGCTTGTGCTATTGCCATATTGTGCGAAGCAATATCTCGTTCGTCAGATTTTATGGCTACTTCATCATTATCATTTTCAGCAATTATAGGGCTATTGGCTGTTTCAGCAATTTTTAAGCCAAGTTGAGCTAATGTATCATCGTCATCGGAACTGTATTCAATAGCAGATTTATACATATAAATTGCTTGGGGCCACTGGGCTTCTTTTAATAATGCAGTCGCATTACCAAGTATGGCGGCATAATTAGAAATAGTTGAACTGCTTGCAGAATTAGCGCTTTCTCGTTCTCTTACAGCAGTATTCAATCCAGCTTGAGCGTCCCCCTGATCTGGTGAATTTGGTAAAGCAAGAGCGAGACGAAATGCCTGTTCAGCCATTACCCACTCTTGGTTTGATAAGAATTTTTCAGCAATATTAATCAGCTCAACATATTCTTTACCAAATCTATTTTCTGAAATATCCTGTACTGGTTTTTTGTTGATTGTAGTATCAAGGTCAGTAAGTAGATCATCTGAGTTATTTTCATTTTGCTTTGACGATTTTGCTTCGAGTGAATCAAGGATATCTTCAAGCTCAGTTTTCTGGCTGTTTTGCTCTTTACCTGGTGTTAAGGCTGCAAGTTCTTTTGAGATGTCATCTAGAGATTCATCAGTTAATGTTAGTAAATCATCAGGATTTTTATTGTTTTTAACATCAATGATTTCAGCTAAAATGGAGTCTTTTTTCTCTTTCTGAATTTTTTGAATTTCGGCAATTCTTTGTTTTATTTCTTCAGAATTATTATAGCCTTCGACCATTGATGCAACATTATACATACGCTTGGCTGAGTCATACTCTTCCATTTCTGTTAATTTTCTACCCAAGTCGGAAAAAGCTAAATATTGTTTTTCAAATTCTTCAGGCTCTAAAGATACAGGTAAATAATTTATAGGAAGAGGTAGTTTTATTTTCGGTTTATTTATTAGATATACAGTTTTTCTATTGGTTTTACCATTATACTTTGCAGCATATTCATTGACTAGAGTTTTATCTTTTTTTACGCCTCTTCCTTTTCTATACATCTCGGCAACTTGTCCCCAAGCTATTGGAAGAGTATTACTATCTGCAGCATCTTTGAAATAACTGAAAGCATCTTCGTAATTTCTTCTTATACCATCGCCTTTATAGTATGCCATACCAAGATTGAATTCTGCTTCAGGAAGTCCTTTTTCAGCAGCAGCTTTAAACAGGTTTACCGCATTTGATTCGTCTTTGTCTACGCCAAGACCTTTCATATACATATAACCTAGATTGTTGAGTGCAATAGGGTCATTTTTATCTTTATTAAGTTCAAAATAATGCTTTGCTTCTTCATTATTATAATCTATAACATCATTTTTTGATTTGTCATCAGTTTCTAGATATATCCACCCCATGATGTTATTAGATGCTGCTTTAAGTTCTATATTTTTAGTGTTTGATGCAATTAATTTAAATGCTTTAAGTGCACTTTTGTAGTCTTCATTCTTAACAAAAGTTATTGCTTTACCAATTATTGCAGGTTCATAATTTGGGTCAATTTCAAGAGCCTGTTCAAAATTACTTAGTGCTTTTCCTGAATTTCCGGCTTCTAAATATGCACTTCCTCGTAATATATAGGCATCAATCTGTTTTGGGGCTTCAACAATAGCTCTGCCAAAATCTCTTATTGCGCTTTTTGGGTCGTTATTTAGAAGTTTTTTCTTACCTGAATCCAGATAATTATTATACTTTGTTGCTTTTGCAGTTATGGCATTAAAATTCTCTGCAAACATTATAGCTTGTCTTGCCGCTTCACCATTATCAAATCCTGGAATTAGTAAAGCATCGCGGAATGTTTTTTCTGCTCCGGGGTAGTCTTTTTTAAGAATGTGTTCCATACCGTCAAGTATTAATTTGTCATATTGTTCTCTATTAGTTTTTAGTCTGTTATTTTCTATAGCTCGTTTACGACCTGTAGCTGCTTCTTTGCTTGCTGAGTATCCTTCTATTTTCAGAGCATTACTGAAGTTTTCTTCTGCTTTACGCCACATTCCAGCATTTAGATAGCTATTACCATTATTGATTAATCTGTTATATTCTGCTTTTAATGCGTTATTTTTAGCTTCTAAAAGTCTGTTCTCTTCTTCTTGCTTATTTTGTAACGCATTTTCTATGCCATTTTGTGCTGTGATGTCTTCAGAATACCCTGGTACTTCTAGAGCCATTTTAAATGCAGAAGCAGCCTCATCCCAACGATTTTGAGTTAACAATTTTTCTGCTTCTGTAATTGCTGCAGAATATTGAGCTTTTCTGTTCCTTTCTTCAGCTTCTTTTTTAAGTTGTTGCTCAGCAATTTTTTTAAGAGTCTCTTGAGCTAGTTGTCTACCATTGATAGCATCACTATTATTTTCATACCCTGGAATGCTTAGTGCCCAGGCATATGCAAGTTCTGCTTCTTCATAATTTTCTTCTGATAAAAGCTTTTCGCCTTCAGCCAAAGCATTTTCAAAACGAGTTCTTCTTATGTTATTGATTATTTGATCGGTTCTTGGATCATCAGTATAGTCAGAAATATTCTTTGCTTGAAGTATAATTGCTTCAGCTTCTTCGAGTTTATCTTGATTTAGTAATTCTTTTGCATCATTAAGGAATTTTTCATATGATAATTCAGAGTTTCTTTTTAACTTTGCTACTTGAAGTAAACCTATTACTTCCTCGGTATTATTAACTTCACTCGCTTTACTAAATTCTATAATAGCGAGCTCATATTCCTTGTTCTTCATGGCTTGATTGCCTGAAGCAATAGCTGATTGATAATCAGCTTCAAGTTTTTTACGTTTCTCTTCTTCCAGTTTCTGTAATTTTTCTTTTCTCTCTTGTTCTTTTTTTGCTAGTTCTTCTTTAGAAGAGTCGGCTTGAACCTGGGCTTCAGGTTCTTGATTATTGTCAGTAGCCGTGAGGACTTCTTCATTTACAACTGGTAGGACAAGGTCTTTTGCTTCTTTTTCGTTTAGGTTTTGAGCTGATGCAGATTTAGTGTTGTTGATAGATTCTGGGGTTAAAAAATAATATCCCGCTCCCCCACTAGCAAGTAATATGCATGCGGCAATGGCGAGTTTTTTCCAGATCTGTGAACTGGTTTTATTCAGCTCAGGAGATATTTCATTGATATCTGGTATTTGTGGCTCAATCAGTGGTTGAGGTAAGTCTTCTTCTGTAAGCACCTGTTCAGACTTAAAGACAGTCTGGGTTGGTTCAGGTTTTTTTTGCTGTGTTACCGCTTCTTCTTTGGTGCTCTCAGGTTTATTATCATTTGTAGGGCTTAAGTTATTATTTGCCAGATTATCTTCCTCTTCTACATTATTATTTTCGACACTGGCTGATTCAAGCATAGCCAGAGACTTTGGTTTGTTTCCATCGCGGCATGCTTCTAGATCAGAGATTAATTCTGCAATATTGTTATACCTAAGTTCTGGGTTAATATGAGTTGCTTTGATAATTACAGATTTTAAATTATCGTTAATATTGCTAAAATCATTATTGTTTAATGCTGTTTCGCCATCTTTACAGGCTTTTATTATGTCAAAAAGAGTTCGGGATTTTTGCCATGGTCGTTGACCAGATAGATAGAAGAATAACAATCCACCTAAGGCGTAAATATCTTCTTTTTCATTACATGGCATAGCTTCATTTATTCCAGACAAAGTTTCAGGTGCTGTGAAAGCGAATAGCGGTTTGAATTCACTACCGCCTCCAATGTCTAGTGCGCTATTTATATTGGGGATAATACCACTTGCCAGCAATTTGATTTGGCATATACCATTTGGCTGTAGTAAGGCAAAAATATTTTCTGGACAAATATTCTGGTGGATAATTTTATTACTATGTAGTGATGCTACTGCTCTTGAAACTTGAATAATCAGGTTGATTTTACCCTCTATAGTAAATGTTTCAAAGAGTTTTTCAGTTGGCATCCTGTTTTCAAGAGACTCTGTTGTTACATATACCTTATCATTCTCTTTGCCTGAGGCGTATATTGTTATAAGATTAGGATGTTGAGTGTATAGAAATAAATTATGCTTGTTTATAAAGAATTTATTATCAAAACTGTTATTTGATTCAATAAAAGTTGCAGATTTTGACGGTAGTTTGATATTCTGGGTTTCGAGGATGGTTCTGATAGTCTGGCTATCTAAGTTTTTTTCACTAAGTTTCTGAGCAAATTTTTCTGCTTCAAGAGCGCGTTTATTCAAAGTCAGACCATTTACCTGTGTATAGGCATATAGCATATCATAGTCAAATTTATCTAGGTTGATCTCTGCTTCATATATAGTGAATAAAGCGTTTTTTGTAATTACACTGTTTTTTGTGTATACATTTTCAATGGGTTCTTTTGAAGCCATTGTGACCTCCTGTCTTATATATTAAACTATTTATTTATAAAATGTTATAAGGTTCTTATTTTTAGTAATTAAAGTTTTATTTTAATTAAATATAACCATACATAGAAAAATAGAGAAAAAACCCTATTTATAATGTAATTATCATATTTTTATACAAACTTTCCACAATATTATCAACTTTAATTGAAAATATTATATAAGTCTTTGTTTTGTAATCAATTATTATCGTAAATATATCTGAATTATTAAGAATAAATAAACAATAAGTCGATAAAGTGTTGAGTGTATTTTAACAAGAATATATGGAGGTTTTAAATGAAAAAGATCTTAATTATTCTGTGTTTATGTCTTACTATCAGTTTGATTGGATGTGAAGTACAGAGTGTAAGTAATCAAAAGACTAATGATGCAGTAGTAGAATATGATGAAGATGTATTCAGCATTGTTGAGGATCCGTATAAGGCGGAAGTTGCGAGATCATTTGCTCGCGGAGCTCAGAAGATAGTTTTGGATAAGGATTTACATGTATTTAGATATTGGGGAGGCGGAAGTGGAGAATCAGGATTTTATTTCTCTAAAAAAATGTATACAGATAAAGATAAGGCGAAAAGAGAGTTGGCTTTACCCGAGAGAAATACAGCAATCAACGTGACTCAGTATAAGATTCCTAAAGGGACAACTTTGATATATGGAAATACTGCTAATATGGTTGGAGTAGAAGGTTTTGGTATGAAAGCAACAGGGGGAGCGGAGCAATATTTTTTACCTAATCCATCAGTGGCTGAAAAAGAATTGGTTGGTAAGCTTGAATATGACCATATAGAACAGACAGTCGATGAACTTGAAGAAGTACCGGCTGCTGCTATTCAGTAATTTAATGGT
Source organism: Planctomycetota bacterium (assembly GCA_963678205.1). Lineage (GTDB taxonomy): Bacteria > Planctomycetota > SZUA-567 > SZUA-567 > SZUA-567. The sequence continues at coordinate 697,429 of OY782760.1, forward strand.
CAGTTTATTGTCCGATAATTTAAAAAAAGTTAAAAAAGTTGAAAGTAATAAGCAAGTATTAGTAATTAAATAACAGAAGATGTCCGATAAAAGTATTTGTTATTATTATTATTATTTGAAATTAGGATTTTAACATGACTAATAATACTGGAAAGTATACTGCTGCGATAGCAAAATGCAGTCCGAATTGCCCTGGAAGAAAAAGCCCATGGAGAGCTGCTCTTGGAGAGAATTTTGCTTGTCCTTTAGGCGTTGCATTTTGTGGTGTATGGGATGCAGATAATATTGTTGTTAAACGTAAATCAATTCTCCCTGCAGCTTCTAAACAGGAAGATGCAGCATAATAAAATGGTAGAATATTAAATATTTAATAATTATAAGTTATAAATAAGTTGGAGAGATAGGGATGAAGAAGATTCTAGCTGTTATGCTGGTACTTGTGTGTACTATAGCTAATGTAAATGCAGGTGTTGTTGTGGAAGGGGAAGCTAAAGGAATTGATCCTATTGCTATGGTAAAGTATTTACCTAGTGAGAATGCATTTCTAATTAATGAAAGTAATAAATTAGGTAGTCCTGTAAGTTCTGAAGAATTACTGGAGATTATAGATGCGATTAACCTTGATGAGCGAATTGGCGTTTCAGTAACGCTGAATGATGAATTAATTGTTTATGGAAAGTTGCATAAACGCTCTGAAACAGCAGGCAGACTTGAAGCAGCGGATAATTTTATCCGATCTGTTGTATTTGCTGAATATTCAAGGTTAAGAAAGTTTCCATTACCTCAAAATTATAATCCTGTTCGAGTAGTATCACGTGAAAGATCCAGTGTTATTTATCTTCAGTTGTCCGATTTTGAGTATGTTAAAAGTGGTGAAAATTATATTCCAGGCAGTGTAAAAGCAGATATAATGCTTATTCCTATGGCAACTTATACAGCTCCTGATGGTGGATATCTTCCAGATTATGACGCCTTAGAAAAGGGTGTATTTCAGAAAGAGGACAAGGCTAATGCTGATCATATGAACCAATATAAGAATGAATATCTCAAGCTCCCACCACTACGCGAAGCAATTAAAGTAGGGCAGGCCAGTGCAATTATTAGATTGCTTAGAGATAGTGGTATAAACATGAATGAGCTTAGCAGGTCGATTCTTGAAAGAGAAGAGATTTCACTTGTTGGTAAAGCAAATATTCAGGAAATTAAAGTAGCAAAAAATGAAAATAAAAGCGAAGTAGAAGTAGCTAAGGGTTTTTTTGAAGCTTCACTGACTCAGGATACTGAAGGCGAAATTCTTGCATCCTCAGATCAAGGGGAATTTGTAGAAGAGGGAGAAGTTATTGCTAAAGTTGAGCCATCACTAGGTAATGATTATGCTGAGAGTATTCGACAGGTATTTTTAATTGATAAGATTATTGGTAATACAGATAAGGTGAAACTTAGCAGAAAGAGTATTAATGATGGGAGTTATGTTTCTTATAGAACAAAGTACCTAGAAGCTATCAAAGATTCAGAAAATGTAGATTTGTCAAAGACTCCAGAAGATTTCCAAAAGGCTTTTATAAAACATATTCAAGCTTGGGAAGCTGTTGTTGCATGGCTTGATGGTAAGAAGATTGATGCTGGTAAAGACGCTTTTACTTTATTTTATGAAGAACATAGTAAGTATAGAGAAGAGTTAAAAAACACCTATAATGAATGCAAAAATATAGCAGCTAAATATCAGATTGAGAACTAATCAAATTATAATAAAAAAAAACTATAAGCTATTGCATATCATGGGTATTTAATTATACTAATAAATCTTAATAAATGGCGGGAGTAGCTCAGTTGGTTAGAGCGTCAGATTGTGGCTCTGAAGGTCGCCGATTCGAATTCGGTTTCTCGCCCCAAATTATTAGCTTCATTTACTTTGGTAAATGAAGCTTTTTTATTTACTAGTTATTATGTGACAAAATTGTAAGCATATCTTAAGTTTTACCTCTAATATTTATAATTTATTATTTAATAAACTTTATAACAGACCAGAATAAAATTTCATTTAAATATTTTAACTTGCTATGTAAAAGCAAGATATAAAGATCATATGACCAATTATTGTTTTGTTAACATTTTTTATAATAAGATGATAGCATAGTTATACAGAATAACAAAATTGGTATAGGAAAGTACTGATATGTATTATTTTTTATAATCATATAACTGTATTTTAATTGCAAGCTGGTATAAATTGCATTATTTTAACAATATACAGCATTTTGGCATAATTATAAGCAATAATCAGCAATACTATTAATTTGGCATAACAATTGAACTAATATTTTACATTTAGTTTTGCATAAGGGGATGTTATGAAATTAGTATTGTATATTATGGTCTCAATTTTATATGGCTCTGTAGCATTATCAGATGAAAAAGAAGAGCTATACATCGTTGCTGGTGCTGGCTATAAAGCTCCGGTAAATGAAGTAATAAACCTGTATGAAAAAAAGACAGGTGAAACGATAAATGGGGTATTTGGAAATATGAAGATGATCATAACATATGTAAAGCAATCTGGTGATGTATCTTTAATTATTGGGGATAGCAATTTTATTGCTAAATCCAAGATTAAGTTAAAGGAAAGCTATAAAATTGGAGAGGGTAAATTATTACTAGTGTATCAATCTTCATTAGATATAAAAGATGTAAATGAGTTAGCAAATCCTAATATTAAACGCATAGGAATACCAGATCCTAAAAAAGCTATCTATGGTAAAGCAGCAGTTGAATTATTAAAATCAAAAGGAATATATGATAAGATAAAAGATAAATTAATAGTATTGAAGACAGTTCCTCAGGTAAGTTCATATTTAATTTCAGCTGATATTGATGTAGGTTTAATTAATGTAACTGATTATGTAAAGATTAAGAATCGAAAATTAAAAAGTCTTAATATTGATTCGAGCATGTATAGCAAAATAATAATACAAGTGGGGTTAATTAAAGATAAAGCAGCAGATTTTTTAAGTTTTATGAAATCAAAGAAATCGCGGAAAATATTTAATGAATATGGATTATAGTTGTTTAATATCATTTATAGTAACTGGTAAAATAATATTATCAGTCATAATACCACTTGCAATTTCTGCATTATTTATAATATATTTAATGTTATTGAATAATAAATGTGTAAATAGTATCATCGAAATAATAATAAATATTCCAATCATTTTTCCACCAATAGGACTTGGCTTTTTATTGGTATTATGCTTCAGTAAGAATGGCTACTTTGGAGAAATATTCAACGTAGATATAGTCTTTTCATTTGCAGGTATTTGTATTGCAGCATATTTAACAGGGCTTCCCTTTGTAGCCAGAGCAATAATGGCAGGTAGTAACATAAATATAAAGCAGTTATGTGATGCGTCATATACTTTGGGAAGAGGGAGGCTAAATACATTTATACAGATTGTTATTCCGTTATTAAAAAATAGCATAATTCAGGGATTGATTTTGGCAGTTGGCAGAATTATCGGCGAGGTGGGAATAACGCTTATGGTAGGCGGAAATATAGAAGGTAAAACAACAACAATATCTTTGGATATTTATAATGCAGTGCTTGATGGAGAAAATGAAAAGGCGATTTTACTTGCTGGAACCCTTTTATTGTTTTCTATATTATTATTTTATATATTAAGGAAATTAGGTAGTAAAGTTTATTCAGAAGAGCGAGGATAATATGAGTATTTATAAAGAAATGCAGGAAGCCTTAAATAAGCTTGCTTTAGAAAATAACATACTGGAGAGTACAATAGAAATAAATTGCAAAGCCCTTTCAGCAAAAGAAGCCATTGGAGATACTGAGCATGATGATTATCCAATACATAAAGGGAAAGAGGTAATGGTAGAAGCAACTTTTAATTCAGCAAAAGGACAGGCTTTTACAGATTGCTATGAAACAGGTTCATATAAAGTAAAAGAATTGATTTCTATGGATTTAAATGATAATAAAAGTAGAGCAAGCTTTGTATCATCAATAAATGCAATATGGAAATATTATGGTAAGGCAGAAAAGACTATTCACTGTAGAGATAAAGAACCTGTTGAATGTGCAGGTGAGTTACATAAATATTATGATTTTAATAAAAGAACTTTACTTATTGGGTTGCAGCCAAGATTCTTAGAAATTTTAGCAGGTAATGGAGAAGTAAGAGTGCTTGATCTGGATAAAGATAATATTGGTAAAAAGATTGCAGGGGTCGAGATAGAAAATGGGGCAAAATTTAACGAGGTACTAGAGTGGAGTGAGCAAATTTTTGCAACAGGTTCTACACTTTGTAACGGGACGCTGCAAGGAATAATTGATTCAGGAAAACCTACAACCTTTTTTGGTGTAACTATTGCCGCCGCCGCAGAAATATTTGGACTTAATACATATTGTGCATGTGGGCATTAGATTAAAGCTGGTCGGGTCGACTGGATTTGAACCAGCGATCTCTTGTCCCCCAGACAAGCACTCTAGCCAAGCTGAGCCACGACCCGATTATAATTTGTAATTTGAATTATTAATGCCCTCTTTGTCGGCGAAGAATTTTAGCAAGTTTCTCATCAGCTTCAGCCTCTTTATTTCTATTGATACGTCTTAGAAGTGAAGATCTATGTAAATAAAGTAGTGGTTCGGCTGGAAGAAGATTTATAGCTTTAGTGTAATATTTTAAAGCAAGATCAAATTCTTCACTCTCTTCTTTTAGCTCTGCAATACGAAGAAGTGGTTCGAAATCATCTGGTATCATTTCAAGAACTTGTAAATATATTTCTATAGCTTCATCACTTTTATTCTGCTTATGATAGAGGTCTCCTTTTAGAAGAAGGAGATCTATGTCAAGCTCATCGCGCTTGGAAATTAATTGCTCAAGTATATGTAAGGCTTCAGAGATGTCGCCGGTTGATGCGATAGCGTTTATCCAGTGGATAAGCGTTCCTATATCATCTGGAATTAATCTTGCCGCAGTGGCGTAATCACTGATTGCACCATCTTTATCACCTTTGATCTGTCTTATTGATGCTCTAGTAATAAAGGCTTCAGGTAGCCCGGAGTCAAGTCTTATGGCATGATTTATATCGCTTTCTGCTTCGTCTATCATACCAAGATCAAAAAATAATGCGCCACGTCCTGTATAAACGTCAGGGTTATGTGGAGATATTTGTGCAGCTTGATTAAAACAGTCAACTGCAAGTTTTCGCTTGCCAATAACCAGATAAGCTTCAGCAAGATTTATATAGATTGTTGAATCAGTGAAACCATTTTCAATAGATTTAAGATAGAAACTGATAGCTTCATTGATATTACTGCAATGCCAGAAGCATTCACCCATATTAAAGAGTAATTCAGGGTTGCTATCACTGCTAGCAAGGCACTTTTTATATTCTGTCAGTGCATTTTCATAGTGTCCCAGACGCTGGAGAAGATTAGCTTTAGATAGGACAGGTTCTTTGCTATCAGGAAGAAGCCTGATTGCACGAGAAAACTCGGCAAGAGCTTCTGTTGTTTTACATTTACTTGCAAAAATTACACCTCGATAATAATATATCCAGCCATTATTTGGGTATTGCTTTAGAATTTTTGTAAATATTTTTTCTGCTTTATTTAGATCACCATTATTTACTAATGCTGATCCTAGAGCAAGGTTATTTTCTAAAGATTCAGGATCAAGCTTGACTGCAAAGCGATAAGAAGAAATTGCTTTTTTATATGATTTTAAAGCAGAATATATGTCACCTTTGATAAGATGTGGTCTAGACCATGATTTATCTAATTTTTCAGCTTCTGAAACCATATCTAAAGCCTCAGTATAAAGTTTTCTCTCTATTAAAATCTGAGATGACAGGATATAAGCTTCTGGATTACTTGGGTCAACTTTGGTTGCTTCCTTTAAATCAAGTAAAGCATCGGTTAAATTACCCTCTCTTCTATAGAAGTCAGCTCTACTGAGGTATACTTCTATTTCTTTTGGCGCTAACATTACTGCATGATTGAATGCATCAAGAGCATGAGTTGTTAGTCCTTCTGCCTGAAAATATTCGCCTCTAGAGAGGTAAAAATTCATATCATGATTCGGCTCAAATGTAGACAATATAAATTCCCTTTTATTCTAAGCATTAAAGTGTTTTGAAACTATAATACTTTAATATTACAGTGGTTATAAGATAACCAGGTAATATTATCCTTATTACAAAATTATATTTGTAGTTACTAATATATGTTAAATAATATTTTATAACATTAAAATTGTATGACAAATAATAACTATTATTGATTTAATCCTAAGGTATATTTTTTTTAGGTCAAGTATAAAAATCCATACTTCCGGTATGCGATGAGAAGAACATTTTTAGATAGTAAAATAATCCTTAGTTCCTTTTGAAATTACACACTTTATAGGTATACATCAATTATAATTGAAAATTTTTAAATATTAAATATTTATTGAAGATAAAACTACGTCATGGTCGATCAAGCAGAGTAGTTTTATAGTATTATGAGAACAAATATGCCGGAATTTTATTCCGCTTAAGTAAATAATGGCCGAAATTTATAGTTGTATTATGTCTGGAATTTGTGTTTACGGTAGTGGTTGAGTCTGTAACATCGTGTTTTTAAAGGCTTTGCATTTTAAAAGGGCTTTATAATTATAATCTTTGGAGCGGGCAGAATTATTGGAACACTCCTTGTCTAATAAAAAGTGATCACAACCTCGGGAGGGTTAAGGCACTACTAAGTGATCACATTTAAATAAAAGATAATATTATTTGAATGCACTAGAAATGGCTTCTTCAATATTAAGTATAGAAAAGCCTAAAGACGCTCACGGAAGAACGAGCATTAACAATAATGGTGCAATTCATGGATGAATACTTTATGGAGGAAGAATTATGGCTGTTTCCGGTGGTTTGATTGTTACTAATAATTTAAGTGCGCTCAATACTCAGAGGACTTTGAATAAAAGCAATACTCTGATGTCTAGTAGTCTGGCAAAGCTTTCGTCAGGGTATAGAATCAATACTGCTTCTGATGATCCATCTGGACTTATTATCAGTGAACAGCTAAGAACTCAGATCGCAGGCTTAAATCGTGCGACTCAAAATTCTCAAGAGGCAACAAATGTGCTTGGTATTGCTGAGGGTGCTCTTATTGAGATGAACAACATTCTTACTAAGATGAGATCTTTGGCGATTCATGCTGCCAATAACGGTGTTACTGCTCCAGATCAGGTTAGAGCCGATCAAGCAGAAGTAGATTCTGGAATTCAAACCTTAGATAGAATTTCAAGTACAACCCGCTACTCAGATCAATTCCTTCTAAATGGTTCGAAAGGCCTAGTATATGACTGCAAAACAACGGTCGATAGTACTATGGATATGCCACTTCTAAATACCAACACTTCAAGATTAGACCAAGTATTTAAACGTAATGGTTCTGCTCTTACTCTAGGGTTCTCTGCTCTAGATGATCCAACAAATCAGACACAGGCTGTTTGGGAATCGCAGGCAAGAAGAGCATATGTTGAAGCAGATTCTGCACTAAATATTGACACCGATATTCGTGATGGCAATTTGACAGCAGATCAATCATTTATTATTACTGGTACTCAAGGCTCAAGACAGTTTGCTTTTGCAAATGGAACACATGTGGGTACAGTGGTTGAATCTATTAATAATGTTGCTGACAGTCTAGGTGTAGGTGCAACTATGACCTTTCAGAGTACAGTAACGGGTGTAAATATTGATACTGCTGGCTCATTTAATATGACCGGTGGTACTGCAAGAGGATCTGGTGATCTCTGTATATATAATCTTGGCAGTACAATGGAGCCAAAAGAAATAAATGGTGTATATAATTATACTCAAGGTGTTACAGGGGTAACTTTTGATACTACCGGTACTCCTCAGCCAGATGATTCTTCGCTTGTTCCAGGTAAGACACTTGATGGTGATGGAAGAATGTATCTAAGGTGGTTGACTGATAGCGAGTATATCGCCTATAAAGACAAAGATATGACTATGGAGATTGGTAGAGGTACATCTGGTAATGAGATGAGTTCTACTAATAATTCAGGTATAGATGCTGCACGTTTGAACATTGAAACTGATCCTACAGCCGGTGTCCCTGCAAAAGATGATGTCACAGTTTTACAGTTTGGTCAGCAGTTTGAAATGCAGTCAGATAATATTTATTTGAATGAAGGTCTTCAATATAAACGTAATGCAATGAATCTTGACCAGATGGATTCAATTGTCAATAATATTGGCCTCTGTGCTGGAACAGGTGCTTCAAGTGGATCAAGCGCACTTTCAGGTGTACGACTTGGTGAGAATACAGATTCTACTGGTAAGATGTATTTCAAGGCTGAAACTGGTGATCCTGATTCAACATTTGTAACAATAAGTGTATATAAAGATCCTGAAATGAATGAAGAAGATCTTGTTGCACGTGGGGCAGGTAATATTCCTCCAGTAACTAACGGTTCTTCAGTTCATTCTGATATCCCGATCTTTGGTGTTGCTATGGACGGTGGTACAGGTGAAAATTCTGGAATATATGGTACACTTGCATTCCAGGGCGGTCTTACTTCAGCTCCTAATACAGGCACAGAATATACTGGTTCGCTGGAATTTACAGATCTCGGTATGAGACTATATACTCAGGATTATGGATCTCAGGAATATTTGAGAGTTCAGAATCTTGAAGGTGATCTATGGAGTGAGTATAAGAATCCGGAGAGTACCACACTAACAACTATTGAAGCTGGTCATACAATTCAGGAATACGGTAGTGATGCTAAGATTACAGTCAATGGGCAGTTGATTTCTACTCAAGGTTTGACTGCTAATGTAACAACCCCAAATTATTCAGGTAAATTTGATTTTAATCAGGGTGAGCTCGGTCTTACAACTATTGCGCAGGTAGGGCAGGATATGGGCGCATTGATGAGTAGAAACAGTTCACTTCAGGCTGTAGCCTCAACAAACTCATCTACAATTAATGATTACGATGATCCAGCATACTTGACATGGTGTACAAATGCCCGTCACGCAACATCAGAAACAATGTCAGACTTTATTGGAGGTATGCAGTATCAGCTTGGTGAGGGTACAGGTGATCAGGAAAGAACAGTTTACGCTATACCTGGTATGACTGCTGCTGAAATTGGAAAAATGACAGTTAATGGTGAAGATTATTGTTTGCAGGATGTACTTGCAGGTGGTAAGGCAAGTCTTCAGAATGATCCGGTAACTGCGATGAAAATTGTAATGCAGGCCGTGAATGATGTATCGGAACTTAGGGCACGTCTTGGTGCATTCCAGAAAAATATGCTTCAGACAAATATCAATTCGCTTGAGGTTACTGTAGAGAATATAACCAAGACCGAGAGCGCTATTCGTGATACAAATATGGCGACAGAATCCACTGAATTCACAAAAAATCAGATCTTGCTTCAGGCTGGTACATCAATGCTTGCTCAGGCGAACAAGATTAATCAGAATGTACTACAATTATTAGGATAATGTCAAGGAATGACAAGAAAATATTAAGGAGAATATAATGGGTGGTATGTATATCAATAATAATCTGAATGCAATAGGGGCTCAACGAATACTAGGTGTCAATAATGGTTATCTTAGTAGTAGTCTGGAAAAATTGTCATCTGGATACAGAATCAATAAAGCTTCCGATGATCCATCGGGCCTAAATATTAGTGAAAAATTACGCTCTCAAAATTCAGGAATGAATAGAGCTATTCAGAATTCACAAGAAGCCTCTAATGTAATAGGAATCGCTGAAGGTGCAATGATAGAGATTACCAATATCTTATCAAAGTTGAGACAGCTTGCTATACATGCTGCAAATACAGGTGCAACTTCTCCTGATCAGGTTAGAGCAGATCAGGCTGAAATGGATTCAGGTATTCAGTCTTGTGATAGAATTTCAAGTACAACAAAATTCTCTGACCAACTTCTTCTTAATGGCTCAAAAGGGCTTATTTATAATACTCAGACAGTTGTAAATGATTCTACAGATAATCCTCTTATTGATATTGATAACTCTAGGATAGATCAGGTATTTAAAAAAGGCAACTCAACTTTGACCATTAATTTTGCCGGGGTTGAAGATCCAAATAATCAGTCGCGTGCAATTGCAAGCAGGCAGGCTACAAGAGCAATTATTGAAGCAGATGCTACCGTTGCAAGCCAGTATGGTGAGTGGGCAGCTGATATTAGTGAAGGGCATGTTACAGCAGATCAGCAGTTTATTTTGACTGGTAATGCTGGTTCAAGATCATTTGGTTTTAATAATGGTACGCACCTTGGTACAATTGTTGATTCAATCAATAATACAAAAGATAGTACAGGTATTGGTGCAACTCTAACTTTTGATAGATCTGTTACAGGTGTAAATCTGGATCAAAACTATCTATATGATCCTTCAGCTTCTCAGGTGAGAGAAAGTGGTGAAGTAGCAGCATATAATTTTGACGACACTGGAGCTTCAATAACCACTGGTGTATCAGCTATAAATTTTGATACTACTCAACCACAGTATACTCCGAATGTGCTTGTTCCAGGTAAAAATCTTGATGCTGATGGTAGAATGTATTTGAGGTGGACTTCAGCTACAGACTATATTGCATATAAAGATAAAAACTTTGATATGGAGGTAGGACGCGGTTCAACAGGCAGTGTTATGACTTCATCTAATAATTCAGAAGTGTCATTGGCATATGTTACTCTTACAGCTACAGGCCCAATGCAGAGTGGTGATCAGAGTGTTGTTCAGTTTGGTCAAGTCTTTGAAATGCATGATCAGACAAGTGCCAGTTACGCTGCAAACGGTATGAATCTAAGTGAGATGGCGCCAGTGGTCAATGATTTCGGCCTTGAATTTGGTACAGGTACAAGTGGGGCATGTAGTTGTGTAAGTGGTATACGTCTGGGTGAGAACACAGATTCTACCGGTAAAATTTATTATAAAGCAGAGTTTAATAATTCAGATGGTACTGTACAAATCAGTGCTTATAAAGCTCCTAGTATGCTTGAAGAAGAATTGGTAGCTAGGGGGGCAACAACCCTTGGAGCGGTTCCTAGTGGTGATCCATATGAAGTAAGACTGCTTGAGCAGGATGGGGATGGAGATGGAGTAAAGTCAGGGATTTATGGTACTTTCGTGTTTGATGGTACTACTCCAACTTCAACAGTCGCAACTGGTACAATGGAATTTGATAATCTTGGTATGAGGTTATATTCTTCAGATTATGGCTCAGAAGGCACCATTAGAGTTCAAAATGTTAAGGGTAGCCTTTGGGGGCAATATAAAGATCCTTCAAGTCTTAATCTTGAGAGAATAGATGAAGGGGTAACTATCCAGCAGAGCGGTAACAATGCTGAGATCACAGTAAATGGCGCACTTATTTCTACAGATGGTATGACAGCAAGTATTGCAAGTCAGAATTTTGCTGGTGATATTACTTTCCATGAAGGTGAGCTTGGTATGACCACTATCGCTCAGGTAGGTCAGGATGTTGGAGCTTTGATGTCACGAGGTGGATCTTTACAGGCTGTAAAATCTACAGTAGGCTTGAATGATCCTACAGATCCAGCTTATGCTACTTGGTGTACCAATGCCCGTCATGAAACTGCTGAAACAATGTCTGATTTTGTAGGTGGTATGCAATATCAGCTTGGTGAAGGTGACAGTGATGTTGAAAGAACAATATACAGTATACCTGGTATGTCTTCACCAAATATCGGTAAGGTTAGTATTGACGGTACGCTTTATACTTTACAGGATGTTCTTTCAGGTGGTTCTGCAAGTCTGGCAAATGACCCTATAAAGGCGATGAAGATTTTATCTCAGGCTATTGACGATATTACAGAAACTAGAGCACGTCTTGGTGCTTTCCAGAAAGATATGCTTCAGACCAATATAAATTCTCTTGAGATTACAGTTGAGAATGTTACAAAGACAGAATCATATATTAGAGATACTAATATGGCATATGAATCAACAGAGTTTACGAAGAATCAGATACTCGTTAATGCCGGTACTTCAATGCTTGCCCAAGCAAACCAGACATCACAAAATGTCCTCCAGCTTCTAGGAGGTGGACAATAAACTACCTTTGTCAGTTTTTAAAGGTATATACCCGTTGCCCAAATTTTAATACTAGAAGTATAAACCACGCCCTGCCAGGCGTGGTTTTATTTTGTATTAAATATTATTAATTGCAATTGTTTTTAATTCTAGTAATCCTGTAACAATGCCATCATTATTTACTACTGGCATTTCACCAATGCGGTATTCCTTGAATATTGGTAATATATCTGCAACACTGTCATCTTCCTGGCAGTATTTTGGGCTGACTGTCATATAACTTGAAATAGTTTCTGACAAGTTTGATATGCCTTTTAAGAGTAATCTTCTTAAATCACCATCAGTAAAGATACCCAGAAGTTTCTTGGAGTTATCAATTATTATTACAGCTCCAGCATAACTTTTATCGATCGCTGTAATGGCATCAAAAATACTTGCAGAAGTATCAACAGTTGCTACATTGGATTCTGGGCGCATTAGCTCTTTTACAATAAGTGATTTTTTCCCTAATGCTCCGCCTGGATGGTAACGTGCATAATCGCTTACAGTAAAGTTCTTTCGCTTCATTAGTGATATTGCTATGGCATCACCCATTGCAAGCATATTGGTAGTGCTGGCAGTAGGGGCAAGTCCATGAGGGCAGGCTTCTTTGGTAATGCCTAATTCAAGGGTTATGTCTGCTTGAGTGCCCAGAGTACTGCGTGGATTTGATGTAATGCCGATAATATAGATTTTAAGGCGTTTTAAGTGTGGAATAAGCGTTGAGATTTCTTCAGATTCTCCGGAATTACTGAAGAGTAATATTATATCTTCTTCCTGGGTCATTCCGAGATCACCATGTAGAGCATCACTAGGGTGCATAAAAAAAGAAAGTGTACCGGTACTTGCTAGTGTTGCAGATACTTTATTAGCAATAAGTCCAGCTTTTCCAATGCCGCTAGTAATAACCCGTGAACCATGATGTTTTAAAATATATGAAACAGCATTTTCAAAACGTTCATCGATGAGATTTTTCATATTTTCAAGAGCTATAATTTCTGTTTCTATTACTTCTTTTCCAGTTATCATTAAGGTATGCCTTTTATAATGAATAGATTATTTACCGAGTCTTTCCCCTGAGTACTTTTCTTTTCTGATGGCTTCACTCCATTGTCTGTTGTCTAAGTACCACTCAATAGTCTTGCGTAGACCTTCTTCAAATTGTAGCGATGGTTCCCAACCGAGTTCAGTTTTAATGCGCGTTGCATCAATTGCATATCTCATATCATGGCCAGGCCTGTCTGTAACGAAGTTTATGAGATCTCTATAACTTTTTATTGATTTTGGCTGTTTTATGCTTTGGAGGATATCACAAAGCAGGTATACGAGTTCAAGATTGCTCCATTCGTTGCAGCCGCCAACATTATATGTTCTTCCGGGTTTTCCTTTACGGATAATTTTATCAATTGCAGTGCAGTGATCTACAACATATAACCAGTCACGTACATTATCGCCTTTGCCATATATTGGCAGTTTTTCCTCAGCCAATGCCTTTTGGATCATTAATGGGATTAATTTTTCTGGAAATTGATATGCTCCGTAGTTATTTGAGCAATTGGATATTGTTATAGGCAGTCCATAAGTACGGTGCCAAGCTCTAACGATATGGTCGCTAGATGCTTTTGAGCTGCTGTATGGGCTTGATGGATCGTAACGTGTTTCTTCAGTGAATTGCCCGGTCTTGCCTAGTGAGCCGTATACCTCATCAGTACTAACATGGTGGAATCTTACATCTGTTCTATTTCCCCAAGCTTTTAGTGCAGATTGTAGTAGTGTAAAGGTACCAATAATATTGGTTTCCAGAAATTCTTTTGGGCCATCGATGCTTCTATCTACGTGGCTTTCAGCAGCTAAGTGTGCAACAGTATCTATATTATACTTAGTAAAAATATTATCTAATAGCTTTGAGTCACAGATATTACCTTGGATAAACGTATAACGATCAGGATATTTTTTATCTAACCCAGATAGATTATTTAAGCTACCTGCATATGTCAGCGCATCAAGAATTATAACATGTTTGATGTCTGGGCAGTGATTCAAATAATAATGTACAAGATTACATCCAATAAATCCTGCACCACCGGTAATAAGAATATTATTTGGAGTATGATTATTCATAAGTACCTTGTTTTAGCTAAAGAGTATGGAAAATAAAATATTCCTAATTAACAACATATGTAATATATCAATATATTTTAGTATATGCAAATAATTATCATTTTCAAGGTGAAATAGAAACGAAGTAATAAGCAATATTTTATAGTTTTAATACATTACATAGGTTAAAATTAGCATAATTGTATTAGTGTCAGTGATTAAATTATAGTACTATAAATGTATGCGATCATAATATACAAATGCAGATAAAAAATTCCCTTAAAAAAGCAATAGAGATTACAATCAAATTAAACGAAGCATTTCTAAAAGAGCTTTCATTTTTAGGCAAGCAAGAATTTAAAAATGTAGCAAAAAAGTTTATCGCACCGCTGGATAATAACGGTATAGTTAAAGTAAAGAATGGTGTTACTGTGTGGAATATAAGTAAATACTTTTTAGGCCTGTGGGGTGATAAAACAGAGGTTATGTACAGGATGTATTACTGACCTGTATGGAGGAAAGATAATATACCCAAGTTGATAGAAAAAGAGCGTGATGCTTATCGGTATATAAACGATAAAATTTTCAGACTCGCTAATCACGGAGAGACATTATATGAGATAGCAGAAAAGCTAGATCTACCGCCTTATTTGAAAAGACAATGGGCGTTAAGGAATTACTATGGAACTTTATCACATAACATAAAAGCAACTTATTTATATTATCTCGGTTGGTTTGATGGTAATCCCGTAAATTTATATACTTTGCCACCAGTATAGGCGTGAAAGAAATATGTAGAGTTTATGGGAGGAGCTGATATTTTACTAAAAAATGTACAAGCTGCATATGATATGGTCGAATACTGCTGAGTAGTAGAAGTTGTTAATCATTTAGTCTTTGCAGATCTGAATAATATAGCAGAAAATCTTTGCTAGCATATGCACTTGAGCAATTAGGATATCATTCTGAAGCAGGACTGTAGGGGGATTTTTCTTAACTGGTGCCAAAGAGCTGCGTGACGGGGTAAACGTATCCAGAAAATCTGAGCCAATTGTTAGTGTTGATGCTATTAATAATATTACTCTTGAAATGTTCTTTGATTATATCGGCATGAGAATAAATACTGATAAGGGAGAGGAAAAAGTTTTGAATTTATATTTAATATTACAGATAAGAAAGAGAAGTATACTGTCGGTCTAATGAATTCAGCGCTACATGCCAATAAAGATGCGACTGTTAAAAATCCAGATGTTACAATTACTCTTATATGTGATGAATTTAATATGATAATTATGAAAAAATTTGGTTTGGAAGGCGGAATTAAATCAGGTAATATAAAGATTGATGGAAATAAAAGGGAAAGTGTATGAGTTTTTCTCTTTTCTGGATCATTTTGATGTCTGGTTTATTATTGTCACTCCATAGAATTTTACAGGATTGGCGTTGGTAGCGTCAGCCCTATAAAATCAATAATCATATGTAAGTAGTTTTTAACAAAATTATAAGAATAGAAGTATAAGTATATACCGAAAGAGTTAGTGGTATAGAATTATTTTTTTGTAGATATTATTTATCTATCTCGGTAAAATATTTAGAATTAGACTATATTAACTTTGCTTAAACAATGTAGTGCTGAATACCTAAAAAGGAGACGGATAATGAGTGCTTTTTGCCGTTGTAATAAGATTGCAGTTACTTATATATTAATACTTTTTATATTAATACTCTCAATATCTATAAATGCTGCTGAGGATTTGAAAGACACAACTACCCTAGTTATTAGACCAGTTCCAGTTAAAGATGTTTATAAAGCGATGGGTACAGTTCGCCCATTAACTGAATCTGAGATACACTCTCAAATAAGTGCAAAGGTAATTGATGTTTTGGTTTCTGCTGGGGATAAAGTAGAAAAAGGGCAATTGTTGGTTAGGCTTGATAACCGGGAGGTAACAGCCAGACTAGAGCAGGCAAAAGAAGGGCTAACTATTGCTGAGGGTGGTGTAGAGCAAGCTTTAAAAAGTGATGAGGAACTTGAAGCTGAGTACGAGCAGGTAGAGTCAGAGTATATTAGATCATCAAAACTCTTTAAAGAAGGCATTCACAGTAAGAAAGACTTTGATCAGGCAAAGACACAATACCTTAAAGTTAAAGCGCAGCAAGGGTTGTCAAAAGAACGTGTTTTGGCTGCAAAAGCAGCACTCAGACAAGCACAACAGATAGTAAATGAGGCAGAAATTTTTGCTGAGTATGCAAATATTAAAGCGCTAAATTCAGGAAGAATTTCTAAAAGTGAGGTTGATCCAGGAGATTTAGCAACTCCATCAGCAACTCTTCTTACTATTCAAACCGGTTCAAGTCTTAGACTTGAGGCAGGTATCAGGGAGAGTCTTATTGATAAAATAAAAATCGGCACTGAACTTGAAGTAAGAGTAGGTTCAAATGTTACGCCACTTACAGGTACTGTGGAAGAGATACAGCCTTATGCAGATGCAAGAACACGCTCATTTCTAGTAAAGGTAGGGATACCGGCTACTCCCGGTGTCTTCCCTGGCATGTTTGGGCGTTTGGCAATTCCATTGGGCACAGTTGATAGCATACTTATTCCAGAGGAGGCGGTTAGTACAATTGGTCAATTGAAAACCGTAAATCTTTTAAAAGATGGCAAAGCTGAAAAGATTTTTGTAAAGACTGGTCAGAAGATTAATGGTAAAATAGAGATATTATCAGGTCTTAAAAATGGAGATACTATATCTTTTTGAGTAAATATTATTTGAAAAGGAGTATAGTAAATCAGTTTTAACAGACTAGAAGGTAATAAAATGAATATATCTGAGAATAAATCTGCGCTTGCAAAGTTCTTCCATTTTTTTATAACGTCCCCGCTTACCCCGATGTTAATAATTTTGTCGTTATGTTTTGGGACGGCGGCAATTATATTTACTCCTAAAGAAGAGGAGCCACAAATAGTGGTTCCGATGGCAGATATTTATATCAGCGCACTAGGGGCAAGTTCGGAAGAGATTAAAACTTTGGCCACTTTCCCATTAGAGCAGATACTCTGGGAGATTGATGGCGTTGAGTATGTATATTCGACGACAAAGGATGAGACCGCTGTAGTTACTGTTAGGTTTTTTGTAGGAGAGAATAGAGAAGATTCATTATTAAAGCTTCATAATAAAATTCAAATGAATTTGGACAGAGTTCCATCTATTGTAGATAGCTGGATGATAAAACCAGTTGAAATTGATGATGTTCCTATTGTAAGTATTACTCTATACTCTGAAAAATATACTGATTATGAGCTTCGTCGAGCCGCAGAGGAATTACAGGCAAGACTCTCAGGTCTTGAAAATATTTCAAGGAGCTATATTGCGGGCGGCAGAAAGCGTGAGGTAAGGGTAGATATTGATCCACAGCGTATGGAAGGTTTTGGTGTCGATCTTGACGATATTTATAATGCTTTAGCTGGAGCAGATGTTTCAATTAGAGCTGATCAGTTTACCAGAAACAATACAGCGATATTTGTAGGAGCGAATTCCTTCTTAAGCTCTCCTGAGGAAATTGCAGATCTGGCGGTGTACGCTGATGAGTCTGGAGTTGTATATCTTAAAGACGTAGCAACGGTAATTGACGGTGCAGCGAGTGCAAATAACTATACGTCTATTTACTTTACAAAAAGTAACTCAAAGATAGGTGAGGAGTTAAAAGGTAAAAATTTAAATGCAGTAACAATTGCCTTTGCTAAGCGTAAGGGCAGTAACGCAGTAATAGTAGCAGATAAGATTATTAATGAAGTAAATAGGATTAAAAGAGAGTTTTTACCTGATGAAATTCATCTGGAAGTAACTAGGAATTATGGCAAGACAACGCAGGTCAAAGTCAATTCGCTCCTTAGCTCACTTTTGTTTGCTATTATTTCAGTGGTTATTTTATTATCTCTCAGCCTCGGGAGAAGGGAGTCTTTAGTTGTTGCTCTAGCCGTACCTATTTCATTTTCACTCGCACTATTTGTGAACATGATGCTAGGGTATTCAATCAATAGGGTAACTCTCTTTGCACTCATATTATCACTTGGATTAGTTGTAGATGATCCGATCACCAATGTTGAAAATATTCAGCGTCATATGAAATTGAAACCGGAAAATCCGATACAAGCGACGATTGAGGGACTCAGGGAAGTATTCTCACCAGTAATAATGTCTACACTTGCAATTATTGTGTGTTTTGCTCCTCTTACATTTATTACCGGTATGATGGGGCCATATATGGCACCGATGGCGCTCAACGTTCCAGTGACAGTAATATTTTCAACTATATCTGCGCTCACAATTGTACCGTGGCTGACATTAAAACTCCTTAAAAATAAGGTTTTGAGTAAGCTGTCTGCAAATGATTTAGTAAAACCTAGAGAGAGCAGATTGAAAAAATTGTATGGGGCTATATTGCTACCATTTTTAGAGTATAGCAAGTATAGAAAAGTGTTGTATTTGAGTATTTTTCTTCTTCTTTTGGCTTCATGTTCTCTGGCATTACTGAGGTATGTCCCATTGAAGCTTTTGCCGTTTGATAATAAGGATGAGTTCCAGGTTATGATTGATATGCCGGATGGAACTACATTGGAAGAAACTCAGAGAGTAGCTTTGGAGTTTCAAGGTTACTTGAGTACATTTAAAGATGTTAAAAGTATAGTGAATTATATAGGTGTTGCTTCACCGATGGATTTTAACAGTATGGTTCGTCATTATTATATTAGAAATGGAGGGGATAAGGCTGATATTCAGGTAATACTTGCTGAAAAAAGCGATAGGGATAAACAGAGTCATAATTTACTCCTTACAATGAGGGATGGTCTGGAAAAAATTGCAAAAAAACATGGAGCAGATATTCAACTTGTAGAAGTGCCGCCAGGCCCTCCTGTATTGTCGACACTTGTTGCTGAAGTATACGGAGATGAAAATACCAATTATGCAGAATTGCTGTCTTCAGCTGACAAAGTTGCAAAACTTATGAAGTCTGAGAATGCAGTGACGGATGTGATTGTGATGAAAGATCAGAATCCTAGAGAAGCTTTTATAACTGTAGATAAGGATAAAGCAGCACTGCACGGTATAGATACCAAGAGTATTTTAAAAACAATATCTGCTGCTATGAAGGGAACTATTCCAGCTTCGCTTCATATTAATGGTGAGCGCTCACCGCTAATAATCAGAGTAGGATTATCAGAAGCGAATAAGGCTACTTCTCAATATCTGGAGAATATTCCAATCAGAACTTCTCAAGGAGAACTCATTCCTATCGGTGAGTTATTAAAGATTGATTACGGTGCTGGATCTAGATCAATATACAGAAAGAATATGAAAGATGTAGTGTTTGTAACTGCTGAAATGGCTGGCAGATCTCCGGCTGAAGCAGTACTTGATCTAAAAGGTAGGATAGATTCAATATCCCTTCCACCAAATATAAGTGTAAAATGGAATGGTGAAGGTGAGTGGAAGATAACTCTTGATGTATTTAGAGATATGGGACTGGCTTATGTTGTGGCGTTACTTGGTATTTATATCATTCTAACAGTCAATACGGGCTCATTCTTTATGCCACTTCTTATTATGTTGGCTATACCGCTAACAGTACTTGGGATTTTACCAGGATTCTTTATCTTGAATCTATTTACTGATACTCCTGGAGGTTATATAGATCCAATATTCTTTACTGCAACAAGTATGATTGGTATGATTGCACTTGGTGGAATTGTGATAAGAAATTCTTTAGTATTGATTGAATTTATTCAGGATGCATTGAAGGAAGGAGTAAGTCTGAAGGAAGCAATTATGCAGAGTGGAGTGGTTAGAATGAGGCCAATAATTCTTACTGCACTGACTACAGCTATTGGAGCGTTTCCTATTATTTATGACCCGGTATTTTCTGGCTTGGCGTGGGCATTAATCTTTGGCCTACTTGCGTCAACACTTTTTACATTACTAGTTATACCAGTTGCGTATTATTCAATTATGTCGTATAAGAAAAAATGACAAGTGCAGTAGAACTAAGTTGTATAGTCTTATTATAGAAATTGAAGGATCTTTAGGGTAAGATATTCGTAGATATTCAGGTATTTTATTGTGTTATCTGATTAATAATTGAGTATGGAGATTGACACTTTCAGGTTTGATTTTGTGTTCTGAATTTAGTTGCTCTATCATTTTTTCTGCAGCAATTTTACCAATTTGCTCAGTAGGCTGCTTGATTGATAAGACAGGATATTTCAGTAGGTCAAGCCATTTTGAATTGTCATAGGTGAGTACGGTCAACTTCTGTAAATCAAATAAGTCTTTTCTCATAGCGGCGCGCAAAAAATTGTAGCAGAGTTTACCAGTAGTGCAAAAAACAGTATCAAAACCGCTGTAATTATCAAGATAGTTTCCCAGCTCGGAGTATAATGAATAGTTATCCATATAGTCCAGTGAAGCAATGTTATAAGTAATTTTAGCATTACTCTGATTTACAGCTTCAAGGAATCCTTCTTTACGGAGTTTTTGGGTGTATACGTTGTCATTATATCCGATAAACAGGATATTTTTTGAGCCATTTTCTATTAAATAATTTGTTGCTTCAAGGGATGAATTTTTGTTGTCAATTCCAATAAAGCATGAATTTATATTGTTAGAATATCTGTCGATTTGAACAATCGGAATCTCTGAATCGATGAGTGAAGGAATTTTTGTGTCGGAGTAAATAGGTGAAAGAATAATTCCATCTACATCTTTAGCTAGTAAAGACTGCACATATTTTGCTTCTTTCTCGATTTTGTCTTCTGAGTCACAAAGATAAACAATATAGTCAGACTGATTGCAATATTTTTCAATTGATTTAACAATTTCGCCAAAAAATTCTTCTCTTATATCAGCAATAATAACCCCAATGGCTTTTGTTCCGGCTCCACGTAGACTGCGGGCGATATAGTTTGGCTTATAACTTAGTTTTTTTACTGCAATTAAAACGTTTTCCTTTACTTCAGGAGAGACGTACCTTGTTTCATTTAGTACATGTGAGACAGTAGTAGCAGAAACTCCTGCTGCTTTGGCTACATCTTTTATTGTTGAGCGCCTTTTAGTCATCTCTATTCCTTATAGAGTTGTTTTAATTTTTTAAATTGAAGTTTCTTTTCTTTACAATCAATATAGCAAATTACTGCATATATGCAACAGTTTATAGGTTTTATTTATAAATAAATAAAATAAAAATTTACTTATTTGACAAAGAGCAAATTATAGGGTAGTCTAAAATTAGAGGTCATTTTAACGTTTGCGCAAACGTGTTCGTGATAATTGGAGTAAAATTTATGAAAGCACTAGTATTAGAAAAAACCAATGAACTTGCTCTTAGAGATATAGATGTCGATGAGTCATTGGGAGAGAATGATGTAGAAATCGCTGTGAAGGCGGTTGGTATTTGTGGTAGTGATGTTCATTATTACAAACATGGTAGAATTGGCGATTTTGTTGTAACTGAACCAATGATTTTGGGACATGAAGCTGCTGGAGAAATTATAAAGGTTGGAAGCAAGGTAAAGCATTTGAAGGCAGGCGATAGAGTTTGCATGGAGCCTGGAATCCCAACTGCTGAGCATAGTACAACTCTGCTTGGTATGTATAATCTAGATCCAAATGTAAAGTTCTGGGCGACTCCACCATATCATGGTTGTTTAAGAGAGAGTGTAGTTCATCCGGCTTCCTTTACCTATAAATTACCTGATAATGTTTCATATGGTGAAGGAGCTTTTGTAGAGCCATTTGCAGTTGGCGTACATGCGATGAATAAGGCTAAGTTGAATGCCGGAAGCACAGCCGTTGTGATTGGAGCTGGCACTATCGGAGTATGCACTGCAGTCGCTTTGAAGGCAGGTGGTTACAGCAAAGTGCATCTTGTTGATATTAAACAGGAAAAGATCGATTATATTAATAGTATGAACATTACTGGGATACAGGGATACTGTTGCTCATTACCTGAGTTAATCGATATCGTAAATAAAGAGTCAGATAACTGGGGTGTAGACGCAGTATTTGAGTCATCTGGTGCAATTAAAGATTTTAAAGATGTAATAAAATTATTATGCCCAAACGGTGTATTAGTTCTTATTGGTATGCCAGTCAGTGAAGTTAGTATTGATGTAGTTGCTTTACAGGCAAAGGAAGTTCGCATTGAGACAATCTTTAGATATGTAAATGTATATAAAAAAGCTATCAGTATGATTTCAGCAAGTGATTTTCCGTTTGATAAGCTGATAACTAAGGAATTTAATTTTGATGATAGTATTGAAGCTTTTGATTACGCAGCAAATCCCAAGCCTCATGATATCAAAGTTATGATAAATCTGTAAGTAGTAAATATATAAGTATAGTGTAATGTATATGCTATTTAGGTAATAGCATTATAGTTTGTGTTTAAATGGAGGAAGTTTAATGAAACGATTACTAATGGTGTGTTTATTAATTACGCTCTGTGCAAGTTCTGCATTTGCAGGCCCAAAACGAGTGGCGTATATTGCGCGTGCTCAGGGTGACTCATTTGCTGCATGGCTAGCTAATGCAGTTAAAGAGGAGGCAAATAAATATCCAGACATTGAAGTGACATTGTTTGATGGACAGGCAGATGATTATACACAGAATTCTTTGATCGAAAATGCAATAACTAATGGTTTTGACGCAATCGTAATTCAGCCAAATAACGGTGAATCTCAGAGACCATATGCTGAATCAGTGGTAAAAGAAGGCATTATTTGTCTAACAACAAATGCACGAATTGCTGGAATTGACGGTGCATCATCGGTTGACGCTGATCCATATGAGCAGGCAGCGGTAAATGCACGAGCAGCACTTAAACAGATTCCTAAGAATGCTAAAGTTGTTGTATTGAAAGGACCTCCAGGAAACTTTCATGCAGACCAAAGAAGATTAAGTTGGCAGAAAGAATTCTTTGACAAGAGACCTGATGTTGAAATAGTTGGCGAGCAGATCGCAAACTGGAATAAAGATGAAGCGATGAGTCTTATGGAAGACTGGGTACAGTCAAACGATAAGATTGATGCTATTATTTCAATGAATGACAACATGTGTGCAGGTGCTCTTGAAGTAATCAAGGATAACCCTAAGTACAAAGATACATTGGCTTATGGTGTAGACGGTACAGCAGAAGCTTGTTTACTTATTAAACAAGGGCTAATGACTTCTACATGTCTTCAAAGTGCCTATGATCTTGCTGATTTAATGCTATCAACACTCGATAAACTCTTTAAGGGTGAAGAAAAAGTAATCAACGTAGATATTGGTAATCCACTAGTAACAAAAGATAATGTTGATGAATATATTGCAATGCACAAAAGAGCAGGTGCACTACAATAAGTATGAATTAAAGGTTATCTGGGGTACATTATTGTACTCCGGATAACTGTAATTAACAGAGTGTAAGTTTATATTTATTGGCTATAGTGATAGGTAAGTACAAAGTAAAACTCTATTACTTTGATATGAGTGTGAGAATGAATAATAATATGCGGTTAACAGTAGAAGGTATAGAGAAATCCTTCCCAGGAGTTAAAGCTCTTGATAATATTAATTTCTCGGTCAAACCAGGTTCTGTGCATGTGCTATGTGGTGAGAATGGCGCAGGCAAATCGACTTTAATGAAAATCATTAATGGTATTTATAAAGCAGATAAAGGTAATATATATATTGATGGGCAACAGGTAGTGGTAAAAAATCCTCAGCATGCTCGTGAACTTGGTGTTTCAATGATATTTCAGGAGTTGAATTATATTCCGGAAATGACAATTGAAGAAAATCTGTTTCTTGGTAATCTGCCCAAGACTAAATTTGGCAGAGTTGATTGGAAAAAAATACGTGAGAAGACGTTGGAGTTACTTGAGGCTGAAAGGTTGAGTTATAAACCTACAACCAAACTTTGCGAGTTGTCTGTTTCTGATATTCAGATGCTGGAGATAACTAAGGCTGTATCTTATGAATCAAAAATAATAATTATGGATGAGCCAACATCAGCAATTACTTATAAAGAAACAGAGAGGCTTTTCACAAAGATCTCCGAATTAAAAGCACGAGGAACCAGTATTATATATATTTCTCACAAGATGGACGAGATATTTAGGATTGCTGATGAAATAACAGTATTAAGAGATGGTACTGTTATTGAGACTCATGATAAAGATGATATTGACATTAATACTGTAATTAAACTTATGGTTGGTCGAGAACTTAGTGATGAGTTTCCTAAAGAAGAGATTGACATAGGAGAAAAGGTACTCGAAGTAAAAAATCTTACTCGTAATGGATTTTTCCATAATGTCAATTTTAATGCTAAACGTGGTGAGATTATTGGTTTTTCTGGTTTGATGGGAGCAGGTAGAACAGAGGTAATGCGTTGTCTGTTTGGGTTGGATGAAACAGATAATGGTACAATACTGATTAACAATAAGCCAATAAAGATACCGAATGTCCGTACTGCAATTAAAGCTGGCTTGGCAATGTTGTCTGAGGACAGGCGTAGATATGGGATTATCCCCGTACGCAGTGTAAAAGAAAATGCAACTTTGGCAAGTTTACCCAAATTTTTCTATAGCGGCAGACTTCATAGGAATAAAGAGAACGCGACAACTGCCAGAATGTTCAAAGATATGAACGTAAAGACACCTACCTTTGAGACAACTATTCAAGCTTTGAGTGGAGGAAATCAACAGAAGGTTTTGTTGGCTAAATGGATGATATGTGATCCTGATATTTTGATTTTGGATGAGCCAACAAGAGGTATTGATGTTGGAGCGAAGTATGAAATATATAAATTGATGATGTCACTAGTAAAAGAGGGTAAGACCTTGATTATGATTTCGTCTGAGCTTCCTGAATTAATAGGTATGTGTGATAGGATGTATGTAATGGCAAAAGGTGAAATAACAGGTGAATTACAAAGAGAAGAATTTAGTCAAGAGGCAATTATGAAGTTTGCTACAGGTTTTGAAAAACAGGAGGCGATAAGCTGTGAATAATTCAGGGGCATTTTCTAGTATGTGGTCAACAATAACGAAGAAATACAGTATATTTTTTGTATTGTTGATATTAATAATATTGTGTAGTTTGTTTAATCATAATTTTCTATCTACACGAAATTTAACCAATGTATCTAGACAAATTTCGGTAACAACAATTCTAGCATTTGGCGAAACAATTTTAATTATATGTGGTATGCTTGACCTTTCATCAGGATCTGTACTAGCACTGGCCGGGGTGTTTTCTGTATCAGCGTATAAAATTACAGGATCAATGACGGTTGCCATACTTGTTGCAATTGCTGTTGCTGTTTTTTGTAATATTATTAGTGGTTTATTAATTACAAGATTAAAAGCACCACCATTTATTGCAACACTCTCAATGCTTGCCATGGCTAGAGGTGCAGCATTGTTTTATACAAATGGTCAGAATATTTACCAGATTGGTGGATATAAAACAGTTGGTCAAGGTTCTATAGGGTTTTTACCAATTCCAATTATATTTTTAATAACAATATTGATTGTTACCTGGTATATTTTAAAACATACATGTTTTGGTAGATCTTTATATGCTATTGGAGGTAATGAAGAGGCGGCAAATGCATCAGGTATTAATGTTAATTCTAATAAAATGTTGGCATTTATCATAAATGGTGTGTTTGTAGGTGTTGCAGGTGTATTGTTTATGTCTAGAGTAAATGCAGGGCTTCCAAATGGTGCTATTGGCTTTGAGTTCCAGGCATTGACTTCATCTATTATCGGTGGTACCAGCTTCTCTGGTGGTATTGGTACAGCAGGTGGAACACTCGCGGGTGCATTTATTGTTGGTTTCCTTAATAATATTATGAATCTTGCAAGTATAAACTCATATATACAGCAGATAATACGCGGTGCAATCATTGCTCTTGCTGTAGTATATGATATTTGGTCAAAAAATAGACGTACAAGAAGCGTTATAGGTGCAATTAAGTCAGAAAAATAATTCATACATACAAAAAAAATCAACCTCATAATAAAAACAATACCACTCTTATTTTTAAGAGTGGTATTGTTTTTATTATGAGGTTGGTAAGTTTAATAGACCAACTGTGTGAAGCATAAATCACCGCCATATTATCGAATTATTAACTGTCATACTCTTTAGTATTTTTCAAAGTTTGATGATATGCATTTCAGGTCAAAAGAATACTAATGTTGGTATAGCGGGGGTTAATAAGATTATAGTAAAAAATATATTATCAAGCAGGAACGTTCAGAAATAATGCTTTATAAGCTTAGTATGAGAGAATATAAAGGTCTTTAAAAGGTGCAGATGACCTAAAATTCCATTTTATGGGTAATAATGGGTTAAAAGTAGTAGTATCTTAAATAAAGATAATGTAGGGTGCTCTCAGACGTGGAAATATAGCCCTCAAGCAAACCACCAGTTTGGTAGTTGGTTCTGATTATGCTCTAATTTGGGTATTATATTAAATAGATAGAAATTCATCTACATGATGAATAAAATCTTGAGGCATGTCAACGTGTATGGCGTGTGCAGCGTCTTTAACGATTATTGTCTTGGAGTTTGGTATATCTTCAAGGATGGTTTTTATGTATTCAGTTGGAAACAATAAATCTTCGTTACCGCATAGAATGAGCGTCTGCGCTTTAATTTTATGCAGCTCTGCAGTAACATCAAAATTTTCGACAGCTTCGAGCTGATTTTTGAACGCTTTAGGGGACTGTTGATAAGGATAACGCGCCGCATATGTAAGCTTTGCTTCAAGGCTTTTCTGATTGTTAAATATCTTATGGTGGAAGAGCCATCGGAATGATTCTCGATACCACTCACGCATATCGCCCACCTCACACAAATTTTCCGCCCATTTATTAAATAATTTGTTATTTTTTTTGGTATTTCTGCTGGCAGAAGCTTCTAAAACCAACTTATTTACACAATCAGGATATTTTATCGCAAGCTCAAGAGCAATAAATCCTCCCATCGAATTTCCAATCACATCAGCCTTATTAATATTCAAAAAATTTAAGAGAGTTATAACATCATTAGCCATTAAAGATATACTAGTGGGCACCTCCTGTGGAGCAGTTCTTCCACACCCTCTATTATCAATAACTATAACGAGATGTTTTTTACATAAAGAATTTAAGCAGCCAAGCCAACTCTGAGAATCTGTAGCAAGCCCTGAAAGCAAGACTAAGGGAGTACCGGAACCATGTATTTCATAATATAGCTCAATTCCATTGGTATTTAATACTGTCATTTATAATTCCTAATAGTCAAAGTAAAGAGTTTATATTATGCAAAATTTAGTTTGCTAATTACAGTAGTTATTTAAATATTAAAATAAAACAAATTTTTAATACACAGTATGTTTGAAAATAAATTTATAATCTATGAAGCAAAATATGATAATATATAGTAAGGAAATTACAGTTTTACATGAGTATGAGTAATATATAATGGATAAATATTTAGATGCAATTGAATAAAAGTGTTGAGAATTAAAGGAATAATGGCTTGTTTTAAAGAGTTATATAATAAAAATAAATAAAGTCTTAAATTTAAGCTTGTATTTGATAGGTTAAATAGTATTATACTTAACACATGAGTTGAGCTTTACTGCTAAGCCGATTGACTATAGATCCTGGGAAGTGATTCTTTTTTAATTGTTTGGCAGATATTATTTTGATGATAAATATGTTGTGGTTTTGATATATTTGTATTGAATATATATAATAAGTTTTGTTTACTCAGAAAAAAAATAATTAAGTGGTTGACAATGAGTTTGGTTTCAGTAGTATTGTTAAACCGCTTGAGGGGAGCATGAGAATAAGCTCTTAATTAGGTGGTAAAAAAACTAGGATCGTATTTATGACGATGAGTGTTTTCGGCACTAAAGTTTTGGAAGAAAAAATTATTTAACCTCTTGTTATTGTTTTTAAAATGTGTTAAGATTTAATAAGAGTTTGCGGGTTAGTCCTGTAAAGAAGATTAAATAAAAAAATAAAAATAATGCTTGACAGTTGAGATTAGAAACATATACTTGTTAAAGCAAATTAGGGATAGCACTGCGCTGAGAGCAGTAAGGTGAGCGCAGAAGTGAGCGGCCTTTTTCGAGGGAATTCGAGATTGGCGGTTTTTTTTCTCTCTAAATTTAAAAAAAAGTTAATGTTTAGTGTAGGTTTTGTTCGATTACTGTTATACATTAAATATAGCGAAAATATTTAAGTCCTGCTTAGTTTCAGGCAATTGATCTTTGAAATATTAATGAATAGCCATACGTTCTTTATTGAATGCTTGAGAACCTCAAATTAATTTGAGTGTTTTAACGAGAACAGAGCAGATAACAACTGCTCTCTAAAAATCAAATTGCCAGAAACATTGGTCTAGCCATCAATGTTAATGATAAACTTTTCAATTGAAGGGTTTGATCCTGGCTCAGAACGAACGCTGGCGGCGTGGTTGATACATGCAAGTCGAACGGGAAAGTTTCTTTCGGGAAGCGAGTACAGTGGCGGACGGGTGAGTAACGCGTAATCAATCTGCCCTCGAGACAGGGATAGCCATTCGAAAGGATGGGTAATACCAGATAAGACTACATATTCGCATGAATGTGCAGTAAAAGGTGGGGACCTTCGGGCCTGCCACTCGGGGATGAGATTGCGTCCTATTAGCTTGTTGGTGAGGTAACGGCTCACCAAGGCTTTGATGGGTATCCGGCCTGAGAGGGTGAACGGACACACTGGAACTGAGACACGGTCCAGACTCCTACGGGAGGCAGCAGTGCTGAATCATTCGCCAATGCGGGAAACCGTGACGGTGCGACGCCGCGTGCAGGATGAAGGCCCTTGGGTTGTAAACTGCTGTCAGGTTTTAGAAAACTACTATCGTTAATACCGGTAGTACTGATCAGAATCAAAGGAAGCACAGGCTAATTTCGTGCCAGCAGCCGCGGTAATACGAAATGTGCGAGCGTTGTTCGGAATCACTGGGCATAAAGGGTCTGTAGGTGGTTCTATAAGTTAGTGGTGAAATACCTCGGCTCAACCGGGGAACTGCCACTAATACTGTAGGACTTGAGTGTGAAAGGGGTAAGTGGAATTCCAGGTGTAGCGGTGGAATGCGTAGATATCTGGGAGAACGCCAAAGGCGAAGGCAGCTTACTGGGTCACAACTGACACTGAGAGACGAAAGCTAGGGGAGCGAACAGGATTAGATACCCTGGTAGTCCTAGCCGTAAACGATGGATACTGCACGATTGGAGAGCTGATTCTCTAGTTGTGGTAGCTAATGCGTTAAGTATCCCGCCTGGGGAGTATGATCGCAAGGTTAAAACTCAAAGGAATTGACGGGGGCTCACACAAGCGGTGGAGCATGTTGTTTAATTCGAAGCAACGCGAAGAACCTTACCTGGATTTGACATGATAGGATTAATTCTGTGAAAGCAGAAGGATTGCCTTTTAGGTGTAACTATCACAGGTGCTGCATGGCTGTCGTCAGCTCGTGCCGTGAGGCGTCGGGTTAAGTCCCTTAACGAGCGAAACCCCTATCATATGTTGCTACCAGGTCATGCTGGGCACTCTTATGAGACTGCCGGTGTTAAACCGGAGGAAGGTGGGGACGACGTCAAGTCATCATGGCCCTTACATCCAGGGCTACAAACGTGCTACAATGGTTGGTACAGAGAGACGCAAGACCGCGAGGTGGAGCAAATCTTCAAAGCCAGCCCCAGTTCGGATTAGAGGCTGCAATTCGCCTCTATGAAGTTGGAATCGCTAGTAATCGCGGATCAGCTATGCCGCGGTGAATACGTTCCTGAGCCTTGTACACACCGCCCGTCAAGCCACCCAAGCTGGTAGTGCCCGAAGTCCGGCAACAATTGTCCGGCCGAAGGCAAGACTGGTGAGGGGGACTAAGTCGTAACAAGGTAGCCGTAGGGGAACCTGCGGCTGGATCACCTCCTTTCTAAGGACAACTTAGCTGTTGAAGAAGTATCTCGGGATAGCATTTACAAACTTGTTTGTTTATGTCCCACGGGAGCGGATTCAGCAGAACATCAGCCGAGCATTTTTAGGACAGATGGCTATTCATTTTTTTTGATATTATCCAGTACTACAAGGATTGTAGGTGGTTAGGAACTAATGGGGGTGTAGCTCAGTTGGGAGAGCGCCTGCTTTGCAAGCAGGAGGTCCTCGGTTCGAACCCGTGCACCTCCACCAGTAATGCGAAATCACAGGTGGGCTTGTAGCTCAGTTGGTTAGAGCGCATCCCTGATAAGGATGAGGCCGATGGTTCGAATCCATCCAAGCCCACCAATTAATCCAGTACTGTAGAAATAATTTTTAATGAGGCATTGTTTCCTCAATTGATCTTTGATAATCGAGTAAAGACGTAATAGTATAATTTATATACATATTCCTATGTTGATATAGAAGCAATGCTTGGACTACGGTCTAAGCGATAGTAAATAATGCTGCAATATTGCCATATGAGTTAAATAGTTGAGTGTATAAGTTAAACAGTTACATCCTTAACAAAGTAGATGAGTATAGTTCAATTTATTGATCTATATTTATTGCGGAAAGATAAAATAAATAATATTTATCGTGTTTGATTTATAAATAGCTTTTTCCGAGGCTATTTAGCAACTCTGAGAATTCCTTTGTGAGTTCAGAAGAGTTGTAATCAAGATACTAAGGGTGTACGGCGGATGTCTAGGCGGTAGTAGCCGATGAAGAACGTGGCTTAACTGCGATAAGCTTCGGGGAGTCGTAAGCAGACTTTGATCCGGAGATCTTCGAATAGTACTATACTGAACACATAGGTATAGTACGGGAACCAAGGGAACTGAAACATCTAAGTACCTTGAGGAATAGAAAGTAAAAACGATTACCTGAGTAGCGGCGAGCGAAACGGTAACAGCCCAAACCATATACATGTAAGCTCAGGGCGTTGTGTATGTGGGGTCGTGGGATTCTCATGCTGAACCTGAATAAGCATGCGTATTAAATGATGATAAAAGAATGGGGTGGGAACCCCAACCACAGAAGGTGATAGTCCTGTATTTAAAATCTGAATTTAGCGTAGAGAACACCCAAGTACTGCGGAGCACGGGAAACTTCGTGGGAATTTGCGAGGACCACCTCGTAAGGCTAAATACTAACTACCGACCGATAGCGCATAGTAGGGTGACTGAAAGATGAAAAGTACTCCGATAAGGAGAGTTAAAAGTACCTGAAACCGTATACCTACAAGCAGTCGAAGGCCTATGATTCGTTCAGGCTGACGGCGTGCCTTTTGTATGATGAACCGGCGAGTTGCTGTATATGGCAAGCTTAAGCATTTTTGATGCGAAGGCGAAGCGAAAGCGAGTGTTAAAAGCGCGACCTAGTCGTATGTAGCAGACGCGAAACCGTAGTGATCTATCCCAGTCCAGGTTGAAGCGAGAGTAAAATCTCGTGGAGGACCGAACCCACTAATGCTGAAAAATTAGGGGATGAGGTTGGGATAGGAGTGAAAGTCTAATCAAACTCGGAGATATCTCGTTCTCCCCGAAATATATTGAGGTATAGCGTCGAGTAACTATTCATTGGGGGTAGAGTACCGAATGGATGCGGGGGACCACCATCCTACCAATTCCAATCAAACTCCGAATACCAATGAAACTATCTCGGCAGTCAGACTATGGGGGACAAGCTCCATAGTCGAGAGGGAAAGAGCCCAGACCGCCATCTAAGGCCCCCAAATTAAACTAAGTGGAAAAAGGAAGTAGAGATACGAAGACAGCTGGGATGTTGGCTTAGAAGCAGCCACCATTTAAAAAGTGCGTAATAGCTTACCAGTCGAGTATTTCTGCGCCGAAAATTAGCGGGACTCAAGTTTAATGCCGAAGATGCGGATTTGATTTAACATGCGTGTTATTTCAAGTGGTAGGGGAGCGTACCATATAGGTTGAAGGCATACCGTAAGGAATGCTGGACAGTATGGTAGTGATAATGCCGGTATAAGTAACGATAAAAGGGGTGAGAATCCCCTTCGCCGCAAACCCGAGGTTTCCTGGGCAAGGCCATTCCTCCCAGGGTTAGGCGGGACCTAAGACGAGGCCGAAGGGCGTAGTCGAATGGACAGCAGGTTAATATTCCTGCCCCTCTACTTGCGTTAACTTACGGAAGGACGGAGAAGGCTAATTGCGGGTGGATCCGCTGGCTGGACCATGTAACGGCGTAGGCCGGGGCGAGTTAAATGCTTTCCCCACAAAGGCTGAGACCGGATGCCAAAAGCGTATGCTATATAAGCCGCTGATGCCATGCTTCCAAGAAAAGTTTCGTAAGTTGTAAGTAGAGCTCGTACCTAAAACCGACACAGGTGGGTGAGGAGAGTATCCTCAGGCGCGCGAGAGAACTGTAGTTAAGGAACTCGGCAAAATGGATCCGTAACTTAGGGATAAGGATCGCTTTTGGTGGTGAAGGATTTACTCCGTAAGCTGCTGAAAGCCACAGCAAAGAGGCCCGAGCGACTGTTTACCAAAAACACAGGTCTGTGCTAACACGCAAGTGGATGTATACAGACTGACGCCTGCCCGATGCTGGAAGGTTAAGGTAAGTGGTGAGAGCTACGAACTGAAGCCCCAGTGAATGGCGGCCGTAACTATGACGGTCCTAAGGTAGCGAAGTTCCTTGTCGGGTAAGTTCCGACGTGCATGAATGGCGTAACGACTTGGGCACTGTCTCAACTGCAGACTCGGTGAAATTGTAGGAGTCGTGAAGATGCGACTTACCCGCAGCAAGACGGAAAGACCCCGTGAACCTTTACTATAGGCTAGTATTGGTATTTTGTGTGGTTTGTGTAGGATAGGTGGGAGACTGTGATATCGGGTCGCTAGACCCGGTGGAGTCGTTGGTGAAATACCACTCTTTCCTCATGAAATATCTAACCTGGACCCTTGAATCAGGGCCGGGAACAGTGCTAGTTGGGTAGTTTGACTGGGGCGGTCTCCTCCTAAAGAGTAACGGAGGAGTTCAAAGGTTCCCTCAGTACGGTTGGTAACCGTACGAAGAGTGTAATGGCAGAAGGGAGCTTGACTGTGAGAGAGATATCTCGAACAGGTGCGAAAGCAGGACATAGTGACCCCGCGATCCTGAGTGGAAGGGTCGTGGCTCATCAGATAAAAGGTACTCCGGGGATAACAGGCTGATCTCTCCCAAGCGTTCACAGCGACGGGGAGGTTTGGCACCTCGATGTCGGCTCATCGTATCCTGGGGCTGCAGTAGGTCCCAAGGGTTTGGCTGTCCGCCAATTAAAACGGTACGCGAGCTGGGTTCAGACCGGCGTGAGCCAGGTCGGTCCCTATCTGCTGTGGGCGTAGGATGATTGTGGAGAACTAACTTTAGTACGAGAGGACTTAGTTGGACACACCTCTGGTGTTTCTGTTGTACCGCCAGGTGCATTGCAGAGTAGCTACGTGTGGAACGGATAAACGCTGAAAGCATCTAAGCGTGAAGCCAGCTCCGAGATTAGTCATCCCATGAGGCAACTTATAGACTATGAGTTCGATAGGCCGGATGTGTAAGGGTAGTAATATCCTCAGCTAACCGGTACTAATCAGCCGATCGGCTTGATTACAACTCTTTTGAGTTCACTTTCAAAAGAGGTGTAAATTAAAGCAAACACAATGAATCCGCATTAAGGATGAATGTAATGTTTAACGAAACTCAACATATAAATTAGTTTTACACCTTTACTCGATTTGATTTTATAGCCGTTACTGATTAGTCACAGATTATGTAGATAACTCGGTAACAAGCTAGTCGCTTTTTCCGGCGATTATAGCGAAGAGGATACGCCTGTTCCCATTCCGAACACAGTAGCTAAGCTCTTCCGCGCCGATGATACTGTCTCGGGAAAGTAGGTCGTCGCCGGAATCTTTATTAATGAAAACATCCAGCCCTTTTTAGGGATGGATGTTTTTTTATGGGCTTACCAGATGGTTAAGATACCGAAAAAAAAGTAGTGCTATGGAATATCAAAATAATAAGTGGTATCTAAGTTATGATAACTATGCTAAAATGATGAATATCTAATGTAAGAGTACAATTGCTTATATTAAAATATGCAGAACTTTACAACCTGGGAAAGATTGTTGGTTAATTTTTTCTGCTGCCTTCTTGTAAAATTCTGGTGTTTGAACTCATTGTGGGGTTTGGATAGTTCATTATTTAAATTTATCTGGTCTCTATAGTATAATTCAGGATAAAAAATTTCTCCATCTGAGGGCTTAATATTTTCATCAGTCTCAGGTAGATTTAAAAAAAACGCTATTGGAGTTTTCATATTTTGAATTAAAGTAATTGTTTTTGCCGATCATATGTTTATTCTTTTAGAAAGTTTGGTAATTGAGTAAAGTAATATTGTGGGGTGTGATAATTACATCCCACAATATTATATGTATTGGGCTATTAAGAGTATTTGAAGAAGAGTGGTATTATATATATTGTTCTCCGTAATATCGATATGCTGTAGAGTTATCTGTATCAGTTATAATTTTCTAATATGAACTCGCGTCACGAAATATTGGCAAGCAATATATAAGATACATATTCTATATTAAAAACTTTTTTGTCGAGAATAAATTAGTATAATTCGCTTTTAGGCTTTGTTGGTTTATGGCGATTTGTTATTTTGTAGATGTTTTAAAATGTAATTATTAGAGTAAATGAGTTACCGTAACAATATTAATAATATGTTATTTATCCCAGATCTCTGCCAATTTTGTTGTGAATGAAGGTTCGAGTAGGCGGTTGCCATGTGCGCTTAGGTGATCAGAGTCAAAGAATATCGGCTGGTTGTCTTTATCATAGGCTGAGAAAATATCTTCTTTACATAGAATGACAAAAGGATCCCAAACGTAGAGATTGGGGTGTATTATTTGTAAGGTATTGATTGAATCCATTACAGGCTTCCTGAGCTTTTCTAAAAATGCTTTGCTGACCGTTGAGCCTAATTCACCAGCGGGATTGGTCTTATTGAACCAGTCTGAACAGCGGTAAGGCTGTGATTTGAGTACAGGTAAAGGCGCTTCTAATATTACTATTAGCCCTAAAGTTTCAAAATCAGAAATAATTTTATCTGCTTCTATGAGGGCGAGTTTGCGATTGTATTGAGCATCACTGCTGTTTTGAGTTTTTAATATTTGTGTTTCATCAGTTTCACCAAAAATTTCTGGCATGCGGAGTGAAGCAAGAAATACGATATCTTTTGGTTTCGCTTTTGCTTTGATATCTGAAAAAGATTCCTTGTAAAAAGTTTGAGCATTGTCGACCTTATTCATAGGAAGAAGCAGGCTTGCAACAGCGCAGCCACCTTCTTCATATTCATGTATTTTGATACCAAGTTTTGCTGAAGCAATATTGAGCATTGTTCTATAGGCTGCGGTATGTGAGTCACCAATGACAAAGATGTTATGCCCGTTAATATTTGGGTTATTTTCGGGTTTGATAAGTTTAATATCACGATGGTAGCGTCGTGAACGCCATATATAGTTATTACTTGTTACACTAAGACTGAGATCTGATTTGAGATTAATAATTGTATAAGAAGTATAAAAGGAAATCAGGATTATTGATATTCCTGAAGCAATAATTTTCCAGTTTTTTTGTCGGGATATTGTAGTATTTTTTCTGATCGGTATCTCAATATAGCGATAAGAAATAGCAGCACAGGTAAATGATATAATAAAGTAAAGAATAATTTGCCTGGTAGTGTTAAAGCCAATTGTCCAACGCATAAGGACTGCTACTGGCCAGTGCCATAGATATAATGAATATGAAATTTTGCCAATATATATAATAATGGGAGAACCTAATGCCTTTAATAGAATGGGTTGCCTGATATTACTAAGCAATAATAGTACTCCTACTACGGAAGGTATTGCCCATGGAAATGGAAATGCTGTGCGCTCAGCATAAATAAACCCAATACAAATGAGGATAAATCCTGTTAGTAATAATATGTATATAATCAATTTCGATTTTAATGTAAATCTGGAGCTTGCCTGGATTTGTAAAAGAATTGCTCCAATAGACATTTCCCAGAACCTACTTGGTAGCAAGTAGAATGCGCGGTTAGGGGCTGTATTTGTCTCATATATAGAGATGATTATGGATGCAATAGAGATTACTATTAGCAATGTCCAAGACAATATTTGTTTGATTTTATTGCTATTTTTATATCTAATCCAATAGTAGAATAATAATGGAAATATCAGGTAAAATTGTTCTTCAATAGCTAATGACCAGGTGTGTATAAATGGAATATATTCAATCTTTGGTGAAAAGTATGAATCATGGTTAAGTAGTAGTGAGAAATTACTCAACCCAAAAAATGCAGAAAGGCCAGTATTGTCTATAGTGTTGCTAAGCCATGAATTAGGAATGAAAAGGGTTGATAGTATAATTGTAATGGTTAAACAAATGACAAGTGTTGGCACTATTCTTTTAATACGCCTACAGTAGAACTCTAAAAAATAAGAGTTGAAACTGCTTTCACTTCTTTCATAAATTGATTTGCTAATAACATATCCAGAAATAACAAAGAATATGTCAACCCCAGTAAAGCCACCTTTTAATATAGAAAAAATATCAGCATGGTATATGAGCACAGCCAATACTGCAATTGCCCTTAAGCCATCGATTGCAGGGATGTAATTATTTATATTGTTGTTTATATTGTTATTTTGTGAATTCATTAAATTTACTGTAGTTGATCGTGGTAAGTTGTAAAGTTATTGAAGAATATAAAAAGTCAAATATTTTTTTGACCTGGGTCAAGATTGACGAATAATTTTATCCTTTAGTATATTAATTATTATTTAGTTATATTATATAAATCAGGTTAAGAATAAAGCGCTATTTTTAAGTGTAAATCAATTATATTTTGTTGTTTCTTAAATTACGCGCAAAAAAATAACTATAAATATTAAATTAATATAATTTATAGAGTCAAAATTGTATCAAATTGGAGATGAAAATAACTTTGACAATGGGTTGTTTGTAGTGTATAAACCTAAAAGTTGGCTTGAAGAAATCTTTAGAGTTATGAGTCTTTATATGAGTTCATATTTTGGGAGTGTGCTATGCGTAAAACAGACGGCAAGAAAGTATGCCCATGGTGGTTGAATTTTATTGTTGATAATCCTTTGCGGAGGATGATCTTTCGAGCAGATAATTTTCTTGGACCATATCTTGAAAAAGGGATGATATTTCTCGATCTTGGGTGTGGTGGCGGCAGATATTCAATTGCTGGTGCAGAATTAGTAGGTACATCTGGTAAAGTTATTGCACTTGATATTCAAAAGCAGATGCTTGCAAAAGCAAAGAGAGAAATTGAAAAGAGAAGGCTGGAAGAGGTTGTTAAAACACATCTGGCGAAGCAGGATAATATTGATTTGAATATTGATATAGATTTTGCACTTGCAATGTGTATGGTACATGAGACTCCGGATAAATACAAATTTTTTATTCAGGTAAAAAAAGTTTTGAAGAATGGAGGTAAGATGCTGGTAGTAGAACCTAAAGGGCATGTTTCTAGAAAGAAGGTAGAAGAGCAGATTGAAAATGCAAAAAGGGCAGGGCTAAAGATAATAGGATTGAAAAGAATAAATATATTTTGCAGAGGGTATCTCCTTAAAAAGTGAGGCGAATATTATAACTTACAAAAAAAGTGAAATTGTAAAGTCCAGAATAAAAAAAGTTGCTAAAGAGCAATTTTTTAATATCGGGTATCAAGATGTAAGGCTTGTGGATATTGCAAGAAGTTGTGATATTACCAAGGGAACAATACTTTATCACTTTAAAAGCAAAGATAATTTGTTTTATAGAATAATTTATGAATCGATATCAGTAGAGTTTGAAGAGGTTATTTCACATGCTTTGAGTTTGCCTGCTGATTTTGCGGTTATGTATTTATTAAAAATACTTTTTACTAAAAGAAATTCTTTTGATGTGCAAAGTATTATAGATAATCCTGAATTATTTGATAAATGTCATAAAGCAATGGATCAGGTAAGACGTAAAATGTTTATGCCTGTTTTTTATGATTTGATTATTCAAGCTACGAAAGAAGGCTTGTTTGAAATAAATGATCTGGAAATTTCATTTATAATCTTAAAGTATGGCTTTGAGGGATTTATTCATAACAATTATAAAAAATTCACAGATCAGAAATATAGGTATAGGTTTATAGCAGTTGCTGAAGAAATATGTAATAATACCTTGAAGCCTGTGAGGATTAAGTTTAAATTTAAAATAGAAGAAAGTGATCATTTATAAACGTTTAAGGTAAAGGGTTAGGTTTTTAATACTGATGATCAGTCTGGCATTATTTCCAATAATAATCATTTATTTCTCACCTGTTATACCATTTCGTGTGAGTACATAAGGTATAATCAATGGTAGTTTGGTAGCATTGGGGGCTTTGTTTATATTGTCATTATTTGTTGGAAAGTTTTGGTGTGGGTGGTTATGTCCTGTAAAAGGTATACAGAGTGTAGTTGCAATAGGTGCAGTCAAGGAGAATAAAAAGCAGATGGATAAGGTTTATTAAATATCCATTATATCTTGTCTGGGTTTCAGTAATAATTTTTGTACTATATTCTGCTGGTGATATGCTTAAGATAGATTTTTTTATGGTACTGATTATGAATAGTATAGCTAAACCTTGGGAATATATAATAAATTATTCAGGATTGATAATTTTTGGAGTAATATCTTTGTTGGTAGGCAGTGGCGTAGCATGTAGCACAATATGTATTATGGTAGCTACGATGGCAATTGGTCAATCAGTATCCAGATTTGTTGGGCTACCTCATATGAGAATATTGGCAACTTCATCAAAGTGTATAGACTGTAAAATTTTTGATAATACGCGTGTGTATTTTGTAAGTCTTAGTGAGTAGGTAAAGCAGTGAGAGATTACCAGTGTTGAGTGTAAGAAGTGTGTTGTTTGTATTGATGTCTGTCCAAAATTATGTCTTAGCTAAAGTATATAAGTAATAAGTTAAGTTTAAATAAATGTTAATTATGGACAGACATATCTGGTCGCTAGGAAGTTATGAAAAGATTAATTTTACTTTTTGAGCAATCAGTTCTCCAAGTTTTATATGCTCTGAGGGCTCTAAGTGAATACCATCTCTAGTGCTGCTTTTAATATATTGCCCTGCATCAAAGGTTTTTATATTTGTGTCTTTGAAGTGTTCAGTAATAGTGCTGCCTATTTTGAATGATTCTTTTATTCCGTTGATGTATGTTGGCTTGAACCGTGATTTATCAGCATTAGCAATTGGAGGTGGTGCTATTATTAAAATTTCTGGCATGTGATTTTGTAATAAATCATGGGATAAAACAATTTGTGTAAGTTTTTTTAGAGATTTAGCAATGTCCATTGCTGATGCAGAATAACAGTTTTTGAGATCATTGGTCCCTAGCATAATAATAACTAGGTCAAGTGGTGCGTGAGCCTCAAGGATTGTTGGAAACGATTTAATACCGTTTCGATCAGGTTCTTCTGGATCGTCATATATGGTTGTTCTACCGCAATTACCTTCTTCAATAACTTTAAAATCAGCGTCAAGCTTGCTCTGCATTACAGATGGCCAGCGTACTGAGCTGTTGTATCTTGTTACTCCGTCAGGTGAATATCCCCAAGTGTTGGAGTCTCCAAAGCATAGTATAAATTTTTTCAT
Organism: Planctomycetota bacterium; assembly: GCA_963678205.1. GTDB lineage: Bacteria > Planctomycetota > SZUA-567 > SZUA-567 > SZUA-567. Next base: position 737,495 of record OY782760.1, read on the forward strand.
TGTTATTTCCTCACTTATATATAACTAATGCAATGTGGTAAAGGGTATTTTAATTTTACAAAATAATAATTTAATTCTGCGACAATAAATAACTAACATAAATAAATATAAAGTATAGGAAATATTCTATAACAATGGTGTTATAAAATTACTTTTTGTATTTTATATTATGTCAGGAGAGTTGAGAAATGAACTTATTTAAAAGGGTTGCTGTAGCTGCTGTAGTTGTTGCCGGAATGGCATCACCGGTATTTGCAGGTACATTAGCAAAATTTGGTGTAATTACTGATGTACACCATACAGATAAGGTAAACACAACTTCACGTATTTACTCTGCAGGTATGCAAAAAGCTTCACATTTTATTCGGGAAATGGTAAAAGATGACGCAGATTTTGTTATTGAATTAGGAGACTTAGTAGATACCTTGAATAAGGATAATGGAAAAGATCCTGTAATAAATTTAAAAGAGATCGAGGAGATTCTCAAGAGTTATCCAGGTCCGAGTTATCATGTTTTAGGTAATCATGAATTTGATAATTTAACACGTGATCAATTTTTGAGCAATGTAGATAATACAGGTATTGAAAAAGGGAAGACATATTACTCATTCAATAGTAATGGAGTGCATTATATTGTTATTGATGCGGACTATACTGTTGCGGAGCCACATAGAGCATTTGATATGAATACTAAAGAAGATACTTTCTGGGATTGGAAGGATGCGTGGATTCCGCAAGATGAGCTGGACTGGCTGAAGCAGGATCTGGCTGCCTCAAATCTTCCTACTGTTATATTCTCTCATCATGTAATTCATCGTGATAATACTGAGAATCATACAATTAAAAATGCAGATGTATTGAGAAGCATTTTTGAGCAGGACGGCGATGTTATTGCAGCATTCGCTGGACACGATCATTCTGGTGAATATAAAAATATTAATGGAATTAATTACTTTGTACTTAAAGGTAATGTTGGATTTAGTCAGGAATGGCCTGAATACAGTGAGACTGGTGGAGCAGATAAAATTAAAGATAGTCAATACGCTTTTGTCGAAATTAATAAAGATTTGAATGGCGAATATAGAATATCAATCAAGGGTAACGGGTATCAGGATAATTATACTGCACTAGCAAACAAAAAGAAGTAGCATATAATTGAGAAAAATTATACTTGGGTACAGTGCTATTTTTTGCATTGTACCCATTATTTTGCAATTTGTTCTACCCATTCAGGTATATTCAAGGCAGTCATTATAATTTCTGTAGATAAGGCCGCAAGTACCATTCCCATGATTTTTACAAGAATTGTAGAGCCATTTTTACCAATAATTTTCATAATTGGATTGGCTAAAAGCAAAAAACAGTATGTAATACCAAGAACAAGCAGGAGCATAAGTCCAGTGTAAATTTGAGTTATGAAATCAAAATTAGAATTATCGGTAAGAATGATAACAGCCATAATAGCTCCTGGTGTTGCTATAGATGGTATTGCCAGAGGAAATACAGCAATATCATGATTCGGCTCAATGTTCATAGAACTAGGGCTATCGTTTTTAAAAATCATTTGAAGTCCAAATATAAAGAGAATAATCCCTCCGCTTAGTTGCAGGGATATTAATTGGATACCCATGTAGGATAAAAAAATTTGACCAATAACAATACTGCTAATTAAAATATAGGTCGAATAAAGAATAGCTTTTAGGGCAGTTTTATTTCTATGCTCAGGAGTAAAGCTGTGCGTAAGAGAAGCAAAAAGCGCAAGAGTTCCTATAGGGTCGATCGTTGCCCATAAAAACATAAAATCTTTAATCAGTTTATCTGTAATATCAAGATTCATTATATTCTCCAAATATTTGTAATTTAAAAAATTATAAAAAATTATTAAAAGTCTGTAAAGTTAAAGAAAATATTATGCAAAAAGATATTTATACGAGGTGTGAAAATGCTATAATTCTTAAAATGGTTATTTATACCTATTTACTAATTAATGTGAGAGTCAAAGGGAATCATGGTAAGAAATATTGAGGTGCAGAATACTTTTTCAGGACCGCTTGATCTGTTGCTTTATCTTGTTCGTAGGGATGAGATAGATATTCATGATATTCCTGTTGGACATGTAACCAAAGAGTATCTTAATGAGCTCAATAAAATGCAGGAAATAGATGTAGATGCTGGTGGTGAATTTTTAGCCATGGCTTCAATGCTTACTGAAATCAAAGGGCGGATGTTACTTCCTGATGTAAAAGACGAGGATGATGACGAGGATGAAATTTTTGATCCAAGGCAGGGGCTGGTAGAAGCTTTGCTTGAGTATAAAAAATTTAAAGAGGTTGCAGCTGAGCTGGAGGCAATGTCTGATGAGTTTGGAGTAAGATATAGTAGATCTGTAAAAGAACCAGAATTTCAGGCTGTTGTAAAAGAAAAAGCTGAAGAGCTTGGAGCGCTTAATCTTCTTGCTGCTTTTCAGCGTATCGCTCGTAGAATGCTCAATGAAAGAGCTCCAAGAGAGATTGTGAGTGAAGAGGTACCTACTGAAATACGTATTCAGCAGATAGAAGAGGTTGTCTGTCTGAGAGGTCGAGTAAGTTTTAGTAGTATTCTTTCAGATTCCCCCAGCGAAGATGAAATGGTAGGCTTTTTTATTGCAATGCTTGAACTTATTCGTATGCGTAAAATTGAAGCTCAGCAGGCTATTGATTTTTCTGAAATTTACTTTATTCCTATTACTGAGAATAAAACAAGAGAACAGGAGCTCGAAGAAGAACTTCCAATTTGCAATTTGCTGCAGACAGAAAATTCAGTAAATTATATTAGAGTATCAAAATTAGGTTTGAGCAATACATTTGGTATTAAACAGATTGAAAAAATAAGTGTTAAAGCGAATAAGTATATTACAGCAAATAGATTTGATGTTTTGTCATCTTGTAGAAAGCCTAAGAGTGACTTAAAGAAGATAGCTGCGAATTATCCAGGATCAGGTTTTCCCCCTTTGCTTAAAAATTCAATATCTGCAAAACAAGCACATATCGAAGCAGAAAAACGCGATGAGGTTTTTAATCAGATTGCTGATTTAGAATGTGTACTAGATAAAAATATTGAGGCTATAATTAATAGAAGTAATTCTAGCTTTAGACTATCAAGTCCGTTTATTCTGAAAAAACCAATGAGCATCATTAATAAGAAAAAAGCGTTAGAATTAATATCTAATAATTTTGACATGTTGCGGATAAAGCCAACGCAAGCTATTTCAAAATATATAAAAATTAAAAACTCTTTGACGTTTATGCCATTAATTTCAGGAAAATTATTTAAGCATACAATAGAACCTGTTGTCTCTTGTAAAGTGCTAGGGGGTGCTAAGGATACATTAGGGATTATATCTAATAATAGCAGTGAGATCAAAGAAGGAATACAAGTAGTATATTGTCGATCAAAAGGTATTTCGACACTATTTGGAATGAAGCATACTTTTAAATTTTCAGCTGAGACTAATTGTTTAAGCCGGAAAGCTAATGTATTTGATACCCTTAATCTTAAGCGATTGAAAGAGTTGACGTCGAATAAGAGTACAAAATATAATAGCCTAAAATTCATGAGATTTTCAACTGGTAAAATTTGTCCACATGTTATTTCTAATGTGGATAGTGCTGATGTGCAGACGGAAATAGCAGTAAATCCTGTTTTTGCGATATTAGATGCGAGTGTTTTTGCTGGGGTTAAAGCTCAAAGGAAATATACAAAATTATCAACACCATTTATGAAGTTAGTAAAAAGAAGAAGTAGTGGTGACGACTTGAAGCATGCAAGGTCATCAATGACTTCTAACAAATTTGATATTTTTAAATTTAAAAATGCTGTAACAAATATCAAAGACAGCCTGTCAGAAGGTAAACTATACGGGTTTATGAGAGTTGGCTCTGGAAAGGTAATTCCGCATAAAACAGATAGGGTTCTTATAAGTTCGGGAAAAATGTCGTGTAATGCAATAAATAAGAATACTGTTGAGTTAAGAGATAACTTATATAAAAGCAATAAAGTAAAATGTATGTCGCTTTCTTCTCCATTCAGTATGATTCATAGTTATCAATTGGGGATTGATGGTGTTACGGGGAATAAATTTGAGATGTTGTTGTTGAGGCATAATACGACTGATAATAAGATGGATTCAAAAAAGGCGTTATCTTTCTTGTCTCTTTATAAAAGGGGAGAAGGAAAATATGTGCTACATGATTATTCTGATATTTATACTGAATATGCTGAAATTAATTTAGTAGAAAATACGCAGGTTGAACTAACTAGTACGTCTCGCTTGAGTTTTAAGTTATCCAATGTATTCAGTATTGAGATATCGCGACCAAATTATAGTGAGATAGTTGAGAAGAGTTTTGACTTTATGAATTTGGTTAGTAGTAAGGTCAACGGGAAAAATACAAGAGTTGCAAGTAGGTCATTTTTAAAATTATAGAATGACTTATGGTATTTTTATAGATAAGATCACGATAGTATTTTAAATATAGTAATTAAGTATCAAGGTGTAGCTTCAGTGGAAGTAATAAGATAGCCTCTAGGGAGGAGGATATTGAATATTGCCCCAGTACTGTCTTTTGAAGATACTTCAATGGTGCCTCTATGGTCTTCTATAATTCGTTTCACAATGCCTAGACCGAGTCCTGTTCCTTTTTCTTTAGTAGTATAAAAAACTTCAAATATCTTCTCTTCATTAGCAGGGTCAATACCAATTCCATTGTCTTCTATTTCTATGCGGATGTTTTTATTACTTTCAAACGTTGAAAGCTTGACTTTACCATCAAATTCATCTCCATTTTCATGTCTTTGATCAATGGCTTCATTTGCGTTACGAAGAATATTTAAAATTACATGGGTAAATTGATTCTGATCAATTACAACTGGAAACATATCTGGAGCAAGGTGGGTCTCAAGTTCTACTCCATTCTCATCCATTTCAGGTTGAACAAATTCGCAAAGTTCTCTTAAATATCTATTAAGGTCTAGTGGCTCTGTCTCCATGCGAGGAGGCCGTGCAAAATTTAGAAACATCTCAAGTGTCTTGGTAAGGGCTTTTACTTCTTTATATATTCGCTGGCTACGACGTACGAATTTATTGGAAATATTATCGGGCAGACTTGACGCATCCTCAGCTAGTAGCTGTGCGTTGAGTTGAATAGCATTGAGCGGAGTACGAACTTCATGGACAAGTCCCGCTGCAAGTGCTCCAACATATGCAAGTCGTTGACTGCGTAATTCCTGTTCATTTTCTCTGTTTCTGTTTTTATTTGTCATATGTGTCTTGTTTCGTTAGTATACCCTTCTTTGGGAGTAATTTTTATAGCCAAGTTTTAGTCTGTGTTTAGCGACAGTTCTTCGTTTAATAATGATCCCTTCCTTTTCAAGCATAACTTGAATCTGATCATCTTTTAGGGGTTTCTTTTTGTCCTCAGCATCAATAAGTTCTTTAACTCTATTTCTGATTTGTATATTACTGTAGCCTCCTTCTGGTACAAATGATGCAGTAGTAGAGTTATTGTTATTTGGAGTTATCGCTGGGAAAGCTGAATTCTGTGAAGTTGGTGATGATGAACGAGTGAAGAATTCTCTTAAAGGCTTGAGTCCAATTGGCGTCTGTGCAAATTTGTCCCTAGCTGCGCGACTTACAGTACCAATATCGATATCTAAAAACTCTGCAACTTCTTTCATCATTAAAGGTGCAGGTGCAGGGATTCGTCCTGCAAGATAATCTTTCTGGCGTGCTACAATTTCTCGTGTCACTCGTGTAAGTGTGAGTTCTCTCTGTTGAACAGCTCTTACAATGTCAAAAGCTGATTGAAAGCGTTCTCTAAAGACTTTATTCTGTCCAGATTCTTTTAGAGACTTCTGCATCTGTTCGAATTCTTTTTTCTTTTCGGGATTATTCATTATTGCTTTTCGAATTATCTCACCTCTGCCAGTATTATCATATAGCGCGAGAAAGGTATCTGATACTTCAGGCGTTGGGCCATTTGGGAGTCTTAACTCCCACACCATACCATCATATTCGTAAAGACTTAGTTCTGTATGGGCATCATGAAGGCTTGCCTTTGCTGCACGTACAAGATAATCACTCTTTTCATCGTGATTGCTGAGCTCTAATTTTCTAAGTTCGCGCTCTAACTCAATAATTTTATCTTTTGCCTTGCGGATATCAGCTTCCTTGCTTTCAATGATATCAATAATTATATCTGGTCTTGCAATCTGAGCACTTTCTTCGCTGTATTCATTAATGGGGTGGGGTGAAAGATTTTTTATTAAATTTACAGCGTCTTTTACTTCCTCTATACTTGTTCTAAGACTTTTTGCAATAAGGGGCAATCTGTTTGCTCCAAGATCTTCAAGATGATTTTCTACAATTTGACTGGCAAGAAGGTTTGCTGGATCATCAATAGTATCAAGCTGGAGTACCAGACACTCCGATAAACTTCGCGCAGCAGTACCTGCTGGTGAAAGATGCTGCACTTCGTCAAGCACATCTTCGAACTCCTTTTCAGTGACAGGAGGTAAAGTTGTAGTGAATTTTAATTCTGGAAAAGGAGTCGTTAAATATCCTGACTGGTCTAAAGAGGATATAATGTCTTCAGCAATAGTCAATTCTCTTTCAGTAAGATCAAGAAAGTGAATCTGTTTTAAAAGTGATTCGATATAAGATTCTGCGTGGTTTTCAGTATTGGCAATTACATCAAAACGATCATCATCATCTTCGTAACTTCTTTTTGATATAGTGTCATCATAAATTTCATTCCAGTTATAATCAATGTCATCCACATGTTTAAGGTCATAAAGCTCGTCTGATATATCATTTTCGAAGTTATCTTCAGAATCAAAATTATCCGAATCTGATTTATTTTTCGATTCATCATAATTTTCAGTATCTTTTAAATCACTAAGCTCTAGAGCCGGGTTTTCAATTAATTCATGCTGTATCCTCTGCTCCAATTCAAGAAGTGGCATCTGGAGCATTTCCATTGATTGAATCATCTGCGGGGTCATGATCATTTCCTGGCGTTGTGCCATTTGCATGTTCATGCCGTGATACATTTCTGGTGACATTGATAATCCTTTGTAAGGCTCTGTATACAAAATCTGTGCCAGTAGTATAGTATTATAGGATAAAAGTTCAAAAGTTCAATTGCTCATTTAAAAAAATATACTTTAGCAAATACCTAAAATGGTCGAATTTATAACATATTAAGATGAAATATTATTAAGAAAGGTGCTCTATGAAGGCTCATAAATCTATGTGTATTTTTGCTATTTTAATGGGTTTTGTCAGTGTGCCTGTTTTTGCTCAAGAGACTCAATCAATTCAAGTTCAGCAAGCAATTGAAAGTATGAAAAAAGAGATGCAGCAGACTATCAGTAAAATGAAGTTTGAGATGGAGCAAAAAGTTAACAAAATGCAGAAAAAGATAGATATTATGCAAACAACGATAATAAATGAGCGTCAGAATTATAATGATAATATTAGATCAATGCAGATTGAGCTGGATACTGATAGAAAAGTTATGCGAGAGTCTGCCGGAGGAGCTCCAGAAGCTTTACGCAGTAAATCTGGTAGTGCTAGTGTTAGAGTAGGTGGAAAAGTTCAGGTTAGGTATTATGCAGATTTCGATCCTAATTATAATCATCAAGATGAATCTCAGCCGGGGGGAGGACAATATGCAACAAGGCTTGGCTGGACAATGGATACGGCTTCGGTTACATTTGATATGCAATTTAATGAAGACTTGAGTATGTTTATAGATATCAGACCTTTTAATTTCGATAAAGCATATTTTCAATGGAATAATATTGGTGGTTCAGGATTTGGTACACAGGTTGGTTATATAGGGATTTATGGCGGTATGTACTCCAGCTCTACCGATCCATGGGGTAGAGTATTTATTACTAACCCTATTGTAAAAGAATTTTCTCAGGCGTTTGTTGTGCAACATGGATCTGCGGCAAACAACCCTGGCGATGATATCACTAGAATGGGAGCCAAACTATATTATTCATTTAATGATGAGATTACATTGACAGGGGCGATTTTTTCTCCTTCAGATCTTGGTGATACAGGTGGATTATTGGGTGGGTATGATAGTGACATAGCTCAATCTATTTTAGCTCCAAATGGAGATGCTAGGAATAATGGTTTTATGAATTGTAGTCTTAATATTGAGTATAAGCCTGCGATGATTGAAGGTCTCCTTTTTTCAGCAACTTATGTTGGGCTTGCTGATTTAGGGCAGGGAACATATACTATAGCAAATAGAAGGGGTTCTTCATATTCTCCTCAATTTGATCTTGGTGTTGCATACCTAACAGATAAGTACGGAATTTATCTTGAGTCAGCATATACCTTGAATCCAGGTTATTATTCTGATACTTATGACTTTAGCGTTTCATTAGGTGCAGATTATCATTTGACGGAGAAATTATTCATAGCCTTTGGCGCAGCTTATGGATATTTTGCTTCTGGGTCTGAGCTTTATAAATCAACAGTTAATTCATCTTCAGGAGCATTTTATCCGCATTTTTCTTCTTCTGCAGTCAGGCTGAGAGCTGGCGCTAGGTATGATTTTGCAAACGGGGTATGGGTTAAAGCAGAGTATAGTAATCTAATTTCAACAGCTAGTGGAATGAATGATAATTCTGTTAAAGATTCAAATCATTTTACATTTGAAACAGGCTTGATTTTTTAATAACACATTATAGAGTATTAGTATAATTCAGGCTTTAAAGGCATAATACTTTAGAGTCTGTTTTTTATTGTTGTAAAAAGCTTTTCCCATTGTTTTTTGTATAGATACGGTTAAAATACTAACCAGAGGAAATGTGCAATAATTTAATATGGAATTAAATCATAAATTATTATTTTTTTTATAATATAGTGTGAGTAATTTCACTTATTTTAAACCAAATAACAACAAAAGGTGATTAAAAGATGAGCAGTAGCGAAGACAATATTTTAAGTGGTGCATTAGAGGATACTTTTATTTCCGGTCTTAACCTTATTAATAAAGGCAAGGTAAGGGATATTTATGACCTTGGCGATAAATTATTGATTGTTACTACTGATAGAATCAGTGCTTTTGATGTTGTGTTGGACCCTGCAATCGCCGATAAAGGCAGAGCATTAACTCAACTAAGCTTGTTTTGGTTTGAATACCTCAAAGAGATAATTGATAATCACATGATCACAGATTCTGTTGAAGAGTTGAATATTACAGATGAACTAAAAGAGATTCTTCGTGGCAGATGTATGATTGTGAAAAAGGCAAAACCGCTGGCCGCTGAATGTATAGTTAGAGGATATCTTGTGGGAAGTGGCTGGAAAGAGTACCAGAAAAGCGGGACTGTCTGTGGAATCAAGCTTCCAGAAGGCCTGGAACAGGCAGCTCAGCTTCCAGAACCGATTTTTACCCCTTCTACTAAGGCTGAGATTGGCGATCACGATGAAAATATAAGCTATGAACAGATGGAAGAAATACTGGGAGCAGATAATGCAAAAAAAGTGCGGGAGGCATCAATAAATCTTTATAAAAAAGCCGCTGACTTTGCAAAAGATAAGGGTATTATAATAGCTGATACCAAGTTTGAGTTTGGGGTATATAATGATGATGTTATTCTTATTGATGAAGTTTTAACTCCTGATAGTTCGCGCTTCTGGCCTGCTAAAACGTATAAAACAGGTGAAAATCCTCCTTCATTTGATAAACAGTTTGTTAGAGACTGGCTTGAAGGAACCAGTTGGAATAAAACTCCTCCTTCTCCAGAATTACCTAAAGATGTTGTCCTTAAGACTCGTCAAAAATATATTGATGCATTTGAAATTATCAGTGGTAAGAAGTGGGAGTTTTAAAGAAACATGGCAGATATAGGCAATAATATTTCTCCAACTTTTAAAGATTATTTTGAGTATGCGGCATTTATTATGGGGTCAGGATTTTTAAGAATTTTGCCTTTATTTATAAGTGCGAAATTGGGGAAGTTTTTCGCAAAAATATTTTGTCTTTTTAGTGGTAGATCATCGAAATTTATTAAATATCAGATGAAAGAATGTTTTGGCAATAAATATTCAGATAGAGAGTATGATGTTTTAGTAGATAAATTTTATAACCATTTTGGTTGTTTATGTGCTGAAGCAGTAAGAATTAAGACTATGAATGTCAATAATATTGATGAAATTGTTTATTGGGGAGATACTGTCGATATTATTAATAATCTGGTTGAGGAATCAGGTAAAGGGGTGTTTTTTGCAACTGGGCACATTGGAAATTGGGAATTTACCGGAGCGGCGTCTGCGTTAAAAGGTTTTCTTGGTGGCTCTGTAGCAAGACCTTTAGATAATCCGCTTTTAAATAAATTAATAAAAGATGTCAGAGAGTCTTCCGGACAGGTAATCTGGGATAAAGATGGCGCTATAGTAAAGATGTTGCAGGCTATAAAGCGTAAGAAGTCTGTTGGCGTACTTATTGATCAGGATGCTGGGGAGCAGGGGCTTAAAGTTCCGTTTTTAGGAAGATCATCAAGTACAAATACTGCTGTTTCTGAAATGGCTATCAGGTTAAACGTTCCAATATTACCATGTGCTATGGTTCGCGATGGTACAAAGCCAATGAAGTTTAAAGTTGTATTGGGTATACCAGTTATCCCTGAAAGTAAGGAAAATTCACAGGAAGAAGTATATAAAATAACAGAAAAAGTGAACAATGAACTATCAAAAATAATTTCGGAAAATCCTGAACAATGGCTCTGGATTCATAAAAGGTGGAAAACACCAAATCCAAGCGATGGAAGGCGATATAGTAGATGAGTGAAAGAGTATTTCATGACTGGCTGAGTAAGAGGTTGGCTCGATGTAATGATACTGTCATTATAGGTGCAGGTCATGACGATTGCGGACATGTTGATGTAAGTGATATGCAGGCGCTGGCTTTTAGCACGGATACTGTTGTAGAAGGAACTCATTTTGATGCTGAAGCGGATCCTTTGCAGATTGGTTATAAGGCTGTTGCCGCAGCGTTGTCTGATCTTGCTGCAAGTGGCTGTAGGCCGCTTTGGGGACTTGTTGCCCTAAATATGAGACGTGGGCTTGGAGATAGATGGGCTATGCGCTTGATGGAAGGCATCGTTTCTTGTGCACAGAAGTATAACTTGAGTATTATTGGTGGCGATACTACTAGTGCATATGGTCCTACTTCGGTAAATATTACTGTTGGTGGAACTCCATATGGAGAGTCTGCGATTATGAGATATGGAGTTGGAGAAGGGGATCTTCTTATTGTTACAGGTGAACTTGGAGGGTCTATTCTTGGTAAACATATGATGCCTATTCCAAGGTTTGTGGAAATTGAAAAGCTTATCCAATTGGTAGAGGTTAAATCTTGCATGGACATAACAGATGGTCTTACCATGGATATTTCCAGAATGTTGGCTGCGAGTAATCTAGGTGCTGTTCTAGAAGAGCCTGAGATACCAATTTCAAAAGATGCAATCAAACTTTCTGAGAAGTCTGGGAAGAGCCCTATGGAACATGCTCTTAGTGATGGAGAAGATTTTGAGTTGTTGTTCTCTGTCTCAGAAAAGTCTTGGAGTAAATTGCTCAAAGTCTGGGCTGAGACTGGGATAAAAACAAAACTCTCATGTATAGGTAGAGTTGAAAATAATCAGGGGTTAAGAGTCGCGACTAGTGATGGTACTCTTAAAATGCTTGATGCTGCTGGATATGAGCATAATTTTTAGTTTTGCTCTTATTATTTATAACTTTAATTAGTTCTTCTGGTGCAAATTAATTATGAGTATTTTTGAATATAAAACAATTACAAGAAGTCCTCAGGAAACCCAGGAACTGGGTATGAGGATAGGAGCAAGTTGTAAAGGGGGAGAGGTTTTTTTACTCAACGGTGACCTTGGAGCTGGTAAAACTTGTTTTACTCAAGGACTCGCTAAAGGTTTGGGAGTTGAGGAAGATGTTACCAGTCCAACATTTGTTCTTCATGTGCAATATGAAGGAGCCAAACTTGAGTTAAATCACTTTGATGCGTATAGACTTGCTGAGGCTGCGAGTATTGGTGATCTTGGGTTTGAAGATTTTTTTGGCTATGAGCAGGGAGTTGCTATTGTTGAATGGCCTGAAGTAATTGAGAATATGCTTCCAAGAAAAGGGGCTATTAAGGTGGATATTGTGAGTTTTTCTGAAACAGATAGAGAATTTATGTTTTCAGTAGATGATAAATATGGGCTTGAGAATATTGGTTATCTCTCACTTACACAGCAGAGTACAGAATAGGGCAAAAAGTAATATTTATATTTTAATTTGGATTATATTAAGAACGTCAAGGGTTTTTCTTTGGCGTTTTATTTAATATAGTATTAAAATTGAGACATTGGATATTGTGGATATTAATAAAAGACAAGGAGATATGATGGAAAAGATTAAAGTAGGGATAAGCAAGTGTCTTCTTGGTGAAAAGGTTCGGTATGATGGACAGCATAAGCATGACCGTTATATTACTGATACTCTGGGAAATTTTTTCCAATGGGTAGGGTATTGTCCAGAAGCAGATTGTGGGCTGAGCATACCACGTCCTGCAATGAGGCTTGTCGGGACTGTTGCGAATCATCGCCTTTTAACTATTAATACAAAAGATGACAAAACAGAAATTATTGAGAGATGGATTGAGAATATAATACCAGAAATCAGAAAAGAAGAACTTTGTGGTTATATATTTAAAGCAAAATCACCAAGTTCTGGGATGAAAGGTGTAAAAATTTATACTCCAGAAGGCGGGATTGCTGGAGCTGGAAGCGGATTATTTGCTGCTCGTTTTATGAAAGAATTTCCTTTAATTCCTGTTATTGATGAAGGGCGTCTCCATGATGTCGGGTTACGAGAAAATTTTCTTGAGCATGTCTTTGTATATTCTCGCTGGCAACGACTCTTAAAAGAGGGTGCAACTATTGCCAGTATTCAGCTATTTCACCAGAAACATAAGTATATTTTTATGAGTCATTCTCAAACAAATTTAAAACTAATGGGTAAACTTGTGGCGGATGTAAAAAGTGATACATTAAATGATATATGCAGGGAGTATTTATTATTACTTACCGATACAATGTTGGAGCAGGCTACAGTAAAGACCCATAGAAATGTCCTTGAGCACCTTTTAGGATATTTCAAAGATGATCTGATAAAAGATGAAAAAGTGGAATTAATTGAGATAATTGATAAGTATTACGAAAAATTGTTACCTTTAATTGTGCCAGTTACTCTGCTTTCTCATTATGTAAGAAAGTATAAAAAGGATTATCTTGCCGATCAATATTATATTAATGCACTCCCTGCTGAGTTGATGTTGAGGAATTATATATAATAATGTATGTATAGGTAACGATTAAATATAATTTATGTATACTGAAAGGTTGCGTGACCTGGGTTTTTAACTTGCAGCCTTTCAGAAATGTTAAGAGTGTATGATATAAAGCTTTTATTTGTTAAAAATGACGCAATAATTGCCTTTATCTGTTCTGCATTTTGAACAGCTTATGCACATAGCCTTTCTTTTATCACCTGATTTCCATCTTTTGATTAAATCAGGCTCTGCAAGTAGCGGTCTTGATAAACCAAAGAAGCTTATATTGCTCTCGTTCAGTATTTTTTCCATTACATCAATATCTTTAAAACCTCCAACAGTGATAATAGGTATGCTGACTTCTTTGCTTATTACTTTGGCATATTCAGAAAAATATCCTTCACTTTGGAGTTTATAATTATCAAATTCCTGGCCAATCATGGTTCTGGCTTTACCGTGGATATTGCCTGTTATATCTAGGGCGTCTACTCCAAGAGTTTCAAGTTTTCTGGAAATTTTTCTTGTTTCATCAAAGCTCAGACCGTTATCAAAAAATTCACTTGAAGTGAGTTTTATTATTATAGTAAAATCACTGCCTACTTTTTCTCGGGTTTTACGGTATATCTCAGTCAAAAATCTCATACGATTTTCAAGTTTTCCTCCATATTCGTCAGTTCTTTTATTGTAATAAGGGCTCAGAAACTGATTGATCAGATAGGTATGAGCTGCATGTATTTCGACACCATCAAAACCAGATTGACGAACTCTTGCTGCAGCATCTGCAAAAGCATCTTCGATGTATCCTATCTCCTCTTTTGTCATTGCTTTACCAGTAACTTTTGTACTTCTCTCAGCTACTTCACTTGGTGCGTAGATGGTTCTATTTCCAAGATTATATGTAGTTTTTGTTCCGCCATATGCAATTTGCATTATAATTTTTGAATTATAGCTATGTACTAATTTAGTCAGTTCCTGATATTCATTGATAAAAGAATCATTATAAATTCCCATCATCCCGTGATTAGGCTGCTCTTCTTCAACAACATTGGCGTAGCCAGTTATAATTAAACCCACATCATTTTTGGCTAATTCATCATAAATTTTAATAAGCTTAGCGGTAAGGTGGCCATCTTCTGTTGTCATGTTTTCCCAGGTAGCACTTCTAACAAATCGATTTTTTACTAAAAGTTTTCCTAGTTTGACTTTTTCAAATAAGGTTTTCATGTTTTCCCTTTCATTAGTTATAGACTCAGGAGTAGAACAGACTGGTCTATTATTGTTAAAATAAAAAATTATTTTGTAAGAATCTTTGAAAATAAAATTTTAAGAAAATTTTCCAGCGGTTCAGGAGATTTTGTCACTTTAGCTCTAAGGATTGCTCCTTCCAAGCTTGCAAGGAAGAAATCTGCAATAGCTTCTGGTAAAATATCGGTATTTAATTCCCCAATTTTTTGAGCTTCCTCAAAGCAGGCTTTAAATTTTTGTTTCCATATCAGGAAAATAGCGTCTAACTTTTGTCTGAAACATTCATTCTGATCTGAAAGTTCCTGACCCAAATTGCCAATAAGACAACCCTTTGTGAATTGTTTCTGAGTCAAATATTCTATTATGTGCTCAAGATAGTTGCGTATGCGATTGAGTGGAGTAAAATTTATATCACTAAAAAACTTGTCCAGCATATTATTATAATCATGGGCAAATTTATCAATCACAGCTAATCCAAAATTTTCTTTATTTTGAAAATAATGATAAAATGAACCTTTAGGTACACTTGCCTTTTTTAAGATTGAATCAATCCCTGTTGCATTATATCCGTTGTTGGATATTAATGAAGTTCCAGCTTTTATTATTTCCTGTTTTCTGTTATTATTTTTCATAATATTAATAATAGACCAGTCGTCTATAATTTCAATAAGGAATATATTTATTTTTTAGATAAGATTAATAATAAGTAAAATAAATGTGCTGTTGAAATTGAAGTTACTCAACTGCGGAGGTCGCAATATATAGATAATAAACTGTAATATGTTGAAGAGGGTGTTGTCTAGTACCTTAGTCGTATAGGTTGCAAGTTTGGTAAAATTTAGTTTTAAAATGGCAAAAATAAGTAAATATGAGATTAACTGGAAATATTGGGTGGCTTGCAGCTTGATTCTTTCGAGAAAAATTGAAGAATTAAGGTTGACTTTAGCTTTTCAATGCGTATATTTTAAGGACTTATAATTCTGACAAGATTATAAGGTGATATATAATTATCCGAAAAATGGGGGCGATTAGCTCAGTTGGCTAGAGCACCAGCTCGACAAGCTGGGGGTCACTGGTTCGAGTCCAGTATCGCCCACCAACTTAAGACATTTGCTGCAGAGTGTTTATGTGGTGAGTTGGTAATGATTTTGGATTGAAAAAAGTTGGGAATGCATAGTATTCAGGATTGTGTGTAATGCTTATTCTTGATGTTATATGCATAGGTGTTTAAAGTGTTAATTTGATCTGTTCGAGCGGTATTTTGTTAGGGATAACAGGAGTGGCTTGTTCGGATAAATGTACTTATGAGGGAGCGTCCTTCCTGCATAAGGATAAAGAAGCGTTTGAGTTTTGTGGCGCTCGATAATGATAAAAAGTAATTAATTTACTTTATTAAAGCTGACTGGGGTGTAAAAGCTTGCCAGTTGGAATGATAGAAAAAGGACGCAAAAATTCAACTCAAGGTCTGGAGTAGGCTATGATTAGCTAAATTAATCATAAGCTGGTATCCATCCTCTTCTGTTGCGTCTTTGCGCAAATCATCCTTTTATTCTATTATATTTGTAAAATTGGCTGTATACGGAGTTTATTCGCTGTTGTTTGCGGGTAATTCGTATCGGAGTGATTTAGGCAAGTTTGGTCTATAAATTTGCTATGTTTTAATAGAAAGACTAATATGGTTACTATAACTCTACCTGATGGAAGTAAGAAAGAATTCGAGAGTGCAGTATCTGTAATTGATATTGCAAAAAGTATTGGCTCTGGCCTTGCCAAAGCTACGCTCGCTGGTATTGTCAATGGAACATTAGTCGACACGACATGCATGGTAGATAACGATAGTGAAGTTTCACTCGTTACTTCAAAGGATGCTGTTGGCCTAAAATTAATGCGTCACTCTGCTGCACATGTCATGGCAGAAGCAATTGCAAAGATTTATCCAGGCACAAAGTTTGCTTATGGCCCAGCGATTGAAGACGGTTTTTATTATGACGTAGATTCTCCAGAACCAATCTCTGCCGATGATCTTAAAAAGATTGAGAAAGAGATGAAGAGAATCGTAAAGCAGAATGCAAAGTTTGAGCGTAATGAATTGACCCGCGAGGAAGCAGAGGCTAAGTATGTTGATGATGAATACAAGCTTGATAATATCAAGGCTGCTAAAGGTGATGTTATTTCTTTTTATTCTCAGGGAGGATTTGAAGATCTGTGCCTAGGACCTCATGTGCCGTCTGCGGGTAAAATTGGTAACTTTAAGTTAATGAGTATCGCTGGTGCGTACTGGCATGGTGACTCTAGTAAACAGCAGTTGACTAGGATTTATGGCACTACTTTTGCCTCAAAAGAAGAACTTGCTGAGCACCTTAATAGAATAGAAGAAGCAAAAAAACGAGATCATCGTGTAATTGGTAAGCAGATGGGGCTATTTGAGTTTCACCCAAAGGAAGCCCAAGGTATGGCTTTTTGGCGCACTAATGGTGTTATTCTTTATCGTGAGCTTGAAAATTATCTCCGTAGTATTGGTGAAGAGAATGGTTTTGAAGAGTTTAAAACTCCGCAGATTATGAATAGAGAGCTTTGGGAGATATCGGGTCACTGGCAGAATTATGCAGATAAAAACTATACTTGCGAGAAAGATGGTCGTGAGTATGCTGTAAAACCCATGAACTGTCCAGGAGCGCTTATTCTGTATAAGTCAGAACTATATAGTCATCACGATCTACCGCTTCGATGGGCTGAATTTGGACATGTTCATAGATACGAAGGCAGTGGTGAAATCCATGGCTTGGTGCGCGTACGTGGTTTTACACAGGATGATGCGCATGTATTTTGTACGCCTGAGCAGCTTCAGACTGAAATAGAAGGCTGTATAAAGCTAATCTTTGAAGTATATAAGACAACAGGGCTTAATTTTGATCATATTGAGCTTTCGACCAAGCCTGAAAAATCTATTGGTGCGCAGGAACTTTGGGATAAAGCGGAGAGCGCTCTTGAGGGAGCTCTCACAGACCTAGGTATTGATTTTGTCCTTAATCCTGGTGATGGTGCGTTTTATGGTCCGAAGATCGACTTCCATTTGAAAGATGCGATTGGACGTAGCTGGCAAATGGGGACGATTCAGGTTGATTTTTCTCTTCCTGAAAGATTTGATATTACTTATGTAGATGCTGATTCAAATAAAAAGAGGCCAGTAATGATTCACCGTGCGATTTCAGGTTCGCTTGAAAGATTTATCGGTGTATTGACTGAGCATTATGCAGGAGATTTCCCTCTCTGGCTTGCTCCTGAACAGGTACGTGTACTGAGTGTAGTGGATGCTCATAATGATTATGCTGCAGAGGTTGTGGCAAAGCTTAAGAAAATGGGTATTAGAGCTAAAGCTGATACTCGTAGCTCTAAGATTGGTGCAAAGATTCGAGAAGGAGAGCTTGCAAAAGTCCAGTATTTAGCAATTGTGGGTGCTAATGAAGCTGAGTCTGCAACTGTTTCTGTGCGTAGACGTAAGGTTGGTGATATGGGAACAATGAGTGTTGATGAGTTTGTCCAGAAACTTATTAATGAGATTGAAACTAAAGCATTACCGCCTGAAGCTGAATAATTTAATTATTTAAAATTTTGTCGTTGTATAGTTTGTAAATGTAGTTTGTTCTTATTTTGGAGGAATAAATATTAGCAAGAAAAAGAGTATGCGCCTTAATGACGCAATCAAGGGTGTGGAAGAAGTCAGGCTCATAGATGAAGATGGTGAAATGGTTGGGGTGGTACCTTTTGCAAAAGCTCTGGAAATTGCAACTTCATCTGACCTTGATCTTTGCGAGATTTCCCCTAATGCAGCCCCTCCTGTATGTAGAGTGATGGATTTTGGGAAGTATCTTTATCAGCAAAAGAAAAAAGAGCATGATAACCAGAAGAAAACTCTAGGTCACGAAATGAAACAGATTCGTATTAAGAGCTTTAGGATTGATGAACATGATATAAGTATCAAGCTTAAGGCTACAAGGAAGTTTATTGAATCTGAGCATAGAGTATTAGTAACCTTGATGTTTAGAGCTCGTGAAAATGATCACCCTGAACTTGGAAGAGAACTCTTGGTAGAAAAATTCGCTAAACCTCTTGAAGATGTGGCTGTTGTTACAGCTCCGCCAAGAAAAGAGGGAAGACGAATGTCGATGACTCTGGCACCTGTTGCGAATTTAGCAAAAGTCTTGAAGCAGCGTAAAGACGATGAAGCAAAAAAGGCTAAAGCACAGGAAGAGGTAGAGTAAAACTTTTAGGTGGCTCTAATAATTAAACTTTAATTCAATTCGCAGTCTCATTATTGATTTATTGAGGCAATAAATGTTTTTCGAATTTTATTTGAATTGTAATGATTTTTATTATCTTAATATAGGAGAGAAAAATGCCGAAACAGAAACCGAGTAAAGGTTTGACCAGTCGCGTACGTGTTACGAAGAATGGCAAAGTTGTAAGTAAATCTTGTGGTAGCGTTCACCGTCGTGTTATAAAGAGTCCAAAGCGTCGTCGTCGCCTACGTAAAATCCGTCCACTACATCCAGTTGCTGCAAAGATGATCAAAAAGCTAATTTGCGCATAAGTTTTGTGAAATGGGTGTATTTTAATTTTAATTATATTTTTAAATAAAGGAATAAACGATGCCACGTATAACATATGGTGTAGCACGCCACAGAAAGAAAAAGAGATTATTCAAGAAAGCTAAGGGTATGCAGGGCGGTAGAAGCAAGCTTTATCGTACAGCTAAGCATGCAGTTCTAAAAGCTGAAGTATATGCTACTAGAGACCGTCGTAAACGTAAGGGTGAATTTAGAAGACTCTGGATTACTCGTATCAGTGGTGCTCTATCTGCTTATGAAGGTATTAATTACTCACGATTTATCTGCGGTCTCAATAAGGCTAATATCACGCTTGACCGCAAAACTCTATCTGAACTGGCTATTCATAATCCAGTAGCTTTCGGTGAAGTAGTTGAAAAGGCTAAGGCTGCTCTGTAATAGAAGTGCCAAAAGCTTTTAATAATTTGGTCTATTGAGACCTATAACAAGGTCGGTATCTGGCTGCAGTCGTGCAGACGGATACCGACCTTGTTGCATTATAAATAGTCTATAAGCTTTGCATAAGCATAAAAATTTAAGTTAGGTATTTTGGCATTAATATAATTCTTTTGTTTATATGACTTATATTGTCATATGGGTGATAATTACTAATTTAAAAATTATCTTCATTTCGTTTTGAAATAGCGTTTGGATTTACTAATAAATAACAAGTTATAAATCTTGTAAAGTATTGGTAGAATAACAATAAAATTTAGATATAATTATATAAGTTCAAATATAAATTAAAAATAAATATATATAAAATATCTTTGGAAAGGTAAAAAATGAGTCTGTTTGAAACACTTAATGAACTGAAAGCAGAAGCTGAAGAAGCACTTAAAAATGCGGTTGATGATGCTAACCTGGAAGAGGTGAGAATAAGATATCTTGGTCGATCCGGAGCGATGAAGGATATTATGGCCAGAATCAAGGAAGTTGCCAAGGAAGAAAAGGGTGCATTCGGTAAAGCAATGAATGATGCAAAGAATGACCTTACTACTCTTTTTGAAAGTCAGAAAGAAATTCTTGGTGGCGCAGGGGGAAAATCAAAACCACTATATGATCCAACTTTACCAGGAATAACTAGGGCAATGGGGACACTGCATCCACTTAGGCAGACACGCGATAAAATTGCTAATATTTTTGAGCGTATGGGATTTTCTATTGAAGATGGACCTGAAATAGAAGATGATTTTCATAATTTTGAAGCATTGAATATACCGGAAGATCACCCTGCCCGCGATGATGCTGAGACTTTTGGTCTTGAAGAAGGAGGGCTGCTTCGTTCTCAAACATCTAGTGTTCAGATTAGAACCATGAAAAAAGTAAAACCCCCTGTACGTATTATTGCACCTGGTAGAGTATATAGACCTGATACGGTAGATGCGACACACCATTATGCTTTTCATCAGTTAGAGGGGCTGGCAGTTGATACCAATATTACTTTTGCAGATCTTAAGGAGATGCTTCTTATGTTCGCAAAAGAGATGTTTGGTGAGGACACTCAAATCAGACTACGACCAAGTTTCTTTCCATTTACCGAGCCGAGTGCTGAAGTTGATGTGACTTGTATCTTTTGTAAAGGTGAAGGCTGTAAAGTATGTAAGGGTGCTGGCTGGATTGAAATTCTTGGTTGTGGAATGGTCGATCCTAGTGTGTTTGATATTGTTGGGTATGACTCTGAAAAGTATACGGGATTTGCATTTGGTATGGGTATTGAACGTGTAACAATGTTGACTATGGGAGTAAGGGATATTAGAAGATTTCTTGAGTGTGACCTTCGATTTTTGAATCAGTTCTAATTAATTTTTAGTCAAAGCTTTTTGTAAAAATTTAACATGTTCAAATTAAAATAATGGAGTCAATAAATCATGAATGTTTCATATAAATGGATTAATGAGCTAATTGATAGTGGATTGAGTGCTGAGGAGATGGCAGAATCCCTTACTGCAGCAGGTTGTGCGGTTGAAGAAATGCATGAGATTGCAAATGGAGATATTCAGCTGGTAGCAGAGATTACCAGCAACAGACCTGATTGGCTATGCCATTACGGAATAGCAAGAGAAATTGCAGCTATTACAGGTAAACAAGTAAAATTTCCTGAGATTGCTATAAATAAAAATGAAGCTGGCAAAGATATCAATAAATTTATAAAGGTAAGTGTGCAAGCACCTGAGTGGTGTCCGCGTTATACTGTAAGGCTTATCAAAGGGGTAACAGTAAAAGAATCTCCTGAGTGGCTCAAGAATAAGATTGAGTCGGTAGGTTTGAGATCAATTAATAATGTTGTTGATATAACCAATTATATTCTTTATGAAATGAATCAGCCTCTGCATGCATTTGATTATGATCTACTCAAAGATGGTGAGATTATAGTCCGTAAAGGCATTAAAGGTGAAGAGTTGATATCCATAGACGGAACGAAATGTAAACTTGATAGCTCAATGCTGGTGATTGCAGATAGTAAAGATGCAGTAGCGATTGCTGGTGTAATGGGTGGTGCTGAATCTGAGGTGTCAGAAAAAACAGTAAACATACTCCTTGAATCTGCATGTTTTGAAGCAACGCAGGTTAGAAGAACAAGTAAAGCGCTGAAGCTTCCAAGTGATAGTTCCTATCGCTTTGAAAGAGGTATTGATATTGGGGCAGTAGAGCGTGCTAGCGCTCGAGCTTGTCAGCTTATTCTTGAGCTTGCTGGAGGAGAGCTTGTTGATGGTATTATTGATACCGCACCAGGAGTTGGAGAAAATGTTGAAGTTGAAATGCGTTATAGCCGTTGTGCAAAAATTTTAGGATATGAGTTTGATAAAGAAAAAATTAGAAAAGTCTTTATTGGTCTAGGACTTGACATTCTTAGCGATGAAAATGATGTTATCAAGGTATCTGTGCCTACGTTTAGGCGTGATCTTACTCGTGAAATAGATCTTATTGAAGAGGTGGCACGTTTAATTGGTTATGATAAAATTCCAGAAAAAATAACAATGTTGTTACAGAGATCTCATGAGTCTGAAATGGTCAGTGGTGAGAAAATAGCTCGTTATGCTCTTGCGAATCTTGGATATCATGAATGTATCACAGATCCATTTGTTCCTCAGAAGTGGCAGGAAGAAGGTAAGGCGCCAAAAATTGTAAATCCGGTAGATAGTGGCCGACCTGTTATGAGAATGAGTCTTGTACCTTCTCTTCTTGAAGTCAATAAGGTCAATAGAGGTGTGACTGAGTTACAACTATTTGAGATAAACAGAGTTTATGCTGAAAATGCTAGAGTTGAGAAGTATATGTTATCGATTCTGGACAAGCGTGGGGTGGAGTATGTTCGTGGTGCACTTATTGCTGTGTTTAAAGCATTACGTGTAGAGGATTTTTCAGGTTTGATAATTAAAGTTGAAAATAATGATGTGTGCAATCCTAATGAGGCTATTGGGATTTATCTGAATGACACGAAGTTGGGTTATGCTGGGATGATTTCAGATAATATCGTGCAGAGGCATGATTTAGCTGGAACTACAGCTGTACTTGAGGTAGATTTTGAAAAGATAGTTATGCTTGCCAGAAGTGATAGAGTATTTAGTGAACTTCCAAGATTCCCTGGCATCAGGCGTGATATTGCATTAGTTGTACCAGAAGAAATTACATGGCTTCAGATCGAAAATGTAATTGCTGAGATAGGTCTTCCTGAAGATCTAAGGCTTGAAAGTGTATATCGTGGCAAAGGTCTTGAGTCTAATGAAAAGAGTGTCGCTTTTTCATTTATGTATAGAAATAAAGAACGTTCATTAACTGATTTAGAAGCTAATGAACAGTGTGATAGGCTTGTTGCTCATCTTATAGGTAATATCGCAGGATCGAAGTTACGCTAATATAAAATATAATGTTAATAGTTCAGGAGTATATTAAAGAACAATATATTTCTTTATATACTCCTTAAAATTTATTTTGTCTTTTTTAGGTGGGTGATATGCCTCGATTTATTATATGGTTGATAATGCTTTGTATTCTTCTGCTTATTCTGGCTCACTGTGCTTATACAGCTGAAGCTGATGGGTGGAGTGAGCTTTTAGCAAATAAGCCAGCAGATGCGGAAGTTATATTTAAGCACAAAGTTAATGAGTCGCAGTCTGATTTAGAAGACTTAGAAGGGCTGTTTCAAGCTGAGTCAATGCAGGGAAATATGAATGAAGCATACCAGACTATACAGAAAATGGTTGAGGTCTCACGTGGGCAGTCTATACAAGGATTATTTCTTTTGAGGCTTGGTGTAATAGCAGATCTTACGGGGAGAGTCAGTGATTTTTATAATTTTTCTGAGAAGTTATCAAAAGATCATATGACCGATAATTATACCGCTACAGTCTTGGCTCTTATTCTGAATAAATCATATTTACGTAAAAATGATTTTATAGAAGCTGCAAAAATTTTGGAAGAGTCCACAAGAATTTCCAAAGTCTCAAGAATTGTAGGACCCGTATACATTCCTTCAGAATATGGACTTGGTTATAAAACAGCTCTGGAGGACAATCTAACATCTGTTTCACATTATCATATTGATAATGTAAGGGCTGATATTAGTGGTAAAATAAATCTTGCAGATATTCTCCCTAATGACGGAAACCCCGGGGTGGCATATGTTTATTTAACAATGAGTTCTGATAGTGATAAAGATGCTGCATTGGATTTTTTTTCTAAATCTGTGTGTAGAATTTGGGTCAATGGAAATCTTGCCTATTCTGGTGCTTTATATAAAGATGGATTTGTTGGAGTGCGAAATAGCAGGATAATTAAATTGCGTAAGGGTAAAAATCTGATACTTGTCAAAGCTTTTAGAAGAGACACAATTCAGATTGGTTTTAGAGATATCGAGAGTGGTGGTCGATTGCAAGGGGTAGAGGTATTGCCATTTTCTGAGGAAGACTGGGGTAAGGAAAAATTAAATAGGTATAGTGGAAGGATTTTCTCAAAATTATACTTGCCGCCATTTGTTGAAAATATTGAAAATAATGATAGTCTTGCTGCTGCTTTGTGGCGGAATTTCTATTATGTGTATACAAATAATTATGGTAGAGGGGTATCTCTCAACTTTGAGTTGCTAAAAAAATACCCTGAAAGTGCTTTGATTCATTATATAGCCGGTGAATATTATCAAGCATACTTTAATCTATTTGAAAGCAAGGCACGAGTAATTACTATGTGTGAAAAGTATATGCGTGAAGCAATAAAATTAAAACCAGATTATATTTTACCAAAGATATTATTGAGTAAGATTTACTTAGTGAGTAAGCAGGAGTCGTCAGCTATTAAATTGTTGAAAGAGATCGCTGCTGAGAATGATGAGTTACCATGGGTATATAGAACATTGGCAGAGCAGTATTCGCAAAAAGGCTGGATCGCGCTTGCTGATGATGTGATAAAAAAATATTATCAGCTTTATCCTGAAAATGCTGCAGATGTGATTAATTTTTATCTTGATGTGAACGAATTTTTTAAGGCTAAAGAGATATTTGATAAAATAAATAACCAAATTCCATTATTTATTAAATATAATTTATTAATGAGATTTAATATGATAAATGAGGCTAAAGGTGTAGTAAATGAATGGTTTAAGCACTATCCTCATGAAAAAGATCGTTATTATAAAGCGATGCTAGAAATTGCACAAGCCAATACTGACCATAAGGATATGGAAAAGTATTTACTTGAAAGTTTGAATAAAAATCCCAACAATAGCTCGATACTTGAGGCAATCGGTTCTAATATGATCAGTACTGGAGATTTAGAAGGTGGTGTGGAATGGCTGGAAAAAGCTCACGCTGCGAGTATAATTTATAAGCCGAGCATGCCTAAGCTTGTTAAAAGAATAGAAGCTGATACTACGGGAGAATTTGAACTTGCAAAATATGATATTTCATTGGATCAGATTGACACCAATAAGGTTGAGAAAAAAAATCATGAACGTGCAAGCTTTGCGAACCTTTTAAACTTGAAAGTTGTGCGGGTTTTCCCAGATCTTAGTAGTGAGATGTATGAGCATCGTGCGGTTAAAATTTTTGGCAATGAAGGTATTTCACAACTTGCAGAGCTGAATGTAGGGCAAGGTGAAATTATAGAATGCAGAACTATATCATCTGATGGAGTGGAGTATATTCCAGAATCTTCTGAAAATATGTCTCTTGATAAAGCTATCAGTATGTATAACGTTTCAATTGGTTCTATTATTGAATACAGTAAAAGACAGACGACAAATTCAGTACCATTTTTCCAGGATGGGATCAATCTTGAAAGTTTTAATAATCCGGTTATCAGGTCAAAATATGTCTTGATAATTCCTGAAGAATTATTGAGTAGAATAGACATAAAAGGAATTGATCCTGAAGTAAAGATCAATGAGAAGGAAAAGGAAGTTGTATTGATATGGGAAGAAGGTTTAAGAAACGGAGTTGAGCCTGAAGAATTTATGCCTAAAGAACAGGATGTGCTTGAAAGCATCAATGTGAAAATTTATTCAGAAGAATTAAATAAGCCAAAATTAATATCATTGACAGCGCCTGATTTGACTACTCATGAATTAAATAATAAAGCAAAAGAGCTTTGTCGAGGTAAGAAGAGTACTAAAGAAAAAGTTGCTGCAATTTATGAATGGATTGCAAATAATATTCAGAGTAATAGTGACGCAAAAAGTGCGCGCGACGCTTTTCTTCTAAAGGCCGGAACAGCAGGATCTAAAGCTGAATTGATGAAAGTGATGCTTAAAGCTGTTGGAGTAGTGGCATATCCTTTATGGAGTAATATCCCTTATTCTGTAGCTGGAAGATTATCTGAGAAGGATAGGGTTGGAAGTTTTGCAGAATTTACCTTGCCAGTAATTCTGAGAATAGAGAATGAGAATATAAAAAAACCAGATATCTGGGTACGCATAACAGATGACCTACGTGAGAACCGCCCTGCTAATATTGGGACATTAAATCAGGGAGCGCTTGCATTAGAGAAGTCTCCATTTGGTGTAAGATTATCAGCAGTCAGAGATAATGATTTAGAAGGGGTGAGAGTAATTCCGCCTGAGATAGATATAGCAGATGATGGTACAGCATATGTTAGCGGAGGAGTTGAATTTTATGGAAGTGCCGCAGCTTCACCAAGGACAGTATTTTATAATTCAACCCATGCTCGGCAATACTCTGCACAGGTTGCAGCGCAACTTTTCCCGGGTATTATAGATGTGTCATATTCTATTCCAACTGTAAGTGAACTTGAGCAAGGAACAAAAAAATGGGATGAGCCATTAATTATTATTTGTAAAGGTAAGGTTTTGAATTATTGTACAAGGAGAGGGTCAGAATTGTACCTTAGTCCATTTAAGAGTGGAGAGTTTGTAAGAAATTTGATAGTAAAAGAGCCTAGGACTCAACCAATTTTAATTCAGATGGATATTCAGAGCTCTCAGAGTAAAAAATATATAATACCAGATGGTTTTGCATACAAGAATGTGCCTATGGATAGGGTAATAACATCAAGTTTTGGGATGTTTATACTTGACTATAATGTAGAAGGGCGTGAATTGGTAGTAAGCGGATCTATACTGATCCCTGCTCAGGAAATAGCTCCTGAAAATAGTGTGCTTTATAACCAATTTTTGTCAGAAGTTAAAGACGCAGTTGAGAGCGGTATTATAATTAAAAAATTAGAGATGAAATTTGGTGAAGATATTCTTGATGAAGGTATAGTTGCGCCAGAAGAGTCAGGTAGATTTTATGTAAAGGAATTACCAGGTACTTTAAAGGCAGTTGTAGAAAAGGAAGGGGTTGAATGAAGATTGTAGTACGTACGCCTAATTGGTTGGGGGACTGTATTATGGCGTTACCGGTCTTTAGAGAGTTAAGAGTAAAGTTTCCAGATGCAGAGATTGTTGCCGCATGTAGAAAGAATGTTGCGGATTGTTTTATAGCATCAAAAAATATTAATAGAGTAATTTTAGCACCGGGGAAAAAAGTAAAGATCACAGAATATTTTGAAAGTATAAAAAAACTTAGAGCAGAAAAATTTGATATAGGTATACTCACAACTAATAGCTTTGGTACAGCATTGTGGTTTGCGTTAGGCGGAGTAAAAAGAAGAATAGGTTTCGCTAAAGACGGAAGGAAATTTCTGTTAACAGATTCATTCATCCCTAAGGCAAGAATTCTTGCTGCTCATCAGGGTGAATATTATTTGCACGTATTGCAAGCTCTTGATATCGAAGCTGAAATAGGGTTTCCGGAACTTGAGGTACCTGAATCTGGTAAGTCTGAAGCGCAGGATGCTCTCGTTGAGCTTGGGCTACAAGATAAAAAATATGCTGTTATTGCTCCACTCAGTGCATATGGTGGAGTAAAGGATTGGGGTAATGATAAATATAGTGAGGTAGCTAATAGAGTTGTCGATGAACTGGATATAGATGTCCTGATAACAGGTACTAATTCTCAGGTAAAGGCTATTCAGGGTATTAGCGAAGTATCTGATAGAGTTTACAATATGGCGGGTAAAGTTTCTCTTGCTGGATTTATGGCAATTCTTGAGAGGGCGACTCTTTATATTGGTGGTGATTCTGGTGGAGCGCATACAGCAGCAGCTCTGGGAGTGCCCACAGTTACAATATTTGGAATTACTGAGCCATCACGAACAAAAGCTATTGGTAAATCGGTCGCTATCGTTGGTGAGGGAGGAATGTGTACTCCAAATTTAAAGAATTCACAAGTTAGAAGGAAAGCGAGAAAAGCTTTGGATGCTATCACTCCTGATAAGATTTTAGAGTGTTCAAAAGAACTTTTAGATCAGGGTATTGAGGCTTAAATATGAAGATACGTATTGCAACTAGAGGTTCAGAACTTGCATTAATGCAGAGTAAATGGGTATCGGAGCAGCTTAATAATTTTGGCGTTGCAACGGAATTAGTTATTATAAAGACTCAAGGGGATATATTACTTGATAAGCCTCTGCATGAAATTGGCGGTAAAGGTCTTTTTACTAAAGAGGTAGATAGAGCAGTTCTTGATGGCTTAGCCGATCTTTCTGTTCATAGTTTGAAAGATATGCCTGTTGAGGATGAAGAAGGTCTTATTTTGGGGGCAATTCCTGAGAGAGAAAGCTCTAATGATGTATTGGTGCTAAATAATAAAGAAAGTAAACGTATTGGCTGCGGCTCGCTTCGTAGAAGGGCTCAAGTAGCGCGACTTGATTTTGGATATGTGTTTGAAGATGTGAGAGGTAACATTCATACACGTCTTAAGAAAATGGTTGATAATAACTGGGCAGGATTGGTTGTCGCTGAGGCTGCACTCAAAAGGCTCAATCTTGACCAGCAGTACAATTATAAAATTCTTGACATTTTACCCTCGGCTGGACAGGGTGCTCTTGGGCTAAGGATAAGAGAAGCCGATAGCCAGACTAAAGAGATTGTAGAAAAGATAAATTCTGATAGAGCAATGCGATCAGCTTTTGCAGAATCAAGATTTTTAAAGAGGCTTGGTGGTGGATGTCACCTTCCAGCTGGAATAAGGTCGGTGATTTCAGGAGACGAGATAATTTTTACCGGAGGAGTGTTCTCTCTCAGTGGTTGTGATGGGGTAATTTGTGAAAAGAGAGGTGCGCTTGCTCATGCTGAAGAGCTTGCAGTTCTATTGGCTGAAGAAATTCTTTCTCAAGGGGCAGAGCAAATTCTTGACAAATTAGATCCATAAGAGTACAGTATTATTATATATTTAGAACAAAATGGACCGTAAGGAATAAATATGAAAAAGTTTATTGCATTAACAATAATTCTTGCCTTTGTAGCTGCTGTTGCTTCTGGAGCATTGGCACTTACATATTCGAAAACAAAGCCGGCTATAGCAGCTGCTGAAAAGCAAGAAGAAGCTGCTGCCCTTAAAACCGTATTTTTTAATGGTTTTAAAAATATTGAGCAGGTAGAGAAAGATGGTGGGAAATATTATAAAGTATTTATAAAAGGTGATACTGATGAACCATCATATTATGCCGTAACCGGGGCAGGAATTGGTTATAATAAATCTTCACCGATTGAGCTTCTTGTTGGATTTGTTAATCCTCAAAAAGCAGGGGTAAAGCTTCCTGATGGTAGTGTTGTCGTAGAAAAAGGTTTTGTTTGTGCTGGCTGGAAAGTTATTAAAAGTCAGGAGACCCCAGGTCTGGGCGAGAATGCAAAGAATACTAAACCGGCGTTTACTTGGCTTGGTAAAATAATGGGTAAACCTGATGACACAAGTCTTGATAGACGTACTTCTTTTCAACAACAGTTTTCAAATAAATTACCTCAGGATATGGTAGCTAAGAAGACTATTGAGGTGATTACTGGTGCGACATATAGTACGGAAGGCATTATAAGTGCTGTTAAGCATGCGCAGCAGAAACTTGAAAAGATGCTTGGAAAATAATAGCACTTGATATTTTAGTATTTTAAAAAGGTTTCTCATGTTTTTGAGAGGCCTTTTTATTTATGTTTTAATTTAAAGGTTAATTTAGAATTTTGAAGTGCTTTTTTTAGATAATTGTATGTTACTGAGCTTCTCAAAGCTTTTGAGAGTAATTTCTTATCATTTAAAGCTCTGATATATTTTGCGCCCCCTCCATCAAGGTAGATACTTTTCTTTTCAGTGTTATATCCCTTGGCTTCCACTATAATATTCGCAGTGGCAGGAGTTTGTATTACTATTGGGTGTTTAAATATATTAATTTTATCGATATTGATACCAAAATTTTCAACAATAATTCTTGCTTCCACAGGTTTACTTGTTTTTGCATCCAGCACTTGAATTTCTGTTTTTGCTAGCGCAGGGTTGGGAAGTGATGTATTAAAATCAACTAGATAAATAGGGTTTGTTAAGGCGTGGTACTTTGCATTTTGTGAGATATATTGTAGCTGTATCCATCCTGGTTTATCTAAAATTACTTTCCAGATAGTGTTGGCTGTTTTATCTTTAGTGCCAGTAATCTTTTTTTCGATTACTTTTCCGTTATATATAAGTTCTATAGATTTTATATTATCATCAGTATTTGATGAACTGAAAGCTTCAGCGTAGATGTTTCTAAAATTTTCTGAGGTGAACCCTAAATCACCGATTTTCAGGGAATGACCATTTATCCAGTCTGTATTATCTTGTCCTGCTTTATGTGTATCTCCTTTTACTCCTACACTCTCAACAAAAAATCGGATAAAGGGACCGTTTGATAAGATACTTTGACCATTCTTCAATGTTTTATGAAGAAATTTCTGGTTGTATTCTTTACGAGGTATTTTAGCATAACCTTTAGTTGCTGGATGGGTAGTCGTATGGTAAAAATTATTTCC
This sequence comes from Planctomycetota bacterium, assembly GCA_963678205.1. Taxonomy (GTDB): domain Bacteria; phylum Planctomycetota; class SZUA-567; order SZUA-567; family SZUA-567. The sequence goes on from OY782760.1 coordinate 768,070, forward strand.
ACCAATATATATAGCTGGAATGCGGTAACCAAGATTTAGTAGTGTATGCCATATCTTAAGTGACGAAGAAAAGTTATCCAGTAAAATAAAGTCATATAAAGGACCTGAAATAGTGTCAAAAATAAATTCTTCAGAATATCTAGAAGTAATTTTCTCTTTAGTTTTAAAGAATAATTTAGGGCTTAGTGCGGTTAAATTGTTTAGATCTTTGATTTTAGCAAGTAGCGGGTAGAAAGCTCCAGTCAAGATAACAGGATTATAAGCGGATGCCTCAGATTTTATTGAGCTAAATGAAATCATCTCACCAAACTCTTTATGCAGATATGTCGCTGCTGGCGCCAATAAAGCATCAGTTTTACTATGATATTTAATGAAATCATTCTGATCATGTAAAATATTATTAATTGGTGTGTAGATTGCCCGTAACTCCAATGCTTTTGCAAAGTTTGATAATGAGGATTTAGATATTGGAACTGGTGGATTAAAATAGGTGTCTAGCATCATCCAGCCCGTTGGTTCAATATAAGCAAATGGTTTAATAATAATAGTTTGTGTGATTGAGCTTTTGTTGGGAATAGTAATTTTGAAATTTTTGGTGATTCTTCTCAGGCCAGCGTTAATAGTTGCAGTATATTCTCCTTTAGGCAGGTAAAGTTCTTTTTTCCCTGAAATAAGATACTCTTTATTTTCTCTAGTTTCTAGATTACTAATTTTAAGAATTCCATATCCAGGCTTTGAATTTGAATCAAGTACTTCTAATTTATATTGGAATGTTTTTTCCTCATCTTCAATAGGAATGCTGAGAGTCTCTATTTCTTCAGAAAAAGATGAAGGAGTCGCAAAAAACAGGCCTAATATGAGAATTAGCAATTTATAAGTTGTATTATGCATAATTTACTTTGTAGGATAATATATAAATTGAAAATCAAAAGTGAATGAAATATGAGTAAGGTTAATTTTATTATTAATAAAGTATACAGTAAATACTTTATTATTCAAGTAATTGTAAGAATTTGCAATAGATTGTACTGGTTATAAATATCTTGAAAAAAGTGTAATAATAATTATACTCAGTAATAGATAATTAATATTATTTGATACTTAAATTTATAAAGGAGAAACGTTATGCGTTTGTTCAAAATAGGTTTACTAGCTATTTGCATGATTGTTTGTGGTAAAGTATGCTTTGCTGTAGAAAACAATACAAAACCGTTGGTAAAAGTAGAACTTTTGAGTCAAAAGGTGGTAATCAATACAGAGCAAATGACTTTAACAAAACTCCTGAATGTAATCAGGAATAACACAGAAGGTAATATAATTCTTGCTCCTGAGTATTCTGGATCGCAAGATCTAAAAAGAATTATTGCTTTGCGTAAAGGAGTGATAACACTTAGAGAATTATTGGATATACTGTGTATTCAGCTTGAAGCAAAATGGATAGCAACAGGGGATAAAATTGGTGATATTGTGATCAATCCTCTTAGGAATACTATTGTCGCGGAATCTGAAAATGAAATAAAAAAAGCAGATCTGTATACAGTAGAGTATGCAGGAAAACCTTTGAGAAAAGTGTTAAAAGATCTTCATGTAAAAAGTGCTGCAAAAATTATAATGTATGGCAATGTCGGTAATACGAAAATTGAAATAATGATGAGTGATGCTACAATTGAGAAAATATTGTCACATATAGCAGATATTTATAATTTAAGATTGAGTTATACTGAAGACGGAATATATAAAATTGGAAAGTAATAAAAAAATATGTTAGTGACTCTTGCGATATTTTCTCAACCATATAGGTATGTAAAATGATAAAGAGTATACAGGATATTGGTAGTGCATGTGATTTGATTAATAAGCTTGTTGTCGTGATTGATTCTCACAAGAAGATTTATTATCTGAATTCTACAGCAGAGAAATACTTTGTTACAAGTAATGATTATGCTTGTGGCAAAGATCACGCCAAAATTATTCGTATCATGGATCGATCTGGTGTATATAAGGAAGAGTTATTTGATAACAATAACAGCATTAAAACCCATGGAAACGGGATTATTCGAGGTAGCGATGAATCAAAGTATTATATAAGTTTTAAATCTAAGGAGATTTTTTCAGCAGATAGAGAAGAAAGATATGGGCTGTTTATCTTTGAAGATGTGTCTGATAAGGAAATTTTAAGAAAACAACTCAAGCATAAAAGAAGACTTGAGGTGTTGGGAGATTTATCTGCCAGCATTGTCTATGATGTTAATAATATACTTGGTAGCATTTTGGGCAGTGCAGAAATATTAGCAGATGAGTTGAGTGATAATAAGCATCAAAGTAAATTGTCTCAGACTATAATTAAATCTGTAAATGATGCGGCTAATCTTAGTAAAAAGCTGTTAAAATTTTCAAAACCAGCTGAGCCTGTATTTGAATTAATTGATATTCATGAGCTTCTTGGTGAAATATTGGAAATACTCCGCGGCAGTATTGGTGATAATGTAAAGCTTGAGAGTAAATTTATCGGTAGAGAAGTTATTTTATTTACGGATAGAGCTGAGCTTGAGATTGTATTATTTAATATTGTCTTGAGTTCACAGGATGTACTTCAGAATGGGGGTGTAATTTCATTCTTTACAGATATTGTTGATAATAAAGATAAAACTCTTTCACTCAATAATTTCAAGCTAACTGCAAACAGCTATTTCAAAATAACTATTGCAGCTAATGGTAGAGCAGTAACTGAGATTACGCAACATCAAGTCTTTAATAAAGATCATAATGCTATATTATTGAATGAAGAAGAAGGTTCAGGGCTTTGTGCAGTGTGTGACATAATGGAGCATTTGCGTGGGGGAATTGAAGTTATCAGTGAGTCTGATGGCAGAAGTCAATTTGAGATATACCTACCTTTGTCGGGGGACATTCCTAAATTTACTAGTTCAGAAAATAGTCAATTGATAGCTGGTGTTGATTTATGGTCAGCTGAAAAGAACACAGTTGTATTATTGGCTGATGATAATGATGCCATAAGAGATTCAATCAAGGATGTTCTGCTTACTATGGGATGTGATGTTCTTGAAGCATGTAATGGGAATCAAGCTATAGATTTATTCAAAGAGAATCGTGAAATTATAAATCTTATTATTTTAGATGTTGTTATGCCAGTTAAAGATGGTAAAGAGGTTCTATCTAAAATCCGCGAAATGGATAAAGATGTTGAAATAATTATGACATCTGGGTATTTCAACCAGCTATCAAAAAGTGTTCTTTCTGAATTTGGGGCGAATGGATATTTAGCAAAGCCATATAGAATTCAAGAGATCAAAAATATAGTTCAAAATTTAAATTCTAAAAAATACTTATTAAATGATCTTGATGCAGTTTTGTCAAGCATTGAAAAATTAAATTTTGATGATAGCTATAGCAATAGTGATAATGATACATATAGCAAAATTAAATTAATGCTCGTTGAAAATAATCCTAATATTCGTGACCTTTTATATACGATACTTAGTGAGTCAAGATTTGACGTTACTGTGTTTGAAAGTGTAGAGTCTGCAAATAATGCTATAAAATCAGGGAGGTATTTTGCACTATCAATAATTGATATTGATTTTTCAAATGAAAATGATAAAGAGTTGTTTTTACAGTTAAAGAATAATGATGACAATTTGCCGCGGTATATAATTGCCAGTTCAAGTAAAGATGTTGAGCAAGTTGCTTTGAGAGCTCTAAAGCTTGGTGTTGACGATTTTATTCTCAAACCATTTTCGTTAAACTTTATGAAGATTCGTGTAGAAATTGCTAAAAGATATATTGAAACAGAGCAGATGAAGAACAAAATTCAGTCTATGCTTAAAGAGAGCGAAGAAAGGATGTCTCTTGCGATTAATGGTGTCGGGATTGGAATGTGGGACTGGAAGATAAATGAGAAAGAATTTTTCGCAAGTAATAAGTGTAAAGAAATATTTGGGTATACTGATGGGCTAAATATAGGGGTGCTAGACTATCTTTATTCTGTAACTATAAAAGAAGATCAATATATTTTAACTAAGGAATTTTCGGACTATCTTAGAAAGCCTGAGGGGATATTAAACATTGAGTTCAGAATCAATCATCCTATTAAGGGCGAAATCTGGATTTTAGCTATAGCTAAATTATTTGACGATACTAAGAATAGCAAGCCTAAACGACTTATTGGTATCTCTATGGATGTAACTGAGCGTAAGAGAGAAGAGCACATTCTTAGAGAAGAAAGTCAGAAGTTAGAAGAGATGGTAGTTCAGAGAACTGCTGAGCTTCTTAAAAGTAATGAAAAACTTTCAGAAGAGATAGAGGCAAGAGAGAAGGCGGAGCTCAAAAATATTGAGCAACAACTCAAATTGATGGATGCAGATAAGCTCGCATCTTTAGGAATACTTGTTTCTGGTATAGGGCACGAAATCAATAATCCTATTCAGTTTATTATGTTTAATTTGCCGTTTATTAAAAACGCTTGGGAGTCTGCGCTGCCAATTCTTGATAAGTATTATGAGAGTCATCCTGATTTTGAACTTAGGGGAGTTCCATATTCTCTAGCAAAAGAGCGGCTTCCTAATATGGCAAATGATGTTATTGAAGGCGCTGAAAGAATAAGCAGCATTGTAAAGGAATTGCGAGAATACTCTAGAAAGAGTAGGACTGAAGAATTAAAAGAAGAAGATATTGTAGATGTTGTTCTCTCGGCTAAATCTTTATTCTCAAAATTTAACGGAATTCGAGATGTTGATATAGGTCTTCACACCCCAGGAGAGCATCTTGTTGCATTGCTTAATAGAACCAGAATCGAGCAGGTTATTCTTAATTTGCTTCAGAATGCTTTTCAGGCGGTTGATAAATCAGAAAAGAAGGAAATTAAAATAGACCTTAAATATTCAGAAGATAATAAATATATTGAAATTAATGTTGTTGATAATGGGGTAGGTATTAAAGAAGAACATATGAAGCATTTGACAGATCCTTTCTTTACTACAAGATCTAGTGATGGTGGCACTGGGCTTGGGCTTGCAATTTGTAAAAAGATAATACATGATCATTCTGGTGAGCTGTTGTTTGAGTCTGAATATGGTAAAGGTACGACGGTCAAAGTTCTTATTCCGATAAAAAAATCTTGTGATTTATATTCATTATAATATAAGTAGTTAGCATACAATATGAAAAACCTTGAAAAGATAGAAAATTTGCTCCGTTTTGCTCTTACTAAAAATATCGGGACAATAACAATAAATAGATTACTCAAACATTTTGGATCAAGCGACTATATTCTTGGCGCTTCTGAGGAAGAGCTTAAAAAAGTAAAAGGCATAAGGAGTAATCAAATTGCTGCAATTTTGAGTGCTCCTAAAGTAGATCCTAGAGCAGAGCTAGATCTGGCAGCAGAGCATGATGTTAAGATTATTGCTTATGATGACCCAATGTACCCAAAATCATTGCTATATTCTCCTGATCCACCATATATGCTTTATTTGAAGGGGAGTCTGAAGCCCAAAGATATAAAGGCTATTGGAGTAGTTGGTACTCGTCACGCAAGCAGGTACGGCAGAGAGCAGTCTGAAAGATTTGGTAAGGATCTTGCTCAGGCTGGATATACTGTTGTAAGTGGTTTGGCAAGAGGAGTAGATACTCTGGCTCATAGAGGTGCGCTTGCTGTAAGTGGAAGGACAATTGCCGTAATTGGTTCTGGGTTACTTCATGTGTATCCACCTGAGAACAGAGATTTGCTGTCAGAAATAGCAAGTACGGCTGCTGTAATCAGCGAATTTTCCATGGATACTTCACCAACTCGTAATACTTTTCCAAGAAGAAATAGAATTATTGCTGGGATGTCACTAGGAATTCTGGTTATTGAGGCACCAGCACGGAGTGGAGCTTTAATTACTTCTAGGCAGGCTCAGGAAATGGGAAGATCCGTTTTTGCTGTTCCAGGTATGGTTGATCAGGAACAGAGTCAGGGATGTCATAATTTAATTCGTGATGGAGCAATATTAACTACTGGAATTAGAGATATAGTTTCAGAAATTGGTGATGGAAAAGAGATAGAGGTGTCTGATAATTCAGTTCTACCATTTACTGAAGAAAATAACAACCTGCAGCAGGAGGTGGTAAATTCAAATGAGTCAATGATTCTTAAGTCATTAGGAACAGAGGTTATTCATATTGATGAATTGTGCGCAGAGGTAAAGCTGACTATAGCTGAAGTCTCTTCTACGCTAATGATTTTGGAGTTAAGGGGATTAGTTGTAAGTGAGCCCGGGGCCTTTTATAGGAAAATATAGTTTATGAATATGTTTTATCGATATGCATTTTTAGTAGCGTCATTATTATTTTCAGTATTAATTATGATGTGCGGCTGTAGCGAGGGTGATATTATTTCAAAAGTGAAAGCTTCCCCTGAGGCTAAAGAAGCTAATAGTAATACTTATTTTACGAAGTCCTTAAAATTAATTGAGATGATTGAAATCCAGACTGATAAGTTACTTCCGCTAGCCGTTAAAATGCCTCCCCCAAAGCATGGTGAATGGCGAACTTTCTGGCGGGAGCCTGAGCAGTCTCCACAAAAGTATGTTTTATCAATGCCTTCTATAGTAACAAATAAGTTAACTACACTATATATAAAGCCTATTGGTGAGTTCAATGATTCAGAGTATATGATACTTGGTAAGATTGCAGAGTTTTTAGAAGCAAGTTTTCAGACACCTGTAGTTGTCATGAAGAATGCAAATAATTTTTTCCCAAAAGAGGCTGTAAGAGAAAACAGTAATGCTGATAGACAGGTTAGCTCTGTTTATATTACTGACGTGTTACTCAAAGAACAGATGCCAGAAGACGCATGGGGTGTTCTTGCAGTTACTACGGATGATATTTTCCGTGCTGAGGGTATACACAGGCTTTATGGGGATACTTTGCGTTATGCAAGAAGAGGGGTGATATCGTTATATCACTTGAAGAATGGGGGTAAAACTTCACTTTCTCTGGCATTAAAGGGCGCATCTCATGAGGCGACTCATTTGCTGTCTCTACCACATTGCTCAGAGTATAGATGTAATATGAATGGCAGAATTACTCTTGAGGAGTTTGAGGTTGCTCCATTGCATTATTCTCCTGATTGTTTATGTAAGGTTATTTTTGCTACAGGAGCAGATATGAAAAAACGTTTTATCGATCTGATAAAGTTCTGCGGTAAAAATGGATTGACACAGGAACTTGACTATTATTCGCGTGCGCATAAGATTATTAATAATTAATAATAAATAATTTGGTAAGAAAAGGACTGATAATGGCAGAAATAAAAAGAATTTTAACTGGAGATAGACCTACAGGGAAGTTGCACCTTGGTCATTATGTAGGTTCTCTTAAGAAGCGTGTTGAGCTTCAGAATGAGTATGATACTAATTTGATCATTGCTGATTTACATATGCTGACTACTAAACCAAGTGCTGAAGCGATAAGTGGCATTGCAGATAATGCTCGATCAGTTGTTGCAGATTATCTCGCAGCAGGAATTGATCCTAAAAAGGTAAATATCTACTTGCAGTCAGCTATTCCTGAAGTTTGTGAAATCAATCTTATATTTGAGATGTTGATTACTGTTAATAGACTTCAGAGAGTTCCTTCTCTAAAGGATATGGCTAGAGCAGCAAATATGAGTGATGAAGAAATGCCACTTGGACTTCTAGGTTATCCTGTGCTGCAGGCAGCAGATATTTTAGGACCAAGAGCACATCTAGTGCCGGTTGGTAAGGATAATGAGAGTCATGTGGAAGTTACTAGAGAGATTGCTAGAAGATTCAACAATTTATACGGAGAAGTATTTCCTGAACCTGAACCGTTGATCGGTGATGTACCAACTTTGATAGGTACCGATGGAAATGCCAAAATGAGTAAATCAATTGGGAACTGTATATATTTATCTGATGATGAGGCTGCTGTTAATAAGAAAGTAAAAAAGATGTATACTGATCCGAACAGGGTGAGTGCTGATGTTCCGGGTAGGGTTGAGGGAAATCCTGTATTTATATATCATGATGCGTTCAACCCAAATATTGCTCAGGTAGAAGATTTTAAAATAAGGTATCGTGAGGGTAAAATTGGAGATGTTGAAGTTAAAGAATCTCTTGCAGAAGCAATTAATAATTTTCTTAATCCGATGCGTGAGAAGTATAAAGAAATCGAAGGGGATAATGGTTTTATTGATCAGATTATTATTGATGGTACAAGTAAAGTAAGAGAGTATTTTGTTGATACTGTTCGTGAAATGAAAAAAGCCATGGGGTTGAGATCAGTTATGAATTCAATCTCTCGTAAAGCAGAGAATAGACGAAAGAGGCTTGCAAAATCTGAGTAGGATTTAATTATAATATAAAGTAAATAGTGCCTCTAAATTGTTTAGAGGCACTATTTACTTTAGTTAATATTCATATATTAAATAATATTATCTTAAGCATGCAGGTAGGCCGCCATTTTCTTTGTGATTCTTGACGCATTCACAGCACACCCCCTTATTATGGCAGTCACTTGTACAATTGCAGTTATTCAAATTAACCTCTTTTTTTGGACATTCTGTATTACTCATAATTTACTCCTGTGGGTGATTTAATAATAGTAAAAATAAATTATTTGAAAAGTTTAATACTTAAATTATAGAGTAATGTATCCTATTTCAATAAAAAAAACATAAAAAGTAAAAAAAAAAAGAAATGACTATTGCATGTTTCCGAAAAATGTTGTAGAATACCCATAGAGTGAGACGAATACCCCCCCCCATTCGTTTCCTTTTCCCCCCCCGACCCCCGGAAATCCGGGGGTTTCCCATTTTATAGACATATCATTAATTCTTTAATTTTTATCCTTGCCATAATAACTAATACAGAGACTGTGAGTTATGTTCTTCGGTAGTATTTCAATAAAACAGTAATTAACTAAAAAAGTATTTCCTTAAAATAGATTTAATAGCATAATAGAAATAGTCTAATTCGATAAAGATTGAAGACTATTATAATAAATATTATTTATTTAATTTATATATTTGAGGGATACTATGATCAAATCTAGGGCATTTATTAATATACTGTTATTTATATTTTTTTGGGTATTGCCATGTTCAATAAAATTGCAGGCAAATGAACCTGCTGAATTAGAAGAAGGATGGAATATCTATATTGATAATGGTAATACTCTTGAGGCTCTTGAACTATTTAAAAAAGCATATAATAAGAGTCCAGATAAAATGAAAGTGGCAAGTTCATATTCACAACTTTTATTACAGGTTGGTAAATATGAAGAAGCGGCTAAAATTCTTATTAATGCATTTAGAAGTTGTAAATGGGATAAGTGGTGTGAGCCTGCTATTGCGGATTTAATGTCTATTACGGAATATTTGCCTTCAACTTTAGATCTTATTGAGGTTTTTGAGGCTCGCCTTAATAATACTGAGATTACATGGATAGAAAAAACCCTTATAAGTGATTCGCTTGCAAAATTGATGCTTGAAAATCAGGAATTTGATAACGCTAAAATACTTTATAAAGATAATAATTTTGTTAAGGACTGGATGGTACTTGGCCCATTTAGTAATAGGAATCAGCAAGAATTTCTAGCCTCTCAAAAATTTGAAGAAGAAATTGATGTCATTGATTTGAATAAGACTTGGCAGGGGCGTGGCAGGCTGTTAAATTGGCAGAAGGTTACTTCACCTAATAACGGGACACTTGATTTAGGAATGGTGTTGTATCCCAGTGAAGAGAGTATGGGATATGTTATGTGCTATATTGAATCAGAAGATGTGTCACATGCTGTATTTGCTGTTGAGCAATCTGGTGCTTCTGCTATGTGGGTTAATGGTGAGTTGAAATATGTTGATAGTGTTTACGTAAAGAATAGTTCTGCTTTGCAACGATTGATCGGAGTAGATCTTAAAAAAGGTGTTAATCAAGTAGTATTTAAATTAGCAGCAGGTAAGGATGTATTACCTAAAATTCGTTTACAAGTACTCTATGGAACTGTTGCTCAAATGTCAGAAATATCTTCATCTGCTTTTGTTGATAATAACAGAAATAAATTTCATTTCAGTGTTTCAGAGGCATTTTCTGATAAATATAAAAACTCAAATAACAGTTTAAAGGGTGCTAGTAAGATGCCTATAGTTAAACAGGGTGATTCCTGGGGCACAGCTGGGGCATTATGGGGGGCTCTTGCTGAATTTGAGAAGATTGTAAGTAATAAAGCAATGATATCAACATATGACTATGCTCTAGCACTTATGAACATGGGCTATCTGGTAAATCAATATGGGTTTGATAGTAGTGAAAAAGGCCGCGAAAGAAATTATGATACATTATTAATTACTCAGTATCCAAATTGTCCTTTATTTTTAAACTCAGCTGCATATGTACAAATCGGTGATAATCCTAAAAAAGAGTTATTAGAGAGAGCGGTAAAAATTAGTCCAATGGAGATTGCTGCAAGAGAAGGATTAATGATTTTAGAAGTTAATACGGGATTTTATGATAAAGCTTGGAAGAGTGCTGAGAAACTTGCCAAAGATAGTGGTTGGAGTTTCAGCACTTATCATATTTTAGCGAATATATCTGAGATGAATGGATGGAATGCTGAAGCATTGCGTTATTATACTAAGACTTTAGAGTATGCTCATGGTAAAGGTTGGCTATATGCAAGAAGGGCAGGGATAAGTGCATCAGTTCGCGAGGCAATAGAAATTCTCCAAGCAGGCAGTAAGAGAGTTTTTGATAAAGATTTAGCTCAAGCTATGGGGGGGTGGCTTTATAAAGATAGTCAATTTGATAAGGCTAATAAAGTTTATGAAAAGTTAATTCAGCTTGAAAAGTATTCTGAAGAATACTGGGATGGTTATGCTGCATGTAGTGTTGCTTTGGGAGATTATGAACAAGCAATTGCTAAATTGAAAGAAGGGCTTACTTGGATGCCGCAGAGTCCATTTTTAAGAGAGAAAATAGGGCGTCTCCTTTTGAGAATAGGGGAAAGAGATGAAGGTCTGAAGTATTTTCACCAAGCGCTTGGGATTCAAAAGGATAATCCAGATCTTATAGCATATATTGAAGAATTATCAAATTCTGATAAGCCATTTTATGCGGATAGTGAAGTTGATTTCGCAATACTAGAGGGTAAGGATATATTACCAAGCGATTATCCTCAGTTTGATAGAGTACGACTTCTTCATCAGAATTATGTAACTGTTATCGAGAATGGTTCAATGAAGAGAATGGTTCGGAAGGTTGTAAAAGTACTTAGGGATTCTGCAGTAAAAGAAGTGTCAACCGAGGGCATATTTTATGATAGCAGTAGGCAGAAAGTCGATATTAAGCATGCAAGGGTTATTCAAACTAACGGTGAAATTAATGAAAATCCAGTAATAGAGGATGGTATGTATAATTCCGGATTTAAAACTGGAGGAATATATGATTCTGCCCAAGTAAGAAGTATTAAGTTCTTAAATGTCAAAGAAGGTTCTATTATTGATATTATGTATACGATAGAGGATACTCAGGCAAATATATATCATGATGAATTCTCTGATATACAATTCTTTGGTGAGATTGAACCAACGATAAAGTTTATGTATACTGCTGTAGTACCTAAAAAGATGGGGGTTGAGTCATATGTAAATGGGGTTAATAAAAAAATAGTAGTTAAAGATATTGAAAATAATATGGTAGAGATTCGACTTGAGCTCGATAATGTTGCAGGAATAGCGATAGAACCAATGATGCCTCCTATTGAAGAAATAAAACCCTTTATTGCTGTAAGTACCTTTAAAGATTGGAGTGATTTGTCTAAGTGGGCTTATGGGTTATTTGAGCCTGAGATAATACTTCCAAATGACATAAAAAGTATTGTACATGATATTGTAAAAGATGCTAAAAATATAGACGAAAAAATAGCTGCTATATATAACTATGTCACAAAAAATATTAGGTATGTATCTATCTCGTATGGGAGGTTTGGGTATGTGCCACACAAAGCTGAAAGAACATTTCGTTCGGGATATGGAGATTGTAAAGATACAGCGGTATTATTATCTGCAATGCTCCATGAAGTTGGAGTTGAGGCGTATCCTACTCTGGTTAGAACAAGAGATAAAGGTCCACTTCTTTCAAAGTTAGCGTGTCCTGAATTATTCAATCATTCAATAGCATATGTACCGGTTCAAGAAGGTTTGGAGAAACATTATTGGCTTGATGGAACGACAGATTATTTTTTGTTGGGAATGATTCCGGCAATGGATAGAGGCACAGAAGCACTAATAATTAAATCTGAGGGGGGGGTGCTTGAAATTGATAATCTGAAGCCAGATCAGGATATTCAAATATCAGAATCAAAAATATCCCTACATAAGGATGGGAGCGGTAAAATTGTCGGGAAAGAGATATATAAAGGACGTTCATCTACAAATCTTAGAAGAACTTTTGAAAAACCAGAAGCTTTTTTCAGTGCTTTACGTGGCTTTTTTAATCAAAAATTTGCTGGGGTGAAGGTTGACCATTTGAATTATAAGCTTGAAGAATCTAAGCCGTTGGGATGGTTTGAATATAATTTAGTGTCTGAAAAAATTGCACTTGAAGATGGAAATGCTTTAAAAATTATACCTGGGGTATTTCCTTTAAATATTGGTGGAATTGCTATTCTAAAAGATAGAAATTATGATTTGGTAATTGGTTCTCCTAAGATTTTTGAAGCTATCTCTGATATAGAATTTGAAGATGGATTAACATTGATGTCAGAATTACCAGATATTAATGAGGAAATAGATTCTATTGCTTATAGTAGAACTCTGGAAAAAATAAATAATGGGATAAGAGTTCATTCTAAGATTACTTTGAAAAAGAGCAGGGTCTCAAAGGAAGAATATCATGAATTTAGATCATTTGTTAACATGATTATGGCTAGATCTAGAGAATGGGTATTCTTTTCAAAATAAAGGAAATTTTTTTGAGATCTGGGTCATAGATAAAATTATGTCTTTTTAAAAATATATGAGTATAAAATTACTTTATAGCTTTAAAATGAGATCTAATTCGATATAATTTTATCTGTTTATTGATGTATCTTGGGTATTTGTATATTCAGCGGAGAGGGTATGAAATGCAGTATAGTGAATATGGTTCGACTGGTTGTATGGTATCTTCTGTTGGTTTTGGGGGGATGAGATTTGATATTAAAAATGAGTCCAATAATAAGTGCTCGGAACTTCTTGAATATGCTTATGAAAAGGGTATAAATTATTTTGATACTGCTCCTGGATATTGTGATGACAGGAGTGAAACTATCTTTGGAATAGCGTTGAAAAAATTACCCCGCGATAAAATATTTGTAACTTCAAAAATAATGCCTACTGTTGCTCGTACTGCTGCGGAAGGAATTGAAGCTGTAAAGAAATCTTTAAAAGTAATGGGGTTGGATTATATTGACTTTTTTCATGTATGGTGTTTGAGAAATATGGATCATTATAGCGAGGCAATAAAGCCTGATGGATTATATGACGGGCTTCTTAAGTGTCAGGAAGAAGGGCTTATTCGACATATCTCTTTTTCTTCTCATCAAGATGGAAGTGAGATAAAGGAGATTATAGATACTGGTAAATTTGCTGGAGTGTTGCTTGGCGCAAATATACTGAATTTTCCGTATCGCTGGGATGGAGTAGAAGCGGCATATAAGAGTGGTTGTGGAGTTGTGGCTATGAACCCTCTTGCAGGTGGAGCGATTCCAACGCATGAGAAAGAATTGTCTTTTTTAGCTAAAGATGGTATGACTGTAACAGAGTCAGCTCTACGCTTTATGATCTGTTGCCCTGAAATTACAGTGACTCTTAATGGGTTTACTACAAAAGAGCATATTGATATAGCGTGTAAAATTGCTGATATCGGGAAAGCTTTTACTAAAGATGAAATAATAGAAATAAAGACTCAAATTGGTAATAGTATGAATTCAGTATGTACTGGATGTGGCTATTGCAAGAAATGCCCAAAAGGTATTGATGTCCCGAGTTATATGCAGGTTTATAATGAGCACCATCTTTTTGGTAAAAATAATGAAGATATGAAGAAACAGATGAATCATGAATATAGTTGGGGGCGATTGGTAGGTACTAAATCAAGGTATGACGCATGTGTTGCTTGTGGTATATGTGAAAATGAATGTACTCAGCATCTGCCTATTATTGAAAGACTCAAAAAGTTTGCTGATTGGAGTTAAATTTAAATAATTTAAATTTTTATATATATGTTAGGAGAGTAAAATGGCTGTACCATTGTTGGATCTTAAAAGGCAGTATGAAGATTTTAAAGAAGAAGTAGAAAAAGAGATTATAGAAGTGGCTCGTAGTGGATATTATATTGGTGGTCCTAAGTTAGTAGAATTTGAGAAAAGTGCAGCAGAATATTGTGGTTGTAATCATGCTTTAGGTGTTTCTTCTGGAACTGATGCGCTGCTTGTATCACTGATGGCATTAGATATTAAACAGGGTGATGAAGTAATAACTACTACATACTCATTTTTTGCTACCGTTGGCGTTATTGCGCGTCTTGGTGCTACACCTGTATTATGTGATATTAAGTCAGATACTTTCAATATTGATCCAGCGGCAATCGAAGAAAAAATTACCCCAAAAACAAAAGCTATAATTGTTGTACATTTATATGGGCAGTGTGCAGATATGGACGCAATTATGGGGATTGCTAATAAGCATAATATTCCGGTGATTGAAGATGCTGCTCAGTCTATTGGTGCTGAGTATAATGGTAAACGTGCTGGTTCATTTGGAGCTATTGGTTGTTACTCTTTCTTCCCAAGTAAGAACCTTGGTGCTTTTGGTGATGGTGGATTGGTAGCAACAAATGATGATGCTCTTGCAGAAAAGCTTGCTCTTTTAAGAAACCATGGGATGAATCCAAAATATTATCATAAGATGATTGGTGGTAACTTCCGTATGGACGCTATTCAGGCAGCAATTTTAAGTATCAAGCTAAAGCATCTTGATAAATGGAGCGAAGGTAGAGCAAAAAATGCAGATCTTTATAGAAAACTATTTGCTGAGGCAGGGCTTGTAGGAAAAATTACACTTCCAGTAGCGAAAGAGAGTAGACATATCTATAATCAATTTACAATTATTGTAGAAAATAGAGATGAACTCTTTAGAATTCTTCAGGAAAATAAGATTGGTTGTGATATGTATTATCCTGTATCTTTTCATGAACAGGAATGCTTTGACTATCTTGGTTATAAGAAAGGTGATTTCCCAGTAGCTGAGAAAGTAGAGACAAGTTGCATCTCGCTACCGATATTTACAGAACTCACTGAAGAAGAAATAATTGAAGTAGTAAATGTAATCAAAGAATTTTATGCATAATTTGATTGGGGCTCCTTCTTTTTAGGAGCCCCCAGTTTATTTATAAGGCTAAAATAAACTTAAAATATTGAGTGAGGTTTGTTGTAAGCTTGGAGAGTGTAATGCATAAGAGTCTTATTGATAAATATAAGAGGGAGTATTTAAAACCACTACCTGCCCCTGTCTGCGATATTATTGATTTTCATATGCATGTTTGTGGCGGAAAAGAGGATGAGAAATATATCCGTATTGCAAGAGAATATGGAGTAACCAGAGCTGGCGCAATGCTGCATTGGACAAGTGCTGAGAAAGTAATCGATGACCATGGGGGCTTCTTTTTTCCTATAGAGTGGATGAGGATGCCTGAGGTTGATTCAGGTAGGGAGTGGATAGCAGAAGAGGTTGCAAGAATTGATAATGAGAGATTAAATGGTCTAGTCGCTCTGAAGTTGCGAAGTACCTGCAAAGAAGGTAGACCTGACGTCTGGATTGATCACCCATATATGCTTGAGGTGTTGAATGAGGTCGCACGAATGGGGCTTTTTGTATATATTCATATTGCCGAGCCTTCTGGATGGTGGCCGAAAATTTTTGACCCTGCTGTAGTTGGCGAGAAAATAGAGTATCATCAGCCGGTAGAGAATATTTTAATAAATTGCCCGGACTTAAATGTTGTAGGTGCTCATTTCGGTGGATATCCTGAAGACTTGAATTTTCTTGATAGGATGTTGACAGAGTATTCAAACTACTCTTTAGATATGAGTGCAACAAAATGGATAGTGCGTGAGCTTGGTAGAAATGTTCAGAGAAGTAGGGATTTTATTGATATGTATCAAGACAGGCTGTATTTTGGAAGCGATCTTGTGTCTTTTTTAAGTGATGGTGAAGAGGATTACTATCGCTCAAGGTTTTATGTATTGAGGCATTTCTTTGAGAGAGATAGGGTGATACCATCAATGATAATTGATCCGGATGCTTTGCCTCCAGATTATCCCGATGGTCCAGAAATTAGAGGACTAGGGCTTGATGAAAGAATTTTAAGAAAAATATACCGAGATAATGCATTGGCGTTAATTTAAAAAGTCCCTATTGCTAGTAGGGGCTTTTTAAATTAGAAATTTATAATTTTTAAAGTGCAGCAAGAGCCGAAGAATAATTTGGCTCTTGGGCAATTTCTGGTACAAGTTCTGAATAAACAATTTTACCAGATTCATCAATTACCACTACTGATCTTGCAAGTAAGCCTTCCAGTGGTCCATCTGTAATTGTAAGCCCGTAAGCTTTACCAAAAGCATCTGAACGGAAATCTGAGAGTGTTACTACATTTTCTAATCCTTCAGCACCACAGAATCTTCCTTGTGCAAATGGAAGATCCTTGGAAATACAGAGTACAACGGTATTCTCAAGTTCTGAAGCTTCTTTATTGAATTTCCTAACAGATGTGGCACAGACATCTGTATCAATACTTGGGAAGATGTTTAGAATTAATTTTTTACCAGCATAAGTGCTTAATGACGCAGTAGAAAGATCTCCTGTTACTAAAGAAAAATCAGCAGCAGATGATCCCGTTGCTGGTAATTCACCTATAAGGTTGCATGGATTTCCTTGAAGAGTTACTGTAGCCATAATATATTCTCCTTTTCATACGGAATAAAATTATAATTCAACTAAAAAGAAGTTGAAAATTTATGTTATTATAATCTATTATCAAGGAGTAGAGTTTTTTTGCAACTTATTTTGATATGCAAATAAAGTTTATTTTACTTACACATCAAAATAAGATTAGTTTTCAGGAATATCGTCAAGTAAATCTTGTGCCCATTTTTCTTTAGGAAGTTCTTGATTGATTTCAATTATATTCCCCTCAGGGTCGCTAAGATGAACGCATCTGCAACCCCATCCAGGAATATCTTTTGGTTCATTAATAAATTTTACTCCCAGTTCTTTGAGTTCCTGGTAGGACTTGTCAACACTATCAGATTCAAAACAGAGTGCATGTTGTGGTGATGATAGAGCAATTAAACTTTCTTTATTAAGACTTTGAAGCATTAGTTCTTTAGAAAATATGGCTAAAGAAGTAGATTCTCCGGCATCAAATGAAGCATATACGTCACCGATCTTACCCCAAGTAACTTTAAGTTTAAGTGTTTTCGAGTAAAATTTAAAGCATGAATCAAAATCATTAACGAGTAATCTGATGTATGTTAGTTTCATTATTATCTCCTATATTAAAATTAAGTATAGTGGAATACTATCATATTAATGTGATTTAATATTGTAAAAATCAGACATAATCAGTTAAAAATTGCTGGGGAGTCTTTCCGGAATATTTTTTAAATTCTTTTGTAAAATGTGCTTGATCATAATAACCACTATCTATAGCTATGTGTGATAGTGGAGTGTCTTTACATGATATTAGAGTTTCTTTAGCTTTAATAAATTTGAGAATACTTAGATAGGTCTTGGTACGGATACCAAAATATTTATTCAATTTTCTGGTAAGGTGCCTTTCGCTTATCCCTATTTGGCTTGAAATATTAGTTATTGTGTCGGTAGTGTCGGAGTAAAGTAGTGAATTTAATATTATATTCAGCTCAGTGTTTTTAGTGTCTAGCAGCAAGGTAAGATAGATAGTTAGAAATTCTATAATCTCTAATGGGTCATCGCTTGTGAATAATAGATCTAGTGTAAAAGTAGGTGGTGTTTTTAGCATATCTATAGAAAGTTGAGTAGATATGTTTTTTAGCTTTGCTAAGCTCATGTTTTGCAGAATATCGATCGCACTTGGGTATAATCTTGCACCAATAACGCTGGAGCCTGCAGGGGTTGAGACCTTTACTGGTTTATCCCATATCCCGGTGAGTAAAACCTGGTTTTTCTTGCCATTAGATATATATATTACAATATCAAAGCACCCATCCGGAAGGACCTCGGTTTCTGTGGGTTTTGCACAAACTTCAGTTTCTATTCTCCAGAAACTTTGGACATAAGTCTGGAGTATTTTTGTAGGTGCTATTTCTGAATACATAATTTTCTATAGTTTATTGTAAAGTTCTCAAAAAGTTTCCGGTATGGGTATTAGGTATAACTATATCTGAGAATAGTTCATGCAGTATCTTATTAATATCATCACTGTCATAATTTTTATTAATAAAGTCAACTTCAATGTACTTGGGCTTTATTCCATTGAGTTTGTCAAGGTACCCAGACAAAGAGAAGGCTTTTTCGTTTATTAAAAATGTTCTACAGCCTTTTTTATTTAGCAGGTAGCTATTGCCCTTCATATCGAACCACTGGCGGTGATTATTAATTTCAGTACAGTCTTCTTTGCAGCCACCGTTAAAGCTGCTGTAGCTGCACGCTTCTCCGATAAATAATGGTATATCTTGATAAATAGTCAGGCAGAGATTTTCCCCTCTGAGTTCTATTAAATCTTTAATATTATTTAGTGCATCCTCTACTGAAAGTGTTGACCAGCATAATCCAATAGAGAGTTGTTCATCAATACTGGCGTGATTTAGAGAGTAAATGCTGGCGGCGCCAGAGATATCGGTAATGCTATGTTCTTTAAGAAGTTGTATCCCCCAAAGGTTGCTTGCCTGCCATGTTGCTAGTCCTTCATCAATACAGTCTTGTATTACCATTTTGATATTATTCAGGCGAGAGTTTCTACAGACAGAGGGAAGAGCAAGTCTGATTGTAGAGTTGCTGAAGATACTTTTAATTCTGTTTAGTTCATCAAGTAAAAGCTTTGAATTTGTATTTTCATTTATCTCAACTATGACCTGACATATTCTAGTTGCTAGTTCTGGGTCAATATGAAAGAGTGAGATTGGATTGTCAGTTTTTATTACCCATTCAGGAAAATAAGAGTTATGTTGTAAATCAGAAGTTTGTCTTTTAATATGATCTTTTATAGTGCTTAGGTGCTGGGCAAACTCTTTTTCTAATAGGCAGCTAAGTTCTTCATAGAGTTTTCTTCTAAGATTGTTCAAGAGAGACATAGGAATAAAGAGTTTCTTATTATCTTTTATGGTTAGTTTGTCTAGCGTGAATAGAGTCTGTCCTGTTTTATTGAATACTTTTTCTGCTGCTGTTCTGGTTTGCTCAGGATTTTTGGCTTTTGAGAAATCCTCATCATTTATATATTCTTTTTTAAGAGTTATTTCACTCTTAATAAATTTGGAGGTTTTAATAGTGCTAATAATAATAATTGAATTACTTGAAAGAGTTAGTTCAATGTTGATAGGATAGCGTAAGATGTGTTCACCTGGTTTTGGGGTATGCCACTTAAGTTCACGTTTTACTCTTTGTGAAGAAGCAAGATATACTGGAGCGCCTATTGGAAGGTTTGGGTGATTAGGTGGTAGTACAATAGACGTTTTATTGCCTTTTTCAATAATAAATGTTGATTTTGCTCGACCATCTGGCATTATCTTAAATAAATCATTAACCGGGAAGCCATAAGGGCGTTCTTCACCAGGAATATCCACCTGTATACCGTCATGTTTTTCAAAGTCTTCAAACGTAGTAAAACTTATACGTTTGTCTTTGCCGTGAGCCGTGACTGCTTCTACTCTCCCAATAACGGCTCCTCTGTGCCCAACAGCTTTGGTATCAATACCAAGAGCTCTTCCTTCTTTAGATGTTTCACCATTAGCAAAAAAGCTGGTGCTTTCTCTACTAAAAATTGTTTTTAAGTCTGTTGTGTGTTGTTGAATTTCTACCTCAGAGTCTCTTTTGTCAATAATCCCTCTGTATAGTCTGACTACAGCTGCAACATATTGTGCATTCTTTTTTCTTCCTTCTATTTTGAGTGAATTAACACCAGAATTTAACAATGATTCAATATGATTTGTTAGAGAAAGATCTCGTAGTGAGAAAGCATGCCCGGTAAGGTCTAATTCTTGGCAGGAAAATATTTCACGACATGAGTAGGCGCAGCGTCCTCTGTTGGCACTTCTTCCTGTCTGCATTGATGAGTACATACAGAGTCCACTGTAACTGTAACAGAGGGCACCGTGAAGAAATGATTCAGTCTCAAGATTTTCTATTGTTGAGATTTCAGATATTTCTTTGATGCTCAGTTCACGGGCAAGAGTAACTCGTTTTACTCCTAAATTAAGTAAATACTCAGCGCCTGGTCTGTTGTGAATAGCCATCTGAGTGCTGGCGTGCAGCTGTACATTCGGGAAATTATCCTTAAGTAATCTAAGTACCCCAAGATCTTGTACAATTGCTGCATCAGCATCAGCTTTTTCAATAAGATCCATAATATTTAGAAGATTGTCTATTTCACACTCTTTTATGAGTGTATTCAAAGTTACATATACTTTTTTATTTAAAGAATGAGCGTAACCAACAATATCATAGAATTCATCTTTAGCAAAATTGATGGCTTCAGCTCTTGCTGAAAAATATGGAAGTCCAAGATATATAGCATCTGCACCGTATTCAATAGCTGCGTGTGCAGCTTCTGTAGATCCTGCTGGAGCTAGTAATTCTATTTTATTAGTATTCACCTGTTATACCTTTATTATTATTCATTAGCTATAGTATAAGTATAGCTAATAAATAATATGAGGTAAAGTGTGTATGTAGTGGAATAGATTAAATATTATTGTTATCTGATAGCATAGACATATTTATTTTAAACTTTTTAATTTTATATCTCACCATTCTTGCGGTGATTCCAAGATCACGGGCTGCTGCTGAAACATTTCCAGAAGTTGCTTTTAAAGCATCCGTAATCATATCCTTTTCGAGTTGTTCTACGCGCTTTTTGAGGTTGCTTTCAGCTGAGAGAGAGGAATCTGCTCTACGTTCAGGCATTGCCAGGGATGGAGGTAGATCTCCGCCTTGTATTACTCCACCGGTACTTAGTAGTATGCCATGCTGAATACAATTTTCAAGTTCACGGATATTTCCTGGCCAATGATAATTAGTGAGAAGTTCTATTGCACTGCTGCTGATTCTATTTATGTTCTTTTTCATAGACTTTGAATACTTTTCTACAAAATAATTCGCTAGAGGGATAATATCAACTTTTCTCTCCCGTAATGATGGGATGTATATTGGAAATACATTGATTCTATAGTATAGATCTTGTCTGAAGCGCTCCTGCGCAATAGCTTCTTCAAGATTTCTATTGGTTGCACAGATAAACCTTACATCTGCTTTTATTACTGTATTGCTTCCAACAACTGAATATTCTCGTTCTTGGAGAAGCCTTAATAATTTGACCTGTGTTGTAATTGAAAATTCTCCAATCTCATCAAGGAAGATTGTCCCGCCATTGGCTTCTTCAATCCGTCCTTTACGCTGTTGTATTGCGCCGGTAAAAGCACCTTTTTCATGACCAAATAACTCACTTTCAAGTAAGCTTTCACTTAGTGCAGCGCAGTTTACCTTTACAAAAGCTTCATTTCTGCGTGCGCTAGCGTAATGTATAGTAGAGGCTACTAATTCTTTGCCTGTACCTGATTCACCCCTGATAAGAGCTGTGGTGTCTGCACGGCTGACCTGAGCAATTTTGGCATAAACATCTCGCATCCCAGTTGAATTGCCAATCATATTTGGTAAGTGCAGATCTCCCATCATACTGTGGAGTCTTAGGTTTTCCTGTATTAGAGCTTTGTTATGTAGGTTTGAGATTCTTCTTATGCGCACATCATGTGCAATCAGGTTGCCAATAACCATGAAAAAATATTTAGCATCTTCAAGATTATGTGTAGTTCCTGAGAATGGGCAATCAGGATCATCAAGCGGAATATCTGCAGCAAGAGCACCTACAGTGTTACCTCCAGCCTTTACTGGAGCACATACAAATGCATAGCGGCGGATATCTGTACCGCGTCTAGCGTGAATTCTGCTTTGGAAAGCGGGCTCATCTGAAATTCTGGGAACAAGAATCGGTTCCTCTGTTTCAAGAACTCTGCCAATTATACCTTCTCCTTTACGGTATGCTTTGCTTTCTCTATCAATGTGTGGGTTTTCTCCTGTATGGCCTTCAACAACTAGAGACTCTCCTCCTGCAGCAGTTAATAACAGAGTAACCCTGCATACTTTCATTTTATTCTCTAACGTTTCTACCAACTTTGTCAGCCTCTCATCCTCATTGGTATTATTACTCAATGATTCAGATATCTCTATTAATGCTTCAAATTGAGTCTCATACATTATAAGGTTATCCTATTGATTAATTTTCGTTGCTTAAAGCAGAATAGGTAGAAGAACATTGATATATATGCAATAGTCATGCCAAAAATGTCAATATTGACATTAATGAAGGCGAAATTTTAATTAATATTCTTTTTCTCTCATATATTTGCATTTTGTAGTCTTTATTTTTAATGCAATATTTTGAAAATAATATAATTTTGAATAGTGTAAGAATACTTTAAACGACAAAAATGTATTTTTATTAATGATTAAATTGTTGCAAGTGACAAAATTGTTGTTATCTTGTATTTTTTACGTATTAAATATACTATGTCTTTAGTATAAGATATTGAATTTATGTTTTGTGTTTTTTTGCTTATAATGAAAAGATAAAAATTAATCTTAAAATGTGGCATTTTATATTTTATTAAGCTTTGATGTTTTATTTTCTGGTGGTTATGAAGTATGTATAACAATGGCTGCTGGTAAAAATGCAAGCATTGACGGTTCAATTATGATTGCTTATTCTGCTGATACCTTGCAGGGTTTAAGGTTGGTTTTGCTGCAGTAAAAATTATAAGTAAGAAAGTAAGATACCCATATACTATAATTCATGTAATGGGATATCTTCCACAGTGGAATTCAACCTTACAGTATAGAATAGTATCTGGCTGCCAAGTACCTGAGTATAATACTCCAATTAACGGTAAATATTATCTAGCTTTAAGGTATATTCTTCAAGTCGCTCATATATATGCCAGATTCCAATAAAAGAATAATGTATTCGGTTGAGCTTAGTAGAATTGCTCTTGAGAGTTGTAAAACTGCTCGTGAAGCAATAAAATTAATGGGTGAGCATATATGGAGACTATGGTCACTATGGTACTGGTGAAACATTATTTGTAGGGGATACTAGAGAATCCTGGGCTATGGAGATATGCAGCTATGATAAGGATGGCACAGATGGAGTTTGGGTTGCAAAGAGAGTGCCGGATGATGAGATTTTTGTTACTACAAATAAGTTTCGCGTTCGTGAAGTTTTGAAAGATAATCCAAATATGACGTACTCGAGTATATATTTGAGGTTTCTGAGAAAAACTGGTGGAAGCAGAAAGACGGCGAATTGGATTTTGCAAAGGTATATGGTGATGGCGAGTTTCATTATTAATATTACTCAAAGAGAAGGGTATGGCGTACTTTAAGTCTTTTTTGCCTTATCATAGAATTTCCCCATATGGGTTATAGGACCATACTCAAAGGAGTATCCATTTGCTGTGGTACCTGATAGTAAAGTTGATTATCTGGATATTTATAACGTATATCAGGATGATTATTAAGGAACGGGATTTGGCCTTTCAAAGGTGTTAGCTGCTGGTTCTTTTGGTAATCCAAATCGATTTTAAGGCGGTGCTGAAGCTGTAACTATAGATGTTCAATTAAGTGTTGTTAAAGGTAATTTTGAGTGCCATTAAACATTTACAAATGTGTGTATTTGTATGTAGCGCAAGAAAGGGTATGGCTCTCTGATATTATAGGAGGGAGGCTTTTTTATTCCAAATAAACCCGCAACATCTCTACTATTTCCAATGTATGCTGGGATACCAGAATTGCCTGAGGCTTTTATGAAAGGAAATCTTTTAACGTTTGATCGAAGCAGTATTTTTACAACTTTATGGGTCAGGATCTAGTAAATACTGAAGATAATGCCAATGAGCGGTATTTAGAGGGGAATATTGAAGAAGCATAGAATGAGCTAAATAAATTGACTGTAA
Source organism: Planctomycetota bacterium (assembly GCA_963678205.1). Classification (GTDB taxonomy): domain Bacteria; phylum Planctomycetota; class SZUA-567; order SZUA-567; family SZUA-567. Next base: position 792,391 of record OY782760.1, read on the forward strand.
AGTATTCACGCAATATCCATAAAGCTTGGTGGGATCTTCGTGACTACTTATATATAACTTATGAGGATAGGTATATAAATTTTCAGCAAGAAATTTTAAAGGCTGTATATTATCTCGCTTAGTGGCTTGAAGCAGTAGGAGTTGAAGGTAAACTTGCGAGTCATACAAAACTAGAATAGTGCGAGGTATAAGTAACTAAAACCTTATGCAGGGGCATGATTGAGCATATAAATAAAGGTTTAATTTTTTGAAAGCATACCACGAAGCATATGCTTTTTATTACCAAATCCGGGTATTTTTGAAACTTTAAAGCTATTTTTAATAAGGCCTTCTCTAACAGCTTTAGCGCAGGAATAGGTTGCAAAAGTTGTTGAGCCGGGTTTACTGACCTGTTTCATTCCATTAAACAATAAGTCAGACCACATTTGAGGGTTTTTTGCTGGTGAGAATCCGTCTAAGAACCAGCAATCTATTTGAGTGGTTATTTGATTAATACTTTTGTTTATATCACCAATAATTAATTTGAGTGTTACGTTGAATTTATCTAGTTCATAGATTATTGACTCTGTTGGAGTTGTCGTGTAAGAATTAATGAGTAATTTTGAAATTTTTTTTAGTGTTGGCCACTCACTGTGAGCTTGTACAAGTATAGATGGCGGTAGTGGATGTGCTTCAAAGGCAAAATAGGTTAACTTTTTTCCAACTATGAAAAATTTTTCCCATTCTTTAATTGTTTTTAAAAAGTTGAGTCCTGTACCAAATCCTACTTCGGCAATTGTAAAATACCTTGAGGCACTAAAACGTTCTTTTAGATTATTTCCGTCAATAAAGACGTGCTCAGACTCAGCTTCTGCTCCTGAACTTGAGAAGTATACATCATCATATAGATCAGAGAAAAGCTGATTGCTAGAATCAAAGTGAAACAGTTTATTTGGAGTATTGTTGTTGTTATTACACATATTAATATACAATACCAAGTGCATTGAGATATTCATCTTCAGTAACTTTAATGCCAGTCCACATTTCAAATGCAGCTCGTCCTTGTAAGGCAAGCATGGGTTGGCCATCAATAAATGTTGCATCTGTTCTTTTGGCAAGTGCTTCCCAGAAGGTGTTTCGTCTACCGTAATTAATATCAACGACAGCGTCAAGGCTGGTAATGTTAAGATTATCAATAAATTTCGCTAGTTCTGGAGATTCCTCTTGTGTGCTTATTGGAGTTGTGTTGGTTATAATATCTATATTGTCTTTTAGAGTTTTAAGTTCGGCAATAGTTGTATAATCTATATCGAATTCTTTTGCTAGGATTGATGCCTTCTCTGCACTACGTCCGGCAACTATAATTTTTTTAGCTCCTGCTTGCTTTAAACCTACAATCAAACCTCTTGCTGCTCCACCATTACCAACAATGCATACTTTCTTTCCTTTAGGATCGATATTATTAAATTTGAGTGAATCAATATAACCGATAATATCAGTATTGTCACCAATTAATTTATCCCCGCGTCTTATAATCGTGTTTATGGCTCCGGCTGCTTTAGCATTCTCTGAAATTTCATCAAGGAACTTTCCAACACGCTCTTTATATGGTATAGTAACATTGGCTCCAGCAATATTGAGTGCACGAAGTCCTGTTAGTGCTTGAGCAAAATCATCTTCATTAATTTCAAGTGGAACATAGCAATATTCATTTTCAAGATCGCGTGCTTTGATTACAGTATTATGCAGCTTGGGTGAAGCTGTTTTATGTACTCGATGATCACTTAAAATTGCTAAAACTTTCATATGATATTTCCTTATTCTTTAGTCTTATTTTTCAAATTCAACCATTTATAGACTTTATCATCATTTGTTGGGAATTCTTTATGTGGGAGTTCTGGCTGCTGGTTAATTAATTCAGGTTTTGTATAAAAATTATCTAGGTTTTCTGTATTTATATTTGCGATGAATTCATTCTCTTCTATTCTACCTTTGATAGTATTATTAAGTATTATAGGATCTGGTCTGTAACTGTGAATATCATAAGAAATATATGAAAGGATAAAAAAAATTCCACTCATTATAATCAAAGTCAGTAATAGAGGTATAAAGTTTTTTCTAAAAAAGTTCATCAGTGTTTTACCTGTAATTTATAATATATATTATATTATAAATTATTGAGTTTTTTTAGCAAGGGGTGAAAGCGGGCTTGCATAATATGCAGACCCATTTTTCGAAATAGTACTATATTTAATATGGATGGTGAAAATATACAAATAAGCAGATATATCCAGTTGCAAGTAAGAGAGAGCCAAACGCTGTAGGAAGTCCCCATTTAAGATATTTTCCCCAGCTTATCTCTTTATTGTTGCGCTCTGCAATATTTATTACCACAAGATTAGCTGCGGCACCAACAGGCGTAAGATTACCACCAAAGCAAGCGCCCATAGCTAGAGCCCAGTACATTGATTCTGCCTGAATTGGAATTGCGCCAGTTGACCCAAGACCATAAAAATTTTCAGCTAGGCTCTCTATAATTGGTAGAGCCGCAAGGGTGAAGCTAACATTATTCATAAGACCAGCAAGTATACCACTGATCCATAGCACTACAATCGGTGCAATATATGCAATTGCTGTAGGGTTTCCAATCATTTCAGCAAGCTTCGACCCAAGGAAGCTGAGGATTCCGATTGCACTAGCACCTTTTACTACAACGAACAGACCTATGAAGAAGAATAAAGTGTTCCATTCTACTTTGGCGAGTGATTCTTCAACATCTGCTCTTGTGGCAATAAGCATGAGTGCAGCTCCTCCCATGGCAATTACACCAGGCTCAACATGGATAAGGCTATGGAGCATGAATCCTGAGAGAGTAATTAGCATTATGATTAGACCTACCCACATACGCGTTTTATCAGAGATGGCAGCAATTTCGTCAAGTTCCATTATGCGGGCTCTTTCCTCAGCAGTAACATTCATATTACCACGAAGAACAAGCATAATTACACTGACAAATGCAATCATAACAATAACAACAATTGGTGACATTACCTTCATAAATGAGACAAAGTCGAAATTCACATTCGGGGTGTATGCAAATATTTTACTTGCTGTACTACCTACGAGAATGTTAGGGGGGTCACCAATAAGTGTTGCTGTACCGCCTAGATTTGAAGCAAGAATTTCTGGTATTAGAAATGGTATAGGATTGAGTTTCAATTCAGCAGCAACAAGTAATGTTACCGGAGCCATAAGCAGTACTGTTGTTACGTTATCAAGAAAAGCTGATAGTACTGCGGTTGCGACGAGTAGTAATGCTAAGATGGGAAGTGGTCTACCTCTTCCAAGTTTTGCACACTTGATTGCAACATATTGAAAAACACCGCTCTCGCGAAGTGCGTTTACAATAACCATCATACCTGCAAGAAGGAAGATAACGTCAAAATCCGCATGCTGGTTCCAGGCGCTGAACTGACTATGACCTGTATTCTGACCATGTTCTTTGAGTACTGTTAAAAGCATTAGTACTGAGCCCGCTAATGCAGATGCGGTTTTATCAACCTTTATCTTTTTCTCAAAAGCTATTGCGAGATATGTAAGAATAAAAATTGCTGTACCTAATATAATCATATGAGACCTGCTGTATATCTAATTTATGGTAAACAAACAATAATAATTAACACAACACATAATAAAAAGATAGTAAGAGTATTATACTCTTACTACTTTATGGATAAAATCAAGTTTAGTAATAGTGCCTATCAATTTTTTGCCATCAAGCACAACACCGAATTCATTATGTCCATCAACAAGTTTCCCTGCGACTTGAATCATAGGAGTATCTGGCTGGAAAGCAGGAGTGTCAGTTTTTAAAATATCTATGACATTCATTGATTGTTCTTTTTTTAGAAGATCTTGAAATGGTTCGAAGGTTTTTAGAAAACTTAAGTTGTCCATCATTAATAAATAATCTGGGATACCGACTTTAAGAAGCCTTCCTGTAGTAACCGTACCTAGAAAGTTTCCGCTGTCATCTGTGACGCAGATATCGGCAGTGTTGGTACTGACAAACATATCTGCAGCTTCTCTCAAGGTTGCTTTTGATTCTAAAAAAGTATAGTTGGTATTCATTATATCTCGAGCAGTTACAATTTCACCAACCGGGATGTCATTTTTTTTGATATAATCAATTAATGAATTGCTGCTTTTCTGTTGGATTAGTTTTTCTATACCGTCAGGTTTTGATAAAAGACGGGTTATTGCTGCCATAACTCTTAAATAAAGATTGCTTTTACCTTCTGGAACAAGGTAGAATACGACTAATTTGACAGGTTCTGTATGGTCTTTTGCTGGGAGACCTTCTGGAAAGCAGCCAATAATAACATAAAAGTCTTTTAGAAATGATTCGCGGATATGTGGGAAAGCTATACCAGGAGCAATAATTGTACTACCTAGGTTTTCACGGGCGGTCATAGCGTCAATAATATCAGTTGTATTATATTCGGTATGTTTTGCAAATAATTCTACTAATTGATTTTTGCCGCCTTCTAATGTCTTTGCGCTGGCACCAGTCAATACAAATTGGTTACTTATAAAATTTGAGAGTTTCATTACATACTCCTCTGTAAGTCAATGCGTGGCTCTTAGGTATACTGCCATCATGTGATTGACAGAAGAGCTATTCGCAAATAATGTATTATTTCCCCATATATATGAAAGGATGATATCTCAGTGATTCTAAAGTAATAATTTTCTCAAATTACAGGAAAATGTCAACTAATAAAGAGTTGTCAATAAAAAAGTTTTACATACTTGTAAGGATATTCTTAGCTACTTTGCATTGCTGATCTAATTGCTGCTAAAATATCTTCTCTCTCTTCTTCATTAAAAGATGAAGGGGTCTCTTTTTCCAAAAGTTCTTGGGGAATTTCACTGATAAAGCGACTTGCTTCTTTTGGGGTGTGCTTACCGCGTAGAAGTCTATTCAAACAACGGGTAATAGTTAGCTCCACTCTTGCTCTTGTTATGGCAACATAGAATAAGCGACGTTCTTCTTCAACTGTTCCTTCTTCTTCTGAGTTTCGGTGAGGTAGAGTCCCTTCTTCAACACCAGCAATAAAAACGTTGCGGTATTCTAGCCCCTTTGCTGAATGAATGGTAATAATTTTAACTGTATCCTGCTTTTCTTTTTCTGAGCTTTTTTCTCTCCAAGAGAGAGTCGCTTCTTGTAAAAATGCTCCTAGGTCATTATCTATGACGCTTGTGCGCAGGCTTTCGCCAACATCTATCGCTGCTTCCATTCTTGAGGCTCGTTGAATAGGGTCATCATAGAGGTGCTCGAGTTCTTCTTCATAGTTCGTATCGCGAATAATCATATCAACAATATTCGCTACACCATTTGATTCAAGTTCTTTTCGCCAGTTCTTTAGTAGTATTGCAAATTTTTCACATGCTTCAGCTGCTTTTGCGGGGATACCTGCTATTTCATGAGCCTGTTCTAATATGTTACCAATATTTTTTTGCTTGCTCTGAGCATGGCTAATAAGTTTTTCAATAGTTTTTTCCCCGATACCTCGAGCTGGAACATTGATAATTCTCATTAGTGCACCATCATCATCAGGATTTTCGATTGTTGAAAGAAATGACATGATATCTCGCACTTCCTTCATGTCGAAAAAAGACTGTCCTCCTATTACTTCATAAGGGATTCTTTCTACAGCCAGTTCACCTTCAAAAGTTCTGGTAAGTGCATTTGCTCTGACTATAATGGCAAAACTTGAGGGGCTAATATTTTCATCACGTATCTTACGTTTAATTTCTCCAACGACATATTCAGCTTCATGTTGTTGGTCTTCACACTCAATATAGCGCACTTTATTACCTTCACCCAAGCTTGACCATAATGTTTTTTCATGTCTATCAGTATTATTTTTAATTACTTCATTTGCAGTTCTTAATATCGCATTGGTAGAGCGGTAGTTTTCTTCAAGATATACTACTTTAGCTCCATGCCAATTATGGCGGAATTTAAGAATATTTTCTGGAACAGCTCCTCTCCATGAGTAGATTGACTGATCATCGTCCCCTACGACGCAAAGGTTTCCCCACTTTCCCGCAAGTATTTTTATAAGGTCATTCTGTATATTGCTTGTATCTTGAAATTCATCTACCATAATATATTTAAAGCGGTTTTGCCAGTATTCTCTGGGTTCTTTATGTTTAGTGAGTAATTCTAGAGATTTTATAAGCAGATCATCAAAATCCATTGAGTTTCGGAATCTTAACTGATCTTGATACTTTCTGTATATGCTTGCTAAGCTGATTTCCCAATCATCAATTGCACGTATAGCGAATTCTTCATGATTAATACCTTTGCTCTTGAGCTTACTTATTTCTGATAGCATTTCTTCTGGGCGTAATTTTGAACAACCTACTACGTGTTTCGATGCTTTTCTGATTATAGAATATTGCTCACTCTGGTCAGCAATGGAAAAATATTTTTTATATCCGAGGAGTTTTGCGTCTCTTCTAATAATTTGTACTGCTAAACTATGAAAAGTACTTGCAATCATTTCTTTGATGTCTGTATTTTTTGGGAGGCTTTTTTTTAATCTGTTCTTAAGTTCTGCTGCTGCTTTGTTAGTAAATGTTACTGTGAGAACATTTCTTGGGTGTGTCCCTAAAGAGATAATGTTTGCAATCCGTGAAATCACGGTATGAGTTTTTCCTGTTCCTGCTCCAGCTAAAGCAAGTACAGCGCCTTCTGTTGTCTTTGCAACTTCTTTTTGTTTAGGGTTTAGGCCATTTAAATATTTAGACATTGCTTATCTTCATCTCACTAAACCGGGACACGTTGAAACGTGTCCCAGTGACTTAACATATATAATTATTCATAAAGACCAAGTATTTTGAAAATCAATCTTTTTCTGGCGCCTTCTTTGCTGAAGAGGGGCGCCTTCTTCTGTTGCGTCTGTTTTTGTTATTTCTTTTTCCTTGTGGTTTATCACCGATTTTCTTCTCTTCAGAAGATTTCCGTACTTCATTATTATTAGAATTTGTATTATTCTCTGTAGTGTTTTTTGGAGCTTTTGCCGTAGCTCTATTGCTCGCATTGGCTTTTGGCTTTCTGCGTCTTTTTTTTCTCTTTTTAGAGCTATTTTGCTTGTTTTCATTCTCTGTTAATTCGATAACAGGTCTCTTTTTAGGAGGATTTATGTGCCCTGCTTTATCCTCATGTTTTTTGTCATAATCCTGTTCTAAGAATTCAGCTACAAGTGATGCCTCTGCTTCAAAGCTGATATTATATTCAAATAATACTTCATCCCAGAGTTTATACTCGACACCTTTTGCATGAATTTCAGCTAAAGGAGTAAGCGAACTTGCGAGAATTAATTGATTCCATGGTATGGATTTTATAGCTTCTATCAGGCATGATTTATTGTCCTGTATAAGGGTGGTGGCTTTTGAGTAAAGAAGAATCAGCATTGCTTGTGTAGCAAGAGTAATAGATTCATTTTCGTTATTGATTCTTTGTTGAACCGGTGTTTGTGAATTGCTGTCAGTAGAAAAGTCGCGCCAATCTGAGTTAAATTCAATGTCAAAAAGTTCTGTTTTTAATTCTTTATATTTGTTAATTGCTGGAATAGCTTTTTGGGCTACCTTCTGCATTAGTGGTATGGTAATAGCTGTAATTTTGCTATCATCGCTGAAAATCTCAGTAATAGTATTTAGTGCAGTTTGAATATTTAGTAGCTCTGAAATACAAATGCTTTTAGGGAGGGAAAATTCTCCACAAAATTTTTCATAAAATAATTTTTTCCAAGATTCATTATTAAGTATTTTAGCGCAGATGGCGAGAATTGCGGAGAACTTAATTTTATTTAGGGTGTCATCAAAATTTATAGGTTCAGAATCCTCTTTAATTTTATAATTTTGACTGCTTACTTTATTTATCCAACGAGATGTAATGTTGATTAGTTTCTGTTGGCTCTCAATTGAGACGGCTGTTGTGCTTACTGTTCTCCAAGTTGTAAATATCCAGAGCAATGCGGTATCAAGGGTTGATTCTGAATAGAAGTATCTGCCGTCAGCTGTAAGACCTCTGATAATTATATTTTTTGGTGCAACAGTACCTAGTCTTATTGTGCCGCCAATTAATCTGTCGAATATAATTTCATCTAATTGGGACGCAAATCCTATCTCAAATCTACTAGCAAGCCCAGTGAATAATAATGCATTGTTCAATATGCAGTCATACATACCTGTGTTTTTGCCGTCAGGGCTAGGTTTGTCATTGCATACTTCATCCGCTCTTGGGAGCGTCTTTAGAGGGAATACCCCATCTTTTGTGGGGTAATCATAACATAGACCGAGTTTTCTATATACAAACTCTGAAGAGAGTTTTTTCAGTGTTTCATTGGTTATATCGTTTAATAGTTCTGCCAAGTTAAACTCCTGCTGGTTAAGCTCAATACTATCGGCTAAGTCTATAATATTATATAATTACAAATTAATAAAACAATTTTATTATATTATAATTAGTATGGGAATAAAGAGTGTCTAATTAAGAATTTGATATTAGTTTATATTTTTTATAGTTTCATTTTTTAGCATGATTTCTTTTGCTGCCGGGCTGTATAATTTGTTCTGTGCGTTAAGGACCTGCTGATACAGAGCTGAAGGATAGAGCGCTGGGCTGAGTTTTGCGGTCATAGTAATGTAAAGTACGTTTTTCGAATTTAATAGTGCTTGATCTACTTTATCTTTTAAAATAGTGATTGGTACACCCGTTGTACCGGATTTTAAAGCAAGCGGTGTAATGAAAATAGATTCTACTTCAATATTGCCGTTGTACATAGGTGAATTCCATTCGAAATTATTAGGTGAAATTACAGGAGCCCTAAAATCTTTAGGCAGTGCCATTATGATATGAATTTCTTTTCTGATGAAATTATCAATATATAATGGATTATCTCTGCTATCTGAGCGTAAGTTAAAAATTCGCTCTAATGTTTTTGGTAAATTGAAGTACATAAAATTATTATCAACTATACTAAACTTAGGAACTTTAGCTGTATAAGAAATTTTACCAGGGTATGATTGGAAATTAATCAGCAGTTCGCTATCAGCAGATGCAGATTGTGCAATTGTTGACAATTCTTCCTGATAAAAAATCTTCTTTTCCTCAGGAGTCATTTGATTGAAGGCTTTATTCTTTGTTTCGTACAATGTACCGTAAAATTCTTTTGTTACTGATATTGTAGCATCACCATTTTTTGTTAGGTCTAAGAAGTAATATAAATCACTTTTTGGCATAAATGATTCATAAACTTTTACCTCTTCAAATTTACTAGTAGAAAGGTTGAGAGCAAGATTACCAATATTTGGAGTTGTGCCCAACTGAGCATATTCTGTTGTGTCATTAAGCCAGATAGGTACATTGCTGTGTTCAAGCTTGATAAGAACTGTTTCTAGGATGTCATTTTGAGCGTTTTCCAGTATAGGATTTTTGAGCCCTTCGGCAGCTTTATATGGTGTTGTTATATAATATTGAGGATTTTCTCCGATTGATTTGAGCATTGTGTAAAATAGAATAGCTCTATCGGTTGTATTCCCGTATCCTTCTTTTAGGGTAATATCTGCTGGAGTAATACTAGACAATGGAAGTTGCGAAAATTCAGGACCTGCGAGTCTTACATTGTTGTATATGTAGTCTCGTATTACACTTATCTTTTTTATAGGATCAGTTATGTTGCTAGTAATTTCTTTGGCAATTTTTTGGGTTTCTTCTTGTTTTTCACTAGCTTTATTAAAGGCGTTTATGATCTCTTTGGTATATTTATACCAGTTCCCATCGCTTACTGCTACTGTTGGTAGAAATGAGCTACTTGGTGGCAAAAAGAGTTCTTTTTTAATTGGGGTATTACTCATGCTCCAACTAAAGATACTATGTTCTTTATTATATTTTGTTTCTGGTCCATTCCACATAGATTGAACGTTGAGTTCATTAATACCTTTTATAGTGATGTTTTTTGATAATGGATTGAATGAGCCAAATAACTCGCTCATGCTGAAAAAAGGATGATCTTTATAAGTGTATTGGATCTTGTACTCAATTATACTGCCGATGTCGACACTTGGTAGAGATGCTACCAGAGTTTTTCCACCAGGGTATCTAGGAGCAAGGCCGTTCCATGGTTGATCCATGATGTTTATTTCTTTGTCACTTATTGTCTGCATTTCTCCATTCTTTGAAGTAACACTTGCCTCCAGTATTTTTACTTGTTCCCAAGTTGGATTATAATTTATGATTATTTCTGAATGATCCTTTTTACCTGCATAAGTAAGTATTTTCTTTTTAGTTTCTTCAATTTTTCCCCAACTGTCCTTTGATGTTATATTGTAAGTAATATTTTGGTCAACAACTACATCATAATTATGAATTTGTTTTACCGCTTCAGGTATTTTTTGATTTACTGCTAGAACAGGTTTCTTGCGGTTATTATATTCAATTGCGTTGAGGGATTTTTTTAATTCTAAATATTTTTCAGGCGAAAATTCTGTGGTTTTTATCATAAAAGTATTAGTGCCTATAATATTGCTTTTTACCTGGGCTAGTGAACGAGTCCAAGATATTTGATCTGATTCAACTGGGCTATATACAGGTAATGATAAAATCTTTTTAATGCCTGGTTCAATATTTATTTTTACAGTTTCTTTTACCCCTGAAGTGAAATCAATAATTAATGGGAAACGTCTTTTTTCAAGTTCTGTGGAATAATATATATTGTTTACTAGGCCAATTATAGTGCTTAAAAATGGAGCTGGCATTAAAGCTAAGCCATTTTCTTTTGCTAAAATGTCTGCTGTGCTGTACTTGATAAGCACAGTAAGAGGTTTTGATGTATCCTGAAGATCTTTTGGCTGGATAATACATTCTGTTACTTTCCCTCCACCATAAACTCTGCCGATAAAATTTTCAAATAGTCTCTTTCTTTCTTCTTGGTTTACACGTGAAAAATATCCTCTGAAGGCATTGTCGTTAATTCCGTCAAAATTTAGCTTACTTGTTGCAGTCAGGATGCCGTTTTCAGTCAGTTTGCCTGAAGTCTCAATAGTAAGAAGGTTCTTTGATGCTGGGACAATTTTTGATGTGAGTAAGGTTTCACCTTCTGGGGTTGCTACAAGGTAGCTCTTGTCATTTAAGTAAGCAGGAAGAAGTTGTTGTGTGTTTTCATCGGTCGGATCCATTAAAATGAATTCTTTCCCAATTTTTGCTGCTGTTATTGCATGGTTGAAGTAGGTGTTTGGTACTTCAACATCTTTTTTGTTTCCGTTTTGAATAAGAACAGGGTAGCCGTCAATTCCTGCTACGCGGAGCATTGCTGCAAGTAATGCTGCTTTATCTCTGCAAACACCATACTTTGCTTCAAATGTTTGGCTTACTGGGTGTGGCTCAAGGCCAGGAGCAACCGTCTCTGTAGTTATTCCCATGTACCTGATGTCTTGCGAGACAAATTTAAAAATTCTGTCAATTTTTTCCCGTTTGGTTTTTGTCCCTTTAATTAGTTCTGCGACTTTATCTTTGATGCTGTCGGTAACTGCAGATAGTGCAGGTTTTGAGAGATCCCAGTACCATCTTGAAATAGTCTGCCAATCTGGGGCTGTACTTACCAGTAAACGTTGTGTACATGTATACATTGGAGGCATATTTGGTTCGGCAATTGCTTGAGGGACGTCAGATACTATCCATTTATAAATAATTTTATTACCCTGGGTTTTTTTTGTAAATTTTACTGTATCTTTTATTTTATCTAGGATTTCCATTTTTTTGAGAGGAAAGTCGGCAGGACCTTCAAGCTGGATAGTGGAACTCAGTATTGGACTACTTCCTTCAAGGGAGAAAATATCGGTGAAGATCCCTTTAGCTCTTGGCAGAATAATGTTGTCATACATCCGGTAGTGAAGAGTATCTCCAACCTTTAGTCCTTTGATATTTACTGTGATAGCTTTTGAATTAGGGTCATATATGTTTGATTCCATACTTGATGATCTAATTGAAACTGAACTCTGTTCTGCTATATTTATTTTTTTGATTGTGCCATCTGGTTTGATGATTTCAACTAAATCAACCCGGCAGTCTTCATCATTCTGATATGGAATGTTGTATACACTGGATATGGTGAGGTTGTTTTCGCGTCCTTCTTTGGTAAGAATTTTTACATATACTTCATTCCATTGTGTGTATGTTGCATCTTTATTGTAAATTATTTTGGTAGTTTGATTGAGTATTACCGAGTTGGCATCAGGGTATTTTTCTATAGTAACATTTTTTGCCTTTTCAGTAATATTGTCGCTAATATTAAGGTAATCATTGGTTGGCTGGGTATTAGCGTATGAGAAAGAGTTGAAAGTGCTTAGTAATGTAAGCAGTAGAATAAAAAAGTAGTGTTTTTTTATAATTCGTTTGTTCATTATTATTATATTCTTTCTTCTTTTTATCATCTTATATTTGTTTATAATATCTGTCACTTGTTTAAAATGAAATTAATGGGTAACGTATATAGTGTATGTGTTTTATTATTACTGTCATTTTGAATACAGACACATGCTAATTGTACAAATTTATTATTAAAATAACAGATCGGTTTATAAAAATGCTGAAAAACTTTGAAAATATTCCAGTTGGGCTTCCTGAGCTGTCTATCCTAAAAAGAATGGGATATAACAGACATTTGACTGGAGTATCAAATGAACAGTCTGAAAAAATAAATTACTACATGAATGAATGTTATAAAATATGTGCTCCAATGGGTAGATATAAAAGGTTGAAAATTGTTAGTAACGATGGTACTTATGTTATGCTTGAAAATGATAATGTTATTGTTTCTGCTTCGGTTTCAAAGTTGCTTTGTAAATCAACGGAGTGTGTATTTCTTGGGGCTAGAGTAAGTTCGGAGATTCTGAATAATATTGAAAAATTTGTAGCGAATAAGAACGGGGTGGCTGCTTTAATCTATGATGCTGTAGCTTCTGAAGTGGTTGATGATTGTCTGGGTTGGATGATAAAGCGGATAGGAGTAGATCTGTCCCGCTTTGGTTTACACCCGACTTCTATAAGGTATTCTGCTGGGTATGGGGATTTTCCACTTGAAACTCAAAAGATGTTTTATGAGGTATTAAAACTTGAAGAACTGGGAATTGTTTTGAATGAAAACTTTATCTTTACACCAGAGAAAACTGTCACTGCTCTTTGTGGTCTGGAGTAAAAATGCGAATACTGGTGATTGAACCATATTATGGCGGAAGTCATAAAGCTTTTGTTGATGGATGGGTCAAGCATTCAAGGCATAAATTTGATCTTATAACTTTTCCTGCTTATAAGTGGAAATGGAGAATGAGACATTCAGCTTTGTCAGCAGCAGTTGAGGCTAAAGAATTAATCTCTCAAGGTAAATCATGGGATGCATTATTTGTAAGTGATATGCTTGGGCTGGCAGAATTTATAGGTTTGGCTCCTGAGGAATTGTCTAGCTTACCTCGTGTTGTATATTTTCATGAAAATCAGTTGTTGTATCCTGATGAAAGTAAACAGGATAGAGATCTTCATTTTGCTTATATGAATTTTACTACAGCGTTTTCAGCAAATCAGGTGTGGTTTAATACGGGTTGGCATCGAGACGTATTTTTAGCTGAATTCAGGGATTTTTTGAGTAGAATGCCAGATTATAAGCACCTTTCTGAACTTAATATTATTGCGGAAAACTCCAGAGTATTCGGGCAGGGTATATATGAATCAAAAATAGATGTCAAAAAAATAAACAGATCTGAGGAATTGAAGCTTACTTGGGCTGCAAGATGGGAGCATGACAAAAATCCGGACGACCTGTATACACTCCTGGTTTTGTTGAAGAAAGAAGACCTTAAGTTTCGAGTAAATATTATAGGGGAGTCTTTTAAGCGTGTCCCCCCTATCTTTGGTAAAATTTATGAAGAGTTTGAAGATTGTATTGACAGGTTTGGTTATCAACCTAGTAAAGAAGAGTATTTTCATGCACTTGTTGAGTCAGATATTGTTATTAGTACTGCTATTCACGAATTCTTTGGAGTCAGTGTAATTGAAGGGTGTGCATGCGGCTGTATTCCAGTAGCTCCAAGGAGGCTGGCTTATCCTGAAGTTCTATGCGGAACAAATGAATTTTTATATGATATCACCGCAGAGGACCTTTGTCGCAAAATTATAAAGTTGAATTCATTACGCTTTAGTAAGGAATGGGACGAATTAAAGGAAAAGTCCAAGGCGATTGCGAGTAGATATTATTGGGATAAAATTGCTGAAGAGATGGACTTGGCTCTTGAAGAGATGGTAAAAGGTATATAGTTATGGTTGAGGTAGCGCTGGCAATTGGGTCTAATATTGGTGATAGAGAGTATTACCTTGATTCTGCAATTGCTCGACTCCAAAGTAAAGTAAATATTGATAAAGTCTCATCATGGTTTGAAAATGAAGCTGTGGGTGGGCCTACTGGGCAAGGGGATTTTTTGAATGGGGCGATTTTGGGGAGTACTAAGCTGCCTCCTGAAAAACTTCTTGATTTTATCAAGGAAATAGAGATTGAACTCGGACGTGATCTTAATGCTGAGCGTTGGAGTGCTAGAGTAATTGATATTGACATTATCTTTTATGGCAATGTCATTTTGAATTCGACAAGACTTATTATTCCCCATCCGTTAATGCATCAGAGAGATTTTGTGCTTATTCCTTTGAATGAAATCTGTTCGGATTTTATTCACCCTGTACTTGGGATTAGTATCACAGATTTATTAATTAATTTTCAGAAGTCATTATAGTTGACAGCATTCTGTGGCAGATTATAATTATATATTACTTAATATAATACAGATAAGGTGATTATTTATGTTTGTTGAAGCCAGTCCGTCTGAGAGAGTGAAGAGAGTTAAAGGGGAAAAAAAAGTTGATCCTTATGATATTATAATTTTCGGTGCTTCCGGGGATCTTTGTCATCGAAAAATCATGCCTGCTCTTTTTCACCTTTATTCGCTTGGGGAACTTGCTCAGGGTTCAAGGATAATAGGTTATGCGCGAAGAAATTACACTGATGTTGAGTTTCGCGATTCAATTTGTCAACGTCTAAAAGAGTTTTCTACTAGTTTTACTGACGAGTTATGGTCGGGTTTTTCAGAGATGTTGGATTATTTTTCTGGAGAGTATGAGAGTGTAGAATCTTTTTTAAAATTTAAAGAATTTCTTGGTGCATCAAATTTTAATAAAGGCAGAATTTTCTATCTTGCGACTCCTCCTGCAGTATTTAGACCTGTAGTAGATTCTCTTCATTCAGCAGGGCTTCTTAGTGGTAATTTAACTGGGGAGAGAGCTAGAGTAATTATTGAAAAGCCCTTTGGTGTAAACCTTGAAACGGCATTTGAATTAAACAAATTTCTGCATAGTAAGCTTGATGAAAAGCAGATATACAGGATTGATCATTATCTGGGTAAGAATACGGTACAAAATTTACTTTTTTTCAGATTTGCCAATGCAATATTTGAACCACTATGGAATAGGAATCAGATCTCACATGTAACTATTACTTCTACTGAATTTATTGGTGTTGAGGGGCGCGGTGGATTCTATGAAAGTGCTGGGGTAATAAGAGATTTCATTCAAAATCATCTACTCCAGCTTTTATCTCTTATTGCTATGGAGCAGCCGGTGAGGTTTAATGCGGAAGAGATACGCAACGAAAAGGTAAAGGTTCTACGTTCACTCAGACCGCTTGCTGAAGAAAATTATCCGGTTATTACGGGACAATATACAGGCTATCGAGATAGTAAAGGTGTTGCTGGAGATTCAAGGATCCCAACATTTGCAGGGATTAGAGTAATGATTGATAATTGGCGCTGGCAGGGAGTGCCATTTTATATTGTTGCCGGCAAAGCTCTTGAGGCGCAAAAAACAGAATGTTGTATTCATTTTAAACGTGTGCCAACTTGTATTTTTGGGGATGAAAATGCTTGTGCAAATCTTAAACCAAATACTCTAACATTTGGGATTCAGCCGGAAGAGGAGATAAAGTTGGAGTTTGTGTGTAAGAACCCTGGCGATAAAGTAGAGGCTTCACCTGTAAGAATGGATTTTAATTATGAAAAATCATTTGATAGGAAACCTCTTACAGCTTATGAAAGGCTTATTCTTGATGTAATGAAGGGGGATGCAACATTATTTGCTCGTGAGGATGAGACTGAGGCTGCATGGAAGTATATTACGCCACTGCTCGAGAAATTTCAGGGGGTGGAACCGGTATTTTACATTAAGGGATCAAAAGGACCGGATATTAGCAGTTTATATAATCATTTGTATTAGCCCTCGCTATGTAGGTTTATTGAGAATTATTTTGTAATTTAATTATTTATAAATATAAACAGTGTTTGCTTATTTTTCTTTAATTTTAAGAAATGTTTAAGTTAGGAGTGGGGATGTCAAGTGGGAGTAAAAATCAATTTATTAAATGGTTTGGGCCACTTCTTAGTGCGTTAAGAGAATTAGGTGATTCAGGAAAACCTAGGGAGGTCTCTAATAAAATAGCGAGCATGCTAAAACTTCCAGATGATATTTTAGATGAGATTACATCAACAGGAGTTAATAGATTCCATAACCAGGTAGCTTTTGCTAGACAATATCTTGTGTGGGAAGGGTTGTTGGATTCATCAAGAAGAGGTACTTGGAAATTAACTGAAAAAGGAAAAAGGACAGAACTAACAGATAAGCAATCAAATGATATTTATAAAAAATGGTCTAAATTTCATCACAAAAATAGAAAGAAGAAAGAGGGCACTTTAAATACTAATGACATAATAAGTGCAAATGAGGAAGTTCAGGAACAGCAATTGCAATTAATTGACATTTTAAGGACTTTATCTCCTGAAGGTTTTGAAAAATTAATAAGAGAGTTATTGAGAGAATCAGGGTTTGAAAATGTTGAGGTAACCGGTAAAGGTGCTGATGATGGAATAGATGGATTTGGAACTATTGAAATTAATCCATTTGTGAGTTTTAAAGCTTTATTTCAATGTAAAAGATACAAAGATGGAAATAGTGTTTCAAGATCACAAGTTGGGGATTTTAGAAATGCTGTAATGGGGAGAGCGGAAAAAGGAATTATGATTACAACTTCAACCTTTAGTAATTCTGCTATTAAAGAAGCTAATAGAGATGGAGTTCTGCAGATTGAACTAGTCGATGGAGAAAAATTGGTTGAAATGTTTGAGAAAGTTGAGCTTGGAGTGAAAAGAAAATTAGTTTATGAGGTTGACTTGGCATATTTCCAAAGATATAACTAGTTTGTTTATATTTTCCTTAGGCAAATTTTCAGTGTATAAGAAATAATTATGGATTTTGATTTTGTTAATAGGTGTGTGCACTTGTTATTTGCTGATATTGTTTAAAATTAGGAGTATTCATGAGTGCAAATGTAATTGCAAAAATTGATAAACAGCTTGAAGAGCTTAATCCTGAATCACTGCGGTATCAGGTGCTTGTTTCACTTAGAAAGTTTCGCTCTTCTTGGGTTGAGCTTGGTAAATATCTCACTGATATTGCTTATGGTGGCGACTATAAAGAGTGGGGGTATGAGGATTTTGAAGTATATTGCGCAAGTGAGCTCGGGCTTAAAAAGCCTACAGTCAAGAAACTTATGGTAAGTTATAACTATATGAAAAGTTATGAGCCAGACAGACTACGCGATGATACTGTAAAGGAGAGAGGGTATGACGTACCTGATTATCAGACTATAGAGTTACTGAAAAAGGCACGTGAACGAGATGATATCGATGAAGACGAAAAGGAAGAACTTCATCGCATGGCTTTTGATACTGGTACAGATGAAGGAATCCTACGTAAAGAGATTCGAGATCGCATGCGTCCAGCTGATGAAGATGACATTGATAGGGCTAACTTTAATCGCAGGCGCGAGATAGAAGGGTTACTCCGTATTGCTCGTAATCTCAGACAGCGTCTTGCAGAAGCGAGAAGCGTGCCGGATGGAGTAAAATCGCGTATTGAAGAGGCTCTTCTCGAGCTGGAAGCGATTGATTGACCATTCAACAAGTGCAACTTTACCCGGAATCTATAGAAAAACATGGTTTTTTATATAGTTTACTCTTGATTTTAAAGCGGATTTTGCGTTTAATAATATGACTAATCTACCGGAAGGGGATCTCTCTCTCGGTAGATTATTTTATCAAAGTATTCAAGATGTCAGTTTTACTTGTAGTGTAGATTATCTACCGCGGCCATACACTTAAAGCTTTGAATACTTGGAAGTAGAGAGAATTGGGTAACTTTTTTTACTATGATAACTCTATCTAAGTTATATGTTAGAAGATAGTTATGAAATTGCTTGCTCTGCTTTTATTTGATTATTTTTGTTTTATTTATTATTAGAAATATTTAGGAGATTATACTCAAATGGGGCGTTTTACAAAACCACGAGCAAAGGTATGCCGTAGACTAGGACAAGTTGTTTTCAATAATGGTAATGTTGAAAAAGCTTATCTAAAACGTGAAACTATTGGATTTGGCCGCAGAAAACAGTCAGAGTACAGCATTCGTTTGACTGAGAAACAGAAAATTATGCATTACTACGGTATGCGTGAAAAACAGATGCGTAAAATGTATGATAAGGCTCGTCGTATTAAAGGTGATACTGGTCGTAACTTCCTTATGCTATGTGAAAAAAGACTTGATAATGCATTATTCTCTGGTGGCTTTGCCACTAGTCGTGCTCAAGCAAGACAGCTTATCTCTCACGGTAACGTAACCTTAAATGGTAAAAAATGTGATATTGCTTCTGCATTCATTAATGTTGGTGATACTATCGGTATTAAAGATAAAGCAGGAATTCAGAAACTTGTTGATAGTGCTGTTGAAATTCGTTCTGGTTATAATACTCCAGAATGGCTTGCTGCAGATACAAAAATTCGTGAAATTCGTATCCTTCGTCTTCCAATTCGTGAAGATGTTATGTTACCTGTTAACGAACAGCTTGTTGTTGAATTTTATAGCCGTTAATAAGCTATTTTATGTAAGTATTAAAAGGTGTAAGAGCTTATTGCTCTTACACCTTTTTTATAAACAGTAATGCGATAAAATATGATGTAAAGTATGGGGTATAGAGTTTATTAGAAAATTTTTTTTAATCATTAAGAATACTTGCGATCAAATTTATTAATTCACTAGAACGATATGGTTTTGAAATAAAGGCGCAAAGATTCTTTTGTTTCATCATTTCGATATCTTCATCTTTAGTAAACCCTGAAGCTAATACGATTTTTGCATCTGGGTTAATCTCTTTTATACCATTAAAGCATTCTTTTCCATTCATTACAGGCATTATCATATCAAGAATAACTAAATTAATTGAGTCTTTATACTGAATGTATTTTTCTAGACCAATCTTACCATTTTCCGCTAAAATTACAGAATATCCTGCATTTTTTAGTGTTGCTTCTACAGTGGTTCTCATAAGCTGCTCATCGTCTATTACTAAAATGGTTCCTTCACCTGTTTGATAAGTATTATCAATTGGAGTATTATTATTATTGGGCTCTTTAGTATTTGGAAATAATAGAGAAAAGGTAGTATATCTTTGAAGTTGACTATGTATCATTATCGCACCATGGTGCTGAATTACACTGCCATAAACAGCAGATAGTCCTAATCCTGTTCCCTTACCATTTGTTTTAGTGGTAAAGAATGGCTCAAAAATTCTTTCTATATGTTCAGGAGCAATTCCACATCCAGTATCTGTTATTTCGATTTCAATGTATTTTCCTGGAGAGAGATCAAAATTGCTATTTAAACAGTATTTTTCATCAATAAAAAGATTTCTAGAGGAAAATGATAGAACTCCTCCTTCTGGCATTGCATGTGATGAATTTATGCCCAAGTTGATTAAGATATTTTGTAGTTGTGACGGATCACCAATTATTGCATCAGTATCAGCATTTAATGTACACTTGATTGCAATTGATTTATCAATAGTTCGCTTTAATAGAGATACTGAATCATTTATAATCTTGTGAAGCTTTATTGCGGTAGAGCCAATCTTCTTTTTTCTGGCAAAAGCAAGCAATTGTTGAGTAAGTTCGGCGGCTCTATCCGAAGCATTAATAATTATGGAATATAATTCCTCAGCTTGGCTGCTGCCATCAAGATAATTATGCAGTATTTCTGTAGCACCTATAATGCCACCTAGCATATTATTAAAGTCATGAGCAACACCACCAGCAAGCTGACCTACGGCTTGCATTTTATCAGATTGTCTTAATTGAGATTCAAGCTTATAGCGCTCTGTAACGTCTCTGAAGACAAGTACAACACCAATAATATTTTGATTCTCATCGCGTATTGGAGCTGCACTGTCAGCAATGTTATACTCAATGTTTGTTTTAGATATAAGCAGTGTGTTGGTATCAATATTTACAATATCACCTGTATCTAAAATCCTAGTGACTGGGCTTATGCACTGTTCACGAGTATAGCTATTAATAATATTAAAAACTTCAAGTAATGGTTTGTTAATTGCATCATCAAGAATCCACCCCGTTAATTTTAATGCAACTGGATTCATATGAATTATTTTGCCTAAGTTGTCAGTAGAAATAACAGCATCACCAATTGAGTTCAACGTGATTAAAAGGTTTTCCTCCGCTTGCTTTCTTTCAATTACTTCAGAGTTGAGTTGCGATATCTGTTCAATAATTGATATTCGCATCTTGTCAAAAGCGTTAGCTAGTCTGCCGACTTCATCATTTGTGTTAACATCAATAACTTGTTCAAGATTCCCGTTTGAAATTTTATCCGCGACATTTGTAAGATGTATAATTGGTTTTATAATTCTTGTTAAGGTTATTATCAGTAAAAAAATGGTTATTATAGTGCTGAGAAACATTATAATTGCTAGGTTATTTCTGATTTCTTTTACATCTGAATATTTTAGATTTACTGGCATAATATATGCTATGTGCCATTTCCATTCTGGAAAATACTTATAAATTGCCCAATATTTTTTCCCCATATAATTGAAATAACTATTACCTGAATTAATAGCTTCTGCCGCAAAGAATTTATTAGTAATTTTATAAAGAGTCTCAGCAATGTGACTATCTTTGGATAATAAAACTTTTCCTTCATTATTTATAATGGCGGGGTAAATTTTTTGTGCGTTATCTTTGTAATAATTGTCCTTCAATCTGGATAGAGACAATTGTTGGAAATCAGCAATATAGAGATCCTCAATACCTGTTTTTGCCAATCTTTTTTGGTAACTTTCAAGACGTGAAATTATCAGGTCTAATTTTTCAATATAACGCTCTTTTTGATCTTTGTCTGAAATAATACTTAATTTATAATCAATTACATATAATGCTGTAATTGAAGTAATAAAAAATAGTATGATTATAACAAATAAAATCTTATATGTTATCGAATTATTCCTCATTGTAATACCTTAAGTTATAGAGCATTTACTTTGTTTAAAATAAAAAGTAGATTATATAAGAATTAAAAATCTACAATAATTGTATTATTTGATATATCCGGAGGGATAATAATTTCTAGTTTATCAGCAAGAGATTTATTTATATATATATTAGAAATAGTTTTCCCTAGCGGCATTATACTGGACGTGTCGTCACTTAAGGCAAGATGTAAAGCCATTTTCCCAGCCATCCAGCCTTGCCCTAATGTAAATTGTTTTAATCCTAGTAAGGCATAGTTTACTTGCTTTGTATTGAGGTTTATTGTAGGAATTTTTGTATTATTATGAAAGAAATTATCAGCTTGCTTTTTATTAAATCTGTCTAAATCACAAAAATTCACAAAGAAAATAATATCAACATTATTTTGAAGTTTTAAAAATTTGTTTTTTAATTCTTGAAAAGTAGAGACATAATATCCATCATCAAATTTAGTATTTAGTTTTGTCTCTAAAGTTTTAACAGTTCTATGTGACGATATTGTTTCTTTTCCAATATAGCCGATTTTTTTCCCTTGGGCAAACTTTTCCGCAAACCTTAGGACTTTATCTAATAATTTAGGATCATAATTAATATTATCAAAATCTGTACTACTATTAAATAAGCTTATCTTTGAGTTTATTCCACATATTATAAATGGAGTAGTAAGCTTAGAAAACGGATTCTTCAGTAAATACTCCAAGGTTTTGTCGTAAGTAGCAATAACAAGATCTGGGTTGAATTTATGAATGAAATCAACACCTTGTTTGGCATAAATTTTTATTGTGTCAATATTAGTATTATTAGAGATCTGCTTTTTGAAAGTTTTAAATTCAACTTCACTCTCTGAGTTGTCAAATTCATTTTCTTTAATTTTCAGTAAATTTAACGCATCAATAATGCCTTTTTCAATATCATTAATATAGGTACAATTTGGGCTATAATAACTTAAGAAAAGAACTTTTATTGCTTTGTCATAGATTAAATATGAACTTTCAATGAGTTCGGCAGGAAATTTTATTCCTAATTTTTTGGCAATTGATAAGTTTATAAATATTTTGGTTTGTTTGTTTTTTGTAATTGGGATATCTTCTGGGCTTTTTCCATTAAGAATGTCAAGTGCAGTTTTTGCAGCCCACTCTCCGTGTTCAATCCCAATTGTTGGGGTGCCAATAAGAGCAAACTTCATTGTCGAATATGTTGCTCCCGAAGTGGGGATTATTGTATTTTTTTTGGCAAACTCTATCATTTCGTTAAGATTAAAATTTTTCACTGAATATGGATCCCATAAATACAGGATGTCTATTTTCTTTTGAATATCAATAAACGCTTTTTTTAATTGGGCAAAATCATCGACCATCATAACTTCGGAGAATTTGTATTTGGCATTTTTAAGATAGTTATAAGTTTTGTGAGCAGTCAGGTTATCACAACTAAGGAATCCCATTCGGTCACCTTTTGCAAATGGTTTCATAATATTCATTGTTTGTTCAATGAGATAAACTTCAATCATCCCTGTTATGTTTTTAGCAGGAAATCCATATATACTTGCGTCATAGTTGATTCCGCAGAAAACAAAAGGTATATCTGAATTTATGAAATATGGTACAATAAGATATTTTGCTGCATTATCATCTGATGTAATGACTATGTCCGGTTCCCATTCATCTATAATTTTTTTTGCTTTTAGAGCAGCGGATTTTTTAAAATTCTCTGAAGTGTTCCGCTTTGTATCCATTTGGAATGTTTTCAAAATAATATTTTTGTGTTTATCAAGTACGGAATGTATACCATGGGCAATAGCACTACTCCAGGCATTCTGGTTATAGGAATCGACATATAATATTTTATACTTATTATCATTTGCTAATGTTTTAACTGATATCAAAAACGTTAATATTATAAAATAATAAGTAATATTTTTTAGTGATTTCATCGCTACCTCCTTTGAAAAAAATTAGTAGATACTATTTCTTTCAGGTAGAACTATATCTAGTTTTTCTAAAATTTGTTTATTAATAAAAATTTTTGGGGTATTTTTTTTAGGTGTTTTTATTTTAGTTGAATTATTTCCTGAAATTATTTGTAATGCTGCTTGCCCGACTATTATCCCTTGTTCAAAAGTTAATTTATTTATCCCAAATAAAGCATATTCTTCTTTGCTATTGCTAAAATCAATTGTGGGTATTTTTGTATTTGCTATAAAGAAATTGAGCAGATCTTTACTATTTGTAGAATTAACGAGTTGGCATATTTCAAAGAAACAAATTATATCGACTTTCTTTTGTAACGCTTTAAATTTGTTTTTAAGTTCATTGGTTGAAGAAACAAAGTAGCCTTCTGAAAAATTCAGATTTAATTCTGATTGCATTTTCTTTATTAATTCTTTAGAAGATGTTTTGTTAATTCCAATATAGCCAAGTTTATCTCCTTTTGAAAATTTTTCAGCGAAATTTATAACATTAATAGTAGATTTTTTGTAGGAAGAAATATCTGTGTATTTATTGTTGTCTAAAATAGATATACTTATGTTAGGATTGCATAGGATAAATGGTATATTAAGTTTGTGATAATACTTTTTAAGCATGTATTGCATTATATTGTTATTTATGGCGATAATGGCATTTGGCTTGTATGAATTTATTGTTTTGAGAATTTGTTGGCTTAAAATGTCTATTGCATGTTCACTGGTTGTTTCATGAATATCTTTTTTGTAATATTTTAATTCAATTTCACTTTCTGTATTATCAAATTCTGTTTCAGTGATTTTTTTGAGATTTAGTGAAGAGATAATACCATTTTCAAGATCATTATTCTGCATGCATTTATGATAGTATAAGTTGAGAAATAATATTTTTTTTTCTTTGTTATATATAAGATATGAATTATCAAGAAGATCTATAGGGAATTTTATTCCAAGTTTATTGGCTATAGGTAAATTTAAATACAGTTTTGCTTGTTTGTTTTTTGTTATTGGGATTTCACTTGGTTTTACCCCATCTAAAATTTTAAGCGCAGCATTTGCAGCCCATTCTCCGAGTTCTTCACCAATTTTAGGAGTTCCAAGTAGAGCGTATTTTATAGTCAAGAAGTGACTTCCAAATGTTGGAATGATGGTATATTTTTTTGCGAATTCAATCATTTTGTTCAAGTCGAAGTTTTCCACAGTAGCTGTGTCGTAAAGGAATAGCATGTCTACTTCGTCCTGGATTTCAATAAATGCTTTTTTAAGCTCTTCAAAATCTTTAACAAATCTAACGGAGGCGAATTTTTTGTTTTCAATTTTTGATAAATATTCATATGTTCTATGAGCAGAAATATTATCGGCTGCAATTAGACCAAGTTTATTTCCATTGGCGTAGGGCTTGATTATGTTAATGGTTTCATCAAGGAGTATAACCTCTTCTATCCCTGTTATATTTTTTGTTGGGAAGCCATATATGCTTGAATCAAAATTAACACCACAGAATACGAAAGGGATTTTTGAATTCATAAAATAAGGAACAATCAGGTATTTTGTGGCATTATCGTCCGAAGCAATAACAACATCTGGTTCCCATTCTCTAATAATTTCTTTTGCTTTTAGTGCAGCAGCTTGTTTAAATTGTTCAAGTGGAAATCTTTTAGTATCCATTCTAAAAATCTTCAATTCAATATTATTGTGTTTATCAAGAACAGAGTGTATTCCATTCTCAATTGTCGCGCTCCATAGATTTGCATTATAGGAGTCGATATATAGTATTTTTTTTGTTCGGTCTGCAGAATAGGCATATAAGTTAATAAATATACCAATTACTAGTATGTAGAGTGTTTTTTTATAAATAGGGTTCATCTTTTTTACCTCTATATATTTAAGTATACATTCATTAGACAGTTACGAAATTGGTATTATATAATTAAAATATAGCATAGGTAAAAAAAATAAGCAAATAAACACCATGAAAATTTAAATTTTTTATTATAAATAGTAGTTATTAGAAGAAGAGATTACTTGTTAATGTTACTTAATAAATTCAGGGTAATTTTAGATTTTAAGGGTAATTTTGAAAATAAATAGCTGTTATTGTTGATTTCTTGCTAGTCTGTAATAACATTCAATGTATACTCAGTATTTGTAATGTGAAAAGTGTTTTACCGTTATTGGCTATTTGATTGGATATATTTATTATTATGGATCTTGAAAGAATTATTGATGTATTGGGAATCTCTTTGCCAGTCTTTGCGATGGTTGGGTTGGGAAAGATTCTCTCTGTAAGAGGTTTTATTACTGAAGATCGCAAAGCTTTTATGAATGAGTTTGTGAATGCGTTTTGTTTGCCAGCTCTTATTTTTATAAATGTTGCTACGCAAGATTTTAGTGTGATGTGGAATCCTGCACTGGTTCTCCCTTCTATACTTGCGGTTTTAGTTTTGACCTTTATATTTATAATTATGGTAAAGATTTTTGGGTATAAGGGAGGGTTTGCGGCTGCTTGGGTTTTTGGTATCTTTTGGGGTAATATTTCGTATGTAGGGTTTCCAATGAGTGATCTGGCCTTCGGTAATATTGGGGTAAATTATGCTGCGGTTTATAATGCATACTTTCAAGTGATATATATACCTCTTGCTTTTATTTTAATAGGTGTATACGGAGCTTATGCGGATAATGCATCCGTGTTGCATATAATTATTAAAATAATAAAGAGTCCATTGGTTTTGTCGGCAATTTTTGGGACATTAGTGGCGTATACTGGAGATTTATTTAGGGTTGATTATTTACTTGATAATGGCGAGGTGATTAGCAAGCTTAATTTGCCAGTAGCTATTATAGGAGGGCTTTCTGTGATTGAAGCTTTCCTTAGGCTGATTGGCTCTATGGGATTGCCAATGGCGCTTGTGGCAATTGGTGCGGCGCTCAATTTAAAAGCACTAACAGATAAATTTTTTGCTCTGCTTATGGTGATATTTGGTAAATTGATTCTATTGCCAGCTCTTGCTTTAGTGCTTGCTACTTATTTATTTCCAAGTGTATCAAAAGAAGTCCTTGGAATAGGGGTGTTGCTGGCATCAATGCCTGATGCTGTGGCAGCTTATGTTGTCGGAAAGCAAGCGGGAGTTGATGAAGGTTTCCTGTCTTCTATGCTTGTATTGAGTACTGCTGTAAGTATTGTTACAATTCCCTTGTGGCTTTATATTATAATATAAAATGTAAATTTTACTTTGAAATGTTGAGATCATATGATATAAACTTTTAGCAGGTTATAGTTTTAGTTTTATATTAACTGATTGTTTATTAATTGTATTATCTATTGAAATATTATGAATTGAAGGTAAAATTATACCTCTTGATTTGTATCGTTATGTATTGTCTTTCTTGGAGTTAGATATGGAAGAAATGAAAAAGCCGTATCCGGTTATTAATAAGTTAGAGTGTAAATCGTGTGGAAGGTGCATAATTGCTTGTCCTAAGAATGTTCTCTCCCTTTCTGGTAAGCTTAATGAAAGAGGATATGATTATGCGGTCTACTCAGGTGAAGGATGTATAGGGTGTGGAAATTGCTATTATACTTGTCCTGAGCCTAATGCAATTGAGGTATATAAAAAATAGTTTTTCACTGTTTTTATGTGTCTAAGTAGAGTTTGTTTTATTTTAGGTCGTATGGTTAAAATATAACAGAATATTTTAGCCCAATAATCAGATTATAGAAGGAAGCAATATGGTAACAGAACTAGCAAAAGGGAACTCAGCTGTTATAATTGGTGCAATGTATGCTGGGTGTGATTGTTATTTTGGATATCCTATCACCCCTGCAAGTGAGGTCCTTCATGACGCGTCAAAGTATTTTCCAAAAGCGGGAAGAAAATTTGTGCAGGCTGAGAGTGAAGAAGCTGCAATAAATATGGTATATGGTGCTGCTAGTACAGGTAGAAGGGTAATGACTGCTTCATCTGGACCGGGTATTTCACTAAAGTGTGAGGGCATCTCATATCTTGCTGGTGCTGAACTACCGGCAGTTATTGTAGATGTGCAACGTGCAGGTCCTGGGCTTGGGAATATCGGACCAGAGCAGGGGGATTACAATCAGATTGTAAAAGGTGGTGGGCATGGTAATTATAAGTTGATAGTGCTTGCACCAAATTCTGTGCAGGAAATGTGTGATTGTACTTATAAAGCTTTTGCTCTTGCTCATAAATATAGAAATCCAGTTGTTGTTTTGACCGATGGAGTTTTGGGGCAGATGATAGAGCCGCTTAAATATCCAGAAGTTGCTATAAAACCAGAGAAAGATAACTCTTGGAATGTAAGTGGTACTTCAGAAACAAAAAAGAACCTGATCTCAAGTATTTTTCTAGATTTTAATGAGTTGGAAGAATATAACAATAAGCTTCAGAGAAAGTATGCGACTATTGAAGAGAATGAAGTTGATTTTGAAACATATAAAATAGATGACGCAGATACTGTAATTGTTTCTTATGGGATCTCAAGTAGAATTTCCAAGAGTGCTGTAGATGATGCAAGGAAGTTGGGTAAAAAGGTAGGACTATTCCGGTTGAAGACGCTGTTCCCATTCCCTAAGTCTGAGTTGAGCCAACTCGCTGATAAGGTTGATCGATTCATAGCTGTTGAGATGAGTAATGGGCAGATGCGTGACGATGTCAAGCTGGCTACTGAGTGTAAAAAACCTGTTGATTTAGTAAATAGGATAGGTGGTAATTTGATCACTCTTGACCAAATTATGCAGGCACTATAAGCTATAGATAAAGCATTTTTGATTTTTACCCAGAACAATAAGACTCTAGTAGGAGTAACAATATGGAAAGTGTATTAAAAAGACCAAATTCATTATATAAAGAATATACAAGAAAAGGCGGTGTGGCTCAGACGGCAACTCACTATTGTCCAGGTTGTGGGCATGGAATTTTACATAAGCTAATTGGTGAGGCAATGGACGAGCTAGGGATTCAGGATAGATGCGTACTTATTAGTCCTGTAGGATGTGCAGTATTTGCATATTATTATTTTGACTGTGGTAATATTCAGGTTGCACATGGTAGGGCTCCGGCTGTTGGTACTGGCGTGTCAAGAGCTGAAGATAACGCAGTTGTAATAAGCTATCAGGGTGATGGTGACCTTGCTTCGATTGGTTTAAATGAAACTATTCAGGCAGCTAATAGAGGTGAAAAATTAGCTGTTTTCTTTGTAAACAATACAGTATATGGTATGACAGGCGGCCAAATGGCTCCGACGACTCTAATTGGTGAAAAAACAGTAACTAGTCCTAATGGTCGTGATGCGCATCAGGCTGGTTATCCACTTCATATGTGTGAGTTGATCAATGAATTAAATGCTCCAGTGTATATTGAGCGTGTTTCACTTGCAGACGTTCCAAGAATCAGAAAAGCAAAGCAGGCTGTGCGCAAGGCTCTTGAAGTACAACGTGATGGTAAGGGTTATGCTTTTGTTGAGATACTTGCTCAGTGTCCTACTAATTTGAAACTTGATGTTCAGGGCTCAACAGATTTTATTATAAATCAGATGGAGAAAGAATTCCCTGTAAAGAATTTCAGAGATAAAATTGAGGATACATCAAGAGTAGATAGAGTTGTAAGTGACTTTTCAAAAGAAATGTTAGATCAAATCTTTGGGATTGAGGGTTCAAAAGAAAAAGATTCTCAAAATAATAGTGATAGAAAGACTATACAGGTTAAAATTGCTGGTTTTGGTGGGCAAGGTGTACTTAGCATGGGTGTTGTGCTTGCGAGAACAGCATGTGAAGAAGGAGCTGAGGTCTCGTGGTATCCATCATATGGCCCAGAACAGAGAGGCGGAACGTCAAACTGCTCAGTCGTTATCTCTGGAGAGAGTATTGGTTCTCCTGTTGTATATAATCCAGATGTATTAATCATTATGAATAAACCGTCATATGATAAGTTTGCTGGTGATGTGAAAGATGGTGGGGTTATTCTTTGTGAATCTGTTGTTGGGGATGTTAAACCGCCACGTGATGGAGTAAAGGTGTATTCTATCCCAGCTGTAAAAATTGCGACAGAAAATGGTTCAGCAAAAGGCTCAAACACGGCTATGCTTGGAGCATTGTCAGCGGTGGTTGACACTGGTCTTAGTGATGCAGGGTTTACCAAGGCTCTTACTGATAATTTTGCTGGTAAAGCTCATTTGGTTGATATCAACTTGAAGATCTTTGAAGCTGGTCGCGATTGGGTCGATAATAATATTAAATAAAATTATATCACTCAATGTATTTTAAAGTGCAGCATAAAAATTCTATATTTATTTGGCAATGGGTGTAGGAAGATGAAGTATTATATTAGGTATTGGCTATTTAGATTGGTAATGTTTTCGACCACTGTTCTTCCTGCACGTTTTGCATACTGGGTTTCACTGAGGATTGCTGATCTTGGATATTTTCTTGGTGATATCAATGGTCGTAAAGCTGTGATGAATAATCTTAGGCGAGTTTTGCCAAATGAATCTGAAGGTAGGATTATTTATGAAGCCCGCTGGGTCTTTAGAAATTGGGGTAAGTACTTTACGGAGTTCTTCAGGTTCAGCTCATATGATAAAGCATATTTTTTAAAACATGTTTCGACAGTAAATTTGCATCATATTATAAATGCTTTGAAAGCTGGTAAAGGATGTGTGATTATGTCTGCTCATGTATCCAATTGGGAGCTTGGTGCGGCTTATTATGCTGTCAGAATGGGACTCAAAGTAAATGTTGTGGCTGCAAAGCATCAATCTGAGAAAATAAATAAATTATTTGTTGATCAGAGAAATGCTATGGGAATTAATGTTATTTATTCAGAAGAGGCTGGCAGAAAGGTTTTGCGTGCTCTTAAGAATAATGAAATAGTATGTATTCTAAGTGATAGGGATATTGGTGTAGACGGAGTTGAGGTCGATTTTTTTGGGGCGAAGTGCAGATTTCCTCAAGGACCTGTACGCTTTGCAATGAAAAGCGGTGCAATGTGTTTACCTGGTTTTGTAACTAGACGTACTAATGACAGCTTTGTTGTTGAGATGAAAGAGCCTATTATTTTCCCCGAGGAATTTACTAAAAGTGAAAAAGTTGAGTATGGTATCAAAGAATATGTAAAATATCTTGAGAGTTTTATTCGGCTTCATCCTGAAGAATGGCCGGTATTTTATAATGTCTGGGATGAAAAGTGGCATGGCTGAGAGATGAGTTATATAAATTGATCTGAGCTGTATTGTAAAACGTGATAATTATGAAATTGAATTAATATATTATTAGGATTATATTATAAATGAGAATTTGTGTTTTAATACCTGCTTATAACGAGGGTGATTATATATATGATGTGATTTGCAGGTGTAAAAAGCATATTGACAATATTCTTGTTTATGATGATGGTTCGACTGATAACACAGTAGATGAAGCAAAAAGAGCAGGAGTTGAAATAGTTGGCAGAGAGAGGAATAAGGGTAAAGGTCAAACGTTACTTGATGGGCTTGATCTTTTAGCTAAACAGGGTTATGATGGTGTTATTGCACTTGATGCTGATGGTCAGCACCTTCCTGAGGAGTTGCCGCTTTTTATTAAAGCTGCTTGTGATGGGGCTGATATTGTAATTGGGAATAGAATGGCTGAAAAGAAAACTATGCCGATAGTAAATTGGTATACTAATGTTATTACTAGTATGGTGATATCAATGTTGGCTCATAAGCGCATTTATGATTCTCAAGTTGGCTACAGGTTTATACGGTGTGAGGCTTGGGAGCAAATAAAAGGTAGTATTGTAAGTAGAAATTTTGAGTTTGAAGGTGAAATGCTGGTTGTTGCTGGGAGGCATAAACTCACTATTGTAGATGTTCCAATCGAAACAGTGTATGGTACAGAAATAAGCAAGATAAACCCTTGGCTCGATACTTGGCGTTTTATTAAAATGGCATTTAGACTTCTTTTGTCCTAATTACTTATATGGTAGATTTATTATGAGAAGATTGAGCTTATTTATATTTATCCTTATTTTTTCATCCTCTGCTTTTGCAGGTAATGGCAGAGCTGCTCAAATGTCTATTGTTTCAAACTTAGTGAATGCTTTGAATTATAATAAGTATGAACAGTTTATTCAGGATGGTTCGCCCGTGTGGCGTAAAAAAATGACGCGTTCAAACTATAAAAAGCTTCATACTGAAATGATTAATTATATTGGTCATATTGTTAGTTGGAAACCATTGTCAAAAAAAACCAAAGATAAAATTGATATCTATACCTTTAGACTGATAGGAGATAGTGAGTCTATTGGATTGATAATGCGTGTGCATATGTATATTTACAAAGAAAAGCTACTAGTGCATAATGTAGCATTTGTAAAACGCTGATTGTTAATAATAAATATTCAATTTGTCATGTTTATGCAATTTTAATAATTCTTTATAATTATAGTTTATGCTGTTCCTACTCTTTTTGAAAGAGTAGGATTTTTCTATAATATATAGAATAATATTTTTGAAGGGATTTATTTTTATAGAATTAGCCAGCAAGTTATGCAAGTATGCTGTGATAGAATGTTCTTGCTATTTAGGGTAGTGTTATAACTTGGGGGGCATTTCCATTTACCGCATTATTTATGAATAAGATTGTTATAATTGGCCATATTCTAATAAATAGTTAAAATTATTTTCGGGATATTTTCGAAGAAAATTTATATTAGAATTTACTGTGCAGAAGAGAAGAAGTACTTTGACTGTAAGTAGTTGTTATTTTTTTGAAAGAATGTCTTCAATTGCTTTTTCTTTACCTTCTTCTGCTTTTGTTGTCTCTGGAATTTTCCACCGAACTTCTCCAGGTACAATATTTACTACTTCAATTCCAGAAGGACTAATGGCATGACATTTTAGTACATATTCTCCCTGTACAGATGAGCCCATATCTCTTGTGTCTATATATATAGTAAAGGCTTTGGACTCTGTCTGATCAAGGATAATTTTTTCTCCTTCAACTTCAATTGAAACTTGAGGAGGAAGTAGCTTTCCTCCAGTAAATTTTTCCATCCTAGTGGCAAGGAGAACACTGACGGGGATGTTTTTGTATATTTTAGTTTCTGGGGAAGGAGCAATAGCTACATTTACTGATATTGATTCTGAAAGATATTTTGTTGTATTTTTCAATTTGAGTGGCTGTAAATCTACATATGAACTGAATGATTCCGTGTGCCCTGAAAGATCGATGGGGTCAGTATAAGCGATATTATCAATACTGAATTCATCTTCTGGGGCATTGACAGCAATAAACCTTGGGGAATACTTTACTTCTCGTATTTCATAGCCTTCTGGCAACTTCCCAGTTGTATTTACTTTTATAGGTATATACTTTCTAACAGGTTTCACAAGGGATATAACGAGCTGCGGGTTGAATATCTGTTCGACAATTACATCTTCAGGTAGTCCCTTTAGATTGTCAGGTTTTAATTCAATATGTACATCTTGAAGTGAAGAAGCATTATTATCAATATCTAAAACAACACGAAAGTTTAGGTCGCCAGGACTGAGTGAGGCAATAACATTACGGGTACCTTTTACTATAACACTTCGAGATCTTGGTAGAGGTCCTTGCGCTTCCCACCCTCTTGGTATACGAATTGAGAGTTCGGCGGTGAGTTGTCGCTCTTCTGTTCTACTTGTTTCTACGTAGTACCATATTGCTACACCAACAAATATTGATAAGATTAAGGTAATATAATCAAATGATAAACGTTTATGAAAAGATTTAAGAATATTCATTAACTTTTATGCTCCTCTGATTCTTCCTGATTTTCTTGATCATGAGTTATCTTACATTCTCTATGAAGAATTTCAGTGAGTCCTTCGTAATCAAGATCAAGGGTGATTTCTCCACCCATTGCAATTGAAACGGCTCCAGTCTCTTCCGAAACAATTACAACGACAGCATCTACTTCTTCACTTAGGCCTATAGCTGCTCTATGCCTTGTTCCCATGCCCTTACAAATTTCGACATTTTCAGATAAAGGAAGTAGGCAGTTTGCAGCAATTATTTTTCCTGCCCGTATTATGGCTGCTCCATCATGTAGTGGTGTGTTCTTAGTGAATATAGTTGTAAGCAGCTTTGTACTGAGCTTTGCTTCTAATAAAATGCCACTTTCAATACAAGTACCAATCATGGTTTTACGCTCTATTACAATCAAGGCACCAACTTCACAGCGTTTACTAATAGTGAACGCTGCGTCTGCTACTTCTTTTTCCATTCTAGAATTTATATTTCCAGTAAATTGCGAGGCAGATTCGCCAATTCTAATAAGCATTCTGCGTATTTCTGGCTGAAATATTACAACAATTCCAAACAAAGATACTTCAACTAAATTTTCTAAAATCCATGAAACATTTTTAAGTTCTACCATTTTCGCTATGAAAAGAACAAATATAAAAACAATAACAAAACAGATAACAGCTCCTCTTGCTATCCCTGCTCCCCTTGTTCCTTTCATTGCTGAAAAAGCCATATAAATCATGGAGATTATGATTATCATCTCCAATATTGAACCAAATGCTCCTAATTGGCTGTTATTAGCTATGTTATGAAAGAGGTCTTCCATTATGTCTCTCATGTTACAAAGATTGATCTGATTATGTGAAAGGTATTATAGGTTTCTATAGTACTGAATTAATAGTTTAGCAGTATTTACAGTAATTACAAGTATATATTGATTATTATAAAGAGTAATTAACGTTTTTATCGTAATAAAATTAATTCAGTGGTGTAAAATTAAAATGTTTGCTTAAAAAGAATATGTTTGCTAAAAATACTAGAAATGATAAACTTGGCAAAAAAATTACTTGATTTAATTTAAATTTATGATTATTCTATATTTGTAAATTTATGTTATATAAAATTATTGATATTGTACTTATCGATTTTTTTTTAATAGATGCATACTTATTTAAAATACAATTATATCGTATCGCGTTTGTCGTATATTTAAATAATAGCCTAAGAATAATAGTATTTAAAAATAATTCTATATAAATAATAATATTAAATTTTGGCCTTTTAATTATAATCGCTTTGTGCTTTGGTCCTAATATATTATACTATAGTGGTGCGTTATATTTGTTAATAAATGCTAAAATAGTATTATATGTTTTTGTGAAGGGTATTTTGCTGGATATCCTTTGAGGTGTTGCTTATTTAGGAGGTGTATCCATGAAGTTGTCGCGACATGGTTTCTTTGGGATGAGTCAAAGTCAGTTGCCTTTCTCAATATTGAGAAATAACCCGCAAGAGAATTTCCCTTTACATGAACATGAATTTGTTGAGCTGGTAATCGTTACTCAAGGTACGGGGTCATATTTTACTGAAAAAATATCATATATGATTGAAAAAGGCGATGTTTTTCTCGTAAAACCTGGAGTCAGACATGGATATCGGGATGTAAACGGTTTAGCTCTTATAAGTGTCCTATACACTTTAGAAAGTTTACTATCGCCTCTTGCTGATATTGGTGCGATGGTAGGGTACCATGCATTGTTCAAGATTGAACCATACTTTAATTCAACTTCTACTGCTAGGTTGCTTCTAAATGATGGGCAGCTTCATGATTGTATTGCCATTATTAATAAAATAGAAACAGAGATTGAGAGAAATGAACCTGGGGTTATTTTCTTTTCAAAGGTTTACTTCCTAGAACTTATTGGGCATCTCTCTAGGTGCTATAGCACTGAAGAAGCAAAGAAGTCTCCTGAAATAATGAGAGTAGCAGAAGCAATATCGTATATTGAGCAAAACTACACTAGAGATATTGAGCAAGATGATTTAGCAAAGATAGCAAATCTTTCAAAGAGCCATTTTCTTCATATTTTCAAAAAAACTACGAATACTACCCCACTTTTATATCAAAAATTACTCCGGATGGAGAAGGCCTGTTCATTACTCACTCAGAGTAAAATGTCTATAACTGAGGTGAGTTTTAATTGTGGTTATCATGATAGTAATTACTTTACTCGTCAGTTTAAAAAGGTTATGAAGATGTCACCAAAGCAGTATAGAAACAATAGTCGAAGTATTGAGATGCCAGATACTTAAGGTTGTCTAAGGTAGATTATATCTAAAAGCGAGTACTTCAAAATGAAGTACTCGCTTTTAGATATATGTAATATTTTAAGGTGCGTTAGCACTGAGCAGAAGCTGAAACGCTGTATGTTCCAGATTGACGATCCTTTAATTCGCCGAGCTTTGATTTATTCCAGTTATCAATACGTGAGAAGTAACCTACAACTCTTGTCATGCACTGTAAAGCAACAGGCTCGCGTTTGCAAGTTAGAACTTCTTCAATAATATTCCATTCACTTTTTTCAATTGCTTCAAGTGGAAGGCGTGTTGATAGGCCACTTTTGATGTGTCTTACGATACATCCAGGGGTCTTTTTTTCTGGTTGATCGAGTCCCTCTCCTGAAAGTTCTGGGTGTGCTTCTACTGAGTCGAAAAAATCTGATAGCTTCATAATGAAATCCTTATTTTTAATTAGAAAAAGTTAAAATATACAATTTATAATAATAAGCGGGATTATACCGCTTTTTGTGGTTGAAGTCAAGATGACTACTATATGTTGTATCGGCTAAATGATTAAAGTATTCTACAAATTTCGGTTAAAGTTGTCAAGAAAAGAGTGGTAAAATATAATTTAAAGTTTAAATTTACCTTAAAATACAGGAGATTAAAGGTAAAAAAAAATTAGAAAATATGGATATGTAGTTCAACTTTTACATAATTTTAGTTGTTAATTTCAATTCAATATATATCAAGAAATCAATAAATAGGTATAATGCAAAATAGTGCGGATGATTTAAATTAATTAAATAGTAAAACATGATTGAAATATGAAAATACTTGATGAATAACGCTTTTTATTAATAATATTTTCTGTATAATTATAAAATCAAAATATTAACCATGTTTCGTTTAGGAGATATTATATAATGAAATTCGATTGTAACGACTGTGATAATAAAGAAGATGATAAGAAAGATGGTAATGCAATAGATCAGGAAATGCTTAAAACCAGATCTGTTATGATTTCTGAAGAAGTTAGTGAGGAGCTTGCAAAAAAGGTGTATGCTCAGCTTTTACTTCTAAACCAGAAGTCAAGTGAAGAACCAATTTATATCTATATTAATAGCCCTGGAGGAGATGCAGATAGTGGCTTTGGTATTTATGATATGATGAAATTTATTGAGGCACCAGTAATTACTATTGTATGCGGATTGTGTGCTAGCGCAGCAGTTACTATTTTTCTTGGAGCAGACAAGGGTAAAAATTAT
This sequence comes from Planctomycetota bacterium, assembly GCA_963678205.1. Lineage (GTDB taxonomy): Bacteria > Planctomycetota > SZUA-567 > SZUA-567 > SZUA-567. The sequence goes on from OY782760.1 coordinate 829,202, forward strand.
TCTACCCCAAATAGTAGATTCTTGCTTCATCAGCCATCTACAGGGGTGCAAGGCAGTGCTTCGGATATGGAAATTACTGCAAATGAGATCAATAAAACAAGAGAGCGTTATAATGCTATTGTTTCAGAGGTTACAGGTAAGGACATGGATACTTTAAGAAAAGATGCTGATCGTGATTTTTGGATGAGCCCGGAAGAGGCTTTTGAATACGGTCTTATTGGCAAGATTATAACAAAGAAGGAAGAAGCTAAATAAGTTCCTTAAATAGATGCAGTGGTAAATTGTTATTATGAAAAATTATTAGTGAATAATATTGTTTTGTGATATTATAATAGAAGGAGATAACTTTTTCTCCTTCTATTTTTTTTTAGAATTTTTGGAGGGGGCTGTTATGAAAATGATAATGTTTAATACTAAAAAATATGACAAAGATTCATTTGAAAAAGCGCTCGAAGGAACATGTCATATCGTAAGATATGTTGAGGCCAAATTAAATATTGAAACTGTCAAACTTGCCAGTGGTTACGACTGCGCTTGTATTTTTGTAAATGATATTGCAGATGAAGAGGTTATAAGGGAATTGTCAGGTAATGGCACAAAATTTATAGCTTTGCGATGTGCTGGCTTTAATAACGTAGATCTTCATGCTGCAAGAAAATATGGTGTTTGTGTTGCTCATGTTCCTGAATATTCTCCGTATGGAGTAGCGGAACATGCTATTGCACTTATAATGACTCTAAATCGTAAAACACATAGATCACATAATCGTATAAGAGAGGGTAATTTTGCTCTTACAGGTTTGCTGGGTTTTGACATTCATGGGAAGACTGTCGGGGTTATTGGAACTGGGAAAATAGGGCGTATTACGGCTAAAATTCTTGGTAATGGCTTTGGGTGTAAGGTGTTGGCGTATGATAAATATCCGGATTCAGAGCTTAAAGCATGCGGGGTGGAGTATATTGAGTTGGGTGAGTTGCTGAGGCATAGCGATATTATTAGTTTGCATTGCCCGCTAACTCCTGAGACTCATTATATAATTAATGAGAAATCTATTAAAATTATGAAGCAAGGGGTGATGCTGATCAATACTAGTAGAGGGGCATTGGTCGACACTCTGGCGGTTATTGAAGGATTGAAGAGTGGCAGGATAGGTTCGCTTGGTATTGATGTTTATGAGGAAGAGGGAGACTTGTTCTTTGAAGATTTGTCTGAAGATGTTATTCAGGATGATGTCTTTGCGCGGCTTCTTACTTTTCCTAATGTGCTTATTACGGGGCATCAGGCGTATTTTACAAAGGAAGCTCTCATTAATATTGCAAGTGTAACGGTAAGTAATATTACTGGGTATGAGAAAGAGGGCACCTGTGAGAATGCGGTATTTTGCGATAGAATTCGTACGTCTGCTTCTGGCAGAATTATTGAGAAGTAGAGGGTAGGTTTTAATTATTAGAATAATCAGATTTGTATTATTTGAGTAATAATATTTAAATTATCAGGATAATCAAATGGTTTTTAGGCAGGCTGATTTAGCCTGCTTTTTTTATGTATGCTGATGTCATAAATAGACGTCAAAAATATATTATGTATGTAGCTAATATGATGAATGGATATGGGGAGTTATTGTTAACTGCTTATTAAATAACCTGTTATATGATTTGTTGTTTTTGGAACACTTCTTGCAAATTTCATGTTGTCTTTGAGATTAAACTAGTAAGGTGATTAATATGAAAAACAACCGTATATTAAGTATTTCTAAGCTTAGATCAGTTTGTGTCAAAAAAATAGTAAAAAATGACTTTGATTACGAACTACCCTTTATGGTTTTGATTGTTGTCTTGTCTGCAGTGCTGATCTTTACGGTAACAATTTAAAGGGTTATATGTTTTATTTATCTAATATGTAATAAAAGAGAAATAAAGGAGATTTGAAATGAGTGTTTATGAAGAAACTATCAAGATTGTTGAAGGAAAAGAAGTTACAGGTGAAAGCGATATGATTATTCAGGAATTGGCAGAAGAGATGGAGCAGAGTGATATGGAATATCGAGCAATTCTAAAGGCTGCTGAGCTTTTTGTTGAAAACCCTGCAACCGATGATACTGTTTTAGGAAGAATTAAAAGGATGAGCAATGTTTTTTCTCAAGAAGAACTGGATGAAAAAATAAGTTTACTTATAGATGTAATTTTTACAAAAGGGACAATATCTGCTTAGAATTAGATTTGCTAGTATTGGGCTATTTTTGGGCGCTTTCGTTCAATATTCCAGGTTTTTTGAGTGTACTTTTTGGAAAGTAGATCATTATACAGCATATTATCTTTGGGTATATCTGAAATTGTATTCCATCCTTGATGGGTAAAGTCTTTAAATAGTTCGTTACATAAAGATAGTGGAGTTATATTTGGGATTATTTTTTCAAGGCTTATGCAGAAGTCGGTATGAGAGCGCCCTTGCCTGTAATCAGGGACATCACTTGGAAAGTTGAGATAACGCTCTAGTATGCTGAGGTTAAGATTTACTAAGATTGAAGCATGGACAACCAGAGCTCTTCTTTTTCTGAGTTGGGCGCAGCCGGCAATTTTTTTGTTGATACCGTTATGTTTTACGGTGATATCTGAAACCCCTGATATTGATGCTTTTAGATCATGAGTTTCAAGAACATTAATCAGTGGCTGGGTGTAGTGTTCAAAAGACTCTCGTATGCTCATATCTTCATTTGAATTATTAATGGGGGCGATGACCTCAAAACATAGTACTTCGTTTCTGAGTATAACAGCTCCACCACCCGACTGACGCCGGACAATACGTACACTATCTTTATTTATTGCCTCTAGGTTGAGTTCAACCTTAGCAGACTGTGATATGCCTAATGCCGCAGCCGTTTTTGGCTCTTGCCATATTAGTACCGTAGGAGAAGATACTCCTTGAATTGCCAGTGATTCGGTATATGCCAAAGCTTTTTCAGCGCTTAATTTTATCATAAATTTCTCCATCTTTTTTGGTAATTCTAAATACTGAGCATGTATTATGCAAAGAAAAAAAATCTTCTAAAATGTATCATTGCTTGACATCTTAATAACTTTCGGTTTAATTTAAACTAGGAGTTAATATTGAGTTTGAATATTTTATGTATATATGGATAAAATGTGAAAAAGCGTAAAGCAGAGCTATATGAAATGTTAGCTAATAATTCTGCTGGTGATACAGTAGATTCGCATAGCGATAAAGTGAATCCTCAGAGCAGGCAGTTTAAAGGGTTTTCTAAGAGCAGAACCGGCAGGGAGGTGGTCTTTTCCTTGGATGGGGCTTTTGTTATTTTTGTTATAATTCTTTTGCTCATTGGTACTGCGTTTTATCTAGGATATCAAAAAGGTGAGAGCGAGACTAAAGCATCTTTTGTAAGGGATGTGAAGCCAGATGATATCATAAGCGCTGATAAGCTAAAGCTTGTTAATGAGTATACTCCTCCAGTAGGAAGTATTAATATTCCAAATGATAAGTATTCTCTTAAATTAATTTCACTGAAACGAACAGATGAAAATTATAGAAAACTGGTTGATATTAAAAATAAGATTTTGAATAATGCATTAGTGGCTAGCAGTAAATTGCACCTTTTTATCTTTGATAAAGCTCAAGGAGGGGTTTATTCTTTAGCAATCGGCTTGTTTGATAAAACAGATGATGAAATGCTTATAACAATGAAGGAGTATTTTAAGACTTATTCACTTGATGGAAAGAATCCAGCGTTTAAAAATTATTCTACAGAGAGAGTAGATGACCTTGGTAATGCTAAAGTAGATAATTAGAGTTTCTTTCAAGGGTAGATAATTTTAGAATTCTTAATATTATGAAAAAAATACCATACTGTGTCCCTGAAATAATTGAAGCGGTCTTAAGTACAGCAAAAAATGTTTCAAATGAAATTTTTATCCATAAAAAAGTTCTTAATACTGTAATTGATGAGATCGCTAACTTAGGGGAGTTGGGTGATTCACCATATGAGTTGATGCGCATATGTTTGCGCTCAGCATATAAAGCAATTGGTGCGAGTGATCCATACGAAGAAAAAAAGCATAAATTTAATGATGAAGTAGCCTCATTGTCCAATTTATTTAATGAATATACAAGTAGTTTTGATGATGAAATAGAAGCGAAGATCAATATTGCAGCAGCTCTAAATTATAAAGGGATATGTGCCTGTTCGCTCAATGGGCGGAGTATTGAGAGTCGTGTGAAGAGACTGCTTTATTCTGATCCTATTGATAAAGAGAGTATTGAAGAATTCAAACTTAAGATTAAGCAAGCGGAGAGTATTATATATATAGTAGCATCTGCTGGCGAGATAGTAGGTGATAAGCTTTTGGTACAGATGCTTGCTGAAAATTATGAGGTAACAGTTGCGGTTGCACCTCATCCTATTTTATGTAGAGCAACTGTAAAAGATGCTGAAGACTGCGGACTTGAGAAACATGCGGTTCTTGTTGATCCTGGTGTTGATATGTATGGAATCAATCTTGAAAAAGCTTCGAATGACTTTAGAGAGGTATTTAAGAATAGTGATGTTGTGATAATCAAAGGCGGGGTAAATGCTAGAACTCTCCGTAATTGTGGAAGAGATTACTTTGTTTTAGGTTCTGGTTTTGTTCATGAAGATGACGGTGACTCTGAAATTGGAAATGAATCAACAATAATCAGAAAATACCTTAACTATGTTGAAGCTTGAGTTGACATTATAAGTTTTTTTAGTATAATTCGAAATACTATTTGTTCCGTACGTGAAAATGTATGGGCAGTTTTTTATTTATAATGGCTGTAATTTCTTTTTTTATAAAGAGTTATGTGTCTGCAAGTAATGGATTTTTTTAAATAATAATATAGAGATGTAACTTTTGTTTTTTTGGTTTCTTGGCATTTAGGGCTTGGTTTAGAAATTAAAAAAATAAAAAAGTTACTGGGCGGTAGCGCCCAAGGAGAAAAAATGAGTATTCACAGTAGTTTAAAACTTGGTTCTGGTCTGGGTAAGCACCGTAATGTTCTAACAAGAACGGAACGTCTTGTTAAGCTTGAAGCTGAAGGAAGATGGGATAAAGAAAAGAGCGTTCTTGGTGTGCCAAAGGTACGTTCAATCAAAGTTGTTCTTAAGAAGAAGAAGAAAAAAACAGCTGAATAGTAAATATCAGGGATTTATTTGCTGGTATTTATACAGAATTTTTAAGAGGATAGAGAGTTTTCTCTATCCTCTTTTTTATAATTTAAAAATTAAAATTTGTTCAAAATATAACGCCTTTAATAAATGCACTTGAAAATAGATAAATTTTGAGGAAAATAAGAGTAGATAAATATTTTATTATTTGAGCAAAAAGGAAGAGCAAAATGTTACGTGAAATGCTTACTAATAAAGTGCATAGAGCGACTGTAACAGAGGCTGATTTGAATTATGAAGGCTCTCTCTCACTCTGTACTGAACTTATGAAGGCATCAGGGATTATATCTGGGCAAAAAGTGGATGTTGTAAATATCAATAATGGGGCAAGATTCCAGACATATATTATTGATGGTACAAAAGGACAGTGTTGTCTGAATGGAGCTGCAGCAAGAATGGGTGAGATTGGTGACAAGGTTATCCTTATGGGTTACAGCATGCTTTCAGATGAAGAAGTAAGAAGGTATAAGCCTAAAAGGGTTCTGGTAGACGCTAATAATAATATTGTTGCTATTAAAGATACTATTGTTTAATTGTTATTTAGTTTTCCCGGATTTTGGTCGCCAGCCGGTTTTGGCTGGCGATTTTATTATAAGAAACTGATGCTTTCTCGTCGCAGTATATGGTATATTTTATTGTAATTATTAAGATCTGTGATAATATAGTTCAAAATAATACAACAGGAGCAATATGGCACAGAAAAAATGGTATAGTTTCTCAGATTATAAGACTTCACTTGAGCAGGTGTTGCAGGATGTTCCTCCAGTTGTTATTGTTGAAGGAGAAGAGGAATATCTTAGGCAAGTTGCAATTGAGCGTATTCATAAGAAAGTTCTTTCTATATATCCTGAAGCTGCAGATGTCCAGTTTCATGGACCAGTTGTCCAAGGTGAAGGAAAATTTGCCTTTGGTGATTTGATTGCTGAGTTGGCTAGCGCTAGTTTATTTTCGTCTGAGAAAATTATCCTTTTTAGGCGGGCGCAGCGAAGTTTGTTTGTTGCAGGTACTGTTGAAGTCTCTTCTAAGAAGATTTCCCCTGTGCAGTCTCTCGCAGAATATATAAAGAACCCTACTACTAGTAATTTTTTTGTAATTGAAGTAGAGAAAATTAACAAGCAGAGAATAATTGGTAAGGCGATGTCCGCGGCGGTAACAATACCGTGCCCGGTTTTAATTAGGCAGAGCGATGTAATACAGTGGATGAAGAGTGAAGCTCGTATTGTAAATAAGGAGTTGAATTCAGAGGCCGCGAGTATACTGCATAGAGCTTATGGTTCAGATCTTGGTGTACTTGCTAGTGAGATTGGTAAGCTTACTCTTTATATCGGTGCTGAGCATGTTATAACTCCGGCGGACGTAGAACAGTTTTTGTCCGGAACGGTTGAATTCAGTATATTTGAATTGACAAATGCACTTGAACGGCGTGACCTAGCTAGGGCATTAAAATATGCGCGACTTATTTGTGAGCAGGGTAGTAGAGATCAGAGTGGAAAGAAACAAGACGGACTTTCTTCTGCTCATCAGTTTATGGCTCTTATTTCATCATTACTTGAAAACTTAATACATACCAGAGCTATGATTGCGGAGCAGCTTTCGTCAAATGAGATAATTCAGGAATTAGGAGTACACCCCAAAAGAGCAGAGGGCATAATTCGTACAGCAAACAATTTTACTCTGGAAGAATTACAGTATGCCTTGAAGACGATGGCTATGGAAATGAAGTCTACTCATGATACGGGCGCTGACCCTAAGCTCTCGCTTGAGAGGGTCGTTATTGCTATCTGTAAAAAGAAAACTGTATAGTCTTGTTGTCAGTTATAGCAAAAGTATATTATACTATTTCAGAAAGTACAGCATCAGCGATAGGTATTGCCTGTTCTGTCAGATGAAGGTGGCTGTTATCCTCTGACCAGGCAAGAAGACCCTCTTTGCTGAGCATATCAATTTCACTCTTGAGTAGTTCTTCTATACGGTAGCCTGTGTGTTTATAGTATGAGCGGCAATCGATTCCATCTATCATGCGTAGCCAGATAGCAGCACACTCTCTTGCTCTGGCAATTGGTGGTATCTCATCGACAAAGTCTATTGCAGAGCCAGTTGTATTTATACTATCAATATATTTCTTAACATATTCATGATTTCCAAAGCGGGTGCTTTCTTCATAAGAGTGAGCTCCGGCTCCTAGTCCTATGTAGTTACCACCTTCCCAGTAGTGAATATTGTGGAGGCATTCGTAGCCTTTGGCCGCATAGTTGCTGATTTCATACCTTATGATCCCAGCTTCTTCTAAAATTTCTCTAGTCATATTAAAAAGTTCGAGTTCATGATCTTCCTTAGCCCTTTTTATTTCTCCATTTTTGAGAAGTTTAGCAAGTTCTGTGCCATCAGGATAGCTTAGGTTGTAACATGATATATGTGGTAGGCGTAATTTAAGAACTTTTTCAAGATCACTCTGCCACTCACCGATACTCTGGCTGGGCCAAGCAAAGATTAGGTCTGCAGAGATATTGTCAAAGCCGGCTTCATTAAGTTGTGCAATAGCAAAACGAGATTGTTTGGCTGTATGAAAACGCCCAAGAATCTTTAGGCCTCTATCTTCAAAAGATTGTACTCCTATAGAGACTCTGGTAACTCCGCTATTTTTTAAAAGCATCAGTTTCTGCATATCCAGCGTTCCAGGATTTGCTTCGATTGAAAACTCTTTAAGCTCTGATAAATCAAGCAGACCTATCAGATCCATGAGCTCTTCAAGCAAATTTAAAGATAATGCAGTAGGTGTGCCGCCGCCAATAAAAATAGTCTCAGGCTTCATGTCAAAGGCTCTACGAGCGAATTCTACTCCAAGAGCATCCATATAATTTTCAGCTAGTTCCTGATTATAAATAGTACTTGCAAAATCACAATAGTAACATCGCTGTACACAGAACGGTATATGAATGTACAAGTTTTTATTTGCCATGTTATGCCCTTTAATTGGTATATTGGATTTTATCTATAATATCCTCTATACTGAAATTATAAAACTATAATTATTTTTCGTCAAGGTACTATTGTTTTTCATTTTATTAATAATACCAATAAATGGGCATATGATCGATGAATTGTCGCTATAGGTGTCGGTAAGTAATGAGTTGATAATATTACATTTTTGCATATAATATATTTTCTGATTTGTTGGAAAATAAGTAAGAAAGGGGTAGGATGAACTCGGATTATCTGAAACATAAAGAAGAACGTCAAGCACAGGGAATACCGCCACTCCCTCTAGATGAGGCGCAGGTTGGTGAACTATGTGGTATGCTGGTTGACTCAAATTGTGATAATAAGGAAGAACTCTTGGACTTACTCGTGAATAGAGTTGCTCCAGGTGTTGACCCTGCTGCAAAGGTTAAAGCTGATTTTCTGGCTGAAGTTGCTACTGGTCGGAAGAAATCTGCGGTAATTACTCCGGAAAAAGCAGTAGAAATACTTGCAACAATGATGGGGGGATATAATGTAAATTATCTGGTAGAATTTCTTGATAATAAAGAATTAGCACCATATGCAGCAGCAGCGTTGAAGCATACGGTGTTGATCTTTGATAATTTTACAGTAGTAAAAGCTAAGATGGATGCAGGTAATGCAGCCGCAAAGAGTGTAATTGAAAGTTGGGCAGAAGCAGAATGGTTTATGGCCAAACCTGAGCTTCCTGTGATAATGAAAAGAAAAATTTATAAGGTTGACGGTGAGATCAATACAGATGACTTTTCGCCTGCTGGTCAGTCGCCAACTAGACCAGATATTCCACTACATGCTTTATCAATGGGAGAGACAAGATTTCCTGGAGGTATAGATGTAATCGCGGATTACCGAAAGGAAGGAAATGAAGTGGCCTTTGTTGGTAATACTGTGGGAACAGGTAGTTCGAGAAAATCTGCAACCAATTCACTGATCTGGGCCATTGGTGAAGATATTGCGTTTGTGCCAAATAAGCGAAGAGGAGGAGTTGTTATTGGTGAATCAATTGCTCCGATTTTTTTCAATACGTTTGAAGATTCTGGTGGGCTGCCAATCAGATGTGATGTCTCAAAAATTAAAAATGGAGCTCTTGTAACTATTGATACAAAAAAATGCGAAATTAGAGCTGAGAATAATGAAGTAATATCTACATTTGAAATTACCCCGAAAACACTTCCTGATGAATATCGCGCAGGTGGTCGTGTGCCGCTAATAATTGGAAGAAAACTTACTGCAATGGCACGTGAATCATTGGGACTTGGTGAGAGTGAAATATTTATTAAGGCTGATACAGTAAGTCTGGCTACTGGTAAGGGTTATTCTCTAGCGCAGAAGATGGTTGGTAAGGCTTGCGGTAAGGAAGGTGTAGTTCCAGGTGAGACTTGTGAGCCTATAATGACTACTGTTGGAAGTCAGGATACTACGGGGCCGATGACACGTGATGAGATGACAGAGCTGGCGTGTCTTAGTTTTCAAGCCCCTATGACTATGCAGAGTTTTTGCCATACCGCAGCATATCCTAAAGAGCGTGATCTTCAAATGCATAAAACACTGCCTGATTTTATCTCAACCCGTGGTGGGGTTGCTTTGAAGCCTGGTGATGGGATTATTCACAGTTGGTTGAATCGACTTTTACTTCCTGATACTGTCGGAACAGGAGGAGACAGTCATACTCGTTTCCCAATTGGCATCTCTTTTCCTGCTGGTTCTGGATTGGTGGCATTTGCTGCTGCACTTGGATGTATGCCGCTGGATATGCCTGAGTCAGTTTTGGTAAAACTCAGAGGTGAATTCAATGAAGGCATAACACTTCGAGATGTTGTAAATTATATTCCTATTGCTGCAATTGAACAGGGGATGCAATCCAAGTTCGGTGAGGGATCTGAGAATGTGTTCAACAGTCGTATACTGGAAATTGAAGGAATGACTTCTGAGCTTTCTGTAGAGCAGGCGTTTGAACTTTCTTGTGCTGCTGCTGAAAGAAGTGCTGCTGCTTGTACAGTCGAACTTAATCAGGATAGAGTAATTGAATATGTAACAAGTAATGTTCAGCTTATGAAGAGTATGGTTCGTGATGGCTATAAAGACACAGATGCTATTAAGAAGAGAATAAAAGAGGCGGAAGCGTGGTTGGAAAATCCAACTTTGATGAGGCGTGATGATAATGCGGACTTTGCTGCTACGTTTGAACTCGATATAAGCGGGATTACTCAGCCGGCACTAGCTCTGCCAAATAACCCGGATAATGTCGGATGGTTGTCGGAGCATTCTGGTACAGGGGTAGATGAAGTATTTATTGGTTCGTGTATGACAAATATAGGTCATTTTCGAGCCGCAGCGAAAATTTTGGCGAGTAAAAAAATAGGAGTTAAACGTTTATGGATTACACCTCCTACCCGTATGGATCTAGCTCAACTCAAAAAAGAGGGTGTTATCGATATTCTTGAGGCGGCTGGCGCGAGAATTGAAATTCCGGGGTGTAGCCTCTGTATGGGTAATCAGGCGAGAGTAGAGGATAATGTTACTGTCTTCTCTACAAGTACTAGAAACTTTAATAACCGTATGGGAGCAGGCGCGCAAGTGTTCCTTGGTAGTGCTGAACTCGCTGCGGTTATTGCCCTTACTGGTAAGCTTCCTGAGCCTCAGGAATACCTTGATACCTATAAAGCTGTAATAGCTCCAATTAAAGATGACGTATATCAGTATTTGGATTTTAGTGTTATGGATGAATATAAATAAAAGATAGTGATGTTTTATTTATCTATTAAAAATAAGTTAGTTAATAAAATAAATACTGTATATTAGATTTATAATGGTTACAAGATTTGATTATGTTGATTTGATCTTGTAACCATTTTAATTGTATTATTGTATAAAATCTATTTTGCATAAGTTATAAGAAAATTGTAAATTTAACGTAATTAATATTGATAGAAAATTTTATTCAAAAGATTTTTTAATTATTTCAAGTCTTTCAGAAAGAGTTAAGCTATTTTCTGGCGCAGGTTCTATTTTTTGATCTGCTGGGGGGTGATATCTATACACTTCACATATTGTTCCGGTTGTAATTCCTGAAAATGGAATGGTAAGAGGGGTAGAGAATTTCTTAACAGCACAAATGCTATCATAAAATGAAATAGATTTTACATATTTATTGAGATATAACATTTGTTCGTATATTTTTTTACTTCTAGCATCAAGATTTTCTATTGATTGAATATGACGAGCATTGATAACTTCAACATATGTTTTAAAAAATTCAATTGATGAACTAGGTGCACGATATCCTCCGCCGCATCCTGGGTGATAACTTGTGCATAAATCTTCAGCTATATATATCCCCCCATCATTGAGTTTATTCATAAAAAGATACTCAAAAGCAGTTATTACATCTGAGCACATGTGAGAACCATCATCTAAAATTATATCAAATTTCACGCTATTTAGATTATGGTTCCAAAATTCTTCTGAAGTGGCATCACCAAGAAAAAAATGAATATTATCTTCAAAAACGAGTTTTTTGCAATTCGGGTCAATGTCTATTCCATATATTTGCGAATCTTCAGGGAGGAATTTCTTCCACATTTGAAGTGAACCGCCATTTCTAACGCCAATCTCTAATATATTGACAGGAATGTCTTTCTGAATATATTTTTCTAATAGCTCTTCATAAACAAATAAATAATTATCAAATTTGCTGGATTGGTAATCATTATGTTCGCAATAAATATCAGCATATGACATTTTGACTCTCCTTAAAGTTAAATTATAGCGAAATTATAGCGTTTCAAGGTTTGCAAGTATATCTTCTTCAGCCTCGGCGTAATTATCTACTGGTACCAGATCTTCGGCCCATACTTCGTCAAGCATTCTTTGAGTTCCTAAATCGTTACGCAGTCCCAGTTCTTTTGCAACTGCAATGATAATGTCTGGTTTGATCTTACTGTGACCTTCTGTAAAGGCAGTGATGAGAGCTAGTTCGCATATCCGGTTTATATTTCCTGGAACTCCTCCACTTGACTCGTATACCATTTCTGCTGCTTTTTTGGTAAAGACACCTCTGTTACATCGTGATGCCTTGATTCTTGCTAGAATATAGGTTGCGGTTTCATCTTCATTGAGTGGTGCTAATTTTATTTTCATTCCGACTTTTGTGTTGAATGAGCTGGCTTCACTAAGTTTACCATATATACCTTCTTGTCCGACTAGAATCATTGAGAGTACTGGTGTGCCTTTAACTTCAATGTTGTATAGCATGCGAATGTCATTAAGCAGTGATATATCAGAAATAGCGTGGGCATCATCAAGCACAACAAGAACTTTGCCACCTTTTTTCCCGATAAATTCAATTCTTCTTTCAAGTGACTCAAATACGGTATGCCCTTCTAATATTTCTCCTTCGAGTTTATGAAGAATATCTAAAAAAACAGCGTCTCTTAAGCCAGATGGATTAGATATATATATAGCTGCCCAGCCAGAATTTTCAAAATCATGCATGCACATTTTTGCAAGTTCAGTTTTTCCAGTGCCGGCCTCACCGCTTAAGCAGGCAATACCAAGACCCATCGCAATAACGTAGCGCATTCTTGTAAGTGCCAGCATTGCACTCTCAACGGGTACAAATAGATTTGGGTTATGACTGTTGTCAAATGGTCGTCTTTTCATTCCCCAATGATTAAGGTACATTGATTGTTTCTCCGTAATATGTTAGTCCATAGCATTCAAGATAACGCCCAAGAATCTGCCACCAAGCTCTTTGGTGTTTTTTTCAAAAATTTTTATATTCACTGGGTCTGGTTTTTGAGAAGAAATAAGTATTACACCAGTACTGCGACTAATAGCTTGGTCTGCAATTATGTTGAAACCACTTGGTGATGCGTCAACAATAATTAAGTCAAATGAGGAGGTTAACCTATTCCAGAATTCATCTATATTTGATTTTATACTAGATGATCTGAGAGAAAGTAGATATAAATTATCCTCGGAGGCATATGAAATATACTCTTCAATTTTTTGTGGATTTGTTATTGTCAGAGCTTCTTCATCAGTTATTATAGGGTATATACATCCAGAGAATCCATTGCAGAATTCTAGGAGTAATATTTTTTTGTTTTCTTCGCGCGCCCATAGCCTAGCTATATTTGTTGCCGTGAAAGTAACACCTTGCCCGGGTTCTATAGAGGAAAAAGTAAGCACTGACGGTTCATAGCGCTTGAGCTCAGAAAATAAGGCATTATATTCATTGGTGTAATATGGTTTACTGTCGGATTCTATTGAAGCGATAAACTCAAAATCAATCTCTAACCGTGGTATTATCTTTACTGGTTTGAGTGTATTAAAGCTTGTTTGTGGACGAGCCATATTTAAGAGTTCGGCACTCTTGTCAATTAATGCTGTGAATGCTAGATCGATTTCATGTACACTCATTATGTTATTCTGTTCTTTCTGTATACTTATTTAGCTTTGTGTTATTTTAGAACCACCAATTTTACCAATTTTTCCTAAAACAGGAAATTCAGGAGTTGCTTCAACCTCTTCTAATTTAAAGGAACTTTTCTTGGTACTGTACATTATAAGGGCAGCTCCTACTAGACCCGCAAAGCCTGCAATAGAATATATTAAATATAAATTTGGGCCTTCAATTTTTTCAATATTATTTGAGATAATATAGCCAAGTATTGGAGAATTCGTAATTTTAGGAGGGGATTTCTGGAAAGTTTCAATCTCTTTCTCTAATATTTCCCGTCTGCTTGAATCTTTATCTTTCTGTGCATCGCTGACAAGTACTTTTAAATCATCAAGTCTTGCAAGTGTCTTTGAAGTAAGAGTATCAAGCTTTGAATTTAATGCAGCAATATTGCCTCTTGTCGTAATTATTTTGCTGTTAAATTCTGCAATTTTAGGATTAGTAATCTCTTTAGTGTCTTCAACAACTTTTGGGTTGCGGGTGAGCGCATTTATTTGTTCCTGTAACTCATCGATTTCATCCGACATTTTAATAACTGTAGGATGCATTGTTGTTGCACGTTTAAGAAGTCTCATGCGTGATGCTTCTAATGCTGCTTTTTTATCCTTGAGTGCTGATAATTCTGGAGTGTCTTCATAATGGACTATTCTTTTTTCTGTAATTTGAGTAACTTGATTTTCTGGGGCACTGATCCACTCTGATAGAACAAGCATACGGGACGCTTCTGTTTTAAGATTCAGATTAGTTTCTTCAATGGTTGCAATATTTGTAATTAGTTCGCTTAGAATACTTTTATATCTTGGGTTGTCCTCAAACATTATTTCCCAGCCTGCCGGGAGTATGGTGTGACTTTTAAGTGCGTCACGTATTTCATTTATAAGTGCATAATACTCTTCTGTCTCTTTATCGTTATTTTCAATGATTTCTAGTTTGCGTTTTAAAGCCTGAAGATTGGTATCGAATTCTTGTTTGTCAGTAGCGTATTGCCTTTCATTATCGGTTCTTACAGACTCTTTAATTTGATCCTGTAATATTAATAAGTTTGAACTTATCCGCAGTTTATTATCTTCAGTATCTGAAATTACAAGTTTTTCTTTGCTTACATTATCGATTGAAATGTTCGGTATATTATTTTCTTTTAAGGTAGATTCAACGCGAGATAATACATCACCTTTGTTGCCTTCATTATAGCATATTTCCATATGACCTTTGTATAATTTTGGCGTCATATGTACTAGAGCAATACCACCGCCCAAAGCAAGGATAATCCATAATCCTGCTATAATACGTCGCTTTATTGATGCGCCTTGTCTTTCTTCAAATGATACATTTGGCATGTTATTTACCTCAATTTATTAAGTTGTGTTAAAGCAAAAATCCACATATTGCTGCAACTTTACCCATCAAACTTAGATTTTCCCACTCATTTTTGCCGTAAGGTTCTGAAGTTGATTCTTGATGATTATTGTTATTGTTGGTGTTTATATTATTATTATTTATAATCAAGTTCCCTGATGTTCCGCGTTTGCTCGCATATTCTGGTGGTTGGAGCATAAGTTTGTAGTTATCCTTGATAAGAATCCTTTGAATATAAGTTTCAAGTTCAGGGTCATCTCGATCTGGTACAATAATGATTTGACCAGGCTTTACTACAGGGTTATTCTTGCCTAGACCACCGAATATTGACTCTGCAACATTATATTTGTTGGCAATTGGGTGAATTCTATGAGGAGTGATCAGAACTACTTCTCCCAGCCAGCCTCTATCTATATGGTTGAATTCGTCTCTTGCTTGAGCGTTTCCTTCCGCATTGATACTCTGTGCTTGAGCAAGGAGTGTAGAGTCAGACCTGAATACAGCTTCACTAAGCTTTATAGGTTTCTTGCCTATTGGGAAACGTCCTTGATTCTTTACTCCGCCAAATATGTAGTAGTATCCGCCTCTGGCTTCCAAAGTAGTTACTCTGACTGCAGGGCTCTTCCTGATATATGGCCGGATAGTGTTCACAATATTGTTAGCTATCTGATTGGTGTCTAGACCTTTTGCTTTCACAAAATCTTCTGTACCTGGAAGCTGTATATAGCCGTCATCAGCAACTGTTACCTCGCCACAGAATTCAGGGCTGTTTTTCACTACAATTTTAAGAATGTCGCCTTCTAAATGACGGTATGTTTTGTCTGATTCTTCTTTACCGTATGCTCCGCCGTATATTTTCTGCTCTATAGGCATAGGAAGCTTAGGGTTCATTCCTGCAACAGGTAACGCTCTAGAGGCAACAAGATCAGGATTTAGACCCTGTCTAAGTGGATCATGAATACCTTGCCATCTATCAGCAGCAGGTATTTTTTCTGTAATTTCTTGCATCGCTGGTAGTACAGGTGGAGTGCCGACACCGACATTAGCCATGGCAAAGGCCGGATAACCCATTGTCTTTGGGGGAGTTGGCTTAACCTTATATACTGCAGGGGCTGATAGGCCATTTGCTCCATATGCAACAGGCCCTTCATTTGTCGTGTATAACCTAGGATTTGGCTCAGTATTACACCCTGCCATTATGAGTATTGCAGTAATCAATAATATCTCTGCTATACGTCTAAATATCATTATTTTTTATCTCCAATAAGGTTGATGCGTACAGATAGCTATAGTTTTATCGGCAAAGTTGATAAATATAATCCACTAAAATCAATAAAATTCGTCTGGAACTATGCATATATGTGTATACAATTAACAGAGTAGTATCAGATTAGACTGATAAGTTATTAAGTAATAGTCAGTTAGATAAGGGAAAAAAGTGTTGAGAATAGTAGCGGATAAGAATCAGCCTCTTGTTGATGAGTATTTTAGCAGTTTTGGGTCGATTATAAAGTTGTCTCCAGAAGAAATTAATAATCAAGTGCTTATTGATTTTAGAGCTGATGTATTGATATGCAGATCAACAATAAAGATTAATGAGGATTTGCTTAGAAATACGAATATAAAATATGTTGGTACTTGCACAATAGGCTATGATCATGTGGATTTGAATTATCTTAAGAATAGGGGAATAGGTTTTGCCTCAGCACCAGGGTGTAACGCCAATAGTGTGGGGGAATACATTTTAGCTGCATTGATAAAAATTTCTCTGAAATATGGCTACGACATTTCTTCAAAAACACTTGGAATTGTTGGTGTAGGAAATGTTGGGAAAAAAGTTGCTCAAAAAGCTAAGGCATTAGGGATAAATATTCTCTTTAATGATCCTCCTCGTCAGAGAAATGAAGGGGGTAATGATTTTTGCTCTCTAACAGAATTACTACAGAGGAGTGATTTTGTCACCCTTCATGTACCGCTTATAATGTCAGGGGTTGATAAGACTTTTGGAATGGTGGGGGATGAATTTTTTGAAAATATAAAAAATGGTGCAGTCTTTATAAATGCTTCAAGGGGAGCGGTTGTAAAGGAGGAACCAGTGCTAAGAGCTTTAAAGGAAGGTGTTATTTCTGAATATGTAATAGATGTTTATGAGAATGAACCGAATGTTTCCCGAGAACTTGTAAATAATGCTTATATTGCCACGGAACATATTTCGGGTCATTCAATTGATGGTAAAATTAATGGCACCAAGATGATATTTAATTCTTTAAAAGAATATTTTTCAATGAATATTGATATTGATATGAAAGATCCTAATAATAAATATGTAGGTAACATTGTTATACCTGATGGTTTAGCTGGAATTCGTGCAATTGAGTATGCTGTTGATCAGTGTTATGATATTATGAAAGACTCAGAGGAACTTAAAGCAGCTCCTGATAATTTTAAGGAATTGAGGAAAAACTATAAAATCAGGTATGAGTTTTCTCACTATTGTGTTGAGGGTAGAGACAATAAAATATTAGATATCTTGTATAATTTAGGATTCGGCAGGTCTGATTGTGAATAGATTCTGGATGTTTTGGATAGTTATGTTTATCTCTGCTATAGCTACAGTAGATGCTGTTGCTGAGGCAGATATCGCTGCCTATAACAGAGCAAAAGATTATTGGGCTGAGGGCAATTATAAGCAGGCAGCTATAGAATTTCAAAACTGTCAGTCATTTGCAACTGACCTTGCTGAAAAGGCGGCATTTGCCTATCCTATTGCAGAGGAAAAGTGTAGCAACTTGGAGGCTGCTGAAGAGGGATATATTTATTTTATTAAGAATTTTAGGACATCCAATTTTCTAGAAAATGCAAAATTAAGGTTGATTAATCTGCTGGTAAAAAAAGGCGATTATGCAGAAGCAGAGTATTTTCTTCATACTTTATCGCCTAATAGTTCGCAAAATGGTATAGAACAGACCAGAGAATTATTGATTATAAATTGTTATCTTGGTTTAGGGCAGTTTAGTAATGTTGATTATGGCATAAAAAAGTATGTTGAAAAATTTTGTGATCAAAAAAACTGTTCTAACTATAAATTATGGAATGCGTGGTATCATTTAGATCAGAATGAGTATACTGCTGAATCTGAACTTGAAGCATTGATAAATAGTGCTGGTAATGAAGATGTAGTAAAAAAAGCTAAAAAATACCTTGTACCGTTACTTATAAAAAATAATAAAGTAGACATGGCTGTAAAGAATATGCTTGAGCTTATCGAGCAAGGAGTAATATATAGTAGTACTGAACTTTTATGGCTAGCAAAGTATCTCAAGGATATGCGAGAGTTGACTCTGGCAAGTGGAATTTTAAACAAAATAATTGCCAAACCGGACAATACCATGATAAAGGCGATTGCTATTAATGATTTAGCTCAGGTTCAGACTGAAGACAGGAAGTTTCATGATGCATTGAGTAATTTTCCTTTGGTTCAAAAAGCACTTCTAAATTCTAGTGCGAGTATTGGTAAAATTAGTGTTTTGGGAAAACTGTCAGAATATTATAATGTACTTACTCTTAGAAAACTCGATCAAACTATTACTGCTCATGCAATTCTTGATAAGCTTGAGCCTGCAATTTATGACCCGCTGTACTATAAAATACTGTATGAACAGGGGATGGTTGCTTTGAGTATGAATAAACCTCAAGTTGCAGCAAAAACTCTTATGCGGGTAGGAATTCTTGCTAAAGATCCAGATTTGTCAGGAAAGGCTTTGCTCAGATGTTATGATGCATGCCTTGCGATGGATAATATAAAACTTGGTAGAATATGTCTAGAAGAGCTTGTCGGTAGAAATGCTGGAAGTTATGGTGTGCTTTATCCGAATAGTCCATATACTGCTCAGGCATATGATATTCTTCATGAGTTAAAATAAGTCAATTTAGATTATCTATCAAAATAACATTTTAGGGTGTAATAAATATAATATGAGATTATTTATAGGAGTTGTATTTTTCTTACTAGGTGTTGCTGGAAATTGTCAAGCTGAAGGGCTTGATTTACAGAGTATGCTTAGGAAGAAAGTCACTATAGATTTTGATGGGGTTGCTTTTTCAAAGGTGATTACGAGTGTTTCTGAAGTTACAGGACTTGATGTTATTCCTTTAAAATCAGTATCTAATAATAAAATGCTGAAGGATAAAATTTTTTTAAATGTTAAAGATATGCCAGTAGAGCAATTAATAGATTGGCTTGCAGGAATTCTTGGCTCTAAATATAAAATTTATCTTGATGGAAGAGTATATTTATCTGAGAATTATGAGTGGGTAGAAACAAATAAATTTGGGATGTTGTTTGTTGATCTTGAAAAAATGATTTCAGGATCGCAGGAGCTTGAGCAGTTTGATAGCAGCATTTCAGAGATTACTAAAATAATAACATTATTCGATGATAATTACTATTTAAGGATTGAAGAGCAGGCGGATATGATAAAGCTTGTTGCGCATATCCCGCGTGAATTAAAATCAATATTTATAAAATTGATTGAGCAGTTTGCGCAGTCGGGTACAAGTATTGATGATTATAAAATACCGGAGAATCTGGAGCAGCGTGAGATCAGTAGTAAGCTCAATAGTGTAAAAGATATTAATTATCCGTACTTGCCTTTAAATGTAATAATTAAAAAATTAGAAGTAGCTTATGATGTAAATATTGCTTGTTCGAATTCTGTTTATATTGAGAAAGAGCTGTTTCCTGAAATTTCCTTAAAACTTGGTAAGGTTACTCTCAAAGAAGCTATTGAATGTGTAATTGAAAAAACATCATTAGAAGGGGTTGAGTTATCATTGCCTAACGGCATATTTTTAACAAAATATAAATCAAATTGGCAGGAAGCAGTATCTAGAAGGTTTTTATGGAGTGATACCATAGTTATTAGGTCATATAGTATAAAAAAGCTTAATATGATTATTCCTGGAGATATTCTTATAGATCAAATAATTAATAATGTAGCTGTACGTGCATGGTTTGATCCGCTTGCGAGTATACTCTTTTATAAGAAGAGTGGTAATCTGATAGTTTTAGCTGATATTAATACTCAGAATAGAGTTCTTGCTGCTTTGAAACAGTTGAGCAGCAGGATTGGAAACAAGTTATTTTAACATAGGAGTTTAATTGGTAGTTAATCTGTTTTGAGCTTATTTTGTTTTACGGGTATTTGAGTCAATAAATTATGGCAAAATATCAGATGACTTCTCAATAACTTTATTTACTTCTTCTTTGAGGATTGGCAATACCTGCTGAATAACATAACAGTCTTTTGAGGTCTCTGCCTCAATACAGCCATTATATAATTTTGATGCTCCAATGATGCTTGCCATGTTCTTCAAAGTATGTATATGTCTGAAGGTTGCATGATTATTACCGCTTAAGGACTCAAATTCAATTCCTTGGATAATTAGTGCCACTTCATTATTGAAGATTGTAAGCATTTCATAAAAGTTTTCTTTACAACCTGAATTATGTATTCCTAATTCTATGTCAATAATATCAGCTTTAGAAATTGTATCATTGCTGTCTTTGCTGATTTTCTGGTTATGAGGTTGGTCAGATTCAGCCGTTCGGGTTTTTTCTAGATTTTCATCACTTACAATATTCTTATTATTTTGGGAATATTCTTTGAGTTCAGATATAGCATCAGTTGCTTCTTTCTTTATTTTAGAATAAATATCTGACAAGTTATCACAGTCAGTACTTGTTTCACCTTCTTGGCATACTTCGCTGAGTTTAATTGCACCAATTATACCTGCCATACTTTTTAGTGTGTGGCAATGGCGTGATGCTTGTTTGTGGTCACCATCTTGAAGTCCGGCGTAGATATTGGTAATAATATTTGGTGTGTCGTCTATAAATAAATTTACCATTGTCTTATAGGGTTTTTCTCCCCCAGAGTTTGTAATCCCAGCTTCATAGTTAATTACACTTTCAGTTGTTTTACGTTCGTTATTTTCTATTTCTGTTTCGTGAATTTTGCTAGGGGGATAGGAGATCTCTTCTATTGGACTTATTTCTTCATCTATTACCTGAAGTCTTTCAGGCAAGAAGTTAATCAGTGTGCTCTTAAAATCAATTAAAGAGACAGGTTTTGATAAAAATCCGTCCATACCAGCATCATGACAGGCATGTTTGTCATCATCAAAAATATTTGCAGTAACTGCTACTATCGGGGTATGCGAAAGGCTTTGTGCTTCTTCAATTTCTCTAATACGTTTGGTTGCTGAAATGCCACTAAGTTCAGGCATCTGAAGATCCATAAGAATCAGGTCATAATGTTTTTCAGTAAACATGTCGATTGCAACAAGACCATTTTCAGCTATGTCTGCGGTTGCAGAGAATTTTTCTAAGAATTTAATGCATAGATTCTGGTTCATTTCATTATCTTCGCAAAGTAAAATTTTTGCATCTGGGAAGAATATATTCTTTTTGTTTTGGGTATTATTTGAGAGGGATTTTCTAGTTTCAAAATTGTGGGGTAGATTTTTATTGCCTAACTTTAGTAAAGGTAGAATAATAGTGAAAGTTGTGGACTTGCCCAGTACACTTTCTACAGAAATATTACCATTCATAAGGTCAATTAGGCTTTTGCAAATACTTAGCCCTAAACCCGTCCCTCCAAATTTTCGGGTTGTTGATTGGTCTGCTTGAGTAAATTTGTCAAAGATATGGTCAAGTGCTTCTGGGGCAATACCTATACCTGTATCGGAAACTTTAATTTTGAGCGTGGTGTCCTCTTTAGAATCTTCTAAAATAGTAATTTCAAAATGAATGTTTCCACTGTTGGTAAACTTTACAGCGTTACCTGCAATATTAAGAAGAACCTGAGTTATTCTCAGCTCATCTCCAACAAGTGTTTCTGGGATTTCTGAGTCAACGAAACTAGTAACGGTTACAGCGTTTTGTGTCGCCTGAGGTGTTATCATGTCAATTAGATGATTTAGCGTCTCTCTAATGTCAAATTCTTCATAAATAATATCTAATTTACCAGATTCAATTTTTGAGTGATCTAGAATATCATTGATTATTAACAAAAGAGCCTCTCCGCCATGTTTAATCGCAGATGTATAGTTCAATTGCTTGGAAGTTAGTTCTGTTTCTTCAAGTAAAGAGACCATACCGAGTACACTATTCATTGGGGTGCGTATCTCGTGAGAAATATTAGCAAGAAAATCAGCTTTAGCTGAGCTGGCTTCTTCTGCTTGAATACGTAGACGTTCTGATTCGTCTAAAAGATTCTGCAGTTCTAGTGATAAGTTTTCTGACGCTTTGCGGGATTCAATTGCTGATTGTTCTAAAATAACTCTATTAGTAATATCATAGCTGATACCATATACAAGATTATTCCCTTCACTGTCATCAAGTTTTATTGCATAGGTTTTTAACCAAAGTTCGCCACTAGAAATACTATGAATCTTTTGGGGTAGTGGTATTTTATGCTCTAAAGATAATTCGTTATTATTATTGTTGCTTACTTTGGTGTTAATAAAATTAAGAAATGTTTTTAATTTTAAATCTGAATATTTATTGAATAAATCAATAAATTGCTCCTCTTTTATTAGTTTTTTAGCGGGTATGCCTAAAATATCTTCTACATTTTTTGACCAAGTAAACATATGGGTTGAGGGGGTATATATCCAGCTGATTGCTCGGCCTGCTTTTAAGGATATGTCGTAGCGTTTAATATTCTCTTCGATAATATGCTGGTACTCTAAGAGCTTATTTTGCCGGATGTAAGTGATAATAATAATTAAGGTCGTTAGAATCTCACAGATCGCAAAAAGCAGTAATATGGGGGCATCACTTATAATGCTTATTGAATTAGTTATTTTCTTGATAGAATGTTGCGAAACGATTTTCCAGCTTATTCCTTCATCTGTTGAAGGAGGTCTTAAGGTAGTGAATTCAAAATATATATCATTTATTAGAGTATTACCAAATTCCTTTGAAGTTATAGCCTTCCAGGCTTTAGGAAATAAATTTTTGAAGTTTTCTGCACGTGAAAAAGCAAAATTCATCCAGTTTTCACCGCCGCCTATAAGCCAATCGCCATTTTCATTTAATAATGATAGATTTTGTGAGAATGAAAAGTTAATACTCAAGTTAATAAGTATTATGCCCTTAAGTTTGCCAATGTGTGAATAAATACTTTTACCGATTCTGAGAGTTGGTTTGAAAGGAAATTCTATTGTCCCATGGCTTTTTTGTAAATCAATGTGTGAATAATAAATAGAATTCATTGGGGACGCTAAACAATCTTTGACGTAATATTCCGTTGAAATATCTTTCAAATCCTCTTGATTAAAAACCTTCTGTTCTCTGCCGATGTTCTCAACTTTTATTCTTTCGCGACCGTCAATGCTTACAAAACGAATTGAGTAGTAGTTAGGATTAATTTTAAGAAGCTGAATAAGAAACCGAGTAAATTTAATTTGCTCGTCACTATCTGGATCTTCAATCTGATATGGTTGAAGTGTGTTTATATAATCATTAAGGTATTGTCCATTTGCTATAAGGTTGAGATTGTTTTCTGCAGATGTTAGAAAAGAGCTGCACTTGCTGTTTGCAGATAGTATCTCCCTTGAGGCTAATTCACCTACAATACTGACCCCTTTTGTAACAAGTGAATTATAGACGCTAATGAAAAATAAATATATCCCTATACTGACTATAAGCCAGACAGTAAAATAAAAAATTTTATTCTTATGATTCATACCTCTGTGCTTATTGGTTGAAGACATTGGTTATTATGCTCTAGGTTAAATAATAATGTTTCTAAGTATTTTTCATGAATAAAAGCTAATATAACCTATTCTACTTTGCACATAAATATAACACAATAAAAAAAAGTTTAAGTAATATAATATAATGTTTAAGATTGAAGTGTTTGTGTAAAATACTATATGAGTTGTCTTTCGTACTCTCTTGATAGGTATTTTAACTATTGTAGTCATATGGTGGTAGTATGATGTAAAAAAAATACTATATTTAAATGTTGAATATAGTATATTAGATGGAAGTATCCGTTGGAGGCGGAATTATCAGGTAATTATGAAGATTGAGATAGACGGGTAATTTACTGCAAATTAAAGATTACTTTTCTTGTTTTTCCTGTAAAATGCTGGAAAAAACAAATTTTTTTAGTATAATTAAAAAAAGTGTTGTCGGGGATTATGGGAAATCGTTGGGTAATTCTTAGGGTGTGGGATAAAATGAATACTGCTTATAAAATTATAATGATCGTTGTAGGGTGTGCTGTTGCGTACTTCCTGATGTCTCTAGCAACTAATTCTCAAAAAATGGTTCAGGGAATTTCTTCTCAGAGTAATGAGATGAAATCTGTTGTAAGTTTAACCAATAAAATTCAGAATATTGAAGATAGGGTTGCTTCAATTTCTGGGGAACTTAAAGACAATGGGAAAAAAATTGCTAGTAATGAGAAATCTGTTGGAGATAGAATCTCAAATATAGAAAATAATATTAGAGGTTTTAATAAGAATCAAGATTCTTTTGATAATAGAGGAGTATTTGAGAGAATTGAGAAGCTCAGTGATATGGTTGAAGTTCTAAAAAATGATAATAATCAGATTAAAGCAGAGCTGGCAAAAAAGAATGATGAGATTAGTTTCTTAAAATCTAAATTAGAAAAAAATATTGCTATAGTTGAAGCGCTAGATTGTACTGACAGTAAAGAATTAGAGGGAAAATTAGAGTCTCTTATGACCAGTGCTTCAAAGATGGGGGTTGGTGCTTCTAAAAGGATGCAGAGTGAAATTGATACACTTCTTGTAAAAGTAGATGGGATGAAAGAAACCCTTGCGACGTATAAGGCTATAAGTGTTGATAAAGTTAATGAGTTCAAAAATCGTGTAGATGATATCAAGCTGATGTTGGATGATAGTAAACAGTATACAGAGAAAACGATTAAGAATCTGGAGAATAACTTTGTAAAGCTTGAAAGAAGTACTAAGCAGAGTATAAGTGTATCCCCTAATATAGAGTTGACTGTGAAGCAAATAAAAGATAAGGTATTTGTTGAAATTGAAAATTTAAAGCGAGAAGTCGAGGGACTTCAAAAGAGAATTGAGAAGATTATTACTAGTGATAAAAATAAGAGTGATGCCTCTGTTGGGATAATTGTAAATAAAGTATTTGAGAAATCACTTGTTATGATAAATACATCAAATGGTACCTTTGTGTTTAATCCTTATGCTGATTTTACTGGTGTTGTTCGTGTACGTGATGAGGGAGGTAATGAAAAAATGGTACTTGTGCCGTATACTGGTGAATATATGAAAATAGGTGAGAATATTATTGATACTGGTCCATTTTCAAGAAATTGTGTGCTTGGAATAAATTGTAATATTGATGTGCGTGGTAGTATAAATGCACCTGTAACTAAATAAATATTTTAGTTTAATAGTTATTTAAAAAACTGCTCACCTTTGTGTGCAGTTTTTTTATTTGTATAATAAAAATAATGGTAAAATAATAGATTTGAAGTAAGGAGACATCATGAGCAGTGAGATAATGTGGTACTATCAATTTGAGGAAGGAAGAGCTGGACCTGTACCGCAGAGCAGGCTTATTGATCTAATAACTGCTGGTACGGTTCAGAGGGGAACTCTTGTCTGGAGAGAAGGTATGACTGATTGGCAAGAGGCATTTTTAACTGAGCTGAATGCATATTTTACGGTAAAGAGTGCTAATTGTGTTGGCAGAAGTTCAGGAAATGAAGGCATAAGGGATTATCTTACTTCTAGATTTAGGCTGCCTCAAAAATTACGTGTTTGGTATTTAATATTCGGCATATCACTATGTGTTTCGGTTTTTTTAGCGACCCTTGGTCCAATAGCATGGCTGTCTGCGATTGTTTCTACTTTTTTTGGCCTACTCATAATGTATCACGTCTGGGGGGTAATACCTGAAAATAAAAGGATGCTATCTCCATTTGTAACTGTAATCTTGATGATAATACCTGTCTTTAATCTGGTATGGATATTTTATTGTTACTATATTGGTGCTAGGAAGCTTAATCAAGAGCTTGTTATCAAGGGGGTTACAGATTATAAAGTAAATGAATACTACGCGTTGGGGTATTCTGTATGTGCAATTATTATGACTGTATTATTTGTTATTTCATTTATTACAGGAATGATGTTTGCCTCAACCAGCTTGGCACTGGTAGTAGTGATAGTTTTTCTTCAAGTTTTTATGATGAGGTCATTTCTTATTGGTATTGTTAAGCTTCTCTGAGTCTAACTTATAAAATTACAAAATTTAATTAAAAATTTATGAGTAATCTGTACTTTGTGTGTGGAAAGCATAAACTCAGTAAATTCCTACTTCATTTTATGTAATACTATTTAAAGTATTAAATCAATACTTCAAGTTAAAAGGAATAATTATGACTTCAAAGAATAATGTTAATAACTCGCTTATCAATAATTACTCACAGGTTCGCTATACTTGCCTTTATTCAAACTCGAAAACAAAGTATCAGATGCGGAAACAATCTATCCATATGAATTTTATCGTAATCAAGTAAAGAGAACTGGCAAACCAGTATAGATTTCAAATGGATTTTTTAATACGGATTATAATACTAAGGCAGCAGAAAAAGTAAATATGTCTGCGTTCTTTCATGAATATTTAGCTAGAGCGTTTGACAAAAAAGCAGAATTTGATTTCAAGCTTCAAGAACTATCACATGAAATAAAAGAGTCTTGCCAATCAACTATAAGTAATCCTAAGGAAGAATCTGTTTCAACATCATTATTCAAGGTTATTAAATTTTACTTGTCATAAAAAAGCATGTAAGTCCATATTTGATAGCCTTACATGTTTTGAGTTTGGTTTTTTAGAATGCTTTATCATGAAAAGATGTTATCTTGTTGAGCTGTCTTGTCATGAGTGCAGAATTTTTATTCTGGGATTATAATTTTATCAAGGTTGGGCTCGGCTGCAGGGAATTCACAGTGAAGATTATTGAGATGAGCCCTGATAATACGAGCGATAATAATATTTCTCCACCATTTTTTATCTGCTGGTATGACATACCATGGCGCATGTTCTGTTGAGCATTTATTAATAGCTATCTCGTAGGTTTTCATATATTGATCCCAGAATTTTCGCTCTGCAATATCTGAAGAGGTAAATTTCCAGTTCTTATCAGACTTATCAAGGCGATCCTGAATGCGTTTTTTTTGTTCGTCCTTTGATATATGCAGGAATAGCTTGATAACATGGGTATTGCTATCGCGTAGCAAATATTCAAAATTATTAATATGATCGTAGCGTCTTTCGATAACACTTTCAGGCGCAAGTTTGTGTATCCTCTGTATAAGTACGTCTTCGTAATGGGAGCGGTTGAAGATTGTAATCATTCCATGCTTGGGAGTGCATGAATGAATACGCCACAAAAAGTCATGAGCATTCTCTTTAGGATTTGGCTGCTTGAAAGAGTGTACTCGAACACCTTGAGGATTTAAAGGTCCAAAAACTTTTCTGATAGTTCCATCCTTACCTCCTGTATCCATCGCTTGAATCACAACTAGGATAGATTTTTTGCTCTCCGCATACAGCCTATTTTGCAGTAATTTCAGATCTTCGTGGATCTCACTGAGGTAGATATCTCCATCGGTACGTCTGAATGGAGGTTTTTCTGCCGTTGGGGTATCTTTCAGGTGAATTTTTTTCTTTGACGAAACTCTGTATTGTTTGATAAATTTGTCATCATTGTTTTTGTCCACTTGTTACTCCTTATAGGCTGTACTAGTAGGTGCGCTAGCAATTATTTATCATGCACTGTTGTTTCTTCAAGTTTTGCTTTAAAGTAATTTTGCCTTTTTTGAATTTGATCTGGTTCAAAAGCATTGGGGAAGGCGATTCTAAGAACTTCTTCCGCCTCTTCTACAGGGTAGAACTTTATGCCGTTCATTACTTCCTTTGGTAGGTCATGTAAATCTTTCATATTTGGTTTTGGAAGTATTACCTCTTTGATCCCCGCTAAATGAGCACCGATCATTTTTTCTTTTATTCCGCCAACAGGTAGTACTTTGCCTCTAAGAGTTATTTCTCCTGTCATGGCAAGACGTGATTTGACGCGTTTATTCAGGAGTAAACTGAATAATGAAGTTATAAGAGTTACACCTGCTGAAGGGCCGTCTTTTGGTGTCGCTCCTTCTGGGAAATGAATATGAATATCAGAATGTTCATAAAACTCTGGGTCTAAACCAAGTTCTTCTGCGTGGGTACGTGTCCAGGAAAGAGCAGCGGCAGCAGACTCTTTAATAACATCTCCAAGGCTACCGGTAAGTTGCATCTGCTTTCCACCTGGCATTAATGTTGACTCTATAAATAGTACATCACCTCCAACAGATGTCCAGACGAGTCCTACCGCAACTCCAGCTGCATTTGAGCGGCGTATGAGCTCATTGGTGAATTCTTCAGGACCGAGAAGTTTTGTGACCAGTTCAGGTGTTACTCTATGTGGTCCTTTCTGCCCTTTAGCAATATTGACAGCAATTTTACGTACAACAGTTGCGAGCTCTCTTTCTAGTGAGCGTAACCCTGACTCTCTAGTATAGCCACGCATAATTAAATCAATAGCAGCTTTATTGAATTTTATCTGTGATGACTTTAGCCCATGATCTTTAAGGACACGTGGAATCAAATATCTTTTTGCAATTTCATGTTTTTCCAGAGACGAATAGCCTGGGAGTGATATTATTTCCATGCGGTCATATAGTGCGTCTGGAATAGTATCTACTGTATTTGCTGTCGCAATGAAGACGACTCGTGATAGATCAAAATTAACATCGAGGTAATGATCAGAGAATTCGCTGTTCTGTTCAGGATCCAGAGCTTCTAATAACGCAGAAGACGGATCACCTCTCATGTCACTGACGAGTTTGTCTATTTCGTCGAGCATAAATACTGGGTTTTTAGATTCTGCTCTGCGTAGTTCCTGAATAATACGACCTGGAAGCGCCCCAATATAAGTTCTGCGGTGTCCTCGTATCTCAGCTTCATCCCGTACGCCTCCCAGAGAATGTCGGACAAACTTACGGTTCATAGCTTTAGCGATACTCCTGCCGAGTGAGGTTTTGCCAACACCGGGAGGCCCTACAAGGCAGAGGATTGGGCTCTTTCCATCAGGGTTTATTTTTTTTACAGCAAGGTATTCAATAATTCGTTCTTTTACTTTTTTCAGATTATAATGATCTTCGTCCAATATCTCTTGAGCTCGTTTAATATTTATCTCATCTTTGGTCTCTTTATTCCATGGTAGAGATACCATCCAGTCAAGATAGGTCATAGATACGGTGTACTCCGCACTCCCAGACTGCATTTTCTCGAGTCTGTTTAATTCGCGTTTGGCTTCTTTCATAGCATGTTCCGGCAGATTTGCTTCATCAAGCTTTTTGCCCATTTCTTCTATTTCATAGTTGCCGTCATCCTCGCCAAGTTCGCTGCGAATAGCTTTGAGCTGTTCGCGTAAAAAGTATTCTCGCTGACCTTCACCAATACGTTCTTTTACATTCTGTTGGATTCTATTTCCCAGCTCTACTATCTGCATATTCTTTCCGAGCATTACAGATAATGCCTGCATTCTCTTCATTACATTCATCTCATCAAGAATCTCGAGTCGCTGGTCATGAGTGATATCTATATTGCTTGCTACTAAATCACTGAAACGTCCAGGATGTTCGATATTATGTGCAGTAACTTTAATATCTTCAGGGAATTGGAGAATATCGGTTAATTTTGTAAATTCTTTACGCAAACTTGAGAGTAAGGCCTTTGACTGAATAGAATTTGGAACTTTTTCTTGGAGAACTTTTATCTTTGCAGTTGCGTGAGGCTCTACCTGGAGGTATTCAACAATTTCAGCTCTACTTAAACCCTGAATCAGCAGGCGCATTTCACCTTCAGGAAGTTTGAACATCTTGAGTACTGCAGCGATACATCCAACATTATGAATTGCATCTGTATCCTTGGAGCCTTCCATCTCTCTTTCAAGTGGGGCTATAATGATGAGTTTATTACCTACAAGTGACTCATCAATCATCTTCATGTCTCTTTCGTGAGCTACAGAAAGAGGTGCAATCATATCAGGATATAGCACAATATCGCTCGCCGCAAGCACAGGGAGCTTTGAAGGTATTTTCATATTTTTATCATCATCACTAACTACATTATTGTTTATATCAATGACAACGTCTTCGCTTATACGTGCACTCTGTGTAGGTTGGCTGCGTTTTGCTGTCTTTTTTGTTTTTCTGATTACCTTTTTTCTACTGGTCTTCTTTTTTGCCATTATTTTCTTTCTATTGTATATATAGCTAGTTTATGAATATGGTTTTAGCTAATATCTATGGTTATAGGTTCATTGTTATTTGCAGGTAACTTGGGTAAAACGATTTCTAGTACCCCATTACTGATGGTCGCTTTACCAAGATCTACCTTGCACGGAAGATCTAAAATTCTTTCAAATTGTCCATGTCTGATCTCAAGTTGCTTATAGCATTTTATTAACTTCGGTCTTTCAAGTTTTCTGGTTCCTCTTACAATAAGTTTATCATTATCAAGTATTAATTCAATATCACATGCTTCGACACCGGGAAGATCAATAAGTGCAATTATTTCAGCTTTTGTCTCAAAAATATCTGTCTCAGGAATTAAAGTGTCGTGTGATGAGCCAAGTTTTTTATTCAACTCATGAGCTGCTGATGAATTGTAGTACTTACAGTAGTATGTCATTATAATTACCTCTAATTAGATAGACTTATATAATATATATTGAACAAGGTTTGAGAGATTTTGCAAGATTTTTTTATGAATATTATTAGGATTATTCGATAGAAAGGGCCGATATTTTTTTAGCAAGGTTTAACTGCAATTTAATCTAGGCTATATATTTTTAAACTTGTAAAATCTGTATTATTATTTATGAGTAAGTTCAAGAAGCTTGTTAAATCTTGGGTCGTCTTTGAGATTACTTAAATCTGGGTCTTCTATCATGTGTTCATGATCTCGGTATCCGAGGCAGATAGCTTCTTCAAGTGTACGTAGTGCATTATCAGTATCGTTGACCAGTGCATAACTACAGGCAAGGTTATAGGTGATTAGTGCATCGGAAGCTTTGATCTCGCGTAGACGCTTATCATATATTAGCCCATCGTGGTAATAACCAAGGCATGTAAGCGAATTAGCCACACTTTGAAGAGCTTCAAATTGGTATGGTCGTTTTTTTAATATTGCAAGTGAGAACTCAGCAGTAAATGTATGATGTTCTCTATCTTTATCGTTTAGGCTGTCGAAACGTTTGCTGTCACACGGTCCCATATGTAGTAAGATATCCTTATATAAAATGATCTTGAAAAAGCCTCAACCCTCAAACAGAGGGCGAGGCTATCATAATTTATTTATTAAAGACCGGCTACTTGGCGTACTTCATCTTCAGAAACATCTTCCCAATCTCGTCGCTTTAAAAATGCTGCAACATATGCTTCATCTTGAAACTTATCCCAAAGAAGTGATATCATCTTTTCTCTGGCCATATCCTCTGTATATCTGTCACCTGCAACTTTTTCAATACGAGATAGAGTCTCGTCTTTGTTCTCGTGCTCACTGAGAGAAGCCAGTACTGCTTCATCAGCTTGCTCTTTCCAATTTTCGCTAGCTATAAGCCCAAATCCTTCATCTATTTCAAGATCTTCTGCTTCTTCCTGATCGTTAGAAGAAGTATTAGGCGTGCTATTTTTTGCAGATGACGACGGTGCCGCAGAAGATGAGGCCTGCGCATTTACTACCGCCGTCCTAGGCAGTTCCGATTCGTCAGCATCCTCAGAACGTTCCTGCTTTAGATCTTCTGGATCAGCTGGAGAACCATGAACGAAAGAACCATCTTCACCGAACATATCAAGTGTTTCGATAAAGTTCGCTGCTTCTTTTGTATTGCGTAGATTGAACTGGGCCGTAGCTTTTAAGCCGCCATTTCTAATTTGGTCAATACGGGCGTTGATCTTGCGTAGACTGTTGAAAGGAAGACGGGCGCATTCACCATAACTAAAGGTAACTACTACCTCATAAACCCCGCCTCGTCTATCACCGACTTGAATCGTGCTCATATAATAGCCTCCTGCTAAAAAAATCTATATAATTTAAACAAATACGTTGTTCTAGTATAAAATATTATACATTAATACATAGTACTTTAAAGACCAAATTGTATTAATTTAAATTTTTTTTGTTATTTTGGTCACATAAGAATATATTCGTTGTTTGGTGGTATATTCAGGTGCAAAAAACTTGATACGAGAATTTTTATAAAACATCTAGTTTAAAGGTTATAAATTTGACAGAGTGAAATTTGAGTAGTATAATAAAAGTGGATGAAGTATTAATTGATCGGGAGAAAAATATGTCTTGGCCCCCATGGCCTCCTGTGATGCAGCCACGTGGAGGTATTAATGATTTTATACAGCCAACAATGCCTGGAAAGGGTCAACTCTCGGAGTTGGGCAAGGTTGTTGAAGAGGTAAGTCCAGTCAGAAATTTTGAACATACGCTTGGCAAAGACTCAGTTGTTGTAAGCGGCAGTAGTGCGAGTAAATGGTCAAAGGGCGGGAGTGGCAAAGCAGTTGATACTTATGCTTGATTACTATTTGTAAGCATATTGGGGTTAAGAGAGAGCTGGATATAAAATACCCGGCTCTCTTTCTTTTTTATAATTGTTTATAGCTCTGTTGTTATTTTAACCAACGCTCTAGGATTCTTTTTACTTCTCCGCGATTGTTGAGTGCGTCAAATGCAATTTGCCATGCATCTGCAATCTCTTTAGGGGTTTGTTTTGAAATACCAATATAATAATTTGTCTTATTTGAAACTTGCATAAGTGGTTTCATATTTATTGCTGAATAACCAGCATCTCTGGCTATGAAAGGAGCAGAAATGCTTGAAAGCGCTGCTGCGTGGCCGGGGT
Organism: Planctomycetota bacterium; assembly: GCA_963678205.1. Lineage (GTDB taxonomy): Bacteria > Planctomycetota > SZUA-567 > SZUA-567 > SZUA-567. Next base: position 862,251 of record OY782760.1, read on the forward strand.
TTTGCATGATATCTTGCATCACTTCCTTTGGGGTGCTGTAAGGCATGAGGTTGCTGAAACCTTTATTAGACAAGGTGCTTCCAGCAAATGCCCCGCCAACACAGGCGATTACAGGGAGTAATTTTGCCTCTGCAATATTGTTTAGATGAATGGTTGCGTCTCTTCTGGCATATAGCCAAGCTGAGTCAGCGGCATATGGTCCGATCCAGTAGAATTCATTTTCTCTGTCTGCGGTTCTTTTCAGTGTGCAGATAGCAGTGAATGGGGCGCTTTGGGCAAGATAAATTATGCTGTTCCATTCTAATATTTGGATCGGAGCTGGAATTTGCCCGAGCTCTTTTTGAATTGCTGATACTAATTCTGCAGCCGCGCCCTGAATATAATTTGAGTTGTTTGTTGAAAAAGTGAATGGGGGGAATTCTTCTGCATATATAGTAATAACTTCTTTTTTATTCCCGCTCATAACTTTACCATCTTTAGACAGTACAACACTGCTGGTAGTTCTGCGTTCTACGACATTACTTTTGATTGTCGGAACTGCTTTGCCATTGATTATTAGTGGTTCACTGAAAACTAAATTAGCAGGTAGAATGGTTTCATCTGGAAAGATAGGAAATTCGGGGATTTTTGGTTTTCTACCTTGAGGCATGTACTGTTTGTAAAGATTGCTTAGTGTGCCGTCATGGTTCATGTCCAAAAGGATCTTTTGCATATATAAAGCAACTCTTGGTGAGGTGTTTTTATTCAATGCATAATAGAGATTTCGTTTCATAAACATATGAATTGGAGTAAGACCTCGGGAATTTTTTTTACCCATATTCTTGAGGAAGCCTTTAACGGTTGCGTCTGGGAATATGCCTATTGAAGTATCGCCGTTTAATAAAGAGTTGATAGCTTGTTCAGCAGTATCAAAGTAAACAAGATTTTGGCAGCCAGAGTCCTTGAGGGTCTGGTTTACTGCGTAGTCTTTAACAGTGGCAATTTTTTTTGCATTACGAATATCGTCTAGATCATTTACTTTAATATTACTGCCTCGGGGTTTATAAATAAAATAATCAAGGCTGGCAATAGGCCCTACCCAGTAAAAATCTTTCCTTCTGTCACTTGACATCACTATAGGAAATACTGCAGCGCCATTATCATTCAAAGTTTTATCGTATACAATATCCCAGTCACCAAAAGTGATTGGGATGTTTACTTCTGCCCGCCTCATGATTTCTTCTACTGCTTTATAAGCAATGCCTGTACCACTATTTCCAGCAGGCATACTTACAGGAGGCAGGGGACTGGAATAAATATGTGTAATCTTCTCAGCATGCGCTGGGAGTGCAAAAGCGCAAAGAATAGTAATAATAAGAGATGTAAGAATGGACTTCTGTGCCTTCATTTTTTCTCCTTGTTATTTTTCTAATATCTAGATAATAGATTAAGATAATCTTTTATTACATATGATAAAGTAATGTAAGTTATTTTTTTTTGCAAGTTGAAAATTAATTATGCCTCACATAATGAGCTAAATGGATAATAACCCTGAAAGTAGTATTTCAGAGTTATTACGGTTATGGTAATATGTGAGGGTAATCGGCAAAATTACTTGATCCAGTGTTTTATAATTTGCATAAGATCGCCACGTTTTTTTATTTTTTTGAATGCTTCCTGCCATGCTAAAGCAACAGCTTTCGGTGTTGATTTTGAGATGCCAATATAATAATTCGTCTTTTTTGATAATTTTATAAGCGGTTTTATATTTATCGGTGAGTAGCCGGCATTGCGGATTATATAGGGTGCAGAAACACTTGAAAAAGCTGCTGCATGTTCAGAATCTTTAAGCATATCATGTACTGCGTCATCTGGTTTGCTGTATGCAGTAATATTTTTAAAGCCTTCTTTTAGCAATGTTTCATGAGCGAACGTTTTATCAATACAGGCGATTTGGCTGATTAGTTTTGCTTCGTCAATATTCTTTATTTCTTCTTCGAAGTCTCGTCTGGAATAAAGCCATGCTGAATCAGAAGCGTATGGCCCTATCCAATAAAATTCATTTTCGCGTTCAGGTATTCTTTTTAATGTGCAGACCACAGAGTATGGAGTAGATTTTACTATATCAAATATCTTATTCCAGTCATCAATAAGTATTGGTGTGGACTTTATCTTTAGTTCTTTTTCAATGGCTGAAATCAAATCGACAACAGCACCTTGGGGAGACTTCGAGTCTTTTGCAGAAAAAGTAAGAGGCGGAAAATTTTCAGCATAAAGAGTCAGAGGGTGGGCACCTTTTTCTGGGTTATTTGTAGTTTTAGTAGGTTTTATAGCTGAAGAGGTGGTTGTTTGAGGCGAAGAAATATTAGGTGTAGGCGGCACTTTGGGCATCATGCTCAGTGGGATGTGGTACTTATAAAAGAGTTTTTTAAGTGTTCCATCCTGGCTAATATTATAAAGCGTTTTCTGCAGCATTTCTACAGTTTTTGCTGGGATGCTGCTATTTAGTGCAAAATATACATTTTCTTTGTGATAGGATAAGACTGGGGTGACATCTGGTCTGCCGTTTAGCCCTAGTTTATTCTGATGTCCTAGATTTTTGTGTTTTAGGGTAATATCGTTATAGGACTCATAACCTGTACCGTACGTTAGCTGCACGCCATTGTCTCCTCGTACTAGTGAGGCTATTCCGTTGGTGTGTTGTACTGGATCAGGGGCAGATTTTACAATATAGCCTGATTCTTTGTGAAAAGTGTCTATTATGAAGGTAGGAAAGATACAGGCATCAGATTTCCCAAGGATTACAGAGATTATTGCTTTTTTAGGGGAGTTAAAGTAGACAAGATTTTTGCAGCCTTGTTTTATAAGAGCTTCATTTAGAGCATATCCTTTGTAAGTTGCGATACTTTTTACGTTTTTTAAATCTTCCTTAGATGATATAGTCTTATTTTTAGTGTTGGACATGTAAACATAATATTCAGAAATGCAGAATGGACCGACCCAAGAAAAATTTACGTTTCTATTATCTGTTAATAATGCGGGGAAAATCCCTGAATTCTTCTCCTGTTGAGTTTGCTCGTAAACTATATTCCATTTACCAAAATTTATTTTGATATTTGTTCCATTGCGTTTATTGATTTCTTTTACTAAATCACAGCCTAAACCACTGCCATCGTCGCCTCTTATTATGCTTAAAGGAGGGTAATTATTAGTATATAAAATGCTTAAATCCTGGGTGAACCCAGTGTTACAACAGAATAGTATTAAGACTATGTTTATTATAGCTTGAAATAATAATTTATCCATATTGTTCTCCCGCAAAGCTGATATATGTTTTTATAGTTTTTTGTCTTCTTATAATTACTACATTTTTGCATAATCTTTTGTGTTTAATGGATATTTCCGGTTATAGTTAGCTTTCAGCATCAGCAAATATGAGGCAGGTAAAGGGTTACATGATAAAAAGCGGTGTAAAAATTATTATAATAGCTATTGCTTGGAGGGGGTATTTTAATATAATTACTTATCCCGTTTTCTCAAACATGGTTTGGGCGGTTTATTTGTTTACATTTTTTTATATGGTTTTATTCTTTCTTTACATCTTTGTCACCGGGGCAGGGATTTGAGATTGGGTGAAGTCATTCGAAAGTAGGTTATTATGGTAAGACCCGGACGTTACGGACTTGTCTACGGTGTCATCTCTGAGGAAGAGCTCGATAAGCAGGTAGAAGTTGCTATGGGCGGTGTTAGTATCGACAGTCTTTCTGATGCTGTTGGCGAACATGAACTCAAAGAAGGTGAAATTATCACTGGTATAGTTCGAAGAATTGACTCTGAAGATGTTGTAGTTGATATTAACTATAAATCAGAAGGTTTTGTTTCGCTTGTTGAATTTGATATTGGGGAAGAACCAAAAGTTGGTGATAAGATCGAAGTCTTCCTCGAAGAAATTGATGAATATGATGGCGAAGTAGTTCTGAGCAAGCGTAAAGCTGATCGTATCCGTGGTTGGGAAAAAATCATGGAAGAGCACGAAGTTGGCGATGTTATTGTTGGTAAGGCTGTGCGTAAGATTAAGGGTGGTCTGCTTGTTGATATTGGTGTGCCTGTATTTCTTCCAGCTTCACAGGTTGATATTCGTCGTATCGGTGATGTTGGCGATTATATCGGTCGTGATCTTGAATGTAAAATTATTAAAATTGATAGAGAACGTCGTAATATTGTTCTTTCTCGTCGTAAGCTTCTTGAAGAAGATAGAGAGTCTAAGAAGTCTGATGTACTTAAGACTCTTGTCAAGGGCGAAGCTCGTAAGGGTATCGTAAAGAATATTACTGATTTCGGAGCGTTTGTTGATCTAGGTGGAATTGATGGTCTACTACATATTACTGACATGAGCTGGGGTCGTGTATCTCACCCATCTGAAGTTGTTACAATTGACCAGGAAATTGAAGTTAAAATTCTTGATTTCGATCTAGAACGTGAACGTATTTCACTCGGTCTAAAGCAATTAAGCAATAATCCTTGGGAAGCTATTGCTGATAAATATCCAATCAACTCACGCGCAAGCGGTCCTGTTGTAAATATTATGCCATATGGTGCATTTGTTAAACTTGAGGACGGTATTGAAGGTCTTGTTCATATTAGTGAAATGAGCTGGACTAAGCAGGTTAGCCATCCATCTGAAATGGTTTCTGTTGGCGATGAAGTTGATGTTATTATTCTTGACATAAACAAAGATAAGCAGGAGCTATCCCTTGGTATGAAGCAGAGTGAAGAAAATCCATGGGAAAAGGTTGAAGCAAATTATCCTGCAGGCAGCTACGTTCAGGGTAAAGTTCGCAATTTGACCAACTATGGCGCATTCATTGAACTTGAAGAAGGCATTGATGGTCTTTTACATATTAATGATATGAGTTGGACTAAGAAGATTAATCATCCATCTGCAATGCTAAGTAAAGGCGATGAAGTTAGAGCTGTTGTTCTTAATGTTGATCAGGAACGTAAGCGTGTTGCTCTAGGTCTTAAACAGCTTGATGATGATCCATGGGTAAGTACAATTCCTGAAAAATACCATGCTGGTGATATTATTGAAGGTGTTGTTACAAAACTTGCTAATTTTGGTGCTTTTGTTGAAATCGGTGATGATCTTGAAGGTCTTTTACACATATCTGAACTTTCTGATCAAAAGGTTGAAAAGCCTGAAGATATCGTTCAGGTTGGTCAACGTGTGACTGTTATGGTTATTAATGTTGATACTGAAGATCGTAAGATTGGTCTTTCTTTACGTGCTACGCATGATGTTGATGAGGCATATGTGCAGAAACAGCAGGCTGAAGAAGAAGCTGCTGCCAAGGCACAGCAAGAGAATTCATCTCAAGCTTAAATTTGTATTAAGTATTTAATATATTAAAAGCTGTTGCAATTATTTTGCAGCAGCTTTTCTTGTTTATAATATGAGTATAAATTGCATATTCTCGTTTTTTATATGATAAAATTATAAAAATGTATTAATAAGACTTTACCTCAGTAAAACCACTTGCGTAGAGGTTGGTTGTGATTAAAATATAAAAGAATAAAATTGTTGTATAACATACTAAAAGTGTATAAGCTATAGTTGGGGTAATATTCTATAGAATAATAGGATAGATTATAAACATTATAAATCAGGGAAAAAACAATGGCGACACCTAAAGCATTGGTAATTAGAACAGCGGGAACAAATTGTGATCAAGAAACCCTCTTTGCCTTTGAGCATGCTGGGGCTGCAACAGAATTATTGCATATTAATAACCTTGCTAAAAGTAAGGATCCTTTTGCTGGAGTAAATATTGTTGCAGTGCCAGGTGGATTTACGTATGGCGATGATGTTGCTAGTGGTAAAGTTCTGGCTGTTGAATTGGCTCATGTTCTGGGCGATAAAATGAAAGCGTTTGTTGACAGAGGCGGGCTTGTAATCGGTATCTGTAATGGTTTTCAGGTTTTGGTGAAGACAGGGTTGTTGCCAGATGCGAGATTTTCTTCAGCAATCGAAAGAAAAGCTACGCTGACCTTTAATGATTCGCATAAATTCGAATGCAGGTGGGTGCGGTTAAAAGCGGCTGAGAATACTAAATGTGTATTTGCTGATCAAGGAGAAGAAATTGAAGTTCCTGTTGCACATGGTGAAGGCAAGTTTATATGCCGTACTCCTGAGATTCTTCAAGAGCTCATTGATAATGGTCAGGTTGTATACCGTTATGCTACAGAGGATGGTAGTGAGCCTGTTTATCCTCAGGATCCTAATGGGTCGGATGATCATATTGCCGGGATATGTGATGCTACAGGCCGAGTTTTTGGGTTAATGCCACATCCTGAAAGACATGTTTTCAGTTATCAACATCCAAGAGCTCAACGTGAAGAACGTACAGGTGAAGGTGAGGGTATTAGACTTTTCCAGAGAGCTGTGCAGTATTGTAAAGAATGTTAAGAACGCATATAGAAAAATTATAAAATTATAAATCTGTAAAGGATTATCTTAAATGGCAGGAATAGACATTTTACCTTTTGAACAACCACTGCATGATCTGCGAGTGCGCATTAATGAGCTGCTGGAAAGTGAAGGACAGTCTGAGGAAATGCAGAGTCATGCAAGAATAATGCAGGACCAAGCGGATGAAATGGAGAGGAATCTTTATGCTAATCTGTCTCCTTGGAATGTTATACAGATTGCTCGTCATCAGAATAGACCTACAACTAGAGATTATATCGATATGATTTTCGGTGATTTTCAGGAATTGCATGGGGATAGAGCTTATAGAGATGATCTGGCGATTGTTACTGGTCTTGGTGAGCTTGGTGGTAAAAGAGTTATGCTTGTTGGACAGCACAGGGGTAGAAATGTTGAGGAGAGGCATCAAAGTCATGCTGGGTGCTCTCATCCAGAAGGATATAGAAAAGCTCTACAGAAAATGAGATTGGCAGAGCGCTTTAATATTCCTATTGTCTGCCTTGTAGATACTAAAGGTGCGTATCCTGGTATAGGAGCAGAAGAGCGTGGGCAGGGTATTGCTCTTGCAGAGAATATTAGGGACATGAGCTTGATTCGTGTGCCAATAATTTGTTGTATTATTGGTGAAGGTGGATCAGGTGGTGCTCTTGCGGTTGCAGTAGGTAATAGAGTGCTTATGATGCAGCATGCTTATTATTCGGTTATTTCTCCTGAAGGTTGTGCTTCTATTTTGTGGCGTGATGGCGAAAGAAAAATAGATGCTGCGAATGTTTTAAAACTTACAAGTAAGGACTTATATTCTCGGGGATTTATTGATGGTATTATTGAAGAGCCTCTGGGAGGAGCACACAGAAATCCACAACAAGCAGCAGAGAATATGAAAGATGCTATTTTAAAAAATATTGCAGAAATAGAAGGTATGAGCGCTGATGAGCTTGCAAATGACAGATATAATAAGTTCAGAGCTTTTGGCGAGTTTATTACTGTAGAAGATCCGGTAACTATTTTAGGTAGGCCGGTAAATAAAGCTGTTGATGTGGCTGAAGAAGAGGTGCAGCCTGTTGAAGTTGAAAATATTGAAGAGGAAGCACCGGAGGAAGCGCGAATTCTGGAAGATGCAGAAGAGAAAAAAGAAGAGGAATAAAAACTATGGAACACTTCGCAGACAGATTGTTAAAGGCATCTAAAGAAAAAAAAAGTGTAACTGTTGTTGGCATTGATCCTGCTTTTGATAAATTTCCTCCTGCTTTACAAGAGATGGTAGATGATCCGGTAAATCGTCAGGAGGCGCTAGAGATTTTTGGTAAAGGGATAATTGATGCTGTAAAAGATTATGTCCCGGCTGTAAAACCTAATATTGCATTTTATGAAGCACATGGTGTTCCTGGTATAATGGCATATATTACGGTTTGTTCTTATGCTCATAGCTCAGGGCTTCTTGTCATTGGCGATATTAAGCGTGGCGATATTGGAAGTACGGCCGCTGCTTATGCTGAAGGCATGATGCGCCCTGCAGCAAAGAATGGGAAAGTTGCTAATCCGTTTCAAATAGGTCCACATGATGCTGTAACCCTGAACCCTTATCTAGGATATGATAGTATTGGACCTTTCTTTGATGTTGCAAAAGAAAATGGGCAGGGTATGTATATCCTTGTAAAGACTTCAAATCCTACAAGTGCTGAATTGCAGGATTTAGAATTAAAATCTGGCGGTACTCTTGCTGAAACAACTGCAAAATTAGTAAATACCTGGGCCGAAAGAATTTTAGGTGATTCCGGACTTTCCTCAATAGGGGCTGTTGTTGGGGCAACTCATCCTGATGAACTTGGGCGGTATAGAGAGATCATGCCTAATGTTTCGTTTCTAATTCCTGGTTATGGGGCTCAAGGCGGTACTGCGGCTGGAATTATGGGAGGATTTAAAAGTGATGGTTCTGGAGCAATTGTAAATGCAAGTAGATCTGTCATTTATGCCTGGATGAAAGAAGGTAAACCAAATGATTGGAAGGGTGCAGCGCAACGTGCTGTAATTGCTATGAATGCAGATATTAATACCGCTCTTAAAACAGCTGGGAAAAGTGGTATTTTCAACTAGTTATATTTTAATACTATATTTTTTGCCTGCTGTGTTGTACAAGCAGGCAGTTTTTTTATATTCAGGATATAAAGTAAAATAGCTCAGTTTAATAATAATTTATTGTGGCGCGATTCTCTTGAGTCGTTCTATTTCAGATTTTGCCTTTGTGCTGAACTCGGCATTTTCTCCAGCTATATCAAGATATTCTTCAAAGTATTGTATAGCTTTTTTAGCGTCAAGTGGACTTGGAAAAGAATTTATTGCTTTATTTGCTGGAGGTGTGCTATAGTATAAAGCAAGATTATAATTAGGAGCAGCTAGACGACTACCTGTACTTGAAGGTAGCATACTGGCTTTTTCAAGCATTGCGATGGCTTTTTCTTTATATATCTTGTAATTATCAGTCTGCATGTAAAAAGGCATGCTGTAAATAAGTCCCATTAAGTTATATGCTTCAGCAGAGCTATTATTGATTAGGGTAACGACTTCATCAAGCAGTGATAAGGCTTCAGTATATTTCCCAGAATCTTTCAAAATTTCAGCTTTTAAAATTCTCAGCATTTCACTTTTTGGTTCAATATTAATTCCAGTATCAATAGCATCTAATGCAGGTTTGAATTCGCTTTCGGGTATTTTGTAATTTGGATCCTGATTTTGCATGGCCTTTAAAGTCTGTGTTGCATAGCGTGAGGTAACTTGCCAATATACTGAAGAAGCATAACCGAATATAGCATCAATCATTCTATTTTTAAAATAGATAGAGCCAGAGGAGGTGCGATTACCAGGATTTCCTGAGTAGAATTTTCTTGGCGGTGCTATTTTATTCATTCTATCTTTCCAGTAATTGTTACTCTCTATATCTGCAAATTTAGCAAGCTTATATGCTTCCTGAAATTCTTTTTCAGCGCTGGAATATTCCTTTGATTCAAAATAATTCGCTCCCTTATTCAAATGCTCAACTATTGGGATATCTTTTTCTTTTATCCAGGCTTCTACACTTTTACCAAAGTGACTGAAATAATAACCAATACCGAGAATACAAGCAATTATAAATAATAATATAAGTAATTTAAGGCCATTGCTTTTCTTTGATTTTTTTTTCATTGGTCATTAATCCTTATTACTTGGTTAAAAAGAATATTTATTGAATCAGGTTATTTTGAAGATCTTTTAATCTATTTTGTGCAAGTTCTTTCCAGATCAAAGTATTTTGTATCTCATCTTTTATTTCTTGAGAGACATTTGAATTGGATGAATCTACTATTTGATCTGTCTGAGTAATGACCATTAAGAACATTCTCTTTGCGTCATCAGGTTTACCCAGATTAATCATGGTCTCACCTATGTTGTAGAGTATTCTTGGGCCATCATAAATACTCAACCTATCTCTTGAACGCCTGTAAACCTGGAGTGCCTTTTCAAAGGCATCAATAGCATTAGTCCGTTTAGGAGGGTCGTTTAGCATAAAAAGCCTGCCTAGACTTGACCAACTATCGGCAAGTAAAAAGAATGAATTTCTTCTTATTTCCTGTAGATATTTGGGGTTTACAATTGGTCCTGCATTCACTCCGAGGACTGAGCGATTTCCTAATAATAATTTATCTGCATCAAGCTCAAATAGTGTATTTGGGTATAATTCTTGGTTGATGACATCTTCTAAAAGAATTCTAACTTCGTTAGTATCTTTTGAGGAGCTACTGTCTGCCAGTACTCTTAGAGCAAGAGCAAGAAAATATTCATTCTGCATCCTTTCACGCATAACATCATAATAGTCCTCTGGTTCTTCGTTCAGAGAAATACCGACTTGATCATTTGCAGAATATTTGAGTTTGTATCTTTCCAAACCCTCTCTTAGCATGTCTGCTGCTTTCTGGTAATAATCTCGCCATTCTAATGATTGAGGATCACGTTTTTCTGTCTCTGCTTTTGTAAGTTCATTGAATCTGGCTTTTTCAGCAATATAAAACCATACTTTCCCGAGACCAAATGTCGCCCAGCGCCATGGGCGGGATGATGGTGCTATGCCTTCCTGTCTACGAACTTCATTGAATACCTGTAGCGATGTATCAGGGTAAACATCTCCGTCTTTATCTTCCTTTGCATATGGAAAATCTGGATCGCCAACTACGTTTATCAGAGTATTATCTTTAATTAGCTCTTCTGCGTCAAGATAAACTGCCCCAAGATAATACATGCTGCTCCTGCCGTCTGGAGTTCTTCTGCTTGAGTTGTCTCTGTATATCCTAAGAGCATCTTTGAAACGTTTTAAATACCAGTAGCATCTTCCTAACAGATTACTTGCCCAGCCAATTTGTGGTGATGAAGGGTAGTTGGCTACAAATATAGCCAAAGCGTCACTTGCTTTACCATATTTATTTGCAGCATAGTAGTTTCTCCCTGCTTCAATTAATGCTTTTTGTTCTAAAGCAAGATAATCGCCGCTTTTACCAATAAGCATGTATTTATCTGCAGATATTGCAGTAAGTTTTTTTGCTAAATCAATATCTCTAAATGGTTCCGCCCCTGCCAGTTGTGCTCGCCTTTTGTAAAGGTTTGCATTTTCCATCATAATATCACCAATATACTCCGGAGTATATTCATTAATTAAAAATTCATTGATCTCAGTCGCGTGAGATAGATCTCGTCTTGGAGTAGAAGCAAGTAGGCGAATTTCACTTGCATCTGGAGTGTAAGTGATTGTATCGAGTTCATCTATGGCTTCTTGCGATTTTTTTGTGTACTCCTCTGAAAGAGATCGTAAGCTCTGTATAACACGATTTTTTGTCAGTAGCACACTATTATCAAATGGAGCGAAATCTGATGCAGAAGGGAAAGGATCAATCATTGATCCTGAATCAGTAGGTAATATATATGTTCGGTAATTGCTATCAAGGAGCATTCTATTTAGCCATTGACGGTTTTGCATAGTTAGTAGTGAAGTGTCCTTATCTAATAATGCATACGCTGTTTCGGGGAATTCTAGTTTAGCAAAACTGTCTTTTGAGTAGAATTCTTCGCTGCTTAGTACTTCGTTCATTCTCCTAATAAAAATAGGCTTATACCTTTCAGAAAATTTACCTGTTGTAGCGACATTCTGAATAATATTTTGCATATTTTTGGGTAAAAGAGCCCAAACTCGCTTGCCGGGGTTGGGAGTGTTTTCTAGAGTCTCTTTATAGATTTTTTCACATAATCCTTCCCATGATTTAATGTCATCAACTGTAAGGAGTGATGATGAGGTTTTTTCAGGACCACCAAGAAATCTTACCGCTGACCTATCAAGTTCTCCTTCCATCAAGTATGAGATAGCAATTCCCAGTTTACTTGCAACTTCAATTTCAGGGCTCCAAAAATAAGTCCTAGTGTGTATTAATAACTTTCTGGCATCAGAGTAGTTACCATTAATCATGTGAATTCTTGCAAGCATAATATTAGCTGGCCCGTCGTATTCTTGTAACTTCCCACCTTGTGAACCACTAAAATACATATTGGCCTTCCAGAGCAAGCTGCGTTTTTCACTCTCAGGTGTCAAGCGCTCTTTACTCAGTAGAGTAAGGGAGCCGCCGATAAGATTTTCTGTTATTAATGTGAGTGGTGCCAGGCTGCTTATACCACTTTGTGAGATAGCTCTACCCAATGCTGTTGGAGTAAAAAGAGAACGTGGTGGTAGGAGATTGCCATTAGAGAAATCCTGCATTGTAAATTTAATTTTATCAGATAATTTTTCTGATATATCCCAGATAGAATTCTCTGTGGTGGGAATAGTCAATGCCATGTTATAGTATGCGCGCCCTCCTGTAAAGTATGCTCTTCTTAGAATATCGCTTGGGGGACTGGCTGCAACAACTTTAGAAAATATTTCTGCTGCTTCACTGTATAAACGTCGTGCTTCTTCTATATTATTTTTATCATCAGCAACTTTTGCTTTTGAAAAATATATATCACCAAGGCGCATTAGTGCTTGAAAATATTCTTTGCTGCGGTTGGCATGAAGTAAGAAAATTCTATAGTATTTTTCAGCATTTTCAACTTCATTACGTTTTTCACTGAGCTCGGCAAGAAAGAAGTATAGAAGAGTTCTATCTTCAGGAAGTAACTCATATTTATGAGGAGACAGACTTTCAACTGTTTGCCATAATTCATTATTTGAGAGGTTTTCGACTTGGAATTGTTTTATTAAACTGTCTAGCTCGCTCTCTGCAAGATAATATTGACCCGAATATATTGCTGAGCGTGCTAGCATATATCGTATGTACTGATTTCTGAGAAATTTTCTTGCAGCTAGAACTTTTTCATCAAATGGTTCATCGTCTTTAAAGTATTGGGTGTCATATATTTTCTGTTCTCGTTCATCCCAATGTTTAGTCTCCCACTCTATAGCTTGAGCAAAAGCCCAGACTGCTCGTTGAAATGTATTGGCTTTATTTTGAGTGATTCTATCATTTGTGCCGTACAAAAAAAGACTTTCGCCAAACAGCATATATGGATTAGTAAGTTCGGGAGAGTTATCCATCTGGTCTCTATAACTTTTGTGAGTAAACACATACTCAAAGTCTGTTTTGGCTTTTTGAATGGCTTCCTGAATTCTACCTTCACTATTATCCAACAAAGGATTGCTGGCTTCATTTAGCGCAGCAACGCTTCTATCATAGTAGAACGTGAGGGTTTTGGGCTTTTCTGTAACTTTTTTAGGGATTAGATTATATGCAAATAAACCTAGAATAATTGCCAACCCTAGAAAAAGAAATGGATGCAGCTTCCAAAGCAGAGAAAGAAGGTCTATTTTTTTTCTGCTTTCATCTGCTTCTGGTGTCTGGTTTTCTTTGTTATTCTCATCAGGCATTATATGTTAACACTTTATACTTAAAATGTAGAAAATTGTACATTAATTATTAACTATATTGTACGGGTTGGGTGGCTATATTCAAGAATTTTAAAGCTATCTGTATTATAACATTTCAAGTATCTTTATTGCCTGTTTCATATCGTATGGCAGATCGCTGGTAAAATTCATACGTTTGCCAGTAACAGGGTGGTCAATTGTAAGACTTGCAGCATGAAGAGCTTGTCTGTTGAGTATTATTTTATTACTCTTCTTCTTACCCTGTAATTCTCCTTCACTTATTTCTGCCTCTCTGCCGTAATCTCTATCACAGAGTACTGGAGAACCAACAGATTTCATATGCAGTCTGATTTGATGTGTTCTGCCCGTTTTGATGTCACATTCTACAAGGGCAAATTTGCTATAATTCTTTATAGTTTTATAGTAAGTAAGTGAGTATTTTCCCCCAGCAGTATATAATGCCATGCGTTTGTAATCGGAATGTGAACGAGCAATAAACCCCTCTATTTTGCCTTCGGTTGGATCAGGTACTCCACTGGTAAGAGTAATGTAGGTCTTTTCTGTGGTTCTGGAGGCAAATTGCTCTGCAAGTTCTCGATGTGCAATGTCTGTTTTAGCACAAATTACACAGCCTGTAGTATCTCTATCCAACCTATGGACTATTCCAGGTCTGAATTCATCCTCTCCTATACCTGAGAGCTCTTTACAGTGATATAGTAGAGCATTTACCAGTGTGCCTGTTTCATGCCCTGGAGCAGGGTGGATAACAAAGTCAGCTTGTTTATTAATAACTATTATAGATTCATCTTCATATATAATGTCCAGCGGTATATTCTCAGCCTCAGCAGACATTTCTATTAGAGTCGGCAGTTTGACATGTAATTTGTCCTCTGGTTTTAATTTATATGATGGTTTAGTATTTTTTTCATTTACTGTTATAAAATCATCATCATCAAGAATTTTTTTTAAAAAACTTCGACTATGATCTTTTACTACTGTCGCTAGATATTTATCAATACGTGTCCCTGCATCTTTAGCATCTATAATGAAGTCTAAGGTTTTATCTGTTGTATTGGTGTAACGCATTACTTGGTGGTTCTTTCTTTTAATAAAAATACGGGAGGCTCTGGTGAAGCCTCCCGTATACTATTTTAGTCCTAGTGGCTTGGAAAGTATTTCATTGATAACAAATGCTTGTCGGAGAGAACTCTTATTTTGTAGAATATCAATAACACTATGTTTTTGGAGTTTTATTGCTTCAAGTTCACTCTTAACTTTTTCTAAATGCTCCTGTTCTTTTTTTAGCCTTATCTCTTCGTCAAATTTCTTTTGAGTATTTTTTCTCTCTTCTTTCTGTCTCAGTTTCATTTCGTTTATATTGAATTCAGTCTGTCTTCGCTTGCGTTGCACTTCAACATCTTCATGAAGGCTTACTTCGTCCTCTTGCTGTTTTTCTTTATAGAGTGAGTCATAATACTCAGGCTCTTGCTCTTCTTCAATCCGAGATCGCTTTTCACGAATTTCAGGATCTGTAGTCATTTCTTTTATAAGTTCGCTAAATAAGCTGCCAAGTTTTGCAGGCTTCTTTTCTGAATGAGTGCTGGACTTATTACTTGAGGAGATGATACCTTTCTCTTTCAGTAAGTCAAGAAAATCCGCAGACTTTTTACTTTTTCTCATCATCTTTTCCTATTGAATCGCGCATAGTTGTATCAGCTTTTATATTCTGCATTTTATAGTAATCCATAATGCCTAGATTACCAGATCTAAACGCATCGGCCATTGCAAGTGGAATTTCAGCTTCCGCTTTTACTACAAGGGCGCGCATTTCTGAAATTCTTGCGTCTTGTTTTGCACGCTCTGCTCGCGCTTCAGCAGCCCGTTTTTCAGCGTCAGCCTGAGCTACCTGTTTTCTTGCGTTTGCTCGTTCAATATCAAGCTTTGCTCCGACATTATCACCTACATCTATATCTGCGATATCAATAGATAGAATTTCAAACGCAGTTCCGGCATCAAGACCTTTAGCAAGTACGGCTTTAGATATCCTATCTGGATTTTCAAGTACTGCAGTGTAATCGTTTGATGAACCAATCGCAGAGACAATACCTTCACCAACTCTGGCTATAATTGTTTCGTCTGTTGCTCCGCCTACAAGTCTTTCGATACAAGTACGTACCGTAACTCTAGCTCTAGCTTTGAGTTGTATGCCGTCCTGAGCTACAGCGTCAAGCGTAAGTCTGCCTGATGATGGGTTAGGGCAGTCGATAACTCTTGGATCAACTGAGGTATTTACGGCATCAACAATATTACGCCCCGCAAGATCTATGGAGCATGATTGATCAAATGACAGTTTTATGTGAGCTTTCGCAGCTGCAACCATTGCTCTTACTACAGATGTAACATCTCCTCCTGCCAGTAGGTGTGCTCCTAGTGCTTCTTCGCTTATATCTAGACCTGCTTGTTCAGCAATTACTAGGGCTTCAACTAACACAGGGACATTACCTCTTGCAAGGTAGTGACTTTCTAAAAACTCTCTTTCTAAGGTTACTCCAGCTTTTTGCGACATAATCAGTGAGTTGACAATGACTCCTGGACTGACTTTTCTGAGTGTCATTGCAAATAGTGAAAAAAGACCCACATGTACACCACTGGAACGAGCTTGAATATAAAGTCTACCATACATTAGAAGCATTAGCGCAAGAATTATACCAACGCCAAAGATTACTAATAGTACAATTGCCGGAACAAATTCTGCCATGATTTCTCCAATTCATAAATATATTAATAAACAAAATAAACAAACTAACTTGTATATAGATCTACAACGATTCTATTCATATCAACTGAGATAACCTCTACCTTTTTACCTTTTTCGATATAATCTCCCGGGGTAACAACATCAATAAGCTCACCCTTATCAGTTTTGATTTTACCTGAAGGGCGAAGCGGGGTGTAAGCGGTTGCTATAAGGCCAAGGTATTCTGTATGTTGATCCATTATCTCTTCTCCAGCAGCTTTTTCTTTTTCAATCCCTTTTCGTAAGGCTTCTTTGCCTTCGGGGAGATTCTTTTCAAGGAACATGAACTTGAAAAAGGGAGATTTTCCTCCCCGCTCCATTAGAATCAAAACAAGAACACAGCCTATAACCAAAACTCCACCGGTGATAAGCGTTGCAAACATCATCTCTCCTCCAAAGTTCAGTTCCATATAATTTGAATCAAGCGCAGGAACTAGTGAAAATAATAGTCCGCCTAGTAAACATATAAACCCAAGTACACCCGCTACTCCAAAGCCAGGTATAAGGACAATTTCAACTATAAGTAGGACTATTCCTACAATAAAAAGGCTTATCTCAAAAATGGTTGCTCGTTCATTGAGGAAAAGAATAGTAAAGAATGAAGCAAATCCGATAAGTCCTAGCGCTCCAGGTATACCAAAACCTGGCATATTCATTTCGGTAAAAGTACCCGCTATTCCAATAATCAAGCATAGGACTAGAAGCATTGTCAGGCCTTTTCCCATTTCCCATTTGCTGAAATTTAAAAGTTTTAGTGGGTTGAGTTCGCCATCAGAGAGTTTTACATTGATAACTTCTTCCTTAGTAATATTGAGTAGGGTTAATAGCTCATCCTTTGAAGTTAGTACTTTTTTGGCAATTTCATATTCTACTGCCGATTGCGCTTCAACGGAGAGTAGCTTGCCTTCTGTTACTATAATTTTGGGAGGTAAACTGAATTTGCGCTTATCTATGCCTTCTTCCATGCTTTTTCTGAGTAGCTCATATGCGTGCTTTTTTAGAAAATCTCTGTCGCCGTTTTTAAAGTTTACTTCATATACTTCAAAACTTCGCGAAACCATGGCTTCAAGAAGTACCTTTGGATAGTTGTTGTGTCTAGCGTTTGATGACATAATTGCTCTGACATCAGCTTCTGCTTTTTCAGCGGTCCGGTCATCAAGGCTCTTGCTAGACATCATCATCATTGGTTGAATATCACCTATTCTACTGCCGCTAAGCATGTAGATTTCTGAGCAGGCTGTTGCTAGCATGGCTCCACCGCTTACAGCTTTTCGAATGACTAGCGCTGTTGTTGGGGTGGGTGAGGTTATAAGCGCTTGGCATATTTTATCACAACTCTCAACTGAACCACCAGGTGAATCTATTTCCATGATTATACGGCGGGCTTTGCCTGCGAGTTTTATGGCTTTTAGGATGTTTTCTTCTTGACCGCCGTAACTTTCTGGAGCAATTACTCCCCGTATAGGAATAACTATAACTTTATCCTTCCACTCATCTTCTGATAAAGGGAAATTTGGTTCTGATAAATTTGCATTTGCTTCAGTTTTAGAATTTAATTCTTCGGCAAACGCCTGTAGTGTAAGAATTGATATAATAAAAAGTAGTAGCAATGACTTAAAATGCTTGGTATTCATAGTTTTTCTACCTTATTTATGAGCTCTAGATGAATTATAACATATTTGACATTTTTGTGATAGAATAAATAAATATGGTATATAAAAAATAGTAGATATTGAACTGATCAATATCTACTATTTAATTAAATTAAAGATGAGACTTTTTAGGCGCAGTACTACTGTGATAACGAAATATTGAGTCTATCTAAGGATTAGTCAAAATATTTATCTTTGATGATTTTTAAATGCTTCATTATTTCTATGTTTTGAGGGCATTTTGTTTCGCATAAACCGCATTCAACACAGTTTGTAACTTTCTGATTATCTGCTAACCAGCAAGTAGTCCAGAATTTTGCTTTGTCAAAATCATTGAAGATAGAATCGTGATTATACGCCCAGAAATTTTCTGGAATATTTACTCCTTTTGGACAAGGCATACAGTAATTACATTTTGTGCAATTTACACGCATTCTGCTTTTAAAGATGTCTCTTACTTGAGAAATGATTTTGCATTCGTCTTCTGAGAGTGAGTTTACTTTGGTTTCTGAGGCTACCCTGACATTCTCTATTGTTTGTTCCATTGAAGACATGCCGCTGAGAACGACTCCGATTTCTTCCTTATTCCAGAGATATTTAAGCGCCCATTCTGCTGGGGAACGGTTGGTCTTGCTGGAGTCCCAGATCGCTTTGATGTCATCAGGTAGTTCCGTTCTTGCTAACATCCCTCCACGTAGTGGCTCCATAATAATTATGCCAAGCCCTTTATTATGAGCATACTTCATACCTTTGAGTCCGGCCTGATAATCTTCGTCCATATAGTTGAGCTGTATCTGACAGAAATCCCACGGGAAGTCATCTACGATTTCTTTGAATAGGTCTAAGTCATCATGAAACGAGAAACCAATATGTCTGATCTTGCCATCTTTTTTTGCTTGGTTTAAAAATCTTTTATAATTGAGTTTTACCATGTTTGGCCAAGATTTTACACTTAGAGCATGGATAAGATAGAAATTGATTGTCTTTACTTCTAGGTTATTAAGCTGTTCATCAAGAATTCTTGGCATGTCTTCTGCTTTTTCTACATCCCATACCGGTAACTTTGTAGCAATTTTTACTTTATTTCTATAACCATCCTTCATGACTTGGGCGCAAAACTTTTCGCTGGTTCCGCTATGGTAAGGATAGGCTGTATCCAGATAGTTGACTCCATTATCAATCGCATATCTTATCATTTCTTTGGCTTCATCAATGTTTATTTTTGAATCATCACCATCAATTACTGGTAGACGCATTGCACCGAATCCGAGTATACTGAGTTTTTCGCCAGTATTACCTAGCTCTCTGTATTCCATTGTTATCTCCTTACAAAGTGTTTTGGCTTTATTAGCAAGTATTTGTTATATGCGTAGTAGTACTTTTTTAAGCTTTGTTTGTGTCGTACGTATAAAATTTATAATAGATGATCTGTTTTTAGGTTTTTTTTTGCAAAGACTTTTTGTTTTTTTAATTTTTACCTTTTTAGGTTTGACAGGGTTTTTAATAGTTTCTTTGGCGATAATTGGAAGGAGCATTGAACCAAATCCGAGAATGGTGAGCTTTTCTTCAGTTTTATCAAATTTTTTTTGAGTCATAATTTTTTCCTTATTGTGAAAAATTAGCCCGTAAGCACCTTGTAAACTTTTTTTAGCTGCTTTACTGCTTTTATTATCTCAGACTGACTAAGGTGCGCAAAACTTAGAATAAGTCTGTTATTTTTTTGGGTTGTACCTCCATTAGAATATTCATTTGAAAATTCTACTTCTAGGTTGTATTTTTTGAAAATTTCTTTATCACTATTCTTCAATGTATGATTGATAAATTCGACTGCAACATGAAGTCCAGAATGATCTCCATTGATTCGTATTTTATCTGCAAATTCTTTGTTTAAATTTTCTGTTACTGTTTTTATTTTTGTCTTATATATTTTAGTCATCT
The DNA here is from genome assembly GCA_963678205.1 of Planctomycetota bacterium. Taxonomy (GTDB): domain Bacteria; phylum Planctomycetota; class SZUA-567; order SZUA-567; family SZUA-567. Next base: position 882,023 of record OY782760.1, read on the forward strand.
TGTAAATATGTTTTTCGTAATCACCACTGCGAATAATGTCGTTGGCTATTCCTTGAATTATTGTGCTCGGAGGGTTCCCAATAAGTTCAGTATATTTTTTAGTCAAGAACGATAACTCTGCTGGTAGTACAATATAGCCAAGTCTCAATGAAGGGCATATTGTCTTACTAAATGTCCCAACATGAATAACATATTTTGAACATATCTGATATAGAGAATTAATCGGAGCTCCCCTATATCTGAACTCACTGTCACAGTCATCCTCAATGATGTAGTGATTATATTTTACTGCAAAGTCTATTAGTTCGTGGCGTCGTTTGATTGTAAGTGTTCCCCCAAGCGGAAACTGATGCGCCGGAGAAGTATATATAAGAGATCTTTCACGGTAATTTAATTCTTTTGTGACAATCCCTGTTTTGTCTGTTTTTATTGGTGTCACTTTATAGCCGACTGAGCTGAATATCTCAGGAACAAACTGTACACTTGGAGATTCTGTCAAAAGCGAATTAAAGTTATTTTTAAAACTTAATGCCAGAAATCTAATAGCATCTTTTGTCCCTCCACTGATAATAATCTGTTCTGGGTAGCATTTTATTCCTTTATGTGTGTTTAAGTATTTCAGTAAAGACTGCCTAAGCGGCAGATAGCCGTTTGGGTCTCCATAACCAAATATGTCTGTATCTTTTGTATTGAGAACTCTCCTTGTTGCCTGCATCCATGATTGTTTTGGAAAATTATAAAGATCTGGTGTCCCGGCAATAAGGCTTATATTTTTATTATTTTCCTTGATAGTTTTTTGTAAACTTTCTGGCTGTTCATAAAAAACACATTTTCTTTTATTGGTAATAAATGTACCGCTACCTTTTCGCGTAGTAATGTATAGTTCTGCAATTAATTGTTCGTACACCTCTATAACTGTATTTCGGGCAATCTTTAGACTGCTGGCAAGTTTTCTAGAAGAAGGAAGTTTTTCTCCGTATCGGAGTTCTTGGTTTAAGATCATATATGTTAGCTTATCATATAGTTGTTTTTTTATTGAAATATGACTGTTTCTATTAATATTAATAAACATAATCATCCCTCTTCTATATGTCATTTATTATAATATAAAAAGTGGGTCTGTACAGATCCACTTTTTAAGATAATTTTAAGAACCACTTTTTTGGTATAATTATATAAATCGAGTTATTTTTTTCTTCTTGTCTTTTTCTTTGTAGTACGCTTTCTGCGAGGCTTTCTGCCGTAGCTGGAGGTATCTTTCTTGGTATAGTTGATAGGAGCTTTAAGCTCAACCAGTCTGTCGCGAAGAGCGGCCGCATCTTCAAAACGCATTTCATCTGCGGCTTTGATCATTTCTTCTTCAAGAAGTTTGATCTCAGCCTCTCTATCTGAACTGCTGAGTGCTTCGTCAAGAGCAGGTATATAGACATCCTCTTTAATTCCAAAGAATTCTTCAAGTCCTGTTTCGATTGCTCGTGTAACGGTTTGGGGAGTTATATTATGGGTTTTATTGTATTCCAGCTGGGTGCGCCTTCTGCGTTCTGTTTCATCCATTGTCTTTTGCATGGACTTGGTAATGGTGTCTGCATAGAATATTACTCTACCTTCTGCATTACGGGCACAACGTCCAATTGTCTGTATAAGGCTGGTTGTAGAGCGGAGAAAACCTTCTTTATCTGCATCTACGACAATTACTAGTGATACTTCCGGAAGGTCAAGACCTTCTCTTAAAAGGTTAACACCAATTAGTGCATCAAACTTGCCTTCTCGCAGATCTTTTAGTATTTCTACACGTTCCAATGTATCAATACCTGAGTGCAGATATTCAGTTCTTAGGCCTTGTTCACGACAGTACTGATCCAGGTCTTCTGAGAGTTTTTTGGTAAGTGTTGTAACTAGGACTCGTTCTTTCTTTTCTGCTCGGATTTTAATTTCATTAATTATATCTGCAACCTGCCCTTTGGTTGGACGTACCTCAACAGGAGGATCTATCAGACCTGTTGGTCTTACAATTAATTCTACAACTTCACCCTTTGAATGCTCTATTTCGTAGTCTGAAGGGGTTGCAGATACATATACTGTAGTCGGTTGCTGTTGAACAAATTCATCAAAATGCATAGGCCTATTCTCGAGTGCTGATGGAAGGCGGAATCCGTGATCTACGAGAACTTGTTTTCTTGCTCTATCACCATTAAACATGCCGCGTATCTGTGGTAGAGTTACGTGGGATTCATCTATAATAAGCAGCCAATCCTTTTTTGGAAAATAATCGAATAAACAGGCAGGTCTTTCTCCTGGTTTTCTTCCGTCGAAATGCCAAGAATAATTCTCTATACCCTGGCAGTATCCGATCTCATCAATCATTTCCAGATCATATTTTGTTCTACTTTCAAGTCTTTGTGCCTCAAGAAGTTTGTTTTGCCCATTGAGTACATTTAGCCTGTCTTCAAGCTCTGCTTTTATTCCATTCATCGCAGATTCCTTGCCATCATCATTGAGTACAAAGTGGGTAGCAGGGAATATTGCCATTTGGTTAAACTTTGATATTACTTCCCCGGTGAGAGGATGAATTTCTAAAATTGCGTCAACTTCATTGCCGAAGAATTCAATTCTATATGCAGTCTGTTTGTATGCTGGCCAAATTTCTATAGCATCACCACGCATTCTAAAAACACCACGTTCAAAGCTGTGGTCATTTCTAGTATAGTTCATTTTTACAAGTTGCAGCACCATTGCTCGTCTTTCAATCTCCTTGCCGAGTTGAAAAGGGAGTATTACCTTGAAATATTCTTCAGGTGCACCTAGACCATAAATACAACTTACAGATGCAACCACAATAACATCATCTCGGGTAAGCAAAGCTGAGGTTGCTGATAGTCTGAGTCTATCTAGATTTTCATTTACAGAAGAATCTTTATCAATATAAACATCCGTTGAGGGGATATAGGCTTCTGGTTGATAGTAGTCATAATATGAGACAAAGTATTCTACTGCATTGTCAGGAAAGAATTGTCTGAATTCAGAAAATAGCTGAGCTGTAAGGGTCTTATTATGCGAAAGTATAAGTGTAGGTTTTTTAACTTTTTCAATAATATTTGCCATTACAAAGGTTTTACCCGATCCAGTAACTCCTAGCAATGTTTGTTCTTTCTTATTATTTTCAATACCTTTGAGCAAGCTCTCAATTGCTTTAGGTTGATCACCAGCTGGTTTGTATTCTGAATTTAATTTGAATTCTGGCATAATTCCCTTTCGTATATAATATATCTTGAATAATTATATCCTGTTGTTTTATTTTTTCTAGGTTTCATTTGCAAGATATATAAAAAAGGTGCCCTGGTTGTTACCAGGACACCTTTTTTATAAAAAAATATCAGATACTATTTCTTTAGTAGTTCTTTAGCTTTCTTTAGCTTTCTGTTCTTAGCCATCAGTGCAAATTCAATAAGAACTGGGCTTGCAATAAAGATTGATGAGTAAGTACCCACTATAATACCAATGAATAGTGTGAATGAGAATGCTCTGATAACTTCACCACCGGTGACAAGTAGGGCAAGTACTACAAGCATTGTTGTCAAACTTGTAACGATTGTACGAGCTAATGTCTGGTTTAGGGAGAGGTCAATAGTTTCAGCAAACTCTTTGGTAGAAGTGCCAAGATTTTCTCTAATACGGTCGAAGATAACGATTGTATCGTTGAGTGAGTAACCAACCAAAGTTAGAAGTGCGGCAACTACTGTCAGACTAATTTGGCCATTTAATAGACCAAGACTGTCAGCAACAGCAAGAGCACCTACTGTAAAGAGTACGTCATGAGCTAAGGCAATAACCGCACCAGCACCAAATGAGATCTTGAACTGGAAGCGAAGCCAGATATAGATAAAGATTGCTACCATTGAGAAGATAAGAGCTAAAATAGCCTGCCTGATCATTTCTGAAGCAACAGAACCACCAATGAAATTGAAGCGTGGGAAAGGTTCTGTGAAGCTCAACATGCCCTGATCGCGTAATTTCTGAAGCTGTTCTCTAACCTTACTGTTTAGGGTTATATCATCGACTGTCGTGCCGTCAAGTTCTACAGTTGGTAGACCTGCGTATACAACAACAGATTTTGCATCATCACCTGCTTCTACTTCAATTTTTTCAAGGCTTGTGTATTTATCAAGAATATTAGTAAGACTTTTAGTATCAACAGCTTTAGGCATAGTAATATCTATTTTGAATACAGCGATACTGTCTTTAGATTTATCTTCGATTCTTGATTCACTTACAACAAGACCATTTTTGACAAGTGGGAAGGCTTTTTCAATCATTGCCTTGAGATCACCTGATGTTTTAAGTGCCATGTTCTTTTCTGAAGTGTTTCCAGGTGATTGAACATTCGAAGTACGAAGAATGTATTGATCAAACATGCCGTTTTTGCCCTGACCATATGTCTGCATGGTTAGATCCTGAAACTCTTTAGTAATAGGATCAAGCTTGTCACGGAATTCTGAAGCTGACATTGGTTCTTTGAGCTCAATCTGAGCAAATAAACCACCTGTGAAGTCCTGCGAAAGGTTCTTTTTCCCTCTGCCAATTACAACAGACATGCCGATTACAATACAGATTATACTGAGAATAATTGCAGGACGGCGAAGTTTGCTGAATGAAACGTTTGGACGTTTGAAGAATCTGTTCATCTTTAGATCCTTAACCCAGCCGAACTCCATAAGTGCTTCGAAACACCAGCGAGTTAGGACAAGTGAAGTGAATACTGAACAGATTATACCAATAATAAGTGTTATCGCAAAGCCCTTTACCGCTTCTGTACCGAACTGGTGAAGTATAAGAGCTGTAATGAATGTAGTAACGTTTGCATCAACAATAGTTACAAATGCTCTTTCATAACCAAGTTGAATTGCTCTTGCTAAAGTATTACCCTTGGTACGTTCTTCACGTATCCTTTCAAAAATAAGAACATTCGCGTCCACCGCCATACCGATAGTCAGGATAAGACCAGCAATACCAGGCAGAGTTAGAGTAGCGTTCAAACCAGAAAGAAGGGCGATAATTAAAAGCATATTAACAAATAGTATGATGTCTGTAACGATACCAGCCACCCTATAGTATGCAAGCATGAATAGTAGAACAAGTCCCAGACCAATTGCCATAGCAGTGATACCAGACCTAATAGAGTCTTCACCAAGGCTTGGTCCAACAGTGTTTTCAAATTCTACTTGTACTTGTGTCTTTAGTGAACCACTCTTGAGTACAACTTCTAGGTTTTTCGCTTCTTCTACTGAGAAGTCGCCTGTAATAGTACCTTGATTTGAAATAGCACTTTGGATAGTTGGGGCGCTCTTTAGTTTGCCATCTAAAACGATAGCAAGCCTGCGACCAATATTGTTTCTGGTGACATTCTCAAAAATTAGTGCACCACGTGGGCTCATACGGAAAACGATCTCGTAAGTACCAGGTCTTGACATGCTTTGACGGGCAGAAGCACCACTGATAAAGTCACCTGTTAAGAGTATTTCTTGAGAAAGAACTACGCCTTCACCATCATCGGTGTGCATCCAGTCATAGAGCTGTTCGCCATAAACGTCAGTATTGAAACCGTCGCTGATTTTGATTTCATCATTGTTGAGGAATCTACCAAGACGACGAGAGAAGTTCTTTTTATCTTCAGTGCCTCCAAGTCTAGACATTTGAGTTACAAGAGCGTTATCACTTCCTTGTCCTTGTGCAGGAATAGTAAGGCGGAATTGCAATTGCCCCATTTTCTTAAGAAGGTTGATAATTCTTTGAGCCGAAGATGAACTCATTCCAGGCATCTGGATAAGAAGTTTGTCGTTGCCTTGGACATTTACACTGATTTCTTCAAGACCAGATGTGTTCAAGCGGTTCCTGATAACTTCTGAAGCATTATCAAAGTTCTGTTTTACCTGTGTCTTCTCAACTTCTACTTTTTTAGTGAGTTCGTCAACTTTTGCTTTTTCTGCAGATGGGTTGCTCTTTAGGGCAGTAAGTTCTTCTTCAAGCTTGTTTAGTTTTGTATAATCAGGAAGAAGTCTTAAGCGAACTTCAGTACCACCAACCAAGTCTAGACCAAATTTGAGTGGAAGTTTATTGTACCAAGGCTGAATCATGCTTCTAAGCTGAGCTTCTTCCGCTCTTTCAGTATCTGTCTTATTCGCTTTGGCTTCAAGTTCTGCGATTTTCTTCCCAAGCATAGCCTGAGTGTTTTCCATACGTGTTGTCCACGAGCTTACAAGAGAGTCTGCGACTTTCTGCATATTTTCTTGTGGGAACTTCATCGCTTTTATCTGATCAAGAAGAGGTTTGATGTATTCTGGGTTATTTTTGTCCAGTGATACATTCAATTCACTAAGTGATGTAAGAACTTTGCTAAGTTCTGGGGCGACCCCTTCACGCCCTTCATAACTTGCCAGAGCCTCACGTTCCTGTCTGATTTTACTGTCAAGAGGAGTCTCTTTGTAATCTGGAGTCTTACATAGTTGAAGTATAACAACCAATGTAATTACTGCCATTACCGCAAGTTTTGCGAAAATTGTCTTGTTCTTTATCGCTGAGACGATGCAGATAACTACTGCTACAGCAACAAGAACATATTGCCAAAAGTTAAGATCAAGAAAAATATCCATGTAATGTTCCCCAAAATCAAAAATGCTATATAATTTATAGACTAAATATTATTTATTTAAAGCGTTGTAGTGTGTTTTGAACTATTTCTGTTCAATTTTTTCTGCAACACCTTCTTGTGGTTCTTCTGTAGCACCTTTACCTGCATTGACACTCATGATAGCACTGCGGTCAAAGGTAAGTGTGAAGTCACTCTTTTTATCAGGCTTTATAGTCATTGTGTCATCAGTAAGTTTTACGATTTCTCCGTGAATGCGACCAATAGTAACAACTTTGTCGCCTTTTTTAATTTCATTTAGCTTTTCTTTTGCAGCTTTTTGTTTCTTTTTGTTCTTTCTCATAGAGTAGATTAGCCAGATCCATACAGCACCTAGACCAACAAGCATAAGTGGGCTGTCAAAAAAACTAGGTGCTTTCTCGGCTGTATCCTTTGCTGGTTGTGTCGTTGTCGCTTCCGCTCCTGTAGCAACTGCTGTGCTGCCATCTTCTGCTGCATATGCATTCATAATTAATTGCCTTTCATTTTTTGAAAATTATATTATTAAATTATAATCTTACACACTATTAAATGCTGATAAACAAATAATTGTTAAAAAGTGTTAACTTTTATTGACTATTGACAAGTCCTGTGTTTATCGTGCATTATATTTATAGTAATAATGGAGTATAAAGCAAGCCCTTATATATATATAGGGGAGATTTTTATTTTTTCTTATAACATATTTGCGTGTGATAAGTATAATCATGAAATATTGTATGGTAATTAGGAGAAAACTATGGATTATGATGTAGATAATATTTTTTCAAAGATTATAAATGGTGAGATACCCTCTAATAAAGTCTATGAAGATGATGATATACTTGCGTTTAGAGATGTTAATCCACAGGCGCCTGTGCATATACTTATTATTCCTAAAAAAGCTAAGATTTGCAGGCTTGGTGACTGTGATGACAATGATATCGAGATATTAGGTAAGATGAATGTTGCTGCTGCAAAAATAGCAAAACTGGAAAGATTAGAGTCATTTAGGATTGTTGTTAATTCTGGAGCAGGAGCTGGACAGACGGTATTTCATATTCATATGCATTTGCTTGGGGGCAGGGAACTTGGTGAAGCAATAATATAATTGGATACTAGGATTATTATAATTATGGGTGTAAAGGAAGCTTTTGATAATGTTGCAGAAGAGTATGACTTTAGCAGAAGGGTACTGATCCCTTGTTTTGATGATTTTTATGGCACAGCTGTAAGGTTGGTCAAAACTATAAATAAAACTGTGCCTAAAATACTCGATCTTGGTGTTGGGACAGGGCTTTTATCTGCACTTGTACTGGATGAAATACCAGATGCTCAGATTATTGGTATAGATATTTCGGAAAATATGCTTTTACAGGCTGAAAAAAGATTTAAAGGTAGGGTTGAGCTGGTTTTAGGCAATTATCTTACTGGAGATATAGGGTCTGGGTATGACGCAGTAATATCTTCACTATCGATTCATCATCTTGAATGTAAAGATAAGGCTAAGCTGTTTTATAATATATATGATTCTTTGAAGATAAACGGTATATTTATAAATGCAGATCAAATCAAAGGATACAGTAATAGTATAGAACGTATGTACAGAGATGTCTGGTATGAGCAAATGCGTATGAAGGGTATTACTAAAGAGTTGCTAGAGACTTCTGAAAATAGAATGAAAGAGGATAATATGTCTACTCTTGCCGCGCAATTGCAGTGGCTAAAAGATGCAGCATTTACAGATGTTAACTGCTGGTATAAGAACTTTATTTTTACTGTTTATTCAGGTATAAAAGATCATGCTTAAGAGTAGGACCTTTTCATTTCTTTGATTCGCCAAAGACTGCTTTTCGTCTGAGAATATGGTGATAATGCTGGGCAAAACGGTGGGATTCGTCTCTGACATGCATTAATAATCTAAGGCCTTCGTTTCTTTTGGTCATACGGATTGGGTCGCTATGACCTTCTTTATAAATGAGTTCTTCTTTTTTTGCTATTGAAATTAGTGCTTTGGGCTTTACTCCGATATTTCTTAAAGCTTCAGATGCAGAGTGGAGTTGACCTTTGCCTCCATCTATCATTATTATATCTGGAAGTTCTCCACCTTCACGGGCGATACGCCCATACCTTCTTGATACTACTTCGTTTATGCACTCAAAATCATTCTGACCTTCGACAGTCTTGATTTTAAACCTTCTATAGTCATTTTTAAATGGCTGACCGTCAACAAATTTTACCAAAGAACCTACAGTTTCACCACCTTGCAAGTTAGCTATGTCTATACCTTCAATGGTTTTAGGGGTAAAGTTTAGCTTGAGTGCTTCCTTGAGCCGAATTAAGCCTTTTTCTGCTTCAATTACTGGCACCATTGGGGCGAGCGAGTCGTCTAGTTCTGGATATTGGTTTAAATTTTCGAGTGCAGTAATAAGATCACGTAACGCTCCTGCTTCTTCGTAATGGTATTCAGTTGCAGCTTTTGCCATGTCTTTACGTAAATCCTCTATAAGATCTTTTTTCTGCCCTGAGAGGAATCTTATAAGCCCGGAGATTCTTTTACGGTATTCTATTTTGCTTACTTCGCCTTTGCAGACTCCGCTGCAGCGACCAATGTGATAATTGAGGCATCCTCTCTGCCTGAAGGCATTTTTATCATCTGCTTTAATTCTTCTCTTGCAAGCTCTGAACTGGAAAACTCGTTGAAGCTGTGAAATACAGGCTTTAAGATCTCCTGAGGATACAAAAGGACCGAAATATTTAGATTTGGGATGATTTTTTTTGCGGGTAACGATTACCTGCGGAAAGTCTTCATCCACGGTAATTTCTATATATGGATACAGCTCATTATGTTTGAGCATTATGTTGTATTTTGGTTGTAGGTCTTTGATAAGCCTACTTTCTAAAAGTAATGCTTCAAGTTCGGTTTCAGTTACTATATAGTCAAAATCTATAATGTTTTCTACCAGAGCAATAGTTTTAGGTGTGTGATCATTTTTTTGAAAATATGAGAGAACACGTTTGGGGAGATTCTTGGCCTTGCCAACATATATTTCTATACCTGAAATGTCTTTCATAATATAGACACCAGGCTGAGGAGGCAGGTTTTTAGCTTTTTCAATTAATTCTTTGTTATTCATATATATATTATAAAGGATTACTCCGGTTGTAGCAATCCTTTATGAGAAGCAATTTGCGGGATAAATTATTTTGCCGTGTTGGCTTCGTTATCTATCGTTCCTGTTTCTGCAGCTATCCAGAAGTCGACATAGCTCTGTCTGAACAGGCGGATATGGATATATACTAAGTATAATACTAGTGCATTTATAATTACAAACTGAACAATATATCTAGCGGTTAAAGTGATCTGAGTCAGTGAGATAACACCAAATTCAGCAATGAGGAAGAAAATGAATATAAGGAAGAATTTTTTCATTGTTACTTCTGTAGTCAAGTAAGCAGCAAGGAAGATCCCTCCTAAAGTTACCCCTGGTAGAGCAGAGTACCATATCCCCCATGGAAGTGCATCCGGGTGTATTATATAATGTAATCCGGTTCCGAAAATTGACATTCCAGTCATTAGGGCAATACTTGTTACAATCGCAATGGCCGGTTGAACTCTAAATACTAGAGTAAGTAGGAAGTAGAAAACAGTGTCTACTCCGAATCCAAGCCAACCGGTAAAGATCCCACCCACATAAGCACATATAACAAGCATGGCTATATTCTTTTTTGTGAGTGCAATTGATGTTTTAGGGTATCGGTGTTTTCTTATAACTGAGTAGAATATTGCACTAACAAGGATAAAAGAGATGATATTGAAGGCATTCTTCAGAATACCCGGGTTATCCAGAGGGAAGATCATAATCGCACTGTAGGCTCCAGCAGCACCAAAGATCAGGCATATTGGCAGAACTTTCCATAAGAATAATCGCCTATCTTCTATAAACCATCGTATTGCGCCAATACCCATGCCATAACTCTGAATCATCATCGTATAGAGTACAGCTTCCAGTGGTGAAATTTTAAGATAGGTAAGAATGGGAAAGTATACCAGTCCGGCAGCCACAGGTGTTGTGTTGGCTACGGTTGCAGCTAAAACTCCAAGGATTGGCATGAAAAAATATTTCTGAGAGAGGTCAGGCCAGAATTTTGGTGTTAGAAATCCCCATAGAATCACAACCGAAATTAAAATGACATAAAGGGATAATTTATTCTGTTTTGCTTTTGATTTCTCTATATGCAGATTGTCGTCCATGGTTATTTATACCTTTTAAAAGGTTGTAAAATTAATCATTTGAAATAATTTTTAATAGTTCACGGAGGGCTTTAGTCTCTATTTGTCTGACTCTTTCACGAGTAATTGACTTATTTAGTACTTTGTCTCCAATGTCTTCCAGGGTCATCGTATCATTGACCCCTATTCCATAGCGATGTTTGATAATAAGGGCGGAGCGTTCGTCGATGCAGTCTAGTAATAATAGTAATTTTTTCTCATCTTCATCACTATATGCGCCTGAACCCTTAGACTCATTTCTTGAAACTGCTGCAACTGCGATTATATCCTCCATCGCATTGCCGTCTTCATCGTTAAATCTTTGGCCAGTAAATGAAGAGGACGAACCGGCGCCAATAGCTTTAAGAATAATGTCTATTTTGTCTTCAGGGATGTCTAAAAGTGCTGCTACTTCACTTGGATCAGGGGCTCTGTGGTAACGTTGGCTTAATTCGTTTGATGTTTGACGCCAACGATTTACCAACTCTACCATGTAGGCAGGAACTCTGACATTTTTAACTTTGGCAGCAAGTGCTCTTCTAATTGATTGTTTAATCCACCATGAAGCATAGGTTGAAAAACGTTTATTTTCTTCGGCTTTGAACCTGTCTACTGCTTTCATGAGACCAAAATTGCCTTCGGCAATCAGGTCGAGTAGTGGTAAACCTCTATTGGTGAATTTCTTTGCGATTGAGACAACTAATCTTAAATTACTTCTTATCAGATCCTCACGCGCCCATTCATCACCTACAGATATTTTGCGGGCAAGTTCCTTTTCTTCTTCACCATTTAGCAGTTTGAATTCACTAATTTCTTTAAGATATATTGCAATGTCGCTATCAGCCATAAATCCAACCTATTTGAACGATTTCATGAGTTCTCTTAATATTTTAAATAGTATAGCGTATTTTATAAAAAATGGAACTACTTTTATTGTTCTACTTGATTTTTATTCTTTATATTTATGCTAATATAGTAATCTTGTGGTTACTAAGCTAATTTTATAGTTATAAACAAAATAAACTAGTAAAACGCAATATTTTTTAACTACTTTGGTAAATATTGATTGGTTTGATGCGGTTATGTGCAATTTTATCGTCCTGAATGCTAGATAAGATTTAGTAGCAAATATCAGGATAAAATATTAAATTATCTGAAATAATTAGAATTATTACTGTATTTTAATTATAAGAATATATATTATCATAGTAATATGTAAGAGGGTTAACGTCAATTATTTGATATATCATATTATATCAATGAGTATAAATTGAGATTACTTGAGTAGGTTAAAAGTGTCCAATAATACTAAAAGGAGAAAAATGAATAAAAGACTAAGACAACTGCTGGTCGTGTCTATATGTGTTTCGATCTTCGGCGGTACGTTATATGCTGATAGTGCTGTTGATGAAACAAAAATAGATGTAATATTAAACAGTTTGCCTGTTGAAGATAGTGTGCCAGTGTGGGATGACGCGAGAAAGCTTGCTGAGCTTGGCGATGAATATAAAGATGCGCTAACACTAAAGCTTCAGAAAGCTTCGACTATTGAAGCAGTTGCAATTTCATACGCTTTAATGAGTATGGGGTCACAGCGTGAGGCTGCATTAGCACTTGAAAAGATAATTCGTGATAAAAATATCCCTTTCTCAAGAAGAGTAGATGCATGTGATATACTGGGCAGCGAAGGTGGGGGATATGCTAAAGCACGTTTGCGTAATATGCTAAAGGATAAAGAGTTAGGTGATCGGATAAAAATACAGATAGCAGAAAGTTTATGGAATTTGAGCTATGCTCCGTCTGCTCTGAAGGCTATTGAAGAAATTGCTGAAAATTCTGATGATGTTATATCTTCTGAAGAAGCAATTCTTACGCTTGGCAGAATGGGAAGATTTAAAGAAGCTAGAACATTGCTCGAAGATTTGGCAAAAGATCCTGGTGAGAATGGACAGGAAGCTGCTTTACTTTTGAAACTTGATGATCAGTATGAGAGTGATCTGGAAAGTGATGATTTTGTAAAAAATCTAATTGGAGAAGTTATTGAGCAGGTAAGAACGCGTTACGCATTTGATACTACAGATCCTGATGAAGCAGATCAATTGAAGGCAAAGACTCTTGCGTCAACCGCAGCTAAAAAGCTTGTTCGTAGTATAGATGATTTTAATGATTATCTTGATGAAGAAGATTATCAGGAAATGCTCAATAGCATGCATGGTGATTATGGTGGAATTGGCGCTTATGTTGGTATGCGTGAAGGTTATTTTACGATTTTATCACCAATGTGGGGCAAACCTGCTTATAAAGCAGGTTTAAAGGCGATGGATGTTATTATTGAAATCAATGGAAAAGATGTAACTAAAATGGAGCTCAGTAATATTATTAAAGAGCTAAAAGGTAAACCAGGTTCTGAAGTGAAGGTTAAAGTAGTTAGATCTGGGTGGGATGCTCCTAAAGAGTTGGTTCTGCAAAGAGATATGATTACTTTGCCCATGGTCTATTCGCAAATGCTTCCTGGAAAGATAGGTTATGTCCTTCTCACTGGTTTTCAGGATGATCCTGAAAGAAGAGTGTCTACAAGTTCTGAGCTTCATAAGGCTTTAGTCTCTCTGCTTGCTGACGGTATGCAAGGGTTGATTCTTGATCTGCGTAATAATCCTGGTGGTTTGTTGTCTGAGGCTGTTGGTGTTAGCGAAGAATTCCTAGAGAGAAACAAACTTATTGTCTTTAGCAAAGGTAAGATTTCAAAGCAGAGAAATTATGAATCTAGGATACTAGGAGAGCCTACATTTACCGGTCCAATGGTTGTATTAGTTAATGGAGGATCGGCTTCAGCTAGTGAAATTGTTTCTGGTGCGCTTCGCGATCATAAAAGAGCGACTCTTGTCGGTACTAAAACATACGGTAAAGGATCGGTTCAGATGCTCCTGCCTGTAAGAACAACTCGTGGAAATACTAGACTGAAGTTGACAATTGCTAAGTATTATTTGCCGAATGGTGAGTGTATCCATGGACGTGATAAAGGTATAAAACCACATGTTGAACAGGAAGAACAAGAATTTACTGAGGCTGAAAGAAAACTTCGTATAAAGCAGATGGAAAATAGAGATATTGCTGTCTGGCTTGAAAAAAGATTTGATGAAAATAAAGAGAAGTTCGTTGCTGCAATGAAGTTTGATAATGAGGATGTAAATTCTTATCCATATTTCGATGAGTTATATGACACTTTGCAAACGGCATATCCTGATATCGAGCTTACAAAAGAAATAGTTCGTAAAGAACTAAGAAGTTCTCTGTTCAACTTTATTAGAGAGAGCAGAGGCGTAAATGATATGGTTGCAGATCTTGAGGCAAGTGAGGCGCTACAGCGTGCAGTTGTTATCATGGGTAAAAAATTAGGCGATTTACCTGATGTCCCAGTATATAATTCCTTTAAAAATAAATGGGATGATGAGGAAGATACTAGTAACGCTGATAAATAACAGTAGTCATTCTTGTTATCGTTATGTAATACAGTAAAGGACTTCAATTTTGGAGTCCTTTACTGTATTAGGAGTAGATATTTCACTTAAAATTGAAATTATACTTTCAATTTTTGATTGGTTCGATACTATAAGTAGTATTAATTTAATAGATTTTTAAAACCGGTATTTTGGAGCAAAATAATGAGTAGTTTGATGATTGGTATTTCGGGTGTAAGAGGAATTGTAGGATCAGATCTGACTCCTGAGCTTTGTGTAAGACTTGGAGAAGCCTTTGGGGCATATGTTGATGGTGGTATTGTTGTCGTAGGACGCGATACCAGACCATCTGGTGATATGGTAAAACACGCAGTATTCTCAGGTTTGCTGTCTGCTGGTTGTCAAATAATTGATATCGGTATCGTTGGAACTCCTACCGCAGCAATGATGATAAGGGATCTTAAAGCTGATGGAGGTATAGTTATCTCTGCAAGTCATAATACAATTGAATGGAATGCATTAAAATTCTTTAGGCAGGATGGAGTCTATCTTAATGGAGCTGAAGGTAGAGCTTTGCTTGATATTTATTATGGTGGACATGCCACAAAAGTGGGCTGGAGAGATATTAAAGCTGTTAAGATTGATAACACTGCAAATGAGCGCCATTTAAAGAAGGTACTGGCTATTATTGATGTTGAAGCTATGCGTAAAAGAAAGTTTAAGGTTGCACTTGATTGTTGTAACGGTGCGGGAGGAGAGCTAGCTTTAGCGTTTTTGAAAGAAATTGGAGCTGAGGTCAGTGAGTTGTATTGTGAACCTCATGGTAATTTTTCAAGAAACCCAGAGCCAACTAAAGCAAATCTTACTGAAATATGTAATATTGTAGCTAAAAACAAATGTGACATAGGTTTTGCACAGGATGCTGATGCGGATAGAATTGCTTTTGTTGATGAAAATGGTAGTTATATTGGTGAAGAATATAGTATGTGTTTAGCTGCTGATTATATTCTACGGAGTAACCCTGGACCGGTTGTTACCAATCTATCAACTACTAGAATGATTGATGACGTTGCTGCTAAATATGGGTGTGAAGTCATTCGTACAGCAGTAGGAGAAGTTAATGTCGCAGAAAAGATGATCGAAATTAACTCTCCTGTAGGTGGTGAGGGCAATGGTGGGGTGATTGATCCAAGGATTAACTATGGTAGAGAAGCTCTTACTGGCATGGCTTTAATTCTCCAGTATATGATTGATACAGGTGAAACTTTAAGCCAGCTTGTGGCAAAGATTCCTACATATGAATTTGTTAAGACCAAGGTTACATGTTCAAAAAGAGTTCTTGCGCCGGTTCTTGAGAGACTTGCAAAAGAAAAAGCTGATCGCGTGGATGCTACAGATGGGGTAAAACTTGATTTTGAAAATGGTTGGGTACATGTACGCTCATCAAATACTGAACCTATTGTGAGAATATATAGTGAAGCGAAAACATTAGCACAGGCTGAAGAATTAAATTTAAAATATAAAAATCTTGTTGAAGAGACAGTTGCTGCTGCTATGGCAAAAAAATCTGGTAATTAATATTATTCTAGTATTACGAATTTTAAAAAGTTATGGTGAAATAATCGCCATAACTTTTTTAATTTGCTAATACATTAATATATACACAATATTTAACGTACACATGTATCTTAAATATTGTGGTTGCATATAAAGGGTCGATATATTATATTATTAAGTTAATATGTAATATGATATCTTTCTGAGTAAAAAGTTAAAATAAAAGTTTAATTTAATTTTCGCATCTATTGACATTGATTGCTAAATGTGATAAAAATACTCAGTATCTTATAAGTTACATTCGAAGTTTTATATTTAGTGATCATATAATTGTTTATTGAGAGTGTCCTATGCGGAATAAAACAATAGAAATCACAATATTGCAGCATATGACCTCACACTTTTTTGTGGGGGGATCGATTCTTTGTGTTGGGATTATATTTCTGCTAGCATCTTCGATATTTTGTATTTCTTATAATATTGTTTCTGCAATTCATGACAATGTGCGTATTGAATCGTTTTTGCTTAGTTCAGATTATAAATCTCAGAAAACAATTTTAACTTACACTGATTTATCAGGATCTATTGGAACTTATGATACCGAAGAAACAGCTTGTGAGTATGAAGAAGAATTAGAAATAAAATGTGAGTTAGCTTCAAAAATTACCGTGGGAGACCTTTGTGTCTGCCACGTTTTTTTATCAAATCATTTCAAAGACGCAGCGACTTATTGTAAAAATAAATTTATTGCGCTCCGCAAGAGTGTCATAATTCAAGTCTAATATCAAATAATTTCCATAGAAGTTACAGAGAGCTATATACTTTTTATTTTTATATTTTGAATATACTGAAAATACAATTTTCATTACTAGGTCAAAGTATATAGTCTTGTTTTGTTATACAGTAATTTGTGTAAATGTTCAATTAAAATTATAAAGGTGATATTATGAATGATCAAACAGCCGAATTGATGACGGTTGAAGATGTTGCTGCATACCTTCGTGTCGCGGAAAGAACTATTTATGATTGGGCGCAAAAAGGCGATATTCCTTGTGGAAAATTAGGTGCATCATGGAGATTTAGAAGGACAGATATAGATAATTGGCTGGAAACTAAGTTTGTAGAAAAATCCAGCAAGAAGGATGCGGATCCGGTTCTTCCTCAAGATGTGTTATGCAAGGACAGGATAAAAGTTTATTCTGAGAAAATAAGCAAGGCTGATTTACTTGCTGATATGGTCGAATTAATTAGTACGTCTGGCAACGTTCAAGATAAAAAGAACTTGAAAGAGGGTATTTTTAAAAGAGAAGAATTGATGAGTACAGGTATAGGTCTTGGTATCGCTGTACCACATGTCAGAATTGATTCTGTAAAAGATATTGTAATGGCTGTGGGGATTGCAAAAGAACCTTTAGAAGATTATGAGACTCTTGATGATAAACCTGTTCAAATTGTTTTTATGATTGTAGCAAATAGTGATCAGCATGCAAAACACCTAAAATTGTTGGCTCAGATTGCTGAGAAATTTAAAGATGATAGTTTACGGAAAAAATTGATAAAGGCAGATATGCCAAGCGAAATTGCGAATATTTTACTCTAAGATATTTGCTGTAAATTTAACTATTAACTTAAATTTTTCAGGAGATAGTCATATGGAAATATTTAATGAGATCTCTCTAGGATATCTCTTTATTATTGGGCTTGCTGTATTCGGTGGTATGCTGGGTGCTTGGGCTTTTCAGAAGTTAAAAGTACCGCAAGTATTAGGGTATATTGTTATTGGTCTGCTTGTTGGCGAGAGCGGAGCAAGGATTATAACCAATGAGTCGATACATGCTTTGGCATCACTCAATACGTTTGCGCTGGGAATTATTGGATTCTTGGTCGGCGGGGAGTTGGATATAAATGAGTTTAAAAAGTATGGTAAGCAGTTTGCTGCAATACTTCTAGGAGAAGGGCTTGCCGCATTTGTATTGGTTGGCGTTGCGTCTATGATTTTCATGCTTGTGATTGGCGCACCATTTGCTGCTGCTTTAGCTGGAGGTATCGTCTTTGGTGCAATTGCGTCTGCTACTGATCCAGCATCAACTGTTGATGTATTATGGGAGTACAGATCTAAAGGTATTCTAACAACTTCAATTACTGCAATTGTAGCTCTTGATGATGCTCTGGCCATGACATTGTACGGTCTTGGTACTGGTGCTGCACAGATGATTTCTGGTGGTGAAGCTTCAATCTCTCATCAGGCTATGGAGGTTGGAGTTGAAATTTTCGGTGCACTTTTGGTAGGATTAATTGGGGCACTTCTGCTGAACTATTTGTTAAAATGGTTCCACCAATCAGAAAAAAGTATGGGCTTTACCCTTGGGCTTCTTTTACTTGTGATTGCAATATCTGATATGCTGAATATGGATGTAATTATGGCTGCGATGATGATGGGGTTTGTTGCTGCTAATGTTTCTCCTATACGAACTAAAAAAGGTTTTGAGCTTGTAAGAGGATTTTCGGCTCCTATATATGTAATCTTCTTTGTCTTTGTAGGGGCAAGGCTTGGACTTGGAAGTATGCCTTTATGGCTGTGGGGGATTGTTGCAATTTATGTGGTTGGGCGTAGTCTTGGTAAATTTACTGGCGCCTGGCTTGGTGCTAAGATATCAAAGAGTGAGAAGGTTGTATCCAATTATTTAGGTTTTGGCTTATTCTGTCAGGGCGGGGTTGCTATTGGTTTGTCTATTATGGCTGGTAGTAAGCTGGATAATGTAATGCTTGTCGGTGGCCTGTCTCTTGGTAATGCGATTATATATGCTGTAACTGCAACTACCCTTATTGTTCAGATAATTGGTCCTTCAATGGTAAAGTATGCCGCAACAGCTTCTGGAGAGGCTGGGAGAAATATTACTGAAGAGGATGTAATTTCAGAGATGGATGTTTCTTCTGTGATGGAGGGTGGTGTTAATCCATTGGTTGAAAGTATGAGACTTGAAGAAGCAATTTCCCGTTTCTCTCAAGACGATTTTTTGACATACCCTGTTGTAGGAAATGACGGAGTTATCTGCGGTATGGTGTCGCTTGAGTCCATGAAAGAAGTCATCGCAGATCATGAAGCGTGGAAATGGCTTATTCTGCAGGACGTGATGGAAGGCTGTAATATGACTACTAGTCCTAGTAAGAAAGTTAGAGATCTTATGATTGAGCTTGATGATATGAATCTTGATCAGGTCCCAGTAGTTGAAAGTGCAGATCGCTTGTTGCCTGTTGGTATGGTGAGAAGGGCACATATTAGAAAGCGTATAGCCGAGGAGTTGCTGCGTAGGCAAGGAGCGGTTTAATTACTTGGAGTTATAATAACATATATTTTATAGTTATTTTAAAATAACATTTTGGGAGAAGCATAATGGATAAGGAATTGTCGCTGGGGCGAAAGAAGGTAAGGGATGTACAGCATCTCTTGGTTAAGCATCCAACCCTTGTAAAAGCAGGTGATGATCTGGATAGTGTCTGCGCCAGTATAGTATCTGATCCTAAAACTAGGCATGTATATGTTGTAGATGATAATAATAAATTTCTAGGTTCTATTCGAATGAATAAAATGGTTGAGTACTTGTTCCCATATACTGCTCTGGTTGAGCAGGGGACAAAGGTACTCAAAGGAAAGTCTACAAGTCCGGATGCAACTCATGCCTCAGATGTTATGGGTGAGACAAAACTATATGTTAAAGAGTCTGCAAGCTTGTCGGAAGTAGCAAGAATTTTTATGCGCGAGCGTATAAACGAGCTACCTGTTGTAGATGATAATATGGTTGTAACTGGGCAGATTAACTTTTATGAAATTATTATAGGGTATCTCAATGATAAGAAAGGCGATAATCAGTGAATATTACAAAATATTTGGCTCCAGAGTCAATATTTATCCTTGATTCTGTAAAGGATAAATGGGAACTCTTGGATATGATGCTGGAGGTTGCTTATAACTCTAAGGCGTTGGCAGATAGTTCTAAAGAAAAACGAAGAGAGATAAGAGGGGCGCTGCTTTCACGAGAAAAACAGATGCCTACTGTAATGGGGGGGGGATTTGCCTTTCCGCATGCCAGAGTAGCCGGTCTGACTAGGCCTGTAATCGTTATTGTTGTTGTTAAAAATCCTGTGGATTTTGAAGCAGAGAGCGGGGAAAAGGTAAGTTTTGCTTGTATGGCTATTACTCCACTTGAAAATCCTACAATTGCTTTAAAGATCATGTCGCAGATTTGTAAGTATTTCGCGGGGAGCGACACTAAAGATGTTATACTGGCTGCTAATAATGCCGCTGAACTGTATAAAACAGTAGAGAACGCAAATATAGAGCTTGATGTGACAATTTCAGCAAAAGATATTATGCATGAACCGATATATAATATTACTCCGAAAATGTCACTTCGCGAAGTGACAAGAGTTATGTCAGATAATCATCTTCTTGCAGTGGCTGTTGTTGATAAAGATAAAAAAATGTGTGGGCATATCACCTGTAATAGACTTTTTAATTATGGCTTGCCTGATTTCTTCTCACAGCTGAAGAGTGTTTCATTCATCAGTGAGTTTGATCCATTTGAAAAATATTTTTATGAAGAGGCTCATTCGTCAGCTAGTAGTGTGATGACTCAGGATTATCATTCTGTTGATTCTGATGCGACTCTTCTTGAAATCGTTTTTGCATTGACTACTCTGAAACAGCCAAAAGTTTATGTAGTCGAAAATGGAATCCTTAAGGGTGTTATTGATCAGGGGGATGTACTGGATCAGATTATTAACTTCTAATTCAAACGATTAGAAATTTCAAATAAGGAAAGAAAATGGGTATTATAGATTGGTTTAGCGATCCATTGGTTCTGACGATTATTATTTTTGCTATTACTTATGTGTTTATTGCGTCAGAAAAAATAGATAAATGTGCTGCGGCTGTTCTGGGTAGCTCGGTAGTAATTATACTGGGGCTTGCTCCGTATACAGCTGAGACAGACCCTGTGACAGGTAAGCCGATGTTGGGTATGCTTAATAAAGTTGACCTCAATGTAATTTTCCTGCTTACAGGTATGATGGTTATAGTAAATATTCTTTCGCAAACAGGTTTGTTTGAATGGATTGCTATTACACTGGCGCAGAAGGCAAAAGGAAGAGGGATGGTTATTCTTATCAACTTCCTAGTTGCAACTGCTGTCCTTTCTGCATTACTCGATAATGTGACAACTGTAATTCTAATCGCCCCAATTACTATTCTTGTTACACAGATTCTTGAAGTGCCAACGGTTCCGGTTCTGATTCTTGAGGCAGTCTTCTCAAATATCGGCGGTACTTCTACCCTTGTAGGTGATCCTCCAAATATTGTTATCGGTTCTAAAGCAGGGTTGAGTTTTATGGATTTCGTTGATAACCTTGGGCCTGTAGTTGCAATAATTATGGTTGTGACTGTATTGATTGTTATTCCATTCTTCAGGAAAACAATGAGGGTGCCTGAAAATATTAGAGAACGTGTTATGAAAGCTCACCCTGAGAAGGCAATCATAGAACCGCGTATTTTAAGAAGAGCTATCCCGGTTTTTGCTATGGTAATTATCGGTTTCTTTGTTGGTCATCTATTCAATATTGAGCCAGGGGTGATTGCTCTTGGCGGGGCACTGTTGATGGCGATAGTTTGTGAGATAGATGTTCACCAGGTACTTGAGCATGTTGAATGGGCTACTATCTTCTTCTTTATCGGTTTGTTTATGCTTATCGGTGCGCTTGAGCATAACGGTGCATTTGAAATGCTTGGAGAGACTGTAATTCGAATGACAGATGGTAATCTGCTCTTGACAACTATGGCGGTATTATGGTTTTGTGCGTTATTCTCCGCGATTGTTGATAATATTCCACTTGTTATTGCCATGATGCCACTTCTGCAGATTATTATTCCGCAATATGTAGCTAGTACAGGTTTACCTGAAGCGCAGGTCTCTCAGCCTCTTTATTGGGCTTTAGCACTTGGTGCGTGTCTTGGTGGTAATGGTTCGCTTATTGGTGCATCTGCAAACGTTGTAGTTTCTCAGATTGCACATAAGAACAAGTATAAATTGACATTTATGGATTTCAGTAAGTATGGATTCCCATTGATGATAATGAGTCTTTTAATATCGACATTATATATTTATTTGAGGTATTTTTAGTTTATAAAAGCTGTAATATCTCCTTGAATGACAAGGAGAAGGCTATTAAAAATTTATAAAATATGGGTTAGATTGCCAAAATGCTACACGTTTATTTGATAAGTTGTTTGAATAGTGAAATTTTTATCAATTTAAAATAAAATTTAATCTTTAGTAAATGCTTAAAATAAAAGACTTAAATACTGTTGGAACTTTCTGGGAACTTTTTTTGAATTTTTTTTTGCTTGACTAAAAAGCCTCAAAGTGTAAGAATAAAAAAGAACTAAAATTTAAGAAGTCAAAAAAACAAATTTACAGTGACTAGGATGAAAAAAAAACAAAGTGGTTATAGCGAGAGTGAATTACCAATGCTCTTACAGTCTATGGCTAGTCTTAGCTTGGTCGTTGTTGTTTGCGTTGGCGGGTTTTTCTGTATTGGATATCTTCTTGATAAGTATCTAGGTACTGGGGTTATAGGTATTGTTATTTCGACGTTTAGTGGCGCAATTATCGCGATATACTGGGCGTATAAGAAGGTTTCGATTACTCTGAATAAAATTTTCAAAGAGGAAATATCTGCTGATTCTGATGAATTTTCAGAAGAAGTAGGACAGGGAGAGAAGAAGGGCGAAGGAGAAGATAGTCATGAAATTTGACTGTCAGATTATTCTGAATGAGAGGATTTTTTCTCTGTTGAGAAATTGAAAATATTCATTCTATCGCTTTAATTTTTTCAGGTTTTTAAAATATTCTCTCAGCATGAGAGTAAAGTGAGAGAAAATGGATAGTTTTATAAAGTATCAACGAATAATAATGTTTGCTGTAGCCGTAGTGGGCATTATTGCTTGTGCAGTGTTATTAATTTTTCTTCCGAATAATTGGTCACTTGCTACTGGGCTTGCATTTGGAGTGGTTGGAGGGTTGTTTGTTCTAAGGCTCAAAGTGCTGGCGATTTATCGTTTTTCTCAGAATCCAGAGAAGCCTTCAGTTAAAACAGGATTTCAAGCCAATGCAATAATGATTGGTTGTTTGGGGATAGCAATTCTCATTAATAAATATGTTGGTATTAACAAAGATATTTTAAATGTCTGGACTACCTTAGCTGGTCTAATTCTGCCAAATGCAGTACTTATGGCAGATGGTTTCTTTAGACCGCCTGTAAAGGATGTCTCTGATACGGAGGAATAGGTTGAGAAATAAAGTCTACGCAATACTCTGTATAGCTATGGTTGTATTTGGGGTGGAAGCTTATGCCGGCGATCCTCTAAGCCCGCCATTACCTTTAGAGTTATGGGGAATGAAATTTAAACAGGCTACTGTTGTGTTTTCGGCTTTTGCTGCGCTGCTGATCTTTGTTGCATGCTTTATTTGGAGTCGTGGCTTATCAAAAGAGAATCCAGGAAGAGCTCAGATTTTACTCGAAAAAATCATTGCAGCGTTTGATGACCTTGTTGAAAGTGGATTTGGCACAAAGAAAAGAGGCCGAGTCTATTTGCCTGCACTTGCTACTCTCTTCTTGTTTATCTGGACATCTAATATGATGGGGCTTATTCCTACACCAGCATTTCATATTGGTGGTGAAGAATTTTCAGATTATAATGGAAATGGTCTATATAATCCTGGTGAGCCTTATGTTGATAGTAATGGTAACGGTGTGCATGACTCGGGATTTTATATTCCTGAGCCTGAAGAGCCAACCTCAAATGTAAGCACAACTTTGTCTTTAGCATTGCTGTTTGTATTGTTGATTGGTCATGGTTCTGCAATTAGGTACAATGGAATAAAGGGTTATATTGCAGATTACTTCTCACCTGGCGGTTTTATTGGTATAGCGATGTTCCCGCTGAATTTTGTAGGTAAGATTGCTGAAGTTGTTTCAATATCATTCCGTCTATTTGGTAATATTTTTGGTGGGGCGGTTATTATTTCTGTAGTATCGGGGCTGGTGTATTATGTAGTAATGCCTCCATTCCTCTATGGTTATTTTAGTGTTTTTGTCGGTACTGTTCAAGCTTTTGTGTACACAATGCTGGCTCTAACCTATATCTCATCTGGGGCTGCTGAAGATCCAGAAGAGGGGCTTGAAGGAATAAACTCGTAAGTTATAAGTTTTGTAAATTATTAAATATTTTTTTAAATGTAGGGACGTTTTATTCTATTATTTAAAAGAATGGTTTGATATTCTTAATTCATTATTGATCTGCGTAAGGTTGAAAAATGGCTGATATGAATGTTGCAAATATGGCTGCTTATCTGGGCTCAGCAATAGCTATGGGTTTAGGGGCTATTGGTTCAGGCTGGGGAATTGGTTATGTAGGAGTTGGTGCTGCAAGAGGTATTGCAAAGCAGCCTGCTCAGAATTCTTCATTGTTTCGCGGAATGCTTATTGGCCAGGCAGTTGCCAGCAATCCTTCAATCTTTGCTCTTGTTATTGCCTTGATTCTATATAGTTTGGGTGGAGCTAAATTAGCAGCAGGCGGTAGTTTGGCTCAGGCTGCTGCTTATCTTGCTGCAGGTATAAGTGTTGGACTTGGATCATTAGGATCTGGTGCTGGTAATGGGCTTGTTGCGTCTGATGCTGTAGAAGCAATGGCTAGGTGTCCAAAACATTCTGGTAAAGTAACAATTATGATGGTTGTAGGCCAGGCTATGGGGCAGACACCTGTACTTTTCTCACTTGTAGTAAGCTTTATGCTTATATATGGTGGAGAAGATTACGCAACACTTGAAATTTCAGATCAGGTGCAGAATGCATGCAGACTGCTGGGTATGGGTATCTGTATGGGTGCTGGTGCGCTTGGACCAGGACTTGGAAGTAGCTATATTGGTGGTAAGTTCTGTGAGGGGCTTGCGAAAACACCGGAGATTGCTCAGAAGCTGAATAATACTTATTTTGTAGGTGCTGGTGTGTCACAATCTACAGCAATCTATGCTTTTGTGATTAGTTTATTACTATTTACAGCTTAATTAATTATTTAATTTTGGTGTAAATAAATTGGTAAAATTTAAATGGGTGTGGCAGGTTGCCACAAACAATTTCGTGGACTAGATTATGCTTATGTCAAGTTTATCTTCGCGAATATAATTCCTTTGTTTGTATTTATCATTAGGAGATGTGAATTATGGCTGATATCGATAGCGATGCCATCATCAAAGGCGCAGCACTTTTAGGGGCAGGAATTTGTATGGGATTTGGAGCTATTGGTCCAGGTGTTGGTGAAGGTTTTGCAGCTGGTAAAGCTTGTGAAGGTATTTCTCGCCGCCCAGAAGAGTACAGTACACTATTTCGTACTATGCTTGTTGGCCAGGCGGTCTCTGAATCAACAGGTATTTATTCACTTGTAATTGCTCTACTATTATATAGTGTCGGTAGCTAAATTGAGAGTGTTTTGTAAAGCGTTGTATAAGTAGCAGCAATTATTATTATGCTGATATCTGAGACATCTGTTAGTTGTTAAATATACACATATATCTTACAACGCTTTTCTAAATATATTGGTTTTGCCGTCAGTATATTAGTATCTCACTCTGTGATGTTGCAAAGTATTTTAGGGGATTTATAATCACCTTTCTGAATGCAACATATTATTTTATTTGCTATTATTATGTGAAAGCAAAAAAAATGAAGAAGCTTATTTTCATTATTCTGGTATTAGCAATTTTTGTTGCATATTGCTTTGGCTCTGCATCAAACTTTAGCTATATTGATATCCCTCAATATATTGATAAAAATATCAATGTTCCTGGTGGACTGAGTATGCAGGAGTGGGAATTAGATAAAGTGGCCAGGGATGATCGTCTAAAAGAATTGGTACGAGCAGATTACCAGCCACCAAGTACAGGTTTTCATTTTGGTAAAGATCGTTCGTATGATAGAACGCATGCATTATCTGCAGAAGATTATATTCAAATTGTAAAGAATGAACCAAAGCTTTCTCGTGATTTGCCTGTTAGAGACCCAAGTGAAGTTTTGGCTCTCGCGGGTATGTCTTATACTATTCGAGATGATATTATTGGGCCTAAAGGTGAGATTGTTGCCAGCGCAGGAGAAGTGCTTGATAAAAAGATCTTGGACAAGCTCGATAATCTCGGAATTACTAGAATCCGTGTTGTGGGTTTGGGTGGTGTAGTATCGATTGAATCAGGTACTATGTTGATGGTACCTCTGATTTTCTTAGCGCTTCTTGCAGCGCTCAAGCTGATTATGTTTGATCCGCTTATTAAGATAATGGATGAACGTGCAGAAGAAATTGATGATGGTACTGAGCAGGCTAAGCTTAACCGAGTAGAAATTGCTAAACTTGCTAGAGAGAGTAAAGATAAGTTTGACCATGTCAGGCGTGAGCATTTGTTTGCTCTAGGAAAAGCAAAACATGAAATTAAAATTAAATCTGAGGTGGCTATTCATGAGGCAAATGAAGAAGCACTGAAGGCTAGAGAAGAAGCTCATAAAGAATTGCAAGAGACCCTTGCTGGTGTTGAAAAAGAACTTAGAGGTCAAGTTGATGAACTTGCTCAAGATATTGTGGCTCAGATCATCAAGGGAGGTAGCGCATGAGCGAAGAGAATAAGCAGGGAATAAATCTTCTTCCCTTCAAGATATATGGTGTAATCTATCTGGTTATGATGATATTTTATATTGTTGGCCTTATCGGTAGTAGTACTGTTGTAAGCTCTTCCGATTGGCTTAAAGCGGCTTTCCCTAATGGTGGGTCTACAATAGACGAGTTGCTCAAAGATGTTAACCCTGAGGTAGCAACCTTTAGAGCCGATGTTGATTATGCTTTTGAAACGCTTAAGGGTGTCTCTGTTCAGATTAGAGCTGGGGAAAAAGTAACGCTTCCTGTAGCAGCTGAAATTGCCCTTGCAATTGAATCTGATCAGAAAAATAAATTGACTGATATGAAAGAAATGTCTTTTCCTTATAAGGAGTTGAACCTTTATAAGACAGGGTGGTTTTGGAATATTAATTGGGCATATTCATTTACTGTGTATAACCTTATAGGTCTATTTATGGGACTTTATCTTGGTTTGAAAGCTCCTATTAAAAAAATGCTTGGTGATTCTGCAACCGAAACTGCTGAGGCTCTTGCAAGTGCTAGAGCGGCGAAAAGGGAAGCAGTGGAACTTAGAGAAAAATATGAAGCTCTTGTAAGTGAAGTAGAAGCGGAAAAACTCAAACTTTCAGAGCTTCTTGAAACTGAAAAAGCTGAAGAGAGAATCAAACAGGCAGAAATTGCTGAAGCTGAGGCGAAAGCAATTCTAAAGAGTGTTAAGAGCAGTATAAACGCTGATATTGCAATTGCTGCAAAAAGACTTAAACATGAAATTGCGGAACATGCTGTATCAGAGGCTAAAAAGATTTTAAGTCAGAAAGTGGGTGAGGAAACTCACAAAGTTGCAGTAGATGATTTTATTACTGAACTTAAGAAGGCAGATTTGTAAAATAGTGTTCTTCTGATAATATTTAAAAGTCGAACGGTGTGCTGGAGTTAGTGAGTTTTTAGTAAGTTCTGGCGCGTGTTATAACTCGTGGGAGTTGCGTAGATGATAGAGAATGTAATTGCTCGAAGATATGCTAGAGCCCTTGCTGAAGTAGCTGTTGAGAAGAATGAGATAGAAAAAACAGATGCGGATGTAATTATTCTTGCTGATATTCTCGATGCTGAGGGTGGTGAGATTTCTGTTCCGGAGTTAATGGATTGCCTTGGCAGTCCGGTTATTGCTCTTGAGCAAAAAATTAAGATGACCGATGTGCTTTGTGAAAAACTTCAGATTGGTGAGTTAGTATCTGATTTTTTAAATGTACTTATTCGCAAGGGTCGCGTACCACTAATGTCAAGAATTGCTCGTGAGTATATCCGTATTTCATCTAAAATTGAAGAAATTGTGACAGCAGATGTTGAATCTGCTTATCAACTTTCTGAAGAGCAACAGCAGAAAGTTATTCAAACATTAGAGAAAAAAGCAGGTAAAAAAGTACGCTTGCATACTAAAGTTAATGAAGCATTATTGTCTGGAATTAGAATTAAGATTGGTGATACTCTCCTGGACGGCTCAATTAAGGGGCGCATGGATAGAATTGAAGCAAAATTATTATAAAATATATTTTCTTGCTATGATTTTGCTCACGGCTGAGAAAAATTAGATAAATTTTAATAGTTTGGTTATAGAAACATTATAGATTAAAGTTTCTCAATTGAATGAGAGGGTGTAAAAATGCGTGTACAGATCAAACCCGAGGAGATCAGTGCGTTGATCAAAGAAGAAATTTCTTCTTTTGGTCGTGAAGTTGATCGTGCAGAGGTTGGTGAGGTATTACAGGTGGGTGATGGTATTGCTCGCGTGCATGGTTTAGAAAATGCCTGTGCGGGTGAATTACTTGAATTCCCTACTGGTGTTAAGGGAATTGCTCTTAATATCGAAGAAGATAATATCGGTGTGGTTCTACTCGGTTCAGATATCGGTATACGTGAAGGTGATACGGTAAAAAGAACAGGTAGTATCTCAGAGGTGCCTGTCGGTGAAGCTCTTCTTGGTCGTGTTGTTGATGCTCTTGGTGAGCCAGTTGATGGTAAGGGTGCAATTGAATCAACTGAAAAAAGACATGTTGAGAGAATTGCTCCAGGTATTGTTGAACGTCAGCCTGTTCAAGAACCATTTCAAACTGGTATTAAGTGTATTGACTCAATGACGCCAATTGGCCGTGGTCAGCGTGAACTTATTATTGGTGATAGGCAGACTGGTAAGACTGCTATTGCTCTTGATGCAATTTTAAATCAGAATCACGGTTGGGATGGTAATATAGATTCTCTCGATGTTATCTGTATATATGTTGCAATTGGGCAGAAGCGCTCTACTGTAACAAGAATTATTGATACTCTTCAAAAAGAAGGAGCCCTTGGTTATACAATTGTTGTTACAGCTACAGCATCTGACCCTGCTTCTCAGCAGTATCTTGCACCATATACGGGTGTAACTCTTGGTGAGTACTTTATGGAAAAAGGTAAGCATGTGCTTGTTGTTTATGATGATTTGTCAAAGCATGCATGGGCATATCGTGAAATTTCATTACAGCTACGTCGTCCTCCAGGACGTGAAGCGTATCCAGGTGATGTCTTCTATCTGCATTCTCGTTTACTCGAACGTGCGGTAAAACTTGCTAATAAATATGTTATTGTTGGTAGTAGTGTGGATGAGTCAACACTTACTGAAGAGAACGCTGAAGGTATGGTATATGTTGGCGTGCCAGGTTACGAAGAGGCAAGTGAGGCTGTAAAATCAATGTCTGGTAAAAAGCTTGCAAAAATTCCTTCAAGTGGTGGTTCGCTTACAGCGCTACCAATTATTGAAACTCAGGCTGGTGACGTTTCAGCGTATATTCCAACCAATGTTATTTCAATTACTGATGGTCAGATCTTCTTAGTAAGTTCACTCTTCTTCTCTGGTGTTCGCCCTGCTATGGATGTTGGTATTTCTGTATCACGTGTAGGTGGTGCAGCGCAAATTAAAGCAATGAAGAAGGTTTCTGGTAGCTTGAAGTTAGATCTAGCTCAGTACCGTGAGCTTGAAGCGTTTGCTCAGTTTGGTTCAGATCTTGATCTAGTGACACAGAGACAGCTAGCTCGTGGTGAAAGACTTGTTGAAATGCTCAAACAGCAGCAGTATGAACCACTTCCAGTTTGGGAACAGGTTGTTGCTATCTTCTGTGGTGTTGAAGGTTACCTTGACTCTCTTGAGGTAGAAGCTATTGGAAGATTCGAGTCAGAGTTATTAGTATTTATTCGTTCAGAAAAAACGGCAATTCTTGATGAAATTAAAAATACAGGTAATTTGTCAGACGCGAATAAAGAAGCTCTAAAAGCCGCTATTGACGAGTTTAAAGGCAAGTTTGTTCAGTAGTAGTTCGTTGTTTGATATAGTCAAGCATTGAGTAATAAAGTTATTTTTACTTTAAATTTATTTGCGTTATATACTAATTGGGATATTTCTATGGCACAGGCTAGACAGGTTTTGACTCGTATTAATTCGGTCAAAAACACACAGAAAATTACTCGTGCTATGAAGATGGTTGCAGCGGCGAAGCTCAATCGTGCACAGAGTAAGATGGATAGTATCAGACCTTATTCACAGGGCATAGCGGCAATCTTTTCTGGGATAGCTAGTAATCTTTTCGGTGATGAACACCCTCTACTGCAACCAAGAGAGTGTAAACGCGTGCTTTCAATAGTTATTGGAGGTGATCGTGGTTTATGTGGTGGCTTCAATAATAACATTATTAGGGAAGCAAAAAAATATGCACTTGAGAATAACAATGTAGATCATGTATTCTACGCCATTGGTAAACGGGCAATCTGGGGACTCAATAAAGAGCATAAGAATGTACTTAAAAGCTGGTATGATGTCTTTGATAAACTGTCTTTCTTGCTATCTGGTGATATTGCTAAAAGATTGATTGGTTTGTATTTAAGTAAAGATGAGTCTGAAAAAATTGATGAAGTAAATATTATTTATAATCAGTTTGTTTCTCGTATGTCACAGGTGCCTACTGTGCAGCGTATAATGCCGTTAAATCTTAGTGAAATTGCTGAGCAGGCTGCTGCTATTGAGAAGAAGGAAGATTATATACGACCAGTATATAACATTGAACCTTCTCCTGCTGAAGCTCTGACTTCTCTTGTTACACATTATATTTCGACTGAGATTTATCACGCAATAATTGAAAGTTATGCTGCTGAACTTGCAGCCCGTATGGCTGCAATGGATAGTGCAACAAATTCAGCAGATGATATGATTGGGTCTCTTACCCTATTATATAACCGAGCACGTCAGGCAGGTATTACTTCTGAACTTCTCGATATTGTTGGTGGGGCAAATGCTCTGGATTAGTTAGTTTTACTTTTGTTTTATTTTTAATAAAACAGAGTGTATATATAGTATTAATTTGAATATTTTAACCGAAGTATTCGGAGATTAAAGATGATACAGCAAGACAAAACGTTTGGGAAAATTAAATCAATCGCTGGACCTGTTGTTGACGTTGAGTTTGATGTAGATAACTTACCTGATATCTATTCTGCTCTTACTGTTGACAATAATGGTAAAACTTTGACACTTGAAGTTGCACAGCACTTGGGTGAACGTAGTGTTCGTACAGTTGCAATGAGCAGTACTGACGGACTTATGCGTGGAATGGATGTTAATAATACTGGCCATATGATTATGGCTCCTGTTGGTGAGAAGGCACTGGGGCGTATTATGAACGTTACAGGTGAACCTGTGGATGGATTGGGACCGATTGATTCTGAGAAGTCATACCCAATTCACCGTGACGCACCAACATTTGCAGAGCAGTCTACATCTACTGAGATGCTTGAGACTGGTATCAAGGTTATCGACCTTGTACAGCCTATTCCAAAGGGTGGTAAAGTTGGTTTGTTCGGTGGTGCTGGTGTTGGTAAGACAGTTGTGATGAAAGAGCTTATCCGTTCAATTGCAACAGAACATGGTGGTAGATCAGTTATGGCGGGTGTGGGAGAACGTACTCGTGAAGGTAATGATTTATGGCTTGAACTTATGGAATCAAATGTTTTGGATAAGACAGCTTTGATCTATGGTCAAATGAATGAACCTCCTGGGGCACGTCTTCGTGTTGCGCTTACTGCTCTTGCAGTGGCGGAATACTTCCGTGATGAAGAGGGAATGGATGTTCTATTATTTATCGATAATATTTTCCGTTTCGTTCAGGCTGGTTCTGAGGTGTCTGCACTTCTTGGACGTATGCCATCAGCAGTAGGATATCAGCCTACTCTTGCAACAGAAATGGGTGCGCTTCAGGAACGTATTACTTCTACTAAGAAGGGTTCAATTACATCTATTCAGGCTATTTATGTACCTGCCGATGATTATACTGACCCTGCTCCAGCTACATGTTTTGCTCATATTGATGCGACTACAGCTCTATCACGTCAGATTTCAGCTCTTGGTATCTATCCTGCGGTAGATCCACTTGAATCAAGCTCAACAATTCTTGATCCACGTGTTGTTGGTGAAAAACATTATGAAGTAGCAACTGAAGTTAAGAAAATTCTTCAAAAGTACAAAGAATTACAGGACATTATCGCTATTCTTGGTATGGATGAGCTTTCTGATGAAGATAAAATTACTGTTGCCCGTGCTCGTAAGGTTCAGAGATTCTTGAGTCAACCGTTCTTTGTTGCTGAGCAGTTTACTGGTATGGAAGGTCGTTATGTACCAATCGCTGAGACTGTAGATGGTTTTTCTCAGATTCTGGCTGGTGAATGTGACGATTTGCCTGAACAAGCATTCTTATTTTGCGGTAATATTGAAGAAGTACGAGAGAAAGCAAAAAAACTTGCAGAATAGTTTTTTTGTAAGATTACGTGGGATATAAGCTTTTGACCTTGGTGTATGTATATAATAAGTTGTATTTGTATATGTAACTATGACATCGATGAGAGATCTTGTGTTGATGTAATAGAATTTGCTCTCAGCTTTTAGTGATATCCTTGAGTATGCTTTCTTAATCTATAAACTAATTTGATCAATGAGGTGATATTGTGGCTGATAATGTAAAGCATGAAGATGAGGTGTTATCCTTTAAATGTAGGGTTATTACGCCTTTGAAGTCGGTGTTTGAAGGTGAAGTTACTGACTTGACAGCTATTGGTGAGAGTGGTGAATTTGAGTTGCAGCCGCGGCATGAACCTTTTTTGTCACCTCTGAAAGTTGGGCTGTTGACAGTAACAGTACTTGAAGATAACGAGAAAAAAAGTATCAGTATGGCTGTGCATGGCGGTTTTCTCGATATGACAGGGGAAGAAGCTACTGTTTATGCTAATTCTGCAGAACGGTCCGATGAAATTGACCTTGAAAGAGCGAAGTTAGCGAAAAAGCGTGCGCAGGAACTTCTTGAGTCTGTAAGTGTTAGTAAAGGAGAAGAAGCTCCGGTTGATTTAGATAGAGCGCAGTTATCGCTAATGAGAGCGATTCTTCGAATTCAGATGGCTGAAGGAACAGTTAATTAATATTATATACTGAAAAGTTGTTTTGCTTTAAAATACCAAGGGTATAGTCAGTTGTGGCTATACCCTTGATTTTATTATAATGTAGGTATGAAATGGTCATTAAAGTAGAATGATATATAACGTTGAATTTAGAAGTACTGATAAGTACAATTTGAGCATATAGAAGTGTAAATTATGATATATTAGGATTTGATAGGAGAAATTATGAGATGTTATATTCTTTTAGTTATGTGTTTTTGTGTATTATGCATGTCAAGTATCGCTGGAGAAAAAGAAATAACAGTTCAGTCTCTGGATAATGAATGGGCAATGTATGGGGATGGTATTAAAAAGGTCAAGAATAATATACTTTGCTTAGAGGAAAAGAAGCATTCCAAAGGGGCGGTGCTCGTAAGTCCAGATGTTTACGAACAAAGGGTCGTGCTAAGTTTTGAAATTATGCCGGTTAGTCCTTTAACAGTTATTAATATAATACTTGCAGCAAGTGATCGCGAATTTAACGATAAATTATTTATGCCTAGAAATTATGAGGGCAATTTGAAGTTCTGGAAGAATAGGGTTAATAGCTATATATTTACATTTGGTAACTCGGCAACAAATAGTTTGCCGAATTTAGGAAAGTATCCCGAGAAAAAAATACTTATCGTTGCAGAGAATAACGTCTTAAAGCCTGGAGTATTTAATAAAGTTGAAATTGGAAGAAGGCGTGATAAGTTCTGGTTGATTATAAATGGTGAGGAGTTGTTCAAATTTGATGATAATCATGAGCATAAGGATGGTAAAATTGCAATAAGAATTCATGGCCTCTTTGGCGAAAAGGGAATGTGTCTTATTAGAAATATTTCAATAAGAGATAGGAAATAGATATTAAACCTATCATAGAGTAAGAATTAAAAGCCCCTGTATTGCTACAGAGGCTCAGCGGTTTTTGTAATGGAGAAATAGGAGTTCTCTCATCACTGGTGTTTGTAATCCAGACTATGTTAATTATTATATCTTGATAATTCATTGGATACGAGATTTGCATATGCAACATCTATCATTGCAGAAAATTTGGTAAAAGATTCTTTAGGTATTTTCAGTGAAGCATTACCGACATTAATGGTAATAATACCGCAGGTACAAGTAACAACGTTTCCAAGTGAGCTTGATGAAATTACTTCGTGGTTACAGTTCATAACATCCTCCTGTTATATGTATACTAATAAAAAAGTTATTTGCGTTTAAAATTAATAAAGCTATGCTAAGCTAATTTGCAATTTAGATTGTTTGCTCAGTCCTTAATTGCTTTATTAATATGAGGCTATTTATATCAACTGCGCCACATATTGGAGTTTTTTAAAATAATGCCAATTTCATTAATATGAGAGTAACTGCAGCTTTTTAGTTATTAGTATCAAATAGTAGGGCTCTTTTTTCTAAAAAATTTAGTTCTGTCAAAGATGATATAGCCATATTCAAGTTAATATCAATTTTTTTTTATTCTATATCTATTACCCCAGTATTAGAATATGGGATGAGCTTAACTAGTTAGCCGAATTGCACATTTATATTGGCTTAATTGCAACCTCTTCTTTTTTTTAAGTTGTCTTTATACAGTTTGTAGTCAGTATTATATTATTATCTATCATTGCTAAAGTAAACTCTCAATTTCAAAGTTATTACCAGTTTGTTAAGTGAGCTTAAATAAGTTAGTTTTTTCTAACTCATATAAGTTAGTTTAATCTAATCTGTCTTAAAAGTCAAGAAAGTATTTATTTTTTTTTAAAAAAAAAGTAGAAGTTTATTTGATTTTACAAAAATCTTCAAAATTTTCATTGAGTAGCCAGTTACAAAGATCGCGGTCTTTTTTATCAAAGGCAAAGAAAACAAATCCAAAAAGAGGGTACGTTTTAAAATCTATTTTACGTATTTCTTTTAAATCTGAAAATTTACCTTTTATTTTCTCGTAGTCGAATTCCTTTGTAGAATTAATAAGTGAGCTTGAGATAACAGACATTCCGTACGACTTGTTGTCGCTTTGTGCGCAGATGCTGTTCCAATCAGGTACTTTCTTGTCTGCAAAATACTGATATGGGTTTATGCCATAAGCGTAGTAACAAAGATCCGTGCAGCACCATCCAGCAAATCTTAGAGGGTTGATTTCAATTGGTTTGACTATTCCATCGCTATCTACTCTTACTTCTGCATGTAAGGCGAAGCCGTTGAGGTCAATAATCGATCTCAATTTATTAAGAAAATCAGTAAATGGTGCAAGCCATTCTTGAATAATGTCTGTGGAGGTTATATATAACCTGTCACTCATATCAGTATCATCTTTGAAGACATGTTCATAAATATTAACAATAACAGGTTCGTTGTTTTCAGAATAGTATGCATCAATAGCAAATTCTCTACCAGTAATGATGCTTTCAAGAATGAAGGAAGAACTGTCTAGAACAGATTTAGGGAAAACAGCTGATAAGTTTTCCATCTCTGAGATAATTTTGCCTTGAACCACTTCCAGCTCTTGTTGAGTATCGATGCGGTATACACCGGCACTTAAGAATCCAACAGTTGGTTTTAGAATAAAAGGTTTGTTAAAGCTTGAGAATTCATAATTAATAAGTTCATCAAGTGATAACAATTTAAAATCAATACCAGGAAATATATTATTATACTGTTCTCTGAAAAGGTGCTTGTTTTTAAACAGTTCAATACATTCTCTAAGTCTATGTTTGACGGGTAAAATTTCATCCAGTAGCATGAGAGCATTTTCACTGTTTGAATAAATCCAGCGGCCTTCATTTTGTAATATTTTCTTACTGGCTTCTGCTTTGGAAATAAATTTATGCTGGTTGTCGAAGGTGTGGTTAGCTAAAAAATCATTTTGTAATATATTGGCGCCTTCGCAGCTTGAGATAAAATTTTGGGCTAAATTTGAAATATATGGCTCGGTAAAAATAAACATAGTTTCTCCTAGCATTAATAAAATATTAATGCCATATTATAGTTTTGAAAAATGCGATTGCAATTGCTAAATTAGTAACAATTGTTAAATCAAAATAGCGGCAACTTGTAATGTTAATTTTTTTGGTGTGATTAGTAAATGTTATAGCATATATAAGTATAATATGTCTTATCAGATTCTATGAGATAATCTTACGTATGAGTTTTGAAAATTTATGAGGTATTAATGGCAAATTAATTGTATAAAATCTGGTTGGTAGCATACTGAATACAGCCTTATTATTTTGTATTACAGTATATTTAAAGTTATTGTTGCAAGAAAATATAGTGAAAATAATCATTGTATAGAGCGTCTTTTAAAACAATTAAAAAGGTTATTAATTCCTCTATTTAAATTATTTATATAATACTTAAATTCATGTTTATCAAGTAGAATAGTCAGGAATTGGATGCTTGTTGTTTCATTGAGGCAACCAATACTTATACTTGAGATTTTATCAAGTGGTATGTATGTAAAAGTGTATGAATAAGTAGCATCAGCTTCTCCTTTTACTTGTGTGCTTCTATCAATAATAATTAATTCATCAGAGTTTTTAATAAAAATAGCACTTGTAAAAACGGTCGTGTTGGAAATATAATTAAGAAGATTCTTCCAAAAGTTGCAAGGGAGTTTAATTTTAAAACTTGGTTGTACGGCTATAAGGATATTGTCCGGCTCTGTTATTTTCATCCCTTTGAGAAGGTTGTAATAAAGGGTATCGATATTGTCGTAGTTATATTGAATTGCATCTAGAGGAAGTAGTATTTTTGATTTAGGCTGTAGAGATCTCACTATAGCAAGAAAGCTGGTAATAAGTTCATATGAAACAGTATTATAGTTAATATCAACTGTGTTATCAGCTGTAAAAAATGATATCTTTCCAAGAAGTAAGCATTCCGTTCTTGCGATATACTTGATATCACTCAAGAAAAGCTTGGTAGTAATAACATCATTGTTATCTCGTTTCAGTATTAATATGTGATCATTAAAAATGCTCACGATCTTGTCATACAGATGCATATCAGGATTAGCTTTTCTTCTCTCAATTTTGCGAGGAATTTTGAATGTCAAATGAGAAGATTTTATTAAATTTTCATATTTAATAAATAATGGAGGTATTCTATGTTTTCCTTTAATCTCTAGAATCCATGGACCAAATGAGTCGAATTCAAATGTGCGTTTAACCATTATTAAATCCTTTTAGTATTGTTGAGATATTTTAGCAACAGAGAGAATCCTTCTTTAATTTTTATAAAATCGGTATCCGGCATCGCAGAGAAGATTTCGTTATACTTTATAGAATCAGATCTGTTCTTGTTTTCAAGGAGTTTTATTGCTTCTGTTGTAATTGATAATGTATATCGTCTTGGATCTGTTTTAGAAAATGTTTTAAAAAGAAGGTTTTGCTTAACAAGGGAACTAATGATTGTAGATAGGCTACCTTTTTGCATTCCTAAAATTCTACTCAATTCAGAAGGTGAGATACTTCCTAAAATTTTTACGGCATTAATTACTTTAATCTGGTTTCCATTTAGGGTATATCCAGATTCATTGTAACGGTGAATTATATGATCTAAATTTTTTATGAAGCATGGCATAGCATAATTTATAATACTGCATATTTCTTTTCCTCGATTATTATTTGACATACGCCTCCTAGATACTGTGTGTTAGAATTCTAACTCATTATACCTTGTAAAAACATCTTAGTCAAATTTATAATTTCATATATTAGTCATATATGCTTAGATAGGTCACTTAAAAAATTATTATGGAATGTTGTAAGTTGCATTAATGGTATAGACTAAAATATAATATTTAATAGTTATTATTGAATATATTATAAATATATATATATGTGTTATTTAGTATAAATTTTTAGTAATGTGAATTTCGGTAGGAAGTACTGTTTATTGCTATAGTATTTAATGAGTTGTTTTGCTGCAAACTTTGTTAGATACTAAGAAAAAAACAATCTGATAAAAGGACTTTAAATATAAATATAGAAGAAATATACAGCCATTTGCCTAGTTACAAATTGGTAGAAAGCAAGTAAGAAAATTTAAGCAAATTTTTGAGAAAAGTCATAGAAAATGGTCGCATAATGATCTTATAATATAAATAATTTTTATAGTGTAGTTTTCTGTTTTGCTATTATCGATAATATGATATAAAATAAAGTATAAATCACTGTTATTACAATAAATTAGAAGGAAATATAAATGGAAGAACCAGAGATTAAAATTGATTCAAATAAGGGTAGAGAAAATCAAAAAAAGAAGAATTCTGTTATTAAGGTCATTTTAATTATACTGGCAATATTCATACTGGCGGTAGGTGGTGGCATATATTATCTAAAAAGTACTTATAGTGAAGGATATTTAAAATCATTATGTGAAAGCGAAATATCAAAAGCTACAGGTGGAAATTGTAAGATCGAAAGAATTGATTGGTCACTATCTGGTCAAGTGCAATTGTCTGGTTTATCTCTTGAACTTAATAAAACGTCTGCTTCAAGCCCTCAGTTTTTAAAGGTTAAAAAAGTTAATGCTGAAATTGAAGTTATTAATTCAATTATTAACTTTCAACCAGTAATAATAGTAGATATAGATGGAATTGATCTGAATATTGAGAGAGTTGTGAAGGCTGAGACAGGGGTTGTCAGTAATTCTGTAATCTCTACTAAGCAAAATACCATAAATGCATTAACTATTGACGATGGGGATAAATTCTCAACTAATATTAATAGGTTGTTGGCATCATTTGCAGATTTGCCATGGAAGAATTGGGTTGCAGATTTTAATTGGAAAATTGCTGATATTGATGCAAAAATAAGAAATGTTAATGTCAACGTTCATGATCATAGTAATCTATTGAAAAGTGTGCACTTTACATTGGATACTTTGGCAAGATTGAAGAAGACCGGGGTGACGGTAGGGATTAATATTGGCCAGGAAACACCAGATGTAAAAAATGGTGGAGTCAAATTTCAGGCTAAGATTATTTTTGATTGGGATGCTGCTGCTAATAGAGCTGATAAGCCATTGGCTTTTATCGGTTCAACTAATATTAATCTAGATATAAAAGATTTAGATATTGGCTATATTGGTAAGTACTATATTCAGTCAACTGACCAAGCTGTGCGTTTGGCTGATCCGATTTCTGGGCTTGTTTCAGTAAAAGCTGAAGATTTGTCAAAGGTAAATTTACAAATTAACCTTAAATCAAAGAAGATAGTACAATTTTATAGGAAAAATAAAGTATTAAAAGGCGGAGCACCAGGTTTAGAGTTTAATCTGAAAGCAGATACAGATCTTAGCCAGGAATGGTCTAATATCAGAAGTGGTTCGGTTGAAATAAGTAGTACTAATTCTGATACTCGTGGTAAGTGGGTCGATCTTAATACACAAATATCTGGATCATTTGGAAATGAAATAATAACAAGTATTCAGGGTAATATTGATGTTGGTGCGATAAGCAGCAGTGCTATAGGGAAAGCTTTAGATCTTTATAATCTTGCTCGAGGTGATATTATTCTCGGAAGTGATTTTACTTGGAAGAAGAGTGATGACTGGGGGTATGATTTTAATATTAGATCCAAAGATCTTGTAGTAAAGAACAATGGTGCCTCTGTCGCTGCACCTATTACTATGTTGATAAGCGGTAAGGTCAAAGCTATAGATCAGTTTACTCCAGAGTTCTTGACTCTTCAGGCAAAATGTAATGCTCCTGGGATACAAATAAACACATTGAATGGCGATGGTGTAGTTATTCCGCTTAGTTCAAATAAGCTGTCATTCCAAGGTGAGGCAAAAGCTAGAATCAGTGTGCCAGAAGTATTCAAAGCCTTTGAGGCGCCGCTCTCTAAGCTTGGTCTAAAAAGTATTGATGAAGTACTAGATTTAACTTTTAATGTGGATCAAGGTAACTCAGTAAGTGTTGCTGTTGAGATGAATAATACTAAAAAACAGTATGAACCATGTGAGATCAAAGTAGTATATTCTCCAAAAGCTGATAATAAGTTTGATGGCAGCTTTGAAGTCACAGCTGAAAAGAAAGCAGTGCAATTAAAAGCTACTGTTGAAGGCACAAAAGAACAGAACGGAGCGACAGCTCTTACATTTAATAAGCAGTTTGCTTTTAGGATGGGGTCTGGGATAAATCTTATAAAGAGGATTCAGAATCTTGTCCCTGGGTTAAGGGTGGCGCAATATCCAGTTGCAGGTGTAATGAGAGGAACAGTTGCCGGAAAAGCTCTAATTAACCATGATGAAATTTCTGTTGCTGCAAATAGTTCAATATTAGTTGAGAACGCTATATTTACTACAGATTCTGGTAGGAAGTTTACTGATAATAAGACAAGTATAACAAGCAGCTTTATCCTGAAGGATTTACTCAATACACAAGTGTTGAGTGTCAAGTCAATCAAGGTTAAAGGCGACACTGCTGATATTGATTTTAAAGTAGGGCGTA
Source organism: Planctomycetota bacterium (assembly GCA_963678205.1). Taxonomy (GTDB): domain Bacteria; phylum Planctomycetota; class SZUA-567; order SZUA-567; family SZUA-567. Next base: position 922,637 of record OY782760.1, read on the forward strand.
TAGGGTTGAGCGAGATATCTAAGAATCTTCTGGTTGGGCTAGATGGCATAAAAGACTTGCGCGCTGTTATAAAGCTTGGTGAGAAAGCTTTTAGCAATCTCTACGCTTTACTTGGTGATTCTGTGCCTGCAGCTGTAAAAACGGGGAAGAACCTTATCGTTGAAATTGATTCAAGGCAGGATGGAAGTATTGCTTTAAATAAATTTGATTTGAATAGTACTGGAATTATTGCAAAAATTACAGAGTTAGTGATTAATCCTAAGAAGATTATAGATGCTCTGGGCAATAGTGATGTTGGGGCTATTCTTGCAAGCCTCTCACCTTTTAAAGTTGATATAAAAGCTGGGGCAGATTTCTGGAAGGGGTTAACACTACCACAAGGAATGGAATATAGCGGTAATGCTGAGTTAGCTTTTGCTTTTGATCCGAAGCTTGATAGATTGACTTTGAGTAGGTTTATACTGGCTGGTGACAGAAATAATAAAGCGTTTATAACACGTTTAAGTGCAGCAACTATAATAGATAATATTTCAAAATTAGCTAAAACTCCAGAGCTTTCTCTGATTCTTGAATCGCTTCCGAGCGGAGTTAATATCCCAGTAGTTACAATTTCTGTGCCTTTGCTTAAACAGTATTTGCTCAGTAATGGAACAACACTTGATTTAAGAGGAAATGATCTTGAGTTGAGTAATTTGAGAATGGTTAAGGCTAAGAGCAAAGGGACTATTCAATTAGCAGGTAAGATTAACTCTTCAGGCTTTGGTATTGATGACATGTTGGTATATAAGGGTAGCACAAAACTCAACAACTTAATCTCGCTTGAGGGTAAGAATGTTGCTGTTACTGGTGAGATGAATTTTGACGAGGCTCAAATAAAATTAAAAGCTACGCCATATGTATATAATAAGTTAGGTAATCAAAAAGTAAAACTATATTATAAACTTGATAGTCGTGAATCAGGATTAGTAAATGTTTATAGAGTTAGTCTTACAGGTGGGGCATTGCAGTTTGATCTTCAAGATTTAAAGTACCAGCCAAAAGGTAACAATAAGTTTATGTTGAGCTTGCCGAAGTTTAGAGTTTTGGCACCTATTGATTTAGTTGCAAAAGATATAGTTGTCAACCCTGATCAAGATATAGTAACAGCAAGTATAATGTCTAAAAAAATCGATCTTGATAAAATGAGAGCTAGCCTTGATACTGGTCTACCTAGTACGCTTGGTGGGTATATTGGAGCTATGAATTTACAGATTAATGATAAGTATTCAACATTGCTTGGTGGAATTAAGCATAAGTTTTCTGCAGGAAATAAAGTCGCTGTCAATCCAAGCTCGGTAAGCCTTAAATCTACAAACTCTCCTGTAAGTATGACGGTTGGCGTAGGTAAAATTCAGGGAAATACAGAAAAAGGTAAGATCATGGTCGGCGGGCTTTCTATTACATCACCATCGGGATTTTCCGAACCAACTCCTATAAAGGTTGGGCAAATTGATTTGGCTCTTAATTTAGACGCGATTGCTCAAGGAAAAAATATTATAGATGAAATGATTGTAAGCAGCTTTAAGGCGATATATGAAATGAAAGTAGGTGGTAATAGTATTTCGGCTCTTCAGAAGAATATTGATACTCTTTTGCCTGCTTCTTCTGGCACTCAAGGGACTGTTGCAAAGGCAGACGTGCAAGTTGGGAAAAGTAAGGGAAAAGTGGCAAATGATAACGTAGTCGTTTCTGATCAGAAGAATGGTGTGTTGATTAAGAATTTATACCTCAATAATGGTGTAGTGTCTATTAAGTCAAAAATTATTAATACAAGTATTAAGATACCACAGACACACGTAAAAGATATTGGCGGAAATAATCCAAGAGTTGCTTTTACCACAGTACTAAATATTATGCTACGTAGTATTGGGACAGCTGCGCTGTCTATTCTTGATAATTCTGCTGGAACTGCTGTAAAATCAGTGACTAATCTTCTGGGTAATGCTCTTAATAATAGTAATAAATCAGGAAGTGAAGGTAGTGCTTCTAGCGGTGAAGATGATCCTGTAAAGTCTGTTTCTAATTTATTAAACAGTGTTATTAATAGTGAAAGTAATAATAAGGACAGTAAGGATAATTCTAGCGAAAAAGATTTGCTCAAAAATTTGTTCAAATAGCCAAATTTTTATTATGAAATTATTATGGAGGTGAGTCCTTTGTGTAGACTCTTCTTTCGTAAGCGACACAGCTGCAGCCATGTTCGATAGCCTGCATTTTTGCAACTTTCTTGAGACTTGCTGCAGCTTTGGCTATTTCAGCAATATGTGGTGTATACTCAAAATTTTTATGGGTTATTACTGAAAGTACCAGAGTTGTTATTGGTACTAATTGCATATATCCTTGTCTATTTTTTACTTCGTAAATACCATTCGCCACATGTTCAGGTTTGAAATATTTTTTAACTTGAGTATCAAAATTGGAGCAGATTTTTTCTACAGCTGTTTTATTTATTGTATTAGTTGAAACAATAATGTAATCATCGCCACCAATATGTCCAATATTTGTATTTGATGAAATAGCAAATTGTTGTTTCTTCATAATTTTCGCTGCAAGTTTAATCACAGCATCGCCATTATTGAAGCCATATGTGTCGTTATATTCTTTGAAATTACTAAGATCTCCGTATATTATATAGTATTCATCTGTATGTAGCGCATCAGAAATCCAGAGATCTATATTTTTATTTCCGGGTAATCCTGTGAGTGGATTGGCGCTTTTTGCTAGTTCAATTTCCAGTTGGCTTGATCTTAAGAGTAAGGCTTTAATTTGAATGCATCCTAAATATGTGCCATTTGAGTCAACTACAACAACTGGGTCATATATATAATCGTCGTCTCTATGCATTGCTGCTGATGCAATTTCAGGGATAGAACTGCTATCAGAAACGATGAGGAAGTCCTTGATAGCAATATTTATTGCTGGTCGTTTTTGGTGTAGTGAGTACCCGAACGCACCGCTATTTGCAAGCATAAAGTGTGTTCTAGTTATTAATCCAATTGGCTGAAGATTGTCTAGTACAACAATATGTGAGCACTTATTATTCTCAGTAAACATTTCATATACTTGTTCACACTTAATTTTTCTGTCTTCAATTGTTGGTGGATTATTTAGTAGACTAAATATTGCATCCTTTTTTGTACTCATAATTAAGTATCCCGGTAAATATGTCGATAAGTATTATATTGTGTGACAAAACTGAAGAAAAATTAGAAATCAGTAATGTGTAATATTATATGATTATAATTATTATGTTTTTTATTTGTTTTGTGTTAGGACGTAGTTAAATATCTATTTTGCGATATTTTATCTTATTTCTTGAGGTTCAAATTATTTCATTTAGCTAATTATATAAGAGGTTTGTAAATGGATGCTTTCAGTGTAACTGTAGATCATGAAGAAATGGTAGTAACTTTACAGGCAAGCTCAAAATTGCCTGGTACTATTACGACTTCAAATGAGCTTAAAGAATTGCTAAAGGAAAATAATGTCTTTAAGGGTATTGATACAGCAGAAATAAATAAGGCTTTCCAGGAGCTTAAGGACCTAAAAGACGGGAAAAAATATATTGTAGCGCAGGGGAAACCACCTATAAATGGTGTTGATGGAAAATTGGAGTTTCATGTAAACGTCTCTGGAAAAGCGGAGTATGTTGGAGTAGAAGCGAGTGGTGCGGTTGATTATAAAAATGCAGTATCGGTTGAGTCTGTAGTAGAAGGTACTCCTCTAGTCACTATAATACCTCCTAAACTCGGCGTTGATGGATATAATCTTTCAGGTAAGGTAATTGCTGCAAAGAATGGTAAAGAAGTAAATATTATATTGAGTGAAGGGGCGGAGTTTAATGCTGATAGAACAGAAGTAATTGCTACCAGCCATGGACGGCCAGTACTCTCTCACGGAATTTTTTCTGTGCGAAGTGTATATGATGTCTCTGGGGATGTTTGTTTTGAAACCGGTAATATTCATTTTAATGGGCATGTAAATGTATTTGGTAATGTTCAGGATGAATTTATAATTGAAGCGGATAGTATTGAAATTAATGGTGTTGTGGGCAATTCTAAAGTAAAATCAAAAGGTGACCTAATAGTTAGAGGTGGTATTAACGGTAAAGGAAGGTCAGAGATTATTTGTGGAGGTAATGCTGAAATAAAGTATATAAATGCTGCTAATGTAGAGGTAAAAAATAATCTGATTGTTAAAAAAGAAATTGTAAATTCTGAAATTAAATGCAATGGTAACGTTACGTCTAAGAAAATAATTGGTGGGAGTGTCAGTGGTTTGAAGGGTATAGAAGCAATGCAGATTGGATCTGAAGTCGGAACTCCTACTCTATTAAAGCCTGGGCTTAACTATGAGGTAGAGCGTATTGAAGAGGCTATGTCAGTACTAAGTTCTCAAATTGAGACTGCATTAAAACCGATAAAAAATAGTATTGGTGATAGGGTTTTCTTTAAAAAGCTCGATTCTGAAAAGAAAGAAGTTGTTATTAAATCTTGTGAATATTTTAAGAAAATTAAAAAAGCATATATCAGGTTGCTTGATGCTAAGGAAAGAATCTTAAGCAGTGAGAGATTTGAGCCTATAAAAGAGGTAGTCGTTTTGTCGCGTTTGTATCAGGATGTGCATATAAAGACGAGTTTATGTTCAAAGCGGTTTATGAAAGAGGTTGGAGGTCCAGCTAGAATTGTTGAAGATTTTAATAATGCTACAATGAAAATTGCACCATATCAGGAATCTGATGATGAAGAGGATAACTCAGAAGGATAATATAATTTTATGGCTGAAGAGAGTGGGATCTACACAAGAGAGCAACTTGAAGAGTTGGATAATAAAATCAATTATATGATTCATGGGCAGGGATTTGCTGTTTGTGTAGTGGATACTAAGCACACCAGACGCAGGACGCATGTAAATATTCTTAAAAAGCTAGGAGTGGAGAATATTGTAGAGGCGGATAGCTATGATAAAGTCGTTGCTGCTGTTAAAGAATATTCCAATGAGAAAATATTAATTCTTACAAATTTTGAGGTTGGAAAAACTAATGGTTTACGAATTATTACAAGTCTGATGACGGAGAATAAAGATTTGTGTGGTATAATATTAACTGAAACACGAAATCCCAAATTGGAACAAATCATAAAAGTTACAAAAGCTATTAAAACTAAAATTATGCCTCTTTCTCTTGAAGATCTCAAGGAAATTATACTAGATTTTGGGTATAAGATCGAAAAGCCGTAATTTTAGTTGTTATTAATAAAGAGTATATTTACTGTTGCTGTTTTTTTACATATGGTATATACTATATATAGTAGAGAATAATAAATTATTCTTATGCTGTATAAGGAGAATACTATGTCTAAAAAATGCGATATTTGTAAAAAAGCTCCAGCAACGGTGCATCTTACAAATATAAATAATAATGTTAAAACAGAGATGCATATGTGTGAAAGTTGCGCAGAAAAAAACGGGGTCCACATTCATAAGACGTTTTCATTTGAAAAGGTTTTTACTCAGAAAGTAAATCCTTCATTGAATTCTATTGATTTTGTATTGAATACTGATAGTAATGCTAATGAAGAAAATAAAGCTAAGCCGGACATCACCTGTGATAAGTGTGGAATGAAATGGAAGGAATTCAGGAAAAGCGGACGACTTGGTTGTGCAAATGATTATGAGGTCTTTAAAAAGGGTTTGTTGCCACTTTTTGATGAAATTCATGCTTCTACTGTTCATCATGTGGGTAAATCGCCATCTCAGAATAACGAAGAGTCACAATATGTTTTATTAGTTGAGTTGAAGAGAAAGCTTAGAGATGCGGTAGCACGTGAAGATTACGAGCTTGCTGCAAAATTGCGTGATCAAATTGAAAATGTAAGTAAGGATTTTTGATAAATATTAGATTATAAATAAAAAGCTACCTGTCATCGGTAGCTTTTTATATTTATTGATTTATACTATTGGCTGGAGTTAATTAATATTAATGAACTTCTTTGCATTTCCTGATAAAAGATTGTAGACTTCTCTTTCAATTTCCTGTTCAGTTACTCTCCACCCCGTACGGTATAGATTAGAATACTTTTCTTGAAGTAGTTCGCCCAGCATCCAACGAGAATGAGCCCATTCTGGGAGAAGTTCTTCGTATACATTTGCACTACTGGTGTGGGCGATGAAGCTTGTTCCTAATTGATCAAAATGCATACGGCTTATTTCGGTGAATGAGCTTTGAGCAGAAAGATGAGTACTACCATTCATAGGCATAATGTTATGGTTCTTTTTAGCAAGTAGGGTCAAGCCGTATTGATTTTCATAATTTGAATCAGTAATTAATAATTTTAGATCAGGAAACTTAGATGAAAGTTCTTGAATAAAATCGATATTAGAAAATTGTAGTGACTCATTCATTTTCAATGAATTTAGCGTTGGGGCATTTTTAGTTTCGTTAAACCAAATTGATAGAGGCTTATGGGTCTTAATCAGTGCCGGTATAAGGCATTTTGTGAGAAGCTTGATTATATTATTACTTTTGTTTGAAAAACTTATTTCTGAAGGTAGGTTTAGGTGTAAGTAAATCGCATTTGTTTCATTAATTAAATCTAAAAGATAATTAAGAATAATCGGGTATACATTTTTATCAAGGCTTCGCTTTACGGGATAGCCTTGTTTGCTAAGAAGTTCGTAGTTCTTCTTCCAATTGCAGATCATTGCTGAAAAATCAAGCGCGGTATAGAATTTGTCCTCAGCTTTAGTTTTATTAATCTTTTCTATAACTGACGGTAACAATGGGTTATAGCAGGTGACAAGACCTTCTAAATTAGCGAGCTTTAGAATTAAATTAATATGGGTTTGTAATGAAGAATTGGAAAAAAAGTTTCTATATGCTCCCAGATTACGAGTTTTTGGATCTAGTTGCAGCAGCCCTAGTGCTGTAAGAACAGAACGTGTCGTTTCACTTAAAGGAGTATTAGCAAGAAATAATCTATGCCATACGAGTTCAGATTTGATTCGTAGAGGTAGTGATGAAAATTCTTCTCTAGTAAGCTCTTGATTTGGGTTGCTTATACTATGGGGAGAATAGCGAAATAATTCATCAGTCAATTCTTGAGTTGTTAAAAGTTCATCAATACCAGTTTTAATAAAAGAAAGCTCAAATCGTGTGTCGTAAAGGTTTGTATGAATATCAAATGCTGGAGTTTTATGAATAACGTCCCAGATTTTATCTTTTACTTCTTTTAAAGTTGTTATGCTATAGCTCATTCTTGATTATTCCTATAAAATAGTTAATAAAACGGTCAAATCAATATGTGCCTCAAATGATTTCAAATTATGTATGTTTCTTGGCTACCATTCCAGCAACTTTTCTGATTGTAGGGATATACTTTGATTTTACAGTATCCATACCTTTGTATAATTCTAGGGAATCTTTATCAATTACTGCAAGTGCGCCACTTTCAAATGCTTTCTTAGTAATATCAGAGGAATCTTTAGCAATTGTACTACAAATAACAACTGGTTTGGGTAAGTATTGAGACAACTTTTTCAAAAATTTCAAGCCATCCATTTTAGGCATAATTATATCAAGGCTTACAACATCTGGGTCTGTACTTATTATCATATCTCTAGCTTCATAAGCATCACCAGCTTCTCCGCATACTTCCATGCCATTGCTACCTTCAATTGCTCTTCTAAGTATTGTTCTTACCAAGGGGGAGTCATCCACTATCAATACTTTAGTGTTTCTGGAGGCAATATCATTACGTTTTTGGGCTAGCTTTTTTGCTTCCTCAGACTTCATAATGATTTTAGTACGGACTTCACCGGTTTCCGTGTCAAAATAAACTCTTCTGCCGCTTTTACCGCCAACTTCCTCTTCTGTTACTTTAATTCTATTTGCTTTAAGGAAGTCTCTAGCTAGTGTAATATTTCTAAATCCTATATCACTTCCAGAACCATTTGCCAAGTGGCTGACTACTGCAGCACCACCATAAATTCCAGCAGTGAAGTTTGCAACATTGGAGTCAATTTTTTTCATCAGCCAAAGAATTGTCTGAAGTGAGGTATCGCCATATCGACCTTTATCGCTATCTCCAAGTGGAGCTCTGTCGAGCAAGTAATGGTTCATGCCACCACATGGTAATGATTTATGTTTGAGTGTTACTGATACGCAGCTACCTAGTAATGTTGCTATTTCACACTTGGTGCGTGATACATGGTATTCACCAGGTAACAGAAAGACTCTTTTGGAGTTATCATTATTCAGTGTAGACATGGATCCTCCTGTTGTAAGAGAAATATAAATCAGACCCGGTCAAGAACTTGTCTAGACCGGGGTAGAGTTAATTTTTATTAACGAATTTTATATTACTATCTTGAGCATATAAATATGCTGCTAGTCTGGCTCCAACTTTGATAACTGGTGTCATAGGGAACTCAGGTTGGTACTCAGAGTTGCCTCTGTAATATTGCGATAGAGTGTTGGCATCAATAGGCTGTGCTTTCTGACCTTCAAGACTGTCAGTATCTTTATTATAAATAATGTATACGCTGTAGCCTGTCGCAGTTTCATTCACGATTGGACCAAAAGTTTCTCCTACAGGGGTCAGACCAAGTTTTGAAAGGTTTCTGTTTCTGTTGAGGTATAATGAAGAAAAATTGGATTCATCGGTAATTACTTCCTTGCCATCAATTTCTTTTTTGTTTTCTTTTAGTGCAATTTTAGCATTTTCAGCAGCATCCTGAGCCATTTTATCTGCAGTATTTTCAATCATGGCTTTTTTGATGTCTTCAAGCAGTTCACTGCCATCTTTGTCATTTAAGCTGCGTTTTTTGCCTTCCTTATAGTCTACAATTCTAACCTTAGAAAGGGTCTTATCAGATGAAGCGAAAGGTATCTCTGTATTGAATTGTTCATAGCCTCTAAATGATTTTGAGTAGTCATCAAAGATTTTCTGAACAGCTTCATTCTTCTTGTCTGCAAGATCTTGTTGTTTTGCATTTTGGAATTGATGATCAAGTTTTGCAAGGAAGTACTGGATTCCACTACCTACAAAGACAGGATTATCAGCTAGTTCATAAGCGCTAAGAAGCTTTGAACCAGTAGATCCTGTACTTACTCCTCTAGACTTTAGACGTGAATCTGCATCAATATCAGTTAGTTCTACTTTTTGGATAGCCTTGTCAGAATTTTCACCTTTTAAAACCATTCTATGTAAAAAACGGTCATATTCATTGCCAAAGGTTGTCTGAACAGTTCTAACTCTGTAGCTAGCAATATAGTCTTTTTTTACTTTTTCTTTGATGTTTTCAAATTTTTCTGCATTGCCATTATTGTCTTTGTATCTGTCTGGGTTTGATTTGTAGAAATCTTCAATTACTTCATCTGATGTCTCTGGTTCGAGAGTTTCAACAACCAGTGGCACAGAAATATATTCCAGTTTCCATTTTGCCGGTGTCCATAAGAAAGGGTATAAAGTGCGGTAACCAGGTTTTTGGAATTCATTAATGAAATTTTCGGCTCTTGACTTCAGTTCAGCTTCTGAGAGTTCATTAAATTCTGTTGCGGCTGTTTTGTTGAATTCTTTAACAGGGATATCAAGTTTTCCGTAAGTGACAGTCGTTTTTTGCATTGTATTTGAAATATTGGCGAATGTACTAGGAAAGAAGATAGATTTATCCAGAACATTCAGGAACTTTTTAACTAGTAACCAGTCTCTGACGCCAATTTTATAATCATATACACTCTTTAAGTGTGATGACTCTTTGAGCATAGTACGTATAAGATCTTCTAGTTCCTTCTCGCTATTGCCTTCATACCCAAACTGACCTTTGATATAAGTTGCTACTTCATCATCAGTAACAATAATGCCATTCTGCCTTGCTTTATCTCTAAGAGCAAGAACTGTAAACATTGCGTTGGTTGACTGAAGCCATGGTGTCTGACCATCCAGAGTCAGGTAGACAGGTTGTCCAAAGTTCACAGCCTGAATACGTTGGTAGAAGTCATTAAATTCTTGAACAGTGTATGGTCTTTCATCAATGACACCAACAGTACCGTTTTCAGGATTGTAGTCAAATACTTGAGAGTAACCAAAAATCATAAATGAAGGGATTACAATAATTGCTACGATCCAGTAAATCATTTTTTGTTTATCTCTGAACTTCTGTAATGCCACTTGAACCACCTTTCTAAATATATTCGGTATATTATTTATATTAAAAATTAAAATGAAATCATTACAAACAAATAGCAGTTTAAATATTATATTCTATGTTCTATTTTACTGCAACTAGTTTTAAAGAATATTCTTAAACATCTTGTTATATTATGTGAACTTAACTTGTTGAGGTTAAACGAAATATGGCTAAGATACCAGTTACGGGGTAAAAGACTTGACTTTTGTTGAATATACGGCAAAATTACTGTAGTTATCAACACCTGCCAGTCAGGTGTTTTTTTTCTGGGATATATTTTAAATGGGTAGAAAAAGCTATGCAGAGTGCAATTCAATTTAATGTTAGTCACAAGTCAAATAAAGCGCGAAGAGGAGTTTTAGAGACCCCTCACGGGAAAATTAATTCACCTTTCTTTATGACAGTCGGTACTTTGGCCGCGGTTAAAGGGCTGACACCACAGATGTTACGTGAATGTGGTTGTGAAATTGTGCTTGCCAATACTTACCATCTTTCACTAAGACCCGGTGAAGAAGTCGTAAAAAATTTCGGGGGATTGAGTAAGTTTATGGGATGGAATGGACCTACTCTTACTGATAGCGGTGGATTTCAGGTTTTTTCCCTCGCTGATATTAATAAAATTACTGATGATGGTGTTGTTTTTGCAAACCATATTGATGGCTCTAAAATTTATATTTCACCTGAAAGATCGATAGAAATCCAGCAGGCTCTTGGTGCAGATATGTTTATGGCATTTGATGAATGCCCAGCTGGAGATAGCTCACATGAGGTAGTTGCTGAGAGTATAGAACGAACTTATCGCTGGGCGGTGCGTTCAAAAGAGGCTTGGGTAAACCGTGAGACGCAGGCGCTATTCGGTATCGTACAGGGTGGGGTGTATGAAGATCTCAGGCGCAAGAGTGCTGAACAGATAGTCTCACTGGATCTTCCAGGAACTGCTATTGGTGGTGTAAGTGTTGGTGAAGATCCTGCAAAAATTGATCAAGTAGTAGAATATACAGCTGCGTTGCTTCCTGAGAACAAACCTAGATATCTTATGGGAGTTGGCAGACCACAGGATATTATTCGTGCTATTGGGCATGGTGTGGATATGTTTGACTGCGTAATGCCTACCCGCCATGCGCGACATGCGGAAGTATTTACTAGACAGGGTAAAATTAAAATCAGAAATTTAAAGTATAGAGACGATCAGAGACCGATAGAGGAAGGTTGTGACTGTTATACATGCAGAAATTTGACTCGAGGGTATTTACGCCATCTCTTTATTGCTCGTGAAATGCTTGGCCCAATTTATGCTGCCATTCATAACATTCGCTTCTATATGAAGATGCTAGAAGATGCCCGTAAAGCTATTGAAGATGCTAGGTATGATGAGTTTGCAAGTAAATTTGTAGCGGATATTGAGAGCGGAAATATTTAGGTAATATTATTAATAAGGCTCAGAAGATTTTTCTGAGCCTTATTGGTAAATAATAATATAAGTTTAGCTATTAAAAATATTATTTATATCATCTTCCAAAATCGCTCCATGGCGGAATATCTCAAGATCACCTTCGGTATTGATACCTATAACACTTGAGCCTTCACCAATTTCAGCTTCGTCGTCATCAATGATTAATTCTAAGTCTTGTCCAATACTTTCATTAATCTCTTTTGCTGAGGTAGCTGCTTTTTCTCCAGAAATATTGGCGCTGGTTGCTATTAGGCCACTTCCAATTTCGAGCATTAAAATCCTTAGCCATTTATTATCAGGAATTCTTAGCCCGCATGTTCCAGAATTATGAGCAGGCAGTACCAATGTCATAGGTCCTGGCCAGAATGCATGCATAAGTTTATCAACTTTCGGATTATCCCATTTTGCATATTTACTTGCATAGCTAAAGTTTGGAATAAGTATCTGAAATGGCTTGTCTTTGTCACGCCCTTTGAGTTGTCTTAATAAGTTTTCGCCTTCTTCACTGCCATATATAGCGCCTAGCCCATATACAGTTTCTGTTGGGAAAGCAATTACCTTATTCTCCATCAAAGCTTTACATGCAGGTTTAATCGATCTGTAGTCTGCTTTTAATATTTCAACCATTATATATCCTTATAGTCTTTTTAGAGCTTTCTTAGCAATGTCTGTTCTAAAATGTGCACCTTCAAAGTTTACTTTATTTACTGCTGCGTATGCATTCTCAATTGCTTGAGGAATATCTGAACCTAACGCAGTAACTCCAAGTACGCGCCCACCATCTGTTACTACTTTGTTTCCTTTTTCTTTAGTGCCGGCGTGGAAAACTACCGCATTATCTTTCTTTTCTGAAACTTCTCCAAGTCCTTTTATCTCAATGCCTTTTGGATATTTGCTAGGGTAGCCACCACTTGACATTACAACACATACCGCAGCTTCATCTTTCCAGTTTATATCCATCTCACTCAATTTGCCGTCACACACAGCTTCAAGCAGATCAAGAATGTCTGTGTCGAGTCTCATCATGATAGGCTGTGTTTCAGGATCACCAAAACGTACATTGTATTCGAGTACTTTAGGACCACTTTTGGTAATCATAAGACCGGCATATAGCACTCCTTTGAAGCGTTTGCCACAGTTGTTCATAGCGTGAACAGTTGGAACAAGTACATCTTCTATTACTTGATCAAGTAACTTTTCAGTCATTAGTGGGGCAGGAGAGTATGCTCCCATTCCACCGGTATTAGGTCCCTTGTCATCATCAAATATTGCTTTATGATCTTGTGATGAAGCTAATGGGGCAATTGTTTTTCCGTCAGTCAGGGCAAGAACTGAAAGCTCTTCACCTACCAAGCACTCTTCAACAACTACTTTTCCTCCTGCTTCACCGAATTCATGATCAACCATGCATCTTGTTAGCGCTTCTTTAGCTTCTTCATGATTCTTACAGACAATTGCTCCTTTACCTGCTGCTAGCCCATCGGCTTTTACTACAATTGGGCCGTCTTCTGTAATACTGTCTATATAATCAATAGCGAATTCATACTGTTCAAATATAGCGTAGTCCGCAGTTGGGATGCCGTTGTGACGCATTAGGTCTTTGGAGAATACTTTGCTTTTTTCAAGCTCTGCAGCGGCCTTAGTTGGGCCAAAAGCTTTAATTCCTGCTTCAAGAAAAGCATCTACAATCCCTTCAACAAGTATAGCTTCAGGACCAGGGATAACAAAATCTATGTCATTTTGTTTTGCCCAGCGTATGATACTTGGGATGTTGTTCATATTTAAATCAATGCACTCACCAACTTCGCTGCAGCCTGCATTACCTGGAGCAATATACAGCTTGTTCAGTCGCTTTGATTGCTTTACTTTCCAAGCAAGAGCGTGCTCTCTGCCACCATTTCCTATTATAAGTACATTCATTCTATCACCTTTCATATATTATTATTTTTCAATATTATTTAAAAAATACTTTTAGTCTTGAGATAATCTCTTTATTTTTGTCTTCAAGTAGATAGTGCCCAGCATTTTCATAGTACTCAAATTTAGCGTCTTGAAATCTTTTTCTCCACTCTGTAAAGAAACTATCATTGAAACACCAGTCTCTGCCTCCCCAGAGAATCAACATATCTTTTTTTTCAAGCTTTTTTAAGTTGCCGTCAATTGTTTTAAGTGTTTTATAGCTTACTGCTGAAGGCTTCAATGGAATATCTTGTACAAACCGCAGAGTTGCAACTCGGTTTTTCCAATTATTATATGGCATGAGATAGCCACTCTTTACATTTGCTGATAAGGGTTTTTCAACAGCCATGAATGTTGCAGCAGCTGCAAATGCATTCATTCCTCTTATTGCTAGAGCACCGAAACCTGGAATCCTGCAAATATTGATTCTGAAGGGAATATCAGTTGAGATAAATGCTCCTGTATTAAGAATAACCAGTTTTCCAACTCTTTCGGTATTTGCTGTTGCCCAGCCCATTCCTATTGCGCCTCCCCAATCATGGACGACAAGGTTTACTCTTTCGTTTCCAAGAGAGATCTTTTCAAGTAATTCTGTTACGTTTGCAATATGATTACTGAGAGTATAGGCATAATTTTGTGGCTTATCACTGAGTCCCATGCCTATATGATCTGGAGCAATGACTCTGTATTTTGCCGAAAATTCTTTTATAAGATTTCTATAGTAAAAACTCCAACTAGGATTGCCGTGGAGCATCAGAAGTATTTCTTTTGATTGATTGTCTGTTGTATTACCTTCATCAATATAATGTATCCGTACCCCAGAGCTGAGCTCTAAGTACTTGGATTCAAACGGATAAAGTTCTTTAAATTTTGGGTCATCTCTATGCATCAAAATTAAGTCCTGAAAGCTTTTTAGCAGAGTGTACGGTGTTGATAAGCAGATAAGCGTTGGTTACAGGTCCAGAGCCGCCTTTTGGGCTGGTAATGTGCCCAGCAATATCTTTACATGCTTCAAAATCAATATCGCCAACATATTGCATTGCAATTTTACCTTTGTTGTTTTTGAGTGGTTCTCCATCTGTATCCAGTCCAGTAGGTATGTGGTTTACACCGACATCCACAATTATGGCACCACTTTTGATCATATCGGCTTTAACTAGAGGGCTCAGGTCTACTGGCGCAGGTTTTTCTCCTTCACCATTTTTATAAGCTTTTAGAGCTTTGTTGTATCTATTCCAGGTAACTGATGATGCGCCAGTTGCGGCGATTATAACATCAGCTTCCTTGCATAAAGCCGCAACATCTGAGCGACTATGACCAATCATCACAGAGGCATTGAGGTTCAAAAGTAGGAGTGCTGCAGGTTTGCCTACAATTGCACTTCTGCCTAAAACCAGGGCTTTTGCTCCATTCATATTTGGGCGTAATCTTTTGACTAATTCTACTGCTCCAACTGCTGTACAAGGGGCTGGGTCAGAATAACCGTTTGTAAGGAGTGCACCAAGGTTTTCTGGGTGAACTCCTTCAGCGTCTTTGATAGGATTTATTGCTCCAGCCAATTTGAGGTGTTCACAATCAGCTGGCAGTGGCAGGTGCAGAAGTATTGCTGAGATGTTATCATCTATATTAAGCTTTTCAATTTCTGCAAGGATATCTGATTCAGTCGCATCTTTTCCGAGTTCGATAAGAGTATATCCTATACCGTTATTTGTGCAGTGTTCTCCTTGTGCTTTTGCATACCAAGCACTTCCAGCGTCGTTGTTAGCTCTGATCGCAGCCAGATGAGGCTTTTTACCTGCTGCAGTAAGTTTTTTTACATCCCTTTTAATACCATCAAGCAGTTCTTTTGCTACAGCATTACCATCTATTAGTTCAGCAACCATTAATATCCTTTCTTGGTTTTCAATTAATTCATTATTATACTAGATTTTATAGTATTTTTTTGAAAAGGCAAGGGGCTAATAGGGAGTAGAATCATATTGTATTGGAAAGGGATTTTTATATTATGTGTTATTTGGTCTGCACTATATGGGAAATTTTGGTTTTATATAAAATAGCTACCAGAGATATTCTTGGCAGCTATTTTATAATATTTTTATTTTAATAGTCTAGGAGGTGGTATGGTTGGCGTCATTCTTCGTAGTTGTATACCAAAGTGCTGGTTTACAATTACAACCTCACCCTCAGAAAATTTTGTGTTTTCTGCACATACATCTAAAAATTCCCCAGCAAATTTTTTAAACTCAATAATTGAACCAGGGGCAAGTTCTTTTACATTCTCAACTCTCATCTTAGTTGTGGCAAGTACTACAATGACAGGGACAGGAAGCTTTTGAGCTATACTTGCATTTCTGTTCTTAATTCGTTTTGGCTTTGAATGCCCTGTAGTGTCGACTATAGCACCAACCTGATCATTTCCAACAATATCTTCTTTAGTCTGTATGCTTGCTTGTTCTTCCATTCCGGTACAGGATAAACTCATGAATATTCTGATATTTACGGGAGAAAGACCCTCTATTGTTAGTTGACCATTTGAGCAGAGCATGTCCTCAGAGCCAAATTTTTCGTCAAGATTTATGTTTGCGGGATCTAGAATTTCGTTACTTACAACTGAGAAATTGATTTTTCCCCCTGCTTTTTCTTCTCCTCTTAATGCTTGAGCTCCTTGCTGAGCTAGAGTACTTGCAAGTTCACCATATGCATCCATTGCTTCATCATCAAGCTTAGTTCCTTCAATATCAGGTTCTGTTCCCATTGCCAAAGCTAGAAAGAATGCAATTGCACCTTTTGCACCTGATTCAGGAAGGAGTATATAAATTTTGCCGTTTCTATCTCCGCTCCATGTAATTTCTGTTACGACCTGTGCTTCAGTTTCTTCGTCAAGAGCTTCCCGAGGAGTAATAAAATTGCAGTCATTTATGCTTGATAAAACACCTTTTCCGATAAAAGTTGCTACGCCTTCAAAGCCACTGTTTGTAAACACTCTTGTAAGATGTTCACCTGTCTGCAATATGTTTTGAGGAATTCTGCTGAATCCCTCAGATTCTCCAAGGAGTTCATTTAGATCATCTAACTCACTCATTCGCTCTTTTTCCTGTATCTTGTATATTAAGGGGTATCTGCAATACCAGCGTTTTTAGAAATTTTGAATGCTTTAAAATTATTATATGTACCTGATGTACCTCGATATTTAGGTTTGCCGTCTATTGTCATTAGGAGTGAATCATTTACTTTCTTCCTAGTTGTGACAATATCTCCAGGTTTTAAATTCAATAATTGGTGCATTGTCATATGTGATTCCGCAAGATAGGTTATTATTTCTATTTTTGCTTTATTAACGCCTTCTTCAAGTTTTCTCTTATCAGCTTCTGCATCTGTTGAGCGTCTAGTTGTAAACCATGTTTGAATGGTAGAAAAATTGGCCATTACCGGTTCTACAACTGGGAAAGGTACGCATATATTAAGCATACCAGAGCTTTCAGCCATTTTTACTTCAAAGCAGACTAGGATTACAACTTCATTAGGCGGAACAATCTGCATAAGTTGGGGGTTAGCTTCTTTTGCTGTTACCTCGAAATCTATGTGGAGGATAGGCTGCCAAGCTTCTTGAAGGAATCTTAGGGTTTCATTGGTCATATACCCAATTAACCGCCATTCAATTTCACTCATTTCTCGTTCAGGAAGGTGGGCATCTGTATTACCACCACCTAATAATTTATCTAAAATTGGATAAACAATTGAAGGGTTTATCTCTAGTACCATCTGTCCATCAAGGGGCTCGCATGAGAGTAGGTTGAAACAGGTTGGATTTGGTAGACTCATGATAAATTCTTGATATGTAAGCTGTTCTACTGATGCTAGTTTGACGTCAACAATTGTACGCAGGTAACTTGAGAGACTTGCACCAAGTTTTCTTGCAAGTACTTCATGTAGCATTTCCATAGAACGAATTTGGTCTGTACTGACACGTTCAGGTCTTTTGAAATCGTAAATTGCGATTTCAGGGACATTTTCATTATAAGAGTTGTCAGATGAATTCGAATTAAAGTTTCCTCCGGGAGTGGGAGCACTTCCGGAAAAATTCATTAAATCGTCACCAAAATCTGCTCCACTTTCGTCAACGGAGGAGAGTAGAGCATCTACTTCATCTTGTGATAGTACATCAGGCATATCTGTTCACTTTATTCAAAATTTACTAAAAGAATTAGAGTACATACTCTCCTTCTTCGCCTTTTAGCAATTGTTCTCTAATTGCTTCCTCAACTGCTTCTGGGTCGCCTCTTCTTAATTCATCGGCTTTAATTCTGTATGCTTTAAGTTCATCATACATATTTTCAACTCTATTTTCTGCTTCCATTAGTTCAATATTCATTTTTTCTGCTGAATGTCTTGCTGGAAGACAGAGAAAAATATACATTGAAACAGCTATCGCTACTAATAGTAGCGCTGCTGCTCCACCATCCCAGAATGGATTGTAATCTTCGTCATAATTAGTCATCATACCCTTTTATCGACTGATAGGATGCCTGAACTTTAATGAGAATGTGATAATATATTTGAATAAAATTAATCCGCCTTATCTGATATAGACAAGGCGGATATAATATTGTTATTAATAATAATTCAGAGTAGATTTATTTAAGAAATTAAATCTTATTTTAAAGCGAATTAGGGTTATTTATTATTTATACATTTTTTTGGGGTGTTTATTTCGATTAAGTTTGCGCCATTGGTTCTTTCTGGTGAACTGGCAAGAATAAGCACTTGATCGTCTTCTGATACTAATCCTAGGTTTATCAGCTGAGCCATTGCTTGAGTTACAAGTGAGTCTGTATTCTGGTTACGTTCTGTATAAAAAGGAATAATACCGTAGCTTAGAGCAAGCTCTCTTGCAACCCTTTTATCGTGAGTTCTAGCGCATACAGGAACTTTGCTTCTATATGATGAAACATATTTGGTTGAATAACCTGTGGTTGTATCTGATAAAATAGCTTTTACCCCCAAATCTAGAGCACTATGTACAGCTGTTTTTGCCAAGTAGTTACTTATTCTATGGCTATGCTCATCGCTATAGAACTCATGTTCTCTCAGTTCTTCAGTATTTTCCTCAATTTTACAGGCAATCTCACACATCACTTTTACTGATTCGCGTGGGTACTTTCCGTATGCAGTCTCTCCACTGAGCATAAGTGCATCTGTACCATCGAGTACTGCATTTGCAATATCGCTTACTTCTGCTCTAGTTGGTCTTGGATTGTCGATCATAGAGTGCAGCATCTGAGTAGCAGTGATTACCGGGCAAGCTCTAGTAATGCATTTGTCGATCATTTTTTTCTGAATAAGTGGCACCTCTGCAGCAGGTATTTCAATGCCTAGATCCCCTCTGGCAATCATAATTCCATAAACGCAATCAAGAATTTCATCAATGTTATCAATACCTTCTCGGTTTTCAATCTTAGCAATAATTTTAACAGGGCTATTGTGAGTATCTAGGATGCTCTGAACTGCCATTACGTCGTCACGGTTTCTAACAAAAGAGTGCGCTATGAAATCAATATCATGGGTTATTGCAAATTCAATATATTCTCTATCTTTTGCAGTAAGCGACGGTAATGACAGGTGTACTCCAGGAACATTTAGACTCTTCTTGTTTCCTATTGTCCCTCCATCAATGGCCTCACACACTAATTCGTTACTTTTCTTCTCTTTTACCTGTAGTTTTGTTGCGCCGTCATCAATAAGAATATCTGTGCCGACTTCAAGTTCATCAATAAGTCCAGCGAAACTTACACTGAAGCTCCCTTCCTCACCTCCATCTCTTGTAAGTCGAATGATATCTTTGTCGTTAAGTACTATATCTTCTGAGATATTGGTTGTTCTAATTTCTGGTCCTTTGGTGTCAAGAAGCAAGGCTATTTCATCTGAAACGGCCCTCACATTGTTGACGACTTTCAAAGTGTCATGTGGTGTTTGGTGTGCAGTGTTGAGTCTTACAATATTCATCCCTGCTTTATATAGAGATTCAATAAACTCTGGGTCACAATTTCTGTCTGAAACTGTTGCGATAATCTTTGTTTTTTTGCGTTGCATATAAATTTAAAACCTTTCTTTGTTTCAAATAGTGATACTTTACTCCATATTCAGTATCCTCCTGACATGACAAAACCCTACTGCAAGCAGTCGGGTTCTTGTTTCATGATAAGTGCAAAATATTTAAGAAGATATACCTAAAATAAAGTCATGAATAGTATAATTAACTTGAGATGAATTATACACAAATTACAGGCAATTGCAAATAAATCATATGATTATAAGTATTGGCATGAGGTGATGAGAATTATTAAAGTGAAAGTATGGTTATGATTGTTTTGTATCAGAAATAAGAATATGGAATAATTTTTCAGATGCTGACTTTGCTACTCCATATCTACGGCTTATAGGGGTTTTAGCAATTATACAATTATCAACCAGTTCTTGTAATGCATCGTTGGAGATATGTTTTTTTATTATTTCTAATACATCGTGACCTTCTATTTCCAGCATACGAGCGTGCAGTAGTACTGCTTGCGGATTGAGCATGTTTATAGCTATTGCTAGTGCTTTGGCTATATTTTTGCAGATGTTGTCTATTACTTTTATTATGTCTTTGTCAGAATTGTCAAGATATAAAACAATGTCTTCAAATGATAGGTCTTTTTTCATTACTTTACTTGCTTCATTTATCAGCGCTGTATCTGACGCTAGTACTTCAAAGCATCCTCTTTTACCGCAGGCGCATACGGGGCCATTATCAACTATTGATACGTGCCCGAGCTCTCCCGCAAAACCTTTACTGCCGTTTATTAGAAGATTACTGCTTATGATCCCAAGCCCAAACCCTTCGCTGAGATCAATCGCAACAACGTCACTCAACTGATTGTAGCGTGGATCTATGCATTGAGCTAGGCAGAGGGCACGCTCTTCTTGAATTGTTTTAGGAAAATAGTTTGTCCCTTCACAGATATCTAGTGCAGGTTTTTTGCCGTTTAAAAATTTTATATTTGGTGATAGTTTGACATAGTGTTCGTCTTCTTTTATCATTCCTGGTATACTTAACCCAAGTGCAATAGTCGCATTTTTTGAGAAATTTTTTGAGACATTTTCTACATTTTCTCGAATCTTAAGTATTAGTTGTGTGTAATCACTAGGAGTGGCAAATTTTTTTTCGCCGTCAAAGATATGTTGACCATTTGGGCTACAGGCTGCAACTCTAGTATGTGATATTCCAATTAATACGATAATAATGCCAATTTTCTTGTTGTTTAGTTTGTAATGTTTGCTGGGGCGACCTTTGCCTGCGGCTTCTTCACTAGCAATTTCTATAATTATATCATCTTTAGTCAAGCTATCCATTAATTTTGCCATTGTTGTTGCACTAAGACCGAGGATAGTGGTTATTTCCGCTCTAGAAAGGCTTTCATGTGTCCATAATGCCTGGAGCACTTCTGCAATGTTAACTTTTCTGACAGTTGCTGGGGTTGCAGATTTTGTTATACGTTTTTTAATCATCTTTTTTGCCTTAATTGAGTATTGCTCAGTATAATTTATTTTGTGCAAAGTTTACGCAGTTTAATGTATTTCCTGTTTATAATCAATACATTGTTATTTTCTAGTCAAACTTTTTTTAATTAAAATATACAATATTGTCAATATAAATTTGCATTTTTCGCATTAACAATAATACAGGATTTTTATGTTAAAACAGCTATTCTGTTGAAAATGATCGATAATTAGTAAATTTGCTAATGGTTATAGATTAATTTTTTTTTGCTTTCAATAATATTCTCTGCATTAAGTACCTTAATAATACTCTTAACCTTTCGTATAGAATATCCCATAAATTAAGAGAATGCAAGTATTTTTTAACCTTTATTTAAAAAATACTTGCATAAGATTATTTACATGGTATTTTATTAATATCAAAACTAAATATTAAAAAATGAGTAATTGAGTAAGTAATGTGTTTGGTGTTGATACTATCGGCAGTACTCCTTTCCTCTTGATGAGAATGGCATGACACTTGATATGTTGGATAAAATTAAGGGACATTTAAATGCTTACACTTGGTTGAAGGATGACCATACTTCCAGTCCAAAGGTAATCGCCTTGACTGAAACTGTAAAGAAGATGAATAACTCATACCGCGATAAAATTAGCGGAATATATAGTTTTGGCGGGCAGTATAGGGCAATTGATTTTGGCAATGTGATGAAAGATTTAATTGAAATTAGAAAAAGTGTAATTGCAGAATAACTTTTTATTGTTGAAAAAAGAAGGATAAAAAAGAAGAATATTTAATAGGGCAATATTTTATGTTTCATGAGTATGTTTTTAGCAGAAGAGTATAATACGTGGGGATGAGTAGTACTGGTATGTGTTCAAATTGCTAGCTTGATTTATTATTTATGATTTTTTTTTGTAGTAAAAAAAGAATAAAAATGTAATATGAGTCCTAGTTGTTTAATTATATAAGTTATTTTTTGTTGACTTAATTTCGTATAGTATTGTTTGTTGTTGTTAATGTTAAGTCTGTTAATTTCAGACTTTTAATTAATTTTAGATGTTGTTGTTTGTTGGGCTATGCCCTCGGGTTACTTTTTTGTTTTTAAGGAGACATCATGTTGAAGATTCGTATTTCTGCAATTCTTGTTGCTTTAGTAATGCTCTTCTCACTATCTGCATCTGCTAAAGAAAAGGTATTTGTAATGGTTCCTAAAGGTGTGCATCCATACTATGAGCCATGTTATGAAGGATTTGCTGCAGCAGGTAAGAAGTTTGGGGTAAAGACTGAATATGTTGCACCTCAAGATTTTCAGCTACCACTTCAGGTAAAGGTTATTGAAAATTTGATTGTACGTAAGGTTGACGGCATTGCAATTTCTGCTCTTGATAATGAAGGTCTTATCGATGTGATTAAGCAGGCTATGGATGCTGGTATCAAGATTGTGTGTTTTGATGCAGATGCTCCTTCAAGTGAACGTTTAAGCTATATCGGTACAGTTAACAAGACTGCAGGAGAAGTAGGGGCTGAGCAGATGGTAAAATATATTGGCAAAAAAGGAGATATTGCTGTTCTTCAAGGTGGTCTTGGTGCAAGTAATCTTAATATGCGTTTTGCTGGTTTCAAGTCAAAGCTTGCTGAGATTGCTCCAGATATGAAGATTGTAGCTAGAGAAGATAATGAAGGTAAGTTTGAGTTAGCAACTAACAAGACTGAAGCTCTACTTGGTGCATATCCAAGTTTGAAAGGAGTATTTAGCGTTTCAGCTGAAGGTGCTCCAGGCGCTGCAATTGCTATTGAAGATGCAGGAAAAGAAGGTAAAATTATTATAGGTGGTTTTGATGATCTTCCAGATACTATCGAAGCTATCAAAGCTGGTACAGTACAGTTCTGTCTTGCTCAGATGACTTATAAAATGGGTTGGTTGTCAGTGACTGAACTTCTAAAAGCATGTGAAGGTCAAAAAATTCCTTCTGAAATTGATACTGGTATGATGGTTATTACAAAAGATAATGCTGACACTTATATGAAACAGATGCAGGAAGAGACACAGAAGTTGCAGTAAGTTCCGATGTATAGTGATTTAAGGGAATTATAGTAGTAAAGATTGAGAGCTATATTTATGCTTGTTGATATTTAGCAGTAAATATAGCTCTTTTATTTTAGAAGAATTAGCAATATGAAGTTGTATTTCGTAGAGAAATTTATTCCTGTATGTTGATATACTAAAATTGAAAATGGATAAATTATATATTTATAAATAATAGATTATGTGTTGGGTGTGGCTTTTCTAGTAATTAGAAAAGAGAAAGGTTGTTGTTTGTATGGCAGAAAAAGTAGAATTTAAGGAAGATGGTATTTTGACTCGTATAGTCAGGGCTTCTGAGTTTGGTATTTTTATTGCCCTTATTCTTATTATTGCGGTTATTACTTACGTGGCACCATCTTTCTTTACGTTTGATAATTTTTATATAGTTTCAAGGCAGGTTGCGTTTACTGCGATTGTAGCACTAGGAGTAATTTTTGTTATTGTAACCAGCGGTATTGACCTGTCTATTGGTTCTATGATGGGTTTTGTTGGTATTGTAGGTGGGTTACTTCTTGCTACGGGGATGCCACCGTTGCTTGCTTTTATATTAGCTCTGTTTGCAGGAGCTATATGTGGTTTAATTAATGGTATTATTGTTGCGTATTTGAACGTAACTCCATTTATTGTAACGCTGGGTATGATGAGTATGGCTGGAGGAGGAATTTATATCCTTACCAGCGGAAATTCAGTTCGAGCTATTCCAAAATCGTTTATAAAAGTTTTGAGTATGAGTGTGATTGATATAGATTTGGGCTTTGCTGATATGGGAAGGTTCAGGGTCTCTATTGTTGTTATTATTTGTCTAGTTCTTGCAATAATTGTTCATGCTATACTTAAATATTCAGTCTTTGGAAGAAGAATATATGCCATAGGCGGTAATGAGGAAGCTACTCGATTGTCTGGTATTGATGTAAAAAAAGTCAAACTCATTTGCTATATGCTTTCTTGTACTTTGGCAGGTATTTCAGGTTTACTTTATATCGCTCGTTTTCGCTCGGCTCAGCCTACTACTGGTCTGGGTGCTGAAATGGATGCAATTGCTGCTTGTGTTATTGGTGGTACATCCCTTATGGGAGGTAGCGGCTCTGTTCTTGGAGTTATTATCGGTGCGAGTATTATGGGGGTTATTAAGAATGGTTTGGTTCTTATGCAGGTATCATCATATTGGCAGAAATCTGTTATAGGCTTAATTATCGTTCTGGCTGCGATTGTGGATGTTCTACGTAACAGAAAGAGAGGCTAGCATGGCAGAGACCATTTTAGAACTCAAAAATATCACTAAGGAGTTTCCTGGGGTAAAGGCTTTGGACAATGTGAGTCTTGATGTTAAGGCTGCAGAGGTAGTAGGAATAATTGGTGAAAACGGTGCCGGTAAATCAACACTTATGAAAGTTTTGACCGGTGTATATAGCCCAACTTCAGGCAGCATTGTATATCAGGGGAAAGATGTTAAATTTGAAAATACTGCGGAAGCTTATGAGCTGGGTATAAATATTGTTTTTCAGGAGTTTAATCTATGTGGCAATCTTTCTGTTATGGAAAATCTATTTCTTGGTAATGAGCTTACTAAGAATGGTTTGATTGACTATAAAGAAATGAAGCGTAGAGCTCATGATATGTTTGATAAGCTTGGTTTTGCTATTGATCCTACTGCTATTGTAAATGATCTTGGCGCGGCCCAGCAGCAGATGATTGAAATTGCAAAAGCACTTGCTAATGAAACAAAAGTTTTAATTCTTGACGAACCTACAGCGGTACTTACTGATAAAGAAATTGATAAGCTTCTTTCTTTTGTAGATAAGCTTAGAAGTGACGGTCTTTCGGTTTTATTTATTACTCATAAGTTGAATGAAATTAAAGACATTACAGACAGGGTTTTTTGTTTGAGAGACGGGCAGAATTCAGGTCAGGCTGATACCAAAGACGTCAGTGAGGATGACATGGTGTCAATGATGGTAGGACGTAATGCTGAGGATATCTATGGGAAAAAAGTTCATAGAAAGATCCCTGATAATGTTGTGCTTGAAGTAAAGAATCTGTCAGGGCCTCCTTTTATTAAAGATGTTAGTTTCAAGCTTCATAGAGGTGAAATTTTAGGTATTGCAGGTCTTATTGCTTCAGGGCGAACTGAACTTGCAATGCTGATAAGTGGAGCGGTACAGAAGACAGCTGGTGAAATATTTATTGATGGCGATAAGGTTGTTATTAATAGTCCTGCGGATTCGGTTAAAAATCGTATTGCATATGTTTCTGAGGATAGGAAAAAGCTTGGGCTTGTACTTCCAATGACGGTACGTGAAAATACAACATTGGCTATTCACGGTAAAGTGAGTGAGCGGAGTTTTATAAAGCGGAACCGTGAGAATGAAGTTAGCGATAGATATATCAAGCGTTTTAATACAAAAGTATATTCTCGCGAACAGATTATGGGTACGCTTAGTGGCGGTAATCAGCAGAAGGTTTGTCTGGGTAAGTGGTTGGCAATCGATCCAAAAATTCTTATTCTTGATGAACCAACACGCGGTATTGATGTTGGGGCAAAAGCTGAAATACATAGAATTGTTGAGGAGTTGGCAGAGAAGGATGGTATGTCTATTATTGTTATCTCATCTGAGTTGCCTGAGATTCTCCGCCTGTCTGATAGAGTACTAGTAATGCATGAAGGAAGGCTTACTGCAAATATTCCAGGTAAAGAAGCGAATGAAGAGAGCATTATGAAGGCAGCGCTATCTTAATTGGTTGCTTTTTTTATTAAAATAAAAGCGGTGTAGCAATATGTGCTGTCTAGTTTTATTAAAAAATATTAGAATTTAAAATAGATTTATAAGAGTATGTGATTGGTGTGTTTACGCATCAATCACTTTTTTTATGTTCAAAAATATAATAATGTGCATACTCTTTTTTTATTGAATAAAAGTTAATTTGGAATTAAACTGAAATCATTGTCTCGAGAGTTGATAGTTTGTGTGTGTCGTATGGGGTTTTTGCGTATAATACGTGGAAAGAGGTGATGGTATATGAAAAGGTTAAAATTGAAATTTAGAAGTAAAATGTTACTATGGATTATTGGCGCTGTTGTGATTATTTCAGGTGGGGTGCAATATTATATCAATTATAATACTTCAAATATTGTATTAGGTTTAGAAGAAAAGTTTTTAGATGGGCAGCTTCAAGGTATTAAAACGAATATAGAGGATAATTTTGAAACTGATAAAATTATGGTAAAACTTCTTACCAAAAAGAATGACCTCATAAAAGGATTGAGTACCAATAATTCTAAAGATCTTGAGCATTATGAACAATATCTTGCAGAAATTGTGGCGGGTAATGATAAGATAGAAATAGCAGTTGTTGCGGATGAAGCCGGTAAAATTGTGGCTGCAAGTAATTCTCAGGCTTTGGGGATTGATATTTCAGATAGAGGATATTTTCAAGAAGCGATTAAAGGAAATATGGTTCTTAGTAATCCAATAAAAAGTAAGCTGTCAAATGAAGTGATTTTCGGAATTTCAAGTCCTGTGAAGGCTAATGATAAAATTGTTGGTGTGCTGTATGTCGCAAACAGGGTAGAATTTATTTATAATAAAATGATTAAGCCCGTTAAAGTTGGAAAGACAGGTTATGGATTTATTGCTACTAAAGATATGCTTGTCCTTGCGCATCCAAACAAGGATATTGTCTTTAACGAGGAGCTTTCTAAGCAGCCATTTATGCTCGCTATTAAAGAGAAAATAAATAGTGTTAAAAACGGTAGAATACAATATTGGTATGAACCTACAAAAGCTTATAAAACCACATTTGTTAGAGAATTAAGTAATGGATGGTATCTTTGTTTTACTGTAGATGAAGATGAGTTGCTGGAAGTGCTTGATACAACAAAAGCAATGGTTTTGTTGTCAGGTATAGTTTTGATAGTTGGTATAGGTCTGGTTGTGTATATTTTAATTGGTTCTGTGGCAAAAGTTATTAAGATATTGAATGAGCTGATGAGGGATCTTGCAGTTGGTAGAATTAGCAATATTAGTGAACGTCAAATTGCTATTAATTCTGCATTATTACGTAACGATGAATTTGGTGAAATGACTCAGGCTGTTCTTGATATGCAGGGGTATTTTAAAGACATGTCCGATGTGGCTCTGAGTGTGGCAAAGAAAGATCTTAATGTCAATGTCAAGGTCAGAGGTAAGGATGATATCCTTGGGCACTCTATTAAACAAATGATAGATAATTTCAATGACGCATTGACTCAAGTAAGCCTTTCAGTAAGTCAGGTAAGTCAAGGAGCAAGTCAGGTAAGTAGTGCAAGTCAAGACTTATCTGCTGGAGCTATTGAGCAGGTTACCCATATTGAGAAAATCTCAACTTCAGTCAGCAATCTTCAAGTAAAGACTAATAGCAATGCTGAGAATGCTGAAAATGCAAATATTCATGCGACAGAGGCAAATAATGCAGCAATAAAAGGTCAGGAGCAGATGGAAAATCTTAGCAAGGCTATGCAGGGCATGTCGGGTAGAGCTTCTGAAGTTCAAAAAATAATCAAAACAATTGATGATATTGCATTTCAGACAAATTTACTCGCATTGAATGCTGCGGTAGAAGCTGCAAGAGCTGGAACGCATGGCAAAGGATTTGCTGTTGTTGCCGAAGAGGTGCGTAATCTTGCTGCGCGCAGTGCAAAAGCTGCTGGTGAGACCGCAGAATTAATTGCAAATGTTGTAAATGAGATTGATTCTGGTAATAAATTGACAGAGGTTACAGCTGAATCTTTAAATAGTATTGCGGATGCTATCGGTAAGGCGTCTGATCTCGTTGCTGAGATTGCAGCATCAATGGTTGAGCAGACTGGAGGTATGAAAGAAATTTCGGGTGTGCTTGAGCAGATAGAGCATGTAACTCAAACAAATAGTGCCAGCTCTGAAGAGACTGCCAGTGCCAGTGAAGAGATGTCAGGAATGTCCTATGAGCTTAAAAAGTTAGTGTCTGAGTTTAAATTATTATCGGTAGCGGCTGAAGTACCGATAAAGAGTGAGCGCAAGAGTACTAAGAAAGTACTGTCATCTAGTAATCATTTGATACTTCCACTTGGCAATGATGCAGAACTTGTAAAACCAGAAGAAGAAATTAAACTGGACGATTCTGAATTTGGGAAGTTTTAGAGTTGAATATATTTTGTTATTAATGTATTATTATGCTCAGGTGTTTGTCTCAAACATCTGAGCATTTAGTTATATTGAGCAAGGGAGATAAGATGGATATGACGGTTGCGATGGGACTTGTAAAGGTTCTAAAAACTAATAAAATGTTATATAATAAAGTTGATGCTGTTTTTGAAAGTGGTGTAGTTGATGAGGATGTTTGTAAAGAACTTGTTGCAGAGGCTAAGGTACAAGGAGTTACTCTTGAAGTGGAAACTTTACTTGATGATCTGGACGAACTTCTTAGAAATGGTATGAATGGCATAAGTGTTAAAGCGATGGGCGGACTTTCGGGTATTATGAGTATGGCTGAAGGGTTTGTTAACTAAATAATATCTCAAGTAATTTATTAAGATCTGGCTTTTCACAATAAACAGAGCGATTATAATAATGAGTAGAGATGGATTTCTCTACTCATTGTTTTGGCATATTAGTAACGTCTCATTATTGTTGTCTCTCCAATTTCTTTGAATCCTATTCCGCGGTATAGTTTTACAGCTGGGGCATTATCCTGATAAACATGTAATTCTAATTCATCAATACCTTCGGATATTAATTTGTTGCATAGTAATTTAAGGTTTGCTGTCGCATATCCCATACCCTGAAACTCAGTTGGAGTATTTACTCCAAATAACGAATATCTTTCTTTTGAGAGGTAGTTGCTGCTCCCTTCCATTCTGGCGTAGATACAGCGGCTAAGTACTCTACCGTCATTGTCTAGTAGTTCATGATCAAACAATTTCCAATCCCGAAAAGCATGATCCAGCCAAGTTGTATATCCAACACGACTTCCAATATAAACATGTTGAGGAAGTATATTGAATAGTTTTTCATTTTTTAGATTCTTTATCATTGTATATGATTTGCGCTCAGGATAAAAATAATAATTGTCAAATAACCATTTTGCGCCGATGTTCTTATCATTAACTCCCGCCCTCTCTGAACCATCAATAAGCGTTGCATAAAAAGATGAATATGGCCATGCTCCTGCTGCATCAATAAATCTTACGCGATGCTTTTCTAGTTCATATATAGCCTTGCTCAATAATTTATCGCCAACACCTTGGCGTCTGTGCTCTGGAATAACTGCAAGGGCAGAGATCACTCCTGCTCTTTCGTATCCAGGCTCATCTACTAAATCGTAATGGACAAACCCTTGAGGAATATCCCCGTAATAAGCAATCAATATATTTTCAGGATTAAATCTTGAGGATGAGTTGTAATGATTTTGGAGTTGTTCTGCTGATATTGGGTAGAAGCCATATTCATCTTTCATAGAATTGTTCCAAATATCTACTATGACCTCAGCAAGTGAGTCGTTATAACTATGCATTATTATTGACATCTGACTGCCTCCGTAGATTTGTTTATATGTTATTTGATTAAGTCTATTGGTTATAAGCCATGAATGGAAGATTAATGCTGCTTAACTAATAATAAATCTTGTATGCTCATAAGAGCAGCTTTATAACACTCACTCCTAAAATAGTTTTGTTAGAATACTCTATGTGTAATCTTTGTATATGGTAGCAATTTATAACATTTTGCGGTCGTACAGTATAATAATAGGTAACTATTAATATACGTTTATCAAGAGTATAGTTTAATCAGCAATTGCTTATAGTATTCCCAATGGTTATAATAGTTATTAAGTTTCTTCATGATCTTGAAATTATTGTAATTTGTAATATATTATATAATATATAGTTATTATATCAATTTATTTATGTATTAGTAAATCATATAGGAAAAATTATGGAATCATCGTTAATTCTTGCACTGGAGTCTTCATGTGACGAAACTGCAGGGGCTTTATTAAAAGATGGGAAAGAAGTTTTGGGACAGTTTGTTGCAAGTCAAATTGATCTTCATCGGCAGTTTGGAGGAGTCGTGCCGGAGGTAGCGTGCAGGGCTCATATGGAATGTATTTTACCTGGGGTCAAGAAGATGCTTGATGATGCGGGTATTCAGCCTGAAGATATATCTGCAATTGCTGTGACCAATAGACCTGGTATGGTTGGAGCGTTATTGATTGGTGTGACCGCGGCAAAGAGTTTAGCTTATGCATGGAATAAGCCTCTTATCGGAGTCAATCATATTCAAGGGCATATTGCCGCTGCCAAGTTTTCTGAGCCGGATCTTGAGTATCCATTTGTTGCTTTAGTTGTTTCTGGTGGACATACAAATGTTTATTATATTCCAGAATGTGGAATTTATAAACAGTTTAGCTCAACTCTTGATGATGCAGCTGGGGAGGCATTTGATAAAGCTGCAAAATTACTTGATTTAGGTTTTCCTGGAGGACCGGTCATTGATAAAGCTGCTAGAGATGGAAATAAAGATGCATATCCTTGGAGAGATGCTTGTCTTCCTAGGAATAATCCTTATGATTTTTCTTTTTCAGGCCTTAAAACAGCGGTATTATATGCTGCACGTGGACAGAGAGCAGGAAGAAAAGGACCATTGCTCCTTGGTGAACAAGAAGTGAAAGATGCTGCGGCAAGTTTTCAGAATGCGGTGGTAAGATCTCTTGTAAATAGGACGATAAAAGTTGCTAAAGAAAAAGGTGTTAAATGGATTGCTATTGGTGGAGGGGTGTCTGCAAATTCTTCATTGCGTGAAGAGATGAAAAACGAGGCAGAAAAAATCAGGTGTCGTGTTGCTGTTCCACCGATGAATTTATGTACGGATAATGCAGTTATGATAGCGGTTAGAGCAGAAGAACTGTACCAGGCAGGTGAGTTTTCTGTTATGGAGTTGGATGCTGTTGCCAGAGTTAAGGCTGAAGGATAACTATGAATATAGATGATGCTCCGTTTGATTTCACAAGTATGCGCGAATACATGGTTGAATCTACCATTGTCAAACGTGGCGTGGCTGATTGTAATGTATTGAATGCAATGAGAACTGTTCCAAGGGAATACTTTGTTAAACCAATTGATTGGGATGAAGCGTATGATGATTCTCCACTTGAAATTGGTTGTGATCAAACAATTTCTCAGCCGTACATTGTTGCTTTAATGTCTGAAATGCTTTGTGTTGAAAAAGGTATGAAGGTACTTGAAATTGGCACTGGAAGTGGGTATCAGGCTGCTATCTTGAGTGCGATGGGGGCAACGGTATTCTCGGTAGAGAGGCACGAAAAATTATCGAGGACTGCACGAGATGCTTTGAAGAGAGCAGGTCTTATTGGTAATATTACATTAAAAGTCTCTGATGGGAGTATTGGGTGGCGAGAAAAAGCCCCTTTTGATAGAATTATTCTTACCTGCTGCGCTCCTGAAATACCGCAAACTGTTATTGAGCAGTTATCTAGTGATAATGGAATAATCGTGAGTCCTGTTGACACTGAACATGGGCAGATATTGAGAAAAATAATAAATAGTAATGGTACGCTCAGTGTGGCGGATGATATACCAGTGAGGTTTGTACCGCTTATCGGTGAAAATGGTTTTTAATATTAACTGAATCTTTGGATGATTTTTATAGCAAGTCTAATTCATCGATAAGTTTTATCGTCTCTTTGATTTCATTGCAGAATAAATTAATGTCAGCGTCAAGATTTGTCACTCCTGACTTAAATTTGAGGTCTAGGTTTGTTGCTATTTCTTTTAGTTTAGGAGCACCAATGTTACCTGCAATTCCTTTGAAAGTATGTGCAATGCGGTGAGCATCTTCAAATCTACCTTCGTTATAAAAGTTTATAATTTCTTCCGCACTTGACGAGTAATCATTTATAAACATGCTGAGAACTTCTAAATAAAGTTCATTATCATTATCCAAAAGCTCAATAGCTGCTTTCGAATCAATTATTCGTTTAGTCTCAGGTTGCTCTATTTTGCTTTCTTTTATTGGGTTATTTTCATTTTCTTGTGGCCCTACCCCCCAGATTGAATTGCCTGTTTTTTCTTTTTCAGGTATGGCCGATTGGGCAGAAGATGTAAATTCGATGAAATCTTCGGCACTTAAAACATAATTACTCAAAATTGTATAAAGGTTATTAGGACTGATTGGCTTTGTAATATGGTCATTCATACCTGCACCCAGACTTTTTTCCTTATCACCTGATATAGCATGTGCTGTCATAGCAATTATTGGGGTCTGGGTATCGAATTTTCTTATGGCTTTTGTTGAACTTAAACCATCCATAATTGGCATTTGAACATCCATTAAAATAAGATCATAATCGTTACTTCTGGCCATCCCTACTCCTTCAAGCCCATTATAAGCAACTGAAATAGAGGCATGTGTTTTCTTTAGAAGAGCAGTGGCAATTTCTTGATTCATAGAATTATCTTCAACAAGAAGGATTTTTTTACCGGAAAAATCAGGAATTTCCCTGCGTTTTCGGAAGGTTGATTTTGTGTTCTTATTCTTTTCGTAGAAACTATTTATGATAGTATTAAAAAGTGTTAAAGGTGAAATCGGCTTTATTAAAAGGTTGTTTATACCTAGTTGTTCGATTTCATTTATAATTTGATCTGATGAATGGGCTATTGTCATGATGATCTTAGGAGGATTCTGGTATTTCTTATTGATAATAGCTTCAGCGGTTTCTACTCCGTTTACTCCGGGCATATCCCAGTTTAAGAGCACTATGTCATAGCCCTTGCCTTGGTTATAAGCGGAATCAATCATGGATAGTGCTTTACTTCCGGTCAACGCAATGTCTGCTGCTAAACCAAATGATCTAAGCTGGTTGGATGAGATATTAGAGAATGCTTTGTTGTCATCAACTATGAGAACAGTAGAGCCTTTTATTTCGTCGGGAACTTTATATTTATTAAGATCTTCTTCTTCATTGATCTTAAAATTAAGCTCAAATGAAAAAGTACTTCCGACCCCAACTTCACTTGTAAGTTCGATATCGCCATTCATAAGATTTATGAGCTGCTTTGATATTGCAAGTCCAAGCCCAGTACCTCCATGTTTTCTAGTAATCGACGCATCGGCTTGATTGAATGATTTAAATAATTTTGCTTGTTGCTCAGCATTCATACCAATTCCTGTATCACTTACTGCAAAATGCAGTGTTACCATTTCTCTGGTGTGTTTAATTGTTGATATTTTAAGTATTACTTCACCTTTATTAGTGAACTTGAGAGCATTACTTAGCAGATTTGTAATGACTTGGTTGACCCTTAGGGGATCTCCATAAATTGACTTTGGGATAGATGTGTCTAGATCAAGGATAAGTTCAAATCTAGTGCTTTCTAGGGCAAAACTTACTGTACTGATTACACTTTCAGCAATTTCTTTGACATTAAATGGAATATTCTCGATAGATAATTTTCCTGCTTCAACTTTTGAAAAATCTAGAATATCATTTATAATACCCAGTAAAGACTTTGATGCGTTTGAGGCTTTACTGAGAAAATTATGCTGAGTAGAGGTCATTTCTGTGTCAAGTGCAAGGTCAATCATACCAATAATAATATTTAAAGGAGTACGTATTTCATGTGACATATTTGCAAGGAAGTCACTTTTAGACTTGTTTGCTGATTCTGCTTGAGCTCTAGCTTCAACAAGCTTGATTTCGGCTTCTTTCGCATGGGTTATATCTTGGATAATTCCAATTATACGTATCAGCTTGCCAGAGCTATTAATAATGTAACGGATTTTTCTGTTAATATATTTTATTCTGCCATCATTCATTAATAATCTAAATTCGTCAGTCAAATGCAATGATTGAGGTATGTGTTTATCGGAAAATACCCTTTCTGAGGCTTTTTTGTCTTCTGGGTGGATCACTTTTAAAGTTGAGTCAAGTGTAGTGAGCGTTTGAGGATTAATTTCAAAAATTCTGTAATATTCATCAGAGCCGTGTATGATATTTTTCTCAACATCCCATGAAAAATGTGATATATGAGCTAATTTTTGTGACTCAGACAAGTCCTCTTGAGCTCGAATCCTGTCCTTGGTCTCAAATGCTGAGACTGTGAGCTTAGCAAGAGAGAGTGCGTATTCACCTTCATCCTTGTACCAGTTTCTTGTGGTATCTTTCATTTCAAACGAAATAATGCCTCTGAATTCTCTGTTGACGATTAGTGTTGTCCAGAGGAAAGAACGTATGTCAAATGGTTTGAATATATTATCAATCAACTTAACATCGTTTTTGTCATCATTAATATCTTCAACTATTATTAGATCCGAATTGTTTCCTTTATCCGTAAGTATTTCAAGTGCGGAGGAGAGTGCCATCCTTCTACAGCTATTATCATTTTTGAGTGGTTCTAACCCATTGAGGTAATCTGTCGAGTTATCATAAAGCCAGAAGCAGATATTATCGATATCTAGTGTGTTGCGGGCATTTGTAGCAATTTCATTGAAGCCTTTGACCAGATCCCCTGATGATATTTCTTTGCTTAAAGTTAGACTCTGAAGACTGCGGTTTTGTTGAGCCATTCTTATATCTTTTTGGTTTCTATCTGTAATATCTCGGTATAAGCCTATAAGCTTTTTTATCCCGGAAATATCATCAATAATACCATATGTGTCGACTTCTAGCCAATGCTGATTATTGTTGGTATCATAAACTTGAAAGTTAAAATGAGTTACTGTGTCACTATTAATTGCTGCTGAAAAAATGGAGGTTAGTTCTTCAATTTTGTTAGGTGAAATACATTTGCTACAAAAATCAGAGAAATTTATGGGCTCAATAATACCATCTGGATTTTGTGGAAGTCCCAGTAGGTTTAAAGAATTTTCATCGAAATAAAATTTCATTTCTATTGTATCTAGCTCAAAAACACCGAAATTCATTGTGTTTAAAGCAAGCTTAAGTTTATTCGAATTTTTCCGTAATGTTAATTGGTGAAGTGAAATATCATTTCTAAGTTGGTGGTATTTAAGACCATTGCTACTTATCTGGGTAGTAAAGCTTATGAGTAAGCGGATCAGGCTTTCTAATCTTTTTTCTGGAATAACTGTAAGTTTGTCAAAGCTACTAGCTAGAGAATCTGCATTTATATTATTGTTCTCAGATAATTTTTTTATTTCATTACTTGTAAGTTTGTGTGTTATAAACTTTGTTGCCTTTATAAAGCCAATATTTTTATTATTAATATTGATGGGTGCTATTAGTGCATTTACTCCACACCAGCAAGTAGTGATAATATAGTGATTAGTCTCAGACACTTTTTTTATAATGTCACGTTCAAATTGAGCGCAATTTGCAGTATAGTCATTTTCTAGATAATCCATTAAAATGCATTTGTATTGAGATGTATCTGGGGCTATTTGTTTGCCCGTAGGATCAAGAATAGCAACGTTTATTCCAAATGTATTGGAAAACTCTGTCAATGTGGTAACACAGTTTGGGAGGTTAATTATATCTGCAATATTTGTTGCCATACTACGCCTTTATGTCTTGAGTGACTATCAAAGTGGTAAGTTAGTAATAATACTGCACAATAATCATATGATAAATGGTATCATTGTTTATAAATCTGTCAAGTATTATTGCTTTTTTGTGAGGATGAATTTTGTTATAAAAATTTTGTATATATAGTGCATACGGAAATAGTTTTTATTATGTAAAATGTAGGCTATAAGTATTATTGATGATATCCTATAATTGTTTGTTCGTTGTTAGCTTGATTGTGAGAGTGCAAATGAATACAAAGGAAAGAGTTCACATCATTGCGTGTGGGGTGTTGAGTCTAGGATATTGAAGAGATATGCAAGGAACTCGGGTTTGACGTTTCTATTGAATTTTTTCCGGGAGGTTTGCATGAAACTCCACTCAAACTTCGTGAACGACTGTAAGAATCAATTGATATAGCAAGTATGAATGATGTTGCTGATATGATTGTTCTGGGATACGGTATATGCGGTAAGGGAACGGTAGGACTAAAAGCCTGAAATATTCTACTGGCAATTCCTAAAGTTCATGATTGTATAGCATTATTTTTGGGTTCTGATAAAGAGTATAGGAAGCAATTTATTCCCTGTCCTGGAGCTTATTATGTCTCTGTAGGATGGGTTAATGAAAAGGTTACGCCACAGGAACTTTGTAAGACTTGTATGGTGTCTCCGGAAGAGAGGGTGTGAAGTTGAACAGAGCAGGTATTTGGAAACAATTAGCGGTAAGTTTTGCGGAGCGAAACTGGTTAAGATAGCGTGGAGGGATAAAATTTCTGATCTGAATGATGATGCGATATTTGTTGCTAAGGCATATACAGGTGAGTTAACCGGTATGCCGAGAATGCAGCATGTGGCGTAAGAAAGAAGGTATGGAGACATTTTTTTGCTTCTTATATTGCAGTTTTGGCTGGTTTGTTTTATAATATTTGAAAATTTAGAGAGTTGTATTGATTTAGTATAAATTTATAGGAGAAAGAGATGGATAAGGGTAAGTTGATACTACTTTATTCTGGTGGACTTGATACCAGTGTTATCTGTAAGTGGTTGGCTGACAAAGGTTATGAAATCATTTGCTACGCGGCTGATGTTGGGCAGAGAGAGGACTGGGACGCGGTAAAAGAGAAGGCTATGGCTTCTGGTGCGAGCAAGATTATTGTAGACGATCTGCGCGCGAAGTTTGTTGAAGATTTTGTATATCCGGCTATACAGTTCAATGCAAAGTATGAAGGAAGATATTATCTCGGTACTTCGCTGGCTCGTCCATGTATTGCTGAAGGTCTGGTACGTGTAGCTAAAGAAGAAGGCGCTACAACCTTTGCACATGGCGCTACTGGTAAGGGTAATGACCAGGTACGTTTTGAGCTTACAGTAGCTGCTCTTGCTCCTGATATGGATGTAATTGCGCCATGGAGAACTGAGGAATTTATGGAAGAGTTCAAGGGGCGTACAGAGCTTCTTGATTACGCTGCAAAGCATAATATTCCTGTAAAGGCCAGTAAATCCAAGCCTTGGAGTTCTGATGAGAATTCACTACATATATCATTTGAGGCAGGGGTGCTTGAAGATCCTGCGTATTGCCCTGATGTTGATATGTTTGAGCTGTCTGTTGATCCAAAGGATGCTCCGGATGCGGCTGAAATTATTGAGATAGAGTTTGAAAAGGGTATTGCGACAACACTTAATGGTAAGAAACTATGCCCTAAAGATATGCTTGATGAGTGTAACAAACTGGGTGGTAAACACGGTATTGGTCGAATAGATATGGTTGAGAGCCGTTTTGTTGGTATGAAGAGCCGTGGGGTATATGAGACTCCGGGAGGGGCGATACTTTATGAAGCGCATAGAGATCTTGAAGGTATCAGCATGGACCGTGACTTGATGCAGCTTAGGGATACACTAATGCCACGTTTTGCGCAGTTGATATATAATGGATTCTGGTTCTGCCGCGAGATGGACGGACTTATGGCATTTATGACAGAGAGCCAGAAGTTTGTAACTGGTAAGGTCAAGCTTGAGCTGTACAAGGGTAATACAACAGTTATCGGCAGAGAATGCCCAGCATCATTATATGACGAAGCTGTGGCAAGTATGGAAGATGATGGTGGCGCCTACGACCAATCAGACGCAACCGGCTTCATCAAACTAAAAGGCCTCCCACTAAGAGCCCATGCAAGAAGACTATAAGCTAACGCAAATAAGCAATACATACGTTAGCAAATAGTTGCAACCTTTTGCAAATGATAAAATATACCAGAGCCTATCGCAAACCGATAGGCTCTATTTTAAGTAGTAATTATATTATTAAAATATTTCTTAGCGTGCTTCTGCACGCCGTCCATGCTGGATATAGAGCCAATAGTAGAACGATTAGCAAACCGCAAGGCGATTTGAACGCTTAGTAATTATGTCTTCTGTTCCGTTCATTTGAGCGATCTACGACTAAATTTTCGCCCTTGCTCGCCAGCTTGCAAGGATTCGATCGTGTTTTTTTGACGGGCAAAAAGTATGGTAGAAATTTGGTACGTACGTACCAATGGATGATAGTGTAGCGTGAGCGAGAAAACTACGGAAATGATTTTCTGAATTTTTTTTGGATATTTCGTGTGTTATAAAAAAATAATACCCGACTCGTAAGAGTCGGGTATTATCAGGTTGTTGGTTTTTACTTTTGGTTATTATTGATGCAAAAACCTGTGTGTGTTTTTTGGGTTATATTTCTTTATTATTGTGTTTTGTTATATGTTTAATTACTTAATTTGCCTTGTATTTAGCTCCTCGCAATGTCGGGTTTTGTTGATTGTTGGTGGTATAAGACAAAACCAAATTTGTATCTTGAGGAGCTAATTAAGGTCGAACGCTTCGCACGGGTAGTACCCGCTGGCAGCTGTTACTAAGTCGGTTATTGCTCCGAAGCGTATCTTTATAACATCTTAATATAATTACGACACCTGCTACTATTATTTTAGCGATCTACTCTAGCTGAACCTCCGCCTACAAGTTTCTGTACTTCTGAGAGGCGAGCCATAGTTGTATCACCAGGAGTAGTCATAGCTAGAGCACCGTGCGCACAACCGTAGTTGATAATATCTGCTGGTGCCATATCTTCAAGGAAGCCATATATGAGACCAGAAGCGAATGAATCTCCACCGCCTACTCTGTCGTAAATTTCAAGATCAGGGAAGGTTTTTGCTTCGTGGAACTCATCGCCAGTGTATAGAATTGCCCCCCAGTCATTTACTGTCGCTGTCTTTACTCCACGAAGTGTAGTTGCCACTGCTTGGAAGTTTGGATATGCAGCTACTGCAGTCTTAATCATCTTTTTGAAATTATTAGTATCAAGTTTTGAGCAGTTGTGGTCTAGACCCTCAACTTCAAAACCTAGAGCCATTGTGAAGTCTTCTTCATTACCAATCATTACGTCGACATACTTGGCAATTTCGCGGTTTATCTCTTTCGCTTTTTCTGGTCCGCCGTGCTTTTTCCAGAGTGATGCTCTGTAGTTGAGATCATAACTGGTAACAGTACCATGTTTCTTTGCTGCTTTTAGTGCTTCGATTGCTACTTCTGGTGTATGTTCACCTAGAGCTGCGAAGATACCTCCACAGTGGAACCATCTTGCACCTTCTTCACCAAAAATCTTCTCCCAGTCAATGTCACCGGGCTTGAGCTGGCTTACTGCTGTGTGACCTCTATCCGAAACGCTTACTGCACCACGAACGCCAAAGCCTTTCTCAACAAAGTTTAGACCGTTACGAGAATCAACACCAATACCGTCAAAATTCCGCCACAATAGGTGAGAGATATCAACGCCGCCCTGCAACATAAGATCTTCAACAAGTCTGCCGATACCATTGTCAACAAGTGCTGTAATTACTGCTGTACGCTTGCCAAAACATCTGCGTAGGCCACGAGCTACATTATACTCTCCTCCACCTTCCCAGGCCTTGAATTCTCTAGTAGTGTG
The DNA here is from genome assembly GCA_963678205.1 of Planctomycetota bacterium. Lineage (GTDB taxonomy): Bacteria > Planctomycetota > SZUA-567 > SZUA-567 > SZUA-567. The sequence continues at coordinate 962,429 of OY782760.1, forward strand.
GATTCGGCTTTCGCCCGGATCAAGACGTAGCATCACTTCACCAAGCGATACTTCGTCCCATTTGCATGAATTTGTACTCTTGACTTTTATTGTTGCCATCTTCTCCTCCTGCGCTTTTTTTATTTTAAACTTTTTATTATTTTTGTGGTTTGTTCCGAATATTGAAACTTTAATTCTTAATATTAAAACTATGTTAGTATTATGTACTCTAAATTACATTTTGTCAAATAATAAATATTAAAAATATTTGATAAATTTTATATTATGATAAGGAATATCTAATAGTTCTTTACATATTATTGAAATTGTTAATAATATTTTGATGTATTTTGTGAATTGTTTGTTTTGTAAAAAAAAAGACAGGTATGGTGAAATATGCCAAATTCGGCGTCAAAAAGGTATCAGATAGAGCTAGGCAAGCATGAAGATTTTGTCCAAAATAAGAAGGAAGAGTATAAGACTCTAATAATTGGGCATAGGAACCCAGATACGGATAGTGTAGCGGCGGCGGCAAGTTATGCTGAACTAAAGAGAAAGCAGGGGCTGAAGAATGTTACTGCAGGGTGTGCTGGGATTCCTCAGAAGAGAACGGATTTTCTTTTTAACAGATTTGGGGTTAAATTACCCAGAGTATACGCTGATATCAGCCCGAAGGTCGGTGATATTATGCATAAGTATACTGAGCCAATCGAGGTTGGGGAGACTTTACTAAAGGCAACTAAATTATTGAGTATCAACCGAGAAGAAAGAATGCCAATTGTCGATAAAGGGAAAAAATTCGTTGGAATGATAAGTCTCTTTGATCTGGCTGACAGAATGTTTCAGACACGGGAGGATGATGATCCTGAGGGGATATTGGGGCGAACGGTAAATACCAGCATTAATCTCGCTGCTAGAGCTCTTGATGCTAAGATTTTATCATCATCAAATGAAGATGAGATGGTCAATCTCTACTTATATATTGGTGCAATGAACATGTATCATCTTAGAACCCGTCTTATGGAAAGCAAGCATAATGATGCAGTACTTATTGTTGGAGATAGAGGCGAGATTCATAGCCTTGGTATTGAACTGAATGTTAAATTGATGGTAATTACCGGTGGTTGCAATATAGATAAAGAGTTTGTAGATGAAGCGAAGAAGAAAGGGATCTCTATACTTCAGACTCCGCATGATTCTGCGACAACTGTAAGAAGGCTTAAATTCAGCTCGCCTGTAGAGTTATCTATTGATAAAAATGCAGAAGTATTCAAGCCTGCGGAGAAGATACGAAGTATTCGTCATAGTGTGCTGTCTGCAAATCATAATGGTTTTCCTGTAGTTGGGGAAAATGGTGAATTTCTAGGTATGATTTATAAACGGGATTTACAGAATAATCCTCCACTTAGACTGGTAATGGTAGATCATAATGAAATGGATCAGGCTGTAGAGGGGGCTGGGGAAATACCGGTTGTTGAGATTGTTGATCACCATAGGCTGGCTATGAACCCAACAGATGTGCCTATAAGGGTAATCAATGATGTTATTGGTAGTACCTGTACTCTGATAGCAGAGCAGTATAGGCAATCAATGATTGACCCCAGTAAGGAAATAGCAGGTATTATGCTGGGTGGCATCATTACCGATACGTTGCTTCTGCGCTCTCCAACGGCGACACAGAGAGATGCTCTAATGGTTGAATGGCTGGCAGGAATTGCTGATTGTGATCCGGCTGAGCTTGAACAGGAGATATTGAATTCAGGGTCTCCTCTTGCGAATCTGACACCTGACCAGTTGGTAAATGCGGATCTTAAAATTTATGAAGAGCATGGCTTTAAATTTGGTATAGGGCAGATTGAAGAAGCTGGATTTGAAAACTTGAATACACATTTAGAAGCGTTATCTATAGCTTTAAAAGAAAATAGAAAAACCAAGCAATTGGACTTTATTGGTTTGATGGTGACCAATGTTGTGCGCTCTACCTCTGTAATGTTGATTTATGGTGATGAAGGGGTTGTCTCTCATCTAGCATTTGAAAATATATCTAATGGCTTGTTTGACCTTCCTGGAATTGTAAGTAGGAAGAAGCAATTGTTGCCAATAATGCTGAAGATTCTGGAAGAATTTGAGTAAACCGGCGGATTTACGTTATTCTATATTATACCGCTATGTTTTAGAATCATCGCTTACGGTGAGATTGATCTTTCTTTATTGTTATGATATCTTATAGAGTATAGCGATATACTTTGAATTTTCGGTTTGAGCATGGTTAGAAGTGGTGTGTAAAATAATAATTTTTACTAAGGCTTGGAAATAATAGTATCGTATACTATAGCGTGAAGTAAAGTTTGGTTTCTTTTGGTATCGTAGTGAAGGAGGTTATATTGTCTAATGTACAGTCAATCCAGAGGGCTTTTGATATTTTAGAAGTGCTGGCAACTGAAAGAGACGGGATGGGAGTTACCCAGCTCGGTGAGAGACTTGGTCTACATAAGAGTACGGTTCATAGGCTGCTAAATACTATGATGTCACTTGGTTATATTGATAAAAAACCTATTACAGGTGTATATTGCCTGGGGATGAAGTTTGTAGAGCTTGCCAGCCTGTATCTAGGAAGTGTTGAGTTGAAAGCAGAAGCAAATTATTACATGAGAGAATATCTTGATCGTGTTGGTTTGCCACTGCAGATGGCAATACTCTCTGATGGTGAGGCTTTATTTATTGAGAAGGTTGAGCAGGCTAATTCTATAAGAATTTATGCCCAGATTGGTAGGCGAGTCCCTATTTACTGTTCAAGTCTGGGTAAAGCGCTTGTCTTTGACTATAGCGACGAAGAGATAGAAGAGTTATATAAAGGGAAGAAATTAGAGAAATATACTGAGAATACAATAACATCGGTAAAAGAATTGATAGCTGAGATTAATACTGCCAGAGAGCAGGGGTGGTCGTATAACAGAGGTGAATTTGAATCTGATGTGCAAGGGGTAGCGGCTCCAATTTATGACTATCGTGGGGTGATTATTGCTTCAATTGGTGCTCCGTTTAGGGAGGTTCAACTAGGGGACAGAAAACCTAGGGATATTGCTGAACATATATGTGAGTTGGCAAAGACTGTCTCTATGAGAATGGGTTATAATTATAAGTAATTGTAGTTGCGTTGCTGAATAAGACCTTATTGAATTCAGTTTTGTATATGTTTTATTGGTTAATAATTGATATTACTATGGTATGACTGGTAGTTGTGGATAAGAGAGATAAGATGATATTAGAGATTAAAAATTTAGTGAAAACTTTCCCTGGGGTTAAAGCTTTGCATAAAGTTAACTTTCAACTTGAAGCTGGAGAAATTCATGCTCTCGTTGGTGGGCATGGCTCAGGAAAATCAGTGCTGATAAAGGTTCTTAGTGGTGTTTACGCAAGAGATAGCGGGTCTATAAATTATTTTGGAAAGTACTTTGAAGTATCATCTCCCAGAGAAGCAGAGCATAGCGGAATATGCCCGGTATTTCAGGAGGTGAATCTTATTCATAACCTTACAGTTGCTGAAAATCTCTTTATGGAGAGGCAGCCAAAAACTTTGGGATTTATCAATTGGAAGCAAATTAATAAGCACGCAGCTGAAGTTTTGAAACAATTTGAGCTTGAAATCGATGTAACTAGAGAACTTGGTGAACTATCAATTGCTGCTCAACAGATGGTTGTTATTGGCAGAGCTCTGATTGGTGAACCTAAAATTCTGATTCTTGATGAACCTACTTCAAGTTTGAATCAGGAAGAAGCAGAGCTTCTATTTAAGCAGCTCAGAAGGCTTAAATCAGAAGGCGTTGCTATCATATTTATTACTCACTTTTTAGATCAGGTATATTCTGTATGTGATAAAATCACAGTCCTTAAAAATGGGGAAAATGCAGGAACATGGTTTATAGATGAACTGCCAGAGTCAAAACTTGTTGAAATGCTTGCTGGTGAGAAAGTAGAAGAAGTATATCAGGAAGTTATTCAGGAAAGTGCTCAAAGCGCTACAGATGCAGGCGGGTATGAGCTGGTGCTTAATAATGATGAACAGTATGATTTTGCTGAAAATCTAGATTCTGGAAATATTGAATTAGTAGATACAGAGCTGCATATAACACAGAAGGACGGTACACAATCTACGGTGAACAGACAATGCGCAATTGTTAAAAATCCAGTTTTTAAAATTAATCGTAAGCTTAATTCTGAAAGTAAAACTGAGCTGGAGATTACAGGTGAGCTTTCAGTTATCGAAAACATTACTCTTGCCCTCAGAGTAAAACGTGGGTGGTTCAGTTTGCTTCAGGAAGAAGAGCAGAGAAGGTATGCTGAAGAATATATCAAAATATTTGGGATTCAGCCTTCATTTTTTAATGAAAAAGCAGATAAGCTGACAGCTGAAGATAAGCAGAAAGTTGCTTTTGCCAGATGCCTCGCATCTGATCCGACAATTGTTATGATAGATGAACCTACTCGTGGGATTAATCTGCAGGGTAAAAAAGAGAATCAGAGATACATTATTAAATTGTCAGTTTCAGGAGTGTCGGTTGTCTTCATTTCCCCCGAATTAAATGAATTGATTAATAATTCTGGCGGTGATATGATTATAAATTAGGAAATATATTTGGTTATTAAATGATATCAAATTTTTTATGTGATAGTAAGATAGTTGTAAATCTATATTTCTTCTTTAAATAAAAAAAGTTATACGGTATTTTGCCCCTTAAAAAAAGGAGAAAAAATTTTCTGTACTATAGAGTGAAACGGCGTTTTAGATATAATAACTTTTGATTACGATCAATTATTGTAATTTTTAGTATCTATTTGGGAGTCTGTTGAGGAGAAATAGAAATGAGAGCTAGTTTGTTTAAGGGTGATAAAACATTTGAGTGCGCCGAAGTAGAAGAGTTACTTCCTGAAGAAGCTCAGGTGCAGGTAAAGGTTGCATATTGTGGTATTTGCGGAACAGATCTGCATATTTATCAGGGAGCGATGGCACAGCGTCTTACTTTACCACAGGCGATAGGTCATGAAATTTCTGGTACGGTTGCAAAGATAGGCTCTGGAGTTGAGGGGTTGAAAGAGGGTGATAAGGTTACTGTTCGTCCGCTTGACCCTTGTGGAGATTGTCCTGCGTGTAAGGCTGGGCATAGTCATATATGCCATAATTTGAAATTTATGGGAATTGATACTATTGGTGGATTTCAGGAGTACTGGACTGTTCCTGCGTTTACAATTCATAAACTCCCTGATTCTATTAATCTTGAAACGGCTGCTCTGATAGAGCCACTTGCTGTTGCTTGCCATGATGTAAAAATGTCAAGACTCAAAGTTGGCGAAGACGTTGTGGTTATTGGCGGTGGACCGATTGGTATCCTTGTAGCTCTTGTAGCAAAACAGGTAGGGGCGAATGTAATAATCTCTGAAGTTAATGATTATCGTTTGTCTATTGCTCAGAAGTTAGGATTTAAAACTGTAAATCCAGTCAAAGATGATGCAGTGAAATTTATAGATGAGGCAACGTCTGGTAAGGGTGCGGAAGTAGTATTTGAAGTCTCCGGGGTACAGCCGGGTGTTGACTTTATGACTCAGATTGCGGCAACTCGTGGTAGGATTGTAGTTGTAGCAATTCATGCTGAGAAGAAAGCTGTAGATCTTTTTAAATTATTTTGGAGAGAGCTCGAAGTTATTGGAGTACGTGTGTATGAGCCAGATGATTTTGATAAGGCTATCGACTTAATTGCGAATAATAATATTGATCTGAGTGAGATTATTACAGAAGTAAAAAATCTTGATGAAATTACAGAGGTGTTTGAAAGCACGTTGAGTAATCCTCAGGCAATGAAAAGTGTTGTGAAGTGTAGCTAATATTTTAGTACTGTTTAATATTATTGAATAGTATAGGATTTTTTTAGTGAAGGAGATGGTAAATGGGAGTATTAGATTCTTATAGTCTTGAAGGCAAGACTGCAATTGTTACAGGCTGTAAGCGCGGTATTGGCATGGGTATGGCTATTGGACTGGCTGAGGCTGGCGCGGATATCATTGGTGTTTCGGCTACACTTGAAGAGAATGGCAGCGCAATTGAGAAGGCTGTAACTGCTCTTGGTAGAAAATTCACAGGTTATGCATGTGATTTTTCAGATAGAGCTTCTTTGTATGATTTTATTAAAATTGTAAAAGATAATTCAGGTGCGCCTGACATTCTAGTAAATAATGCTGGAACTATCCTTCGCGAACCTGCTGCAAACCATCCAGATGAATATTGGGATAAGGTTATGGAAGTAAATCTTAGTTCTCAGTTCATACTATCTCGTGAATTTGGTCGTGATATGGTAGCACGTGGTAGCGGTAAGATTATCTTCACTGCATCACTACTTACTTTCCAGGGCGGTATAAATGTTCCTGGTTACTCGGCAAGTAAGGGTGGTATTGGGCAGCTTACTATGGCTCTAGCAAATGAATGGGCTGGTAAGGGTGTACAGGTAAATGCAATTGCTCCTGGTTATATCGCAACAGATAATACACAGGCTTTACAGGATGATCCTGTTCGCAGTGAATCTATCCTTGGTCGTATTCCTGCAGGTCGCTGGGGTACACCTGATGACTTCAAAGGTCCTATTGTATTCCTGTCTTCTTCCGCTTCTGATTATGTGAATGGCCATATAATGGTAGTAGATGGCGGCTGGATGGGGCGTTAATAATAAGTATTGTTCTATAATGAATGGAGTGGACCAACTGGATCCACTCCATATTTTTTTGCTCTCTACTAATTATGAAAGTAAGAGACTTGCAACCTGAGTAGTATTTACCTGTGAGGCAGCTGATATCGAATCAGGATTATTCAGAAGAATTTCTGATACTTCTTGGATTGATTCCTCAAGTTCTTTATCAATTTCAGGTCTTTCAATTTGACTAGCAAAATTTGTTATTTCATTACCTATATCATTTAGAAGGTTGCTACGATGCATCTCAGTAGAGACCTGAAGAGACGCAACTTCATTTTGAGCTTTGGCTAAGATGTCAGATGCTTCTGACGAATCCAGCGCAATGTCTCCTTTCAACGATGATAATGAATTATTATTGTCAGTCTTACCTAGGTTGTCTGTACTTATAGAGATATCAAGAGCATAGGTTTCCATGAAATTCTCAATATAATCAATAAGTTCAGATCCGGTATGGTCAATACCCTCTAGGTATTTGTCCGTTATAGCTTGCATCTCTTCTCTTTCAGCTTCAAATTGTGATGTATCAACTGAAACATCGGTTGCATCCATTTCAGTAACTGGCGTTGATTCTTGTGCTTTAACTTTTTTCCCAGCTTCTTGAGCTGCAGTAAGCTGCTTGCCGATATGCCAGAGATCACTAGATACATCATCAAGCGCTGTCTGAACTGTGTCAAGTGTTGTAACCTCTTTTTGCATTGTAGAAACTTTGTCGAGGTTGCTTTCTTGGGATTCAACTTTTTGTACAGCTTTTTCACTTAGTACACTGCTGTCTGTAGTAGTGTATGATTTAGAGCTAGTATTTGATTCTGCATCTGGAAGAGATATACCGCTTGAGAGTTTACTCAAAGCATGTCTGGTACTTTCAGAATTTGAAACATTACTGCCAATTTGAGAGTTGAGAGCATTTTTTGTAATATTCACAGTCATTTTGTTACTCCTTTAAAGTGTGAATTAAAATGCAACTGGATAAGCCCAGTGTGCCCAACATTATGCTGTAAAGCTACTACCGCTACTGATATTGTAGAACTTTGACTGATAAGACAATGCAGCATTTGCCGCAGATGCTTGATTGCTAAGTGACGTCAATAACGCGGATTCTTCAGCATCATTTACTTTTATTAGCTCATTGTATGATTGAGAGTAGCCGGTATTTGAATTTGACATAATTGAGTTAGCACCTTCAAATAGTTTGCGATATGTTGATATAGATGCATTGTTTTTGCTGACAGTCTCCTGAGCTGTTGATAATACTGTAGTAGTATCAGTAGTAATATCACCGCCAGCTGCTAGACCTAAACCAGCAAGTGTCATAGCTGTAAATCCAAGTGAGACGCTACTGCCAGTGCCTGCGAAAGCCTGTTCTGTTACACTGGTTGTACCAGGAGCTGATCCATCAAGGACGGCTTGATCTTTATAAGAAGCTCCTTTAGCAAGTGTGTCAATACTTACAGCATATGCCTTATATTCTTCAGCAAGAGTAGCTTTGGCACTAGTGTCTGACTCGTTATCGTACTGTGTTTTTAACGATGACATACTTCCAAGAATAGATGCGATCTGATCTTGAGCTTCAAGAACACCGTCAAATTGACCAAGAGTGTAGTTATTAGCGTCAATTGCTTTAGAGTTGCCTGAGATGTCATCCTGTAACCCTTGTGCCTTTAGAATTGTACCTGGAGCGTCTGATACATGATTGTATTTTAGACCAGAGTTGATTCTTGCAATAGAATCATTTGCTAGTCTATTGATACTTGAAATTGTGTTTAGTGACTGGGTCATACTTCCTGATAATCCAGCATTTACATTTAAAATACTCATGGTGTTTCCTCCTTGTCAGGGATGTATTTTATTATAAGAATAATACATCCTTTTTCTTCCGTGAAAAGGTGGTCTCCATTTCCACCTTTAATCCCTACCTTCCAAGGCAGAGCCTAACATACTGGTTTAGTAAGAAGATTTTCCCGATCTCTTTTTGGTCTCCAGCTAACCCTCTGAGTTTAAACTCTCTCAGAGTAGAGTCTTTCATACCATAGCACCTCCTTTATAAAAATATAAACATTTGAAATTTATTATGAATGCCTAGAAAGTAGTCTTGTCCTGTGAAGAGTTCTGCTCCCTGCAACCAGTAGAAGGTGGTGGTACATTTGAGAAGTAAAGTCAGCGGTAATTTTATCTGCATTCATTGACTCAGAATTAGTTTTCTCTATATCTTGTTCAAGAATTTTGCGATTAGGGAATTGTATAATTTTTTTAGGGGTTCTCTTTATCTTTTTGATAGTGCGCTCGATATTATTATCATGGATTAGTGAGTTGAGCCCAGCTAGCGTGTTATTTGTTGCGTTGATAACCATTATTTTCTCCTTGTTAATTTTTTTGTGTGTTTAGTTAATGATGTTTCTTAGGAAGTTGGAAGTAATGACGTAATCATCTTGGCTGTCGAATTTCCTAAGGTAAGAGCAGATATATTTGCCTGTTGTAAAATTTGAAGCTGTGTAATTCTGGTTGTAGCATATGCTTCATCAACATCTGCAATCGTTGAGCGCTGCTTGGCCAGAGATACAAGCTGATCTTGAAGATTTTCTGCTTGATTATTCAGATTATTCTTCATGAATGATCCAAGTCCTGTCCACTCAGATTTTACAGTAGCAATAACACTGTCTAAAAAATTAAGAGCTTTATCTGGGTCATCAACAAGGTAAAACTCAGAAGAGCTATCAACAATTTTTTCAAGATCAAGACCTGAGGCAGAGATGTCACGAAAGCCATAGTTTATGGAATCAATATTTGTGCCACCGTCTGAAACTTGAAAATGAGTACCGCCTTCTGGCTGGAAGCTGTAGCGCTGGTTGTTTAGAGTCACGTTATTAACCAAATCTTTACCAACTTTTTCTGCTTCAAATGTGAGCTCGGATTGCATCTGAGAATTAGTAACGTATGTCTTGATTCCTGAAGTATTTTCATATCTTCTACCTGTATCAGTGAAATCTTTTCCGTCTGTAAATATTTGATCTGTACCAGTATTTGAGTACATCAGTACTTCAGAGCTTCCTTTGCCGGTAGTATTGAATATCAGCTTACCATTATCTATTCTCGCTTCGGCACCTATTGCTGAGAAAGCAGTATTCATGGCAGTAAGTCTTCCGCTTATTGTATCGCCACCGCTAAAAACATAGCTTGCAGAGCCATTAGTTGTTGTCAGAGTAATGGTTGCATCTGTAGCAATTGTATTGTTGTATTCTCCTTTAACTTCAGCACTTTCTGAACCATCATTTTTATACTGTCCTTTTAGGTCATATTTTGTACCATTTATAAGTACAGAACCGGTTTCTCCATAATCAGAAGCTGAGCTTACCCCGGTTAGAATATCTGTACCACTTACCTGGTTGAATGATATGCTTGCACTATCGCCATATCCGCGGGTCAGGAAGTTTAACTCTGTACCATCATTATTGAGTTCTGCATATACACCTATATCTGCAAGTTGCTGGTTCATAAGTGATACGGCATTGGCTTTTGCTTCATTGTCAACGGGACTGGTTGCATTGACCTGAATGCGTTTTGTTCCGCTGCTGGTAGTAATCTCAAATACAGAATCAGTACCTCCTGAACCAGAGTCAGGGAGGTTGAATGTACCTGATATAACCGCTTGTTCTGCCGCATCATCATTTTGAAAACTTATAGACAGATATGAGTCATCAAGGATTGTACGAATATAAGAATCTTTGGTTGAAATTAAGCCAGAGGCACTACTCAAATTGAACTCAGCATCACCTGAAAGTACCTGTTTCCCACCTACTTCTACTGAGTTTGAGAAAACATTTATTGCTGAAATACCGGCTGAAACACTTTGCATTAAGGTTTCTTTAACACCTGTATCGGTCTCTGTTGTTGCATCAGAAACTTTAGATCTCATATCCATAAGCGTTTTTAAGATTTCATTTTGAGCGGAATCAATACCGGTTAGAGAGTTGTAAGAATATTGATTATTCTCAATTGCTTTTTCTACACCATAAATTCTTGCTTGTAAACGTGTGAGTTCTGAGGATCCTGATGGGTTCTCTGCTGCTGAGGTAAATTTATAGCCTGTGCTCAACTGATTGAGGGTTGCATTGAGCTCTTTGTTGATTTGACTAATTGTATTGATGCGTTGAGTATTCTGGGCACTAAGCCTTGCGCTTAGCCCAAAAGTTGGGGTATAAGTACTCATTTTGCTTCCTCCGTGAAGTATTTCCGATCTTATCTTGGACTGTCCCCAGTCTTTGAAGCGTTTTCTCATCCATGATGGCCTTTTAAAGCCTACGTACGCCAGACGTTATTAACTGATTTTTAAGGTAAAACTCTCCTTTGCGAATGTAGTGCCGTTGATTAATATTTATTTTGCATTTTGCGAATTTATATTTACAAAAATTTAAAGATTTTTCTAAAGGTTTATAAAATTGAACCGATAAGAAATTACCGAGGGATTCCCGATCTCGAACTCGGTGGCATCCCGTCCTTGCGGTCCATCCAACCGCGATAAAAGGACGGGATAATTTTTTATAGGGTAAAAATTTCTCATCAATTCATCTAGTTGTGTTTTCATAACTCATTCTATTTAAAAGGGTTAAGCATCACCTATTGTCTCTGTTGGAGGATACAGGTAAGAGCGCCTTAATTCTCTATTCCGTAAACCTCCGGTAGGGTGGTTATGAGTCTTACGAGTACAAGCCACCCGGGTGGTGAGTATGCTCTCTGCCTATAAAGAGCTCCTCGCCATGTATCGTTGCATTTTGTGAGTTCGTAATTCGCTTATATTCACCATAGATCCAAGTATTTTGTAGTGAATAGCCAGAGTATACTGGTTATGCCACATACCTGAATCATTTTACTCATTTGACACGGTCAATATTTGCCATAAAGAGGCAATACGGCGTATCAAAGCGTGAATATAATATGGAATATGGAAAAGAATAGAATGGCTGATAACTTGTAATGAATTAATAACTTTTGCGTCCCCACAAAAATAGTAATTCAATCAATTATCAGAAACGGAAAGGGTTTTGAGAGTTCCCGATCTCAAGCTCCGTGACATCCTTGTCAGTCCCAGCTTCCTAACTGCTAATCAGGCATCATGCCTAATATGAAACTTAATCTCTATACCCTAAGTCTATATTAGAAATCTTGAAATTGCAAATATTTTATTTTAAAAACTGTTATTAATATTGAAGAAAATGGGTAATTTGACTGTAGGTTATTTTGATAAGTCTTTTGTGGTAAATATGATGCAGCGAAATTAAAAACTTTAGAAAAAAAATATAAATAATGCAAGAAATCTTAAAAATAATTTTATGAAATGAAATAATTATTTAAGGAAATTATAAGTGTATGGATTTTTAAATATTTAATTTTTTGATAATTCGAGGATTTTTATGTATAGAGTTGGGCTGGGTTGTGATCAGCACAGATATACCGCAGGCGAGGGTATTGTATTAGGAGGTGTGAAAATCCCTTCTGAGTATGCTGTCATAGCACATTCTGATGGCGATACCCTGCTACATGCATTGACAGACGCATTACTTGGGGCGGTTGCTTTTGGTGATATTGGCGAGTTGTTTCCTGATACTTCAAAGGTCAATAAAGGTAGAGATTCGAGTGATTTTCTTAGAAAAGCGTCTGATATAATTTCTGAGGAAGGGTATGAAATTGTCAATATTGATGCTACTATTCAGGTGGAAAAACCTAAATTATCAGAATATAAGAGAGAAATTTCCTGTAAAATTGCCTCTATTGTTGGTATTGCTTCATCATTTGTAAGTATAAAAGCAAAGACGGCTGAAGGTATGGATGCGATTGGTATGTGTGAAGGGATAAGGGCTGACGTTGTTGTGCTTTTACGGAGAGTGAACTATGGAGAGTAATAGTGATAGTTATCAGGAGTTTCCATTTATATCTGAATTTCTTGCATATATGAGAGTTGAGTGTGGTCTTGCTGATAATACTATTATTGCGTATAGGCGTGATCTGGAGAATATGGCTGCATATTTTTGTTCAGCAAATATTTCTACCCCAGGTGAAGTGCAGGGAAGTGATATTGTAAACTATGCTGCTGAATTATCTAGAAATAATTTGGCGCCTACCTCAAGAGCCAGAGCAATGGTTGCTTGCAGGATGTATTATAAATATCTTGTGTCCGAGAGGATTATTACCATTAATCCTACAGATTTTGTGGATCAACCAAAGCTTTTCAAGCATTTGCCTCAGGAGTTGTCTCCTGATGAAGTAAAGAATTTGCTTAAGGCTGAAGATGGTCTGGGAAATTTGCCGGATAGGAATAGAGCAATAATGGAGCTGTTTTACGCTACTGGAGCCAGAGTGTCTGAGATTTGTGGAATTAGGATGGTTGATTTAAATCTTAAGGAGAGATTTGTAAGGTTGATGGGAAAGGGCGGTAAAGAACGTATGACGCCTATTACAAGAATCGCTGCAGCCGTTATAGGGAACTATATTGACGCAGCTCGTAAAGAGTTGGATAAAAATAATTCACCTTATCTGTTTCTTTCACGAACTGGAAAAAAATTGGATAGAATCAATATATTTTTGCTTGTAAAGCGACTTGCAGTCAAAGCTGGTATCACAAAGAATGTCTATCCTCATTTATTAAGGCATAGTTTTGCAACTCATATGCTTGAAGGCGGCGCAAATCTCAGGGCTGTTCAGATGCTTTTAGGGCATGCTGATTTATCGACAACCGAGATTTACACACATGTTCATGATAAGAGGAAGTTTAGTATTTATCATCAGTTTCATCCACGCGGGTAGCGTTATTAAAATTTTAAATATTTTATCTATAATAAATTATGATATAAAAAACCCCGGACACCTCACAGTCCGGGGAGCTTTTTAATGTCTAATGAAATTCTTATCATTAACAAAATAATACAAATACTCAGGTGTAATCTCAAACAATGATAACCTCCTTACTTCTTACACCAAAGCGTTGTAGTTATTTAGACAATACCTCGGCCTGCTAGTGTCGACTTTTGCAGAGCTGAATGCGTATTACACGCAAGGTGCTCATCGCAGGATTCTTGTGAATCCCGAGCCCTGAAAGATTGTCCTGTCGTCAAAGAGCACTAACGGCTGAGGCAAAATATTCTGGCGGTACTCCCTCAGTCATAATTATTACTCCTGCTTTATTATATGTCTGTGCCCCCTGTTGATAGTTATGCTACGATAGAAAAAAAATCCAGAAAGCACAGACTAATGTAATACGAAAACCTATAAGTCTTAATTATTGGCATGTAACCAAAATCAAAAAATTTGGAATTGTATAATTTTTAAAACAAATAATTGAAAAATACTAACGTGCTAAAAAGTACTAAAAATTTCTCCCTTTATTGCAGACTTATCTGCAGTAGTTTTTGAAATGTTACAATATTTTTAATTGTTTAATAGTTGTTAAATGAAAATAAAACTTTTGGAATTGCCTTAGATAGCTAGCGTCGATCTTCTGCGGTTATTGTAATACTTTGCGTATTGTGTGCATTATAACGGAGATTAGCTCCTGTGCATGAAAGATATATAGCCGTCGTCAAAGTGCACTAGACTAAAGGCAGTATGATTCAGGTGGAGATTCTGCATTCATAGGATGCCTCCTTCTTACTGTGCCTGCGTTCAGGAAAAAGTCCTAGTTTTCCAGGCGCCCACAAATATAGAGTATCATAGTTAAAGCTCTTAAGCAAATTTTTTTTTAAAATAATTTTAAAAATTTGTTGCGGACCAAATTATGTTCTTTTGTCCTAATATGTAATGTCTTATGTGCTTTAAAATCCTTCTATGTTTTTAAGGTTGTTCTGTATTTTAGAATACCCTTTGTATAAAGAGTATAGAGTATAAGGTAAGTTTAGAGAAGTTTTAATGTTATTGTTTGTTTAATGTTAAATAGTGGTAGCTGATTTGTGGGTGGTGTGTTGTCGAACTGTAGAATTACTGTAATAAAAAGAAACCCTAGAACAAATAAAGTGTCTAGGGTTTAAAACAAACTTGATTTTTCACACAATTTGCCCTCACCAGGGCACAACAACAACACTTCTTATTAATTTCGTTATTTATATCAAAATTGATATTTTACGAATGAAACTATACCTATAAAATATCATACTATTTCTCTTAAGCAAATTTTTGAGTAAAAAAAACTATAAAAATTGCTCTAATCACAGTGTTTTAATATTGATTTATTGTAGTATGTTGAGTTGTAGTGTGTAACGTGTTGTAGTATAGAGTGTTATCTTTATGTCGGTCTTATGATTTAAATTGTGAATAATTTGGTGTATTTAATAAAATTATTATTAAATATGCATTATTATCTGGTCATAAATAGTTCAATCATTTCACCAGTAGGTGAAATGATAAATGCAATACGTAGATTGAGTTCATTTGTCAGACTTCCTGATCCAGAAATTATAATATCAACCGGAGCGCGCTTTTCAGTTGCACCTGCATTGATAGCTCTTTTGAAATCATTGTCAATATCTGTGCTGCTTAGAGCAAAGTGCTCGACTGCTCCGTGAGTTTTTTCTTCACCATCAGCAAAGATCTCGATAAAGCTTTCACCGACAGGAAATAGTATCATTCTTTTGTCGCCTTCGCCAGATTTGAAACAAGCTTTAAGTCCAAGACCTTCTTCATAGAATTTTACCGCTTTGTCAAATTCATTTGTTCTCATTGCTGCATGGTGCATACCGGTAATCATTCTTCTCTCCCCTCATAAAATTTTTAATATTGAATTCATTGATATATTATATAATAAATGCTCTGATTTGCAACTAGCGGTTTCTGTATGACCTAATGTGATGATTGATAATTAAATGTAATCTTTATGTGAACATAATGAAATTTTTTGAAAAAAAAATGAAAATAATGGAGAAATTATTTGATAAATACAATCTATGGTGTAAAATAGTAGTAAGTTATGTGTATATTTATGTTTAAAGTAAAAATATGTGAGTTTGTATAATGAGCTATACTATTGGAATTGATATTGGAACTACAAATCTGTGTGCTTTGTTAGCGGAGTCTACGACTTATAGTGTTTTAGAGGTACGTAGCTGTAAAAATGATACTCTAATTGCGAGTAACGATCCAGCGTGTTACGAACAGGATGCAACGTTAATTATTGAAAAAATGCTTGATTTGTTAAAAGTGTTGGTAAGCAACTCAAGTATAAATACTAATGAAATATCAAGTATTGCAATTACTGGTCAGATGCATGGAATTGTACTTGTAAATGAATGCTTGAAGCCGGTTACTCCATTTTATACATGGAGAGATAGACGCTCAGAGGATAGCGGTTATCTTGCAGATCTGGTAGAAAAACTTCCTAAAAATTACATTAATAATACAGGATGTAGGCTGGCTGCAGGGTTTGGGGGCTTGACGCTGTCATGGCTTCTTGCAAAATCTGGTAAACGCGAGATGTTGGAAAAATATAGTGCTTTGTCAATTATGGACTATCTCGGTGCTATACTCACTGGGAAGCTATGTACTGATTATTCTAATGCAGCCGGGTGGGGAATATTTAATATTGTAGATAATGTGTGGTATGATGATCTACTGAGTGCTATGGATATTCCACTGAAGATGTTGCCGGATATTGTGAGTAGTGGCGATGTAATAGATACTATTCTTCCTGAATTAGCTGAAAAATTATCGCTGCCCAGTAATCTCAAGGTTTATATTCCTATTGGTGATAATCAAGCGAGTTATTTTGGTGCGGGCAGGGGTAAAAAGGGAGTTGCGGTAGTAAATGTTGGTACAAGCGGTCAAATAACTGTCCCGAGTGATTCTATATGCGTTGAGAATGGTTTAGAGACTAGACCGCTTCCTAATGCTGGCTATATATTGGTAGGAGCAATTCTTTGCGGAGGGTGGTCATATGATTATCTGGCTAGTTTCTTTATGGATGTAATCAAGAGTCTTGGGGAAGTTGATATTGATAAGGATCTTGTCTACAACAATATGAAAAGCGTGATTGAGAAAGTATACAGTTCTAAAGGGGCAGGACTCAAAGTTGATACAAAATTTTCCGGAACAAGAAGCGGTATTGGTGAGCAGACAGGTAGAATTTACGGCATAGATGAGGGGAATCTTACAGCAGGAAATTTGATATATGGATTTCTTTATGGTATTATTGATGAACTTGCTGAGATGCTTCCGGAAAAGTATTTATCTGATGATGGGAATGCGTTTAAAGAGTTGATAGCTACAGGTAATGCAATAAGGTTGAATCCAATTTCATTAAAAATGATTGAAGATATTTTTTCAAAAAAATGTCAGCTATCAGATGTGCACGAAGAAGCTGCCGCCGGCGCCGCTTTTGTTGCTTTTAATAATGAGAGCTAAAAAACTGCCAAATATAGTTTTAGGAAAATTGTATTTATTCAAGCTGCAAGTTATTACTTGCAGCTTATTTTATAATATGTTTATACTAAAATAAAAACAAAAAAAATGTTGCTTGGTAAGAAGTTAAAATTATTATTGAAGCCATCATGTGACTAATAGACGTTTAAGGATAAGGTGAAATTTTTTTAAAAAGGAGTATCATGTCAGCTACAGTAATTTTAGCACATCCATATTCGAAGAGCTTTAATCACGCAATTTATAAAACAGTAAATAAGACTTTTAATGACTTGGGTATTAAAATATATAGTCATGATTTATATGAAGAAAGATTTGATCCAGTATTAACCAAGAAAGAATTGGGATCTGATCAATCTGATGATTATTTAGTAAATAGATATGCTGATGAACTTCTTGAGTCAAAGTGGCTCGTTTTTATTCATCCAAACTGGTGGGGGCAGCCTCCTGCAATTTTAAAAGGATACATTGATAGAGTTATTAGACCTCCATATTCGTATGATTTTCCTGAGGGTGACTCAGGAGGTTTACCAATTGGGAAATTAAAGGGTAAATATGGGGTAGTCTATAACACTTCTAATACGGAAACTGATAGAGAAAATAACTATATGGGGGATCCTTTAGAAAATATATGGAAAAAGTGTATTTTTGGCTTTTGTGGTATTACTAGATCTTATCGTAAAATGTTTAGAATAATTGCTGAAAGTTCAGAGTTAGAAAGAAAACAGTGGCTGAGCGAAGTAAAGAAAGAGATTACTGGAATTGCTGAGATACATCGGTGATAAGTAGAAAAATAGAGTTTATAATTTATATTCGTCAAGAATTTTATTAAGCTTTTTGGGTGTCAATAGTTCGCTGGTAATAAAGTCTCCATTGATGAACAGGCTGTAAATACTGTATGGCGTTGGCGCGTTTTGAGCTTCTTCCTTTGTTTTTAGATGAATAATTTTATATTCAATTTTTCTTGCTTTCAACACTTCTTCTTCAAGAGGATGTATTTATCTGTATGCGGGCAACCGTTTGAAAAATAAACTGTTACTCTTTTTTCTTTTGATTTCTCATTTTTAAGGATAGCCTTGAAAAAAGGGTTTTTAGTGTTATTATCAAAAGGGAGATAGAGTAGCTCAAATTCAGGATAAGCAGTATCGGCAATTTTAAAACCCATGTGTTTTAAAAATTTTGGATCTGTTAAGAGATGCATTTTTTTTGAACCTATAGCAACAAGGCCTTTTTTGTCTTTTTCTTTTGAGTCTTCAATACAGTCCTCTAATAGTTTTTCCCATATCCCTATGATTTATATTTTCCGGAGACCTATAAGCAATTAATAAATATAAAGTTGTTTGCATCAATAGGACAGAAAGTACTCTATGCTGGAATATATTCAATAAAAACTTTGCATCTTTCATTGAGTCGCTTGAAAACAAGACCGTCTTTGAATCGTTTCTGCAGCTAGGATTTTTTGCTGCCAACACAGTTTTCGCCTTTTTGGTCTGAGATAGCGCAGCATATATGTTCAGAATCAATATTTTTGCTATTTATAGTTAAAAATTTCATAAATATACCCTTACTAAAGTTTTTGGAAAATTTTAAGCCTGACTATAATTATTATAGTAAAAAGACATCATAAAGGTAAAATATAATAGTAGAAATGTGTTGACAAATGATAAAAATAATATACCATACCTAGGTATGGTATTGTGAGGAGGTGAAAATATGGATTTTGACAAGGATGACAGTAGAGAAAAGGTTTTAAAAAGAATACAGAAAATCGAAGGTCAATTGCGTGGGGTGAGGAAGATGATCGAAGATGAAAGAGCGTGTAAGGATATCCTTACACAGTTGCTTGCAGTCTCTGGCGCAATGAAAGGAACTATCTCGCAAGTGATTAAAGGAAATCTTTGTGAGTGCGTGCAGGGCATTAACAGTGATGGATCAATTGACCAGAGTGCAATTGAGGAATTAGTAAAGACATTATCGAAGGCACTTTAATTTTCCAGGAGAAGATTATGAGTAGGCAGAGAGTAGTGTGGTTTATTGTTTCTATTGCGATTTTTTTGACATTTTCTGTTTTGGGATATGTAATTTCAATTGAACAGAATCATGAAAATTTAGCTGAGCAAGTAAGCATAAATACACCTATCTCTCAGGTTGCAAAAACTCTAGGAGTTTCGGTAAAAAACCTAGCAAATGAACTTAAAGTAAAGGATGAGATTGACAAAAAGAAATCTATTGCATTCTATGGAATAGACAAAGAGGAGTTTACGTATGCTGTAGAGCACATACTTTCACATAAGCCTGTTGTGTTCAAGCAATTTATAATGCTGGGGCTCAGTGTTTTTGGTGCTTTATTTCTTTTGTTCTGGGGTAAGGGAAAAGATTGTAAAGCGTTGCATTACAATAGACTGCCATATTATATAGTATTGTTGATAACAATTTGGGCGAGTTTTTGGTTTGGCAAGTCACCAAGCCCAATGGAAGGCATTGTAAAGCTGTTTAAAGCTCATGCCGGGTTATATCCAGATGTCGCTGCAAAGACTATAGGACCGACTATTCTGCTGATTTTATTTGTTGTAGTCGTAAATAAACTAATATGTGGCTGGGCTTGCCCATTTGGAGCTTTGCAGGAATTATTTAATTCAATTCCAGCTTTAAGAAGATATAAACTAAAGATACCGTTTTGGATAAGTAATACTATAAGAGGGGGTATATTCTTTGCTTTTATTATGATATTGTTTGGTGTCGTTGGAGATTTGCATGGGGTAACAATATATCATTATGTAAATCCTTTCAACCTCTTTGATTTTAAATTTGAATATGTGTCAATTGGAATAACCGTAGTTTTGTCACTTGCCTTCGGCCTGATTATTTATAG
Source organism: Planctomycetota bacterium (assembly GCA_963678205.1). Classification (GTDB taxonomy): domain Bacteria; phylum Planctomycetota; class SZUA-567; order SZUA-567; family SZUA-567. The sequence goes on from OY782760.1 coordinate 982,412, forward strand.
ACCATTCTGTCACTTTGTCTGTCCAATGGGATTTGTGTCATGGATTTTTGAGCAGGTGAGCATATTCAAAGTAAGAATTGATAAAGATAAATGTTTAGAATGTGGTGAATGTGTGATGGCTTGCCCATCAAATGCATGTAAAGCAATTTTAGAAGAGAAAAAAATAAAACCTGATTGCTACAGCTGTGCACGTTGTCTCTCATCGTGTCCGGTAGATGCAATCAAATATGGATTAAAGATTAAGAAAAATAATAAAGGAGTATGATGCTATGAAAGCATTTCAATGGATAATGGCAGTTTGCTTTGTCGTGGTATTGGCACTAGGGTGGAAATATTCAATTTTGGGATTGATGGTTATACCAATGATTGGTTCGGGTATGATTTTTGCACTGATAAATGGCAGGTGGTTCTGTGGTAATATTTGTCCGAGAGGACAATTTCTTGAAAGACTTTTTAGTAAAGTCTCTTCGTCAAAAGATATTCCTAGGGTATTTATTCAGCCTATCTTTCGTTGGACATTTTTGATAATATTTATGGGTAAAATGTCGTATTCGCTGGTTGATGTGTATCAGGATGGATTTACGGTTGATGCTTTGGCGAGCGCTTTTTGGTGGAGTATGTTTGGATCTTCAGTAATAGCTTTTGTAGGAGCTCTGTTTTATAATAGCAGGTTCTGGTGTGCGGTCTGCCCAGTTGGTACTATTGGTAAGAGTGTAAAGGGGATTGCTCCGGCAAACTATAGGGTAGATTCTTCGTGTAAGGACTGTGGCGCTTGTACTAGAGCATGTCCTTTCAATCATAAACCTTCAGATTATAAAGGTTCTGAATTTGATAATAGTGACTGTATTAAGTGTGGTAAATGTGTTGATGCATGTAAGTTCGGAGCTATTAAAAAATAATTTTATAAATTATAATAATAAAAAAGGGCGCAATTTAGCGCCCTTTTTTATTATTGGATTCTATTTTCTGTTTTTCATGATAGTATCATAAGCTTTGTTGATTTTGGTCATCTGCTCTGTAGCAAACTTCATAAACTCATCTGGAAGCCCCTTGCTTTGAAGTTTGTCTGGGTGAAAGTCAGCGCATTTTTCTCTGTACTTCTTTTTTACCTCATTGTCACTATCATTTTTATTGCATTCAAGTAGTTCATAAGCTTCGTCAAGTTCATTTGTTGAGCTATATGATGATGAAGACTGACGATTATTACTATTTGAATAATTGTTATAACCAGAAGAGCTCAAGTGAAGTATGCGCTTTGCATCTTCAATGATTGCCTGTTCTTCAGGTGAGTAGTGTCCATCTTTATTAGAGAGCTCGACAAGTGTTCCGACAAGCATCATGCATAATTCTCTATCAAAATTTACAATTTGACCGAATTGCTGAAGATACTCGGACGCTGGTGTGTTATTATCTTTCGCTTCAAGAAAAACACGTTTTGCAATATCTTTTGTCTGAGGGTCTAGCTTGAAGTGATGATTCATTAATTCTTCTACATACTCTATTTCTTCCTGACTTACTACACCGTCTGCTTTTGCAAGTTTTGCTACACAGGAGAAAAAACAGACAAAAAAAGCTACCTGATTTTTTTCTGTATTATTGATTCTGGTTGTTGTCCCTGATATGCTACTACCAAGTATTGCTCCTATCATCGCTCCTATCGGACCGCCAAAAAATAAGCCAATACCACCTCCAATAAGTGCTCCCTTAATTCCCATATTAATATATACCTTTCGTTATTTCGTGCCAGATTTTGCAGAGTTATTTATCATTTGTACATGTATAATTGTAGCTTTTCCAAGGCGCCAGAGCAAGAAGCCATTGAGTCCAGCTTCTGCAGTTTTTGAAAAGATTGATTTTAAAGAGCTTGAAAGAGAGCCAGCAAGTAGATCTCCACTCCATTCTTCATACGATTCACTAAGGGTTTCTACACCACTTTCAGTAGCTTCACCAAGAATTCCGCTAAGATATGCCTGCATAATTGCTTTTGATAGCATGATTGCGCTCTGTCCAAAAGCTGGGCGAAGATTATATAGTATAAGGATATCTTTTATCATTGCCAGTGAGCCGTAGAGTACAATAATCTGGTCTATAATCCCAATAGGAGAAGCAGCTGTACCTATAGCAACCTTGCTAGCATAGCGTTTTATGCGGTCTTTGGCCACAGATTCAATTGGTCGCTGAAATCTGTCATTAAAAGTTTTCAGCCACTCATGTGCCGATATTGGTTGGGCGGTGTTCAGTAGATCATTTTTGGCTTTTTCAAGCTCTTTTATAGAGGCAGGGCTAAAGCCTGCACTATATAATAATGGAAAATTATTAAGAGGGTAATCTCTCAGATATTCTGTCAATTTTATTTTTGCTTTTTCTGCATGTTTTAGAGCAGTCATACGAAGTGCCTCACGTTCTTCAAGAATTGATAAAGCCTTTAAATTCAGCTGTAGGGATTGTTTTAACCCAAATAGCTGGATAAATATTCTGATTACTACTGAAACAATAAGAAAACTAAACACGACACCAATCCCTAGGGTGATATACTGCCAGAGAGGAGGTAACTTGGATACGTTATTGTAGATTGCTATCCCTTCTGAGATAATGAATAATCCTAATACCCCACTGATAAGTATTAGGATCAATTTTCCGGTTTTATATATTGATGTTGGAATTTTAAGTCCAGAATCGGTCATTTCAGAAAATTTTTTATTAAATCTTTCTTCTAGCTCATCGTCGTATTCTTTGGTAATCAAATTTTGTTCAGCTTCTGATAGTATGCGTATTTCTTCTTTAGATGGGGTTGGGTTGGGACTACCAAGTCCAGTATCCCCATGTCTTAGAGTTTTATTCTGAATTTTTTCTGGAGTTGTATTATGTTTTAGATTCGCACTCCCGAGGAAGGCTCTTGCTGTTGGGTCTCCTAATGGAAGGTCTGTGTCATTATTCATTATTATCTTCCTCCTGTTATAAAATCAAAAATTTTATCCAGCCCAGAGTGATTTGGTGGAATCTGCATGTTTCTGGGGGCGTCTGGAAGAATACTGTAGAATGGGTAATCATTATAATCCCAGTTTTCAGGCCAGACTTCAGGTAAAGGGGGGACAGGATATTCAATCCATTCCTGAGCAGGGTTATTGACTGAAAGCTTTCCAATGAGGTGGTGTGCTTTTTCTGATGGTCTAGTAGAATAGCAGGCACTGCAGGTAAACCACTCAAAGTCAGAGTCAGGAAGAGTACGCCTTGCCCGTTGTGTCATTAGTTTTAAAAGTCCTCTTAATTTTCCATTTTCAATGTCATTTTTATCAACCATGTCCATTTTGGTTGCAACGAAGGCAACACGTTTTAGCCTTCCTTTGAATAGACTGATCAATGGTTTTAAAAGTTTTCCAATTAATGAATCAGATCTCAAAGATTCAAAAAGATCCAGGAGTATTTGACGGTTATCGTTATATCTGTCGACTCCTCCCGCAAGCAGGGATGGGATGTCAATAAGAATGATAAGTGTCTCTGCACTCAGAATTTCACTGAATAGTGGCAAAGCAATTTTATTTCTGTATTCTTTATATGCTGAGCTCATTTTATTAAGAATCTCAGGGTTAGTTGCGAGTATCTCCGCAGGTATGGGGGCAAATTCTGAATTCTCTGTCAGCCCGCATGTCTGTATTCTGGCAATTTCTTCAGCATTGGCAGCTTTTGCGACTTTTCCGTCAGGGCTCAATAAAAATGTAGAAGGTGTCACCAGAGGTTTATAGTCGGTAATAAGATGCGCGAGTAGAAGTTTATAGCGTTCGATTATTTCATTTATATTATGCGCTTCATTCGAATTTAATGCATTGAGGTATTCTTCTAGATGTATCTTATACTCATGGTGATCATTGAAATGTTGCAGAATATGCTCTGACCAATATGTATACTCCTTATATGCTGCAATTGCTGCGTCAGCTATTCTTTCACCAGGAAAGTCGAAAAATTCAAGGCTCTGCTTAAAAAATCTGTTCAGAGAAAATGAATGTTCCCAGTCTGATCTTGAGTACTCACAGAGATGCTTTGCTGAAGCAGTTGTTTTTTCGGGCCAACACCCTCTAGCTAAACACTCAATGTATTTATCAAATTTAAATTGTTTCCATTTGTTTGACTTTATAGGTAGATCTCTGTAATTATGGATTTTTACAGAATTTGCAGGTGTAAAAACCGCACTGTCAAACTCTGACAGTTGGGCAATTAATGAGCTCAAAAATACTGTCTTTCCTCCCCCAGCAATTCCTGTAAGGGCAATTTTTATTTTTGAATCAAGCATATATTGGCTTTCATACAAATTAAGAGAGTAATAAATATATAATTATATATTTCATAATAATATTAGTCAAGTTAGAGTAGTACAGCAAATATTTAAGGTTGGAGGTTATTTGTAATATTTCTGAATTGTTTATAATTATAAAATAGGGTTAATTTTTTTTACTAAGGTAATTTATATTTGATAAATAGTATAAAATACAATATACTAGAAAAGACATTAAATGTTACGAATTAGCGTGGAATGTTTACAAAGTGTTTTATGATAATGGCATATTTGGCTAAGATGTCATATTGTTTTTATTGGGGAAAAGATTGGGGTATACCCGGGAGTGGCAATGAATATTAAATATAAGATTATTTTATTACCAATTATTGCTGTTATCGGTACAGCTGCTTTGGTCTTAATCATTGGTTACATTAATAGCTCTATTGAAGATACAATTGTGTTACCAAAATTTGAAAAAGAAATTATTAGTAGTGAAAAAGATAAAATAAAAAATCTTATTCTTGCTGAAGCCGATGTTGCTACTAATATTGTTAACTCAATAAAGAGCAAGGGGGGCAGCGAAGAGGAAATAAGAAAAGCGCTAGTTGAGCATACAGATCATGTGTTTTTTCTTGATGATAAATCTGGCTATTTTTTTATATATGATTTGGAAGGTAATAGAATTAATGTTCCTGGGGTTAAGGGAGAAGGTAAGACAAGTGGTAATTTTATGAGCTTAAAAGATAGTAATGGCACATCAATTATTAAGGGAATGGTGGAGGCTGCTAAAAATGGCGGTGGATTTGTAGAATATTGGTTTCCTAAAAAGGGTGAAACAGTGCCTTCTCCTAAGCTTAGTTATGCAAAAAAAATAGAGGGTACAAATTATTTTGTTGGTACAGGTGTGTATTTTGATGAAATTTATGAATATGCATTTAAAATGAAAAAATTTATTGCAGAGGAGACAGCGTCAAGAAGAATATATATTTTTGCAGCGGCAGCTGCTTATATTGCGATATTGGTAATTTTTGCTTGGTTCATAATTAAAGGGATTATCTGGGGACTTACAGGAGTAAAGAGAGATCTTCTTAAAATTGTAGAAACAGGTGATACCTCAAGTAATATTGATGAAAAGCTTCTGAAGCGTAAAGATGAAATTGGGGAGTTGGCTTTTGCTGGTAAACAGATAATTGATGACTTTGAAAGAGTTGCTATAGTTTCGAAAAGACTTGCAGATCGAGACTGGTGCCAAGAGGTAAAGGTTAAATCTGACAAAGATGTCATGCATAAGTCACTTAAGGGTATGATTGAAGAAGTAAATGAAACTCTCAGAGAGATCTCTGTTTTTGTAAATGAACTTGATGCAGGAGCAAAACAAGTAAGTGCAGCAAGTAATGCTTTATCTGATGGTGCAACCACTCAGGCTGCTTCCATTGAAGAGATATCTGCTTCACTTACGGAAATGAGCGGAAGAACAAGCCAGAACGCTCAAAATGCTTCAGAAGCAAGTACGCTTGCGCAATCCGCAAACTCTGCAGCTGTAAACGGGCAAGAGCAGATGCAGGACCTGGCAGATGCTATTAGTGGTATTACTCTAAGGGCTGAAGAAACGAAGAAGGTCGTGAAGACTATTGATGATATTGCCTTTCAGACAAACTTGCTCGCGTTGAATGCAGCAGTTGAAGCTGCAAGGGCTGGTACGCACGGTAAAGGGTTTGCTGTAGTAGCTGAAGAGGTTAGAAACCTTGCCGCGAGATCTGCCAAAGCTGCAGGAGAGACAGCAGAACTAATTGATAATGTTGTTAGCGAAGTAAAGAGCGGTAATGATATGGCTGAATCTACTGCAGAAGCGCTGAATAGAATCGCAGAGCAAATAAATAAAGTTACAACTCTGGTGGCTGAAATAGCAGAAGCATCAAATATTCAGGCTCAAGGGGTGAGCCAGGTAAATCAAGGACTTGAGCAGATTGATTCAGTAACTCAGCAGAATACTGCAAGTGCTGAGGAGACAGCCGCAGCAAGTACTCACATGAGCGATCTGGCTTCTAAGCTAAATGTTTTGATCAAGAAGTTTAAAATTAAGGATGCCAGTGTTTCACGTAAAAAAATTATTGGCAGAAAAGCTTCTAGGGTAAGTTTATCTGCTCCAGTTGAAAGTAACTCTGCAGCTATTGTTACTCCAAAGGAACAAATTATGCTTGATGATTCGGAATTTGGAAAGTTTTAATTATTATTAATCATGTTTATGGTTGATTGCGCGCTGGGCAATCCAGTGCGCAATTTTTTATTTATAATTATTATTTTTGCCCTTTTTGTAGAGTGAAGGTAAAATAATATAGACATTTAATAATATATAGCATTAATGGAAAATTTAATGTTTGGTTTACTTCTGAGTTTATTTGATGCATTTGTTTGCAGTGGAGAATATCATGAAAATTAAATGGAAAATAATATCTCTACCAGTTATCGCCATTCTTGGTACTACGATAATTATGGCGTTGTCGTTAGGAATCAATAATAATGTCCAGAAAAAAGTAGTCCTTCCTACCTTTGTTGATGAAACCATAAACTCAGAAAAAGATAAAATTAAGGCCTTAATCCTGCTTGAAGTGGGTCAGTTGGAAGAACTGATTAGCGGAACTAATAATGAGGAAGAAATAAAAAACAAAATTATAGCGCAGACAGATAATGCTGCATATACCAAAGATAAATCAGGTTATTTTTTTATCTATGATATGAAAGGAAATAGAATTAATTCGCCTGGAGTAGAAGGTGAAGCAAAAATAAGTGGAAATTACTGGGATTATAAAGATAGCAAGGGAAAGTTTCTATTTCGAGAATTAATAGATGCCGCGAATAAAGGTGGTGGTTTTGTTGACTACTGGTTCCCTAAAAAAGGTGAAACTGAGCCTTCGCCAAAAATAAGTTATGTTATGCCAATTAAGAATACAGATTATTTTGTTGGTACTGGGCTCTATATTGACCAGGCATTAGCTCACGCTAAAGGAATTGAAACCAGTATTAGTGAAGAGGTAAATTCATATAGAATATATTTTTATATAATTGGTGGGCTGTATATTTTGGTGCTTGGCGTTATTGCTTATTTGATTATAAAAGGGATTATTTCTGGGCTCAATGGTGTGGTCTCCCGCTTGATGACTATTGTTGATAAAGGCGACACTACAGTACAGATTGATGATAGTTTGCTTGCAAGAAAAGATGAGATAAAAGATCTGGCTCATGCTGGGAAAAGCTTGCTTCATGATTACCGAAAAATTGCAGAGCTTGCAACTAATCTTGCAGAAAAAAACTGGTGTCAGGATATTACAGTAAAGTCTGATCATGATGAAATGAGTAAATCTCTGTCAGAAATGATATCTGAAATGAATCTCACACTTTCTCAATATAAACAGAGAATGTTTGAATTAAATGAAGGTATACGCCAGGTGAGTATCGCAAGCCAGGCACTGTCTGAGGGGGCTACCTCACAGGCTGCTTCTATTGAAGAGGTATCTGCTTCGTTAATTGAGATGGGTGGAAGAATCAATCAGAATGCAAAGAATGCTGAGGAAGCAAAACAGTTGTCAAAATCAGCAAATACCGCTGCTGTAAATGGACAGCAGCAAATGCAGGATTTAACTTCAGCAATTAATGATATTACCCTTAGAGCTGAAGAAACAAAAATGGTTGTTAAGACAATTGATGATATTGCTTTTCAGACAAATTTGCTTGCTTTGAATGCAGCAGTTGAAGCAGCGAGGGCTGGGATACATGGCAAAGGTTTTGCTGTTGTTGCTGAAGAGGTAAGAAATTTGGCTGCAAGGTCTGCTAACGCTGCTGGCGAAACGGCAGAATTGATCGATAATGTTGTTCGGGATGTTCGGGTAGGAAATGATATGACTCAGAGTACTTCCAGTGCACTCAATAGTATTGTAGAGCAGATTAGTAAGGCTTCAGATCTTGTTGTCGATATAGCGAGTGCTTCTAATGATCAGGCTCAAGGTATTGCTCAGATTAATCAAGGGCTTGAGCAGATAGATGCTGTTACTCAAGAGAATACCGCCAGTGCTGAAGAAACAGCTGCGGCCAGTGCTCATATGACAATTTTAGTTGAAACTATTAATGCTGATATTGAAAAATTCAAATTAAAGCAAGGTAAACATTTAAGCGCTTCAGGGCACAAAATGGTGAAGCATAAACCAGCTGTTAGTTCTTCTAAGCCATTGTCAAGAGCAGCTATGATAACTCCTCAGGAGCAAATAAAGCTAGATGATTCAGATTTTGGAAAATTTTGATAAATAACATATAAGTGTTACCATAAATAAACCCCGAAGAAATCTCTCCGGGGTTTATTTATGGGATAAAATATATTATTTATAAACTGATTCACTTGGATTTATATAATTTTGCATATCATGTTTTACTATTTCATTAGGGACAGAAGCACCCTGATGTTGTTCTATATCTCCACCTAGCTTTGAGTCGCATCCTATAAGGCAGCAGAGCACTGCAATTAAAACACTACTCATTATTACTAGCTTCTTCATTATTTTCTCCTTATATAAGTTAAAATAGTTATTAACACTGCCGGTGCGATATAACCATATGACTAATGCTAAATATTTTCTATAAATAGTCAAATGAATTACTATTTTATGTAGGGTATTATCTTAACTCATCTTGAAGTTTATTTATGTCAAGACCCTGATCAAGGAATAATCTTATTAATGCTGTAGCTTTACCGTATTCCACCATCGGTCTGGTTACTTTGAGGCTGAGATAGCCTTTGGCGTTTGCTTTGATATTGGCAACGTTCTCTCTGTCTTCTTCATGGGTTTCACCAGCTGGGTCAAGTTTATAACCTCCATCAGCTGCTTTTTCTTCATAGTTATTTTCAACTGCGAGGAGTTTTACCTGAATATTGCAGCCTTTATATTTGTATCTGTTGTTTTCTAGGTTATATCTGAAGTGTCTTAGGTTGAACCATACAGCAGTATAATACTCCCTAAGATATGGTTTCTTTGGTTTATAATTTCCTGGAAGTCTATACATTTTATAGAGGCTTGGTATAGCAAAAACAACTCCTCTAAAGAATTCATCAGCGGCGTATAATTTTTTTGAAATTGAATATCCGTCACCGCTTCCTGACCATGCACCATAATAAATGGCTTTTGTGCCGGCTATTACTGAAATACCAAATTGCGTATCTGCACTGATTGCATTGATTAGATATGCAAATTCTTTGGGCTTTATAGGGTTCTCTAGTTCAAGATGATCATTTATAATAAAAGAATTACTATGTTTGTCATACTTTATGCTACTTATGAGACCGATTCCGTCTGCTTTACCTTCAAGAGTAATGCCTTTGGGAACAGAGGAATATTTAATCTCTTCTGCTCTAGAAAAATTACTGAAAACAATAAGTAATAATAGGATTGAAACAAAATACTTCATAAAACTAACCTCTCTATCTTCTATTTATATAGTTTATTCATCAGTGCTGCATTCAAAAATATGTTCTAATTCTTTTTTTGCCTCATTAAGAGTCTCTTCTGTAACTTCTGGTACTGCTACTCGTATTTCATCTTTTATGCGGGTATCATATATAATTAAATTTTCCCCTTCAGGGGATTTTTCAATTTCTTCTAGCCTCAGTATTCTCTTTCTGATTAAAATCAGAGCTAAAAGGTATGTGAATAAAGTGTTTTTATTCGTGTCTTTGTTATAAAGACTACTGAAGAATGTATAAAAGGCCTCGGTATCAATTTTTAGCTTATTCTTTTTATCCTGTTCTTTGTTTTGAAGATGAGTTTTCCAGTATGAAAAAATATCAGACTTATCAAGATCATTCCATACTTCTGAAGAATAGTCATATCGTATAAAACTATCGCCTTCTTCCTTTAGTGCTGAGAAAAAAGTATCACCTATTTCAAATACTTTTTCACTTACAGTACAGATGCGCTGGCTCTTGTTTACCTTCCATTCTGGCATATTTATTTTTCCTGTTATATATTAACGAGCTCTGAAAAATCTATCTCCTGAACCGCTTGAACCTATTTTGATTTTAATACTTTTCATGCATTTTGGGCAGTGACCAACATAATGCGTACCTGCTTTGTTTTTGTAAATTCTTGCATATACATTACAACACTCAAACATTATACCTAGGTACGATTTGTCTTTGTCGCTCATTTTCAACCTTTTCTTATAAAGTACAAGTAATATTGCAAGTTGTCAGATTGGTTACTTCTTAATATATGGATGATCAATCAAGTATTCAACAGCTTTAATTTTTATTTTTATTTTTTGCTTTATATTGGCATCAATTTTTTCGAATTTTGTATTTTTTAAAGAACCAGATATAAATTTATTTAATTCACTCTTAAACTTATAATAATCAGATACTGCACTGAGTAAAAGCAGGGTTTTATAAACATTGATATCAAGTATATTTTTTGGTGTAGTAAGTTCTTCTTTAATCTTAGAGAATTTTAGCATTATCTCATCTTTAGATGTTTTTTGTGAAATAGTATATGCTGCTTTCTGGTAAATTAGGCAATATGTTTTGTCTAATTTTATAAAGTCTCCTGGAATTGGGTCTGGGGGTTCATCTAGAAATATTATCGCATTTTCAGCTCCGTTATTTGTGCTGAATATTCCTTTAAAATGGATAGGTGATATTTTTAGTATTTTATCTGGTTGCTTGAAATATAGGAAGCCATGCTTGAAGCCAAGTATTCTTCCATTTAAAATAATATTATCATTTAGAAGAAGATAAGATTCAGGTGATTCATTGCAGCTGGCAGAAATTGCAGTTGTTATTAGTAAGATTAACATAGTGGAAAATATAGATATATTTTTAAACATTATCACTCTCCACTAGGCGCTAGGTTTAGTAAAGCTTGGATTAATGACTCTAGAGTTGATTTCGGAAGTAGCAATCTTCCTTTCAAACTAGTACGGTTTGAATCGATAGTAAAATTAAGCGGTGGAGTATTTACTTCTTTCGAGTTAAAATATTGAGAAAACTCTCTCCAAGGTATAGGAAGCCTATTTGGTGGGGATGGTGTAGGCCAGATCGCTTCAGATTGCATTATAATTTGAAGGTATCGTAGGGGATTAAATGTTAGGTTGAGTATTGTCTCCGGCTTGTTATTCTTATTTGCAACACGTGATAATATTGAATCGTCTTGCTCTAAATTTTTACTGCTTTCAGCAGTACGTTGGATTACTTTTAAGCAAAAGTCCTTGGTATTATTGTATTGATCTTCTGTAAGTGGCGCAAGTGGTACTACGGTTATAAGGTTATTGTTAAGAAGTGTTGATAATATATACTGCTTTTTCTGGAAGGCATCAGGAAGAGTGAAATATGAGCTGCTCATTGAGAATTCAGTTTGGTTAATAGTGGTATTGAATTTTGTTTGACCAATTGTGTTGTTGCTGACTTCAAATTTAATGCCTTTTTCTGCAAGAAATTCGGAGTATTCTCCTGTGGTTAATATCGCCGCACTTTCTGAAAGCAATTTTGGTAGCTTGCTAGTGTCTCTAAAAGTTAATACTGAAATTGCAACCGGTCCTGATCTTGAAAAGTCTGATTCTGGAGCAATGATTCCTTGCTGAATTGATATTGGATCTACTTCTTGGAATAGCCCAGATATTGTGCTGGCCTTTTCACTGGTGGAATTATCTATTGCTTTGGTAGTAAGTGAAGATGTTAGGTTGCCTATGCCTTCGATGAATTGTATATATTCTTCAGGCCATAGGTTAACATTATTAATTATAATTGAGTCGGAAGGAAGTCGTATTGCTTTTTTTGCATTATCTGGTTCATATGCTGATAGAGCGTAGTGAAGGCTTCCGCCATATTGTATAAATAATTCAGTGTTAACAACAATATTATCACCATTCAAGTTGGCTTTTATGTCAACTATGGCAATTTCACTTATAAGGCTCTTTATGAAGGTTTCTAGATAATTCAGAGTAAGATTTAGAATGTTTGTTGATTTTGCAGTGGTTCCGGCCAAGTCCCTGAGTATATCGTAATGGAGCATGTTTAGAAAATTAGGCAGTACTCTGGAGTTTGCCTGAAAATACCTGTTTATATGGAATGTCATTGTGTAATCGGAATCAGATTTTGCAATGATCCCAGATTTACTGGTGTCGTTGTTGGTATATAGAACCACGGCTTTTTTTACAGCGCCAAAATTTTTACTCATTATTGCTAGATTGTTATCTCCATATGCTAGATAATACACCTCTGAGTCTAGGCCATCTGTCTTGCGATACCTGGAAATACCATCTTCTGTCTGCTCCTGCCTAATGTTGCCTGTTCCGAGTAAAGAGCCAATATATTTTTCTGGACTTTTAATGTGGAAAATATATACCCAGTCGTTATTTTTTTCCAATGGCTGGCTAAAGAACAGGGCTTCTGCCCAGTTGTCCGCGTCAATATTTTCAATATTTTCAATAAGAATTTCTGTTGCTAGTAATGATAAAACTGGATTGTTTGGTGTGGCCTGAGGGTTTATCTCCGCTAGTGTTTTCTGAACTAAGGAATCTATAGTAGAGAGATTGTTATAGTGGGTGATAGCAAGCAGATTTCTGTCTTTTGTGAAGACATCTTCGATTACTCCACCATACGATGATGATGCAGTAAGCACAGATAATATTATTATTAATAATATCAGTGTAGAGAATTTAAAAAGTATTCTTTCTATAATGCTATCTGATTGCATTCTTATTCTTTACCTTCAAGTTTATAAAGATAGTCTTCAGCTTGATTTGCTACAATTACACCATAATTTGCTGCTCCTAACCAACCACTCATAATGATAGCACAGCTTCCTGTATGGAAGATACCTTTGGCTACTTTTGGGAGATCTTCACTTACTTTTAGTCCCTCGAATTTTGTGCCGAATGATGCTCCTCCAATATGTCCTGTGTATCTGGAAAAGGTTCTAGGGGTAGCCGCTTCTATATAATCTACCTTTTTTGTTACTCCTGGTAGGTAGTTCTCAAGAAATTCAAGAGTTTCTTTACATAGAGCGCCTTTTGCTTTCTTGTATTCTTCCGAACTTAAATCTTTCCAGTCTTCATATTTCCCGTTCATTGAGGCTACTATTGTATATTTTGGCGTTGATTCAGGCCTGGTTTTTGGGTAGTAAATTGAGAAGGTGCGGCTAGTTATTTCTTTTGAGCAGATTCGTTCTGCATCAAATTCTTCATATGTGGATGTAAATATCAGATCTCCGATATCTTCAATACTTTCTCCTTCTTTGATACCAATGTAAACCTGAGTTGAAGAATTTGAGATGCGCATATCATCGGTCTTTTTTATAAAATCTTCGGGGAGTTCTGTTTCTGCAAGCATCTCTTTGACTGTTCTTAAAAGACTGGCATTGCTTATAACAGATTTTGCCGCTATTTTTTCACCATTCACTACTACTCCTGCTGCTTTTCCGGCATTCATGAGAATTTTTTCTACTTCTGCTTTGAGCCGTATTTCAACACCGTTCTTTTCGAGTTCGTTTTTGAGCATATCTATAAACAGGTCTGTGCCACCTTCAAAAGTATAAACACCTTTGTTCATGAAGTTTGAAAAAACAATGCCATAGGTTATAGCTGGTTCATCCAGAGTTGAGCCATTTGCATAGGTGATAGGTTCCATCAGGAAGCGGACTACGTCTTTTCTTCCAGGAAAGAAGTTTTCAAATAATTCTCTTGTTGTCATGCTTTGGTCATCATAAAAATTCATTTTTGCCAGAGTTGTAAAAAAGTTTTCAACAGTTTCACTTGGTATCTTAAAGAAATTGATTAATTTTGATTTAAAGTCTTCTGTGTCAAAGGTAGTCTCAAGGTGAAACTGTGGGTTGTCAAATACTATGCGTTTAAGTTGAACAATTTTTGAAGCAATTTCTTTACTCCAGTATTTGCGGCAGGTTTTTACCATTCCATAAGGGAATCCGTGAAGTGAGACATCGAAAATATGTCCCTTTCTTTTGAAATAAGCAGCAAGTCCGCCGAGCATAAAATGTTGCTCAAGAAGTAATACTTTGCGCCCAAATTTCGCGAGTCTGTTTGCTGCGGTCATTCCGCCGAGCCCTGATCCAATTATTATTACGTCGTATTGTGTTTCTATTGTTCTTCTCCTATTAAAATTACTAATGGGATTTTTTGTAAGAGACTCTTTTTTGCAGAATCTATGTAGTGTGCTGTATTAGTAATAGGTTAAAATATTAATCGTTGTCTATTATATATATCATAGGGTTGTATGTCTATTGTGAAAATATATATAGAGTATGTTTGTTACTATTTTTTAAGGGATTTTAATTCTTCAAGAGCTTCTTTGAAAGCTCTGGGTGGCTCAGCCTTAAGAAGAAGGGGGGTGCCTGTTTTTGGGTGTTCAATCTCAAGCTCAATAGCGTGGAGGGCCTGAAAAGAAAGGCTAGATAGTTTCCTACCATTTGGGTTATATTCATGATCACACATAATTGGTAGATTAAGATATTTAAGATGTGCTCTTATCTGGTGTGATCTACCTGTAACTGGGCTTGCTTCTATAAGGCTCCAGTCGTCATTTCGCTCCAGCACTCTGAAGTTTGTTATTGCGTCTTTACTATTTTCTATATTATCCTTGGGTGGAACCCATCGGAGCTCTTTGTTTTCTGGAAATAAAGCAAGTGGTTTGTTGAGTTCCAGCTTATCCCAGTTTATAGTTCCCTCGATTATTGCTAGATACCTTTTGTGTGCTTGGTTTTCTCTAAAATATTTTGTGAGTTTTTTGTAAGCCCACTGAGTTTTAGAGTATACAATTACACCCGTGGTGTACCGGTCTAGTCTGTGTGCTGGAGATATCATTTTGTCCTGAAGTTCTGATTCATTGCAGTGGTATAATATTCCGTTTTGGAGCGTTTGACCGGTAAGATGCCCGGATGATGGATGAACCACCACTCCTGCAGGTTTGTTTACAGCTATGAGTTCTTCATCTTCATAGATGATGTCAAGATCCATCTTGGTTGGTTGCATATATGGCGGCCAAGCTTCTGGGAATGTTACTTCTACAATACTGCCTGCTTTTAAGTCGATAATTGTTTCAAGATCTACTTTTACGCCTGATACTTTTACCAGACCTTCTTCTATAATTGCTCTGGCTCTATTGTCATGAACATATAGTCGTGAGGCAAGGTATCCTAAAATTGTACGCTTGCCTCTATTTCTTTTGATCTCAAATGTTACAATCTGACGTGGAAGATACCGCGCTCTTGCCATTAAATCCTCATATTATTTTTCTGGCGCAGCCAAAATGTTATCAATAAGTCTCAGATCTTCCCCAAGGTTGATCGCTCCTGCTATAAGTACCACGTCGTCAATCTCTTCGACATCATTCAACGTTTCAGGAGAAACAATATCCATATAATCAACTTCTATATCGCCGCTTTCGATAATGCTTTCGACCATTTTATTGATGATTTCTGCAGAGCTTTTAGTTCCTTCTGTGATCATTTTCTCACCAATCTTGAGTGATTTGTATAGAGAGAGCGCTTCTTCCATTTGTTCTGGCTTTATGCGTTTGTTTCTACTGCTCATTGCTAGGCCACTCTCTTCTCTAACGATAGGGCATATCTTCATTTTGACTGGAATATTAAGGTCAATTATCATTCTTTGGATTATAAGAGCCTGCTGGGCATCTTTCTGACCGAAGTAAGCGTATTCCGCTCTGGTGATATTGAATAGTTTAGTTACTACTGTGCAAACTCCCACAAAATGACCTCGACCACGTGAAAGGCCACAGAGGTGATTAGAAAGTTTGTCGACCATTACAACGGTATCTCGTTTGTCAGAGTACATAATATCGGAAGTTGGTGCAAATATGATGTCAGCACCGGCAGCAGCAGCTTTCTCGATATCCTCTTCAAAGGTTTTGGGGTATTTTTCAAGATCGCTCTCATCATCGAATTGTGTAGGGTTTAAGAAAATACTTACTGTCACTACATCACAATCATCGCGTGCAGCCTCTATAAGTGATAAATGTCCATCATGTAGTGCACCCATAGTAGGGACTAAGCCGTGGATCATATTTGAGCGAAGAATATTGAGTCCTTCTTCCTGCATCTCTTCTATTGAGTTGATTATTTTCATAGTCGGTTTACCTTATATTATTCTTTATAAATATTAATTAATTACTTTGATTATATAACGAAATTAGGTTTTATCAAGACTCTATATTGTTTGATAAAAGTACAGCCTCACTCAATTTGAGTGAGGCTGTACTTTTATGAATATTATTATATATATTAGTATGATCTGGATACATGTTTTGCTAGTGCAGAAAGATCGAGATTTCCTGAATTTCTAAGGTATCTGGCGAATGCTGCAAATTCACCAATTTTTGCAGCTTCAGTTATTTGCGGTATATCTATATAAGCTCTTGAGTTTGCCTTGATTTCATCAAGATTGTCCAGATCTGCTGGGGATAGCAATTCCAAATTTTCACCAGGAAGATATCCTCCATCCATTGATGAGCCTGGACCAACAGGCAGAAGAAGATTGACCATCTTCATCTTTTGTAAATAATATATATTATCTACAAGTGAGAATTCATAACCTTTGAATTTATTTATTGAAACAGCCGGGATCTGTCTTCTCTGGGTTGTTTTAGGTACGTAGTTGTTTGGTAGTGAAATGCCGTTAAGATTTTTAGTCCAGCCAAATATAATTGAAACTAAAATTTTATCTGCTTCTACTAGAGCTGCAGATGTTTCGCCATCAGGGCGAAGTGCACCATAACTGAGCACTTTTTTATTTACAATGGATACCCCCATGCGGTCATCTTTTGAAAGTGCTAGAAGTACAGCCGCAACCTGCGTTCTTGGAATGGGGCATGGGTAGTAAGTGTTGCGATTTAAAATAAAAGTGTTATCTGATAGTCTGTATTTTATGGTCTCAATTTTGTCAAAACCAATGGCTTCTCCTTCCAGTATCACACCTTTGGGTAGTGAGCCGTATTTTGAAAAAATCGCATCACTCTCTGTTTTCCACTGGTTCTGGCCTATTAAGACAGCTATGAGTAGTACTGCAATAGAAATAATAATGTTCTTGAGTTGCAATGTTCTGCTCCTATTTACTGTATTATTACTAATTATTTGAGTAAATTATATGATTTAGTTATTAAAATGTAAAGGTGAATTTTGCATGGTATGTTTTATATTAAAATTATTTTCATTTTATATTATATTGAGTGCATCTAAACAAGCATTTGCTAGGGTTTGCATTTGATTGCTTTAAGGGTATAATTTTATATTATATATTGTAATTTTATTAATACTATTTTGAGGTAAATATGAACTATCAAAAAATTAAAGAGGTTGCTATAAGTGTAGGCTGCTCAAAGGAAGAAGCTTTATGGGCTGTTGATAATCTTACAAGTGATGAGCTTACCATGATTACAGAAAAATTAAGAATCAATAGATTTGGTAATAAAGTTTCTTTATGCGTAATTATGAATGCCAGATGTGGCTGTTGTCCAGAGGACTGTACTTTTTGCTCTCAGAGTGCACACAATAAATCTGAGGTTACGGTATTTGGTTTTAAAAATAATAGTGAGATTAAAGAGAATGCAAGACAGGCAAAAGGATATTCTGCAAATAATTTTGGTATAGTGACCAGTGGCGTGACCGTCAAAGATCTGGCTTTAGAGGTTGTTTGTGAAGGTATTCATGATATGGCTGAATATGAGGGTTATCCAAATTTGTGTGCGTCTTTTGGCCGAATGAGTGCTGAACAGCTTGGGCAGCTTAAGAATGCGGGACTTTCGCGTTACCACCATAATCTTGAGACATCGCAAAGATTTTATCCTGAAGTTTGCACTACTCACGACTGGCAGGAGAGAGTTGATACTGTAAAGAATGCACTTGCTACAGGTCTTAGTGTCTGTAGTGGCGGACTCTTTGGCCTTGGTGAAAGCTGGGATGATCGAGCAGATCTTGCATTTGTACTCAAAGAGTTGGGTGTTGACAGTGTTCCTCTTAATTTTCTTCATTCACATGATGGGACACCTCTTGGAAACCAGACACCTCTTTCTTCAGAAGAAGCATTAAGAATTATTGCTCTTTATAGGCTTATATTGCCTGAGGTGACTTTGAGAGTATGTGGAGGAAGACCAAAAATTCTGGGAGACAGAATGCCAGAGATGTTCAGGTACGGGGCAAATGCGTTTATGACAGGGGACTATTTGACTACATCAGGTATAACTCCTCAAAGTGATATAGAGATGATCAAAGAGGAAGGATTGATAGTTGAAGAACAAAGGTAAAATTTTAAATACCGATGCTAAAAGGAGTAGCTATATCCGGCAGGTTGTCAAAATATGCCTTGAAGGCAGGGCTTTATTGGTAACGTTGATATTTATCTCAGTTGCTGCTTTCAATCTTCTGGATCTGGTAATTCCTAAAGCACTACAGCTACTTGTTGCATCACTTAAAGGTGATAATTTGTCCATTTTTGGGATAAGTCTTGAAGGTGTAATTACGCCAGAGAATAGAATTATTTATTTTTCATCGATTATACCGATAATGGCATTGCTTAAATGGGTAACAGGGTATATCAAGGGCTTGTTCCAGGCAAAACTTGGGCAGGGAGCATTGTATGTGCTTAGAAATAAAATATATGAGCATGTTCAAGCTTTATCATTCAGTTACCATGATCAAGCTCATAGCGGTAGATTTATTGCAAATATAATAGAAGACGTTAATGCTGTTTCAGATTTCTTTGCTAGGCCATTCTTTATGGCGTTTATGAGTATTACCGGCTTTATCAGTATTTATATTTATATATTCAGTATCACCTGGCAGGCTGGAGTTATATCTTTACTAATTATTCTTTTATCAACGATGTCATTATTTTTGTTCATAAGATATGGTTATCCTGTGTATCTTAAAGCACGAAAAAGTCTTGAGGTTATGGTGGGAGTGTTTTCAGAGAATATGGAAGGGCATCTGCTGGTCAGGTCTTTCGGACGCCAGAAAGAGGAGAAGAATAAATTTGATTTTGCAGCTACAAATTATCATGACGCTACTGTGCAATCAAGGATTCTCTGGAGCTTTCTGAATCAATCTTTTCTCTGGGGAGTTATGCTAGGGGTTCCAGCAGTGCTTGGGGTAGGAATATATCTTTATCAGAATTCTTCTGATTTTGGCTCAGATAATCTGCTAGCTCTTTTTGTGCTGCAAAATTCACTGATGCTCAGAATGCGCGTCTTTTCGCGTATTATTGATGGTTGGTCAAAATTCACGGTATCAGCTAATAGACTTGGCGGGCTCTTTAATACACGGTTCTTTTTACCAGATGTGGGCAATTTAAAGAGTATGATTGCTGTTGAGAATATAGATGATAAGAAGGTATATTGCACTCTGGATGTTCCTAAAGGGGATATGAAAATTGATAATATTTCTTTTGGGTATACTGGTAGTTCCTCAGCACTCAGTAATATAAGTTTTACAATTAAAGAAGGGGAAACCATTGCTCTTGTAGGGGAAACAGGCTCTGGAAAGAGCACTCTTGCTATGCTTCTTTGCCGCTTTTATGATCCTGAATCAGGAAAGATTACTATCGGAGGAGAGGATATTCGCAATGTCCCATTGGCTCAGTTACGCAAGGAGTTTTCACTGGTTTTTCAAGATACTTTTCTGTTCTCTGCTACTATACGGGAGAATATTTCATATGGTAATTCTGAGGCTTGTAATGATGATATAGTTGCTGCTGCGGTACTGGCGCAGGCTCATGATTTTATTTCTGCGCTTCCTGAAGGGTATGATACTATTATTGGGGAAAGAGGTGTAACTCTTTCTGGTGGTCAGAGGCAGAGATTGGCTATCGCTAGAGCCGTATTGCGCCATCCTCGATTCCTTATTCTCGATGATGCTACCAGTTCTCTAGATATTCAGACAGAAAATGAGATTCAGAAGAGTCTGGCTGCTCTGCCGCATGATATTACCAAGATTATTATAGCACACCGATACAGCAGCATTGAGAACGCAGACAAAGTATTTGTACTGTCTGATGGGAAGATTGTGGAAACAGGATCTGCCAGAGAGCTTCGCAGGCGCGATAGCATTATGAATAGGATACTCCTGCTCAAGAAGGAGGGTGATAATGACAAAAAATAATTTGACCTCAGAGCAGATGGGCCCAAATGATGACAGACCAGAATTGTCGGGTAGAGATTTACTCCGTTGTTTCGGGTACCTTGGAAAGTATAAATACCTTGTTCTGCTTGGTGTTGTGCTTTGTTGTATATGTGTCTGGGCTGAGATGGAACTTATAAAGCAGTCGGGAAAACTTATCGATAATATTTCTAGTATTGGGGGAAGTGTCTGGGAATTGACATTGCCATTTTTAATTTATGGTGCGATTAGTCGGGCGTGTGGTGGTTTGCAGTGGATTATGACTACTTATGCTACCAATAGAGCAACTTTGTCACTGCGTAAGGCCTTCTTTGAAAAGCTACAGACTCTCTCAAAATCATTCTATGATACTCATAAAGTAGGATGGCTGGTAACAAGGAATTCTTCTGATCTTTCACGTATCGGCGATTTTTTAACTTATCCTCTAATGATGAGCGCTATTTTTGTTACAACTTTCGCATTTGCAATTATTCAAATTGCACGGATAAATCTTTTAATGCTTATTCCTCTGGTTGTTGTGTCTCCTTTATTTGTTTTTCTTGCTTCATACTATAGAAAGCATATGAGAAGGGCAAATAGGCGTGTCAGCAGGCAGAACAGCAAGATTGTTGCAAATATTACTGAAACTGTTCGCGGAATAAGAGTTGTCCATGCTTTTTCGCGTGAAGAGGAAAATTTTGATAAGTTTGAAGAGTTGAATAGTGAAAATATGGAGCTTAATATAAAAGTTGCAAGGCTTCAAGGGTTGTTTATGCCTTCGCTGGACTTTATCGGAATGCTCAATATGACGTTGGTAATTGGTTTTTCTTTCTGGCTTATAAATTATACAGAGCGCTCAGGAACCGAGAGTATTATTACTGCTGGTGATGTGACGCAATATGTATTATATATGAATGCAGTGCTTCATCCTTTGCGACTGGCTACTGAAATATATAGTATGACTTTTGCTGCTTCAGCTGCTGCTGAGAGAGTCTTTGAAATTATGGATATAGAACCTGAAGTTAATGAACCTGAAAATCCTATTTTGATTGAAAGCCTTAGAGGTGAGATTGAACTTAAAAATATGTCCTTTAGATATAACGATAATCAAGGCATGATCTTGGATAATATTAACCTTCATATCCCTGCTAAACAGACTGTGGCTATTGTTGGTGAGACAGGGGCTGGAAAGACAACAATTGCTTCGCTTATGGCAAGGCTGTATGATCCAGTGAGTGGTAGTGTGTGTATTGATGGGTATGACCTTCGTCAGTTGAGTAGTGTTGCCTTGCATCGGAAGATGGGCTTCGTTCCGCAACAGGGGTATCTGTTTACAGGTACGGTAATGGAGAATTTAAAGTTTGCCTCGACTCAACTTACTGATTCTGATGTTATTGCGATTGCAAAGGATCTTGGTACACATAAGTCTATTGCCGCACTTCCTGAAGGATATAACACAAAGGTACTGGAGGGGGGAGACGGCTTGTCGCTTGGGCAGAGGCAGATTATAGCTATTACTAGGGCTGTACTTTCAGACCCTACTATTCTCATAATGGATGAGCCTACATCGTCACTGGATATCTATCACGAAAGGCTTATTCAAACAGCTCTTGAGAAAATTTGTGAGAATAGGACAACTATTGTAATTGCCCATAGGCTGTCTACTGTTGAAAGAGCAGAAAAAATATTAGTACTCGCCGGGAGTGTTATACAGGAATCAGGAAGTCATGATGAGTTGCTTGCTTTAAAAGGTAAGTATTATAAAATGTATAAAAAAGCTGCAGAAGGGTATCTCGGTAAAGTTTGACGTCTTTATAGATGGTTGTTCTATATAATAGATGCAACCATTTATAATATTGCTAAAAATAATGCTGCTTAGTTACTATATTTAAGTAATTTTACTTAAGTATTTTGTGTGAGTGATATTACTAATTGGTTTATTTTCAATGTATTTACGCTATCTTAAAGTATGCGAGTAGTTTATTCAACTCTGTTGCCTGAGAAGCAAGCTGTCTAGATGCTGCAGCTGATTCTTCTGCGTTGGCCGTGTTTTGTTGTATCACGTTATCTATCTTTGTGAGACCTTCACTAGTCTGAGTGATATCTTTTGCTTGCTCTGCTGAAGCTAGTGCAATATCAGTTATAATAGCAGAAGATTTTGTTATCATCTCAAGAATCTCTTTCAGCGATTCTTCAGTAGTACTTGCGATTCTGGCTCCTTGTTCAACTTTTAAGTTTGATCCTGCGATGAGTGCTTCTGTTTCGCTTGCTGATTTTGCACTAAGTGCTGCTAGGCTTCTAACTTCTTCAGCGACTACAGCAAATCCCTTGCCATGCTGACCAGCTCTGGCAGCTTCAACTGCTGCATTCAAAGCAAGAAGATTGGTCTGGAATGCAATATTATCGATAGTTTTTATAATATTGGCTACTTCTCTTGAAGAAGTCTCAATTTCTGTAATAGATGAGGTCATTTCTTTCATGTGTTGGCTGCCAGCTTTAGAAGAATTGGTTGCTGCTAATGAAAGTTGTCGGGCCTCTTCTGCATTATTCGCATTATTCGTGGTTTTAGCTTGAATCTCACTCATTGAGTCAGTGACTTCTTGTAAGCTAGCTGAGGACATACTGGCACCATCTGAAAGTGATTGGCTGGCTGCTGCTAATTGGGACGATGCAGATTTAATTTGAAGGGAATTTTCTCTTACTTTGCTTACAAGAGCAGATATACTTGTAATCATTTTTTGTA
The DNA here is from genome assembly GCA_963678205.1 of Planctomycetota bacterium. Classification (GTDB taxonomy): domain Bacteria; phylum Planctomycetota; class SZUA-567; order SZUA-567; family SZUA-567. Next base: position 1,005,588 of record OY782760.1, read on the forward strand.
AAGCTTTTCCAAGTTGATCATTCTCTGAAGATAATTTTATTTTTTGTGTTAAGTCGCCTTCAGATATTGATGTTGCAAAGTGAACCTTTTCTTCAAAACTGTCACAAACGGAGTTATAAGCAATAAACATTTGGCTTATTTGATCTTTTCCTGAAATCTTGATCCTTTCTGGTATTTCTCCTGCAGCTAATTTTTTTGCAAAAACTACTGCTTTCTTAACCGGTGAAGTAATTGAGCGCACTATAACAACAATAATTAAGCTCGAGAGAATAAATGAGCAGATCATTATGTAATTTGCGTTAATAGTAGATTCTGTTATTGATTTTATTGAATTATCCATTTTCTCTGTATTTTGATTTACAAATACATTTAAATGCTCATTTAAGTTTGACGCAGCAGTATCAAAGTTTGCCATCATTTTATTTCCTTCTTCTGGCCCTCCATCTATATAACCTTGTGCCATAAGTTTGCCTACTCTGTAATACTCATCTACATCAGTTTTTAATGAAGCTACTTTTGCGAGTCCTTGAGGGTCATTTTTTTCGGTGTAGAGTGAATTGAACTTATCAAGGCCTTCATGTATCTTATTATAACTTTTTTCTGCTTCATCAAATCCATCATTGAGCCCATCTCTGGCTCTGGTCGCAGATATATCTGTAAGCCACTGTTGCACTTGTATAACATTTATCTGTATTTCTAGTGCCAGCCTGCTGAATGGAGCGCTCTCGCTCATTGTCAGGTAAGCATCTTTTTTTATATTGTGAATTCCAAGATACAATATAAAGAATGTGCCCGCTATAAAAAAGATAGGAATTGCAATACCGTATCTGAGCACTGATTCTAATTTCATAGTTTACTCCATATTAAAAGAAAGTTTTATAATAGTTTAGCTAGTTAGGTGCGGTAAATATTGGCTTTAATTGCTTAAAAAATACCGCAGGTAAGGATACTTATTATAACATTAATTCAATCAGGAGTAAAATATAATAGCAAATAAAAAAACACTAAAATTTTTAAGGTTTGACTAGTTAAAATATTAGTTTTAAGATTGCTTTGGGGTAAGTGAGATTTTTATAAAAATTATTTCATATTATTTTTTGTATTATTTTTTGCAAGTAAACTATCGCTGTAAGTAATTATGTGATAAGCATTAATTGGATATTAAGATGCAGGATTTAGTGTTGTTCTTTATAAAACAACGTATGTTTTTTATATTGTAATTCATAGGTTCTCCAGAATAATGTGCTGTTATTTAGATTTTATAGGTAAATATATTGTCTTTTATAAGGTTACTTTTCAGTTGGTTGTGCTTGTCTTATTATTGGCTCTTATGAGACAAACAGCTGGTGTAGCAGGAAGTGTCATTTTACGAAAATACCATACGAAAAAAATTGAACTTAATAGAAAAAAAAATGGAAAAAAACAATCGCATTAACTCCCTATAAAAACACCATTTATAAAATAATAAAGAAAAAGTGAGGTAGAGATAGTGGGGAATGTTCTTGACTTGTCTATATGTTGTGGGTATAGTTTAAATCATCACAAGTGGTAGTGTGTGTGCTTGTAACAATAATAATTTAAAGAGATTATAATTCCGATTATAATTGTTAGCTCTTTTTTAGGCTCATTTATGGGCCATTTATTTTGCCGGGAGTAGTACGGTATTAGTTGAAAGTTATTGATAATATTGGAGTTCTATGCGCTGTCCTTTTTGTAAAGAAGATAATGATAGAGTTATTGACACTAGGCCAAGTGATGATGGTGGGGTAATAAGGCGAAGAAGGGAATGTCTTGAGTGTAAAAAGAGGTACACTACTCATGAAAAGCTAGAACATAGTCCTTTGAAAATTATTAAGAAGGATAACTCTAGAGAGCCATTTGAAAAAGAAAAAATTACTGCTGGTATTACTAGGGCTTTGAGAAAGAGGCCAGTAGCGGTAGAAGAAATAGACGATATCGTTGATTCAATTGAAAGGGAAATCATTGAAACAAATGATAGAGAGGTAGAGTCTACAAAAATCGGTGAGATAATAATGAGGCATCTTCGTGAGAGGGATAAAGTTGCATACGTTCGTTTCGCATCGGTTTATAGAGCTTTTGAAAATGTGGGTGAATTTATAGATGAAATAAAGAGAATGGAAGATTGGGGAAAAGAAAATGAGTAAGATTCAGTATATTGTAAAGCGAGACGGTCGTGTAGTACCATTCAATAAAGAGAAGATTGCTCAGGCTATCTTTGCTTCAGCAAAAGCAGTGGGTGGAGAAGACAGACAGTTGGCTGACGAACTTGCCTCCGTTGTACTAATGCTGCTAGAGAAGAGTTTTGGTGGAGAGAATCATCCAACTATTGAGCAGATTCAGGATATGGTTGAGAAGATACTTATTGAGACTGGACACGCTAAAACAGCGAAAGCTTTTATCCTTTACCGTGATAGACGTTCTGAGCAGAGAGCATTGACCCGTGTTCGTAAAGAGGTGTCTGGTGGTGGGAATAGTACTGATATTCACCTTTTAGTAGATCCAGGGGCGAAGGCGGAATATTTTGAATGGGATAAGAATAGAATCTCTCAAGCGCTTGTAGTTGAAGCTGGAATTGAACAGTTTGAAGCAGATGAAATCGCTAGTATTGTTGAGAAGAGAGTACTGCGCTCAGGTATTAGGCACATTTCAAGTTCATTAATTCGTGAACTTGCTGATAATGAATTGTTTGAACGTGGGCATCAGGCGAGCCTTATCAAGCAGAATATTTTAGGTATGCCAAAGTATGATGTAGAACAGCTGATCTTGTCAAAGAGTAATGAAAATTCAAATATCGCTTCAAATAATCCTGAAGCAATCAACCTTGCTATTGCCGAAACAGCTTTAAAGCAATATGCATTACAGGAAGTTTTCTCTGAGGATGTGGCTGACGCTCATAGAGAGGGTCTTGTTCATCTCCACGACCTTGGCTATCCTACTCGTGTATACTGTTCTTCTCATTCACTCGAATATATCAAGAAGTTTGGGCTGAATCTTGAAAATCTTGATACTTCTTCTGCTCCTGCAAAGCATGCAAGAACACTTACAGGACATCTCAATACATTCCTTGCAAGTATGCAGGCATATTACGCAGGTGCTCTAGGGGTTGCGTATGTAAATATTATGTATGCACCGTATGTTGAGGGTATGTCAGATGCACAGATGAAGCAGGAAGCACAGCACCTTATCTTTTCATCTTCACAAAATGCTTTTTCTCGTGGAGGTCAGACATTATTCCTTGATTTCAATATTCATACTGGTATCCCAAGTTATTTGAAGAATATTCCTGCTATTGGGCCAAGCGGTAAGCCTACAGGAAAAACTTATGGTGAATATGCTGATACTGCTACTAGATTTACGATGGCGATGCTTCGTGTATGGGATGATGGAGATCAGTATGGCAATATTTTTGCTTTCCCTAAATGTGACTTCCATGTAAATCATGAGACATTTGAAGATCCAGATCAATATAAAGTTTATGAATTCGCTTGTGAGATTGCTGCGAAAAATGGTACTCCGTACTTTATTTTTGATAGAGATGAGGTTACTCTTTCTGCTTGCTGTCGCTTGAGAACAGTTATTGAAGATAATTATATGATTACACATCCTGAGAGTATGCGTTTCTGTGGCTTCCAGAATGTGACAATCAATCTTCCTCAGTGTGGCTATCGGGCTGGGAAAGGTAATATGGAGAAGTTCTTTGTTGAAATGGAGAATGCTTTAGAGGTATGTATCAAGGCACATAAACAGAAAAAGAGATTTGCTAAGCAGCTTATGAGTGGTCCTTCTATGCCTCTTTGGCAGGTAGGTAAGACTGCTGCTGACGGCAGACCATATATTGATCTTGACCAAGCTACATATATCGTCGGTATTATTGGGCTTAATGAAGCGCTTGACTATATTTGTGGTAAAGAACTTCACGAAGATGAGGAAGCATTACGTCTTGGGTTGAAGGTTGTTTCTCATCTGTACTTTTTAGTTAAGGAAGCTGGAAAGCAGCATGGTCTTAAAATTACGATTGAAGAGAGTCCAGCTGAGAGTGCTTCACGACGCTTGGCTAAGATAGACCTCAAGAGATATCCAGAGGCAGCACAATATATCCGTGGTTCTATTGAAGATGATGAAGTTTACTATACAAATTCTATTCATATTAGACCAGATGCTGATGTTGATATTGTTGAACGTATTCGTAAGCAGGCTAGATTCCACGGCCTTATTGAGTCAGGCGCTATTATTCATGCATTTGTAGGTGAGAATCGTCCTTCTGCAGGAGCTATTGCGAGTTTGGTGAAAAAGACATTTGAAAATACTCAAGCTGCGCAGCTTACTATCTCTCCGGAATTTACTACATGTAAAGTTTGTAAGTATATTACCTTCGGTATCCAGGAAAGTTGTCCAAATTGTGGTGCAGAGAATTTGGATCTTAGAAGAGAAACAGGTGATACTAGTAACTGTTGTTCATGGAATAAAGAATCATTTATGGAGTTTGAAAAGCTTCGTGAAGCAGTAGACGAGCCAATTGTTGCTGAGCAAGTTAATTAAGGTACGCTCTAAAAAAGCATAATGCGGGGTGTAGTTGGAGAGGAACAAGTTGCTTGATTATTACTTAAGTAATTTATCTGACTAGTAAACAAAATTTTAGAGTGTACCTGAAATGTTTTGGCTTACCTCTTTTCAGGTAAGCCAAAAAAATAGGTGGCGTGATTAAAAGAGGGACGTTACTTTGAGTATAGATATAAGAGGTTTTATCAAGAATAGTTTTAATGAGTGGGAAGGTCGTGTGACAGCGGTTGTTTTTACAGCAGGTTGTAACTGGAGGTGTCCATACTGTCATGGGGTTGGACTTGTTGTTTCTCCTAAAGATTTTCCACAAGTTTCTGTTGAAGAAGTATTTGACAGCCTAAAAGAAAATAAAGGTTGGGTTGATGATATTGCAATAACCGGTGGTGAACCAACGCTTCAGCCTGGACTTATTGATTTTATCAAAGATTTGAAAGACTTTGGAGTTGGTGTAAAACTCGAAAGTAATGGTACCAATCCTGATGTAATTGAGACGCTTTTAGATAATAATTTATTGGATTGTCTATGCTTTGACTATAAAGTTCCTCTTGAGCTTGAAACGTTACTTAATTTAACTGGGGTTTCAGAAGAGGCGAGTGGCCTGGAGAAAGTAAAGCGTAGTTATGATCTTTCTCGTCAAGCAATAGGTATAGAGAAAGAATTTCATACAACTCTCTGCCCTCAGTTTATTTCTAAAGATATAATAATCAGAATGGGTGAGGCTTTAGAGTGTCCTGATGCTTTGTGGGTGCTTCAGCAGTATGAAAATGATGTAGATATGATCGATTATCAGGCAGCTGGAAATAGTCGCTTTACTCAAGTAGAACTTGATGAGATTGAGATTGCAGCAAAGAGTAAGCATGATAAAATTTTGCTTAGGAGAGGGAAATAGTCACCGAGTATCACTTTAAAAAAGTGAATAAATGTTGGTTCTTTTGCACAAATAGGATCATAGCGATATGAAAGAAGCATTATTTTATACCAAAATAGGTGATAATGTTGTAACTTGTGAGCTTTGTCCACACCGATGCAGAATTACTCAAGGCAGTCGTGGTATTTGTAAAGCTCGTGAGAATATCGATGGGGTACTCTATTCAAGGACATACTCTGAAATATGCTCCATAGCGATGGATCCAATTGAAAAGAAGCCATTATATCATTTTTATCCAGGGAGTGAGATTCTGTCTGTTGGCAGTTATGGGTGTAATTTCTTTTGTTTATTTTGTCAAAATTGGCAGGTATCACAGAATGAAGTTGAAACTATGCATTATACCCCTGAAGAGATTGTACAAGCTGCAATGAATCAAGGATCACTCGGTATTGCTTTCACCTATAATGAACCTTTAATTAATTATGAGTTTGTTCGGGATACTTCAATACTTGCAAGAGAGTGTGGACTCAAGAATGTTTTGGTAACTAATGGGTATATTAACCCTGAGCCATTAACATGTCTGCTGGAATATATTGATGGAGTAAATCTAGATATAAAGGCTGGAGAGAATGAGTTTTATTCTTCATTATGTGGAGGTAGCATAAATCCGGTGCTTGCTACTGCCAAAGCGATACATGAAGCAGGTGTTCACCTTGAGGTGACAACGTTGTTGATTCCGGGCGAGAATGATGATAAGAAAGAGCTTGACTGGCTTGCTGGATGGATAGCAGAGAACTGTGGCAAGAATACTGTTGCACATCTGTCGGCATATTTTCCTCGTTATAAATTTGATTCAGATGGAACAAGTGCTGAGGATTTGATAAAAGCGCGGGGTATTTTTAAGGGACATCTTGAGTATGTCTACTGTGGGAATATGGCTTTGGGGGCTGAATGCAGTAATACTTATTGTTTCAAATGTGGTAATGAGTTGATTCGCAGAATTGGATATCAGATTGATCTTACTGGTGTTGATATAAGGATTAGAGCATGCTGTAAGTGTTATGCAGATGTTCCATTTTGTTTGTAGATTAGTATAATATTAATTGAAATAGTTATTCTATTTTTAAATAATTAATGGAGTAGTTTATAATGTATCTAAGTCGTGTCGAACTAGCAGGTTTTAAATCTTTTGCTGATAAGACGGTATTCGATCTTGATCAGGGTATTACCGCTATTCTTGGACCAAATGGTTGTGGTAAATCAAATGTTGTTGATGCAATCAAATGGGTGCTTGGTGAGTCTAGCGCAAAAAATCTTCGAGGTTCGCAGATGCAGGATGTTATCTTTGCTGGTAGTGAGGGAAGAAAACCTTTAGGACTTGCAGAGGTTACCTTGTTCTTTAATAATGATGATGGGGCGTTACCGATTGATTATAATGAAGTAAGTGTTACCAGGAAACTCTTTCGATCTGGTGAGAGCGAATATCAGATAAATAAGCAGCAATGTAGGAAACGAGATATCAGAGATTTATTTCTTGATACTGGTGTTGGTATGTCTGCATATTCTTTTATTGAGCAGGGAAGAGTTGAAGCTTTGCTTCAGGCAAAGCCTGTTGAGCGAAGGCTAGTTATAGAAGAAGCTGCTGGGATTAGTAAATATAAATTACGCCGTAAGGAATCACTTGCCAGGCTTGATAGGACGAATCAGTATTTATTTAGAGTTAATGATATTGTTGAAGAGATTGAAAAGAATGTAAGGAAAGTTTCACGTCAGGCTGCAAGTGCACGAAGATGGCAGAAGCTTACGAATGATCTGCAAGATGTGAAAAAGTTATACTATACCAGAGCATTCAAAGAAGAGCTTGATAAGCTTAGTGAACTTAATTCACAGAAGGGTGAGATCGAAGAGCTTTATGCAAGAGAGACTGCGCGTGAAGCTGAGACTACACAGGCTATAACCAAATTTACAGAAGAAGAGTTTACTCTAAACAAGAAGGTTGAAGAGAGTGAAAAAGATTTTCGCGCAGTGCAGGAAGAACTTGCTGGTATTCAGGTTGAGCTTGCAAAAAGCACTCAGAGAAAAGAAAGCCTTGTTAATGAGTCTACAGGAGCACAGGATAGAGTCGTTCATCTTGAGGGTATCCTTGAAAGTACAGTCAATGATAAGTCTGAAATGGAGTCAGAATTAGAGTCTGTAAGAGCACGACTTGAAGAGTTTAATAATACTTTTAATAATCAGGATGAGAGCAAAGTTCAACTCCAGAGAAGATTTGACGAGCTAGAAGATTTAATTGCAAGTTTACGAAAGGATATCCTCTCACTCACAGATAGAAAAAATAATATTCGTTCTCAGGAAGTCCGTGCTCAGAGTAGAGCAGAAGGTCTACGCGAAAGACTTCAGAGCCTGATAGAGAAGCAAGGTAAAAGTTCGGGTGAGCGTGAAAGCATGGAGGAAAATGTATCGCGCCTTAGAAATGAACTTGATAACTTAGGTGAAAAATCAGCAGGTCTGACGTCTTCTATTGAAGAAAAAAAGAGTGAAGAACGTGAGCTTGCCAATAAAGTACAGAGTAGTGAGAGGGAAATATCAACACTTACTGCGGAATTATCAGCGAAAGAGAGTCGTAGAAATACCTTACAGGATCTCGAAAATGAATTTGATGGCGCGTTTGGCGGTGTAAGAGCAGTGTTAAAGGCGCAGCAAGAAGGTAGAGGAGAATGCAGCGAAGTTGAAGGTATGATCGCGGATCTTATTACGGTTGCGCCAGAGTATGCTACTGCAATAGAAACAATACTCGGTGGACAGGCTCAAGATATAGTTGTCCGTAGTGCTCGTGGTGCGCAGGATTGTATTGAGTATCTCAAGCGTAATAGAGCAGGGCGTGCAACTTTTTTACCTCTAGATAGAATTAAAGCTCGTAGTCCTCTTAAAGAGATTTTACTGCGGGAGAGGGGGGTTGTTGGTGAAGCATTTGACCTTGTTGATTTTAAAGATATGTATCAGCCTGCTATGGAATATCTTTTAAACGGAGTTTTAATTGCTGAAAATCTGGATTATGCTAGAGAACTTTCGCGTGGTAGTGCTAGAGGGGTACGTATCGTTACTTTGGCAGGGGAAGTTATAAATCCTCATGGTGCGATGACCGGGGGTGATGGTAAACAGAAACGGGGAGGACTTATTGCTCGTAAGGCAGAGAAGGATGCGCTCGTTATTGAGATTGAAGAGATCAGAGAGAAGATTACAGGTCTTAATCAGAACAGTCAGGCCGCAGCAGGTAGAGTAGCTGCACTTAAAGATGAATACTCTCACTTGGAAGTGGAACTGGCTGGTATCTTAAGAACAGGGCAGGAACTTGAACGTGAATTATCAGTGCGAGAAAGTGAGTATAAGAGACTTCAGAGCGATTTTTCTAGTTTTGAAGAAGATAAATCCGAAATTAATAATGAGTTGACTGGCATTGCGTCTGAACTTGAAGGGTTGACTAGAGAAGAAGGTGAGTTGAAACTTGAAGAAGTCAGATTTGAGCAGGAACTGACTTCTGCAATTGATGAGCAACATAATACGAGACGTGAGATGGATTCTGCGGGTGAATCACTTGCGCAGGTGCGTGAGGAAAGAGCGACCCTACAGTCTAAAGTAGAAGAGTTAACTCGTCTGCTTGTTTCACATGATGAGGTAAGAGTTGAGCGAGAGAATGAGCTTGAAAGATGTCGATTGCTTGTAAGTAATGGCGCAAGAGAGCTTGATGAACTTTATATAAAGATTAATGAACTTAAAGGTGAAGAAGAAAAATTCCTTTATAAACGTGATAACTCTAAGCGTAGTGATATTGCCGATAGAGAAAAATTAAGTGAACTCAGAATTGAAATAGAAAACCTTAGAGGGATTGAACGCGCCAGCCAAAAGCGAGTAAATGAGGCCGTTCAGGCTATTAATGAATTTAAAATGCGCGAGAATGAAATTACTCTACGCATGGAAAATATTTCGGATAAAGCGCGTCGTGAACTCCAAATAGAGAATCTTAATGGGCTTGTTGAAGAATTCATTGAAGAGACAACTCCTAATATCTCAGCTGTTACAGGTGAAGAAATTGTTGACGAAGAAACGGAATCAAAAAAATTGTGTACGAGTGATGGTACACCGTTTGATCTTTTAACAAATAAGCAAATTAGTGATTATATTGATGATCTTGTTGTAAGCATAGAAAAGGTAGGGCCTGTAAATATGTGTGCGATTGAAGAGCTTGCTGAGCTTGAAGCTAGAGCAGAGTTCCTCAAATCTGAACAGAGTGATATAGAAGATGCTGCAAATAACTTAAAAGAGACTATTGAAAAGCTGAATAATGAGTGTTACAAGCGTTTTGAAGATACCTTCAATGCAGTACGAGAGAATTTCCAGGAGATGTTCCAGTATCTCTTTGGTGGAGGGCAGTCTGATCTGATACTTGAAGAACCAATTGATGGACAGGATAAACTGGATGCTGGTATTGATATTATTGCACGTCCTCCAGGCAAGGAGCCAAAGAGTATTTCTCTGTTATCAGGTGGAGAGAAAGCACTTTGTGCGGTTGGATTACTCTTTGCAATCTTTAGAAGCAAGCCTAGCCCATTTTGTATTCTTGATGAGGTTGATGGACCGCTTGATGAATCTAATATTGATAGATTTATGAATGCAGTGCGTAAGTTTACCGATGAAACACAGTTTATTCTTATCTCTCATTCAAAGAGAACAATGAGTAAAGCAGATACTATTTATGGTGTTACTCAGCAGCAGCTGGGTGTAAGTACTAAGTACAGTCTTCGTTTTCGTGATGCATCTCAGAGAGTTCTTGGTCTTGAAAATTCTGAAAGTGAAGAAGAGTTTGTTGAAGAGATGCAGCTGGCATAGTTGGATTTCTAGGTTACAGGTTATATCTTGTGACTGTTTATTGGGAGTTATGAATTGCCAGAGTTACCAGAGGTTGAGACGATTAGAAGAGCTCTTGAGCCGATGCTAGTTGGTAGAGTAATTAATAGTATTATTGTAAAGACAAATACCCTGCGAACTCCACTTGATCAAAAGCTGCTTAATAAAGAGCTTAAGAATAGGGAAATCATTTCTTTAAAAAGACGAGCAAAATATTTGTTGTTTACTTTTTCTGGTTCTAAATATCTTCTTTCTCATCTTGGTATGACAGGGTCATATCGTATTGAGCGTAGTGGTTTTGAAGTAAAACCTCATGATAGAGTTATAGTTGATCTTGATGATGGTGATTCATTAGTCTATAACGATATAAGGAAGTTTGGTGAATTCAAGATTGTAGATATTACTTTTGGAAAAGAATTTCCAGATAAATTTGATTTGTACGCTCCTGAACCATTATCAAATGGCTTTACAGGAGAGTATCTTTTTAATGCGTTAGCAAGAATTTCTGCCCCAATAAAAGTAGCGATTATGCGGCAGGAACTGACTGTAGGGGTGGGTAATATCTATGCAAGCGAGTCTTTATTTGCATCTAAAATATCACCATTGAGGCCAGCAAATTCTCTTACCAAGAATGAGTGCAGGCTTCTTGTAAGAGAAATTAAGAAAGTATTGTTGAAATCTCTGGAATCAGGAGGTACTACAATCAGTGATTATAAACGTCCTGACGGTAGCGAAGGTAAATTTGCACTCAGCCTTAAAGTTTATGGTAGAGCAGGACAAGATTGTAAGAGGAGAGGTTGTACTGGAAAGGTTAGTAAGATTACTCAGACAGGACGGTCTACCTTTTATTGTGATAAATGTCAAAAGTAAACAGGTAGCGCTTTTGCTCTGCCTGTTTACTTTTGACATTTATGTGTGTTGCTAAATTAATTATCTGTTGAATTATAGTTATGTCTGACAATTTCGCCAGTTAGCGAATAAATGACATCTTCACAAATATTTGTAGCGAGGTCACCTACACGCTCAATGTTCCTAACAATACCAAATAGACCAATAAAATCTTCAGCATTTTCTGGATTTAATTTTAACGCTTCAATAAGTTTTTCACTGAGCTCTTTCTTTTTTCTGTCGAGTGTATCGTCTCTAATGCATACTTCTCTAGCAAGCTCAATGTCAGAGTTGATAAGAGTTGTAAGAGCATCGTGAACCATCTCTGTCCCTTTGGTACCCATATCGTATAATTCTCTACAGTAAATGTTGTCTGTGGAAAAATTAAGGCGATTGGCCTTTTTTGCTATGTTTATTGCTAGGTCGCCTATACGCTCTAGGTCGTTATTCATCTTTAAAATGCATATAATGTAACGAAGATCAGCTGCAACAGGTTGGTGGAGAGCCAGAACCTTTAGGCATTCTTCTTCTACTTCAACCTCAAGAGCATCAATGCTTTCATCTGCTTGTCTGATTTCATATAAACGCTCAACATTTTTATGATTGAGAATGGATACCGATTTTAATAGGTTCTCTTCTACAATACCAGCCAAGCGTAGAGCGGTCTTTCTAAGTTTGTCAATTTCTTTAATTAAATGAATACTCATCAAATATTCCCTTATTATCTAAGATATAAAGATAGTCTTATATTACCCAAAACGACCTGTAATGTAGTCTTCTGTCTGCTTCATGCTTGGGTTAGTAAATATATGTTCTGTTCTGTCAAATTCTACAAGGTTGCCTTCGTAGAAGAAAGCTGTCTTATCAGAAACACGTGAAGCTTGTTGCATGTTGTGAGTAACAATAATTATCGTATAATCACCTCTTAGTTCGTCTATTAGATTTTCAATGCGAGATGTTGCTTTGGGATCTAGAGCTGAAGTTGGTTCGTCCATAAGAAGAATTTCAGGCTTTACAGCTAGAGCTCTTGCTAGACATATTCTTTGCTGCTGACCTCCTGAGAGACCAAGTGCGTTCTGGTTTAGTCTGTCTTTTACCTCATTCCAGATAGCAGCACTTTTCAGGCTTGTTTCAACAATCTGCGACAATTTGGCTTTAGATTTTATTCCTTGAAGGCGTGGCCCGTAAGCAATGTTGTCGAAAATACTTTTGGGGAATGGGTTTGGTCTTTGGAATACCATTCCGATGCGCTGACGAAGTGCAACAACATTTACTTGTGACTCGAAAATATTATAATTATCAAAAATTAACTCTCCAGTTGTGTGGCAAATAGGAATAAGGTCATTCATTCTGTTGATACAGCGAAGAAATGTACTTTTACCACATCCACTCGGACCAATAATCGCTGTTACTTCTTTTTCCGGGATCTCTATATTAACTTTTTTTACAGCTTCAAATTTTCCATAGAAAATTGAAAAATCTTTTGCTGTAATATGTGGAGGTGAATCTGTGTCTGAATGTGATTTCTGAGATAGGCTTTCACTGTACATGCTGTTTGGAATTCCAGTATCTCCGCAATCACCTGGTGTTATTTTGGTGTTTATACTTGGTGTATTCATAGTTATGTTCATCCTTACTCCTCTTGAGTATAATTATACTATTGTCTTAAGTTGTTTAATAAAATTAACCTCTAAGGTTTTTACTTACTCTTGCTCTAAGGTAGATGGCACTTAGATTTAGAATCAATACTATAGCGACAAGAGTAAATACCATACCATATTGAACGTATCTAATTTGGTCAACTTCTTGATGCTCAGTACAAAGATTATAAATATTCCAAGGAAGAGCCGGGGTTGGTTGAGAAAAAATATCTCCTATATGGATTGCTTTACCAACACTTACTGCAGCTGTGAATATAATAGGAGCTGTCTCTCCGGCAGCACGTCCCATGCTGATAACAATTCCTGTTAGAATTCCTGGAAGCGCAGATGGAAGAATAACTTTACTGATACATTCCCATTTTGTTGCTCCTAGTCCAACAGAACCTTCTTTATAAGAATTTGGTACCGCTCTAATAGCTTCTTCTGTCGCACGAATAATGGTAGGTAGAACAAGTAGAGCTAGGGTTAAACAGCCTGCAGCAACTGATGAGTTTTCGGATACGCTGAAAATGGAATCATTACCAAGGAAGCAGGCAAGTCCGAATAAACCAAATACTACACTAGGTACACCTGCAAGTGTTCCGATACACGATCTAATGAAGGCAATAAGCTTTGTATCTCCTGCATACTCAACAAGGTATATAGCAGCAATTATACCTGCAGGAATCGCCAGAAGCATTGAACCAAATGTAAGGTAAAGGGTACCTATAACTTCTGGCCATACGCCACCAAAGAAGTGTGCATCAAAACTGGCATCAGTAAGAAAACCATAGTAAAATGTCCAGCCAGGCTCCATCATTGTTTTTAAATAATCTTCTGTAAGGTAGTCATCAAAGGCTTTTTCTAGTTTTGTGCCTTTGTATAAAGCTTTTCTTGGTTTGAAAACCTCTACGCCCATGCCTGTTGAGTAGTCCCATTCTGTTATTTTTATTGCATTACTTAATATTTCAAGTGATTTATCCCAACGGGTTGCACCATATCTGTCACGCATCATTACAGGTGTTTTTTCGCCAGGTCTAGGTCCTAGAAGTTTTCTGATAGCAATTTTGAACTCACTATAATCTGCGTCAAGCGCGTAACCTCTTTCAGGGTCAGTGTTAATGAGCTCTTCAAGCTCTGGTTCAAATGAGTCCATTGTTGAATATAGCTCAGCTCTTGCAGTATTTGTTTGTGCTGTTTCTTTAGTAAGAGCATTTTTATTGCCTCTTCCAAATAGATTCATAAGAACTTTTTCGTGTTCGATTGTCGCTTTGAAAATATAGGCATTGGCGCCTCTTAATATAATCGGACCAAGTAATGCAATGAGTGATAATACCATTATTAATACAGCAAATACTGAGAATCCGGTAAACGAGTGGTTTAGGATATTTCGTGATTTAATATTCATATTCTTACCTATCTTTCCCCTCTTAGTTTTTCACGGTTACGTTTCATAACCCATTCGCTGAGCATGTTACAAATAAAACTGAATATAAGCAGGCAGGAGGCTAGTAAGAATAAAACACTATAGTGGTTTGTACCGCGTGCTGTTTCTCCCATTTCACCAGCAATTGTTGCTGTCAGTGTGCGTACAGGAGAGAAGAAATTGTAGAATGGCTCGGGAATTTTTGCGGCATTACCTGCTGCCATCCATACAACCATTGTTTCACCTAGAGCACGCATTATACCAAGAATCACACCTGCGCAGATACCACTTGACGCTGCTGGGAGAATAACCTTGATAAGTGTTTCCGCTCTAGTTGCTCCAAGACCATATGAACCTTCACGAAGTTCTGTGCCTGCTGCCTGAAGAGCATCTTCAGCTACACTTACGATAGTCGGTAGAGCCATGATGCCAAGGATTATTGATACGTTGAATGCATTGGTGCCACTGCTGATAACAATTGATCCAGTATAGTTTGTAAGAAAATAAAGTAATATAATAAAACATGCAAAGATAATTCCTGAAAAAAAGTATTCCTTGCCATTGCTGTTTAATTTTTCAGCTAGAGAGATACCTACAACAACTGATGCTATAGCCGCAATAGGGAAGCCAACCAACCATATTCCGCCTTGTATTAGTGAACCGCCGTGTTCTTGTAGTAATGGCGCAAAGACAACTAATGCAAAGAAACCGTAAGCAACAGATGGTATTGAAGCAAGTAGTTCAATAATTGGTTTGAAGAATTGCCTCCATGAGAATGGCAGTATATCACTGAGAGCAATTGCAGCTGATACTCCAAGTGGAATTGCCACAACGCATGCCCCGATCGTTACCATCAGAGAGCCATAGAAGATACTTAGTGCTCCGTAGGCAGGGGGATTTCCTGTTGGGTACCAAGAGGAACTCTTGAATACAGTAGTAAGACCAAGGTCACTTATAAAAGGTATTGCATCTCTAAGTATAAAGTAAAATATAAATAGTACCGCAAATACTGATAATGATGCGATCAATAATAATATATATTCACCAGCTTTGGCTGTCATGTTTTTTAAAAAGTTTTCATTTTTGCTAAAAAGTAAACTTGGTCTTGCCTGAATTTTTGATTTCATTATCTTGCCTTTGAAAAATTGCTATATTAGATAAAATATATTTTGTATTACAATTTAAGGGAGATTTCATTTTTTTATAATAGGGCACAGCTATGCTGTGCCCATTTAAATTATAGGTATTGCCTGTTTGTGACTTATTCGTAGAACGTTACAGGAATGAAACCGATACGTTCTATAATACTCTGACCATCATCGCTTAGATACATAGTGATGAATTTATGCACGTTTGATCCTGGTTTTGGGTATCCGTTTGTGAACATGAATAGCGCTCGAGCAATTGGGTAAACACCTGAAGCAATTGTTTTCTTTGTGGCAGGAATATTGTTTACAGTCAACGCTTTAACGGTTTTATCAACAAAACCAAGTCCAACGTAGCCAATAGCGCCTTTTGTACTCTGCACTCTAGCTCGCATCTGACCGTTTGAACCAACATATTCAGCATTACTGTTGATCTTTTCTTTCTTCATAACTAGTTTTTCGAAAGTTTCGAAAGTACCACTTGAAGAATCACGACTGATCATGATGATTGGCATATCAGGACCTTTTAGCTCTTTCCAGTTTGTGATTTCGCCTTTGTAGATTGAGCGTATTTGATCAACAGTAAGATTTTTTACAGAATTTACTGGATTAACAATAACTGCTATCCCGTCCATTGCAATTGCAGTAGCTGTTGGCATAGTACCGTTTTCAACTGCTGCTTTGAATTCTTTACCTTTCATGAAACGGCTCATATCAGCAACCTGACACTGGCCATCGATAAGAGCTTGTGCACCGTTACCACTGCCTGATTCATTAACTGTAATATTGAGTGATTTGTTTTTGCTCATCAGGTATTCTGCAAAAGCTTTTGCAATTGGGCCAACTGTACTAGAACCTTCAACGACAATCTTTTCACCCGCATTAGCTGAAACACCAAGAATAAGTGCACAAATCATTGCTAAAAGTACTTTAGTCATTTTCATCAGTAATTCCTTTTTGATAATATTCTTATAAATTATCATCACTGTGATGATTTTTATTCAATATCAAAATAATAGCCATTATTGTTAGGAGAATATTAGGGGTTAGTTAATACCATATTTTTGTTATATTTTTGCAGACTGAAAACAAAAATATTATGGAAAAAAAAAAGAGAATAGGGTACAATTTTCAAATTATTTGTGTTTTCTTGTTTAAAATAGTTTTATTGTTTTCCCCTTAAAGATAAAGCTATTAGTTAATTTGTGCTGGAGCAGATAGTTATGTATAGACAGCTTAGTAGACTTGCACAGCTTATGGCTGTGATGATTTTAGGCTGCTTAAATAATGCTTTGGCTACAGAAACTTTGGCAGTTCATGAGGCAAATTGTGAGACATTTTTGCTTCCAATAATTATTTTTTTGGTAATATTTCTAGCGGTGTTTTTGACAATACAGAGAAAAAGAGTTAAAACTTTTGAGCAAAAAATAATTTCTAGCAATAAAACACTTGAAATTACCCTAGAAAAGACAAAACGTGAGATTGACAGAGTTCGTCAGGCGTGTGAACTTGCTTCACTGATTTATTATGAATATAATGTAGAACGAGGTGTCTTTACGGGGGATAATGGCTTATATAACCTTTTTGTTGGTGAAGCTAGGTCATATCTGACACATGATGAGATCTTGTCGCATATTCATCCAGAAGATGTGAAGTTCTTCAATGCTTATAAGGATATCTCAAATAATACTTATAAAGAAAATGATGATAATATTATAAAAGTTATAGTCAGAATTTTTGGTAGTAATGGTGAACAGCATTATCTGCATGTTTATGCGAAATCTGTATTTGATAGTGATGAAAAGCTGATTTGCCGTCGTGGTTGTATAATTGATGTGACTGAGCAAAAGAAAAAAGAAATTGAGCTTTCTATAATTAACAAGCAGTTGCAGTATGTTCAACGTATGGCAAAAATTTATACTTGGGAAATACATATAAATCAGCCAGATATCATTAAAATTAGCGGGGATTTTTATAAACTTTTGGGTAGTAAATATGATGGGCAGAATGAAATTTCCACCTCTGTGCTTAGGGATGTACTATCGGGTGAGGATTACAACACAATTATCGGCGCAATAAATAGCTGCTTTATTACTGGAAAACCTTTTGACATAACAGTTCCAATATATCCAAAGAGTGGGGCAGATGTTATGTATATACATATTGTTTCATTTATTAGTGAAAATCAGGATGCTAGAAAAGGTATAATTTCGGGTGTGTTTCAGGATATTACAGATATTAAAAATTCTGAATTCAAAGCTGGGCATGAACAAAAAATAAAGGCGCTGGGAAGACTTGCAAGTAGTGTTGCTCACGATTTTAATAATCAACTCTCAGGAATTTTGGGTTTTGCCGATTTAATAAAATCTGAAGAAATATCAGATAAAGTTCGTGAATATGCCAATGTGATATTTAATAGAGGTGAGAAATCTGTAGAGCTTGTCAGAAAATTACTCGATTTTTCTAGAAACCAAAAAGAAAAAGTTGAGTTAATCAATGTCGATGCTTTACTTATTGATACTATCGGTTTCTTTTCGCACCTTGTGAATAAATCGGTCGAAGTAAAAAAAGAAATCAATGTTAGTGGACAGGGGGTTCTTGGTAATTATAATGAATTACAAAATGCTTTATTGAATCTTTGTATCAATGCTCGTGATGCACTGGATTTTAATCCAGGAAGTATTACCCTTAGTGTTTCATCAAGGTTGATTCCATCTGGTGAAGCTAGAAAATTACAGGTTACGCCTGGAAAGTTTCTTATTATAAATGTCATTGATACAGGGCATGGAATGACAGATGAAGTTAAAAAGATGGCGCTCGAACCTTTTTTTACAACAAAGCCAGAAGGAAATGGTACTGGATTAGGGCTTTCAACAGTTCATTCAACTATTACAGCGTTGGCAGGAGCGGTGGATATAAAAAGTAAGGTTAATGAAGGAACAACGGTCAGCTTATATCTTCCTATTGCTTCTGATAGTCAGTTTGTGAAGGAAGAAGAACATATAGGTAAAGGTAAAATAAAGAACGTTGATGGCAATGTACTTATTATTGATGATGATAAGTCGTTAGTAAAATTGCTTACAATGCAATTGAATAAAATAGGATATATTGCTACAGGAATTGATGATCCTAAGGAAGCAGTAAGAGTATATGCTACGGATTATAGAAAGTATGATCTTGTCATACTTGATATGATTATGCCAACTATGAACGGGGTACAAGTTTATAATGCTCTTATAAAAATTAATAAAGAGGTCAAGGTAATCATGATGTCAGCTTATTCAGATGATGAACTTTTTGAAGAAGTAAGAAGAAATGGACTCAAGCATTTTCTGACCAAGCCTGTTACGTTGACAACACTGACTAAAAAAGTTGCAGAAGTTTTAAATGATAACGAGTGGGAGTTGAATGAATGAGATTTAATGTTTTAGTGGTTGATGATGATATTATAAGTCTTCAACTGCTTAAGAAAATTCTGGAAATTGATTATAATGTTGAAATTGCAGATAGTGGGCAATCTGCAATTGAAAAAGCTGTTGAAAACACTCCAGATATAATTCTACTCGATGTTAAAATGCCTGGTATGGGTGGGTATGAAGTATGCCAGACACTCAAAAATAACCATAAAACTGCAGAAATTCCTGTTATTTTTATATCTGGAATGAGTAGCCTTGATGATGAAAAGAGAGGGTTTGAAGTTGGGGCTGTAGATTATATAGTAAAACCACTCAAAGCACCTATTGTTTACCACAGAGTAAAAAACCACATAATGTTGGCAAAACAGCAGCATATCTGCAGTATTGAGGTTATTCGTAAAACGAAGCAACTACAGGAAGCAAAAATAGAACAAGTTATGGCTTTGATGAGGGCTGCACGGTTTAAAGAACATGAGACAGCAAATCATACTATCAGGGTTGGGCTACTTGCATGGCTGATTGCGATGGATATGGGACTCGGAAAATCTTGGGCCCAAAAAGTTTTTATTGCTGCTCCGATGCATGATATCGGGAAAATAGGTGTCCCAGATGAAGTCCTTCTTTCTCCGTTGAACCTTAGAAGAGATAAGCCTGAGTGGTGGGAACTTATGATGAAACATACCATCTTTGGTCTAGAAATAATAGGAGAAAATCTTCATTCAGATATAATGAAGATGGCTTCTAGCATTGCTATGTGTCATCATGAAAAAATGGATGGCTCTGGATATCCCAATGGACTTGTTGGCTCTGCGATACCTTTTGAAGCACGATTAGTTTCAATTGTTGATATGATTGATGCAATGATGGATACATCAAGACCATATAGAAATGGACCTATCCCTGATGAAAAAATTAAAGAGATTCTATTGAATGAAAGCGGGGTTCTTCTTGATAAGGATATTGTTGCATCAACAATAAAAAATTGGGGAATAATAAAGGGAATTCATACTTTTTTCTCTGGCGAAGAAGTGCCTCTTCAAGATTATGTGTACTTGAATGAAGACGAATTATTTTTACAGCTTGAGCATACTTTTAATGAGTTACCAGATATAGACCATAAAGTACTGTTACTATAGTTTTAACGATTTTTTATGCATAGCAAATTTTTATTATTAAAATTATTTTGCGATAAAAAAAAGATTGCATAAATTGGGTCAGTGTACTATCCTAAGTATAGTACAATAATATCAGAAATTACGTAAAGTTATTTTTACTCTGATAGGTATTAAATTACGAAAGGAATATTATGTCTTCAGGAACAAATATTTTGCTTGAAAGTGGTACAAATGAGGTTGAAATGCTTGAGTTTATACTCGGCGGTCAATCTTTTGGCATAAATGTCTCAAAAGTTACGTCAATTATTCAGTTTGAGGAAGAGTTGCTTACCGCAATTCCTGATATGCCACCCGCTATTATGGGTGCTTTTATGTTTAGAGGAGAAACTATTTCTCTGATAAACCTTGCTGAAGCGCTTCACAGAAAACCTGATAGTAATAATGACCGCCCATTGGTCATTGCAACAGAGTTCAATGATTTTCAGTGTGGATTATATGTAAATGGCGTCGAGAGGATCCATAGGGTGTCATGGGAAGCTTTTGTTCCGATTGAGAATACTTTTTCCAAGGACAATTTACAGGGTTCGATATTAGGTACTATTCACATTAATAAAAAAGATGTCCTAATTATTGACATTGAAAGCATCGCAACCCAGCTCTTTGAAGGTTTGTCAATGGAGCTTAACTATGAGCATGATGCTGTAGAAATTGGAAGAAATAAAAATAGAAATGATGTCCTTGTAGTTCTTGCTGAAGACTCGGCGTTTATTAGAAGGCATATTCTGGGGGTTCTTAATGAAGCTGGATATACAAATATTAAACCATTTGATAATGGCCAGAGTGCTGACGATTATATTAATTCGTTAAGAAAAGAGGATAAAAGACCTGATATCGTTGTTAGTGATATTGAAATGCCAAAAATGGATGGTCTTACTTTATGTAGAAAGCTTAAGACAGATTATAATATGGGTGACTTACCTGTAATTATGTTCTCAAGCCTTATTAATGAACAAATGCGTCATAAGTGTGATAGTGTTGGAGCAAATGCAAGTATTACAAAACCTCAAATTGCCGGGCTTGTGAAGATGATCGATGAATTCTGCAATGTAAAACATTATGAGAATGATGGTGAAGAATAACAATTCGTTCTGTATTGATTAAAGGGTGCTCTTGTAATAGAGAGTACCTTTTTTTGATACTCTAGTGTTAAAGTGTTCAGTGATCATTTATTATTCAATAGTTTGCTGAGTATAAGTAAGTTTTGGCTTGACTGCATGACCTTCGATCGATAAGTGTTTCGAGTGTTTTAATTGAGCTATAGCTTTTCTTTAGGTTTTTAAACCTATTGAATAGGATATCGCAGCAGATGGTTGAGCTTAGCTTTCGATCTATGTTCATCGTTGTAATTCTAGAGGTTACAGGGGCTGAGTAATCAAGGTATTGCCATGAGCAATTATTGAAATATCGACAGAAACGTTATATCTTGAGTCGGTTAAAATATTATGGATAATCACTGTAAGATTATCATCAAGGCAAAGGTAAGCCGTTGGTGCATCATTATTTTTTAGACTTTCAATTATCTTGGCTCCGAAATCAGTAATACCTGCTTGATTGTAATCAATAATATTTTTTCAGCGATTTTAATATTCCATTTATCTAAAGTTCTCTTATATCCACAAATCGATTGATTTGAAGAAAGGGAGGCCGTTTCTCTCTGTATAAACATATGCAATATTTCTATGGTATAGCTTTAAAAGATGTGTTGTTGCTTTATATTCACCTTGAAAATCATCATGCCCAACGTAAAAGAATCTGTTATGGCGTTTTTTTACTAAAAGTTAGAACTACCTCGATACTTTGATTTTTAAGTTCTGTCAATATTAATTTTATAGCAGATATTAATGAAATCACTCCAGATATTCTTGAACTCTGTACCATTTTTAATATATCCTTCTTACTATTAAAGGATAAAACATGGCTAGAATAAAAGTACTCTTACGAATTTTTTTTTTATAAAGTGTCCCAATTATAGTTTGTAGCTAATTTAATTTGTGTAAATTTATATAATTTGTATCTATAATCATGTTTATATTATGTTTCAAATTAACTTGTTTATTTTTTTTGCTGTATTTGGTAACATAATTCTTTAGCTATGCTGTTAATTTTTTGGTGAGTTTCTCTTAAACTCTACATTTTCCGGAAAAAACAATTGAGATTGTTGCAACTGAAGCATTTGCAATTTTTACAATATCACTCAAGGTTACTTTTTTATTAGCCAAATTTTTATTAATGCCTTTTATATGCTTAATCAAATTTAGTAAAAATTATGTAGGCAGATTTATTGTATTTAAAAAATCAGTTTAACAGGTTACTGTAATGTAAATTGCAATAATGAATTATAAGTTTATTATGATTGTAAATTAATAATATGGGTTAATGTTATTTGCTTAAATATTACTAATAATCATTAAATAATATTGAAATTTAATCAAAGATACTCATCCTTCTAAGTTACTGTGTTGTTGCGTTGAAAATTAATTACATTAAAGCTGGGTTTAAATAATAGTGTATTCAAGTTATTTTTTTGCTTTGTGAGAGAGAAAAAAAGGAAAGATTCGGACAAGTAATAAAGGTTGATCACGATATGATTCAATCTTATATTAATTATCATTCCAACCTTGGAAAAAGATAAATGAGATGATCGTTAAGTGTAATATTGAGAACTAATCAATATTTATAAAAGATGATTTTCTATTTGGTTACTCTAAATACACCGGAGCAGATTTTGAGGCTGATATAGAAAAATGGCTCAAGAGCCAAAACTCAAGAATGATGGGCCATTATGAACAAATGCAGAAGACGATTGAAGCACGTAAATATGGTGAGTGGTGGGTTGATATGCGGGACGTTTGTCGTCTAGACTGAATATTATAATTTAATAAAGTATTTTCATATAAGCTTTTAAGCTGATATATTTCGGCTATGGGCGATATGTGTTAATTGTATATAATTGACAAGTGCTTTAGTATGGGACTATTTATGAAAGAGCGACTATGACATTTAAAATAGAGTTAAAATTGTCTTAGAAAGCTTGATAGGGTAAAAAAACACTAAATCATGAGGAGCCAGGCAGAGTTCCTGTGTCTGATTTTTTTGGGACAGACTTTTGGAAAAATTGGAGAAAATATTTTAATTTGCTAGCTGATGCATATATTTATCGTTATTATGATTTTGATTGAAGAGTGACTACGCTAAATATGGATCCACATATTAAAAGTTTTGAGTTTCTTGAAAAGAGTCCTGGAAAGACCGTCGTTAAAACAGGTTTTGAAGCTGAAATTATGGTTAGTAAAGCCGTAATTATACAAGCTTATTCTATGGTTAACACTAATACAATTGAGAAAATGGAAGCTTTTTAATTTGATGAGTTGTGTGACCCTGGAAGGTATCTTGACGCAGTGGATAACCAGATTGTGGAAATGGTGATAGGATTATTACAAATTCGCCTGCTTGGTTGGATACTGTAAAAGGGAACTATGAAGAGTTCCCTGTATTTGACTCTCTTTGTGAAGGTATGGAAGAAGGTGGAGAATTATCAGAACAGAGAATATGATGATGTGGATGATTCTTTATCCAGAAGAGCTGGGGCGATTTCTTAAAAAGACGGGGATTTTCTTTATAAAATTTGTGAAGAGCAGATTAAAATAGCCGATGGGCTTTTATCTGGCATGTTGATCTGGGTGATGTGGTGTATGTTAATGCGATGTTGTTTTCTCCTGATAAATTGAGACGTTTTTTTAACCGGTACTTGCTTCATTGATTGAGTTATGTCATAAGCATGATTTTCCTGTTATTTATCACAGCTGTGGAAATGGTGCACCTATTTACAAAGATTTGGTTGATATTGGACTTGATGGCAATAATTCAGTAGAAGCTAAAGCTGGGCTGGATGTTGTTGAGCTTAGAAAAGAGTATAAAGACAAGTTGGCATTTGTTGGTAATGTGGATTTTATGGAGTGGTCAAAACTTGATAAGCCTGTTCTTAAAAAATATATTTTGAGAAAACTCAATGCAGCTAAAGGTTGAGGTATATTTTTAAGTCAGACCATAGCGTTCCTGATTCAGTAACTCCTGAAAACTATGATTATGCTGTTAAACTTGTGAGAGAGTATGGGGTGTATCCTCTAAATTTAAAAGAAGGGATGTTGAATATCAGTTTTAATAATGGCAGTGCGAGAGAGATGATATTGTTATTGTTGCTGCTGGTAATAGTAAGACTGGTACGTATTTTGTAAAAGCTGGTGATGTGTATGGTATTACTTATCAGAGTGGCGAAGGTGATGGGGCTCTTGCATGTTATGTTGCTTGCCGTTATTTAAATGGTGAAGAATTGGACCGAGTAAACTATATTCCTAAGTATATTATTACTAAGGATTATGTTGAAGAATTTATGCCTGCTCAATGGTAATATAAAAATTATAAGACAACATATATAAAAAAATCAGACTTACTGTTAAGGTCTGATTTTTTGTTGAATATGATATGCAGAACTCATATGTTGAAAAATTGATAATTTAGGTGAATAATGCTCTTTGTTATTTAATTGGTGAAAAATCAGTAGCTTGCATTATCTTGTTTTCTTGCTTTTCTAGCATCTTCATTGCTTCTGGTAAGAATTTTGATTGCCACTCACTATCTTCATAAAGTTTTTTACGCTGTATTGTTCTTTGATCCAAGCTTTTATAGCGCCATATATGAATGACTTGGTTTAATTCGCCAATATCTGTATGCCAATATCCAACCAATTCCGCGTAACGCTTAAGGATTGGCAACCCAATTTTTTCAAAATGCTGTATGTAGGCTGAAATCATCCCAGGGTGAATTGTATATGTTCTCATTTCAAAATACATTATTGTAACTCCATTATCGTTAATTACATATAAAAATTATTCGTGAGGATTTGATAAAATAGTATAACCGTGGTTCTGGCAGAGTACATCTCGTTTGACTTCTTCGATATCATATTTCATCATATCTTTTACCAGATTTTCAAAGGTTATTTCTGGTACCCATCCAAGTTTTTCTTTAGCTTTTGTAGGATCGCCAAGTAGAGTTTCTACTTCACAAGGACGGTAGTAAGTAGGGTCAACCTCGACTATACACTTCCCTGTCTTAGAGTCATACCCTTTTTCGTCTTTTCCCTTGCCTTCCCATTTGATATCAATATCTACTTCTTTACAAGCACATTCAACAAAATAACGTACAGAATACTGTTTGCCTGTAGCAATAACATAATCATCAGCTTCATCCTGCTGGAGCATAAGCCACATCATTTTGACATAGTCTTTGGCATGCCCCCAGTCTCGGAGTGCATCCATATTGCCTAGGTATAATTTTTTCTGCAACCCATATTTGATGCGTGATATTGCTCTGGTAATCTTTCTAGTCACAAATGTCTCACCTCGTCTTGGGGATTCGTGATTGAAAAGAATTCCGTTGCATGCATATATATCATAAGATTCTCTATAATTTACAGTTATCCAGTACCCATATAATTTTGCTACTCCATATGGTGATCGGGGATAGAACGGAGTGGTTTCTTTTTGCGGGATCTCTTGAACTTTACCGAATAATTCTGATGTTGAGGCTTGATATAATCTTGTTTTCTTTTCTAATCCAAGAATTCTGATCGCTTCAAGTAGTCTCATAGTACCACCGGCGTCAACATCAAGTGTGTATTCTGGCGAGTCAAAAGATACTTTTACATGGCTTTGGGCACCAAGGTTGTAGATCTCATCTGGCTGGATTTCCTGAATTATTCTTATAAGATTTGTAGAGTCTGAAAGATCACCATAGTGTAAGAAAAAACGTGCGTCTTTATCATGGAAATCCTGATAGATGTCGTTAATTCTCTCAGTATTGAAGGAAGATGACCTTCTTTTTATGCCGTGGACAGTATAATCTTTCTGTAGTAGAAATTCAGCAAGATAAGAACCGTCCTGACCAGTAATCCCTGTAATAAGTGCAACTTTATTGTTACTCATATTTGTGCTTTGCCTTTTTTGTTATTATGTATGAGATATCAGCATAATATAATATATAATGTAAAACTAAATATTATTGTTTGAATCGTATAGCCATAATAGTATCAATATTAAGAGTGCTTTTGTCAAGGTATAATGCTTTTAAAAATCACTTTATATTCATTTATATATGGATTTAGATCTTTATTATAGAGGGATGATTTTATCAATCTTAATAAGTTCAAAACGAGTGAACATATGATTGTATAATACTGTTGCAAATATCGGTAAAATTAATGAGGGAAGGTGCTTGACAGGGATATGGCATTATTTATAATTTGATGAATTGAGTATGAGAAATCCATAATCCACGTATGGTGCGCGGAAATGGATTGTATTGGTATTTTTATAACTAAATGAATAAGCATAGCGAAAGAGAGTTACCCTAATGAAAGCTGACGTTACAGAAGTGGCAACATGCCGTTATAAGATTGATGTCAAGGTAGAAGTAGATGAAGTTAAAAAAGAGTATAAAAAGATGTTGGAAACCCTACGATCAAGGGTCTCCATAAAGGGGTTTAGGCATGGACATGCGCCAGACCGTGTGCTCTTGCGTCGCTATGGAGAAGATATCACTAAAGATGTAACTTCAAAATTATTCCAAGAAACTTTTACAAAAGCTTTAAAGGATAATGAGCTTTCACCTTTAGGTGAGCCAAACATTGATTTTGAAGAACTTGAGGCGACTTCTGGCAAGCCATTTGAGTTTGAAGCTGAAATTGATGTTAGACCTAATATAGAGCTCCCTGAGTATAAGGGAATAAAGCTTGTTCAAGAAATTGAAAAGGTTGAAGATAAAGATGTAGAAGAAAACCTTGAGAATATGAGAAAAGGCTTTGCTGAATTTAATGAGACAGAAGAAGGCTTTA
The DNA here is from genome assembly GCA_963678205.1 of Planctomycetota bacterium. GTDB lineage: Bacteria > Planctomycetota > SZUA-567 > SZUA-567 > SZUA-567. The sequence continues at coordinate 1,032,524 of OY782760.1, forward strand.
AAAAAGGCTATGCTCTGACTGCTGATCTTACTATGTCTGAAGGAGACACTCAGATTATGGCGCGCGAAGATTTTCGTGTTCCGCCTGAAGCTGTTTATTTGATGGGTGTAGAAGTAAAAGACTTGCAGGAGCAACTTGAAGGTTTGAAAGTTGGTGAAGAAAAATTATTTAATGTTGATGTTCCAGAATCATTCTATCAGAAAGATGCTGCTGGAAAAAATGTTGATATTAAGGTTGTTGTTAAGAAAGTTGAAGAATCTATTCTTCCTGAATTAAACGATGAGCTTGCTAAAAAGGTTGGCTTTGAAAGTATTGACAAGGTTAAAGACCGTATACGTGAGGGAATGGAAGCTGAGAAGAAGCAGGCTGCTGATGCTGAGACAGCAAAGAAAATGCTTGAAGATTTTATGTCTAAAATTGAGATGGATCTTCCTCAGGAATATATTAATAAACAAGTAGAAGCTAGAACCAGTGCAAGCCGTGAGGCTATGGAAACAGCTGAAGAGGCGGAAAAAGCTGAGGCTCAGAAGAAATTTGAAGAAGCTCAGAAAAGTGCTGTTGAGGAAGTTACTGAGAGCACCAAGCGCAGTGTGATTCTGGATACAATTGCTGATAAAGAAAGCATTGAAGTTCAAGAAGCTGATGTAATGACATATATTGATGGCATGGCTCGTCAATATGGAATGCCTGCTGAGCAAATGCTAAAGATGGTTCAGCAGCAGAATTCAATGTACTATATTGTTCAGGATGTGCGTGACGGGAAAGTAATTGAATTTCTAATGAAGAATGCTGAGATTGAAACAAAGGAAGCATAAACCTTAAATAGCTTTTGGTGTTTTTGGGGTTATAATAATCTGACTCGGTATTTTATGTAATAAAAAACTATGTATTGGTATACAGCTTGGTAATCATATATAAACATATATAGTTGTTTTTTACTGAAGCTCAAACTATGTGTTGAGCTTCAGTATTGAAATAAATTAAACTGATAGGAGTGTTGAATTATGGTAGATGATAATGAAATCTACGGTTTTGACTATGTGCCTACTGTACTGGAAAAAACTGGAAGAGGAGAGAGAAGTTATGACCTCCTTTCACGACTACTTAAAGACCGAATCATCTTTATAAGTGGTACAATAAATGAATATCGTGCGAATCTTATTATTGCGGAATTACTCTTTCTTGAACTAGAGAACCGTGAGTCTGATATTCATATTTATATTAACTCGCCTGGAGGCAGTGTGACAGCAGGGCTCGCTATTTATGATACAATTCAGCATCTGCAACCAGATGTGTGTACATATTCTATCGGACAGACTGCGAGTATGGGTACAATTTTGCTTGCTGCTGGTACTCATGGTAAACGTTTTAGTCTTCCTAATAGCCGTATTATGATTCATCAGCCATGGGGTGGGGCTAGTGGTACTGCTGCAGATATTACTATACGTGCAAAAGAGATCAACAGATTGAAAAAAGGTCTATATGATATTCTGGTAAAGCACACTGGCAAGACTCTTGAAGAGGTAACAGCCGATTGCGATCGTGATTATTTTATGGATGCATTCGAAGCTAAGGCGTATGGTCTAATTGATGAAGTTCTTACACCTGAGGCAAAACCCGAAGAAGAAGATTCTGAGTAATCAGTTATCTGTTTTCTTTTTCAATAAGTATTTTTAGTGGGTTTGTCTATGTGGTAAAATCTGAATTATGGATAAACTCATAGATGAGAAAGAGATATAATGGCAAAATCAGTTGGTAAGCGTAGAAAGGATCAATCTTGCACATTCTGCGGAAGAACGCAGGATATGGTGAAAAGGTTGATTGCAGGGCAGGATGGCGTGTGCATCTGTAACGATTGTGTCCAGCTTTGCGCAAGTATACTTGAGCAAGAGGATCTTAGAGAACCTTCAAGCTATACAGAGGATCTTTTATTTGATGCTGCTGATATTCCTTCTCCAAGGGATATAAAAGTGGCAATGGATGAGTATGTTATTGGGCAAAATTTTGCTAAACGGGTACTATCAGTTGCTGTGCATAACCATTATAAAAGGCTCTCTGAGCGGAATTTAAAATCTGATGATGGTATAGAGATTGAAAAATCAAATGTGCTTGTTATTGGACCATCTGGGTGTGGTAAAACACTTATGGCTAAGATTCTTGCTAAAACAGTGGATGTCCCTTTTGCTATAGCTGATGCTACTACCCTTACTGAAGCTGGGTATGTAGGTGAGGATGTTGAGAACATCCTTTTACGTCTGATTCAAGCAGCTGATGGAGATATTGCTCGAGCTGAACGTGGTATTATTTTTATAGATGAAATTGATAAAATTGGTAAAAAAACCCAGAATGTCTCTATAACTCGTGATGTTTCTGGAGAGGGGGTGCAGCAGGCGCTTCTAAAAATGCTTGAGGGTACGACCTGTAATGTTCCGCCTCAAGGTGGGAGAAAGCACCCAGAACAGAAGTATCTTCAGATTAACACTCAGAATATTCTCTTTATTTGCGGCGGATCATTCCAAGGGCTTGATGAGGTTATTTCAAGACGTATTGGGCGTAAATCAATAGGTTTTCATAGAGAAGTCGGTAAGTCTGGTGATCAAGAGCTTGGAGATTTGCTTGAGCAGGTTGATACTGATGATTTGCTTGAGTTTGGTATTATTCCAGAATTGCTTGGTCGTATACCGGTTCTTGCACCTATTAGACCGTTAGACGAACCTTCTCTAATCAAGGTGCTTACAGAGCCTAAGAACGCCTTGGTAAGACAATATGCTAAATTCTTCTCATTTGAAGATGCTGAGCTTGAGTTTACTGAGGAAGCACTTCATTTGATTGCAAAAGAAGCAATTAGAAAAGAGACTGGTGCAAGAGCATTACGCGGTATTATGGAAGATCATTTAATTGATTTAATGTTTGACCTACCTGACTTGGAAAAACCTAATAAGTACGTTATTGATAAAGATTTTATCAAGAATGGCTGGAAGTGTATTGAGTACGAAGAGTCAGCACCGGTAGAGCCTAAAGAGAAGAAGAAAACTCGTAAAGAGATCGAAAAAGAAAATGATGAAGAAAGATTTGAAGAACTTGGTCTTGATATCTTTTAATTAAATTTGTAGATAAACCTTGCCACTCTACTGCTGTAGAGTGGTTTTTTAATTTATCATTATTCTCTTCTTCTTAATACTTGACCCTAGCAGTGCCTTAGGAATATAATTAAAATGAGTAAGAATTAGTTCACAAATTTAGGAGAAATATAAATGTATATTGTAACTGGTGCAGCAGGCTTTATTGGGAGTAACATTGTTAAAGAACTTAATAATCGAGGAATCGACGATATTATTGCAGTTGACGATCTTACTGAAGGTGATAAGTTTAGAAATCTTGCTGATACTGTTGTTGCAGATTATTATGATATTACAGAGTTTAAAAAAATATGCGAAGATAAAAAGAGTTTAGGCAGTGTTGTTGCAATACTTCATAATGGTGCATGTGCTAATACTATGGAGTATGACGGTAAATATATGTTTGAAAGAAATTTTACATATTCTAAGAATGTATTTGAGTACGCAACACATTTTGAGTTACCTATGGTCTATGCAAGCAGTGCGTCCGTGTATGGAACAGAAAGAATTTCAATTGAAGAACCTGAATATGAAAGACCAATAAATGTTTATGCTTATTCTAAACTTGCGTTTGATCAGTATATGAGAAAGAATTTCAAACGTGCAAAGAATACTGTTGTTGGTTTGAGATATTTCAATGTTTATGGTCCGCGTGAGGCAGAGAAAGGACGAATGGCATCAATGGTATTCCAGATCTCTAATCAGCTAAAGGAAAATAATGAGGTAAAGCTTTTTGAAGGAACGGATGGTTTTGAAGATGGTGGACAGATGCGTGACTTTGTTTCTGTACTTGATGTCGCTAAGGTAAACCTTTTCTTTGCATCTCAAGCCGATGTGCAGGGTATATTTAATGTTGGTACTGGGACAGCAAGATCGTTCAATGATGTCGCAATGAAATTTATAAGTCTTCAGGGTAGCGGCTCAATAAGTTACGTACCATTTCCTGATAAGCTTGTAGGTAAGTATCAAAGTTTCACTGAGGCAGACCTTACAAAGCTTAGAGACGCTGGATATAAAGAAGAGTTTATGACACTTGAAGAAGGTATTGATTTTAGTAGAAGCTACTGGGGAATATAGCTTATTTTCCATTTTGGTAATAGGTGTCTTGTAGTGTGAGTCTGAAGATGTATTCAATGAGTATGTTTTGTTTTGCTCATGGCTATAACGTTGATATCTTGCAATGCGATATGATATAACTATACAGGCATTAAAAAAGTGAATGCCTGTATAGTTATTAGTTAATAATTAAGTTTAAAATGTATTGCAGTGTTTATGTAATCTCGTTGGAGTCGGTTTTATCATCTCCCCAAAATTTCCCACTTTTAAATGCATCATACCACATTACTCGCATTTCAGGGCTTCCAATATTCATTTCTGTAAGAATATCTTTGGTAAACTCAATAGCTCCTAAGCCACTAGCTGTTATTATGTGTTTGTCACATATTGATAGTGAGTTTGCATAGGTTTCATATTCATTGTAATCTGGAGTCATTGTTCTTAAAAAATCAAGTGAGTTGGAGGTATGGTTGACTCCAGTAAGAATATTTGCATTTGCAAAAACAATAGTGGCTGCGCAGATTGCAGCAACTGGTATCTGATTGTTTACTAATTCTTTGAGTAGTGAATTAATTTTTTCCTGAGGGTAAGGCTTTTCCCAAAATCCTCCTCCTGGAATGATGAATAATGCAGTTTTTGTAATATCTACTTCATTCAAGGTTATATCTGGCTCAATCTTGAGTCCTCCCATTGAAGTGATAATTTCCTTTGTAAACCCAACGCTGGTGATCTCAAGTTTTCCCATTCTTTTAAGCTCAGGGAGTATGTATCCAATTTCCCAGTCAGCATAACCATCGAATAATAATACATGTACGGATTTCATAGTATCTCCTTACTGTGCAAAAGATTTAAGGGTACAGAGTTTTTTTAACTATTTGAATTATATCACTAATGCCAAAAACAGGAATAAATAATATTTGTTTTTCAAAAAACATATTAAAGTTTATAAGGTTATGACCGATAAAGAATATGAAATATATTATTTATCAGTCAAGGATGCCTGATGTATTGTCTCAAGGAAGATAATATTATAAGGGGAATTCTGTGGCTATGATCATATCTAAAATAGTAATCATTAATCCAATTCATGTAGTTCTCTCAAGTTAAAACAATCAAATTAATTTCAGAAAATTGAATATGCTGTATGTATATTTTAGGTTGTTTTGTATTGAACTTTAATAAAACAATTCAATAAAGAAGAAAAGATAAAAACTAGTCGTATAAATAAGAGTTGCTGTTAATCTTACTTCTTGAATAAAGGATGAAGGCTAACTGTATGTAAATTTCAAGTAAAATATTTGTTGCTATGCCAAAAAACATACATGATAAAAGAGTTGTGAAGGATTTTTGATCTTAAGCTGATTGAGAGGTTTGATAAAAGTAACATTCCAGGCGAATTTGATGTCATTGTATCAAGTGATTCTTGTCATTGGTTTATTGAGTATGATTTGGCTAATTGAGTTGAATTAAGTTTGTTATGAATAAAAATATTGAAAGGTAGATTATGATTAATGGGGTTGCATCAGCTTTGAATAGTGCTTCTAATAAAATTTCAGGGCAAAAAACAGAAGATAACAATAGTCAGTTTTCAGAGATTTTGCAAGCCAAGGTTGAATTTATTTCAGCAATTTCTCTTACAGAAGAGTTAAACCTGAAGAGTATCGATAATGGAAAAAATGTGGGGCATTTTATTTCATTAGATGAAGTTGATAAAGATATAAAAAGGGATTATCTGGAATTTAAGGAATTGGTTGATGGGGCATTGGATAAAGAAGGAATAAAAAAATACCCTGAGTTTGAGATTTTTGCAGATTTAGATGGTATTTTGTACATTAATTCAGATCGAGAAGATAAAGGGAAAATAGAAAAAGTGTTAAATGAAACACAAGAAATTAAAGATATTTTCCATCGTATGTCTGAGAACTCAGCGACTGTTGCAAGATTAGAGAGGTTTCAAAAAAAAGTTATGTCTTTGAATATAACGACACCTAGAACTATTCAGCAATATGACCCAATGTATAATGTTGATCCGGAAGAAAGTTTTTCAATAAAGGTGTCTGAAGCAAGCTATACCCCTGTAATAGAGTGTTATGGTAAAATTCAGGAATTAAGTGTATTTGACCAGATTATAAATGGTGATTTTTATAATTTAATGGATTCCCCTCTTGAACTTGAAACAACGACATTAAAACAATAAATGATATATTAATGACTTTTGTGATTTTTTTTTAATTGATAACTTCTTTAAAAGTTGAAAGTTACGGTGCATCTTAATCGATGCACTGTTTTCATTTCTGGTAAATTTTAAAGTGTAAATTTGGATGTCCGATAATAATTACATGGTGTTTAGCCTGAGAGTGCTTGAGGTGGTTCGTCAGTAACTTTATTGGAGGAGATCATGTTAGAAAATAGAAAGATTACTACGGATAATAATGTTTGGTTTTATTATGGCAAAGCCGTTGTAAGTAAAATTTCAAATTATATTTTCCCAAATAGAAACTCTGCTATTATAAAATTTTATAATAAACCAGTCCATAAAGAAGTCTACATGTATGGTGTCGCTTATGAACAGGACAGCTTCCAGTGCATGCTTGACTATGCTCTTGAGTCGGCTGGAATTAATAAAGATCCTTCATTTGATATTATTTCACTAAAGGGTGAGACGTTGTGCCTTGCAACTAGCCATCCTAAAAAAACAATTATTGAGAAGGTACTTAATGCTGACAGATCGCTCTTTAATACATATAGGCGTATTGAGAAGCATTATGCGCGTATATCTATTTTTATCCGCGGTGAGAGAAAGATTGGCAGTAATTTTTCAATAAAAGTATCAAATGAAGGATACAGTATAATTGTACGATAAAATAATGGAGAGGTATCACGCTAACCTTCAGCTTTCCCTTTGCTGAGGGTTAGTACTTTTTTATAGGCACAAAATTGCCTATTACTGTTTTTACTATGCGCTCTGCTTAGACATGTTGACCTGCCAGTGATGTGTTAGTAATGGAAAATTTCTTTGTGCTCATGAATCACATTTTGTTTGGTTTGATTAAACTTACGGGTTGTGTCAAACTTTGCTTTAAATTTATCCATTCATCATTATTGTTGATTGGTATGTTGAGATTTTCTTGCGATACTTGTTTTTACTGACTACTACCCTATCATACTTTACTGGAGCCAAGGTTGATATTAAAATAGTAGACATTTACACCCATGTGCGGCAATCAGTGCTCAGTCCCCATCTACATGTAAGTTGTGATTTAGTATTAATTTCGCTTTTAGTTCTTCAGATTGTTAAAATTAGAACTATTTTATGATATTATTTAAATTAAAATATATTTTTGATTTTTATTAATTTATATTATGGATAAAAATAAATTATAATCAAATAACTGCCGATACTTTAAATAGGACGCAATTTCTACCCGGACAAAAATTATAGTAAAAAGGAGTTTATTATGATTGCAAAAAATTGCCAGCATTTAAAAGAATTCGTCGGAATGGAGAGAGAAGTCATTCTACGACATATCCAAAATCATAAATGGTTTAGAAAGATTGGGGATTATAACGAAGGAGTTGCTGATTTTATTGATTGCTATGGATGGTTGATGCGTGATATGTATTGTACATCAATATGTGAGCATCGTGATAGTTGTAAAATTAGTAAAGAATTAAGAAAGAAGTCTCAAGAAGATGAGCATATTGATGTCGCTTCATAATAATATAAAATAATATTTGAATATAATCGAAAAATGCTTGAGAATAAATACTCAAATGTCGAAAGAATATATAGTGATTAAATCAGTACTAATGTGGTAGTACTGTAAGCTCCTTTTATTTAATTTTGCTAGGTAGGTAATAATGAAGGTAAAGACAACACGTTTTGGGGAAATTGAGGTACCTGATGAAACCCTGATTACTTTTCCCGAAGGAGTGATCGGATTTAAAGATGCTAGGGGTTTTGTTATTTTTGACTGTGGAGATCAAGGGCTATTTAAGTGGCTACAATCTACCGATGTTCCAGAACTCGCCTTTGTTATATGTGAATCACACCTTATTCTCCCGAGTTATCAAGTTGTTATTGGACAGAAAGAAAGAGATTTATTACAGCTTGATAATACTGAGGATGCAGCAGTTTGCCTGATACTTGTGATCCCAGAAGATCCTCAAGAAACTACAGGTAACCTCCTAGGTCCGATTGTAATGAATGCTAAAACTAGGTTAGGTATGCAGATGGTACTAGTGAATCCTGAATACAGCACTCGTTATAAGATCTTCAAGTCAAGTGAAGAAGTAAGTAACGAGGAGGGTGAAAATGCTGGTACTGAGTAGAAAACGTGATGAAACAATTATGATCGGTGATAATATTGAAATAAGTATTGTCGACATTAAAGGAGACACAGTCCGAGTAGGAATAAATGCACCAAGGTCTGTTTCTGTTCATAGAAAAGAAATTTTTGAGGCAATTAAAGAAGAAAATATTGCTACAACCAAGAGTCAATCTATTCCAAAGCTGGAAGCTATCGGTGGACTTGCTGATCTTCTTAAAAAGAAAAAGAAATAGTTAATATCCTGGAGATTATTATGAGCTGTAGCGTTATCTTAAAGAAAGAGCAACATTGGTATATTCTTCCAGAGATGGATAATAGGGAAGAACTTATTCTTTCGCTTGTAGAGAAGGAGAATCCAGGTTTTATTCAGGTGGGCATGGAATTAAGCGAAATACTAAAATTTAATGGGTGGACCCTTGAAGTATACAGGAATCTTGCAGAAGTAGCATAAGTGATTGTAAACAATAATAATATGTGTTATAATTAAAATGTAGAATAGTGATGCTGTTCTACATTTTTAATTATTTTAGTATATGGGGTTGAGTTGTAATGAGAGAGATTCACGATAAGTATTTTAAAAAAGCCAAGCGTGAAGGAAGGCTTGCTAGAAGTTTTTATAAGCTTGAAGAACTTGATAGAAGAGCTAAGCTTATCAAAGCCGGCAATCGTATAATTGACCTTGGGGCGTGCCCAGGATCATGGCTTGAGTATATTCTTGAAAAAGTTGGTGATAATGGAAAGGTCTGTGCGGTTGACCTCAATGTTATAAATAAAAAGTTCAAGGGTAAAGTTGAATTTAAAAAAATTGATATAAGAGATGTTACTCCTGATATGTTTGGGGTTAAAAACTTTGATGTTGTTGTCTCTGATATGGCGCCCAAGACCAGTGGTATCAAACTTGTTGATCAAGCAAGATCATTAGAGTTATGTGAGATTGCAGCTAAATTTGCTATTGAAACTTTGGTAAAAGGTGGGAACTTTGTCTGTAAAATTTTTGAAAGTCCTGAAGTGCAGCCATTCAGAGAATCCCTCAGGGATAAATTTGCTGCTATTCGTATGATAAAACCTGATGCGTGTAGAGATGAAAGCCTCGAAGTTTATGTCGTATGTACAGGGTTTGGCCTTGAGCCTGAAGATAAAAGGGTAAGGCCTGATCATGAACTTAGAAAGACAAAAGGTAAGCGGACAAGGCAGTACTAGTTCTTAGAGAGTGCATTACCATGGACATCGTCAAGATTGAACATTGTTTATCATCAGTATTAAAGAACTCTGAAACACAACAGGTCAGGGAAAAGGGATATGTGTATTATCACGGTAAGAGAGTTGCAGAACTTGCCATGAAAATTTTTTCGGAAGTTAAGTTAAATATTGAACAGGTTGAGCTCGATAGGCTTTATATTGCGGGATTAATGCATGATATTGGTAAAGGCAGGAAACATCATGCTGTTGTTGGTGCAAAAATAGTGCCAAAGATAATAAAAGAAGGGGTCTCTAAAGCTGATATTGCGTCTATTCAACGACTTGTAAGCGAACATAATTTGCGGGAGAGGCCTAATACCTGCGAGCTTGATTCTAAAGCACTTCAGGACGCAGATGTCCTCGACCACTTTGGAGCGCAGGGTGTATGGCTAAGTGTTTATATTACTGCAAAAAGTAATGGTAATCAGGGAGATATGATGAAGTATTATTTCAGTGATGAACACAAAGATTATGTTCATAATAAGTACTATGGGTTGAACTTTGATATATCCAAAAAAATGTTTGAAGAGAGATATTCTTATCAAAAAGAATTTTTGAAGATGATAAGCAATATGTAATTTACTCAAACAGGTGATGCTATTATGCCTACTTTTTTCTCAAAGTTTCTGGTTAGGATAAGAGTGAGGTGCCTGCTACCTTTGAGCTTTAATTTCTTCATCAATGTTGGTATGTCACCACCTACACCTCGTTTTATAATGTTTACAGTCTTGCAATCTGCTTCTTTAAGTTTATTTTTTAATTCTTTTTCTTTATAATCAAATATAGACTCTACCTTATAGCATTTGGCAAAGGGTGTTGTGATTCTTTTATCAGAAGTAAGAAAGCATATTGTCTCAGATATTTTCTCTGCACATATTATACTGCCTAGAAGTTCAACAAGTCCAGCTCTCATCACTGCGCTGTCTGGTTCGTAAATATAGTCTTTTATTTTGCCGGTTTTTATCTCTGGATTTTCCCCATATAATGTGTCACCGGAGGGCAGTAGTGTCGCTTGTCTGTTAACGCCAGTTTTTAAAGAGCCAAACCAGAGTACGCATTCTCTTAGTTCACCGTTAAATGAAATAAATTCTATTTCTGCATTATTTGGTATATTTAAATAATCTATACCTGGAGCGCATTTTATGCCGGCGTTAGCTAGCTTGTTATCGAGAATATTCTCTATCTCAGATAGTTTTGGTGACCAGCTTTCAGGATGGAATAGTCTCTTGCCGTTTGCAGTTCGTCTTGCCGGATCGATAAAGAACGCTTCTATATCCATATCATTTAGAGGAAATTGTGTTATGTCGCTATTGATAGTATTAAAGTTATTTCTCACTGAATAAATATTGGTGTTATGTTTTGCAAGCAGTAGTCTCCCTGGGTCAAGGTCGATACCGGTTACTTCAAGGTGTTGCGCATAAGAGATGCTGTCGCCTCCTATACCGCAGCATAGGTCTGCAATCTTGGTTATGCCAGCAGCTTTAAAACGTTTTGCTCTATAATTTGAGATTTCTTCAGCAGAGGCTTGCTCAAGTCCTGAGCGAGTGAATAGCATCTTTTCTGCTTTACGGAATTTTTTCAACCCTTTTTTTCGTAAATCTATTATTGTGCTGATTGCTGCTGCAAACTCTGGAGTCGTCTTTGTTCTAAGGTAAGTAGCAAGATTAAATGCGTTTTTGTCTGAATTACATGTTTCATTCAGTAATTCAAGCCCAGCTGAACTTGTTAGAAACTTAGCAATTTCAATATCCATTTTGTATTTGTACTCCAGAGGGTTAATTTTTGTTTTAAAAGCCTAGGCTGAGGCTCAAATTAATCAATTATTCCCTTGCTATTATACAGCATTACGATAACATTAGAAAGGTTAAGATTATAAGTATTTTCATTGATATTTTGTTTTTAAAAATAGTTTTTGACGTGTTTAAGAAATGAGAGTATGATTTGAGCGAAAATTTACAAGAAGAGATAATATATAATGGTCAAATGTACGCCTTGATTGTTCGTAAAGATTTTTCTGCTAAGGGGTTGAAATTTTTTACTCCGAATGAATTGTCCCAGCAGCTGGCGTATATGAATCACCCGGCTGGGCATATAATTGACCCTCATATTCATAAAATGGTAAAGAGAGAGGTTCACTATACTCAAGAGGTACTCTTTATTAGAAAAGGTATCCTGAAAGTTGTATTTTTTAATGAAGAAAAAGAAGAGTTTGCTCAAAGTCTGCTTTATGAAGGAGATGTGCTTTTACTAGTAAAGGGTGGACATGGTTTTGAAATTATCGAAGATTGCGAGGTCTTTGAAGTAAAACAGGGACCTTATGCTGGTGATAATGATAAGGAAAAATTCAAGTTTTAATAATAAATAATGACCTATTGTAATAAAGGATAATATATCAATGATACCTGTAAATGAGCCGCTTTTAGATGGAAATGAGAAAGAGTATCTAGCGGAGTGTATTAATACTGGCTGGATTTCATCTGAAGGGCCTTTTGTTTCAAGGTTTGAAGAAGAGTTTGCAAAGTATTGTGATAGAGCTTATGGGGTTGCTGTATGTAATGGTACTGCTGCTCTTGAGGTTGCATTGTATGGCGCTGGTATTAGGCCTGGGCAGAAAGTTATTATGCCTGCTTTTACTATTGCTTCTTGCGCAATTGCTGCAATCAGGATAGGAGCGATTCCTTTACTTGTAGATTGTAGGACAGATAACTGGTGTATGGATGTACAGCAGGCAGTTAAGATAATTGAAAAAGATCAGGATGATGTTACTGCTATAATGCCAGTGCATATATATGGGCATCCGGTTGAAATGGATCCGATTCTAGAGGCTGCGGATAAATATAAACTTAAAATTATTGAAGATGGTGCTGAGGTTCATGGCGCAGAGTATCGTTCTGAGTATCTAAGGAATGGTCATGAAAAGCCAGTATGGAAAAAATGTGGTTCGTTTGGTTTGGTATCAAGTTTTTCATTCTATCCAAATAAAATAATTACTACTGGTGAGGGAGGGATGATTGTTACTGATGATCATGAAGTATATGAAAGAGCTAAGTCATATCGAAATCTTTGCTTTGGAAGTGTAGAGCGTTTCAGGCATGAGGATATGGGGTATAATTTTAGAATGTCAAATCTTCAAGCCGCTGTAGGTGTAGCTCAACTTGAGAGAATTGATGCTCATGTTCAGAAGAAATTACAAATTGCTTCCTGGTATAAAGATAGGTTGCAAGATATTGCTGGGGTAAGAATGCAGCCAGTAGAAGATTGGGCAAAACCTGTATACTGGATGATTGCAATTGAACTGGACAAGTCCCTTGGTATGACTGCAGAAGATGTTATGCAGGGGCTAAAAGAGAAAAAGATCGGGACTAGACCATTCTTTATGGGACTTCATTCTCAACCAGCATTCAAATATCTTGTAGAATCACCGGATGGCGGATGCCCAAATGCAGATCATGCATATAAGTTTGGTCTCTATCTTCCATCAGGCCTAGCACTCAAAGAGGCCGAGGTAGATACAGTTTGTAGGGAATTAAAAGAAGTATTAGTAAAGGTATAATTTAAGAATGAAAAAACCGAAAATCTCTTTTATTCTCGCAACATATAACGAAAAAGAGACAATTGTTGCTCTCGTGGAAAGAGTACTTAGAGTTCTGAGCGAAGATCTGGAGATTATAGTTGTTGACGACAGCTCTCCTGATGGCACAGCTGATCTTGTCAGAGGGATAGGTGACTCTCGTGTGGTTGTGGTGGAGCGTAAATGTGGACGTGGGTTAGCTTCTGCATATATGAGAGGTATAATTGAGAGTCGTGGTGATGTGCTTTGCTGGATGGACGCAGATGGTTGTATGCCAGTTGAAATGGTGCCTGAAATGATCTCGCGGTTGAATGATGTCGATGCTGTTGTGGGCTCTCGCTTTGTAAAAGGTGGTAAAGATGATAGAGATTTTGGGCGTGTATTTACCAGTAAGCTGATAACTGGCTTTGCCACTTTAGTGCTAGGTTGTAAAACCAAGGATATTGACAGCGGATTTATGGTAATGAAGCGTGAATGCCTTGATGGTGCGCTTTTCTCTCCTACTGGGTATGGAGAGTACTTTATTGAGTTGGTAGCCAATATTGAACGTAAAGGTTATAAGATTGAAGAGATGGGGTATGTCTTTAGAGATCGTGATGAGAATGAGGGGGAAAGTAAATCGTTTAGTAACTGGTTTAAATTTTTCTTTCTCGGATGTAAGTATGGGTTGAGAGTTTTACGTTGTAAGATCTGGCCTTTAAATTAATTTGATAGTAGGTATAGTAAAATGGTATTAACCATGAAAGGGTTGCAGCTAAATGAGTATAGATGTAAGTGATACTGAAGATATCTGCCTTGAGAGGGCAAAAATAATTGCTCGAGTATGTTATGATAAAAGGATTGAAGATATCAGACTTTTAGACTTGCGTACAATGTGTCCATATGCCGATTTTTTTGTAGTTGGGACTGGTAGGAATTCTCCTCAGATTAGAGGTGTGCTCAAAGATATTCAGAAAGAAATGTCTAAGCAGAAATATAAACTTATAAATGAAGCCGGACGTGGTGGTGACGAATGGGCTCTTATAGACTATGGCGATATTATTGCTCATATTTTCAGTAGTGAAGCAAGAGAGTATTATCAGATTGAAGAATTATGGTCTGATGCCCCTGAAATTGATTTTCTTGAAGGCTATGTAAAAGCGGAAGAATAATTTTACTTGTAGTAAATGTAATATGAAAGTACGGGCATAGAAGTCCGTACTTTCTTTTTGAGTTATTCTTGCTTTCGAGGATAATTGAGAATTGTAAGATGAATATACAATGAATTAGTTTTATCTTTTGGGTTAATTGATATAAAACAAATATATTTTCGTATACCTGTGTTATTAAATTTTTACCATGCAGTGTCTACGCCCAAAATAATTTATTGTAATCACAAGTAATAGCGGCAAAGAGGAAGTTTAGCAGTAGAGGAAAAGAATTTGTTGGGGCACTAATTGTGGTTGATAGGTGTGCAAGGAACAGGGAGTTAGATAAGTAATCAAAATCTGCAAATACCACAAATAATTCGTACACATGGTCATCTAGGTGATGTCGTAATTATTAATAATTATGTTCGAATGGTAAGGAGTTTAGCTTAGTAATATTTATAAGTTTTTATTCAAGTCAATAATGTATAAATGCCGATATAACCTGTAAGTATTGTTATACAAATTAATATAGGATAGGTTGAATATGTCGGCATTAGATAGACTTGCTAAGATGTTATTTATTCTTGCGTGTACTCTGGCAGTGATAGTTTTATTGACCGGATGCTCCCAGGTGGATAGTAAAAAAGCCAAAGATGATGCAGCGAAAAGAGCTGAACTTGAAAAAGAGAATGCAGCTTATAAACAGGAAAAAGAAACAGCTAAAAAGCGCCAGATGCTTGTTGCTCAGGCAAAAGCAAATCAAAATGCGAAAAAAGCTGTTCGACTTATGGTAAAGGGTAAGCCAATTGATGTGCCAGCACCTGAGCTTGAGAATATTAATAGATATGCTGCGGCGCTTGAAGAAAACCTTCTGAGACGATATAACAATACACCAGGGTTCGCTGGTAAGGTTGCAAGGGTAAGGTTGCTTGCAGATCATGAGCCAGAGTTTTCTATGGATAGAAAAAAAATAAGGATGGAATGGTCGCAGGTTGTATTTGATCACTGGGGTAAAAGGATCTCAGAGCTTGAAGAAGAGTACTATGTAGTTGTCTTCGGTGATGGTAAGCCTCTAATGCAGCGAACAAGGCCATCTATTACTATAGGACTGAATAACGAGAGTGGTTATTCCGAGTTTTCTAGAGTAAGAGGAGGTGACTTGTCAAAAATGGAGTATGTGGCTGATCCTACAATGTTTGATAAGCCTACCAGCAGCAGTGATAGTTTACTCGATGATAATTTGAATAGTAGGGATTCACTAAATATACCGTATAAACAATTTGATATTGACCCGCTTGAGCCACATAATGCTCCGTTAAAAGAGAAAAAGAATATTCCGGTGATCCAGCCTGCTGCTGAAGATTTGCAAGCGGTGGTTGTATTGACCAAATAAATTTTAAATGTATTATTAAAGTGCAGCCATGATAAAATAGCTGCACTTTTTTTATTCATGTCCGTGTGGCTCTACATGAATTAATGTGCTGGTTATTTCCGGAATTTTGGAAATGATTTTTTTATGAAGTGCTCTAGTCAGTTCATGCGACTCATATACGCTCATTTCAGGATTTACATCCATATGCATATCAACAAAAATCTCTCCACCAAGTTTTCTGCACCTCACTGAGTGGGCGTTTATTATATTTTCCATTTCTGCTGCAATTTCACGTATTTTTGCATTTAATTCAGGGTCTGGTGTAGCTTCAATAATTTCAAAAATGGAAGGTTTGGCAAGCAGCCATGTAGCCCTTAGCAGCATTATTGTTACAAGAATTGCGGCAATTTCATCATAATAATGAAATCTAGGGTAAACAAATTCTCCAATAACAGCAACTGCTACAGGAATAGAACTAAGGGCATCGCTTCTATGGTGCCATGCATTAGTTGCCAGAGCAGATGAGCCTATTACCTTTCCTTTTGTAAATGTCCATCTGAATAAGATCTCTTTGAGAATTATTGATACAATAGCTACATAAAATATATTCCACTCTGGAGTAGGAGCAGATGTCCCAGATAAAATAGAGAAAATAGCTCTCCATCCGATACCAGTACCTACAAATCCTAGAATACCAGCGATGAAAAGGTTTACTAGTGTTTCGTATCTGCCGTGTCCATAGGGGTGGGTTTTGTCTGGTGGGGCACTCCAGTAGTGTACGCCTATCCAGATAGCAGCGTCTGTTGCCAAGTCACTCAAACTATGAATGCCGTCAGCTACCAGTGACATTGAGTTTGAGCCTAAACCGATAACTATCTTTATAATAGTGAGAAACAGATTAACTATTGCTCCAACAATAGTTACTCTTCTCACATCTTTAAGTTGACTTGCCATCTCTACTCCATTACTGTTAGCGGCCAAGTTTTAATCTTAATCCGGACTGATCGTCAAGCACTGGGTGTGATGAAATTTTAGATATTGTTGTTTCAATGTCATATTCGACTCTGCGCCACTGAACATGCCCGCTTCTAAGTACAGCGTAGCATGAGCGACT
This sequence comes from Planctomycetota bacterium, assembly GCA_963678205.1. Classification (GTDB taxonomy): domain Bacteria; phylum Planctomycetota; class SZUA-567; order SZUA-567; family SZUA-567. The sequence continues at coordinate 1,049,456 of OY782760.1, forward strand.
ATCGTAGTCTCTTGGTTGTCCGACACTTCCAACATTGATTATAGCTTTTTTTTCTGTTAAATTATATTTTAGGTCAGGAAGATCCTCAATCATTACAAAAGAGTCGTTATTATCTTCGATAATACCTGGGAAGTGTGTATGACCAACAAAAGCGTAATGACCAGTCATTGCTGCGAAAATACTGTCAAGTTTGAAAGGATCCATCTCTGGATCAGAAGGTAGTACATACTCGGTAATGGGTTGTCTAGGAGAACCATGCATGAATTCATATTTTCCAAGCTCATATAGTGGAACAAGTGAGTTCAAAAAACGCCACCGTCTTATGATGTTTTCATCTGGGTCTGTATATGACTTTGGATTCATAATACTTCGTACATAATCAACTGCATTCTTTGCAATATAGTTAAAGCCTTCTGCGCAGTTTAGTACAGCATAATCGTGATTTCCGCAGATATTTATGGTGGCGTGAATTTGCAAGATATCTATACATGCTTCAGGGTCTGCGCCGTATCCGACGCAGTCCCCAAGGTTTATAATGGTCTCAATATCTTGAGAGCGGATATCGTTGAGAACCGCCGTTAGTGCTTCAAGATTGCCGTGTACATCTGAAATTATTGCAATTGGTTTTGCTTCACTCATTAAAATAAACATCCTGAAAGTAGATTATTTCGAAATAATTTATAAAGAATTCGTGATAACTTCAGATGATTACCGGTAATTTTTTAGACTGCAACAACTTCTGTTATCTCAGGAATAGCTTCTTTGATGCGAACCTCTACGCCCTGTTTGAGAGTGATTGCTGCATGAGGACAGCCACTACAAGCTCCCTGTAGACGTACCTTTACAACTGTTCCTTCAAGTCCGATAAACTCAATGTCACCGCCGTCAGCCTGAAGCGCTGGACGAATTTCTTCTATAACTTCCCTTACTTTTTCTTCCATTTTTTGGACTCCTTGTTTCAAAAAAATTAATTATAATTTCAATATTACGTAAATTTTTTGCCTTTTTGTTTAAATTATACCTCTATTGTATCTGTCTCTTTAAGAGGATTTCTAGTCGTTAAAGGGTTAACAAACCGGCAAAAAGTTGTGGCCTCACAATATAACATGTTATTGCAAGCAGCTATATCCTTCTTTCGAGCTGTAACTTCTAACAGAACATCTACAGTTTTCTCTTTTTCTGTACAGAACATCTTTTCTTGTACAATCATATAATGAATTCCCCCTGTATAATTATAATATACTTGAATTATTAATCATAGTGATTTGAATAACATCCGATAATAATTGACTAATTATACATATTATGCTTAGATTCAACAATAGCAAATTTAGAATCTACTAACATATTGCTCGCATATTATACAGAGTGTTCTTGGCTACTGCTGTGGGCAAAGTTTTGAACTGTTATAATAAGTTTTTTTTACAAGATCCTCTGGATTGGGAGTTGTGTCAGATATTGCTTCAGAATCAACCATTATTATTGAATCAATCTCATCAATATTATATTCTGCTTGACCTTTAGGAAATAAACCTACTTTGATTCTATTTTCTTGAATGTCATCAAGAACACGCCCCCATAGTTGCTTGCCATTCTTTAAGTATATGATAACACTTGGGTTGCTGATATTTATCGGTTTTTCCGTAGAGTTTTTTGGGTAGTAAGTTACTATAGGCAGATTGTATTTTTTTAGTTCGGCTGGCATGTTATTGTTTTCTTGTCTGTTGCTATTTTTAGTGTAAAAAAAGGTTATTAACAGTAAGATACCAATAATCGTTACTCCACCTGAGAAATACTTCCAGAAAGGAAATTCTTTATGAATTTTTGGTGCCTGAGTTTTGTAGTGCTTGTATGGGGTGTGCTGGTGGTTTGATGATCTATATGATTGTTTTCCATTACTTAAATGATAGTTACCGGTACTATCTGAAGCTAGTTTTTCTAGTAATGGATGTTGGCAAGCTTTGAGTAAATCCGACGCAAGTTCAGAAATATTCTGATAGCGTTTTTCTATATCTGAGATAATCATTTTATCTATTATTTTGGATAATTCCCTGTTTATCCGCGGTATAACTTTTCTTAGGGGTGGAGGGTTGAAATTGCAATGTGCTCTGATGGTTTGCATGGCACTTCCTCGAGTGTAAGGGTTTTCTCCACATAGCATTTCGTATAGCACAACTCCTAAAGAATATATATCAGAGTGATACCCTGCTTCAAATCCTTCTATCTGTTCGGGAGAAATATAATCCGGTGTACCAAGAATAGAGCCTGCAGAAGTTAACCCAGAGTCTTCAGCTGACTTTGAAAGACCAAAATCAACAAGCACTGCTCTGCCATCAGAATTTTCAATCATAATATTAGCAGGTTTTATGTCTCGATGTATAATACCGCTGTTATGCACTTTACGCAGACCTGCCATTATTTCAATAGTAATACGCAGAGCCTCTTTGTGAGATATTGTGTAGCTTGGATCGGTAATCATATCCCTAAGAGACCGTCCTTCAATATACTCCATCGCGAAATAATGATTGCTATCTTCCGTTCCAACATCATAAACATGCATTAAATTAGGATGGTTTAAAGATGCGAGTGTGCGAGCTTCTCTTTCAAAGCGCTCTATATTTTCAAGATTGCAGTCAAATTGCGAATTTAATACTTTAATTGCTACAGTTCTACCTAATTTTGTATCTCTTGCTTTATATACAGACCCCATTCCACCACCACCAAGCTGGCATTCAAGTCTAAATTTTCCTATTGTTGAACCGGGAACAATACTCATAATAGCTTATCCTAAGTAAAAATATTAGATCTTTAATAGGTTATATCCTTATTATATTATATCATATTATTTTTTCAATTGTACTTGTATTTACGCTAAAATATAGAATTAAGTAAAAAGTAATTGCATTTATTTAAAATAATATAACTCCAACTTAAACCGGATTTTATCAATATTTTCTTGACCTTTTTACAACTTCATTTATTATAAAATCTTATAAACGTATGCGAGTAAGTATTTTGCCGTTTAAAAAATGTTGGGAAATTTGTTTAAAGCGGTATTAAGATAATAATACTTGCCACTTGGGAAAAGATTTGTTTTAGTTTTATAATGATAAGGGGGTAGTACCTGTGACAAAGAATGATATGGTTCTACGAATTGCAAAAGAAATGGATATGCGTCAGACAGATATTAAACGTATTGTCCAAATGACACTTGATGGTATCGTGGATGTACTTGAAAGTGAGAGCAGGTTGGAATTGAGAAATTTTGGGGTTTTTGAAGTGCGTACTAGAAAACCTCGTAAAGCAAGAAACCCTCGTACTGGTGATGAAGTTATGGTTCCAGAGAGAAAAGTTGTAACATTCAAACCAGGTAAAATGATGGAAGAGCGTGTGCAGGGTAAGGAATCTGCTGAGTAGTTTTTTATAGCTGCTTATGGTAAGTTATTCTTGTTATAATTCTTTTTAGCCGAGTACGCTGTACTCGGCTTTATTTGTTGTAATTCTTGACATTTCGGTGGAAATTGATATATAATAGTAAGTATTGTATTTTTACTATAAGGTTGCGCTAATGAAAAAAAAGTTGAGTTTATTCGTTATTTTAATTTCAGTATTATTTGCTGGATGTGCTGGTGATACTAAGAAAAAATCTGAAATGATCAAAGAGGCTTATGAAAAATATCACCCAACTTATGGTTATAGGAATAGTCTGCCAGAAAAAAATCTGGAAGTCTCTGATGAAGGAGAGAGTCTGTGGCAAAGACCACCAGAACGAGTACCTGTATATAAAACCCCTGATGGTCCAGAAACTGGAAGCTACGCGAGAGCTCCTGTTGATCAACATTATCTTGGGTATAAAGAAGGTGATGGTATAATTCTTGATAAAGAGATGTGGAATAAAACGACTAACCTGACAACGAGGGATCCTGTGGGGGAAATGCCAGATTATTTAAGAGGGAATTATGGTTCTACAACTCATTAGCCTTATAATAGTTCTGCTAGATTAACAATAATTCATTTTAGGATTTTTATAGAAAGATTTACATGACAAAGAAGATAAAGCTTGTTGGCGCTACAGGGTATGGTGGATTGGGTCTTATAGAGTTGATTAATAGACATCCGAAATTTGAAATAAGCTGTGTTATTGCTACTAGGGATATAGAAAAAAAGATATCTGATGTCTGGCCATATCTTGAGGGCTTTTGCGATTTAGAAATTGTAGCACCTGATAGTAAAGAAGCCGAAGCCGCTGAAGCAGATGTTGTTGTATTTTCTACACCTGATGGAGTTGGGCAGCAAAGCGCTAAAAAAGAGTTGGAAAAGGGTAGGAAGGTTTTGGATTATTCCGGGGACTTTCGTTTTAATTCTACTGAGTTGTACCATGAATATGCGACAAGAATTAATAAGGATCCTGAGCATAAAGCTACTGAGCTTCTGCCTGATAGTGTGTATGGTCTTACAGAACTTCATAGAGAAGAAATAAAGAATGCAAGCCTTGTTGGTAACCCAGGGTGCTTTGCTGTAAGTTGTACCTTGGGGTTGTCGGCGGCAGTTAAAAATGGCTTGATTGAGTCACGAGGTATTTGTTGCGATTGTAAGAGTGGTATTTCTGGTGCAGGGAAAAAACCTGCTCCAGGGTTTCATTATCCTGAAAGATACGATAATATGAATGCTTACCGCCTTACAGGGCATCAGCACGTAATGGAGGTAGAGAGAGAGCTTTCTGAGCTTGCTGGTGATAGTGTAAATATTACTTTCACTCCTCAGGTTGTACCTATGTCTAGAGGTATTATGTCTTCTCTTTACGGTATTCTAAAAGATGGAGTTACTCATAAAGATGTTCTTGAGGCATATCAGGAGATGTTTGCAGGTGAACCGTTTATTTTTGTAAAAGATTTTGATTATCCTAGTTCTACTGGTGCAGTAAGAGGAAGTAACAGGTGTATGTTGACTGTTGCTTGTGACGAAAGAACTGGGACTTTTAGAGTTATCAGTCATATCGATAATCTACTCAAAGGCCAAGCTGGTAGCGCTGTTCAGAACTTGAACGTAATGTTTGGGTTTGAAGAGACAACGGGTTTAGATGCTCCTGGAGCGCATCCATAGGCCTTAAAATTAAAGTTCTTTCTTAAATGAGTCTTTGATTAATATAATTCTGGGTGGTACACTAGAGATTGTACTGGAAAGTGATAGTTATGTGTGGAATTGTTGGTTATGTAGGTACGGGTAAGGCTGTTGACGCGGTCGTTGAAGGCCTGAGGAGTCTTGAATATCGTGGATATGATTCTGCTGGCTGCGCTTGGAGAGATGGTTCGGCGATTAAAGTCGTTAAAACTAAAGGCCGTGTGGCTGATTTGGAGGGGGCGTTACCTGCTGGAGTAAATAGTACTGAAGCGATAGGGCATACCAGATGGGCAACACATGGAGCTCCACTTGACTGTAATGCACATCCTCATTTTAGTTTTGATAATCGCATCGTACTTGTTCATAATGGGATTATTGATAATTATATTGAGTTAAGGAAAGAGCTCATTGCTGGAGGAATCAGTAAAGATGCTTTTCTCTCAGATACAGACTCTGAAGTTATTGCACATCTTATTGCCTCTGTATATAAAGGTGATGTTCTCGCTGCAGTTGAAGAAATAATTCCACGCCTGGATGGGGCGTATGCGCTTGCTGTTATGGCTGCTGAAGAAGCTGGTAAAATTATTGCCGTACGTAAAGGAAGTCCGCTTGCAATAGGTATTGGTAAAGATGAAGTTATTCTTGGCTCTGATGCGGTACCTATTCTGCCCCATACCAACAAGGTTATATTCCTAAATGACAATCAGGTAGCTATCTGTACTGCCCAGGGAGTAACTCTACGGCAGGATGGTGTTGAGGTACATATGGATATCACTGAGATTACCTGGAGCCCTGAGGCTGCACAGAAGGGTGGTTATAAGCACTTTATGCTAAAGGAGATATTTGAGCAGCCACAGGTAATGAATGAGCTTGTTCGGCAGAAGATTGAATTATCTAAAGAAATAGATATGGCTCCAATATTTCATTTGGAAGACCTTGGAATACCGGATGAATATTTTAATGAAGTGTCTAGGATTGTGCTTGTAGCACAGGGTACTGCTTATAATGCCGGTATGATCGGTCGTAATCTTATTGAGAGAACTGCTAGAATTCCAAGTTATGCAGAGTATGCAGCAGATTTTTATTATCGTGATCCTATTCTTGATCCATCTGTACTTGTTATTGCAATTACTCAGTCTGGTGAAACAATGGATACACTCCATGCAGTAAGGAGTGCTAGAGCTAATAATTGTAAGGTAATAAGTATTGTCAATACGGTTGGCTCTACTATTGCCAGAGAATCTGATGGTGTCTTTTATATGCGCTGTGGACCTGAGATTGGGGTTGCCAGTACTAAGGCTTTTACTGCTATGATTGCAAGTCTATATATTCTGGCTCTTAAAATGGCTCAGGTAAGACAGACACTTGAGTGCTCGGATCTTGTTAGAAGAACTCAAGATTTGAAGCAGGTTGGTCCGAGGGTTGAAGCTGTGTTGTCTACCGCAAATTATATCAAGCAGATTGCTATCAAGTATAAAGATGCGAATAATTTTTTATTTTTGGGTAGAGGCACAGGATGGCCACTGGCTATGGAAGGAGCGCTCAAACTCAAGGAAGTAAGTTATATTCATGCTGAAGGTTATGATGCTGCTGAAATGAAGCATGGACCTATTGCTTTGATTGATGAAAATATGCCTTGCCTGTTTATTGCTCTTAAGGGGAAAAAGTATGATAAAGTGATAAGCAATATCCAGGAAGTAAAAGCTAGAGGGGGTAAGGTTATTGCTATTGCCAGTCATAATGATAATTCAATTGCAGATATGGTTGATGATGTCATCTATATTAGAGCTGAGAGTGGTGTGATGAATAGTATTGTATGTTCTGTGCCTCTGCAAATTTTGGCTTATTATATTGCCGAGGCGAGAGGTTGTGATGTAGATAAACCTAAAAATCTGGCCAAGAGTGTGACTGTGGAGTAAGTTTTCTTGTTGCAATTCTAAGTGCAGCCGTTTTGGCTGCACTTTTTTCTTGGCAAAATATATATTTGCTGGTGCAAAAATTTATTTCTACCGATATTTATGATAGGTATATTTATCATATAACAAATTATTTTGTATGGAGGTAATAAAATGTCAGATTTTGAAGAATTGAAGCAAAGTGAGCTATGGATTAAAGGGCGTGAGTTAGGTGCAAGTATTGTGCGCTTTGACACTGTATTATGTAAGAGTGGTCAGGAATTGTACGAACAGACTCAAGAAATGCTCAAATATGTTATCTCTGCACATATTGAAAGCAACACTGACCAGAAGATGAATTTATATCATAATGCTGTAGCTGAGTGTAGATCAATTATCGATGTATTGAATAATTGGGCTAAAGATAATTATAATAGTTTTGATATTGTTGCTCCACTCATCTTTAAGCTAAATGATTATATCGATATTGTAAGTGTTCAAGCGAAGAAGTTGAAGCGTCGTTCTGCTTAATTATAGACTCAAGTTATGTCTTTTATGATAATGTGCCCATTAATTTGGGCACTTTATCATTTTGTTAAGATTAATGTAATAATATTCGTATCCTAGAAAAGTTGATAAAAATAATAATTTAGATTCAAGCTTGCTTTCAACTTTTACCGATATAAGAGTAATAAAATATTATTGCGTAAATAGATCTTGAACAACTCAGAAGGAGAAAAGATGGAACTTAATCAACATTTGTATGTTAAAATTGACTCAAATGTAAGAGGACCAGTATCAGCTAACGTACTGCATAAAATGTTTAAAAACAATGAGATTGACAGCACTGCCATGTTTTCTTTTGATGGAAGTAAGTGGGCATCAATTACGAAGTTATTCTCATCAAAAGCAGCAAAGAGTTCATTAAAAAGTTCTGGTAATAACGGAAAGAAAAATGATGAAGGACTGAAGGCAGTAAATACCAGTGGCTTGATGTCTGAAGTTCCTGCATTGCTTAAAAAAACGGATAAAGCTGCTGAAACTTTGAGTAAAACCTTTGAGTTTGTTACTTACCTCGTATTTGCTTTAGCAAGTATTGGTATGTCTATGATGATCAGTATTGGGGTTAGGTTCGCTATACCTCAGTTTAGTGCTTTGTTTCATATTGCAATAGCGGTGGTTCCTGCGATTCTTATTGCAGGGGTAATTGCTCATAGCTTTGGAAATTTTTATATTAAAACATTGACCAAATTATCTCAGAAAGAAAAATTTTCACTTGCCCTACATGTGCCGTGGGAGAGTTCTTCTGCTCAGTGGCCTGTTGTTTTGAAAAAATGGCTATACTGTAATGATTGGCTAGTAGATAATGATTCATTGGATATAATGCCATATGTAAGAGCTTTTGTAACCGGCAGCGCTCCCGCAAGTGTAGATGAAGAGGTAGATTTATGGCGCAAGATTCTTCAAGGAAATAGAAAGGGTTTTAACGCTTCTGTTGGACACTCTGTGCGAGAATTAGCCTGTCTTGAACGTCTTCCTGTATGGACATCAGAGATTACCCCGGGAATGAATCTTTTTGAGCTGGAAAAATCCTTAGGAAGTGCTGGGAGGAAGTGGGCAATAGGTCTACTTAAAAGAGCTGCGACAAAGAGGACTGATCTTAAAGAAATTGCGCTTAATGGGACTTTTGATGATGTTATTTTTGAGTTCTTCTGTTCTAGACTCGAAGATGGTAGAGAATGCTTACTTGTAGTAATAAGTTCTAGCCTTTCTAATGAACGTAAGACCAGAAACGCCAAACAGAGCAAAAGCGAGCGTGCGGCTTAGTACCTTGGTTTTAGCCCCTTTTAGTACAGTAATTAACTCTACCTATTTTTAAAAAAAAGGTAGAGTTCTTGAATTATAGAGAGTCTATATGTATGATAAGAGTAAACACTCCGTGAATTGAAGGTGTAGGTATGTTGAATTCAAACGATAAAAATGAGTTTATCTCATTCCCTGAAAATTTTGTCTGGGGATGTGCGACTAGTCCTACCCAGGTCGAAGGTAATACTGTCAATGAATGGGAAGATTTCATTGCGAAAGATGGAAGTAAGGCAGATGATGCCAGTAAACATTGGCAGAGATACAAGTATGATTTTAACTGCTTAGCATCAATGAATCTCAATGCATATAGAATGGGGTTTGACTGGGCGCGTCTCCAACCAGGGCCTAAGGAGCCACTTGAGAGAGATATCAAGCTGCGTTATATGGAGATGCTCGCTGAGCTTCGTGGCTGGGGAATAGAGCCTTACCTAACACTATTTCATCACGCGTGCCCGAAGTGGTTCAGAGATATGGGTGGATGGCTGAATCCAGAAAGCCCGGAGTTGTTTGCTGATTTTGTTAGGCGCGTTGTTGTCTTTACTGATAATGAAATTAAATTCTGGATCCCTATAAATGAACCCAATTGCTATGCTTTTTTAGCGTATCTTGCGGGGGTATTCCCTCCACAAAAAAAAGCCCGGATCTCAAGTTATTTACAAGTTCTCAGAAATATGAGAAAAGCTCAAGCGATGGCATATCGAGAGATTAAAAATTTTAACTCAGACGCAAGTGTTGGGGCTAGCTGTCTTGTTAAAGAGGTGCAACCTTCAAGGAGGTGGCACTTTGTAGATAGCATCAGCTCTGCAATGGTAAAGAGAGTATTTGGAATAAAAACTCTTGAGGGTTTTGTAAATAATAATGGTGAACAGATTGCAGATTTTATAGGGGTTAATTTTCATGGTAAGATAAGAACAAGAGGTTTTTCTGCACTTTCTCCTATGTTTGTAAAAAAGCCGATCCTTAAAAAACATAATATTGATTGTGATGATATGTGGGAGCAGGACGCGGCATGGGTTCCTATTTGTCTTAATGAAATTTATAATGAATATAAACTGCCACTTTATGTAACTGGGCATGGTGTTGCAACTCAGGATGAAGGACTCAGGGTAAGGCAGATAAAATCCCATCTTCTGCAGTGTAATAAAGTTATAGGCCAAGGTGTAGATTTACGAGGATATTTCTACTGGTCGCTGCTTGATAATTTTGAGTGGGGAGATGGATTATCACGGCATTTTGGACTTGTTTCTGTGGCTTTTGATGACCCTACACGTAGAAGAGATATTAGACGTAGTGGCTGCGTTTTTGGCGAGATTGCAAGAAATAAGGGCTTCTATATTTAGAGAGTACTCTGTTTTACAACGCTTACTCGCAGCTTGTCATTATGTTGTAATTTTGTTGAGCGAGATCTTTATCAAACGGTATTGTAGAAGAGTCTATAGGGTGATTTTTGACCTGCCTCTTAGCAGTGTGCTTCAAGCATTTTGCAGAGTTGCCTGTTAGCAGGGGTTGGAATGTGGTGTTTCTTTCCAAGCTCAACTATCTTACCATTTAGCTCAGATAATTCTGTTGAGTGCGCAGTACCGCTAGCATTAGAGCTTTTTAGCTTGGTTAAATCTTTCTTCATTGAAGTAACCGTGTTCTTATTCCCATCTGCCATTCTCGCCATGACCTTACGAATAATAAAATTAGGCGCTTTGCAGAGTTTGGCTAGTGCTTCCACGTTATAACCTGGAAGTTTTATTGGTTCAATATTCTCTTTCTTCATAACTGTTAATGTCTCTTTTATTGCGTTGACTGCAAGAGTACCATAGAGTTTATCTGTCAGAATTTCTTTATATGATAGCCCTGTAATGGCATTGAGTACATTTGAGGAAATATTCAGCAACATTTTAGACCATTTTATCCTGTCAGAAGCTTCTTCATAATAATCTACCTGTAGGCCACTGGCTCTAAGTGCTGTGATTGCGTTTACTGCTTCTGCTGCGTTTCCTGAGTATAGCCCGATTGCAATACCACCTTTATCGTCGGAGCATTCTATATACCCTGAGCTAACAAAGTCGAGAGTCATACAGATAATACCGGCAAGTAGTGTGTTCGTGGGGTAGGCGCTATGGATTATTTCTTCATTGCTTATACCATTTTGCAGACTTAAAAGTGTTGTTTTATCTGTAATGATATCTTTAAGCTGTTCAAGTACTGTGGGGGTATCAAAGCTTTTTACAGATATTATAATGATGTCAAAATCTTCACTCAATTCAGCGACATCTTGAACAGCTCTTATGTTTTCTTTTATACTATTTCTCTCTACTCCTCCCAGTTTGATGCATAATCCATTATTGTTGATAGCTTCAACATGTTTTTTTCTTCCAACTAGAGTGACGTCGTTGCCGCCCAGTGCAAGATACCCACCGACTAAACTACCAACAGCCCCAGCCCCCATGATGAGAATATTGGGCTTTGTTTGGGAATTTACCTGAGACTTCTTGAAGTTATCAATGAGATCTTGTGTTGACTTCTTTGGGTCTTCAAAGATGAGTGAGTGTAATTTTTGAGGATATTCTTTAATGGAAATATTCTGCTTAGCAAATAGATTTTTAGTTGGTTTGTTCTTAATTATACTGTCGTTTTCGCCGAGCAGTAAGGTTGCTGGCAGAAGCTTTCGAAGTGGTGTCATCTCTTTACAGAATTGCTGCATTTTGAGTGTTTCAAATGCCGTATTTGCGGTGATAGTGTGATTTCTCAAAGAGTCATTATTTATATATTCACGTTTTTCATAATCTTTTGTAAAATCATCTATTCTGATAGGCAGAGCAAAGTTTTTTCTAAGATTTTTACTCAAGATTGCAGTTGTTATCTTGATTTTGGTCGAAGTTGAAAAAGATGTATTTGGGAATATCCCAGGGGCGATCATACTGAGTGAATCAAAGAAGATGCGTCTACGCATACTAGCGTATAGTGCAAACATCCCCCCCCATGAGAGTCCTACAAGGTGTACTCTTGAGTGTGACTTTCTAAGAGAAGATGCAATCGTTATGAGTTGTTTTAGAATGTGCTGGTATGATTGGATATGTCCTCTTCTACCTTTACTCATCCCCCAGCCAGCTCTGTCGTACGCAAGAACAGCGTAGCCATTTTCGGAAAGATTATTTGCTATCTGAATAAACCATTCACTATGGCTTTCAATTCCGTGCAGAAGAATTACTGCTTCTGAGTTTGGATTTTCAGGTTTCCATTCACGTAACGTTAGCGTGTCGCCCAGTATTTTGGTTATTGAAATATTCATGGTTATTCCTAAACAAGTAAGGGGGCACATAGTCACCTGTTGTGCGTGATGGTAACAAAAAATAAAGGGCCAGATATATAGTATAAATTTAAGCTGAGTATACTTGCTTCATAATAATCAGTATTTTTAAGACAAATACAGTTTACCCTCATAAATATATTATAAATAATAAACTCAAAGTTGACAATATCAAAAGTAATAATTTATGCTGAGATATTTGTAATAGTTTTAGGTGAATTTATAAAGTAATATTTATCTTTAAGTTAAACTACTCAAACTGTGAGTATAATTTATACTTGATAATTTAACATTGAGTATTTGCTCAAAGCATCATATTTATGAAGTTTTTATGTTTAATAACATGCTTAGGAGCGATAGAAGCACCTTGTCATTTTTTTTAAATTATATATAATGTTTTCAACAGGAAAATTTATTATTTAAAACAGGAGACTGAAATGGATTCAAATGATGTATACAGCAACCCGTTAATCTCAAGATATGCAAGTAATGAGATGAGCAAGATGTTTTCTCCTCGCACTCGTATTGAAACTTGGAGAAAGCTCTGGTTGGCGCTGGCTGAGAGCGAACAGGAACTTGGGCTCAAAATTACAAAAGCTCAGCTCAATGAAATGAAGAAAGGTATTTCTAATATAGATTGGGAAGCAATCAATATTAGAGAAAAAGAATGCCGTCATGATGTTATGGCTCACGTTTATGGATTTGGGCTTGCTGCTCCTAAAGCTGCACCGATTATGCACTTAGGCGCTACGAGTTGCTTTGTAACAGATAATGCTGATTTGATTATTCTTCGTGACGCACTTAAAATGATAGCGAGTAAGCTTGCTGCAGTTATTGGTAAACTTGGTGATTTTGCCAAGAAGTATAAGAAACTTCCGACTCTTGGCTTTACTCATTTTCAGCCTGCACAGCCAACTACCGTAGGTAAGCGTGCTACTCTTTGGGCACAGGACTTTGTGCTTGACCTTAAAGAACTTGAGCATCGTATAGAGACTCTACCGTTACGTGGTGCAGTGGGTACTACTGGAACTCAGGCTAGTTACCTAGAGCTCTTTAATGGCGATCATGCAAAGGTAAAGAAACTCAATACTGCTATTGCGAAGAAGATGGGGTTCAAGAAATTACTTGATGTTTGCGGACAGACATATACCCGTAAGCTTGATTCTCAGATCCTTGCTGATCTTGCCACTGTTGCTGAGAGTGCATGTAAGTTTGCAACTGATATTCGTCTGCTTGCAAGTCGTAAAGAGATTGAAGAGCCATTTGAAAAGAAACAAATAGGTTCATCTGCTATGGCCTATAAGCGTAACCCTATGCGTAGTGAGAGAATCTGTAGTCTTTCGCGTTTTGTAATGTCTATGCCGATTAACGCATATATGACACAGTCTACTCAGTGGATGGAGCGTACTCTTGATGACTCTGCAAACCGTCGTCTTTCACTTCCTCAAGCATTCCTTGCATTGGATGCTGTGCTTGAGTTGTGTGCAAATGTAGCTGATGGACTTGTCGTTTATCCAAAAGTTATTGATAGAAATATTAGGGCTGAATTACCATTTATGGCTTCAGAGAATATTCTGATGGAAGCAGTTAAGCGCGGTGGTGATAGACAGGAGCTTCATGAACAAATCCGCGTTCACTCTCAGGCTGCTGCAACTGAAGTAAAACAAAAAGGTAAAGAGAACGATCTTATTGAGCGTCTAGTAAATGATGAGGCATTTGTAGCGATTGCAAAAGATCTGCCGGGAATGCTTGAGCCTGTGCTTTATATTGGACGTTCAGCGGAGCAAGTCGATGAGTTTGTGAAGAATATTGTTACTCCAATTAAGAGGCGTTACCGTGGGGTAAAAGTAGGAAGTGCAGTCAAGGTTTAACCCTTGAGCATTTATATATTTTTAAATTAAAAAACAGAGGTTATATTAACCTCTGTTTTTTTGTGTTTTAAATAATTATTTGTCACAGCTTAGTCCGCCACAGACCTCTACAGTTATTCCTGTATCGTAAACTTCTACATCCATGTTGTTAACTTTTTCAGCAGTTGCTTGTGTCCAATCAATTTTGTCATTCTCTTTTGAAATAAATTTTTCAGGAAAACCTAGTTCAGCTGCTTCTGGATCAATGACTGCAATAAGTTCCTTTTCAGTGTTTGTTTTTTTTGTTATTGGTTTATATGTACTTGATGTGCAACCTGTTATATATATTGTTGAAATAATTAATAATAATATAGTCTTCTTCATAGCTCTGCTCTCCCACTTACCAACACATTCTTATATAAAAGTACTCTTTATTTTAAACAAACATAGAACTATTTTATGAATATTAGTCCGTAAAGTATAGGGTATTTTCTAAACTTTTTAATATTGAAGTATAAATTTGTTTGTAAAATTAAGTATTAAAATAAAAAAGATGAAAGGATAAATAAAAATTGGGAAAATAATAGTATTGTACTTATTCTTTATTAGAAGGGAATTGTGGGCAAATGCAATGTTTTTTGTCTATGGCTTTGCTAATGCTTATAGCTGTAGGGTTGGCAGGGTGTAACTCAAATAATGCCCAGAGTAAACGTAGTGAATACGACAAGCAAGCGTTGTCTTTAGAGCCGCGTATTACAGAGACCCGTGTAAAAAGAGCTGTAGTCTCGGGTGATGAGTATCAGCAGAAAAAGCGAGCCCAAAACCTTACACTTGGTGGCAGGCGAGAAGATGGGTTGCACTATATAGATTATGCGAATCCGAATTATGTGGATGTTGTAATATTTACTAAAAGGGCACAGGATTATCTAAGACGTAACGGTGCTAGAAAAGCGTTAGAGGATTTTATGAGTCCTGACAGCCAGTTTGTTTCCGGAAGACTATATGTCTTTGCATACTCTCTTAGTGGTGAATGTTTGGCAGACTGGGCTGAGCCTGAAAAGATCGGAAGTCTTCAAGATTATAATTTTATAACTGCTGCACGTCAGGCTGCTGAGCTTGGCGGAGGATGGATTGAAGAAGAAGGGGTTGACCCTGTAGATAGAAATCTTTGTCAGAAAGAAAGTTATGTTGTCTATGCAGATGGCGATTTAATTATTGGGGCAGGGCTATATAAAAAGAAATTATAACGTAGGCTGTATGAGTATGCTCAAGGATACCTTGATTTATTCGGGTGCCGCTTCAGGGGGAGGCGAACAGTGCTATACTCATACAGTAGTATTCAAAGAGTCTTCTGCAAATTTGTAGAAGGCTCTTTTTATTCTTTATATAAAAAGAGCGTGAAATCATTTTTCAGATATGAATGATCAATCTTGAAGCAGGTCGTAAGCTTGCTGATCCTGTTTATCATGTCTGCTGGATCAAAGTAGTATGTATCAGGGGTCTTTCGTGGAGCGTAGAGAGATGTTATTGATACAGCTATAGCCTTATCTGCCAGAGAGAATAGTCTCTCGATGAATGTTGCAGCAAATTCAGGACTTTCAGGTGAGGTTACTTGGTTTAATACACCGATGCATGTCACGTAGTCAAAATTCCTTGTAGGGGTGTCTTCAAGGATATTGAAGACTTTGAATTTGTCTTTTGCTTCAGGATGGAGATTATGACAGAAATTTATCATCTCTGAATTTAGGTCAAAGCCTGTATAATCAATTTCAGGGTTATTTTTTTTCAAGAATTTGAAGAGATCACCTCTACCGCAACCAACATCCAGTAGGCTCTTTCCTTCAAATTTTCCTAATTGACTGAGCGCTTTAAACCGTTTATTTTGCGACTCTTCTGTCCAGCCTACAACTTCAAAGTTATTACCGTATTTCTCTGTTCTTTCGTTCCAGAACTGATGTAGCTGCTTGTGTGCCTTATCATTAATATCCATTGATAGATCCTTTTTTATAGATTTAATTTTTGATAACACTATAATTATTAGTAGTTGTAAGCGGTTGTCAATTGGTTTGATCTTTAATAGTGAATTTAACATGGAGTTTTATATGGCAGAGCCATTTTTTTCAGTAATGATGCCTGCGTATAATGCAGAGCGGTATATTGCTCTTGCTCTTGATAGCATACTCGCACAAACATTCAATGATTTTGAGCTAATTGTTTTTGATGATTTTTCAAAAGATCGAACATATGAAATCATAAAAAAATATGAAGCAAAAGATAAAAGAATAAAATCTTTTCGGAACGAAAAGAATATGGGTAATTGCTATACAAGACGCCTTGCTCTTAATGAAATGACCGGTAGATATGTAGCTTTTCTCGATAGTGATGATATCTGGGAACCCAAAAAGCTTGAAAAATTTGCCAGACGTTTAGAGACGGCGGAGAAAGATTCAGTATGTGTTCATTCTGACGCAATATTAATTGATGCGGATGGCTGTGAAATGAGGCAGAGCTTTCAGCAAAAGTTTAATACAAATAATAAGCCGGTTGAAGGAAATATTTTCCATGAAATACTTCTTACCAACTGGATTAATATGTCTTCGGCTGTAGTGGATAGAAAAACACTTCTTGAGGTCGGGGGGTTCAGGCCTATTAGCGAGATGGTTGCAGATGATTGGGATATGTGGGTAAGATTTGCTAGAAATGCTAAGTTTTACTTTATTCCTGAAAAACTCACCAGATACAGGATACATGAAGCAGGGATATCTTCTGTGCATAGAGTAGAAAGAGTTGCTATTGCTAGAGAGCAGATTTTTGATAATGTCTTGAAACTCTACAGTCATAAGCTTCCAAGAAAAATATTGAGTAAGGTGTGCTATCTGCGTGCTGCAAATGCAGTAGTACTTGGTTTTTCGTGGCAGGCTAGAAAGTATTTCTTTGAATCATGGGTAAGTAATAAATTTAATATAAAAGCATTGATTAGAGTTATATTTGGGTGTTGATTAAAACATACTGGAGATGATTATGGGTGTTGGACTAGTGCTGATTGATTTGCAAAATGACTATTTTACAGGGGGGGCAATGGCTCTTTCGGGTATGGAAAGCGCTGCTGAAAATGCTGCTAGAGTCCTTGAGCTTTTTAGAGATAATTCGGATCCAGTATTTCATGTGCAGCATCTATCTCTCAGGGAAGGAGCAACATTTTTTATTCCGGGTAGCCCAGGGTGTGAAATACATCCACAATTAAGTCCACTTGAATCTGAAGTTATTATTCAGAAAAATTATCCGAGTTCATTTCAAAATACGACACTTGCTGCTCAGCTTGAAGAAGCCGGTGTTGACGAATTAGTTTTCTGTGGGGCGATGAGCCATATGTGTATTGACACTACAGTAAGAGCTGCATTTGAGCGAAGATATAAGTCAACGCTTATTGCAGATGCTTGTGCAACTTGCGATCTTGAATTTGATGGCAAGTGTATTTCTGCAAAAGATGTTCATTCTGCTTTTATGGCAGCAATAGGTATGGTCTTTGCCAATGTTGTAAAGACCGATGAATACTTGAACAGTTAAAGAAAGGTTGCTAAATGAAGGTATATTTTACAGGTGCAGGCCCGGGAAATCCTGAGTATTTAACTGTGATGGCATTACGTTTACTTGAAAACGCAAGGTGTTGTATTTGGGCTGGTAGTCTGGTAAATCCAACTCTTCTTACGATTTTACCTGAATTTTGTGATATTTTTGATTCTGCAAAGATGTCTCTGGATGAAACTACCGCAGTAATTAGAGAATATTCAGAGAAAGGAATTGATGTAATCCGTCTTCATACAGGGGATCCGTCTTTGTATGGTGCTATTGCTGAGCAGATGCGCGAACTTGATAAATTGAATATTGAGTACGAATTGGTGCCGGGGATAGGGGCATTTCAGGCGGCAGCTGCAACACTTTGTACAGAACTTACTGCTCCGGAAATATCACAGTCGGTTGTACTTACAAGAACTTCCGGGCGTACTCCATTACCTATAGGGCAAGAACTGGAGAATTTTGCAAAGACAGAAGCGACGCTTTGTATATATCTCTCTGCGCATAAACCGAAAGAAGTATGTGATACTCTTGCCCCGTATTATGGAGAAGATTGCCCTGCTGCTTTTATATATCATGCTTCATGGGAGGATGAAGATAAGATCGTCTCAACTCTAAAGGAGTTGCCGGCACTTGTTGAGAAGAGTGGATATAATAGGACTTCAATTATTATTGTCGGCCGAGCTCTTGCAAAGATGGGGGCAAAATCAAAACTATACTCTTCTTATTATACTCATGGCTATAGAGAGGCCACTAAGTAGAAATAATATTAGACAGAGGGTAATATCTTATTATATTCGAGGTAAAATGGAGCGTATGTTGGGTAGTTAATGGTACTCCTGTTGTATTTTATAGTTGAAAATGATATAATCTTATATTCATTAATGCAGTATTTATAGAAAGTTGACTCTAGTACTTGTCGCTGTTTTTTTGATAAATATTGTTTTCTATTTATAAAAGGAGATTTCAATGCCAGATTGCGCAAAACTTGTGCCATTGGTTGATAGGTTGATCGGAGTTAATGTTCTCGTTATAGGTGATGCCATGCTTGATCACTATATTTTGGGTTCTGTCCAACGAATTTCGCCTGAAGCACCTGTACCAATATTAAAGGTTGAGCGTGAGTTTGAAAGAGTAGGTGGAGCGGCAAATGTAGCATCAAATATCACCTCTCTTCAGGGAAATGCCGATCTTTTTGCTCTAGGAGGTAAGGTCGGTAAGAAGTTGGATAATGATGGTATGAAGCTTGGAGCGATGTGCGCTGAACTTGATATTCAGTCCTTATTTCTGCCAGCTTTGCCTTGTACTGTCCGTAAATCAAGAATGGTTGCTGGGCAGCAACAAATGTTGCGTGTTGATTGGGAGTTTCCTTTTAAAAAGGATAAAGATAAAAAATTAGGGCTTGGAAAAAAATCAAAACAGATAAGAAGTGAAGAGTTGGTTCACCTCCTTCTGAAAACAGATGTGGTTGTTGTAAGTGATTATGCAAAAGGTATGGTTGATGTTGAGCTTATGGCTGAGCTCAAAGCTTCTGGAAAGCCTATTATAGTTGATCCTCGTCCTCAGAATAAAGAACTGTATAAAGGCGTGAGCCTTATTACCCCAAATAGAAAAGAAGCGACTGAGATGCTTGGTGTTCATGAGAGACTCTCAGGAGAAGAGCTTGGACAAAGGCTTGGTCAGGAGTTGAAGTGCGATATCCTCGTAACCCTCGGTGAAGATGGTATGTGCTTGTGCCGCAGGGGTAAAAAACCCCTCAGTATTGCAACTCGTGCTCGTGAGGTTTTTGATGTGACTGGTGCTGGGGATACTGTTGTTGCTACTTTTGCTCTGGCTCTTGGTGCTGGTGGAAGTTTGGAAGAAGCCGCAAAACTAGCAAATGCAGCGGCTGGTGTTGTTGTTGGGCATGTGGGTTGTGCATCAATAAAACCTGAAGAATTAAAAGGTGTACTTCAAGCCCAGAGCAATTAATTCCAGAAGGATTAGCCGATAATTTTTACATAATAATTTTTGAATAGTTCTTGGTAATTGCAATATTTATTATGCTTGGGAGATCGCAGTGAGAAACATAGTAAGTAAAAAGTTTAACTTGATGAAATTTGTGCTTTTTGCAGGGGTAATATTTTTATTATGTAACTATTCTAGTGTCGGCTTTTCAAATGATATTACTTTTACTCCTGAAGAAGAAAAAATCCTTGACCATGCAAATGCGTTGAATAAAGCTTTTGAAATTGTAGCTGAAAAGTTGCGCCCATCTGTTGTAAATATTCAGGCCGAGAGTAGTGGGGTGGTCGGGCACAATCAAGGTTCAGGAGTGATCATTGATGAACGTGGATACATTCTCACAAATGATCACGTAATTTCTGGTGCGGATAATGTCGTAGTCAGACTTTTTGATGGCAGAGAAGTTACAGCTGAGATAATAGGAGAAAATCCTGAGTCAGATATAGCTGTTATCAGAATACAGGCTCCTAATCTGGCAATTGCAAAAATGGGAGACTCTGAAAGCAGTAAAGTTGGACACTGGGTACTTGCAATTGGAAATCCATTTGGACTTGAATCTACTGTTACTGCTGGGATTATTTCTGCTAAAGGCAGAACAAGAGTCGGTAGTCTGAGTATCGCAGATTTTATACAGATTGATGCTCCTATAAATCCAGGTAATTCAGGTGGACCATTAGTAAACCTTAGGGGTGAAGTAATAGGTATTAACTCTGTCAGCAGTAATAATAGTGAAGGGCTTAATTTTTCTATACCAATAAACCTGGCTAGAACAATTATGCAGGGGATTATATCGCATAAGAATGTAGCAACAAGTTACCTTGGAGCAGCATTAAGACCTGTCGATAATGATATTGCGGATGCGTTTGGACTGGAGTCTGCAAAGGGAGCGCTTGTAACCAAGGTTTATAAGCAGACTCCTGCTTCCAAAGTTGGTTTGAGTAGTGGTGATATAATTGTGAAATATGGCAAACGTATTATTAATGATGATAAAGAGCTCCGAACACTTGTTGCGACTACAAATCCTGATGAAGTACGTAATATTGAATATTATAGAAAAGGCAAACTTCATAAGGCAAGGATTACTATTGAATCTCTTCCGGAGGAGATAGAAGTAGGAAATAGAAGTATAGAGCTTCTTGAAAACCTTGGTATTGAGCAGATTGCAACTCTTACACCGAAGATCGCAGCTCAGCTTGGATATGAGTCGGATGCTAAAGGAGTAGTAGTTGGTGAGGTTAAGGCGGATAGTCCAGCTCAGGAATTTTTATCTGTTGGAAGTCTAATATTTAAGATTAATGGTATTGAAGTTTCGACTCCAGATGAGCTTTTAAATCAGCTCGACAAGATTGAAAGTGATGGTTGTTATGATATTTCATGGCGCTTTAGGGAGTACTATGGTACTAAAAGGGTCATTTGTAAGCACTAGTCTTTAAAATATACTGTGTTATATAAAATATGGTTCGCAGATCTGCGAACCATATTTTATATAACCGTTAGCAAAAATCTGTTTTAGTCAATAACTTCTTTGGCTATGATATCATCGTAAGTTTCTCGCTTGCGGATTATTTTAAATTCTTTGCCGTCGACGAGAACTTCTACTGCTCTTGGATGTGAATTGTAATTACTTGACATACTTGAACCGTAAGCACCTGTAGAGAAAATCGCAACAAGATCGCCTCTATTAAGTTCCGGTAGCTCTCTTTCTTTGCAAAAGATATCAGATGATTCACAGATAGGTCCTGTTATATCTTGAGGTGTATAAATTCCTTCCCCCATAAGCTCTGGGAATAATTTACTGTCAGGTATTTCCTCTGTTGATACTGGCCATATAAAATGGTATGCATCATACATAGCAGGTCTGATAAGGTTATTCATTCCGGCGTCAAGCATAGCAAAATTTTTGATCCCAGTTCTCTTGGTATACTGTACTTCGCCAATTAGAATACCTGCATTACCAGATATTGAACGTCCCGGCTCTATTATTAGTTTTAAACCTGATTTTTTTATGGGTGTAGCAATAATTTCAGCATAGTCGTTGAATGTTGGAACATCTTCTTCATCATAAATAAGTCCAAAACCGCCACCTACATCGAAGTATTCTAGTGTATCAGGGCAGGCTATAGTAAAGTCTAGAACTCTTTTAATTGCTTCTTTGTATGCATCTAGAGAGTTCACCGGGCTGCCGAGATGGATATCCACACCCTTTAAGGTTACATTTTTAAAATTTGGTAATCTTGAAATAAGCTGCATGGCTCTTGCAAAGTCTATCCCAAATTTATTCTCTTTGGTTCCAGTTGTTGTCTTTGTATGACTTTTAGCATCTACATCAGGATTTATTCGAAGTGATACTGGTGCCGTTTTTCCAAGCTCTCCAGCTATTTTATTAATGTTTGCAACTTCAGCTTCACTCTCACAATTAAAAAGCATTATTTCATGCCCAAGAGCATATATGATTTCGTTATCGGTTTTTCCTACGCCTGCGAATACAACCTTTTTAGGGTCTGCTCCAGCAGCAATAACTCTATACAATTCACCTCCTGAAACTACATCAAAACTGGAGCCAAGATTTGCGAGTTCTTTTAGAATATTGATATTTGAGCAGCTCTTTACTGAATAACAGACTATAGTATCTGTTATTTCTGAAAATGCCCGATGTATTGATTTATATTTACTGGTGAAAGCTGCTTTGGAGTAAATATATGCAGGAGTTTTCACTTTTTGTATTATTTCTTTTACAGTTAAACTTTCGCAAAATAGTTCGTTTTCTCTATAAGTAAAACCAAACATGAGTTTATCTCCATTTGTAAAGCAATAAAGAGTGATTCTTAATATATTATAATCGAAGATTATTTTGCTGTCTAGGAAAAGTTAATCTGTAAAGTTTTTTTGTATAATAATGAGTAATTATAAAAAGCTACCAGTATAAGCACATGCTGGTAGCTTTTTATAAAATTATGATGTATATAAAATTTACTTATTATTGTAGTTTATGGCAATACTGCTTCGCAGTCGGCTGCTTAGAACCGCAAAACTTGAAGCAAGCTGGGCATTTTCAAGAATAATATTATCATCAACAGCAACAAGTGAAGGCGTGAAGTTCCAAATTGCCTTGATCCCACCACTGACTAGTAGGTCTGCTATTTGCTGTGCGTATTGTGATGGCATAGTCATTACCCCTATCTGAATATTCATTCGCCTTGCTAGTTCAGGTAACTTCTCAAGTGACATTACTTCAACACCACGTATACGAGTGCCTATTTTAGCTGCATCATTATCAAAAGCCGCTACAATATTGAGTCCATTATTTCTGAAACCATCATAGCCTAGTATTGCTGTGCCGAGTGCACCTGAGCCAACAAGGAATGCGTCCTGCGGAGAATTCCAGCCAAGAAATTCCTCTATTGCCTGTATTAATGCATATACTGGGTAGCCTTTCTTGGGTTTTCCAACAATACCTGTAGTCGCCAGATCTTTACGCACCTGTGTTGGAACTAAATCAAGTGAGCCTGCTATCTGGGTGCAAGAGATATGTGCATCTGCAGCTACTCTGATGTTTCTAAGATACTCAAGGTACTTAGGAAGTCTTCTGAGGGTAGGCACCGGTGCAACTTTTGCTCGCTCTGAAAGCGGTTTTCCATGAAAGTATGAGTCGTTGTTTGTAAGCATTTTTTCTTTCCAATAAATAATTATTCGAGAAATCATTATTTATTATACACTATATCGATAAAAAATTCAAATATTCAGTAAAAAAATACTTAGAAAATTTTAATGGCATGTATGCTTCATGTAATGTCTGAATTTAAAAGTGGTTATGTGTTGTGGCGCTCTTTTCTGAAGTCTAGGTAATAGAGAAAAAAAGTGAGATTGCTTAATAAAAATGAAGTTTTGTGTAATAAAATTTCTTGTGTTATTTGTATTCCTTATAATCATTGGCTCTTATTTCATAATTATAAGGAATATCTGATGTGCTTATTATGGCGGGAACTTAACTATTGTTTTTTTATTATGAACTACTTAAAGATGGAGTCTCCACTTTGAAAATCCAGCCCTGGGTGCTTGTCAAATCGTACCACCCCGACTGCTGCTTTGTCTCCTACAGCTTTACTGATAATAGCAACTCCTTCGTTACCAAATCCCGCGCAAAGTTCGATAGCAGAAATGCCGTCGCGAATGAGTTCTTTGGCTACTTCTTCTGCTTCAGAGTAATTTTTTACCCCTATAGAAATTAATTCTACCATAGGTGTGTCTATTGTAGATTTATGTATTTTGTGGTCTGCTTCTGGTGCCACAAACATAAAAGCCGCTCTAAGTTTCATTACTTCTTCTCCTGTGTGTAAGAAATTACTAAAAATAAAATAGTGTATCTTATGGTTTTTTATATGCTACTTTAAAACGATATATATGTCAAATGCATTGTATGATTTGTATTTACTATATTTAGGAAAATAATGTTTCCTGAAAATTTGGTGCTATCAGCTGGAAAATATGTTGATTTAATTGTATATTTACTACTTGGAACATAAGCTGTGAAGAGTATAATTTTAATTGTTTTATTGTATGAATAATATCAAAATATATAATTTTGACTAAAGGAAGATAAATGGCAGAAAATAAATTGAAGGTTGGTGATAAGCTTTCCGGCTTTGTGGTTAAAAATGTAAAAGATGTTGAAGATGTGCGCTCAATTGCGATTGAGCTTGAGCATGAGAAGAGTGGAGCCAGGCTGCTACATCTTTTGAGTGATGATACAGAGAATCTTTTTGCAGTCGCTTTTCGCACTCCTCCAAGGGATAATACAGGTCTGCCTCATATCTTAGAACATACGGTTCTTTGCGGATCGAAGAAGTACCCGGTAAAGGATCCATTTGTTGAGCTTCTAAAAACCTCACTTGCGACATTTTTAAATGCTATGACTTATCCAGATAAAACAGTATATCCTTGTGCAAGTATGAATGAGAAGGATTTTTTTAATATTGCAAATGTATATTGTGACGCTGTATTTAAACCTGTAATAAGTGAGATGCACTTTAAGCAGGAGGGGCATCATTTTGACTTTAAGGAACAAGGCAATATTGAGAGTGACCTAATTGTAAAGGGTATTGTATATAATGAGATGAAGGGGGCATACTCTGACTTGGATGGTGTTATTGATAAAGAAGAGTCTTCAAAATTATTTACCAGCAATGAATATGGGAATGATTATGGAGGGGATCCTGATAGCATACCAGATCTAACATACGAGGATTTTGTCAATTTTCACAAGACTTATTATCATCCAGCTAATTCTTTTATCTTTATATATGGTAATATCTCAACCGAAAAGCATCTGGCTTTTCTTGATAAAGAATATCTCAGCGGCTATGATAGAATTGAAATTGATACAGATATAAAGCCTCTTGAGCCTTGGGATGAGCCAAGAGTTGAGAAAATACCATACCCTGCTAGTGCAGGTGATGAGCCAGAGACAGATAGCGCAATTACTGTTTCTTGGGCAACAGGGGATTCTACTGATGCAGTAACGACATTGGCAATGAATGTACTTGAAGATTATTTGCTTGGTAATGCTGCAGCTCCTTTAAGAAAAGCAATTGTTGATTCAAAGCTGGGGCAGGATCTTACAAACTCTGGATATGCTGATTATCAGAGAGATACTCTCTTTACTACTGGTATTAAAGGTACAGGAGATGATAAAGCCGATGCTTTTCTTGAAATTATCTTCGATACTTGTAAGAAACAGATTGAACGTGGTGTTGATAAAAAAATGATTGAGGCTGCTTTCCATCACTTGGAGATGGTTGCTCTTGATATCCCTTCCCAATATCCTCTTCGACTTATGGATAGAGTATACAGATCCTGGGTATATGGGGGGGAGCCTACAAGAAATTTAAACTTGAGGAAAAATCTTGAAATTTTGCGTAATAAGTATGATAGTGATGGAAGATATTTTGAAAAACTTATTTCTGAGAAAATTGTAGATAATAAGTATCGATTGCTTATGACATTTTATCCCGATACTGAGTACAACTCGAAAAAGGATGCTGAATTTGCAGCTAGAATGTTAAAAGCTAAAGGCAGTATGAACGCTGAGGAATTGAATCTCATTGTTGAAGAGGCAGCTAAGCTTGACGCTATGCAACAGGAGCCAAACTCTCCTGATGTTCTTGCTACTTTACCAAAATTATCGAGTAAAGATGTAGATAAATTACCGCCAGTGTTTGAATCAGAAACAATCAACATTGATGAAGGAAAGGTTCTTGATAATAAGATTTATTCAGGCGGGATTAATTTTATACATCTTTCTTTGGATTTGTCTGATTTTGATGAAGAGCTACTTGAGTTTTTACCTGTGTTCTCAGATGTTGTTTCAAAAGTAGGGGCAGCTGGTATGGATTATGCAGAGTTTGCTCAGAAAGAGGCTGGGTGCTGCTCTGGTGTTGGAACTACATTAAATGTTGCTGGTAGGGTTGATTCATTTGACCATGTTGTGCCTTATTTAAATTTTGTGGTAAAAGGAGTTGATAGAAAACTTCCAGAGATGCTTGAGGTGCTTGCAGAGAGGATTATTGAATCAGATTTTTCTGATAAAGACAGGTTGAAAGATATCATACTTCAATCACGAATTGGGCGTAAAACAGGTCTTGTTCAACAAGGACATATTGTAGCTGCCGCTTATGCTGGTAAAGAGATATCAAAAAATATATATCTTAGTGAAAAACTTGCAGGTATTGCTCCTATTAGACAGCTTGACAGGCTGGCGGATAATTTTGACCCAGATACAATAATTTCAAAACTAGAAACAATAAGGGGAAAAATACTAGATAGTGCACGATTTGACATGAGTATTGCTGGTTCGGTTGAGTCTAGAGAAAAAATTATTGCGTGGTATAAAGAAACTCTTACGAGGATAGGGAAAAAAGGATTTACTAGAGGTGGAGTATTTAGCCCTAGTCGTTTTGTAGTTGAGAATAATAAACTTATTGGGCTTGCTGTTCCAGCTGATGTGGCTTTTGTTGCGCGGGCAGTATCGAGCGTTACGGCGGATTCAGAGTATGCACCTGCTCTATCTTTGATTTCTCAGGATCTTTCATATGGTTATCTCTGGAATGAGGTAAGAGCAAAACGCGGAGCTTATGGCTGTAAGGCCTCATCTCAGGCACTTGCTGGTATATATACTCTTGCAAGTTATCGTGACCCTTGTATTGGTGAGACGCTTCATACATATGATAATATTTTGTCATATATAAAAAATGATATGGATTTATCTGACGAAGGTATTGAACAGAGTATAATTGGTACTATAAAGAATTTTGATGTGCCGTTTAGACCGGCCGGTGTTGTTTCGACAGCTATGGCGCAACTCCACTCAGGATCAAATTATGAGACAAGATTAAAATTTAGGACTAGATTGTTAGAGTTGGATAAAGATAGTATTGTTTCTGCTGCAGAGTATGTTTTTGCACCTGAGAAGGTTGCTGCTGCACCGATATGTGTACTTTCAAGTAAAGAAAAGTTGGAGTCCGCTATTAAAGCAGGGATTAATTTAAGTATAGAAACGGTATAATCAATTACGTTGTATCTTGTTAAATGAAAGAGATGGATAAAAATCTATCTCTTTTTTTAGAATAATGATTATGATTAATATTGTTTAGTTTGTTACAAAAAATTCATATGTTGCAAAAAACACAAATGTCACAAAAAGTTGTGAGCCCAATTTGTCCTATATAATTGTAGATATTCTGGGTTTGCTAATAAATTAATTTGGTTCGAATATTTGTCAACATTTGGTAATGATTATACCGGATAAAATGGATGTATGTATCTCTGCTTCTGTTTTGAATATAAATACTGGAATAAAATTAAAATTTGTAACTTTTTAAAATATAAAAAAATGGGGAGATCTTTTATGAAGATTAAATTAAAACTTTGTTTGATATTTGGAATTATTCTTATGCTGACTCTGGCTGCATCAAGTATGTATGGGGTATATAAGCTAGATAAATTATCTGTACAGAAAAATGATGATCTACTTAGGACACGTGCTAACTTAAAGGTAAAAGCTTTGGATGAGAGATTGGTTACGCTGTTCAGTACTATTCAGATGACAGCAAGAGAGATAGCTGCTTCTCAAGAGAAGAAAGTTGATTTTCCAAGTCTTTTGGTAACTTTGAAAAACCTTCAAATGCAACTTGGGGCTATTGAAGCTTATTTTGCTTTAGAGAGTGGAGTAACCTATGATAGTCTTGTAGATACAGGAGCAATTGATAATTTTAATGCAAAAGAATTGCAGAGGGAATGGTATTTGGATGTATTTAAACATAATAACAAGATGTTTGTAACAAAGCCATATATGAGTGTTACAACAAAAAAATATGTTATTTCAGCAGGGGTACCTGTTATTAAAGATAATAAATTAATTGGAGCGCTCTGCGTAGATATTGAGCTTGGTGAAATTACGGATTATATTGTAAAGTTATCCAATAATAAAAACATGTTTGTTACAAATGAATTTGGAACAATTTTTGCTTCATGTAATTCTGAAGATATCGGAAAAAATATGTTTGAAGTATTTCCAGATTTTAAAAAATATGCTGAGAGTAAGGACGTTGAGTTTGATTTGAATTGGAAATATAAAAATTATCAGAAGTACTTAGTGGTTGTAAAATCCCTTGAAATACTTGATTGGAAGTTTTGGCAATATGAACCATATGCTGCTATTAATCAGGATGCAGATAGTTTTTTGATGGAATCAATTATCTTTTTTATAATAGCTCTTTTAATTTCATTGATTGTAATATATATGATCGCTAGATATATTGCTACACCGATAACCGCTACTGCGGATATAATATCAAAATTTGCTAGAACAGGCAATACAAGTTTGAAAGAAGATAATATGTGGGTTGCTAGAAAAGATGAAATCGGAGTTATGGCAAAAGCATTTGATCAAATGATTGGAGTGCTGCATGAAAAATCTATTACAGCAAAAGAAATTGCTGATGGTAATCTAGAAGTAGAGGTTTCTGTTCTCTCTGAGGAAGACCACCTTGGGCTTGCTTTTTCGCAGATGGTAAGAGACTTGAATTCAGTTCTTGGACAGGTAAATACAGCGGTCAATGAAGTAACTACCGGGGCAGACCAGATTAGTATTAGTGCTAATTATCTTTCTGATGGCGCAACTAAGCAGGCTGCTTCTATTGAAGAAATTAGTGCCTCAATAACTGAACTTAATGGTCAGACAAAGACAAATGCAGAAAATGCAGCAGTTGCAAATAAACTTGCATCTGAAACAGCGATAGCAGCAAAGAGTGGACAGGAGCAAATGACCCAATTGAGCTCAGCTATGTTGCAAATTAGTGCCAATGCCGAAGAAACTCAGAAGGTAATCAAAACTATTGATGACATTGCATTCCAGACAAATTTATTAGCTCTTAATGCTGCTGTTGAAGCTGCAAGAGCAGGTACTCATGGTAAGGGTTTTGCTGTTGTGGCTGAAGAAGTAAGAAACCTCGCAGCTAGATCGGCAAAAGCTGCAAAAGAAACTGCTGATTTGATTTACAATAGTAATAGCCAGATTAATGAAGGAGTAACAATATCAGAGCAGACAGCTGAAGCTTTGAGTAGAATTGCTGATAATATAGTAAAAACATCCGATACTGTTGAAGAGATTACAGTGGCTTCTCATGAGCAGGCCGAGGGAATATCTCAAATTGGAATTGGACTTGATCAGATTGATTCTGTTACTCAGCAGAATACTGCAAATGCAGAAGAAACAGCAAGTGCTAGTGAAGAGATGTCTGAGCAGGCTAAAACACTCCAGAGGCTTCTTGAGCATTTTAAATTAAAAAATATTTCTAATAAAAAAGTTTTTGAGTCAAAATCATCAGCTAAAAGAATAAACAGACCGTTAGGGGCAAGACCAAAATCGCAGCCAGCTAACTCGGATAATTGGGGGGGGGCTGAGAATTCTGTAGACTTGGCTTCTGTCGTAAGCCCTAACGAGCAGATAGCACTTGATGATGATGAATTCGGGAAGTTTTAATTTTATTATATTAAATCATTCTGTTATCACGATATTTTAGTAAAAATATCGTGATAACTTTAGAGTGACTTTTTATTGGTTAATTTGGTTTTGAGATTATGAAGAGAGGTTTTTAGTAGTAAACAATCTGGAATGATTTTCTAATATGTATTATTAGTCTTCGAAGTCTTCAGGGTTAGCTTTTAAAGTAATATTGCCACACTTGGTGCAGCATAATGCTGATACGCTGATTGATGAGTCCTTCCAGATAGAAAATTTGCTTTTTTCAGGTTTGAATACTAATTCACCCAGTGCTGAAAGAGTACCTGATATCATCTCAGGATTACCACATATGTGGCAAGTGTCAGGATCTTCGGGGACAAAGCTTTTGCTTGCAACCCGATCTACTGCTTTATCTAAGTCTTCTTCTTTAAAACGCGTGCTTTTGCCAACTTTATAATATGTGATTTTTCCGCTTCTCATCCAGCGGAACATAGTTTGTTCACTTATTTCAAGGTACTTGCATGCTTCAGTAATAGTAAGCCATTTGGGTGTAGGGGCAGTATCATCTTGGTTGGAATCTGACATGGATGATCCTCTTAATTACCTGAGTATTTATAGAATTTATAGTTCTAGTTATTGTCAAACAATATAATAATAGTATATTTTGAACTTACAAGATATCAAGAAAATAATAATGGCTAAATTCTGTACACAGAATAATATTACTGTTATTATAAGTTTTACGAGTAAAATTGCTAAAATATTGTTAAAATATTAATAATATGGTTGGTGAAAAATAAATTACTTGGTAGAATTAAAAATGATTGTAAAATTTGCTATAAAATTGTTAGATAAAATGTAAATTGGTTGAGTAGAAAGATTGTAGATGAAAAAAACAGAAAAGAAGTTTTTGGGAATTGGCTCACCTATTGTTGATTTACTGGCAAGGGTTGAAGACGATTTTATTGATAAGATAAGTGGGGAAAAGGGCGGTATGGAGTTGGTTAGCTCTGAAGAAATGTCAGCAATACTAGAATCACTAGATGTTGAAACCGTTAAGGTATGTGGCGGATCTGCAGGAAATACTTCATTTGCTATTGCAAGGCTAGGAGCAAGTGTAAGTTTTCTTGGTCAGTTGGGGTTTGACAGTGATGGAGAGTTTTATTCTAAATCTTTTTTAGAACATGGTGGGGATAAGTCAAAATTTAAATTTATTGATAAGGTGCATACCGCAAGATGCCTGAGCTTGGTTACTCCTGATTCTGAACGTACCATGAGAACAGATCTCGGCGCTGCAGCTCTACTTGATCCAAAGTCTATCACACTTGAAGATTTTCAAGGGATAGACTTTGTTCATATTGAGGGTTATCTGTTATTCAACCCAGAGCTTGCGAAAAAAGTTTTGAGAACTGCTAAAGAAGCAGGGTGTGAGGTAAGTCTTGACCTTGGATCTTTTGAAGTGGTTGCTGCTGCAGGAGACGGGTTGTCACATCTGCTTGATAACTATGTCGATTATGTCTTTTCTAATGAGGATGAAGCCAAGGCCTTTACAGGAAGTGATAATCCTGAAGTAGGGTTGAAAAAATTAGGAGAGCACTGCAAAGTAGCTGTTGTAAATCTAGGAGATAAAGGTTCATTATTATGCGAGAATGGTGGTTTACCTTTATTTGTTTCTGCCCTAAGGGCTGAAAATGTGATTGATACTACAGGAGCCGGGGATTATTGGGCAGCTGGATTTATTTGGAGTATTCTTACAGGGAAATCTTTGGAAGAAGCAGCAAAATTAGGAGCTCTTTTGGGATGTGAAGTTGTCCAGAAATTAGGGGTTGAGCTTCCAGACGACAGTTGGAAGAGAATTATTGATACTCTGAAATAAGTAGGGGTTAAATTCTTTTTCAAAGTTATTATATGGTGGTATTTGATTGCGAAATATGTGCCTCTAATGCATAGTACTTTTTCATATTGATTTTGTTGATGCACTAATTAATGGTTTGGTGGATGTTCAATGGACAATCTTGAAGAATATATAGAGTTCGAAAGAACGTTTATAAAGTATATCTCAGAAATTGAGATATACGTGCCTGATTTGAATGAAAAGATCGGGAAACAGCAGGTTTTATCGATGATTAAACGTTTTTCATATCTCAATAGTGAAGCTGATAAAATTGACTTTGAGTTTGCTATAAAGACTACTAATATTATTATTGAGTTTTTAGCAAAAACGGAGGATTTTTTTGATGGGATTCATTCAATATGCTCTATTATTATAGATACCTTCAAATTGGGGGTTGCATTGAAAATGAGCTCTTTAGAGCAGAAGGCTGTTCCTGAAGATTTTGAAGAAATGCTTTTAGATGCTTTAAAAAGTATTCTTATTCAACATAATGAAGGCATGCATCCGAATGGGTTTTATAAACAATGGGTGCTGGTAGTTGATGACGAAACTATTATCAGAACATATATAGAAGACATTT
This sequence comes from Planctomycetota bacterium, assembly GCA_963678205.1. Classification (GTDB taxonomy): domain Bacteria; phylum Planctomycetota; class SZUA-567; order SZUA-567; family SZUA-567. The sequence goes on from OY782760.1 coordinate 1,081,564, forward strand.
TGTTCAATGAAGGGTACCTCGTTCTTGGTGCTGCAAATGGCAAGGAAGCGAAGACAGTCGTCGATACTGGGCATTTTGATATAGTTTTCACTGATATTAATATGCCGTTTGTTAGTGGGCTTGAGCTTTTGAAATATATTAAAGATAGTAAAATTAGTATAGATGTTATTGTTGTAACAGGCTATGCGTCTGTAAAATCTGCTTCTCAGGCAATTCATCATGGAGCCTATGACTATATAACAAAACCATTTAATAGTGCTGACGAAGTATTAAATGCGGCTGAAAGAGCGATGCAGCATCGTTTGCTTGTCAAAAATAATGAAAGATTAATGCAGGAAATGAGAGAAAGTAATATAAAGCTTTCTCGGTATGCTACAGGACTTGAAGAAGCACTTAATAGTCTGGATGAAAAAAATAATGCTTTGATTAAAGCAGAAAGAATGGCAACCTTGGGTGTACTTGTCGCAGGGCTTGCTCATGAAATTAACAATCCTACAACTTTTATTAGAGGTAATATTCAGACTTTGAAAAAATTCTGGGATATTGTATACCAAAAATTAGTTAAAAATGACTCTAATATTGACCCTGGAAAATTGGAATATATTTTAAAAGAAACTCCAATATTACTTAATGATATGATGAGTGGTACTGATAGAATTGCAAAGATTACTGGTGGATTGAGGGTCTTTGCTAGAGTAGATGGCGCTTCTGACAAAATGGATAAGTGTTCTGTAAAAGAAATCTTGGATGGCGCTATTTCTGTAGTTACCAATCGCTTGAATAAAGGAGTCGTCTTTGAGAAAAAAATTGATGATACTCCAGAAGTAATTGCTTCTGTGCAGCAAATGATTCAGGTTGTTGTGAATCTTTTATTGAATGCATTGGATGCAGTTGATAACCAGAGTGTTAAACTCATCAGTGTAAGAGCTCATGAAACAAGTGATTCTGTCAGCATAGAGATAGTGGATAATGGTGAAGGTATACCAAAACATATTCAGGATAAAATATTTGATCCTTTCTTTACAACCAAAGCAGTTGATAAAGGAACTGGGCTTGGGCTAAGTTTGTCAGAAGGTATTGTCGCTGTTCATGGCGGAACTTTGCGCCTTATTAATTCAAATTCTGAGGGTACAGTTTTTGAGATAAAACTTCCAAAGATAGTAAAAAAAGAAAGTAAGACTACTCTACCAAAGGTAATGTTTTTTGTTGAGCCTAGCGCTGTTTACCGTTCATTTGAGACCGGTATAAGAGCGGCAAAATGCTGTGATTTAGTAGTTTTTGAACTTACTGATAATAAAGCAGATCTTATGGTAAAATTAAATGAAGTTAAACCTGATGTAGTTATACTGGATATGAAAGTCGGAAGTATTGATAATGGGGCTTTGGTTAATGAAATTCTAAGTGCTGCTGAGAAAAAAATAAAAATTCTAGGTGTAGGAGATGCAAGAGTAGAAACTTTTGTAGAGGATGAATTGCTTAAAATTGGCTTTGATAGAGTTATTTTGTTGCCTTGTAATTTGAGAAAAGTTTTGGTTACTCTTGAAGAATTGCTATAATTTCTAGGGATCAGTTCAAGATGCAATGTTTAATTATAAAGGGCTTGGGAGAAGATGATGGATATTGAAGGCAGAGGCCTTAGAAGCTCTAAAGTAAAAATTCTGATTGTTGATGATGAGGTAGATATTACTTCTACGCTCAAGAGATATTTCGTATTTGAAGGATATGATGTTGATGTGACAAATGATCCATATTCTGCATTGAAAATGATACATGATAATAATTATTTATTGGTTATTTCAGATATCTCTATGCCGGGAATGGATGGAATAGAACTATTGAGACGTATTAAAGAATATAATGGTATGATCCAAGTGGTAATGATAACAGGGTTTGTTACTTTGGACAACATTTTAAATTGTCTTAGGCTTGGGGCTGATGACTGTTTCTTAAAGCCAATTAAAGATTTAGATGAACTCAAAAATGCAGTCAATGAATGTATGGCAAAATTGAACAAGTGGCGCAATTTGATGTCTGATATTGCACATAATAAATCAGGTTATGAAATATAATGAGCGATGAAAACGACGAGATAGATAAAGACTTATTTTATGAATTTTTAGCTGAAAGTAGCGAAGCTCTACTTTCTCTGGATGAACTATTTGTCCAGATTGAAAAGAATCCTGAAGATCTTGGTCTGGTCGATCAAATTTTCAGGCCCGTTCATTCTATAAAAGGGAATTCTTCTTTTTTTGGTTTGCTAAATGTAAAAAAGTTTTCACATTCGTTTGAAAGTTTGCTTCAAGAAATCCGTTCTGGAAAGAAGAAGATTACTGAAGAAATTATTGATGTTTTTCTTGAAGGTGGCGATTGTCTAAGAGGAATGATCGATAGAGCAAGTCCGTCTGAAGACAGTTCTATTTTATCTGAAAAAGAAACAGAGGTTCTTAATCGAATAGAGTTTTTAATCAATGGTGAATCGGAAGATGATTCTGTAAAAATTATTGAGGCAAGGCAAAAGCTCGTTGCAATTATTGGGATGAATGAAAGTGAGCCTGTAAGAAAGCTTTTGAATGAAGTAGATAAATTACTTGAAGATGTTACTCAATCTTTATCTGTTGTCGCAACGAGCCTAGGAGGCGGTATTTATCATTTGGGTGATGCAGTAGTTACAGAATACATTGAGGTTCTTGCTGAATTTATAAAAAATGTAGAAGAAAACTCAAAAGATAAAGGCAAATCTGAAAAGTTTATTGATGCAATAAATTCTTTGGAACACGTTGCTACAGAAGTTAATTCAAGTTCAATAATAGAGCATTTAAACTCTATGAAGAATGACTATTTGACAATTTCAGATGCTGGTATAGGGTTTGATGAAATAATGAGTTCTCTCATTGAAGAACGCTTTGAAAGTGCTATGAAGTCGATAAAGGTTATTCAGCATGAAACTGTAGAAATTGATGAACAGACTGTAGATACGGGTAAAAACTCTGATAAAACAGAAGCATCTATGGGAACTGCTCAAGAGGATAACGCAAGTGAAGTAACTCCTGAAACAGATATCTCTCTACAAAAAAATCAGACTAAATCAAAAGATGCAAGTGGGAAGACTATTCGCGTTGAAGAAGAGAAGGTTGATAATTTCATGTCTTTTGTTGGAGAGTTGATTATTGCAAGTGAGGTTTTCGCATATTTGCAACAGAAGCTCGAAGCATACCCTAGTGTTCGTTCTATTTCTCAAGAATTTAAAAATGCCAATATTTCCTTCAATGAATTGTCAAATAATCTTCAGAAGAGCCTAATGTCTGTAAGAAGATTACCTTTAAAATCTGTAATGCAGAGGCTCCCGAGAATAATTAGAGAATTAGCCAGTGATACTGGTAAGAAAGTTAACCTTGAAATTATTGGTGAAGAGACAAGTGTGGATAAATCCCTAATTGAGGGGTTAGAGGATCCATTGGTTCATATGGTAAGAAATTCTGTAGATCATGGTATAGAAACGTCTGAAGAGAGGGAGGCTGCTGGTAAATCTCCTGAGGGGCGCGTAATCATAACTGCGACTTCTACTGAAGAAGTATTTACAATTTCTATAAAAGATGATGGTGCAGGAATTGATTTGGAAAAAGTAAAGCGGAAGGCTGTTGAAAAAGGTGTTATTTCTGAAGAAAGAGCTCTTGCTATGTCAGATTACGAGGCCGGTAGGTTGATCTTTGGGGCTGGTGTATCAACTGCTAAAAAGGTTACTGAAATTTCTGGCCGTGGTGTTGGTATGGATGTTGTGAAAACTAATATTGAAAAACTTGGTGGCGAAATTATTGTTGAAACCGAACTTGGATATGGCAGCGAGTTTATCATAACTCTACCAATGACTGTTACTTTAATGGTTGTTGACGGACTTGTTGCTAAGGTTGGAGATGGAAGTTTTATTCTCCCTATAAATGATGTTAGGGAGGCTGTTAGGCCAACAAAAGAGGCAACTATTTTAGTCACTGGCAAAGGTGAGATGGTAAATGTTAGGGGAGAATTATACAAACTTATAAAACTCTATGAAATTTTGGGCATTGATGCAACGTGTAAGGATAGTGGCTCTGCTACAATTATTCTTGTTGAGTTTCAGGATGAGGTTTGCGGTATCATGGTTGATGATGTTGTTGGGCAGCAATCTGTGGTACTCAAAGATCTTGGCACAAAGTTTGAATTTTTGGAGGTAATAAAGGGGGCTTCTGTTATGGGGGATGGTAGCATTGGGCTTATTCTGGATATAGAGGGTGTTTTTAGCCAGTCTAAGTTATAGGTTTTAATTTATAACGCTATAATATTTTTAATAAACGATAAAGCACAACTTATATAAGTTGTGCTTTATCGTTTATTGAATTTTATAAAAGAGTATTTTTTACAATGTTAAATAGTTAAAACGGCGGATTTAATATTAAATTTATGCCAAAACAAAAAGTTAAAAGTTAATTTTTAAAGGTTATGATAGTTTAGGGAGGTTCTTGAGAATTAAGTTGTATATAAAAGAGTATGGTAATTAACATGTTATATGCACGATATTTGTTGGCTTGGGTTGATCGTTGAGTTAAATAATTAAATAACAATTATATCACTAATGATTAATATAAGCCTAACAAAGGAATTTATACTTTGTGATTGAGTTAGTATTTTTCATAAAGGATAAAATTATGGTGATCAGAAAATGTATAGGCATAGGAGCTTCCATGGGAGGACCAAGGGTTTTACGTGAGATACTCCCGGATATTTGTAAAGCAAATTCATGCCCAATATTTATTACTCAGCATATCGTATTAAAATCTACAGAAATTTTTAGAAGCTCTTTGATCCCATTTATTGATGATTACAGAATAAAAATTGGTGAATCTTTAGATCAAATAGAGGAAAAGACGATTTATCTTTATCCTGGATTTGGTCATATGAGAATTATGGAAAGAAATAGCAGATTTGTTTTGAATATCTTTGAAAATGGTAATATGAAAAATTCCATAGATGCAATGCTTGTATCAATCGCAAAAACATACGGCTCTGATAGTACTGCTGTGATCTTGACTGGGATGGGAATTGACGGCTTGAATGGAGCTTATAAAATTAAACAGTCAGGAGGCGAAGTTATTGTACAGGATAAAGAGAGCTCTCTGGTGTGGTCAATGCCAAGTGCAGTTGCATGTAGAGGGCTTGCCGATAAAGTATTACCTATTGCAAGTATCGCAAAATATGTTTCTGCTACTAGAATGTTAAGGGGATAATATGGGGATAGTATTTGTTGATGAAGGTGAATCTAATAGAGCGATCATTGCTGTGACAATATATAATCATATTTATAAGAAAAGAAAAGGTAAAGGTTTGCTCAAGGCAAGAGTGGCAACAACAGGTAAAAATAAAAGTTTACATATGAAAGGGCTTAAAGCTCTTAAGGAATTTGGGTTAAAAGTGGCGCCATGTTTTAGAAAAGACGTTACTGAAATCGAAAAGATCAATTTCACTGGTAAAACACGTTTTGTAATTCTTGGGTATGATAATGATAACGGTAAAATTAAGGATATTGTAAAAAAGAAATGTAAATCTGTAGAATGTTGGGCGATTGATAACCCTATTAAAGAATGTAAAAATGAGGTGAAATTGAGATTCTTTAGGAGAGTTCGTGATCAACTTTGGGTAAACATTGAGAATCTTGTAAGTGAGATCTAAAAATAGGGGAAACATTATGACTCTTGCAAAGAAAACAATACTGACATATTTGCTGATTGCCATAGTTCCTATGGGAATTTTGGGAGCTGTAATCTGGAATCTGAGTTCAGAAAGTTTTAACGAATTGGGTGAGTATGCAAAAAAAGGTTTGAAAGATGCTGCAATTGAAAAAGTTAACTCTATAAGAAAGATGAAGCAGGAGCAGGTTCAAAGTTTTTTTGACTCCAGAAAGAGTGATCTCAACGTTGTTACACAGGAGGTGGGGTCTTTGATGGAGTTGCCGGTTATGAAGAATAATGGTGACCCTTTGACTAAAAGACAGCTTAGAATTGAAATGTCCTTTTATTCTGAAATGTTTCAAGATTTTTGCAAAGAATACGGCTACGCGAATTTATATCTGTTTGACCCTAACGGATATTGTTTTTATGCTGTAGACAAGAATGAGATAGTAAGAAATAAGGTGCTTGAAGAAGAGTATAAGGATACTTCTCTTGCAGATGCTTTAAAGAAGTCAAAAGAGACCGATGGATTTTCATTCAGTGATTATAAGCCATTTTCTTTGGGTAAAAATATACCTTATGCATTTATGGTTATGCCTGTAAAAGTGAAAGATGAGACTATAATGTTTCTTGGCCTGCAGTTAGGGTCAGACTTAGTTAATGCAATGATGGCTAAAGGAGGAAGTGTAGATAGAAAAGTAGAATCGTACTTGGTTGGCATTGACGGCTATATGAGATCTGATACTCTTTTGAGTCCTGAAAAATATGGAATAAATTCTTCGTTTTTAAATGAAATAAAAATCGATGGAATTGATACTCTTCTGGCAAAAGGTATGAGTGGGGCTGGGATTAGTAAAAACTATCAGGGTGATAAGGTTATTTTCTCATATGCAATACTTGATATTTTTGGAAATAAGTGGGCTGTTATCTGTGATGAAAACTATGGCAATGCTATGGCAACTTGTTCAAAAATGGAGTCATATATAGCTTATACAAGTAGTAATGTAAAGAAAGTATCAGCATTTATAGCAATTGGAATATCTATGATCGCAATAATCGTTGCTATGTATTTTAGTAGAATAACAACGAAGCCTATAAAATTTTCTAGTGAAATGGTCGATGTCCTTGCCGATAAAGTTCGTGATTTATCAAATATTCTGAGTACACAGTTGGCGCAGGGAAATTGGAATGTTGAGATAGTTGACTTTAAAATTGATGAGAAGCAATTTGAGCGGCTGAAGAAGACAAGTCTGCGTAAAGATGAGATAGGATTAATGAGTAATTCGCAGTTAAGAATTATTGAGGCAATTCACGATAATATTCATGCCGTTAATAGAATTATCGAAAATGTTACTCTTGCGCTTCTACAGGTGAGAGCAACTAGTAATCAGGTTTCAATTGGTGCAGGGCAGTTGACTGACTCAAGCGCAATACTTTCAGACGGTGCTACAAAACAGGCAAAGAGCATGATGCAGGCTTCTGAGTCAATTAATAATATAGCCGCGCATAATCTGCAGCGTGTAAAACAGACAGAGCAAGCTCTGAAAATAGCAAATAGTTCTGCCTGCAAGGCAAATATTGGTAATTCAAGAATAAAAGAGATGATGAATGCTGTACATTCAATTGAGAATAGTTCAAAAGAAATCAGAGTTGTCACTAAGATTATTGAAGAGATCGCTTTTCAGACAAATTTACTTGCATTAAATGCTGCAGTAGAAGCTGCGAGGGCAGGCAAACATGGAAAAGGATTTGCCGTTGTTGCTGAAGAGGTCAGAACTCTTGCTCAGCGAAGTGCAAAAGCTGCTCAGGAAACAGTAGGGCTGATAGCTAACTCTGATAGTTCGGTACAGATAGGAGTTGAGATTGCTGAAGAAGTAGTTGGGACATTTGGCGATATTGTGATAGACATTGAAGGTATAAGTGCAATTATTGAAGATATTTATAGTAAGACTAACTCAGAAAATAATTCACTCAATGAATCTTCACAGGCCTTAAGTGCAATAAATAATGTTACTCAGATCAATACTGCCGGGGCAGAGGAAACCGCTTCTGCTGCTGCTGAAATGCAGGTTACTGTTGATATGCTCAATGAAATATTGAGTGAATTCAAACTTAACGAGGATATTAACTGTGAGAGTAGGATTAATATTTTAACTGCTGGCAATATTGCAAAGAATAAACTTAGAGAAGAGGATTATGGCGATTACTATATTGATGAGGATAAGCAGCTTAGTGCTGGGGAAGCTGGATTTATAGGTGCTTAGAGATCATTGATATAATTTAATATAATATTAATTTGAAAACAGACTGAAAGATAATTTTCAGTCTGTTTTCATATTAATAATAACTTAAATTTATAGTGATTTTAATGAAGGTCCTTGTGGAGTATCCATGACTTCAAATCCAAGAGCTGTTATTTTGTCGCGAACGGCATCTGCTCCGGCATAATCTTTTTCTGTCTTTAGTTTTGTGCGTTCTTCTATAAGCGTAATAACTTCTGCAGGGACTTCAAGTTCAGCATTACTTGCTATGTGAAGTTGTAGGCGTAGTCCTAGAACTTTATCCATTTCTACAATTGTGCGCGCAGCGTCATTCTTGTTGATCTTATTATCTTTTATCAGACCCCAGAGTGTTGCGATTGCTTTTGGAGTATCAAGGTCATTGAAAATATGCTCTTTGAAAGAAGTAATGTATTCTTCAATAATTTTGCCATCAGAAACATTCTTATCTGCAAGAAAGTCACGAATTCTGCCAAGTGCTGTTGCCGCTCCATCAAGCGCTTCCCAGGTAAACTTCAAAGGCCCTCTGTAGTGAGCTGTAAGAAGAAGGTATCTGAACGCCATTGGATCGTATCCTTTCTGAAGAAGGTTGTCCAGTAGCAATGTACCTCCAGCTGATTTTGACATTTTGTCACTATCACCAAAACTGAGCCATCCTGCATGGATCCAAAAATTTGCAAATGGTTTTCCAGTAACTGATTCAGACTGGATTATTTCATTTGTATGGTGTACTGGGATATGATCAATACCACCAGTATGGATGTCAAAACTCTCCCCTAGGTATTTCATTGACATTGCACTACACTCAAGATGCCATCCTGGGAAGCCTACCCCCCATGGTGAATTCCATTCCATTTGCCTTTTTGCATCTTTAGGCGAGAATTTCCATAATGAAAAATCATAGCCTGAACGCTTGTCACCTGTTCCAACACGTGAGTACTCATCAGAAGCTTTGATTCTCATATTACTTAAATCTGTAACAGGGATAAATTTAGTTGTATCAAAATAAATACCATCATCATTCTGATAAATAAGACCTTTTTCTTCCATTTTTTTGATCATATTAATTTGCTCAGTAATATGATCTGTTGCTCGGCATACAATGTCTGGTGGAAGAATATTCAGTCCAGCGCAGTCTTCAAAGAATTTAGCTTTAAAGACCTCTGTCATAGCCCAGGCATCTTTACCCTCTGCTTTGGCTGCACGTTCTATTTTGTCTTCACCAGCATCGGCATCATCTGTAAGATGCCCGACGTCTGTAATGTTCATTGCGTGAAGGATTCTGTATCCTGCAAATTGAAGTGAGCGTTTTAGTAGATCTGAAAACGTATAAGTTCTTAGATTGCCAATATGCTGAAAAGAGTACACTGTCGGCCCACAGCTGTACATACGAACTTTGTTCCCTTCAAGTGGTTTGAATGGCTCTACGGTTTTACTAATACTGTTATAAAGCTTCATAAGTAGAGTTCTCCTCTTACAGGCATAACGCCTGAATAACTAGTTAACTTTAGCAAAGTGAATATGTTGTAAATAATATTAAAATATATTACAGTTACCAGAGTAAAATAATAATAATTATGAGATCTTTTTACTTGTCATAAAATAAAATATAAGCTATGATAAATTGGTAATGTAAATAAACCATAAATGATATATTATAAGTATAATTTAGCACATATTAGCATGTGAAGATATTGTGTTTTTCATGTTTTTAGTATACCATTATTTTATTAATAGGTAAAGAAGATGTCTAAAATTTCTACAATTCTTATAATTGATGATTTGAGCTCTAGTGTAAAGATGATTGAAAGCTTCTTGAGTGAGTATGAAGTGATATCAGCTAGTTCAGGTCTTGAAGGATTGAAGATGGTTGAGAAGTATATGCCTGATTTAATTTTGTTAGATGTTATAATGCCTGGTATGACAGGTTTTGAAGTATGTGAAATTTTAAAAAGTAATGATGAATTGAGGGATATACCTGTAATATTTCTTACTACCTTAAATAGAAGGGATGATATTGATAAAAGCTTCGATCTTGGAGCGTTTGACTATATTACCAAACCAATAAGTGGTAAGGCATTGCGAGCAAAAATTCATGCTGTCTTTTCAATCCTTGATAAAATTAAAACCAAAAGAATTGATGATTATCATAGGAAAAGTGAAGCCAATGAAATTTTTGTGAAAGGGATGTCTCATAATTTTAATAATATGTTTGGTGGAATAATTGGAATGGCTCAACTTTTGGAGAATTTGAAGGTAGATGAGCCAAAGGTCAAAAGGTATGCTCAGATGATTAGGTCTACTTCTGAGAATGGTGCAAAATTGGTTTCTCAACTTCTAGAGTTTTCGCAGAGTAGCGAATTTACTTTTGGTCGTGTAAATATTGAAGATATTATAAATACGGCTGTTGAAGACTTTAAAAGTGACATCAATCGTAATATTGAGATAAACTTAAATTTTAACGCTATTAATAATATTACTATTGGCGATAAAGATAGACTATTAGTAGTATTTAAGAATCTTATGCGTAATGCTGATGAAGCAATGAGTGATAATCCCGAGTTGACTTTGGAAACAAAAAATATTCAAGTACGTGATGCTTTTGCAAGTAAATCAGGTGTGGAGCCTGGCGAGTTTATTAAAATTTCTGTCTCTGATAATGGAGAAGGAGTTAGCGATGAAATACGGAATAAAATTTTTGAGCCATTTTTCTCGAAATATGATCTGAGTGAGGCTAGAGGACTTGGGCTTGCTGAAGCAAGGGGGATCGTCCAGGGGCACCGTGGCACAATGGACTATTATAATAAACCAACTGGTGGTGCAGAGTTTTATATTTATCTCCCAGTTGGGAAGAAAAAAATAAACCCAGTTGTTGGGGGCAATGACAACGAAAGCGGTAATGTTGAAGGTACTATATTATTAGTTGATGATGAAGAAATAAGCCTGCTTTTTGCAAAAGAAATGCTTCGAAAGTCTGGATATAAGGTTGATACTGCTGTCAATGGGGAGGAAGCACTTGAGCTATATAGGATTAATGGAGGAAATATAGATTTAGTTCTTACAGATATTATCATGCCAAAGCTAAATGGGCTAGAGCTCGCTGGAGAACTCATTAAGATTAATCCTGATGTGAAAATAATATTTATGACCGGACATTCAATTGATCTTGAAGAGAAAAAAGATTTGAAGTTCGTTAAAGGTTTGATCAAGAAACCATTTAGGGGGATGGAAATTATTAATCTTATAAATGATGCTCTTCAGTAATAGTTTGGAGTTATAGTTGTTTTTTATACTTTAGTTCGTAAATTAGCTGCTTTGTTTAGTCATTTTGCCACTGTTTATAGAAAAAGTCTGGTTATTTTAGAAGGAACTGTCGATATGAAATAGGTATATCTATTTCAAAAATTGTTATTATATTCCATGCCTTATGGTAGTGGCTTGATTTGGATATAGTGATTATTATAATCTATAGAATAATTCGATAGTTACCTTGGAGGATTTTACCTGTAATGTGGAATAAAATAAATTATAACATGCTTCTTGTGTTTGTAGTTGCGTTAACATTATTTGCTGGTGGTTGTTCAGCTGTCAAAGGACCAAGATATTGGTGGGATGATCAGGTTAAAGAGAAATTGCCGGATGACTATATGCTTCCTGAGTCTCCTCCTCAATATCCTGTACCGACAGATCCTGAACCATATGTTCCTAAAGAGCTTCCTGAAGATGAGATAAAGCTTGCTACTGAGCAGGAAAAAGCGCAGATTGAGTTGGGAATACCTAGAAGTGGAGTTCCTGATCCATTGACTAATAGAGTCGTTGTACCCGCTGAAAAGTATGAGGATGATATCATACCGGAAGATATTGAAGATTCAGAAATAGACTATGTAGAAGAAGGCGTAACTGAAGACTCTGAAAGCTTTGAAGAAGTTGAGGCTAGTGATCAGAATGAGGCTGCATTTGCTGAGGAGGATGAGGCAGTAAGTAATTCGAGTGAAGCAAAAGACTTTATTGATGAAATTAGCGAAGACTATAATTACAATTTCGATGGAGAAGCTCCGGCTGGAGAAGATTATAGCTATAAAGATGACCCTACTCCGAGTGAATCTGTTTACGAAAAAGAAGAGGTGGTTACAGATACTGAGGATAAGATTCAAAATATTGAGGGTGAAGATGAGCCTCCTCTAGATCCTAATTTTGGTGGAGGGTTAGGGCTTGAAGATTTGTAATTTGTCACGGATATTTTAATTTATTGATTTAGGGTTGTGGCTGTGATGCTGCAACCCTAAATTTTTAATGAGGTAGTGGGCTAGTGAGTATATTTATTTGTAATGCTACATGCTGAATTGTTGTAGATATATTCCAATATTGAGACGTGTGATAAATTTATTTTTGTTGCTTCTCCTCGTTATAAGCCAGATTCTCTGATAAAAATTTGATAAATATGATTGAATAGCTCCCTCATATATGACCTTGGTCTACTCCAGAAAGTTACTCTTCCTGGTTGATCAAATCGAAGTTTAACTATTTTGTCTGTAAAACTGCATTCTATTTCAAAAAATGGTTTAGCAATTTTAAGGGCACCTTCTTTATCTGGAATTACATCAATCGCACCGCCATTTATAGAGGCTAATTCTGGGTGTTTTAAGTACTCTTCACGCGTTGGATTTATATTTATAATACGTACACGGTATTTAGTGTTTTTGTAATTTGAATAATTTGGTATGAATTCAAGTTCATCGCCAATTCTGAGATAAGAGATCTCTTTGGATGTTGCATAAATCTTTAGTCTGATAGTATTCAAGTTTAAAATTTTACCTAATTCCTCTCCTTTGAATACCGCTACTCCAGTGCGGAGAGTATCTTTGAGATTTGTAACAGTTCCGTTAATATCTGAATATATTACACTATGCTTCAATCGCTCATTTAAAGATCTAAGCCGAGCTTTTGCTTGAAGATATGTCTCTTTAATTTGAGGAGTAAGACCTTTTAATTCAGGTTTTGAAGAGATTTGGTGAAGATCATTGGAGAGTTGGCTTAGGGCCAGTCTACCTAGGGAAATCTCTGCTTTTAATTCGTTAGAATCTATAGAGATTAATTTTTCACCTCTTTTTACTTCAATGCCTCTTTTTATTAGTTGCTCTGAAATAACGCCTGATACCGGACTGTAGATTATTTGTTCTTCATCAGCAGTTGTAATAGCTGGAATGGTTGTATACCTACTGAAAGGAAGACTTAACCAGATAAGAACACAGATTATGAGTATAACAAATATTCCAAAGCGAATACTTATGCGTCTATTATGTACAAGCTTATAATCTGCTGAAAACTCTTTATACAGTGGCATTAGCAAGAAAGTGATTATTTCAATTCCAAATAGAATGATTCCAATAGTCTTTGGGAAGGTGTAATACACAACTATGGCGATACCAGTATAAAGGAAGAAACGGTATATCCATGTTGAAATAGCGTATATAACCATAAAGGTTTTGCGTTTGAAGCTTAGTTCGGCCTCTGGACAATCAATATTAATTCCAAGTAAAAATTTTCTGTAGAACCAGCGGGTCATGGCAAATGCCCTTAGCTGTAGATTATCAATGCCAGTAAAATCAGAGAATAGATAATATCCATCAAAACGCATAAGCGGATTGAGATTGACAAGTAATGTGCTGATTATCGACAGTGATGAAAGCACAAAGGTAATACTTTTTAGTGAAGAGTCGCTGCTTATGCCCCAGATAAAGAGGGCAATGCCGGCAACAACTAATTCTGTAATTACCCCAGAGGCACTTATTTTAAGACGCTTACTTCTGGAGTTCATTCGCCAGCTATCTGTAACATCACAGAATGGAATTGGCCATAGAATTATAAACGCCAGCCCTATTGTTGGGACTCTATTTCCGTAATATTTTGCAGTATATGCATGCGAGAATTCATGTAATGTCTTGAGTATTGCTATTGATATACCATATATAAATATACCTCTAGGATTCAGGAAATTGGTAAATGTGTGTATATATTCATCGAATCTCTGGCTTAAAAAATATAAACCTGCCAGACTGATAATAATATATGTAAAAATAAAGATTTTGGAGCTTAATAATTTGAATATTCCGAGGGTGCTTTCTAAAAATTTGTCAGGATGAATAAGTGGAAGCCTGAAGTAGAGGTAGTGAAACATCAACCATTTGAGTGGAGACTTCTTTTGCATCTGTGTCTCCGTTTCAAGGTGATTGCTGTTTTTATATAGAGTTTGAGTTGTCATACCATGTTGAATAAGATCGTTAAGGAATGCTGCTATTTCAGATTTGTCTTCTCTTATAGTCGTTTCTTTTGTTATCCTTATAATTAACTCTTCAAATGTCTGAGGTCTATCAAGTCGTTTGATGATTTCAAACTGAGACCAATCTATGCTTGTAAAGGTTGAATGTACGGGGTCATGAAGCATCCATAGGGGCTTTCCACTTTCTTCACTTGGAGCCACAGTAAGCTCAAGATCAACTCTAAGCAGAGGGACTGATTGCTTAGTTTGGGCGTTTTGAGTAGAGCTCATTTTATATACCTATAAAGTTTCTGATAGCTGCCAGAGGGCGGCGAATCAGCCAATAGCCAAGGGATACTTTTTTCCCGTAAATTACTGCTGTACCTTGTATCCCCATACGAATGTTATCTACATTAGAATCAAATTTTGCCTCTGCTAAAAAAGCTGGGATTCCTTTTGGTGAAACTGTTGCATGGTCTGAAATGTAAGTTAGATGTGCTTCTCTAGAAGTTGCTGAGTCTGTATTAAGAATTACTTTTACCATAGCATTTTCAGGAAAGTCTATTTTGTCATCAAGTGGAAGGTATATCTTTATCTTATTATTGCTTGGAGTAATAATAAGCATGATTCTTTCACCCGTCATTACTGGTTTACCTTCCCATTCATGGGGGTCGTTCATCATTACGACTCCTGAATTTGGGGCAAGAATTTTACTCTTATCCATCTTGTACTCCGCAAGCCTAAGCCTTATGTTATCCATTTTAAGTTGGTTCTTAAGTGTAGCAAGTTGCCCTCGTGCTTCTAGATCTGTCACCGCCTGTGCTTGGGTACGGGAAAGTTCAGATTGAGTAATCTTTATCTGTTGTCTAGCTGCAGTCAATTCTTCATTGAAAATATCTTGGTTTAGCTCGACCAGTATAGAATTCTTTTCTATGCGTTGACCGGGATGGACCAGTACCTCTTCTATTACACCATCGATAGCTGTCGTAACAGAATAAGGATCTTCTGGGGCTACTTCACATGGAGCAACAATCCGCTCAGAAATTTTATATGAGTGCAGGAAAATAATGCTTATTATTAGTAACAAAAGTATAAGCAGATGTCTGCCCTTCTTGTGGATATTGTTTTTTATACCTTTTCTGTGAAGTCTCCAAATATTACTGAAATTTCTTTGGATTGGAGCAATTATATTTATGTCGCTATCTTTCCATGGTCTGTTATTCCAGCGCTCAAAAATTAGTATAGCATTATTCTGATGTGCTTGGTTTGTATCAGTATTATTTAATATTAATGGAATCCAAAGTAGTGAGGTGCCTTCACTTTTCTCTTTGTACTCTTTCCAGAAATTTGGGAGATTTACAAAAGAGTCATCACTGATAATTTGAGTTGTATTTGGAGCAGAGAGTGACGTTGCTAGACTTTTAACACTTGTTGCAATAAGTGAGTGCTTTGATGGTCTGCTTGTACCAGAGACGCCAATGATTTTCTTGCCATTAGCACTTATAAGAATTGCTCTATCATAATGTATATAAGAGATGGTGTGATTCAATATGTGAAAAATAAATGTGTTTTCTGTTTTGCACTCAATCGCTGTTGCAATCAGTGAGTTTAGGTTTGCAAGGGTTTTTACTGTCTGCTCAAGAACTACTGTGTTCTTTTTACTGTTTGTTTTTTTGTTTGTATCCATAGTTTTTACCTGCTCCAGTTATTTGCTAGAGTTCTTCTCAGGTTTGAACCAACCACTCATACCTGCGCGTAAAATTTTTTCAGAGTTGTCAATATCAGCTGCAACTTCAAAGGTGTTGCTAGCTGCGTCCAAAGTAGCAGAGATTTGGCTTATTTTTGCAGTAAAACTTTTTTGTAGTAGGGGTATTGTAACTTTTATTTCAGTACCGATCTTGGTATATGGAAATTCTGAAATTGGCAGAAGAAAGTGTGCGAGTAACGTATTATCATTAATTATGTTTATAACCGGCTCGCCAGCTTTGGCAAGTTCGTGTTTGTGCTTTTCTACTTTTATAACTCTCCCTGAGAATGGCGCGTGGATTTGACACCTCTCAAGGTTTATTTTAGCAAGGATAAGCCCGGCTTCTGCAATTGCAGTATCTCTTTCAGCATTAATTAATTCTACTAGTGTTGCATCTCCTCTGCTTCTGAGGTCTTTAACCGCTTCAAGATTTACTTTCTTCGCTTCAAGTTCTTTCTCTGCCTTATTTTTTGCTGCTTCTGCTAGTTCTGAATCAAGTTTAACAAGGAGATCCCCTTTATTAAAGTTTTGCCCCATCACAAAGGGCATTAAGATAATTTTACCATCAGTTTCAGATGAGATAGTTGCCTCATTCTTTGCAATTAAAAAAACTCTTACTCTTTTGCCAGTTATATCGTCATCAGTGAAGGAGATATTTTGATTATTTAGCTCGGTACTATCAGATGAGAGCGAACTAGGGGCATAGGTAAAGCAAAGTAGTCCTACCATAAGTATTGTGTTGAACAGATTACTAGTGATTACAGGTGAGGTGTAGGCTGGTTTCAGCATAGAAAATTCCTTATGGTGGATCAAACTAGAAGTATGGTTTGGGCTCTGGACTGTACTCATTAAGAATAGTTGGGATTTTTTCAGTAGCATAAAGCTCGGTCGTCTGGTTGCTTACTGTTGTAGCTGGTTTGGGCGAAGTTTTTTTCTTTGTAATTGCAGGTTGTGTCTGTTGTTTGGGGTATACAGTATTTTCATTTGAATTATCAGTGAAGTCAATTTTTATAGGCAGTTCTGAATTGATACTTCCGTCCTCTGTCGGATCTATTCCTATAGTGTTATTTATGCGGGCTTTTGCAATCATGACTCTGCTGTAAGCCTGAATGCTTGCAGCATAATCTCTGAGTGCATCAAGTTCTTTCATGATAACTAGGCTCTTCTTACCTTTTCCAGCTTTCGCAGCTTTTTGAGCGTTTAAAGTGATCTGTTCACTGTCATGCATGAGGTCCTTCAATTGATTATATTTATCTACAGCGTAATCGTATTCAATTGTTGCAATTCTAAGTTGGGTTATGATTGCTACTGCTAGAGCCATACGCTTTTTACGGATGAAATCAACTCTTTTATATTCAGATTTGGTTTTAAATATTTTATTTGGGATATCCAGAAGATTCCAAGATACGTTTAGACCTGCAGCAAGCCATGAATTATAGTATAAGAATTTGTTGTCATCAGCTTGAGGGTTTATAAACATTTGAGGACTTGGGAGCATACTGAGAATGGTTGCGCGTGCTTCATCATGGGTTATTCTCTCTTGTATGTCTTCTTGAAACAGTTCTGGACGGCGATTCAGTGCGAGCTCTTCTAGTTCTTCCAAGTTGATATTAGTGGTTGGGTTCTCATTGAGATCGTATATCATTGAGAACTCCGCTCCTATAGGAAGTCCCATTAGTTGAGAGAGTCTGAGCTTGGTTGAGTGATACATCTCAGAGTAGTCATTTAATTTTATAAGCTGAGCTTTCAACGGGTAACGTCGTTCAATAGCGGCTGATTCTGAAATTCTGCCGCGCGCTTTACTCTCGTTGATAGCAGTGATTTCAGATTTAAGCTTGTCGGCGAGTGCTGTTCCGCGTTTTACAATTAATTCTAAACTTACACACTGCCAGTAAGTCTGGGTTATTTCATAAGCTAGCTTTTGTCTTATTCTTCTGATTTCATGTAAAGCGTGTATTGTTCTATTGCTTGCCTGTCTTGATCTAAAGTATGAAACACCAAAATCAATAACATTCCAGAGTAGATTTACTCCACCATAGGTGTGCGATTTCATGTCGCTGTATGAGTATTGAACATTTTGAGCTTCTTGTCCTGAAAAAAGTCCAACAGAGTTTGACGCACTGTTGCTATCACGAAGTCCATTGTTTATTTGAGCTGTAAGATCTGGGAGCATGTTTGCAATAGCGCTGTTTTTCAATTCTTTCTGTATTGCCAATTCTTGTTTTGCTAGCCATAATTCTAAATTATAAGTTAGGCCTAGCTCAATTGCTTTATTGAGGGCAATCCCTTCAGCTAGCTGTGGTTTCATTGAGTTATAAGTATCTATGTCCATGCTTGCATTGAGCATGCGTGTTTTGATACTTTCCTCAGGAGTAGGTATATTGCACCCAGTTAAAGAGATTAAGGCTATAAATACTATTATGAACAGTAACTTTTCTAACTTATAAATATTTTTCAGTGATAATAAAATAGTTTTTAAGTGTTTGTTCCCCATTTTTACTAGAATCCTACTTTTTAAAAATGTATTTTTTTATATACATTATATTGGTATTATTTATTATCACAATACTGCGATTTTTGCTTTATATTATAGTATACAGTGGGGTGCTAAGGTTGTCTACTATAATTGACTTATTTTTCGCAAATTTATAATTTAGAGTTTGTTTTTTTGATAATAATTGTAATGAAAATTAACAGCATGTCTGGATCTGATATTGTTGGTCGTTCTTGATATATTCTTTTTTAAGCGAGTATTTGCGCATATGCTACTTTGTGGTTCTTAGTTTAGTATAAATTGCTTGCTATAATGTAAATAAATGTTATTTACTGGTGGCATATATTCTTTTTCGAGGTATAATTACTAGTATGTAATTTTGTATATTTATAAATATCGTACGGTCTGTTATTAAATAGTATTTTCATGGAGGCTTAGAAGTGATTCGAAAATTGATGGTTATGGAAGAGCGTATTGTGCTTGATGGCAGTGTTGCTGCCGTTGTCGCCACTTCTGGTGCTGCGCAAGCAGATGCAGCGGATAGTGCTACTGGTTCGGACATGTCAGACCTTCCTGTTGACCCAGTTGAGCATAATAGTACGGATCCTGACCCAGATAATGATTCTGAAAGTTCTGATAATACCAATACTAGCCATAGTGATAATAATGATGATGGTTCGTACCATGATAATAATGCCTATGATAATGGCGTTGCAGATATTATTGCTGCTATTGCTGGTAATGATTCCTTGGAGAGTGCTGGACTTAAAGCGTTGATTATAAATAGTGATATTAATGATGTTAATGATCTTATTGATGCTGTAAGTGAAGGTGTAATTGTTATTACGTTCGATGGCGATACTCAGGATTTACAAGGTATAATTGATCAACTACGTGAACTTTCTGGTGGTAGAGAATTTGATAGTATTGGGATTATCACTCATGGTGAGGAAGGAGCAATAGCTCTTACTCAGTATGAAGAAGTTACAGGTGAATCTCTTGGCGTAGATGTTGAGCAGAGGGAGTTCTTTTCGGCTCTTGGTGGATTAATTAGTGATGATGGTCGAATTGATTTGATTTCCTGTGATTCTGGTGTCGGAGAGCTTGGGGATGAACTTATTACTGCTTTAGAAGCTATTACAGGTGCAGAGGTTACTGCCAGCATTGATGACACAGGTAATGTTGATGCTGATGGAGACTGGATACTTGAGAAGGGTAATGTTGATATAGAAAGTGAGTATTTTGATGGTTATTTGTTGGATAACTTTGATGGGCTTCTGCCTACTCCATGTCCACATTATAATCCTGAGTTAGATTATACTATTGATGATACTACTGGAATGTATGGTGAAATTACTCTGACTTTTAAAGGAGATACAGAACTCTATGGTTGTGCCCAAGGTTTTGTTGCAATTAGTCAGGTAGATAATCCACTTAATTTTGTTATTCTTTCTGATAATTTTTTAGAGACACTTTTGGCTGGTGATGACCAACATATTAATATAGATTTATCCCATTTAACAGAAGCAACAATTGATACAAATTTAAAAAGCCTTTCTCTTATTGACGGGGCAGTTTATAAAATTTGTATTTCTGAAGGAAAATTCAAAAGTAGTACTAGCGATTTTGTCAATAAAGCGATTAATATGCCTGGCAAGCCACTTGATCATGATTTTACATTTATAGTAATTGCTGGTAGCGTTGTGGTCGTAGATGAGCCAACAAGCCATATACCACCTCATCATGGTATGCCAAATACCCCGTCTGGTGGTTTAGGTTCGAATACTGGTGATGATGCGAATGGGTTGGTCTCAGATATAATTGCAGCTATTGAAGGTGATGGTAGTGTTGATACCGCGGATCCGATACTCCCAGATATTGGTGGCGATTCAGATGGTGGCGATTCAGATGGTGGTGAAGGAAATAGTCATTCTTCAAGTGTAATTAATGTAGTTACTTCCTCGTCTGAAATGATGGTTTCAAATCCATTCAGTGAGCTGATTACAAGTGAGGAAGCTCAGGTGCTGTTTGATAATACAGTAGATGCTTTTGCCCAATTTGGTATGGATAATCCTGCTATCTTCAGTATGATACAGGATGCTATGGGTGATACTATGACTACGGCATCGCTGGTATCAAGCTGTGAGCAGTGTCTTGAAAATGCTAATTATATTCTTGAGGAAGTGCTTGCTATGAATGATGATCTTGAGCTGTCTGGAAACGGGGTGACTGCTGAAGGTGAAAATATTGCAACTGTTATTCAGTCGGCAATTGATGATGTTGTGCAAGCTCGTGGTAATGCTCTGATTGCAAATGATTTATTGAGAGTTCTTGCAATAAATATTGGAGATGCTTCTGAGAGGCTAGCAGAGAATTCATTTTCCGCAGGGGTTACCAGACTGGCAGAATGTAATGAAAATCTGGCGTTTTCATATGAAGTCCTAAATTCTATATGTAGAATAGTAAAAGGACATAAAGATGCAGGTCAGAGCCTTTCGGTTGAGCAGCTCAATGGAATAATGCCTGAAATTATTAGTAATGCTCGTAGTGTCTCTGGTGATATTTCTGAGAATGGTGATCGCGCTAGCAAGGATGTGCTCGCTTTCCTTACACGTAATATGCAGAATAAAGGTATTGATAAGGAAAATCTTCAACAGCAGGTAGCAACTGTATTTGAACAGTGGCATGACAGTCTCGGAGTGACTCCAGTTGAGCAGATGAATTTTGATTTGGATTCTGATGTAGCAGGAGCTAGTTATATTCCTGTAGAAGCAATGTAATTTTGGCGTGGATTATTTGCGAATTAATATTTTGGGCTGCCTTTGCTTGGCAGCTCCTTTTTATGAGCAGTATTTGTAATATTGCAAAAGTATTGAAAAAAGTAAGGTTTTAGAATATTATAGCAGTATAAGTATTTATGATGTAGTCTTGTGCTTGGATGGTATACTGATCCTTTATGTATAGTGTGACAATTATATAATTATTTGCATCTTTATTAATATCAAAGGAGCAGAATAACTTTGGATTATAAAATCATAATAACGAATGCTAATGGAAACAAAAATTTTTGGAATATTATGTCTGGGACTAATGTTGTTTTTGGCCGTGGAGTAGACGCAGACTATACTGTAAATGATGTTCTAGTATCTAGAGAACATTGCAGAATAGAGGTGAGTAAAGATGGTTCGATCTTTGTTTGTGATCTTGACTCGAGTAATGGGACAAAAGTTAATGGTGATTTTATAAAAGAGCGAGTAGAATTCTCCTTGGGTGGTATTATTAATATAGGTAATACTTCTATTGAGGTTATGCCTTTTGTCAGTGAAACTAGTAAAAAAGAGCCTGTAGTAAATATTAGCCAAGAGGCTGGATTTGATTCAGATAGTGTTAGCTTCGCGAAAAAGTTTGATGTTAGTAAAGGACCAATTGATAATCTTGATCAAATTGGAGTTGCTTCGAAAGATTTGGCTTTGCGTTTGAACGCTATTTGTAATCTTGCTAATAAGCTTTTTGGCTCAAAAGACGAACGTACTATTGTCGATGTGGCGATAGAAGTTGTTTTGAATATATCAAAAGCTGAAAGATGCTCTGTTATCTTGTATCATGAAAGCAGTAACCTTCTTGAGCCTGTGGCGAGTAAATATAGTAATAATATTAAAGCTGGGGAAACCTTCAAGACAAGTAATACGGTTGTAAAGTATGTGATAAAAACCGGCGAGTCAATTATTACAGAAAATGCGGTGGAAGATGAGCGCTTTGATATAGCTGAATCTTTGATGCAGAATGATGTCACTAGTGTTATGTGTGTCCCGCTTGCTACACAAGATAAAATTTTAGGCGTTATATATACTGATTCAACTGGTGTTTATGGTGGTGATTTTGATAATAGTACTCTTGCTGTAATGGCAGCAGCAGCACATCAGGTTGCAACTGCTATAGAACGGGTGCGGCTGCATAATGGGCTGGAGAAGATGTTTTTTGGTTCTATGCTTGCTCTTGCTGCGTCAATTGAAGCAAAGGATA
The DNA here is from genome assembly GCA_963678205.1 of Planctomycetota bacterium. Taxonomy (GTDB): domain Bacteria; phylum Planctomycetota; class SZUA-567; order SZUA-567; family SZUA-567. The sequence goes on from OY782760.1 coordinate 1,104,065, forward strand.
AATATACAAAGGGACACTCAGAGAGAGTAACCTGCTATTCTTTGATGATTGCCGATGAGCTTGGGCTTTCTGAAACAGAGAGGACAGTAGTTGAGTTGGCTGGTTTATTGCATGATATCGGGAAAATTGCAGTGCCAGAAACAATCCTATGTAGTAAGGGTAAGCTTTCTGAAGAAGAATTTGAGTATATAAAACAGCATCCGAAGGTTGGCTCAGAAATAATTCTAAAAATACCGGAGCTTGGTGATATGACTTCAATTAGTCAGGTGGCAAGAGTTGCTCTTAGTCATCATGAAAGATTTGATGGAACAGGTTATCCTAAAGGAATTGCTGGTAGTAGAATTCCTGTAGGGTCAAGAATTTTAGCAATTGCTGATACTTTTGATGCGTTGACAAGTAATAGAACATATAGAAAAGGTATGCCGGTTGAAGAAGCTTTAGTAATTATGAAAAATTGTGTAGAAACGCAATTAGACCCTCAGATTCTTGAGGTATTTTTAAGGGTTTATGAACGTGGCGAACTTGCCAGTCCTGAAAAAGTAAGAGCTCATGTGACTTTTGATCATGAACTTTTACGTGATAGCACCGTTATAAGCAGGTAAGCCTAAATGTATTAGTAAGGTTTTAGTCTTTTAAGTTGCAATGATTAATAAAAATATATATGAGTAATTAATGGATGAGTTAAACTATGAATAATAATGATTTTGATAAAACATTGTTTGATAATATTGATGATGCGCTAGATATTACACTTGAAGCTGATGTTGCTGAGTGTAAAGATGTAGGTGCAACTATTAAAGCGGCTGCAATTGATCAGGTCCAAGTAAATTCTGGGGTTACTCTTCTTGCTAACTCTGATGGTTCTCAGAATATTACTATGCCTTTAGCTGGAACTTTACTTGACAAGACAGTAGTTCCGGAAAGTCCGGATCGTAAGGTTGATGCGACAGTATCTTCAGCCGAAACGATTTTAGATTCTAAAATTGATAGCGGCATAGCTGCAACTACGATTAGTGCCGGTAAAACATTGATTAGTAGTGCTACAGAAAAAAGTACTATGGGAATGAGTGGCTTAAATAGAAATTCTGATAATATAACTGAAGTTCATGGGGCAATCTCATATGCTGGAGGAACAGTCAGTTTCAGTGGTGGCAGTATATCTGTAAATGTGAGACCGCGAAGTGTTGCTTCTACGATCCTTTCTAAAGATGAATTTGATGACCGGGATAATGGTTTGGATTCATTAGCTTTTTCAGATTATGAACTTATTGAAAAGCTAGGCGAAGGTGGTATGGGGATTGTCTATTCAGCTCGTCAAAGCTCTATTGACCGTTCAATTGCTCTTAAGATGATAAAAAGTGATGTTGTTTCAGAAGAAGCTAAGTCGAAATTTCTGGTTGAGGCTGTTGTGACCGGTGATCTGGATCACCCAAATATTGTTCCTGTGCATGATCTAGGTGTGGATACTACTGGTAATATTTTTTATGCGATGAAACAGGTTGCAGGGGTTGAGTGGAGTAAAGTAATAAAGAAGAAGTCAAAATCTGAAAATCTTGATATTTTGCTTCGCGTATGTGATGCGGTTGCTTTTGCTCATGATAGAGGAGTTATTCATCGTGACCTCAAGCCTGAAAATGTGATGCTCGGAGCGTTTGGTGAGGTGTTAGTAATGGATTGGGGGCTTGCGGTGGCTGTGAAAGCTAAGGCCAAAGCAGAAGCAGTTAGTCCGAATACAGGTATTGCTGGTACTCCTGCTTATTTGGCGCCTGAAATGGCTAGAGCTGGCACATGGAAAATGCTCGGCTTTTGTAGTGATATTTATCTTCTTGGAGCTATTCTCTTTGAAATTATTACTGGTAAGAGGGTGCATACTGGTAGAAACGTTAGAGATTGCTTGAAGAATGCAGCTAAAAATATTATTGTCAAAGTTGAGGATAAGGGTGAGCTTATTGATATCGCATATAAGGCGATGGCAACAAATCCGGTTGATCGATATTTGAATGTCAAAGACTTTCAACAGGCTATTAGAGATTATCTCTCCCATTCTGAATCTATTATGCTCTCTGAAAAAGCTGAGAGAGATTTGGAGATAGCAGAAAAAACAGAAGAGTATGACGATTATGTTAAAGCACTTTTTGGCTTTAAGCAGGCTGTAGACTTATGGAATAATAATTCTGCAGCGGCTAAAGGTGAAATTAAGGCAGGTGTATTGTATGCTTCTATTGCTTTAAAAAAAGGTGATCTGGATCTGGGTTTGTCATTGGTTACTGATGCTGAAGAGTTTGACTCTGTGAAAAAAGAACTCACTAATGCAAAAGAGTTGCGTGAGAAACATCAGAGTAAGTTAAAACTATTGACGCGAGGAGTTGCTGCCCTGGGAATTGTAATAGTTACTATTTCTATTATTGCTGCTCTCTGGATTCAACGCGAAAGAACTGTTGCCATAGAGCAGAGAGAGGAAGCAATAAAACAGGAGAAAATAGCTATTGAGCAGCGTGAGGAAGCGAAAAAGCAAACAATCATAGCTATGCAACAACGAGAGGAAGCTCAGAAGCAAGAGATTATTGCAAAAGAGAAGAGACTTTTAGCTCAGGCTGAAAGCAAGCGAGCAAATGAACAGGCGCGTATAGCAGATGAGCAGAGAGCAATTGCTTTGAAAGAAAAATCTCTGGCTGAATCAGAAACAAAGCGGGCTAATGAGCAGACTGAGATCGCAAAGAAAGCACGAAATATAGCTGAGAGCGAACGTGAAAAGGCTGAAAAGAGTGAGGAAAAAGCAATTACTGCAATAGAAAAAATGATAAACGCCCAGACTCAAGAGCAACTGGAAAAAGCTAGAAGGGAAGCGGCCGAGCTTACTGCAAAAAATGTACAGGCTGAGCTGTCTTCACGTGATGAACTTAAAGACAATAGGTGGTGGACTTTAGATGCTCAGCAAGCTCATAAATTACAGGTTGATATGGCTAAAAAGTATAATCTCCCTATTGATAAAGTTGTCGAGCTTAATGGCGTCAAGCTTGAGTTTAAGCTTATTCCTCCCGGTAAGTTTGGTATGGGAAGTAGAGTGGATGAAATCGGTAGAAGCAGTGAAGAGTATTTGCATCGTGTTGAAATTTCTAAACCATTTTATATCGCAGATACTGAGATGACTATGAAAGCTTGGTATGGCATTACTGGTGAAGAAGAATCTGGAGAAGGTAATTATCCTGTATGGAATATAAGTTACAATGATATTAATAAGATAATTCCTGTGGTAAAGGAGAGACTTCCGGAAGGGTGGGATGTAAAGCTTCCGACTGAAGCGCAGTGGGAATGGGCTTGTAGAGGCGGTACTAATACTCCATACTACTCTGGAAGCACTAAGGATGATCTTCGTAAAATTGGATATACAGGGGTAGAATTTCTAGTTTCTGCAAAACCAGTAAAGCAGCTTGAGCCTAATGTTTGGGGGCTATATGATATGATTGGCAACCTTGCTGAGTGGTGTGAGGATATGTATGTCAGGAATGGGTATCTAAGCGATAAAGTAATTCAGGTTGACCCGGTAGTGACTTCTGGTGGTAAGCATTATGTTGTTCGTGGAGGTGCGTGGAGTAATCTTTCTGAGCATTGTAGAGCGGCATATAGGAGTTACGCAAACAAAAATAGCAGGTATAATTTCCTAGGCTTTAGGCTTGTCTTGGTTCCTCCTTTGAAGTAATTGTTTGTCCTTATTAAGGTTATAGTAAATTTTTACAAGGGTATGGCATAGATCATACCCTTGTTTTTAATTAAATATTGTATAATATTTATATCTTAAATGTTTTATATGGGTTATTTTTGGTTTTTATAATGTTTTTGAGTAAGGGTTTAAAATGAAGTATCTTTTTCCAATTATAGTTATCATTGTTTCTGCTTTAGCGTTGTTTTTTCCTGCCAGCTTTTTGTGGCCAGTACCATTTATAGTTCCTCTCTTAGGCATAATTATGTTTGGAATGGGGATTACCCTTACACCTGATGATTTCAAAGCGGTAGTAAAAGCTCCAAAAATAGTTCTGATTGGGCTGGCTGCTCAGTACCTTGTTATGGCGGGAGTCGCATATCTGATAGTAAAAGTATTAAATCTTCCAGCAGGTGTGGCTATTGGTGTTATCCTTGTTGGAACTTGTCCTGGAGGTACAGCTAGTAATGTTATGACCTTTATTGCAAAAGGAGATCTGGCTCTGTCTGTATCAATGACAGCTTGTTCTACAGTCTGTGCTCCAATTTTAACACCATTGCTAACACTTATTCTTGCTGGAGAGTCTTTCCATGTGAATTATATTGGTATGTTTGCCTCTATTGTAAAAATTGTGATCCTACCTGTTATACTAGGAATGCTGGTTAATAAGTTCTTTAAGAAACCGTTTGAGCCAGTTATTAGGGCTATGCCGTTTATTTCAATGGCTGCAATTGTAATTATTATTGCAGGTGTGGTTGCAATCAATTCAGGTAGAATTTTTGAAATTGCCGGCATGACGATTGCTGCGGTAGTTATTCACAATGCAATTGGTCTTGCCGCAGGCTACTTTATTGCTAAAAAGGCAGGGTTTGCTAGGAAACAGCAGAAGACAATGGCCTTAGAGGTTGGGCTTCAAAATTCTGGATTAGCGACGTCGCTAGCTAAAATTTATTTTGTTTCTACGCCAGAAGCAATGGTTCCAGCTGCTTTTTTTAGTGTGTGGCATAATGTTTCTGGATCAATACTTGCTAGTTATTGGAGTATGAAGGAGAAGAAGAAGGATGCTAAGGGATAAAATTTTTAGAAACTTTGCTTTGTTGGTGTGTTTGCTGTTACCTCTTGAGACTCTAGAGGCTTCTGAAAAGTCAGGAATAAGCTCTTTATATCAAATTTCAACTTTGCAGGCGTTACTTGCAGGGGAGTATGACGGTACTGTGAGTGTTGGTGAGCTTCTCAGTAAAGGTGATATGGGGCTTGGGACACTTGATAAACTGGCTGGTGAGATGATTGTCTGGGATGGGGTTGCATATCAGGCTCGTGTTGACGGCAAGGTATATAAAGTTGCTAAGACTATGACAAGTCCTTTTGCAAATGTAGCAAAGGTAAGAGACAGTAAAACGGCTTCAATTTCATTTTCAGGTAGTTATGATGTCTTAAAAAAGAAATTGAATGAAAAATTTCCTAAGCAGAACAAACCAGTTCTTTTCTGCCTTAGGGGGACTTTTCATAAGTTGTCATATAGGAGTGTGCCTGCTCAGAAAAAACCATATACTCCACTTGTTGATGTTGTCAAACAGCAAGTAGTTTTTGAAAAAGATTTTGCTAAAGGGATGATTGTTGGGTTTCGTTTTCCAGACTATATGGCAGGGATAAATGCAACAGGCTTTCATTTTCATTTTTTGTCAGAAGATAAGACTTTTGGTGGTCATTTATTGGGAGTAGAGTCAGGTGATATTCGCGTTACGGCCTCAACGCTCAATATGTTGAGTGTCTTTTTGCCTGACACCATAACTTCTGCGGCACTTGACAAGGTTGATTCGCATAAGGATGTAGAAGCTGTTGAAAAATTGAAGCGATGATTATTTTGTTAGCTATTTTAGTGAATTACAAGAGCTACTGCTATTAGCAGTAGCTCTTGTAATTCATAGACGATATTGTTATTCAGTAAAAAATAATCCATTTTTAATTGTTTGCTAGTCTTGCGTAAAGTTTATCATAGTGTTAAAATAATATAAGAATATTATGACTATCATTTCTTGGAAGGTTTGTAATAATGAAAGATTCTAAAGATACTGCTAGCGTTGATATAATTAAAGATATGGCTGAAAATTTAGGGCATATATATTATTCGATGCTTCTTGAGCCAGGGGCTGATCCTGAAGAAAAAGCGATTAAAGGAAGAGTTTTTGGAAATGCTGGGAAAATTTTTAAAATACCTTCTGGTGATGATACATATTTTAATCATAGATTTTGTGAAGCTCTTGATAGTAATGAAAAGCAAAGACTTAGAGAATTATTAATCAATGCCATGAGCTCATTGTCCTCATATGAAATAGAGTTGAGGGTAGAAAATAAAAAAGGTAGATTTATTTGGCTGATAAATAAGGGTTATTTTAAACGGGATCCGGCAACAAAACGAATAGTCCAACAAGGATTTATTACTAAAATACCAGCAAGGATGCTCAAACGCAATGAATACGGCTCTGGAGATAAACGCTATCATTCGGTTGCTGGACTTATGAATGATTATGTCTTTAGTGTTAGATGTAAGGACGGTGAGGTCATTGAGACAATTCATGGGGGCGCGTGCAAAGATGTAACTGGGTATACAGAGCAGGAGTTCTTTGAAGATGAAAATCTTTGGTTTACTATGGTTCATCCAAGGGACAAGGATCTTATTCTTGAGAGAGCTAATAAAATGGCCTGCGGTGAGCAAGTTGATGAAATCATCCATAGAATAAAGCATAAGAATGGCCAGACCAGATGGGTTAAGAGTGTAATAGTTCCACATCATGATGAATTTGGGAATGTTTTTCTTTATGATGGGGTAATAAGAGATATTACTGAGCAAATTATAGAGCAACAGCATCTGGAACAAAAGTCATATATGAATGAACTCCTACTTGATGCAACTCCATATCCGATGATCCTTATGCAGAATGATGGGGTCGTTCTTAAAGCAAACCGAGCTGGCTATGAGATAGGAGCTCTTGATGAACAATCATGTTCTACAATGTGGAAAAAAGAGATAGATGCTACATGTGAATTTAGAAAAATGCTAGAAAAATCAATGAAGGAAGATAGTATCGTTGTTGGTGATCTAGCGTATCAAGATATCATATATGAAGTAACAATTGTACCTAATGAACCGGATTTGCTTCTGGCGTGTTTACACGATGTAACAAAGAACAGGGCTATGAGTGATAGGCTTGAAGAAGACAAGATGGTTATGCAGGCTGTATTTGAGAATACTATAGCTAGTATTATGCTTCTAGATATAAATGGTAAATTCGAAGCTATTAATAATACGGCATCAAAAATAATTGATATGGCTCAAACTGAAGTGGTTGGTCTCTCTTTATCTGAGGTTTTTTCTAAAGAAGAGGCTGAAGTGAGGATGAATTATATTCGCCAAGTTACTACGAATCATCAAGCGCTTAAGTTTGAGGAAAACGTAAAGGGATACCAGCTTGTAACAATGGTAATTCCTGTAATAGATAACAATTCAGAAGTAATAAAAATAGCCATATTTTCAAAAGATGTAACTCAAATGAAAAAAGCTGAGGAAAATCTGATTGAGACGTATCAGGTTATTACTGCAATTGTTGAAAATGCTCCTATGGTTATTATTGGACTGAATAAGGACAGACATGTTATGTTGTGGAATGACGGCGCAGAGTATATGTCTCGTATTAAGTCAGAAAAAGCCTATAATAGTAAAATTACCGAACTTTATGAATCTGCTGATGAATCAGTTTTGCAGGCTATAGACAAAGCGTATGAGGGAGAAGCTGTAGAGCTTAAAAATGCTACTATTACTATACTAAATGGGAATGAATATTCATTGAGCATTAGTTTTGTGCCGAAACTGGATGCTAAGGGGGGGGTAAGTGGTGTGATCATTATGGCAAGTATGGTGGGATAAGCAGAGTTTCTATAGTTATAGGCTTGTATAGTGGCTCAGGGGTTAGTAAAAGATTCTCCAACCCTCATAAGAGCTTGGTCAATGTTTATTGTTGGTTTCCATTCAAGAGCTAATTTTGCATTGCTATTATCAAAATAATGGCTTGTTGATAGTTGTAACGCGAGGAATCTGGTCATCGGTGGTTCCCAATTAGGCGAAAATATTGACCCAATTTTTTCAAGAAATGCCCCTAATATATATGCATACTTGCTAGAAAGTTGTTTTTCAACAATTGGTTCGTTACAGGATTTTATAAGTTTGTTTATGAATTCCCAACAGTTTACCGGTTGGTCTTCATTGATGAAAAATACTTTTCCACAAACATTTTTATCTAATTCAGTCAGTTTTTTTAGAGCGCATATGTGAGCATCAGCAACATTTTCAACATAACTTACACTTACTAGATTTGCCCCATCACCGATTATCCTTAGTTTCTTACTATGGGCTTTTTTAATAATTCGTGGTATCAGGTTAGTGTCTCCTGGGCCAAATATTAAATGAGGCCGAAGCGAGCAGGTATGTAGTCCTGCTCTACCGTTATATGATAAAACTAAAAGTTCTGCCTCGGCTTTGGTGGCGGCGTAATATGTAAGGTATTTATTTGGATATGGGAGAGTCTCAGTGCCATTAATAATTTCTTCTCTACCATATACAACGCTTGGTGTACTGGTGTATATGAAATTTTTTACGCCTCTCAATCCAGCTGCCTGAAGTAGGTTGCGAGTACCGACAACATTTGTCTGATAATAATCTATAAATTTGCCTGCAATACCTGTTTTTGAGGCCACATGGAATATTGTACTTACTCCTTCACAAGCATTAATCAAATTATCTTTATTTGTCAAATCTGCACTGATTACCTTGATTCCACATTCTTCAAGATCAGGGTATTTTCCACGTGAGAGTACAGTAATATCTGTATATCCTGCTTCTAGGATTTTGTCTACTATGTGCCTGCCTAAAAAACCAGCTCCACCAGTTACAAGTATTTTCATATAATCTGTACTCCTAAGGGGAATGAGTGTGAGGTTAATTTTTCTATACCCAATATGGTATTATTTGTTATTTATAACTTATTATTAAGTAAGATGATATTATTATTATAAAATATTTCAAAAAAAACACAATATGCACTTGCATACCGATCGCATTTTAATATACTCTAATTCTACAATTTGGCAAGTAACAAATGGAGCGATGTCGGAGTCCGGTTTATCGAGCTGGTTTTGAAAACCAGTGTGGTTCGCGCCACCGGGGGTTCGAATCCCTCTCGCTCCGCCAAAAATTTAAAGAGCAGTAATACACTTAAATGTATTACTGCTCTTTTTTTATATAATTTTGGAATTATAAGTTTAGTCTTTAAAAATAAAAAAATCCTTAGATATGTATAATTGTCTTGCGTTTACAGAAAACAATTTATGAATTAAATATGGTCAGCGTTATTTTAGCATGAATATAGTAATTTATTTTTATTTTATTTATAAATAGTTATATAAGAAGCTAATGTCTGCAACTTTTTACGGCATTTTTTCTGACTATTTTATTATCTCTATTGATGATTAAGCCTATAAAAATATAATTTAAAAATTTGTATGTATAATGTTTGTGTTGCTTTTTGAGATAAAAAGAATAGTAAGGATAATTTAAAGAGTGAAATCAAAAGATAATTTTTCAGGAAGTTTTGGGGTTGTATTGGCTGCGGTTGGATCTGCTATTGGGCTAGGTAATATCTGGAAATTTCCTTATATGACTGGAGTAAATGGAGGATCTGCATTTGTCGTTATTTACTTGATTTGTATAGCATTTATTGGCGTACCATTAGTACTCTCAGCTTTTATTATAGGTCGAAATTCTGGGGAAAATCCTATAAGTGCTTATAAAAAGATAGCTCCGAATACTCCATGGTTTTTAAATGGCTGGCTTGGTACACTTATCGGCTTTATTATTCTTACTTTCTATTCTGTGGTTGCCGGATGGGCAATCTACTATGCTTACCAGAGTGCTATTGGCGGTTTAGCAGGGTTGGCTCCTAATGAGGTAGGGGCAGCATTTGGAAGCTTTTCAGCAAGTAGTTGGAAGCCAGTATGCTGTCAGATGATATTTATGCTTGCGACAGGGTATATCCTTCTTAAAGGCGTTAAGGATGGTATTGAAAAATTTTCTAGATTACTTATGCCTCTTTTACTTATGCTGCTTATTATTCTTGATATAAGAGCAGTGACACTTGAAGGCTCAGCTGCTGGGCTTGATTTTCTCTTTAATCCAGATTTTTCAAAGCTAACACTTAGTGCTGTTTTATCTGCTCTTGGGCATTCTTTCTTTACACTCTCTGTTGGCGCTGGAACTATGATTACCTATGGTTCATACATTAAGAAAGAGAATCATTTGATGCCAATTGTAGCCAATATTGCTTTTGCAGATACGCTTATTGCTATAATGGCTGGAGTTGCTATATTCCCGGCTGTATTTGCTTTCGGAGTCGAACCAGCATCTGGGCCAGGGCTGGTATTTGTGACTCTTCCAAATATCTTTAATATGATGCCAATGGGACAAATATTTTCATTTATTTTCTTTATGCTGCTTTCTATCGCTGCTCTTACCTCATCAATTTCTATGATAGAGCCAAGTATAGCATATCTTATCTCTGAGTATAAATGGGATAGAAAAAAAGCGACTATTATAGTCTGTATTGCTGCAACTGTGATTGGAGCTGTATTGTCACAGGGTAATGGTGCGTTGAATTCATTCAAACTTCCTTTCTATTTTGAAGGGCATGTACAGAAGATGGATATCTTTGGCTGGGTGATTACTCTCACTGATCAACTTATGCCAATATGTGGGTTCTTCATTGCTATATTTGTTGGCTGGTATATGGATAAAAAACTTGTTGAGATAGAGATATCAAGTAACGGTAAATATAATGTCTGGTATTTTTCATTGTTCAGGTTTGCAATCAAATATACTGCTCCTGTAGCTATAGTATTGATTTTTGTTACAGCTATATTTGGATTATTTAAATAATTTTAATTGATTTTGATACGGCAAGGGCTATACTGAATATACCATTTGTCTCAAATTTATTAATGACTGGTCGAGCTGAAAATAAGGTCTTATGAAATCAATAAAATTATGGGTAAAAATCATGGTATTGGCTATTTGCTTCAGTCTTTTTGCTGAAGCTGGTTATGCTATAATGCCTCCAGATGTATATAAAAAAGCGATTCAGGATTCTCCTGTGAAAGCTTTGGCTAAAGTTTTAGATGTTGTTGTTACTGAGAAATCAAAATATTATATATGTAAAAGGGTAAAATTTAAGCTTGTAAAATCATATGGTTTGATTAAACCTTCAAAAATATTCTACGGGCATTGCAAAAGTGCTACAGATAATAAGATTGTCGGTGGTACAATATATTATTATCCTGAGAAAGGGGATGAGGTATTTGTCACTCTTGATGGGGTAGGTATTGATGGTGACGCGGGTTATTTTACCAGTTTTACCTTACTGGATGATAAGCTGAGGAATACTTTGATTAAAATCGGTCTTGATGGGCTGGACTATGGGTTTGGCAAAGTTACACGAAAAAATTGAGCCTATGAGCCTATATGATGGATAGGTTAATAATTCGAGCGAACCTGCTATATACAGGTTCGCTCGAATTATTAATAATACTTTTATACTATTACTATTGATAAGGATTATAGATTTTTTAAAGCTTCATTCATAGCTCTGTCTAGAGCAGAATCAAGTTTATCGTCAGTAATGTACGTGCCATCTTTTATCTGCTGGCGAACTTCCATTATCTTATCCAGACGTAATTTTTCTGCACCACGTACGGTCATTACATCATTGGATATTTTTACTGAATCTGCTTGGTTAAGCGTGGGGTTCTGCTGAAAATCGTAAACTTTCTTTAGTTTACGAGCAGGGATATTCCCCATCATACCATTGATTCCTGAAACGTTATTGTTCATATCGTGCCCTCTCCTTACCTCGGTTTATTTTCAACCGTGCCTAAGTTTATGCAGTTTATCTCATATATAGTATACAATATGTAAGATAAGTTTGCAACTAATAAATCCGGGCAAAGTTGATTAATTTAAATTAATTTTCGGCTTTTAAAAAGAAACCTTTATAGGTAAATACCTTTTTTCTCCATTTTACTTCGTATTTTATTGGTCATAGCTGTATGAATTTGGCAAACTCTACTTTCAGAAACATTCATTACCTGACCAATTTCTTTTAGTGTGAGTTCCTCCTGATAGTAAAGAACTACAAGAAGCTGCTCTTTTTCATCAAGAAGGTCATAAATTAGGTTTACAACTTCTTCAGTCTCTATATTATAGCCTGGTTCATTGGTTTTCTTTTTATTGGCAAGAACGTCTGCAAAAGAATGATTGTCATTTTCTGAGGAGTCATTTATTCTGATCATGCGTGAAGCCTGTTCACCAATCTCAGCATCCCAGAATTCATTCATTGATAGGCCAGCTTTTTCCGCAATAGACTCTGAGGTTAGTTCGCCTCCGGTACTTCTTATCTCTTGCTGTGCCTTATTGATACGGGTTACTCTGTCTCTGGTAACTCGTCCTAGCGTATCATGGTTACGAAGTTCATCAATGATAGAACCGCGTATTCGTGTAAGGGCGTAGGTAGTAAATTTAGCTTCTCTGGAAGCGTCGTAACGCTTAATCGCTGATAGTAGCCCCATGCATCCTGCAGAATATAGATCCTCCCTATCAACGTAAGTAGGAACATTAACAGACATGCGTCCGACAGTTACCTTGACCATTGGCAGGTAGGCTTCAACTAATTCCTCGTAAGCCTCTCTATCGCCGTTTCTATAACGTTCCCAGAGCGTGGCGTTGTCATCATTGGTCATTTTGAATCCTGCGATCTATTTATTTAATAATTGTGATATTTATCCCAACTATATTTTTATACAAAAAATATTTGCAAATATTGCATTCTTGTTCTTGGCTATTTATTATTGATAAATACGAATTAATTATATTAATAATAATAGCTCGGTAGATTATATCGAAAAGATAATAGTTCTGATATAATTAAAATACCTTGAAAAAGCATTTTGATTTAAAAAAAGTACGACTTTCCGATTATAGATGATATTGGCTAGGACAAAAATATCATTTCTATTATAGTATATTTGATTAAAAATTCGAGAAAAAAAACTCTCAAGGAATCCTTGAGAGTTAAAATTTATAATTATCAGTATTTATCTATAGAGCACAAACTCTTCTTTGATGTAGCTTGAGAGCTATAATTCCAGCGCATGCAAGTATAATCAGAGCCCATTCTGCAGGTTCTGGAACAGCAGTATTTCCTCCTGAACTACCATTGGTAGTGATATCCAAACTCCAGCCATTATAAAAAGTGGCATCAGTAGCGTAGTTATCAAATGCTAGAAGTTGCCAATTTCCGTTAGCTGCAATACCATCAAAAGCTGCAAGAGTGTTCTCTGTGGCAAAGTTACCTGGATCACCGAAGAACCCATCTGCTACAGGATCAAGTACTGAGTACTGTCCTTTATTAATATAGTAAGAACCCATTTCATACTTTGACGTTTGGTATGAACCATCATTTAAGAGAGGGTATTCATTTTCTGACTGATTAAAACTTGTTGAGTAGGGTAGTTGACTATTTGCTTCATCATCAAAAGTAAGATCCACACTTGGAGTTGGAATCCATGACTTTTCATTTGCTCCACCTGCGTTTGATGAAAGAACAACGCTTGTGTTGTTTGGGCCAACAAGAACAAATACCATATCAACGAAAGCTTTAGAATTTATACCATTTATAGTAACATTTAGATCAGTGATTGTTCCTGAAGATCCTGTAACATTAATGTTACTTCCTACAACATCATTTTTAGTCCCGCCAACTTTATGTTCCCAGCCATGCCAGTTTTTATATACATTGTATTCTGGTACGTCAATTTTTGTAGTATTAGAATAACTTTCTGCGTGGGCAGATGTAATTACTGCAAACGCAATAAGTAAACCTACAAAGATATTTTTCATTTATTTGTCCTCCATTGTTAAAATAGGAAACTTTGAATGTAATTTTTTTTATAGTTTTAAGTTTATTATATTAAACTATTTATTCAAGTATATCACCTTTTTAGAGGTTTTGTAAAGTTAATTATTTTATTTTTGTTATTTTTTTGGGAAGAAAAATCTGTTTTAAAACGTTGCCCTCTAATATATTATGTGATTTGCACAAAAAAACATGAAAAAATATATTTAAGATAGGGATAACCGCGACATTCGGCATGTAATATTTGTTTTTGGTGTGGTAATTAAATTTTACTTTTTCGGAATGGTTGCTTTATCACCAAGATTAAATAATGGATAGGGGAGTTCGTTCATAAATTCTAGTAATGATTTTTTTGAGCTTGAAAATAAACGTATTACTGCCCAGTTGGTGATATTTCCTGTTAATTGTGAAGTGATATCTGAAAGCATCATTTTAGAATAATTTGACTCCTCTGAATTTTCAGAGCTGAAAAAATATAGCATATACTTTTCCTTATCGCCTGTCTCTAAGTCAAGCAATGTAAAGTGCCTTGGGTTATTAGCGGTACTGGTAATAACATTTTTTGACTTTATTTGCCAACCGCTTCCGCTTTGACAAAATTCTGGAGGGTGATTTTTATGCCTGTCTCCTCCTGAGAGTGTGAGAAGTAATTCAACAGTTGATTGGGTCTTGTCCCCAGTTTTTGAGTATTCCCTATAAATAATATTATTTTTTCCAAAGTATTTACTGTCACTTTCCTGAGTTTTTAGGTCTTTGCCACTCCAGCCATTCAAGAAATAAGGGATATTGATATTCTCTGTTGTTATTAGGGATTCTTTTTCATGAGCAATGTGCACAGGTATTAGGAGCGTTATTGTAAGTGCAGTAATACTACTGTAAAGCAGGTATTCTTTGAGCTTAGTTATCGTAGTATTTTTGCTTTTTTGGCTTGAGGGATAAGCTCGACTACTGTAAACATGGTATTTTGTGCATAAAAATCTTGTTAGTATTTGAATTGTTAAGATACTAACAAAGAGGAGCATTCTGACTATTTCTGGATTTACAGTAAAGTTCAGAGGTATAATGTTTTCTATACGTAGAATTATGCGAGGGAATCCTAAAATAGGAAGAAAAAGAATTGGCAGCAAGATAATTGTGTTACGTAAATCGGTATATAACAGTATGAGTGCAATAATAGCTGTGATAACACCAAACCCTCCGATCATGTTAACGTTGATTAATTTACTAAAAATTCCCAATATTAGAGATATTGTGATAAGGGCTATTTCAGCTTTTTTTGTCCAAATATTATCAATAGTAATTTTAGTTTTATAATAGTAACTTTGGTATACAGCAATAAGTAATGGGAGTATAAAGTAAATAAAACCTAATTTATTCGAATTATCCCAACGGCTACCTAGCCAGCTGCTAATAAGATCTTTTAAAAATGGCAGGTAAAGAAGTAGTAGTACAATGGCTATGAATAATATTTGTAGGAATTCTCTTGCTCTACGATTTTTGGGATTATCGTTATTCTTTTGACTTTTAGCAAGTTTCAGGCATATTAGACAGAATGTACAGAAGCATATAGCAAATGTTATGAGACCAATGGTATCATGCATGGCTCCTTCTCCAACAGGTGTTTCAAGCGTAATACCTGCTAGTACAAGAATGCTTACTCTTAACCCATTGAAAAGAATTGCTAGTATTCCAGAAAAAATAATTGCAGCTACCCGTAGGGATTTATTGAGCCCACGCCAGCTCAGGCTAAGCAGTATACCTGCTCCAAGCATGATTTTTAGAGTTGTAGAGCCACTGCATGCGCCGATAACTTCAAAGCGCATGCTATTATTATATAATACTGTTCCGTTTCGTTGAATTACAACGCCAAGAAGATTGAGCAATTTTTCAGATACGATTGATGACGCAAGCCTAAGGTCAGTAGCTATAAAATCATCAATATATAAAGTGTATAATGCCCAGAATAACCCGGCAATTATAAGCCCAGTCAGGAACGAGTCTTTCTTCTCTTTTTTGGGCTGACTCTTCATAAAAGATTATCCTTTACTTTAGCGTTTTCCTCTGGAGTCTCGACAGGGTTAGCGTCCTGATTTAATTTATTTTGAATGTTAGAAGCAGGAGTTTTCTCATTTTTATTATTCTCCTCTTTTTTTTTCAATTCAGATCTAGCTGTTAAAAGAATTTGATTCAACTTTGAGTCTTGCTTGAAAGCAAGTGGATAAGTTTTAGCAAGTTTTATAATGTTATCCCAGTCATTTAAGTAGTCAAATACAGCTGCTGAAGTGTTTATTGCTTTCATGTCACCGTTTAGTATTTGAGGAAGATCACGGGATATTTGTGTGAGCCTTTCTCTTGTTTGTGGGTCTACATGACGTTTTGCTTTGACTATTGCATTGGCGTAGTTGTTAAGAATGATTGGGTTTGCTGGTTGTAATATTGAGGCCTGCATATAGGCGATTGAAGCAATATGCCATTTTCCAATATTTTCAGCAATTATCCCGAACGTGAATAGTTCTCTTATTGTTAGATTGTCGTTTTTAAGCGCATTTACTACTTTATTGTCTTTCTTTTGCAAGAGCTCTGTTTCAAGCATCAAAATTTTTGCAGTTGGTTGATCTTGAATTTTAGCAAGAAGTTTAATTGCTTCTTCTCTCAGATCGCTACTTGTTCTACCTGCAAGGAATTCTTTCAGGCTTGTATCTTCTGGTGTGTCAACAGTATTCTCAATATCGCTCCTTGCTCCAGAAAAAACAATATCTGAAGTTAATGCCGCTACTTCATCTTTAGTCTCATCCTCTTTACTTGCTTGGAAGTCAGAATCGTTTTGACTATGTTTAATACGCATGTTAGCTCTGTCTACTTCTTTACTGAGCTCTACCAGAGCAACGGCTTTTTGTATGATAACAAAAGAATTGTCTTTTAATATTTTAAGAGCGTTGTTAGATGACTCAATTGCTTTGAAATAATTTTTGTTGATATTATATGCACTAGGTAATAGTATAAGTGCTACCTCATTTTTAGGAGCTAGGCTCAATATTTTTATTGCAAGATTTGCAGCATCTTTAGCTTTGCCATTTGTAAGTAGTAATTGTGATAAAATTGCGTTTGCTTTAATATTATTAGGATTTATATCAACAGCATTTTGAGCAGTTCTTAGTGCTTCGGCTCCTCTGTTTGTTGCACTTAAAATCAGTGCTAAATTGAGTAGAACTTCCGAGTCGTTTGGATTTGTTTTTAAAAGATCATTTAGTTCCTTCTCTGCTTTGGCAAGTTTTCCAAGACTCGCCAGAATTTTTGCATATAGTTTTTTAGCAGGTAATGGTATCTTTTTAAAACTTTCAAAAAGCTTTACTGCTTCCTGATTCTTTCCAAGTTTACTTAAAATTTCGGCTTTGAGTACAATGGTATCAGGTGTAGGATTTGTGATATTGTCAATTGTAGATAGTGCTTTTTCATTATTATTATTTAAAAGTTGAATACGAGCTTTTTCTGTAAGAGCTATTTTCTTCAAGTCTTTGTCGGTGTAAGATTTTAGTAGTTTGTCTAGCTCTGCTTCTGCTTCCTGTGAATTTCCTTTTTGGAGAAGAATCTTTGATGCTAGAAGATATAGATTCGGGTGCTTTATTGCATTTGTCTGAATTATTTCAAGTACAATTCTAGTTGTTTCTGAATCATTTAACTTGATTGCAACCTGACCTAATTCACTTAGAAGTGGTTCAGTAATATAGCCGCGTTTTAAAAGCTTAATAAGTAGTCTTTTCCCAGCTATTAATTCGCCACTATCAAGTAGTGCCTGGCTACGTATAAACTTAAATGCGGGACTTCTAGCAATAATCAAATTTGATGATTTGAGTTTGTTATATAATACCATAGCATCTTGATATTTACCTTTACTTGCAAGGTTATTGGCTCTGTTTAGTAGAATTATATCGTTGTTACTCAATAATTCTGAAGCAATGCTAAAGTATTCATCAGCTTTTGCTTTATTAGGATTTGGATTGAGTGTTTCTAAAAGATATTTACCAAAATAACGTTCTCCTTCCAGCCAGCGTCTCGATCCATTTGCCAATAAAAGAAGTTCTTTAATTTTAGAATTAGAGCCTTTTGCTGATTCAATTATCATAAGGATGATGCGAGCATTGTGAGTTATTTTACTAAATTCTGGCTTTTTGAGACTATTTGGAAAAGCAGTTATAAGAAGCTCAGCATTCCTAGTGAATAATTCCTGAGGGGTTAATTTGTTGCTGTCTTTATTGATATTTGATATTGACTTTTCTGCTCCTGATGGAATAAGCTTTGGCGAATACCAGTTGTCCTGCATACAGAATTTATTCAGTGCTCTGCAAGCTAATTCAAGAAATCGCTGGTTATCAAATCTATTGAGTGTGTTCGTATTATTTTTTATTAATGACTGGAATTCAGGTGTCGTTGTTTCAGAGAAGAGCTTGCTTATTTCAGAATTATCTTTGATTTTATTTATAAATATTTTTGGTGATAAAATATCTGAGGGATTAAAAATTTTAGTAAGTTTTACTGTATTAAGAGTTTCAGTTGATTTATCATCATTACCGTATAGAAATAGGGCTTCACCATATTGCTCTGTAACTTCAGCGCTGTCCATACCTTTTTTCTGAGTTTCATTAAACAGATTATGAGCTTTATTTATTTCGTCAATAGCAAAGTATAGCTTAGAAAGGATAATATAGCATGAGGTATTCATCTTTCCTTCTTGATGTATTTTCTCAAGCATTTTTAGTGCTGCTTCAGGTTTTTTTAGCCTTAGAAGAACCTGAGCATAAAATTCTGCGTAAATTCCTTCTGGGTATTTTTTTATTAATTCTTTAAGAAGTTTTTCTGCAGCTTTGAGCTCTCCTTTATTGTATTTTAATATGGCTGTAAGCTCGAGTCTTTCCTGCTCATTAGGTATTTCTCTTGCCATACTTTCAAAAGTTTGCATCCTTTGTTTTTTAGGTAGTGATGAAGTTGCAATCATATTTAGAAATACAATTGGTTCTTTCTTACCAATATCCCAAGATTTCTGGAAAAGAGAGTAAGCTAAGTCATTTTTCCCTAGCTTTTTTGCACTGATTCCTGCCCAGAGGTTGAACTCAGCATTATCTGGTGACTGAGTTACTGCCTTATTCAAGAGCTTGAATGCATTCGCATCGTCATTGCTCTCTAATGCGTTTCTTCCTTGCCAGAATAATTCCTCGGAATGAATACGGTTGTCCTTATTATATTTTTTCCAGCTGTAAAATCCACCTCCTGCAAGCATGCAGAATACCAATATAATAAATAATACCTTTTTCATAATACTTCCTTTATTAGTTAGCAAAATAAAATTATAATAATTTGGATTATACATTAAAAATAATGGATGTAAAATTATTTGTATCCAGAATTATTATGTAGATATTAAAATATAGTTTTTTTATATTATTAAGAGCTGTCGTGTATTATTGGGTGTTGCTTTACTTTATTGTGTAGCATTGTATTTTTACTTCAGTTATTTATAATGTAAAGGTTCTTCTTTTGCAAAATATTGTCGATAACATATAGCAGTATATTGTTGTTATGAGAGGTTTGTACTTATTAATTATTGAAAATATGGGATGTATATGAGTAATAATCAACAAAAAAAATACCCGACTATTCTACGCTCTACGATGGTAATGGCTATTATTACGACTATCAGTAGAATTTTAGGTATGTTTAGAGATATTGGATTGGTGCTTTTTTTTGGCTCTACAGCTTGGGTGCTTGATGCTTTTTATTTTGCTTTTACAATACCAAATTTATTTCGAAAGCTTCTTGGTGAAGGTGCTCTTTCGGCAGCTTTTTTGCCAGAGTTTATACATGCTCGTGAAGAGGATGCAGACTCATCAAAGCTTGC
The DNA here is from genome assembly GCA_963678205.1 of Planctomycetota bacterium. GTDB lineage: Bacteria > Planctomycetota > SZUA-567 > SZUA-567 > SZUA-567. The sequence goes on from OY782760.1 coordinate 1,123,674, forward strand.
TAGCTCGGTGTTAACTCTTTTATTAATTGTATCCTCAAGTATTGCTGTAATTGGGAGTTTAGTTTGCTATATTGTTTCTGTGAGTTCAACGCTTGACATAAGGATAAAGACCGTACTTATTCTTCTAGCAATAATGCTACCGTTTATGGTGTTTGTATGTACTTCTGCCTTGTTGGGAGCTATACTTCAGAGCTTCAGAGCTTTTGCCATTCCTGCTGCTATGTCGATACTGCTAAATATCTTGATACTGGGAAGTCTTGGCTATATTTCATATCTCTATTGGCCTGTAGGTATGGACCTGAGCTTTATTCAGAAAATTGAAGCGGTTCCAGCTATTGTAGCAAAAAATGGTGAGTTTGTTACTACAATGAAATATGTGTCCTATGCAGTACTTATTGCTGGTATACTGCAGATCGTAGTTCAGTACCCACTTATTAGGGCAAAAGGTGTGAAGCTTGGGTTTAATTTTAATTTTAAGAATCCTAGACTGAGGAATATTTTAAGAAATATGGCTCCAACAGCTTTAGGACTCGGTATTGTGCAGTTCAATGTTCTGATGGATAATCTTATTGCATATTGGTTATCTATAGATACTGTAGGTGGGGTAAGCCCTTATGAAGGGGCTACGTCTTATCTGTTTCTTGGTAATAGGCTGATGCAGCTTCCGCTGGGTATATTTGCTATTGCTGTTGCTACGGCTTCATTTCCTGAGTTATCTTCTCTTGCGGCTAAAGATAAGATAAAAGATTTTATTTCTGTATTATTTTCATCACTCAAAATGCTGCTTTTTATCATGATTCCAGCTGCAGTAGGAATGATAACAATGGCTCCAGATATTGTTCGTTTGCTATATCAGACACCTGATTTGGAATTTAGCGATATGGCAGTATATAGAACCTCTGCAGTATTGGTTTGCCTCTGTGGTGGGTTGGTTTTTTTCAGCATGCAGCAGCTTCTTGTTAGAGCATTTTACTCTATGAAGGATTACGCAACACCAGTAAAGATTGCAGTGGCTATGGCTGGTCTAAATCTAGTGTTGAATCTAATATTTATTCATGTTCCTGATATATATAGAATGCATTATGGGGTTGTATTACCAGGAGCATCTATAGTTGATTCTGGGAGTATGAATAGTTTGGCTCTCGGAGAGGCAGGACTGGCGCTGGCAACAAGTATTACAGCTATTATAAATGTTGCCCTGCTTTGGAAGGGACTAAAAGGGAAGGTTGGATGTATTGAAAAAGGTGATGTTTGGAGAAAAAAATCAGCTGATTTCTTTGTTACGTTTGTTAAAAGTATACTAGCTGCAGTATGTATGGTTGTAATTGTTATAAAAGTTGGTGAAAGTATGCCTTATGGACCTGAGTTTTTTTACAGGCTTGAAAATGTCGCTATACCAATTATTGCAGCGATATTCTTTTATCCAATGATTAGTGCGATCTTTATCCCAAAAGAATATGAAGCTTTTATGGCAAGGATTAGAAGAAAGAAAAAAGAAAGCACTGAGTAGTATCAGTGCTTTCTTTTTTAATAAGGAGAAACATATAGGATTCTTGGAGCTCTGTTTGGTGGTATACCTTTTTGTGTAACCAGTTTTTGTCGTGGAGACTAACTGGAAAGGAATACTCTATGTGTTGTGTTTGTTGTTGTGTTTGTTTGTGTGTGTGTGTTGTGTTTGTTTGTTTTGTGTAAGAGTTTCTTCCGAATCCTATATGCTTAAGGTTATAATAATCTCCAAAATATGTTAAATTGATATTTAAATAATTTAGTAACTTTTTATAATTAAGATTCTATCAAAGAATTAGTCTTTGTCAAGTAGATATTTTTATATTTATTTAAATATAGTTAAAAAATAAAGGTTTATTGCCCGCAACATATTGATGTGCAACATGTTGCGGGTGTGTTTTTTTTGTAAAATAGTCTTAGTGTGTAATATAATATTTTTAATTTATGTATTTAATTCTTTTTTTACTGTATGTTTTTTTATTGATTACTATGTAGGATGTCTATTCGCTATTTATTAATAATCCTAATTTATTTTACCAATATGTAGGTTGCTTTGCTGGTTTTAATATAAAAAAACAAGGCTGCGATTTTCGCAGCCTTGATAAAATACAAACATTGTAGTGTGAGGTTTGCCTTAACGTTTTGAGAACTGGAAGCTCTTTCTTGCGCCTGGCTTACCCGGTTTCTTACGTTCAACCATACGAGAGTCTCGTGATAGGAATCCTTGAGCTCTTAGTAGAGGTTCTTTTTCTGGTTCAGCTTTTAGAAGGGCACGACCTAGACCCATCATGATTGCGCCAGCCTGACCTGTAGTACCACCACCACGTACGCTAACAAAAACATCATAATCTTTTGCTACTTCAAGATGTTTGAGGGGTCCGAATATTGCAGCCTCTTGTCTTGGTGTAGTGAAGTATTCAGAACTTTTTTTGCCATTTATTATAAATTCACCAGTACCTTTGCGGATTCTCACTCTTGCTACTGATGCTTTACGTCTTCCTGTACCCCATTCGTAACCATTTTTATCTGCCATTGTTATTTCCTCCCTGCGTCAATATTTAGTGGCTTTGGATTCTGTGCTGCATGTGGGTGCTCTCCGCCTTTATAAATTTTGAGCTTTTTAAGCATTTGTCTGCCCATTTTGGTCTTTGGGAGCATTCTGCGAACAGCATTGCGGATGATACGATCTGGATGATCTTCTTGCATATCGCTTATCTTTACTTCTTTTAGACCACCAATCCAGCCTGTGTGGTATCTAAATACTTTATCACGCATTTTATTCCCTGTAAGAATCATTTTCTCACAGTTGGTAACAATAACATAATCACCTGTGTCAATATATGGTGTATATATAGCCTTGTTTTTACCCATTAGAATTGTTGCAATTTCTGTAGCTAGACGACCTACAATCAGATCGGTTCCGTCTGCAATAAACCAGTCAGGCTTGAATTCTGAGGGTTTTGCAAAAGTTGTTTGTTTCATCATTTTAAGAACTCTTCTCTTTTGATTCATTAAAAAATAATAATTTACATTCATTTAATATATATAAAAGTGCCATCGGGGACAAGCCGATGTCAGAGAGTAATAATTTACATATTTACCAGTAAATGTCAATATAATTGTTTGTTTTTAAAAAGAATATTAGCTTGTTTCCGAGAGAAGTTGCTTGTGTATTGATTATTGTATGTTTATTGCGTGAGCAAAAATATGTTAAATAGTATATTATTTTGTGTGCTCAATACTAATATATTGATTTATATTTATATAAGTCTATAATTATTACAAATTATTTTAAATTGTTGAGAAGATTATTTATTTTATATTTTGTATATATTTGTTATTGTTTTATGAAAGGCATATTGAAAAATGAGTAAATTGAATACTCCTCATGTGTTTACCTCAGAGTCTGTGAGTGAAGGGCATCCTGACAAGGTATGTGATCAAATATCTGATGCGATTCTCGATGCTTGCCTTGCTGAAGATAAGGCTAGTCGTGTGGCATGTGAGACCTCATGCACTACAAATTTTGTTCTTAATGCAGGTGAGATTACATGTAAAGGTTGGGATAAGATTAATCCTGAAGCAATAGCTAGGCAAGTTTGTCATGAGATTGGTTATAATAGAGAAGAACTTGAGTTTTGCGATAAAACGTTTGAGTATGAATGTAGGATTCACCCTCAGTCTCCTGATATTTCTCAAGGCGTAACTGCTGGTGAAGGTTTGTTTGATGAGCAGGGTGCGGGTGACCAAGGAATGATGTTTGGTTATGCTACAACTGCAACTCCTGAACTTATGCCTGCGCCAATTCAGTATAGCCATAAACTACTTGACGTTTTACAGAAGTTGCGTAAAGATGGGGTATATTCATATCTCAGACCTGATAGTAAATCTCAGGTTTCTGTACTACATGAGGGTGGGCAACCTAAAGCGATTACATCTGTTGTAATTTCTCATCAGACAGATGATATTAGTCTTGATATTATTAGAAAAGATATGGTTGAGGTTATTAAAGACACTCTTGAGCCAACCGGGTTGTTAACATCAGATACAGAGTACTTTGTAAATCCAACAGGGAAATTTGTAATTGGTGGACCTCACGGGGATGCTGGGCTTACAGGTAGAAAAATTATTGTTGATACTTATGGTGGAGTTGGCTCTCACGGTGGTGGTGCTTTCTCTGGGAAAGACCCTACAAAGGTTGACCGCTCTGCTGCTTATTTTGCAAGATACGTTGCAAAGAACCTTGTCGCTTCAGGGTTAGCAACTAAGTGTGAAGTTCAGGTTGCTTATGCAATTGGTGTGGCAAAGCCATTATCAATTAATGTTTCTTTCTACGGTACAGGTGTTAAGGAAGAACAAGATGTGCAGAAGATTCTTGAGAGTGGGGAGATTTTTGATTTTCGTCCTGCTGCGATTGAAAAGGTTCTACTTCTTCGTGATCCTTCTGGTTGGAGTTATCGTGATACAGCTGCTTATGGTCACTTTGGTCGTGATAAATTCCCTTGGGAAAGACTTGATAAGGTTGAAGATATTAAATCTGCATTTGGCATATAACGCAGATGTTTAAATAATAAAACGGGATTGGCGAAGACCAATTCCGTTTTTGCTTTATACAAACCTCTGAATTAAAGAATGTTATTTATTCGTTTGCGATATGATCTTTATTTGAAGCGCAGAACATCATCTACAGCTTTGATAAGTTGTTCTTCTCTAAAAGGTTTTGATAGAATTGCTGCCGGTTTTGTCATACTTGGTTCATCAAGTTCAAAGTCTTCATAGCAGCCAGTCATTATGATTATAGGAGGGACTTCTTTGAGAAGGTGGGTGTGTCTAAGAAATTCCTGCCCAGACATAACAGGCATGCGCAGATCTAGAATAATAAGAGATATGTCTTTGCACATACCCTGACACTCTTTTAGCATCTCAAGAGCTTCCATCCCGTTGGAAGTAGGAATAATATCATAGTTGTTCGCAAGTAAGAGGAAGCTGACAGAGTCTCGTGTAGCTCTTTCATCCTCAACAACCATTATTTTTTCCTTCATTATTCACCTTGCTCCATTTAATATTATTTATAAAAAATTAACACTAAAACATCAAAATATATTATAACTTATTTATATAATCTGGCAAGATAATATTTCCGTAGTAGCTAGAAAATATTAGTAATTTAAAGTTATAAATACGCTAATAATTTTTTAGACTTTGTGTTTTATATGTGTTTGTATATAATTTGTGAGATAAATTTAGTTTATGTACTTTTAAATTAATATATATTGATATTTAACGTGTTATATTTTCTGACTATTTAGATAAGGAAAATTTATGAGTAAGATTAATTTGGTAAAACTTTTTTTAGTGTTTGTCATATCTCTTATCGCGTCAAATGATCTTTTGGCTGCTGAAGATGATATGAAAGTCGCATCGTATGGTATAGGTTATGATACAGGTACAAAAGTAAAAAGTAGTGCTAATTTGGTAGATTATAAGACTTTTGTGGAAGGCTTGAAAGATTATCTAGCTAAGAAAGAGCCAAAATATTCTCAAGAAAAAATAGCTCAAGCAGCTCAAGAGGTGAATAAAATTGTTTCTGAAAAGCTTGGTGATAAGGCACAGAGCGTTACTCCTGAAATGATTGCTGGTATCGAACTGCCTGCAGATCTTAAGGATGTGCTGTCGTATGGCTCTGGATTTATGTACGGTGTCCAATTGTCTGAAGGAGCTGAGATAATAGATAGTGATAGTATTGTATTAGGTTTTACTGATTCAGTTGAAGGCAAGGAAAGTAAGTATACTCCAGATCAGCTCAAGCAAGCAATGATTAAGCTTGAAGCAATATTTGAGCAAAAGATGAATGAAAAAATGAATGCAATTGCTCAGCCTAATATTGAAGCTGGGAAAAAATTCATGGAAGAGTATGTAAAGCAGGATGGGGTAAAGGTTACCCCTGAAGGGATTGCATACAAATCACTAAAAGTTGGAACAGGAGAACAGCCAAAGCCAACAGACACGGTAAAAGTGCACTATGTAGGAAAATTGATTGATGGTACGGAATTTGATAGTTCTATAAAAAGAGGTAAACCGGCAGAGTTTAATATACAGCAAGTTGTTGATGGTTGGAAAATTATTGTTCCTCAGATGAAGGTTGGAGATAAATGGGAGATTGTAATTCCTTATAATCTTGCTTATGGCTTATCCGGCCAGCCACCAATAAAGCCTGGTGATACTCTTATTTTTGAGTTGGAGCTTCTAGGCGTCAAATAAATATATTTTTTTAATTAGTATTTAAAGGGGTACCTATATGTTAATATAGGTACCCCTTTTGATAAATTTATTTATTGCAAAGGTTGCAAGTGACTTTTAACTTCTAGTTTGTACGCTGATAGCTGATTATATCACAAGCGTCTTTATCATTTTAAACTGTATTGCCTGATGCACAGGCAATAGTGCAGATAACAAGTATCGCAGGTGTAATTTTATCTGGTAGAATTTTTTAAAAAGATAAGAATTGTTAATAATAAATAATGCGCGGTATTATGTACAATGTTTTGAATGTAATATAGTTTATTTTATTTATTCTCTTGTATAGTATAATCAATAAGGCTGGCATGCATGCCAGCCTTATTGATTATACTATTTAACTTTTGGTTGAAACTGTAAACTTACATGTCACAAGTAGTGCAGCATGTTGTGCATGGTTCTGGCTCAGGTTGGCAAGTGTTGCAAGGTGAAGTGCAACCAGATGCAAAGATAACAGTACCAACAACAAGTGTAGCAAGAATGATTTTACGTAGCATAATTTTCTCCTTAAAATACTTAGTGATAGTTACAAAAACAAAAGTACCCCTATACTCTATAAACATAATATAATATGTTTATAGATTTTTGACAAGTGTAAAATAATAATAAATAAAGAAAAGACCAGTAGTATTACCAGCCTTTTCTAAAAGATTTTAATGCTGTATAAGTTAGAATCCAGCTTCAGAAATTTTGGCTAGAACAGATTTTGCTGTGAAGCCATATTTTTCTCCAACAAGTTTCGCTGGAGCAGATGTACCGAAGCCATCCATACCGATAAAGATACCGTCATCCCCAATAATGCCTTCCCAACCTTGAGCTACACCTGCTTCTATTACAACACGTTTATTCATGCTGCTTGGAAGTACCTGTTGGCGGTATTCAGAACTTTGTGCTTTGAATAGATCAAGGCACGGAATACTAACGACTCTTACACTACGTCCTGAGTCACGTAGTGACTGTGCTACTTCTTGAGCAAGGCTAACTTCGCTTCCTGTTGCAATAATGCAGATTTCGGCAGCTTCATCCGCTGGCTTTTCTAGAATATAGCCACCTTTTAGAGTGTTTTCAGCTGGAGCGTGTGTTTCACGGTCAATAGTTGCAAGATTTTGACGGGTTAGAGTAATAACTGTTGGCCCGTCTTTCTTCGCTAGAGCGTACTGGTATGCATATGCGGCTTCATTTGCGTCTGCAGGGCGGAAAGTATCAACATTTGGTATGCAACGTAGAGCAGCCAAATGTTCAATTGGCTGATGAGTTGGACCATCTTCACCAACATAGATACTGTCATGAGTGAATACATATAGCGTTTGTAATTTTGATAATGCTGACATGCGAATAGCAGGACGAAGATAATCGCTGAACACGAAGAATGTTGCACAGAAAGGAATAAATCCACCGTGGGCAGCAATACCATTGCTGATCTGGCCCATTGCATGTTCGCGTACACCGTAGTGAATATTTCTTGCGAGGTATTTTCCTGGCTCAACAAAAGCTTGGTCTGTAAATGCTCCCTTACTGATGAATGTTTTGTTTGATTCAACAAGATCTGCTGAGCCTCCGACAACCTCTGGAATAGCTTTAGCAAAATCTGCAAGGATCTGTCCACCTGAAGCTCTAGTCGCTGCAACAAAATCAGAAGCGAATTCTGGAGTAGATTTTTTCCAGTCTACTGGTAGGTCACCATTCATTACGCGGATATATTCTTTTGCTGTTTCTTTATCTTTATTCTGGAAGTCTGTAAGTAATGTGTCCCATTTTTTACGAGTAGCGACCCATTCTTCTTTACGTTTTTCAAAGAAAGCTGATACTTCTGAAGGTACTTGGAATGATTCATCTGACCAGCCAATTGCAGCTTTACCAGCAGCAATTTCGTCTGGACCAAGTGGTGCGCCGTGAGCACTAGGCTGGCCTTCTTTATTTGGAGCACCTTTACCAATGTGTGTTGTTGCAATGATAAGACTTGGTTTGCTTGTTTCATCTTTTGCTGCTTCAATTGCTGCTGCAATTGCTGCATGGTCATGACCGTCAATTCTCTGAACGTGCCATCCATCTGCCTCATAACGCATTCCAACATTTTCTGTAAAGCAGATTTCTGTCTTACCATCAATCTGAATGCCGTTTGAATCATAGAATGCAATAAGTTTGCCAAGTTTTAGATGGCCTGCAAGGCTGGCTGCTTCTTGAGTGATACCTTCCTGATTACAGCCGTCACCCATAATGACGTAAGTATAATGGTCTGTAATGTTATGGCTGGAAGTGTTGTACATCTCCCCAAGCATTCTTTCTGCTAGAGCCATACCTGTAGCAGCAGTAAAACCTGCTCCAAGTGGACCCGTTGTAAAATCTACACCTTTTGTATGGAATAATTCAGGATGACCAGGGGTTAGGCTGTCTAATTGGCGGAACTGCTTGAGTTCTTCAAGTGGAATATAGCCAGCTAGATATAGCATAGAGTATAGAAGCATTGAACCGTGCCCTGCAGATAAAATAAAGCGGTCTCTGTTGAACCACTTGTCATCATTAGGGTCGATATTTAAAGCTCTTGTTAAAAGTACCGCTGCTATATCAGAACAGCCCATAGGTAAACCCGGGTGTCCACTGTTTGCAGCCTGTACACCATCTGCAGATAACCATCTAATTGTATCTGCAACTTTTTGTGAAAGCTCCGCATCAATTGCAGGCGCTAGTTTTTCACTCATTTAATCTCTCCTGTAAAATTTATTGGTCAAAGTGATTTGTTATTATTATATCAATTATAAATAAATACCAAACACAAAACTTACTTTAAATTCTAGTAATAATCCCTTTTTTTAAAAAATATAACTTTATTTCAAATTATAAAAATATTATCACGTTTTCATTTGTTTTTGTGTTTTCGAAAGAAAAAGAAAGTATTCTAAAGTTTTTGCTTTCGAAAAGCATAAAAAATCAACAAAGTTTAAAAAACGTTAATATCTTTAATAGCATGCTATTAAGATGTAATTGATATTTATATCAATAAAATTTATTAGTAAATCTTATTCAGTAATATTTTACGTAATTTTATAAATAGGTCAAGGATTTATTGCTACTTGATTCTAGCAAACTGCTATCATATTGGGTCTTAAACTACTTTCAGGTATGTATAAAAAATGTGATTAATGGGCATTTTAAATATTCTGTTTGATTTATTTTGCAACTCAGGTATTATCATAAATAGGCTTGGAAATAATGATGTTGGTTTCAGGAGAATATAAATGGGTAATGTAGTCATTGTTGGAAGTTCAAATACAGATATGGTTCTTAATGTTCCAGATATCCCTAAGCCAGGGCAGACATTATCTGGTAATTGTTTTACTACAACCGGTGGTGGAAAGGGAGCAAATCAGGCTGTTGCGGTTGCTAAAGCAAGTACAGATAAACAGGAAACATATTTTATAGCTTGTATTGGAGATGATAGTCTTGGAAGTATTGCGTTAGCTAGTTATAAAGCGGAAGGGATCAATACTAAATATATCTGTGTTGAGTCAGGGGTATCATCTGGTGTTGCTTTAATTTTTGTGGCTGATTCTGGGGAAAATTCTATAGGTATTAACCCGGGTGCGAACGCAAAGCTCAGTCCAGATTATATTGAAGCAGCCGGAGAGGCGATTGTAAATTCAGATGTTCTGCTTACTCAACTTGAAACACCTATTCCAGCAGTATTAAAAGCTATGCAGATAGCAAAGTCTGCTGGTACTAAAACTATTTTAAATCCAGCCCCAGCTGCGGAGTTACCTGAAGAAATATTTGCTTTGCTGGATTATTTTACGCCAAATCAGATTGAAACTGAGATGTATACTGGAGTGTTTCCTGAGTCAGAAGATTCAGCTAGACAGGCTGCAGAAGTTCTTTTGGCAAAAGGAGTAAAAAATGTTATTATTACAATGGGCAGTAAAGGGTCGTTCTGTATGAATAGCGAACAGGCAGAATTTGTACCTGCAATAAAAGTGAAAGCAATAGATACAGTTGCTGCAGGAGATACTTTTAATGGAGTTTTTGCTTCTGCGATAGCTCGAGGAGAGACTTTAATAAAGTCTTTGAAACTAGCAACGATTGCTGGTGGTATTGCTGTTACTCGTAAAGGTGCGCAGGATTCTGCGCCAAGTTTAGAAGAAATACTCAATAATTATTAAGTGGAAATATATTAAGTTAGTTTTTTTTTAAAGTGAAGCCCGGTAAATTTATTTTACTGGGCTTCACTATTTTTTTAGCCAAAATATATATTTTATAATATTATTATACTTATGTTGATTAGATGTTTGGGTAGTTATTAGCTGGTATTGTTATGTTACGTTGATTTTATGACGGTAGTTTTGATACAGTTTGATAAAAAAAAGTAAGAAAAATATAAAATAGTATTTGCATAATGAAAAGAATAAGAGTAAAGTAACAGAGTGGCGTAACTAATAAAGTTTAGTATTTTCAAAGTAAAAAGCATTGATAAAATCATGTGATGTATCTTGTTGCAATTTTTATGTTAATTGCACAGATTTGAGTGTTTAGTGTGTGAAATCTGTTTTTTTGAGCATTTTGTTGTCTTGTTTTTTGTTGCTTAATACCGTGTGTGTGTGTATTTCTCTTTTTCTTTTATAGCGTTTGATAACGGCACTGCATATCATGTTTTTTTTGATTTGTAGTGTTGTAGCGCATTATTAAAAAATAGTGATTGGTGTGGCAGCATCTAAGGGCAACATCTGTATGTTAGGAGATGGGCTGATGGCTGGGGTAACTCTTGAGAATATTTGGAAGGTATATGATAACGGTTATGAGGCAGTAAAAAATTTTAATCTTGATATTATTAATGGTGAGTTTTTAGTCCTGGTAGGACCGTCTGGATGTGGAAAATCAACAACTCTGCGTATGGTTGCCGGTCTTGAAAATAACTCAAAAGGTAAGATTATAATTGATGGTAAAGTGGTAAATGACACAGCTCCAAAAGACAGAGATATCGCAATGGTATTTCAAAATTATGCGCTCTATCCTCATATGAGTGTTTACAAAAATATGGCCTTCGGTCTCAAACTTAGGAAATTCCCCAAAGAAGAAATTGATAGACGTGTTGAGAATGCATCAAAGATCCTTGGACTTGATGAATTGCTAGCACGTAAGCCGTCACAACTTTCAGGTGGTCAGCGTCAACGTGTTGCAATGGGGCGCGCTATTGTTCGCGAACCGAAAGTTTTTCTGTTTGATGAACCGTTATCAAACCTTGATGCCAAAATGCGTGTAGAAATGCGTAAAGAGATACTTATGCTTCATGAACGTATAGATACCACTATGATATATGTAACTCATGATCAGGTAGAAGCTATGACTCTTGGAGATAGAATATGCGTGATGAATGTTGGAGTTATTGAGCAAGTTGGAGAGCCTAGAATTATCTTTGATTATCCTGCTACTCTTTTTGTGGCAAAATTTATTGGGACGCCGCCTATGAATCTTTTTGAAGGTGTTCTGGTTAAGAGTGGCGGTGTGTATTCTTTTGCTGGGGGTGATTTTGAGGTTAAGCTTCCTGATCATATGCAAGAGCTTTTAAAAGATAAAGAAAATGGGATGGATGTTGTCTTTGGGGTGCGTCCAAGAGCGTTTACTCTGAAAGAAGCTGTTGAAGGCGATGTTGACACTTCAGTAGTTATTACAGGTAAACCTGGTATCTCTGAAATGCTTGGGGAAGAGATACTCCTTCATGCAAGTTGTGCGGGGCATGATTTTATTGCCAGTGTTGAACCAAAATATGAATATGTTTTAAAGCAGGATTTTGTTGAATTTGTAATTAATATGGAACTTGCTCATATTTTTGATAAGAAGACAAGCCGAAATATCACCATTCCTCATCAAGTCGCAACCGATACCACTCTCTGGTCTAAGCGCATTGCGGAAAGAAGCGAGCGTAGGAGAAAAAACTTTAAAAAAGAAAAAGTGTAATAGGAGTGTTTTTATAAGAGTTGTTGTGTTTTTGTAGTTTTTTTCGATGTCGTACATTGAGTGTAATTTATTTAATTTATATTGGAGTTTTAAAATGGATTATAAAGATTTGATAATGTATCAAATATATCCACGTAGTTATTATGATAGCAATAATGATGGTGTAGGAGATCTTGCTGGAATTACTGAAAAGCTTGATTACGTTGCTTCTCTCGGCATTAACGCCATATGGCTTTCACCTTTCTTTACCTCTCCTATGGCCGATTTTGGCTATGATATTTCTAATTATCGTGATGTAGACCCAATGTTTGGTACGTTGGATGATTATAAAAAGCTATTAGATAAAGCACATTCACTTGGTATTAAGGTTATTATTGATCAAGTGTTGAGTCATACTTCTAGTGAACATCCATGGTTTATTGAGAGTAGGTCTAGTAAGGACAACCCTAAAGCTGACTGGTATGTATGGGCTGATATGAAACCAGACGGGACAGGTCCAAATAATTGGTTATCAATATTTGGTGGAACAGCTTGGCAATTTGATACTGGTCGTTGTCAGTATTATTTACATAATTTTTTGACTTCTCAGCCAGATCTCAATTTCAATAATCCTGATGTGCAGGATGCAGTGTTGGCTGTTAGTGAATTTTGGCTTGACCTTGGTACTGATGGTTTTCGTTTTGATACTGCAAATTTTTATTTTTGTGATAAAGAACTTAGGGATAATCCACCTTGGCTTGATATGTCTGTGCCCGGTCGTGGGGGCGGAGCCGGATTTAATCCTTATGCCTGTCAGACTCATAAATATGATAAAACTCAGCCAGAGAATGTCGAGTTCTTCAAGCGTATGCGAAAGCTTGCTGACTCTAAGGGTGCAGTTGTAATGGTTGGGGAAATAGGCAGTGATTATGGATTGCAGACTATTGCTGAATATACGTCGGGGGATGATAAACTGCAAACTTGTTACGGCTTTGATTTGATGGAAGAAAATTGTGACGGTAAGTATATATATAATGTTTTAACCAAAGCAAAAGAGTATCTTGAAGATTCATATATCTGTTGGGCAACAAGCAATCATGATGTTGTACGTGTTGCTTCTCGCTGGGCAGTCGATGGGGTTGAACCTGAGCAGATGAGTAAGTTTGCCATGGCTTTATTGATTGCTAATAAAGGTATGCCTTGCTTCTATCAGGGTGAAGAGTTAGGGCTGACAGAAGCTGATGTCCCATTTGAGCTTTTGCAGGATCCATATGGAATTGAGTTTTGGCCAAAACATAAAGGGCGTGATGGTTGTAGGACTCCAATGGTTTGGACTTCAGAAAAAGGTGGTGGCTTTAATACTTCGGGTAAGGCGTGGCTTCCTGTTTCAGAAGAGCATTTAGCGAATTCTGTTGCAGCGCTTGAAGGAAAAAAGGGGACAACGCTAGAATGTATGAGAAGCCTATGTGCACTCCGTCATTCATCATCTGCTTTAAAATATGGCGATATTGAAGTGAAAAGTCTTACTGATAATACTGCTGCATTCAGTATTACTAGGACTTATGACGATGATTCTATTGTGTTTATTTTTAATGCCAGTTCTAAGCAGGTACGAATTGATAAATCTGCGGTCTCAGAGTTTGTTGACGGTTGGGGAACATCAACACTAAAGGCAGAGATTGATGGAGATAAAATTGTTGTTGAGCCTTATGGCGTTTTTGTTGGGGTATAAAATTAAAGTCGATGTTTATTGTTTGAGTGTGTATAGCCATTGACCCTTTATTATCGTATCTTGTTATATTTCAAGGAGTGTGCTATGAAGAAGTTATTGCTTATGTTGCTTGTGTGCTTAGTAAGTTTTAGTTCGTTCGCCGCGGATAAAATTGAACTTAGTTTCCTTGTAGGGAGTAATGGACATGATGTGACGGCTGCAAAGAGAGCGGCCGAGATGTACATGGAGAAAAATCCTAACGTAAAAGTAAAGGTTATTGCAGGTCCAAAGAGTACTACAGATCTTCTTGGGCTTCTTTTGCAAAATTTCGAAGCAAAGAGTGCAGATATTGATGTGTTTAATGGCGATGTGATCTGGCCTGGAGACCTCTCAGAGCATTGTCTATCTCTTAATAAATACATGACAAAAGAAGAAATAGCTCAGTATAACCCTGGGGTAGTGCAGAATAATACAGCAAACGGTGAGCTAAAAGCTATACCACTATTTGTAGATGTTCCAATGCTATATTACAGAACTGATTTACTCAAGAAATATGGTTATGCAAATCCACCAAAGACCTGGGATGAGCTTGAGAAGATGGCAACAAAAATTCAGGAAGGTGAAAGAAAAGAAGGTAAAAACGATTTTTATGGTTATGTATGGCAAGGTGATGCGTATGAAGGACTGACTTGTGATGCTTTAGAATGGATTGCTTCAAATGATGGGGGTACTATTGTTGAGCCAGATGGTAAAATATCTATTGCTAATCCTAATGCAATTGCTGCATTTGAGTTTGCAGCAAAATGGCCAGGTACTATTTCACCTAAAGCTGTCCTTGGCTTTAAGGAAGAAGATGCACGAGCTGTGTGGCAGTCTGGTAATGCTGCGTTCATGCGCAATTGGCCTTACTGTTTTGCACTAAGTGAGTCTGATGATAGTGTTGTTAAAGGTAAGTTTGATTTCGCTGCATTACCAAAGGGAAAAGGTAAGAGCGCTTCAACTATTGGCGGTTGGGAGATATTTGTAAGTAAATATACAGATAATCCAGAAGAAGCAGCAAAATTTGCAAAGTTTGCTGCTGGTTATGAAGTACAAAAAATGCGCGTACTAGACTATACATGGTTGCCTACTTTCATGTCAGTTTATGATGATCCAGATGTTGCAAAGAATGCTTTTGTAAAGAAAATGGGGCCAATTGTAGCAAATGGTGTTGCTAGACCATCAACTGCATCTGCTCCTAATTATGCAGAAGTATCTCGTATCTTCTTCACAACAGTCCACAAAATTATAAGTGGTGAGATCAGCGCTAAACGTGGTTGTAAAGAAATGGCAATAAAAATCAAAAAAGTTATGCAGTAAATCAAAACTCTCCTGCAGGTGGGGCAACTTTTAAAGCTCTGCTTCACTTGCAGCATTTCATTGTTGTGTGTTGTGGTATTTATGTTTTGAGTGTTGTGTTTGATTGGCTATTGACGTTATGGCCAACTTTGTGTGGGATGTGGGTATGAATAGTACAAATAAATCTGAGGTGAGAACGGCATGGACATTGTTGCTGCCAGCAATAGTAATATTTGCCCTTATTGCGTTCTACCCGTTGGTATCTGTATTTTATTACAGTTTAACAGATAAAAAATTTGCTTCTGATAAGCCTACTGAGTTTATTGGACTTGATAATTATAGTATGATGTTGTCCATGGAGTTTTATGAAATACCACCTCAGAAAGACGATGCCGGTAAAGTAAAGCTTGATGAAAACGGGGATACATTATATGAAGATCCTATAGATATTCTACCTATGGATCCAGTCGCTTACTGGGAAATGTATACATTCAATATATTTGGTAAACGTTATACATTGGCGGCAACTGATCCGGAGTTTTTAATATCTATTAAGGATACAGTGATTTTTTCGGTACTTGCTGTTGCATTGGAGCTTATAATAGGGATGGCTTTTGCTCTGACGCTTAATTCTCACTTTAAGGGAAGGGGAGTTATGCGTATGGCGTTGCTGGTACCATGGGCAATTCCGACAGTTGTAAGTACCAAGATGTGGGCGTGGATGTTTAGTTCGCAGGGTTATGGACTGTTCAATACAGTCGCCTATTATTTAGGTTTATCTGATCATCAAATAGCATTTTTGGTAACTCCAGACTGGCAGCTGCCTATCATGGTTGTTATTGACGTATGGAAGACGATGCCATTTATGGCGCTCATGTTGTTGGCGGGGCTTCAGACTATTCCAAGTGACTATTATGAAGCTGCAAGTATTGATGGTGCGAGCAAAGTGAGACAGTTCTTCAATATTACCCTGCCACTACTCAAGCCGGCTATTGTTGTTGCGCTTGTCTTTAGAATGCTTGATTCACTGAGAGTGTTTGACCTCTTTCAGGTACTCTTTGGATCCAAATTCTTCTCAATGTCGAGTTATACATACTACAAACTGATAGAAGGTAAGGAAATGGGGTACTCCTCAGCGTGCAGTGTTGTTATCTTTATAGCGATATTAATATTCTCGCTCTTCTTTATCAGGGTACTTGGAAGGGAGCAGATAAATGGAAAGTAAACGAAAATGGACAAAAGTATTTTTATACTTTCTTCTAGCATTGATATTACTGTATCTTATATTCCCATTTATCTGGGCTATTAGTTCTTCGTTAAAGTCTGACAATCAGCTTATTATGACTCCGGCGACATTGCTGCCTAGAGATCCTACTACGGGGGAGGTCTCATTCTATTGGGGAAATTTTATTACTGTATTCAACAATAATGTATTTGTTAATGGGCTCAAGAATTCTGCAATTGTTTCAGTATCAACAACCTTGCTTGCTCTTATTATTGGAGCGTTTGCTGCGTTTGCGCTGGGTAAACTGCGTTTTAAAGGGCGTACTGCGATGCTTTATCTCGTCCTTTCTATTACAATGTTTCCTCAAATCTCTGTACTTACAGGTTTGTATTCGGTGATTAGAAATATTGGTGTTGATGTTATGACTGGTATGATTTTATCTTATATGTTATTTACACTGCCGTTTACGGTATGGGTCATGAGTTCATTCTTTAAAGGGTTACCTGATGCGCTTTTGGAGGCAGCTAGTATTGATGGGGCAAGTTTTTTCCAGTCATTCTATCTGGTACTTCTCCCGTTGACATTACCTGCGATTGTTACTACAGGGTTGTTGGCGTTTATAGCAGCATGGAATGAATATTTGTTTGCCTTGACGTTTACGTCATTAAAACAATCGGATAGGACTGTACCTGTTGCTATTGCTATGTTCTCTGGGCAGTCTGCACATCAGGAGCCTTTTGGGGCAATTATGGCTGCTTCAATTATTGTTACGGTTCCTCTGCTGATACTTGTGTTTATTATGCAGAAGAAGATTATAGGTGGGCTTACTGCTGGGGCGGTAAAAGAGTAAGCTCTAAATATTACTGGTAAGTATTCTATTTAGAGCTGTAAGTCCAGAATTCGGCTTGCAGCTCTTTTTTGATAATATTTTAGGGGGCATGTTAGGTTTTTTTAGCTGCCTTTAGAGGGTGACAAATTTAGTATTATTAGTACTGAAAAGTAGGAAAATAATAGCTTTATGGTGGTTTGTATTAGAATGTGGTTTTTAAATTTCTTATAGTTTGTGAATGTTGAGCTGCAAATGTAGGTGTTATTAAGGGGTATTTGATAGGTAAAGGGTGTTTTTTTGCCGAAAGGGTATCTGTGGTTTAATAAGTATATTTAATAAATGGTAGTCTTGACTATATCAGGTTTTATACGTATAATTCTGAATCATGCAAGCGTTGGTTGCTGCAGAAACATGACTAAAAATTACATTGGTCGTAATGTTTTTCAGGAACGGGTATGGCCGTTCCTAATTATTTTAATCGGAAGAAATAAGATGATTCAGGAAGCTGTAAAAAAATCTGCTACATTGATTGAGGCTTTGCCTTATATTAAGAAATTTCAGAATGAGGTCGTTGTAATTAAGTTAGGTGGTAGCGCTCAGGAAGATGATGAAATTCTGAAAAAGATATTCATTGATATTGATTTTATGCATACTGTGGGAATTAGACCAGTTGTTGTGCATGGCGGAGGTAAGGCAATTACCAGAGCTATGGCAAAGTCAGGGATTGAAGCGAAGTTTGTGCATGGGCAGCGTGTAACCTGTGGCGAAACGATAAGAATTGTAAGCAAAGTTCTTGGTGAAGAAGTAAATTCGCACCTTATAAGCTTGATGGAAGAGGTTGGCGGTAAAGCGGAACCGCTAAATGGCAGTGGCCATGGGTTTTTGAAAGCAATTAAGAAGTCGATTGTGGAGTATCCAGAGGTTGACTTGGGTTTTGTTGGTAGTCCTGTTGCAATAGATGCTTCGCTAGTTTATCAGATTCAAGAACGTGGGGGAGTGCCTTTTATTGCTCCTATAGCGCATGGACTGGGTGAAGATTCTGACACAATGTATAATATCAATGGAGACACTGCTAGCGCATTAGTAGCCAGTGAACTTAAAGCAAATAAACTTGTATTCTTCATGGATACTGTTGGTATACTTGAGGATAAAAATGATGTGAGTACTCTTATCCCTCATGCTAATAGTGAGCGCATTAATAAAATGACCTCTGAGGGTAAAATTGCTGATGGTATGATCCCAAAGACTCAGGCAGCACTTTTTGCTCTTAAAGGTGGTGTTAACAAAGTTCATATTGTCTCTGGGTCACAGCCACATGCACTTCTTTTGGAGATGTTTACTACCAGTGGTGTGGGTACTGAGATTGTCTTATAGTTTTAGAAAGCCTGTGCGATAGTGAATCAGGCTGATCGAAGGAGAGTGGTATGGGAATGAGTCAGAAAGAGATAGAAGAACAATTTTCAAAGTATGTAATTGCAAATTATAATCGTTTGCCATTGACAATTGTTCGAGGCCGAGGAAGCAAGGTCTGGGATGCTTCAGGTAAGGAGTATTTAGATCTCTTTCCAGGTTGGGGTGTTGCTGGGCTTGGGCATTGTCATCCAGCTATTGCTGAGGCTGTAGCTGAGCAGGCGCGGAAGCTAATTCATGTTGCTAATAATTTTCATATTGAAGAGCAAGGACAATTTGCTCAGTTGCTTTCTGTACGCGCTGACGGGCAGAAGTGCTTTTTCTGTAATTCTGGAGCTGAGGCTGCTGAGGCTGCCATCAAGCTTGCTCGATTGTATTCTCAACCAAAATATAAGATAATTACTATGGAAGGGTCTTTTCATGGTAGGACTTTTGCTGCGATTAGTGCTACAGGTCAACCTGCGTATAGAAAAGGCTTTGAGCCTGGGGTACCAGGATTTTTACATGCTAAGCTAAATGATATTGAGTCAGTAAAAGCTCTGGTAGATGATGAAACTTGTGCAATAATGCTTGAACCGGTTCAAGGTGAGAATGGGGTGTTTCCGGCTACTAAAGAATTTTTGCTGGAGCTAAGAAAAATATGTGATGAAAAAAATATTCTTCTTATTTTCGATGAAGTGCAGACTACGCCAGCTCGTCTTGGGGAGTGGTTTGGTTATCAGTATTTTGGAGTGCAACCTGATATTCTAACTTCTGCAAAAGCAATAGCAGGTGGTATGCCTCTGGGGTTAATTATGGCTAAACCTGGGGTTGCAGAAAGTCTAATCCCTGGTACACATGCTAGTACCTTTGGTGGTAATTCAATTGGCTGTGCTGCTGGCATAAGAGCTATTCAGGTTATTGAAGAAGAAGGTTTGCTGGAGAATGTAAAAACATTGAGTGACTATATTTTACAGAGAGCAGAGAGCTTGGGTAATGGTACAGGGGTAGTCAAAGAGGTTCGTCGCGCAGGATTTATGATAGGTATTGAACTGGAAATTGCAGGTGCAGGAATTGTTGAAAAGTGTCGTGAAGAAGGACTGCTTATAAACTGTACTCATGGCAGTGTGCTTCGTCTACTCCCGGCGTTTAATATAACTCGGGAAGAGCTAAGCTTTGGATTTGATATAATTGAAAAAGTTGTAAAGAGCATGTAGCAGTAGCTGCAGTAAATAATAGAGAGGCAGAAAGTATTATGAAGAAAGATTTTATAAATATTATTGATTTTTCAGCTGAAGAGTTGGAATGTATTCTTGCTCGTTCTGTAGAGTTGAAGAAGAGAAAGAGAGCTGGTAAAGTTGATAACTTACTCAGTGGCAAGACACTAGGGATGTACTTTCAGAAAGCTTCTCTGCGTACACGTATAAGTCTTGAAATTGCAATGAATTCACTTGGCGGTTCTGCAATTTATATGGATTATAACGGTAAAGCAATGTTTGACCGTGAATCACTGCCTGATCAGGCACGTGTTATGGCTCGCTTTGTTGATGTTGTTAGTATGAGAACATTTTCTCATGAAGAAATTGAAGAGTATTCTAGCTGGTGTGATAAGCCTGTTATTAATGCTCTGTCTGATTATTCACATCCTACTCAGGCAATGGCAGATATTATGACCATGCGTGAGTGCTTCGGTGATGACTGTAAAGGACGGGAACTTGTATATATCGGTGATGGTAATAATGTCGCAAGGAGCCTTGGTGTGATCTGTGCTAAACTTGGTATTAAGTTTACTATTGCTAGTCCAGATGGCTATCATTTGGGTGATAAGGATCTTGAGATGATGCGCCAGGCATGTCCGGATTGTGAAGTGCGTGAAATAGTTGATCCATTCGAGGCTGTTAAGAATACGGACATAATTTATACAGATGTCTGGGCAAGTATGGGCCAGGAGGAAGAAACTGAAAAGCGTAGACGTGATTTTGCTGATTATCAGTTGAATAGAGACCTTGTAAATGCAGCTAAAAATGGAGTAAGGGTGCTTCACTGTTTGCCAGCTCATCGCGGTGATGAAATTACAGATGAAATTATGGATGATACTTCTGTATCTGCAGTATTTGATCAAGCTGAGAATAGAATGCATATTTACCGCGGTCTTATTACAACTTTGCTCGGTGTTTAGTGAGTTTTTATTAGAAAGAGTTATTATGAAAAATTTAGATTCACTGAGAAGTATTGAGATAATCCGTGGGTTTACTAAACATGCAGAGGGCTCGGTGCTTATCTCTTGTGGTGATACGAAGGTCATTTGTACTGCCTCTGTTTCTGAAGGTGTGCCTTCATTTAAAAAAGATAGTGGTGAAGGGTGGTTGACAGCTGAGTATGGTATGTTGCCGCGTAGTACACACTCACGTATGAACCGTGAAGCGGCTAAGGGTAAACAATCAGGTCGTACTGTAGAAATTGGTCGCCTTATTGGTCGAAGTCTTCGAGCAGCAGTAGATATGGTCAAGCTTGGAGATAATACTATCAATATCGATTGTGATGTTATTCAGGCTGATGGTGGCACACGCTGTGCGAGTATTACAGGGGGGATGGTTGCTCTTTATGATGCTCTTTTATGGATGAGGGAACGAGGGATTGTTGAAGAATTGCCATTAACAGATTTCGTCGCTGCTGTGAGTGTAGGTATTATTTCCGGAGAACCAGTGCTTGATCTCTGTTACGTGCAAGATAGTAACGCTGAGGTTGATATGAATGTTGTTATGACTGGTGAAGGAAAGTATGTTGAAATTCAAGGTACGGCTGAAGGCGAACCTTTTTCAAATGATGAACTAGAGGCTTTGAAGAATCTTGCAGGCAGAGGAGTTGCTGAGCTTATTGCTATACAGAAGCAAACTCTTGGTATTTAAAGGGAAATTATGCCTAAGGTAACAGAAATAGTACTTGCCAGCCGCAATAAACATAAAATCCTTGAACTCTCGGATATACTTGCTCCGCTGAAAATCAAAGTTCGTTCAGTACTGGATTTTCCACAAGTAGCTGATGTTGAGGAGAACGGTTTTACATTCTTTGAGAACGCTGCTTTAAAAGCAGAGTCAGTTGCAAAAGAACTAGGATGTGCAGTACTTGCAGACGATTCAGGACTAATGGTTGATTTTCTTGGAGGTGAACCCGGCGTGTTTTCTGCGCGTTATTCAGGTGTTAACGCTACCGATGAAAGTAATAATAAGCTATTATTAGAAAAGCTTGCTGGCGTTCCTATTGAAAAAAGGGGAGCAAAGTTTGTATGTGTTCTTGCTTTTTCTTTTGGCGGAAATGAGAGCGTGTTCTTTGAGGGAAATACTACCGGAAGAATTATTGAAGAGCTGGCTGGTAATAAAGGATTTGGATATGATCCGCTCTTTCTATCAGATGATCTTGGGGTAACCTTTGCGCAAGCTTCAGATGTACAGAAGAATCAAGTTAGCCACAGGGGCAGAGCGGTTGCAAAGTTTATAGCGTGGTTGAAAGAAGAGTAAGTTCTTGATGTTAGAATTGTAGGGTATATTTTTCTACTTTATATATACTGTGGTTTGGTTTTGGGAGAATTGTAGTATGGGTGATAAAAAATTAGCGTTGGGAATTGATCTCGGTGGAACAAATTCTAGGTGTGCGGTTGTTGATAGTATAGGGCAGGTCCTGCTAAATAATCGTGTGTCTACTCCAAAGAATGGTGGCTTTGATGCTGTTTCAAGCACTCTTGCAGATCTTGTTGAAAAGACTGTTGCTGATTTTGGTATAGAGAAGAGTGAATTTGTAGGAACATGTGCTGCATGTCCTGGAATTGTTAACTCTGAAACTGGTGTAGTGTATGATACACCTAATTTAAATCTCAAGGATGCACATCTTGGAGATAGACTTACTGAGCTTACTGGTATTACTACTATTCTGGAAAATGATGCAAATGCAGCGGGGTATGGTGAATTTTTTGCTGGTGCTGGAAAAGAGTGCTCAACAATGCTTATGATTACTATTGGTACGGGTATTGGGGGAGCTATAATACTGAATAATAAGCTATGGAAGGGTGTAGACGGGCTTGCTGGTGAGATGCATTTTATTGTTGATAATAATGGACGGCTATGTGGCTGTGGAGCTAAAGGGTGCATTGAAGCTTATGCCTCAGCTTCATCCATTCAAAGAAGATTTGTTGAGCAGCTTGAAGCTGGTCGAAAGAGTACGCTCTCAAAGCTTGATGATTATAGTATAATTACTTGTAAAGATATTTTTACGACAGCTGAACTTGATAAGGACGAACTTGCTCTTGAAATAGTAGACTCTGCTACTCATTATATTGCAAATCTTTGTGCTGGTATGGCTAATTTGCTCAATCCAGAGATGATGGTTATTTATGGTGGTGTTATTGCAGCAGGTGATTTTCTTTTTGATAAAATCAATAAAGAGTACAAAGTACTCCCTTTCAAACGTGCAGTAGATAGAATGAAGATTGTTCCTGCCTTACTTGGCGGTGATGCTGGAGTAATTGGTGCAGCAGGATGTGTTTTTGACACGCTTGGATAGTTTGTGTATGTAGTTTGAGCGTGTATACTTTACTTTTGATTTATACAAATAGGATCTAGGCGAAGAACTCGCCTAGATCCTATTTGTATAAAGTGAGACTTCTCTACTATTTTACCATGATAAGCTCTCAACAAATATTTTATGATGTTCTAAAAGTCTATAGTAACTTTCATCAATTATAGATGTACCAAATCTTCTTGAGAATGATGAGTCGATAACTCCCATCCATTTTAAATAAATCTTAGCAGTTAGTGGGTACATCTCTTCACTCATTGATGATAGAATACTAAGAATGCTCTGTAATTCATCGATTCTTGGATCATTGGCTTTAAATAACGAGTAAAGCTTGCTGTATAGATGAGGGTGGAAGTTTGCCATAATCCCACTATAACCATGAGCTCCTGCTCTTAGCGATTCTGTAACAGTAAGAGTGTTTGCATTGTACAGTTTGAAGTTGCTGTTTTTGATAAGTTCCAGTCTTGATTTAATTTTATTGAGCGAGCAGCAAGTGTCTTTGAAATATACAAAACGGTCATTCTGCATAAAATGCTTGATGTTATTCTCACTCAAAAGTCTATGGTAAGGGTAAGGACATTCATACATACCAAGTGCGATAGAGTCATCAAGATGATTTACAATAGCATCAAGATTCTTGTTCCATACAGAATCATTTTCATCGATTCTAGCGAGACGGTTTGCAATAAGAACCAGTGTCTCTACTCCAGTATCTGCTACAGCTTTTAGCTCATCAAGCTGCTGACCTGTGGTGTCGCTAGTATGGCCTGAAGCAACAATTGCGATTCGCCCATCAGCAGTTCTAATAATCTCTTTGAGAATTTTTATCTTCTCTTCCATTGTGAGGTAATAAATCTCACTGGATTGGCAGATTGCGAATATTCCGTCTAATCCTCCTTCGATATACCATTCAACCAAACGCTTTATTGAATCGTAGTCTACCTCTCCTTCATTTGTGAATGGGGTAATCATTGTTACCCACATTCCATTTGGAGATACTCTGTCAATATCCATTTATTTTACCTTTCATATTTTAAGAATTAGAATCCAAGTAAGTTTGGCAAGAATAGTACAATTTGAGGAACATAGGTCACAATTAGAAGTACTATTAGCATTGCAAATATCATTGGCATTGCTTCTTTGATCACTTTGCTAAGTGATGTGTCAGATATACCTGATACGATAAACAGCAGCATGCCAAATGGTGGGGTAGATAGCCCTATCATCATATTTATTACAACAATTACTCCGAAATGTACCAAATCAATACCAAGCATATTCACTAGTGGCAGTACCATAGGAATAAAAACTACAGTAATTACAGAAGTATCAATAAACATTCCGAGTACTAAGAAGATAATATTAATAAGCAGTAATAACAAGTACTTGTTATTCGTAACATTGAGTAAAAATTCAGCTGCATACATGGGGATATGTTCGCGAGCAATAATGTATGAGAAAGTATAGGTACAGCCTACAATTATTGAGACTACTCCGGTTGTTCGCACCGTTTCTTTTATAGCAAGTCCAAGGTATTTCCATCCCATAACTCTATACACAAGAACAGCAATAAGAATTGCATATGCTGATGCTAGAGCTCCAGCTTCTGTAGGAGTTACGACGCCGGAGTAGATACCACCAAGCAGTACTACTACTGAGAAAAGTGCTGGAAACGCTTTTATCGTAATAGCAATTAAATCTCTAAAGACAGTTTTTACGCCTCTTGGGTAATTTCGCTTATGGGCAATCCAAGCAATATACCCCATAAGTGCGACTCCTATTAATAATCCGGGTATCATGCCTCCTAAAAAGAGGTTGCCAATTGAGGCTCCAGAGAGCATAGCATAGAATACCATAGGAATACTTGGTGGGAATACCGGTCCTATAGTAGCTGAGGCAGCAGTTATTGCGCAACTGAACCCATCATCATAGCCATTTTTTTTCATAGCATTAATTTCCATCATGCCAAGGCCAGACGCATCAGCGACTGCAGAACCTGTCATTCCTGAAAATATTATTGAAGCTATGACATTAACATGTCCCAGACCGCCACGCTTATGCCCGACAACTGCGTTGGCAAATTTAAAGATCATATCCGTGATCTTACCAGAATTCATTATTTGAGCCATAAATATAAATAACGGGACTGCAATAATAATATAGTTCGCTTCAAGGTTGGTCATTATTTTTTCAGCGGCCATGCTTAAATCAGCTCCTGGACCGCCTGAGCACATTAGATATAGGATGCTTGATGTTACCATACCAATTGCAATTGGAAGGCGTAACAAAAATATCAGTATAAAACTTACGAAAAATATAATTAACGGAAAATTCATTCTTATTCCTTGTTATTTGCTTTGATCTGAAGCACTTTTTATATATGTTCCTTCTCAATTTTTAAATTTGTCTTTGTTTTCAGAGATCTAAAATCAGTTATAATATCAATAGAGAAGCGTATTATCATACCTGTGAGAAAGATCATAAATGGAAAATACACTATGTTGTATGGAATATTTAAAATAGTAGATTTCTTATAGCTCATGAATGAGATGTAATCCCATGATGGGTAGAATGCAGCGATTAGAGTAAAGACGATTAAAGCATTTCCGCAGATTCTGACCCAGAGTTGAGTTTTTGAAGATAGTTTATCATATAAAATAGTAAACTTCACATGACTGGCTGTTCTTTTAGCATAAAGCGCACTAAAAAGTACTGTCCAGACAAAACAAAATGTTGTTACCTCAAATGCCCAAGCAAGTGGGTAATTGAAGAGGTAGCGACTGATGATCTGAACAATAAATGCAAGAAACATCAGTGAGAAGGTAGTGCATGGTAAGTAGATTTCTACAAAGTCAGCAATAACTTTTATAAGTGGTTTAAATTTTTTCATTATAACAACTACCTTACTTTTAAAGCATCACTCTAGAAGCATTAAGTTGTAATGTTTGCTAGAGTGATGTAATAGCGTTTCAAAATATCAGCCAATTTTATTATTATGGTTTTGCTTTTTGAATCTCTTCGTATAGTTTCCAGTCCCAGTCCTTAGATATATTCTTGCTCTCTGTCTGGTAAGAATTCTTCGCATATTTCATGAAAGCTTCAATATCTGGGTCTTCAATAACAACAATACCGTTGTTTTTGAAAAATTCTACAAGGCCAGCTTCTGCATCTAGGTTAGTCTTGTCGCAAAATTGTCTAGCTTTTTCGAGTGCAGTAATGATCCATTGTTTTTGCTGGTCTGTCAGACTTTGCCATCTCTTTTCATTCATGGTAGGCCAGACCATATCTACAACATGGTTGGTGAGTGTTAAATATTTTGATACTTCATAGAATTTTGCATTTTTGTCTGTTGGCATAGGATTATCTTGACCATCAGCAACACCAGTCTTTAGAGCAAGGTATACTTCACTGAAACTCATAGGAGTGGGATTGGCACCAAGTGCTTTGCCCAGAGCTATCCAAGTTGGTGAGTTTGGAACACGTAGTTTGACACCTTTCATATCTTGAGGTGTTCTTACTTCTTTACCGATGTCACGTAAAAGTAACTGGCGGGTACCTAAATAGAAAGCAGTAAGTGGTCTGATATTAGCTTTCTTCGCAATATCAGTGTATATTTTTTTGCCTATTTCTCCAGTCATAACCTTATTCATGTGATCATAACCGGCAAAAGTATATACACCGCCAAGCATTGAAACATATGGAACTTGTTGTGCTACCCATGGTGCACTGCTATATATCATATCTACAGTTCCACGTATAATTGCAGCCTGCTCGCCGTCTTGAGTAAATAACTGACCAGAATCGTATACATCAACTGTAATCTCACCATTTGAAATTTTTTCAACCTCATCCTTAAAGACATACATTGCCTTTGTATGTGCATCATTCGGTACACTTGAAGAAGAGAATGATAGGTTCACTTTTTCACCAGCATTGAGCCCTGTCATTCCCATAGCATAGATGCTGATAGCCACCAGAACACACGCAATTTTTTTTAACATTATTAATCTCCTAATATTGTTCCACATAGACGAACACTGTTCAACATATTAAGAGTATATTCTATATTTTTCCCTTAGTCAAATTTCTAATAACATTAAAATTAAAAGATAATAATAAAAAATTGGATTAAGTTAGTTCGGTATTGTAGAATGATGTTGTTTATTGTTAAATCGAGTGCGTAAAAAGCGAAGGGGACATTATCATGATAGGTTCTGTTATAAAAGCTATAGAGGTTATGCAAGCGTTTACTTCGTCCAACCCTGTTTTTAGTCTTGCTGAGTTGACCCGTATTCTGCCATACCCGAAAACAACGATTTATACGTTATTGCAGACTTTGGAGTCTAAAGGATTTGTTGAAAAATATGAAAATGGGAAATATTCTCTTGGAACGGCAATTATTCCTCTTACGCAAGCGGTAAGAATAAACGTTCAGCTCCGTGATAGAGCGGCTCCATTACTGAGGATTCTAAGTGATTACTGTCATGAATCTGTATATTTAGCAATTAAAGATGGTGATCAATGTTTGTATATTTACGCAATTGAGTCATCTGATAGGTTGCTTGCTCGTTCGGCAATAGGTGAAGTTGGCCCTATGTACTGTTCATCAATTGGCAAAGCAATACTATCATTTATGCCTGAAAATGAGGTCAATAGTATTATTGAAAATGAAGTTCTGGTAAAATATACAGATAACACGATTACTGATCCTGTCGTTTTACGAAAAGAACTTGCTGAGGGGCGTCAGAAAGGTTTTTGTTTGGATAATTCAGAGCATGAACATGATGTTTATTGTATAGGTGCGCCCATATTTAATGAACATGCGGAGCCTATAGCTGCTTGTAGTATTTCTGGAACTGATGTAGAGATGTTGTCCAGTAAACTTGTCAAGTTCAGCGCAGTTCTTCGTTATACGGCTCAGGAAATTTCACGTCGTATGGGTTTTATCCCTAGTAGAGAGACTATGATCTGGCGTGATGCGACTAATCCATTCTTATAACAACTCAAAATTTATATTAAAAAATAATTGATCGTTATGACTAGGTATCACAGGATATCAAAACTAAAGGACACCTGCGGGATGCAAGGGTGTCCTTTAGTATGCTCACCATCTTTGTTTGTCATAGATGCTTCCCCGCCCCGTGACATCCATAGGCGAGCCATTACGTATATTATAACACTTTAAAATGGCTATGCAAGTATTGTTTATGGCCCAAAATAATTGTTTTGAGTAATATTCTGCTTTTAGCGGTATATTCCAGTAGAAAAAAATATCATACTGATCGTATTTGGTTTGCTGAGTTATCTTTTTTTATAGCATACTGTTATAAAATTGAGTGCAATCCGAATATGAAAGTACATATTATATAAATAGTGTATAATTTATAATATAATTAACAGTTATCAATAGCTTGAATGATATTGAATAAATGCCCGCCAGCGCGATTTAGATTTTGTAGCATATCAAGGTATATTACACCAGATCTAATGTCACAATCATGGCTCTCATGTCTTGCTACGTGGGCTTTGCGGAAAGTATTTACTCTTTCCTTCAATTGATTAGCTACACTTTTTGCTGCATCAAAACTTTTTCGTTTGTCTTCTAAGGTAAATTCTCCAGTATCAGAAGCTTTGTATGCAAAACGGAGTTTATTGTCAGTCATTTTAAATAATTCAGAGATTAAGTTTAGAATGACATTTAATTCATTGACTGCTTCTGGTGAAAACTTAAGACTACGTTTACGTATTCTACGTGAAAGTCTGAGAATATGAATAGAGTGATCACTAATTCGCTCAGCATCATTTACTGAGTGCAGAAGTCTAGGAATAGCTCTACCTTGCTCCTGTGTTAAAACTTCCTGAGAAATACTTGTAACATAGTCAGTTACAGCCATCTGGAGATGATCAACGTCTTTTTCAAGTTTATTAACCTCAAGTGAGATAGACTGGAATTCTTCTTCATCACTGAGTTTTACCCCGTTACC
The DNA here is from genome assembly GCA_963678205.1 of Planctomycetota bacterium. Classification (GTDB taxonomy): domain Bacteria; phylum Planctomycetota; class SZUA-567; order SZUA-567; family SZUA-567. Next base: position 1,152,950 of record OY782760.1, read on the forward strand.
ATTTATCGGATTGATTAAGGCGGTTTTCATAATAGATTCTGAACTGGTAATAATTGCCTGACGACCTTTATCTAGCATAGTGGATATTTCATACCATGCCTGCTCAAGTGCTATTGCAGGTGTAGCAAGAAGGTTTTTGTCTAAAACTTTTTTTGATAGTTCCAACTCATTAGTTGGAACTTTACCATCTTTCACCGCAAATCTAGTGAAAGTTGCAAGCGGAGTTAGAAGCCAAATGAATATAGCAGTACATCCAATGTTGAATATTGTATGTGCATTTGCGAGGAACCGAGGGAGGTTTTCACCAGTAAAAGGATCTCCTGCTGTAAAATCTGCTATAAATGAAAGGAATATCGGCTTTGAATTATATTGGACATTCATAAGGGCTATCATCGCGACAGTTCCTGCTATATTGAATATTACATGTGCACAAGCTGTACGTTTTGCAGTCTTGGTTGATCCTATTGCTGCAAGGATTGCTGTAATGGTGGTTCCAATATTTGTTCCCAGAAGAATACCAAATCCAGCGTATACATCAATCAGTCCTGCTCCAGCAAGTGTCAGTAGCAGACCGATTGAAGCACTTGAACTTTGAACTATAACTGTCAGTACTGTACCAGCAATAATTGCTTTGATAAAAGGCATGAGTGGAATAAATCCAGAAGCATCAGGCAGGCAACTGAGCCCGTCAAAAATATTTTTTACACTTGCTGCATCTTTTAATTCTTTCAGCGGGCCAGACATCATTTGCATTCCAAAGAAAAGGAGTCCAAAGCCAACCAGAATCTGTGCTATGAATTTTATGTTGCTCTTTTTTGCTGTAACAGACATAAGTACACCTATACTTACAGCGATCGGAGCAAGTGATGTTAGCTTGAAAGATAGCATCTGGGCTGTGATTGTTGTACCTATGTTGGCTCCCATCACAACTCCAATAGCTTGCTCAAGGCTCATAAGCCCAGCATTTACAAATCCAATGACCATGACAGTACATGCACTCGAACTTTGGATGAAGCCTGTTACCACTGCTCCTATCCCAACAGCTGCAAATCTGTTACTAGTCAGAAAGTTAAGTAAGCCTTTGAGTTTGTCCCCGGCAATAAGTGATAGCCCGTCACTCATAAGTCTCATACCGTAGATAAATATTGCCAAACCACCGGCTACACCAAAAATTACTCTCCATATATCAATAGAGAAGAATTTAATTTTCAGTGCCGGCACAACGTCTTCAAATGTCCATGGAGCGCTGATAATATTGACACCAATCTCTCCTCCTCCTTGTTTACTGCCAAGTTTCACATCCAGTGACGTGCTTCCATCTTTTCCTGTAATTCCTGAGCTGCCAAAGAGTTTTGAGCCTTTTGGTGCTTTTCTTAGGTCGAATGAGAACTTTACATCTTTGATCGGTCTTCCATTGCTGTCAGTTGCAGTGAAAACAATTGGGTGCTCAAGTGTCCCCTTTGCCCAGCCATCCTGATCATTCCCTGTTACTGTGATACCACCTAGTATCGTTACTTTTTGGGATTTGAGCCATGGGTATTCGGGTGCGTTTACTTCGACAATATATACACCTTCTTTTTTTATCCCAGATATTCTAGCCTCAGCAATACCTCCGGCATCTGTAGTTGATTGATCAGTTAAAATAATAGGGTTGCTGCCTTCAGGCTTTCTAGTTATTTTCCATAATAGTTTAATCTTCGGTGCTGGAATATTTGATGCACTGCCAGGGTTATCTTTCTGTTTGCCAATAATAGAAACTTTTATTTTCAAATCCTGATTTATACCTGCTGTTGTACATGAGCTGGTCATCAGAGATATTTTTTCAGGAACAATAATATCATCTTCTTCACAGCCTGTAACAAGTAGAAAAATTGCAATAAATAGTGTGTTAATTAGTGATTTAACTGACATTTAAAACCCTTATTGTGTTTTTTTAACAGAAAGCAATATAAGTATTTAGGTATTTGTTAATAATTACCTGACTTAACTCTAATAGTATTTATAAAATATAGGGTAAATGTAATAAAAAACAATATGATTTTGATATGTTATTAGATAAATAATGTACATTTTTACAATAATTTTAACGTTAATATAAGATTTAAGAGCTGCAGGTCAATTATTTGGTAGAGTCAGGGTATATTAACTATTTATCTATTCACCTGTTACAGTGGATATCGCTAATCACTAAAAATATATAAGAAAATAAGTTTTTTTCAACTATAAGCAGAAATCTAAAATCTAAAGGAAATAATATTTGAGATTGCCGATAGAGTATAAGACTTTTTATATTTTACAGTTTAGATTTGGATTTTAAATTTAATGGATAGACGAGATTTTTTAAAAGTATGTGGTTCTGTACTTGCTTTGGGAGGTTTGGCTGGTTGTAGCAAAGGCGGAGGAAGTGGTAATATGTCCCAGGCTTATAGACAGAAGATTTATAGCGGGGATATCCTCTCAGGAGGCTCTTTTCCAGATCATGAATTTAAGTCCTTTAGCAAGACTAATAGGTTTAAGCCAAGTATCAATAGGAAAGCTAGAAGGAATGAAGTGAGGCTTGAGAACAGATCTACTCCTGTATGCTTAAATGGTTCTGGAAAAATTCAGGCATATTCAAGAGCTAAGTGGCACGCCAAGAGCATTATTCCATCAAGAATGAAGATGATGAATGGTGTAGAGAGAATTACAGTGCATCACGAAGGTAATCCTCAACCAAATTTCGCAACTTCGCCTGAAGAGGTTGAAAAATCATTGCTTAAAATTCAGAAAGTTCATTTTAAAACACTTAAAGCTGGTGATATTGCATATCATTATATTATCGATAGAGCTGGCAGAATTTGGCAGGGACGCAATATAATTTATCAGGGAGCGCATGCTAAACATAATAATAGCCATAATATAGGCATAATGTGTCTGGGAAATTTTGAGATACAGACTCCTACAGGATTACAGGTTGCTAGCCTTGAACTATTATGTAGAAGTTTGATGCAGGGGTATAATATTGCTCCATCTAAATTATATGGCCATAAAGAGTTAAAGAGTACCGCGTGTCCAGGAAGAAATCTTTTTCCATATGTTAAAAAGATTAGAGCAACAGCGGTATAACTTGTATCGAAATACATTTTAAAAATCAGTGTAGGATATCTGCACTGATTTTTTTTGTCAATTTAGATCTAAATAAAAGGGTTATTAAAACCGATTTATAAACTTGACTAAGACGAAATAGAGAGTAAAGTATAGTCATGATTAATATTATTGAAGAAAAGAACAGATCGCTCAAGCAGAGTAATAGATTCGCGGTACTAGATGCGTTGAGAAATGCAAAAGAGACGTCGATTGCAGAACTTGCAAAGAAAACAGAGCTAAGCAAGCCTACTATTAAGAAGGTCTTAGATCATTATATCTATTTAGGGTTAGTAAAAGAGGCCGGAAAAGGAAAATCTACTGAGGAGGGTGGAAAAAAACCACTACTCTATATGTTTGATGAAAACTATTCATATGTAATATCTTCGCATATTGGGCCTAATTTTATAAATAGTGCATTGCTGAATTTTAGAGGAGAGATTGTAGAGTCAAAGTATATCAATCTTGATCCTGAGGTGACTTATGAAAATGTATTGAATTTTCTGGTAACTCATATATATAAATTCAAAGAACTCAAGGGTGCTGCAAAGATAAATTCAATCGTTCTTGCTTTACCTGGGATTGTTGATCCTGAGGCAGGGACATTGAAATACTCACCACATTTTGGGTCATGGAACTGTGATTTAGATTTCAGGAGTGCAATAGAGAAACGAATAGGCAAAGAGATCCCTATTTATACTGACAATATCAATAGGTACGAAGCTTTTATGGAAATGCTTGAAGGTAAAGCTGTAGGGATAGATGATTTTGCAACAATTGATGTGCTTGAAGAAGGTGTTGGCAGTGGGTTGATAATAAATGGGAAGCTCAGTCATGGCAGTCAGAACATCGCAGGTGAAATAGGGCACACAATTGTAAATACACATGACGGATGTACTTGTATTTGTGGTGGAACAGGGTGTTTTGAAGCAGAGGTGTCATGGAGGAATATTCTCCGTCTTATAATGAGTGAGCGTGAGCAATTTTTGGAATCTGAATTGTTTTGCCTGGATGAAATTTTTCCGGAGGATCTTTTTAGAGCTAGAAAAAATTTAGATCCTCTGGCAATTAAAATAATGAATCAGATAACAACGTATTTCGCTAGAGGTATAAATAATCTGATCTTATCATGCGATCCTAAATTGATAATAATTCAGGGTATTTATAATGGAGCAGGCGATGAATTTATAAATGAAGTAAAGAAAAAGGTGGATAGTATGTCTCTTTTATCGCTTAAAAGAGATACCGCAATTTGTTTTTCGGAGTTTGGGTTGGATAGAGGTGTTAGAGGTGCGGGACTTTATCTGATAGCGAACTTTTTCAGCGAGGATGTTATTTATCAATAAAATTGTTTGTTTGGCAATAAATTTGGTTGGGTTAACCTTTGAAGGAATAATTATGAAAATTAAATGTATAGAATTAACTAAGGAGGATTTTGCTCCATATGGTATGGTTATGGCTGGCGCTAATGTTACTAACTTTGATCCGCTAGGACCAAGTGATGATTATACATATACTGCAACTACAGTTGGTGTTCAGATGGCTGCAGAATGCTGTTCTGGTATGTTGATCTGTAAGAATAGAGATATGGTTGTAAGCAAGATGGAGCATCATGCAAAAACATCAGAAATTCTGGTTGCAGTCAAGAATGACTTTGTACTCTGTGTTGCCTCTGCTAATGAGCAGAAAGTTGAGAACGATAAAATAAAAGCGTTTAAAGTTAAGCAGGGATCAGTATTGGTAATGAGTAGAGCTTGTTGGCATTGGATACCGTTCCCTCTTAATAATCAAAATGCTGAAGTATTGGTGATTTTTAGAGATAATACCGGTAATGATGATTTGGTTTATGCCGATTTATCAGAAGATATTGAGATAGAATTATAAGTCGGGTGATGTATAAAGTAGGGATTATGTTGCTCGTTTGTTAATTCAATAAAATATAAATTAGATAGGGATTGATATGGATTTAAAATTAGAAGGTAAACAGGTTTTTATTACTGGTGGTAGTGTTGGTATTGGCTTGGGTGTTGCTAGAGCATTTGCAGCTGAAGGAGTACAAGTAGCTATTGGAGCACGAAATAAAGAGAGGGTAGAAGCAGAGGCACAGAAGATTGCAGATGAGTTTGGAGTTAAGGCTATTGGAATATCTGTAGATGTGACAAAACCTGAGGAGATAGAGAGTGCACGAGCAGTTATTGAAAAAGAATTTGGTGGAGTTGATATTCTAATTAATAATGCTGGTGTTGGTACTGAAGAAACAGTAATGAATGCCCCTGATGAGAAGTGGTATCAGGTTTGGGATCTTCATGTTATGGCTGCTATTCGTACAGCAAGAGCTTTTATACCATATATGCGTAAACGAGGAGCTGGAGCTATTATAAATACAGCAAGTATTTGCGCGAAACAACCTCTTGGGTATGAACCGATTTATAACGTAACCAAGGCTGCACTTGTTATGCTGGGTAAATGCCTTTCAAATGAAGTGGTAGGGGATAATATCAGGGTAAATACAATAAGTCCTGGACTGGTTATGACTCCTGACTGGAGAAAGACGGCAGGTATTTTGAGTCAAAAAGAAGGGATTACTCCTGATGAGTTTTTAAATAGAATTGCTGAAGAGAATGCACCTATTAAGCGTTTTTCTACACCTGAAGAGCTTGCTTCTACTTATGTGTTCCTTGCTTCTGATTGCGCAAGCTATACTCTTGGTTCTAATTATTCGGTTGATGGTGGTTGGCTTAATGTGATTGACTAATTCAATATGTTGTTAAATGTGAGATCATGGTTGATTATATATAGCCAAATATATAACGGAATATGTATGACTCAGTTGATATTATAATGAAATTTATCTTTATATACAAAGTACAATAACAGTAAAAAAAGTATCTATTAACGGAAACATCTCTGGTAATATTGCATATTATGATATATGCTATATTAGTAGGATGTTTCCGTTTTTTGTTATAGGGATAAATATGAGATATAATTCATTCTGTATTATTCTTGTCATGCTTACTTTGCTGATCAACTTTAAAAGTAGTGCCAGCGAGGAATATATTGCGGCAATCTCAGTAGGTAGGGTGTTTTATGAGTCTCCATATAAGTATTTAACAGGTGCTAGTAGATTTTTTGAAAAGTCTGGGGTAAATACAATTATGTTTACTTGTCGTGATGAGCATAGTAAACAGGTTGTTGATATTGAGAACATAATAGAGAGAACAGGAAAAAATGTAATATTTTTTGTTGATAGTTATAGCGCTCTAGAGACGACAAATATTGCAAAACTCTTGGAGGAAAAAGGTATTTATTGGATGTCATGGCTGGCAAAAGCAAAAGATATATCAGTGGCAGATTATAAGTATTGGGTAAGCCATACCTCATTTGATTTTAGAGGCGATAGTGAGAACGTATCTAAAGAGTTAGCAAATGCTATGGGCGGGAAAGGGAATCTTGTTGCGATAGCTGGTCCACGTTTGAGGAGGATTCATAATGGCAAAATTGACGGATTATTAAAGGTAGTTCAGGATTATCCTGGATTGAACCTCGTAAAGACTGTTAGTTCGGATGGAAGTATAGATACTAGCTATGAATTGATAGAGAATATTCTGGAGAGTAATTCTGATATTACTGGAGTCTGGACTGCACTGGATAATATTGCATTGGGTGTAATTGAGTGTATAAAAGCAAAGGGATTGGAAGGTAAAATAAAAGTCGTCTCAGCAGGAGGAAATCTTGAGTTATTTGAGGCAATTAAAAATAATAAAATTACAGCTGCTGTTTATTATGATAATATAGATGATATTGTTGATGGGCTTACGCTTGTCAATGAAATTAAAATAGGGAATAAAAAAATAAGCAAACTCAGTGGTGTTGAGCGAGAACATAAAATAGCAGGTGTGATTGTAAATAATGAGAATGTTGATGTTGTTATAAAGGATTACATTAACAATGAAATTTCGAACAAGTAACGAATTTTGTTAAAACGCTGTAGTGAGAAGCACTACTTTAAATCACAACCGCAATTTTCACATTTTGTAGCATCGTCATTTCTGATCTTTGTATTGCAGTTTGGGCAACGGTTCAAACGTATGCATATTCCGACAAGTACTGCTGAAATCATAACAACAAGTATGCCCCATAAAGTAATTCTAAGGAAGAAGAGTGAGAGCATGAGGCAGGCAATAATAAATAACATAATACTGATTGCTCCGCGTCTCCTTGAAAATTGTTTTTTTGTATCCATTTCTTTTACCTCATCTTAAGTATTATTTTATAGATATTGATAATACAGTAATATGATTTTGATGCAATTGGTTTATTTATATAAAAGCAATATTATAAGTTAATAATGCATTACCTCATTAAAAACGAGGTAATGCATAGTGTTTGTTTTGTATTTTAGTTATGCAAGTGCTGTTCTAATGTCAGATTCTGGAGTTGTTGTTGGAGCAATGTCGAATGTGTCTACTAGAACTTGGAGTGCCTCAGGAGTTATGAATGCAGGTAGGGTTGGCCCAAGCCTGATGTTTTTTACGCCAAGGAATAGAAGACTTAGCAATACTGCCACAGCTTTTTGTTCATACCAGCTTAGAATAATCGATAGTGGTAGTTCGTTAACATCGCATTCGAATGCTTCTGCAAGCATAAGAGCACATTGAACTGCAGAGTATGCATCGTTACATTGACCAATATCAAGAAGTCGTGGTAGTCCAGCAACAGTGCCAAAGTCGAGTTTGTTAAATCTATATTTTCCGCATGCTAGAGTCAGAATAATGCTGTCTTGTGGTACTTTTTCAGCTAGCTCGGTGTAATAGTTCCTACCACTCTTTGCGCCGTCACACCCGCCGATAAGGAAGAAATGCTTGACTGCGCCACTTTTTACAGCTTCTACAACTGCTGGTGCTGCCGCTTCAAGAGCATTGTGACCAAAGCCAATCAAAATCTTTTTCTCTTCCTCTGTAGTTGTGAATCCTTTATCTGCTAAAGCGGCTTCAATAACTGGGGTGAAGTCTTTTGTCTTTCCTATGTGTTTTACGCCTGGAAATGCTACAAGCCCAGTTGTAAAAATCTTCTCTGAGTAGGTCGTAGGCTTTTGTATACAATTTGTTGTCATTAGGATAGAGCCAGGGAAGTCTGCAAATTCTTTCTGCTGGTCTTGCCAGGCACCACCGTAGTTGCCTGCAAGGTGGGGATATTTCTTTAACTCAGGATAAGCTAGTGCTGGCAGCATCTCTCCATGAGTATATATATTGATACCCTTGCCTTTTGTCTGTTCAAGGAGGTCTTTAAGGTCTTTGAGATCATGACCTGAGACTAAAATACATTTCCCTTCTTTAGGGGTAATAGCTACTTCTGTTGGTTCTGGATTACCATAAGCTGTAGTATTTGCTTTATCGAGTAGTTCCATTGCTTTGAAGTTAAATTCGCCTGTTGCAAGTGCATTTGCCAAGAGATTTTCTACGGAGTCAGGTTCATTAGCGAGGAAAGTGAGGATTTCTGTTAGTTTTGCATATATATCTGAATCTTCAACCCCAAGTACTCTTGCATGGTGGAGGTATGCTGCTGCTCCTTTTAACCCATAGAATATAATCTCTTGCAGGCCTGTTACTGTTGATCCGAATTTTTCTTGACGCATTGTAATAGAGATAGTTCTTGCAATTTTTTTATTCTCATTTATATCATTTGAAATAACAAGATCCGCACCTGTAATGCAAGCATCAGCTCCTATTGTCAGAGTTTTTCTTATCTCATTACCAGCCATAATAAGTTCCTGTACCCGTGATTCATCAAAGTTCACATTGGTAACAGTTGTAAATAGTGCATCTACAAGATATCGACTAACACTCAAATCCTTATTGCCAGCTTCTGTTTGTAGCCAGGCTATTCCTTTGGTTAATTCGTTGAGCATATCCTGTAGATCAGAAACATCTGATGGCTTACCACATACACCTTGGCTTCCATGACATCCTTGACAATTAGCTGTTTGTTCACATTGGTAGCAAAACATAGCGACTCCTTGGGGTAAAATGATAATGACAAAGTATTACATAGACAGGATGTATCAACCGTCATTATACTATTAAAAAAAATTGTGTATTACATAACATGAGTATAAATTTATTTTTTATTCATTTTCTATATTGAATTTGATTATTGCTTATAATTTGTTTTGAACTTATAATCTTATAATACTTTATTGTGGCTAAGATTTCCTTGACTTAAGTCAATATTGTGTTTTTAGCTTGAAAATTAATAGCTGCATAAAAGAAGTTGTGAATAATAATGATATTTATTAATATAAAATAGGAAGAGGTGGATGATGGGAGTATTGGAAGAAACGGTAAGTCTGATAGCGCCGCAAAACATTCAAATGAGGCAGAAGGCTAAATTAAGGCTTGATCAGCTTGCAATACCACATTGGTCATTAGGAAAGCTTCAGGATCTAGCACTCAATCTTGCAGGTATGACCTCTAGTATGCAGCCACCAGTAGAGCGTAGGGTTGTCATAACCTGTGCGGGTGATCATGGGATTGTTGATGAAGGCGTAAGTGCTTTTCCCAAATCTGTTACTATAGAGATGGTCAAGAACTTTATTAATAAGGGAGCAAGTATTAATGCTCTTGCCGCTGTGTCTAATACCGATGTGCTGGTAGCTGATTTTGGTGTGGATGCTGAGTTGTCAACATTAGGTGGTAAGCTTATTAATAAGAAAGTAGGCAGAGGGACGAGGAATTTTTATCGAGAGCCTGCTATGACCCGGAGTGAGGCTATAAGAGCCATAGAGGGCGGCATTGAGATAGTAATGGATAACATTTCTAAATATGATGTCTTTGCTACGGGGGATATGGGTATTGGTAATACAACACCATCAAGTGCGATATGCTCAGTGTTTACAGGGATGAGTGCGCAAGAGGTTACTGGCAGAGGGACTGGGATTGATGATCCTGCGCTTAGTAATAAGATTAGAATTATAGACGAGGCTATAACTCTACGTTCGCCAGATAAGTCTGATGGTGTTGATGTATTGTCAAAGGTCGGAGGGTTTGAAATCGGTGGCATAGCTGGGATAATTTTAGGAGCGGCAGCATATAAAAAGCCGGTTGTTGTTGATGGCTTTATCTCGACTGCAGGGGCAATGATTGCTGCTTCAATAGCTCCTGATTCAAAGGAATATATGATCTCTGCTCACAAGAGCGTAGAGCTAGGACATATAAGAATGCTAGAACATTTGAAGCTTGAGCCAATGCTTGATCTTGATTTCAGACTAGGCGAAGGAACGGGTAGTGCTGTTTGTATGAACTTACTGGATAGTGCTGTAGCGGTATTATCAAATATTATGACCTTTGATGAGGCGTCTGTAAGTCCAAATATTATGTAGAGATTATTTGTTATTGGTATTTTTGTTATGATTTTTTTGTGATAGGAATGCATTATGTATCAAGAAAATGTTTTATTTGCATTTGGGTTGGTTCTATTTGCCGGCTTATCTACAGGTATTGGTAGTGTATTAGCTTTCTTTGCAAAAAAAACCAATACCAAATTTCTTTCTATCTCTTTAGGGTTTAGTGCAGGTGTTATGCTTTATGTTTCATTTGTGGAAATTTTTCAGAAAGCTCTTGCTGCTCTTACAGCAGAAAATGTAATGGGAAAAGTGCCAGGAACTTGGGCGACTGTAGGAGCATTTTTTGGGGGTATGGTACTTATTGCTATGATTGACAAATTGGTTCCTTCAGTAGAAAATCCTCATGAGATTCATGATGCAGGTGAAATGGTTCCAGGCAAGGTCAGCACGGAGCACTCTCAGAAACTTATGCGAATGGGGTTGATGTCTGCACTTGCCATTGGTATTCATAATTTTCCTGAGGGGCTTGCCACGTTTGCTGGAGCTTTACAAGATCCATCAGCAGGTATAGCTATCGCTGTGGCTATCGCTATACATAATATTCCTGAAGGCATTGCTGTTTCTGTACCTGTGTATTATGCTACAGGAAGTAAGAAAAAAGCATTCTATTATTCATTTGCTTCTGGTCTTTCTGAGCCTATTGGAGCATTGCTTGGGTATTTCGTATTAATTAGGTGGTTTAGTCCGGCTTTATTTGGTATGCTATTTGCCGGAGTAGCTGGAATTATGGTATTTATATCTCTTGATGAGCTCCTTCCTACCGCTGAAAAGTACGCTGAGCATCACCTTTGTATTTATGGACTTGTTGCAGGTATGGTTGTAATGGCTATAAGCTTACTGCTTTTTCTTTAAGAATGAAAAAAATAAATTCTAATGATATTGACATTTTGGCATTTTAAGTTATTATTTCTTTTGTCAGTTTTTTATGAGCTTATAATAGTAACATAATAAGTTCCCATCGTCTAGCCTGGTCCAGGACGACAGATTCTCAGTCTGTAAACAGGGGTTCGAATCCCCTTGGGAATGCCAATCATTTAAGCCCAATATACTAAATGTATATTGGGCTTTTTGTGTTGAGTTCTAGTTATAGTATCTGGAGATATGGAATTTTGGGGTTACATAAAGCAGTTTAAAAAAGTTCTGTCAGCATGTTAAGCTTTTTTTTTAAGTATATTATGAAGTTAGTAGGGCGTGTTCTTTAGTTAATTGCTGTAATAACTCTTAAGGTGTTGTATCAAATTGTGGATTTGAATAATTAGTGATTATTTTTAGAAAGAGATATAGTCTTGTAACTATTTTGATAATTTATGATTATGGTGATACTAAAAAATAGGAAATATCGTTCGAAAGTTTGTTTTAGGAATTTATGGAGTAATTGTATTAAGGAAAATACCAAGGGTTACAAGATAATCTTTAATGAATGGCTTATAGCCCTTTTGTACTGGAAAATGTTAGAGAGTAGCATTTTTAGCCCTATAATATTTATTATTTTGCAAATGGGTTATATTCTGAATTTCATTAGTTACTTTAATTATATATATACATTATATGAAAGTATTATCATTATTTTTTCTTCGTCAAAATAATTTAATTTGATAAGCGTTTTATAATAGAGGTCAAATTTTAGATAAGGTTTTTATGATTATCTTATTGTATGATTTTTAGGTGGCTCTGATTTTGTTACTACTAAAGACTGGGGTTTTGCAATTGCTATTTGCAAAGTATCATGTCAGTAGAATCACGTAACAGGTCATGAGTAATTTAATAACTATCGATGGGGTTGAATATGTATATTCTATATATAGTTGGGCTTTAGATAATTTCATTTATAGATGGCTGAATTATTCTAAGTGGGTTTATTTTATGGATTGTAGGTGTCTTATAAAGCAATATTATGCAGTTCCTTAATGACAAAAGGCTATAGGATTGTGACCTATAGCCTTTTGTTAAGAGTTTGTATTTATTTAGAAGTATAAATAAATTTTTGTAGATAGGGTCGGTTAGAATTTACCAAATTCATTGTCATCAAGAATAATTTTTTCACGTGGATCTATTGTAAATGCCTCTTCTTTGTTTGGACGTTGTATTGGCGTAGGAGTGTAAGCATTATCAGATGATTTGCCATTTGCTGAGGATGGCTTTTGGGTGTTTCTTGTAAGGGAGTTGGTACCTTTTTTTAATTGGAATTGTCCAAGAATTTCATGCATTAGACGAGCTTGCCCAGAGAGTTCTTCAGAAACGGAAGCGGTTTCCTCAGAGTTGGCAGTATTCTGCTGGGTGGCTGCTTCAAGTTGATTTAGTCCTTGGCTAATCTGGGCAACACCTTGAGCTTGTTCTTGACTGGCTGATGCTATCTCTCCGACAAGGTCAGCTGCTTTGGTAATGCCGTCGACAATTTCATTGAGAGCATCTCCAGTATGCTCGGCAATTGAGTTAGCCTTGTTGACAAGGTCTTCATTACTTTCAAGCAGTTCTGCAGTTTCTTTTGCAGCCTTTGCACTGCGACCTGCGAGGTTTCTCACTTCTTCGGCAACCACAGCAAAACCTTTACCATAAGTCCCAGCTCTTGCCGCTTCAACAGCTGCATTGAGTGCCAATAAATTAGTCTGGAACGCAATTTCGTCAATAACTTTTATAATCTTGGCGATCTTGTCAGCAGACTCATTTAGATCCTTCATTGCTGAGTTCATTTCATCCATGCGTTGTCCACCAGTTGCTGCAGAATTACGAGCAGCTGCAGCTAGTTGGTTGGCTTGTTGAGCGTTTTCCGAGTTTTGCTGAGTTTGTGCGCCGATTTGTGAAATTGAGGCAGTTATCTGCTGTAAAGATGCTGCAGATTCTGTAGTAGCTTGTGAAAGTGACTGGCTGGCATCTGAAGACTGGGCTGAGCCACTCGCTATCTGTTCACCAGTTACTTGTACTTGAGAGAGTACTTCATTTAAATTTTTAGTCATTTTTTGTAGTGCAAGACCGAGTTGATCGTGATCTGATGCAAGTACAACATCGACATCAAGGTTGCGGTTTGCAATTTTATTGGCGACTATAGCTGCGTCTTGTAGAGTGTTGGACATTCCGTTGAGAGAACGAGCAAGCTGTCCAACTTCATCAACGGATTTTATGTCTAGGCGTTGACTGAAATCACCTTCTCTAATACTGTCTGCAATTAGAGCTGCATTCTTAATTGGTTTTGAGATGCTGCCAGCCGCTAACCAGAGGACCATAATAGCTATAAGAGTAATTGCAATACAGACAGCTCCTTGCACGAAGGTACTATCACGCTGACGAAGTGTAAGTTCTTTGCCTAATGCATTTATTTCGGCAAGTATAATTTTTCTAGGAACTCTGATGAATACAGCCCAAGGCTTTCCTGTCCTGCCCAATGTAAAGGGGAAAAGGGCTTCAGCCGTGTCGTCTTCTTCATCGATATCCGATATAGATTTTCCGGCCTGAACAGTTTCGAGAATATTTTCCCACTCGTTAGGGAGTAAAGTTTTAAGATGTTGCCCAATCAAATCAGGCCTTTCACTATCGGCGATTATCAACCCAGCGTTACTGATTATTGTTACTTCTCCCGCACCTTTGAAAAGTGAGGAATCAGCTTTTTTAGCAAGGGTTTGAGCAAAGGTGAGGTCGTAATCTGCGCCTGCAACACCATAGAATTTTCCGTCTATCATGATTGGTACTGACATAGTTGCTAGCCATACATTTTTGCCCTGAACTATATATGGAAGTGGAGCCAGTACGCTTTCTTTTTTAGTTGTAGAAGGGCCTATATACCAACCGCCTTTTAAAACTCCGTTGGGGTGTGCTTCTTTTGAGTCGTATTCCACCAATGGCTGCACAGCAATATTGCCGTTGGAATCTCTGTTCCAGTATGGTGTAAAACGACCGGTAAGTTCATTATTTCCATCTTTTCCAGTTTTAAAATCGCTGTCTTTGCCGTCAAGAGCATTAGGTTCCCAACAGGAATATGTGCCATTAAAATCAGGATTTTTTTTAAGAACGTTGAATAGTATGGCGTTGAGTTGATCTCTGCCAAAGTTTAGCTTGTCTTTGCCACTCTGCTCCTTTTTTAATACTTCGAAAGTATGAGCCATGGTACGAGCCGCATCTAGGGTAAGCTCAAATTCAGCTTTTATCTGACCTGCCTTTTCGCCAGCGAGATTTTTCAGACCATCTAATGCCGTGGCTTGAGCTAGTCTAGATACATTTTCTAGGGTGTACTCCTGAGTTTTATTGGCTGTTATTATATTATAGCATATGAGTGACCCAGCTACTAATATTAGACAGACTCCTGCTATGACTGCAATTTTTAACTGAATCGATTTAAACCTCATTTCTACCTCCTTCATTTAATAAGTATAAACTTAGATATATAGTATTAAAATTATATAGCACTATTATGCGCCAATGTTCAAGCAAATTCTTTAGTAATTAATTGGTAATTAATATAAATAGCTAGGTACATATAAACCGTGTTTTTGCTTCGCTATGGACTCAGCTTGTGGTTGTAATTTGTATATACATGTTAAATTTTAGTATGTCACAGCGATTAATTTAAAAAAAGTGCGACTTTTTATTGCATATTTAAAGCAATTGTTTAATAAAATAATGTTTTCGTGTAATTGTATTGTCTGTTAATTTTTTTTGTCTACATATAAAAATTATAATGTATTAATTTTTTTTTAGCAAAATAAAAAAAAGTGATTTAAGTAAATTGTATTAGATTTACATTAGTTGATAATAAAATTATTTGCTATAACTATAATATTTGAAGATGGTTAAGATGCTGTTGAGGATTGAAATTATTATTAGCTAATTTAATAGAGCAATTTTTTTCTGTGATTACTATAGCCTTTTGGCGAGTTTGGCTTTATGTGTTTTGTGTATTTATTGTTAATTATTTATTGATGCAAATTTAAAATACGGTGCAGAAATTTACTTTTATTTATATGGTTGAAGTTGAAATATTGTGCTAAAATAATAATTTAATTGCATCGTTTGATGGTTTTGGATTAGTAATTAATGTTGTATTTTTTAATGCATTTTTATTAATATTTTGGACTATAATATTATTAGAATTATGGGCGTATATTGTATGTTTTATTAATAATGTTCTATGAAGCATATTGTTTTGCAGTAGGACTTTTATACTGTAAAAGCATAACTTGTATTTTATATCTGAAATGTTCGGAGTAATATTTCTTACTTGAATAAAAAAATATGTTTAGTACGGTAGTGCGTGATCTATAAAATATTCATGTATAAGTCGGTTGTATAATTACTTTAAAGTGGGGTATTTGAGTGAATTGTTCTTTTTTTTGGCGTAAGCTGTAAGTAATTAATAATGATTGAAATAATCGCTACTACAGAAGGGTAACAATTATTGATATATTGTGAGTTTTGTATAAATAAATTTATGTATATGTTGGGTGGATTGCTATTCATAGCAGGGGGATAAGCTAGTTTTCTTATAAGTTTTTTTGTGTTATTTGAATTGAATAAAATAATTTGGTTGCAACTTACGAATATTTTTATTTCAGGAAAGGTAATAAATGGAAATTAGGCGCTTGGCGGTTAATGAGGTAGAGCGAATTGTTGATATATGGTGCAAAACTTCTATTCAGGCACATGGGTTTATTTCTTAACATATATTGCAATAGAGCATAATGTTATTAAGGGGTTTGTGTCAATGGTAGATAATTATCTCGCAGCGATTTTTGTCGATTCGAGTAGTCAAAGACTAGGTTTTGGGAAAGCGTTGTTAGATTATGTAAAGAGAGACAGAGCAGAAATACAACTCAAAGTTTTTAAGAAAAATTATAGTAGCCTACAGTTTTATATGAGCCAAGGGTTCAAGGCTATAAAAGAAGAGGTTGATGGTAGTACTGGTGAAACTGAAATTGTGATGGAGTGGAGAGTATAAGTGAGCTTACTCTGCAATTTTAAAATTCTATAGTTTGTTGTTGTGCTACTATTTTGTGGCGGTTGCTGGGTTTATTGATTATTAATATTGTTATCAAGTTAATATATTTGCGATAGATTATTGAATTGTGAGGTAGTAGATGACTTGTTTAATTTTTAAGCTCCGATTTGTGGTGATTGAATGGGATATATATAGTTATGCATTATAAATGTTTGACGCTATTGCGGTGGATAAGTTTGGAATTAATCAAATTTACTACAGGTTCTCTCTCTGTCTGGTGCTGAAGTTTGAGGTATAGCATGTCCAGTGCAATTTGGCCTATATGTCTGTTCGGTACATTTACAGTGCTTAGTGATGGAGTTGACATTTCAGACATTGGTATGTTATCAAAGGCAAAGATAGATACATCGTTAGGAATTTTGTACCCGCTCTCTTGCAGAGCGCGAATGCACCCGAGGGCTATTATGTCATTGCTTGCGAATAATGCGGTAGGGAGTGTAGGTTTACTTTTAAGGAGGAGGCGCATATCCTGATAAGCTCCTTCAAAGGTCGAATCTACGGTAAAGTTGTTCTCTTCTCGCAGAGTAAGTCCAAGGTCTACAATTGCTCTATTGAACGCCTGCTCGCGAAGAGTGAAGTTATAGGCGCCTGCGGAACTTTTAATTATTCCTATATTAATGTGTCCTGAGTCTTTGAAATATTTTATAATATTATAAACGGCTTGCATGTTGTTCATATTGACATAATCTGCTGCAATAGAATAGATATATGTATCAATAAAAACAATATTTGCGTGGGTGTCAAGAAGTGCCTGTACATCACTTGAACTGAGCTCAGTTGCTAGAATAATATAGCCAGCTGTTTGTGTGTTTGAAGTTATTTTCTGCACAACATTTTCTATTGGTGTAAATGGTTGAAATGATTCAATTTCGATAGTTATATTGTGTAACTGAGCAGAATCCATTATTCCATTTAAATAGTTTCCTATAAAATTTTCGTGGTTGGTGTTTATCGCATGTCCATGTCTAGGTATTTGCAAAAACCTTACTGTGCATAATTCGGCAAAGTTGTTCTTCTGTGATGGCTGGTACCCCAGTTCTTCTGCTGCTCGTAGTATTCTCTCTCTGGTCGTTTCACTGACTCCTGCTTTGTGATTTAGTGCCAGAGATACAGCGGTAGCAGAGACATTTGCTTTTTCTGCTATCTCTTTTATTCGAACCTTCATGTCTGATTCTTTCTTAAAGAAATTTTGATTGACCAAAATATAATGGTAATTAATTTTACTGTATTAATTAGCTTGATCAACCCCAAAATAACTAAAAATTTAGCAAAATATTTATAAAAAATTAAGTTAGGGTTAGGTCGGTATATTGTCCTTTTTTTGTGGGTTCTTAGTATTTTATGCGGAGATAATAGTTATTTATAGTAATAATATCCTATAGAATTATGTTAAACAAGTAAATTTTTTATAAAAATTTATAAAAAAATAAGTAAATAATTTGCTTAAGTATTAGTTCGTGTGGTAGACTAAATTTGTTGTGAGTGAGTTATTATGGTTATTTAAGGAGATTGAAATGAAAAAGTTGATGTTTGTTTTGTTGAGCTTGGTTGCTGTTCTGTCAATGAGTACGGTGTGTTTTGCTGATGATATGCCTGAAGCGTTTGTCGGTGGAAAAAAACACAAGATCGTATTAGTTAAAGAATGGGGTACCGGTACTCATATGACTATGCATATCAATGGTGTAAAAAGAGAAGCGAAAAAATATGGTATAGAGGTAAATGTTATCGATGCAAACAATGATTTACAAGCTATGGCTGAAGGTATTGAGAATGCAGTAAATCAGAAGGTAGACGCAATCCTGACTTCTCACGGTAAGAGTGATGCTTTGCAGCCTTCTATTGAAAAAGCTCTGAAAGCTGGTATACCTGTCATTGCTTTTGATAATGATTTCAAAGTTCCAAGTGATGTAAAGCCAGGCATGTTAGTAAGTATTGATCAGTACGACCTAATGCTTGGACTATTATCTCAGATGGCACTTGTCAATTACGTAGATGGCTCCGCAAATGTAGTATACAACAGGCTTGCAAATGTTCCTCCAACAGATAAAAGACATCGTATTTGGGAAGGTGCTATTCTGCCAACATTTTCAGGGATAAAAGTAATAAACACTATTGATCTAGGTACTCAAGGAGTAATGGCAAAGTCTCAAGCAGCCCTTGAAGCTATTCTTGATGCAGATAAAGATAATAAAATTGATGCAGTATATGGTGTATGGGATGAGTATGCAAAAGGTTTTTACAATGCAATCGTAGCGTCTGGCAGAAAGATTCCTCTTTTCTCTGTTGATATTTCTGATCAGGATATTGCTATGATGCAGGCTAATCCAGATGTTTGGATTGCTTCTGCTGGTGTTGACCCAACTGTTATTGGTATTGTGCAGGTAAGGCTTGCGATGAAGGCAATTGCTGGTGATAAACTTCCTCGTTATTATCATTTGACTCCTGTACTTGTGAAGTCTTCTGATCTTCCACCACTTGCTGAAAGATCTGTAAGAATGTCAGACTTGTCAGAGTTTTATGAT
Source organism: Planctomycetota bacterium (assembly GCA_963678205.1). Lineage (GTDB taxonomy): Bacteria > Planctomycetota > SZUA-567 > SZUA-567 > SZUA-567. The sequence goes on from OY782760.1 coordinate 1,171,986, forward strand.
AACTGGGGAACAACTACTGAATTTCTTGAGCCTTGGATGGAAAAGATTGCAAAATAACTTAATGTAATAATGTTTCTAAAAATCTATCGGGAGGAAAAACCTTCCTCCCGATTTTTTGTAAAGGAAGTATATGGGAAATGAATCAGGGCTCAGAATGCAAGGAATTTCAAAATACTTTGCCGGAGTTACAGCTCTTGAAAGCGTGGATTTCTCTGTTAACCGCGGTGAGGTACATGCACTTGTAGGAGCGAATGGTGCAGGTAAAAGTACACTTATGAAAATTCTTAGTGGAGCATATCAGAAATCAGCTGGCTTGGTTTTCCTAGACGGGAAAGAGCTTGAGATTACATCTCCGCAGGAAGCGATGCAGCAGGGTATTGTAACTGTGTATCAAGAGGTAGATGTCGCTATAGTACCATCACTCAGTGTTGCTGAGAATATAATGATGAATCATATAGCAATAGATCAACCCAGTGCGTTTATGAACTGGAAGAAAATTAAAAAATCAGCTGCAGACTCACTCAAAGAAGTGGGAATAGATATAGATTTAAACAGATTTGCTGGAGGCTTAACTCTGGCTGAGAAACAGCTAATGGTAATCGCTAGAGCAGTACATCAAAAGGCGAAGTTTCTTATCTTGGATGAACCGACAGCTTCGCTGAGTATTGAAGAGTGTAATACACTATTTACTATTGTCAAACGTCTCAGCAGTCAAGGCGTAGGGGTAATATTTATTTCTCACAGACTTGACGAAATCTTTGGTAATTGTGATAGAATTACAGTGCTCAAGGATGGTAGACTTGTAGGTAATTATGATATAGCTAACGAGACGATTGACAGTATAGTGGAAAAGATGCTTGGTAAAAAGATGCAGAATGCATTTCCTCCTTTAAGTACTCCGCAGAATGAAGTACTTATGAAGGTTGAAAACCTTAGTGGTGAAGGTGGAGTTGAGAATGTAAGTTTTACAGTTAATAAAGGTGAGATAATAGGTATTGGTGGTCTTGTAGGTGGTGGAAAGACCGAACTCTTAAAATTATTGTTCGGGGTGACTGAGCTTAATAGTGGTGAAATATATCTGAATGGGAAAAAAGTTGCAAATACATCTCCAACAAAAGCAATTAAAAATAGATTTGCTCTAGTTCCTGAAGAGAGAAGAAGAGAAGGTGTGCTGGTACATGAAACGATTGAAACCAATATTACTCTTCCTACTCTGTCAAATTTCTGTAGTGGACCTTTTATGGTAAAGAATAGAATCAATCAGAGTTCTAGAGAATCAATCCGTAAGGCAGCAATCAAATCATCTAGTGAACGGCAGTTTGTGAATAACCTGAGTGGTGGAAATCAGCAGAAGGTTGCGATTGCAAAATGGTTGATATCTGACGCGGACATTTATCTCTTTGATGAACCAACCAAAGGAGTTGATGTTGGATCAAAGTATGAGATTTACTCACTGATTATAGAACTTGCAAAGATGGGTAAAGGTATTGTCTATGCATCTTGTGAGTTCGATGAAATACTAGGACTGAGTAATAGGGCTTATATTATGTACAGTGGCAAGATTAGCAAGCCTTTTATAACAAAAGAGACAAATGAGGAAGAATTATTACTATATTCTACAGGTGGAATGAAATAATATGAACAATAAAAATAATAATCTAAAAGCAAAGAATTTCAGTATTTTTGATTTCTTTTATAAGTATGGAACAATCCTTACTATAGTCCTTGTGGTTATATACTTTAGTATGGCAGTGGAAAATTGGGCAACATTTTCTAATGTAACCAATATCTTCCGGTCTGTCGCAATTGTATCTTTGATTGCTTTGGCTATCACATTTTCACTTGCGGTTAATGGGTTTGATCTTTCTGCTGCTGCTACAGCTAGTTTTGCGGCAGTTATTGCTGCTAAAGTTATGATTATGTGGAATGCGAGTCCAGTATTGGCGATCATAGTTCCAATATTGGTTGGAGCTTTTATTGGATTGATTAATTCAGCATTTATTATCAAAATCGGTATCTCTGATATGCTGACAACACTATCAATGATGTTTATTGTTACTGGTGTGTCTACTACATTTCAGGGAGGATCGGCAATATATAATTATATGCCATTGCTTGAAGGTGGTATAGCTCCTGGGCTTATGCCAGAAGGTTTCAAGTATATAGGTCAAGGGCGTTTTCTAAGCATTCCTGTTCCCGTATATATTATGCTGGCGGTAACGATATGTGTACATATCTTCTTGAATAGAACAAAATATGGTCGTTATCTGCATATGATTGGTGGTAATGAAGAAGCCGCAAGATTGTGTGGTATTCCTACTAAGAAGTATCGAACTCTTGCGTATGTATTGTCTGGAGTTATTGCATCTATTGCCGGTGTAATTTTATGTGCACGTCTTGGATCTGGTGAAGTTGATGCAGCTGGGGCTTACCTGATGGATGCGGTTGCCGCAGCGTTTATTGGTTTCTCTGTTCTGGGTATTGGAAAGGCAAATGCGTTTGGTACACTCCTGGGAGCTCTTCTGGTAGGTACATTAGTGAATGGTCTGGTTATGATGAGCTTCCCTTATTACGCACAAGACATAGTAAAAGGAATTGTGCTGATTCTTGGTTTGGGGTTGACTTATTATAAGAAGCGAGGATAGTTATATGGAAAAATATTATGAACTGGATAATGATAGTGTTATAAAATATGTATTGTCAAAGCTTGACTATTTTGATGTTGATGCAAATTTATATAGTGAAGAGATAGGGGATGGTAATTTAAACCTTGTCTTTAGGATTCGTGATAATAATAGTGAAAAAAGTATAATTGTAAAACAGGCTTTGCCATATGTAAGAGCTTCAGGAGGGGATTGGCCTCTAGATATCGGTAGAGGTGAGATTGAGAAAAAAATTCTTGATATTGAGTACGAGCTTACTTCAGGTGCTGTGCCAAAGGTATATTTTTATGATGAAGTAATGTGCAGTATGGTAATGGAAGATTTGTCTGATTATATTATAATGCGTTATGGTTTACTGAAGTATGAGAAGTACCCAAAATTTCCTGAACAGATCTCTGATTTTCTGGTAAAGTCATTATTGCTGACTTCAGATATTGTAATGGACCATAAAGAAAAAAAAGAGTATGTAAAAAACTTTATTAATCCAGAACTGTGTGAGATAACTGAGCAACTTGTTTATACCGAACCGTTTAATATCGGGGCTAGAAATAAGATAGAGGATTCGATTGTAAAGTTCCATGAAGAAAATGTTGCCTCGGATATTGAACTGAAACTGGAAGTAGCAAAATTAAAATTCGATTTTATGAATAACGCTCAGGCCTTGCTTCATGGAGACCTTCATACGGGTAGTATATTTGTTAATTATGAAAGTACTAAAGTAATTGATCCTGAATTTGCTTTTTACGGTCCTATAGCATATGATCTGGCATGTCTTTTTGGAAATATTATAATGAATTATATTTCAGCTTTTTATTCTTTGAAAGACCGTGAAGAAAAGCGTAATGATTACTGTAGTTATCTTAGGGAAACACTTGTGCAAACAGTAGATCTTACAAAGAAAAAATTCTATGAGTTATGGGATAGTGCAGTGACCGAAGAGATGGCTAAAACTCCTGGGTTTAAAGAGTACTATATTGAAGATATTTTTGTTAATGCGGCTGGTATTGTAGGGTGTGAAATGACAAGACGCACTGTAGGATTTGCACATGTTGTGGATCTGGACGGGATTGCAGATGATGAAAGCCGATATATGGCTAAGACAAAGAATCTGTTACTGGCTAAGCAATATATAAAGAAAAGAGCGAGCATTGTAACAGGAGTAGATTATTTAGAGCAACTTGATATGATTGTAAAATGAAGGAGTAAATTATAATGCAAAGTATTATACCCGCTTACTTGAATAATAGTAAGGATAAACTGGTCTTGATTGATCAGACACTGCTGCCAACCGATGAGGTCTGGTTGGAACTGAATGACAGTGAAGCTATATGGGAAGCAATAAAAATGTTGCGTGTAAGAGGAGCGCCTGCAATTGGAATAGCCGCAGCTTATGGTCTATATGTCTGTTCGCTCAAGATTGAGACGAATTCATTTGGTGAATTCAAAACTGAATTTTTGAGACTTGCTGAATTCTTTGCTACCAGTAGACCTACTGCGGTAAATCTCTTCTGGGCGCTGGATAAAATGAAAGCACGTTTTGAGAAGGAAGAAAAGAACGGTTTAGACGTAGCAGCAATGAAGATCGCTCTACTAGATGAGAGTGAAAAGATATTTATAGAAGATCAGGATATGGGGCGTGCAATTGGTGAGCACGGACTTAGTTTGCTCAATCCCGGAATGGGATTACTAACTCATTGTAATGCAGGAGCTCTAGCAGCCAGTGGCTTTGGAACAGCTTTGGCTCCAATGTACGCAGGGCATGAGAAGGGATATAATTTTAAAGTATTTACAGATGAAACAAGACCATTACTTCAGGGCTCACGTCTTAGTTCGTATGAACTAAATAAAGCAGGAATTGATGTTACGGTAATTTGCGACAATATGGCTTCACAAGTAATGAAGGAAGGCAAGGTTCAGGCAGTACTGGTAGGAGCGGACAGAATTGCAGCAAATGGTGATTCAGCAAATAAAATTGGTACAAGCGGAGTGGCGATTCTAGCAAAAGAGTATGGTATACCATTTTATATACTTGCTCCAACTTCGACGATTGATTTACAGACTGTTACTGGCGCCGAGATCCCTATTGAACTACGTGATGGTGATGAAATAGGTAATGGCTTTGGCAGACGTACTGCTCCAGAAGGTGTCAAAACATATAATCCAGCATTTGATGTAACCGATGCAAAGTATATTACTGCTATTATTACGGAAAAAGGCGTGCATAAAGCTCCATACATAGATAGCCTTGCAACATTATTTTAGCTCAAGCAGTAGCTAAAGGTGAAGTGAATAATTACCCAAAGACCAACCAAATATGTGATAACATCACAAACACACATTAAGGAGTTTGTAAAGATGCTGCATCCTTTGCATACTCCTTTATTTTTTACTTTATAAAAGGAGTACAGAGTGAAGCTTAAATATGAGAGAGAGCAGGTAGTGCATTTCTGCAAAGAACTAGTCAATAAAAATCTTACTACAGGAACGGGTGGCAACATAAGTGTATTCAACCGTGAACAAGGGTTATTTGCATTGTCGCCAAGTGGTATGGATTATTTTATTATGGATGATGAGGATGTTGTTGTTCTTGATCTTGATGGTAATATTGTTGACGGTAGTCTGAAACCATCTGTCGAGCTGGATTTACATAGGGTAATGTATGCAGGTCGAGAAGATATTAATGCTGTAGTTCATGCTCATTCAGTCTACGCAACGACTCTAGCAGTGCTTAGGCTCGGTGTGCCAGCATGTCACTATCTTATAGGTTTCTGTGGTAGAGATGTGCGTTGTACTGAGTATGTTGACTTTGGTACGTCTGATCTTGCTGAAGTTGCATTTGAAGGCATGAAGGACCGTTATGGAGTGCTTCTTGGTAATCATGGTCTGCTTGCTGGTGGAGCCGATATCAGCTATGCGTTTTCTGCTGCAGAGGAGCTAGAGTTTGTTTGCCAAGTTTACTATAGAGCTAAATGTATAGGAGAACCTATTCTATTATCAGATGAAAATATGACTTCTGCGCTTGCAAAGTTCAAAGGCTATGGTCAGAAAAAACTTATGAAGTGAGTTAAATTTTTTTTATAAAGTTAAATGATTGTTTAGCTTATAAAAATAATAAATAATATATATTGATTTTACAGTATAATTAAGTTAAAAAGAGGTTTGACATTATTGGTTTACTAATTATTAGTGCCCAGTAATGTCAAACCTCTTTTAATTTAAGGAATCCTATATGGATAATTTGATTATTGTTGATGAAATAAATTCGGATTTTGAAGATAACGAACTAAATTTAGTTACATTTGATGACTATTTAAAAGAATACCCTAAGAAGGATCAAGGTAAAGTAAGGGTAATAAATCTATGTAAAACAGAGAAATATTTAAGTAGGGGTTACTATTGTTCATTACTGGCCGAAGCGAGGAATCACATAGTGCTCCCCAGCGTTAAAACTATCAATGAAATGCGGGGTAAGATAAAGATTCTTATCACCAGTAAATTATGTTCAGCGCGTGAAATCAGTTGGATTGAAAGTAATGAATATTTTGAGCCAGTTTATATCTTATCAGGTGAATCTACTGAACCTGCTTTGGATAAAATGGCTAGAGAAATTTTTAAGCAATTTCAAACTCCAATTATTAAATTCCAAATTGATAAGGGATCGTCTGTGATCACTCTAGAACGAGTTTCATTTGAAGAGCTTTCTGAGAAATTTCAAAAAGAATATATTGAAAAATTGTCGCATTCTAATTTTGCTGTATGGAGAAAGAGCTCCAGTAAGAAAAAGCATAGATGGGACATGGCTATTCTTGTGAATTCTAATGAGTCACTGCCTCCTAGCGATAAAAAATCAATTGGGTATTTTGAAAAGGCTGCATCAAAATATGGAATAAAGGTAGATATTATTGGTGAGAAAAACCTGCTAAATTTACGTCAGTATGATGCTCTATTTATTCGAGAAACCACCGCAATTGACCATTACACCTATCATCTGTCTTGTGAAGCAGAGAAGCTTGGGCTAGTGGTAATTGATGATTCTACTTCTATTCTAAGGTGTTGTAATAAAGTGTTTTTGCATGATGCCTTTACTTATAATAATGTACCTACATTAAAAACTAAAATTCTTAATATGTTTAATAAAGATTGTATTGATGAAATTGAAAGCGAGTTTGAGTATCCATTTGTTATTAAAAAACCTGAAGGGTCTTTTTCGCAAGGTGTATATAAAATTGCTAATAAAGATCAACTTATTACAAGCTTAGCCAACGTTTTTAAACAATCTGCATTAGCGCTTATTCAGGAATATATGTATACTGAATATGACTGGAGAATTGGTGTCCTGAATGGCAGAGCAATATATGCGTGTCGTTATTATATGGCAAGAAATCACTGGCAAATTTATAATCATGGAGACTCTAGATTTAATTCAGGAAATTTTGAATGTTTGCCAACTTTTGAAGTCCCTAAAAAAGTTCTTAATGCTAGCTTGCGTGCTTGTAAAATCATCGGGAATGGGCTGTATGGGGTAGATATAAAAGTGAAAAATAATAATGCCTATGTAATTGAAGTAAATGATAATCCGAGTATTGATCATGGTGTTGAAGACAAATATCTTGGTCAGGAATTATATATGCTTATTATGGCAGAATTTTTTAATCGCTTAGAATTAAGAGGTAAGTAAATGCAAGGCTATATTTATCGCTCAGCTGAGATAAGTGATGTACAGAGGTTAGTCTTTATTGAAAATTTGTGTTTTGTCTCAGATAGAATAAGTGAAAAGCAGTTTAAACATCTGATATTAAAGGGGAAAGTGCTATTTATCGTAATATGTAAAACTGAAGATACTCGTCCTATAGGCTATGGGTTGTGTTTTACTCCTGCAAAGCGTTCTACAGCCAGACTTTATTCATTAGTCATATTGCCAGATTTTAGAGGGCAAAGGTTGGCATTGAGTTTACTTGAGCTATTATTGGTTAGGTTACAGGAGAAGAACTATAAATTCTGTAATCTTGAAGTACGAGAAAGTGACAAAAAAACTCAGAAGCTATACGAATATTTTGGGTTTAGTTTTATAAAGCGGATAGCAAATTATTATCAGGATGGAGAGGCTGCATTAAGAATGAGAGCCGCCATTATATAGTATTCTCAATGTTATTAAAATTTTTCAGTGAAATATGTTATTTACTAAAAATGGTCGGGGAGACAGGATTTGAACCTGCGGCCTGCTGCTCCCAAAGCAGCCGCGCTAGCCAAGCTGCGCCACTCCCCGATAATCAAGTAACTTATTTGATTTATATAATTTAGCTATATTAATAGTAATTGCAAGAGGTTAATGATTATTTATTGTTGAATGTTGGTAAATATAATAATAATATTTTAAGTAGTACCTTTATTATCAATAAATTATATAAATATACAACATGTAATTGTGTTATATATTTTTAATTTATAACGTTTTTTTCTGGAACAAATAATATTTTTCGGTTATAATATTAATATTCTGAGTATATGCATTATTAGTATTGTGTATTATTTTAGTTGTTTGCTTGGGATATTTTAGAGTTTAATGTATTATTCGGGTCTGGACGTTATTCTCTTGCGTAAAGATTCTTGTGTGTGATTAAGAGAAGGGATTATGTTTGTAAGGAGGTTGCTTTGGCTACAGGTACGGTAAAATGGTTTAGTAATCAAAAGGGCTATGGATTTATTACACCTGACGATGGAGGAGATGATCTATTTGTACATTTCTCAAATATCATGTCTGAAGGGTATAAATCACTCAAAGACGATCAAAAAGTTTTGTTTGAGCCTGGGGAAGGGAAAAAGGGTCCAGAAGCTACAGAAGTTAGGATCACGGAAGAATAATTATTACTAAATTCATTAAAAAAGACCGAACTCCTTATGAGTTCGATCTTTTTTTTATTGACTATATCTGCAGAGGGATGTCATAAAAAATATAAAAGTGTGCCTTAAAGGATTATAGTTAGCGCAATTGATTGTAGAACATGTTGGCACTTGCTCCTCCGAAGGAGATTCCCATTGCCACTGCTTCAGAAATTTCTTCGTTGCTTGCGCCGAGTTTTTTAGCAGCTTCAATATTTAATTTGACACATTCCTCACATTTATGCGAAACTGAGAGTGCTAGTGCCATAAGCTTTTTTCCCTTGGCTTTTAGTGCTCCATCTTTGTTCACTGCTTTCATATAACTGGAAAATTCTACAGATGCTGCCGCTGGAGGTAACTCATTGTCTTTAACTTTTGTAGACTGTGCAGAACAGCATGAACTGGTCGTCTGGGAATTATTTACTTGCAACTCTTTTGAACAGCAGCTGCCTGCTGAGGCATTATTGACTTTAGGTTGAATCGTTGATCTTTTGACCGATTTAAGTCCTTTGCTCTCTTTTAGTCTGATAATACCGTTTTCTGAATTTGACAGTACTCTACCGACCTCTGTGCCCGTTATACCATTACTTTTAAGGTATTCAATATATGCTTGAGCGCTATTAGCGGGCAAAGATACAAGTAGTCCTCCGCTTGTTTCGGGAGAGTAAAGAATATTTTGCTCTGCTTCTGTAAGCTCACCGTAATCAATATATTCATCAGAAGCTTCGCGATTTCTCTCTACCGCACCGGGAAATGCGTCTAATTTGGCAAGTCTCTCTACGGCTGAGAATAGTGGAACATCTTTGAAATTGATCTCTATTTCTTTATTGCTTCCTCTTGCCATCTCTGTAAGGTGTCCAAGTAGACTGAAGCCAGTAACATCAGTTGCTGCATGTGCGTTGAAATGGTTCATAGCTCTACCAGCGATGCGGTTTAGAGTTGTCATTGCAGTTGTAACTTCTTCAACTTCTTCAGTGCTGGCCTTTTCTAACTGTTTTGCAAATAGTACAATTCCCCCTCCGATAGGCTTGGTGAGTACTAGTTTATCCCCAGTCTCTGCTCCAGTGTTTGAGATGATCTGGTTTTTGTCTATACTACCTAGAATCGCGTAGCCACACTTAACTTCGCTGTCGTTTATACTATGCCCTCCGATTGCAGCAATTCCAGCTTCTGCCAGCTTGTCTGCTCCTCCTTGTAACATAGCGGTCATAGCAGCCTCTGGTAGAGTATATATAGGAAATCCAACGATTGATAGAGCTGTTTCTGCCTCACCACCCATTGCATACACATCGCTCAGGCTATTTGCAGCAGCAATCATTCCAAAGGTATATGGATCATCGACTGATGGAGCAAAAACATCCACTGTCATTACGCTTGCTCTACTTGCTCCCTCCGTTTCAATAATACCTGCATCATCGCTGCTTTCGTTGCCTATGAGCACCCTGCTGTCTTTGTATCCATTTAGTCTCTTTATTACAGTTTCAAGGTATTTTTTTGGGACTTTTGACGCGCAACCTACAGCTCTGATATGTTCTGTAAGCTTGATTTCACCAGTAACGATTTCTTCACGTTCGCCTGCGCATTCACAGATGTTTTTTTCTTTGAATAAGGTACAGGGGCAGTCTTTGTTAGGGTCGCATACGCAGTGCCCAAGCTTGATTGATCTTTTCATAATGCGTTTACGTTTTTCAAGTTCAGCAGAAGTCATGGATCTCTCCCTTTATTTGTTCAATATAAAATATTGCATTGCTAATTCATATGACTGTATACCGAAACCGCATATTACACCTTTGCAAGCTGGAGATATGCAGGAGTGTTGTCTGAAGTCTTCCCGTGTATGTATATTGCTCAAGTGTACTTCAATTGTCGGTAGGTCAACACCTTTGATTGCGTCGTGGAGTGCTATACTCGTATGAGTATATGCGGCAGCATTTATGATAATTCCGTCGTGCTCGTCTTTCTTAGCATTATGTATCTCATTTATAAGCTCTCCTTCGATATTTGACTGGAATAATTTGATTTCAATGCCAGATTTATCTGCTATTTTTTGCAGATTATTATTGATATCTTCAAGAGTTTCGTAGCCATATATCTCTGGTTCTCTGGTTCCAAGAAGATTGAGATTAGGACCATTTAATATTGACAGCTTCATGGTGTGCTCCTTATTGAATATAATTTATTATCAAGTATGATCAATAGTATACAACTCTGGGCAGAGGTTTTCTAGTTTAAATTTCTGGCAATAAATATACTGCACCAAGAAACTTAGTGCAGTATATTTATTGTATCTGGTTTTTATTTAGGTTTATTTAAAGAGTTACACCTGATTTGAAGATTGCAATGTCTCTGTAATTGTTCTCCTCGCTTTTGGTAAGTCTTTTATTTGAAGCAGTTTCAATTATTTGCTCAAGGAGGGATTTTCCCGCATCCTCCATACTTGTTCCTTCTAGTACAATTCCTGCATTAAAGTCGATCCAGTTTGACTTGCGTATAGCCAGATCAGAGTTAGTCGCTACTTTTAGGCATGGTACTGGTGAGCCAAGTGGTGTACCGCGTCCTGTAGTAAAGAGGATAATATGAGCTCCCGCAGCAGCAAGGTTGGTTACTGCTACGATATCGTTTCCAGGTCCGTTAAGTACGCTAAGACCTTTTTTGTTTATTTTATCTCCATAATCAAGAACGTCCACAATTGGCGCTCTTCCACCTTTCTGGACACACCCTAGTGATTTCTCCTCAAGGGTAGTAATGCCACCCTTACGGTTTCCTGGTGATGGGTTCTCAGATACTGGTTCACCATGAGATATAAAGTACTCTCTGAAATCGTTGATAAGTTTTACCGCTCTATCGCAGGTTGCTCTGTCAATGCATCTAGGTAGGAATTCATCTTCAGCTCCGAAAATTTCAGGTATCTCTGTAAGAGCGACTGAACCACCAGCACTTACTATTAATTCAGATACTACCCCAAGAAGTGGATTGGCACTAAGACCTGAGAACGCATCAGAACCGCCACACTTCAAACCAATCTTGAGCTCATTAAGAGACACTTCTTCCTGCTTGAACGTTGCTGCGTATTCTTTTAGCTCTGTAAGTATTTTCTCTGCTTCAGCATGTTCATCATCTACTTCCTGACTTATTAGAAAGCGAACTCTGTCCGGGTTATAATCACCTAGTATTTCCTTGAATTCACTCACCTGATTATTCTCACACCCTAGACCTAGAATTAATACACCGGCAGCATTAGGATGGTTTACAAGACCTGCAAGTATTTTCTTTGTGCGCTCATGATCTCCACCAAGCTGTGAACAGCCGTATGGGTGTTCAAACGCATAACAGCCATCTACTCCGGCAGGTAATTCCTTTCCTGCATCTTTGGCAATATTTCTAGCGGTTGCGTTTACACATCCAACGGTAGGGATAACCCAGATTTCATTGCGGATGCCTACTTCGTCATTCGCACGTCTGTAGCCAGAGAATGTTTTTTTTGCAAGCAAATCATTGGCCGTTACTTGTGGATTTACAAGTTCAGGTTCAGCAATAAAACTACCTTCAAGTGCAGTCTTCACATTGTGCTCATGTACCCATTCACCTTTTGTAATATCTGCCTTTGCTTTACCGATTCTGAAACCATATTTAATAATATCAACACCTTCTTTAATATCAGTAAGAGCAAATTTATGTCCAGCAGGAATTTCGGAAAGTAGATTGATAGTAGCGCCTTCAACTGTAATATCGTTGCCTTTTTCGAGTGTGGAAATGGCAACAGCTACATTATCATTTTGATGAACTTGCAATGCTTTTGATATTACAGACATTAGTTTATCTCCTTGACACATGCTCTAGTACCTCTTGCATTGATAGTGTCGCAGTATTTAACAACTTCTTCTTTTAGTCCAGAAATCGCAGTAAGGTCTTCATCCCAGAAATCTGTGTTGCTGAGTACAGAATTAACAGTAGTTGCTGTAGAATCTTTTGCGTAGGCTCTACTGAAGAAGTCTGTAATATCTTTGCTGTCATTGATCAGGTATTCTTTATTATTTGCGGTACCTATGAATTTGTTTGATTCAGTGTATTTGCCATTGTAGAAAGCGATAAGAGCAGCAAGAGAGAATGCAAGCCTTGTAGGGATCTTCTTCTCTGTTTCTACATATTTCTTGAGTGATGGTAAAACCCGTACCTTCCATTTAGCCACTGAGTTTAATGAGATTGAAAGTAACTCGTGTCTAATGAATGGGTTTGCAAAACGTTCAAGAATTGTCTTCGCATAGCTTTCCTTCTCTTCTTGAGGTAACTCAAGAGTAGGGACAATCTCAGTAAGTAGCATATCCTTTAAAAATACTGAGAAGTCCTCATCACCTAGCATCTCTCCTACTGTATCAAGGCCAGCAAGGTGTGCGCCTAAGACATTGCCTGTATGAGCACCATTAAGAATTGCAACCTTGCGGGTTCTATATGGCTGCATGTTATTGGTGAATACTACATTTAGACCAATTTTATCAAACGGAATAAGATCTCTTGCCTTCTCATCAGCACCTTCAACAACTAGCAGATGGAATATTTCACCAGTATCTATGAGGTTGTCTTTGTAGCCTAATTCTGCAGTAATGGTGTCAATGTCATCTCTTGGGTATCCAGGTACGATACGATCTACTAGTGTGCTTAGGAATGAGTTTGATTCATTGATCCATGTTTTGAATTCTATTCCTAAATTCCAATAGTCTGAGTACGAAAGAATACATTCTTTGAGTTTTGTCCCGTTATAGTTTATCAGTTCGCATGGCATGATAATCATGCCCTTTGTTGCATCCCCAGCGAAACATGTAAAACGTTTATATAGCCATGCTGTTAATTTTGCAGGGAAGGTCTGTGGGCAAGTGTTAGTATTAAAAGGTTCTTTTTTGAACTCAATACCAGCTTCAGTTGTATTTGAAACAATAAGTTCCATACTTGGGTTTTCAGCTGTTTCAAGGTAATCTTGCCAATTCGCAAATGGATTTATACCTCGTGAGATAGATGAGATTATTTTGCGCTTATCTTTAACTTCGCCATTCTCAATGCCGCGAAGCATTAGAGTATACAGACCATCTTGGTCATTGAGCATATCAATAAGTCCAGAAGGTAGAGGCTGTACGACAACAACACTACCATTAAATTTATTATTGAAATTGAGCTCATCAATCATCCAGTCAATGAAAGCGCGAAGAAAATTACCTTCACCAAACTGAAGTACTTTTTCCTTAAGTGGTACTTCTGTCTGTTTATTATAGTCTACTTTTATCTTGCCTGTAGTAAGTAGTGATCTAGTAAGTTGTTCCATGATATTTTCCTATTTTTGATTATCTTTTATGTATTAAGATTGCTTTGGTTATTTCATGCTTAGAGGTCGAAAGAGACGATAATTTTACTGACTTTAGCAGGGTTTTCTGCCCAGAACTTTAGCGCTTCGCCTGTTTCTTCAATTCCAACCTCTTTAGTAATTAGCTTCTTGATAGGGATATTTCCATCACGTACAGTTTTGAGCACATCAACAAAGTCTTCAAGGTCGGCATTACGAGATCCGCGTATTTGAAGTTCCTTCATTACAAAGAATTTTGTCTGGAAATCAACAGGATTGCTAGCATATCCAACATAAACCACGCGTCCAGAAAATGATACCAAGTCAACAGCTGCTTTATAAGTTTGGACAAGACCAATAGCTTCTATGCAGACTCGTGGACCGTGTTCACCAGTGATTTCTTTTACCTTCTCTTCAAGGTTGTCTTTGGCTGAATTGATTGCAAATTCTGCTCCACATTCTTTCGCAAGTGCTATCTTATCGTCATCAATATCAACAGCAATTACACGTCCTCCACGTCTTGCTGCACCAGCGATAGCTCCTAGTCCTACAAGTCCACAGCCGAAAGATAAAACGAAGTCACCTTTTTCAATTTCAGCTCTTTTTGCTGCATGAAAACCTACAGCAAGGGGTTCAACCATTGCAATCTCTGAGAATTCAAGATCACTTACGCCATTGATAATTTTTTGGAATGGTACTGCTTTGTACTCGCATAATGCTCCATCTTGCTGTACGCCTAGAGTCTGGTTATACTGGCAGGCATTTGTTCTGCCTGCTACACATGAAGCACACTTTCCGCAGTTGGTGTAGGGTAGAATAGAGACTTTGTCGCCAATATTATATTTTGAACTATCCACTTCAGCGCCAAGTTCAACAATTTCTCCTGCCGCCTCATGACCTGGAATACGTGGGTAGGTAACCATAGGGTTCTTGCCTCTGAAGGTATTCAGATCACTGCCGCAAAGGCCGATGCGTTTAATCTTTACTAGAATTTCATCAGCTTTGATTGTTGGTTTTTCAAGTTTATCAGAAGTTGAACATTCAAATTCTTTGTTTATTAATACAGATTTCATTTTAAATTCCTTAAATTTATTTATATGTTAAATTATTATATTAATTTCCGAATACAAGATTTGGCAGAGCTAAAGATATTTGAGGAATAAAGGTTACAAGTAGTAGAGAAACAAGTAACATTATCCAGAATGGAATAATCTCTTTTATAAAATCTTTTACCGGGACACCAATTATTGTACAGGTTGTAAACATCACTGTACCTAGAGGTGGAGTAAGTGTACCAATTGCTCCATTGAGGATAAAGACAATACCGAAGTGTACAAGGTCGATATCCATAGCTTTTGCAGCAGCTACCAGTAGCGGTGAGATAACGATAAGGATAGCATTACCTTCAATAAACATACCAGCAATAATTAATACGACGTTTACAGCTATTAGAAAGAGCCATTTACTATCAAAGTTATTCGTAATAAATGCAGAACACATCTGAGGGAGTTTTTCCCAAGTAAGGAATTTTGAGAATCCGTATGAAACTGCGATGATAAAGAGTACATTGGCTGAAGCCAGAACAGATTCAACAATACCTTGATTGAAGGCTTTAAAGTTGAGCTTTTTATATACAAATCTACCAATAAGAAGCGCAAATAGTACTGCAATTGCACCTGCTTCTGTTGGAGTAAATACACCAAACCGAATACCAACGATGATAATAACAGGAAGAGTAAAGGCTACAAGTGCATCTTTCAGACCAATAATTACTTCACCAACACTGGCCATTTTGCTTCTTTCAGGCAGATAGCCGCGCTTTTTAGCGATGATGCTTATAAGTATCATCATTAGTAGGCACATCATAACTCCTGGCACGACACCGGCAAGGAAGAGACGGCCTATTGACACATTGTTGATGTAACCGTAAATAATTAGTGCAATTCCAGGAGGAATAATTGGTGTAATCAATGATGACGCGGCAGTAACAGCGGCCGAAAAACCTTTTGAATAGCCTTTTTTAATCATAAATGGTACAACAAGCTTTGAGTTCATTGCTGCATCAGCAATATTTGATCCTGAAAGACCTCCCATAAGTGTACTCAAAACTACATTTACCTGAGCAAGACCACCGCGCATGTGTCCTGTCAGAATACCGCTAAAGTTAAGCAGCCTCGTACTTATACCTGTGTGGTTCATAAATACCCCTGCCATGATAAAGAACGGAATAGCAAGGAGTGCATAAGAGCTGAGGCCTTCCCCAATTCTCTGAGCTGTAATCATCAGTGGCAGGGGAGAGTAGAATACTGCATAGCACATCGTGCTCATGAAAATTGAAAAACCCACAGGTATTTCAAGTATCAGAAGTACGAATAATAGTATTATTGGAATAGCTACATTCATTTTATTTCAAACCTTTAATAAGTATCTAGATAGTTTGTTCGTAGAATTTAGGACCAGAGAAAGTACACCTAATAACATGGTAGAGTGTAAATAATGAACCTAGAGGAATACCCATATATATATAAGTAAATGGTATTCTTAGGATTGATGTCAAACGATCATATGAGAACATTGCTAGTTTGAATCCAAGGTAGATCAGGATTACAAGAGCTGTGATAGTAATAAGTGGGATAATGATTTTCCTGAATAAGAATGCTATACTCTTAGGTAAAAGATGGAGAAGGAACTCAATACTTACGATCTCTCCTCGTCTTGCAAGAATACTTATTCCAAAGAAGGTTAGCCAGACAAATAGACCTAGAGAAAGTTCTTCTGTCCATGAACTCGGGCTATTTATAATATATCTGGTGAATACGCCCCAGATAGATACTGCTACAATTGCAAACATGCAAATAGAAGCAATAATAGTATCTAGTCTTCCGATATAGTCTAGTATGGTAATTATTCTTTTAAATACGTTGTTATTCATTTTTTCTCAATTTTATGTTAATAATAGATAAATTTACAATTCAATAACATGTGTTTTTATTTAATATTCACAACTGACAGCATCGTGCTATCAGTTGTGAATAAATTCAAGTAATATGAATATATAATATTATTTCATATCTTTTAGGCTCTGTAGAGTATCTTCATATAGGTTTGGAGTCCATTCTGGGAAGTTGCCCTTCATTACCTTTAGCGCATTTTCAATGTATGGCTGTACGTCAACTTCAACTACTTCAACTCCTTCGCCAACCATCTGGTCAATGTATTCCTGTTCAGTACTTCTTACAAGATCTGTTGTGTATTTTGACATTTTATCAGCAGTTGAAGCAAGAATTTCTTGTTGTTTTGGTGTTAAAGTTTTCCAGAATGCTGTACCCATAACCCATGGAGCAAGGTGGATGTCATGGTTTGTAAGGATAAGGTACTTTAGCTGTTCGTAGAACTTACCACCAGCTAGAGTACCTGCTGGGTTTTCAATACCATCAACAATACCTTGGCTAATAGCAGTGTAAGCTTCTGATAGAGGCATTGGAGTTGGAACTGCACCGACTGATTTTGCCCAGTAACCAGCAATCTTAGTATTTTGAACTCTAATTTTAACACCGTTCATGTCAGCTGGTTTTTGAGCTTTTACATTTGCCATTAGCTGACGAGTACCGTAGTATGAATCAGGGCAGATAACGTGTACGCCTTTATCGTCAAGTTTATTGATAAGCTCAACAAATTTCTTGCTCTTTATAAGCTTCATTTTCTGTTCTACTGAAGTGCCAACATATGGAGCGTTGATAACGCCTAGATCTGGAATAAGATCTGCTAAAGAACCATAGCTTGAAGTCGTAATGATCGGAGCACCCATCTTTGCCTGAGCTCTTACGTCTTCCTGAGCGCCTAGCTGACCACTTGGGAATGGAGTGATGATCATTTCACCATTTGATTCTTCTTTAAGGATTTTTGCCCAGTATTTGATTGCTTTGTCAACTGGTTCTCCTGGCTGGTTCGGGTATGAAACCATGATTTCAATTGGATCTGCTGCTGATGCATTGTTGTCGAATGCGGTAACAGTGAAAAGTAGAGCAAATAATGCTAAGAACATTGTAACTTTTTTCATTTGATGTCTCCAAATAAATGATAACAAAAATTGCGACGTAAAAAATATACACGTAAAACGCCAAACTAACTAAAACGCCAAACTAACGATTATGACTTTAAAATTGTTTACTAAAGCTTTACTTAGCTTTAGTTTTTTACCGCATAAATGATAATATAAATTTACCACATATAGTGCCTTAGTCAAGTATAAATATAAGCGCTTACATTGATTTCTGCTTAAATTATGATTTTTTAACCTAACTTTATAAAATGTATTAGTGTAGTAAAGTGCTATATATACTAATGTATTGTGAATTAATTCGCGAGTGTGCGCAGACTTTTGGCATAATAAAATTTATAATGGATTCGAGATAAAATGTAAGCGCTTTCTAAAATATTATATGTTAAATGGCAGAAAAGTACTTTTAGTATAAGGTTATTAATTGTGTAACTCTAATTATTTTTTGCTCATAATAGGTAGTTTTTTTGTAATATCATATATAATAATGCGTTATGTCTGTCTCTCCTCTGTAGAGTTTAACTTTCTGTTCAGTAGCTTCTATTAAAAATAATGTGCAAATGGTGTAACTGCTTACAAGACAAGTATGTTGTTAATATTGTTTAAGTATGTTGTCAACTTAATGTTGTGCAATATAATCATATTCTAGTTTTATTTAATTCTCAAATCATAGCTAATTGGTATGATTTGAGGTGTTTTTAGCTTTACGATAGTTAGTGTTGAGCTTATGCAAACCTTCTGTTTTATCATAATATGCAAGCATCAAGTTTGATCGACAAAATCTATGGCAATAATCTTCACTCCCATCAAGTTAATATATGATTCAACTGTACGATGCCATTTCTGCAAAATGTGATCTGTTTTTCCTCGCTCTCTTTCTCTAAATTTGTTGTTAGAAATAATGTAAGATCTTTCACTTTTTATAAAAAATATTTTATAGTTAGGTTATAACTTAATAAACTAAATCAAGTTTTAAAATATGTAATAATTATTCGTATAGTTAATGGTTGTCCTTAATTAAACTCATTTGTAAGTGCTTACATTTTTTGGAGATTTTTTTCTAGCTTTAACATTTTTCTGTGATATTATTAATTCATAATATTATGCAGAATGCTTGGAAATATATTAGAGTGAATACTACCGTTCTTTTAACTTGTTTGGTAATTAGTGTTGGGAAGTGTTAATTATATAATGAATATTTATGACATAGCAAAACGATCTGGAGTTTCTATTGCCACCGTTTCTAGAATAATGAATAAAAAAGGAAATGTGAAAAAAAGCACGGAAGATAAGGTTCTTGCTGTAATGAAAGAGCTTGGGTATACGCCAAATGCTTTTGCGAGAGCACTTGGACTTAATACCCTTAAAACGGTTGCTGTTGTGTGCTCAGACGTTTCTGATATTTTTTATGCTAAAGCAGTCTCCGTTATTGAAAGTGAGCTTCGTGAGAAAGGGTATGATTCAACACTGTATTGTACAGGTGTGAATATTGAAGATAAGAAGAGGGCTATGCGTGCATTGCTCTCGAAAAAAGCTGATGCTGTAATTCTTGTAGGGTCAGTATTTCAGGAGCGTCAGGACAACTCTCATATTGAAGAGGTTGCTAAGAGCGTACCTGTTGTTATTATTAATGGTGAGTTTGAGTATGAAAATACTTATGCAATATATTGTGCTGAAGCCAAGGCTGTTGAGGATGTAGTAGATGTGCTTGTTGAGAAAGGACGCAAAAAATTATTGTATGTTTTTGATATTGATTCGTTCAGTGGTGATAAAAAGCGCAATGGATTTATTGATGGCTTAAAGAATAACGGCTTAAGGTATTCAAAGAAAAGAATTATTCGATGTGATAGAAATCTTGAATGTTATAAAAAGGCTGTTTTCTCTGCGATTGATTCTGGGATTGAATTTGATGCTGTAGTGACGTCAGAAGATGTTGTTGCTGTTGGTGTGATTAAGGCTCTTAGTGCTCGAGGAATAAGAGTTCCAGAAGATGTTGCCGTTGTAGGGTGTAATAATTCCATAATTGCTGAATGTATGTCACCAGCTATAACTTCAATTGATAATAAAGTAGAGGCGCTGTGTGTTGATACTGTACGAACTCTTCTTGATGTATTTGCAGGTAAAGATGTCAGTCATATTAAAAAGATTTACGCTAGTATTGTTCCAAGAGAATCATTTGTATTTTAAAGAAGTCCTGCTAATAAATTAACAGGACTTCTTGCTTTTTGTGGCTGATTTCAAAATATTCGGTGTTTATTCAAAAAATCCAAAATAATTTTTTGCATTGTTGAATGAGATATCCTGAACCATTTTTCCGACTAGCTCATAATCAGTTGGTATAAATCCTGCTTCCATATCTTTGCCAAGAATGTTGCATAGAATGCGTCTAAAGTATTCATGTCTGGTGTAACTCAAGAATGAACGTGAATCTGTAAGCATGCCGACAAATCTAGAAAGTAATCCTAATTGAGATAATGACTCGATTTGTCTGGTCATTCCGTCAATTTGATCAAGGAACCACCAGCCACTGCCAAATTGCATCTTACCTGCAATACTACCATCTTGGAAGTTACCGAGCATTGTCGCAAGAAGCTCATTGTCTCGTGGATTTAAGTTGTATAATATAGTTTTTGACAAAGAGTTTTCAGAGTCAAGCCTGTCAAGAAGTTTTGCAAGCGGTTTTGCAATCGGTTCATCTCCGATAGAGTCAAAGCCTGTATCAGGTCCAAGAAGTTTGAATAATCTGGTATTATTGTTTCTTTGAGCTCCGAAGTGAAATTGCTGAGTCCAGTTCCTCTTATAATCAAGTACTCCGAAGTAGTATAGCATTGCTGATTTGAATTTCAGTTGTTCGTGTCCTTCAAGTTCGTTTCCTGAGCGTATCTTATTGAATATTGCTTTTATTTCACTGTCTGTATAGTCTTCTGCGTAAGCTGTATTGATGCCGTGGTCTGATAGTCTACACCCGGCATCATGGAAGAAGTCATGT
The DNA here is from genome assembly GCA_963678205.1 of Planctomycetota bacterium. GTDB lineage: Bacteria > Planctomycetota > SZUA-567 > SZUA-567 > SZUA-567. Next base: position 1,192,910 of record OY782760.1, read on the forward strand.
CTCTTCTTGATAGCATCAATATAAGAATTGAAATTATTAATTTCTGTATCAGCAACAGCAGCAAGTTTGTCAACCCAGTCGTTGAATGTTGCTATGTCTTCAACAGCCATGCCTTTGTCGGGGCGCCATGTTGGGAGTACATGGATGTCAAATTTTTTGTCATTTTTGATTGCTAAGTGAGAAGATAGCGAGTCAATTGGATCGTCGGTGGTGCAGACAAGCTGTACTTTGCTCATCTTCATCAGACCTCGTGCACTGAAATCATCATCTTTCATTCGTTCAACGCCACGTTCCCATATTTCATCAGCAGTCTTTTCTGACAGCAATGTATCACAGTTGAAATAACGTTTTAGCTCAAGGTGTGTCCAGTGGTAAAGAGGATTTCGAAGTGTTGCTGGGACAGTTGCTGCCCATTTATTAAATCTTTCTTTGTCAGTTCTATTACCTGTACAAAATTCTTCTGCAACACCATTACTGCGCATTGCTCGCCATTTATAGTGATCGCCATATAGCCAGACTTGGGTCAGGTTTTCCCATTTTACATTATTTTCGATTTGTTCTGGAATAAGGTGGCAGTGGTAGTCGATAATGGGCATGTCTTTAGCGTAGTCATGGTATAGCCGTATTGCCGCATCGTTGCTAAGGCAAAAATTGTCGTTGATAAATGGCATGATTACTCCTGCTTAAAATTAATGAAAACAAATATGTCAACGTTGTCATGATACATCATTGTAATTATTTAGTCAAATTATAATTATATTAATAGATAAAAATACTAGCAAATTGTAAGATTGTTGGATACTATAGTTGTTGTATTGTATTTATGAACGAAAAGTATGCCAACGTGGACATATTATGTATGCATTTCTGACAAGGTAGGGGTAATTAATGGCAACTCTGAAAGATATTGCAAAAATTACAGGAGTTTCAATAAAGACTGTAAGTAGAGCTATAAATAATAATGGATATGTCAGAAAAGAGCTAAAAGAGCGAATTTTAAAAGAAGCAGAGCGTGTTGGTTATGCCTCTAACAGAGCTGCTAAAAACCTTAGAGCAAACACTTCAGATGAGATTTATGTTATCAGCTGGGATATGGATGAGCTCTTTATTAGAAAATTTACGGCGTTTGAAGAGGAGATGAGAAAAGTAGGGTATCAGGTTATTCTGGTAAGTATGCACGAAAAAGACAGTACCTATAAAGACAAGATTCTTAATCAGATTCTTAGAGAAAAACCAATTGGTGTTTTGCTTTTAACAGGTAGATTTTATAATATTGCTGAAACTGTGCATAAACTGAGTCGTTCTGGTATAAATTATCTTCAGCTTGACACTCCAGAGAATACTGCTGAGGGCATTTATATTGATCGTGCAGCAGGTGTATATGATGCAGTAAAAATGCTTGCTGCTAAGACATCTGGTAAAATAGGGTACTTAGGTATTTCGCATCAGGAGCATGACTGGACAAGGCTTCAAGGGTTTAGAAAAGCAATACAAGAGGTTGGAAGGGAATCGGTAGAATTATTTCCTCCAAATGCAAAATCAGTTTTCGATGCAGGGGTGGAGTCGGCAGCTATGATTGTAGATAATAATCTGGCTGCAATTCAAGTATACTCAGACTTACTGGCAATGGGTGTGTTGTATGGTTTGAAAAAACTTGGAGTCAGTGTTCCGGAGGATATTCTCGTTGTTGGTTTTGATGATCGAGATTTTTCCGCATATGCTACACCTCCTCTGACTACAATTAAGCAGCCAAATATGGAGGCAGGTATACTTGCAGCACAAGTAATGATTAGTATTATTGAAAGTGCCGAAAGAGTACAATGTTCTTCGTGTGTTATACCTACAACCTTGGTTGAGAGAGAGTCTACAGCTATTAAATAAAATTTACCTTGCATGACTTGAGTAATATTTTAGAATTAATTTAATGGCTTAATTTGTAAAATTTTGAGTTTTATGTGTTTAATCATTAATTAGCAGGTGGGTAATGGCTAGAATAGAAATTTTCTGGGAAGGTAATACTAGAGAGTATAACATAGGCCAAGAAATTTTTATTGGCAGGGATGAATCCTGTGATATAAAAGTACCTTCAATTAAAGCGTCTCGCAGGCACTGTAGAATATTCAAAGGAACTGGCGGTTATTTCCTTGAAGATTTGGGGTCATCAAACGGTACGGTGCTCAATGGTGTTATGATAGGCAGAAAACTTTTAAAACATAATGACGAAATTACAGTAGGAAGAATAAAACTTCGTTTTATAGATAAGACAGAGGATCCTCTGATAGGCAAGCGTCTTGGCCGTTATCAGATTATTGAAAAGCTTGGGGTTGGGGCTGAGGGAGTAGTTTATCATGGAAGGCAGGTTGCCCTTAATAAGGATGTCGCTGTAAAGCTGTTGCGCAATAAATTTATTATCAGGAAGGGCGGTATTGAAGTTGTACGTAAAGCTTCAAATGTGGCAGTAAATTTTAATCATCCCAATGTTGTCAAAATATTCGAATTTGCAGAAGATAATGGCAGATGTTTCTATTCAATGGAACTACTTTTAGGCGAAGATTTACTTTCTAAATGTATACGTAAACGAAGAATAAAAATTATTGATGCTGTAAAGTATGGAATATGTATTTCGAGTGCACTTACAGCTCTGCATTCACTTGGTGTTTTACATGGAGATATAAAACCTCATAACATCCTTATCGATAAAGATAAAAATTTAAAGTTGATAGATCTTGGCTGGATACCATTTTCACAAGACAAGCCACTGCGTAATAATGATCATGGTTCTGAAGAAGAGACAGAAGAGTCAAAGTATAATGATTCGAATGTTTTCGCTACACCCCAGTATGTTGCGCCGGAACTGATCAAGCATCAGGCACGGATGCCACAGAGCGATATTTATGCTATGTCGGTAACTATATATCAACTTATTACTGGTGAGCTTCCCTACAAATCAAATCATTTAGAAGAACTTCTGAAGCAGCATATTCAGGGTGAAGTAAAGAACCCTGTGGAGATTAACTCAAAAATTCCTGCTGAATTGGCAGAGTTGATTTTGGCAGGTATGAATTCTGATGTTAATAAGCGAATAAAGACAGCTGAAGAGTATTACCAGAGACTGGTAAAGATTGATCAACAAATTACTAAAAGTCGTCAGCAGAAGAAAGAACAGCTTATTAAAAACCTCAAGATGCAACGGTTTAGTTTTAGGAGTATTGGGCTGGGTTATAAGTTACTCATACTCCTTTCTATTCTTCTTCTAGGAGCTTCTTATGGAGTGAGGAAGTATAAAGAGTATTCTGCTGATCTGGAAAAAGAGCAGGTAATGCAACTTGATCTTGGAAATGAACTATATAGTAGTGGAGACTATGAAAAAGCAAAAACCATTTTAACTTCACTAATTAATTCAGGTCCTAATTCAGACGTTGAGATTGGTGCTAGAAGAATACTTGAGTTACTTGATTTGCCCGATGAAGTAAAGGAATTGCAACTGCTTAAAAAGAAGTTGCAAACTGGTAAAGTTTCTAATAGTAAGTTAGTAGAAATACTGAGAGAAAAGATAAGATCAAAAGAGCTTACTGTTGATATAGAGAAAGAGTATATAGCGTATCTAAAATCAATAGGTGGTGATACTGATGTACGGTATAACTGGCAAAAGGATATAGACTCCAAGCTTGCTGAAGGTAAATTTGTTGTAGCGTATGATGATTTGTATGCTATTAATAGTGCTGAGTTTAGTAAATATGAAAAGAATGAATATCAGCAATATTTACAACGAATTACAGCTACTCTAAACAAGATGATTGAAGATGATTATGATGTGGCTGGAACGTATCTAAAGTCAAGGCGTATTAATGAGGCTTGTGTAATATTAGAGCGTATTGCTGATATCTACCCTCCTGTACTTGGGTGGCGTGAGCGAATACTTGATTATTTTGCTGTTAGTAATGAAGCGTTTTGTACCAAAATAGCAGATTCTTTTAGTGTCTGTCTAGCAAAAATTAATGCTTTGGATGCGACCGGTTTACGTGAAGAGGTATTTAAACTGGATAGTTATGCTACAAAACAAGTTTCAAAAATTGATACCTCATATATTCATAATCTTCCTATATATATAGAAGCGTTTTCTTCAGCAGTTATTAATAAAATAAAGAGTATAAAATCTACTACGGGCAAGTTAGCTTTGCTCGAAGTTATGATTAATGGAAGGAATGAACTGGTAGAGGTAGAAGTTGAAGGTGATAGCTTGGCTGCTTATGTCGGAGGTCGTTTGGCCAATGTTAAAATACAAGATATACTTTTAAGCTCTATAGAGAAAATTTTACCTGCTTTTGAGATTACTCCAGAAGAAGCCATTGGGGCAGGGGTATATTTTAGTTCTCACGGTGCTAAAAATATAGCGATGGGGTATTTTGAAGCTGCTAAAGATGGTGAAAATTCAAAATTTTTGGGTACGGTAAATACGTTCCTAGAAGTTTTGTCTGGTTACTGTGAAGTTCCAGTTGCAAAAGATAATAAAAATATCAAAATATTATCAAACAGTAGTATAAAGTTAGGAGGCCTTCGTATTATTTTGCCGACTTTATCTGCGGAATATACTTTTGAAACTGCTAAAAATGGAAAATTAATTGTAAGTGTTAAGGATTCAGAATTGGAAATATTTCTTCAGAAAAATAGTGGAAAGCAATTACTTGGCAAAGCTATTGTAATGCCTCAGGAGGGTAGAAGCATTGATATAAAAGGCTATTGGGATAAATTAATAGTCAGTCAGAATGATATAATAGTTGGTACAATTGATAAAGAGGCGGTGGGGGATATTGTGATAGCTCCTAATAGAGAGGGCTATGGTATGATGGATCTTAAAAAGAGAATTTCTATAACGTTACCTCATAAAAAAACGCCAAGTGATATAAATACGGATGTGCTGGGATAGTTTGATTAAATAAAAGAGCCTCACTCATGAGGCTCTTTTAAAAATTGTAAATCATGAGTGAATCTTAATTTGGAAGAATTGCTTTAAGATGAGCAATAAATATTTCGGTAATTGCAGGGTTCTGACCTAGTGGCTTGATAACAGTCGCGTCAAGATTGAGTATTGATTTCCAGCTATCTGGTTCATCACCCATAACATCGTTCATGATATGGTCACCAGCTACGATCATAAATGGGATGAATTTTACTTTCTTTAAACCACTATCTTTGACTGCTTTGAAAGCTGTTTCTGTGCCGATAGGACCTTCAACTGTAGCAAGTTGAACATCTTTGTAGTTTGCTTTAATGTAGTCATTGAACTTAATAAGCTGATCGTTAAATTCTAGGTGGTGATCATTGCCATGACCAGCAATAATAGTAAATTCACCTTTACCCCCGAATTTTTTTGAAAGAATTTTTGCCACATCGGCTATATCTTTTTCTGAACTTAATAGTGGAGTTGAGAATTTAGGCTTTATACCGTAAGTGTTACCATTAGTAAGTTCGCTGTATTCTCCACCTGGAACAACGTGAAGTGATTGGACGTATACCTCGTCTTTTCCTTCTTTAGAAAGGCTTTTGAAAAGCTGCTCTGGGTTGACAATCTTTTCTTTACGCTCAAACATTGTTGTCTGACCTTCTTTAGCAAGTTTGTCAATAATGAACTGAGCAGTAAAAGCCCAACGAATTTCATATGCAGGGAATGCTTTGGCAAAAGCTTTGTCTATCTCTTCAAAGCTTTTTTGAGCTTCAGGAATGCTGGTACCGAAAGCAATAAGGGCAATTACTGGTTTTTCTCCAGCTTGGCACTTTGTTGCGCCCCAAGAAAAAGCGCATAGTGAGAATGCAATTAAAAAAGTCTGAAGAGCACGTGGAAAATTCATTTTAAATCTCCTAAGGTTAAAAAAGAAAAGGCTTAAAAGCCAGATTTTTACCAAAGAGACTTGTCATGGTATGAATAGCAAAATATAATATTGTGATATTATACCTAAAATGTAAATTTTAGTTATAACATACTATTATTAATTGCATTCATCAACTCAGACAGGAGTCTCAGAATTACTTTATAGGGCGTCTTCTGACTTGTGGGTCATCTCAAATTGGTAACACCTTCCCATTCAATTTAAAATTAAACAGTGGTCTTTCATACTGCATTTTATGCAGTTTAGGTTACCAAAGATCGCCACTTACAGCAGCATGTCTTCTGTGGCGGTTTTTCACCGCTCTTCCTAGGTTAAAACTAACCTATACCTATAAAGAATTATTTACGTATTATAATAACTTTCTTATCATAGTCAATATCAGTTATTTGTAAAAAACATATGGTTATAATAATTATTTGTTCAGTCGTTTAAGCATTTCTTTACGCTCTTTAGAGCTTTCAAGCAGTATAGCTTCTTGTATATAATGCAGAGCTTCTGTTTTTTTGCCCATAATTTCGAGTGCTTCTGCACAGAGTGTTAGAGCTTCTGGACTGTTTCGATTACTTAATTTTACTGCTTCTTCTGCAACTAGAAAAGCTCGTTCTGGGATTGGTTCTAATTTTTTAGACGGATTTGGGGTTAACTCAAATCCAGGGTTCAAATAAAACCGTGCTACCTCTAGACGTAGTTCCAAGCTGTTTGGTAAGTGTGTTAGTGCTTTGTCAAAAGCACTAACGCCTTCAAACCAGAAGTCTTCCTGACGATAAAGTAATTCTGCTCTATTGAGTTGTGGTGTATACCAGTCTGGTAAAAGTGTAATTGCCTGAGTAAATAGGTCATTTGCTTGAGTCAAGTTGCCGCTATTTACTAGGGATTCGGCCAAAGTATTATATCTAGTAGCAAGTTCGCTGCCATCTACAGTGTCACTAATAGTTCGGGCTGCTTCTAATAGAATCCATGCATGTTTACTGTATTCTTCAGTTTTTTTAAGCATGTTATCTACAGCATTAAGTAAGTTCTTCAATATTTCTCTAGATTTAAGTTCAGCTGGGTAATACTTTTTTAAATATTCTAAGGTATAATCATTTTGGAGTACTGTGATTTGCTTTACTGCAGCATCCGGAGATTCTTCAAGCTCTAATAACGCTTCCTCTATTCTTGCAAGCAACCCATATACATTGGAATATTTAAGATTATGGTCTCTTATTCTTAGCTGTATTGTTTTGTAGTCGTGTTCTGAGGCATTTTTTACAATATGCTCTAAAATTATGGTATTTTCCCCTGCCAATAGATCAGTGATTGCATAGCGCCTGTCTCTTCCTTTGTCATCAAGAAAATTGGTAAACTCTTTATTGTTAATAAAAAGTTTGTCAGTATTGCTGTCAAGATAGATAACAATATGTTTATTCTCTTTGAGTATATAGGATTGTTTTATATAGTATTTTTCAATGCCTTTGGTTGTAATGTTGCTTATATCAAAGTAGCCTAGAGCGTTTTTAGCAGGTTTAATTGTATGCCAGTCTGCAAATGCTACATCTTTATCTTTAAATAGTTTGTTGATGTCGGGTTTCTCAGTATCAGTGAAGGCTTTTGATATCATAGTTGATGTTGGTGCTATATCTTTTAAAGCGTTTCTGTAAGCATGATTGAAAGATTGGTTGAAGTATTCTATTGCTTTTGAATTATCGTGGTTAGCTAGGGCAATACCAATTAGGTACTCTCTTTCACCAAGTTCAAGAAATCTACTACGACTCTGGGTTATACTGTCGGCTAGATTATTGCATTCATAGATAATATCTCTCTCATTGCCTCGAAGCGTTTTAATATAACCAGAATATGCTTTAAGCAACGTAGAGTGATCAGAGCGTTCTTTTAATATTTTTTTGTATAAAACTTTGGCAGCCTCTCTGTCTTTTGGTTCTGAAGCAAGACTGTCTGCGAGTCTTAGGCTACTCTTTATCATTTCCTGATTCATTCCAAGCACTGATATCTGCATAGATAGTAATGTGAATTCTCCGTTGTCTGTTGAAATTCCTATATATGAATCTGTGCCAGTAGAAGATTCGTCAGAAATTTTAAGTTTTATAATCTCTTTACCGTCAACTTGAATAATAATGAGTTTGTTCTGGGTATCTCGGTATACTGATATATTATGTGGTGCTTTAGGCTTTAATGTGAATGAGCCATCTTCAGCAAGCACAGTGTCGCCCCTGAGTATTTTCGCTCCAGGTCTACCTTCTACTCCGAGTTCGATAACTCTGGTTGAGCTTTTTATTTTATATGTTTTATCTAACCCTGAATATATTTTGACCTTTCCCATTCCTATTTCTGGGGTATAAACTTTGAAGTTAACATGAAAAATCGACGGTAAGCTTACAGGGGCGCCAAAGGCGACCTTATTCTGGTTTTTATCAGCTTTTATTATTAGACCATCTGGAGTCAATTTTGCTAACCTGGAATTTAGCCATCCAATCTTATTTTTACTGGATTCAGTAAGGTTTGTAGTTACTTTTGCCGTATTTTTTAATTTAATCGTGTATTCACCACGCCAGTCTCTTTTGAGCATAGCGCCAAGAATATTTTTATCCTTTTTTATCTGCGCTTGTTGTGCCTTGGACTCAATCAATTTCTCTGCAGTACCTTGCGCGTAATTAATAACTATCAGTGTGAAAATACTAATAATTATCAGGCTACCGATCATAATGCTTGTGGCTGGACGACGTTTTATGTTCAATCGGATTTTATACAGTAGCGATGAAGGACGCGCCATGATAATGTTACCATTTAAGAAAGAATTACAATCACTCATTAAATCTTCGGCACTCTGGTAACGCCTATATGGTTCTTTAGCAAGGCATTTCATGATAATCGTATCTAGATCTTTGTTGAGTCTTGGGTTGATTTTTCTTGGCTGTATAGGGTAATGATTAATAATTTGTTTAAGAAGTTCAAATTGAGTCATACCTGTAAATGGTGGCTTGCCGGTGATTAATTCATAAAATAATGCCCCAAGCGAATAGATATCACTTAGTGGCCCTATTTCATCAACTTTTCCAGCAGCCTGCTCTGGAGCAATATATGGAAGGGTTCCCATTATGGCTCCGCTCTTGGTCATTCGGTCTTCGCTATCATTATTAGTAAGATTTATCGCCAGACCAAAGTCTGTAAGCATTGGCCGACCATCTGTGTCAATTATAACATTGCCTGGCTTGATATCACGGTGTATTACACCTTGTTTGTGAGCATAGGCAATAGACTCAGCTATAGATCTCATAAGTTCACAAGCTTTATATGGTGGGAGTGGACCTGATTCTAGCATCTGGTCAAGTGGAGTACCTTCAATAAAGTCCATTGTAAAGAAGTGCAAACCTCTGTGGACATCAAAATTATGAATCTGTACAATATTGGGATGCTTTAAAATTGCGGCTGCTTTTGCTTCCTGTATAAACCTTTTAATGTCCTCTTCACTAGCGTCATCTGCTGATTTCAGAACTTTCAGCGCAACAATTCTTTTTAGTGTTTTATGTTTTGCTTTGTATACTACTCCCATTCCTCCTCTGGCAACTTCTTCAATAATCGTATAGTCGCCAAAGCTGGAGTGCTTGCCATGTCTGATACTCTCGTTTAGATTGGTTGATGTGGTTTTAACTTCTGAAGAATCCGAAGCGGAGGCCATCCTTTTCGTAGAAGAGGATGTTTGAGATATAATATGCTTGCTAGAGTCAAATTTTTTACCGCACGCAATACAAAAAATATCACCCTTAATGTTTCCTGTGTTAAATTTATGGTTACAGTGTGGGCACTCGGCATGCTGAGAGTTATCATGTGGTGTTGAATTTGACGTATAAACCGTTGATTCATTTACCAACTGAGTTATCTCCTTTTCTTTGACTCTTTCTCCTGTTGGATATAAATTTGCATTTGGGCTCTAAGGAACCTGAGGCTCTCTTCACTACTCGCTACGCTTGTTATTTTTTCAGGTGGGAATGGATCACCATCATTCCAGGTAATAATATTTTTCTTTACTTTTGATTTTAGCCAGTCAATATAAGCATTTTCGTATTTTAAATCTCCAATGTAACCTTCAATAATTTTTTTTGCTTGGGAGAATGGGATCTTTTTACCACCTTTGATCTCTTCAAGTAGAATAATATGCCATCCTTTGTCACTTCTAGTAATAATTACATCACCTCTAGCATTTAGATCATGTATAGCCTGGATCATCTCTTTAGGAAAGTATGTTGTTCCATCAGGTCTTACGAAATCATGTTCTTGTGGAAAGAAATTCCCTGGAGTACCTGTAACAATTAAACCTCCATTTTTTGCAAATTTATCTTTGCTAAACTCCTTTGCCATCTCAGGAAATAGTGAAATTCGCTTAGTAATTGGATTTTTTCTCAAAGTGTTATAAAGCATATATGCTTGTTTTTTGCTTAATTTTTCATTACTTTTATCAGAGCTAAGGAATAATTCTCTGATTCTGATCATTCTTTGTCCGGTAAATACCGTCTTTCTATTTTTTAAGTAGAATTTTTTTACTTCCCGTGGAGATGCGTCCATATTTGAGCGAGTTGCGTATACAATATTTCTTCTCATAATTTTTGAACGGGCATAGCGTTCCGCAAGGGGGTTGTTTTTTAGCCGACCTATTCTCATCGTTTTTAATTCTCTCTCTACTTGAGTAGTAGTGATATCAAAATCATTTGATGGCTCGTCGTCGTTCATTATTTTTTTGTATTCATCTTCGGTAAGAAAAGTAATAATTAGTTCTTTCATCGCGTTAGCACTTAGGGTTTCAAGTTCTGCTTCGTTTATGCTATTTTCATCACGATCAGGATAGCTCATTTTGAAAATAATTAATCCCATGGTATCAAGCTGAGAACGGGTGATTTTTTTACCATTAACATTTACAAGTATTGCATGATCAAGAATATTATTATTAGCTGCATTAACGTTTTGTGAAATACATGAAAAGGTAATAAGTGTTGTTAATATTAAAAAATTTTTTGAACGCTTCATAATCTGTACCATTTGCCCCTGCTTAATAATTCTGTTATGTATATACAATAAAATAATTATATTAAAAATTAGAGAGTGCCTTTACTGGATGGGATCCCATGCTCTCTGTCATCATTTGAAAGAGCTTCTTTTAGTGCTCTGCCACAGCCTTTGAATATCGCCTCAAGACAGTGGTGAGGGTCAGATCCTTCAAGTAGATCTACATGCATATTTAAACCTGCATTTACACATAAGGCTCTCATAAATTCCCGTCCCAGACAGGTGTCAAACTCTCCACATTTTTCTGCGGGTATTTCAGCTCTATATTCAAGAAGAGGTCTGCCGGATATATCCAGCACTACTCTGCAGAGTGCTTCTTCCATAGGAAGTAGCATGCTTCCATAGCGCTTAATCCCTTTTTTGTCTCCTACTGCTTTTTTCAGGCATTCTCCAAGGCAGATTCCTATATCTTCAACAGTATGGTGCGCATCCACCTCAATATCACCTTGAGCTTTGATAGAAAGGTCAAAAAGTGCATGTTTTGCCATGAGTGTAATCATATGGTCAAAAAATCCAACGCCTGTAGATATTTCAACTTTACCAGTTCCATCAATGTTAAGTTCAAGTTCAATAGATGTTTCTGCAGTTTTACGTGATGTTGATGCCGTACGCATTATTTGCTCCTAATATATTATAGAGTAATAGTTAGTATTCATTGTATAAAAAAATAAAGGGCTTTCAACTCTATTTAGAGGAAGCCCTAAGGTATTCAAGAAAAATTAAATTTTTCTAGGCTAATTCTTTGCCTTTTTGTCTAAAAGTAGTGTTTTAGCAAATGAAGCATAATCAGCTAGGTTGCCAAGCGCAACTTTTTCTGCTCTCTTATCTGTTCCATTAATATTATCTATTACAGCTGTATATGTCTTTATTGCTTCGTCATCCTTCCCAAGTTTTTCTTGCGCAAGAGCTTTATATAAAAGAGCTTCATGCATTAGGTATTCCTCCTTGGAATTAATTACTTCCTGGTATGATTTAATAGCACCTTCGTAATCTTCTAGATTGAAGAGTATAGTACCATAATCAAGTTTTACCTGGTTTATAAATGAGTTTTTAGGGTTGGTTTTAATAAATTCCTCGCCAGCTTTCTTTGCAAGCTCGAGTTTGGCTTTATCATAAGTAATACCAGCAGCGCTAATAACAAGCATATCGCCATATTGTGACGCAGGAGTATCCGGGATCTCTTTTGTTGCTTTTGCAATTTCACTTGACATGTCGCCAAATGTAGTCTGTGCAGCGAATGTTGCTTTAAGAATAGTGTTCCATGAGTCGATTTTTGCCGCTTCTTTTCGTTCACTAATTATTGAAATAGCAATAGCAATTACAATTACTATGACAAGGTAAATAGCAACCTTTCTAAATTTTGCAACTACTTTATGCGCAAATATTTCTTCAGTCTTGGTCGCTTCTGGTGTGCTCTCTTTGGTTTTTACTTCTGTCATAGTATATATCCTTTAGTTAGCTTTTGAAATTATATTATAAAATAATAAAAACAAGTAATAGAAATTTTCATCTGATTATAGCAATAAAAAAGGCTACTGCAATGTTTTTATTCCAGTAGCCTCGAATATATTTATTATCGTTATATATCAAAAACTCCACCCTGATCTGCACTTGTTGCGTGTGCAGAGTAGCGAGCGAGCCATCCACGTTTTACCTTTGGTTCGAACTCTCCAACTTGCTTCATGCGTTTTGTAATTTCTGCGTCTGAAACTCTGAGGTTCATTGAGCGCTTTTTTGTATCGATATCTATAATGTCACCATTCTTAATTATTGCAATTTCTCCCCTTGAAGCAGCTTCAGGGGAAACATGCCCAATACATAGCCCTCTAGTACCTCCACTAAAGCGTCCATCAGTGATTAGAGCTGCTTTAATATTTGCACCGCTTAACGCCGCGGTCGGTGATAGCATTTCTTGCATGCCAGGACCGCCTTTAGGACCTTCGTAGCGGATTATTATTACATCACCATCCTTGACTTTACCTTCAAGTATACCGTCAAGAGCTTCTTCCTGGGATTCAAAGATTACAGCTGGTCCACTAAAGATTTTCATGTCTTCAGCTACACCAGCGGTCTTTACTACCGCACCTTGGCGTGCAATGTTACCAAAGAGCACAGTAAGACCTCCATCTTTGCTGAAGGGCTCTTCTTTGGTGCGGATAATGTTTCCGTCAGGTGCAGGTGTTTCTTTAAGATTATCTCCTAGTGTCCCTGTTACTGAGATGCAATCAAGTTTCAGTGGGGTAATCGTAGAGACTTCTTTAAGTATTGCAGGTATACCGCCTTTCTGATGTACATCTTCCATATGAACTTCGGGGCGAGATGGAGAAACTTTACATATGCATGGGACCTTCTTTGAAATAGAATTAATACGTTTTAGATCATATTTTATACCCGCTGAACTAGCTAACGAAAGGGTATGAAGTATTGTATTTGTACTGCCTCCCATTGCCATATCTGCAATAAATGCATTATCAATTGAATCTTTGGTAACAATATCTAATGGGCGAATATTATTGTCAATACAGTTTTTGAGTGCTGCTGCCGCTTCTTTAAACAAAGCAATTCGTTTAGGGTTTAGTTTGGTTTTAGTCTTATTCTTGTCAGCCCATACTTCTGCGGTGATTGTCCCATTTCCTTTTAGCGCAAGACCAATAACTTCTCCAAGACAGTTCATTGAATTAGCAGTAAACATTCCTGAGCATGAACCACAACCTGGACATGATTTCATTGCCAGACGTTCAAGTGCTGTATCACTCATTTTGCCAACAGAGTTCTTTCCGATACCTTCAAATACAGATATAAGATCCCCCCCATCTTTACCAGCAAGCATAGGACCGCCGGAAATATATACTGATGGAATATTCATACGTACCATTGCATTGTACATTCCTGGGACGATTTTGTCGCAGTTGCCAATACCTATCCATCCATCACAAGGGTGAGCAGATAGAATTGTTTCTATCTGGTCTGTAATTAATTCTCGTGAAGCTAGTGAGTATTTCATACCAAAATGTCCCATAGCAATACCATCACAAACAGCCCCCCCAATATTTGCTTTCCAAACATTATATCCAAGGCTTTTGAGTTGTTTTTCAAGAACTTCTTCCATGGCTCTTAAATGAGCATGCCCTGGGATTTGGTTGGTGTATGAGTTTATGATTGTAACATATTGTCTTTTTGATTCTTTAATGTTTTTAATAACGCCAGCTGCTTTAAGCAGACTTGTTGCTCCTAGAAGTTTTTTATTGCCAGCAAAGATTTTGCTGCCATTAGTTTGTACATTCTTAACGCCGTCATTAATAAATATCCCTTTCTTCTGAGATATTTTGTTACTAGCTTTTTTTGTGCCGCACTTACTTGTAGCTTTCTTTTTAGCCATTATTAAAAATCCTTTTCTAAAGAAATATCAACACCATTATTCACCGAATTTTGTAGGCGCTTTATTGTAATGTGAATACTAATTATAAGTATAATAATTAAAAAATCTATAAAGTTTTGGGTAAGAACGTTCAATATTTTTATGTACAATAAAAATTGGGTTTCTTTTTTTTAATAATGTAATATTCAGATTTTAAATATTTATGTATATTTATTTGGTACATGGTATATAGTGATTTGAGACTTTTATTATAATAAAAAGTAAAGTTGCATATATGCTAAATGTGACTAATGTGATTGTTGAGTGTAAAAAAAAACGACAAAATAATTTTTTTTTACAGCTTTTTAGTTGCTATTTAATAGTAATACAGGTAGATTAAAGCTTAAATACTAATGGTTTTGTGGTTTTTAATTAAATTTTTATTTCAATAAAAAAAAGTGGGAGAAAAAGATGGCTAAGAAAGTAGCAAAGAAAACTGCTGCAAAGAAAGTAGCAAAGAAAGTAACTAAAAAGGCCCCAGCAAAGAAAGTAACTAAAAAGGCCCCAGCAAAGAAAGTAACTAAAAAGGCTCCAGCAAAGAAAGTAACAAAAAAGGTATCAATTGCAAGAGATAAAACTAAGCCTTTGACTAAAACCCAGCTTATTGCAACTATTGCTGAAATGACAGCGTTAGAAAAGAAACAGGTGTCTGCTGTTATTGACTCTATCCCAGTTCTTCTAGAAACAGAATTGAAAAAACCTGGTAGCTTCCAGTTACCTGGTATTCTTAAGATTGAAAAGAAACGAGTGCCAGCTCAGAAAGCAATTAAGAACTGGACTAATCCATTCACAGGTGAAGTTGGAACTAAGCCATCTAAACCGGCTCACAATAAAATTAAAGTTCGTGCTCTAAAGCGCCTAAAAGACATGGCGTAATCTAAGTTTGTAATTAGTAATTTTAGATAATAAAAACTGCCTCGGCCTTATGCTGAGGCAGTTTTTATTGGTATTTTAGGCGGTAATTTTTTTTGGCATAGATTGATTTAAGTCTACGGAAAAAGTTGTCGATAAACTAGTAATTATTGTTTTATAGTAAAAGTTGAAAATTATAACTGCCTTATTGGAGAAATTCTTATGAATACAACTAAGCTTTTGATCACCATTGATAAGGGGTGTGAAGATATTGAACTCCCAGAGTATAAAAGTACAGGGGCAAGTGGCATGGATGTAAGAGCGGCGGTAGAATCTACTGTTATACTTAGACCAGGTGAGATAAAACTTATTCCTACTGGGCTTAGAATGGCGATTGGAGAAGGATATGAAATTCAGGTAAGACCGCGTTCGGGGCTTGCACTTAAGCATGGTATAACTGTTACTAACTCACCAGGAACCATTGATGCAGATTATAGAGGACCGGTTGGAATTATTCTTGCAAATACTTCTACTGAAGACTTTGAGGTTAATAGGGGGGATAGAATAGCTCAATTCGTTATTCAGGAAGTAACTCAGGCAGAGATAGAAATAGTTGATGAGCTGCCTGATACAGAGCGTGGAGCTGGTGGCTTTGGTAGTACTGGAAAGAAATAATGGATAGTTCTAACCTTACATATAGTTGGGCGGTAGTTTTAGGATTTATTCAAGGTATGACTGAATTTCTGCCAGTATCTAGCAGTGCGCATCTTGCTCTTGCAGAGCACCTTGGCCATGGGGTTGTTGAAAATTTCGGTTATGATATTCTTTTGCATTTAGCAACTGTTATTGCTGTCGTAGGAGCATTTTATCGCGATATTGTGGATATATTAAAGACACGCAGTAATTGGATTGTTGTTGGTTATATAATATTTGGATCAATTCCTGCTGGTTTTTTTGGAATTTTGTTTAAAGATTATTTTGAAGGGCTTGCGCAGAATCCGGTTATTATCTGTTGTTGTCTTATGCTTACAGCATCGCTTTTAATGTTAGCTCATAAAACAATTGATAGCGATATGTTGCTACAGAGAGCTGGATGGTTAAGATCATTTAAGATAGGATGTTTTCAGGTAGTTGGTATGTTGCCTGGGGTAAGCAGAAGTGGGGCTACAATTGCGGGAGGGGTTTTACTCAAACTGGATAGAGAGGCGGCAGTTAAATTTAGTTTTTTCCTGATGATTCCTGCTGTACTTGGGGCAAACTTATTAAATATTCTAAAAAACCCACAGGAAGTTTTAACGTTACCTATAGGGCCGGCAATTACAGGATGCATTATTGCATTAGTAAGTGGGCTGGTAGCTGCAAGGCTTATGCTAAAAATAGTAAAGGGAAAGAGCCTAGAATGGTTTGCTTTGTATTGTGCATTTGTGGGGGTTCTTGGGCTGATATACTTTGGCTTAATTGCTGGGTAATGCTTAATAAATAATTTGATGTTATAGTTATAATAGTATAGAAAGAAGGTATTCCTTATGGCAAAGGGTAAGAAGGTTAAAACGAAAACTACAAGCCAGACTCAATCTAAGACAGCATATATGGCTTTCTTTATTGGGTTGTTTCTATGTGGAATGAGTATTTTTCTAATATTATCTTTTTTGACTGCTGATATTACTCTTGACCCTATTAATGGTGGAAATTACTGTAGTACTGGGCTTATCGGGTCATGGCTGGCATATGGGGTTGTCCTTAGCTTTGGTAAAATCTCATCATTCTTTTTAGCGTTGCTGGTATTTCTTTGGGGATCACTGGTGATGAAGAGAGGTAAATTCTTTGGTACTTGGGTTAATGTGCTTGGTGGGCTGCTTATGTTGTTTTCTGTTTCTATTATAAGTGGTTTGCTTGGTAGTGGGGATTTTTATTCTGGGGGGCTTCTTTCTGAGATAGTTCTTCCTTATGCCAGTCTGTACGGTGGTGGCTTTGGAGTATTTATGATGAGTTCGGTTATATTTGTAACCGGCATGATTCTTGCATTTGGAACAAAGGTTTTCTCCGTTGCAGAATATATAGGTGAAATCATTGTGCGTATATTGTTTGTTAGCTTTAAGGGAGTGGCAAAAGTCTGTAAAGAAGGAAAAGATAGCTTTACTCCGAGAGTAAAACGTGCAATGCTTACTGCTGGAGCCGGAGTGGCTGCCCCAATGAAAGAGGTCAAAAAGGTTGCAATAAATCGCATTGCAGAACGTGCTGAGAGAGTTGCAGCTAAGAGAAATGAATTGTTAGATGAGGAAGATGAATCTGGCGTAATTGTTGATGCAGAAATAGTTAATGAAGAAATAGCTGATGAACACGTAAGTACTATTTCTAAACCAGAAACCACAAGAGATAGGGTGATAATAAATAGAGAAACAGCGCTTGAGAATATTTCTGATAAATTTGAATTTAAGGCAGAAGCTACTAGTGATCCTGTCGTTGATATCATTGATGAGAGTGAATTGGATGATGCGGTAGATAGCTATATGGATGAGTCTGCTGTTGATGAGGTGAATGAGGCAGATTTTGACAGTGAAGGTGGTAGCGCAAGTAATATTGATTTTTCAGAGGAGGTGGGAAATAATCCATACGCAACGCTTGCGGCCAAAGATGCAGCAAAGAAAGCAAGAGAGGAAGTAGAAGAATTAAAGAATTTGACAAAATCATCAGAACATAATCCTTCATCCCATCCATATAAATTGCCAGCACTTGATTTATTGGATGCTATTCCTGAACGTAAAGGAGGCAATCCTGCAGCTCTAGCTAAACGGGCAAAAATTTTAGAAAACCTCCTTGCTGATTTTAAGATTCAAGGGCAGGTTGTTCATATTGAAAGAGGACCAAGAATTACTCAGTTTGAGATCAGCCTTGCCCCTGGAATCAAGCTTAGCCGTGTAAGTGGGCTACAGGACAATATCTCTATGGTTCTTAAAGCTCCAAGTATTCGAATCATTGCACCTATTCCTGGTAAGGATACTATTGGTATTGAGATTCCAAATATTGATCAAGAACTTGTATGTCTTCGAGAGGTTGTTGAGGCTGTAGATATTAGCAATCGAAAACAGGCTCTTCCATTGTGTCTTGCAAAGGATGTGTCAGGCAAACCAATTGTTGCAGATCTTGCAAAGATGCCACATCTTTTAATTGCTGGTGCGACTGGTAGCGGTAAGTCTGTTTGTATTAATTCTATTATAATGTCATTTCTTACATGTTTACGTTATGATGAGTGTAAACTTATTATGGTTGATCCTAAAGTAGTTGAGTTGTCAAGATTTCGCGATATTCCGCATCTGATGAGTCCGGTTATTACCGATATGCAGAAAGCTGTAGGAGTGCTTGAATGGGCGTGTCAGGAAATGGATCAGCGTTATGAAAAGTTGAGTATGGTAAGTGTTAATAATCTCGCAAAATTTAATGCATTATCCAGTGAAGAGATAGAGCGTAGGGTAACAAATATTTATGGTGAGGAAGAACTCGAGCATTTCCCAAGAAAGCTTCCTTATATAGTTATTATTATTGATGAGTTAGCTGACCTTATGATGGTAGCTAAGAAGGATGTTGAAAATCATATTGCACGCCTTGCAGCAAAGAGCCGTGCGGTAGGCATTCATCTTATTCTTGCTACACAGCGTCCATCTACCGATGTTATTACCGGTCTTATCAAAGCAAATATGCCTTCACGTATTGCATTTCAGGTGTCAAGTAAGATTGATAGCCGTATTATCCTTGATCAGATGGGAGCGGAGTCACTACTTGGGCAGGGGGATATGCTCTATCTACCGCCAGGAGTAAGCAAGGTGATGAGATCGCAGGGCGTGTTTGTCAGTGATGAAGAACTATTTAGAGTTGTAGATCATTGCAAAGCTCAGAGAGGTCCTGAGTATCATACTGCACTCGAGGGACCGGTTATCGGGGGTAACGTTGGTGAGACTGATATCAGTGAGTATGATGAGTATTTTCTTGAAGCAGCAGAAAGAATTATTGAATCAAATCGTGGATCGGTATCGCTTCTTCAGAGAAAACTTGGTATTGGTTATGGAAGAGCGAGTAGAATTGTTGACCAGCTTGCGGAGGCAGGTATTCTTGGAGCTTTTAGAGAGGGTAAAGCTAGAGAAATTCTTATAGATATGGATCAATTCTATGCAAAGTATTTCGGTGGGGGCTCAAATTTAGGGAAAGGTAAGTACAGACAGGAAGAAAATGCGCCTATTGCAGGGCTACGTGATGATGAAAGAGCGCCTTTTTAAAGGCATATTTGTGTTTGAGTGCTATTAATTATTTGTGAGTAAAACGGTATGATTTATCGTTTTACTCTTTTTTTATAGAAATTAAAGTTTGTTGGAATTGTTGTAATACGAATTAATAGCATGATATTTCTATGTTGTTTTTATGCTACTAATGTGACTGGTAATGGATATGTACTCTTTGCTATAGTCGCTGTTGTGTTTTATTGTGTTTGTGTGCAATTGGTTATGTGGTAGTGTTTGTTTTAAATTGCTGCTTTGTTTTGTGTTCGGCTTATGGATATGCTCTTTTGATATTTGTTTTAGCATAAAAATATATTAAAGATTTTTTTGATAAGCCCGATTATTATGGTTGGAGAAATATACGTTTATTTATAATCTTAATTGTTGATCATCAAGTCGCAGCTCTGGCTTGTTGTGTTGTCTTGTGTTAAGGTTATGAACTAGATCGGGCAAGGCATGTAGTTTATTTTAGTTATCTATTGCTGGAAATTATGTATTAGTTATGTACCACGGATGGTGCATTTTATATTAAATCTGATTTCAAGGAGGAAATCACTATGCCTATGATCGTTGCAAACAATCTTAATGCTCTAAGTACACAGAATACTCTCAATTCAAACAATTCAAGGATGAGTACTTCTCTAACCCGCCTTTCAACTGGTTACAAAATTAATAGCGGTAAAGACGACCCATCTGGTCTTGTAATTTCAGAGCAATTAAGAGCTCAGAATGTTGGTCTTGAAAGAGCTGTTCAGAATACCCAGGAAGCTAATAACGTCCTTGGTATCGCTGAAGGTGCTCTAAATGAGATGAACAACATTCTTAAAAAGATGCGCCAGCTTGCTGTTCACTCTGCTAATAATGGTATAACTTCACCAGAACAGGTAGCAGCTGACCAAGCAGAAGTTGACTCATCAATTCAGACGCTTGACCGTATTGCACGTACAACCAAGTTCTCTGATCAGTTCCTGCTCAACGGCAACAAAGAGCTTACATATGATAGTTCAGTAATGGTTACTGATACTCATGATATGAAGCTTATCGATGAAAACCAGACCGATATTCGTCAGATCTTCAAACGCGATGACTTCAAACTCAATATCAATTTCTCAGGTAAAGGTACAAATGCTGCAGGAGATGATATAGATAATGGTAATGAAGCTCAGAAAGCGTATTTTGAAGTATCAAAGAATAAGTCTGCAGCTACACAGTTGATGACTGGTAATGCTGATGCAACCAAGAACTATACGCTTACAGATGACCAGGCATTTACCCTTAGT
The DNA here is from genome assembly GCA_963678205.1 of Planctomycetota bacterium. Classification (GTDB taxonomy): domain Bacteria; phylum Planctomycetota; class SZUA-567; order SZUA-567; family SZUA-567. The sequence goes on from OY782760.1 coordinate 1,213,677, forward strand.
GGAGAAAAAGGTAGCCGTTATCTCAGCTTTGCTAAAGGTACACACCTTGGTGAAATGGTTACTTCTATCAATTCCGTAAAAGATTCTACAGGTGTTGAAGCTACTCTTATCTATGACGCTAATGCTACAACTCTAGATACAACAGCTCAGTCGCAGGATCTTAGCAGTACCATTGCTCACACAGCACAAGCAGCTGATGTCTTTAACAGGACAGCTCTTGGTGAGATATCAGATGAGGGTGTATCAAATATTTCGCTTACTAGTGCAGGCGCTAGTAATATGAAGGAAGGCGTAAATATAGATGGATATGGTCGTGCATACCTCAAGATGATAGATGATGATACATTTGAAATCTTTAAAGATTCAGCCATGACTATGAAGGTTGCTGAAGGTGATGTAGATGCGAATGGTGACACTCAGATTATGGCTGTCAATAACTCAAACTTTGCTGGTATTGATCTTACCTTCTCAAGCAATCTTTCTGCTGGTATGACTTCAACTCTACAGCTTGGTTATATGCAGAATGATACAACAGAAAGTTCAACAGACGGCACTGGTACTGAAACAGTTGACTTCTCTGCTCTTAATCTTGCCTCATCAACTGCTGGCTCAACGTCAGATTCACACTTTATGAATTCCGGTTCATACCTAAGTGGTGTCAAACTTGGTGAAAATACTGATGAATCAGGCAGAATGTATGTTAAAGCCGATCTAAATTCAAGTGGTACTTCTCAAGTCTTTGTTTATAGAGATGCACGTATGCGTGATGAAGACCTTGTTGCTCAATCAGATAAAGTTGATTTGGCAGCAAATACAGACGGTGGAGGAACCAGCCTTAGGATTTATGCTGCTGATGCAGGTAGTAACGGTGGTACATCAGGTCTATATGGTACACTGAATTTTGATATGCATGATGCAACTCAGGACCTTTCTTTTGAGACAGTGATAAATTCAGAGAACCTTGGTCTTAGAATTTCAGCTGAAGATTACGGCTCAAATAGTTTTGTAAAACTTGATCAGCAGGAAGGCGCTATCTTCAGCAGGTATAGTGAGGTAGATGGTCCTGTCTTGATTGATGCCGGAATTGATGGAGCTCAATGGGAGGAGCGTGGTCGTGATGCGACTATCTCGTTAAATGGTCAGGAACTCAAGCTTGACGGTATTACCGGTAATATTGCTAATCTTGATACTACCGCAAAGATTGCCTTCAATGAAGGTGGGCTTGGTACCACAACCATTGCTGCAGTAGGTTATGATGAAGGTTCATTCGGTACAAGAGCTGGTAACTTGGATAATGATACAAATAACTATGTAAATCACGCAACTCATAGTACAACAGAATCACTTGGTGGCTGGCAGGGTGGTATGCAGATGCAGCTGGGTGAAGGTTCTGGCGATCAGGAAAGAACCATCCTCTCTGTCAAGAATATGACCGCTACTGAGCTTGGTAAAGTTGACTTCCATGATAGCTTCGGTACTTCTCTTAAATCAGACAAGACACTGTCAATCAACGATATGCTCTCAGGCGGTTGGGCAAGTCTTGCTTCTGATCCTGTGAAATCTCTTGAGATTATCGACCAGGCTATTGAAGATGTATCAGAGCTTAGAGCGAATATTGGTGCATTCCAGGCTAATATGCTCGAGACAAATGCGAACAGCTTGAATGTTGCTATTGAAAACATCACCAAGACAGAGTCTTATATCCGTGATGCTGATATGGCGAAAGAGTCAACAGAATTCTCTAAGAATCAGATTCTGGTTCAGGCTGGTACTTCAATGCTTGCTCAGGCTAATCAGCTCAGTCAGAATGCTTTATCATTAATTAGTTAGTAATAGTCTGAAAATTGTATTACTGTTATTTATAATAAGGACAGGAGGCTGGTATGTTAGTTTCCTGTTCTTATTATAGGACAGGAACTGTGATGTTGTCTGATAAATTTAAATTTATTATTATTTACAAAGAAAATAATTGGTAGGTAATATGGTAAAAAAGCAGCTCTACAATGCTTGAAATAATAGTAAAAATAATTATTTAACAGTTATATTTTAGTTATACGTAGGACTCAACATCTTTCTTGCAAAAAATAATAAAGAAATAAAAATTCTGCTCAAGAATCTTGAATGGCGACCGATAAAAAGATTGGAGAAACGCTTAGTAAGAAATCTATATTTTGAGAATCTATCTCTGATATTTATTTTGTATCCTTATTATAAGCGTATAATAACGATTAAAAAAATTAATTTGCACCAATATTGGTTGCTTTTGAGAATGCATATAAGCATGACGGTGTTGTGTATTGCCTTGAATGAAGGCAATTGCTTGTGTCAAGCTTGTGTGGTTTGATATTGTGTATTCCGTAGTGATGGGATAAATCAATAAATTTAATTAGGGTAATTTAGTGCTTATGCAGGTTGTTAAATGTATATGCTTGCTCTTATCCAAGAAAGGAGGTCGCATTATATAGGAAAAATTATATTTTGCTTTATATGATTTTGCATAAATAATATAAAGCATGCGATTAGGTTGGTTCTGTTGTAATAAATTTTTAACGGTATTTTTGAATCACGCCGGCTTGTTGCAAAAGTGGTTCAATGGGAATCAAGGATGGTTCTCATGCTTTAAATCTGATTTCAAGGAGGAAATCACTATGCCTATGATCGTTGCAAACAATCTTAATGCTCTAAGTACACAGAATACTCTCAATTCAAACAATTCAAGGATGAGTACTTCTCTAACCCGCCTTTCAACTGGTTACAAAATTAATAGCGGTAAAGACGACCCATCTGGTCTTGTAATTTCAGAGCAATTAAGAGCTCAGAATGTTGGTCTTGAAAGAGCTGTTCAGAATACCCAGGAAGCTAATAACGTCCTTGGTATCGCTGAAGGTGCTCTAAATGAGATGAACAACATTCTTAAAAAGATGCGCCAGCTTGCTGTTCACTCTGCTAATAATGGTATAACTTCACCAGAACAGGTAGCAGCTGACCAAGCAGAAGTTGACTCATCAATTCAGACGCTTGACCGTATTGCACGTACAACCAAGTTCTCTGATCAGTTCCTGCTCAACGGCAACAAAGAGCTTACATATGATAGTTCAGTAATGGTTACTGATACTCATGATATGAAGCTTATCGATGAAAACCAGACCGATATTCGTCAGATCTTCAAACGCGATGACTTCAAACTCAATATCAATTTCTCAGGTAAAGGTACAAATGCTGCAGGAGATGATATAGATAATGGTAATGAAGCTCAGAAAGCGTATTTTGAAATATCAAAGAATAAGTCTGCAGCTACACAGTTGATGACTGGTAATGCTGATGCAACCAAGAACTATACGCTTACAGATGACCAGGCATTTACCCTTAGTGGAGAAAAAGGTAGCCGTTATCTCAGCTTTGCTAAAGGTACACACCTTGGTGAAATGGTTACTTCTATCAATTCCGTAAAAGATTCTACAGGTGTTGAAGCTACTCTTATCTATGACTCTAATGCTTCAGCTCTAGATACAACAGCTCAGTCGCAGGATCTTAGCAGTACTATTGCTCACACAGCACAAGCAGCTGATGTCTTTAACAGGACAGCTCTTGGTGATATATCAGATGAGGGTGTATCAAATATTTCGCTTACTAGTGCAGGCGCTAGTAATATGAAGGAAGGCGTAAATATAGATGGATATGGTCGTGCATACCTCAAGATGATAGATGATGATACATTTGAAATCTTTAAAGATTCAGCCATGACTATGAAGGTTGCTGAAGGTGATGTAGATGCGAATGGTGACACTCAGATTATGGCTGTCAATAACTCAAACTTTGCTGGTATTGATCTTACCTTCTCAAGCAATCTTTCTGCTGGTATGACTTCAACTCTACAGCTTGGTTATATGCAGAATGATACAACAGAAAGTTCAACAGACGGCACTGGTACTGAAACAGTTGACTTCTCTGCTCTTAATCTTGCCTCATCAACTGCTGGCTCAACGTCAGATTCACACTTTATGAATTCCGGTTCATACCTAAGTGGTGTCAAACTTGGTGAAAATACTGATGAATCAGGCAGAATGTATGTTAAAGCCGATCTAAATTCAAGTGGTACTTCTCAAGTCTTTGTTTATAGAGATGCACGTATGCGTGATGAAGACCTTGTTGCTCAATCAGATAAAGTTGATTTGGCAGCAAATACAGCAGGTGGAGGAACCAGCCTTAGGATTTATGCTGCTGATGCAGGTAGTAACGGTGGTACATCAGGTCTATATGGTACATTGAATTTTGATATGCATGATGCAACTCAGGACCTTTCTTTTGAGACAGTGATAAATTCAGAGAACCTTGGTCTTAGAATTTCAGCTGAAGATTATGGCTCAAATAGTTTTGTAAAACTTGATCAGCAGGAAGGCGCTATCTTCAGCAGGTATAGTGAGGTAGATGGTCCTGTCTTGATTGATGCCGGAATTGATGGAGCTCAATGGGAGGAGCGTGGTCGTGATGCGACTATCTCGCTAAATGGTCAGGAACTCAAGCTTGACGGTATTACCGGTAATATTGCTAATCTTGATACTACCGCAAAGATTGCCTTCAATGAAGGTGGGCTTGGTACCACAACCATTGCTGCAGTAGGTTATGATGAAGGTTCATTCGGTACAAGAGCTGGTAACTTGGATAATGATACAAATAACTATGTAAATCACGCAACTCATAGTACAACAGAATCACTTGGTGGCTGGCAGGGTGGTATGCAGATGCAGCTGGGTGAAGGTTCTGGCGATCAGGAAAGAACCATCCTTTCTGTCAAGAATATGACTGCTACTGAGCTTGGTAAAGTTGACTTCCATGATAGCTTCGGCACTTCTCTTAAATCAGACAAGACACTGTCAATCAACGATATGCTCTCAGGCGGTTGGGCAAGTCTTGCTTCTGATCCTGTGAAGTCTCTTGAGATTATTGACCAGGCTATTGAAGATGTATCAGAGCTTAGAGCGAATATTGGTGCATTCCAGGCTAATATGCTCGAAACAAATGCGAACAGCTTGAATGTTGCTATTGAAAACATCACCAAGACAGAGTCTTATATTCGTGATGCTGATATGGCGAAAGAGTCAACAGAATTCTCTAAGAATCAGATTCTGGTTCAGGCTGGTACTTCAATGCTTGCTCAGGCTAATAAGCTCAGCCAGAATGCTCTATCACTAATTGGTTAGTATGTATAATTTGTTTGGTGGTAGCCAGAATCATTGGCTACCACCAGCAGTTATTCAGATTTACTCTGCGATTTTGCTATGAAATTAAAGAGAAAATATTGCTGGCAAAAAAATAAGTAAAAAGTTTCGACCCGTGGAGGGAACGATACAAGAGGGAGGGTGATCAGTTTTTTGATCATCCTCTTTTAATATTATACTTAGAGAAAGTTTATTATTAGTTATTTTGAAAATTCAATAAGGATTGCGTTTTTTACTTGATTATATACTTTAAACACAATAAAACTTCTCTGTGATCTATAGTTATAGCGTGACAAGTAGTTAATCATGTTTTATGACCATATACATGGTGGTAAGTGGGATTTAATTACGCTACCCAAGTCTAAGTTTGAGGAAATGATTGATGAGTGGAAAGAATCATTCACACATGTTTGCTAAATATCATAGGTAAAGTGTCGCTTCATGTGGGCATTTTTTCTGTTACGGTTGTAGCTGCCAGTATTGGTAAAAACGAGGTAGTTGTAATTGATGTAAGTTCAAGGATTGAGCAATTTGTGTTGGTAGTGTAAATTGCATTGTCAATGGTATTTATGATATCGTTTTCGCAGAATTTTGCAGCAGGAAATAAACATTGGCCTAGAAGGGTACTCAACTGGTAATATAGATGGATTGTTATATATACAATATTTTGCATTCTTCTATTTAAAGTATTTTCTACTGATATTGCGGTCTGGTTTAACAATATCTCCGGGGTGCAGGCTAGGGCAATTTTTTATCTACTGGTAATTCCTTTTGTATATCCACTCAATGCGGTTAGTTTGATAATTGAGCAATCATTTTTTGCAGTACGTGAACCGATGTTGTCCGGTATGATTGATGTTGTGAAACACTTGGTTCTTATGATTCTTGCGGCTTGGATTGGGGCACATTTTGGAGGATTTGTAGGGATGGTTGATTTCTTGCTGTATCATATGTTATTTTCAAGTATGCTTACTATTATTCTATTTAAGTCTCAGTTCCTAAAGTATGTTGTTGAAATGGGATAAAAAACCTCCTACACGTTGTGCAGGAGGTTTTAATTATGGTTAAATTTTACTGCCAGAATTCATGGTGTTTTTCCCAGAGGCGTTCTTTCTTTTTGCCCATTTTATAGCAGGAATGTTTTCGGCCTGTCATGCTACGTTGGTACCCTCTTTTGAGATACTTTCTGATTTTATGATTATTAGAAGCAGGGATTATTACCCAGTCAAAATTGTCATTTTGGATCCTTGTAAGTAGAACCCAAATCTCTGAGTCTCTATCAATAATATGCCTTTTGTGCCGCTCTTTTACCCAGACAAGTCTTCCGTCAATAATTTCGTAGTGCCCATACCTATCTATTCTATCATTTCTTGAGTGATTTCTGTGATGTCCGTCATCTGTTCTAATTTTAATCAACCCGTCAAACAGATTAATTTCTTTAGCGTTTAATTGAGGAGTGAAAACGCATAAACAAAGTATTGTTAATAGTACATATTTTATTCTTGTTATTACCATTGTGTGTCCCTTTACTTTCATAGGAAATATGTTATCTCTTACTGTTATTAATTTTAAATCAAAAATGCAACAGGGTCAATTGTTAAGTAAGGGTTCTTTATATTATTTTTTTCTCTATAAAAAATATTTCTCAAAAATATGGCTATATAATTGAAAATTGCGTAATGTATTATCATTGATAATAAGGAATTGTAATTGACAGGTAAAATAAAAGACATTATAATTATTTTGTGTTTGTATAAATAGGGTGTTTGTTATTATAACTATTTATATCCTAAAAACTTAAAATGGTGGTGCCGGTTTTTGATTTTGATTATTGAATAAAATGCATGAGTGTTAGCTCAAGACTTAATAGGCAGAGCAGCTAATTATGAAAATATTTTTTGTAGTATATATCGATTGTGTAAAATGTGTTAAAAATTAAAATATATATAGGGAAGTTGGAGTATTTTTCTGATAAGTACGGTTGTTGTAATTTGAATACTGCTTAAAAATCAAGATATTAAAAAAATGAAGCCACTAAGCTGTAGTCAAGGAAAAGAATATGACTAAGTAAATCTTATATTATTATTGATTTTAAGAAATTTATAGAATTCTCTGATGAGATTGCCTAAGTATTATAAAAGGGATAGTATGGTGGATGAAAATTTGCTGAAAATTCTTGGATGTCCTATTGATAAGAGTGAGCTAGAGCTTAAAGCTGGAAAGCTTATTTGTAAAGAATGTCATAGAGTTTATGGTATAAAAGATGGTATACCACAAATGCTGGTTCAAGATTATTCATATGATAATTCAGGTGAGAAGTAATAGTGTGATTGTTTATATTAGAGAGTGAGGTTGTATGTCAGAGTACCTGCTTGGAGTGAATGTAGGCAATAGTATAATTAGAGCTGGTATATATACTCTGGATGGTGAAGAGGTAGGAACACAATGGACTGAGGTGGAAATTAATTCTCCGCGTCCTGGATATTTTCAGGTAGATCTTGAAAATATTTTTGAGGATACTGTTACTGTCATCAGAAAACTCATAATGCATCATGCTATTGATGCGGCTAAAATTAAAGCTATGTCTTTTACAGGTAATACTAATGGTTTGTATCTTATTGATAATGAAGGTAAGCCTGTTTGTGAGGGCATTCTGGGTTTTGATAAAAGGGCGAAGAGTATAGTTGATATTTGGAATGATAATGGCCTGAGAGAAAAATTAAATAGTGTGACTAAGCAAGATCCTTTGGCTGGTCATACAGCATCTATTTGTCGATGGTTTGCGCGCAATAAGCCAGATATTCTGGAAAAAACAAGTTATATATTATTTATTAAAGATTATATTCGTTACAAATTTTGTGGAAAGATAAATATCGAAGAAACAGAGATCTCAGTAAGTGGTCTTTATGATTTTCAGCAGAAGCAGATCAGCTCTCAAGTTCTTGAAGATATCGGATTTTCAGCATATGGGCATTTATTTTCTGAGACAGTAAGACATACAGATATTTGTGGTGGGGTGCTAGCTGAGGTAGCAGATAAAACAGGTCTTAAAGCAGGCACTGCGGTTGTTGCAGGGGTAAATGGTATTGTGGCTGGAGCGATTGCTTCAGGTGTTACAGGAGAGTTCCAGGATCAGCAAAGGTATTTAACTGTTTGTATAGGTCTTATGATTTCAATACATTATTTGGTAACTTCTGTGGAAGAAGTTATTATGAATAAGTTGAAGTCTTTGTATGTCGAGGGAGGGGTATTTTTAGCAGTAAAACTTAGTAAAACTTCTTGTGCTAATTTACGTTGGTTTATTGATGATTTTCTTAAAGGTGAAAAAGAAGAAGCAGAAAAATCCGGAAAGTGTATTTTTCAAATTTGTGATGAGGCTGTACTGAATACTTCACCAAAAGATAGCTCCGTTATTTTTTTGCCATATATTTACACGGCTGACCTTTCAACTGATATTGGCGGTGCATTACTGAATATTAGTATGAATGATAGCAGGGAACATATAATAAGGGCAATATACGAGGGGGTTATCTTTGATATAAAACATAGTATGGAGTATATACCTGAGGAAATTTTTAGTGGAAAAGTTATTCGTGCATTGGGAGGAGAATGGGATACTGTAGTATGGTGGCAGATGCTGGCAAATGCGCTAGGGTGTACGGTTGAGGTGGTTGATTCTGCTTCACCGAGGGCATTAGGAGCTGCTGTGTGTGCAGGGGTAGGAATTAATGCTTTCGCAAGTTTTGAGGAAGGTTCTCGGAAAATGTTTCATGTAAAAAGTAGGTATGAACCTGATCTTGAATTAAAACCATGGTATGATGAAAAGTATGAGCTATATCAATATTATGTGGAAAATTTGATAAGTAATAGTTGATGTTTTTTTGGGAAGTGAAGGAGTAGATATGTTAAAACGTAAGATAGGCAATTTTGATGCTTCAGTTGTGGCTTTTGGCGCTTGGGCTATTGGCGGCTGGATGTGGGGTGGAACTGAAAAAAAAGAATCTGTCAAAGCTATTCAGGTCGCTGTTGATTCAGGGATTAATATGATTGACACAGCCCCTGTCTATGGTTTTGGTGTTTCTGAAGAAATTGTAGGAGAGGCAATTAAAGTTTTTAGACGTGATGAAGTTATTGTTGCAACAAAATGTGGGCTTATTTGGCATGAGGCAGCGGGCACGTTGCATTTTGAAAGTGATGATAAAGGAATAAAGGGCGCTGGAGGTGGGGATGTTGTTGATAAGATGGTTTATAAGTGTCTTACTCCTAAAAATATACGGTATGAGGTTGAGCAGAGTTTACGGCGTCTAGGCGTGGATTATATCGATTTATATCAGACTCATTGGCAAGATCAGACTACTCCAATTGAGGAAAGTATGGAGACTTTGCTTGAGCTAAAGAAGGAAGGTAAGATACGGGCAATAGGCTGTTCAAATGCTACTCCTGAAGAAATGCGGAGGTACTTGAGTGTAGGAGAGCTTGATGCTGATCAGGAAAAGTATAGCATGCTAGACAGAACACTAGAAGAAGAAGGTAAGAACCTTGACTTTGTTGCTGATAATGATATTGCATTTTTAGCTTACTCTCCACTTTCACAAGGACTTCTTACTGGTAAGGTTGGCCCTGATAGAGTATTTGAAAAGAGCGATCAGCGAAATTATAACAAAAGATTTGATGTTGATAATAGAGTTAGAGTGGCAGCAATGCTTGAAGAATTTAAACCAGTTGCAGCACAGCATGGCATCAATCTTGGACAGCTCGCTATTGCTTGGACATTCCATCAGAAAGGTTGTTCACATGTACTTATCGGGGCTCGTACCCCTGAACAGGCTACAGAGAACGCTGCCGCTGGAGATGTACAACTTTCTGCAGAGGATATCAAGACTGTTCGTGATGCGATTATCAAACATGGGGTGGATATTGTTTAGGGGAGTGAACTAGCTTAGACCAAATAATGTATAGGGAAATTACTATAAATGTATGTCTAAAGGGTTATAGCCCTTTAGACATTTTTGTATTTGGTAATTTGTCGAGGATATCGGTTACTTTAGATACAGTAAGGATGTCTGGAAGAACATATGGAGAGTCTGGGGCGTTTGCTGGGAAAATACCTGCATAAGGAATTGCTGAACCTCCTAGTGATTTAAGAAAACTACGTATTCTCTTCGTCTTTGGTGTGTCATCTGTCAAATCGGCTTTATAAAAAACAATATTTTTACTCTTTAGCTTGTTCAGAACCTGCTCAGATGAAAATACATAGTGACTGTTATACTGACAATTTGGACACCAGTCAGCAGTGAAGTCTACGAGTATATTTTTGCCACTTGCAAGATCTCTCTGGAAGGACTTAAAATCAAAAGGATGTATGCTTGTACGATTTGAACTTTCGTTAGTTGCCTCTACTTCTAAAGTTATTTTATTAGGTTGAGTTTTTGTAGAGATAATAGGGTTTAATACAACAAATGCTAGATATGCTCCGATAAATATTATTGCGACTGAACATATTCTGGCAAGCCAGCGGATTTTTTGTTTGTGGAGAATTGTTGCATATTTACCGAAAATCCAGCATGAGAAAGCAATAAAGACCATAAGAGAGCAGGTCGCCAGCAGGTTCTCTGCCTTTATGAATAGCATAAGGTAAATAACAGTAAGTAATAGCACAAATCCCATAATCGTACGGAATGTCAGCATCCAGTCTCCTGGTTTAGGCAAAAGGTTTCTAAGTTTGCTACTTAGGCTAAGCAGAAAATACGGTAGCGCCATACCAATTCCAATAAACAGGAATATGGTAATTACTGTAAATGGTTTCTGGGTGAGCGCCCAGCTTATAGTTGTTCCAAGAAACGGACCACTGCAGGGTGTGGCCATTAGTGTGGCAATAATCCCAGTACAGTATGCTCCTAGGTACCCCTCTCTTGGTAATGATTTGCCACTTTGGAGCTTTCCTGCGAACTCCGGGGCAGAGAATTCAAAAACTCCTAAGAAACTAAGAGCAAAAGCAAAAACGAGGCAGGCTAGGATAATATTGAATGTCTCACTTTGAAACTGTTCTCCCCATTGCATGCCAAAACTTGCTGCTGCAAATGCAAGTGCCAGAAAAACCGAGATAATTCCGCCGGAAAAACTGAGGCTCAATAAAATAAGTCTTTTACGACTTTCGTGAGCTTGATTGACAAATCCAATAATTTTCAGTGAAATTACAGGTAAAACGCAAGGCATAAAGTTCAGTAATATTCCTGCTACTAAGGCAATACCTAACCAGACAATAAATTGATACTCACTGGTATCTTTACGGAGATGAAACTCTGGGAGCTTATATAGCGTGTTATCTTTTTCCTCTGTAAGTGGTGCTATTTCAGCTAATGATGGGTTTTTATAGAAATTCGAGTTCACTTTTAACTGGTTAACGAGCGGCTTTGTAGAGCTATTTAAATTACGAATATTTGACATGGCAGTATTAAGATTTTGTCTTTGTTTAACCTTAATACTATTCCATTCTGGTATAGGTTTGGAAAACTTACTGAGTTTAGGCATTGCTGCAAATACTTCTGAAGCCTCGATAGATTTTGCATTATTAATTACCGGTAGAGTCAACGATACCTGAAGGCAGCGCTGTTTATTGCATACTTGACCATGGAGATTTACGCTGATTGGTTTTTGTTTTTTAGGTTTTGTGTTTATTATTGAGTCAAGTTGCTTGTTTTTTTCAAGCTGTAGATATATATACATAGTACCAGTATGTACGTTTACATTATATGGCTTTGGCGGTTTTGAAAATGTTTTTTTTGATTTTATCTTTGGTGGGCTGGTGGTGAACCCTTTAATTCTATAGGTGTCTCCTGAGAGTGATATCTGTAGTGGGGTCCCAATGGCGTCTTTGTCACCTAGATTTGTATGATAGAGGTAGGCACCATCATTAATGTTCAAGATAATTCCTATAAAGATGTTGTCTTGTTTCTGTTCAATCCAGGCTTTACCTGTTATTTCGTCTGCTTTAGCTATGTTGGTGGTTATAATATAAATAGCAAAAAGTATGAAATAGAGAAAAGTGAGTATCTTTTTGTCTTTTATCATTTTAATGGTATTTTCCTTTAAGCATTATTTATAAAAATAAATTTAAACTTTATAATTTTTATTGTCATAAACCGAATAAAACCCTCTGGTTTAGATTAAAAAAAATGGAGTAAATTAATGTTGTGACTTGTCTTTAGTAGCATTTTACTTGCGAAAGAAGAAATATTAAAACAATATTATACTTCCTTGCTATTGAAAATAAGTTTATTGAATACTTAAGTTTTTGAGTAATATTTGTGGAAATATAATAGTAAAGGAGCACAACGGTAGCGTGTTGAAACTCCTTGTTATATTGTTAACGCTTCATATCCAAGGTCTATATATACCTTGTCATTATACTTTTTACCCCAAGATAGAGTCTGCAAACCGTAGAATATAGTAAGTATGTAAAGTACACTGTTAAAGTCTTTGCAAGGTTCTTTCTTTCCTGAATATCCCATAAAAAAGGCCTCTTTAAGTTTATGGTTTTTGGAAAAATAATGGGCATTTAATTTTGCTATATCCAATATTGTTATATCAAACATAGTATGTTCGAAATCAATTACGGAGATATGGTTTTCGTTTGAATATAGCCAATTTCTGGGTGTAAAATCTCTGTGGCATAGACTTCTTTCGAGCAAGTATGAGTTATTCTCCAGTCTATCTAGCCCAACTTTTGTCTTTTCTATGTAATCTTTTTCTATATGCCCGGTTTTTATATTGCTTTTTATAATTGATTTATAGCGTTTTAAAAGTGCGTCAAAAGGCAAAAGAGTATCTGGAATTTCCGGTTTAATTTTATGGAGTTTGTTAAGAAAATATCCTGCATGCATAAATGACTTTTCCAAAGCACTGTTATCAGTTGGTAATTCAGAAGCAAGTGTACCGCTACAATTTGTAAGCAGAAGGTAGCACAGACTCTCAGCGCTGGAATGTATCAGTTCAGGGGTGTAAGGTATTTTGTTTCTTTTTAGTATGTTGTATGCCCTGCGCTCCTGGATAAATTTTTTTTGCTCTGGGTAGATTTTCAACCAGTAGGTATGTGTTGATTCTGATTTGATTTTATAAAGGTGCTTGTTGCTTGATCCTCTAATATTACTACAGATGTTGAGCTTGTCTGTTGAGTCAATATGGGGCAATACTAGATCCCTGATATCATTATCGCTCAGTATTGCTGTATTTATGCTGGTTTTAATTGTCATTCTCCCGGTTATGCTTTGACATCTAGAAGGTGCTTGTTTAGGGTAAGAGGTGTCTCTTTGTTTGTTGCTTTTTCAGTCTTTGGTTCTAGCAGGCGTACCCCAACACTGGCCTGGAATCCCAGATCTTCAAGTCCTGAGAGTAGTTCATCTTTATCTTTTTCTAGAATGCTTACAACATTTTTGTTTGATGAAATAAAGCTGACGTTGATTATTCCTTCATGGAATTGAATATCACCAATTATGTTTCCTAGCACTGACATGTTCAGGTCAAGAAGAACTCTTTGCTGCCAGTTCCCTTTTTTGCTCTTGCTCTTATTATAGAACATAGATAGCTTGCCGTCCTCTCCATCGCCGTTTTCATTATTAAAGTTAAATGGTATACTGGTATTGAAAGAGGCAGGATCATTTCTGCTGTTGGATAGATTTTCAGCTTTCTGAGCCACTAGTGCTCGTCCAAGTTCTCGTAATTCTTTGTTAGCTTCTTTTAGACTTTGAAGGGCGGGGTGCTTCTGCATCTCTTCTCTTTCAATCTCTTGCAGCGTACTTGCAAGTGTCCGTAATGTGTCTCTGTCTATAGTCCGCAACGTTTCCTTGGTTGCATGTTGAGCTTTTTCGGGAGTTTGGGCGGTTAGAATCTGCTCTATAGTTTGTTTAATTTTAGAAAAATCTGAGTTCTCTAGAGTTGTACTATCTATATCAACTTTTTGCCAGAATTCTGGCATATTATTTATGCCTGGATGGGCAAATCTTTCTCGGAGTAATGGTATATCTTTTATAATCTCACCTAGGTTTAGTTTGGTATCACCGTGGTTTAGATTGTTGAAATCAGCTTTTAGCACACCTTTGAGTTTTTCAAGGTCAATATTCTCGCCTTTTTCATTAATAATCGCTTCTTCTTGTTGTGTGTCTGGGAGATTACCTAATTTATTTAGGATTGTATCCAGTGCTTTTGAAAGCCTGCTGAGTATAGGCTCACCCAGCAGTATTTGTTCTGCTGAAGCCTGGATCATATTTTCTACAGTGCCTAGGCGCTCACGAGCGGAGCTTGATATAAAGGATTCAAGTTCTTTTGCTGTACCAAGATTACTTTCATTCATGGATGGTATTTCTGATCGTTCGTCGGTAGGGTTACCCAGTGCTTCTATAAGAATAGGTATACCTTTGAGCGTCTGTGATGCACGATCCAATGAATTCGCTACATTCTGAAGGTTCTTTAGTGCGGCACCAGTGGCTGCAGTATCTATTTCAGGACGATCAATATTAATGTTTTTTTTAGCAGCGTTCAGGGCATTATCAATTTTAGTTATGCTTTCATGCATCAGGTTGCCGTCTGTTGCAAGCTTGCTTATTCCTGAAGCAAGAGCTGGTGAAAGTGGAGCATCAAGTGCGATAAGCTTTGCTCCAGCATTTAGGAATTCGATTCTTTCTGCCCCAGTTTTTCCGGCACTGAGTGCCAGCAGTGAATGTATGTTGTCACGACTTACAAGCTGTGCATTGTCCAGCAGGGCTCTGGCCGCATCCCTTGTTGCGATACTTGGAGTTGTACCACTACTTCTGATAATAGCGTCTAATTTTGTCTGATCTTCTTGAGGCTTCGTAAGATTAGGCTGTTGTATAGTTGTTATAATTTCGCCACTGTTCTTAATGTTTTCTTGTATGATACCTTGTAATAAGCTCTTTATACCCAGTTGAGCTGGGAGTTCAATTTTATCTTCAGTCAATGGGCTTATTGCTTGTTTTATAAGTTCATTATTCGCCTGTGGAACAGGTAGCTCTATTTTTTCACCATTGCTGGCGGTATATTTAAGAGCATATTCATCGCTATTTGTTTGGGATAGGCTTAGATTGGAATCTTTGCTTAAAATATCACTTAAAGCGTTTCCTATATCGAGGTATTTAAATGTAATGCCTATCTCTTTGTCTAAAGTCTGGTAAGAGTTTGCTGGGTTATTTATTTTGGATGACTCAGAAATAAGTATTGGTAGTGTTATTTCATTTATAATCATTTTAGCTATATTTGCTCTGTCTGTTTCTGGCAAAGCTGCAATTGCTTCTTTGCTGAACATTTTATCAACTATAGCTGTTAAAATATTTTTTATACTCCCTGATGGACTTTTTACGATGTCTGCACTATCTTCTGTCTGGCTTGTTTCTTCTGATGTTTTATTTTTGAAGATTATGTCCTTTATGGGATTATTTATTTTACTCTCTTCAGTTGTCTGCTGTGATTCTGAATTCTCAGCAATTATTTCTGCATCAATAACATTGCCGTCAGGAAGAATTATTTTTATTGATGGCGATGTTTCTGAATTTTTGTTGTCATAATTTATAATAAGCTGGATCTCTGCTGAGGACTTATTGCCACTATTGGGTTGAGACGGGGTGCTAGCTTGAGCCTGCATATTTTCTGTAGTATCTGAAGTTTTAATGATTGCTGCATTGCTAATTTCTGGGAGTCCATTGGTCGAATTTTTGTTGGATTCTGGGAGTTCATCAGTCGCAGCTTTATTAATTTCTGGGAGTTCGTTGGTTGAAACATAAATCTGAATATCTTTATTTATTGTTGCTGAATCTGTTCCAATTATCTTTGCTGCGGCTGTATTTTGTTCTGCCTGCCTGGATATGAGTTTGAGCTCAACCTTGCCCTCATTGTTTGAGCGAATTTCTAATTCAACATTCTCTTTTTCTTGAAAATTTTCCTGACTCTGAACAACGATTGTATTTGATCCGCCAAGGTTTAAAATATACTTCCCTCCACCAAGATTTTTGGCTATGCTGGCATTTACTTTGGTTCCAATACGTGTGCCGTTTGGGGCATTGCTTTTAGCTTGCCCGGGTATGCTCTTATGGAGGTTGGAAGTATTTGTATAGAGATCCATTGTTTTCCTCTATTGCTTATGCGCGCTGTTGAGATGTAAGTGCTGAAATAATAATATGTTATTATGAGAAAGCTACTTTTATCTGGGGCAAACCATATAGTAAATATTATTCAAATAACTCACATAAATGTCAATTTTATTCTAATAAGTATTTAATTTTTTGAATAATATTTTTTCACTTATATTAACGGTTTTTCGTTGCTTGACTTGACCGGGAATAGGTATATAATTAGAACCTTGAGTACAAATAATAATTTTATTATAAATTTTAGATAATATGCCTGCTTATTCGGGAGTAATAATGGCTGTAGGAAATGAGCACAAAAAGAATATTAGACCATATATTCTGATATTCTGTTTTTTCTGGGGGTTGGTGCTTGGATTTGCATCATATATGTATATGAAGACAGCTGCTCAGCGCCTTGAAATTATTGAGGTTGCCGAGGAAAAAGAAAATCAAAGAAAACAACAGGAATATGAGAAGTCAAAGACAAAAATTGAACAAATAGATCCATTTAAAAAGACTGAAGAGGTGGAGAAACCACCTGAAGTTACTAATATTCTGGCAAAACCTGAGGTCAAGCTGATAGATGAAAAAATTATAGCTCCTGATTTCAGAAAAGCACCAATTGTTCCTAACCTTGAACTTGAGCAAATGCCAGGACTTACAGGTTTGACTGTTGCAAAGCCAGTAAAGCCAATTCCACCTAAGGCAGAAGTTGTGAATAGATCTATTCAGACGAAAACAACTCCAGCAAGGAGGAAACAAAATCCGTTTGCTGATGAGAGTGTCGTATTGGATGATGTTGCTCCACCTGAGCTTGATGATTAGAAAGAAAAAACTATGAATAAATGTGCTGTGCTCTCTGTTGGGCAGGAGATACTATTTGGGTATACATTGGATACCAATGCTGCTTTTTTTTGTAATGAAATGAGAGCGTTGGGGATAGAGGTCGTTGAAATGAGAACAGTCAATGACGGCCTTGAGGATATTGTTGATGCGATAAAAGATCTTGAGACTGTTGCTGATATAATCTTGGTCTCAGGAGGTTTAGGCCCTACTCCTGATGACCTTACCAGACAGGCTATTGCTGATGCTGCTGGGGTTGAACTTGTTTTTAGTGAAGAGCTTCTAGACGAAATTAAGGCTCGGTTTGATAGAATGAACGTGCCGATGGTCGAAAGTAATAAAGCACAGGCAATGTTGCCTGCGACCGGCTCTGCACTTCGTAATAATTGTGGAACGGCTCCTGGGGTCAGATGTATAGTTGGCAGCGCTCTGGTGTTTTCAATGCCTGGTGTGCCGAGTGAAATGAAAGCAATGTATGCTGAGAGTGTAAGACCAGAGCTTATAAAGCTCGGTGGAAATAATGAATATTATATTAAGAGAATGCATATGTGCGGTATTGGTGAATCAAGTGTTGGGGATTATCTAAGAGAGCTTAGACGCAAGTATCCTACTCTTGAGATTGGTACTACGGTAGATCATTATGTTGTCACAGTACGAGTAAGCGGTACAGATACAGCACTCGCTTCTGAAGTTACTGAACTTATAAGAGCTAAAGCAGGAGGTGCTTTATTCGGTGAAGATGGTATGACTCTGCAAGGAGTGATAATAAACAGTCTATTAGCAAAGAATAAGACTGTTGCACTGGCTGAGAGTTGTACAGGAGGAATAATTGCTGCGGAGCTTGTTGGGGTAAGTGGTGCGTCAAAGGCATTGCTTGAAGGTGTTGTATGTTATAGTAACCAGTCTAAAATTAATACTCTTGGAGTTGATAAAGAGATTATTGAGAATTATGGAGCTGTCAGTGCGCGCTGTGCCAAGGCAATGGCTGAAGGAGTTAGAAATAAAACAGGGGCTGATTATGCCCTTTCTGTTACTGGTATTGCCGGTCCTGACGGGGGCTCGGCGGAAAAACCGGTTGGAACTGTCTTTTTTGCAATAGCGACTCCAGAAAAGACTTTGGTCTTTAAAAGAGTATTGCCGGAGAGTGAAAGAAATACAACGCGGCTTTTCTCTGCACATATTGCAATGAACGTACTGCGACTTATAATTGATGATAGGCAATGTGGCGAGGAGATTGCGCTTGAAAAATAACTCCATATATGGGATTATCTCTGATATTCATGCAAATGAAGAAGCCTTGAAAGCTGTACTTGCTTTTGGTAAGGAAAAAGGTGTTGAAGAATATATTTGCCTTGGAGATGTGATCGGATATGGGGCGGCTGTAAATGAGTGTGTTGAGCTCGTGCGCGAAAATTGTAAGGTAGTTGTACAAGGTAATCATGATGCGGATCTTATTCCACCACGTAATATAAGGATG
The DNA here is from genome assembly GCA_963678205.1 of Planctomycetota bacterium. Lineage (GTDB taxonomy): Bacteria > Planctomycetota > SZUA-567 > SZUA-567 > SZUA-567. The sequence continues at coordinate 1,232,354 of OY782760.1, forward strand.
GTTAGTGAAGCAGTCGTTGCATTGGACTATGCTTATAATGAACTGACAAATGATAATAAGGCTTGGCTCATGGAACTTTGTCATCCTGTTGACGTGCCTGAAGCAGCAGTTATTGCAGTTCATGGGTCTTTGGAGCATCGTGATAATTATATCTTTACTCATAATGATGTGAAGATTAATTTTAATCTTCTTAAGAAGAATTATCCGCTTGATAACATTATGTTCTTTGGTCATTCGCATCTACCTATGGTGATTGGAGAAAAAAAAGTTGTGACTTCTGTAACTGAGGACACAAGCTTTAATCTTGGAGAAGGTACAAAGTATTTAATAAACCCAGGGAGTGTTGGGCAGCCACGGGATAAAGTCTCTAAAGCTAGTTTTGCTATATACTACCCAGGGAAGAATATTCTCAATATCCATAGGGTTGAATATGATATTGAGAAGGAAAAGATGAAGATTAATGCAGCAGGACTGCCGAAAAGAAATGCCATGCGCCTAAGCTGTGGTGTTTAGTAAATGGTTAAGTGTTTAAGATTAATAAATTCAGATGATTAATTATAATTATAAGGGATAGATATGAGTAAAATTACTACAGAAGATGTTGAGAAGATAGCACTGCTCTCAAGACTCAAGCTTACTGAAGGCGAAGTTGAAATGTTCAGAGGACAGCTTGGTGATATTATAGATTATATTGAGATGCTCAGTGAGGTAGATATTGAAGGCGTTGAGCCATTTATAAATGCTGCTAGCGAAGGCAATGTATTTAGAAATGATATTTTGAGAGATGATGATGAAAATCTTTCAAATGAGCAGGCGACCCAGAATGCCCCTCAGAAGGGTGACGGATTCTTCAAAGTTCCGGCGACTATCGCTACGAACTAGTGCTATTTATTTTTAATTGTAATTAAATAATAAAGGATAGAAAATTGAAGGTTTATGAATTGAGCGCAGTGGCAATACGAGAGAAGGTTGCTGCTGGTGAGATAAAAGCTAGAGAGATTGTTGATTATTTGCTTGCTCGTATCGATGAATTTGATAGTGAAATTTGTGCTTTTGTGAGTGTCGAATATGAGTCTGCAAGAACCAGAGCAGATGAGATTGACGCAAGGGTTGCTGCTGGTGATACTGTAGGTAGACTGCTAGGGGTACCGATTGCACTAAAGGATAATTTGTGTGTACGTGATGGGCTTACTACCTGCGCTAGCAAGATGCTTGAAGATTTTAGACCTCCATATTCCGCTAGTGTTGTTGAAAAATTGCTTGCAGAAGGTGCTATTATAATTGGCAAGACAAACCTTGATGAATTTGCAATGGGAAGTTCTACTGAGAACTCTGCTCTCAAGCAGACAAAAAATCCTTGGAATAAAAAATGTGTGCCTGGGGGGTCTTCAGGTGGTTCTGCTGCTGCAGTTGCTGCTGGATTTGCACCTCTTGCACTTGGAAGTGATACAGGAGGGTCTATTAGACAGCCTGCTTCATATTGCGGTGTTGTCGGCATGAAGCCTACATATGGCGCTGTGAGCCGTTATGGACTTGTGGCTTTCGGATCAAGCCTTGACCAGATAGGTCCATTTGCCAGGACTGTTGAAGATGCTGCGCTTCTGCTTGATGTTATCTCGGGAAGTGATGATAGAGACTCAACATCAGCTAAGAAAAAGCTTCCTTTAACGCTTGATTATAATTCAGATTTGACAGGTTTAAAGGTTGGACTGCCCTCAGAGTACTTTAATACAGATGGACTTTCTGAAGAGGTGAAAGATGCGGTAATAGCTGCTACTGAGAAGCTTAAAGACGCTGGAGCAGAAATCAAGGAAGTGCACCTTCCTATGGTAAAATATGCTGTGGGAACATACTATATCATTGCTACTGCTGAAGCGAGTTCCAACCTTTCACGCTTTGATGGGGTGCATTATGGGCATAGATGTGATAAAGCTACAGATATCATAGATCTATTTTCTCGCAGTAGAGAAGAGGGATTTGGTGATGAGGTAAAAAGACGTATCATGCTTGGTAACTATGTATTGTCTGCAGGGTATTATGATGCATATTATTTGAGAGCTCTCAAAGTAAGACAAAGGATTGCAGAAGACTTTGATAAAGCTTTTTCAGAGGTTGATGTTATTGCTTCTCCTGCTGCTCCTACAACTGCGTTTAAGATAGGTGAAAAAACTAGTGATCCACTAGCTATGTATTTATCAGATATTTATACAATCAGTGCAAATTTAGCAGGAATACCCGGGGTTTGCGTGCCATGTGCTCAGGATAGTAATGGACTTCCTGTCGGCTTACAGCTCCTTGCAGATAATTTCAAGGACGATCTTCTCTTCAAAACTTCATATGTTATAAATAACGCTGAAAATGGTGTAGCATTTTAGGTGAGTAGTGACATTTGAAAAAAGTATAGCAGGGATATACTTATGCCGCATAGATATGTGATAAAAAAATGGATAAGGTTAAAACGAGTTATTAAAAAACTGGCAAGATCGCATAACTCGTCACACGACTTGGCAATGGGAGCCGCAATCGGCTTTTTTGTAGGTATGTTGCCGATTATGGGGATTCAGATGGTTGTTGCTGCGGCTATTGCTGCAATATTCAGGGTTAGTAAGATTGCTGCTGTTCTCCCTGTGTGGATCTCTAATCCCTTGACATTTATTCCTCTTTACGGGTTTAATTATTGGTTGGGTAATGTTTTGACCGGACTTGGTCCTAACCATGAAGAATATAGAGAGGTTTTGCGTAAAGTGGTTGAACTTACTAATACGGCAGGTTTTTTTGATGGTATAATTGAGGGGACAAAGCTTTTTGGAAGCTTGGGTCGTGATGCGGTATATAGTCTTTGTATAGGCTCTGTAATTGTTGGGATTATTTCAGCAATTATAAGTTACCCAGTATGTATGAAGCTGATAAATATATTAAGACATAGACGAGCAAGAAAACGTTTTGCTAGACATGAAAGAGTTTCTGAGATTATTCGTCGAGATAGTAAGGTAGATCTCTCTGTGGATAATAGTGAAGATGATATGGGATAAGATCCTTAGCTTTCTTTTCTAATAATAATAGCCAACTGAAAACAGTTGGCTATTATTATTAGAAAAGAGTATTAGGTTTTAAGCAGTTTTTTTGAGTTGATATTCGTATGACTCTAATTGTTCATATAGAAGATTTGCTTTTGCTTCTAACTGTTCAAGGTTTATCGTTCTAGATAAGGATTTCGCATTTCTCGCACATTTTATGAGGTGTACTAGTTGGTTAATAAGTTTTAGTGCACGAGCTGAAAAATCTTCGTATTTTTCAAGTTTTAGATCTGCTGAGTAAGATTCCACTCGATTGAATCCACTGTGGCAGAACTCACCTACTTGCTTCGCGTGTATATAAAGTGCGTCACGAAGAAAGCATATTTTAACTGAGTCGTTTTCATTGTTTTCGTCCATGTTGTTTGCGTTAATATCCATATTTTCGCTTCTCCTTGAGTGTTGACTGAAAAGAACGTGGAGGGAACTTTACAGTTTTTAATTTCCTTGTTAAAAACTAATAATGAATAAATTAGCAAATATCATACCAGTGGGAGTGTAAGTTGCTTGGCAGGTGAGTAATGAAAAAGAATGCCGGCTTTTATAGAGTATTAGGCAATTTTAGTATGTTTTGAGATTTGTGTATGGTTAAATTTGTTCGGTATGTCAGGATTAATCCGGCGGTATTTTCCGGCGGTATTTTCTGTTTTAGGAAATAAATTGGTACCAATAAGGGGATTTTTTTTGTAAAACAGTGAGTAATGTCTGGTGGCATATACTATTAAATGCGGCATAAACTTTATAAATAATTATACAATTTTATATCGTATGCATAGCTGTTGATTCTTTTATTTTTTTAATGCGTTTGAAATGTTTTGAAGAACTTTTATTACAGCTTTTTCTGTTTGCTCAGGGTTGTGTTTTTCTATGTACTTTAGAATCTCATCATGGTATTTTATAGCTCTATTATAACCCATTGAATCGATAATTTCAAAAAGCCTATTCTCAAAAATATCTGAAATTGCTGTGGAAATTTTAACTATGTTTTTATTGTGTGTTGTGTGGGCAATGGCTGTGTGTCAAGAAACATAGATTTTAGGGAACTCATTTGTATTACCTTTCTCTTCCTTCATTTTTTTATGAATATTTTAAGAATGGAAATACCTTCAGCTGGGTATAGCTGAAGGCTATCTAGAAATATAGTATGCTTTAATATAAAAAAGCCGGATGTAAATGAAAACCCCAGCACATATTATTTCTATGCTGGGGTTTTCATTCTTACTGTTGAAACATTATATAAATAACGATAATATTAGTTATCCATGATGTCGTCGAGAAGACTGCGAACGAATCTTACTGATTGACGAGTTTGATCTTCAATCTTATCATATTCCATAAGATCGTGGTATAGAGCTACTGACATCGCAATGTCGCCTTGTGCTTTCACAAATGGTTCCATTGATATAGGACCTGTGTAGCCAATTGTTTTTAGATTGGTGAAAATTTCTCTCCAAGGAAGCATACCAAGACCAGGCATCTTACGATTGTTTTCGCCGATATGGAAGTGATTCAAACGTTTACCTGCAATAGCAATTGCTTCTGCGAAAGAATTTTCTTCAATATTCATATGGAATGTATCTAAATGAACCCCCAAGCTGTCACTGCCAACTTCATCGATAAGTTTTATCGCTTCCTGAGCAGTGTTGACTAGGAAGTTTTCGAATCTGTTTACAACTTCTACGTTGAATATTACTCCACAGTCTTCGTAAACCTTGGTAACTTCTTTGAGCGATTTTACAGAGTTTTCCCAATATATTGGTTTTTCTGAAAGATCCTTGATCCTGCCGTTCCAAGAACTGTGAACAAGGCCGCTACAATGTTTAATATTTGCCTTTGCCATATTTTTTGCACATTCAGTAAGGAACTTCATGCCACGAGCTCTCTCTTCAGCGTCTGGACTACCAATATCTGAACCAATAGGAAGACCCATACTACCTACAAGTGTAACTCCTAATCTTTCGCCTTCTTCTTTTACTCTCTTAGCTTCTGCATCATCAAACGCTATAATGTAGTCAGCACCAAGTTCGAAGAGATCAAAGCCCATATCCTTAGCTTTTGCAATTGATGGGAACTGATCATCAGCCCATGTGTTATTAAATACTGCGAAGTGTACACCTACTTTGTTTGAGTAACTCATGATTGATTTTTCCTTTTCTTTGTATTCAACTGGTAAAAAAAAACTCTAAAAGGTGAATAAATTTAATTGAAATTATAATAAAAAAATGTCAAAATGTTAATTAAATGGAAGTAAGTACTTGTTTTTAAGTTACCTCTGTAAACTTTTTGTCAATAAATAATTCTATAAACTAAATTATAATAGTTAGTATAGTTATAAATATTTGTTTCAAAACAAGTTGTGATTAAAACTGTCTGCAGTTTTACTATATTTTTATACAACTTATAAACATATTATACATCATAAACTAAATAAAATGCAAATTTTTTATAAAAAAAAAATAAAATTTGACTAATTAAAAGTAACAATGTATACTTACAAATAAATGACTAATATTTAATAAAGTTTTTAGATGTAAGCATTATGATAGTTAAATGTTAGATTTATTGTTATTTTGCGTCTGTGGTTTTTGGTTTTATATCATGTTTTGTTTATGAAGGGAAAAAAATGAAAAGAATATTGACTATTTTCGCTTTGCTGTTGCTGGTAGTGACTTTTACCGCTGAAAAGTCTTTTGCAAAAGATAAATTCAGAATGGGTGTAGTAGTGAAAATTGGTGGTATTCCTTGGTTTAATGCTATGGAGGAAGGCATTAAAAAGGCTGCTGCGGAAAAAGGTGTTGAAGCTTGGATGATCGGGCCACAGTCTTCTGACCCAGCGCTACAGGTTCGTGCTATTGAAGATTTGATCGCTCAGGGTGTTGATGCTATCGGTGTTGTGCCAAATGATGCTAAGGTGCTTGAGCCAGTTCTTAAGAGAGCAAAAGAGAAGGGTATTCTTGTTATTACTCATGAGTCTCCATACCAGAAGTATGCTGATTATGATTTTGAACTTGTTACTGCTAAGTTCTTCGGTGAAACTCATATGAAGCTTTTGGCGGAACAAATGGGTGAAAAGGGCGGTTATGTCAATTATGTTGGTTCGTTAACTGTTCCTCTACATAATGAATGGGCTGATGCAGCTGTAGCATACCAAAAAGAGCACTATCCTGAAATGTACGAAGTTTCATCAAGATTTGGCGTTGCTGAGAGTGCTGATGATTCAAAGCGTACTATGAATGACCTTATTTCAAGTAATCCTGACCTTAAAGGTGTTCTTGCATTTGGTTCTCAAGGACCAATTGGTGCAGGTCGTGCTGTAAAAGAACGCGGTATGATTGGTAAAATCTTTGTTCTTGGACCTTTCTCTCCAGGTCAGGGTAAAAGACTTCTTAAAGATGGTTCTGTTTCAGGCGGATTTATGTGGAATCCAATGGTTGCAGGTGAAGTTTTTGTAAACCTTGCTGTTGATGTTGCCAATGGTTATAAGCCAAAGAGTGGTGAAACTTACGAAGGTCTTAACGAGTATGAACTAGATGGTAACACTCTTCTAGGTAAGAATATTACTGCAATCAATGTAGATACTGTTGATGAGCTTGCAGCAATGGGACTATAAGTTATAACAACTATAGTAAAATTTAATACAAACGAATGTAGTTGGTATTTCTCTTCTAGAGATGCCAACTACATAATCTTAAATTGTGGTGGTATCACGTAATACTGAAAAATAAAGAAGGAGAAGGAATGGAGCAGGATTTGTTCTTATCGGCTAAGAATATTTCAAAATATTTTGCTGGTACAATTGCTCTAAATAAAGTCGATATAGATTTGAGAAAAGGTGAGGTGCACTGCCTAGCTGGTATGAATGGCTGTGGTAAGAGTACTTTTATCAAAATTATTTCAGGGGTGTATACTCCAGAAAAAAATGCGCTTATTGAGTTTGATGACGCTAGCTACAGTAAGCTTACTCCAAGTCAGGCAATCAAAGAAGGGGTGCAGGTGATCTTTCAGGATCTTTCACTCTTTCCTAATCTAACAGTAGCAGAGAACATAGGTGTGAAGCAGTTTGCAAGTTCTTTATTTGCTATTAATAAAAGAAAATCTCAAAGAGAGATAGCTCAGAAAGTTCTTGATGAATTAGGATTTACAATGGAACTTGATGTAAAGGTTGCCGACCTCTCCATTGCAAACAGGCAGATTATTGCTATTTGTAGAGCTATTGCAAATGATGGTAAGCTACTTGTTATGGATGAGCCTACAGCTTCACTTACTAGACAGGAAGTTCGTTCTCTTGAAAAAGTAGTAAAGACGCTTACAAAGAGAGGAATTACGATTGTATTTGTAAGTCATAGACTTGAAGAGGTATTGGATATCTCAGACAGAGTAACAGTGCTTCGTGATGGTGTAAAAGTCGGAACTTATCCAGCTTCAGAGATGAATACTCAGAGGCTCGGTGAGCTTATGACTGGTATTAAAATTGAGAGCTCTATAAAAGAGCATGACTATAGTTCTAAAGAAAATATTATAGAGGTCAGAGGGCTTACCAGAAAAGATGAGTACTCTGATATTTCATTTAGCATTAAAAAGGGTGAAGTTCTTGGGCTTGGAGGTTTGCTAGGAAGTGGTAGAACTGAGCTAGCTACAACACTCTTTGGAATTCATAAACCTGATAGCGGTGAGATTTTAGTAAAAGGGAAACCTGTATTCTTCAGGAATCATAGTGATGCAGTAAGTCAGCGTATTGGTTATGTTTCTGAAGACAGGCTCTCACTCGGTGCTATTATGGAGCAGTCTATTGCAGATAATATCACGGTGTCAGTTCTTAATAAAATCTCATCTCGCAGAATAGGTGTTGTCCGTTCTAAAAGTGAGAGAGAGCAGATAAAGCACTGGATAAAAGAACTGTCTATTAAAATTGGCTTTGAAACAGAGCCGATTTCAACACTTTCAGGTGGTAATCAGCAAAAAGTAATGCTGGCAAAGTGGCTAGCTACTGATCCTGAACTGCTAATTTTAGATTCACCGACAGTTGGTGTTGATGTGAGTGCGAAGGCGAGTATCTATGCACTTGTAGATAAGCTTGCCTCTGCTGGTATGTCTATCCTTATGATATCTGATGAAGTACCTGAGTTATACTATAACTGTGACCGAGTACTTCACATGAAGGATGGTAAATTAATAGGAGAATACGCTCCTAGGGAAATAGAAGAACATAAGTTAATGGAAATTATCAATGATTAAAAATCTTTTTAACAGGATGGAATTCTTGATTGGTATTGTTATACTGATTCTGATAGTCGTGATGGCTTTTGGGAGTGCAAGCTTCTTCACTGTGCAGAATCTAATGTACCAGCTCGATGCATATTCAGGTGACATTATCTTTGCAATGGGGTTGCTGGTTGTTTTGATTGCTGGTGGAATAGATATCTCATTCATGGCAACTGCAAGTGCTTCTGTATATATAGCTGCGAAATTAAGTCTTATTTATCATATAGAAAATCCAATTCTTGCTCTAGCTTGCATATCAGTTTCAGCAATTGCGTTTGGTTTGATAAATGCATTCTTTATTTATAACATGAAGATGGTTTCAATTATTGTAACTATCTCTATGCAGTCTGTAATATTTGGTCTGTTGATGTACTTTACAGATGGTAGACTTATTTATGACTTGCCAGAGTGGTGGGTCGAACCTACTAATTTGTATACTTTTGGCAGCTCAGGTAATTTATACTCTATTACGGTGCCGATCATGGTGCTTGCTCTGTGTATTGCTCTTACCATATTTATACTTAACAAAACAAGTCTTGGTAAGCAGGTATATGCTCTTGGCGGTAATCAGGAGGCTGCTCATAGAATCGGTATAAACGTAGGTGTATTACATTACTTTGCATATGGTTATATGGGCTTTATGGCAGGTATTGCGGGATTTGTTCAGTCATACCGCAACAGTGAGATCAATCCTTCCGCACTAGTTGGTAAGGAACTTGATATTCTTGCTGCGGTTGTACTTGGTGGGGCTAGTCTTACAGGTGGTAAGGGAAGTGTGATAGGTACTATCCTCGGTATATCTCTTATTGCGATTATTAAGAATGGTCTTAATCTTGCTGGTGTCAGTTCTTATTCATTCGATATTATTATTGGCCTATGTATACTGGTTGCTATTACAATTACTCATATTCATGAGCGAAAGAAGAAATTGTCATAGCATGAGGATACTTGTTGTTAATGGTATAATAATTATTTAGATATATCTTGGAGATATTATGTTAAATACAAAGAAGATTGATCCAGCAATGAGAAATCTCTTTCTTCTATGGTTTGCTGTAATTGCTTTCTTTACTTATATGAAAGGTGGTGAATTCCTTTCAGAGCAGACATTCCAGTCGATTGCATTTGTAATGCCGGAACTGGGACTTCTCACTCTTGCTATGTTTGCCCCTTTACTTAGTGGTGGATTTAATTTAGCTATTATTGTCATTGCTAATGTTACTTCATTATTTGGAATTGCTGTTTTTCATATTTTCCAAGTAAGTGAAATGAGTATTGGAATGCAGGGTTTGATGATTGCTGTAGTTTTTGTTGCTTCTTTACTTATTGCAATGCTTTGTGGGCTAATTATTGGGTTTATGGTATCTTATGTTGGTGCTCACCCAATTTTAGTAACACTTGGTATGATGACGCTTCTAAAGGGTGTTGGTATTATTGCTACAAGTGGCCGTGCAGTAAGTGGTGTTCCGGATGTTTTGAAGTTTTTTGGTAATTCTACTATATGGGCAATCCCTGTACCGCTATTTATATTTGTTGGTATTGCCATACTCTTGCATTTATTTATGACACGTACTACCTATGGACGTTATATTTACCTTATTGGCTCAAATATAAACGCTGTATATTTCTCTGGTATCAATACCAAGCGTGTAGTCATGTTTATTTATATTCTTTCAAGTGCTCTGGCAACTGTTGCTGGATATTTGATGATGGCGCGTTTTAATTCATCGCGCGTGGGATATGGTGATGCTTATCTACTGCTCACAGTTCTTATTGCTATTCTTGGTGGAACAGATCCTAACGGTGGTTTTGGTAAGGTTTCTACTATTGCTGTTGCGCTCCTTGTTCTTCAGACAATTTCTACTGGACTTAATATTATGGGAACAAGCCAGTATTTGAGTATGGCTATGTGGGGATTGGTACTTCTTGGTGCAATGAGCTTTAAATATATTAAAGATCATTATAAAAAGAAGATGTATGTTAAAAAGGCTGCAAAGGCAACAAACAACGATAATTAGTAGTTGATACTAATACTGTGTTGGCGGATACTTCAGAGGAAGTATCCGCCTTCTTATTGTAAAATTCGTTATAATTATTCATTATATTCGCCAATCAGCAGTGAGACGTTATGACCTCCAAACCCACAGGAATTTGATAGTGCGTACTTTATTTTCCGCTCCCTGGCAATGTTTGGAGTGTAGTCAAGGTCGCACATAGGGTCTGGTGTCTCGTAGTTTATAGTAGGTGGTATAATACAATTTTTAATTGCCAGTGCACTCAAACCCAATTCTACCCCTCCAGCAGCACCTAACATGTGCCCGGTGCAACTTTTTGTTGAGCTGATAGCAACTTGATATGCTGCTTTACCTAAAGCCAATTTGATGGCTGCTGTTTCTGCATTATCATTGAAGATAGTTGCTGTGCCGTGCGCATTTATATAGTCTATTTCGTCTGGGGCGACTCCTCCCATTTTCAATGCTATCTTCATTGCCCTAGCGAGTCCTTCACCGTTTTGATTTGGGGTTGTAATGTGTAAAGCGTCATCAGTAAAACCAAATCCTAGGAGTTCTCCATAGATCTTTGCTCCACGTGCTTTAGCATGCTCAAGCTCTTCAAGAATGATTGCGCCCGCACCTTCTCCCTGCACAAAGCCGTCTCTGTCTTTATCAAATGGCCTTGATGCTCTAGCCGGATCATCATTTCTGGTTGACAGTGCTTTCATGCTAGAGAATCCTCCTATACCCATGATCCCAATGCTTGCTTCGCTTCCACCAGCAATAAGCAAATCAGCATCTCCTGTCTGTATATGTTTGAAGGCCAGTCCAATAGCATGAGCTCCTGAAGAACAGGCTGATACTGGAGCATAGTTTATGCCCTTGAATCCAAATTCAATTGCTATTTGTCCACAACCAGCGTTTACCATCAGCAGTGGTACGCTGAATGGAGAAATCTTTTTTGCTGCCTTTTTTGGCTGGTCTTCTTGTCCATTACCATAGTATGCCAGATATCTGCTGAGCTGTTCTTCAACAGAGAGAATTCCTCCTATACCACTAGCAAATACAGAGCCACACTTTTCCTTATTTAAATTTGTGAGGTTGAGTTCTGCATCACGACTCGCAATTTTAGCTGCAGCAACAGTGAAGTGGACAAATCTGTCAACCCTTCTGGCTTCTCTAAGACTCATCCAGTCGCTAATATTGAAGTCTTTGACTTGACAACCAAAGTGGACGCGAAACCCTTTATGGGAAATATCATCACTTAGTGTTGCTGAACCACTTACTCCGTTTATGATTGCATCCCAGCTTTTAGATGTTCCTGTTCCTAGTGGTGTTACCAGTCCTATGCCGGTTATTACTACTCTACGTAATTCTATGGTTCTGTTCATTTTTATCCTTTCAAGAAATTTGGAAAATGCTATTTTATTGCAGAATGATTGTTCTGTAATTTGGTAGAAAATTTACTTTGCTTCATCTAGAAATGAGAGAGCAAATTTTAAAAATTTGCTGTTATTTTGTCTTGCTTGGTCTGTTTTACCTATAGTCATTATTCCTGCAAAGAGGTTTATGCAGTATGTCGCTCGGATTCGTGCTTCTGTTTTGCTAAAGCTAACTATTAGGCAGGCAAAGAAGAGCTCTTCAAGCCTTTTAAAGAATAAATCTATATAATCACAAGCTGCAGAATCTAGATGTATTTTTTCATTGGCAGAATTTACATATAAGCAGCCTTTGAAATCCTTTGAGTTGACATACTCCAGTTGAGTTTTAAAAAGTTCTTTAATGTTTTCCTTAGATAGAGGCTCTTTGGTTAAGATCCCTCTTACTTTTTTTCCCATCAGCTTCTGATAGTAATTTAGACAAGCTTGAAATAAACCAGATTTATTCCCAAACTCTTGATACATGCTTTGTTTATTGAGCTTTGTAGCTGCTACAAGTTCGCTCAGGGATGTACCATGATAACCCTTCTTCCAGAAGAGTTCTGTTGCTGCCAGTAAAACTTGCTCTTTATCATACTCTTTTGGACGAGCCATTGTAAAACCTTTACAGAAAATGTTTATATATTATAGACCATTTGGTTTGAAATTACAAGTAGAATTTTAGCATTAATATGGCTATTTTGCAGGGAGTTTATTTCTGCCTTCATCCTTACTGATATACAGCAGATCATCTGATTGTTTTATAATATTCTCGGGGTCTCTTCTTTTGGAACTGTTGTATCTCTGGCAGAAAGAGTTGCAGAAAGCTTTTTATTATTATACAGTAGATATGAATTATCAATAAATTGCTTCATAAGGCTGCCTTGTAAAATTAAATTATCTAGGTTAATCTTTTTTATTGTTACTAGAAACCCTTCTCTTTCCCATCGACCGTAAAGGTCAAATGGTAGGTAGTTACTTGATAAGGTATTTGCTGTGAAGTGTAAAATTTTATCATCTGCATCATGACAATACGTATCGTTAAAATTTTCAAAATGATTAATGTCAATAATAATATGCCAAAACTGAGCTCATGTCTTTGGTATTCGGTAAATCTTGCCGTTATTTCTTTCACTAAAAGCTAGATTATAGAATTTGGTAAAGTAGCCTAGTTGAGAGAGTTGCTCTAATTAAAGTGATCCCAGCTCCCGTGCAAATTTATTTGAAATATCAGTGAAAACTTCAAACCCTCCGATTAATTTTCCTGATTCATTGAATATAGGGTTAGTTCTGGCTAATACTGGTGTTCTGTGTCATTTTTTATAATGTAAAAAATTTCATTCTCACGTTCTCATTTACCGGTAATGCAATTTCTGAGCGGACAGTTTTCCATTATATATGAATTTACGTCTTTATCTGCATCTGTAAGGAGGTTATCTGAACATTTTTTCCTACATCTCTTTTGCCGAAAAACCAGTTATGCGTTTTGTTTAATTATTCCAGTAGGTAATAGTATTGTTTTCATCTACAAAATATAATCCATCACTAAGCTGTCTATAAAGTTTTTTATACTATTTAAGATCGAAGTTTCATGGATATTTTCTGAGTCATATCAGATAAACGCGTATATAATGTTAATACCGTTTAATATTTGTGATATTATTAATTTAAAACCCGTTCAACGAATATTATTAGTATTTTATTATGGAGTAAGTGCTATAGTTAAATAAATTAAAACTAAATATGTTTTGCAAGAATAATTATGATCTTATGTAAGCTTATTATTCTTGGGAGTTTTAGTGTTAATATATTTATAATGTGAGAATATGTTAGACTGCTATTTTGCATAACTCTCACATATGGCATGTTTTAAAATAATTTTAATAGATATTATTTTGTGTAGATACTTGACAGCTTATGAACTTTTGGTCATAATAAAAAATATTAAAGTGTTATGGTTTGGGTTTGGTATTTGTAATTATTTTTCTGATTGTTGTATATATTAGTCAATATTATAGGAGAGTACTATGGCTGAGAATAATGATTCGGCCTGTAGTCATGCAGGGCACTCTGATTCTGAAGAATTGGATCAGGCTGTAAAAGAATGTCTTAAAAAAATTAAACATAAGGTTCTTGTCTTTTCAGGTAAAGGAGGGGTCGGTAAAAGTACAGTATCTGTGAATCTTGCTTTGTCGCTTGCTAATACTGGTGCCAAGGTTGGTTTGATTGATATTGATTTTCATGGACCAAGTGTGCCGGTTATGCTAGGATTGCAGGGGTATAAAGCAATTCAGGGCAAAGACGGAATGATGCCATATGAAAAAGGCAACCTAAAGGTTATGTCTATACCATTTGCTGTAGGTGATGAGAATTCAGCTATTATCTGGCGTGGGCCAATGAAGATGCATGTTATTAAGCAATTACTTGGATATGTGCAGTGGGGTGAGCTCGATTATCTTATTATTGACTCTCCTCCAGGTACAGGTGATGAGCCTCTATCTGTGTGCCAGACTATAGAAGATGCCGATGGGGCAATACTTGTTACTACTCCTCAGGAAGTTGCTGTGTCTGATGTGAGAAGGTCTATAAGTTTCTGTGAGCAGCTTAAACTGCCTGTCCTTGGTGTGATTGAAAATATGAGCGGCTTTGTTTGTCCTGAATGCGGAAAGGTTGTTGATATCTTTAAGAGTGGCGGCGGTAAAGAAATGTGTCAGCAGATGGAGGTTAAGTTTCTAGGTAGTATTCCTCTTGATCCTAGTGTTGTCGCGTCTGGAGACGCAGGTAAGGTCTTTGTACAGGAAAATTCTGGTAGTCCAACTGAAAAGGCTTTTGCTGATATTGTTTCAAAAATAAACTTCGAATAATCGGAGAACATTATGGTTGTAAGAGCGCCCAAAAGTCATGAAAAATGCTTGCTTTGCGGGCAGAAAAATCGAGCTGGGATGAATCTTGAATTCAAGGTAGGGTTGGATAAGTCTGTAACTACTACGGTTGATACGTCTGCTTTGCATCAAGGTTATGAGGGGATACTTCATGGTGGAGTTATAACTTCGCTTCTTGATTGTGCAATGTGCCATGCTTTATTTAGCATTAACGTAGAAGCTGTAACTGGTGACATGAAGATATCATTTCATAAGGAGATACCAGCAGGTACTACTCTTGTTGTTACGGCAAAGGTACTTAATGCTAGAGGACCTTTGTATAAGACAGAAGCATTTATAACAGCTGATGGTAAGAAGTGTGCTTCAGCTCAAGCAAGGTTTGTCAAGAGAAAGATGGTTGTTGGGGTAGAGTAATGCTGTATACGAAGAAGGCTCTAGATTATTTTTATAATCCAAGAAATGTCGGTGAGCTTACAGGGGCTGATGCAACTGCTCAGATGGGTGAACCGGAGTGTGGTGATTCTGTTCGTGTTTGGATTAGAGTTGTCGATGATAAGCTGGAAGAGGTTACTTTTAAGGCTTATGGTTGTCCGGCAGTTATCTCTTGCTGCAGCATGATGACAGAGCTTGCAAAAGGTATGAGTTTGCTACAGGCTCAGAAGCTTACTGATGATGAAGTAGTGCAGGCTCTTGACGGTATGCCGGATGAAAAACTTCATTGTTCTGTCTTTGCGGCTGAGGTATTGCACAAAACAATAGACGAATATTTTAAAAAAAAATGCTAAAACATCTACATGACTTCTCCTAAAAATGTGGTGTTGTGTTTTAGTTAAAAGCCGGCGGGAATATCTGCCGGCTTTGCTTTTATATAATTGGTTTTAGGACGCTGCTGAGAATTAAAGATTCTTCCTTTCAAAGTATGAAAATAGAGCAAGGAAAATTATTATTAGTAATGCAATAATTATCGCAGGAGAAATACCGAGCAGGGCAGGAAGAGTAAGCTTACCATATTTGCCCCAACTGAGAATATTGCTTTTAAGGTGTGGGTATGCCTCGGCATAGACTGCAGCTCCGACAAGCATACCAATTATAGCAGCAATAGCATGGAACCTGCCTTCTCCTACTGCAGCTAATGATGTTCCAGGGCAGTATCCTACTATCGCCCATCCTATTCCAAAAATTATTCCACCAATAAGATTTGCTCCGATTACTGTAGACTTCACGCTTAGGGGAATTAGTTCTAAGCTAGCTAGAACATTAATACCTATCATACCAACAATAATAGCAGATAGCATGAATTTCATTATGGTCATATCTTTTAAAAGCATTGCTCCAACTTGTTTTTCAAATCTTGCAACTCTTCCTATCTGTAAGAGAGCGCCAAAGGCTATACCAGTAGCAAGTCCCAGCCATAGATCTATAGTCATATTTAGTCTCCTTTGCGCTTATAAGTAAAACTTGCCATAATAATACCTGCACCAAAGAATCCTGCCATTGCAATATAGCCACTAACCGATAATTGCATCAAGCCACTTAGGCCATGACCGCTAGGGCAACCACCTGCCATACGCGCACCAAACATTGCGATAGCTCCGCCAAGAAATGCAAACAATGCTCTCTTGGGTTTACTTGTACCGAAGTTGTCAGACCAGATAGGTGGTGAGCATTCAACTTTAAATGACTTTGTGAAGATTGAAGAGAGAAAACTACCAATTAGTACACCTATAACAAGCATAAATTGCCAGTCAACTTTTACTTTCTTACTTTGAAAGTATTTATTCTCTTTGACATGTGCAGGAGCTACAGTTTTCTCAATAAGTCCTGATGAGCGGACAAAAGTCGTTGATGCCCCTAAATATTTGGGTTTACCAAGTTGCTTGGTTGTAACATAGGCGGATAAAACTGCAAGCAGCCCTACAAGTGCTCCAGCAATATAAGGCCGCCACGAAAACTTCTTTTCCATAAAACACCTCCAAACCAAAAAAAGAATATCTCCATTCAGTATGATATAAGATATTTAACTGAAATATGATCTATAACAGTTATTTAATGTTTGATGTTTAGTGTTACTATAGTTCTGTTTTCATATTATTTATTTATAATACTTGCTAAATTTAGAATACATATTATTAGATAAGTTTGCAAGTTATATTTCAATTCATCATAAAATTGTTTTGAATAGATATGAGTTGTATCTGTTTGATAGAATGAGACTTGACAAAAAATATAATATTACTATAATGAAATATATAAAATTTGTTTCTATTAGGTGAAGTAATCATAATTAGTAGCTAGGACTGCGAGCTTTAAGACGAACTTTGTTTGGCTTAGATGTAAGTTTTCCAATAATACGCAAAAATTTTGATGAAAAATCAATATTAGAACTGAGGTCTATCCAGGGTCATTTTGGCAATGGATTATACTATATTACTATGGTATATTAACGAGCTGTTATAGCGAAGTTGAGGCACTCTAACTCTAACGAGTTGGAGTGCCTTTTTTTTTAAAATAAAAAAAATAATATTTTATTATTTATAATAGGAGATACAGAAGAAAGAAAGGCTGATTGCGATGATAAGTTTGAGAGGTGTGGTAAAATCTTATGATCAGAAAACAAAAATTGTTGATAATCTTAATCTGGAGATTGAGAGAGGTGAACTCATTGTTCTTGTAGGTGAGAGTGGTTGCGGTAAGACAACTACTATGAAAATGATCAACAGATTAATTGAACCTACAAGCGGAGAAATATTTATAGATGGGAAAGATATTTCCTTATTCAACGGGAATGAACTCAGGCGAAATATCGGATATGTGATACAGAATGTTGGATTAATGCCTCATCTGACAATTGAGAAAAATATTGCCACCGTTCCACTTCTTTGTAAAAAAAATATTGAAGAGACAAATAAAAAAGTAATAGAGTTGCTTGATTTAATAGAACTTCCTTATCAAGAATACGCTGACAGATATCCAAGAGAATTAAGTGGCGGGCAACAGCAAAGGGTAGGGGTTGCCCGAGCCCTTGCTAATGATCCTGATATTGTACTTATGGATGAACCATTTAGTGCATTGGATCCTATCACTAGAGAACAGCTTCAGAATGAACTTTTAAAACTTCAAGAAGACCTTGGTAAAACAATTGTTTTTGTTACTCACGACATTGATGAGGCTCTTAAACTTGGGGACAAAATTGCTGTTATGGTTGATGGGAAAATTATTCAATATGACACACCTGAAGAGATACTCAAAAATCCTGTGAATGAGTTTGTAGAAACCTTTGTTGGAAAAGATAGACTTTGGAAGACACCTGATATGCTCAAAGCTGAGGATGTTATGAGAAGAAAAGTAGTACAAATAGGAGAAAACAGATCTGTTGCTCACGCCGTAGAGCTTATCAAAGAGCATAATATTAGTGAGTTGCTAGTCGTGGATAAGGTTTCTGATAAACCAAATAAGTTACGAGGTATCGTTGGACTGAATCGTCTAAAAGGTATAGGTGATAATAGAATAAAAATGAAGGATGTCATGAAGGTTGATATCACGAAGATCCCTAGTGATATGTGCCTAGTGGATGTACTCAATATTCGAAAAGAAAAAAATATTAAATATAGTCCAGTTGTTGATGAACAAGAAAATATTGTGGGGATAATATCTGATACTTCCATTGTCAATGTACTTACTGATATTGTGCCTGAAAGAGAGGAATATTAATGGAATTAATAAACTACTTTGCGCAAAACTATCAATTAGTAATGGAAAAAACGCTTGAACATGTGTTTATTGCAGGCGTTAGTGTATTGATTGCCTGCTTTATTGGAATACCTGTTGGCTTTATGATAACAAATAATAAAAAAGTTTCAGATGTTGTAGTTAATATAGCAAATATTATTCAGACTATTCCGTCATTAGCTCTTTTTGCATTTGCTATGCCATTATTTGGTATTGGAGCTAAGCCAGCTATATTTGCGCTTAGTCTGTATGCTTTGCTCCCTATTATAAAAAATACACTTATTGGAATACATAACGTCGACCCTGCTATTATTGAAGCTGCGAGGGGTATGGGAATGTCGAAGTCGCAAATAATGTTCAAGGTTGAGGTACCCCTAGCAATTGCGGTTATTATGGGAGGGGTTAGAATTGCTACTGTTACTGCTATTGGTATAACCACGATTGCTGCTCTTATTGGTGCAGGTGGATTAGGTCAGTTGATTTATCAGGGCATCAGTATGATGAATTATCAAATGATTTTTGCAGGAGCAATATCTTCAGCTCTACTTGCGTTATTGGTTGATTATATTTTAGGAATTGTTGAGAAAAAGCTTACTTCTGAAGGAATTACAGTAAAAGATGCTTAAGGAGAAATACTAAATGAAAAAAATATTGGCAGTTGTTTTGGTACTTATTGTGGTGGTAGGGGCAGTTTATTTTGCTACGCTTAAAAAGGATAATGTTATTAGGATCGGTCATAAAGAATATACCGAACAGAGACTTGTTGGCCATTTAATGGCAGAATATTTGCAGAGCAAAGGATTTAAAACAAGTATTACAGAGTTAACCGGCACAATGCTTATTTTCACAGCGCTTGATAATGGTGATATTGATGTGTATCCCGAGTTCACAGGTACTGCCTATGGGGCAATTTTAAAACAGAACGATATAATTGGTTCTCAAGAAACATATGATTATGTGAAGAAAAACTGTGAAGAAAAATATGGCGTCACTTGGTTGAAACCACTTGGGTGGAATAATACATATGTCTTGTCTGTACGTGAAGAAACTCAGAAAAAATACAATTTAAAAACCATTGATGATCTAATTGCAGTTGCTCCAAAATTAATAATTGGATGCGATAAGGAATTTCAGAATCGTGCAGATGGGCTACCAGGGCTTCAGAAATTTTACGGGGGCATAAAATTTAAGAAAGTTGTTCCTATGGATCAGGGATTGACATACGCTGCATTGAATTCAGGGGACATAGATATTAATGTTTCATATGCTACAGATGGTAGAATCGCTAAATTTGATTTAAAAAATCTCGAAGATAATAAAGGCTTTTTTCCTCCATACCATCTTACTCCAATTATGAAGATTAAATTTGCTGAGCAGCATCCTGATGTTGTAAAAGCTTTGGAAGAACTTGGGGGTACTTGGACTGATGCTGATATGCAGAAATATAACTTGATGGTTGATGAAGGTCAGGATGTTAAAAAAGTAGCTCAACTTATGCTTAATGAGGCAGGATTTAATAAATAGATATTTGTTCGCACTCGCTGTATGCTAATGTTTTTGAATAATAGTTTTATATTATATTGACATATCGGCTGGCTTGATAGCCAGTCGATATTTTTATTATTTACTTGAAATTTAATTATTTTTGATTTTACTGTCGGTCAAATATGACTCTAAGATTTCTGAAGCATAGGCGACAAAAACTGCACATGGACGTGTCGCATAGTATTCCTCAGTTCTGGCCATAGGGCTCGCTTCAAAGTGTGCCTTAGATTTTTTGAGAAGGTCTTTGCAGATACTTGTAGAAAATTTTATTGAAAATTCTTGTTCGATATCTTTGATTATCTGGTAATATTCACGCTTTAATATAATGTCAGTTGGATCATATGAGCCATGTTTAAGGCCAGCGATAATTATTGCTCCTGTGAGTGCCCCACAAGTCCTGCGGAGCCCGCCAAGTCCACCGCCAAATCCTGAGGCAATTCTCTTGCCCATTTCGTGACTTATACCTAGTTCTTCGCAGTAAGCGCATACGACACTCTGGCTGCAGTTATAACCGTTGTTGAATAAGTTTACTGCCTTGTTTACACCTTCAGATTTATCATCCATGATTTTCTCCCTGAAATTATACCAGAAGCCTTTTATATAAAACAAACTTATGGGTTAATGTTTATAATAAGGCTTTATTTACTGAATTCAAGGGGGTAAATATATTTTGTATCAACTACGAGCGGATACAGTATAAATTTTAAAGTATAGGAAACTATGTATCGTGTATTGTTGGCATTAACCATATGTACTATAAACAACAATGCGCAAAAAAATATGCGCATTGTTGTTTATAGAGATTGTTAGTGTATTTTTTTTAGGATCTCAGTGATTTTGCCGCTTTAACCATATTCTTAATTGATTCGGTTGTTTCCTCCCAGTCTCTTGTTTTTAAACCACAATCTGGGTTTACCCAGAGGCGTTCTTTAGGAATATAGGTGCAGGCTTTATTAAGTAGTGAGATAATCTCATCAGTGGTTGGTATGCGAGGACTGTGAATATCCCATACACCAGGTCCGATCTCATTAGGGTATTGGAACTCTTTGAAGCAGTCAAGTAGCTCCATCCGACTACGACTTGATTCAATACTGATAACATCTGCATCCATATCTGCAATAGACTTTATGATCGCATTGAATTCACTGTAGCACATATGGGTGTGGATCTGAGTAGAATCAGCAACTCCAGTAGTTGAAAGTCTGAATGACTCTACCGCCCACTTGAGATATGCATCTCTATCGCGGTTTTTGACGGGCATACCTTCACTCAAAGCTGCTTCGTCAATCTGGATAATTTTAATACCAGCTTTTTCAAGATCGAGAACCTCTTCACGAATTGCAAGTGCGAGCTGCTTGCATACTGTTTCACGTGGTTGGTCATCACGTATAAAGCTCCAGCAAAGTATAGTTACAGGGCCAGTTAGCATTCCTTTTAGTGGTTTGTCTGTTAGAGATTGAGCATAAGTCAGCCAGTCTACAGTCATAGGCTCAGGACGTGAAATATCACCAAAAATTATTGGCGGCTTTACACAGCGGCTCCCATAGCTCTGTACCCACCCATAACTTGTGAAGCAAAAGCCATTAAGCTGCTGACCAAAGTACTCAACCATATCATTGCGCTCAGGTTCTCCGTGAACAAGAACATCAAGACCAAGTTCTTCCTGCCGTCTTACGACATCTTTTATCTGGTCTTTTAGGAAGTTATTGTAGTCACCTTGTGATATCTGGCCTTTTTTATAAGCTAGACGTTTTTGACGTATTTCTTTAGTTTGTGGAAATGATCCGATAGTAGTTGTGGGAAATTCAGGGAGATTGAGCCAGCTTTGCTGCTTTTTACGTTCGGTGTAACTACTCTGACGTTTGAGCATTTCAGGAAGAATACTATTCAAGTTCTTTTGAACTTGTGGATTATGTACAAGGTTACTATTTTTGCGGGATGCTATTGCTGCTTTGTTTGCCAGGAGCTCTTCGCTCTCTATTGTTGCAGATATTTCTATTGCTATCTGAGTGATCTCTGAGCATTTTTGTACTGCAAATGAAAGCCAGTTCTTTATTTCATTGTTCAGTTTTGTTTCGCTATTGAGGTCAACTGGACTGTGTTGTAGTGAGCAGCTTGAGCCGATCCAAAGTCTGTCATTACCGAGTGTCTGTTGTAGTGGTCTGAGCAGGCTTAGTGCTTTGGAGTAATCTGTCTTCCATATATTACGTCCTTCTACAATACCTGCAGAAAGAAGCATGCTTTGGGGGAGCTTGGCTACAACTGAGCCGAGTTGATCCTGACCTCTTACAAGATCAATATGTAGACCGGCACATCCAGAACTCAGTGCAAGATCAAGGTTGTCATCAAGATTATCAAAGTATGTCGCAAGTAGAAGTTTGCTCGATCCAGCTGCTGATATAAGTTTAGTATATGCGGGGTTAAATAGCTCTCTAGCCTGAGTACTGATATCAGAACATAAAATAGGTTCATCAATTTGAATCCATTCTGCATAAGGCGCAAGCTCAGAAATAAGCTGACAGTATACTTCTATAGTTTCTTCATACTTTTGCCACACATCATACCCGTCTATTCCCTTGCTCAGTGAAAGGTATGTGATTGGACCTATAATTACAGGTTTTGCCCTGAAGCCTAAAGATATTGCTTCTTGAGTCTCATTTACTATTTTTCTAGAGAGAAGTTTTGGGCTTGTTGCCTCAGAGATTTCTGGGACTATAAAATGATAATTTGTGTTGAACCACTTTGTCATTTCCATTGCAGGTATGTTTTTGTCTACGTCACCTCTAGCTAGCTTGAAGTAGGTGGAGAGATCAACGCATTTTGGAACTTTGAAACGTGTGGGGATGATACCTAGCGCGACACTCATGTCTAAAACTTGGTCGTAGAATGAGAAATCACCGGTGCTGACGAAGCTTAGTCCGGCGTCATGTTGAATTTGCCAATGCTTTTTCCTGAGCTCTGCAGCAGTCTGCTCAAGATCTGCTTCACTGCTCTTGCCTTTCCAGTATGCTTCTGTGGCAAGTTTTAACTCGCGCTTGGCGCCAATACGGGGGAATCCTAGTACGTGTGTTTGCATGTTGCTACTCCTTCTTAATGCAGTGTTAAAAAAAGTAACGACAGTTCGAGATATGCAGGTATACAATAAAAGAATGACTGACTATGTAATAGCCATTCAGTAGCATACTTACCAGTCTGATCGCGAGACGGTCGTGCTCCTACCAACTCAGGTCGTCTCCTGGCTTCTGACTATTTTGTTTCAGCCTTCCCGTTTTAACAGTGACTAAAACTCTTAGCGTCAGTTACAGTGGCGCGTCCGCTACGGATTTTAACCGTATTCCGTTTCCTGATTGATAATAAAAAAATATTTACTTCTTATTGAGCAAGTAACTATATGTAAATAATATTATAAAGTAAAGTACTTTTTATGTATATATATTTTTTTGAGTGTGTTATTAATAAAGGATAATCAAATATTAAGCTCTTCAGTTCTTCTGTATAATCTTGAGGTAGGATATGCTAATTCTATCTTTGGATTTTCTTCTAAAGCCTCAAGGAGACTGATGCATATTTCATGTTCTCTTTGTCTACAAGATCGCACAGGAGCTAAAAATCTAAGTGTTAAATTCACACCATAATCAGTTATTGTAGTATATACTTTGGGAGATAAGTGTTGATAATGTATTGCATATTCATCCTGCATCTGGGTAAGGTTACGCAATACTTCAGGTTCAATTTTTGTGCTGTTTTCTTTGGATATTTCAAGAATTAATTCACTCGCTTTTTTCCAATCGCTTTCAAAGGTTACAATCGTAGAAATTTCAATCCAGATAAATGGGAAACCTGCAGTAAAATTATATACTGAATTTCTCAAAACAACAGAGTTGGGAAAAGTTAAAATTCTCCCTGTACTCTGACCAGTGGAGGTTTTTGTTGAAATTTCTAATAAACGGGTATGTGTGGGTGTGATGCCGATAACATCTCCAACTATAGTGTTGGCTTCAATTCTATCACCAATATCATATATATGTCCGAAAATAATATATAACCAGCCAAGAAGGCTCAACACTGACTCTTGTAGTGATAAAGCAATACCTGCACCAATGAGACCAAGGAATGTACCTACATTATTCCAGCCTGTTTGCAGCAGAATTATAATTAAGGTAAGAATAAAAAATGTTACCCATGAACCCCATCTTGCAATAAGGCGCATTTTATGCCTTTTGCTAATATCATAATCTGAATTTGTGATAACTTTTCGTAAAAGCAACAGATGCAGCAAGTATGAAAAAATAGCTGCTGATATGATTAAAATAACTGATTCGTACCCGGGTAAAAAGTTTTTGTACAGAAGGATGTGATGTATTACTGCACTTTTATCATCCCAGATTTCAATTAGCAGGCTCAGACAAAGTATTCCGATTAAAAAGAAAGTAATTTTGACGTGTTTTCTTTTAATCCAGCTGGAATTCAAATATTTCTTTATGATAAAATAAAGTACGATTACCGGGCATATTACCAGTAAGCTCAATACTCCATCTAGAATATAGCTTTGTAGTTCTTCAGACATAGGATCCTTTTTATAATATTATATTGAATCAATGAAAATTAAGGTGTAACAGTTCTGCGGATTATTTTGTTTACGCTAAAATAACATTGACTCATTGTTATTTGTTATTGAATAATAAATTTAGCTAAAGATTTAGGATGAGGTTATAACACCGACATATTATTGATTATAAAGCAAAGTATTATTTTGAACAGAGTTTAATCAATATAAAATTAATTTTTTAGGTAAGTTAAAGTGTATTCTGTAATGAGATGTATGAAATATTAAATTTTATGAATCCATACGGTATAAAAAAATATTTCTTCTTTTAAATAATAGTAAAGATACTCGATGGCTTAAAATAGATTATTATTATTTTAGATTGTGTTTTGTGTATAAGGTTGATTTTATATAGTATGCTTTTGTTATATTTTGAAGGAGATACTGTATAAAGCTAGCTAGTGTGTCCGTCATATTGTTATTTCAGTTTTATTATTAGGCTCTAGATCATTAATATTTATTTGATGCTTT
Source organism: Planctomycetota bacterium (assembly GCA_963678205.1). GTDB lineage: Bacteria > Planctomycetota > SZUA-567 > SZUA-567 > SZUA-567. The sequence continues at coordinate 1,257,335 of OY782760.1, forward strand.
GTGACTTAAATTAGTTAATAAAGTATAATTTAGATGTGTTGCTAAGTGGTTTTGATGAATCGTAAGGGTTCGTTTTATTAAGTGGTACGCCTGACGGGACTCGAACCCATTACCTCCGGTTTAGGAAACCGACGCTCTATCCAGATGAGCTACAGGCGCATTTTATGTAAGTCTTTTATTGATAGCGCTTTATGTGTTTTGGTTCTTTTGTTGCTTTGTTTCTTGTGCGCCATATGTGCGCCATTTTCGTTTTGTGCGCTATTATAGCTGCTCCTACCACTTAATGTGAGATACTGCGTTTTCCATTCCACCATGACAATACTGTGCATAAATGCTTAATGTTGTCGCAATATCAGCGTGTCCCATTATCTTTTGTACAGTCTTTATGTCAACACCATTTTTAATTAATTCTGTGCAAAAAGTATAACGTAAAGCATGGAAGTCTAATAACGTAAGCTCTTCTTCTATCTTTTCTTTCTTCCACTTGGGGTTTAGTTCTTCCAGTCCTTTTTTAACGGTTCGTTTTAAGACTGTAAGGGCGTTGTTCTCGCGTTTCGTCCCCTTTTGAGTAGTAAAGACATAGTCAGATCGCTTCTCAAGTCTAGAGAGCGTTTCTTTTAGTTTTTCTGTTATAGGTATTGAGCGTTCACCAGATTTAGATTTAGGTTTCCAGTCTTGCCTGGCAATAATGTGTATTTGCATTTTCTTTAGGTCCACATCTTTCCAAAGCAAGTTTTGTATTTCAGCAAGCCTACAGCCTGTGCTTACTGCAAAATGAAAGAATGGTTGCCACTCAGGTGGTGCTAATTCTAGGAGTTTATTTACTTCTTCGTGAGTGTAAGATCTACGAAATTTTTTTCTAACTATTGGCAGCATAGGGACTTTTTTAATAGGGTTACTGTAAATAAGCTTGTTCTCTACGCCATAGTCTAAAATAGCTTTGAGTTTAACCAGGGCCTTATTAGCAATATTACTTGATAACCCTTGGTCGGTAATTAGTTTTTGAAATCTTGTTGCCTCTTTAGGTAGTAGTCCTGATACATTGGTTATTGATAATTCTGACAGTGATTTAAGAGCTAATTCAGCATTTCTTATGTATTCTCTGCAGGTTTTAGGGTTAGGTGTGACTGTTTGTATGTGTTCCAGCCAGTCATTAAAAAGATCATGAAGCAGGTAATTGTTATCCATTGGACTACCAACAGCAGCAGACCGATTTAGCTTGAACAATTCTGTCTCAAGAATTACTTTTGCTTCGCGTTGTGATTTCGCATTCGTTACTCTGCGCTCTTCAAGTCTTTTCCCTTCTGTATAGCCTTTGTTGATTGCTATATAGAATTTTTTACCTCGTTTATATACTCTACCTGTTGCTGTTGTCATTTGATTCTCTTACTTAAGTGTTTCGTTATAATTATCAATTGCATCTTTAAGCTCTTTTATATCCTTTTTATAATCGTCTCGCTCAGCGTAATCCAAAGCAGTTATTCTTTTGTTTTGTTTAGAACAGTTTGGGCTATTTGCTATTGATGTGATACTGGAAAGTAAATCTAAGCTTTTTGGTTGTTTTATAAAATCTCTCAGTATCTTTGGGGCTTCCATTTTGTTATGATCTTCATCAGTGAAAATAATTTCTGCGAATTTCAATGACCTATAATTTGGACAGCTTATATAAACTAATGACGCAATACCGTTGTCGTTTATAACTTCAAATTGTAATTCATCACTCATTTTAATTACTTCTGTGCTTGAAAGTTTGATTTTACTCATGTTTTTGTCCATTTCTTATAATGCTGCAATTCCTAGTAAAACAGCGCCAAAGATGCCAACAAATAATTTGTGCTTTGGTGCAAGAGCGGCTGCAAAAATAACAAGAGCAATACATACAATTGGCATGATAGCACCTTTACCATTAAATGCATTATTTCCTATTGCGACTATTAATAAACACATCACTCCGACTAAAACCCAACTTACAACTTTCATGATAAATTCTCCTTATAGAATTGACAAGTTTGATAATAATACGTATCACATTTTAAGTAAAGAGAGCAGTCTCAATTTTAGCCGGAATTATCGTTTGTTTGTTATTCTATTGTGATGGGTTGTTACCAGTCCAACAATGTGGTCGCCTTCTTCAATCTCAATTATATCATAGTCTGGGTTGTCTGGTGCTCCACACCAGCGCTTGCCAATCTTTTTGAGCCTTTTTACTGTTATCCCATCATCTTTCTTGTGAATAGCTACCACTTCGCCATCTAATTCTTTTGGGTCGGTCATACTGTGATCAACAGTTATTATGCTGCCAGCCATGATAGTAGGTTCCATGCTAGTTGCGGTACTACTTAATCTTGCAGCTGAAGTATCACCAGGATGAGGACACCAATCTTTATGTAGAATCACAACACCATCAGGATGGTCGCTCACTTCTCTTGGATTCCCTGCCGCAATACCGTCTGGAAAGTATGGTATTTCGTAGAAGTTGTTGGGAGGAGTTGAGACAGAGTTTGTTGAGGATTCAATGTTTACTGGCGTTTGTTGGCTGCTCTTTGAAGTAGAACTATGTTCTAGTATCGTTGCAGCATCCTTTAAGGCTTTGGTTAGGGATTGATACTCTGCTCCACCACCAATTCCGATCTCAATACTTCTATTTACAGTGTCTATCGAAACGCCTAGATGAGTACTTGCGTGATCTATGATTTTAATATATGCTCGACATCCGTATTCTGAATCTCCAGCAATATAGCCTGTTGATTTAACTTCAAGCCCCAATATGTTGGCATCCACATACTCCTTAGTTGTTGGCTCTAAACATGTTGTGAGATCGAACACTTCTTTGTCAAGTAATTTTGTTGTGTTTTCTCCGGTCAGCAACCATTCTAGGGAAACATTATTTTTGTCGGAGAATTCTTGCAGTACTTTCATTGATGGCTTTGATCTACCGTTTTTCCATTTCCCAATCAAGTGAGGAGAGACGTTTAGGTCTTCTGCTATTTGAGTTTGATTGTAGTTTTGTTTAAAAACTTCTTTATAGATATAGATGATTCTTTCATATATGGTGTTTGTGGGTAAAGACATATATACTCTCCTGGAAAAAAAGTAGAAAAATGATCTAGTTTTTTCTTGAACTAGATAGAACAATGTTCTATACTGTCTATATCGAACAAAGAAAAGAAAGTAAATAGTGAAAACTAATCTTTCTGGTCTTAGTTGATTTTAATGAGATTCATGCTCATTTCTTATGCTCTTTTTAAAAAGCGATACTTGTTAAATGCTACCACAGAGATGGAGGAAACTCAATACTTTGCGGTAGCATTAACTAAAAAAGAATTTTGAAGTTAAATTTAGTAATTGCGGGATTACGGATAATAGAGTTTTTGGTAGGGGTAACCCAGCCGTAGAAGAAACCGTTCTCGATGCCCGCACATCAAGGACGGTTTCTTTATTTCATAAGGAGATAATTGTGAGTGAAGTAAATGAAAATGAAGTACAGAAATTTGTGAATGAAGAAATGGGTTTTGAAGTAGAGGCAATTATTGGCGTTAATACAGAACCTGTGTTTGTTGCGAAAGATGTTTGTCAAAACTGGGGAATTGTTAATCATAGACAGGCCGTGGCTGATGCCGATCTTGATACAGATGAGCAGGCGTCAGTTAAACTGACGGCAGGTGGGCAGGCTAGAGAAATGCTGTGTGTTACTGAGTCAGGTCTTTACGCTTTGATTATGAATAGTCGAAAACCGGAAGCAAAAGAATTCAAACGCTGGATACGTAAGGAAGTACTCCCATCAATTCGTAAAACTGGTAGCTATGGTCTGGCGCAGAATGAAGCAACAATAAATTCTATGATAGACTCAAAACTTAAAGGGGTTCTTCGTTTAGCAGATAGCGGCTTTAAGAGCTTACAAGAAGAGCAACGCAAGACAAGTGAAGATATCGAGGAACTCAAAAAAGCGCTACCATTCTCCGATGAATTCAAGCTGGGTGTTACAGCACCGATAGCATATACCAGAGGAATGATAGCTGACGTTAGTACAAACATCAATTTTATAGCTGAGGTTCTAGCTGACTTCCCCAAGAAACTAGATGCACTCTTTGATGTCATTAATCCACTTCTCAAAAACAATACTACAGAATCAGAGATTGAAGTCAAAACAAATGAGAGAATTACCAGTACTGAGTACGTTCTATCAAAAATTTCTGAACTATTAGCTGGACAGCAATTCAAAAAACGCGAGCTCACACGTAAAACTCAGAAATTGAGTCAGGATGAACGAGATCATATTTTAGACTTATTAGTTGACTCTAATATTTTAGAGAAAACAGTTATCGGGCATGAAACAAATTATAGGATGGTTCAAAATGCTTGAAGAATTAGAGCTTATAACAGCACAAGAATTGGCGGTCAAACTTAAGTGTAGTAAAACCACTATATCTCGGAAAGTTAAAGCCGGCGTGTTTCCTGCATATCGTTATGGCTCAATGTATCGCTTTAACTTAGAAGAGATCTTAGCAATTGGAAAGAAGAACGACAAAGAGTATAAGCAGTTACCCTCAGTTGTCGCTAATGGCGGAAGGATAGGCTAATGACTTGGTACTGTTTACTAATTTACACAATGACATCTTTAGCATGTCATGCATTAATAACATTTTTTGCAGCATATCTTATATAGGAGTAATAATAAATGGAAATTCAGACAACTACATTTCATGAGGTAACGCCACATGAAGTAGCTCAGGCAATAATTCGTGCGCAACCTCACACACTTGGAGTCGTACTTGGTAAAGTATTTAATGCAATGGAAGGTGACTCTGAGTTATGTTTTGAAATTAGAAAAGCATTGGTAAAGGATAATAGAGCTTGTAGGGCAATTAATACATTGCACAACTATATTGACAAAAGAAAAGCATAAAACCATTAAATATTATTTGATATAGGAGAAATTCATGAGTGAGGGTAATGCAACATTTGAAGGAGTAGAAGAGCAAATCGCTCAAAAAGAAAGCTTGCTAAATTTAGTAAGCGAAGAGGTGATAAAAAAACCGCCAAGGATATTACTGTATGGTGTTGAGGGTATTGGAAAATCAAGCTGGGCTGCTAGTGCAAAGAATGCTGATTTAAACCCAATATTTATACCAACTGAGGACGGGGTTAATCAGATTAAATGTGCCAAGTTTCCTCAAGCAAATGACTCTGATACAGTAATGAAGTACTTAGATACTTTGCTTAATGAAAAACATGACTATCGAATGGTAGTGATTGATAGTGCTGACTGGTTGGAAAAGCTTATTTGGAAGAAGCTTTGTAAACGTTTCAACGTAAATACTCTTACAGAGGTTACATTTGGTAAAGGTTATGCTAATGCTGAATCTGACTGGGCAGTATTTTTAACGAAGTTTGACCAGCTTGTAGAAAAAGGTATCGCTGTTGTATTACTTGCTCATGCCGGCATACAAAAAATAGAAAATCCAGACGGTAGCTCATACGATAACTATGCCCCTAAACTTCATGTTAATAGCAAAGGCAAAGGAATTATGCGAACTATGATGGAGTGGGCGGATTGTGTGTTGTTCTGTAAGTATGAGCAATACATGAAGAAAGAGGAAGAGGGATTTGGCAAAGAAAGAACCATAGTTTCAGGTGTTGGTCAACGCATGATTTATACAACTAAGCAAGCAAGCTTTGATGCAAAGAACAGATATACTTTCCCACCACAAATTCCTATGGGTAATCAAGGTTATTCAGACTTTGGGATCTTTTGGAAGGAATTCTGTAACAGTCCAATCTTTAAGTAGATATTACATATATTTTTTTTAATTATTTTATACGGTAGAAATTGAATTTTACAAGGAGAAAAAAATGACAGCAATGAATGATTTAGATATGAATGGTATTGAAGGGCAGATGGGTGGTAGTGCTTTATTGCCTGCAGGAACATATCGTTGCGTATTAGTAGAAGGTAACAGAAAATCTACTAATAAAGGTACTGGTGAATTATTGGAATTAAAATTTAGTATTCAAGGTGGTGAATATAGTGGTAGTTCGATCTATCATAGATTGAATCTATGGAATCCAAGTCCTACTGCTACAAAAATTGCGAAGCAGGAGTATAAGTATTTACTAGATAATCTAGGTTTTACTCCAGCGCAAATATCAGATATAAGCCAGATATATAATGTTCCGATTGATGTTAAACTTATCGTAAAACCATATAAAAAGAATGATGGCACTGAAAGTGAGTCTAATGAAATTGCTGATTTTATTCAAGTAGGTCAAATGAATACACAACAGCAAACACAGCAACAGTTTCAGGGGCAACCAGTACATGAGGAAGTGCAGAAAGTACAGACAGCGCCATATATGCAATAAGGTCTGAGAAGTGGGAAGTTTAACAATTAATTCTATAGGGGAAATTTATTATGAGTAAAGTACGTAGTGAGATTGAGGAGAGGTATCTTGAGTGTGATCTCACAGAAGAAGAATTGCTAGTGTATGGTAGAGAAAACGCTAATCAGATACAGCAGCGCAGTAGCCTTGAGTCAGAGAAAAAAGCATATAACAGCAAAATAAAGTCTGAGATTGATGCAGCTATGGAGAGCATAGAAAAGCTCTCAAATATGATTAGCACTAAAAAAGAGTATCGTCATGTAGATTGTAGAGTAATTGAGAACTATGATGATTTTACTATCAAAGTTATTCGACTGGATACAGAAGAAACGATTCTTGATCGGCCAATGACTAAGGCTGAGAAAGCAAAGGTTGATGATTTGTTCCTTGAAGAAGAGCTTCAAGAAGATCAGGATATACAAGAAGAGTCAGGAGAAGCAGACAGCCCAGAATGCCCTTATGAGGTAGCAGAGGAATGATCTATGAAATTGAACTGCCATACCCGCCTACAGTAAATCACTATTATCAATATGTTGTTATGAAGGGAAGAAACAGGCATAGTAAGAGTGCAGTCAAAGTTTCAATCACTGAAAAAGGTACGAAGTATAGGGAGTTGGTAGCTCGTGCAGTATTGGAGCGTGGGCTACCAACAATAAAAGGTGCTATAGCACTTAAAATGTATATCTACACACCAGACCAACGCCCACGTGATATCGATAATGTTTGTAAAGCGCTTTATGATGCAATTACAAAGGCTGGGCTTTGGTTAGATGATAGTTATGTTGTCTTTACTCAGAACTACAAATACGTTGATCCGGATGGAGTGGGTAAAGTAATACTTAAAATTAGAAAGGTTGAGGATGTTTTAATTAAGCCAGCAGGTGCATGGCTCAAGGGAGAAAGGAGCAAAAAGAGTGGACAAAATAAGAATGCTAAACAGAGTAGCGCGAATTGCAATACAAAAACACAAAGAAAATGATAGCAGTAATATAGCTGATGGGAACGAACTTCCTTGGTTAAGACGATGTCGCTCTATAGACACAAGGAGAGAATTAATAGAGAACGAAATACTTTACGGTGATGCAGGCAGAGCGTCAAAGAAGATTGATAACTTTGTAACTATGTAGGAGGCGTGATGATGTGTATCGGCGGTGGAGGAGCAGGAATACTACCTTATGGTCCAGATATAAAAGATAAGGGACTTAATAAAAATAGCTCAAAAACAGATAAGAGTGATGAAACTAGAGCAGAAAAAATAACTGGAAGAGCGGAGAGGATAAAAAACAATGACTGAAGATAAATCAACAGTATATGGAACTATTGAATCTCTTCAAATGCAGGAAGATTACGAAGAGCTAAACCAGATTGTGCAGTTTGCAGTTGATGCAATTCTTAATGATGGTGCAAAATTAACTTTGGCGCTATCACCTTTAGAATATGATGCCGTTCGCAAACGGGAGCGTATAGCATGAATTATGTATTGCGTTGGTATCAGCAGGAAGCTAAAGACTCAATATATGATTATTTTAGGCGCAATCCAACCGGTCATCCTTGTGTTACTTTACCAACTGGCTCTGGCAAAACACCTCTTCTTGCTTCTCTTTGTGCTGATGCTATTGGCTGGGGTGCGCGTGTTTGTGTTGTTGCACATGTGAAAGAGTTAGTAGAACAAGCATATAATACTCTGAGTGGGATGCTTGGAGGAACGGAAAAAGTAGGGCTATACTCAGCAGGACTGAATCGACGTGATACAACGCAACCAATTATCTGTGCTGGTATTCAATCAGTATATAAACGTGCAAAAGAATTTAGCTCAAGCAATGGCAATATCTTTGAGCAGAAAGAATTAAAGCCTTTTGATTTATTGATTGTAGATGAAGCGCACCTTATACCTGACAGTGGCGATGGTATGTATCGTCAGTTTATTGATGAACTTTTAAAAATTAACCCTAATATGCGTGTTATAGGTCTTACCGCTACGCCGTATCGTTTGAAGTCTGGGCTTATTTATAAGCATGTGACCAATCAAGCTATTCATAGTAATTTGATATTTGATGAAAATGTCTATGAGGCAAGTATTAAACTTCTTATAACTCAGAAGTATTTATGTCCAATAAAATCTTACGGTGGTAGTGTTAAGGCAGATTTAAGTAAGGTTTCTGTTCGTGCTGGTGACTATGTAGCAAGTGAAATGAGTAAGGCTTTTGAAGAGGTGATTGTACCGGCTCTATCAGATGCTATAGCAAGATGTGACAGATTCATGCGTAAATCAGTTCTGGTGTTTGCTACAGATGTAAAAACAGGTGAGCATATTACTAAGCTGCTTGAGAAGAGCGGAGAACGCGCAGCGATAATTTGTGATAAAACTCCTGCAGATGAACGCGCACAAATTTTAAAGGATTTTAAAAAGGTCTTAATTAGATATTTGGTAAATGTCAACGTACTTACTACAGGGTTTGACGCACCTAACGTAGATGCAGTGGTACTGCTTAGAGCTACCAAGTCACCGGGGCTTTATTATCAAATGGTTGGTAGAGGCTTCAGGTTGCATCAAGATAAAAGCTATTGTCTGGTATTAGATTATGGTGCAAATGTGGAAACACATGGTCCAGTAGATAATCTTAAACCACCGCAGTTAAAACAAAAAGGCGATGGTGAAGCGCCACTGAAAGAATGTCCAGAGTGTGGAATTTATATGCATGCTGCTATTAAGTTTTGCCCTGAATGTAACTTTGAGTTTATGCAAGAATCAATTGACTTATTGTTGGAAGCTTCAAAGGCTGGTGTGTTGTCAGGTGAAAAGACTAATGTTGAGTTAAATGTAATTAAAACCGAATATGAAGTTAATTACAAAAAAATAAAAACTAATAATGGACGTTGGGAAGCAGATTATAACCTACCACGCTCATTACGTGTTAAATATTATACAGACTTTATTAACCATTACGATCAGGTTATTCCTGTTGAGAATGAAAAAGGTAGAGGGATTGGCTCGAATTGGTGGAAAGATCGCTGTCCTTTAGTCAAGTTTCCTGAAACAGCCGAAGAAGCTTCTGTGCTTTGTAATGCAGGAGCAATACCGCAGACGACTAAGATTTCAATCGTAATAACTGCTGGTCAAGCATGGGTTGATTTTATCGGTTATGAATATGACAAACCTCTTGATGCTGACGCAATAGAAAAGGTTCTTGATGAAGTACACAAAAGAGAAGAAGCATTAAACGTTGAAATGATGGAGAATGTAGTTGTGGCAGGGGTTGGGGCTGACTGGTTTGATGATGATGATATACCGTTTTAACACTAAGGGGAAGGTGTGAAGGATATAAGGGAAGCACTTGAGAAGTACATACATGTGGCGTGGTCTGATGAGGATATAATAGAGCTTAGACCATTGCCACATGAAAAAGGTACGCGAGAGTGGATAAAGGCTATAGAGTTACTTGATACTGAGCGTATTGAAAGACTGATTGCTGAAAACAAAGCAGGAGCGAATATCTATGCTGGTATTCTGCCACGTGAACGTATCGGCGGTGGTCACGCGGCAGATGTTAAAGGCGGTAGGGTAGTATGGGTAGACTATGACCATATATCACCAGAGGAAGCAATAACTAAGGCAGACAGCAAGGGTTGTCCACCACCATCGATGGTCGTAAATACAGGGCACGGTGCACACTTATTCTGGAAGCTTGATAGATATACAGCTGCAGAAGAGTTCAATATTTTTTTGAAGCGATTTGCAACTTTTATCGAAGCGGATACTGCTTCTACTGACTTATCAAGAATACTTCGTCTGCCAGGATTTCAAAATACTAAAGATATGGCAGAAGAGGTTTACGCGTCTATTGTGTATGCTGCTGATGAGTGCATCTATTCAATTGATGAACTCAAGGCAATTGTTCCGGAAGATTTTTATATCAAGGTCGAGCAACCAGTAAAACTGCCTAGTAAGCCTATTGAGTGGAATGACAGCATTTTAAATGTAGAAGTGGTAAGAGCTCGTAAATATGTTGAAGAAATCGAGGGTAGCGGTACAGGCGGTCGTAATAGGCAGACGTATAGAGTGGCTGCAGTGCTCGTTACAGACTTTCAGCTAAATGATAGTGAAGCATTAACTATTTTGGCTGAATGGGATTTGAGTCGTAACGATCCACCAATCCAGACAGACCCAAAGTATAAAGGAAAAGAACTTGAACGCCTTATAGAGAGCGCTAGGAAGTACTCTAAAAAAGAAATGGGTAATAAACTCAAGCTTGAAGCGGATGTTGAGGATATACAGCTACCAACAGTTTTTAGTAATAGTCCTAAACCAGAGCCAGAGATTAAGCAAGTTGAGAAGAAGAAAGAAAAGACACTTGATAAGTTTCTTCATCCTGGTGGCACATTAGAGTTGATTTGTAAATTTTTAGATGATGGAGCTTATAGTGTTCAACCAGAGTTATCGTTGGGTGCGGCATTAGTCTTTTTTGGTGTAGTTCTTGGTCGTATTGTTTGTGATGAGCAAAACACTAGAACAAACCTTTATGTAATAGGTACTGCACCAAGTGGTACTGGTAAAGATAGAGCGTTGTCTGGCATATCTGAAATAGCTATAGCATGTGGGCTTGATAGAATACTTGGTCCAGCAGGATTCCGCTCAGGAAGTGCATTGCTTAAAACAATCACTAAACAGCCACGATGCTTGTCGCTTATAGATGAAGCAGGTATTTTCTTTAAAGGCATTCAGGCAGCTAGTAGACAATCGAATCATGCAATAGAAATTATTAAAAACATGCTTGAGCTTTACAGTAAAAGTGGCAGTGTTTTCATTCCACCTGCAGCAGCAGGATATGAAACAAAAAGAATTTACCAGCCTTGTTTCGGCATGTATGGGTGTACAGTGCCTGAATCGTTGTATAGTGGATTATCTAAAGAAGCTTTAACAAATGGTTTTTTACCTAGGACATTATTGATTGATGGTAGAGACGATCCTGTTGAATTAGAACCAACAATTATCAGTGTACCTAATGAGCTTATAAGAAATATTGATTATTGGGGTAGGGTTTCTATGCAACAACAAGGACCAGGTAATGTTTCTGACATTAAACATGAGATTTGCCCAGAGCCTTTAATCTATGAACATACTGTAGAAGTTCGTGAATACTATAAAAGTATGCGTGAAGAATTAAGTGCAAAAGGTAAACAAGTTGGTGAACCTTGGGCAACACTCTGGACGCGTGTTGTTGAACGTGGGAAACGAGTTGCTTTAATTCATGCCTGCAGCTTACGTAGCGGTGTTGTTACTTTAGAGTCTGCAAAATATGGAATAGAGTTTGTTCAGACAGTAACAGAAATGATGATTAAGAAATTACAAGATAATCTTTTTGAGAATGAGACAGAGAGAAATCACCAAAGAATACTTAAGATTATTAGAGCTAGTGGTAAACCAATTCTTAAACGTGATATTACACGCAAAACTCAATATCTCAAAAAGTTTGAAAGAGAAAGCATTATTGAATCTTTACTTGAGTCAGAACAAATTAATACTGTTCAGGTTGGTAAGGGAATTGCATTTATAGCTATTTAATAAAGGGGATATTGTGATGTGGTATATTGTTGATGATGTCTTAGGTGATGTCTCTGATGCTATTGAATCACTAGATGAGGCGAATGTTATGATAAGTGAAATGTATGGGGATTGGTTTGACTGTGATAATCATGAAGATTTAATGCCACCACGATATTTTTTGGAGTGGAGACTTTAACTATGAGTCTAATCAAAACTGGTACTGTTTATATTAATAGTAATATGGGAATTTATATTTCAACAGGATCAGAAAATCCAGAGTTAGGATATAAAGAGCTTGATAAAAATAGGCTGAATAAATTATGTAAGTATGTTGACAGTTTGCCTGCAGGTTGTGAAGAATTTAAAAAGTTTGAGGTGTTAATTAGGGGGATAGTAGAATATGAAAGAAGAGTACGAAAAGAAACTACAAAGACAGATTGAGAATGAAAATAAGTATTTGTCTAAAAGTAAAGAATCATTTTATAGACAGTTTAAGAAACTTGCTGGCAAGGGGGCTGGTGAGAGGACTAAGCTTGGCCGTGATATGATTAGCTCTTTAATTGAAAAGATGGAAAATGCTGTAGAGATTGAAATAGCTAACCGCTTATCAGGTAGAGCTACCAAAGCAACAGCAGCGGTTGCCGCTTTACCTATTGAGGTATCAGCTTTTATAGGCCTGCAAAATATTGTTCGTGGTGCTATGAGTTCAGCAACAAGGAACGCTACAGCGTTAACAGCCGGTCAGGAAGTTGAGTATGAAGTTAATGCACGGAAATTAGAGACTTATTCAAGCGGTGCATTTAAATCTTTACAAAGGCGACTAGCTACTTCATGCCCTACAGAACGATCAAAGATAAATCTTCGTAGGTCATATCAAAAGCATTGGTATAAAGACTATATTGACCCAATCGAATTAAGCAAAGAAAGTAAGCTGAATAGTGGTATGTTCCTGTTAGGACTTGCTGAAGAGGTTGCTGCAGAGTGGATAGTCAGAGTTAATAAAAAGAATAGAAGAGAAAAGTATACACGTAAGGTTTACCAATTTACCCCTGAATTTGCAGAAGTAATTAAAAAGCATACTGAAATGATGTCTCTTGCTAATCCACAGTTTCCACCGCTCATTATTCCCCCTAATGAGTGGTCTGGAGTGCTTACAGGCAGCAAACCATATTATACACCTGAAATGAATAAGCGTGTTAAATTTATCAGGTCAAAAGATTTTAGCTATTTGCGAGAAATGGATAAAAGAGCGCATTCAGGTGATCCAGCAAAAGACTTCCATTTGCAATTTGAAGCGGTAAACAAAGCTCAGAAGACAGCGTTTAAAATTAATGATAAGATTCTAGATACTCTCAAAGAATGTATAAAGCTTGGAGGGGGGGATATATGGGCGCTACCTATTGTGAATCCTGATCAGTTACCGACTATTAAAGATAAAGCTACAGGTAGTAAAGAATTTCGCAAAGCTCAAAAAGTTCGTAATGAAATGATTACGAAATCAGTAATGCTTAGAGGTCAGATAACAATTGCAGAAGAGTTTAAGGACGAAGAAGAGTTATACTTTGCTATGGCTATAGATTCAAGAGGACGTGGCTATTATGTCTATGGTGGCAACTTTATTAATCCTCAAGGCAATGATATTAGTAGATCATTACTGATGTTCGCTAAAGGTGAAAGATTAGCAAGACAGGATGCTGCAGACTGGTTGTATTACGGTACTGCTACAATATATGGTGTTGATAAAGCAAGTAAACAAGAGCGTATTGATTGGGTGCATGAGAACCTAGATATTATTGTTGCTTGTGCTGACGATCCGTTTGAAAGTGAAAATAGAAAGTTCTGGATAAGTGCCGATAAACCTTGGCAGTTCCTTGCTTTTTGCTTTGAAATAGCTGGTTATCAACGTGACGGGTTTGAGCATGTAACGTATTTACCAATACAGCTAGACGGCTGTCAGAATGCCTTACAGCATGTAGCAGCTATGATGAAAGATGAAGAGCTTGCTAAGAAATGTGGGGTCATAGATACTGGAAGTATCCCAGATCTATACTCTCTGGTTGGTGAGAAGACTCTGGAATATATCAGAGATGAAGCAGATGCATCATACAATGACGAGACCTTTGGTGAGTGGGATAATGAAGCACTGGAAGCACTTGCACAGGAGTATTGGACAAAGCTCAAGGATAAAGACAGAGACGATGAAAAGAAGTGGTCAGAGCAGTTATCTGATGTTGATAAAAGATTATTCCCAAGAATTATTTTAAAGAATCCAGAGCTTATAAGCCGTAGTATGTGTAAGCGTCCAGTAATGACCTTTATCTATGACAGTAAACCGTTCAGTAGAAAAGACTATATATCTGATGATCTGACAGAGCAACTTGAGGATGGATGTAAGGCTATATCTGACGCGCAACGTTGGAGGCTTACGACTTATCTTGAACCACTTATCTCAAGAGCTACCAGCGAAATCCTTTCCGGTGCTACTGAGTATTTACGCTGGCTTAAAGAGATTGCTAGTATTGTATCAGCCAAACCTAATAAACATACTGAATGTGAGGAATGTGGTAAATCACTCTGTAAGTGTGAGTGTGATGTCTCAAAGAATGAACATAAGAGACGCAAGTTGAAGTGTGCTTGCAGGAGTGAGCAACTAGGGCTTGAATGGATTACCCCTTTTGGCTTCCCAGTAATACATAAGCCAGTAGAGGTAGAGCAAAGACAGATACAAACAACCGTTGGTGGCATTAAGTATGTTCTGCCATATTCTAAAGAAACTAAGACTGTTAATAAAGAAAAACTACTCTCGGGGATAGCGGCTAACTTCACACATAGCTATGATGCTTCAATGTTGTGGGATGTAGTCTGTGAGTGTGATGGTGATATAGAGAGTATTGCTTTAATACATGATTCATTCGGTACACTAGCAACCAAGACTAGTTTATTAAGGTATGTGTTAAAGCGTTGCTTTGTTAAGCTCTATTCACACCGTGATCATCTTGAGAGTTATAGGGCTTGTGCTGAATATCAATTAGCAAAAGCAGGACGTGAGGTCGAATTACCTGCAGTACCTAAACGTGGTAACCTTAATATTGAATATGCTATGGAATCAGATTGCTTATTTTGTTAATTATTTGACTTTATTGTGTTAAATTGTATAAGTAATTCATAGTTTATTGTCTTAAGAGGATAATTATTATGGATATAAAATTTACAAACGATACAAAAGGACAAACCATACATTCTATTTGTGATGCGTTAAATAAAGAAAAAGAAAATATTAAAAAAAATAATTATTGTGTTAATGATATTGATAACTCTATAGCTTCTTCTGATGTAATTGCTGTTGCATGTATTTCTGAAAAATATACACCATTAATACTATTATGTTTAGATAGTGATGGCAAATTGGATCTAGAGGGAGCTGTACAGGAGTATTTACTTTACTTTTTACATTATGACAAATCAGGAGCTAAATTAAATCCAAATAAATTGTTGAGTAATATTAATAGAACTCAAAAGAATAAGGGTTATAATAAGAAAGAATTTTGTTTTGTTGCTACCTTAAATTTAAAAAAGAATGAGCCACTTCCTAAAGAACTTAATCTGATAAATGATAAAATTTTATTTAACGAAAACATACCTATTAATATTAGAGAAAAAATATGTATTGATGATGATTATTCAACGGTGTCTATATATTTAAATGCTATTTCAGAAGAGGAAGCATACTTTAAAGGGTTAAATATTTTAGACTGTATAAGGGGGTTACTGAATTTACCAACATATATTATTTCAAAATTTATGCCTAGTAACGGGAATTTTTTTGAGACCCCATATATCCCTATAAATGAAGTTTTGAGTGGGAAGAATTATTACCTATATGAGATTAATAAAGAAATCAAAACGTATTGTAATCATAATTATAATAAGGAATATTTTGGCTTTGCTGATTATTCAAAGTATAATAAAATCAACCTTAAAACTGTTTTAAATACAGCGTTTTCAAAATTTATTACATATATTAATAATAATAATAGCTTACTAAGACATGAGGTTAAAAACAATTTAGTTCTTCTTTGCAGAGCTAACGATATATGGGATTATGATCAATCTTTTTTAGTATTATGGAGTATACTAGAGAATTCTACTTTTAAAGAAACTGAAAAACAACATACTTTAATTCCCAAAAGAATTGCCCGCATTACTGACAATCCAGAAATATCTAAAGGGATCCTAGATATAGCCAGAGTATTGAGGAATAGAATTACTCATCAAGGGATAAGTGAGTACTTTGCAATTAACTTAGGTTATAGTTTAAATGACATTATAGTTCAGGTTTTAATGTATATGATTAATAATAGTGATAAGTTTGATAACAAGGATGATTATTTAGCCCACTTTGATTGTAATGATGATTTATGAAAATAGTTAACTTACTTTTTCTTTCTATATTTCCACGGGGCTATTGGGTTCTCAGATTTCCATAGCCCTATTTTATTTTGTCGCGCCCACTTCTCAGCTATTTCTAAATCAATATCCTTCTTAGCATATTTCTTATACCACCATGCCGCACCCTCACGAACCAGAGCTGCATTTACATACTCACCCTTAGAGAACACCTTACCTACTGATCTACCGTATCTATCTTTATCAACAACATAGACTTGAACTGTTTTATTGCTAAGAAGTTTTTTTAAGGCTTTCGTGGCTTTCTTCCCATACTCCTGCTTTTTCTCAGGGGTATCGATTCCATATAACCTTATTTTAATACTTTTCTTTTTAACCTTTACTACTATTGTGTCACCGTCAATAACTTTCTTTACATGCCCCTCAAGAAGCTCACCTGAATAAGCAATATTACAAAGTAACAATAACACTACACAAATTTTAATACGCATTTTAAATACTCTTTCCCTTTGATATTTCTTAGAGCTATCAATTAGATTATTAATTTTGACCTTTATGTTTTTTATTGTATTCTTTTGGGGTTGTTGTTAGTCCAGCACTATTAAACAACGTACCTATTCTAGTAATAAGCGCGCCTAATCCAATATAACCGAGTATGACCTGTATCGAGACAATAATGTGTCCAACGTAACTTGCTGGATTAACAGTGATATCACCAAAACCGAGTGTGGTCATTGTAACTATTGAAAAATATATAGATCTTAGTACTATTTGAATATTATTCAGAGCAAGTTTATTCTTAATTAAATTTTGACTATCTATGTCATAATTTATAGTGTTTATTTTTGGTGTCAGCTCAATTAATGGATTGTTTGTATAATATCCTATTAGGTATATTCCCGAAAAAATTAGTGAAATAATGGATAATGTAAAAAATATTCTTAATGTGGAATAGCCATAATTAGTTGACCACCAGAAAAGGTTTATAGCTGTTTTAATTGGGCTTCGTAGATAAATAAACGCATTATAAAAGAAGCAATGGATTATAATAATTGGCGAGAGCAAAATTTTATATTTACTTATTTCAGAAATGGGTTCTGTGAGTGAAACGGGTTTTTCTGGGTAATCATAATATACTTCCCAGTTGTATTTTCTTCTGTTATATTCTAAGACAGATTTTAATTCTTCACTAATATTAATATTATTTAAATTTACATTAGTAAGTTGAATGTCTGAAATGGAATGTTTTTCCGAAGGCTTGAAGAACATTCCATTTGCTGTTGATGTCGAAAAGTCAGTGCCATAAAAATTTGTTTCCCTACACCTTGTATTATTAAAAATTACATAATTTAATTTAACATTTGGAAAGTCTACAGTGTCTAATGTAGCCTTTGAAAAATTGGTATCGGTTAATGTAGCCTTTGAAAAATTGGTATTGGTTAATGTAGCCTTTGAAAAATTGGTATCGGTTAATGTAGCCTTTGAGAAATTAACATTTATGAATTCAGTCTTTGAGAAATTAACATTTATGAATTCAGTCTTTGAAAAATCTGCATCTCTAAATGTAGTATTTGAAAAATTAACATCTATAAACAGAGAATTAATGAATGAACAGGAATAAAAGGAGGGCTTTGATAAATTAACATTGTAAAGAGATAAATTATAGAATTCAATTTCACGTATCACTGGACAACCATTTCGGTTATTACAATAAGTTTCCCATTCATTACGAATATTTGCTAAGCGCTCTTTATCATATAAATGGTAATATACAAGCTTTAAAAACATTTTTAAAACTTGTGTATGAAATTGTACCTTAAGATATGATAATTTTTTAAAATATTCATAATAATTACCCTCAATTTCCCAAATTTCCCATAAATTTCCAGACTCGCGAAACTCTTTATGCCATTCTTGAGAAACGCTATTAACTAGTTGGTCTAAATAATCGTCAACATTTTGTTGGTCTTGTTTGATGAGAGAAAAGCGCTTTGTATGATCATTAGCGTTACTGTCTTTATTTAAAATATTTTTATTGATGCAAAAATACATATTTGATCGTTTAGCCATTTTAAACATTCCTTACATATTCTTTAATGCTCAGATTATATCAATGGTCGTACTTAATGTAAAGTTTTTATTCCTTTGTTAGGTAGTCCACTATACCAGAAGGAGATATACATCATGCCAAAAGATACAGTAAACGAAATTAATAAGGTATTGGGTCGAGGTGAGCCACAGCAACAGCAGCACACACAAATCGATTTGTCAATAAAAGATGAGGCTGAAAAGATTGTCGCTGACCTCGAAATCCAATTTCCAGAAAAATTCATATTTAATACAGATCGTGAAGCTTACATGTGCATAGGGGCACGTGAGGTGATTGATTATTTAAAACGTACATATCTTAAAGATAAGGAGAAATAACGATGGATGAAAATACAGAACAAAAGCTGTTATTTGAAAGTGTTATTACTATGGGGCAGTCAGCATTGAAGTATTCGTTTATTGCAAATTCAGGGGCAGTTGTATTGATTTTCGGTCTCATATCTAAAGCAATTGGTGGCTATAGTGGCACAGAGTTAGCTTCACCGATACTGGCTTTTTCATTAGGAGTATTGACCGCATTAGTTGCAACAGGTCTTGCGTATACCGCTCAATGTATCTTCGGGATTGAGTCAATATACAAAATCAAACAAATTTTCAAGATTGATACATTTAAGCTTGGAGATATAGCACATGTAGCTACAGCGGTGTTTGTTGTTCTAAGCTACATCCTTTTTGCTATTGGGTGTTATCTTACATATTTTGCATTGAAATAATAAATAAATTAATAAGTGGAGGAGGAATTTACTATGTGTCTTGGAGGAGGGGGAAGCGGACGTACTGTTGAGTATCAGGCAGCAGAACCAACAGTTATAGCACCGCCAACAACTACTGTTGAATTAGATGAAAGCGATGTAGAGTCAACAAAAACGGATGATTCAAGTACTACAGGTCGTCAGACCTTACGTAATGATCTAACGTCTAGTAATATGGGAAGTTCTATAGCTGGGCAGGGATTAAATATCCTTGGATCACCAAATCTTAACCAGAAGAAAGTAGCACCTAAATAATGGATAATCAGAATGGCCACGTAAAAGAGCTCTATGATAAACGAGCGATAGACCGTGAACCGTATCTCAAGCGAGCAAGAGCAAATGCACTTCTGACTAAGCCATACCTGATTCCTTTGGATGATACACCGCAAGGTCAGCAGGACTTTCCTGATACATGGCAGAATATAGGGTCTAAGGGTACGAGTTCGTTTGCTTCCAAGCTGTCGCTTACTTTATTTCCATATCAGACTACATGGTTTCAATATTCAATTACTAATCGTGTTGATAAAGACGCTATGCTTCAATTATTGGGTGCTGAAGGGTTACAGCAGGTAGAATATGATCTTGCATGCCGTGAAGAGGATATCAGGAAATACACAGAGACAACAGATCTTAGAGCCGGTTGTAATGAATGGTTTGAGCATATTATTGTTGCCGGTAATGTTCTTGCGTGTGTGCCACTAAATAACTCACCTATGCGCTCTTATGGACTCAACAGATATGTTGTGAAGCGTAAATATGGCGGTGATATGCAAGAGATAATTATCAAGGATGCGGTAAGGCCTTCGTCTTTGCCTTACGATGTTATTGAGTATTGTGGCATAACACCGGACGAAGAAGACAAGCCTATTGATATTTATGTCTGGGTAAGAAAGGATGGTAAGCGCTGGGTTGCTAGTCAGGAACTCGAGGGGGTCATGCTTCCTGAAGAGGGTACACCTGAGTCTCACACAGGGGCATGGGAAGTATTTCCGGAAGATGCCTGTCCTTATATTGCTATGCGTTGGCGTTGTGCTTATGGTGAGGACTATGGGCGTTCATTTATCGATGATTTCTTTGGTGATTTATACAATCTTGAAGTTATTACTAAAGCACTGCAAGAAGGTGCGCAGATATCTGCAAGAATGCTCTTCGGGATAAAACCTGGGGCGCAGGCAGATGCCGAAGAAATTGCAAGTGCTGCCAATGGTGCTGTGATTACAGCAGACTTTTTAAGTGATGTAACACCTATGCAGATCGGTAAGCAGATGGATTTGTCTGTTGCTGAGAAGCTACAGAATAAACTTGAACGTGAAATATCATTGATGTTCAGAATAAAACAGGCTATCCAGCGGCAAGGTGAGCGTGTTACAGCTACTGAGATACAAGAGCTTGTTAATGATCTTAATGAAAGCACTGGTGCGGTATTTGCTCTATTCATGAGAGAAGTACAGACACCAATCGTCAAGCTCCTAAGCCGACGTATGGAGCGATTAGGAAAGATCAAACCAATTCCTGATGATTTATTTGATACTTCAATCGTTACAGGTTTGGAAGCATTAGGACGTACAAGAGATCTACAGAAGAAATTAAGTTTCATTCAAACACTTGCTACTACTCTTACCCCAGAACTTACATTACAACATTTGAATCCGACGGTATTGATTAAAGGTATTATGACAGATATGCAGTTAGATATGCCAGGTTTAGTTAAAACAGAAGAACAGCTTGCACAGGAAAAAGAACAAGCTATGCAAATGCAGCAAGCTCAAATGATGGCGCAATATGCTGGACCAGCAGCGCAAGTATTTGGTAAGGCTATGGAGCAAGGACAACAAATAGAACAAAGCGGGCAAGGTGCACCGCAACAACAGACATAAATATGAAAGGATATAAAATGCCGGAAAGTAAAGAAGAAACAAAGACAGAGACTAAAACAACAACTGCTACAAAGAAGAAGACAGAGGAATCAGCGCAGGCCGATACTGTATTGACGAAGGTGTTAGAAAGGCTTGACAAGCTTGAAAGTTCTAACGAAAGACTCGAAGCTGATAACAAAAAGCTCAAGACGGAAAATAAAGATCTTAGTGAATTCTCTAAAGAGAATGCAGAACTGAAAAGCAGGCTGGATGCTATGAATAAGCAGCTTGATAGTATTAATGTTGCTGAGAAGCTTACACAGGAACAAAAGCGACAGATTTGGGAGGCTATGAGAGAAGAACGTTACAACCAGATCAGAGCCAGTGATGATGACAAATTCCATATTCATACTGCTAAAGATAAACCAATAACAACTGAAACAATAAAGAAGGAGCGAAAAGAAGCAAAGGCGCAAAGAGAAGCAGCAGCGCAAAACAAATCAGAATAACAATGGGATAATATTTTATATTTTAATTTATGAGTAAAGCCGAGGCGTAATGCTTCGGCTTTTTTGTATTTATAGGAGTTAATTATGAATGTAGAAAATAATAGTAATATCGAAGCGTTGAGTCAAGGCGCTTCAAATCATTCAGAACAAAATGACGTGGTAGCGCCAAATCCACCAGTACAGGAAAATAAAAATATTGAGGTGCCACCACAAACAAATATGCCACAACCAGAACAGAATCAAATACCTGAGAAAAAAGAATCTGAGCAGCCAACTCATGAGCAGTTATCAAATGATGCCAAGAGTGTACTTGAGACTGTGAAGCTTGACTCTGCTACTGTGGAAAAAGAATGGTTTGATAACGGGGGTAAACTCACAGATGACACCTACAGCGCTTTAGAGAAGGCAGGGATTTCGCGCGATATAGTTGATAACTACGGCAAGATGCTTCAGTCGAGCCAACAGCAGTCTTTTGAAACTCAAAAAACGAATTATCAATCTGCTATTGATAATGTGACAGGCGGAAGGGAAGAGACAGTAAAGCTGGTTGATTTCTTGAATAGTGGTGCAATCCCATCAAGTGAATACCAGGCACTTTATGCACAGCTTGATAGAGGCGATGTGAAACAAGGTGAAGCTGCAATTAGACGTTTACAAAATCTTTATTCAGAAAAATACGGTAAAGACGGAACGCCAGTACAGGGGTTGCATGCAAATACGGCTACTTATGGTGATGTGTTTAATTCATCTAATGAAGTATCACTAGCCTTTAAAGATGCATCCAAGGGGGACCCCCGAACTGAGGATCAAAGACAAGATATTGTTCTTGAAAAATTATCAAGAACAAATGAAGCACGTAAAGCCCGTGGTTTGCCGGCTTTTTATGCTGGGTAAAAATTGATTAGATTTTATTTTGAGGTCGCAACGTAATGTAGCGACCTCTTTTTATTTATTAAGAAGAAGGAGAGAAAGGAAAATGGCTTTTCCAAATTCAGCTAGTAATATCACGCTTCCTGGTCAGCAGAATCTGACGGGGGATGAGGAAGCACTCTTTAGAGATAAGTTTATCCCGAAAGTAATGTTGTTGTATGAAGCGAAATGTGTGTTGAACGGTCTGTTTAGAGAGGAATCACTATCTGGTGAAAATGCATATACAGAGACCGTTATGGGCAGGACAAAGGTCAAGACTCAGCAAAATCGAGGTGACTATCTGCAGTCTGAACTTGTTGAAAGCGCAAAAGTTACTATCGGGCTTGATAATCCAGAATATGCAAAAATCGCTGTTGACCGTACAGACAGGATGAAGACCAAAATCCTTATTGATAATCATTTTCGTAAAGAGATGGCGAGTGCTATGGCCAAGTATACAGAAGGTAGAAGAATCTGTGAACTTGCCAAAGCTGCAAGAGCTAGTCACGCCTTGACTTCTGAGGTTGGTGGTTCTGTTATGAGTGGTGTTGACTTAAGTACAGAGTCGTCACTTTCCGGTAAAGGCGAAATGCTTTATGACGCAATTTCAAATGGTGTTCAGACGTTTAGAGATAAAGACGTTGATGATGAGTTATTTGTTGTCTTAACAGAAAGCCATATCAAATACTTGCGTAAATACGAAAGAGTACTTAATTCTGATTATGGTAATAATGCAAATACTCAGACATGGGGACTTCAGGGTACGCTTGCAGGGGTACATGTATTGGTTTCAAATCACGCTAACTCATTCTATGGTACTAATGTTACTGAGATTGAAAAGCATGAAGTTGATATGACCAATACGGTTGCATTGATGTTTGCTCGTGATGCAATTCTTGAAACCAAGCTCCAGGGTAATCAGTGGTACTTTATTGATGATCCAGATAGACGAGAATACCGTATTCAGATCGATGCTGTACAGGGGTGTGGTGTGCTTAACCCTACATGTGCTCTTGAGATTTCTAAAGCTTCATAAATTAATAGAGGCTGTCCTTTAGTGGTTTAACTTAACTCTTAAAACCGATGTGGAAACCACTATTTTGTTAACTCCTTGTACTCGTGAGTAGGCATTCCCAATAAATGCCTACTCATTTATATTATATGAGATGAAAATAATGATTAAAAACGAACTTGATGGTGTAAACAGATTACTTAAAGCTATTAGCGAGAACTCTATTGCTAGCTTGAGTTCTGAGACCCTTAACAATAATCTCGATGCTCAAGATGCGCTAAATACGCTACAACAGAAGACTTCTGAAATACAGGAGCAAGGAGTTTATGTCAATGTTGAAAAAATGACATTGAGTCCAGAAACTAATAAGAAAATGGAATTACCAGAAAATACGCTAAACGTAATGAGTGCTGGTAAAGATAGCTATAGAGAGCTTGTGCAGCGTGGCAGCAAACTTTATGACAAAGATAATTCAACATATGAGTTTGATAACTCAATCTATGTTGAACTGACAATGGAACTTAGTTTTGATGAGCTTCCACAATCTGTTAAGAATTATATTATTATGATTGCGGTCGTAGCATTCAAGATTGAAAAGCAGGGGGATAAGACAAGACTCCCTTACACAGAGAATCAACTTAATATGGCTAGAGCCGCACTAGATAAGACTAAAACTAAAAATACCAAACCAAATATGCTTACTGATAGCGATACGCATTTGGGTAAATATCATAATAGGTTACTATAATGGCAGATATAAATTCGTTAGTAAATGGTGTCAGTAGACAAGCACCAGCTCAACGTCTGATAAGTCAGGCAGAAGAACAGGTGAACTTTGTTTCCGATCCAGCCAAGGGGTTAGTGCGCAGACCATATACGCAGCACCTTATGAAGATAAGTGATACCTCTCTTGATGGTAATGTAAAGTGTCATTTTGTGGAACGTGACGAAGACGAGAGTTATCTACAGTTGATTCGAGATAAGACACTCAATGTTTATGATCTGGAAAATGCTGAACAAAAAACAATTACCTATGATGAAGGGTGTTTGGATTATTTAAGTACTGATGACCCTGAAAACAATTTCCATTCGCTTACTGTAGATGATACCAGTTGGCTTACAAATAGAGAAGTTACTGTTGAAGCTGCAGGTGAAATAGAAGAAGAACCAAGAGCAGGAATTGTTTATATTAAGCGGGGTCTCAAGACAACTTGTTACAGTATGCATTTTCATGTTCCAGATAAGGACATAACTGTTAATTATACTTCTGTAACACAAACAGCAGGCACTTCCGCAGAATACTCAAGTATTACTATTGCTACAGCTATTCGCGATTTAATTGTAAATGCAAACCAAGAAGAAGCGCCAAATCTATATGAGGTTCATGAACACTTTCATGTGGATTTGTTTGGGAGCACTCTGAGGTTTAGACCAAAAGATGATGAATCTTACTTTATAAATTGTACCGATTCTTATAGTGATGAGGCTACAGTTGGTTGGGTTGATTCATATAAAAATTATGAAGACCTACCGCAAAATTGCTTTGATGGTGTAAAGCTTGAAATTACAAACAATGCGAAAGATGATTCATCACATTACTTTTTAGAATATTATGAAAATACAGGGTATAGTACTGGAAGGTGGAAGGAGGCGGCGGCTTGGGGGTTGCAGAATGAAATAAACCCTGCAACCTTCCCGCTGAAACTGGTGCGCCAGAGTAATGGCGACTTCCACTTGTCAAGATGTGATTTAGAAGACAGAATTGCAGGTGATGAAGATACGGCGCCTGCGCCACACTTTATTGGTAAGAAAATCAGATCACTAGGCTTTTACATGGATAGATTGAGTGTCTTTTGTCAGGACCATATCTCATGGTCAAGGGATGGTGACTATTATAGGTTTTATCCTAAAACAGTGAGACAAGCTCTAGATGATGATGCTTTTGAACAGACGACAGTTCTTGAGGGGTTATGCGATATTAAACACGCATTACCTTTTGCCAGATCACTCCTTGTCTTTGGTAGCGCCCAGCAATACCAGGTAAGCTCTGATGGTGCATTTACACCACGACTTGCAGTCATTGAGCCAACTTCGGCAAGACCATGTAGCAGTATGGCTGAGCCTGTAAGAGCTGGGGCTAGTGCTTACTTTGTATCGCCTAGTGATTCATATTCAAGTGTGTTTGAATATTATGTTATGACTGATGAAGTTGCTAATCAGGCCGGAAGTATTACTTCTCATATATCAGATTATCTGCCGGCAAATATCTATTCTCTTACAGCCAGAAATACCGACACAATGCTTGCTATGCTCACGAAAGAGTATCGAAATAGAATCTATGTATATAACTATATCTGGGTTGGTAATGATAAAGCGCAGTCAGCATGGCATTACTTTGAGTTCACTGCGGACACAGTATTAATTGGTATTAAGTTTATTGGTGACAAACTGTATATGCTGGTTGAAAGAAGTGATGAAGTTGTTGTTGAGTTTATGGATATGGCTGAACTTGGTAGTGATGTTGAGATTACACCGTATATTGACAGCCGAGTGAAACTAACAGGTGTTTATGACGAAGCTACCAGCACTACTACATTTACTATGCCTTATAGTATTGAGAATCAAAATATATGTGTTGTCTGTGCTGAAGATGATCTACTTACACCTGGAAGAGAATTAACACCAGTTACTAAAAGCGAGAATGTATTTACAGTCAGTGGCAATTATTCTGAGGTATATGCTGGCATTAGTTACGACTCACTATATGAATTCTCTGAACAGTATGAGCGTGATCCAAGAAAGGACAATGCTGCTATAACTGGCAAGCGTACACAGATAACGGCCTTTCAAGTTGATTATCAGGATAGTGGCGATTTTACGACTAGGGTTATTAACCGTGATCAAACTAGAGATCGTTCTAAAACCGGGGTTATGTCAACGAATGGACTTGTTGTAGGTAATCACAAAGTAGATAGCGGAACTTTCAAGTTCCCAGTAAAGGCACAGAATACTAATGCAAAAATTCAATTAATAGTCAAGTCACCACATAAAGCAAGTTTTCAGTCTGCAAAATGGTCTAGCTGGATTGGTAATATTTAAGGAGAAATATCTATGAAGATAAATAGAGCACAAATTAGAGGTGTGAAATTGCAGGATATTGAATATCTGGGCGCATTCATGCATGAAAAGGATAGGGCAGAACTTCAATATTCATACCCTGAGTTCAGCGCTAAAGAAGCTGTAGTGTTTTCAGTGGATACCTCATTACTGGCTTTTACTGCTACGTGGGATGATAAACCGGCTGTGATGTTTGGTGTTTGTCCAACAGAAGATCGTGGGGTAGGGCGAGTCTGGTTGTTGAATGACATCCGTAAAGAGGAATACAGCAAGTCCTTTCTTAAGCTTAGTCTTGAATATATTGAAACTTTACAGTCACCGTTTGAATATATCTTTAATTATGTATGGGCAGAACATAAGGAATCATTGCTTTGGTTGAAACGTCTCGGGTTTGTTAAAGAGATAGAAGTACCGAATTTTAATGGTCATGGAGAAACTTTTTATCTAATGAGAAGGAGTAAAGCTTAATGTGTATGGGGGGAGGGATTGGTGCTGCTCTTGGTGTTGGCCTACAGACTTTGAGCGGTACAGTTGCAAGTTTTGCATCCGATAGCGCTGCTTATGAGCAACAGCAGAGAGCCAACGATATACAGGAAGCTCAATATCTTTCTACTGCAAGGTCTAAAGATCTGCAAGCTCAGTCAATTTATAGACAGGTGGAAGAAGAAGCTTCACAGGTGAATCACGACGCAGCAGCTAAAAAGGGTGAAATCGCAAGAGAAGCAGAATCACGAAGAGCTTCACAACGTGCAGCCGGTAGTTATGCAGGGCTTTCAAGTAGTACTGTTAATAGACTGCTTTCAGAAATCAGCATTGATGAAGCAGGTAACAAAAGCACTATTGAAAATAATAGACAAAATAAGATGGTCCAGCTTACAGAAAAGAAAGCTGCAGCACACACTAATGCTTATATGCAACCATTACAATTACAAGAACCAGAGCAACCAAGTTTTCTGTCTGCTCTTGGTGGCGTTGCTGGTGCAGGCCTTAGTGCATTTACAGCATATAAAACACATAATAACGCAATCAATATGTATAACTCAAAATAGGGAATTTAAATAATGTCAGCTGATCTATCAAAATTACTAGGTACTACAAGAAATAAGCGGTCAATAAAGAAGCCGATGCTTATTAATACTGAACTTGGCGCAGTGGCTAATGATATTGCGCTCAAGGATACAACAATTAAGGTAGACCCCACTATCTGGGCGAACAATCCTTCTGCAGTAAATGATGCGCAGCGAATCGCTCAAGCATTTGGGCTTGTAGGTAAAGGCTTGCAGGATATGGCTCAGGGCGAAGTAGAAGAAGCTCGCATGGATTATGCCGAACGTAAGCAAGCTGAAGCAGAAGCGAAGCAAGCAGCAAAGGAAGCAAAAGCAGAAGCAAAAATAAGAGACAGAAGAAATGCGGCACAACTTGTTTTTGAAAATCATAATATATGGGAAGATAAAATTAGTGAAGCTTCAGAAAAACTTTTGCACGCTGAAGGGGCAACACAAGAACTTCATCATCAAGGAATGGTAGCTCTTTTGCCAGAAATGACTGCTGGATTAAATCAAAACGAACAGGACGTTATTGTGCCATTTCTACAAGATAGGCTTATGAAAGAAATGGATAGAGGGTACACTCATTTTAAGAAGATCAACATTGAGACCGCAACAAAAAGCTATATTAATGCAATGAGCGACCAGAGTTTATCAGCAGAAGAAAGATTAATGTCAATAAAACTTGCTGATGAAGAAGCAGCAGAACGTGGGCTTAAAAAAGATGAAATAAATAGTACTCGTATGAGAAGTTGGGCCTTATACGCTGCAAATTTAGGAGGCGAAGGCAAAGAAAACGAGTTAACTGAGTTAGAAAACTTTTTACAGACAAATGAATTTCTTGATGTTGAAGACACAAAAGAGAATGCATTACAACAAGAAATTAATAAACAAATAGGTATCGCAAAAAAGACTAGAGCTGATCGTGAATTAACAGCGGAACGCAATTCATTTGAAAAAACATACCAAGTTATTAAAGACTCTGAAGATATAAAACAGCTTGAAAGCGAAATGATTGATATCACTCAGGCTGAAACAGACGGTACTTTTTTATCGGTGAAAGAGAAAAGTGGTAAAATTTCTGCATATAAACAAAAGATTGGAGAATTAAAAGCTTTTAGCTCTCAATTCGAACAAGAATTCAAGGATGTTTCTGATGTTATTGATGCAAAACTAAAACAAACTCAAGCTGATGGCGTATTAACTTCAGGCGAAGCAGGAGTTGCACTTGACCTTAAAGGTGGCTCGATTTTATTAATGGGATCTGAAAGAAGAAAAATTGATCAAAAAGTTAGAGAAAATGTTATTTCTTGGGCTAGAGAAAACAATATCAGAAAAGGAGACCCAAGACTTTACCCAAAAATATATGAAACTTATTCAGAATATGGTGGTAACTGGGGATTACAAAATTATGACCCTGAGGCGGTTTTAAATAGAACCGGTAGTGAATACGATTTGAAGTTCTTTAATAGTAATAGAGAAATACTAACACAACGACACTATAAACAGGTTATCGAAGCACGTAAAAAAGGTGAAAATCCATGCGTAACAATAAATAGTAATATACCACTTACTGGTGATGCGCAAAAAGACAAAGATATTGTAAAAATAAGAAATTATTTATACAGCTATGTCGCACAAAAAGATAGAGTGGCGCAACTAGAAAAAATGGCTATGAGTGAAAAAGAAGTAGCGAATCAGGGTTTTGCTATTTCTGACAATGATAGAGTATACCTAGGGAAGTCAGGACTAGGGTACTATGATGAGGGAATGACAATTAACAGTGATGAAGACAGTATATTTGATTATATCCGAGAAGGGCTATCTGCAATAAGCAGTGCTACATTATCTTCACGAAAACCTCCTGAATATTCATTTCAATATGATGTGCCATATGAACTCGAAGAAATTAAGGCGGCAGATAATATCCTAAAAGAAAACACTGGAGGAAAGCAAAGCCTTAAAAATATGAATATTGAAGATGCAACTAAGATTATTGAGCAACTTCGAATAGAAAGTGAGCTAAACGCTCAGAAACTTGTTAATAAGCTTACATCCGAAAGAAATGTTGCGCTTACTAAACAAAACAAAAAATTAGCTCAAGATAATAAACGACTTAAAGATCAGCATAAAAATAAATCACAGACTATTAATAATGTTCAAATAATCAACAACTACAATACGACACAATTACCTGAAACGAATCCTATAAATTATATTGAAGGACTTAACCAATAAGGAATAAACAATGACCGCACTAGCAACTAATCAATTAAATAACGATTGGGCTGCAAGTAATCCATATGCAGCGCAAGAACGTAACGCAATGAAACATGCAGAACTCAAAGAGGAAGAAGACTGGGGAACATGGCGCTGGATGAGCGCGCTAGGTTCTGCTACTTATGAAGGTGCTCGAAATGGGCTGCTTTTAGATACACCTGAAACATTTTACCGTATGACTAGAACTCTGGGTGATATGTTTGGTATATCAAGCTGGCAGGACTGGGCTTCACAAAACATTGAAGAAATCAAAATCGCCAGAGAACAGGATCCATTTTATAAAGTCAGTGCTGATGTGATGAACGACCCTTATGCAAAGTCTGTTTATGGCGCAATCAGTTCTATCACAAATAGTATTGCTGCAGGGGCGCCTGGTGCAATAGCTGGTATTGCTACAGGCGGAGTAGGCTTCATTCCTATGCTTATGGGGCATTCTTTAATGACTGGCGGACTTTATGGGTTAGCTGAATATGATAGTTATGTCGAAGATGCATACGATGCTTATAAACAAGTTAATCCAGATCTTACTTGGCAACAGGTGCAGGATGAAGTAAATAGCAGTGCGGTATGGTCTGCTATTGCTGAAGGAGGGCTTGAGGTTGCAGGTGAAATGCTGGGAGGTAAACTCATTAGTAATGCAGGTAAGGCTGTGCTTGGTAATATGGGATCACAAGCAGTAGAAGCATGGCGTTCGCTACCGACTAAGATTTTAAAGGGGATGGTTGCTGGACAGCTTACCGATATGCCCTCTGAGCTTGCAACGTCTGCTATCCAAGCTGATCTTCGTTTCAATGATCAGATTAGTACACAAACCGCGGCACAAGCTGTACAGGAACAATTCGGAAGTATAATACTTGCTTCAGCACTGGGTGGTGGTGGTGGGGCTATTACTGAACATATTTCTGAAACAGGAAATCGTGAGAAAGCAATTGCTGCATATCAGGAGAAATCAAGAAAAGCGCAGGAAGAGCTTGAGCTTGAAAAGAAATCGCTTGATGAAAGTGGTGTAGTTAATGCACTCAGAACTGGTGATGAAATAGGAACATTAAATTCTGTAAAAGATAATTTTGCTAAAGAATTGTCAAACGAAGATACATTTAAAAGTTTTATGAAAGAATATACTGGAAGTAATTTAATACAGCTACCAAAGAATCTTAATCCTGATTCTAAGGAATTCAATATATGGAAAGAGACTAAACTTGAGGATTTAGGTCTAAAGATCGAGGCGCCTATTGGTAAGAAATCAAAAGGACGTGTACAACTAAAGACTATTGGAGATATACACGGGTTGTATCAGGATTTTCTTGATGGGAAAATTGAGTACAAAGGTAAAGGTCGTCGATGGTGGCAATTAGGTAAAATTATGCCAGATGTAGCCAAACCTATTAAGTCTGCACTAGGAATTGATATCGATGATGGGTATTTCACATTTGATATTAACACGCTGCAACACATAAAAAGTAAACATCCTGAATTAACTGCAGAAGAATTTAGTTTATTACCAAGTGTACTTACTAATTTTGATAGTGTCCCACGGTTTGCCACTAAAAAAGGTGGTAAAAAGATCGACACAAATAAGGATGGTAATAAAAAATTTATACTTTCAAAGGTAATAAATAATGACAGGTACTATGCATGTGAGGTGTCAACTACTGGTAAAGATAAGAGAATTGAACTAGTAAGTTTTTATCCAGACGATAATAATAAAACGAAAAAGCCACCATCAAACGAAGAGACCCGGAGCGAGATGCCCGATTCAAGTGAATCGTCCCCTAGCTTACGTCTGAGTGAACCGAACTCGGGGTCGCAATTACACTCTGCTGATGGTGACTATAATATTAATTTTACCACAGATTCTGACGTAATCAATAATATTTCTGATAGATTTACAAAATATCTGCAGGGTGATGTCACTGATTTAAAACCACATCAAATCAAGCAATTTGAAAAACATAAGGAAAAGCTTGAGTCAGAGATTAAACGCGCAGCTAAGTATGGTGTTATTGGTGATGTTGAGGTGGCCAGGTATTCTGATATGTTTAATAGTATTGATATGCCTAGAAGGGCGACTACAGAAGAACATACAAAATGGGTTGATGATCAGTTAAAAGTTATCTCAGGGCAAAAGAAAGCGCCATTTGATGCTAGTGATGAACTTAACTCAAGCCTATTAGTTCCTGAGATGGATGATGTATTATTCCGTAATGATCGCATGAAGGTTATGGCTGAAAAATTGCAGGAGTTAAAGCAGACTGATAAGCATACGACAGACAAGCTGCTCAAGCTTGGAGCAAAAGCAATTGCTAATCATACCGCTAACCCACAAGTATTTAGACAGTTCAGTAATATTTACGCAAATCATGATGTTGCGATAATGGCAGCTGGCATGTTGCATGAGCAAATGAATAGAGAGACTAACGTGGCTTTACTTGAAGCTCAGAAAACAGGTAAAGAAGAGGATTATGCATACGCTAGACTTCTAATGAAAGCTTCCAATGAAATGACTGAGGTGTTTTCTGGTATTGGTACTAGTGCCGGTAGAGCTTTAAGAGCGATGCGTACTATCAAAGAAAAGCGCGAAAAGTATCTTGTTGATGCACTTAAGGAGGTTATCGGTGGTGACGCAAACAAGAATACGGGAAAAATGATTTCTCAGATCATGACAAACCTTGTTGAGGTTGCTCAACCTAAAGACAAAGGTATGACCAATAAAGTTATGGAGCTTAAGAAAGAAGTTCAAGCAATCCTTGAGAAGAATTCTGACGGTGGGCTTTCTGAGGCAGATTTGTTAAAACTCAATGAGTTAATTGAGAATACGAATTATAATGAATTAACAGCAACAGTTAAATTGAAGTCACGGTATACCAGAGTTCGCGATGCTGTTCTGGAGTCTACTATTGCCGGTATGCTTACTGGACCAGCTACACATATTGTCAATACTTTGTCTGGTACCGCTTCAATCGCAAGTGAAATACACGATAGACTCTTTGCTGGAATGATGTATAAAGGTGCTCGTTTTGCTGGTGGAGTAGGTGAGACTATGGCTATGTTGCATGGTATAACAGATGGTTTTGTTGATGCTATTCACTCCGCAATTACTGCTTTTAAAACCGGGCAGTCTCGCTGGGGCGGGGATTCGGAAAAAGCAGGTCAACAAGTACACGGCATGTCTACAGAGAATATGTATTCTCTTTATAAAGGCAGTTCTACAGATATGACTATTGAAGAAATAGAAGCTGACGCTACAGGAGGAATTGCTAAGATTGCAAAATTAGTTTCTCAAGGCTTTGGCCTTGTTGGCGCAGGTAATAGGCTTCTCAGCACTAATACTATGCTTATGTCTGATGAATTTATGAAAACGATGATGTACCACATGCAGCGTAGGTCATTAGCTCATAGATCAATGCAGACAGCAAACCAGCAAGGGCAAGATGGACAGGCAGCATATAATTCTATAATGGATGGAGAACTTGCGCCACCTGAAGTTCATGAACAGATTATGAAATATATGAATTATATTACCTTCCAAGATGCTATCAATCCAGATTCCACAGGCGGCAAATTTTGGAAAAGTATAGACAATGCCCGTAAAGCAATGCCTGAAACTATGCTTGTTATGCCGTTTTTAAGGACTCCACTTAATATTGGTAAATGGATAGGAACCAGAACTCCGGTTATTGCTAATTTATTCAGCGAATATAGAGAGGCAATGAGTAATGATGGAGATATGGCAAAGAAGCAGATTACTGAAGCTAGAATGCTTACAGGTTCGCTAGTATGGAATGTAGCTTTAGTAATGGCTGCAGAAGGAGTATTGACTGGTAGTGGACCAACTGATCAGAAGGAGAAAGAAAAGCTTTATGCTACAGGTTGGCGACCAAACTCTCTACATATTGGAGATAATTATTACGAACTTACTAGACTTGATCCTATAGCAACATTCCTGAACACAATGGCTTCTTTTGTTGAAATCTCTTCTGATTTAGACGATGCTGATCTCTCAGAAGTTGCTGCAGCGACACTGGGATCTGCTTTGAAAGTTGCTTCAGATAAATATTACCTAGCAGGTATCAGTGATTTTCTGAATGCCGTTAGAGAATCAGATCGTTATGGTAAATCGTATATATCACGTTTGGCAAGTAATATGGTGCCGTTCTCAGGAGCGCGACGTACAGCAACACGAGGATTAGACCCTGTCATGCGTGAGGCTAGAGATTTTGTAGAGATAGTTAAAAAAGATACTCCTATTGCTTCACAAGCTGCTGCAGTCAAGCGAACAATACTCGGTGAAACAATCAAATATGATGGTGGTGGGTTATTCAGAGCTATAACACCTGTAAGAACTAGCTCAGATAATCATGATCCAGTATATTCTGAATTATTACGTTTACAGCAGGGCAGTGCGTTAAATATTTCATATCCACAGCGCAGAATTAATATTAATGGCAAATCAGTTAAACTGGATACACATCAATATAGTAAATACCTTGAACTCGCGGGGCAGAGTTACCGAATTAATGGGCTTAATGCCAAAGATGCCTTAATGCAATTGTTTAATGATTCAAATTACCAGATGCAACCTGACACAGTAAAAGGCAAGCTTGCAGAGCAAATCATCAGAAACTATAGATACAAAGCTAAAAGCAGCTTAATTCAAACTGATGAAAAACTCAAGCGTCATTCCTCAAATGCACCAAGGCTTGCAGCCTTACTTAAATAGTCCACTATACCAGAAGGAGTAATTATTATGACAACCTATTATACCCGTGTTTCGTACTCCTATGATGGGAGTACGAATATTTTTACTATTCCCTTTAATTACAGTAAAAAAGAATTTATTCGTATTGAGGTAACTGCTAGTGATGGTATTGTTACGGAATATGTTCTTGATAACGACTTTAGCTTTATTAATGACGGTCAGATTAGTCTAAGCACTTTACCTGATATCGGCTCAATAATTGAAATATATCGTAATAGAAAGAAAGATGAACGGGAGGAATCTTTCAGTAATGGCGAGGTGTATGTTCATGAACTAAATAATAGTTTTGACCAGGATTTTGAGACAGCTCAGGAAGCTTACGACTTAGCTACCAAGTCTGTTGTTGATTCAAGAGGCACTAAAAGTATAGCAATAGAAGCAAGAGACCTCGCAGACAAAGCTATAGCGGATAGCGCACTGGCTCTTGATATAACAAGTGGTATGCAGGATGAAGTACACGCAGCAGCAGAGGCAGCTATCAAAGCTACTGCTATGGCAGAGCAGTCTACACACGCTCACCTGAACTTAAAATCACTAGATACGATTGAGGTCGATACTACTGGTTCTTTTAATCTTTCAGTAAATGGCCAGAGAGTAGCTATGGCTAGCGAACTTCCTGACTGGTCACAATTTGCTCAAACAGATGCCTCTAATGCAGATGCGGAAGCTTATCAGGCTTTGGTCGGTATGCCAGAAGTGAAGAGTGATATTGTGGAGATTAATAATGAGGTCTCTGAGTTATCTGTTTCAGCAGCTAATACAGACGGCTCGAATATTACTTGGGATAAAAGATACTCTTGCAATCGCACCACAGACGATTGTTAAAGGTGCTGTCGGTGATATCCCTAGCGGATGGCAAGAAGGCTGGTGTGATAAACCAGCACAGCATCTTGACCCATCGTCGATTGGAAGTTCTAAGCTTATTATTAAATCTGGTCTTCAAGTAGCTGGTGGATTCCAAGGAAGAGTAATACTTTCTGAAATACTTAAAGAGGATTATTTATTAAACATTTCAGCTGCAATAAATGGGCGATATTATATTTGTGTTGATCTTAATAAAGATGGTACGTATGCAGGATTCTCTTCTTGGGGTAGTCCTCATTTATATATTGGGTTATCACCGTACGGCATAGGTACTGATTATGTCTTTTGGTACGATACGGCAAGTAGCACATCATTCTGGTTTGCACCAGATGGTACACCACATGAGATATGTAGAGTATGGTTAGGATATATTGATACTAACGCTTCTGGTACTATTGGTAATGTTGTAAATTTTCAGCATGGCACGACTTGTACATTACCAGCGAGGGGTGGGGTCGCAATAGGAATAAACCAAAGGCATTATATGAATAGAGCATATTTAGGTAACTGTTCTACTCTTGTGCGTGTTTATTATGAAGGCAAATGGGGTTACCCAGGAGCCGTTGGCTATAATGGAGGCGGGGTTGGTATTGGAGCAGTACCCACAACAGACGGAACTATCGAAGTTCGTTCAGGTACTCGCTTTACTCTAGACATGTACAATATAGGTGAGTTCTCAAATTATACATCCAATGCTGTGCTTACAAAAGTAACAGTCACACGAGAATGGTAGAAAGGAATAATTATGGCAGATCAAATATACGGAATAGCTGGTGAGTCTTGTGAATACTTCGGAATGATTTCTAATTCTCAAAACAAAAAGTTATATATAAAGATGCAATGTGGCAGACCTACAGAGAACCATGTTGCTCAAGAAGACGGCACTTGGGCTTTATCTGAAAGCAAACTAGAAGAAGCATACGAAGTAGATATTGCTGCTCTTGATCCTCTCATGTCACATATATTGAGGCATGATTTAAATGGAGAGAGTAAGGCTAAAGCGAGAGCAGAATTAAAGTTTAAGATTGCTCAAGCTGAAATTATGGAGAAGTATGGTAAAGGTAGCACTGTCTTAATTACTGAGAATGGGGTGTGCTACCATAAAGACAGAGAATGTACTGGACTTGCGAATAGCATTAATATCGTTGAGATTAATTTATCTGATGGGTTGAAAAACTATAGCCCATGTTCAATGTGCTGTAATTAAGGAGGGGGAGAAATGTTTGGAGTTAATAAATTGATTGTTAAGCTGGCAATTATTGGAGCTATAGCAATTTCAGCTATTTGCATTGCAACCACGGCAGGGTGTGGTTCAATTAATGGAGCGTTAGCTCAGAAGAATACCACTAAGACAAGTGATGATTCAATTAATTTTAGTGGTGTTGCAGGCGGTGTGGATGCTGCTGAGGTTATTGCGGCCAGAGCTGAAGGTAAAGCTGTAATTGTACGTGCTGAGAAAGAACCGTGGAGAATTATTGCTTACTCAGTAGGCATACCGCTTACTGTTGGGCTTCTTGCTGGCCTTATTCTTGCTGGGCTTTACATAAAAGCATACCTTGCTCAATCACCATGGGATAAGACTAGAAAGGATAGCAATGCCGGAAGATCAGATTCGGGAAATCCTCAGGAGGTTTGATGCCTTTACTAAAGAGGTGAATGGTTTTGCTAGAGAGGTATCAGAGTTGAAAGGGGCGTTGAAGGGTATGAAAACCCACGACGCCCCGTGTGATTTTCTAGGAGCTCTTCAAGCCAAGCAAAGTAACGATGTGAGCGACTTATATAACTTGATAAGAACACACGAAAAAGATTATCATTCAAGTAATAATGTTCGCGCCAATTGGGCTGCAATAGCTGCTGTTGTATGCGCTGCTGCAACTGTTGCAAGTGCTATTATTATGCATATGAAAGGTTAAATACTATGACTCAAATAGATGATTTATTTAATATTGCCTGTCAACAATTATCTAAAAAGATTAAAAAAGGGGAGTTTACTGCAGCGGATATTAACGCTGCGGTAAATCTGATAAAAGCTGCAGAAGTTGAAATATCCTTTGATAATAACGAAGATGTCCGGGACTTAAATAGTGCTCTTAACGACTCAGAATCAGGCGAAGAATACGACTTGTCTAAACCACCAGAATATAAACCGGAGCTAGAAGTTGTTAAATCCAGCAGCGCTGGCTGAGCGTAAACAAAAAAAGAATTCACAAAAAGCCTTTGATAAGCAAAAGTGGCAGAAGCTGTGGGATGAAGAGTATTCCAAAAGCTTTACCAAGTTTCTCTGGCTAACATGGTTGCACCTTGATCATGCAGCGCCCACGCCTATTCAGAATGATATCGGGTATTTCCTGCAGTATGGCCCACAGCGAACATGTATTGAAGCATTACGCGGTCTTGGTAAGTCATATATAACCTGTGCATACGCAGCGTGGAGGCTAAGGCTAAACCCTGATGAAATAGTATTAATTGTTTCAGCAGCTGAAGCAAAGGCCAAAGAGAACGCGACATTTATTCGTGAACTCATCTACTCAATGCCAATCCTTGAGCCTCTAAGACTTACAGCACGAGAAAAGAAGACTGGTAAGCGTAAGTGGCGTGACTCAGTACTTGAGTTTGATGTTCGAGGTTCAAATTTTAAACAATCAGCTTCAGTTACATGTGCAGGTATTGAAGGTAAGGTTACTGGTAAGCGTTCTACAATTATTATTCTTGATGATATTGAAGACCCTCAAAATGCTATCTCAATTACTCAACGCGAAAAAATCAAATATCTGGCTACTGAATTTGAAGCTATTGTCAAGCCAGGGAAAAACAACCGAATAATTTACCTTGGTACTCCACATAGTTCAGCGTCTATTTACACAGAGCTGCCACAGAAGGGGTATGAGGTGCGAATGTGGCCTGCTGAAGTACCAGATTCAGAATGGATGCGCTCTTATGGTCAATTCTTAGGACCATACATACTGTCCATGGTTAACAAAGGGTTGCCACCAGGTACACCTACAGATCCACGTTTTCCTGAAGAAGAACTTACTCAGCGTAGAATTTCTATGCCGAGTCGATACGACTCTCAGTTCAAACTTGACCCAAAAGCAAACGATAACAAATTCTATCCATTTAAGATTCGTGATTTAATAGTCATGGATTGTGACCCGGTTAGAGCGCCTATATCATTAACTTGGTCAAGCGATGAGCGCTATCGTTTAGATATAAATTTAAATTCATTGGCCGGTGATGCATGTTACACTTATATGTATGCCGACCCAAGACAGGAGCCATACGAATATTTAGCACTTGCGATCGACCCATCAGGTAAAGGTAAGGATAAGACAGCAGTTTGCGTTATGGGAATGCTGCATGGTAAATTACATTGCTTAGAGCTAATCGGATTAGATGGAGGCTTTGAGGATGAAGTGCTTGAGAAAATAGCTGAATTAGCGTTTGAGTATAGAGTAAACATTATATATTCAGAAACTAATTTCGGTGGTGGCATGTTTGATAAGTTGCTAGCACCGAAATTACGTAAGTATGAGCATCATGGCTGGACATATGAGCTTGAGCAGGTTCATAGTACTGGACAGAAAGAACAGCGTATATGTGATACCTGCGAACCGTTCTGGGCTGGTCATAAGTATGTAATGAATAAAAACATTTTGGTAAGAGACCAGGAAATACATTTAACAGAACCATATCACACAATGGGCTACCAGTTCACTAATATGACAAGAGAACGCGGCGCTGTAGCTCATGACGACCTCGC
Source organism: Planctomycetota bacterium (assembly GCA_963678205.1). Classification (GTDB taxonomy): domain Bacteria; phylum Planctomycetota; class SZUA-567; order SZUA-567; family SZUA-567. The sequence continues at coordinate 1,296,641 of OY782760.1, forward strand.
AGATGTGTTCTATATGGCAACTGCCTGCATAGCTAAGAGAATAAACCTGTCAGAAAAAGAAAGCCTCATAAAGCGTGATAAGGCTGAGAAAGATGAGTTCTGGGAAGAAATATATGCACGAGTTGACAAAACCCGTCAGAACGCCCAGAAAACGTTCTTAACGGGTACAGCCAATAGACGACAGGTAGGGATGTTTAATTAATCACTTTACTTTATAGCGTGTTAAAGAAAGACTTTATATCATTTAGCGATATTTTTTCTCTATTTAATAGCGATTCAATCGAAAGGCCTTTAATTATAAGTTTATTATATACGCCTTTTTTGCCACAATTTCCAATATCTCCAAGGGGACCATCTTTACCAGGATTACCACCGCTTCTCGTATAAAAGTTAAAGATTGTACCGCACCTCTTGGGCGCACCCCCAGCACCCCCAGCACCACCTTCTCCACCAGCACCACCAGCACCTGAAGAAGTGTTTACACTTAAGTTATTTATTGTGATTTTATCGCCAGTATATAAATAGACGTTTCCTCCATTGCCCCCTTGACCACCGGTACTTCCCTTTCCTCCGGGTGAGCCGTTACCACCACTTGAGCCCCAGCAGGAAGCATTTTTCCCTTTTCTTCCTGCTCGGCCTTTGCCTCCTTGACCGCCAGCGCCACCTATAGTATAGATTGAGAGATTTTTAATATTTCCTGATTTAAAGTACAAATACAAATTACAGCCGTTACCACCGGATTTCCCTCTTTTTTGTGCTTTCCCATTTTTACCGTTAATACCTTTTGCAATTATTGTTGCTCCTCTATTTACAGAAATTTTATTACAAGCTATATAAAAATTTTTTGTACCTTCAGGGATTTCAAGGGTAGTTCTTCCTCCCAATACTAAATGGTCCGCTATTATAGCATTAATTGTGATGGGAACTAAATAACGATAAGATAATTCTATTTTAAATAGTTTTACTGAAAATACGCTTTTATGTTCAGCACTTAAGCAATTAGGTATAGATACAAAACATAGAAGCAGTAAAAGAATTTTTTTTCTAATTATACTCATTTCATCTCCTTTTCAAATATATATTGATATGGATTTATATTAGTAATATATAATGATGATACAAATATGTCAAAAAAAAAGCACTCCCTCACAATAGGAAGTGCTCAAAATGAAAATTCTATCTGATCCATTACAGGAGTTGGTTAGCTCCATAGGATGAGGTAGATAATTTTATTATGTATATTTGGTAGAGCGATTTCAATATTTTTATAATAGAAATCTGTAAAAATTATTTTGCTGGAACTTGTACTTCAATAATTGCTGAATAAGGGACTAAAGTATCAACACTTCCATTTGAAAACAAAACAGCATCTTCATATTCATCAATTATCTTATTAAAAATTTTTACTAATTGTTTGGGTGGCCCTGGGATTGGATTTGAGCCATGCACAGCCTGAGATGGTCCTGGTAATATCCCTGATAGAACAACCGTTATCTCACTATTTTTATTAGTACGTAAATAGTTAAAATACTCTCTCATATTATTCATTGTATTATCCTTGTATAAAAAAGTAATTTATTATAAACTTTATCATTGAAATATAATAATAAAGATACCTTAAACTATTTATATTATAGGGATTATATGTTTTACGATAAAAGTTGCAAGAGTCTATTGGTAATTTATATATCAAAAAAAATATTATAAAAATTCTTATTGATATATTTACGTACGATCTTCCCCCTTTCCCCCCGTAGCCCCTCGAAAATGCGCTCATAGCCGGATTTATAGCATTATAGTATTATTTTTAGTGATCTACTATACTGGGTGAATATTATAACTCATTGGTATTATTGTGTTTATGATATTAGGTTCGTCTATCACTCAATAGACGAACCATTGATTTAGTAAGCATATGACTCGTAACTGGTAATATGTGAGCTACCAAGATATATATCCATCTACTTTTCACCAACTGTTTTTTTATTTTTATCAATAGTAAGCTAATCACACTTCTCAAAGTAAAAAGTTTAACTATGTGGATATGCACACGGAAGACACTAAAGGTTGTTATAGTTTAACATTATTGCGCTCATATTAACATCAATTCTATTTGCCTAATTATCATCAAATTTAAGTGTCATTCTATCTGTCAAACAAGTGTCAATAAGTGTCAATTTGTCAACGGCAGTATTTGCCGGTTTTATAATATGAAACTTAAAAGGTCTTGACTTTTTGACACTTTTTGACACTTAATTGACACTTAAAAATAGTATAATATACTATAAATAATAATATATTATTATATTAATATATAATGTGTCATTGTGTCAATCTCTATTTCATATTATCAATATATCGATAAATATATACGTATATATTAGGAGTTTTTATTAGGGATTGACACTTTAAAATTAAGATAAATATATTAATATAATTTGACAATATATAAAGTATATGTTATAGTATTAATATATATGTTATTTCTTATATTATAAGATGTTAAAGGTTATTTAAATGAATATTAATGATTTGTCTATTGACTATATTAAATATTTAGAGCAAAAAGGCAGTAGTTTATCAACGATTAAGAATACGTTGACGGTCTTAGATATGCTGAGTAAGAAGTGTGATATACTAGAGGATATTACTTTTGACATTATTTCTAAATTTGCAGAAGAGATGAAGAGTAAGGGTAATAAGAAGCAGACTATTAACCAGAAGATTAATAGATTGTCTGTTGTATTTGATTATGCAGTAGAACGTGGTTATATATCAAGCAACCCATGTAACCATTTTGTTAGAATGAAGAGTGATGATATTAATCTTAGAAGAGATTTAAAGCCAGAAGAAATACAAGCATTGCTTGTGGTAGCTGAAGGTGAGTATAGATGTCGCTGGGCTATTCATGTCTACACTGGACTGAGAGCTACCAATGTGGCTGAGATATGTTGGTCGTGGATTGACTTTAATAATAATACTATTAAAGTACCTGCAGAACAGTATAAGACTCGTAAGGATGTCACGATACCACTACACCCAAAGCTTAAGCATATTCTTAGAGAATATAGAAAAGAAAATGACTCTGATCCAGTGTTTCCTAAGAAGAGTTTGAACGCTATAAGAAATATGCTAAGAAATCATTGTAAAAAAGCTGGAATTAATACTAATGGCGTTGATCTGCACGCCTTGAGACATACCTTTGCTTCCAGTCTTTTGAACGCAGGCACCAGGATAGAAGTGATCTCAATGTTGCTAGGACACAAGAATATTGAAACTACTCAGAAATACCTACACTATGATAAGACTACCCTCGAAGAAGGTATTTTAAACCTACCTTATTAATTGATTTTGTGCGCCATTTGTGCGCCATTTTCTGTAAAATATGTTTTTTAAGGGTTATTTTGAAACAAATGCAACGATTGATTTGCGCGATTATTTTGATATAAGTCTTTATTTTACTCATATTTACTGTATTGTGTAGTGGTATGGTGAATTATGACGAAAAGTGCTTGATTAAATTAGGAAACCGACGCTCTATCCAGATGAGCTACAGGCGCATTTTATTTTTCTTTGACTTTTCTTGTATAGAAAAGTGTTGGATATTTGCTAAGTTGTTTTTGACTATCTTCTAGTAGATGATGCCTAAGTTATTAATATATACTACTGTGCAGTATCTACAAAAGCTGAATGTATAATACTAGCAATTATTTAATGCTAATCAATATTATTTTTAAAATTATTATGCTGTTTTGGTGATGTTTACTTTGATGAGATTTACAAGTACTTCATAATTGCCTGCATAAACTAGCTCTGTACGTTTGACTTCCGCCAACCCGCTCAGTTCTTGATTAGCAAATACTCCTGAGTTTCCACTGATCTGCATAGCAAATTTACTGCCTTTGCGTAGATTGCTTGTAACTAAAATCAATGCGCTTTTGCGACCTAGTTCTAGTACTGCACCTGTAGCAGCAGGGGTATTGTTGGTTACTTTGTAGCGTATTTTTAGTAGAATGTTGTGCCTTGCTTTTGATGAATTCGCCTTTTTTTCTAGCTCAGCAGTTTCGGCTGATAAGAATCTTGCGCCCATCTCAAATGTACCATTTTCCTGTGGAATAACTCGGACAATTTCGATGTTTTCACTTATAGTATTTTCTGTTGTATCACTATTCTTATGTTCAATACGTATGCTGGCTATCTGAGCAATTGAGAATTCAGACTTGCTTATAAATTTTATTCCACCCTTTGACAGGTCTTTGATAATTGCAAGTATCTCTTCATCTGAGTCTTTTGACTTCTTGATAAAACCTCTTAAGACCAAGCTGTGTCTCTCGTAGCGTCGTTCATTGTCAGCAAGTTTGTCAGCTTTATGTCCATTGCTCTCTTTAATCTGGTTCAGTAGCTGATATGTCTCAGGTGGGCAAATTCCCGCGTATGAACCAAGCCATTTTAATTCTCCAGGGTTACTCCATTCAATGCCTAATACTTCAAGGCAGTCTTTACATATTAAACCCCATGAAGAGTCTCCAACCTTGTTGAAAGCAAGGTCGCTGCTGGGAATATTCTCTTTTGTGCAAGTGCTACACTTTAATACCATTTTGTTACTTTCTGTTTGTATCGAACTCTTGATAATAATTATACATAATAATCGACATGATTAAGAGTAATTATCATGATTTTTCCTGTAAATTTCAATATTACTTGTTATAAACAACCAAAATATTTTAAAAAAAAACTTATATATTCTTATGTTAAATTAACTATAATTTATCAAATATATATGATTATTTTATTTCTTTTTTATAGATGACTGTGAGATATTGTGAAGAAAAACAGGTCTAAAGTGCCATTCAACCCAGCAAAATTTCCGTTCTTTTATGGGTATGTGATCTTTATTTGTGCTGCATTGGGTATGCTGATGAGCGGACCAGGACAGACTATTGGGGTATCTGCATTTACTGACTCACTTGTAGAGTATCTCAAGATTTCAAGATTTCAGCTTAGTTTAGCTTATATGATTGGTACAATTGCATCATCATTTATGATTAGGCGAGCAGGTAAACTGCTTGATACATATTCAGTGAGACGTGTTGTATCGGTTTCGGTGGTTGGACTTGGTATATTTTTATTTTATATGGCTTACTGTGATAAAATATCAGAGAATTTTGGGGGTGGAGTTATAGTGTCAATGGTTGTCGTAACAATTGGCTTCTGGATGATCCGTTTTTGTGGGCAGGGCGTATTGAGTCTATCTAGCAGGACAATGCTGATGAAGTGGTTTGACAAGAAAAGGGGCAGAGCTAATGCTTTTCTTGGAATCTTCATTGTCGTTACTTTTTCATTTATCCCTGCAATATTTGATTCAATAAAGTCACTCTATAACTGGCGTGGAGCGTGGGTTCTGTTGGGTTTAATTGCAGTTTTATACTCTGTCTTTGTTATGATTTTTTATCGTGACAAGCCGGAAGATTCAGGATTGCTTCCTGATGGAGTCACTGAAAAGGAGCGTGATGAGGAAATTGCAAATACTCCTGAGTCTGAGATTGAGGAGAACTGGGAGTATTCTGAAGTAATTAAAAATTATACATTTTGGGTGTTCAATATCAGTCTGGCTATGTATAGTCTTATTATTACAGCAGTGACTTTTCACATTGAATCTATTTTTGCAGTTGCTGGACGTGGGCATGATGAGGCGTTCGGGATGTTTAAGTATGCCGCAGGCATTGGGGTAATTGTGAATTTAGCGATTGGATTTTTATCTGACGGGAAGTTCTTGAAACATAGATTGAACTGGGTGCTTCTACTGATGCTGGCTGGGTTGACTGGTGAGCTTGTTGGTGTAGTAATGCTTGATTCATCTGATATGAGTGTACCGATTATTATTCTAGGGCATGGTATTGCTTCTGGTGTATTTGGAGTCATCTCTAGCCTAGTATGGCCGAGATATTTCGGAAGAAAAAATCTCGGGCAGGTAAGTGGGCTGGGTATGGCGTATATGGTGTTCTTTAGTGCGATTGGTCCTAGCATCTTTGGCTGGAGTTTTGAGTTTTTCCAAGGATATACAGTCTCTTCATATATTTTAATGGCAGTACTGGTGATTCTTTTACTTGGCACATTTAAAGCGGTATTTCCTCATAGAAAACATAAGCATATCTATAAGGATTAAGATAAAATAAAAGTTTGTATTGCATAAAGGCAACCTTTATAGGTTGCCTTTATGCAACAATAAGGAAGAGTGAAATATCTATGTAGATAGATATAGCCCGGAAGAGTGTTACGAGATTTTGAATTGCATTATATTACAGGGTTATGTTGTGCGAAAGCTAACAGGTAAGTTTAACGTCAATTTTTTATCGGCAGGATAATTGTAAACTGGCAGCCTGAGTTAGGGAGATTTTCTACTGTTATTTTTCCTGAGTGCTTTTTGATTATGCTGTAGACAATCGAAAGTCCTAGTCCCATATTGCTCTCTTTGTCGTGCTTAGTGGTTGAAAATGGGAGGAATATGTCCGGTAGGAGATTTTCGTCAATACCTAGACCGCTATCTTTATGAGTTATTTGTACTATTCCAGCTTCTGGGTCTTTATGTACTGTTATTTCTATTTCACCGCCTTCCTCCAGAGCATCAAGGCTATTTTTTACGAGGTTTAGCATTACCTCTCTGATTTCTGTCTGGTTTGCGCTTATAAGTATCTGTTCGTCTTCTTGCTCGAAGATGATATTGATGTTCTTAGTGCTTGCATCATGTTTAAGCAGGTGGATGAGCTTGGCGATAAGTCTTGACAAATTGAAGGTATTGCTCTCAAGCTGCTGTCGATCTGAGAATAGAAAAATATTTTTCAGAATCTTCTTTATATGTAATACTTCATCTTCAAGTTCTGTTAGCACTTCTTCTCTTTCTTCTTCAGGGATATCATCAAAACGAAGATAGTTCAGGTTATTTGAGATTACTTCAAGTGGGTTATTTATCTCATGTGCTACACCAGCAGCAAGAAGACCGACTGATGATAGTCTTTCTGCTAAAATTGCCTGTTTTCTAAGATATTCTTTTTCGGTAACATCTTCAATAATTAGTATACACCCAATATAATCTGTATCATCTATAATAGGGTAGATAACCAAGTTTACCTCGTGATGGTGCTCATTAATATGCATTGGTAGTTCGTAGAAAGTAATTTCTTTTCTTTCTTTTACAGCGTTATCAATCCGCTCAGTAAGTGGCTTGTTCTCTTTCCCCAGAAGTGTATCAAGGTTGTAGCCTTCTTCTGAAGCGACAGAGAAGAATTTACGACCGCGATGATTGATCAATTTGATATTACGCCTTTGATCAAGGACGAGTAGATTTACCGGCAGGTGTAGCAATATTGCTTCGTTATACCTGAGGAGGTTGTAAAAGTCAGATATGTCTTTATCAGTTGCTGTGTCACGACTGATCTGGTTGTAGCTGAGTTTGATCAAGTTTCTTTTATCTATGGTATTGGTTGGATTGGTAAATATAATTGTTCCCTTACGGAATACGGAGATTATATCGGCAAAATTACCTACTTCATCAATATTGTGAGTGATCCAAAGAATGGACAGACCACGTTTTTTGTGTTTTTCAATAAGTGCTATAATTCTTGCTTGATCATCAGCATCTAGCCTATCCAGTATTTCGTCGAGTATAAGGAGTCTAGGGTTTAGTGCGAGTTGGAGAATTACACTTAGTGCGACACTTTTTGATTTTGGCAGATCTTTGATTTCGGTGTTTACAGAAATATTGAATCCGCTCTCTTGGAGAATCTGCTCCACTTTTGTCTTTAGTTTTCGTCTATTTATGTAAAATATATCAGCAATACTACGTCTGGATACTAGAAAATTCTCCATTACGCTGAGGTGATCAAGTAGTTGGTAGTATTGGTGGATATAGACTATGCCGTATCTGCGGGCTTTTGAAAAACTCCACTTGTGCTGGAATTTTCCACCTATTGAAATTGCTCCTCTGCTGGGTGTGATTAGTCCTGAAAGAATTTTACAAAGAGTAGATTTACCTCCGCCATGTTTACCAACTAGGGCATGAACTGTTCCGGGTTCGATGTAAAGATTAAGATTGTTCAGTATTTTTTCACTTGATAAGCTGTATGCAACCTTACGAAGTTCGATAAATAAAGGTGTTTTGGCTTTTATCATTTTATACCTCTATCTTATGTTTTGCAATCTTATTGTAGAGTGATCGCCTGCTGATATTTAGTAATTCCGCTGCTCGTTTTTTGTTGTAACGGGCATCTTCAAGCGCTTGCAAAATTTCACGTCTTTCTTTATTGCCGTCTCTAATGATACGCCTAGTGATACTAGTTGAGTCTACTTCTTCTGTTATTTCCTTTTTTTGAACAGGATTTACAAAGAAACTTTCAGGAAGGTCAGTAAGCTCTATTACGTCTTTTGTTGCTACTGCGCTGGCGTAGTCTATAGTGTTTTTTAGTTCTCGGACATTACCGTGCCAAGAGTGAGTTGTGAAGGCTTCTATTACTTCAGATGATAGGCTGAAAACTTTTCCTAGCAGGAGAGTCTTTTTCTTTAGAAAATGCTCTGAAATCAGGAATATATCATTGATACGATTACGTAGTGGCGGGATACGTATTACTGCGGCGTTGAGTCTGAATAGAAGATCTTGTCTGAAACGTCCTTCTCTAACTCTTTTATCAAGATCTATATTTGTAGACGCTATAAAGCGTATATCTGCGTGTCTGATTTTTTGTTCTCCTACACGTTTATATTCTCCGCTTTCCAATATTCTCAATATCTTTGCCTGAGTCTCAAGTGACATGTCTGCAATCTCATCCAAGTGGAGTGTGCCGCCTGAGGCTTTTTCAAATACCCCTGAATAATCGGAGGTTGCTCCAGTAAAAGCACCTCTAGCGTGTCCAAATAATTCACTATCCAGCAGAGTTTCTGCTATTGCAGCGCAGTTTACCTGAATTAGTGGCTTGTCCTTTAGTGCAGAACAAGTGTGGAGTTGCTGGGTGAGAATCTCTTTGCCTGTACCGCTTTCCCCGTAGATAAGTATAGGCAGATCAGTAGCAGCAATTCTTTCAGCACGTTGGACAATTTCTCTCGTTTCAGAGTCAGCTGTGAGAAAGCTAGTACATTTTATGTCGCTGTAGGATTTATTTTCTTTCTTTATCTTTTCGAGTTCGAATACTCTATTGATAGTAATAAGGAGTTTGTTGAATAAAAGAGGTTTTTCAAGGAAGTCGTATGCACCACGTTTTACAGCTTCGACAGCAATCTCGATTGTACCGTGTCCTGTAATCATTATAACCGGCATATCAGGGTACTTTGATTTGAGATCGCTAAGAAGAGTGAGCCCTTTTTCCTTGCCTAGCATAACATCAAGAAGAATGAGGTCTGCCTCATCATCTCTTAATAGATTAAGAGTCTGCTCTGAATTCTGGGCACAATTAACATTGTAATCCAATTTAGTTAAATTGCGCTTGAGACTCTTCAAGATTCGTTCTTGATCGTCTACAATGATAATTCTTTTTTTCATTTTTATAGGTGATTCCTTATTAATTTTTATAACGATTATATGTTTTAGTATGCGCTTGTATTTTGCTTAGTCAAATAAATTCTCAGGTAATTTGCACATAGTGTGCATTTACATACTGTGCAAGAATGTGTATACAAAGTGTGAAAGTTACACATTATTTAAATGTAGTTTAAAAAAGGAGAGGCGTAAATATATAAAATGTAAGGCGTTATGTGTTTGGTGTGGTTTGTTGTGGAAACTGGAACGTTTGTTGTTGCTTAAATATTTTATAGGGGAATAATATTTTATTCATTTTGAAAATTGTTTGAGACTGGTGCTGACTGGGATTGAGATTAGTACGAATAATTTTCAGTAAGTTTTTCTAATAAATTTTTATGCTTAAAAGAAATATGTAGCTTTGTTGTAGGAGATAATATGAGCCAAGAGGACGTTTTACTGAGGGTGGAGAATGTGTCCAAGGAGTTCCCTGGTGTAAAAGCTCTTGATGGAGTGGAGTTTTCGCTTAAACCGGGGGAAATTCATGCTCTTATGGGTGAGAACGGTGCTGGTAAGTCGACCTTGATCAAGGTCATAACCGGTGTATATCAAAGGGATTCTGGGAGTATGGTGATGGGGGGGGGAGAGGTCTCTCCGGGATCTGTATTGGAGGCAGAGGAGTACGGTATTAGTACAGTGTTTCAGGAGGTAAACCTCATTAGGACTCTTTCTGTTGCTGAAAATATTCTGCTCGGCAGACAGCCAAAGAAGTTTGGATGTCTTGATTGGAAAGAGATTAATGCTCATGCACGCCGTGCATTGGCACGTCTTGGTATTACTAATATTGATGTAACTATGGAACTCTCACATTGTTCAATGGCTGTTCAGCAGATGGTTGCAATTGCCAGGGCTCTCGATATTGACGCTAAGATTCTTATTCTTGATGAGCCTACATCCAGTCTTGATGAAAATGAGGTTGAAGGGTTATTCAAAGTGATGAGAAAGCTTAAAGAGCAAGGGCTGGGTATTGTCTTTGTGACTCATTTCTTAGGTCAGGTATATGAGGTCTGTGATAGAATTACGGTGCTTCGTAATGGAACATACGTTGGTGATTATGATATCAAGGATCTGCCAAAGATCAAGCTTATTTCCAGAATGCTAGGAAAAGAGATAGAGGATATTGAGAGTATAGAGCTTACAGGGCGTGAGCGAGATCTTACAGATGCAGCAGATTTTTTGCAAGCTGAGGATATTGGCAGAGATGGAGCAATTGAACCTATTGATATTTCTATTAAAAAGGGTGAGATTGTAGGTCTTGCTGGTCTTTTAGGCTCAGGCAGAACTGAGTCAGCAAGGCTACTTTTTGGTGCAGATTCAAAAACTTCCGGTCATACTCTGATTAAAAACATTGATACTAAGATAGATTCACCTCGATCAGCTATTAATAACGGAATAGGTTTTTGTTCTGAAGACAGAAAAGGCGAGGGGATTATCCCAAATCTTTCTGTTAGGGAAAATATAGTACTTGCACTTCAGGCAAAAAGAGGAGTGTTTAAAAAGATTAAAAATGCTGAGCAGAATGCACTTGCTGAGCATTATATTAATGCGCTTAAAATTAAGACACCATCAGCAGAAACTCCAATACGTAATTTATCAGGTGGTAATCAGCAGAAGGTACTTCTTGCTCGTTGGCTGGCGGTACAGCCAGAACTGATTATCCTTGATGAGCCAACACGTGGTATTGATGTAGGGGCAAAGGCTGAAATTGAGAAGCTCATCAATAAACTAAGTGATGACGGTGTATCGGTACTCTTTATTTCTTCTGAACTTGACGAGGTTGTGCGTGTCTGCGACCGTATCAATGTTCTGCGAGATAGGAGAAAGGTTGGTGAGCTTGTCGGTACAGATATAGATGAGCAGAAGATAATGCAGGTCATTGCCGAGGTACAAGAGAAAAGGGAGCTGGTATGAGGTTAGTTGATAAAGTTTTGACAAACAGGTTGTCATGGCCGATTATTGGGCTGATACTGCTGTTTGCATTCAACGGGATATATGGTGAAGGTTTTTTTCACATTGAAGTTATGAATGGTTATCTCTACGGTACTATTATTGATATTATTAATCAGGGTTCTAAGGTTATGCTTTTGGCTATCGGTATGACCTTGGTTATTGCTACTGGAGGTATTGACCTCTCTGTCGGCTCAATTATGGCAGTAGCAGGGTCAATAGGGGCTTTGCTTGTCAATGAATCGCCAGATCTTTCATTTGGGCTAGTTATTATAATAGCTCTTATTGCAACAACTATTATTGGTCTTATAAATGGAGTGCTTGTCTCGTATATTGGTCTTCAGCCATTTGTTGCTACTCTTATTATGATGGTTACAGCCAGAGGAATAGCTCTGCTTATTACCAACGGATTTATTTATACCTTTGAACATGAAGAGTTTGTTTTTCTGGGTAATGGACACTTTCTAATGCTTCCGTTTACTCTGACTATTGTACTGATCATGGCCTTGATTACCTTATTTATTACTCGAAAAACTGCAGTGGGTGTCTTTATCGAATCTGTTGGTGATAATGAGAGAGCAAGTAGATTTGCCGGTATCAGTACACGCAAAGTAAAGCTCATGGTATATGGATTTTCAGGATTCTGCGCTGGTATAGCGGGGCTAGTAGCTACTTCAAATATTAAAGCTGCTGATACAATCAAGCTTGGTGAGGCGATGGAGCTTGATGCAATCTTCGCAGTTGTAGTTGGGGGAACTTCGTTAACAGGCGGAAAGTTCAGTATAATAGGCTCAATAATTGGTGCGTTCTTGATTCAGACGCTTACAACTACTATGTACTTCCTAGGAGTACCACCTGAGATTACAACAGTACCAAAGGCTATAGTTATTATTCTCGTATGCCTAATGCAATCTGAGAAATTCCGCAAGAAAGTTGTTTCTGTAGTAAAGAGGAGTAATGCGTAATGAATGCAATATTTAACAAAAAGTATATTCCGCTCTTTGCAACCGCGGTTGTGCTTATAATACTATACTCAATAGCTTCAGTATTATATGAGGGGTTCTTTTCTATATTGGTAATAACCAACATTTTTTATGATAATGCTTATCTTGGTGTTATAGCTATAGGTATGACTTTTATCATTCTTACAGGTGGTATTGATCTCTCTGTTGGCTCTGTATTTGCTTTTGCAACAATCCTTATTGCATCCATGATAGAGAAGGGGTATAGTGCTCCAATGGTCATTCTATTGGCTGTAGTACTCGGATTGATTTTCGGTATATTTCAAGGACTGCTTATTCACTTGTTTGATATGCCTCCATTTCTTGTTACTCTCGGAGGTATGTTTTTTGCGAGAGGGGCTGCATTTATGATAAGTATGGAGTCTATCGGGATATCAAATAAATTCTATGATTGGGTGTTGGATGATCTGATGCTACGGATAAATGACCAGGTATATCTTCCAGCTAGTACATTGTTTTTCTTTGGGACTATTATTGTTGCACTTTATGTTGCGCATTTAACAAAATTCGGCAGATGCATATATGCTATAGGCGGCAGCGAAGATTCTGCTCTGCTTATGGGGCTTCCAGTTGGTATTGTTAAAGTTCTTGTCTACGGTATCGGAGGTATGTGTTCAGCACTTGGAGGAGTCCTTTATACATTTTTTACAGGTTCGGGAAATCCATCAAACGGTGTTGGACTTGAACTTGATGTTATTGCGAGTGTGGTAATTGGTGGCACGCTTTTGACTGGTGGATCTGGCTATATTGTCGGTACTGTAATGGGTGTACTTATTTACGGTACTATTCAGTGTGCATTGATGTTTGATGGTCGTCTGAATTCATGGTGGTTGCGTATTGCGATTGGTGTATTGCTGCTATTATTTATCCTTATGCAGAGAATTCTTTCTAAAAATAGTGAACCAGAAGTTTAAGTTACACTCCCATGTGATGTGTTTTAAATATAAGTTAACGTAATAAATAATAAGTTTTATTGTATCCACAGTTGTGGGTTTCGGTGTAGTTGTTTGTATTTTTTATGAAGGAGTCATTATTATGCGTAGTATTGTCAAATCAATCATGCTTGGCCTCGCAGTTCTTCTCACATGTACAGTTGCTCAGGCAAAGCCACTTACTGTTGGTTTTGCTCAGATTGGTGCAGAAAGTTCTTGGCGTACAGCTGAAACTGAATCTGTAAAGTCTGCTGCAAAGGAGCGTGGTATCAATTTGAAATTCTCAGATGGTCAGGGTAAACAGGCAAACCAGATCAAGGCTTTGCGAGCATTTATTGCACAGAAAGTTGATGCGATTATTCTTGCTCCTGTTGTAGAAACAGGTTGGGAACCGGTTTTAAAAGCAGCTAAGAGATCAAATATTCCAGTATTTCTTGCTGACCGTTCAATCAAGGTTGATGACGATTCACTATATGTAACACTAGTTGCAGGGGACTTTGTTCTCGAGGCTATTAATGCAGCAAAATGGTTGATTGAAAAGACAGATGGAAAAGCTAATATTATCGAACTTCAAGGTACTCCGGGTTCTTCTGCCGCTATCGACCGTAAAAAAGGTTTTGCAGACACAATAGCTGATAAACCAGGCATGAAAATCATCGCATCTCAGAGTGGTGACTTCCGCCGTTCAAAGGGTAAAGAAGTAATGGAAGCTCTTCTTAAGGTTCATGACAATGTAGACGCAGTATTCGCTCACAATGATGATATGGCTATTGGTGCTATTCAGGCTATCGAAGAAGCAGGTCTAAAGCCTTCTCAAGATATCATTATCGTATCAATTGACGGCGTAAGAGGTGCATTTGAAGCTATGGTTGCAGGTAAGTTGAACTGTACTGTAGAATGTAACCCACTTCTAGGTCCAGCACTTTTCGATGCTATCGATGATTACCGCGCTGGCAAAAAGCTACCTAAAAAACTTGTTGTTGAAGAAGGTGTATTCCCAATGGAAGTTGCTGAGAAAACAATCGGTTCTCGTAAGTACTAATTTTTAACCCAAAATAAACACCACATGAGAAGACTGGCTATATTATATGTGGCTGGTCTTCTTTAATATTATACTTAGCTCCTTCTCACTACCTTACTAAAGGTCGGCATGTAAAAAGTTCTAAATTTTTTATAATGATTAAATAAAGTCAAAATAATATTCAATTGAATTGATATTTATCTAAACGATTATATGAATAAGATACAATAAGTTTGTGGAATTCATTTCTGTATTGCTTTGTGTATTGATTAAAATTATATATAGCTTAATAAAATGTCATGGTCATACTATAACTGTAAATTAAAATGGTTTGGTTTTAAACGAGTGTGAAGCAGTTAGACGTGGAGTATGGCTACAATGAAGGATGTGGCAAAGAAAGCTGTCATATCTACCTATACAGTATCTAATGTTTTGAATAATCTTTCCTTTCTCAAGGAAGAGATTAAGTAGAAGGTTCTTGATGCTATAGAATAGTTTGATTATAAGTAAACTATGCTGTAGGCTCCTGTGGCCTCAGGTGTGCTAAATATTGTGTATTCACTACCGACTCTGGCTGGTAGTATTACTGGCAACGATTTCTTTTGTCAGTTTTTCAAATAATAAGGAAGAAGTTTATAAAGACAATTTCTCAGAGTACAGTGAGCAAATGATCTCTGGAATGATCAACACCTTTACGCTTTCTGAAATAGAATTTTTAAGTGATATCAAGTAACCTATAGTTGCAGTAGATTATATATCTGATGAGTTTGAGTGTGATTCAGTGGTAACTAATAATGAAGAGATTGTCAAAGAGGTAGTAAACTTACTTATAGCTAGAGGGTATAAAAAAATTTGCGCACGTAGGAAGTAATATAGTAACCTTAAACAGAGTAATCACTATGACAGAATGCAGGGGTATGTCAGTGCAATGAATTATAGTAACTAGCAAATTGCTGAGGACAGTATATATGCAGTAATCATGATCATAAATGAGATGTTCTTGAAGGGTACAGATCAGCTGAAAAGCCATGTTATGCAGGTGTAAGAGTGACCTTTTTTTGAAAACACTTATTCGTCAATAGGGTTTTATTAATATGTAACTAAGGACGGATTCAGAATTCCAGAAGATGTTGCTGTTATTTCTTATGATGATTACAATAAGCAATCCGCTTATAGCTATGATCAAATAGCCCACTTAGATTATAGTAAGAAAGCTGGCTGATTACTGTTCGCGAGTATTGAAAATTCTAAAAAGGAAATAGAAGAGATAGTACTACCATGCAAAATTATTGAGCGGAGTTCAAGTTGACTATTCGGTATTTATTATGAGGTAAATTTTATATATAAATAAAAACTATATTGTTCTGGGATACTACAATTAAATCGGTCTTCAGAAAATACTTATCAATGACATTTTTGCAAATAAAGTTTTTTGTTAGTTTATTATAAATTAGATAGTAAAAAATGATTTTAAGAACATTTTATGGCGGTTTATGAGAATATAGTCCTAGATTTTTTGATTTATATATAAAATATTTATTTATTAAGTTGACTAAGAAATAATAGAAGGTAAACTGTTTTATATAAGAACTATTGCGTTCATATATGAATTAGCATTGTCTATGTTTTATGATAAGTTCTTTTTTGGTTGAATATATTTGCTGTTTTTTTATTCAAATTTTTTGGTTACCATTAAATGTTGGATTAAACGTATGGGAATGTATTTAATCAAATTTTTTTAGAATATAGATGGAACGATGTTTCACAATGTGAATCTAGCCTGCTTGTTAAATGTAAGTCTAACATAAAGGTTTGATTATATAAAGTGTACTTTGGGGAGAGAAATAGAGGCACAGGCTGTATCACTAATATTGCTGGGTTAGTATCTTATATAACGTATGATTACTCTTAATATTGTGGCTTTTGATATTTATAGGTTATAAGTATCAGCGCAAAATATAAAGCACTGTGTATTGGCTGGAAGTTACTGGGCAATGAGGGTATGTTGAAGGAGTACGGCAAGTATTTAGAGCATCCTATTATAGCTATTCTATTTTGAAGTGTGTGTTATGACTTCAGAGCAGGTTGAAAAGATAATAGTAGGCTAAATCAATTAATAGGATGCTCTAGAACACCTGTGTCCAAGTTAGAGGGAAAAATAATATTTAATATAACTTGATTTAAATGCAAGTTTATATTGTTTATATTTTTGGGCGAACAACACACCCGTTTAAGTGAAGGGGACACAGATGAAAAAAATTATGCTGCTTGTACTTATGGTCATGATGCTTGCAAGTGTTTTAAATGCTGCAGAAGTGACTATGAAGATTGGACACTGTATGCCACAGGATTCTAGTAGACATAAGGCTTGTATTATTTTTAAAGAATATGTTGAGAAAGAGTCAAATGGAGCTATTGAGGTGCAGCTTTTCCCTGCCAGTCAGCTTGGTAAAGAAGCGGAACTTGTTGAGTCACTTAAGATGGGAGAAATTGAAGGGTATGTTGGTGGAATTTATGATGCTCTATCTCCAATGCTGAATTTGTACCTTATGCCTTTCATCTTCCCTGATCAGGGAGCGCTAATTGCAGTAACTGAGAGCAATATGGGTAGAAAAATTGAGAAGAGCTCTCTAATGAATGGTGTGCAAATTCTTGCTACTGGTGATGCAGGATCTAGAAACTATACAAACAATGTAAGACCTATCAAGACTCCAGATGATATGGTGGGGTTAAAAATGCGTACCCCTCCAATCGACGCTATTATTATGTCTATGGAGGCAGTAGGTGGGAATCCAGTTGCTATTGCATATGCTGAGACATATATGGCTCTAAAAACAGGTGTTGCTGATGGGCAGGAAAATCCTTTTATGAATATTGTAACAATGAAGTTTCATGAGGTGCAGAAATATATGACAGTTGTACACTATATGTTCAATCCTGAGCCATTCTGCGTCAACCCTGCTTGGTTTGGCAGCTTAAAACCTGAATATCAGAAGATTATTCAGGAGGGGGCACAAATTTATACTAAAGAGCAAAATGCTATGCGTGCAAATACCTCTGATATGTATTTGAATACAATTAAGGATGCAGGTGTTGAAGTTTACTACCCAACTCGGGAAGAATATGCGTTATTTGCTAAAAAATGTGGATCAGTGTATGGTAGGTACATTGAAAGAGGTGATTTTACACAGGCTGATCTTGATGAAGTAAGGGCTATAGTCAAGAAGTATGAGGCTGGTAAAAAATAATAGCGTAAAATTAGGTAGTAATTGAGGGGGGGGGCTGATTACTAAGATTTGAAGTATGGAGATTTAAAGGAAGGAGTGCTTCAAGTCCTAATATTAGAGTAATAATGCTTTGCCTAAATAATAGTTGGACAATTTATTTGTCCTCATGATTGTTCGTGACAGCTGTTTTGAATGCTTGAGTATGCTTTTAGTCTATAGACGTTATGTGTCTGTGGCTGTAAAGAAAAATAAAAAGGATTTAATTTGTGTAAGTGCTTACAGAAAGAATTTGACTAAGAATATATTGTGACTTATACTGAAACTGTAATTATTAATTTGCAAAATAAAATTAAAATGATTTTTGCTGTTTAATTATAATCATCTTATTCTTACATTAATAGTATTTGCCGGTGACATGCTGTCAATAAAAAGCTGCTATTATCTCTATCAGTCTAAATCGCAGTATACAAGTTACAATGTAATTTGTTAAGACCGTTAAATAAATGCCTAAATATTTTATAAACTTACAGCTTGATTTAATAAGGTATATGTCAGCATTATTTTTAGTTTGCTATATAACTTGGTCAGGTGATTTTAGTAAATTTACGTATGAATTATGAGTTGTCGTAAACCATAAAGCTGGTAAGAAAAGTAATCTAACGTTTAAGAATGTTCTCTTCCTGCAATTAGGTATTAAATAGTAGTATGAACGTATGCAAATTTGAATGGATAGCATTTATTAACTAGATTAAAAGTTGTGATGTAATGTTTATTATATACTTTTGTTTACTTAATATTTATGAATTAGGTTAAGAGAAGAAAGCTTTTTATAATGTTTTTACTTTAGTAAATATGTTGAGACATGTTGTCGGGTTGTACATCTTATCATTTATTATTATGGAGAGAATTGCAAATGAAAAAATTTATGTTGCTTGTTCTTATGGTAGCAATGTTTGCTGGTATTTCGACTGCTGCTGAAGTGACAATGAAGATTGGTCACTCAATGCCGCTTGAAACTAGTAGGCATAAAGCTTGCGAATTATTTAAAGAGTACGTAGAGAAAGAATCAAAAGGCGCTATCGAAGTACAGATATATCCTTCTGGACAGCTTGGTAAAGAAGCTGAAATGCTGGAATCACTTAAAATGGGTGAACTTGAAGGGTACCTCGGAGGTGTATTTGATGCAATTACTCCAATGCTAAACCTATATCTTATGCCATTTATCTATCCAGACCAAGGTGCACTAATGGCGGTTGTGAATAGCGATATCGGTAAGAAGATCGATAAGAGTGCTGAAGTTAATGGTATCAAGATCCTTGCTAATGGTGATGCTGGTTCTAGAAACTACACAAATAATGTAAGACCAATTAAAACCCCTGCAGATATGGTAGGGCTTAAAATGCGTACTCCACCAGTAGATGCAATTATCATGTCTATGGAAGCTGTAGGCGGTAACCCAGTTGCTATTGCATACGCTGAGACATATATGGCTCTAAAGACAGGTGTTGCCGATGGTCAGGAAAATCCATTTATGAATATCGCTACTATGAAGTTTCAGGAAGTTCAGAAATATATGACCGTTGTAAACTATATGTTCAACCCAGAGCCATTCTGTGTAAACCTTGAGTGGTTTAATGGTCTTAAACCTGAATTCCAGAAGATTATTTCTGATGGAGCGTGGGTTTATACTAAAGAACAGAATGCAATTCGTGCAAATACATCTGATACATATTTGAATATTATTAAGGACGCTGGCGTTGAAGTATATGTCCCTACTAAAGAAGAGTATGCACAGTTTGCTGCTAAGTGTACCCCTGTATACGACAAGTATATCGAAAGAGGCGATTTTACAAAGGCTGACCTTGATGAAGTAAAAGCTATAGTAAAGAAGTACGAAGATAGCAAAAAGTAACATAATTATGTCTTAATAATTAAGCCTCTGAGGTATTCTCGGAGGCTTTATTTAAGACATAGAGTTTTTTTTATTGGACATCAAGTAAGACTATTGTCATTTGGGCATATGAGCCCTTGTAAGTTTGGAGTGTTTCCGTGGTTAATAATAATAATAACAATAGCAGAGAGATTGCTAGAGGGCCACTAAATCTCGTGCTAAATTCTTTTATTAAAGTCATTGATAAGGTATTGTCTATACTCTGCCTTACTCTTGGTTTCCTGCTTTTTGCGGGTGTTGTCATTACTGTTCTTTTAAGGTATTTCTTTGGAGTTACTTTTGTCACATCAGAAGCTGCGATTACATTTACATTTATCGCTACAACTTATTTGGGTATTGCGCTGGGGATTCGTGAGAAGGATCATATAGATATACCTTTCTTTTATGAAAAGTGCGGTGCTAAGACACAGATAGCACTCGATGTAGTTATTAATTTGATTATTATTGCTATAATGTACATAGTGTATAAATATAGCCTAAAGTGGATTAACGTTGTTGGCAATACAAACGACCCATCTCTACATATTAAAATGAAGTATTTCTATTATATGGTGCCTGTTTCAAGTGTAGTATCAATCTTTTACTGCATTATTGAGATCCTTTCTAAGTTCATGCGAATTGATAAAGCTGACTGTGGATACGATAAAGCTGAGTATGATGAAGAGGCATGTAAAAAGGCTCAAGAAGCTATTGCCAGAGACTTCAGAACTGAAAGATTGATTATAAAAGGTACTAAGAAAGAGAGGGAGGGTAAATGAGTATTGCTTTAATTGCTTTGGTTGTGACGATGGTGGCGCTGGTATTAATACGCGTCCCGCTAGCGTTTTCTCTCCTAGGTTCTGCTACAGTGTATTTTCTGATTGCTGGTCCGGGTAAGTTGTATGTAATACCCAAGCAGGTATGGTCCGGCACAAATAGTTTTGTTCTTATTGCTATGCCACTCTTTATTCTAGCTGGCGAGTTGATGAATCACGGTGGCATTACAAAGCGTATTATTGACTTCAGTCTGCTTTTGGTGAGGCCCATTAGGGGTGGTCTAGGTGAAGTAAACGTAGTAGCAAGTATGATCTTTGGTGGTATCTCAGGGTCTTCGGTAGCTGATACATCTGCTATTGGGTCTATCCTTATTCCTAATATGGAAAAACAAGGGTATTCAAAAGGCTTCTCTGCAGGTGTAACTGTAGCGTCTTCAACCATGGGTATGATTATTCCACCATCGGTACCAATGCTAATGTATGCAATGGTTTCTGGTGCTTCTGTTGGAAAACTCTTCCTTGCAGGCGTTGTCCCAGGGTTGATGATTGGACTTTCTCAGCTTAGCCTTGTCTGGTATATTTCAAAGAAGAATAACTTCCATCCACCTGTTAGAAAGTTTGATCGTAAGGAAGCAGTTGATACAACTCGCGACGGTCTGTTTGCTATTATTATGCCAGCTGTAATCGTTATTTGTGTATCGTTCGGTATTGCTACAGCAAGTGAATCAGCAAGTATCGCCTGTCTTTATGCTTTAATTATTGGTTGTTTCTTTTATAAAGAGCTTAAGCTTAAAGAGATTATCAGTTCAATCAAGAAGTCATTTATGATGTGTGCATCAATAATGTTTATTGTTGGTTCTTGTAAGGTGATTACCTGGGTGCTTAATATTGAAAGAGTTTCGAGTGAAATTCAAGGATTTTTCAACGGTCTTGAAATTAACTATATTTGGGTGCTGCTTCTGATTGATTTGCTTATTCTTCTTATTGGTACCTTTGTTGATGTTGTACCTACACTGCTTCTATTATGTCCTATCTTGCTCCCAGTTGTAGGAAAGTTTGGTGTGGACCCACTCCAGCTAGGTGCAATTATGATTGTTGGTACAGCGGTTGGTCTGGTCACTCCACCTATTGGTATGTGCTTGAATGCTGCTAATAAAATTAGTGGAATGCCGATTCTTAAGATATTTAAAGAGGCTGCACCGTTTATAGTTTGTAATGTGGTAATTCTTGTAATTGTTACACTTATTCCTGCGGTCAGTACTTGGTTGCCAAATCTTGTATTCAACTTGACAAAATAATATTCAGGTGGTACATTATAGCGCGTTATTAGGTATAGCTGTTACTCTGGTAATGGCTATATTTTTATATACTTCCTGGGAGGTGAGCTGATGAAGAATGTTACGCTAGGAAATTCCGGGGAAAAGGTTTCTGATATATGTCTAGGAACAATGTACTTCGGAGTAAAGGTTGAAGAAAAGTTTGCTCATAGATTGATGGATATTTATTATGAGCGCGGAGGGAGATTCTTTGATACTGCCAATAAGTATGCTACATGGGTACCTGGGTTTGAAGAGCCGGTTGGCGAAAGGGTGATTTCACGATGGCTTTCCAGCAGGAAACATTCTGATACTTTTGTCGCTACCAAGTTGGGGTTCCCATATAAAGATGTGCCTCTATCATTAGCAAAGGATATCATTTTTCAAGAGGTTGACAAGAGCTTGAAGAATCTTGGGGTAGAGTGTATTGATCTGTTATATGGTCATACTGATGACTATAATACTGCACAGGAAGAATATATGGAGGCTTTTGATGCTGTTGTAAAGGCGGGAAAAGTGCGCCAGATAGGTATGAGTAATATTATGGCATGGCGCCTAATAAAAGCAAACCTTATTGCTGAAAATAATGAATGGAAGAAATTTTCGTGTGTGCAGACCAGACTCTCTCTCTTATGGCCTAATTTTACCGCCAATTTTGGACGCCAAACTCCTGCTTCTTTAGAGTTACTCGATTTAGCGCGTGAGGAGGATATAAAGCTTCTCTGTTATTCTCCATTTTTACAGGGATGTTTCGGGCGAAGTGACAGACCGGTACCGATAGCTTATGATAATGAATTTAATCAGGAAACAATGTTGTTTGTTACAGAACTTGCTGGTAAGTATGAGGTCTCAGGTAATACAATAGTTGCGTCATGGATGATGGAGCAAGGATTTATTCCACTGATTACTGGAAGTACTGAACGGCAGATAGTTGAGAATTGCGAGGTAGTGACAGGTATTATTTGTAAAGAAGATATTGAATTATTGAATAAAAGATTTTATCCTACATGGTTAAGAAAATAGAATATTGCTTCTGAATTACATTTAATTATGCAGTTAGAAGCTTATGCATAATCTTTTCTAGTAATTTTATAGTTATGTTTATTTTGATATAGATTTATAGCTGAACCGTCAGCCGTAGTTTCATCTCCATCAATTCTACTGGCAATAGTTTTTATCTCTGTTGCTAGTGGTACGGGTATTTGTAACCTATATGGCTGTTATTAAATTATACGGTAGGTATTGTTTACTGCCTGTTAGAGGTTTGCAGTGCTGCGACTGCTCTTAGAATTTTAGCTATATTTTCTTAAGTTATACAAAATAAGTCTTACTATGCTTTATGGTAAATTCTAAATACATTACGCATGTTTGTATATTTTCTGGGTGACGCAAGCCTAGTTTCAAGGTTTACTTGACCATTATTATTACTGTAAACGTTGCGTTTAGAAGGGTGGTTTTTTTTGTTAATAAAAGTGATTATTAACTAAAAATAATTATTTTTGAAAAGAATATATTTTTGGGATTTTTGTTAAATAGGATAATTGAAGTAAAATCAAAATAATTGAATAAATGAATTTTTGAAAGGTTATGTGTGATTGAAATAAATAAGGTCGCTCCGCAGCCAGTTGAGATGCTGGATCATCCAGAAGGTGGAAAGTATAAAAGGATTTTTTGTTCAGAAGTAGAAGTTGAACATAAACAAAAAGGTATTAGGTCTGCGCTATCACATATATACTTTGAAATTGGTCCGGGGCAGGTAAGTCATATGCATCGCGTGGATAATGATGAATCCTGGAATCTATACAAGGGAGTAGGGATATTTCTCTATTTGTGGGATGGAAGTAGGAGTAAGGCAGTTAGGATTGAACTTTCTGCAAACTCAAATTCGTATTGCTATGTTGTTCCTGCTGGTATCTGGCAATGTGCCGAACCGATAGGAGAGAGTGTACTCGTTGGCTGCTCTGTTGCTCCAGCGTTTGAGTTTGATGATTTTACACTTTTACGTAATGAAAAAGTGTTATGCAGTGCTTTTATGGAATTTAACTCTGAGCTTGAGCGATTTATATAGCTATAATCCTACGCAGTGATGAACTGCTGAGGCTTATAATTAAAAAGCTGGAATCTCATTATTTTGACGATCGAGTAAATCACTAAGCCTTTCTTTTTCTTTGCCATTATCTCTGAGCCATGTCAGGATGTTCTGTATAGTACTGAATGCTTCTTCTTTGTTCTGAACCGTCTTAAGAATTGTTGCAAGACTTGGGTTTCTGCCCATCTTGCCACCAATACTGATTTCCCACGCTCCTTTACCTATTGCGAGGAGTCCTATGCAGTTTTCTCTAGGCTTAGCACAGCCATTTCTACAGCCAGTAATGCCGATCTTTATCTTGGTCTTTAGGCCACTAAAACGACCAAATTGCTCTTTGATCTCTTTTGCTAATTCCTGAGTATTAGCAAGACTGAACCTACATACAGGGTCTCCTGGGCAGGCTACAATCGTTCTAAGGCGCGTGCCAGAAAAGGAATTTGGGATTTCGTTTTCACTCATATATTTAAGAGCTTTCTCAACATTATCCTTTGGTATATTATAAACCTCGATTACCTGTCTAGTAGTGGCGCGAACGCTGCCATTACCGAATTTATCAGCAAGATCTGCCACTTTTCTAAGTAAATCAGAAGTGCATGTTCCTCCGCATGAACCAATTTTAATAGTAAAAAAGTTTTTGTCTTTTTGAACCAGCACTCCGATAGCTCTAAGTTCTGCAATACGATCGTCTGTCATAAAATTTTCTCCATATAATTGTTGAGTGTGTATTCTTATGTTATTTATTGTTACAAAATTATCAATAGCTTTTGCTTATATTCTTAAATATTATATAAGATATTTATTGAGTATTATTCCTTGTTGTTTATGCCAATTATTGTAAAATAAATTTTGTAAAGTTTAAATAAAATCAAAGGATAATATGAAAATCATTGGAATAGACCCGGGTACGCGTAATGTTGGTTATGGAATCGTAGACGAACGTGGCAATCAGCTTCACTATGTCGCTAGTGGTACTATAGTTACAAAAAGTGCAGAATTAGCGAGCAGGCTAGTTGAGATATATAATGGTCTCAAGGGGGCTATTCAATTATATGAGCCAGATGAAGCAGGAGTAGAGACAGTTTTTGCAGGAACGAATATTAAGACAGCTATTGCAATCGGTGAAGGTCGAGGGGTTGCCCTACTAGCCGCCGCAGAATCTGGCATACCCGTATGTGGATATGAGCCGACACTCATTAAAAAAGCTGTAACTTCTTCAGGAAGAGCAGGTAAGGAGCAAGTTCAAGAAATGGTAAGGGTTTTGCTCGCTTTAAAAAAAAAACCACAATCAGACCACGAAGCGGATGCTCTAGCAATTGCTATTACTCACAGTAGAAGGCGTGGTGTTGAAAGTATGGTTGGTATGACTGGAGCTAAACGTACTTCGCGCGGACGTAAAGTACGAAGGAGATAAGACTTGATATGCCGAATTCATAAATTATGTTACGCTGCGTTTAAGGTAATTTTTATCTTCATTGTTTTCTTTATGGTGAATACATGTTATGCTTCTACTAGAAATGTGCTTGATAAACCAGTTAGAGATTTAGATATTATTATTAGCTATATTGTTGAAATTAGAGGAAATAGAAGTACTGTATTTAATTTTACTTCCTTGCTTCCACTGAATATAAAAGGAAAGCAAGAAACATCCGATATCACTTATAGTCCACATCCTTACAGTGTGTTTAGTAGGAATAGTAACAGGTATGCTAAGTGGAAGTTTAGTGGTAAAAGTATTAAACGAGTTATTAAGGTAAAATTTCATGTGAAACTTTTTCAACAAGTATTAGCTGAAAAGACAGAAGTTGAGAAATTACTCAAAAATGAGCGAAGTAAGTTTTTAATAAAAGAGAAATACATAGGCGTGGGCAGTAGAAATGTAAGAAACGCAAAGAAGAAAATTAAAAAAAGAGGCAATGATGTTGAGCAGGCAGAAGAGATCATAAAATTTATAGATAATAATATGAAGTCTTCAAAGGCATCAAGGGATATGTTAGGAGCTTCAAGGGCTTTAGAAAAAGGTAAAGGGGATTGTACCGAATTTACCGATGTTTTTGTAGCTCTTGCTAGGCAGTTTGGTTTACCTGCAAGGCATGTAAGTGGATATATTGTGACGAAGTCTACAAGTGTAGGCCATAGTTGGGCAGAAGTGTATACTCGTGAGAAGGGCTGGATTTCCGTTGACCCTCTTCATCATGCATTGAATCTTGGATCTTTTGAAAAACTTCAGAATAAGTATCTGGCTTTTTCAAATATCAGAAATGACTCTGAACTTGATTATGGAATGCTTTATTCATGGAATGTTGAAAATGGTACTGGTGCAAGAGTTATGGTCAGAGTTAACGCTATTGAGAGAAAGTAATACTATAATATAAGGACATAGTTATAAATGAATAATGTGGAATTAGGTTCCGTCTGTAGAATACTTGATGCCAATATGAATAGAGCTCAGGAAGGACTACGGGTCTGTGAGGAGTATGCAAGATTTGTTCTAGAAGATCCACAAATTTCAAAAGCATTAAAAGGATTGAGGCATAGATTCCAAGAGGCTGAAATAATTTTGAGCTCTGTCGTAGGTGATAATCTTCTGTTTAATAGAGATACTCCAGGGGATATTGGAACAAAGATTTCAACTAATACTGAGGTGAGCCGTAAATCTATTCTCTCAGTCGTAAAGGCTAGTATAAAACGTCTTGAAGAGGCGCTTAGAGTTCTTGAAGAATATAGTAAGACTATTAGCCCTCAAGTGGCTGGTCTCTTTGAAGCAACTCGCTATAAAACATATGATATTGAGAAACAGTTATTAGGAGATTTAAAATTGAAAGATAAACTAAAAAATGCCGCTCTATATGTTCTTATTACAGAAAATTTAAGTTCTACTGATTCGTTGACAGCTTGTCGTGAAGCAGTAGAAGGGGGCGCTGATATAATCCAGATGCGTGAAAAAGATATGGAGGATGGCGAGTTTTATGAAATGGCTTTAAAGATGCGTGAAATGTGTGCGGGCAGAGCAATTTTTCTACTAAACGATAGACCTCATATTGCAGCACTCGTAGGGGCTGATGGTATCCATACCGGTCAGGGAGATCTTTCGGTAAACCTCTGTAAGAAAATAATGGGGGAAGATAAGATTGTTGGTAAGAGTACCTCGGCACCTGAGTTTGCCAGTAAAGCTTATGATGATGGCGCTGATTATATTGGTGTCGGTCCGGTATACCCTACTAATACCAAGATGCATCGCTCTGCGGTTGGTCTTGAGTATGTAAAGTGGGTTGCTCAAAATTCAAAATTACCATATTTTTGTATAGGTTCAATTAATCGTGATACTCTGCATGGTGTTCTTGATGCTGGCGCCCGAGCGGTTGCAGTATGTACAGCGATTATTAATGCTAAGGATATTGCAGCAGAAGCAGCGTGGTTTAAAGAGGAAATTCTTAAGGTTAGGGGATAGGGAGTAGCTTTTTAATATAATATTCTGAAGGCAAGAATATTTTAGAGTTAAACTTAGGTTTTTGTCTATGTAAAATAAAAAGACGTTTGGTAAAAATAAAAACTGGTGTATACTGAATTTATATGAATAGAAGTTTCTTCTTATAATACTTTGCTATTATTGAAAGGGATTGTTATGGTAAGCTTGGGTGTAAACATTGATCACGTAGCAACTATCAGGCAGGCAAGGAAGACTTATGAGCCCGATCCTATAGAGGCTGCCTTTATTGCTGAAAAAAATGGAGCGGACGCTATTACCGTGCATCTTAGAGAGGACAGAAGGCATATTCAGGATAGAGATGTGCGTATCTTGAAGGAGACTATTACTACAAAATTGAACCTTGAAATGGGCATGGCTGATGAAATTATTGATATTGCTCTTGAAATAAAACCGGATCAGGTGAC
Source organism: Planctomycetota bacterium (assembly GCA_963678205.1). GTDB lineage: Bacteria > Planctomycetota > SZUA-567 > SZUA-567 > SZUA-567. Next base: position 1,324,357 of record OY782760.1, read on the forward strand.
TCTTGTTCCTGAAAAAAGAGAAGAGGTCACTACTGAGGGTGGGCTTGATATTGTTGGTCAATTTGATAGGGTAAAGGAAGTCGTAAAAAGGTTTAAGGAGCAGGAAATAGCAGTAAGTCTTTTTATTGATCCTGAGCTTGAGCAGATTGAAGCTTCAAGTAAGAGCGGAGCACATATTGTTGAACTTCATACTGGCACATATGCAAATTGGTACTCTGATGAGAAATCAAGGGAGTGCGAGCTAGAAAAATTAATTATTGCTGCTCATGCTGGAGGTCGTCATGGACTGAAAATCAATGCTGGGCACGGTCTTACATATCATAATGTTATTGAAGTTGCTGCAATAAAAGATATGTTTGAACTCAATATTGGGCATAGCATTATAAGTCGTGCTGTTATGGTTGGTCTACCCAAAGCTATTCGTGATATGAAAGAGGCAATTCAGTTAGGCGAATCATTTTGATAGTAGTATGATATTATTTTTTTATAATAAAAGACTGCTTTTTAAGCAGTCTTTTATTGCATATATATTCTCAGTTATTAACTGTTAGGAGGAAGTAAGTTATCTGTTTTTTATTATTATAGAATAACTGGAATCTTATACAGCTTTTACATCAATTTGGCGTTTCTGTGCACGTGGAACCTTTGGAAGACTCAAACGAAGTACTCCGTTTTTTACCTCAGCACTGATTTTTTCGGAATCAATCTTGTCTGATATGCGGAATACTTTGCTGTAGCCAGCAGTTGAGAATCTACGTTGAATTACTTTCTTGTCTTCTTCATCTTTAGGTTCAGGTATTTTTCCGATAATTCTTAATTCTTGCGACTCGACTGTAATTTCCAAGGTATCCTTATTATAACCTGCAACTTCTGTAATAATCTCAACACTCTCTTCCGTCTCATTTATATGTGTTCCATAAACTATTTGGTTATTACTTGGTAGCTCTGTCTGTGTTGTTTTTATTTTTTCATTTTCTAATACTGTATTTGCACTCATTGTCGTCTCTCCTGTATGTTGTGTGTTAGTTGTTAAAATTTATTTTTGCAATATTATTTTAAGCACTGACTACCTTAATCTTTCTTGGCTCTGGTTTAGGAATTAGAGGAATATTAACAGTGGCTATTCCGTCTTTTAGCTCAGCTGAAATGTTACTTTGGTCTGCTCCTTCTGGTAGTTCAAAGACGCGCTTGAATCCACCTTTAGAAATGCTACTTGAGACATTTAGTTTATTCTCGTCAATGGTGATTTCCAAATCTTCATTTGATAATCCAGGTGTCTTTAATTCAAGTGAATAACCTTTTTCATCCTGATAAATATTCACTTCGGGCTGGTTATGATTTCTGTTACTACAAGAAGGGTTGAATAATTTGTCGCTAAAAAAGTTGTCAAAAATATTGTCTAGTCTATTAGTATACATAGTATGCTCTCCTTAAGTTAGTTTATTGTATTTATTGATCATACTTCACATTTTTTGATAAACAACAAGTGTTCCAGTTTTATTTTGCAAGTATTTTAATAATGCTTTTGTATTCTTAAGTTGTTTTTCGATAGTATGTTATGTGTTTAAAGAGTGGTTGTGAAAGTGGAGGATAAAATTTTTAATCTTGAAGAATGTAGGTATGTCACTGTGTCATTATGAAAGGGAATTTTGACAAAGGAATTTTATTTTGTTAAAATTATGTGCTATAATGTGATGTTGGTATAAAAAATGACCGCTCCTGGGGGAGGCAGGAACGGTCTGAGAAGTGGGGACATATTGTGGATATCCCCTGGTTGTTTCAAAGGCGTTGTGGCGCCTTTTGTGGGTACTTATTTGTTTTTTTCTTGTTGTTTATATTACTGCACGGGAAAAATCGTCAACTCGATAGAAAAAGGAGAAATTAATTTTTATCAAAGGTTCAAAATTTCTATACACTAATTTATGTCACGCTATTAAATCTACCCTTCGTATTTTTTAATTTTTATTAAAAATAGTAAATAAAATAATGAATTTAAGCATTACTCTAATCTTAAAATAAAAAAGGTGAAAGACTCGAGTTGGGGGAAGAGTCTCTCACCAATGGGGAAAAGGAGTGAAGGAAGACTATTAGTTGGGATAATAAATTCTTTCTTCACTATTTACTGTCCGGCACTCTATATTCTCCTTCTATAAAAATTATTATTTTCATTGGGTTTTTCTGAGAAAAATGTAAAATTCTATATCTGATGATATAGAAGTATTTGTGTCTACGGCGAAAGTTGATTAAATTGCTTTTATTTGAAATATAGTTTGAAGGAAAATTTATGGGTATAAAAAATTATAGTAAATATATTTGCTTTGATAGAGATGGTACAATTAATAAAGAAGTAGAGTATCTTAGCAGACCTGAGGATGTTGAGCTGTATCCAGAAGTTATTCCAGCTTTAAAAAAGTTGAATGATGCGGGGTATGGGATTATTATTGTGACAAATCAGTCAGGGATAGGGCGAGGGTATTATACTGAAGATGATATGCATGCGGTGAATAATAAAATTACGCAACTTCTTAGTGAGCAAGGTATTGATGTAGAAAAGTTTTATTTTTGTCCGCATATTTCAAATGATGGGTGCAGGTGCAGAAAGCCTATGAGTGGTATGCTGGATGATGCGGCAGCTGAGTTTGGGTTTGAAATGGGAAAAATAATTGTTGTGGGTGACAAAATTTGCGATGTTGAACTTGGGCAGAATGTAGGAGGAAGAGGAATTTTGCTAAGAACTGGGCATGGTTATAAGGTTGATCTTAATAGTGAGGTTGTAAAGCCAGACTATGTGTGCGAAGATCTTCTTGAAGCAGTGGATTGGATCCTGAATTCTAAGTAGTTGGCATTATGATCATTATAAATATTTTGAGCTTAACATTAGAGTTATTATTACTAGCAGATCAACATATACTATAAATCGCAAAATATATGGTAAATAACTTGACCTGAAAATAATTAACTAATTGACATAGAAGCTAAAAAATATAGCATATTGAATTGTAATGTGTTTTAATATTTAGAAAATTAGTTCCGCATAGCGGAATTATGTAAGGAGATGTAAATGGATATGATTGAACAGATTAAAAGTGAAAAAATAGTACCTGTTGTAAAACTTGAAAATGCTAAGGATGCGATGCCTTTGGCTGAAGCTTTGATGGAAGGTGGTATTAATGTTATGGAGATCACCTTTAGAACAGCAGCAGCAGCAGAGTGTATTTCAACAATCGCAAAGGAATTCCCTAACATAATTCTTGGGGCTGGTACTGTGCTGACACTTGATCAACTTGAAGCAGCAGCGGACGCTGGGTCTACATTCATGGTTTCACCAGGGTTCAACCCTAAGGTAACTGAGGCGGCGCTCAAAAGAGGGTTCCCAATTTTACCTGGTGTTATTTCACCTGCTGAAGTTGAACAGGCTATGAATTTTGGGCTTACTACTTTAAAGTTCTTCCCTGCGTCTATTGCTGGAGGAATTCCTATGCTCAAGACATTCAATGCTGTATATCCAATGGTAAACTTTATGCCGACTGGTGGACTTAACAACGATAACTTTATTGATTACCTGTCTTGTCCAAATGTTATTGCATGTGGTGGTAGCTGGATGGTTGCTCCAAAACTTATTGAAGAAGGAAATTTTTCAGAAGTTACTCGCTTGTCAAAAGCTGCAAAAGAAAAGATTGCTGCTGCATTTAATTAAAGATCTGTGTTCATAGTGAAGTTATGTAATACGGGAAGATATAATCTTCCTGTATTTTTTTTATTAAAATATATAGAAGAAAATGAAAATATATTTGGCAAGATAAATATGAGACGTAAATAGATGTGAAAAAATTATATTGGGTTATATATTGAAAATAATAACTATGAGACACATAGATAACAAATTAAGGGGGGGTAGTTTTAAAATTGTATGTAACTAATTTAATTGATACTGGTTTGGGTAATCTTAATTGAAATATTTCCGGAAATTTGTATAATAATAGGAATGTGTATCGGCGTAATTTTGAATTTATGTATATTGATGGAGTTTTTATTTGCAACTTTTTGATTAGAGGATAGTTATGAAAAATGCCAACGAAAAAATGGGGAAAAGACTAGGGTATTTGAGAGACATAAAATTTGGTAAAATGCATGGTTCAAAGACTCTGTGTGCTCAGGAACTTGGTATCTCTACTGGATATTGGGGAGATATTGAGAGAGGGAGGAAAAAAATTGGTATTGATCTGATCCAAAAGCTGGCAAGCTTTTTTGATACTGATTGTGAATGGCTTATTACAGGGAAAAGCCATAATGTATTTTTTCTCGTTCAATATTATACAGAAAAATATAGAGAAGATACGGCTTGGTATAAGAATCTAGTCTTTTTTATTGAGCTAGCTGTAAAGTGGAGAAGTAAAAAGAACAATAAGTTCTTTCAGGCGGCTGCAATGACTTTGAAGTGCAAGCAAGATGCAGCTCTCTGGGAAGAAGTAGAAGACCTGTTCAATGATTCTGCATCTATTGATAGTCTTATAGATTTGCTATCTGATAAAGATGAAGGTAAGAGTGCGAGAAACAAACTAGGTAGAGTTATTAAAGGTATTATTCAGAGTGTTGAAGAAGATTTGATTGATGTTGAGTCAGAAAGTACAAAGGATCTTCCTTCGGTAATATCTGCCAGTGGAGCTGACATGGATAGTGATTCTATAATCAAACTTCTTGAAGAGAAGGTTATGGAATTAGAAGAAAATATAGTCGGACTTAAGAAAGAATTGCGTAGTGAAAAAGCAAAGGTAACCAGACTAAAAAAGAAGTTGGCGTAACTTTGCGATCTTTAACTGCAGCAATTTGGGTGCGAGTATAAAGGAGATGAATTATGCTGTCACATAAAGTTGATTATGAGATTCTGGGTGGTGATATGCAAATAGTGGAGGTTGAGCTTGACCCTAATGAGACAGTTGTTGCAGAAGCTGGAGCGATGAACTATATGGAGGACGGGATAACCTTTGAGGCGCATATGGGAGATGGAAGTGATCCAAACTCAGGACTTGTGAGCAAACTTTTTGGGGTTGGTAAGCGACTGCTGGGTGGTGAAGGTATCTTTATGACTCATTTTACCAATCTCGGCAGTGGGAAGAAACGAGTTGCTTTTGCTGCTCCTTATCCAGGGAAGATTGTGCCGGTAGATCTGAGCAATACCGGGGGCGTGCTGATGTGTCAGAAAGATGCATTTCTTGCTGCTGCTTTGGGTACAAATATAAGTATAGCTTTTACTAAGTCATTTGGGGCAGGGTTCTTTGGCGGTACTGGTTTTATACTTGAAAAATTATTGGGTGATGGGATGGTCTTCTTTCATGCTGGAGGGACTGTGGTTCGCAAAGAGCTTAGAGGTGAGACTCTGAGAGTTGATACTGGCTGTTTGGCAGCGTTTGCTGGTGATATTAATTATGATATTCAGAGAGCTGGAGGTCTCAAATCAATGTTCTTTGGTGGAGAGGGGCTATTTTTGGCAACTCTTTCTGGCTATGGCACTGTTTGGCTTCAGAGCCTGCCATTCTCAAGACTTGCTGATAGGATAATTGCGTCTGCTCCCGCAGCTGGTGGTAAGCGTAAAGGGGAGGGCAGCATACTTGGTTCTATTGGTGGTATTATTGATGGTGATAATGATTTTTAGGATTTTGTGAAGTGTCGGGTAGATAATTTTAGTTGTGTGTGATTAGTTTATTAGTTGTTTTTTTAAAAAATCGTCAGTTTTGGGCGATTTTTTTTGTGTTTATGGGCGATGTGTGCTTATAGGCGTAATTTGTTGTGTCTATTGTATTTGGATTATTTATCTTGCTAGTAAAACAACTGTAGTGGGCGCGGCATAAGGTTGGGTTGCTTGTAAATTTCGCCATATTACGTAATAATTGTATTGACTATATGTGTGTGGTGGGGTATAGTAATAAGTGGTGGTGGAATATATTGTGGTAGTTAAATTTGGCTTTTTTGTTTTAGTGATGAATAAATTTTTATGAGTTGATTGACTAATTGGAAGGAAAATTATGACAGCATTAACTGTGACTCCTAATACCATTGCGTGGCTGGAAGAAAGGAAGAAACACATCGGGGCTTCAGATGCGCCAGCGATCTTGGGCTTACTCCGAATTGGAGAACGGCAAGAGATGTGGCAAAAGAAAAGCTTGATAGAGAAGTACAGCAGATGGATGGTGAGAATAAGTATTTCAACCGTGGGCACATATTGGAGCCGTTAGTAAAACGTATGTATATTGACCAGACAGGAAATGAAATATTTGCTGCACCGATGTACCAGCATAAAAACTATTCGTGGATGTCTGCGACTCCAGATGGCTGGATAATTGGGGAGGACTTTGAAGCTTTGCTGGAATGTAAAACTCCGAATGTTTATGCAAAGGATGAGTGGAGTGATTACAGTAATGATGATGAAAAGTATGATGTCGTGCCTATGAAATATTGGGTGCAGGTACAGCATCAAATGGCTGTAACTGATCAGCATAGGGTATTTGTTGCGGTAGTATTTGCCAGTGAAGATGTGTTTGATATCTTTGTGGCAATGTTGGAGGATGGGAGAGAGTTGGAAGAGGTGTGTGCTCTGGCTAAAAGAACTGTTGACTTTAGGATAATTGAAGTGAAGCGTGATGACGAGTTTATTAAAAAACTTATAAGGATCGAGAGCGAGTTTTGGAATGATATTGAGGATGGGGTCTTGCCGAGTGAACTTAAGTATATTAATGATAGCGGTATGCTGAGGGTTGCTAGCTATGATGAAGAGTGCTTATTAACAGATCTTAAGACATCGTATCTACAGAAGTTACTGGCTGAGGAGGATTTTGAAGAATGTGCTAGAAGAGTTAAAGAGGCTATCGGGAGTGATGCAGGGATTTACAGTGAGTTTCTTGGAAAAGTTACCTATAAAAAGAGTAAGCCTGTGAAAAAGATAGAGTGGAAGGAGATGGCACAAGATTTGTTGGCGAAGTATACAGCTTTAGATGAGCAGGAAATAATATTAAAGAAATACTCATGTAAATCAGACAAAGGAAGAAGGCTTACATTCCCATTTAAATACTGGAAGTTGAACTAAGGGTGGTAGGTGCTTTACTAAAATTAATTCAGAAATTTAAAGAGAGGGATTGATTATCTTATGGCTGTGGAATAGCGATCAAATTATAACTATAGTGGTGATATTGCTGGCAGTTTAATTTGAAGAGTAAGAAAAATTATCAAAGAAGTATTCATGTAGTGGGACATAGGGAGAGGGCTGGCATTACAGTTCAAATATTGGAAGTTTAACTAAGGTGGCAGGTGCTTTGAGAAAATTATTTTAAAAGTGTGGAGGAAGTTATGGGACTTATTATGCCTGAAGAGTCGAAACCAGATTATAACGCTAGTAGTGATGTAGCTGGGAGTTTTAATGCCAGTACTAATAATTCCGGGCAGGTCGCTGGATTTGGCACTGGTAGTGGGATTGATCGAGAGCTTGGTGAAGAAGCATCTGGAGTAGAGGATACAATCTACCCGACAAGAATGACTGGAATAAGTGCTAGTATTGATAAGAGTGGTCAGGAGCTAGGAGTGCTCAAGAAACTCAATAGTTATGATCAATTGCAGAGTAATTTGTCGTCTGAATATAACCTTGTAACACAGAAAATTCAGGATAGTGAGAGTTTGAACGCAAGTTGGGATACTTATGAGAATAGTGCGATTGAAATTCATAAGGAGTACTTGAAGGATGAACGTGGCAAAGAGACCGCAAAGCTATTTGGACAGAGCTTTGCTGAGCCTTTATCTTTACAACATGATAAATTTGAGAGAATGATGGCTACAGTGATTGCAAGTGAAGAAAAAAATGAAATCAGGAAGATGACTGATAATGCGCTGAGGAAGTTAGCTGATATAGGAGATAATGAAGAGAAATAGAATAAGTATATAGATGATGCCTTTAATCAGGCGTGTGAAGAGGCATATTTGTTTGGAATAGAGGATGAGGTAGCGATAACCGGGTATGCTAAGAAGAGATTAGTTTCAGCGGTCGAGCGAGTACTTTTAATTGAAAGTGATTTGATCAATGGTTTTAACTTTACTCCATTGTCCTGTGGAGAGTATTACCTTGATCAGAATGAAAAAGGAGAGGTGGATACGCTTTTAAGAAAGATTTTTTATACGCCACGGCAGATGCTGGAGAAATTTGACAGGGCTGAATTACCAGAGAGTGTGATCGACGCGTATGAACGCTCTGAGGTAGATAGGAAGTTCGAAGTTTTAAATTTGATAAAGCCAAATCCTATGTATTCAGACGGGATGCAAGGGACACCGTTAATGGCATATGAGGATATATACATTATCAGGGGTGCAGGAGCTGCTACTCAGCTCATAAAGCGCAACGGCTTTGAAACCAAACCGTTCGTTGCTCCGCGCTGGGAAAAGATGAGTGGCTCGGTGTATGGGCATTCACCAGCTAGAACCGCGCTTGCTGATGTTAAGACCCTGTATGAAATTGATAAGCAGAACCTTACTTCACTCAAGAAGAATGCTGCACCTCCAGTAACGGTAAAAGGCAATATGAAGAATTCATTGATAGATCTCTCACCAAATGGTGTGACTTATGTACCGGCAATGAATGCAGATGCGGGAGTGTCACCAATATTTCAGCCTCAGAACTCATATCAGATGACTGAAACCAAGCTTGAAAAACTTCAACAAAGTATTAGGGAAGTATTTTATAATGATCTTTTTATGCCAATATTGCAGAGAGATAAGAGTATGTCTGCAACCGAAATCAACTCGATAAATGCAGAAAAAATGGGGAATATTACCCCTGTTGTTGAATTGCTTGAGAAAGAGGCTTTGGATCATATCTTTACCCGTTGCTTTGATATTCTTATAAAGCTGGGTAATGTAATAGCTCCTACTCCACAGGGTATGGCTGGGCTTGAGATAAAGATAGATTATATCTCTGTGTTGGCTCAGGCACAGAAATTGAGCGAACTTGCAACAATAGAACAATTTGTGGGATTTGCTGGAACTTGTGCACAGCAGAATCAGCAGGTGTTAGATATCATTAATATGGATAAGCTGGTTCAGAAGTATGGAATGGTGCTATCAGTTGATAGTGAGTTAATGAATTCTGAAGAAGAAATAAGTAGGATTAGACAGCAACGTGAGGAATTGCTCAAACAGCAGACTATGGAACAAAAACTTGAAAATTTTACTGCTCCATTATTGGAGAAGGTATCTGGAGGTGATATTAATAGTATTGTGAATAAGATTGTTGGTGCTGTTAACTAGTGGTTGTGTGATGATTTGTCTGGTTGGAATATGTAGAATAATGTACGTTAGTTAATTATAGGGAGGGATGATATGAATTTTACAGCCAGTCGATATGCAAATGATATGTATATTGAGCGTATTAGATTGAACCCTGAAGTTGATGATCTTCTGGATTGGCTTGAGGTATACCCGCAGGAACCTGAATATGAAATGAGAAACCGAGTGGTTGAGTCATTGATGCAGCATTTACAGTTACTTAAGAAGAAGATAAGTAGTGTGAGAAAGATAATCCGAAAAGTCAGGAACTTGCTTAGCAGCAGTGTGCCATCTGTAAAAATTGAGAGGTATATTAGAGGTAGAATAGGAGTTGATGGATTATCTACTGTGATGCTTGATGTTGGGAATATTAGGGATTTTATGGCGTATAAATCTTCGGGAGTAGAAGTGGAGTTAGAGGCTCTTGGTATTAATTATAATTGCCTTACACAAAAGAGCAGGGTTAAGAGGTGTGTTGAATTACGTCTTGAGAGACTACTCTCTTCTGAGGTAGGAATTGAGTTGTTGGAGTATATAACTCTTGAGAAAGTATGTATTTCTGATAAGTATTCTCTAGAGGAGATAGAGAGTTGCATTAGTAATATGTTCTGCTCTCAGCCAGTATTCTGAATTAAAGGATCTAGTATATTCATAAAGGTCTCTACCTGAGGTAGAGACCTTTACTTTTTCTCGTGTTTTGTTTATGAGTTCTGGGCGACTAACCCCAGTCATCATCTAGAGGTATCTGTTTATGTTTATCTAGTTCTTCTAAGCCAGAAAAGCTTAATTGCGCTGTTTCAGTACTCTGCAGATATTCAGCCTTTTGTTCCTGTTGGTCGTCATTGGTTTGTTCATCACTGGCAAAGTTTTCTTCGCTAGTCATAAGAGTAAAGTTTTCTGTAAGTTTTTGAAGTGTGCTGGCGTGGTAATTTAGCACTTGTGAGGAGCTGGCTGTCTCTTCTGCATTTGCAGCATTATGCTGGGTTATTTCATCGACCTGAGCTAGGCTCTTGTTTATCTGGGTGATGCCTGCAGCCTGATCTGTTGAAGCGTCGGCAACTTCACTTGAAAGAGTTGTAACTTGTTTGGTATATTTTACTATCTCTGAAAGTACTTCTGCTGTATTACCGGCCATGTTGTTGCCAGCAGTGATCTCACTGACAACATTATCTATGAGAGAACCTGTTTCTCCGGCAGCTTTGGCACTTCTTGCTGCGAGTTTACGAACTTCTTCTGCTACAACAGCAAAGCCTTTGCCGTGAACTCCTGCTCTTGCTGCTTCAACCGCTGCGTTGAGGGCTAATAAATTGGTTTGGAAAGCGATATCATCAATAGTCTTGATGATCTTGGTAATTTCGCTTGTGGCGCTATTTATTTGTTGCATCTTGCTTACCAGATCGCTCATCTTTTCTGTACCTGAGTTACCAGCTGTGTTTGACTCGTTTGAGAGATCGCGAGCCTGTGTTGATCCTGCTGCGTTCTGATTAACTTTACTGCTCATGTCTTGCAATGCTGAGCTTATTTCCTCCAGATTTGCTGCCTGCTTGGTGGCACCGTCAGCAAGTTCTTTGCTCTGTCCTTCAAGGTGCTGTGAATTCTTTGCTACTTCGGCAACAGTAGATGAAACTTTATTAAGAACATCGTTTACTTGGTTTATAACAGTGTTAGTTGCATCGATACACTTGGCAAAGTTGCTCAGCATTTTAGCACCTTCTTTGCTCATTTGACCGATCTCATCTTTGCGTTTAGAGAGTTTTGATAATGTTTCTGTTTCTTCTCCTGAGATAACAATATTGCAGAATTCTGACCAGTCGCCAGTTGCAAGATTGTTCTGCATGAATAATACTAGTTCATTTTGATAGGCACTGAGCTTTTCAAGGCGATGACGCATTTTATTGATAGGGCGAGTAATGTTTATTACTAAAATGATTGAGATTATTATTGCAAAAACTATAGCAATACTGGTGACTGAATAAACAATGCTTAATGACATTGCTCCTGAATGATGCATTGATTCAATAGCAATGTCTATTCCCTCTCCTACTGATTTTACTTTGTTTGCTAGGAGTGTTTTTACACTCATGGTTATATCGTTAAGTTTCTTATTGGTCTCTTTTTCTATCTTAAGTTTGATATCTATCCACGTTAATACTTTTTGTTCATATAACTTTATTATATTTATAAGTGTGTCAGCTGTAGCAATATCTTCATTACTTTTACAGATAGATTTTAATCCTTCTGCTTGAGTCTTAAGAGATTTAAATATTTTATTTAGTTGTTTAAATGATTTTTCATCTTCTTTTAGCAGATACTTATTTATTGCATTTTTCATGCGAGGTACATCGCTCTTTATATCTGCGAGCTTATCGAGAATTTTTGTGTTGTCAATTTTAAGGTTGCTCCAATGTGTTGTAATTAGTTTTAGGAGCTTTCTAATAGTTCTCTCTTGTTTTAAAATTTGGTTTTTTATCATTATCCGATTGGAGTTTTTAGTGATCTCTGCAGTCTCACTCTCTTCATTTGCAAAAAATCTGCTGATCAATACAGAGTATTCATTGAGAGTTTCGCCAAATTTTCTGGCACTATCTAGTTTTTCATTGTCTTGAATTAAATTATAAACAACGTCTAGTTTTTCACTTATGATATTACTGAATGGCTTTATCTCTTCTGGTGTGTCCAGATATAGTGCTGGATTGGTAAATCCACTGCTGGTGAGAAGGCGCATATTCAGTGTAGCGATATTGATCTCTTTTAGTACATCCAGAATTACTCTAGTGTCGTTTGTCAAGTAGGTCTTGTCTTCGCAAAACATAGTTATTATTGAATTTATCTTTTTGTAATTTTCTTTTATTTTATCGTCAAGTTCATTCTTTTGATTCAGTTCTTCAGCTAGTAGCTCAATATTGCTTTCGTATTCCTGGACACTTGCTTTTACTTTATTAGCTTCTGTTATGCGTTGCTTTATAATTGTGGTTTCTGACCGATTTTTGAGTATATCAAGTTCTTTATCAATTAATCTCGTAATTTGAGCAGTCTTTTTTAGTGTTGCTTCTCTGTATTTATTACGTTTTTCAACAGTATCTGCGTATAAAAAATCCTTCTGTAGAGAGTTTGACTCCAGTGATGCGCAGGATTGGGCATTTGTGCCAATTAGTAAAGGTATACTTGTTGAGTGTATGTCATCAATTTCAGTATTTATTGTTTTGAATCCAAGAACTGCTGCTACTGCTACAAGTAGAATAAGAAATAGAACTGTAATGAATCCACTGGATAGTTTTTGGGATATTTTCATAATCAACCTCTTTGATTAAGTAAAACGCGCAAAATGTTTGAATGAAGTTGTTTCTTTGAATGCAATTTAGTTAAGTAACACTTGTTTTTTACTATACCACACAAATGTGTAGTTAGCAAATTAAAATTAATAAATTAATTTAATTTACTTCTATATAAGACTTTATACTGTAATGTAAATAAATTTTGTGGTTATATTCTTGTTTCAGGGTGTAAACAATAGAGGTCAAATTACTGTATGATTTTAATATTTTTAAACTTTCCGGTGCTAGTAAATAATTTTTGTAATCACCAATTTAGTACTATATGATTTTACATAAAACTAATTGTGTTTTGGCTGTTAATATCAGATTATTCTCTAAAAATTTACGTAAAATTGATCTAAAGCCAGCTTGTTTTTGCAATAAATAAGCTTTTTGGCGGTATTGTTGGGATGGGCGTATCTCTTTTGTAGTTGGGGGTTTATGACTGGTAATGTGGTTTGTTTGTGGATAAAATGTGGAATGTTCTGAAAAAGTTCTTGCTATTTATAAAATATGTGTATCATATTAAGTATGGTTTATCCGGATAAAGTTGGTTTGGCCGCAATGGCTTGTTGAATCTTATAGAGATCGATATGTAATCATACCCAAGACTGACTTATTCGGTTATGTACTCAATACGATGTTAATGATTGGTACTAAGTAGTATTGTTATTTCCTTAATAATCAAATTTAACTTGAAGGCATTTATTGTAACCCCTGAGAATATTCTCACAGGATTGGATTTGTTCGGCTTTAAAGTGCCTTTATGGTGTTGTGGCTTTGTTCTTTGTTTGGATATATTTTGTATCTTGAGGAATTGGCAACTGTTTTTATGAGTCTAATTTGAGAATGTTTAAGAATTTAATAATGTAAGCATGTTGGGTTAAATTTGTAATTGTTGAGCTTAGAAAGGATTGTAAGTGGATAAAGTATTGAACTCAGATGATACTGAAGAGCTAGAAGAGTATAAGAAGGAACAATTCTGCAAGAACCGAGAGATTGAGAACCAAAATATAAGAAAGATGTTGTCTACTCCACCAGGGAAAGCTTATATCCTCAGGCAGCTCAAACGTTCTTTTCCTTTGGATGGCGGTTCTCTTTGTGCAAGTGAGCAAGGAACATTTTATAATTTGGGGAAATTTGAAAGTTATCTGGAAATATTGTTGGATCTGAGGGAAGCATATTGGGATAAAGATGAAAATGAGCGGAGAGTGGTAGGAGAAATTTTACTTGGATGGTTTTTTGATTTGGATATCAGTTGACTCGGTGCTAATTATAAATATTTGATGTCGTATTAGAATAATATTGGAGAGTTTAATTATGAATGAAATGAAAATAAATAGTAAGAGCCCACAGGAAACAATAGTAGCAGTGAATGATGAAGTAGAAGAAATTGAAGGTGGAAAAAATGACTATAATCCAGATGTTGATACTATTGAAAGCAGTATTTTAGGATCAGGTATGACAGATGAGGAGATTACTTATGATGAGTTCAATCTACCAGAAGGTATTGATGTTGATAAAAATATTCTTGCAATTGCTACAGAGCAGTTCAGAGCTCTTGGGCTCAATCAGAAACAGGCTCAAGGTATTGTCGACCTTAGTCCGCAAATTACTGAAACTATTAGAAACGCTCAGCAAAAAGAGTGGGATCTTACAACCTCTAAGTGGGCTAGAGACATTCGTAACGACGCTGAAATCGGTGGGAGAAATTTTAAAAAGAGTGTGGCAAAAGCTGAAAAAGCACTGAGTTTATTCGATAGGGGGGGCAAACTTAAAGAATTTCTTGTTACAACCAAGGCTGGAAATAATCCTGATATGATACGTTTTCTTGTCAGTGTTGCTGATGCGTTTTCTGAAAGTTCTATCAGAAAAATGCCTGAAAGCGGTGCTGGACAAGAACTCTCTGATGCAGAACTATTCTTCCCAGAGCTGGCAAAACGTGATGCATTAACTAGAAAGATGATGAATAGTAAATAAGTACAATTATACAAATCTAATATAACCTCAACAAACGATAGCTAAATTTAAATAGTGCATCACTAGTGTGGTGTAAAAGGAATTATTAAATATTTTGGAGGAATAAATAATGGCACTAGCAATAAATCATATGAGAGTGGCTGATGTAAAGAATCGTCTCCTAGGTGATAAAAAGACGATTGGTAGAACAATTGAATTCATGAGGCAATCCGACCCTTTTATGGATGATATGGGATGGGTGGAATGTAACTCAGGCGAGAATCATGAATCAAAATATCGTACATCTTTGCCCTCAGCACACTTCCGTATGGTCAATGATTATATCCCGCGTGGGAAGTCTACAACTCAAAAGCAGATTGATACTACAGGATCTATTGAAGCATGGTCAGAAATTGATGCAGAATTTATTGATGGTACGGCTGCTGAAGGCCGAGGAGCTGAGATTAGAATTGATGAGTCCAAAGCAACAATAATGGGAATAGGTAATGCTTCTGCTCAGATGATGCTCTATGGTTCACTGGCCGAAGATCCAAGAGCATTTGATGGGTTGACAACCCGATATAGCCGACTTTCTGATGATAAAGAGCGTATTGGATACAATGTAATAAATGCTGGTGGAACTGGTATAGATAATACTTCAATTTGGGTTGTAAACTGGTCGCCACAGACAATATATGGCATTTATCCTAAAAGCGGTACGGTAGGAGTTAAGCGTGAAGACTTTGGTAGAACTATTGATAAAAATTCTGATGGTGACGGTAGGCCGGTATACCAGGACTATTATACACGCAAATTAGGTCTTTGTATTGAAGACTGGCGGTCTACAGTGCGTATTGCAAATATAGATGTAACAGATCTTGGCACTGAAGCAGCTGCAGCTGATATTATAGATCTGCTTACTGATGCTTTCTATAAGATCCCAAATGCCGTAAGAAGTATTGATGGTATAAACCCAGTAATTTATTGCTCTACTGCAGTTGCTGCGGCGCTTACCAAGCAGTCTCAGAAAAAGACTAGCCCAATTGTTATTGATAATTCTCATGGAAAACCAGTAAAGAGCTTCTGGGGATATAGAATAAAAGAGTGCGACGCTATTTTAAGTAATGAAGAGTGTGTTGTTGGCTAGTGTATTTTAAAAATAAATATTTTGATGTAAAGGAGTCTGTATGTTACTCGATGTATCAAGTTTATTTGCTAAAGATCTAAACATTGTAAGTGGTACTCCAGAGGTTTTGTACCTTGGGGAAAAAGGACTGGGGCATATAAATGGTATTAGATTTTTTGTTGAAATCTCCGAAAAAGTAGAGGGACTAAATGCTGTTACTTTCCGGTTGTTTGCTGCCAGTGATGAAGCTGGTACCGAAAATAAAGAGGAAATTCTTTTAAGTCCTGCTTATAAAGTTGAGCGACTCAAGAAGGGGTTCAGTTTTATGATTGAACTTCCTGCTACTCAGAGACCATACTTGATCTTGGAAGTTGAAAAAGATGGTACTGCTACTGCTGGGAAGTACTGGGCTGGTCTGACCAGTAGTGAACAGTATGCCGCTCATAACATCTAAAATTTAGCTCAACCTCAATAATTGTGTATCCTGAATAAAAGATACGGCGTGTGACAAATAAGAACACCCCTGTCAATTAGCAGTATATACACTAACTCTTTTTTGAAAGGAAAGAATATGGTTTGCGCTATTGATATCTGTAATCAAGCACTCTTTCATATAGGGATAGCTGGAATTACTGATCTTGACGATTACGGTGATGTGAGTGCTGTTGCATGTAAAATGTTCTATGACTCTGCATTGCGTATAGCACTGAGGGATCATCCGTGGGGATTTGCCAAGACTGAAGTTGCACTTTCTTCTGTTGATAATTCAGAAGTCTACCAAAGTTATGATTATGCATATCAGTACCCTTATGATTGTCTACGACCACTTGGAATTTATTCTAAGGATAGAAAAAATTCCAAAAAAATTGAGTATGATGTTCAGATAAATCATGCTCGAAATGCAAAGGTGATTCTTACAAATCAACCCAGAGCGATTCTTACGTATATTTTGTATATTGATGATCCAAATCTTTATGATGGCTGGTTTATTGAAATGCTTGTGCTTTGTTTGGCTTCCAAAATTGCCAGTAAGCTGACAGGCGATACTAATAAAAGTAAAAATATGCTAGCAGCCTACCTTCAAGCCAAGGATCAGGCTCAGGCAATAGCAGGGAATGAAAATTATGAGGAGAATACATTTTATAATGATTTTCTGCATGCCAGATCATAATCTATGTCATTAAACTTTAACTAGGAGTCTGTATGTCAGTTTTTGATATGAGTAAACTCTCTTTTAATGCAGGAATATGGTCTGAGAAGCTTGATGCAAGATCTGATCTAGCACGATATCCTGCAGCGTGTTCAGAGTTGTTGAATTTTGTTCCACACCCATATGGGGGAATATCAAATAGAGCTGGAACAGAGTTTGTATTTTCTGCAGATAGTAAAAGAATAAGACTTATAAGCTTTCAGTTCAACTCAGAGCAGTCGTATATTATTGCTCTTACGGCAGGAGAGGCTCGAGTCTTAAAAGACGGAGGTTTGATAGTTAATGATGACAATGAAATCGTTAGCTTTAATGTGCCGTATCAAGAGGAACATTTGCAGCAATTGCAGTATATTCAATCTGCAGATGTCTTATACTTGACTCACCCTGAGTATAGGCCAGCAAAAATAACCAGAAGCTCGCATATTGACTGGGATTTTTCATATCTCTTTTTTGCTAATGTTGTGCCTATTCCAGAAAGTATTGAGGTGCATAGTACGGCTTCTTCAACCAATACTATAAAGTATAACTATGGTGTGACACTTGTTGATGAGGATGGTAAAGAGAGCGAAATCCTTACAGTTGATACAGGTGCCAGAATAGGGGATACCCTTGAATTTAATAAGAAACCTCAAGAGTATGATTGTATAAAGTATAACATCTATCGTGAGAAGAGCGGTGTCTTTGGCTGGGTCGACAGTACTACTGTATCTAGTTGGGTTGATCCTAACGCGGGAGGAACAAATCCCGATATGCAAGCAACTCCGCCACTAAGTCAGAATCCATTTAAGGAAGCTGGAGACTATCCAACATGCGCATGTATTCATCAGGACCGTCTGGTATTTGCTGGTAGTAATAAAAAACCGAGAACAATGTTCGGCTCGCGCAGCGGAAGCTTCACTGATTATTCCATACGTAACCCTTTGCAGGATGATGATGCATATGAATTTGAAATATCAGGAGGTCAGGTTGACCGCATTCATTGGATGCGGTCATTCAATGGGGTCCTTCTGGTTGGCTGTGGTGGCGGAGAATATCTTGTAACTGGAGAGGATAAAACAGCTGTTGTTACACCTAAATCTGTAAATGTAAAACAGCAGACTAGTTATGGTTCTTCACGTATTCCTTCAATTGTGGCAGGATCAACAGTACTCTTTGTCCAGGAGGGCAAGAACATTGTTCGTGATATGTTTTATTCTCTAGAGTCAGATCAATATAACGGTAATGATATATCAGTTCTCGCTGAAAATCTATTTGTTAATAAAAAGCTTGTTGCTGTTGCCTGGCAGCGTGATCCAGATTATGTACTTTGGGCTGTGCGTGATGATGGTGTGCTTTTAGGGCTTACTTATATAAAAGAACAACAAGTCTGGGCGTGGCATAGGCATATAACGGTAAATGGTAATTTTATTGATGTGGCTGTTGTTAGAAATAATGACGGTGAAGATGATCTTTACCTGACAGTAGAGCGTGGAGGCAAGTATTATGTAGAAATGATGAAGAGTCGAGAGATAAATAACAATATAAATAATTCATGGTTTCTTGATTCAGCAGTAGAGTATTATGGGACTGCAACCACTACTTTTAATGGATTAGATCATCTTGAGGGGCAGTACGTTTCGGTATTTAGTAAAGGTTTTGTGATAGAAAAACTCCTGGTAGAAAATGGTAGTGTCACTCTGCCATTTAAGGTGACAGAGGCTGTAGTTGGTTTGGCGTATTCTTCAGTAATGTCAAGTATGGAAGTTGCCTTGAACTTAAATAACCGAAACTCTATAAGCGTAATAAACTCAATTTTTTGGGCTACATTTTATTTTCAGAATACCTGTAGGGTGATGATTATATTAGCTTAGTTTTATAATTTATGATGCTTGCCCTGCTTTATGCAGGGTGGGTATTGATTTGAGGGGGAATTATGTTTGGGATTAGTCGATTCTGGGTGCGAATTGCGGTTGTTATTGTTGTCGGGATTGTTGCGGTATGTTGTGTGACCCTTATTGGGTGCTCGCCTGAGGCTGGGAGTGAGTTTGGGTTGAGCCAGCTGGCGCTTGTCAGTAAGAATAATATTGATTCGTCCAAACATCAAAGGAGTGAGGATAACTCAATTGTTCTGAATGTTAAAGATGGAGGTAATCCGCTGGGGCAGGATTTTGAAGACGGAACTTTGGTTGCTACTCCTAGAGATAAAGAGGAGGCTGAGTCGGTAGCTACTGTTGTTGAAGCTAGAGCGAGTGAGCGTGAGAGGGTGATTCTGGCTCAGGCTGAGCTTAAAGAAAAGGTAATAAGAGCTGAAGAGGAGAAGTGGCGACTCCTTGTATGGGTTGTAGGAATAGGAGCGGTAATCCTGTCGGCTTTGGCATTATTGATAAAATCGCCGATTGACAGTACAAAGAGGAAGAGTGATGAATAGTGAGGAGAAGATAGATAAGCTATATAATGACATGACTGAGGTAAAGGTTACACTGGCACGTCTTGAATCTTGTCTGCACTCTGCACCGTGTTCGCAGCTCTGTGAGCATAAAACGAAGCACTCTAGTGATATTGCTGAACTGCATAACCAGCATAAGGCGCATATTGAAGATCATCATTCTAGCAGGACTCTCCGATCAAATTGGGCAGCGATAGCTGCGCTTATCTGTGCGCTTACAAGTGTGCTTGGAATGCTTTTCAGGTCTGTGGGGTGAGAACTATACTTCATGAACTTTTGGTTGGTTGTGTGTGAGGGTGTTCGTAATGAGTGAGGTGCAGAAAAAGTTTGCGCTCTGTATCGCGATAGGATTGGGTAACTGGCAGGCAGCAAATGCTGTCGGATATCGGAGTAAGCACTGTGCAAGGTTGCGTAGATCAAAAGGTGTGATTGAAGAGCTTGACAGGATAAGGGGTGAGATGATTGATAAAACACATTTTACAAAGGAATTTATGCTTGAGAAACTCTTTGCTCTGATGGGGAAGATGGAGAGCGCGAAGTATGCTGCTGAGTCCCTGGATCCTAAAGAGCAACGTGAATATATAAAGACCGCTCTTGAAGTTGGAAAAGAAATAAATAAAATGCTTGGTCATTATAGTCCGTCCAGTTCACAGCATCTCAGGGTTGAGAGTACAGGCAGCGAACTTACAGATCTTATTGAGAGAGTGGAGAAGAAATGTAAGGAAGAGAAGTTGGTTGAAGCACAAGAAGTAGAGTGAAGTTTCGGGTACTCTTTAGAGTACCCGTTTTTATTGTTTATTTCATATTTTGCAGGTTGATAATATTTTATTATTTAGTATAGGGTGTATATTAAAGGCAGTCGTTCGAGATGACTCTTGAGTTGTCGGTGTTTTTAACTGTATAATAATAAAAAATATTATACAGTAGCTAGAGTGTTGGGTACTACAATGTACAAGTTTTGCATCAGAGGTAGAGGTTGTATATTAATTCGTGAAGCTCTTTGATGTCTAGTGGCTTGCTGAGGTAAAATCCCTGAGCAGCATCACATTGGAGGTCTCTGACCATCTTAAACTGTTCTAGATCCTCGATACCTTCAGCGACTACATCAAGACTGAGCGCTTTTGCCAGATTAATGATGGCCTTAGTTATCTCCATGTTTCTTTCTATATGTAGTTTTGAAATATAGCTGCGGTCTAGCTTCAAGATATTTATACTCGAACGCTCTACAGTTGATAATGCTGAATAACCAATACCGAAATCATCAATGCTTATTCTTACACCATACTCTTTTAACTGATTGATTATACTGAGTGACCATTTACTCTTGTCCAGTGCTGAGGTGTCTGTAATGTCAATCATTATTATATCACCAGGTATATCATATTTTTCAAGCATATTAGTGAATACACTTATAAGATCAGGGTCACTAAGTTGCTGTAGTGTCATATTGATTGAAATATAAAAACCTGTTTTTACTAGCTCTGGTACCTGCTTTTGAAGGCTCTGCAAGGTCTTGCCTACTTCATCAATTATCCAGTGACCAATAGGAATGAGTACACCAGTTTCGTCAGCAATAGGTATCACTACTTCTGGTGCAACAGGACCATATGTCGGGTGAAACCAGCGAAGTAGCGCTTCCACTCCTTCAATAGACATGGTTTTTATGTTATACACTGGCTGATACGCTATATCGAATTCGTTATTATTAAACGCTTTTAGAAGCATATTCTTCATCTGTGATTGGATCTCATGTGACTTGAGCATTGATGGAGTAAAAAACTTGTATGCTCCATGTGGGCGCATTTTGCTCATAATCTTGGCCTCATACATCGCCAGATCAGCTCGAAGCAGGTAATCGTTAATATTATCTGCTTCTGATACTATTCCAAGGCTGGCTGATACTCTGACAGTCTGATTCGTAAGAACGCAACGTTCAGAAATAAGTTCGCAGATCTGAGTGCAGAATTCTTCAAGCTTTTCGCGATCCTTCGTATGGGTTATTATGATAAATTCATCCCCACCGAGCCTGCCGATAAAATTTGGCTCGCTGATAAAGTTTTTCAGGTTATTTGCTACATTTATAAGAAGTTCATCTCCTGCAAGATGTCCATAATTGTCGTTTATTTCTTTGAATTTATTCAGGTCAAAGAGAATTAGGCTGATCTCTTTATCTGCACGAATGCAACTGCTTAATTCTTTAAGAATATGAGCACGGTTGGGAATATCTGTCAGTTTGTCGTAATATGCCTGACGCCAGATTTTCTCTCTTGTTTTATGTCTCTCGGTTATATCAAGCATTGTGACAAGTACGTCTGCTGGACGAGTAATATCTTCTTTTTCAAAAATATTGATAGTTGCGATAACTATAACCTCAGAGCCATTTTTGTGACTGAGGTTGAGTTCTTTTGATGTTATCTTAATGTTTTCGGATATAAGCTTTTCGGCTAAGGTTAGAGCGTCTTTATAAAATTTAGAAACCTTAGTGCCAAGTATTTCTGAAGTACTGTATCCCAGCATGTCTCCAAGTTGATTATTGCATTCTACTATCTTGTGATCTCTTATAAGGCTGATGCCTATAGGTGCTGAATCAACAATACTTTTTAGTTCATGATTGCTTTTTCTGAGTTTAAGTTCAATGCTTTTTAAATATGAAATATCACTGAAACTTTCGCAGATATAGAACTTGCCGTCTATTTCTATGGTCCGGGCATTTTTAATTATAGGATTATTTGTGCCGTCTGCACATTTTAAAGTGGTATCCATTCCGGTAAAGCTTTGCTGCTTCTTTTCCAGTATTGGACATTCTCTTGAAATAGAACCTTTGGGACAAAGGAGATCACATTGTTGACCAATAAGCTCTTCACGTGTGAAACCGCTAATTTCACAGGTGCGGTTATTAATGTCTCTAATGATATAGTCATCATCTATTATCATTACAGCATCGGCAACATTTTCATAAAGTGTGCGAAAACGCTTTTCACTGGCAGTTACTAATTCAAGATAGTTATCTGAAGAAAGTGCGTCTGCAGATATTGAGCTTGATATTAAACCTTGACTTGTTTCTGGTCTTTCTTGAAGAATGCTTTCTTTATCTATCATATTTTATGCTCAAATTTGTAGTTAAGGAATAGTTATAATTTTAAGGTATATTTTGTGGTTGTTTTTATACACATATTACTAACTTCACGTTGACTTGCATTTTCACACTTATATGCTTATTTTTGGATCTGAATTCTTTTAATCTTTATAATACCCTAATCGATGAATGAATCAAAGAACGTTTTTTATTTTTTTACAGGAAAATGAAGAAATTGTGTAAAAAAAATTACTTTATCTTTTGTTGCGTGGGTAAATCGTGACATTGGGGAGTACTGCTTAGAATATGTTTAAAATTTATTCCGGTCATTTTTGTTTTGAGTATATTAACTTGACCCTGTTTGGCAATTAGTATAAAATGACTAATCTATATTTATCAATATATTTATTGAATATAAAAATTTATATGATGTTATTGAAAGTGCGTATGATGAAGCAATTAAGAGTATATTTTGTGTTGATGGTTATAGCGGCATTGACTGGATGTGTGGGTAATAATTTTCATGTTGCTGAGAATAGAGATGTGGAAATAGGTGTCCTCTTAAGAAAGCAGTTTACTCAGGATGTGTGTCAGAAGCGACGATACAGGCATGTTCATGTGCTTCTGGATGGAAATGAGATTATGGGATATAATACTGGAGTAAAGCCTAGGCCGGCATTCATAAAATATTTGCTAACGTATATTCCAGGAGAAGTTAGAAACTATCATGATCTTTTGGGAATACGTGAGCATTATATAAAAGCGGATGTGGCCCAGAATGTAACCTACGATGGTGAAGATGGTTATAAGATTGTTACTGATTGGGTAAAGATAAAGGTTTCTCGCGAACAGGCTGATAAACTTAGGCATTCCTGGTATGAGATGAAGAAAAATCCTCCTGATTTCAGGCTTTGGGGGGACAATTGTGCAACAAGACTTTCCCAGAATTTTGCTGAAGCAGGGATTCTTCCTCATGGTCTTCCGGGGTTTGATACTCCTGAGTCAGTACTCAAGCTTCTTAAGAAGTATTACCCTGACCTTGAGATGGAAACGGGATATTTTGGAATTGATGAAAATAGGAAGATTACATTTATACCATTAGGGAATGTTTGTGTAGAGTGATCTTGATTTGTATTGTTGTTTTGATATAGTACCGTGTATACATGGGGCCCTTATTAAGCAACCTTATATAACGGTGTGAGGGAATATAAAATGAAAAATGTATTGAATAAAATTTCTGGATTTGATGTTAAAGCTGTAAAAGCGGGAATAAAGGCTTCTGGAAATTTAGATTTAGGTCTGATTGTTGCCGATGATACTGCTGTTGGTGCTGGAGTATTTACGCAGTCCAAAGTAGTTGCAGCCCCAGTTACTCTTTCTAAAAAGGTACTTGAGGAGAATTCTTCATGTATTAAAGCTGTACTGGTAAATGCTGGGAATGCTAATGCCTGTACTGGAGAAGAAGGTATGGTGAATGCGAAGAAGACTGCTGCTAAAACTGCTGAACTTCTTGGGGTTAAGCCGGAGCAAATTTTACTCTGTTCTACTGGTATTATTGGTGAACAGCTGCCACTCAAGACTTTTATGGCTGGTATTGAAAAGGTTGTTTTGGCTGAGGGAGATTCAGGTGATGAATTTGCTCGGGCTATTATGACAACTGATCTAGCAAAGAAAGAAGCAGTAGTTGATCTTTCAATCGGAAGTATTGCTGGTGTATGTAAAGGTAGCGGAATGATTGCTCCGAATATGGCTACTATGCTGGGCTTTATTATTACTGATGTTAATATTTCATCAGAGCTTCTTGAGGTTGCACTTAAAGATATAGTTGATATTACTTTTAATGCTGTTACCGTTGATAGTGATACTTCTACCAATGATACCGTTTTTGTATTGTCAAGTTGCAAAAAGGGTGAAAAGATTACTGATATAAATTCACCTGAATACGCTGAATTTAGAGAAGGTCTTTATAATGTCAGCTTTTCACTTGCTGAGCAGATAGCAAAGGATGGTGAAGGGGCGACCAAAATTGTCAGGGTTAATATTAAAAGTGCTGCTACGTTAGAAGATGCAAAGCTTGCTGCTCGTACGGTTGCTGAGAGTCCACTGGTAAAGACGGCGATGTTTGGTTGTGATCCTAATTGGGGTAGAGTTATTATGGCTCTTGGTAAGTCTGGCTGCAGCATGGATGAGGGTAAGACAGATATTTCGTTATGTGGTAAGACATTGCTATTACAAGGGACTCCTCAAAAATTCGACGGGGCTGAGGTGTCAAAGCTCATGGACTGTAAGGATATAAGTATTGATGTGGAGCTTAATCTTGGGGATAGTGTTATGACTATGCTGACTTGTGATTATTCTTATGACTACATCAAGATAAACGCTGAGTATCATACTTAGGATATTCTCATTTAAAGTTTATTTAGTGAGCAGTGGTGCTGAATTAGCATTACTGCTCATTTTTTTTGGTCTTTTGATTATATTGTCAAATTGAAAAAGTTTGCTTTTATGTTGTCAAATTGACTATTACAATTTTACCTGATAGGGGGAGTTTTTTGGTGGGATGATAGTTGTTTCTTTTGTTATGTTAAATATTTGTTAAATAATAGGTTATATGTATTTTTGGTGTTGTGTGTGACTTTGGTGAATTAGAATTGGCACAGTTTTTGAATATTAATATTTAGAAGTATAAACTGAGATGCTTTAGGCTTTAATAGTTATTTTTTATGGATTTATTGCGAGGAGGATTGATCATGTTGTTACCAAAAATGCGTTATGGTTGGGGATCACTCATGCAGGATTTCAACCGTTTAAACAGTGTTGTTAATACAATGATTGAGGACTCAGTGGATAAGACAGGGCAGGATTATCCCGCTATAAACGTCTGGGATGCGGAGGAAAAAATAATAATCACTTCTGAGCTTCCAGGTATTAATTCTGAACAGGTTGATTTATCAATTACAGGCAAGGATTTAGTAATTTCTGTAAAATTTGAAAGTGCAGGAGAGGACGAAAGTAAGAGGAATTATTTTAGACGTGAGATTGGACGAAAAAGTTTTTCGCGTACTATTGAGTTACCTACTAATGTTGATCCTGAAGAAATTAATGCAAGACTTGAGAAAGGAATTCTGGCAATTCAACTCAAGAAACAAGAAAATAATAAGGCTCGAAAAATAGAAATACAGTGCAATTAGTAGCAATTTTCTTAGGGATGGGGTTTTTATAAATTAATGGTTGAAAGTATATTGATTTAAAGTTTGGTATTTAGTTTCAAGGAGGTTTTATCATGACAGATGAAAGTTTAATACACAGCAAACAGAATCAAGACGTTATGAAGAATGAAGACTCTAAGAGAAGCAGAGAAAAACGTCTGTTTGTTCCTTTGACAGATATTTATGAAAGTGATGATGTTATCAATATTGTTGCAAGCATGCCAGGTATTGATGAGAATTCTGTTGAAGTTACGGTAGAGAATGATATTATTTCAGTCTATGGTAAGGTCGCTGAGCAAAAACCATCTGGTATGAAATTGATTTATTCTGAATATGTTATTGGTGATTACCAGCGATCATTTGAAATTGGTGATAGTATTGATAAAGAAAATATCTCTGCTTCTGTTAAGAATGGTGAATTGCATGTTGTACTACCAAAGTCTGCGCAGGCACGAACAAGAGTTATACATGTAAATGTGGCCTGAGTAGATGAAAAAAGTGCAATGTGTAGAAAGGAGAAAATTATGTCTATCGGCGATTTGGTCCCTTGGAAATGGGGAAAGAATAATGTAGATGTTCGTCATCAAGATACTAATGATCCATTTAGAAAATTGCAGAATAGAATGAGTAAGCTATTTGATGATTTCTGGAGTGATTTTGAAATGAGTCCATACTCAGGTGCTTCCTCTGCTGCTGTGAAGTTTGACCCTAAGGTTGAAGTGCAGGATAATGAAAAAGATATAGTTCTTAAAGCTGAGCTTCCTGGTATGACTCAGGAGGATATCGAAGTAAAACTTCATGATGGATGTATTTCTATCAAAGGTGAAAAGAAGAATGAAAGTAGTAAGAACGAAAATGGTATGCAGTATACTGAAAGATCATATGGTTCGTTTTATCGCTCAATTCCACTGCCACGTGAAGTAAAAGAAGATGAGGTTAGTGCAGAGTTTAAGAATGGGGTACTTGAGGTCATTATGCCAAAGGTTGAGCAGGATATGGAAAATGTCAGAAAAATTGAGGTTAAATAGTTTGGCTTAACTTTGACGCCCTGTGCTACTCTTCTTCAATAAAAATTACGTATGGGGCGAGTCAGTAGGAGGGTAAAAATGAAGAATAGAAATAAAAAGATTTTTGAACAATATGTCGATGCTGCTTATAATGCTGGAGTTAATCGTAAAAAGTATAATAAAACATGGAAAAAGGTTAAATCATTTTTTAAACAATATAGCTCGAATGATCTGGAGTAGTCGTAAGTTTGTTGAGTATTGTTTGGTTTTAGCGTTGTCTGTTTCTGTATGACTATAGTAATTTGTTTTGCATGTGGTTAAATCAAAAGAGCTTCCTGGATTTAGGGAGCTCTTTTGCTATTGTAGGTTATTTAGGCATAACTGGCATTTGCAATTTATAATGATTCAATTGAGATTAATTGGTTGCACTAATATTTTGAAGGGTAATTTTCTTGAATTTGAATTTTATTTTGTTTGAGGCGATGGGTATTATTTAATAAATACACTAATGGGCTTATAAATATTCTTTGATGGTTTTGGTGTTTGGATATCAGTAAGTGCCTATTATTAAATACTAGTTCTTCTTAAGAAGAACTAGTATTTAATTAGTTAGCTTGTTATGGATAAAAATTATAAAACTAGAATTTTCCAAATTCAGAATCGTCGAGTAATATCTGATCAGTTGGAGTAACTGTGCTTGCAGTTTGCGCTGTCTCTAACATACCCCAGTTTTCAGAATTTGAGGCAACTGTTTTTGGGGGAGCAGGGATTATAGAGATTTCTTCTTCTTCAGCATCTAGCTTTGAATAGGTCTCAATATATGCGTCGTGTAGCTGGAAACTGGATACAAGTTCTTTGAGGGTGTTTGCCTGAAAGCTCATCTCTTCAGAGGCACTTGCTGTTTCTTCAGAATTTGCAGTGTTTGTCTGAGTGACAGATTCTACTTGGGTGAGTGCAGCGTGCACTTGAGATATACCCTTTGCCTGGTCGTGTGAAGCAGTGGCTATTTCATCGACAAGACCACTGGTTGTTGTTACATTCTCAGCAATTTTATTGAGTGCTTCAGCAGTCTCTTCGGAGATGTTCACACCTTGCTGGATCTCTTTGTCGCTATTCTCAATCAAACCAGCAGTCTCAGCAGCTGCTTTTGCACTGCGGGCTGCGAGGTTTCTAACTTCTTCAGCAACGACTGCAAATCCTTTGCCGTGTGCCCCAGCTCTGGCAGCTTCTACTGCTGCATTGAGTGCAAGAAGATTGGTCTGGAAGGCAATATCATCAATAGTCTTGATTACTTTCTGGGTTTGAGAGGAATTTTCAAATATCTTTGACATTGATGAAGTCATTTGCTCCATTTTGTACTGACCGTCCTTTGCGGCTTTTGCTGTTATGTTGGCAATTTCACTTGCTCTTGCTGCGTGTTCTGCATTATCCTTGGTGCTTCCTCCTAGTTCGGTGATTGAAGCATGAATTTCCTCTAGTGAAGCGGCTTGACTAGTAGCTCCTTTTTCAAGAGAGTGTGCTGCCTTGCTGGTCTGGTTTGCTCCTACAGCTACCTGTTCAGTAGTTGTTCTGACATTATTTATAATGTTGTTTAAATTTTCTACCATTTTGTTCAGCGATTTTCCAAGAGTATCTACCTCCGATGCAATATGTACAGATACGTTTAGATCACCTTCCGCAATTTTTGAGGCAATATCAGCACGTTCTCGCATCTGAAAAACAAGTGAGTTGAGGGCAGATGCCATGACTCCGAGCTCATCCTTACTTTCATTGAGCGTCTTGTGTAACTCACCATTTTTGAGAAGTCCCACGTGCATTACCATTTTATTGATAGGTTTGGTGATGCTTTTAATAATTATAAGCATTACTAATATTCCAAGTAAGATGGCTGCTATGCTACATATCAACGTAACCGAACGTACTCGTTCTGCATTGTTGTTTGCCGCTGCTGCAACCGCGTTGATTTGATTATCCACACCTTCACTTACAGTTTGGCAGGCGGAGATGGCATTTTCTGCAGCTTCTTTCTGCATTAAGATTTCATTGAATTGAACCTTGTTCTTTTCATTGTAGTTTTTAATCTCTTCTTTGTAAATTTCAAGACTTGCTTTGATATCTTTGACATTGCTTAATATTGTTGTGTTCGTTGTTGATTTTTTTGTTTTATATAGTGCTGTTGAAATTTGTTCAACTTTGGCAAGCCATGACATTATAAAAGCGTGTTTCTTTTTAGGATCCATTTCACTTACAGCTCTATAAGATGCAATTGTACAATTATTTACTTTATTTATCAGATTTTGTGCGGCCATCAATCCTGCAAGTTGCTCATTAGATAGTTTGTTGGCTTTCAGAGCAAAAAATGATTTATTACGCATAATTCTATATATTTCTTGTGAACATGAGTAAATGGTATTTGCTGTTGCAGCTTGTTTTTTCTCAGACTTGACTTTGATTTGTTGTGCTTCCCACCATTTGTTTGCATGATCATGAAATTTTGTGATTGCAGATTTTATTTGTAAAGCATTATTTCTATTTTCTTTGTTGGTGAATAGCTGGATGGCATAATCAGTTTTTTCAAGAGCTTGACTGAATTTCTGGTTCATTAACTCTAAATATTTAGGATCGTCATATACCATAAGATTTAGGGTGTTTGCCTGTGCGTCAGAGGTGTTTACTAAAGAATCATTGATATCTTTTACAATTTTAATTTGAGTTTGTATGTTGTTTACACTCCTGTTGATATCATTTATTCCGGTATAGCTTAGTGCACCTATTATTAGTAATAATAGGATGATCATACTAAAGCCTGTAATTAGTTTTGTACGAATTTTCATTATAATTCCTCGCTCTCTGTTTTATATTAAATTTCAAATTGTTGATTTATTATTATAATTAAGTGTTTTATGCTTATGTAATTATGTATATTTGAGTTTTTTCGGACAATTGATACATAAATAGCTATATCTTGGGAGTATAGTTGAAAATAGCTGAGCATCAAGTAAAAAATTGCTTAAAAAGATAATGAAATCTTACGATTTTAGTGGTATTTTAAGCAATAAAGTGCTGGTGCTTTTGGATCTTATAAATTTTAAGCTAGTTATGATTTATGGGCCTTGGTGGTAATATTAATGGCATATTTTATAAGCGTTTGTTTTGTAATAGTTTGTGTTAATAATGGCTAGTTATTGCTTTCTCCTTACTTTTGGGTAAATTGGTATGTCTAAATAGTTTGGTTTTACATTATAGTGCTATACTTTATTATAAGAATAAGATATTAATTAGCAATTAATTAAAAGTAATTTCTTGTTAAGTGCTTAATATAGATTGGTATTTTATTTCAATAAATTTTAATATTGGTTACTAAGTTATTTCTATTTAATTGTATTTATTGAATAAATGTAAATATAATAGTAAATAGTAAGTAATATATAAGCATACTTTTTTTTTAAAGTAAAAATGTGCTTGTGTTTATGTTGTATTATTTATTGTCTAATATACAATTATTGTAAATAATTATAATATATTATATTGTAATTGGTGATGTTATGTGCTCTTTTTGTATTTATTTTTATGCTACTATTGTGTGTTTTATAAAATAGTTGCAAGCACTTAATGAAAATAATTTGACTATTGTGTACAGTGAGGTATGATTAAAGTAAATTATAATATAAAATAAATTAGTTTATTATTAATTTTGATTTTCTAACCTTTGTTTGGTGTATGTGAAATATTCGTTATTTATTTGTTTGTTTAAATGTCGCGAAATATATTTATATATGATTGTTGTATTTTAATTAAGTACATCTTTGTTGGTATTGGTAGCAGTGTGACTGCATATAAAAAATGTATTGTAAAAGTAAGGTATCACTCAGTCATTATTTTTAATAATTAAATAGGGCGGAACTGTCCGCATTGTAATGTATTGTTGTTTGTTTTTAGAAAATTGGAAATGAGGTGTCTTTTATGAAATTAAGTAAAATCCTTGTTGCTCTTGTTGCTGTAGTCTCTCTTTTTGCTACTTCTGCTCAGGCAAAAGAACTTACTAAAGTTGGTGTGATGATGCAGACTCTTGCAAACCCATTCTTCGTAGAAATGGTTGATGGTGTTACTGAAGCCGCTAAAAAGATTAACCCAGATTGTCAGGTTATTTCTTTGTCAGGCGATAACGACTTGGGTAAGCAGGTTGGTCAGCTCGATAACCTAGTAGCAGGCGGTTGTGAACTTATCGTTCTTAACGCATGTAATACAGAAGGTATTGGCCCTGCTGTAAGAAGAGCAAAAGAAGCAGGTGTTGTGGTTATTGCTGCTGACGTAGCTGCTGCTGGCGCAGACCTCACTATTCAGTCTGATAACTGGCAGGCAGGCCGTCAGGCTGGGCAGTACATAGTTGATAAGCTTGGTGGCAAGGGTAAGGTTATCATCGTTAATGCTGACCCTGTTTCTGCGGTAACTGGCCGTGTTGGTGGCGCGAAAGAAATCTTCGCAAAATATCCAGGTATTGAAATTTTGAGTGACGATCAGAATGGTCTAGGTCAACGTGATAAGAGTCTTGATGTTATGTCAAACCTTCTAACTGCTTTCCCAGAAATTGATGCAGTATTTGCTATTAATGACCCATCAGCTATTGGTTCTGGTTTAGCTATTAAACAGGCAGGCCGTGAAAATGAAATGTTCGTTGTTGGTGTTGATGGTTCTAAAGATGCAATCGTTGAAATGGGACGTGAAGGTTCAATCCTTGAAGCTACTCCTGCTCAGGCTCCTCGTAAGATGGCAATGGAAGCTGTAAAGATTGGTTATGACATTATGAATGGTAAAAAAATAGATTCTAAAGAAATTCTTTACCCTGTTGAACTTATTACTAGAGAAAACATGAATTCTTATACTCCATGGTAATATTGCAGGTAGTTCTTAGCAGTAATTAAATTAATCTTAATTCTCATGTGGGTACTAAATTTTATCCCATAAAAAACACCAAAATACACCCACATGAGAGTTACTATAGTAAAATATGATGGAAAGATTATGTCTGAAAAAATTCATAAAATCGAAGCAAATCATATCTCAAAGACATTCCCAGGGGTAAAAGCATTAGTAGATGTGTCTGTATATTTGAATAAAGGTGAGCTACTCTCGATCGTTGGTGAAAATGGCGCGGGTAAAAGTACACTTATGAAGATACTTGCCGGGGTGTATACAAAAGATGAAGGTCTGGGGGAGATATATATCGACGGTAACCTTGTTGATATTAGAATACCGCGTGATGCACTTGACCACGGGATTAGTATTATTCACCAGGAGTTATCTGTTGCTCCAGATATTACTGTAGCAGAAAATATTTATATGGGTAGGGAGCCGCTTAAAAACGGTGTCTTTATTGATAGAAAAAAACTTATTGCTGACACAAGAGCAGTACTAAAAGAAATAGATGCACCATTTAAAGCTACTGACTATCCGAGGACTTTAAGTATAGCAGAGCAGCAGGTTCTGGAAATTGCAAAGGCGATTAGCCAGAAGAGTGATGTAATTATTATGGATGAGCCTACAGCTTCATTGAGTGAGACAGAGATGGAGCACCTTTTTGCCCTTATAGGAAGACTTAAGGCTAAAGGTATATCTATAATTTATATCAGTCATAGACTTAAAGAGGTTGTTGAGTTGTCTGATAGAGTAGTTGTGCTTCGTGATGGTGAACATGTCGCTACCATGGAGAAAGAAGAAATCAACGAAAAAGATATGGTCGCACATATGGTTGGGCGTGATTTGACTGAATACTATGGTGAGCTTGACCTTAAACCATCAGATGAGAAAGTGTTGACTGTCAAAAATCTTGCAGATGGGCACTTTGTAAATAATGTATCCTTTGATCTATGTAAAGGAGAGATACTTGGTTTAGCAGGTCTAGTCGGGGCGGGGCGTTCGGAAATTGCTAAACTTATTTTTGGCGTTGATAAAAAGATTTCGGGTGAAGTGTATCTCAATGGTAAAGAGATTGATGGCTCTGATCCAATTAATTCTATTTCAAATGGTATATCATACCTTACTGAGGATAGAAAAGGACTTGGGTTGTTTCTAGATATGTCTTCAGCAGATAACATTAGCTTGAACGTTCTTAATCAAATTTCCAGAAAAGGTTTTTTAAAAGGGAATTCAAGTAGGCGTTTCTCACGAGATTATATAAAGAACCTTAATATTAAGGTTGCATCTCCTTCTACTAGTGCGCGTTCGCTTTCAGGAGGTAATCAGCAGAAATTACTTATATCGAGAATGATCTCTACTTCTCCAAAAGTTCTGATACTTGATGAACCTACACGTGGTGTAGACGTTGGAGCTAAGAGTGAAATTTATAAAATAATTGAGAGACTTGTAGAGTCTGGTGAAATGTCGGTAGTTGTTATTTCAAGTGAATTACCAGAAATTATTGGTTTGGCTACTCGTGTTTTAGTCGTTCGTGATGGGACTATTGTTCATCAGATTAAAGATAAAGAGAGTATTACTCAGGAAAATATTATGGCTTATGCCGCAGGTATGAAGAGTCCTGATTATAAGTATGAAGATGACCTATCAAAGGTTTAGAATACTTTTTACGGTTAAATTATAAAATTGAAATTTTACTCTATACCTTAATAAAATATGAAGGAAAATAAATGAACATAAAGACGAATGATATCTCTTTAGAGCAGAATAATGAAAGTAAGTTAGACCTTAACATTCTGGGAATATTGCTAATCCTGTTCCTTTTTGCGGCTGTATTTTATCTAATTGAACCTAGGTTTGGCACATTTAGTAATATTACTAATATTTTCAGACAGGCTTCAGTAAATATTATGATTGCTTGTGGTATGACGCTTGTTATTCTTACTGCTGGTATTGATCTTTCGGTTGGGTCGGTACTTGCTGTATCTGCGATAGTAGCAGTAAAAATTTCTCTTACGTCTATGCCGTATCTGGCGATACCAATTGCTTTGCTTGTTGGTATGGGGGTTGGGGCGATTAATGGATTGCTTATTGCAATATTTAAGATGCCGCCGTTTATTGCAACACTGGGTACGATGACTTCATTTAGAGGGGTTGCTTATCTTGTGGCTAACGGTACTACTGTTATTAATAATGATCTTCCATATAAATTCATAGGTAATGGAAACATTCTTGGTATCCCATGTATGGTTCTTATCGCAATACTTCTCTTTATCGTGACATGGGTGCTTTTAAAGAGAACAGTGCTAGGTACAAGAATTTATGCCGTTGGTGGTAATGTGCTGGCAGCTAAATACTCTGGCATATCAGTTGGTGTTATTCTTGTTATTGTATATGCGTTAAGTGGGCTTTTATCAGGTATTGCTGGTGTGGTATTGTCTGCTCGCTTATATAGTGCGAGTGGACTCTTGGGTGTATCATATGAACTTGATGCAATTGCAGCGGTTATCCTTGGTGGTACGAGTTTTAACGGTGGTATTGGTAGTGTTGGCGGTACATTTATTGGTGCTCTTATAATTGCTGTACTAAATAATGGTCTTACAATTGCAGGTGTACCATATTTCTGGCAACAGGTTGCAAAGGGGATTGTAATTGTTGCTGCGGTTCTTATAGATATCTATAGACAGAAGCTTAAGAAGTAGTACAATATTAGTTGATATCGTCTTATAAATTGATTTTTAGACTGGGTCGGCTACATCCTATGTAGCTGACCTTGAGTGTTTTAAGAGGATATAGTTTTTAAAATATTTAGATTAAATTTTACTTATTTGATTATATAGGAAGAGATTAATAGTGTTTGATATAGTATGCGTTGGATTCACTTGCCTTGATATTCCTGTGGTTGGTGATATAGGTAAAGGTGTGTTTGATGTTGATAGCACACATGTTGACAGTATCTCTATGACTCCGGGCGGCGATGCGGTAAATGAATCGGTAACCTGCGCAAGCCTAGGTTTAAAAACAGCGATTGTCTCATATGTTGGAGATGATAATGGCGGGCGGGTTATAATTGATGCACTGTCGTCAAAGGGTGTTGACACCTCTGGTATTGAAATATTCAGTAATGAATCTACTCAGACAGCTGTTCCTCTAATTGATAAAACTGGACAGAGGCATTTTCTTTTTAACTCTGGTTGTTCTCCGCTTTTTTCAGGGTTGAATACAGATTTTACTGTTTATTACTCAGCAAAAGTACTGACAATTGGAAGTTTTTATGTTGCCAAGCTCTTTGATGAACATGGTGCACCGGTTATTTTAAAAGGAGCAAAAGAACATGGAGTGATCACGGTCGCTGATACTTGCAGTGATGTAATGGGGCTGGGACTCAAAAATCTTGCCAAGGCTCTACCGTATCTTGATTATTTTATGCCAAGTCTTGATGAGGCTCAGGACTTGACTGGCAAGACCGGATACTCTGAAATTGCTGAGGTTTTTCTTAAGATGGGTGCAAAGAATATTGTACTCAAACTTGGTGCCGAAGGTTCCTTTATCAAGAACTCCGAAGGTGAAATTACTGTCCCGGCTTTTTGTGATATTGATGTAATTGATACGACTGGCTGTGGAGATAATTTTGTTGCTGGCTTCTCGTATGGACTCTGTAAGGGATTTTCTCTCAAAGAGTGTGCACAATTTGCCAGTGCGGTTGCTGGTATCAATGCTGGATTTATAGGTGGCTGCGGTGGGCTAAAGTCTATTACTGAAGTCGAGGATTTCTTGGCTGAGCGTGGTGTTCAAATTGCTAAGTTAGTAGCTGAATAGGCATGAGTGCAGGTAATTATTTTTTTGCTTGCAAAATCCTAACTGGTATAAAATTGCTGCGATAGCGTTATTGGTTAATATTTGAAGAGTTAATTTATTTAAATTAGCATTTATTATATTTTGGGTATGTTATGTAAGGAGTCGGTATGTTAGTAACACTTAAAGAGGTACTTGGTGCAGCTCGTGAAGGTAAGTATGCTGTCGGGGCGTTCAATATTGTTAATGGTCTAAGTCTTTCTCCACTTATTAAGGCTGCTGAGAGCAAGCGCTCACCGCTTATTTTGAATGTTGCAGAAGTTTCATTTGAAGATTGTGATTTGACTCGCATCTCTCCAGCTATTGTACAGGCTGCTAAGGATGCATCAGTTCCAGTTGTTATCAATCTTGACCATGGGTTAACTGATCAAGCTATTCAACTTGCAGTACGTAATGGATTTAGCTCAATCATGTTTGATGGCTCAAAACTTTCTTATGAAGATAATATCAAAAAGACAAAGTCTGTTGTTGATATCTGCCATCCTCTTGGAATATCTGTTGAGGCTGAAATTGGGCATGTAGGCGGTGGTGAGGCTGAAGCAGGTGAGCCTCAGGAAGTTGATAGCAGCGCATTTACAAATGTTGAAGAAGTAGATGATTTTGTTGCACGTACAGGTGTGGATGCTCTTGCTGTTGCTATTGGTAATGTGCATGGTTTTTATAAGGGTGAGCCAAAGCTTCAGTTCGAACTTCTTGAAAAGATTGCTGCTGTATCTAAGGTTCCACTAGTACTTCACGGTGGCTCTGGAATCTCTGATGATGATTTTCGTAAAGCGGCTTCACTCGGTATCTGTAAGATTAATTTCTATACAGGACTTAGCCGTGCAGTACATGATAATCTTGTTCGTTATATGAAGGAACTTGATGGTAAGTATGCAGATATGACATCTTATTCATGGAATATGATGAATTCTATTCAAGCTGCAGCTGAGGAAAGAATGGAAGTATTTGGCAGTGCTGGCAAGGCATAACACTTGTTTATTGCTATGATGTTTGCTGGGTACTGTGCTTTTGCGCAGTACCCAGATTTTTGAAACACTATAATTGTTTTTTTTGATTAAGGTAATTGAATGTAGTTGGAATTCTTTTTTTGTGTCGGGCTCTGTAAAATTTGCACATTTATGTTTTATAATTTGACTGATTAGAAGAACTCTACTAAACTTGTTGTAGTGATACGCACCTTAATAAATTTAAATGTAACTATAGGATAAAGTGATGGGTAAGAAAAAGGTAGTAGCTGCGGGGCACTTCTGTATGGATATGCACCCTGATATGAGTGATACTCGCAATTTTCAGGAACAGATTGTTCCTGGTAATCTTATCGAGGTGGGAAGGGCTACTTTCTGCCTTGGTGGTGTAGTCGGAAATACTGGCGTTGCTCTGTATAGGCTGGAGAAAGAAGTTGAACTTATTGGTGGAGTTGGTAATGATCTATTTGGTAAGCTCTGCCTTGAAAGTCTTGAAGATATTGATCCTGTGCTAAGAAGAGGAATTGTTGTTAAAGAGAATACTGCTACTTCGTATAGTGTTGTGCTTGAAAGCCCAGGTTTTGATAGATGCTTTTTGCATTGTGCTGGAGCGAATCAAGTTTTGAGTTCTGCTGATATTGATCTGGAGAAGGTTGCTGAGGCGAATTTATTTCACTTTGGGTATCCGCCACTTATGCTGAGTTTTATTAGAGATGGCGGCAAAGGTCTTCTTGAGCTGTACAAAGGCATTAAAGAACGAGGTGTTGTTACTTCTATGGATATGTGTATGCCGGATCCTTCTACTGAAGGTGGCAAGGCAGATTGGGGGGATATATTTACGAAAGTTCTACCGTATGTTGATATCTTTCTACCGAGTTTAGATGAAGTATGCATTATGCTCAAGCGTGAGATCCCTCGTAGTGAAGTGGAGCTGAGTGCGCTTGCTGATTACCTGATAAGTCTCGGAGTAGGAATCATAGGTATTAAGCTTGGTAGTGATGGTATGTATATGAAGAGCAGTTCTGACAGGGCGCGTATTGCTAAGTGCAGTAAAGTGGTTGATGATATTGACAGTTGGGTTGGAGCTGAGTATCTTGCTGCTTGTCGTAAGACGACTGTAATTAGTGCTAAAGGTGCAGGGGATACGACAATTGCTGGTTTCTTATCAGGAATATTGGAAGGGTTTACTCCAAAAAATGCAATGCTTTGTGCAACAACTGTAGGGGCGTGCTGTGTAGAGCATGAGGAAGCTACAGAGGGCATTAAGAGCTGGGAGCAGATTACAAGTCGTATGAATTCAGTTGAGGAGCGCTTGCCTGTTAGTCTCGAGTTGAGCAGTTTAAAGCCAATATAAGTTATTATACAAATAGTTCAGGGCTTGGAAAATTATAATTTATAACTGTTAGCATTAATAAAACAGTCCTGCTTATGTATAAGCAGGACTGTTAAAATTTGCTTCAATTTTTAATTATTGGACTCTAGCGATCAGATCGTAGTCGTAGCGTTCGAAGATGGTGACTGAGATAGTGTCACCTACATTGTATTCGTTGCCTGATGTTTCATTTGCTGGTATGAATATTATACCGTCTACTTCTGGGGCTTCATATTCGCTGCGGCAGATATAGCCTCCGTCTTCTGTGAGTTCATCAACTATTACTTCAAGCTCAGAGCCTACCCTTGAGTCTAGCCAGTTGAAAGTGACCTCTTGCTGTGCTTGCATGATTAGATCAAGCCTCTGCTGCTTGGTCTCTTCGTCTAATTGATTTGCCATATTAGATGCTTTTGTGTCCTCTTCTGGTGAGTAGGCAAATGCTCCTAGATATTTAAAATGCCCTTCTTTTACAAATTCAAGAAGTTCATTGAACTGTTCTTTTGTCTCTCCTGGAAAGCCGACAATAATGCTAGTTCTGAGTACAGCATCAGGGGCGTGTTCGTTGAACCAACTGAGTATCTCTTCTACCTTGGCTCGGTCATATTTGCGGTTCATTCTTGCAAGAATTTCGGTGTTAATATGCTGTATTGGTAAATCAAGGTACGAGCATATACGATTTTCACTACCAATTTTCTGTACAATTTCTTCGTGAATGTGTGCTGGGTGCGCATACATGAGGCGTAGCCTACAGTTGCTGGTATTACCAACTAGATTATCAAGGAGGAAGTCCAGCGATCCTTGGGTAAAGTGATCTTGGGCGTACATTGTGATGTCTTGCCCGATAATAACCAACTCTTTAATGCCATTATCATCAAGATCTGCTGCTTCTCCCACAACAGTCTGGAAGTCCCTGCTCTGGTGCTTGCCGCGGATAAGTGGTATTGCGCAGTATGAGCAGTGGTTACTACACCCATCAGAGATGCGGAGGTATGAGTATGATATTGGTGTACTGAGAAGACGTGGTCCTTCTGCTACCGGTCTGTTCTTACTCATCCCTTCAACAACCTTTTTGCCCTTGAGCATGCTGTAGCAAAGCTTTGAAATTCTGCCGTATGCGGCAAGACCGAATACACCGTCAACTTCAGGATAGTCCTGACGTATTTGAGCGCCATAGCGCTGTGCATAACAACCCATTACTCCAATTTTTGGGGTACCGTTCTTTTTGAAAGAGAGAATCTCTTCTATCGTTTCGCGGGCTTCAACTCTTGCTGGCTCAATAAAAGCACAAGTATTGATCAGAACAACATCTGCGTCTTCTGGAGAAAGTGTAAGGGTGAATTCCTCTCCTACAAGTTCGCCAAGCGCAGTTTCTGCATCTACTTCATTCTTGACGCAACCAAGGCTGAGTAGCATTACTCGTGGTTTGCCTCCATGGGGTAGTTTTAATTCTGGCATTATCCTACGTCGCTCCCGCTGATCGTATCTGGGATATCAGTTGTGAGAAGGGAGACACGTTCAGCTCCATCTTCACCGCCGTTATCATGAGTTGCAAGTAACATCCCTTCGCTCATCTCGCCTCTAAGCTTGCGAGGCTCAAGGTTGTCTACAATTATAATACGTTTACCTATAAGTGCTTCTGGAGTGTAGTAAGCTTTTATACCAGCGCAGATTTGCTTGCTTCTGTCTCCTACTTTGAGTTTGAGTACTAACAATTTATCTGCGTTTGGGTGTTCTCCTGCTTCTACAACCTCTGCAACTTTTAGCTTTACTTTGCAGAAATCTTCGAAATTACAGTATTGTACACCTTCTGGCGCTTGATTCTCTTCGGTCATATTAATCTCCGTAGTTCTAAAATATTATAAAAACTTCAAAAATGTTGTATAATAAAGAGAATTATACAATTAATATTAAAGCTGTCAACCCTGATAGAGTAGAGTACTTTTGTGCTTTTTCTTCGAAATTACAGGTGGTAAGAGAAAGGAGTATAGGCTAAATCTGAGTGATTTATCTATAGTTATAGAATGAAATTGTATTTAGGTATATTTGAAATTGAAATTTAAGAAGGTGGTATATAGTATTGATTTATATGATGCTTTAATAATATACATAAAGTGGAGAGTATAATGATTAATATAAATCAGGTTATAGAATGCTCAAAAAAGACGGTGTACTGGTTTCTTAATTTACAGAGGATAGCCGATGAAATAACTAAGGAAAATTCTTCAGCAGATTTATATTTAATTGCTATAGAGATAATTGCTATAGAGATTTTATAAATCTGAGATATACCAGCCACGTAGCGTGGCTACTTTTATTTTTGGGTTTCTTGCTGCTAGTGATAAGAACGCTTATAAATTCCTAAAGGATATGGTGAGCAGGGACGAAGACTGGCGAGTACAGAAGATTCTAGCTAAAGCTTTTGACCAGTATTTCTCTGATATCTCTTATAAGACTGTATCGCCAGTTATTAAAGAATGATTAGGAGATCCGAATATAATGTCAGAAGAACCTCACTGAAGTACTTAGGATCTGGACAGGTAGTCCGTATTTCAAGGATAACCTTGATGTCGCTGTGCAGCTTCTGAGTAATTTGCGTAACGACGAAGAATTGTATGTACGTAAATCAGTAGGTAATGCATTGAAAGAAATCAGTAAGAAATACGAGAAGTTTATTGAGAAAGAGCTTGAGAGTTGGGATCATGAGAAAAAGCGGTGATGCAGGTGTATAAGCTAGCTAGCAAGTTTATTTAAAAATAGTGTTTTTGTCTGAACTATTTGTGTTATTACAAGGTTGTCTGGTTACTTGTTTTGAGATAAAAGCTATGTAGCTGTTATGAATAAAGATGTTGTGTTAAAAAAAATTAGTATGATTTTGGTTTATTTCTTTACTCGTTGCATGTTACATTTATGCGCTGGAAAGAGGAGAGAATTAAGTATAGATTTATAATGTAGGTTGTTTTTTATACTCTGATGGTTTTTTTTGAGGTTACTGTCTGGTTTCTACCCAGTGATTTTGCTTTGTAGAGGTTTGCATCTGCTTCATGAATAATCCGATTCATCAGGTAGTCGGTAGTGAGGTGTTTTTTTCTGGTTACACGCATTATATTAATGATGCCGAGTGATGCTGTGACGAATGGACTTACTGCAGAGCTGTCATGGGGAATATTGAGGTTTTCCAGTATGCCACAGACATTTGGGATGTTACTCGTATTCTGTTTGTTTCGAATAATCGTAAAGATAAACTCTTCGCCACCGAAACGATAGACTTTGTCAAAACCAAGACTTTGTAGCGCTTGGGCTATCTGCTTGAGTACTTTGTCACCAGCAACGTGTCCATAAGTATCGTTATAGTTTTTGAAGCAGTCAATATCGAGTAAACCAACTATCATTTTCTCATTATGGGCTATTGATTTGACATCATCTGGGAAGAAGGTATGTAAGGCATTTTTGTTGTAAACACCTGTGAGAATATCGGTGTTTGATCTGCTCTGCTCGGTGCAGATTGTCTTGAACTGTGCTCTGAGAAGTATATCGAAAATATAGTATACTACGATATTTGTAGCATACATCATAAGACAATACAGCATGGACCAGAAAACGTCTACCTTTAAGAGATATTTGCAAATTATAAGCCCAAGTATTACCAGTATGCCGGTTACTACTTTATGCTCTACATTGAGGAATGGGATAATCATAAACATGTACATTGTTATCATCTGAGCTTCAGGTGAAAAATAACCTATTTGACCTACCCAATTGTATGTATCCAGAAATGCCATGAGACTTAAAATTATAGTGGAGGCGAAAAGAACATTTCTTGCTGTGTGGGCTGATAGCCAGATAAATGAGATAATTGTTGCAAAATTAATAATGAATACTATGATGCGTATGCATAGAACTGTTCGGGATACAAGCTCATAACCTGAGATGTAGATATTAGCAATAGTAATTGTTGTTATTAGAGAGACAACCAATAATCCTATTGCCGCAACAAAGAGCCGCGTTTTTTTAAATATCCATTCAACGTATCTATTTTCCATTTTTCTATCAAAATAGTATTGCGATGGAAATAATTTTAGCATTTGTAGAGATTTTCTTTACAGGTTAAGTAATATATTGCTCATAGCTATAATTTATTGTATTTAGAAGAGTTAGGGTATTGTTGTTTAAACACTGAAGAATAATACACCAAAATGTCGAATTGTCAAGAATTGATTGTAAAGAAATGTTGCTTTTTGCCAATTTGATAGCTTTTAGGGATAAATATTCTTATAATAGCTATTTACTATATATTTTGCGAACAAGTGGTTTTATTTAATTAGTAAAAAAGAATTATTGTTTTTTTAAACTAGCTCAAATTTAGTCATTTTAAATATAATTAAATATTATCGTTATACTATTTTTAAGTTGCAGAGGTTGGATTGTACATTATTTAGAATGTATGTATAAAATTTGAGTCTATAGGTTATAAAAAAGTAACTTGCAGTTGGGGATAATAGGAATTGGAGCGGTATATGGCTTATGTTGTTTAGTTTAATTTTATCCTTGTGGTGATAAGTGTAAAAATGAGTATTCCAACTGCAAAAATTCGCCAGAGACATAGAATCTATAATAATGAGTCCGTAGCGCAGCCTAGAGTACCAAGTGATGCAAAGCAGAATACTGTACAGGATAAAATTTTTTCTTGCCGTTTCGATCATTAATATAAACATAAAATGGTTGCATTATTC
Source organism: Planctomycetota bacterium (assembly GCA_963678205.1). Lineage (GTDB taxonomy): Bacteria > Planctomycetota > SZUA-567 > SZUA-567 > SZUA-567. The sequence goes on from OY782760.1 coordinate 1,366,825, forward strand.
CATATGGTATCAAATAAGCTGTAAGTATTGCATTAATCTGTGGAATAGAGGCATTGAAATCTCTTGCTATTGTTGATAGAATTGGTGAGACAATCTAGTTATCTGCAGCTGAAATAAATCTTGTAATACCTAATATTAATACTAAGGCTGTGGCGCTTATCGCTATTTTATCAGCCATTTATCTCGGATCTTTGTTATAGTAAAATTTGTATGTAATAATCATATGGTTATGATGCTCAGGTATTAAGAAATAAAAAGGACTAACTTTTCTTAAAGTTAAAATAGAGAGAAAAAATGCTTCAGGATAGAACGGTACTTTATGTCTTTTCCGGTTTGCCAGGAGTTGGTAAATCTGCTATTGCTAAAAAACTGGTTCAAAAGGTGAATGCTGCGTATTTGAGAATTGATACGATTGAACAGGGGATTCGTGAGTTATGCTCTTTTGAGGTGATGGGCGAAGGTTACAGGTTGTCATATAGGATTGCCATGGATAATCTGCAAAATGGGGTGAGCGTTGTTGCTGACTCGTGTAACCCGGTAAATCTCACGCGATGTGAGTGGAGCCAAGTGGCAGATGAAGCTGGGGTAGAGATTATAAATATTCAGGTAATCTGCTCTAACATAGAAAAGCATCGTAGAAGGGTAGAGAATAGAGTATCTGAAGTTGCAAATTTGAGACTTCCAACATGGGATGAAGTTGTAGGTCGGGAGTATCATCTGTGGGATGAGTCAAAGGTTATTACTATTGATACAGCCTCAAAAAGTATCGAGGAAAGTTTTTTTGATTTACTCATGCTTTTGAATTTATGTGATGGTCGGTAGAATATCACTGAACTATTAATTTAAAAATATGAGACATAGTTTAGTTAATCTCTGGTCATAGCATCACGAGTAATTTTGTCTACATAATTTACAAGATCTTCTGTTCCGCATATATAGAGTTTGTTCCCGTAGATATGAAGTATAGATATAACGCCGTAATCTACCTTTCTTTTGCCGAGTTTAATTAGAACCTTTATACCTTTATAGTCTGTAGTGTGTTCAGATCTGGTATAGTTTTCAGGGCTTTTTCCTGGGTCATAAGAAATATTAACCGCAAAACCTTTTTTCTCTAAAAGGTTTATAAAAGAAGTAGGTGCTTCAATATTATCCATTATAATGATGTTGACTGTTTCTATCACTCGATACCTTCCATGGTATATTTGGCACGTAGCTTACCTTTTGCATACAATATATTTAATACGTATTTTTTTGAGATTGTAACTACTATTTTGAAAACTGTCAAGCATGAAACAAAAGATTCAGGTCGTTTGTCTGGATTTTTAAATGTTTATGGTATAAATAAATTCTACAATAAGTTTAAGTTGTAAAATGCTAGACAAAGTGGATGTTTTGCGAAAAAGCAGCTTGCTGGAAAGTTATTACTCACCTCTGTGGAGTCTGTCAGCTAAAAAGTTTGAGAGACAAGGGTTTGATATTATTTTGTTGTAGGTATCACTTACGTCGTATTCAACTCGTCTGTAATTAACCTTACCGTCGCGGTATAAGACATAGCTTGCTTCGCAGAATGCGTCTCTGGGCTGGCCAACTGAACCAACATTGATAATGTATTTTCTATTTTTGTCAAGAGTGTATCCATCATTTAAAACCTCTGGGTGGATAAACTCAAAATCTTCAGTAAAAATACCCGGTATGTGTGTGTGTCCGCAAAAGCATATATGATTGATATAAGTAAATATATTTTTAAGTTTTTCACGTCCTGAGGGATAGATCTCAAATGTATCATCTTCATCGATGTATTCTGTAACTGGCTCACGTGGTGAGCCGTGAACAAATAGCATGTTATCTTCTTTGTATAGCTCAGGCAAACTCTGTAAAAAGCGCCAGTTCATTCGGACTTCACTGGAGAAAAGACGTAAACTTTTGAGGCTTCTCTTGGTCCATACTATTGCCTCGTGTGCTATCTTATTGAAGCCTTCTGGGTATTCAATTGCGGCCTGATCATGGTTCCCTTTGATTACAATATCGCAATTCGCTCGTACCATACTCAATGTCTTCTTTGGCTCTGGCCCATAACCAACAATGTCACCGAGGCAGATTATGCGCTCCGGTGACATTAAGTTTATATCATCCAAAACTGCTTTAAAAGCAGCTACATTGGCGTGTATATCGCTTATTACCGCAAAGTTGTTCATGAGCAATGTACCTTGGATATTAGTAGTTTAAAATTCAGGGTCACTTCATTAAGTTATATTTCTTGAGTACTATCTTTAAAGCCTCTACAGTACTTTGTTGCGGACGAGTAAGCGGCATGCGAACATTGTAATCCATCTTGCCCATGAGTTCAAGCGCCATCTTAACCGGGATTGGATTGGTCTCGATAAACATAGTACGTGCGAGCTCGATAAGCTTGTAGTGAAGCTCTTTGGCTTTAGGGTAATCATTGCTTAGAATTGCATCGCAGAGTGCTTTGACTTCTTCTGGGACAAGATTTGCAATCACACTTACTACACCTTTACCACCGACTGACCCCATAGGAAGAGTAAGCATATCATCGCCTGAAAGAACTTCAATCTTGCATTTCTCTAAAATTTCTGTAATCTGATCAACAGAGCCGCAAGCTTCTTTAATGCATACAATGTTCTCAATCTCATTATACATTCTGGCAATAGTGTCTGCTGACATCTTAGTACCAGTACGCCCTGGAACATTATAGAGCATCACAGGTATATCGGCTGCTTCTGCAATTAATTTATAATGTTGGAATTGTCCTTCTGGGGTCGGTTTGTTGTAGTATGGGCAGATAACAAGAACGCCGTCTGCTCCAACTTCTTTAGCATAGCAGCTGAGGTCAATTGCTTCTTTTGTATTGTTACTTCCAGTACCAGGAATTACTTTGGCTCTACCTGCAACTGTTTCTACAGAAAATTTTATAACTTCTTTCTGCTCAGAGTGAGAGAGGGTAGCCGCTTCACCAGTACATCCAGTTGGGAGGATGCCGTCTGTGCCAGCGTCAATATGCCATTCGATAAGTTCTTTGAGCTTTGCATAGTCAACTTCTGCACCGTCTTGCGTAAATGGCGTGACTATAGCAACATTACTTCCAGCAAACATAGCTTCTCCTATTTTTTTAGATAATTTGGTTAACACAATCGAATTAATTATATATAGATGACTCTACTTTGTAAATAGTAATCGCTGGAAATGTTCTATTATTGTTAGCAAATTACAGGTGGAAGATTTGTATTATGTTAGAAAAGTGAGCTGCTGCGCTTGTTTTGCATTTTATATATGCGTTTTGCGAATGTAGGTAAAAATACTAATATAGTACATCATTTGCTTGAAGGTGAGTGGTAGATGTTTGTCTGTGTGCTATTACATTATTTATTTCTTAAAAGAGTTTTTTAAGTTATTATTTTTTTATTTTATGGTACTATAAATATGTGTGTGTTTATTACAAAATACTGTTTAAATAGGTGTTTTGTGCAATCAGCAAGGAGCTTAAGATGCTTGATACTATTGGTAAGAAGCTGGCTTTTTCAATGTGCGTTGTGCTTGTTCTGTTAATTGTAGAAGGTGTAGTGGGTTTTTTAGGGATTGATAGTATTACGAGTAATGCAAAAACTGTGATATATGGAAATAAACTTCAGGGTGAAATTATTCAACGAGAGCTTGATCATCTCAATTGGGCAAATCAGGTAAATGCGTTTATTAATAACCCTGAGGTGCATGAATTACATGCTCAGACAGATGAGCATAAATGTGGTTTTGGTCAGTGGTATTATGGAGAGCAGAGTAAGCTTGCTGCTAAACATGTGCCTGATTTGAAACCATATCTTGAAAAGATTGAAGCTCCTCATAAATTACTCCATGAATCTGCAGAGAAAATAAAAAAAGTATATGCGCAGGGCGATCTTACTTTGAGCAGTTTTCTCCAAGGAAAAAAGAATGATCACCTGGTATGGATGCATAGAGTAAAAGATACGCTTCTTGATTCTAATTCAAAGAAAGCAAATGTAGAAACAGACAGTAAAAAATGTAAACTAGGTAAATGGCTTGACAGTGCTCAGGTGCAGAAACTCAGAAACAGTGATGCAGAGTTTGCAGAATTTATAGATGAAGTAATCGCCAGTCATGCTGAGCTTCACTCAAGTGTAATAGAGCTAAATCATCTTTTAGCAAGTGGCGATCGCAATAAAGCGAAAAATTACTATTATGCAAAGATTAAAGATTATGCTGACACAACACTTGCTGGATTGGATAAATTAATCGCACTCAATGACTCAAAGGTTGAAGGAATGTTGGCAGCTCAGAAAATTTATGTAAATGAAACTAAAACGTATTTGACGGAGGTGCAAGGTATATTGGGAGATATTCGTAAAGTAGCTAAAGCAAATATTATGACCGATGAAAAAATGCTATACGCTGCTACTGTGACCAAGATGTGGATAGGTATTATTAGTGTTGTTGCTGTTCTATTTGGGGCAGTGCTTGCATATGTTATAATTCGATCAATAGTAAATAGTATAAAGTCAATCGCCGATATTCTGGAAGTAAATAGTTCTCAGACTGCAGCTGCGTCAAATCAGATATCATCGGCAAGTCAGCAGCTCTCTGCTGGAGCAACAGAGCAGGCAAGTAGCTTTCAAGAAACTTCAGCCTCTCTTGAGGAAATTGCGAGTCAGACAAAAGAAAATGCAGATAATTCAAAAAGAGCAGAACAAAGTATGGTAAAAGCAAAATCTCAAGTTAATGATGGTGCTCGGGCTGTTAGTAATATGAGTGAAGCTATGGAAGATATCAGTAGCTCTTCTCATGACATAAATAATATTATAAAGACAATTGAAGAAATAGCATTTCAGACGAATCTGCTTGCGCTGAATGCTGCTGTTGAAGCAGCACGGGCTGGAGATGCAGGAAAAGGTTTTGCTGTGGTCGCTGATGAAGTGAGAAATTTAGCGCAAAGAAGTGCTGATGCTGCTAGGAATACTTCAAATTTGATTGAAAAAACAATTGAGCGGGTATCTAAAGGTTCGAAAATAGCTGTAAGTTTGAAACAAAAATTTCATGATGTTGAAAAAAGTGTCAATAATATCAGCACTATTATGGAAGGAATTTCAGAGGCGTCGAATGAACAGGCAGAAGGTGTTGAGCAAGTAAATATTGCTGTATCTCAGATGGATAGAGTAACTCAGCAAAATGCTGCCTGTGCTGAAGAGGTCGCTTCTACTAGTGAAGAACTTTCAGCGCAAGCCTCTGAGCTTAATGAATTGGTAAAATATCTGGTTGCTCTTATTTATAGTAATGCTTCTTCTTCGCATAAAGCAACTATACAAAATAGTTCTGAATCTAAAGATGATGCAATTGAGTCAAAAATGTCTGAAAAATTGCAGCTTTCTGGGAACTCAGGATTTGATGATAATTTTGATAAAGAATAAGCGTAGTAAATATGATGTAAGCACTATCCAATAATTTATTCAGCTCTTGTGACGACTCATAAGGTAGTGCTTTATGCCGGCTTCTAAAAACTCACTACCTTCTTTTACAAATCCAAAGTCTTCATAGAATTTGAGCAGATAGCTCTGAGCATGAGTAACCGTTGTTTTGTAGTTGTTTTTATCTATATAAGCCAGTACATGCTCAAGCATACCCCGACCTAAGCCATATTTGCGGTATTTCTTGAGCACTGCAAGTCGTTCAAATTTAGCTTTGTCTCCTATAAAACGGAGGCGTGAAGTGCAGGCTGCTTTGCCATTAAATAAACCAATAAAATGGATAGAATTCTCTTCATATTCATCAATTTCAATCTCTTCTGGGCATGATTGCTCTTTAATAAAGACTTCTCTGCGAATATTATAATAGTCATTGAGTTCATTCTCATTCTTTATTACATGGTAGTCTGCGGTTGTATTCATTATGATCTTCCTCTCTACTATTATCTTATATTATGCCTTGTAAGTAGTGCCGTCTTTAGGGTCTGGTTTCCTAAAAATAATAACTGCACAGAAAATAGATTGTAGAACACTCAAAACTATATAATACCAGATCCAGTTGGGAAAGATATAGTGTATTGTTTTTGAGGAAGAAAAACTTATTGGTATTATGGCTAGTGCTAGAAGTATTGATATCTGCAGGATGCGCTTTAAAATAATTTTAGATGGGAAACCTAGATCCTGGAGGAAAGCTTGGGTAACTAGATAGGTTGCGGTACTGGCCAGCATAATAGGCACAGCTCCAAGGAAACCTCCATTTGATAGTATTTTATAATGGTATAGTATAACAAATATTTCTCCAGTAATTATGGATAAAATAGCACTTCTTGCGTGTGCTTTATTATCAAGATACAGGCCGAAAAGAACTGTTGGGAAAAGTACAGATAGGCCTGTAAACGCTGTCATGCCTAAGTTTAGAATTGTGGTGCTGGTAGTCAGCGCAATTATGAGCCCACACAACGCCAGTAGCATAACCATAACCTTACTTGTTTTGGTTGAGTTTTCTATACTCCTCTTTTTAATAAGCGGAAGCAGATCTCTGGTGAATATCGAACTCAAGGTGAGTAATTGTGAATCCATTGTCGACATTAGAGCAGCAATACCTGCTGTAAGAACAAGTGTACCGAATATGTCTCCACCGACATGGGTCATAAGTATGGCCATGATTGCATCTGATTGTGAGTGGTCAAGTCCCGGGAAAGTTATGTTGCCAAGAACTCCGATTGTAATGGGTATGATAAAGATTATAGTGCATACGAGTGGATACGTTACGCTGCATATTTTAATTGCACGTGGTGATTCAGCAGCGTAGAACCGTTGGAAAATCTGGGGGAACATTGGATCACAGAAGAACCAGAGAAGAATATAGCTTAAGAAAATACTTGATGAGTAGAACCCACTTGCACCTTCTCTAGTTAGGAGTGCAGGGCGGGTGTTTTCAATAAGCTTTAGAGCGTCGGTTATTCCGCCATAATACATCCCCACGGCATAAATGGCGACAATAAGCAGAATTAGCATAAGTAGTCCTTGGAATATATCGGTAATAGCTATTGCTCTAAGCCCGCCTCTTAGTGTGTAACCGACAATAATAAGTGTGATTATTATTGCTCCGACCCAGGTAGGGACACCGAATAGCTGACTGACTACTTTACCAGCTGCATAAGGTTGTATTGCAACATATGGCAGTGTGAATACTATGAGTACCAGTGAGAAAATAATCGAGAGACTTTTGTTATTATAAATTTTATGGATTAGCTCTGCAGGAGTTACCAGTCCGTAAGTTTTACCTAGTTTCCATATTTTTATACCGATTATGCAGAATGTTATGGCCATAAACCCCGTACCAAACCCCATTATAGGGAAGAATGCAAGCCCTTCTCGATAACCTATTCCACTTGTGCCAAAGATTGTAAATGCACTTAGGTTGGTTGCTAGCATTGTTCCGGCAAAGATGAGGGGCGAAAGTTTTCTGTCTGCAAGGTAGTAATCTTCAACGTGGGCTTTTTTCTTTACGATAAAGCCGATGGTGAGAGATATGATAAAATAAAGTGAGATAATAATAATTTTTGTAGCCACGAATCTATACTCCTTTTTTACGAAAACACAGACTTAAAAAAATTACACTTGGGGTAATTATTTTCAAGCTGGGATGGCTTCCGCCTAGAGCATAGCTTGTTAGAATAAAATTATAGTTGAGTTGAATTTCTAACTAAACTCAACTATAACTATATGAAAATAAATTTGTTTGGGTAGGACAAAATTATAATTTTTTATTTTATCGAATTTATAGGATTGTAATCAGGTTATTTTTTACAGTATTTATTTAATAGATAGCGTTACACTTTCAATAATGGTATCGATTAGCTTTTTTCTTTAGTTGAAGTAAGCTTCAATAATTTTAGAAGTGCCATTTAGGTCAGAACTTATGACAAAATATTGGAAGGTGCATAGCGAATAATTTTGATGAGCCAATATTTGAAATTATTTGCCGAAAATTTCTATACTTTCTGCTATTTTCGTAAGTATAGGGAGGTGAGTCTTATAGCGCATATATTCAGGGGTTGAGCTGTTTTCTACGTAATAATGGAGGCTTATTCTGACATATTTATTTTTAATAAATATGTCTATATTTTTATGATTTGCTGGCATTTGAAAGAATTTAGTTCCACAAATGTTTTCTACTGTAAATATACAGGCTGGATAATTATTTATAGTAGTTCGCTCCCGGCTTATACGCCCATTATTGCCAGCTAAGAAGTAGTTTTTATCAATGTTGTATATAGCATCTGCATAAATACGAGATTTCTCTGCTGTAGTATTCACTTGCTGTGCAAGTGGGTGTTCAGGTAGAGAAATAATTTCAATAAGATAGAACGGATTTAAAAGAGTATTTGGAATATCTGGGATAAGTTTTCGTATTAATGTGCCTTTCTTATTTGGACTTTTTAAAGAAAAAGTACTTGGGTATTTGATAGAAAAATTCATTCCACAAGTTTTGGGATTTGCTTTAGTTTAAAATGTTGAAAAATTACCCTCTAGGATGTTTTTTGTGTATTGGAATGCTGTAGCTTCTTCTGTATCGGGATTTAGTTGGAGTAATTTTTTTATATAATATTCTATTAAGGCTTTATCTTTAATAAAATCTTTTGATTCATAGATGTATACTGGGTGCGAGTTGATCGTTTTTAGTTGTTCTAGTATTTGTTCGCTTTTATATGCAGTTGCTCTTTTTCCTAAATGATTATTGAAGAAGTAGTTTGAGATACTTTCAGCAATATTAAGCCATTTTCATGTTTGTAATATTTTTATATTGTTTGTTGTAAATTTTTATAATTTTTGTGTATTTACAGTGGGGCATTCTTCAATGTTAGGGAGTGCTTTGAGAAGTAGCTTTGTTATTTCTTGACTAGATGTAGTGGCTATGGGGTAATTTTTAACTTTCTTCTTAATTTTTCAGGATTGATTAACAAATCTGAGTTTTCGGGTATAGTGTATATCATAATTCTTTTTATTTGTTTTGGATTTTTCTGGATTGGTAGCTTGTGAGATCATCTTTGGAGAAGAATTGGAGTCGCTTTTTTGCAATAGCGATATCGTTGTAGATTGGAAGCTCGAGCTGCTCTTCCTTCTCTTCTGTGATTAGGTCAAAACCTGCTGGGGTTGGAACTATTCTCTCTTTTTCTTTGTCTCTGATTTTTTGGTAATCTTTTGCTAGCGCAGGTAGCTGATAAAGTGATAGTGATATTATTAGAGCAAGAAATATCCTTTTCATATTCTTCTTTTTAACAGGTTCTGGTTAATAATTTTGAATTATATATGTTTTATAGTATGTAATACCCTCTGAGCTACTAATCATTTAAGTTTTACTAATAAACAGATCGCAAGTCTAATAATAATATGATTTTTATACGAATATGATTGTTTGTGTTTTTGTTAATAAAAAAAGTAACTGTAGTTATTGTGATACTAAATTTATGGGATAATTTTAATTTATTACTGGTGGTTTATAATATTATGTTGAATGAATAATAAAATGATGTTTTTATTGAGAATCAGTAATAAGCCACCAATATTAACTCTTAATTATTATGTATTGAAAATTAATTGAATTGCTATATAATAATGTAGAGCTTTGAATATCTGAGCTTGCTTCAAATCGTAAATATTCGGGGGCGACATGGTATCGACTGAATAGAGGAAGATTGAATCGCGTGTCGAGGTTGGTCGGTTGGCCTCGTTAAAAGCCGTCCAAAAAAATAATTGCTGATAATAACAGCTACGCTATGGCTGCTTAATAAAAAGCGCCCTCAGTATTATGTGACGCCGATGGCGTGGTACTGAGACAACTAATCGGCTGGGTTTGGTAAAGACATGTCTGAGCCGTGACCAAACCAAGATTAAAACCAGACTGGGTCTGCCAAAATCGTTACTAGAATACGTAGACCGAGATTAATGTAGTGACTACACACGTAGAAGTTCTTTTGGATAATATTGCAGGACGCGGGTTCGATTCCCGCCGCCTCCACCATCAGCTCCTGTCACCAGCATTCATTAGCTGTTTAATTCACAAAAATTCAACATGTTATAGCTTTTCATCCTTTTATGTGATGTCAGAAAAAGTCTTGATATTTCACAACATTTTTTTTGGGGGGGGATTGGGGTCTCGTATGCACCTTAAAAATAGGATCCCACACTATGTTGACAGACAGAGCTATTAAGAATCTCAAGTCTAAAAACAAAGCATATAAGTCCAAGTATGAAAGAGGCTATATATACACGTCGCCACTTCTGTCATTAAGCTTTGGCGTTTTAAATATAAATTTAAGGTTCATGACAAGATAACTTCGCTTAATCTTCTATAAAAGGTTTTTGCGAATTATCTTCAAGACCAGTTTATACAAATCATCATCTCGATGATTAAAACGAAATTAGCACTCTTTTAAGTGCAAGTAAAAAGTCTTTTTGCTAATACCACGATACTTACTTAATTTGGTTTTAGCGATAGCCCAAAAGTTTTAACATCATTAATATGATTTTTGCCTTTTGCAAATTCATTATTAGAATGGTTGATTCTATGATGCTTCTTGTAGCCGAAGTTCGCAAGACCATCATAAGTTTTAAAACCGTCGGTATATACTTCAGAGTCCATACCGACTTTAGACTTGATTATAGGTATTAAAACCAATGCTGAGCAGTTTGTAACTACTTGTGCATACACTTTGCCATGACGTTTGATCAAGCCAAGTACTAAATGTTTTCCATGTACTCCTCGTCCTCGTTTACCACGAACTCGTCGAGCACAAAAGTAGCTTTCATCAATTTCTATTTCACCTTTTTGAAATGGAGACTGATGTTCACAATATACAGAAATTCTTTTTCTAATTCCATTAACAATGGAGCCAATAGTTTTTCTTGATAGTCCTGTGATTGTGGCTATTTTTGTGGCTTCAATGTCGAGAATAAATAGTCTTACTATCTTTCGAAATTTAGCCTCAGAAATTTTTGAACGTCTTTTGTACTTATTAACCATTGTGACATAATAACTTAAGTATGATTTTTGTTAAGTTGTCTTGTCATGAACCTAATCTTTTGCTAACTGGCATTATGTGCAACTGTTACCGGAAAGAATAGAGAAAAACTCAGATATTTGCCGTTATATTTCGATAAGTAATCTGGTATTCTATTCGTTGTGTTTTGGGCATAAGTATAACAAGGGTTTGGCTATGATAATAATTAATGATTTGTTCAGTCGTATGACATCTGGGCTTAAGCCGGGCGCAGTAAGATTATTTTTGATTTTTGGGGTATATGCACTCATTATATTTCCAGTAATGGCGGTTGAGTCGGATATTATAAATGGAGAAAGTATTGCCAAAGAAAATCTTAAGACTGTCAGTGAGCGTCTGGAGCTGCTGGAAAAACTTTTGGTCGCAGCAAAATCCCCTGATAAAGATTCAGACAAAGATAAGACCCAACCGATAACTGCTGCATTGAATAAGTTGACCGCTGCGCAGGGTAAAAAGTCTAAGACCGAGATGGATAGTACTACATTGGTCGATGGCCCCAGTATTTGCCAGGTTAGTGTAAGTAATTATAATACAGTAAGTGTTCATGCCCAGAACGTAAAAATTTCAACAATCCTTCAGGAATTATCTGTTAAATCCCGCAAAAATATTATCCTTGCCGCCGGGTCTGACCGCGTAGTATCAATGACCTTTTATACTGTACCATTCTATAAAGCACTGCGAACTATGCTCGATGTGAATGGATTGTCGTATGTCGAGAATAACAATTTCATTGAGGTATTTACCAAGGAAAAGATGAGCAAGCGGATTCAGGGTAAGAATGGAATGGATACCAAAATTTTCCGACTTAATTATTTGCGTCCCAAGGATGGCTTGATTGCGGCGCAGGAGCTTCTGTCTGCTGACGGGAAAGCGCAGGTGATTGATGATGATAAAGATATTGATGATGATGATGGTGATAATAATAGTGATGAGAGTGATCGTGTAAATAAGGATCCGGTGTATAAGCCGAATAAGCAGCGTTTTGCGCTGAACAGTGCTCTGGTTGTCTATGATTATAAGGAAAATATTGAAAAAATTTCTGATCTGATTGTTAAACTGGATAAACGTCCGAAACAGGTTCTACTGGAAGCGACAGTACTCGAAGTTACTCTTAATGATGATAATCAATTCGGGATTGATTTTGCGATGTTAAGTAATATAAACCTTAATAATTATTTCGGTTTTGATAATGGTGGCGTGGAGAATTTTGGTGGCGGCAATGCTTCCGGGGGGCTTTTGGCAAGTGATTCGTTTAAAGGCGGGATAGCAGTAGGTGATGCGGCTCTTCTTGTAACCGCTCTTGATAAGATAACCGATGTGTCTGTATTATCGAAGCCGAAGGTGTTATCACTAGACCGGCAGCGTGCCAGGGTAATGGTTGGACAAAATGTCGGATATTTGGAGACCAGTTATTCAGATGATCAGATTGTGCAGTCTGTAAAGTTTATAGAATCCGGTATCTCACTTGATGTGCGGCCATACATAGTTGAAGATGGCAAGGTGCGTCTGGTGCTGGCACCACGGATATCGGATGTGGTTTTTAATGAGCTAACTGATGCTAATAATAATACGCAGAAGGTGCCGCAAGAGAACGTGCAGACGGTTGCAGCGGATATTGTGGTACCAGGAGGGGCGACAGCGGTTATAGGAGGTCTGTTTGTTGAAGAGACTTCGGCGATCCGCACTCAGGTTCCGGGGTATGGGAATATTCCTATTATTGGAGCGATAGGGCGGTCGCAGACAGATAAAGTTGTTCGAAAAGAACTTATTTTTCTTATAAAGCCGATTGTAATGAGCGATGATGAGATGGAGAGTATTGGTAATAATGCTATATGCGACTCGAAAGAGATGCTGGCTGGTATGCGTAATGGTTTGCTGCCATGGAGTAAGTTACGGCAGTGCCGGCAGCTCAACCTTCGGGCGTATAGAAGTCTTCTCACTAATAGTAGAGATATCGGCTTCTGGCTGTATCGGCGTTCGCTGCAGCTCCGTGGTGATCAGTGTGAAGTTTGTAAGGAGTTGAGCGATATAGCTGAGAAGGAGTATTGTTCAGCCGCTGATGATCAGTTGTATAAGAGTATAAACAATTTGATCGGAGTTGATAGTAAGAATGTTAATGAAGAGGATTCGGAAAAATATTGTAAGCTGGCTGAGAATACTGCAGAGATAGTCAATGATGAATATAGTCTTCCTGAAGGTATAGAAGATGAAGTGCTGGGGCAGAAACTTAAGGAATCTGAAGGAATTAAGGAGAGTATAAAAGCCGGACTGCCGGAAAAAACAGCGGCAGCAACAGGTACAACTGAACTACCGGTAGAACAGCGTCCAGCATATTTACAGCAGGATAATGAACTGCTGGAAGAGGACATGTATGCGGATTATAACGATGTTTGTGCAGGGGTATAGCCGATGGGAATAGAAATGAATGATACTATAATAAAAGGTGGTCGGGGAATTTGCGGCGCTGTCCTGTTGTTGTTGTCACTTGTAGCGGGTGGCTGCATGTCCGGGGGGGAGCGTCATGGAAAATATACTGCTGAAGCTGCAAAAAAACTCAATGAGAACAAGGAAAGAATGGATGCTGCCTCTGCCTATGAGAAAGCAACACAATTATTTACAATGGGTAATCTTAGTGAAGCCCTGGAACAGGTTGATGCATCTCTGGCGATGAAGAGTAATGTTATGGATGCGAATCTCTTGCGTCTGCAAATTCTTATTGAATTGGATCGAGGTCAGGATGAGATTACAGCTGTCGCGGAGAGTGGTTTGCGGCAGTGGCCTGAGGAGGCACGTTTTGTATATTATCTGGGCGTGTATAATGAACGGCAGGGTAAAATCGATAAGGCGCTTGAATGTTACCTGAAGGCAGCAGCAATCGATACGAATAATGTACAGTATGAGATGGCTGCGGCGGAGATGTATATTGAAGCGGCAGATATTTCCCAGGCCAAGGTTTTTCTTGCCGGGGCGATGAAAAAGCACCCGAATGCTCCGGGCCTGCTCCAGAATCTGGGGTATATCGCACAGATGGAAGGTCATGATAAAGAGGCAAAAAAATATTTTCTTGAAGCTTTCTCATTGGCACCGAAAGAAAGTGCGTTGCAGGAGAATCTGGCGACAGTATATTATCGTCTGGCTGATTATGATGATGCTTTACCATTATTTGAAAAACTTCTGGCAGAGAAGAGCTATAAGGATCGTAACGATCTTAAGATTATGACTGTGCGAACCTGTTTACGCAGTCATAAACCTGTAGAAGCCAAGGATATTCTGACTTCGATGTTGGAAGATCCTGATTGTGACCGGTTGATAGCCTGGAAAGAGATGCTGAATGTGGCTCTTATGCTGGATGATATGCTTCTTGGTGAAGAGGCTGTAGGTCAATTGCTGCGAATAGCCGCAGGAAGTGAGACTGCAGTTCTTGCTGAAGCGGTAGTGGAGCATAAAAAAGGTGATATTGAAGCAGTAAAAAATATTCTGCAGGGATATAACGGGGAAAAGTCGGATATTTTCAAACGGTATGAGAAGAGTCTGAATCTGCAGTAATAGCAGTTTCGAGTTTTTACAGGTTGTTGAGTAAAATATCTTTAAAGTCTGTTCTTGCCGCCTACGGATTATTGGTATTACCTGGTGTATATGTTGTGTATTATCTGTAATTTAAGATAGATTAATATTGTAAAGCGTGTAGTTAATATGTATTATAAAAATAGTGGGGTTTTGCTCTAAAGGCGGGAGTGGATTAGTTTATAGTTTGGATATATATAACTACAGGGGTGTTTCATGGCAGAAGAAAATGGAGATAGAAAAAAGGTCGGGATTATTATTGCAATAATAGCTGGTCTTCTGGCACTCGGGATGATGTTTGTATTCCTGAAGGGGATTAAAAATTCGGCAGCACAAAATAACGTTGTCAGTAATCTTCCAACTAAAGAAATTCTTGTCGCAACAAAGGATCTTCCGGTGGGTCATGTTATGAAGGTTAATTCTGATCTCAAACCGATTGATATTCCGGTGGTGCCTTCAGTGAAAAGTTTTATTGACCGTTGTGTTCCTGCAGCTGATGTCCAGCTGTTTGAAGGAAGGGTTTTGGCTAACGCTGTTGCCGCTGATAATCCTTTACTCTATAGTTATATGGCGGAATCATTTAATTTTGATGAGAAATTTAAAAGTGGTTTTTTGAAAACGGTTATTCTGTCAAAAGAAAATCTGTTCGGCTCTCGACTTGTTCCGGGTGATCATGTCGATATTCTGGTGACGATGCCCAAGCCTCAGGATTCTGAAAACGGTATAGACGATAATACCAAAATTTCAGATCTTACTACCAATCCCAATGCTCTAGTTTCTAAACTGCTGGCTCCATTAGGCTCTCTGCAGCAGGGTGGTGTCGGTGAAATGCAGACAATTACTATTCTTGAAGATGTCGAGGTCTTTATGATAGGCTCACTGATATCCATGGATAGGATACAGCTGGGGTATAATACTCAGTCTGAGGTGCAGGACGGTAATGAAGTCACGTTCAGACTGGATAAATCGGATGCTGTTACTCTTACTCAGTATTATAATGCACCCAATACGACTATTTCGCTGATTTTACGTCCCAAAGAATAAGCAGGGTAAATGAATGCAGGTAATTGTAAATGATATTCTTCGCAGCAGACAGTGGGTGGCCTATGATAAGTCATCTGGATTTACCGTTGGCAGATCGGTTGATAATGATATTGTCCTGAGTAAATCACGCTTTATCTCGTCCCGAGTTTTTGCTGTTGATCGGGCATCCGGAGGTTGGTGGGTTACTGTCAGTTCTGATGCTATGCCTATCAGAGTAGATGGAGTTGATATAGCTCCCGGCAAAAGTGCGAAACTGAAGCCTATCTCTGAAATATCATTACCGGGATACTTTCTTACTCTACGTCAGAGTTCGACAGATCCTGAACCCCGTGAGTCGGGGGTCTCACTCGAAGAACTTGCTCTCATGTTGCGAAAGATACATGTTCTGGTTGTGGAGAGCGTGGATTTGCGGCAACGCCAGACTGATGCGACTCAAGCAAGCAGGGAAAGACTCCTTGCTATCGGCTTGAAAATTGACGCTATTGTTAAACAGGAACTCGCTGATAAGCTTTCTACCAAAGGGAAATACCATTTACCGCTGCTGATATTGGCTATGCAGTGGCGGGTGTTGAGGTTTCTTAGTTCTGGGAATACCTTCACGGGGCGTAGTTATAGTATTCCGGGATTTAATAAGAAGGTTGAAGCACTGGCAGAGGATTATGACGCTGATGTAGTTGATAAACTCGGGCTGAGTGATAATTCCAGAATGGTTAGTGATCTTGCTGATCCGTTTGAAGGATCGTTCGCCGAAACAGTCAATAAAATGGCGGCATATATGCCAGAGAATGTGCAGTATTATATTATAACCAGACATATTAAGAAGGTTGTCTGTGATATGATCTTCGGTCTGGGACCGCTTCAGGATCTATTGGAGATGCCTGGGGTCACCGAGATTATGGTTGTTTCGCCAACTCAGATATATGTTGAGCAGAATGGTGCTATAACCAAGACCTGTCATACTTTTCTTGATGATGATTCATTAATGTCTGTGCTTGAAAGAATCGTTGCTCCTCTGGGACGGCGTATTGACCGTTCAAGTCCAATTGTTGATGCCCGCCTTGCCGATGGTTCCAGAATAAATGCGATTATTCCGCCGCTTGCACTCAAGGGTGCATGCATGACTATTCGAAGATTTCCTAAGGAACGTATCTCTTTTAAAGATCTTCTGGAATGGGGGTCACTCAATGAGAGTGCGCTTGAGCTCCTTAAAGGTGTTATCAGCGGTAAGAAGAATGTTGTGATATCCGGGGGAACGGGAACCGGAAAGACGACAATGTTAAACGTGCTTTCAGGTTTTATTGGTGAGGATGAACGTCTGGTTACAATTGAGGACTCTGCGGAATTGCAGTTGCAGCAGAAGCATCTGGTAACTCTGGAATCACGGGCTGCCAATGTGGAAGGCAAAGGGCAAGTTACTATTCGTGATCTGATCATAAATTCACTTCGTATGCGCCCTGACCGAATCATCGTTGGTGAATGTCGCGGGGCGGAGGTGTTCGATATGCTTCAGGCGATGAATACCGGTCACAATGGTTCGATGACCACTATACATGCAAATAATCCACAGGATGCAATGACCAGACTTGAATCGATGATGCTGATGGCGGTTGATATTCCGCTGCAGGCGGTACGGCAGCAGATTTCACAGGCACTGGATGTGGTTGTACAGCTGGAGCGTTTACCGAATCATCAGCGTGTCATCTCTGCTATTGCGGAGGTTAAGGGAATTAATCCGGTTACGGGGCAGATTATTACCCGCATTATAATGAAGAATGAGTTTGATCCTGTAAGCGGAAAGCATTATTTGGTGCATAATGGTTATATTCCGGGATTTTTACCAGAACTGGTCAATAATGGATTGTTGGATATTGAACGTGTCTTTGAAATAGAGCATTAGAGAGATTTTATATTATGACTGATTATACTCTATGTATCGCTTTATTTACCGGTATTGCTGTTGCGGCCTTTGTGTGGAGCTTCCGTAATGGTATCAGCAGGAGAATAAGTCATGATGTTGCCTGGCTTGATGAAATAAGATTGCGTTTCAGGCCTGATGTCAAAGACTCTGAGAAGTATATATATTACTGGTATTGTCTGATGTTTATCGTGATGATGCCGTTGTTTTATTTTTTGTTTTCACTAAAAATTTTAGGACTTGCACTCTGGCTTGCTATCTGGTTTATTCCACAGCTGGTAGCTGATTTTAAATGGAAAAAACGGCTTGAAGAAATGGATGAGCAGTTGCCGAAGATGATACGGCGCTTGAGCATTCT
The DNA here is from genome assembly GCA_963678205.1 of Planctomycetota bacterium. Taxonomy (GTDB): domain Bacteria; phylum Planctomycetota; class SZUA-567; order SZUA-567; family SZUA-567. Next base: position 1,384,765 of record OY782760.1, read on the forward strand.
TCTCGGTTCTGGACTTTCGTTTACTCAGTCGCTCAAGCAATTGGCAGAGGATATCCCGCCACCGATGATGTATGAATGTCTTATTATGTCTCAGGGTTGGGAGATGGGTGAGAATTTTGACAGTATTGTTGCTTCTACGGCTCAAAGACTGGATATGCCCAGTTTTCAACTGTTCTCTGTTATTGTAATAATGAATAATCAGCTTGGTGGTAATATTGTAAGAACACTGGAGGAACTCAGTGAGTCTCTGGAAAGTCAGAATGCCATGAAGAAGGAATTGAAAGCGGCTACAGCTGAGGGACGGGCTTCAACCTTAGGCTTACTTGCGGCACCACCGCTTATGCTGGCTATTGTTACGTTTATTGATAGTAAAGCAGTAATAGAGATGTTCAATACTTGGATGGGGTTTGGAATGCTTTGTGTTGCCGGAGTATTTATCGGTTCCGGGTATTATTGGGCGCGGCGTATTGTTAGAATTGATTATTAGTTGACACGTGAGAATATGTTTGATTTGAATTTGTTGTTGCAGACATTAATACTGTTCTTTACTGGAATTACCGTTGGTGTTCTGGTCTGGGCGTTATTTATCCCTTCCCGTAAAAACAACGCTAAATCTGATCGGCGTAACAGTGCGGTTGTTGAAGAAAAAAAAACGGAGTTCGGTTATATACGGCGTTCCCGTATGGTTTACCCGGATGATGGAACTACCAGAGCCAAATTTATGAATATTTGCGCCGCTATTGGTAAAGCAATCGGGGGAGGAAGTGTGCGGCAGGAGCTGGTGGAAATATATGCGCGTGCCTGCTGGCCGAAGAATATGAGTGATGATCAGCTTTTTGGGTTGGTGTCTTTCTCTACAATATGGGTTTCTTTGATATATGCTCTGGCTTTTTTACGTATTAGCCCGGCTTTGCTGGTAGGAGCACCATTCTTTGGCTTTGCGATGTCATATATTTTTGTAAAAACCTGGATTCATATGAGTATTGAGAAGCGTTTTGCTGACGTCTCACGTATGATGCCGTATGTGATGGATATACTGAGTATGACGATGAATGCAGGAGCATCATTGCAGAAGGCTATGGAACTGATTGTAATGAATTATGGTTCACATCCTATTGGCGAGGAGTTTGATGCGGTTCTGTATGATCTTGAACGCGGAGCATCGATGACTGAGGCTATGACCGGCTTTAGACAGCGGTTGCTGCCGGTACCGATTGCGCAGGGTTTTGCTGATGAGATAATCAATGCCTTAAAGTTCGGACGGCCGATCGCGTCTTTACTGGAAAATTCGTCTTCAAAGTATAAAAAATTGCGGGTGACAGAGGCTCAGGACAAGGCAGGAAAGGCCAGAGTAAAGATATTGGTGCCGGGTTTTCTGATTCTTATCGGCGGTCTTATAATTCTTTTGGGTCCATTCATCCTGAAGTTCATGGATGATGTTAACAATCTTGGTTTTTCCTTCTGATAACAGGTGTTTTAAATGGTGAATCAGCAGAATGGAGATTATTATATTGAGGTTCTTTCCGGCGACTCGGCGGGAAAGATATATAGTATTGGTGATGAAAATATACTTGTCGGTTCTCTGGATGTTAATGAAGTAGTGCTCAGTGATCCCGGCGTGATGGCGGAGCATTTTACTATATCCCATAGTAATAAGCGGATAATGGTGGAAAATTTATCTTCCCGTGGAATTTATGTTGACGGTAAATTTGTTAATAATAAGATTTTTTTGAAGGCCGGAAATACAATAACTATTGGTGATGGCGTTAATATCAAGCTCTGTTCGGTCAATGATCGTAACGGAGTAAAGCTGGCAAATATCATCTTTCCGCTGATTATTCTGCTGATTGTTATCAGCGGTGCTGGCTATATGGTTAAGTCACTTCACCATAAAAAAGATGTTTCTAATACTGAAATAACACAACATCAATGGAATTTGGCATATTCACGGATTTATAAGCGTCTCAAAGTCTGGGAAGAGAACCGGCAGATTAATGAAACGGTCAATGACAGATTTGCTGATGCCTGGATAAGGGATAATAGCGGTGATAATAGCTATGCGCTAGCAAAGTGGGCGGAACTTTATACCTTGATGACTATAATGCCGGTGGTAGGTGTAACAGATGGTAAGCCGGTAGTGGAGTGTGTGGATGATAATCCGCTGATGCTCTATGCTATGATGAACAGGGTACGGGTATTGGATCCGTCAGAAAGTTTATCGGTGGCTGAGAGCGATAAAGCATATCTGAATGCACTCTGGTGGTTTGTAAATCTGAGAATTGAGCATATTCGAGATGAAATGAATCAGGAATAATATGGATGGGGATAAAAAATGGTAGATGTATTTGATGACAGTGTCGTTATTGAGAATGAGATAGCGAAAAAATCACAATACACCCTGTATCGTGGAATACAGAAGATTGCTGATAGTGTATCCAGACCGATTGTTATTAGAAGTGTCGCTGCTCAGGACAGTAAAAGCGCTAGAGATGAGATCGAACTTTTTGCTGGTATTGGTAAGTCACCGTTTATTACCGGAATACTGAGTTCCAAGATAGATAATGATCATAATGCCTGGATGGTTTTTGAGGATTATGGTAAATCCATCAAGGATCTCGTTTCAAAGGATCCGGCTGCTTTAAGTCAGGTGGCTTTATTAATCAGTCAGATGCTGCAGGCATTGAGAATGGTGCATGATCGTGAGGAACCTCTACTCTTCAATCCGCTGCTTCCTGATAACATCATCAGTAATGCCAACGGTTCCTGGATAATGAACAGCTATACTCTCTCTACCATCTATAATAATGATGAAATATTGAATGCTGAGTTTGCGAAGTATATGTCTCCGGAGTCCTTCGATGCAGATAATTTTATTCCTTCTGCACAGAGTAACCTCTATTCTCTCGGAATGATAATTTATGAATATGCTTTGGGCAGTGAATTGTTTCAGCAGCAGTTCCCTGCGGTATATAATCATAAGACCAGTGAATTTAAACTTAATAACTCTCTGGCTGAGCGCTGGATGTACTGGCATACATCGAGTCTGCTTACTCTGCCGCCACTCAAGGAATTAATTCCTGATATACCGGAAGATCTATCTGATATTGTCGCTTTGATGCTCTATAAGGATGTTGCCAGCAGGGCAAAATCTGCTCAGGAGCTTTTTGACTGTATTGTCCGGCAGGATGTGAACGTAAGTCGGAATAATAAGAAAAAAGAGAAATCAGGCATAACACTGACACCGTTGGCCAAGATTCTTTTGATTGTGTTGGCTTTGGCTGTCGGGGTGGCAGCTGTCGGGATGAATATACTGATAGAGCGCCGAAATAAAATAAGTCTGAAATTGAGTGATGAGAAGTTTGTGACCCAAAATGGCTATATAACGATAAAAGGTCATGCCAATCAGGTTCCGCAGGGTGCCAGGATTATGATTGAGCTTAAGCAGGGGTTGATCAAGGTTCAGGATCGGGCAAATTTTGATAACAGTACCGGTGATTTTACAGATATACTGGAGTTGCCAAGTCTTGGAGAGTATGAAGGGCTGTGCGCGGTAATTGACAGAGAAGATACTATCCTGTACTGCGCGGTCTTCAAAGTTCTGAGGAATCCGCCTAAATCGATTCATATTACCTATTACTTAAAACCTCAGGCTACTGGTGCTAAGATAACTGTCACCCCGCATTATCCCAAGGAAGATGGTAAAACTCCGCCACAAAGCTTTAATCTTATTTCTGATTCAAATGGTAAGGCAAATATTGACTTAGATTATTGTGATTATGATATCGTTGTTGATCATCCGTATTACCGGCCGTTGCGTAAAACCTTGAATACCGGTATTAGAAAGGATAAGTTACAGGAGATAGATCTCCTGCCTGTGAGTGATCAGGATCTGGATCACAAGAAACTGCAGCTGCAGAAGCAGTATGAAGAACTGAAAAAGAGTATAGATCCTGATAATCCTGATCCTGAAAAACTCAAAAAGATGTATGAAGTTCAGCATAAGCTTTCACAGTTTATACAGCCGAATGCCAAAAATTCTGTGGCCAGTGCCTATGAACAGTCATTGAATAATCAAAGAGACCGCCTGATACAGCAGCTTGCGGATCTCAAGAATGAGTCGGACAAGGGAAGTGTTGAAGCGCGTAAACAGGCACTTGAATTGATGGATGATCTCAATGAGGTAAATAAGGACAGTATTGAGTCAAATCTCCGTGATCTGCAGAATAAGCGGAATCAGTTGTTACAAAGGGTGCGGGATGGGGATTATTCGGCAGCAGAAAAGCTGAAGCGGTTTGATGAGAAACTCCTTGATCAGGGTATAGATCCAAACAATATTGCTGCAGGGCTAAGTCTTGGTGCGCATAAGATTGAGAAGCAAAGTGTCGCTGTAAAGAAAGCAGCCAATAGCACAGCTTCCAATACTGGTAACTATTCGAAAGATGAACTGGCTCATATCGCTGATATACGCCGTGATCTGGCACAACGGGCAAAAAATGGTGATACTAAAGCGGCAGCAGAACTGCTGAAGCTTGACGGTATTTTGCGTAAGAATGGTGTGGATCCTGAAAAACTGGATGATCTTGTAAAAGCTGATAAATCCGGTGGTGGGGTATATTCAGTATCTGATTTGCAGGATATTGCTAGAAAGAGGCAGGAACTGCTTGCACGGGCTGAGGCAGGAGATCCTAAAGCGGCAAAAGAACTGCAGAAAATTGATGCAGAGCTTAAAAAACAGGGTATAGATCCGGATAAACTGCTGGCGGTAATTAACCAGCGAATCAAGGAGAATGTACTGGAGCGGAAAAAACTTGGTGTTGCGCTGGAGATTTCAGATCTGAGTATATATGTCGCGTCACTTATTCCAACCGGTGCGATAAAGGTAGAGGCAGAACCTATTCTTAAAAAGGTTACGGTAGCAGGTTGCGTTTATGATAAAGGTGAACTGATAACACTGCTGCGACGCTTGCAGCCTCTGCAGGAATATCTGGAGGTGCAGATCAATATTGACCCTAATAAGATTACGTCTTTACTGCAGAATGAACTTGCACAGCATAATATCAAGGAAGCAAGGGTTCATCCGTTTCTGATCGGTCCACAGTACAGGTTGTATATCGGGCTGCCAGCTGAGCTTTCCTCCGCTGATTTTGCTCTGGCGGTTAGGACTGCTTTGAAGTATGTCAGTTCCAGTGAGGCAGTTAGTGTTGAGCGATTCCCGGAGGGGGCAGTGCATGAATAAAGTTTCTGAAACCTATAATGATGATCTGATTTATGAGGTAGGTATTAATGCCTTTCTTTCTCCGATAAAGGATCTACTTACTGATGACAGCATATCTGAGGTGATAGTACTTGGGGCGGATAATATTTATGTTGAACGTGCCGGAAAGCTAGAACAGACGACCAACAGCTTCCCTTCTGAGACTGCTCTTCTGGCCGCGGTGAATACTATTACGCAGTTTTGCGGTAAAACTATAACCGATGATACTCCGATAGTAGACGGGCATCTTCCTGACGGTTCACGTGTCTGTATTGTGCTGCCGCCAGTTACCAGTGGCAAAATAAGCCTGAATATACGTAAATTCTCACAGGTGGCTAAAACTCCGGATTTTCTACTTAAAGTCGGATCGGCTACTGAGCAGGCGCTTGAATTTATGGAACTTGCAACCAAAGCCAAACTGAATATAATAGTAAGTGGTGGAACTGGTTCCGGTAAGACGACCTTGCTGAATATAATGTCGTCCTGGTTTGATCCCAGTCACCGGATAATCGTTATTGAAGATACGCGTGAAATACAGCTTCAGCAGGAGCATGTTGTAAGCATGCAGGCGCGGGCTAATGATGAATTCGGTCATGGTGAGGTAACTATACGGGATATGTTTGTCGCTTCTTTGCGTATGCGCCCTGACCGGATTATTGTCGGCGAAATACGTCGGGCTGAGGCGGTGGATGTTATTCAGGCAATGAACAGCGGTCATGGTGGCACCATGGCAACAGTCCATGCTGATTCGCCGTTTCAGGCGTGTTCACGTCTGGAGGTAATGGCGCTTATGGCAGAGCTGGGGTTGCCGGTGGAGGCGCTTCGTCGGCAGATTGCCGAGGCTCTCAATCTGGTGGTGCAGACTTCACGACTTTATGATGGGCGACGTTGCATTACGCATATTAGTGAGGTTGGTTTTGATCATCAAGCTGATACGTATCTTATGAAGGATATTTTCCGGCTTGAGAGGAGTACTGCTGGTAATTTTGATTTGGTCTGGACTGGGCAGAAACTGAAAATGCTGGATAAACTTGAACTTTTCGGTTTGCAGGATGCGGTAAAATTGACGGCTGGTATCTGGGAGTAGGATGATGAAAAAACTACTTATGAGATTATTTCATGATGAATATGCCGGATCTTCGGTTGAGTGGATACTGGTAAGTGGTGCATCCTTCCTGCTCTTTTCGACACTGGCGTATTCCATAACAGCAATTATATCTTATATCTTTACGCGTTCGGAGATTATTATCTCAACGCCATTCGGGTAGATTTGCGGGAGAAAATATGAAGTATTTCAAGAAGCTGCTGGGAAGGTGGAAGGCCGATGATAAGGCTATTGAAACGGTAGAATGGATAATGCTTATTGCGGTAGCAATGGTATTGCTTGGAGTTATCTATCAGTTCAGCACCTGGGCTATAAATCAGACGAGTGATGCGGTAAAGATTATTGAAGGTGAGAAAAAATAGAACAGGATTTTTTAGTATCATGAACCCAACAGCAGCGTTTTTCGAGCTTTATTCAGATCTTTGTTGCCCATACTGTCATACCATTTTTGTATAAGTTTTCCTTCATCTTTAGGATTCTGTCCCTTGAGGAACGGGTGAGACATCCAGGTCGCATAACATCTGGAACCGCATATTCTTCTGGTGCGTTTTGAAGACACATAGTCGGTGATATAATAATAATATACCGGAAAATCATCTGAACCGCTTATCTTCTCCATGTAAAATCCCGGCTTGGTTTTGTTAGTGGGTGAAGTCTTGTCCGCAGCTTTACCGGTATCCAGATGCGTACTGCTGGTTGAGACCAGCCTTTCGGATACTGCGGAGCCCAGCTTCATGACATGATCAAAATGGTTGGTTTCCCAGTAACTCAGTACATGCAGGATCAGAGCGAAGAATATCCAGATCGGTACGCAGACCAGTAGCCCTTCTATCATGGCAACCGCCGAGTCTTTATGCTGTATTTTCCTGATTATTTTAAACATGGTTATATCCCCTGCCTGTAATTAGTGTACAAAAGAATTCTCAACGTTTTTGGCGGAAAGATTGTCTGCTTTCAGTCCGGTATTCTTCAGCAGAGCTTCTTTCATCTGAGCGTTACCGGAATTATCCAGAACTGCGTCAAACAGCTGAGGATCTATAGCGTTCAGGCGTGGCTGATAGTTAGCTCCCATGCTTGTCCATAACCGCCATGGCAGCAGCATAATAAGGTTTATAATCTGTTTTATTACCGGAACTCTGGCTATCTGATAGTTCTGTAGCAGTTCGTCGTATTCATTTACCGCTTCTGAACCGCTGGCGGCGAGTATTGTCGCGCCGGCGAAGGGTTTGAAGAATCCTTTGGCCATAAACGAGTGATTACTCTCGGTCCGTTCCACAAAGACCAGTGTCTGAAAGATTCGGCGGTCATTTTTACTGTTTATATCCCACTCCTTGATTAGGTTGCGGCTTGAGAGATCATAGCCCCAGTCTATGATGTTATAGATCGCTCCTGCTGCCGCCAGTGAAGCAAACCAGGCATACGTCATCATATCCCCGGTATCCGGGGTTTTAAAGCCTTTGAAAAACGGGGTTGAGAATGGAAGAGATGGCGGTGGTATATAGTTACACTTTTTTGGTTTTGTGTCTCCAAGTAGAACCAAAAGAGGGTTCTTTACCTTTATCCACTGCTCATCCTGAGTAATGAGTCTGAATGCCAGTAATTCACCGCGGTTTAAGTAGGTGCTTTTGGCAAGAAACGGCGGGCTACTGCATTCTGTGGGGTAGAGGCTGGATTTGTTCATTGTGGCGTATATCTTCCACTCACCGGTACCGCTGTCCTGATTAATGTATTCGGTGATTGTATCCAGTCTTTCTCTAACCAGGGCGCCGAAATTTTTATACAGTTTTTTCTGTTGAGTTTGGCATTTTACTCCGTCGATGGTAATACTGATGATGTCTGTTAAAACGTAGCTTGAAACAAATAAACCTAGTCTTATCGAATCAGCGATGACTTCAAGCATTAGTGCCAAACCTGCTTCGGCTGTTTCCGGAACAGCCATGAGTGCTTCTGCCACCTCGTAGTTTTCGTAAATTTCAATTGCCCCGGCGGCGGTTGCCGCAACACAGGCTGTTTCAATGGCCTGGGCGCATTTGATGCGGAGCTGCAGCATATTGAGCATTGTCATCTGGTTGGTGAGAGCTGCCACTTCGCCAGCGATGCTGTATGCTGCGGCATCGGCAATCGTCTGGGCTTCAATCTTGCGTTCTGCAAGTACCGAAGTGTTCCACAGTGCGGCAACGCTCAGGTATATCGGCAGCATTATAATCAGGAAACCGATGACGACTGTCCCTTTGACATCGGTAATGTAGCTGTTGGCTTTTTTGCGTAACTGAAACATACTGCGGGCTCCTGATTTTATTTTATATCGTTGCGTACACTGTCCCCCGGGACGATGCTAAGTGATTTATAGATGGGGAACAGTTTTATAATCGTTCTGATGTCGAACCAGAGTCGCGGCAGGTCGTAGCGCTGCCCGAAACTGAACATGGTGTAGACTGAATCTGAATCGACATTGCAGGTTCGTTTTAGAGTAATACATGGATAATCATTGACTTTTTCCGGAGCTATCAGCCAGAAGAGGCTGCCAGGTCGCAGTGGAAATTTATATTCAAGCTGCAGATTGACAGATATCGGCAGAATAATCTTACTGCTGTTTCTGCTCGTATCGAGTTTTGTAACATCGAGAGTGGAGTAGGCGGTCAGTATATTGGCGCTTACCTGCTTCTTGTTTTTCCAGGGCGGTATTTTATATTTCCAGTCTTTGGTGTTGGCTGCTATCGCGGTGTAAATGGTAGCCAGATTCTCAGTTTCAAGAGTGTCGGTCGTTGTCTCTGCCACGCTGCGGGTATCCAGTGCGGAGAGCGCAATCGCAGCAGCGAGTTTAATATCTTTTTTATCCTTGTCTGATAAGGTGAACTTATACTTAAAGATATTATAATTATGGTTGTAATTGGCAATAATTCCCCGGCGCATGGCGGTATAGGCTGCATATCTGAACATTATCTGTGCCTGCGAAATTTCCGCCATGGCGAATACGGTGAGTATAAGGCATAAGATAACCGGAATAACCAGAATAAATTCAACTGAAACCGTGGCAGCCTGTGAGGTTGAAAGTTTTTTGAAGCTTTTTATGGTCCGGTATATCCAGAGGATTATTTTCGTGCAGAAGATAATAAAACACAGGCTTGAGCTCACAGTTGATGCAATAATAACCTTGTCACTGTAATTATCCGGAATACTGCATAATTTCATAAACTCAGTGGGGTAGATAACCGGCATTGCCAGAAACATCCCGAATGACAGGAGCATAAAGAGTAGTGAGAGATTATATAACCGCGAGTTATCTCTTGTCTTAGCCATTTTATATCACCAGTTGAAGTTCATAATGTATGCATGTATATTGATAAAGGGTAAAGCAATCAGACCCAGAAAAACAGCGAGTGAGAAGGGGGATTCATTGCGGCTGAAAATAATCGGCTCCGTGATCTCATGGCGGAACACTGTGGTATAAATTTTAAGCAGCAGTCGCTGCAGGGCGCGTATCAGGATACCGTTACTGATCAGATTTAACAGACCGATAACCAGAGCAAAGGCAAGGGTGTTGACCAGTATTGCCAGAGTGAGGTGAAATCCGGCAAGAGCTCCTAGAACCAGAAGAAGCTTGGCATCGCCGCCTCCCAGCCCATTGACGGCAAAGCTTATAATACCTATCATAAAACAGAGGCCGAAGCCGAGGAGTGATTCCAGTGCAATTCCGCCCCAGTCACTGCTGCTTGCTCCTATCCAGCCGAGGATATTTATCCAGCCGAGGATTTCACAGAGCGGACAGATAACGACCATAAGTAGCAGTGTAAGTATGAGTGCCGTGTAATTAAATGAATTTGGAATACGCCGGAAAGCTGCGTCACTGTAACTGGCGGTAAAGAGCAGAGCATATAGTAGAACTATTACAAAGTAGCCGCCGGTACCGGTAGTCAAATAAAAAAACGTGGCGATTACGGCACAGATGGTTATGCCCAGTGTCCATAGGAGAACAGTAGTCAGGGTCTTTGGTGACTGCTGAAGTGATTCGTTCTGATCGCTTGATATATCACTGGTTATGTTCATATGTTTTATGGGGTTAACTAATAATAGTTCTGTATAGTATCACTGAGACTATACAGAACTAAAGTGCTAAATACAGAGAAACAGCAAAATATTTTAGCATTTACTGCGTGTGCAATAAGTGCAGATGTAGAGATAGGTTATTTCTACAGTTGACAGTTTTTTGACTTTTATTTAAAGGCTTCATCTGCAGCTTTTACAGCATCATTACGTTTGTTTTCCATTTTGCCTTTTTGGTCACCGGCATCTTTTGAGACCCAGCTTACCACAGTATAGATAATTACCATTACGATAAGAGCTACGACTAGAAGCAGAATCCACTCGATAGTTGTAGGAGCACTGTCATCCTTGTGGTAGCGTCTGAATAATCCACTGAATCTTGAGCTGAGGGCTTTCATAATATTTTCTCCCAGAAATATAAAAAGGCTGATGTATAAGTTTTTCTTATACAATACGAAACACATATCTTAAACATAATCACTTAGTTTAAGTATATCGTTATTAAATTACGCAGTCAAGCTAATAATTCATTAATGGTAATAGGATCTCAATTAATATTAAATGGTGAATTAATTATATAACCCTAAACATGCATACTGCCCTATTACAGTATGCATGTTTAATAATACACAAATAATAACAACAATAACCATTATAACCAAAGAGTTAATAGCCAGTATAGTACAAGACATCTACTGCGACCTTGACCGCCCAAGTCTAATAGAAACGGCTAGCGACGCAGCAAAATTGCCTATACCCGTCTCAAATACCTCGACCATCTAATCGAAATATGCTGTTACAAAGCTCCAGCCACCACCCAACATTTATATGTCTACGACGCAAACTCAGACCTAGCAAACATTATAGAACTAACGAGAACGCCGAATGCATAACAAATGGTTAAATACAAATTTACGCAAACTTACAAAATTATTGCGAAAAACTACAAATATGTTGTAATACTTATTGTTAAAATATGTTACAATGCTTATTGTTAAAATATGTTACAATATTTATTGTCAAAATGTGGGGTAAAATAATGAAAAATATTATATTAGTTAAATCGATAGTTGTTTGTATCTTAATTACAGCTACCCCTTTTACCACTTATATTTATTTTCGAACTAGTATTATTCTCTCATTAGTTATATTTTTAGTTGCAGTTACAACTGCTTTACTATTTGTATGGAAGTTTCACATCAAACCGTTTAAAGATAAATTACACTGGTATCGTTCAATTCTTGATACCATTCCACATCCAATATCAGTAACAGACAACAATATGAAGTGGACTTTTTTAAACAAAGCTGCTACAACTCCTTTAGGAGCTACCCTAGAAGAGTCTCTTGGTAAAAAATGCTCAAATTGGAACGCTCCAATATGCAAAACTGACAAATGCGGAGTTGAGTGCCTTAATAAAGGAAGTAATTGCACTTTTTTTGATCAATGGGATAAGCATTTCAAAGTTTCAACTAGTTATTTATATGACGATAATAGAAATAAAATTGGTTATGTAGAAATTGTCAATGAAATTACTGAGCGCATGTTAAAAATTGAAAGCATCGAGTCGATAGGATTATTAGCTGCCGGTGTTGCTCATGATTTTAACAATATGATTGGTGGCATAATATCATTGGCGGAACTTCAAAAAAAACATTTGCGTGACAATCCTGAAGCTGAAAAAATTGATGATATGATTATTGATACTTCAGAAAAAGCAGTTTTGTTAATTAATAAGTTATTACTATTTGCCAGCAATAAGGAAACAGAATTATGTGTTATTGACTTATACACAATAATCAACGACGCAATTCTGCTATTAAATGGAAGTATAGATAAAAAAATAAAACTTATTAAAGATTTAAAATTAAATAATCACAAATTAATGGGGGAACAAGCACAAATATTAAGTGCTCTCATTAATTTAGGGATTAATGCTTCTCACGCCATGCCTAATGGCGGGATAATTACATTCACAACAGAAAATAAATTTATTAGTAAAAACACAGCTAATTCTATTTCATTAGATTTGCCTACAGGTAATTATATAAAATTAAGTATTTCTGATACTGGAGTCGGAATAAATAACAAAGATATTGAAAATATATTTGACCCATTTTTCACAACTAAAGAAAAGGGAAAAGGCACAGGACTTGGTTTAGCAGCAGTTTATAATACTGTCACGCATCACAATGGAAGAATAACAGTTGAGAGCGAAATAGGTAAAGGAACTACATTTAATATTTTATTACCAGCTTTGCAAGAATAGTATTATCGTTTACGAATATTTTTACTAAATCATATATATTTAAATCTATACAGTATTATTATACAGCTTATTTGTTTATTTTGTAACATGCTTAATTTTTTTGGAGAAAATGATGAAATTACTTTTGGGCATATCGACTTTATTTTTATATCTTTTATTGAGTACAGCACCTTTTATTATTCATAATTATTATTCAGATAATTTTTTTGCGCTAGGTATTGGTTGGTTTATAATAAATTGTATTTTTCTCTTTCTACTATGGAAATTTTACCATAAAAAGTTACAAGGAAAATTATTCTGGTATCGTTCAATGCTTGATACTATTCCACAACCAATATCTGTTACAGATAACAATATGAAGTGGACATTTATTAATAAAGCTGCAACAGACCCACTAGGAGTAAAATTAGAAGACGTACTTGGAAAACACTGCTCAAGCTGGGGGTCACCAATTTGCAAAACAGACAAATGTGGAATTGAGTGTTTAAAAAAAGGGAAGAACAATTCATATTTTGATCAATGGAATAATAATTTTAAAGTTACAACAAATCAACTACTTGATGCAAAAGGGAAAATAGTAGGTCATATCGAAGTTGTTAATGATATTACCGAACAAATAGCTCTTGATAAAATTTTAAAGCAAGTAGCTGAATTTTCAAAAAATATTGATTCTGGTGCATCTCACGTCTCTAGTGCAAGTCAATCCTTATCTGATGGTTCAACTAATCAAGCTGCTTCAATTGAAGAGATTACATCTTCTATTGCCGATATTAGTAACCAGACAACTCATAATGCTGAGAATGCAAAAAAAGCACGAGATATCACAGCAGAAGCACGAGATGAAGTACAAACTGGTGTTTCGCAAATGAAAGAAATGACTAGTGCAATGGGAGAAATTCAAACCTCTTCTGAAGAAATTACAAGAATAATTAAAACAATTGATGATATTGCATTTCAAACTAACTTGTTAGCGTTAAATGCAGCTGTTGAAGCTGCTAGAGCTGGAATACACGGAAAAGGTTTTGCAGTTGTTGCTGAGGAAGTGCGAAACTTAGCAGCACGTAGTGCAAAAGCAGCAGCAGAAACAGCAGACCTTATACAGTCATCAAATGACAGAGTAAAAAATGGTTCGACTATTGCTGAAAAGACCTCGGATTCTCTTGAAAAAATAGTAGATGGAACAGTAACAGCAGCAGACTTGCTCAATAATATTGCTGATGCCAGCAACAATCAAGCCACAGCATTACTTCAAATTAGTACCGCAATATCTCAAATCGATAATGTCACACAAAAAAACACAGCAAACGCTGAAGAAACATCGTCAGCTGCATATGAGCTGTCATCATTATCAGGAGATTTAGATAAGCTTGTTCAAGAATTTAGCAATAATTCACACACCAAACGACCTAAAGTTATTGACACTTCTAAAAAAGCTATAAGTGTCAAAGCAATTCAAACAAGCCTATAACTTGCTGACAATTAGTGGGAAGAAAATGTTCTTTCCACTCAGCAATAAATTAAACTTGATGACTCTGAATTTTGAAAATCATACAGAGTATATTTATGATATAAAAGGTTATAAGTCAGGTATGGTTGAGGCTTATCATGATATTTCAGATAAGAAACAAATTTAAAAATTGTCGAAGCAGTTGCAAGAATGATAGAGAATATTCAAAGAAGTAGTAAGCAAATCAATGATGCCACGCAAGCTTTATCTCAAGGCTCAATTGAGCAGGCTGCTGCTCTTGAGCAGATTAGGGCTTCAATGCTTCAGTCTCCTTCACAGATTACAAATAATGCAGATAATTCTACTGAAGCGGATCAAATATCTAAGAGTGCTAATAAACTTGCAGGTATCGGTAGAGAGAAAATGAATAAACTTGAGAATGCTATGAAAGAAATTACTGAGAATGGCGAACAGACGCGTAAGGTTATAAAGACCATTGATGATATCGCTTTTCAGACTAATTTACTAGCATTAAATGCAGCTGTTGAAGCTGCAAAAGCTGGAGTGCATGGTAAAGGTTTTGCGGTAGTTGCTGAGGAAGTAAGAAATTTAGCTGCTCGAAGTGCAAAAGCTGCGAGTGAAACTGCTGAACTTATTGACAAATCAAATGATAAAATAAATGAAGGCGCAGAATTATCGCTACAAACAGCAAATGCTTTTGAGGAAATTTCTTTAGAGTCTCAGAAGCTTGAATCTCTTATTGGAGAAATTGCTACCGCATCGAGAGAACAGTCTGAAGGTATTACTCAGATAAACTTAGGACTGGAGCAGATTGATAAAGTTACTCTGCAAAATACAGCTACTTCTGAAGAAACAGCAAATGCTACGTTAGAACTAGATAGACAGATAAATATGCTCGTAGGCGTATTAAGTGGTAATATCCCTGATGATGAAGGACTGCTTGGAGATAGTTATGATGAGCATGATATGTTCATGCAGGGTACTAATAAACAATGTAGGGCAGGAGAAAATAAACAGTTACCTTTTGTGGATGATAGTGAGTGGGGTGGAGTATCTGAGAGTATTGATAGTTAATCAATTTAACATTTATTGTTTATTTATAATGTTTAAGTCTTTACGAAAAATGAAGTTTGAACTATGATTTATGTAATCATTATTTTTAATATTGCACAGGAAAAAATACGCTCTGATGACATATATTATTGATTCATATCTTGTGATTGTGTTTAAAAAAGTTGCCTAGATTGTAGTAATTAGTGTTGACTGAAGCATGTCATTATTTCTTGTACATTGAAAAATTTGGTATTTGAAAGTAATTACTACTTTATAAAGAGTGAAAGCACTATTTTATATACGAGTAGTACCCTTAATTGAGTTTGCTGGTTTGAACTCAGCCTTGTTTAGTTAGATCTTAGAATTGGAGAATAAGGATTTGCTTAAGAATTAATTGTGATAGTAAGCTTATAATAAATTTGATTAAGTAGTTATCGCAATAGTACCTGAATTAATATTTTACGGATCTGTTTTTATTAAAGGAGATAGCGATGTTAATTAGGAAAATCATATTTGCAATACTGTTGTCTGGTTTGGGTATTACTACTGGTAATGCTGCTGAAGGTATGAAGCTTGCCGCTTGTGAAGCATTTCCACCATTTACTTATGCTGAAGAGGTTAATGGCAAACTCGATATTTCTCGCCCTACTGGTTTTGTTTCGGAAATTATTGATGAAATTTTTGCCCAGAATGATGATCTTAAGATCAAAAGTTTTAAAATATATCCCTGGAAAAATGGCTTGAATGGAACATTTGAAGGTAAGTATGATGCTATTATGCCTACTATCGAAAATTCAGAAAGATCCAAAAAGCTTTATTTTCCTAAAGAGCATATTTCATCAGGGGTTTATAAGCTGTTTATTCTTAAGGAGAATGCAGGGAAATTAAAATACGATAGCTTCGATGATTTAAAAGGGCATAAGGTTGGAATGCTTAGAGGGCTTGCAATACCAGATGATTTAAAAGCTGCCAATAAAAAGGATAAATTTCTTAAAGAAGCAAAAAATGCAAAAATAAACCTTAAAATGCTTGAAGATGGAAAGATTGATTATTTTATGGAAGATTATTTGGTAGCAATGGAAACTATAAATAAATTAGGACTTTCTGATAAAGTAATAGCTCTTGAAAAACCTGTTTACATTGTAAAACACTTTGTTGCATTTAGTAAAAAGTCTGTGGATAAGGCTGACGTTGATAAATTTGATGCGGCTCTTACTTCTTTTAAGAAAACAGATAAATATAAAAGTTTGAAAGAAAAATACGATATTCCTGACGAGAAATAACATATTATATTGATAACTACTATTTGGTGTTTAAGCAAGAATTGTAGTAAATAAATTCAGCAAAGGAGCATCACATGTCTATACAAATTAAATTGGCGGGTGCGATTATTTTAGCTTCTACAGTTACCCTTTTGGGTTTGGGGGTATATACATATAATACAACAAAGGTCAAACTTACTGCTGAATATGAAGATTATGTCGCAGAACAGAAAGATAATCTTGATCGCGAAAAAGAGCAGATTGTATTTCGACTTTCGCGTGTAGTTCCGCTTGCGTTGTATAATTATGATGATGATCAAATTGCTGAAGCAATAAGTGTTGAGATGAAGAGTAAAATGGTTTATTCAATATTTATCATTAATACTTCTGGTGAATTTATAAGTGGTTTTAAAAATATAAATTCTGATGTTTCGCCTTTATCCGATATCCCTGAAAAATCTGAGTTGGAAACAGCAACAGCTTTTCCATTGGATTATAAAGATGACGCCGGAGATGTTGAAAATCAGGGTAAAGGCTACATTATAATGAATGATTCGATTATGAAAAAACGTATTGCTGTGTTTAATAAGAATACTCAATTCAAAATTGAGAATATGGTAAATATTGAAATTTTAAAAATAGTTATTATTGATATCTTACTTTCAGCATTCATTATTATCCTTCTTCGAAAATTAGTAATTAATCCAGTAAATGAGGCAAAATTACTAGCTGAAGAAATTTCAGAAGGGGACTTGACTACTAAACTTGAGGTTAAGTCAAAAGATGAGATAGGTGTGCTTATTCAGGCATTAAACAATATGGTGGATGCTCTTCAAGAAAAATTAGAAATCGCTGAGTTTATTGCTGAATGTAATCTTAGCCATGATATTCATCTTGCTTCTGAGAGGGATTCACTTGGTAAGAGTTTTTCTAAGATGTCTGAGAAACTGAATCATGTTTTAAAAAGTATCAAAAGTTTTATTAATGAAATATCTAATAATGCTAAAATGGTTGCAGAAGGTAGTGATATCCTCTCAAATGCTGCCACTTCACAGGCGGCGAGTCTTGAAGAAATATCTGCATCTGTAAGTATGGTGAATACTCAAATTAAGAGTAATGCTGAAAACGCAAATAATGCTGCTAATCTTTCAGAAACTGCAAAGAGGGCAGCTGATAAGGGTAGCAAGCAGATGAAGGAAATGGTAGATGCAATGAATGAAATTAATCATTCAAGTGAAGAAATTACTAAGATTATTAAAACTATTGATGATATTGCTTTTCAGACAAACTTATTGGCTCTTAATGCTGCGGTTGAAGCAGCACGAGCAGGGATTCATGGTAAAGGGTTTGCTGTTGTTGCTGAAGAAGTGCGTAATCTTGCTGCACGAAGCGCAAAAGCTGCTGGTGAGACAGCAAGTCTTATTGAAAATTCTGCTCAAAAAGTTGCAAATGGAACTAGTATTGCCACAGAAACATCTGAAAGTTTTCATGATATTGTTAAAAGTGTAACGAAAAACTCAGACATTATTAATTTGATTGCGACTGCTTCAGAAGAGCAAGCGGAGAGTATTCAACAAATTACTGCTGGGTTAAGCAGGATAGATGAAATTACCAATACCAACACAGCAAATTCTGAGGAAATGGCTGCGGCAGCAATGGATCTTTCTTACAAGACCGATAAACTTAGTGACCAGATCTCAATTTTTAACCTTTCAGAAGATGCTGAAGCTATAGATGTGTTAGATATAGATAGCGCAAGTGAAAATAGTAGTAAATTACTCGATAATACTATAGATCAATCGTAGTGCTGAAATGTTTTAAAAGTTAGTTTAAGAATTTATATTTTATTATAAATAAATAAGATCGTTTGTTATTAGGGAATTAAACCTTTAAAATTCGATTCCCGCTGCCCCACCATTACCCCGTCTGTATAAGTCTATATTTATTCAAAAGAGCTGATAAATAATGACTTACAGAAATAATCTTTCCGTGCTTGTCTGCAGAAAGTTCTTGACATCTACCCCGCATGAGGTATTTATATGGGTATATTCAATCTTGAAAAATAGGATACCCCAAATGTTAACAGACTGAGCGATTATCAACCTAAAACCTTAAGAAAAATCCTATAAAAAGTTAGACAGTAGTTGGCTCCATTTGTTTGTCCCTACGTCTGGTGGAAAGTTATGGAGAATGAAGTACCCTTCAATGGTAAAGAAGAACTTCTTAGTATTGGTTCATACCACACAGTAACACTCGCCAGAGTTAGACAGCGTAGAGAAGAAACTAAGGTTCTACTCTCTCAGGCTATCGATCCGTCAGAGCATAAGAATACAGTGCAAAATTGTTTTGAAGGAGAATCGCCTAATAGTTTTGGGAGGCTTGCTCGAGAATGGCATTTGAGGCAACGTAAAAGCTGGTCTCAGAATCATGGTGATAAGATACTCAGGCTGGAGAATAATATCTTCCCATTTATTGGGAAAAAGATATAACAGAAATCAAACCTCTCGAATTGTTTGAAGTCATAAGGCGTATTGAAGACCTAGATGCACTTGAGATCGCACACAAAGCACTACAAAACTGCCGTTAGGTTTTCAGTTATGCGATTGCAACCGAAGAGCAGAACGAGACATTACTTACAGTCTGAAATAAATCCTACCTCTAGTAAAAACCAAACACTATCCCACAATAGTAAATCATAAAGAAGTAGGTCAACTACTTAGAGCAATAGACGAATTCCACGGTCATTTTGTGATTCAGTGTACATTAAAACTCTTTCTACTATTTTTTGTAAGACCGGGAGAATTAAGACGTGCAGGGTGGTGTGAATTCAACCTTACTTGCACTGTTTTGATAATCCCTGTAGAACGCACGAAAATGAAAGAGAAGCATATGGTTTCATTCTTAAAACAGGCAATTGTAATACTCAAGAGCTGTATCAATTCAGTGGTGAAGGAAGATACCTTTTCCCAAGTATTCGCACAGACAGCCGCCCAATGAGTGAGAATACAATAAATTCAATCCTATGCCGCCTAGGATACAGCAAAGAAGAAATGACAGTCCATGGTTTCTGCTCAATGGCTTTAAAGCTATTGAATGAACAAGGTTGGAATCGTGATACGATAGAGCGTCAGCTTGCATAAGTAAAAAGGAAGAAGATATAGGTTTCATATAATTTTGCAGAGTACTTGAAAGAGCTTACAGTAATGATGCAAGTTTGGGCTGATTCACTTGATGACCTTAAACAAGAAAAGTCTTTATTAATTACAGATAGTCAAATCAAAGTTATTAAAGAATGTTCATTAAGCTTTATAAAAAATATTTAACAATATAAATAGTATTTTAATACTGGGGATAATACTGGAAGTTATTCAACATGTTGGTTAGGTGATAAGTAAATTGCATGGTCTAAATATGCAGAGGAAAATCAAACAATGGTATATGATGTCTCAGATTTGATTTATGGAGGATACTATAGCATTGAAGATGATATCCCCTATAGTGAATTAATAATGTCTAGGTAGACTTGCTCCCAACAATATAAAACAATTATTCTTACAGAAGGAAGTACAGATACATATATATTAAGCGAATCATTAAAATTGCTATATCCACATCTTAGTGATTTCTTTTCATTTATGGATTATGATGCAACAAAAGTTCAAGGTAGCTCCGGTCATTTGTTTAATATGGTCAAGTCATTTGCTGGCTCAGGCATAGTTAATAATATTATAGCAATATTTGATAATGATACTGCTGGAGAAGTAGCATTTAAAAATCTGCAAAATCTGAAATTACCTAGTAACATTCAAGTTGTTAAATTACCAAATATAAGCCTATTAAGAAATACCATACTATTGCTCCTTCCGGCAATGAGAACCTTTATATCTCAGATTTCGCAGCAAGTATTGAACTGTACTTTGGTGTTGATATTCTAACTAATGAGAGTGGATATTTAACACAAATTCAATGGAAGGGTTATGAGAATAGTATTATGCAATACCAAGGTGAAATACTTGACAAAAACGACTTCAAGATAAATTCCGAAAGAAAATTGAGCGAGCAAAAGAATATGGGATTCGAGATGATGGCAATTCTTGGGATAACTTAAAAGATATCTTTAAGATGCTATTTACTGTATTCCATAAAGTTGATCAAGAATTAATATGTAGTTATCCAAACGAATGGTAAAGAAACCTCAATATATCATTTGAACGTTAATAATACGTTTGTAAAATATTAAAAGTATTAATATTAATAATGTCGTAGAAACATTCATAAGAATGAATAACTTAAAATATAGTGTATTAGTTACTTTTTTGGAAATTGCTTGTACATAGAATTTGTTACACTATTGTATCATACAAAGATCTTGAGCGTCTCAGCCTAATCGCTTCGCTAACGACGCAGCCAAATTCGTTGACACCTCCTTAAAATGCCTCGACCACTTAATCGAAATCTTTTGACACAAATCCCCAATCACCACACGACATTTACTGGTCTTTGGCATAAGCAGCGACTTAGCAAAATCATAGAGTCTATTGTCAGATAAATCAGATACACAAGTATAGCAATATATTTGATATTTCTAAAACAATAACAATAGTTTACTTTTTAGTTTGTAAAAAAATATTCATCGATTATAATTACTTATAGAACATTCTAAAATACAGGATAGAAACTGTGAGTTTTATTATGTGGATTACATCTCTCGTTTGTTGTGTAATAATTACATCAATTCCGTTTATTGCTTATAGCTATTTTCGGGTTAGTGTTTTCTTTTCAATAATTATACTTGCAAGAATTGCTACAATTTTTTTGTTGTTTGTTTGGAATTTCTATATTAAAAAATTTTCAGATAAATTAAACTGGTATTGTTCAATTATTGATAGCATTCCATATCCTATATCAGTAACAGATAACAATATGAAGTGGACTTTTTTTAATAGGGCTGTTGCAGATCTTTTTAAAGTTAATACTAACTTCTTTTATAATGTTGAGGTCCAAAAAATTGGGCATGTTGAAGTTGTTAATGAAATTACTGAGCGTATGTTGAAAATTGAGAGCATTAAGTCAATAGGATTACTAGCTGCAGTAATTGCTCGCGGTTTCAATAATATGATTGGCGGAATAATTTCTTCGGTAGAACTCCTAAAGAAGCATTTACATAAAAATCCAGAAGCAACCAAGTTAAGCGATATTATTATTGACCCTTCAGAGAAAGCTGTTCTGCTTATTAATAGATTATTATTATTTTCAAGCAATAAAGAAACTAAATTATGTAATACCTATTTACATACAATAATAAATGTCTGTGTTCTTATATTGAGTGGAAGCATTGATAAAAATATTGCAATTATCACAGATTTACAATCAAGTTACCATTCTTCACAACCTAAGAAAAGGAAAAGGTACAGGCCTTGGATTGGCTATGGTATACAACACAGTTAAATCTTATAACGATGATATAACTGTTGAGAGTAAAGTAGGAAAAAGAACTACATGCTATATTTTACTTTCTATCCTGTAAAAATAAGAGGTGTTTGTTCAAAACATTTTACAATATGTCAGTTGTAACTTTAGTAAAAATTATTTGAGTCTATTTTATAGTTATTAGGAGATACTAATGAAAAAAATTATATTTGGAATAACTTTAATATTATATCTTATATTGAGCTCTATTCCTTTTATCGGTCATTTTTATTACTCAAGCAACTTTTTTACATTTGGTCTTGTTTGGTTTGTGCTAAACTGTGTTTTACTGATTTTAATTTGGAAATTTTACATAAGTAAGTTACAAGGAAAATTATATTGGTACCGTTCAATGCTTGATACGATACCACAACCGATATCAGTTACTGATAATGATATGAAATGGACTTTTGTTAATAAAGCTGCTACAGATCCACTAGGGGTTAAATTAGAAGATGTACTTGGTAAACATTGTTCAAACTGGGGAGCACCAATTTGTAAAACAGATAAATGTGGAATAGAGTGCTTAAGAAGAGGTAAAACGGATTCATTTTTTGATCAATGGGATAAGAATTTTAAAGTTACTACAAGTCGATTATATGATGCTAAAGGTAAACAAGTAGGGCATATAGAAGTTGTTGTTGAAATTACAGAACAAGTTGCTCTTGATAAAATTCTTAAACAAGTAGCTGAACTTTCAAGAAATATTGATGCTGGCGCATCTCAAGTCGCCGCAGCTAGTCAATCTTTATCTGATGGTTCGACAAATCAGGCAGCATCAATAGAAGAGATCACTTCTTCTATTGCAGATATTAGTAATCAGACAACACACAATGCTGATAATGCAAAAGAAGCGCGGGATATTACAGCAGCAACACGTGATGAAGTGCAAACTGGTGTTTCTCAAATGAAAGAAATGACAAGTGCAATGGATGAAATTCAAACCTCATCTGAAGAAATTACTAGAATAATTAAAACAATTGATGATATTGCTTTCCAAACTAACCTACTTGCCCTCAATGCAGCTGTTGAAGCTGCTAGAGCTGGAATACATGGTAAAGGTTTTGCTGTTGTTGCTGAGGAAGTACGAAACTTAGCTGCGCGTAGTGCAAAGGCTGCAGCAGAAACTGCAGACCTCATAAAGTCATCAAATGACAGAGTAAAAAATGGATCTGTCATTGCTGAAAAAACATCTGATTCCCTTGAAAGAATCGTTAATGGAACAGTTAATGCTGCAGCATTACTCAATAATATTGCTGATGCAAGTACTAATCAAGCCAGTGCGTTGCTTCAAATTAATAATGCTATATCCCAGATTGATAATGTAACACAGCAAAATACAGCTAATGCAGAAGAAACTTCATCAGCAGCAAAAGAGTTATCATCATTATCTGAAGGCTTGGATCAACTTGTTCAGGAATTTAACATAAATAGTTCTAACACCAAGCTGCCCCAAAATAGTAATACACAAAAGAGAACTATAGACACTAAACCAAATCCTGCAAGTTTACCACTTGATAACAAGAATTGGGGAGAGAATATTGTTTCTCCTAATCAACAAATAAAACTTGATGACTCAGAATTTGATAAGTTCTAATGCTACTGCGTTGTTGAATAAAACTAATTGATAATTCAAAATATTGATTGTTAAAAGAATCGATATTTTAAATGCACTGAATTATTAACGATTATGGAGTAGTGTAATAAATTCTGTGTAAAAACTAAAGTTCTTCTAAGAGAGTGATTAATTGTATGTAATTACTTTTTTATGAAGAACTTTTATTATGGGCTGGAATAAGGTTAAAATGAGTTATCCATTCATAAGAATGAATAACTCAAAATAAAGTGTATTAGCTAAGACTTTATTTGACAGGCACATGTTTTCAGCCACAATATCATTGCTGGTTGAGGTGTTATCGTTTGAATCCTTTGAACTTGTCTTTGGGTTATAGGGTGGTTATTTGTTTGGATACTCTTTTTAATTTTCTTTTCTTCTGCATTAGGGTATATCCCGAATGTTTTTCTCTTTAGGTGTTCAAGCATTTTGTGGTTTTGTTGAATTAACAGCTTTGTTTCGCCTAGTTCGCCCAATAAGGTACGATAACCTTACCAGAAAAAATCATAAGCCCAGAGCTATCCCAATAACCAGCGTTAACTCCAAGTATTGCTGATCGAATCCATTCTCTTCCTTAGGCAATGCTCAAAATTTTGTAGTGACGTATCAGGTTTGAGGCTGCTCCTTCTACTTTTGTCTTGATAGAGTTTTTTATTGTATGCAGCTTTTTTGTTGATGATTCCTTTAATTGTTTGCTTAATTTTACAAAGTTTTTAGCGAATATCTTCACTATTTCAATTCGTTTCTTTGTCTTCATTTCTAATTTTTCAAGTAAGTTTGGTTATTATTTATATCTTTATATTAGTCATTCATACCTAACGCTACAATTTTAGCTAAAAGTTATTGTTGAAATTTTGAAATTACTTTCCTTGAGGTCGATTATCTTTGTCCCTGTACAATGTACAAAGTTATTATGAGCTTGGGGTTATTGCAGTTTGCAGACTTGTCGCGGGCTGTTGCCGTATACTCTCTGAAATGCTTTGGATAGTGCAAAGCCGGAGGAGTAACCAGTCATTTCGGCTATTCGGTCGAGAGTGAAGTTGGTCTTCCGCATAAGATTGATCGCTTTTTCTAGGCGAATATTGGTAAGCATGCTACGGGCAGAGGTTCCGTAAACCTGATTCATAGAGCGGTTGAAATGGGTCAGAGACATGTGGGATAGTCTGGCAAGTTCTATTGTCCGCCACTGTTTTGCTGGGTTGATATGTACTTCGTGCCAAGCTTTGGTCAGCACTGTTCTGAGGCGGCTCAGTTTGTCATTGGGTTCCATAAGTTCTAATCTTAGAAGCATAACCAGCATCTTTGCCCAACCTTCCATTACCTCTTGGTCATTCCAGCATTCTGCGTATTCCAGCATCGCTTTGGCAATATGTTCCAAATGGTTAATTCGGTGTGAGACAATTTTTTTCTCTCCCTCTTTGGTAAAATTACGCCAATATCCTATATCCTGAAAATGCACCCAGATATAGTTGCAACTTTCTTCAACCCAATATCTATGCGGATATAAGGCTGGGACTAGCCATATTTCTCCGGGGTTGACAGTACCAGTGCCTTTGGGAGTTAGATAATGGCACTGCCCAGAGACACAGAAATATGCACTATGCTGGTTGAAGTTTGGGCGGCAAATATCAAGAATTGGTTGGTGAAAACTCATCCCAGCGCATATAATACCAAATTCATTTAGTATGGAATATGGAGTTCCGGCTATGGGGAAAAAACGTTGCCATCCTTTATCTAAATCCATTAATTCAAATTCACCGTCAAGTGTTTTTGCCTGCATTATATTACCTTTTATTGTATGAATAGTTATCAGATGTTCAGTTTGGATATATTATTGGTATGTGTAGCCATTGTGTCAAGTGAATTAATGTGGTAAAGTAAAAGTATAAGTATTAATTACAAAAGTAAACGAATATACGTGATATTTAGTGTTTATGTGTGTCTGTTGCAAGTAACAGAATTTTATAGTTTTAAATAGTTTTAGGAGAAATGTTATGCTGATTACAAAAAAATCTGGGTTAACCAGACATTGTATGATTCTTGCAGGATTTTTGTTTGTGGTATTTGCCAGTAGTGTCTTTGCCCAAGATACAGTGTCTATGTGGGTAAGAAGTGATAATGAGAATCTTATGGTTCCAGTGGTTAAAGCGTATAATGACCTAGGTGGAGATCAGATAGATCTGCAAATAATCCCTGCTCAGGAAATGATGCAGAAATTGGCTACATCTTATATGGCTGGTGAGGCACCTGATGTGGTTTCACTTGATCTGATTTATACCCCTCAGCTTATCAATGCTGATATGCTTGAAGATCTCACCAGCTATGCTGAATCATTGCCTTTCTTTTCTTCTCTCTCAAAAGGGCATGTTCAAGTAGGTAGTAAAGATGGTAAAATATTTGCGCTGCCATTTTCAGTAGAAGATTCATTTCTTATGTATAACAAAGATGTGCTCCGTAAAGCTGGGCTTGATCCAGAAAAACCAGCAAAGACTCTGGGAGAACTGAAAGATCAGTGCATTAAGATATCAAAGTCTGGTAAAGACGTATATGGCTTTTATACTTGTGCTGCAAGTGGTGGTTGGCTGGCGTTTACCTTTAATCCATTTATCTGGGCTTTAGGTGGTGACTCCTTGTCTGCAGACGGAACCAAGGCAATGTTTAATACCAAAGCTGTTAGAGAAGCCATTGGTTATTATCGTGAACTATTCCAGAATGGCTGTATTCCAGAGAGTGCTGCAACCGATGCTGGTGGTAATAGATTTACTGGCTTTCTAGCTGGGAAGGTTGGTTATATGTGTGCAGGTACATTTATGATTGGTGTACTGCTGAATGATCACCCTGATGTTGATTTTGGGGTAACTCCTATCCCTGGAAAAGATGATGGCTTTGCTACTTTTGCTGGCGGTGATAATATTGTTTTTCTCAAAGGATCTAAAAAAATTGACGCTGCTAAGCGTTTTCTAAAGTGGTGTTACTCATTGGAAGGTCAGACCCTTATGGTGAGACATGGTAGTATTCCTGTAAGAGGTGATGTTGCTGAAAAAGCTCTGGCCGGCCGTGACCCGCGCTATCTGATGCCTGCTAGCATTCTTTCACACGGTCATACTCCATACAGCCTTGTATACAGTGAGTTATTCTTGAACAATAACGGGGCTTGGACAGAGATGATCAACCGTGGATTATTCACTGATGAGAACATTGATGAATTAACAGATCAAGCGCAGGAAGAAGCACAGACTGTAATTGATGATAATTTGTAATATCTATAAAACAAAGTAATTTTGCCATATTTTTATGTTTGCGGTGCTCTGTTACTGAGTACAGAGGCAGTTTGAACAGAAATAGTCTGGAATTGCTACCGCAAACATTAGTATTAAGAATGTACAATAAAAATGGTCTCAGGGTAGGTTTTCTGAAACAAGATAGAATTCTGTTTCGTTGCATTCTCCTGATTATTATTAATGTTTTGGAGTTATTCTTAAAGTATAGAAATGCATAAGGAATAAAAGTGTATTGTTGTGTTGGGATTAATTTTACAGTGTTTCAGAATTACCTACTAGTATCCCATAAATTATTATTATACTTGGTATATCAGATACTATAATTGATATTTTGTAATTAACTTTAATTTTTACATCGCGCCAAAAAGGTACTATTATGAGCAGAGAAAGCAGTTTTAACAATAGTAATTCCTCCGCTACTTCTGTGGCAATAAGAAATAGGTTAAAGCTTAAATATCCTCCCAAAAAATCCCAGTGGATAGCATTGGTCTTCATCGCACCAAGCCTGATTATGGTGACGGTATTTTTTCTAGCGCCACTGATTATGGATATATATATGTCGTTCTTCAAGTGGCCACTAATGGGTACGCCAAAATTTGTTGGCTTTAGAAATTATATCCGTTTGGCCTCAGATAAAGAATTTATCAATGCCTTGATTTTTACCGGTAAATATACCTTTTGGGTGACTATTGCTATTTTTGCAGTGGCATTTCCTCTGGCATTATTTGTTGAGAAGCCGATGCGCCTTACGGGGTTCTTCCGTACAAGTTATTTTCTTCCAGCTGTTGTTGGTTTTGCAACTGCGTGTATTCTCTGGGTATGGCTGCTAAATCCTGATATGGGCCTATTAAGCGTGGTAATACAGCGACTAGGAATCACTGATAAGCCAGTGCAGTTTATTGCGGATTACGATTTGGCCTTCTTCTCCATAATTATTATTGTTGTTTGGCGTATGGCTGGTTTTACTATGCTGCTGCTTCTCACTGGCATTCAGGCAATTCCTGGTGAGGTTCATGAAGCGGCGCGTATTGACGGTGCTACAGGGTGGCAGCGTTTCCGTCTGGTGACTCTGCCTTTGATGAAACGTACTCTGGCTTTGACATTGATTATGTCAATAACGGGATCTATCCTTGCTTTTGATCAGTTTTATATTGTTACGCTTGGTGGCCCGCGCAAACAGACAATGTCTCTAGTGTATGAAGTTTATCAGAAGTCATTTATTTCATTTCGTCTCGGTTATGGTGCCAGCATTTCGGTAATAATCATGATAATTCTAATTCTGTTTACACTAGCTCAGCTTTATATTCTGAGAAATAAGGAACCAATGAAATGAGTCGTGAAAAACCTCGTAAAATGAATAAACCTCCGCTGAAAAAACGGATTAATGGAACTATTATAACCGTTGTCGGTATTATTGTAGCTGCTTTATTTCTTGCCCCTATGTTCTGGGTTATACTCTCGTCATTCAAAACCAAGACTGAGGCGGTACAAACACCCTTGATACCATGGCCAACTCAAGGCGTCTCTTTAGACACTTATCGGGAATTGAATACGTTTGGCGCTGGTTTGTACCAGCATTTTGTAAACAGTGTAACCGTTACAATCGGAACCGTTGTCCTGACAATTATATTGAGCTCTCTTGCCGGATATGGCTTTTCCCGGTTTCGCTTTCGAGGAAAGAATGTCTTTTTTATAATTATTATGCTTACTATGATGATACCGTTTCAATCTGTTTTGACGCCATTGTTCTTGATTTTAACCAAGATGAATCTACAGAATACCTTGCTGGGACTGATTTTGGTATATACTACTTTGCAACTGCCATTCTCTGTTTTTATGATGCGTAACTCTTTCGACTCTGTTCCCGTTGATATAGAGGAAGCTGCAAGGATTGATGGCTGCTCTACCTGGTCTATTTTTACTAAAATTATGTTGAAGCTTACTCTTCCTGGTACAGTAACTGTGGCTATTTTTGCATTTCTTAATGCGTGGAATGAGTTTCTTGCTGCCTTGATTCTTTTAAATAATACCGATAAGCAGACCTTGCCGGTTATTGCCGCCTTTGTACGTTACGGTAAATTCGGCGGTATCAACTGGGGATCTGTTCAAGCCAGCGTTACCATAATGATGATTCCATGTATCATCCTGTTCTTGATTTTGCAACGTTATTATGTTCGCGGGATTACTTCTGGAGCAGTTAAATAACTGTTAATTCAAAATAGCTTTTAGTGATTGATAATTACCTGTTGGTAATTAGTAAGATTTTTGTGTGAATTTTAATAGATTTGAGAGGATAAATTATGCCAAGCTTCCAACCTATACAGCAGTTTCGTCCGCCAAGCCTTCCTGAAGTAAGAGTAGAAGGGTTCTGGCAACCGATTGTACAGGCGGTACGGGAGAAAAGTTCTGTTGTATTATATGATCGGTGTATCGCTGCGGGAACTCTGGAGCAGATTGATATTGATCTGCCTGTTCCTGAAATTCGTATTCCTTTGGGTGCCGGTGGTGTAACCATGCAGATGTTCTGGGACTCTGACGTCGGAAAGATTATTGAAACTTTTTCCTATCTTCTTGCTGATAAGCGAGATGCTGAGATAGAGAAAAAAGCAGATAACCTTATATCATTGTTGCAAAAGCTACAACAGCCTGATGGGTATATGGATAGCTGGTATATACGTATGCAGCCTGGAAAGCGCTGGACAAATCTTCGCGATTGTCATGAGCTGTATAATGCAGGGCATCTTCTTGAAGGAGCGGTGGCATATTATCAGGCAACAGGTAAACGTGAATTTCTTGAGATAATGGAGAAACTTCTGACTCTTGTTGAAGCAACATTTGGGGCAGAAGAAGGTAAAATCCATGGGTATCCCGGGCATGAAGTATTATCACTGGCTCTAGTGAAGCTTTACCGGTTGACCAATGAGAAGCGCTGGCTCAATCTTGTGGAGTATTTTATCAATGAGCGTGGGAAAAAACCGAATTATTTTGATTTGGAAGCAGAGGCGCGTGGTGAGAAAGAGAACCTTAATCCTAGCAAAACGCATGAATATGATCAGTCACACCTGCCAGTGCGTGAGCAGGATAAGGTCGTTGGGCATGCGGTTCGGGCAATGTATCTTTATTGCGGTATGGCTGATGTTGCTATGGAGACAGGTGATGAAAGTTTGCGGGAGGCTTTGGATAAACTCTGGGATGATCTAGTCTCAAAACGTCTGTATATCACCGGAGGAATGGGGCCGTCAAAGGATAATGAAGGCTTTACCGAAGACTATGACTTCCCTAATGCTACAGCTTATGCTGAAACATGCGCAACTATTGGTCTTGCTTTTTGGTCGCACCGTATGTTGGGATTTGGCCCGGATGTTAGATATGCAGATGTTATGGAGCAGGCTATTTATAATGGCGCTTTATCTGGTTTGGCTCAGGATGGTTCACGTTTCTTTTATGAGAATCCTCTTGAAAGTAATGGGACACATAATCGCTGGGAATGGCATCGCTGTCCTTGTTGTCCTCCAAATATTTCAAGATTGGTTGCTTCAATCGGGACTTATATATATAGCTGTGCGGATGAGGCTATTGCAGTTAATTTGTATTGTCAGAGTACGGGTTCATTTGAGGTTTCTGGTGGAAAGGCAGTAATAAAACAGGAGACCAATTATCCATGGGATGGAGCAGTACGAATTAGTATTGAGAATAACGGCGCAGGTGAGTTTACTCTGGCTGCACGTATCCCAGAGTGGTCTATAGGCGCTACTGCGAAACTCAACGGTGAAGATATCAATATTGCAGAAAACTCTGTGAAAGGTTATCTTCTTCTTGAGAGAGTATGGAAGGATAATGATACTCTGGAGTTGAATATTCCCATGACTGTGCGTAAATTGTATCCACATCCTAATATTAAGCAAAATGTGAATAGAATGGCATTGGCTAGAGGACCTCTGGTTTATTGTTTGGAAGAGGTTGATAATAAGATGCCGTTGAATAGGATATATATAGATGCTCAGGCAGAATTCAAAAGTGAGTTCCGTGCTGATATTTTCGGAGGAGCAACAGTAATAACCGGAAAAGCTAGAGCTAAAATGATAGATGACTGGGGAATTGAGCTATATAGAGAGAAACCGGCGGAGTGGTGCGAAATGGATATTACGGCGATTCCATATTATTTGTGGGATAACCGTGAGCCTGGAGAGATGCTGGTATGGTTGCCACTTTACAATTCGTGTGAGCAGTAGTTATGTTTTAATTCTGCTGCTTGAATAGTTTTACCGCAAAATATTTAGTTATATTGGAGGTTTTAGTTATGGGTTCGGTTGTAATAAAAGATGTATACAAAGCGTATGGACAGGTTGAAGTGATAAAAGGAATCTCTCTGGATATTAATGATGGAGAGTTCATTACCTTAGTTGGTCCATCAGGGTGTGGGAAGTCGACTCTACTGAGGATGATCTCTGGTTTGGAAGATATTTCGTATGGGGATATTTTTATCAATAATCGGGTAGTAAACAATGTTCAGCCTAAAGATCGTGATATTGCCATGGTATTTCAGGGGTATGCTTTATATCCGCATATGACGGTAGCGGAAAATATGGGATTTGCCATGAAGCTGAAGAAGATGGATAAGGAAAAAATAAAATATGCTGTGCAGGAAGCAGCTGATATTCTCGGGCTTACTCCTTTATTGCAGCGGTATCCTAAACAGCTATCAGGTGGACAACGTCAACGAGTAGCTATGGGTAGGGCTATTGTTAGAAAGCCACAGGTTTTTCTATTTGATGAACCGCTCTCAAATCTTGACGCAAAATTGCGTGTGCAAATGCGTGGAGAGATAAAGCAATTACATCGGCGACTTGGTATTACCACTGTATATGTTACTCATGATCAGATAGAAGCTATGACTCTTGCTGATAGGATTGTTGTGATGAATAAGGGAGAGGTGGAGCAGGTTGGAAGTCCTCGCGAATTATTTGATTATCCTTGTAATCAATTTGTAGCTAACTTCATTGGCTCACCTGCTATGAATTTTATCGAAGGGGAGTTGGTTAAAGAAGATGGAAAGGCATTTTTTATTACAGGTAATGGATCGAAGCTACTTATAAAGGATGGTGATAACTTATCTCCGTATTCAAAAGTACTTTATGGAATTCGTCCAGAGCATTTACAGCTTTCAAATGATAATGGGGTCAAGGCTGAAGTGACAATTACCGAGGATACAGGTTCTGAGATTGTTGTACTAGCTAAGTGCTGTGGAGAGCAGATAACTATTCTGCTTCATGAGCGGGTAGAATTATCCCCAGGTGATATTATTAGCATAGAGCCTAAGTCGGGGGCATCACACTTTTTTGATGCGAAGACAAAAAAACGTATTTATTGGTAGATATTTATAGATATGTATTTAAAATTATTCTTCCGAGGGGAAATTAAGAATAATTTGAGAAAATCAATACCATTGTCCAATCATTTAAGATATTGGTCGTTTTGTAATTAAACTAAAAATACCCAGACAAATGGAATATATGAACCTTTGCATAAAACTTTGTCTAGAGGATTTTATCCGCCGTCGTTTAGGAGAAGTATAAAATAGTTTGAAAGGAATGCAAAAAGATCTGGATGAATGACTTAATGCTGTAAATAAAGAACTACCGAATAGTAAAGCTCGCTGTTCATTTGTAATTAGCATATCAATCCAACCAATATTAAGTTGCTGTACGTTGTACTGGAGGTATTTATGAGGGGGGGATGGTGTTTTATACTTAGTTGATATGTAAGTTCTTAGTAGGGTTATCGATTTTCGCCGTCTAGCTAATTTGTATCATTTTCTATAATGTTATTTTGCTTTCAAAAAAACACTGTCCTTGGCAGTGTTTTTGTCGTTAAACTCATAAAAAAAGCTCTCTGGAGTTTTTATACTTTACAGCGATCTGCTCGCTGACGTCGATCTTAAAATTTAACCTATTAGATGTGCTTGGAATTTTGTGGAATACTTTGTGGTTTGATGAGGATGAGTATGATTCAGTCGCTTATCTTCCTATTTTTTTAAGTTTTGTTAATATTAATCTAAAATTTGAATAATATAAACTTACGCTAGGAATGTATAAATTATTTATTTATATACTATCATTAATTAATCTATTTATCGCAGCTAAAGTTGCGCTCATTTTAGTCCATTCCAGTATTAAACCGTCAATTGCTTACGCATAAAAAAACACTAACAGCAATACAATAATTTCTAACAGTACCTTCAATGTTATAACGCTTTCCAAATTAATACTTATTCATTATGTGCTTTAATATATGTAATTTATCTATGTGTAAATATACATACAAGGAGAAACTTCCCCAACGTGTCGTATTCATACCATGATTCTGTTCAGATAATATAATAATATGTGTAGGTATTGTAAATATAAGATTAAAATTATAAAGTATTTGAAGGCAATAAAAATAAATTAATGTTTGTAATATAATGTGTATAAAGAAGTTATGTGGATTCCTGTGTGTTGTTGTTAGGAATATGAATTAATTTTTGACAAAATTCAAGTTTTAATTTGCATAAGTGATCTCTTGTGGTATTATGACATATGTCGTGACAAAGTACATGATGTTTGCTTGTGTTTAGTTTATTTGTATAAAAATTAAGGAGATCTAATGTTTAAGAAATTTATCTATGCGGTTCTCGTTGTTCTTACTCTTACACTAACGTCTAGTATTGCAAAGGCAGATGAAGAGAGATCATTGAAGGGATCACCAGATGAAACTTATTATATGGTTGTTATGGTTTCTGGTGTTGAGTATTGGGTTGGCTGCTATGAAGGTATGAAGCAAGCTGCAAAACAGCTAGGGGTTAAAGTTGTATATACAGGTACGCCAGATTATGATATTAGTAAGGAATTGACAGTATTTCAGCAGGTTCTATCAAAGAATCCGGCAGGGATTATTGTTCATCCTATGGAACCATCATCGTTTATTGATCCGATCAATCAGGCTGTTGAACAAGGAGTTGCAGTCGTAACAATGGCTGCTGACTCTCCAGAGAGTAATCGTAACGCATATGTAACCTCTGATAATGTAAAAGAAGGTTATGCCGCTGCAGACGCGATTGCAAGAAAACTTGGTGAAAAAGGTGATGTCGCTGTTCTAGAAAATCCTGGTCAGCTAAATCATGAGATTAGGGTACGCTCATTTGTAGAAAGAATTGAAAATAAATATCCTAATATGAAGGTTGTAGCGAGAACAGCTACTAATCAAGATACGAGCAAGTCATATTCTGCTGTGCAAACAATGCTTCAGGCTCATCCAAACATCAAAGGTATTTTTACTCCAGAAGCTAGTTCTGGTCAGGGTGCAGCACAGGCTGCAATAGATTTAGATCAGGGTATTCAGGTAATATGTTGTGACTTCAATGAAAATATTCTTGATATGATCCAGGACGGAAAGATGTTTGCTGCTCTTCAACCTAATACAGTTATGCAGGGATATCTAAGTATGATGCTAGCGTATATGGCTCGTCACAATCTAGTAGATCCAATGAATGGCTGGAAAGAAACTGGTTTAAAAAGTGTGGATATACCTATAGTAGATAATGGCTTAAATATAATCACTAAAGATAATGCAGACTTCTTTAGAACAAAGAAGTATTTGGAGTCACGTGGTAGTAAAGGTACTGCAGAATAAGATTTAATTAGTAATAAGAAAATTAGAAATGAGTGGCGTGGAGTTAGGTAGAGCAAATCGCTTCACGCCAATAATAAAGAGCATGTAGAGTAAATAATAACACAGGAGATATTATGGATAAGACCGAACCTGTAGTAGAGGTAAAGAATATCAGTAAGAGGTTTGGTGGAACACAAGCACTCAAAGATGTCTCTCTAGCCTTTCATCCAGGAGAATTTCATGCCATAATGGGAGAGAATGGCGCAGGAAAATCAACTCTGATGAATATCATCGGCGGTGTATACAAACAAGATAATGGTGAAATTATAATTAATGGTAAGTCTGTAAGTATTGATTCTCCGCATGAGTCTCAGAGGTATGGTATTGGCTTTGTTCACCAAGAAATAGCACTCTGTACGCATGTATCAGTAATAGAAAATATAGTATTGGGCATGGAAGATAAGCACCACATGCTAAAGAAGAATTTCGGCAAGGAACTCTTAGAAAAAACATTAGGTTTATTTGATACTACAATAAATCCAAATGAGAAAGTTGCCAATCTTACAACCTCATATCAGCAGATTGTTGAAATAGCAAAGGCTCTGGCAGCTGACAGTAGATTGATAATATTTGATGAACCGACATCTTCGTTAACAGAATCAGAAACAGAAGCACTCTTCAAAGTTATCTCGCATCTCAAAAAAAAGGGTATCGCTATTGTATATATTAGTCACCGTATGAATGAGGTCTTTACCTATTCAGATAAGGTGTCAATTTTACGTGATGGGTGTATTGTTGATACGCTTTTTACTGCTGATACTAGAGAAGATGTTGTTGTTACAAAGATGGTGGGAAGAGAACTTTCAAAAGCATATCCACCAAAAGCTGAGAATATGGTAAATGATGCTAAAGAAATACTCAAGGTAGAAAACTTAACATCTGAAGAAGGTGGATTTGAAGATATTTCTTTTACACTTCATGAAAATGAAATACTTGGGATCGCTGGGTTGGTAGGTGCTGGTAGAAGTGAGGTTGTAAAGACAATATGCGGGTTGCTCAAAAAAAATAGGGGTAGAGTTAGCTTTATGGGCAAAGAGGTGGATTTTACAAATTATCAGCAAGCAATCGATACTGGTATTGTATATCTTACAGAGGATAGAAAGCTTGAAGGTTTATTTTTAGATTATAGTATTGCTAAAAATATGTCTGCTATGAGTTTGTCAAATGTTTCTTCTAGAACAATTTTGAATCCGAAAAAGGAAAAAATGGAGTCAGGGAGGTTTGTTAAAAAACTCTCGGTACGATGCGCTGGCGTAGATCAGAAAGTTGGAAGTCTGAGTGGTGGTAATCAGCAGAAGGTGTTATTGTCAAAACTTCTCGCAGTGAAACCTAAACTGATTATTCTTGATGAACCGACCAGGGGTATTGATATAGGGGCAAAGTTAGAGATTCATAGATTGATCAGGCAGCTGGCTGAAAGCGGTGTTGGTGTAATAATGATTTCATCAGAACTGCCGGAGGTAATTGGATCATGTGATCGTGTAATGGTAATGTATGAAGGAAAGCAGTCAGGCTTTCTTAATAGTGATGAGTTATCTGAAGAAGCAATAATACACCTGGCTTCAGGATTAGAGTGGAATGATCAGACAAATAATGTAGGAGAAAAGAGTAATGCCTGAAAATAAAATAATTACGTATATTAAAAGCTTTAGAGAAGGAACTTTGATACTAATCATTGTCGCACTATCAATACTAATGAGTTTGTTAACAAGTAGTTTCTTGACAACAGGGAATATACGGGCAACAGTTTTGAGCTTTGCAATTGATGGCTTTGTCGTAATGGGTATGACCTTGGTGTTGATAAGCGGTGGGCTGGATTTAAGTGTTGGGTCTATTATCGCTCTTGTCGGTACTGTTGTGGGGCAGTTGTACCTTGGTATGGGATTAAATATCTGGATTGCTGTAGTGATCGGTATGATATTTGCTGCATTCTTAGGAGGAATAAACGGCTTCTTTATTACCAAGGTGGGACTCAATCCCCTTATTACTACTCTGGCAACAATGGCAATATATCGAGGAGCAGCCTATGTCGTAACCAAAGGTATACCGCTAAGTCTTTATAAAGTACCAGATTCTTTCAAATTTCTTGGCCGCGGTAATGTTTTAAGTATCCCTTTTGTAATTATTATCTTTTTTGCAATGGTTCTCTTTTTAGATTTCATGTTTAGGCGTTCTACTTACTTGAGGAAAGTGTTTTATGTGGGGAGTAATCCTCAAGCGGCAAAGTTCTCTGGTATAAGTGTAGATAAGGTTAAGATGTCTGTATATATTTCTTCTGGACTACTTGCAGGTATCGCTGGAGTATTCTCAATATCGCGCTTTGCTACAGCGACACCAACATTGTCTGTTGATGCAAACATGGTTGCAATTTCAGCGTGTGTTATCGGTGGTTGTAGTATTACTGGTGGTGAAGGGTCGATCTTTGGAGCGGTACTTGGTATTGCACTCCTTGCAATTATCAATAGTTCATTGATTTTGCTTGATGTGCCAGTTTATTATCAGCAACTTATTAGTGGAGCGATACTATTGTTTGCGGTATCACTGGACTACCTAAGTCATAGAAAAGATACCAAATAATATATAGTTAATAGAATCGAAATTTTTAGAAATAAGGAGATAAACATGGAATTGGGAATAAAAGGGAAGGCTGCAATCGTTACTGGTGGCGGGAGTGGTGTTGGTAGAGCTATTTCACTCGGTTTGGCTAAAGAAGGCGCTGCTGTAGTTATAGCTGATATCAATATGGATAATGCAAATCTTGTAGTAGATGAGTGTAAAGCTTATGGAGCAAAAGCTGTTGGAGTAAAAGTAGATCTATCCAATCAAGAAGAGACCTATCAGTTGATAAAGGAGGCTACTAACGCAATTGGTCAAAATATTGAAATATTAGTCAATAATGCTGGTTTTTGGCCTACCAATAATGTAAAAGATATTTCACTTAAAGAGTGGTATTTGACCTTTGACATCAATATGACTGCGGTGTTCTCAACAAGTAAGGCGTTTACAAACTTATTAATTGAGAAAGGTATCAAGGGTAAAATTTTAAATATTACTTCTCAAGCTGCATTCAATGGTGCTACAACAGGACATTCACATTATGCTGCAGCAAAGAGTGCGGTAGTTACTTTCTCACTCAGTATGGCAAAAGAGGTAGCTCAGTATGGTATCAACGTGAACTCTATGGCTCTAGGTCTTGTCAACACACCAATGATTGCCAAAGCGTTGAGTGATAGAAAAGGCTATTATGAGAGTCGTGTACCTTTCAAGCGTTTAGCTGAGCCAGAAGAAGTTGCAGATTTGGCTCTATTCTTAGTATCTGAAAGAGCAGACTATCTTACTGCAGGTACATATGATGCAACAGGTGGAATGCTTAGTCGTTAATATGACTTTAAGTCTTTGGAAATAGAACTACCTAACACACACATGGTAGCAGGTATCAGAGATGTCACCCTTGCCTGCTACCAAATTCTAACACAAACACAATAATACTATTATGAAAGGAAACAATATGCTATGCACTATGAATGATATCCTATTAAGAGCACGTAGAGAAGGATATGCTGTTCCGGCTTTTGATGCTTATAGCGATGTCTATAGTAAAGCGATTGTCAAGGCTGCAAGAGAAGTAAGATCGCCAGTTATTCTTATGATGATTCCAAGTTATGCTGATAATGATGAAGTCATTTGGCTTTCAGAGTCTGTCAAAGGTATTGCAAAACATTATGATCTACCAATCGCTTTGCACCTAGATCACGCAAGTACTTTTGAGCAGTGTAAGGCTGCAATTGAAGCGGGATTCAGCTCGGTAATGATTGATTCTTCTTCACTATCACTTGAGGGAAATATTGCTCAAACAAAGGAAGTCGTAGATTATGCTCACCGTTTTGGCGTGAGTGTTGAGGCAGAACTGGGATTTGTTGCTGGGGTTGATGTAATGGGGAACGATACTGGTGCTACAAGACTTACTGATCCTCAAGAAGTGATAGAATTTGTTTCAAAGACAAATGTAGATTCACTTGCTGTTTCTATTGGTACAGCACATGGTGTCTATGAGTCTGAACCTGAGCTCAATATAGATCAATTAAAAAGGATTAATGAAATATCAACTGTTCCTCTAGTCCTTCATGGTGGCTCTGGTACACCTTTAAACCAAGTTCAAGAAGCTATCAAGAATGGTATAGCAAAGATCAATATATTCGCTGATATGCGTCAAGCTATGGGTGAGGTCGTTATGTCTGCTGCTGAGAACGCTATGAAGAGGTGTGATCCGTTACCTGAGGATTTATTAAATCCTATCGAAGCTGCACTTGTTGCCAAGGCAAAGAGTAAGATGATAGATTTTTATAGTGCAGGGAAAATCTAAAGTATAAAACATTAAAATTATAAGAATTAAATGAACGGAGAATTGTATGAAAATTTTAGCCTTAGCAGATATTTTTATCCCAGCAGAAGTAATGAAAAAAGGACTGGTGCCGCTAGTCAAAGCTGGGCATGATGTTGAAGTAAGACAATGGGAGCATGACTCAGTAAAAGCATTACAGACAGATAATCTCTTAGTTGAACAAAAGGGTGCAAATGCCATAAAACTTCCATCTGAACTCATAAAAGATGTGTCAAAATTTGAAATGATTGTAACGCAATTTACGCCAATTGGTAAAGAAGTTATTGAAGCGGCAACAAATCTGAAATATATAGGTGTATTACGTGGCGGCGTTGAGAATGTTGATGCTGATGCTGCAAAGTCTGCAAATATAGAGGTGATAAATACTCCAGGAAGAAACGCAAGAGCTGTGGCTGAATTCACAATGGGGATGATTCTAAGTGAAATTAGAAATATTGCTCGTTCACATGCAGCAATGGTTAATAACAATGAATATATGAAGAACTTTCCAAACAAAGATTACATTCCTGAAATTTATGGTAAGACTGTTGGGTTGGTTGGGTTTGGTAATATTGCTAGACTTGTATGTGGTTATCTCCAAGCATTCGGGGCAAAAGTTATTGCTTATGAACCATATGCTGATGAACTTAACTATGAAGGTGTTGAAAAGGTAGAATTTACTGAATTATTAAAATCTTCAGATATTGTATCACTTCATATGCGCTTGACTGATGATACTGCTAAAATGATAGGTAAAGAACAATTTGATCAAATGAAAAAGGGTGCAGTATTTATCAATAGTGCAAGAAGTGGTCTTGTAGATGAGGACGCCATGCTTGAAGCTCTTAAGAGCGGCCATTTGATGGGAGCTGCACTGGATGTATTTGAGAGTGAACCTTTGCCAGATGGTCACCCATTCCTATCGTTACCAAATGTAACTCTTCTACCGCATCTTGCGGGTTCTACCTATGATGCGTTTGCAAATTCACCACTTATGTTTGCTGAACGTTTTCTTGCAAGATAAAGCGAATTATTAATAATATGATATATTTGTGTGTAATCTATGAAATTGTAGGAGATAGCATATGTCTGGTTACCTTTTAGGATTGGATAATGGTAGTACTGTAATTAAAGCTGGTATTTTTGATCTTGATGGCAGTGAGATTGCAGTAGCGAGAGCAAATGTGGATGTATTGTCGCCTCATGTGGGACATTATCAGCGTAACCTTGATGACCTTAGAGAAAGTAACATTCAGGTTATAAAAGATGTTATTACTAAAGCAGGGATTAGTGGTTCGGATATCTTAGGAGTTGCAATTACCGGGCATGGTAATGGTGCTTACCTTGTTGATAGTAATGGGCGTCCTACAATTGATGGTATCTCAAGTGCTGATAGTAGAGCAAATGATATTGTACAGGAATGGTATAATAATGGTACAGCAAAGAAGATTTTACCATACACCTTACAAAGTTTATGGGCTGGACAACCGCCAGCTATAATTACATGGCTGAAAAAAAATGAACCAGATGTGTTGAAAGAGACTCGGTGGTTTATGTCAGCGAAGGATTATATTAGGTATCTACTTACAGGTGAAATCTATATAGAACGCACAGATATATCAGGAATGAGTTTATATAATGTTGTGGAAGACCGTTATGATGATAGAATCTTTTCTATGTTGGGTTTGTCAGAATATAAGCATATTTTCCCAGAGGTAAAAGATTCCTGCGATATTTGTGGTAGAATAGTTCCTGATATTGCTGCTGCTACAGGGCTAGTTGAAGGCACTCCGGTTGCTGGTGGAATCTTCGATATTCAGGCTGCTATTCTTGCAACGGGTATTGTCGAAGCTACAGAAAAACCAAAGTTAAATATTATTGTTGGGACTTGGTCTATAAATCAATATCTGACAGAAACGCCTAAAGAAGATGAACATCTTTTTATGACAAGTCTCTGTGCAAAGAAAGGAAATTGGTTAACTACCGAGGGTAGTGCTACATCAGCAAGTAATTTGGAGTGGTTTGTGTCTACTTTTTTGCAGCTTGAAAAAGAAGTATTAAAACAAGAAGGTAATAGTGTGTATGAAATTTGTAATTCTGCTATCTCAAACACTTCAGCAGAGGATACTGATATTATATTCTTACCTTTTCTTTATGGTTCTAATACCGATTCTAGTATCAATGGTACCTTCTTAAATTTACGTATGCGTCATAAGCGTGATCATGTGATTAGAGCGGTTTATGAGGGTATTGTCTTTTCTCATAAATATCATATTGACAAGTTGTTTGAAGAGTATCCAGATGGCTTGGAGGTTGTGCTAGCTGGTGGCGGTGCAAATTCTAGACAGTGGGTTCAAATGTTTGCTGATATCTTACAAGTACCAGTTGAAACTACAGAGGGATGTGAATTAGGAGCTCTCGGGGCAGCAATGGTTGCTGGGGTCTCTGTTGGAGCATTTGATGATATAGCTGATGCAGCTGATAGAATGGTTCATGTAAAAGAGAGATTCGAACCAAATATAGGGCTGAAGGATGTATATGCACAAAAGTATTTAAAGTATCTAAATTATATAGAAAAGTTATCTTAGAAATTGTCTTTATAAATTATCTAGGATGTTGTAATTTTAGTACTATAGATATATAATGACTTAAATTTAATAATAGATATTCATAGCTAGGTGAAATAATGCAGAGAGCGAAAATACAACAGATTGTAAGTGTTGCAGAACTATACTATTTGCAAGATATGAAGCAGAGCGATATAGCAAAGAAGCTGGGTGTTGCTAGATCTACTATATCTATGTTGCTTACACAAGCAAAAGACATGGGGATTGTAAAGATTGATGTCTGTGATCCATACTCCCTCGATGAAGAGCATAGTGCTGAGTTTAAAGATAAGTATGGTGTTGATAAGTGTTATACAGTAAGTACTTCATTGAAAGATAGCGAGGATATTACAGATCTTATCGCAAGCCGTGCTGGTGAGTTGTTTGAGGAGTATTTGACAGATAATCTTACCGTTGGTATTGCTTGGGGGATGGGATGCTATAAGTTTATCTCTAATTTTAAAGATAACAAGAAATTCAGTAATATTGAGATTGTTCCGATGCTCGGTGGTATTGATCTTAGCTGCTATATGCATCCGCAAAATGAGATGATTAGACAGTTGGCGGATAAACTTGGTGGACATGCTAATTATATATATGCGCCACTTTGGTCTGAATCTAAGGAAGAGAGGGAGATGTATATGAATACTACAGCAATGAAGCGACTTATAGAGCAGTGGAAAAAAGTCGATGTTGCTGTTCTAGGTATTGGGACAGATCCGGCACATAATAAGTTGTTTTTAAGCAATGAAGTAGAATATACTTCTGATATTGGTTTGTGTGGCGATATCTGTGGGCGATTTTTTGATGATGACGGTAACTTTCCGTCAAATGAATATAATGATAGAATTGTTGGTATTGATATTGAGTCTCTCAAGAATATTCCAGAAGTTATAGCTATTGCAGGAGGAGATTTTAAAAAACGTAGTATTATGGGTGCTTTAAAGGCAGGTATTATAACAACATTTATTACGGACTCGAATACAGCTAAAGCTATGCTATAGTAATTTTGCAGTGCCATAGAAATGGTGGACACCTGATCCGGGGTAAGTTCAGCATCAGAGTCAACCTGAGTAGCAGAAGACTGTGTACGA
This sequence comes from Planctomycetota bacterium, assembly GCA_963678205.1. Taxonomy (GTDB): domain Bacteria; phylum Planctomycetota; class SZUA-567; order SZUA-567; family SZUA-567. The sequence continues at coordinate 1,427,376 of OY782760.1, forward strand.
GATATCTCAAAGTACGCCTTTTCCGCCTCATGACCATTCTCAATGTTATTACCCGACGCGTCCTGAGTAACTCCTGAGAAATTTATGTTTAGTTCGAAGTCATCTCGTTTGAAGATCTGTCTAATATCTGATAGATCTTCATTGACCAGTTTCATATCATTGGTATCGGTAACCATTACAGTACTATCGTAGCTTAGCTCTTTATTACCATTTAATAAGAATTGGTCTGAGAACTTGGTCGTACGTGCAATACGGTCAAGCGTTTAAATTGAAGAGTCGACTTCTGCTTGGTCTGCTGCTACCTGCTCAGGGGAGGTTATCCCGTTATTGGCAGAGTGTACAGCCAGCTGACGCATCTTACTTAGAATGTTGTTCATTTCATTGAGAGCGCCTTCAGCAATACCGAGGACATTATTAGCCTCTTGCGTATTCTGCACCGCTCTTTCAAGACCAACATTCTGTGCACGAAGTTGTTCTGAGATAACAAGCCCTGACGGATCGTCTTTTCCACTGTTAATTTTATAACCTGTCGATAATCTTTCCAGAGACCCGCTCATCCGACTGTTGTTGGAATTGAGCGTGTTCTGAACAGATAGCGAATTCAGATTGTTTGCAACGATTATCGACATAATAAATTTCTTCCTTGAAATTTACAACAACAAAATGCACCATCCTTGGTGCACCCAACGATAAACTTCATATTCATATTTCTTTACAACGAACCTATCGTCATATTAAAATATTTTTACAATAATTATGCCTGATCTTTATTCATGAAGCCAGTAAAGTATTAAAATAATGCATAATTCCACATGTATAAATCCAAAGCTCCAGCCAAAAATAACGTTCCTTTTCCAAAGGAATACCTTGTCATTGACAGCATTAATACAAATTGACTCATATTTAGAGTGTCTATTCAGTAGTTAAATCTCTTAAAAATCCGACTTTCTTAACTTATTGCTGTAGCCTATTGTTGGCCTCTCAAATTGTTTAGCGACTTCAGAAAATGAATAATTGTTTCTAATAACACGGCTCACGGCTTTGTATTTAAATTTTCTTGAATACCGTTTTATGCTTGCGATGACTGGATTCTAAAAAATTTTACACTGAATAGTTTACAGTATATTCACCATTTTTGGGTTATTACAGTTCTTTTAATATATAACTTAACTAGCAAAGCAGTTATTTGTGTCAACGATAGCGCTGACGTACTGATTTAAGAAAATAATTAAGTCAACACTGGAAGAGATACTTTTTCCCAATATATACTCGGTAAAACTAATTTTGATACTTAAGTACGATTTATTAAGAGTAGTATATTCTTTAATTATCAAGAAGCACGGAATGAAATCTTATGGCTCTATAGGCGTTTTATGGTATGTGTTGTCGTTATAATGAGTTAATATATATTATCTTTGAAGGGTTTATAATACGATTTAAGTAATGGTATAGAATATGGTAAGTAGTTGGCTACTTTTTAGAACAGCAGGACGAAGAGGTAGACGTATTTTTACTATTTGTATAATCATTTTTGGTAAATCTGGAAAACATTCTGACTATTCTGCTATAAATTTTTGAGAAAAATTATTTTATATTTGACTAGTACAAAATAACAAGGTAGACTTCGGTATAAAGTTCCATTAATAATTTAAAACCAGTACTTTGTACCATGACGAGCTATATTTCAATTTTTTTTTACAATGAAGTAGTAACACTATAATTACTTGATGAGTTTAATATTGGTGTTTTTCAAGGTCTCTAAATTACGATAAACATGGTTAGTGGATTAGTCTGAATAATAATTTAACTAATTTTAAAATAGTAAAATAACTTTATACTAATAGTATTTGATATTCGTATAAATTGGTTAAAGCAATAACATACTTTAAAAATTACTGAGTGTTTATTTAAATGAGTAATACATAATAATTATTGTGTCAAAATAAATTGCTGTAGTACAAAATACTTAAATTGGAGGATTTAGTTTATGACAAATGTAAAGTTGACTACTTCACAAGCCTTGTTTCGGTTTCTTGACAACCAATATATAAATTATGATGGTGAAGAGATAAAATTTGTCGAAGGTATTGCTGGAATATTTGGTCATGGCTGTGTCTTGGGAATTGGTGAAGCGCTTGAAAGTAAAGCTGAAGAATTTAAGTATTATAGAGTTAATAATGAACAGGGAGCTGGACATTTAGCAATAGGTTTTGCAAAGCAGAATAACAGAAAGAAGATTCTTTGTGCTACTAGTTCAGTTGGGCCTGGAGCGATGAATATGGTTACAGCAGCTGGTACAGCATCGGCTAATAGAATTCCAGTTTTGTTTCTTCCAGGAGATGTTTTTGCGTCACGTCAACCAGATCCAGTATTACAGCAAGTTGAACAGGAATATGATCACACCATTTCAAGTAATGATGCATTTAAGCCTGTGAGTAAGTATTGGGATAGAATTGTAAGACCTGAGCAATTAATGACAGCTGCAATTAATGCCATGAGAGTTCTTACTGATCCTGCTCTAACTGGTGCTGTGACTTTGTGTATGCCTCAAGATACTGCTGCTGAAGTATATGAGTATCCAGAAAGTTTTTTTGAAAAGAGGGTTCATTATATACAGAGACGACCACTTGCACAAGGAATGGCTAAACGCATTTCAGAAATAATTGCTAAGAAGAAGAAGCCTTTAATTTTAGTTGGTGGTGGAGTTCGCTATTCTGAAGCATGGGATGAGCTGGCGGCTTTCGCCGCAGAATTTAATATTCCCTTTTCAGAAACTCAGGCTGGAAAAGGTGTTATCCCGTGGGATAATGAGTATAATTTAGGTAGTATCGGTACAACAGGAACGCTGGCTTCAAATCGTCTGGCTAAAGAAACTGACTGTTTGATTGCTGTAGGAACTCGTTTAAATGATTTTCATACTGCCTCAAAATGGGCTTTCCAGAACCCTGAATTAACCGTTATCGGTATTAATGTAAATCCAATGGATGCTTACAAATTTAATAGTATTCCTGTACTAGCAGATGCAAAACTGGCATTATCAGAGATACATTCCAGTTTAGGAGATATGGGGTACAAATCTGTATATACAAATGAAATTAAAAGTATTAAGGAAGAGTGGAACAAAGAAGTAGATAAGTTATTTGATGTCGCTTCACATGATCCTGAAAAAATTGCTCAGACAAGAATTTTAGGAATGATGAATAGTGGTGGAATTTCTGATGATGCAATTGTTGTATGTGCTTCTGGAAGTTTACCTTCTGATATGGAGCGTATTTGGAGACCTCGTTCAAAACACTCTTATCATTTGGAGTATGCATACTCATGTATGGGTTATGAAATACCTGGCGCAATTGGCGCAAAACTAGCGGAACCGGATCGTGATGTATGGGTTTTGATGGGTGATGGAACTTACCTTATGTACCATCAAGAAATAGTAATGGCTATACAGGAAGGTATTAAAATTAATATAGTTGTTGTCGATAATGGTGGATGGCAGTGTATTGATAATTTGCAGACTGGTCAGGGAATACCAAGGTTTGGCTGTGAATTACGTTTTAGGAACGAAAAGAGCCAGAGACTAGACGGGGATTATGTGCCAATTGACTTTGCTATGAATGCCAGAAGCTATGGATGTGATAGTTGGTCAGTAAGTAGTGAAAAAGAATTTGCTGTCGCCTTACAAGAAGCAGTCAAAAGCAATAAAACAACGGTTATTGATGTAAAGTCTGTAGTAAAGAGTATGACGGATGGCTATGAAACATGGTGGCGTGCAGGTACTCCAGAATTATCAGAGACTAAAGCAGTTATGGATGCGTCTGAAGTTATGCAAAAGCATCTTGCTCAAGCTAAAAAATACTAATTTGATTATTATATATAGAGACTGGATGTTTTTGTTGTTGAGCCTTATCAATTTTAAAAGAGTAAATAATATGAATAAAGATAATGTTAAACTTGGAATTGCTCCTATTAACTGGACAAATGATGATATGCCGGAATTAGGTGCAGAAAATTCTTTTGAACAATGTATTAATGAAATGAGTGAGGCTGGATATGTTGGCTGTGAGGTAGGAACAAAGTATCCTTCTGATAGAATTGAATTAAAAGCAGCATTAAATGGAGTTGGCCTTACTATATGTAATCAATGGTTTAGCAGCTTCTTTTTATCACTACCTGCTGAAGAAAATTTTGCTGCGTTAAGAAAACAATGTGATTTCTTGAAGTTTATGGGAGCGGGCGTTATTGGCGCTTCTGAACAATCTGGAAGCATACAGGGACAAATAAATACGCCATTATTTGGTGGAAAGAAACCAGTTATTAAAAGTTCTGCTGATTGGAAAAAAATATGCTCTGGGATGAATGAAGCAGGAAAAATTGCACTTGAAGAGTATGGAATAAAGTTTTGCTATCATCACCACCTAGGTACTGTGATAGAGAGTAGTGAAGAGACTGAGAGGCTTTTAGATGGTACGGATGAGCGTTATTTTTCACTGGTCTTTGATACAGGGCATTTCTTTGTAGCAAATGAAGATCCAGCCGTAGCAATAAATAAGTATGTGAGCAGGGTAGGACATGTGCATTTAAAAGATGTTCGTCAATCGGTACTGCTTAAAGTAAAAGATGAAAAAATGAGCTTTTTAGAGGGTGTTAAGGAAGGTCTTTTCACTGTTCCAGGCGATGGTGTGATTGATTTTGCTCCAATATTTGAAACATTGGAAGAAGTTAATTATTCAGGTTGGATGGTTGTTGAGGCAGAACAGGATCCTGCAAAAGCCAATCCCCTTGAGTATGCAAAAAAAGGGCGTGAATATATCAGAAGAACTGCCCGGGTTTAGGAATAATTTAAACCTTTATAATATCTATAACACACACATTTAAATTATAGATATTATAAAGGTAATGAAGTTATATCATTAAGTGCCTAAAAACAAACCAGGGTACTAATAAGTATATAAAGCGAAAGTGATATTTTTGTGTTTATATCAGCTATAAATTACATCTTGTACAAAGTAATTATCTATAGCTTGCATGCTGCCTCCAATAATACAAGCTTTGCTATTAAGTGTTGAGAATGTGAAGTTGACCTTCTTAACGATTTTAACAAGTGATTCAGTTTGAAGCTTTTCATTTATGCTGGTTAAGAATTGATCACCAAAGATACTATATGAACCTGATATTATTACATGTTTTGGGGCAGAGATAACAAATACGTTATTCACTGCTATAGCGAACCAATTGGTAATTTGATCAATTAATTCTACTGCGATTTGGTCATTTTGATTGTATTTTTTAGCTAGAGCTTTTAAGGTGGTTTTTTTGCCATACTTTTCTTTTGCAGCATGTAAAAGTCTGCTTATAGAAACAAGTGTCTCAAAACATCCGTGGCCACCACACTTACATAAAATATTTGAGTTTGGGTCTAAAATCATATGTCCTATTTCGCCAGCAATAAAACTGTTGCCGTATGATATATTATGATTTACAAAGATTGCACCTCCTAATCCGTCTTCGGTGCATTCCAGGTATACAATATTATCGCAATTATCTATATGGGATAATTTTTTTTCAGCAATTAATGAAAATCTATGGTGATTATCAAATATAACCGGTACGTCATAGTTTAGTTGTTTCTTTATGTTGTCAATAACTGCTCTACTGTTGATCCAGTATGGAAAGTCATAGGCAAGTTGATTTTGGTCATTAAAATTTTCGATTATACCCTCAAAAATAATTATTAAACCAAAACATATACTACTATTATTTTGCCTTAATTTTAATTGCTCATTGCAGAAGTCTGCTATCCATGTAGTGATATTTTTTGTTGTGTGTTTTTTGTCATATTCTATATATTTTTCATCGATTATTTCATTAATAGTATTCAGGCAGTTGAAGAATACGCCTTTTTTTCTGATATAAAATGTAAGGTTATAGCCAATATCTGTATTTAGAGCGTATGTATCTGGTCTTTTGCCACCTATTGGCGATGAATCTCCTTTGCCAGCTGGTAAAATAAACTTTTTGTCCTTTAATAGTTTTAATATCTTTATTGCAGTTGTTTTACTCAGTGATGTAAGCTCTGCAATATCTGTCATCGTAGTTGTGTTTCTTTCGCGCATTAAGGTCATTACTTTTTTGCAGTTATTTAGTTTTAAAAGTGCGGGCCTGCCAATTTTATCATTCATTATGTTGTCCTTTTGGTGAATTTCTATTTAAGTATCTTACCTAATAAAATATGAAATAGCAAATTAAAATCATGAAGTAAGTCTGAATATGTTTATAAATTAAGTTTATAAACATAATTTATAAAAAGTATTTATTTACTTATTTGACTAAAGTATTTTTAGTGGTAGTATAACTAGTGTGATAGTTGTTATTGTTTTTTTAATAGCGAGGAAATAATGATAATTGTGTTGTGTTTATTGTAGTAAATTTTGCTTTTTTTAAGGAGAAAAAAGAAATGTTGAAAAAATTTATGTTGTGTGTAGCTGTTTTGCTTGCAGTAGGTTGTGTATTTGATGCAAAGAGTGATGATAAGTTAAATATAGGTTTTGTTGTTAAAGGCAGTGATGAGCATTGGATTGAAGTTACTAAAGGTGCTAAAGCGGCTGCTAAAGAATTTGATGTTAATCTTGATATAAATGGCCCTGCAAAAGAAACTCTTGTAGAGGAGCATACAAATATGATCGAGAATAATATTACTATGGGGGTTGATGCTTTATGTGTTGCTCCAATTCAACCAGCTGCCCAGGTAAAAGTTCTAAGGCGAGCAATTGAACAAGGTATACCTGTGCTTTTAATTGATACTGATGCAGATCTTGAAGGTAAGACAACTTTTTTAGGTACAGGTAATTATGCTGCTGCTGAACTAGCTGGAAAATATATTGCTGATAAATTAGGTAATAAAGGAAATGCTGTAATAATTAGAGGTGCTTTAGGTGATAAGACTCATGATGACAGGACTGCCGGTGCGAAAGACTATCTAGAGTCTCATGGGATTAAAGTATTGGACGTTCAGCCTGCAGATAGTGATGGAGAAAAAGCTACAAATGTAATGGAAAATTTCATGCAAAATTTCGAGAACATCGATGCCGTATTTGTAACGGCTGATCAAATGGCACTTGGAGCTTTGAAAGCAATTGAACAAGCTGGGAAAATTAAGGACATCATGCTTATTGGTTTTGATGGTTCTCCAGGGGCTAGAGCTAAAATTAATATTGGATTGATGGAAGGTTCTGTTGCACAAAATCCATATATGATGGGATACCTAGGTGTTGAAAATGCAATTAAAGCAGCACATGGCGAAAAAGTAGAAACTCGTATTGATACTGGTGCTAAACTTATTACTAATAATGAAAAATAATTTTGGAACTTGTAGATTAATGCAAGATTATAGCTGAGAAAATGTTCTTTAAAACTCAGCTATAGTCTCATAATTTTATGTCATTGCAATGTAGTCTATTGTTGCGTTAAAGAGAGTCCATCAAATGTCTAACGATAAAGAATTTATAAAATTAAATAATATAACAAAAGTCTTTCCGGGCGTTCTTGCTCTTGACAATGTTTCAATGTCACTAAATCCTGGAGAGGTTCATGGTTTATTAGGTGAGAATGGCGCAGGTAAATCTACACTTATAAAGTGTATGACTGGCCTTCATAAACCTGATGAGGGAAGTATTGAAATAAATGGTAAAGAGGTAGTATTCAGTAACCTTGCTATGGCAAAAGAGATGGGAGTAAGTTGTATTTATCAAGAACTTAATATTGTGCCTGAATTATCAATAACTGATAATGTGTTTCTAGGTCAATATATTAAAGGGCCTGGAGGTGTCTTGGATTATAAAGAGATGCATAAACAGACAAGAGAAGTTTTGCTAAAACTTGGGCTAGATTTAAATCCAAAAACACAGTTAAATAAGTTGGGTATTGGGCAACAGCAGATGGTAGAAATTGGGCGTGCTATATTAAAGGATGTTAAGTTTTTGATTATGGATGAACCGACATCAAGCTTGAGTGAGCGTGAAGTAATCGAGCTTATGAAAGTAGTAAACATTTTGAAAAGCAAGAATGTAGCAATACTTTTTGTATCACATAAACTTGAGGAAGTTTTTGAGATTTGTGATATTGTTACAATACTTAGGGATGGAGCGTTGATCAAGACTGAACCAGTTGGTAATATGACTCATGCTTCTTTGATTGAATGTATGGTTGGAAGATCAGTAAGTAATTTATTTCCTAAAGAACCTGCGGAAGTAAAAGATGAATTTATTCGAGTAGAGAATTTGACAAGATATGGGGTGTTTGAAGATATATCATTTAGTGTTCATGGTGGAGAGGTACTAGGTTTTTCTGGTCTGGTAGGAGCTGGTAGAACCGAGTTATTCAGATGTGTTTTTGGCATTGATGAGATTGATGAGGGTAAAATTTATATACACAATAAAGTAGTGAAAGTCTCTAATCCAAGAATCGCAATTGCAAATAAAATTGCTTTTGTTACTGAAGATAGAAAGGGTGAAGGACTCGTTCTGAATGAGTCGGTTTATAATAATCTTACTATAAGTTGTATGAAAAAAGTATCTGAAAGAATGCTTTTAAATAATAAGAAGATGAAAAGAATTTCTGAAAGAAATATTCGATCTCTGAAAATAAAGACCCCTAATGATGCGACACCTGTGGGGACATTGTCAGGTGGTAATCAGCAAAAGGTGGTAATTGGAAAATGGCTTAATACTGAGGCTGACATATATATATTGGATGAGCCTACAAGAGGTATAGACGTAGGGGCTAAGGTTGAAGTTTATAATCTTATCAATGAGTTAGTTGCAAATGGGAAAGCAGTAATCTTAATATCTTCAGAGCTTCCTGAAATACTAGGGATGTGCGATAGAACAATCGTTATGAGGACTGGTAGAATTACTGGAAATATTGAAAAAAATAGTCCGCACTTTAATGAAAATGATATTATGAGTGCAGCTTGGGGCAGTGAAATAGCATAATAGGAGGCGTATTAGATGTCTGATAAATTTAACAGTGTCGCTGTAAAAGAAGTATTATTTAAATTAGCACCTCTACTGTCATTAATAGTACTGTGCTTCTTGTTGTCGCTTGTCTCAAAGAATTTCTTACGATATCATAATATGATGAATATTTTAAGACAGGCTTCGACGACAGCTCTTATAGCTCTTGGAATGCTTGTCGTTATTCTTACTGCGGGTATCGACCTGTCAGTTGGTCCTATTATGGCTCTGTCAATCTGTACTATGGGTGTCATAATGAAATCAACTGGAGTCACTAATTCATTTGTACTTATTACGATATGTTTGTTAGTAGGTGTTTTTATGGGACTTATAAATGGTCTTTTACTAACAAAATTAAATTTACCTCATCCGTTTATTTCTACTATTGCTACGAGAAATATTGCAAGAGGTGTTGCGCTAATAATTACTGCAGCAGCGCCAATTGTAAACTTCCCAAAAGCTGTTGAAGTTGCTGGCTCCGGATCTTTAAGCGGTTTCCCATTTGCATTTATAATTGTTATGATTTTTTATTTATTTACACATTTCTTTTTAAATCGTACAGTACTTGGGCGTGAAATCTATTCAATCGGCGGCAATAAGGAAGCAGCGGTTTTATCTGGAATCAACGTAAAAGCAGTTCTGACTTTTGTATATTGTTTTTCTGGATTAATGTGTGGATGTGCGGGTATTATTTTCGTAGGTCGTGTAGGCGGAGCTCTCCCTTTAGCAGGCACAACTGCTGATATTGATTCAATTGCTGCAGTTATTATTGGTGGGGCATCATTCTCTGGTGGTAAAGGTACTGTTGCTGGTACTATGATAGGTGTATTGTTGATTGCGGTTATAAGAAATGGGCTAATTCTGTTGAAGGCATCTTCAGATATGCAATATGTTGTTATTGGAACAATAATAATAATTGCTGTGTTTGCAGATGTTGTAAGAGGTAGAGTTGAAGCAAAAGCACGAAGATTTGCAAAACATAAGTCTATGCATAGCAAAATGGCCGTTGCAAAATAGTATTTTAATTAAACATTAAGTAGTTATCTTAGAAGGAGTAGAAATGAAATTAGGTTTAATTGGTGCTGGTAGAATTGGAAAAATTCATGGCCAGGTTATTATGAACAGCATTCCTGAAGCTGAAATTGTGATGGTATCAGATGTATATCTAAAAGGAGCTAAAGAGTGGGCTGCCCAAGTTGGTATTGAAAAGGTAACTGATGATTATAATGAGTTATTGGCTAATCCCGAAATTGATGCTGTTTTAATTTGTTCGTCAACTGATACACATGCAGACATTATTATTGCAAGTGCAAAAGCAGGTAAGCATATATTTTGCGAGAAACCAATTGATTTTAATACTGACAAGATTAGGTTGGCTCTTGAAGAGGTAAAAAAAGCTGGCGTCAAGTTCCAGGTAGGATTTAATCGAAGGTTTGACCATAATTTTTCCAAGGTAAGAGAAGCCGTAACAGATGGAAAAATTGGCGATGTACATATTGTAAAAGTGACTTCACGTGATTGCTCTCCTCCTCCTGTTGAGTATGTAAAAGTTTCTGGTGGCATATTCCTAGATATGATGATCCATGATTTTGATATGATTAGATTCTTGTGTGGAAGTGAAGCTGAAGAAGTCTTTGCATATGGATCTGTACTTGTAGATGAAGGTATTGGGAAAGCCGGTGATGTTGATACCGCAATTGTAACTATTAAATTTAAGAATGGAGCCCTCGGAGTAATTGATAACTCTCGTGAAGCAGTTTACGGCTATGACCAGAGGGTAGAAGTATTTGGTAATAAGGGGGTCGTTGTCGCTGAGAATGATTATCCAACAAATATCAAGGTTGTAACAAAAGATGCTTCAACAAGTACAACTCCACTGTATTCTTGCTTTGATCGTTATGCTGACTCATATAAAGTGGAGATTGAAGATTTTGTCAAAGCTGTGGCAGGTAAAATAGACATTCCTGTTGTTGGTAATGATGGTTTGGCATCTGTACTTGTTGCTCTTGCTGCTCAAAAATCTCTTGAAGAAAACAGGCCAATAAAAGTTTCTGAAATACAATAAGGAGAGTGCAATGATTAAGTCACTTTGTCTCTGGTCTTTTTTTCAGAAATATGATTTTTATGACAGATTCGAAAAAGCAAAAGAAGCAGGTTATACACATGTTGAATTTTCGGATTGGGATGGAAAAGATCTGTGTAAAATCAAATCATTGCTTGATAAATATGATTTAACATTAACTGGGTTTTCCGGTGATATGAATTTATCCATAATTGATATAGACCATACAAAAAGATATATTGACTATGTTAAGAAATCTATTGATGCGGCAAAATTTTTAGAATGTAAAAATTTAATAATACATTCTAATGGATTAGGCGAAGGTGGAGTAATTCTTAACGATTATGCAGAGAAGTCTTTTGCAGAGAAAATGGCTGTTATGGCAGGTGCTCTCGTTAGACTGGCTCCAATTGCCGAAGATGCAGGCATAACTCTAAATTTGGAAGCTCTTAACATTGAAAAGGATCATAAAGGTTGCTTCTTAGCATATACTAGAGATTCTGTTGCTGCCGTAATTCCTGCAATGAGTCCAAATATTAAAATCAATTATGATATTTATCACATGCAACTCAGTGAAGGGAAGCTTGTAAATACTTTAACCGAGTGTATTGATCATATTGGTTATATTCATATTGCCGATGTCCCAGGCAGAGCAGAGCCAGGGACAGGTGAGATAAATTTTGAGATAATCTGGAAAACTCTTAAAGAGTTAAAGTATGCTGGTCCTGTTGGATTTGAGTTAATTCCATCTGGAAGTAATGAGGTAGAAATAGCTAGTCAATTATTGACTTTATTTTAAATTTTATAGATTTATTTAGCAGTTATTAGTGTAAATAAACGGTTGATTATCTGATCAACCGTTTATTTATAATAATAAAAGTAATATGCAGTATTTAATTTCATGCCCTTAAATTATTAAGAATACCCAGAAGGAATTGTGCGTCTTTATTGCTGAAATCTGCTTCTTGTTGTATTTCGTTTAAGAACACAACTTTTTTGATGAAATCAATTATATGAATAGCTTTATTTATAAAAAGTAATGAATAGCTGGTGGCGATTATGGCGAGAATAATAATGGCGATTATATATTTTGATTTTAAAATCAAGTATGTTGGTATTTATGTGAGAAAAATTTTAATAATTTTAATCAAACAATAAGATATAGGGATATGGATTACCCATTTGGTTTGTGTGGTCAGTGTGAGCTTGAGTGGGTTATCAAATAGGTGATGTTGATGGGAATGTTCGCTGGGTATTGTATGGAGGTTGTGCGGTTGTCTTCAAAATCTTTGTGTAATTAATCTAATAATTAACTATGGGGTAGACAAATGTCTACCCCATAGTTCAAGTTAAACTTTCTGTAATTATATTTGTCGGGTAGTTGATTTATGGGATCTCTCTGTACATAAAAACATTTGGTTTTATGGTGGACTGGTGTATATTACAGGCGGTCTTCAGGCTTTTTTCACGAATTCTGATTTTAGCATCATAGCACCAACACCGTCAATCTTGCAATCAATATCATGGTCGCCTTCAACAAGTCGTATATTTTTAACCTTTGTTCCGGCTTTGATTTTAGATGAGCTGCCTTTGATTTTAAGGTCTTTAGTAAGAGTTACAGTGTCACCATCTTGAAGAATCGTACCATTAGCATCTTTATATACTTTTTCATCGTAAGTTTCATTTTCTTGAGTCCACTCGTGGGCACATTCGGGGCATACATACATATCCATATCTTCATATGTATATTCACCGTTACATTTTGGGCAACTTGGTAGTGCGCTCATTTTTACTCCTATTCAGTGTTATCATCTATAGTAAATTCGAGCTACAAGTTTAACGTAATCGTAAATAAAAGCAAGAAGGATGTAAATTTTTTATCTTACAGATTTGATATTTGAGAGTGATAAAATAGTACAAGCACTTATGAATGAATAATTATATAGGGAGGAGTGATCTATGATAAATTCTGTAGGGCTTATGATATGAGTCTTCAATAATGCATTTGAAAAATACTAAGTCGCTATCAGATTTAATAACGACTTAGTATTTTAAATAGTATTATGAAATTAGTTTTATTGTTTCTGAAGCCATTGTAAGTAGAATTAAGCAACAAGAAGCAGAGCCAGCATCTAAAACGCCTTTTGACCTTTCTCCTAATCGTGCAGCTCTTCCTAATTTTGCAATCATATCAACTGTTGAATCCTTACCCTTTTGGGCTGCTTCTGACATTGTATTCAGTGCTGTAATGAAATCTGCTCCGTCAGCAATAGCATTATTATAAGCTTTGGCCGCCGGTGCTAGACAATCATATAGCGTTTTGTCACCGAGTTTTGCCCCAGCAAGGGATGATACTCCATCTGCTGCTGCATTTAACATCTTACCAAAAGTTTCTGCATCAATAACCTCAAGACCCGAACAGGATTTTGCCATTTCTCTAAAAAATGTCCCATAAATAGGGCCCATGGAACCACCAATCTCAGTAAGTAGGATTCTGCCCAGTGTTTTGAGCCCATCGCTCAAGCTAATGCTTTGACCATCAAGTCTTTTTTCGCATAAAGTAAAACCTTTATTCATGTTTATACCATGGTCACCATCTCCAATTGCTCCATCAATTTCGCTCAAGTAATTTTTATTATCTTGTATAATCTTTATTAAGCTATAAACAATTACTCCACCATCACTATTTTTGAAAGACTCCATAATTATTTCCTTTGATTAATGTATAAAGTTGTAGAATTAGACGACACGGTATTTACAATCATACTCCATAATGCGCTTGATTTTATCGCCTGATGGACAATCAACATAGTGTGATTCAAGCCATGTGTCAATAATCTTCTTGCCAAGTTCGATGCCAATGACTCTTGCTCCAAGAGTTATAATATGAGCATTATTACTTTTTGCCGCTCTTTCTGCAGAAAATACATCATGACACTGAGCAGCTCTGATTCCAGGAACTTTATTTGCTGTCATTGCCATGCCAATACCTGTACCGCAGAATAATATTCCACGCTCTGCCTCTCCTGCAAGTATCTTCTCGGCTACTGTATTTGCAACGTCTGGGTATAAAATTGGGTTTGTATTATATACACCACAATCTATTACTTCATAATTGTTATTTATTAAGTGCTCTTTAACCAGTTCTTTAAAATCGAAAGCGGCTTCATCACACCCTATTAAGATCTTAGTCATGCGTAACTCCATATAATTAAAAATTATAGTGTTAAATATGAGAATTTATGTACGGTTGAGTTTTTTTAACACTAATTATTAAACCTTTTTATTTTCTTGTAAATTGAGTAATTCCCATAGACTCACATTCCATATCAATAAGTGTTTTAAGTTCTTCATCTAGTTTCATTATGCTCAAAGTAACACCAACCATCTCTAATGAAGTAAAATAATTACCAACGTACTGATGGTACACTGTAATTCCTTTTTCTTTTAAAAGTTCCTCAACTTTGTTATAAAAAATATATAATTCCATTACTGGTGTAGCGCCAAGACCGGACACAATAACCGCGACCTCATCACCTTCAACAAACGGCTTGTCTGGTAAAATAGTATTGACAGCTTCTTCAGCCATTTCATCTGCTGTTTTTAGCTTTTCTACTTTTATTCCTGGTTCACCGTGGTGCCCAATACCAACTTCCATTGTACCGTCTTCTATAGTAAAATTAGGCTTGCCATTAGCCGGTAGTGTACATGGTGCTAAGCCAATACCAATACTTCTGGTGTTATCAATTGCTTTTTGACTCGCATTGATAACTTCATCAAGCGATGCTCCTGTTGCAGCTTTAGCTCCCCCAACCTTCCACATGAATATTTCACCAGCAACTCCACGTCGTTTATCAAGTTCTGTTTTAGGGGCAGAAGGTACATCATCATTTGCTACTACTGTTTTAACATTAATACCGTCTTCTTCGGCTAATTCGATAGCCATTTTTACATTCATGTTGTCGCCTGCATAATTTCCGTAAAGGCAAGCTACACCGGCACCTGCATCAGCTTCAACCATAGCATTATAAAAACTCTTGGCTGTAGGAGATGAAAATAATTCACCAACAGCAACTGCATCTACCAAATTTTTACCTATATATCCGATAAATGCTGGTTTATGTCCAGATCCCCCACCGGTAATAACTCCAACCTTACCTTTTATTGGAGTGTCCTTGTATTTCAATACTCGTTCATCGGTTGTAGGCGTTAAAATGTCCCTATGAGCTTTTGCGAAGCCCTTTAACATATCTTCAACGACCATGTCTGGTATATTTATTATTCTTTGCATTGTAATCCTTTCTATAAACAAACAAGTCTTATATATAATTGTGAATGTGTTGCTATATAAACTACTGTAACTGAACAGCTTTAATTGAATTTAAATTTTTGATGACATCATGTATCGATTTAATGAAATCTTTGTTGTAAGTAGGTTTTATGGTTTATTATTAAGGATATTGAAATAAGTTGGATATCACATTTTAAGTTAAGCTATAAGATTCAAACCATGTGACTTAATAGATTGTGTATCCTCCGTCAATTTTAATATCTGCACCGGTAATTAGTGATGCTGCATCGCTTACTAAAAATGCAACTACTGCTGCAACTTCTTCTGGCTGACCAAAGCGTCCAAGTGGTATTTTGCGCTTCATTGCTTCTCCAACTTCACCAGCCCAGGCCTTTTTACCAAGCTCAGTTTCAATAACAGTTGGTGACACCGAATTAACATTAATATTATATTGCCCCCATTCATACGCTAATGTTTTTGTCATTGATACAATAGCTGCTTTACTTGCACAATATGCCACATGGTTGTCCAAAGCGACAGAAGCTGCCTGTGAAGCAGTATTGACGATTTTGCCGCCATTGCCTCTTGCAATCATTTTTTTTCCAAAAGCTTGTGATATATAAAAGTGTGCAGTTAAGTTTACATCGATAGTTTTTTGCCATTCTTTATGGGAGAGTTTTTCTGCGTCATTAAGAAAGACAACGCCGGCATTGTTGACTAGAATGTCAATACCGTTAAATTCATCCCAAGCTTTATTTGCGAAATTCTCAATTTGGTCTTCATCAGAAAGGTCTACTATTAGCCCTATACACTTCCTGTCATATTTTCTTGATAACTCAGAAGCGGTATCATAGATACTTTCTGATATATCACCAATAATCACATCTGCGCCTTTTTTCATTAAAAGCTCTACAATAGCTTTTCCAATACCTGCGCCGCCCCCAGTAACTACTGCTGTTTTTCCGCTCACTCCAAAATTAATGTCAAAACCTTTATATTCCATAACTTGTCCTTTCTGTTTCTTGTTAGTGATTTTAAGTTATAATGATTTTTGTTTTATGCAAGAGTTGATGCACATATTAATCGTGTTAGCTTAAATGTTTTACAATACTATATGCATTAACCCTGACATGTATTTGATTATTGCATGTATAAGGTTACACTTTTAAATTAATACTTATTTTGTTATTGACGTAGACCCTGTGTTATAATTCAATCTACGCCAATAAACGGTTGCTTTTTTTGGTTGTAGTGAAATGTTAATTTCTAGTTGTAAGCTGCTCTCGTTTTTTCAAAATTTCATCTGCATTGGCTTTGTTAACTGGAACCCAAGGCACATTGTAATCTTTTGCAATTGTTTTTCCCCAATCTACTTGACTCCAAAATTCTGCTTTTGGTTTGTATTCTTCACCAATAAGTTTTCGCAGTAGAATGTCTAGTGCGCCTTGTGCTTGGCCTACTGCATTCTGCAGAATTGTTATACCTAGAGTACCTGATTTAACTGCATTGATTGCATCAGTAATTCCGTCAACACCTGCAATTGCGTAGTTTTTGGGATCAAATCCCTGATCTTTAATTGCTTCAATAGCTCCTAGAGCCATTTCATCATTTTGTCCAATAATACCTTTAATTTTTCCAGGATATGCTGTCAACCAGTTTTCCATTAATGACATCGCTTCTGCTCTTGACCAGTTTGCTGTTTTTATTCCGATAACGCTTACGCCAGGATATTCTTTGATTGCTTTATAGTTACCTTCTCTTCTTTGGATTTGTGCTGATTGTCCAATTGGACCTTCAATTATGACAACGTTGCCCTTACCATTCATGTTTTCTAAAACGTTTTTAGCTTCAAGGTATCCTCCTAGAACATCGTCAGAGCCAATATATGACAATAAGTTGTCTGAGTTTACTTTTGTATTTGAGCCAACAACTGGGACGTCGTCGTAATATGCAACATCAACACATGCTTCGCCTGCATTCATATCAATAGGGATGAAAATAATACCGTCATAACCTTGTGCAACCATTGTCTCAAATTGACGTTGCTGGACTGAGGCATCATATTTACCATCAAATATTGTGATTTCAACATTTCCATTAACAACATCAGGGTGTCTCTCTAATGCTGTTGCCCATAGTCTCATGAACTCACCTTTAAGCCCATATACCGCAGCACCAATTTTAAGCTTTTTGGCAGCTTGAGCGTGTGGCATTGAGAAAGCCAGTGCTCCTAATAGCAGTAATGCAACAATTAAACTTTTTAATTTCATAATAACACTCCTAAAAATGTACAAACAACACAACACGATATAGATCAAATAAACTTGACCTCTTAATTGCTAAAATTTGTTCTGTTAGCTTTTCTTTTTTATTGAGTCAATCAGTACTGCAATAACAATTATTGAGCCTTTTACAACTTGTTGGTAATACGACGACACTCCTAGGATATCCAAGCCATTATTAACAACTCCGATTATTAATGCACCAATGACTGTGCCAATTAAACTTCCTTGGCCTCCTTTTAAACTTGTTCCTCCAATTACAACAGCAGCAATTGCATCAAGTTCATACGATTGTCCAGCTTGAGGCAATCCAGCAGTTGTCCTTGCTGTCAAAATAGCGCCGCCAAATGCTGCTAGAAGACCAGAAATTACGTACACACTGAAGATTATTAATTTTGTGTTAATTCCTGATATCCTTGCACTCTGTTCGTTCCCTCCAACTGCATAAATATAGCGGCCATACCTTGTTTTCTTTAAAACGATATATGATATTAGTACAACAATAGCGAAAATGAATACTGGCATTGGTAATCCTAGTACGCTGCCTTTGCCAATGAAAAGGAAGGCACGATCTATTTTGGGAATAGGCATACCATCTGTATAAATATACGTCAATCCTCTAGCAACACTGAGCATGCCAAGGGAGGCGACAAAAGGAGCTACCTTCCACTTAGCAACAAGTATGCCAGTTATTGCTCCCATTATAATTCCGGTACCCATTGCTGCCATTATAGCTACAGTTGGACTATATATTTCACCCCCACTGGCTTTACTTACCAAGCTTGCAGAGACAACTCCTCCAAAGGCAAGAACTGAGCCAACTGAGAGATCAATACCACCAGTCAGGATTACAAAAGTCATACCAATAGAGAGTAAGCCATTTATTGATGTCTGTCGTAAAATGTTTCTTATATTTCTCCAGGTTGCAAAATATTCACTTGCAAAAATCATTATTATGCAAAATATAACGAACATCATTAAAATGGTATAATTTGATGCAAAACTCTTGAACTTTTGTTTTGTATTGTTAACTTTTAATTCCATGTCTTATTATTCCTTCCGCGCACATTTTAACTATCTACAATCAAGTCTTTAATTTTTCCTACAATAATTCATGCAATGCTTTTATTTATTATAAGAAGCTAAGTGCATTAAGAGTTCTTGATCAATTTCATCTCTTTGTTTTTCAGCAACTATTTTATGATCTTTTAAAATGATTATTCTATCGCTCATACCGAGTACTTCTGGAATTTCCGATGAAATCATAATTATTGCATTGCCTGAGGAAGCAAAATCAGACATAAATTTGTAAATTTCTCGTTTTGCACCAACATCAATTCCTCTTGTTGGTTCATCAAGTAATAGGATCTTTGGATTAGTTAATACCCAGCGGCCTAGAACAACTTTTTGCTGGTTCCCACCACTTAAATTGCCAACGAATTGTCTTTCACTTGGAGTTTTTACTTTAAATTTGTTGATCATTGAATTGACTCGCTCCAATTCTTTTGAGCGACTGATTAGGCCAGCAACAACATCTTGCTTTATTGAAGCAATACTGGTGTTATCTTTAACGCTTGAAGACAGTACAAGTCCTGTTTCTTTTCTGTCCTCTGTAACAAGAGCCATACCATTTCGGATTGCATCAGCTGGGCTTTTAATTTTTACTTCTTTACCTTTGATTCGGACGGATCCTTTTTCTTTTTTAAGTACTCCGAATAAGGCGTTAAAAAATTCACTGCGTCCCGCGCCAACAAGTCCGAAAAGGCCGAGGATTTCACCTTTTTTTACAGAAAGAGAAATGCTTTCGCATTTACCTTTTATCGTCAAGTCTTCAGCCTCTAGTAAAATTTCATTTGTCGGGATATTTTTTTTGTAGTATTCCTGATCTAATGTGGTTCCGATCATTAGTGAAATCAGGTCACCTCTGGTAATATCTTTTGTTAAAACCGACCCAATCATTTTACCGTCCCTGAAGACTGTTATCTCATCTGTAATGGCGAAAATTTCTTCCATTCTATGTGAAACATAAACAATCCCTTTTCCTTGTTCTTTTAGTAATTTGACTATTTCAAAGAGTTTTTCTACTTCTTTTTCACCAATAGCCGACGTTGGCTCATCCATAATTAGTACATCATTGTCCAATGAAATTGCTTTAGCTATTTCTACTAATTGTACTTCTGCGGTACTCAATGTTTTCATTAGTCTTTTGGGATCGAGTTTAACATCAATTCTGGAGAGTAGAGCTTCTGTTTTTTTATTCAAAGTTTTATAGTCTACGAAAATATTTAGAAAAGAATTTTCGCGTCCTAGCCAAATGTTTTCAGCTATTGTCATGTCTGGAACAGGACAAAGTTCCTGAGGTATAAAACTCATTCCAGAGTCTAAAGCTTCTCTAGGCGATTTAAAATTAACTTTATTACCCTTTAGCCACATTTGGCCGCTGTCTCTAGTATATATCCCCATCATAACTTTTACTAATGTTGATTTACCTGCACCATTTTCTCCCATGAGAGCATGAACAGTCCCAGGTTTGAGCGTAAAATCAACATTATTCAATGCTAGAACTCCTGGGAAACTTTTTGTAATTCCTTCGACTTTAACAAGAGCATTGGTAATACTCATTTTTGCCTCTCTCTGTTATTTTCAAATTTGATAAATTTTTTGTATTATTATTAAAATTAAAGAATTAAATATTTATGAAAGAAAACAAATATTAATTGTTTCTTCTTTTTAGTCTACCCGATGAATTTTGGTTTGTCAAATGATATTGTTTTCTTTTTCTTTCGTTTGCTTTCATAAATTTTCATAATTAGCGTGTGCGGTGAGGTTTACTTTGTTGGCGGCTATTGTAAAAAAGAGTGGTATGAGTTTGTAAGGAGGTGGTTTATGATGATTTGTTGTTTGTTTGTGGATTATAAAAGTGATATTTATGTGTTTGGGTTTCAAGTTTTTTTGTTTATTTTGTTATTGATTCTGTTGGAGTAGGTATTGTCTGGTTTTTCTTTAAAAAGGTGTTTGTTTGAAGTGTGGTGTGGATGTTTAAATTTGGGCATGAGTAAGCGATATATCAAAGCTGTAAGTTGCTTTGATATATCGCTTATTTAGCTAAGCATGTTTGTTGCCTGCTATTATGATTTCGACTCCAGCATCTTCAAATTGTTTCTGCTGGGCGCGCGTTATATCGTCATCTGTGACAATGCCGGTTACTCTTGAAAGGTCGCATAATACTGCAAAAGAAGAGGTGCCTAGTTTTGTTGAGTCAACTACTAGATATACTTCGTCCGCTGAATTTATCATTGCTCGTTTTACTGGTATGTCTTTAAATCCTGGGAAGGTCAGTCCTGACTCGGGGGATACTCCTACGGCAGCAATAAATAGTTTGTTTACTCTGATTTCTTCAAAAAAGTTTACTGCTCTTTCACCTGAGAGTGATAGTGTTGGTGCTTGAAATTCCCCACCAGGCATTAGGATTTTTATGGATGGGTTTGTTCCGAGGAGAAGTGAAATATTTAATGCATTGGTGACAACAAGTAGATTGTGTCTAGTAGCAATATTCTTTGCAATTTCTGTTGTTGTTGATCCTGAGTCAAGGATAACCGCGTCTCCGTCTTTTATTAGTTCGGCGGCTTTTATTCCGATTAAAATCTTTTTATCCATATTTTCTTGGTGTTCAAGTGACAGCGATTTTACTTGTTCTGACATGTTTTTTAAAAAAGCGCCTCCGTGCTCACGAACTACGAGCCCTTCTTCTTCAAGTTTTGCAAGATCTTGTCTTATCGTTGGTTCAGAAACTTTGAACGTTTCACTTAAAAAACTTACTTTGGCTTGTCCTTCTTCTCTTAGTAGAAGGTAGATTTTCATTTGTCTTTGATTAGAAAACATTATTTGGACTCCTTTTTTTTGTAAGGATTGCTAGTTGAACGCACTGTGTATATCTGGTGGTTGGGGAAGCAATGGCTTTTGTTGGTATAATATAGTTATACTTTACGGTATTTTTTGTTTTAGTCAATAAATTTAAGCCATTAATCATGGTTTTTGATACTGAAACGAAAGTATCATATTGATATTTGTATGGAAGTAGTTGTGTGGGTTCGCAAAGCAAATTTATACACTATGAGGTTTTATAATGTTTTATAAATGATAGTTGAATTTAATAATAAAAAGAAAAAACAAGGTATTTGTTTTCGTTTTTATTTGTTTTTTTTCTAAAATTGCAGAAATTAAGTTGAATAAGGCTCGTTTATCAAGTAAAGTGAAGCTGTGTATGTTTGTTTCTGTTTGCAATATAATCAAAATGTTATTTTCCTAAAATAATTGAATGGAGCTAAAATTCATTCAATTGTACAGATTAATCTTAGATGTTAACAAAATTTATAATATAAGAGATTACAGTTCAATTTTTAAAATCAACAATAATTCTTTAAAGTGTGTTGTGTTAATGGAAATATGTTCTTCCATTATTGTTTTGTTATTCTAATAAGGAGTTTGTGATGTCAATTAGGAAATTTGTTGTTCTGGCTGTTATGGGGTTGTCACTCTTTTCTCAAACGGGCTTAAACGCTGATGAAAGTCTCAAGGGTAAGCATATCAAGGTTGCTGAAGTTGCTTGGGGGTTGGATGATATTTTCTTTCAGACAGTTCAGGATGGAGTAGTTTTTGAATTGAATAGGTTGGGAGAAGAAGAGGGTTTTACTTTTAAACGAGATCTAAAGGGTTCAAGTAATCCTGATACGCAGGTTAAATTAATGGAAACACTTATGGCAATGCAGCCGGATTTTGGTGTTTATTGCACTATTGATTCAAAAATTGTAGGGCCTGTGCTTCGCTATAATCAGGCAGGTATACCAGTAATAACAAATAATGTTACTGTTTTAGGCGGCAAGCATACTTTTGTCGCATTTGATAATTATATTGCTGGACAGCAGTCAGCAAAAACATTGATAGAATTATTTAAAAAACGGTATGGTGAAGATCCAAAGGAATGGGCGAAAGCTGGTGGTGTTATTATTGAAATGACAGGAGAGTTAAGTACATCAATAGCACAAGATCGCGGTAAGGGTTTTCGCTCTATTATAGATCCTATCTGTAAAAAAACTGATGGTCTTGAGGTGGTTAGTGTAGAAGGCAAGTTTAAACCTGATGTATCTTATGAAAGAATGTCAGATATGATCACTAAGTATGGTAAAAAGATCATTGGTACTTATACTCACGATGATACTATGTCAATAGCAGGTATCTGGCCAGCACTTGAAGCAGCAGGTATGGCCTATACATGGGATAATGAAAAACATATTCCTATGGTAGGAATTGATGCCACGACAGCTGCATTAAAGATGGTTAGAGCTAAGAAACTTGACTCTATTACAATTCAACCAGCATGGGGTGAAGGTGTTGTTGTTGCAAGACTAATTAAAACCATTGCAGAAAAAGGTGAGGCAGGAATTGCAAAAGCCGGTGATGTACTTTACGATAATGTAAAGCAACCTTTAATTATGAAAATTGCTCCAGATCAATTTACTAAGGAAGAACTTGAAAAAGGGGCAAAGCCAGTTTGGGCACCAGTTCAGGTTGTTGAAGGTAAAACTCCTGGGGGTAGCTGGGATGGTGTATGGTATAAAACAAGTTCAACTATGACAGTACCTGGAGATTATCCTGCAGATTCAAAACTATTATGGGGCAATTTCTGGCCTTATATCCGTGATAAAAAATGGCCTTGGGATGATAAATAATAAGTAATATTTATTTAATTTATTACTAGTGCTCTATATTTTTGCGCTTTAATTATATGGGGCACTAAATCTTAATAAAGGATAAAAAATTGAGTACCATACCTACGATAAAATTTACAAATATCGTCAAAAAATACCCAGGGTTAATTGCGTTGAATGACGTTAACGTTGAGCTACATAAAAATGAGATTCATGGTCTTGTGGGAAAGAACGGAGCAGGGAAATCTACTTTTGTAAATATTATGTATGGCAGAACTATTGCAGATTCGGGTAAAGCGTACATTGAGCGTAATGGCAAACATATCGAGCTTGATCTGGAAAACTTCAGCCCTATTATCGCAAGAGAAAACGGTATATATCTTGTTCCACAAGAGCCCCCATTTGCATTAGACCTTACGATTGAAGAGAACTTTTATCTTCAAGCTCCTCTTATGAAGAATTTTCTTATTATGAATAAAGCATTAATGAGAAAAAAAGTTCAGGAAACACTTGATACTTTTTCATTTGAGTACAAACCTACGACTCCTATAAGAAAAATTACAATGGAAGACAGGCATTTACTATATACTGCGTTAGTAACCGATCTATATGATAGTGAAGTAGTGCTTCTGGATGAAGTAACCTCTGCGCTTAGAAAAGCAAAGTGTGATATTCTATTTAACTATTTAAAAAAAGTTAAGCATAAAAAAACAATCGTACTTATTACTCATAGAATACCAGAGATTATAGACATATGTGATAAAGTAACAGTGTTCAGAGATGGTAATCTAGTAACGACAGGTGATGTGAAAGATTTTAACGAATCGCAACTTGCAGATTTAATTGTAGGAGAAAGTGTTCAAAAACCACATTTCAATGAATCATATTATATTCCTGAGCAAGTGCAAGCTACTGAGAAGCCATTGCTTGAGGTTGTAGATCTTACCAGAGATCCATTTTATTCAAATATTAGCTTCAAATTACGCCCAGGAGAAATACTAGGATTGACAGGTTTAGTAGAATCAGGCGTAATTCAGTTATTTAGATCTCTTTTTGGAATCATAACTGCCGACAGTGGTATCATAAAGGTAGATGGCGAAGAATTTAAAAATCCAACACCCAGCACAGCACTAGATCGTAGAATGGTGTACCTTACTAATGATAGAATTCATGAAGGCGCTTTTCAGGATCTTAGTATCCTTGATAATATAAATGCTGGTATTTGGGATAAATTATTAGAAGACAATAACTACAGTTCAAAAGTTAGTTCTGAACAGTCAACAACTAGACGTAGTAGTAGAAGAATAAGACGAAAAGACGAGTTGGCAACATATGATAACTATAAGAGTTCTTATAATATAAAAGCAAATAATCCTAACAATAAGATTATGACTCTTAGCGGGGGTAATCAACAAAAAGTTGTACTTGCACGATTAGCCGCAACAAAGCCTAGAGTTCTTGTATTGGATGAACCGACAAAGGGTATTGATGTTGGCGCAAAATATGAAATATTGAGATTGCTTCGTACAAGTCTGATTGGCAAGGATAAAGAGAACGGAATCATCGTAAACTCAAGTAGTATTGAAGAGCTAAATATTGTATGCGATCGTATCATAGTAGTGCTAGGCGGTCAAATTTGTGCTGAATTTTCAAGGAATGATTTCGATGAAAACGAAATTTATAAAGCTGTACAAGGGGTGAAAATTGGAAAATAATAAACTTTTAAAACATCTTAATGCTGCACTTACAGATTATATTGTCTGGGTTTTACTTATAGCTATTTTTATTGTTGGTTGCATATTAGAACCAAGTTTTTCAAGTATTTTAAATATTTTAAATATTATGAGCCATGTTGTGCCAATGGCAATGGTGGTATTTGGTCTAGCTTTTCTATTAATGCTTGGAAGAATAGACTTGAGTGTGGAGTCTACATTTGCTCTTGCGCCAATTATGGCAAATTTAATTGTGATGAAATGGTTTCCGTTCTTGCCGCCATCTCTCTCAATTATATTTTGTATACTAATTGGGCTAATCGTAGGTTATATTAATGGTTATTTCTCAGTGAAATTGGGAGTAAGTGACTTCCTTGTAGGTTTGGCAATGCTTCTATTTCTTCGAGGTGTGGTGAAATTTTTGATTCCTGAAGGGCTTTATGGCCTTCCAAAATCATTTCTCTATTTAGGAAATGCTAGAATATTTGGAGGAAGTTTTTCTGTTTCAATCTTCATTCTTTTAATTGTCGTAGTCATACTGTACATCGTAACCAGATACCGTCCTTTTGGGAGAAAACTTCTAGCAACAGGTAGTAATCCAGAAGCAGCATTTATTGGAGGTATCGATACAATAAAAATTCAGATGACAGCATTTATGATGTCAGGAGCGTTAGCAGCTTTTGGTGGTATGCTTACTGCTGGTAGGCAGTTGTCTTGTACCAATGGTATGGGTGAGGGTACAAGTATGCAAGCTCTTGCTGCTGTGGTGCTAGGGGGAGTAGTACTGACCGGTGGTAAAGGAACTATTATTGGAGCACTTGGAGGGGCTTTATTGCTTCAGATAATTGAGAATTTATTGACTTTGAGTGGAGTAAATCCATTCTTGCAAGATGCTGTGTTTGGGTTTATTCTGTTATCAGCTATTGTATTCCAGGGAATAAGAACACGTGAACCTGCAAAATAATATTTTAAAGTAGTAATAACAAAAGAAGAAAAGAAGGAGCTAAAATGTCAAATGCTATACCGGAAAAGATGTTGGCAGTAACTGCATATGGTCCAAAAGACTATAGAGTAGAAGAGAAAACAACACCTAGAGCAAAACCAGGGGAAGTAATTATAAAGGTTAAGGCGTGTGGTATTTGTGGTAGTGATGTGCACGCATATCATGGAGCGGTTGCAGACTGGGGTGATGAGAATACTCCTCCATGGATGATTGCGCCTGTAACCCCTGGGCATGAATTTTGGGGGGAAGTGGTGGAACTCGGTGAAGGGGCTGCTGAAAAATATGATCTAGAAATAGGTGATAGAACGATATCAGAACAAATAATTCCTTGCTGGGAGTGCAGATATTGTAAAGAAGGACTGCATCATCTATGTAATGTTCATAATATATATGGCTTCCAATCAAAGGTTGCTGAAGGTGCTATGGCTGAATATATGCGCTATCCGGTAGGGGCTCTAGTCTATAAAATTCCTGAAGAATTGAGTCTTGAAGAAGCAGCAGCTATTGAACCGCTGGCTTGTGCTTCACATGCAGTTGAGCGTGGAGATATCAGCTTGAAAGATACAGTTGTTATTGCTGGGGCAGGTCCAATTGGTTTATTTGCAATTCAAGCGGCAGCATTAAAAAATCCGTATAAATTAGTCGTTATTGATATAAATAATGAGCGTTTAAAGCTGGCTAAGAAATTGGGTGCAGATATCGTGTTAAATCCAATTGAAGTAAATGTAAAAGATGAAATCAATAATATGACGGAAGGATACGGCTGTGATGTATTCATTGAAGTTACAGGTAATCCTAATGTTGTAAAGACCGGCCTTGATATACTTAGAAAGCGCGGTCGTTTTGTAGAATTTTCAGTATTTAGCGGAGAAACGACGGTTGACTGGACAGTAATTGGCGAAAAGAAAGAGTTGAGTATTATAGGCGGGCATTTGAGTCCAAAGATGTATCCTGTAGCAATAGAATTGCTTGCTAAAAAGAAAGTAACCGTTGATGGTATTGTTACTCATAAGTTCCCATTACGTGATTTTACTGATGCTCTAAAACAAGCAGAAAATGGTACGGAATCCATAAAAGTACTACTGATACCGTAATAAAAATATCTATTCTTATATTAGTATAATTAATGTTAAATAATAAGTAATTAATACCATATTTTGATTAAAAGTATTTGAAAGGTGAAAATTATGGCAAGAAAAGTAAGCATTTTTACCGGGCAATGGGCCGATTTGCCCTTGGAAGAAGTTGCTAAAATAATGGGTGATTTTGGGTATGATGGACTTGAAGTAGCATGTTGGGGCGATCATTTTGATCCGATTATAGGAGCTGAGAGTAAGTCATATTGTGAGGATAAAATAGCATTATTAAAGAAGTATAATCTTGATCTGCAAAGCTTATCTACTCATGTTGCAGGTCAATTGGTCGGTGATAAGTATGATAAAAGACATGATAACTTTGTGTCTAAGGAATTACAGGGTAAAGAAAGTGAGATGCGTGAATGGGCGGTAAAGCATATGAAGTGTGTAGCAAAAGCTGCTGCAAACCTTGGAATTAGTAATGTAAATGGATTCTTCGGAAGTCCTATCTGGCATCTGATATATTCATTCCCACCAGCAGTACCGTCACTTATTGATGATGGTTTTAAGTTGATTGCTCAAAGGTGGATCCCTATTCTTGACGTCTTTGCAGAAAATGGTATAAAGTATGCTTTTGAAGTTCACCCAGCAGAGATCGCGTTTGATATTGCTTCTGCTCAGAGGCTACTTGAGGCAATTGATTATCATCCGGCTTTAGGGTTCAACTATGATCCATCTCACTTTGCATACCAAGGTGTTGATTATATATTATTCTTAAATATGTTCAAAGATAAGATTATAAATGTACATATTAAAGATGTCTGGTTTGGCCATGGAGATGGCACTGTCGGAGTTTTCGGAGGGCATACCGATTTTGGTGATTCAAGGAGATATTGGGACTTCCGGTCTCCAGGAAGAGGAGATGTTAATTTTGAAGAAATTATTGTTACTTTGAATGCAATAGGATATCAGGGGCCGCTTTCTGTTGAATGGGAAGACTCACATATGGATAGATTACATGGAGCGAAAGAAGCCAGAGAATTTGTTGCTAGGCTGGATTTTGCTCCATCAACTATTGACTTTGATGCGGCTTATTCGGAGTAAAGTAAGTTTAAAAATAAATAACTAAATAAATCACAATCAGAATTTATTCTGATTGTGATTTATTTTATAGTTTGTGAATAGTCTTTTATAATTTTATAGGCTATAATTAAACAAACGATCTTTCTACAGTCTATTGTAAAAGTGTTGTTGACGTGTAATATTTAACTATTAATTCTAAGAATAAAATATAGTGTAAGGTTATTGGATTTCTTATATTAATATGAGAGTGTGTTATGTTGTGTTTAAAAATAAAAACTTGTAATAAGTTTTATTCATTTCTATTTTTTACAATATTATTTAATTTTACCGGGGTTTGCTACGCGCAGCCCGCAGGTAAAAGTAATAGTGTCGATATTGTGGAGGGTATAAAACTTGTTGAGGAGGGAATTTATGTTTCTCCTAATCATTTTAACTATTATCTATTGATAGTGATAGTTTTGGTGATAGTGTTTATTATTGTTCTACTTGATGATTTATTTAAAAGAAGGAATTTGAATAGTCAGAAAAGATTGCTTCAAGTAAGTGAATCTAGATTGCAGATTGCTGTAGGGTCAGCTGGAATTCACCTACGTGAATATGATTTTTTAACAGGTAAGGATATTACGCCTCCTGAATTTGCTGAAACTCTCGGAGTATTCAGTAATATTAGACTTCCGAAACCAAATCTTGATAAAATTGCTCAAATATATTTTCATAAAGATGATACTTCTGATTGTAAGAGTCAGTTGGATCGAATAATAAATGGGCAGGAGCAGAAGGTTTTTTTTGAAGCTAGAGTGCTTAAAGGTGGAAAATATGAATGGAGAGCATTAGTTTGTCAAAGAGCTGGTGTTGGACGAGGTGAGCTTTACCGAGAACGTGTCATACTTTTCAGCTATGATATTTCAGTACGAAAGGTGCTTGAAGTTTTTGAAAAAGAGCAGGAAGAAAAATTGATTCATGCTGATAAAATGATTGCTTTAGGTACCTTGGTGGCTGGGGTTGCTCATGAAATCAATAATCCTAACAGTTCTATAACATTTGGTGTGCCGATTGTTAAAGCCATGTACTCTGATATGTACAGAGAGCTGGAAAAATATAGTAGTGAAAGTGGTATAATAAAAATTGGTAGTTATACTCTCAAGGAAGCCAAGGAGGCAGGAGAGACAATGCTTGGAAATATTGAGCAAAGTGCCCAACGAATCAAAAGGATTGTTACTGATCTTAGAAATTATGCAAGAGCGGATCAATTTGGTGAGATACGTGATAATGTGGATATTAATGATGTTGTAAAATCCTCAGTTCGTTTATTAAAAAGCTCGCTTAAGGGAAAGTGTGTGTTGAGAATGGAGCTGGCTGAAGCTCTTCCGTTAGTACAAGGTAATTTTCAACGTTTGGAACAGGTTATAGTAAATCTTGTTAATAATGCTACTGAATCACTCCCATACCCAGAAGGCCATGTCTTGATCTGTACGGATTATAATAAGAATGATGATAAAGTACATATTATTGTCAGTGATGAAGGTGTTGGAATGAAGAATGAAGTTTTGAGTCAGGTACTCAATCCGTTTTTTACAACAAAGAGAGATCAGGGGGGAATTGGACTGGGGTTGTCTGTTTCGCACTCAATTGCAAAAGAGCACAGAGGAAGTATTCGGTTTAATTCAAAAGTAGGGGCTGGTACTGTGGTTACTTTTACAATCCCGGTAAGTTCTCTTAAATGATGCCACTATATATGAAGTCCTTATATGATCTTTAAAAATTTTAAGGTGTAATTATGAAGAACAGTAAGAGTAAAATACTAATAGTTGATGATGAAGTAGTCTGGTGTAATACCATGAAAATTGGACTTGGGTATTGCGGAATTGAAAATGTGGATATTTGCAATGAACCACAAAATGTTCTTGAACTTCTTCATGTGAATAAATACCAATTGATCTTGCTTGATTTATGTATGCCTAAACTTTCTGGTGAAGAGCTGTTAAAGATGCTTAAGTTAGAGTATCCTGATATACCAGTTGTTATTGTTACAGCCGAAGAGGATATCGAGGTTGCTGTAAAATGTATGAAGTTGGGGGCTAATAATTATATAACCAAACCTGTAGAACCTCACGAATTACTCGCGAGAATTGAGCAGACTTTGAATGTCCACGACCTTGAAAATCAGTTGAGAAGACTTCATACAAGTTTAAACCAGAAAGATCTTGAACATCCAGAATATTTCAATGAAATCATAACTGTTAATGATGATTTTAAAAAGATATTTCGTTACATTGAAGTAGTTGCTGAATCAAAAAGTCCAGTACTTCTTCAGGGTGAGTCAGGAACAGGGAAGGAGTTGTTTGCAAGAGCTATCCATAAAGCTAGTAAGTTGGGTGGTGAATTTGTAGGGGTGAATATTGCTGCTATGGATGACTCAATGCTTCACTCTACTTTGTTTGGACACCAAAAGGGCGCCTTTACTGGAGCACAGAGTGTGCGTGGTGGGCTTGTCAATAAGGCTGATGGGGGTACATTGTTTCTTGATGAAATTGGGGATATGGCAGCAGAAGCACAGGTGAAATTACTCAGGCTGCTGCAAGAAAAAGAGTATTACCCTCTTGGGTCTGATACTCCAAGAGAGGCTAATATTAGAGTTATAGTAGCAACCCATAGAGATCTGTCAGACGAGAAAATTTTTAGAAAAGATCTTTATTATCGACTAAACGCTCATGCAATAATGCTGCCACCACTTCGTGAACATCTAGATGATATTCCAATACTTGTAGAACATTTTGTACGAGAAGTAGCTACTGATTACGAACTCAAGTGTCCGGCAATACCTCCAGAATTATTCTTGCTTTTATCTAACTATAACTATCCGGGAAATATTAGAGAGCTTGAAAATATGGTTCGTGATGCAGTACTGCGTTCTAATAGAAACAGACTGTCATTGACTTCTTTTAAAGAGCATATAAATAAAAATAGATGCGACTTTGTTGAAAAAATTAATGTCTCAACAAATGACCTAACAACGTGGCAGAATCTTCCAACTCTGAAGCAAATACAAGAAATACTTATTGATGAAAGTTTGCGACGTTGTGAAAATAATATTTCACTAGCTGCCCAGATGTTAGGGATTACTCGACAGGCACTAGGGCAGAGGCTTAAGAAAAAAAGCTGTTCAGACTAATTATTATTAACTTTAAAATTTAAAGGGGGAAAGATTTCTTTAATTGCAAAGTTTTGTTTTTTTATATAACATATTGATCTGTTAATAGTTATATGGAAATTTCCTTTTTTTGTAAACTTTTCTTTACAATAATTCAATATGCTATGTGATTGTGGCGGAGAATTACTAAATAATAGTTATCAATTATAATTTAAAATGGGTAGTATAAAGTATTCTACACTGTTATTTACATTCAATTAAATGTCATTATATTTTTTTTAAAAAATATTTGATATGTTATGTTATTGCATCGTAAATTTTGAGATATTTTCTGATCAAAATATTTCTTTATTGCATAGTTTCAGGTAAATCATCCTAAATTTGTAATGAATTTGTGGAATTGCCAAGTAATTAATTCTATTACCACACCTGCAAATTTTATTTATACATTTAATATATATATATAAATTTTTAATGTTGTTTCGTAAATAGGCGAATTATATTTGGGGTCACAGTAATGATATGAAACTGGTACAGAATTTGTTGTAATAAAAAGTAATATCTAAGAGAAGTTCTTTGATAGTGTGTTTGTTTGATATAGCGAGAATTTTTGGAGGACAATTATGTTAAGAATGTTATTGACGTTGGTGCTTGCAGTTTGTTTTTTAGTTTTACCAAATGTACATGCTAAGGAATTAGAGATTGTAATGGTAGCAAAGCATGAAGGCATTTCCTGGTTTGACGCTATGAGAGTTGGGGTTGATCAGTTTGGTAAGGATAATAAGGATGTAAACGCATATCAGATTGCGCCCGAAGGAGGAGACCCAGCAAAGCAAGTGCAGATGGTTGAAGATCTTATTGCTAAGGGCGTTGATGCAATACTTGTTGTCCCTAATGATCCTAAAGCAATGATACCAGTTTTGAAACGAGCAAGGGAAGCTGGTATTGTTGTTATCAGCCATGAAGCCGAAGCATTAAGAGGTATTGTTGATTATGATCTTGAAGCATTTAATAACGATGATTTTGGACGCTTAATGTTTGGTACGCTTGCTAAAGAAATGGGTGGTAAAGGCGAATACGCTTGTATAGTTGGCTCACTAACCATGGAAACTCATATGCAGTGGTATAATGCAGGTAAAAAGCTTATTGATAAAATGTATCCGAATATGAAAGAAGTTACTGATGGTCCTATGGAGGACAATAACAATGAAACAGTTGCATTCAATAAAGTAAATGAAATTTTAAAGAGCTACCCAAAGATTAAAGGTTTGATGTCATGCTCTGCTTCAGGATCTGCAATGGAGGCCTTGGCTGTTGAGAAAAAGCGTAGACGCAGTACTAAGGTTGTAGGTCTTGGGTTACCACACGCAAATGGTCCATATCTTGTTTCTGGTTTTCAGCAGGCTGCAATGTGCTGGAGTCCGGCTGATGCAGGATATGCATGTGCTGAAGTTGCATATAAGATTTTAAAAGGGGAAAAAATTAAGTCAGGTATGAATTTGGGTAAACCAGGCTATGAATCAATTAAAGTAAGTGATGGTGTTATTTTTGGAAATGCACCGCTTGTATTAACTAAAGAAAACTTCAAAGAATATGATTTCTAAAGTTTATAGGTAGTATTGTAAGGTAAAGTAAAATTTGGGAGTCTGATTAGAAACATGGCAACCTCAATATAATCCCAATATTGGTCAGGCTCTCAATTTTAATTTGTAGGAGGCGTGATGACTGAATCACTGCTAAAAGCTGAAAAGATTGTTAAGTCGTACTATGGTATAAAGGCTTTAGATAATGTTGATTTTCACTTGGATAAAGGAGAAGTATTGTGCCTGGCCGGTACTAACGGATCTGGGAAATCCACATTGATAAAGTGCATTTCGGGTGTAGAGTCTTTCGATAGTGGGTCAATTACAATAAATGGTGTAAAGAGTAATGAAATATCAGTTATAGGGGCAATAGAAGCTGGTGTGCAGGTTATTTATCAGGATCTTTCATTATTCCCTGAGCTTACCGTAATGGAGAATATATGTCTTGAACATCAGATGGCTCAGAAAAAGAAGTTAGTAGACTGGAAACAGATGAGAAGTACAGCCCAAGAGTTGCTAAGCAGACTTGGGGCAGATATTCAGGTTGATACTGATGTACAGGATTTATCGGTTGGGAAAAAACAGGTGGTAGCTATTGCTAGAGCGCTAGCCCATAAAGCTAGAGTAATAATTATGGATGAGCCTACAGCTGCACTTACCCGCAGTGAGGTAAAAAACCTTTTATCTATTATCAAACAGCTTAAAGATGAAGGGATATCAATAATTTTTGTAAGTCATAAACTTGAAGAGTTATTAGAGATCGCTGACAGATTTACTGTTCTCAGAGATGGAGTAAAAATTGGTGATTATGATCCGGCAACTCTTGATGCAAAGAAGATTAGTTATCTGATGACAGGTAAGTATGTTATGTATCGGTTTTATGATGAAACACCGCATTCCAATAACCCAGTTCTTGAGGTAAATAATCTTACTAGAGAGCCACATTACAGAAATATTTCGTTCTCACTGTTACCTGGTGAAATTGTTGGTATAACAGGCTTGCTTGGTTCTGGCAGAACTGAACTTGCTCTATCGTTATTTGGTCTCAATCCTTCACAAAATGGTGAGATCAAAATTAATGGTAAAAGTGTAAATATAGATAGTCCATATAAAGCAATTAAGCATGGTATTGGTTTAATTCCAGAAGATAGGCATGGGCAGGGGGTGTTTGCGGATCATACTATTACAACAAATATTGTAGCGTCAATTATCAAAAAATTAAAAGGATGCTGTGGATGGCTGAGTACAGGTAAGGCAAATGAAATTGCTGAGTTCTGGGCAAATAATCTTAATATTAAATTATCAAGTTGCAGTGCTCCAGCAAAAAGTCTATCTGGTGGAAACCAGCAAAAAATGGTTCTGGCAAAATGGTTGGCTACTGAGCCAACCATATTAATACTAGATAGTCCAACTGTTGGAATCGATGTAGGTTCAAAATCAGAAATATACGATCTTATTTGTTCGCTTGCTAAAAACGGAATGGGGATTATTTTAATCTCTGATGATCTTGATGAGGTGGTAAATAACTGCAATAGGGTATATGTGATGAAGAATGGTACCTTCGGCAGGGATTATTCCGGAGAAGAGAGAACATATAAAATTTTTGAAGAAGCAATTAATAGTTAAAAAGCAATTAGTCAAGGTAATAATATGAATTCAAACAATGAATCAATATTAAAAAAATATTATAAAAAACGAAAAACAGAAACAATATTAATGATCACAGTTATTCTGTATTGTACTCTTGTTGGAATTGTAAATCCAGATTTTTTATCATTTGAAAGTGTCTTTGATATTTTACGAAGTTTAACAGGAATTGCAATTGTATCAATGGGCCTACTTATGGTATTGATCTCAGGTGGTATTGATGTCTCATTTATGGCTGTAGCTATTTCAAGTGCTTATGCTTCTATTACATTGTTGCTATATTTGGGTATTGATAGTTTGTGGCTTGCTTTTATTTTCGCAGGAGTTATAGGTATTTTATTGGGGATGTTCAATGGATTGGTGATTCATTTCTTTAAATTACCTACACTTATTGCCACCCTTGCAACTCAAAGCATTATCCACGGAGTGCTGACAACTGTTGTTGGAACAAGCTCAATAACAGCAAGCAGAATGCCATATGCTATCAGTAAGTTTGGTTCTGCATTACTTTGGGAGATCGAAAGCCCTGATGATTATATTTATGGGCCATCTGTATTTATGATTCCCCTAATTATAATTATTGGAGTAACTTGGTATATTTTGAATAAGACATTGCTTGGAAGAAGCATATATGCGATGGGGAGCAACCAAGTATCAGCATATAGAGCCGGCATTAATTTACTCAAGATAAGATTGTTCATATATAGTTATATGGGAATGACTGCTGCTATTATGGGGATTTTATCTGCATGCGATGTAAGATGGATAAATCCAATTACTATGGTAGGAGAGGAACTCTTTATACTTGCAGCTGTAGTTATTGGTGGAGCAAAACTTACTGGTGGAAGTGGTACAGTATTGGGGGTGATACTTGGGGTTAGCATTATATCAATACTCAATAATACTTTGGTCTTTTTAGGATTGACCGCGTCCTGGAATAATTTCTTTATAGGCTTGATTATTCTTATCAGCGTGTGTTTCAGTTATTACACACAAATGAAGCGAAAGAAGGCTTCGCTCAATTTTAATTAAATATGTTATAAAAGATGGTAGCTATACCATTGGGAGTATTTTATAGATGAACAACAGAGACAGTAGTAGAAGAGTTTTGATAAGCTTACTCATAATAGTTTTTGTGGTGTTGGGGTTTTGTTTAGGAGGTGAGTTTTTCTCTGTGCAAAATTTACAGTCAATGGCATTTCAGATTCCTGAGTTTACTTTCTTAGCGCTGGCAATGGCTATTTCCATGCTCTCAGGTGGAATTGATTTATCAATTGTTGCTAATGCAAATCTGGGTGGTATTTTTGGTGCATTGCTACTGACAAATGGTGATCTTAAAGCGAGTCTTGGTGTGGCAACTCTTTGTATAATTGCAGTTTCAGTAACTTTGCTGGTAACATCGCTGGCTGGGATGCTTAATGGAATTTTGGTCACTGTCTTTGCTGTGCCGCCAATTTTAGCAACACTGGGAAGTATGATGTTTTTTTCCGGTATTGGAATGGCAATAACAGATGGTGAAGGAATTGTGGGATTTCCTGATGGATTTTTATCCCTTGGGTTGACTACGCTTTATGGGTTGCCACTAATTTTTGTTATTGGAATTATATTCTTTATTGTTATTGATATAATAATTATGGGAACTGCATATGGTAAGAGTTTGTACCTGTATGGAGAGAACTCTGTTACAAGTATGTTCAGCGGTATACGTAATAATAAAATACTTGTTATTTCATATGTAATATCTGGCTTCTGTGCGGGTATGTGTTCTGTAATTATGCTACTCCGTTTGAATTCTGCACGAGTTGGTTATGGCGACAGCTATTTATTGCAGGCGATACTTGTTTCAGTGCTTGGTGGTATTGACCCTTTCGGGGGTAAGGGAAGGATTTTCAATGTCTTGATTGGTATAGTTATTTTACAGGTTCTTCAGAGCGCATTTACAATTTTTGGTTTTACTCCTTATGCTAAGAAATTAATTTGGGGAACAATGTTGTTGATGGTTATGATTATACATTTTGTAAGTAACTATCTTGGTGAAAAACGAAGAGTAAAAAATTTACTTGCTAAAGAATAATATAAAAGGAGTATTTAAATGGATATACAAGATAATGCATATACCGTAATATATGAACTTTCAGAAGTCTTTAAAAAGATTGATAGCTCAAAAATTGATGAATTTTGTAGATTGATAAGGACTCATAAAAGAATTTTTACAATTGGGGTCGGCAGAGAAGGTCTTTCAACCAAAGCATTTGCTATGAGGCTGACTCATATGGGTAAAGAGTCGCACTGGATATGGGATGACACAACTCCCGGCATTAAAAAAGGAGATTTACTGGTTGCGACGACTGGTAGTGGTGAAATCGGGCATATTGACTATGTCGTGAATCGTGCAAAAAAGGCAGGCGCTGATGTTGTGATTGTGACCGGAAGCCCTAGCGGTATTACTGCCTCTAACTCTGACAATGTTTTATTTATACCTGCAAGT
Organism: Planctomycetota bacterium; assembly: GCA_963678205.1. GTDB lineage: Bacteria > Planctomycetota > SZUA-567 > SZUA-567 > SZUA-567. Next base: position 1,464,473 of record OY782760.1, read on the forward strand.
GTATACAATGGGAAGGACGAGGTCGTCAAGTCTATACAGCCTATGGGTAATTTGTTTGAGCAGGCTTTGCTAATCGCTTTTGATTTGATCATTATGAAAATTGTTGCTGAGGATAATATTTCGTTTGAGCAGATGTCTGAAAGACATAGAAATGTAGAGTAAAATCTGTGAGTGCTATTAGTAAAGAAGTTTTGATATATTTTATTTTTACATTAATTCTTTTAGATGTCAGGTATGAATAATAGATTATCGAAACAGATATTTGTAAATGTATTAAATTATTCAAGGAGCGCTTAATAGGTCTTGTTTCTAATGAAATTTTTAATTGTCAGCTGATCTTTATAGGTTATGGCATATGGTTATAAGCAAAGTGCGTTTTATAATTATAAAGCGCACTTTGCAATAAAGTTTGATTTTCCAGGTTATGAGTTATAGAAAATTGTAAAAGAGCCTATCTTGTTAATATGTTCATGTCTTTGGATTATTTGGAGTAACTTTACGCATTAATATTATATTACTATTAATGAGTAAAATGAGTCTCTTATGTGTTGTTTGTCAGTTATGCTTGAGAGTGATAGTTTTGCTATAGTTCGTTGAGGTTTGAAGTTTTGGATAGAGGAATTACGAGATATTAACGCAATATCTTGAGCTTCATGAAAAAATGCGACCAGACATTAAATAGCAATTTGAGAAATGTGCGGTGGATGGTACTCCGATTATGTGACCTTTGTTCTATAATTTTCCTGACGATAAGAGGTATGGGATATAGAGAATGAATTTATGTTTGGGGATGACTAGCTGGTAGCTCCTGTAGAAAATGAAGTGAAAATTTTCAGCGCTGTATATCTACCTAAAGGTTCATTATGGCGTAACACCTGGACTAGCGAAACAGTTAAAGGCTGTGCTGAAATAGTAGTGAATGTTCCTCTTGAGCAGATACCGTTTTTTGTCAAGGATGGCGCAAGTAACTCACTTGAGAAAGTTTTTGTATAATAGCTTAAAAAATAAATAATGTCTGTAGTACCTTTTTGTGCTGTAGACATTATTCATGTTTAACGTTCGAATCATTTAATATATTTATCAAAGATACTTATAACTCTGTAGAGATTTTTACACAATTTTTACCAGCAATTTTGGCTTTGTACAGTGCACTGTCAGCAAGGGTTGTGATTTCTTTTATTGAAGCACCATTCGTAAAACTGGTAAGACCAAAACTGGCAGTTACAATGTCACCAGTAATTTCTTGTAGTTTGTGGTCTGTTTCCAAGGCTGAACGTAGGTTATCGATAATAATTTTAGCAGTGTCTATATCCGAATTTATAAGTAGTATGGAAAATTCCTCTCCTCCCCAACGTGAAATATAATCTGTACTTCTAATGTGTTTACCCAGTAAGTCTGCAATTCGCTGTAAAACTTTATCACCTATAGGGTGTCCTAACGTGTCATTAATCTTTTTAAAGTTGTCAATATCAGCTAGGGCGAGACAGGCGGTACATTTATTCTGCTGATATTGTTTTAATATTAATTTAAAGTTTTCATTAAAAGTGCGGCGGTTTGGTAATTGTGTGAGGGGATCATGATGAGCTAATTTATTGAGCTGTCTGGTATAAGACATGAATGAACTTAGAATTATCAGTATAATAATTGCAGTAATTATCAGTGATATAATAATATTGACTATAAGGTGGTTTCTGTCATTTTTAGTAAATTGATCGAGTTCTGCTTGTACGATAAGATATAAATTAAGTTCATTTATATACTTGCTTTTAATGACATAATCTTTAGCGTTATAGTCTAAATCAAGGATGGTAGAATTGTGTTGTAACACTTCTGGAAGAAGTGTTTTCATTTTTGCTTTTTCTGCTAATTTACTGGTGTTATTTATACCTTGTTCTGAAAGTATAATGTTGCCATGTTTATCCATCAGAAATACTTTGAGATTGTAGTCTTCTTTGAAATGTTTGAATATTTTTGAAATATATGCGGTTTTAAAAACAACGCCAGTGACTCCAAGAAGATCTTTATTATCACTGAAAATTTTATAATTAAAGAATAACAATAGGTTGTTATCTAAGAGCTCGTTGTTATCAACATTAATTTCACTTGAAGGGAAGTTATTAATAAAACGAAAATACCAGTTGTTATCTTTTTTGTTGAGTGATAATGTTTCAAGAAAGCCATCATTTGTATAATATTTTTTAGTATGTGATGATACTAAGAAGGTATTAGAAAAGCTATATTTTTTGGCTATTGCTGAGAGGTATTTAACGATTTTATCTTGATTCTGATCTTCTGTCTTGAACCAGTCGTGCACAAATGTGTCAGAAGACATTACTGATGAAATAAGGCTGGGCTCTATAATAATTTTCTGAATATCTGAATATATATTATCTGTAGAGAGTGGGAGCGAATTCTCTTTTAACTGTTTACGTGTTTGCTCAAAGGCACTCCAGTAATTAGCAATAGACAACCCGAGAGATAGCGAGAGAATCAAAAATGTTATAAGTAAGATAACTTTATGTTTTTCACTCAATTTCATTATTTATTGCCTTATTAGAAAGTACTGTAGTTTTGATAGTAACTAACGATCAAGATTGCATTAGTTTAATTTTTACTATGCATTATAACAGTTTTTTTTGTAATAACAAAATAAATATGAGGCAATAGGCTTATTGCGCAATTGCTTTTATAGTAATAATAACCCCTGGTTTAATTCAGGGGTTATTATTATGGGGATGCGCGAGCGAAGAAATTACTACATAATATTCATAACGTATATATGCTAATTACATAGTATGTTCATATATTGATTTTACATATCTATAAAATATCTCGTTCTTCTTTGCCAAATTTGGCTCCGTCTAGACTGGTTGCGAGTTCTCTCTTTGCAGGTAAGTCTCTATTATTAATGATAACGTCGGTATAGACACCAGCATCGGTAATGTCGCCCCAGAGGATGGCTGCTCTTAGATGCTCATCGTCCATATACAGTACTTTGATGCAGGTTTGTCCGCGGCTGTTGGTATATTTAATTTCCTGCTTCTCCCATGCGGGATCTGGTCTACTGACTGGCCCAAGAGAGACAATATTGTTGCCAAGTAAGCGAACTGAAGAGCGGAAGCCTGTATTACGAGTTAGTGATTCGTGTCCTCCAGTCATATTTATTCCTGCAATGCGACCTTGATGTATAGCTGTTGGCCAGATAGGACTAGGCATTACCGAGCGAAGCAGAATATCTTCCATTACCGTTACATCACCAGCAGCAAAGATATCAGGAATACTGGTTTGACAGTATTCATTGATTAAAATACCTTTTTTGTCAGTTGAAATTTCAGAACCTTCCAGCCACTCAATGTTTGGGCGGACTCCTGCTGCTGTTACGATTAGATCGGTATCTATACTTTCTCCATTATCAAGGATTACAGCTTTAGGTATACCGTCAGCGCTACGTTTTATTTTGCTAGCCTTTTTCCCGCAATACATATTAATGCCAGATTTTTGCATTAGCTCAGAACAGCGTTTACCAGTTGACTCTTCAAGCTGCATAGGAAGAGGGTATGGGGCGAGTTCAATAACATTGACTGTCTTGCCAATTGCTGATAGTTCAGCCGCTAATTCACAGCCAACTAAACCGGCACCAATAATAGTTACAGACTGCATAAATGGTAAAACAGAAAATATTTTATCCGCATCACACATGTTCCGAAGTCCAAACGTGAATTCTCCTTCGATTCCCTCAATAGGTGGGCACCAGCTGCGTGATCCTGTTGCTATTAGAAGACGGTTATACTTTATTTCAGAATCACCTTCAGTATAGATAGTGTGTTTACCAGGGGCAATTCCCGTGACCCTGGTATCCCATAGAATATTTACGTCAGCACTATCAATCCAGCCTTCAGGTAGGAAATTTGCCTGTTCATGTGTGCGCCTGCCTGATGCTAGAAGATGGAGCTGGCAACGGGAGAAGAACTCACTATCTTCTGTGATGATGGTTATTTTGTCACTGCTGCCTGACTTGCGTATTGATCTTGCCGCCGCGGTACCGGCAGCACTGCTTCCAACTATTACAAAATGCATGGTTTCTCCTCCTCGATATATTCTATAGCTTTATCACCTTCTACTACTGTGATACAGCCGGTTGGACAGACATCTGCACATGCCATACAATCTTTGTCGGTGCAGGCATCGCATTTGATCATAATTTTTTTGTCTCCCATACTTGGGCGGGCATTACCGTAAGGGCAACTCATAACGCACATATAACAGCCAACACATTTCTCAGTGTCACAGATTACAAGTCCATCATCTTGCTTTTGAAGGGCACCACTCATACAAGCTTCAACACAGGCTGGCTCATCGCAATGGCGGCAAAACTGTGGAAAACGCTTACCATTATTGTCTAGTTCGACCTTTGTGCGAGAACGAACACTGTTCTGAACTCCAGCGAGGTAAGCTGCAACCTTGCCTCCTTCTGTGTGAGCCTCAATACAGGCAAGTTCACAGTTTTTGCACCCAATACATTTGCTGAGGTTAATAACTTTCTTTTTCATTATTATACCTCCACCATATTTGCATCTGAAGAAATACCAAGAGCACTTAATTTGTTCTCTATTACCTGCTGCATAATATCTGCAGCTTTGATTGCGTCTGGTTCAACGACAACCTTTCCACCTGTAAGTTGTTCAAGATCTTCTGTAAGAACTTTGGTTACGATTGAAGAACCAAGGATTGGTGGGCACTGAGCAAGGTGAAGAGTTAGACCAAGAGAAAGACCGAAACAGCCGTCAGCAAGTGCCTGTTCTTCAAGCCACTGAGGTGCTGAAATGACAACTGGAAGCTGAGGAATATCAAGCCCCATCGCTTCAGCAAGTGCATTTACGACAACCTCAATGCGACCAATAGCCAAACATGGACCGAAGTTTAAAACTGGAGGTATATTGAGCTGTTTGCAGACTGCCTGGAGTCCTGGGCCAGCTTTTTCACTCGCTGAGCAAGAACAAAAACCAGTATTACAAAGTCCGCCTGTAGTACAACCAGCGGATAATACTAGAATATCGCGTTTAATCAACTCTTCAGTAAGAGCTACCGTAGTCATGTCATGTCCACCAGCTGCAAGGTTTGAGCATCCTAAAATACCAGCTACACCTTTAATCGTACCATCTTTGATTAGATTGATTAGTGGATCTAGTGTACCTCCTAGAACATCTAGAATATTTGTTTCACTTATACCAGTAACTACATCATTATATCCATGCTCTGGTATATCAATTGGAGCAGTTGCTCTACGGCTGGTATACTGCTCTGTAGCCATGATTGCAACTTGTTTTGCAAGTTCTTTTTCATTACCAAGCACATCTTTAAGGAGCTCAGCTGTTGTCTGTTTTGAAACATCGTCAAGGCAGACCAGCTTTATGCCTAGTTTCTCTGCAATCGGCTCAATACCAGAGAATGTGCAGTTGAACTCACTAGCGACAAGATCAATAGCGCCTGTTGCAAGAAGTCCTTCTTGAGTAAAGTTATTCCCAGCTTGTCCAACGAATACACTCTCGCCATTAGCTGCACCAGCACGTGATTGCATGTCTTGGCCTACACAAGTCAGACCTACCAGGCGGATACCTTTTGCACCAGCATCTATACCTATTTGCTGACCTTCTTTGGATTCTAGAAGTTGGATAAGTCCAGCGAATACTGAATGGCTGTGTCCGGTTACACCAATATTAACAAAGTCAGGATTTACAACAGAGAAGCCAGTGCTGGCGATGCGGATTTCTGGGTCTCCCATAATGATATCATTTAATTTATTGGTCAGAGTTAATCCGTAAAGACCTGTACAGATACCTAGCTTTAGACAGTGTAGTAATTGATCTACAGGATCAGTGTTTAGATTTGTACTAGTTTTTACCAGCGCGTCAAATACTTCTGCTTTTGCGCCTCCTGGCATAATATCAAGTTTTTTCCAGTTTTCAACTCGTTTATCAAGAGCAAGTTTTTCTACAAGTTCCATTGGCTCAAAACGAGGATTATATAGATCGCTCAGTATGCGCTCAGCAACAGCCTCAGCTGTAGCCATAGTGCCACTTTCTGTAATTTCAAATACTTCTGCAAGCTCTTTGAGCGATTTTTCTGAACGTAGTTTTAGAGGAGATTTACCTGTTGCTATAGATTTCAGTCTGTGAGCTGTAGCCTCTACTACATGCAGATAACACGCTGAACCAGCAGCTACTGAACGCAAAAAGTTTCGTGCAACAATGCTGTCTGCTGATGCTCCGCAAACACCCTTTGGTGAGTCTGGGGTGATACGGCATGGACCATTTGAGCAAAGTCTGCAGCATACTCCTAATTCACCATAACCACACTTTAGTTCTTGTTCTTTAAATCTGTCAAAGGCCGTATTGAATTCACTCTTTGACTCTAGAAATGTCTGAAAGCACTTGTCTGCAGAATTGCACTGAACCATTTTCTTTTCTCCTATTCTTTTTTTAATGATACTAAAACCGTGTCATTTGATTATAAAAAACCGCTATTTATTATAAAAATTATTAATTTTTAACTCTATTATTTATTTTCCAGCAATTTGTTATTATTTGAATCGTTGACAGTTTCGTCAACTACTACAGTTTTTTTGAACTCTGGGGTATTGTGTTTGAGCTTGAAACTGCTAACAAGTCTCTTTAGTAGACTTGCTTGAGAAGACATCTGCTCGGATGCGCTTGCTGTCTCTTCAGATCTAGCTACATTTTGTTGGGTCACATTGTCTATCTCAGAAAGTGCAATATTGATTTCTTTAATGCTTGCTGCTTGATTATTTGAGTGTGTTGAAATATCTTTGACTAAGTTTGAGGTGTTTGAAATGTTTGTTACGATAGTCTCGAGTGACTCTGCTGTTTCTCTTGACACTTCGAGTCCGTATTCAACTTCTGCAGAGTTTTTTTCTATAAGTGCTGTTGTTTCTTGTGAAGCTTTTGCACTTCTAGCAGCGAGATTTCTTACTTCACCTGCAACAACAGCAAAGCTTTTTCCATGGACTCCAGCTCTAGCAGCTTCAACAGCAGCGTTCAAAGCCAATAGGTTTGTCTGGAATGCGATATCATCAATTGTTCTAATAATTTTCTTGGTCTCTTCAGAGTTAGCGTTTATTCTCTCCATTGCTGAACACATCTCATTCATTTTTTCTTTTCCTGTTTTAGCAACATTTGTGGCTTTATGTGCGTATTCATTTGCTAGAGTAGAATTTTCCGCATTGGAGACCGTTTGAGACTCCAGTTCGGTCATAGATGCATTGACTTCTTCTAGTGATGATGATGACTGCATAGCCCCATCTGAAAGCTGCTGTGATGCTGATGCAACCTGTGATGACCCACTGGCAACTTCCAGTACAGTTGAATTCACCTGTGATAATGCAGAGTTTACTTGATTGATGCAGGTATTTGTGGCATTAGCTGCATAGTACATTTTCTTTAATATTTCCATTGCTGCTCTGCACATATCACCAACTTCATCAGCATTTGATGTATAAAATGAAAGGTCTCTTGCAATTTCACCCTTATTCTCAATTATAAAGTTTTGGCTCCAGTCTCCTTCTGCAAGTTTATTCTTTAGAGTATCTGATAGATTAGAGACAAAGTCTGTAAGAGTATGTAATGAACTGCTTACTGTTGCTATTGGCTTTGATATTTTTCGTGAAAGGAAGTATGCCGTAATTGCTCCAATGATAATAAATAATATAGTAATACCAAGAGAGTAATACATTGTATTGTAGAAACTTTCATCTGCTTTACTATCTAGTTGTCTAATCTCAGCAAAGGCTTCTGTTTCACTTATTTCGCTTATTAGCGCCCAATTTACGCCAAGAAAGCTTACTGGGCGGTAGTTTGAAAGGACTGTTGTATTCGATTTTTGAGGGTCATGATTGACTATAGTGCCTGATTCACCAGCTAAAGCTTTCTTAATCTTTTCACTGTTTAACTCAATATTTTCAGCGAAGGATGAATCTACCGATAGTTTGTCACTGTTTAAAAATGGAGTTGACCGTAATTTGAAGTCTGAGCCAACAAGATAACTGTCTCCAGTCTCACCTAATCCAGTCCGATTCTGCATGATTTTATTGATAACACTTAGTGGAAATTGGAGTGCGATCATACCAACAAACTCTCCATTAGTAATAATAGGAGTGCCTAAAAAAGCGGCTGGTTCATTATCAGAAATAGAATATTGTGAAAAATCAATAAATACAGTTTCTTTTGATTCTTTTACTTTGTTATATAGTCTGGCTATGCCTTGATCTTTGAGATTACCAAACCTTATATTTTGTCCTATATCAGGCTCTTTATTTTGCGTATACATGATGTGACCGTGTTTCTTACAGATTATAAATATATCATGCCAGTTATATTTGCCAGGGTCTGTGTACTCTGTAAAATTTGGTGATATTTCATCCCAAATTTGCTGGTATTCTTTATCCTTAACGTCATAATTTCCATCTTCTTTGACATGATGTTTTATATGATAGTCGACAAGTTTGTTAAATGCAGTCATAACACCTGCTGATTTTGCCAAAGTTTCCAAAGTTAATTGTTGGCTTTTCATATAATCTTGAAGCATTTCAGCTTTAAGTTGGCTGACTGCTGCAAGTGAACGGTATGTATCTTCGGTGGCAACAACATGATTGTCTTCTGATACTATGTGAAGAAGTTTATCAAATTTATAAAAGAAAAGAGAGGTCACGACTAATAGTGGTATAATTAATATCCCTAAGTGAGAAGTTATCAGTTTATTTTGTATCTTCATTGATCCTATCCTGTTTCATTGTAAATTTTACTTAAATTATATAATTTATTGATTTTGTTATATTTAATGATATTAAAATGGTGTCATTTGAGGTTAAAAAAAGTCAATTATCTTTTGTATTAATAAATTGATTGAATTTTATCTCTTTTAGTTGATCATTCACTATTTTCTGAACTTTAGTTAGCTTGTTATGTACAGGGCAATGACTATCTCGACTGCAACAGTTTTTGCCCATCAGGCAAGTATTTAGTACACAACTTTTGGGATTAACTGCTTGCATAACGTCATAGAGTGAGAACTGTTCTGCTGGCATTGCCAGGCAGAGTCCGCCTCCATTTCCACGTTTGCTCTCAATAAATCCTGAATCAGAAAGTATACTAATTATGTTGCGTAAAAATCTGTAGGGGATCTCCATCTTCTCAGATATAGTTGCTGCTGAGAGGCGTGAAGCCGAACTGCTGTTCTGAGCAAGATATAGTAATGCTCTTAGAGCGTAATCTACTTCTTTGGTAATCAATATAGCCTCCTGTAAAAGTTCAAATGACACAGATATTATGTCATTTGAACTGTCGGATGTCAATATTTATTTATTATTTTAATTTTTGTTTACCTGACAAAAGTGTGTAAATTTGCTAACAGTAAAAGATTAAATATAAATTAATTTTTGTGTAAAAGCAATTATTTACCAGAATAGATAGCATATTATGAAAAGCTAAGTAGACTAGAAGTATAAATTATTGATAAAAACACCAGTTAAGAGGGATTTGTTTCTTATGAATTACATCTTTTGTAACACACGTTAAGTCAAACTTATTTATAGCCAACAAATATCGATATCGGATATGAAAAGTAGATTTTCCCTTTTTTTAGGTGTGTCTGCATACCGAGTGAATCTGAATTGATATCATTTCTGAATATTTCTCGTATTTTTTCTTCGTCGCCAAGGTTTGGGAAGGATACATCTAATTGGCTTTCTAGCTCTACTTCGATTCTGTAACTTGAACGAGTAATCTCTTTTAAGCCAGAATTTATAAGGAGTTCTTCCCATTTGTCAAATGATAGTGCTTGAGTATGTGACGGGTCACGCAACTTTTCTAATCTATTATAAGCTTCTATTTTGTCTTTTGGTAGTGCGGCATCAGCAATTAAAACTGTTCCTTCTGGTTTGCAGACTCGGATCATTTCACTAAGTATTTTACTTGGAGTTAGAAAGTGATGAAAGCTGTAGCGGGTTATTACTACTGAGAATGAATCTGATGAATAAGGAAGAGGATAGGCTGTACCTATGTCCCATTCGATATTACTGAGTCCGAGTTTATCTTGCTGAAGTCGTGCTTGTTCTATCATTTTTTGAGTAATATCAATACCAGTAACCTTTTTTGCTCTTTTAGCGAATTCACAGGCAACAAGTCCTGGACCGCATGCAACATCGAGAACGTTGTCACTTGAACTAACATTACTTCTTTTGATAAGCATCTTAATAGCATCTAGGTGTCCAGGTAATTTTGTAAATGGGATAGCCTGTTGCGTGAATTGGGTTATGATATTTTTGTTATGCTCGTTTTGATAATCTGTTGTCATATGTAATATCTCCTTATATTAAAAATTTAAACATATGAAATATTATATATGACAGTTTCAGTTTATTCTTGTATGAGACTGATATGATTATGAAATAATGGATCTATATTTAGCTGGACTGATCTGAAAGATGTCCTTAAATATACGGCTGAAATGGCTTTGATCGTAGAAACCGCATAGCAACGCAATTTCAGATAGAGAATCATTGGATGTAAGCATCATTCTCGCTTTTTCTGCTTTCTGGTTAAGAAAATACGCCTGCATTGAGATGTTGTAAGATTTTCTGAATATCCGATTACAGTGCTCTTTACTGCAGCCACATATTGCAGCAATTTTTTCAAATGGTGCAGATTCACCTCTGTTTTCATCTAAAAGATTGCGTATTTTATCAGCAAGAATATGATAGTTGTTACTTATTTTGATATATAATGAAAAATAGCTTGATAAATGTGTATATAGCCATTTTGATAAGAGCTCTGTCTTTTCTGTATCAATTTTATTCGCTAATAGCTTTTCACAGAGGAGAATATAATTAAGATAGCTTTTTATATCTCTAGTAATCATGCTTTTAAACACCTGGATATGAGCTTTATTAAATTTTTTGCAAGAGACGGGTAGTTCAAAGACATCTAGGACATATATACCTGAAAAATCTTTAGAGTACGAATGTACACAGTGAAGGATGTTTGGACCTATTGTCGAGATAATACCTCGGTTCATTGTTATTGTATCTTCATTTACTTGGAGTGATATATTCCCTTTTGATACTGCTGAGATAAGCAGAGACGAGTGAGTATGTGGTCTTTCGCAACCACCGGGCTGGTCAGTAAATCTGACTTCAAATGAATGTGGAAGATGGAATGCTTTTATTGCCATATGTTGTACTCTGGTCTTGCTAGTATATAAAAAAAATGTAATGCATTAATTATAGCTGAGAATGTTTTTATGGCAATATTGATATTAAAATACTGTATGATGTGTTGGGGCAGGTATGGTTGTAATTTAATAAGCCTTTAAGCTTGACTCGCTAGAGGCTTGACAATAAAGTTGATAAGGATATATTAAATATTGTAACTTATGGCCAATGTTTAGAGGTTAAGATGTTATTATGCATAGAGAAGCCTTTGGATTAAAATTTTTTTTACCTGCAGTATTGGCGGCATTAATTATTATATTTACTCCGCTTTTGCAGCTTCTGCATCTGTCTAGTTGTTCATGTGAACATTCTCATTATGGGGATTTTCATATTGTTGTTAATAATGTTTTAAATATAGATGTTCGTAAAGCATGTAAAAATAATGGATGTTCTTCTGAGTCATCTCAAGGGAATTCTCAACCTCAGCATGATGGTAAAAATTGCCCAATATGCCATATGTATTCAGCGATACATGCTGGCTTCAATGTGCCATTAAGTAGTAATACTCTCCTTACAAGTAATGTTTACACGCAAAAGTACGTTGAAATACAGTCTGATGTATTTTGTGTACGTATTCCACAAGACGCTTCTCCGCGAGCACCTCCTGCTGTTTAATAGTTCTTATTGTTGTTTAAAGCTAAATTAAAACCATATTGCTATGGTTGATTGTTGTGTATTAATTATTATTACAATTATCATAGTATTTAATAAATGGAGGTTAAAATGAATAGATTATTTATTGCGCTTGCTCTTATTGTAGCGTTTTTCTGTGGTACATCCCAAACAAGAGCTGGTGAAGAAAAAATGAGAGTTTTATGTACTACTTTCCCTATTTACCAGATTGCCCGTAATGTGGTAAAAGGTAAAAAAAATATAGATTTGCAGTTAATGCTTCCTGCTGAAATTGGTTGCCCACATGATTATGCTCTTACTCCAAGAGATATGAAGAAACTGGCTATCTCAGAGGTATTAATAATTAATGGCCTGGGCATGGAGGAATTTCTTGGTGCTCCAGTAAAGAAAGCTAATTCTGAACTAACAATTATCGATAGTTCAAGTGGCATAGCTGATATTCTTGAGTACAAACATGATGCTGAGCACCATGATATGGAAGATGCTGAGCATCATGGTGATACGCATGATTTGGTACATGATAATCATGAACATGCAGAGCATCATCACCATCATCACCATCATGAAGGAACAAACCCTCATCTTTTTGTAAGCCCAAGTATGGCGGCAAAGATTGCGATGAATATTGCTGCTGGGTTGTCAAAGGTTGACTCAGATGGAGCAGGCGTATACTTTAAAAATGCGACAGAATATGCAAAAGAATTGAATGCTTTGGCGGCAGAATTTTCTACTACTGGAAAGAGACTTAAAAATAATCGAGTTATTGAACCGCATGGTGTTTTTGATTATCTGGCAAGAGATATGGGGCTTGAGATTGTTGCCGTTCTTCAGCCACACGGACAGGAACCTTCTGCTGCTAAAATGCTGGAGTTAGTTGATATTATACAAACTGAAAAGCCTGGAGTTATTTTTACTGAGCCGCAGTACTCAGAAAAATCTGCTAGAACTCTCTCAAAGGAAACAGGAATTAATGTTGTCAAGCTTGATCCTGTTGCCTCAGGTCCTGAAAATGCTCCTATAAATTATTATCAGAAGGTTATGAAAAACAATTTAATGATAATATCTGAAGCTCTTGGCACTAAATAGTTAAATAAATTAAATGGTTTTCTAAATATTGCGCAGTGACTATTAATTATGTCACTGCGGTTATTTGTATTGTATTTAAAATAGAAATCTGACTGGAATTAACATAATGAGCATTATTAATCATGAAGCAAAACTTACTAAGAGAAGGTTGCGGTTTTTCAGGAAGTTACCTGTAATGATAACTGGGGTATTTGTCGCTGGCGCGTATTTGCTTTTGATTATCTTTAATGAGACTGAAGAGATAAAAACTTTGTCAGTGGTCTTTTGTAGTATTATGCTTGAAGCTGCACCTTTTATGCTTATCGGGTCACTGATAGGCGGGGTTATAGAAGCATTTGTTAGTAGAGATCGGCTTATGGCTTTAATGCCCAGAGGCAGGGTGCTACCTGTATTGGTAGCAGCGGGCCTTGGTATAGTATTACCTGTTTGTGAGTGTGCAATTGTACCGGTAGTTCGTCGGTTATGTAGAAAAGGATTGCCGGGGGCTTCGGCAATAGCTTATCTTCTTGGAGGCCCTGCTGTAAACCTTATTGTCTTTTCCTCTACTGCACTTGCTTATCAATTCGACTGGCGTATTGCATTGCTAAGAGTGGGGCTTGGGTATTTGATAGCCGTTGGAGTTGCTCTTTTGGTTCAGAGATTTATGCAGGGTAGAGAGATGTTAATAGAGGAAAATGAGAATAGAGCTTATCATGTTGCCTGCTCACCTGAGCATACTCATGAGTCCGAGAAGAGCCCAGAACATGCTCATAAATGTTCATCTTGCTTCTGCGGACACAATAATGCATCTGAGAATTCTTCATTTATTAAGAAACTTGGGTTGTGTATAAATCATGCTTCGGAGGATTTTATTACTGCTGGACATTATCTTGTTGTTGGGGCGTTTATTGCCTCTTTGGCACAGACATTTGTTAGCAGGCAATTTTTCACATCTTTTTCAGAGTTCCCAGTACTTCCAACTCTTATGATGGTATGTCTTGCTATTTTGCTCAATCTCTGTTCGGAGACTGATGCGTTTATTGTAGCTTCAATGAGAGGTTTGATACCGTTGAGTGCTCAACTAGCGTTTATGCTTACGGGACCAATCTTTGACCTAAAGCTACTACTTATGTATCAAAAAATATTTAGTAAGCGTACAATAATATTGCTTGTTGCTAGTATCTTAATAACGGTTTTATGTGTTTGTGCTGGTATCGAAATTATTGAAGGGTATGTGCAATGAATTTAAAAAATGAACGATTTAAAGTGCGTTGGAGAATACCTGTATATACTGCTTGGTTAGTGCTTCTATGTAAAATTCTTTTTACTGGTGAGTACTCAAATTTTTTGCGTCCTGAATTTATTATTATAGTAATTTTAGGAGCTGTTGCGCTTTTAATATTTCTTGTGACTGCTTGTGAGGCAGATAATAATCATAAGCACGTTAAGACGGGAGTATTGCATGCTGCAATTATGTTGCTTCCGTTTTTTTATTATTTGAATGCTCAAGGCGAATCTTTGGGAGGACAAGCTTATGAGAAACGTTATACAGGACTTCCTGCAGTTAGTGCTGGTAGTACTTCTAATAATGTACAGCAATTAGCCGCTCGATCAGGAACGCTAGAGAATAGTGAAGAAGCTGAGGCTGAATCAGTTGATAATATGGGAATATTTACAATCCCTCAAGAACCTATTGATGTTGAAAGCGGGGAACTAACGATTCTTGATCTATATGATATGCCCGAAAATTTTATGGGAAAACAGGTCGCAATTACAGGAATGCTTCATAAGGACGATGAACAAATAGCAAAAGATTTCGGTAAGAACATTCCTATTATATACCGTTTTGTTATAACTTGTTGTGTCGCTGATGCATTACCTGCAGCGATACTTATAGATACTAAGGATTATTCAAAATTTGCTGAAGGGGCTTGGGTTAGAGTAAAAGGGACATTTTCTACAATTGAAAAGGAAGATAGTATGGTGCCAATAATTCTAAACCCAACAATAGAAAATATCCCAGTACCTGTGCAACAATACATGTATTGATATGATTGTTCTATGATTTTGTAATCAATTTAAAAACAACAGAATTAACATCATTATAAATATTATCTGTGTTGTTGTTGTTAATACTCCGAATAGTAGCGCTTTGGGGCCATGGTTTATTAGGCTTTTAAAACTTATTTTCATTCCTACGCCTGCCATGGCTACCATTAATAGTAGTTTTGCAAGTGTTCTTAGATAAGGAAGTACTATTTGTTCATTAGGGAAGATGCTGGCAATTATACTGCAAATAAAGAACCCTATAATATAATTTGGTATGTACTTTTTCTTGCCGGTACCTGAAGAAGATGTTTTGTTTAGCAGAGTAACCAGCATTACTATAGGTCCTATCATGATAACCCTTAGCATCTTTATTAGTGTTGCTGTATCGCCAACCTTCTCGCTTATTGAATAGCCTGCAGCAACAACTTGTCCAATTGCTTGAAGTACACCCCCAGTGAGGTATGAACTCTGTACTTCAGAGAGATTTATAAGACTTGCAAATAGCGGTATGAAAAAAATTCCAATTGTGCCTAGCAGATTGACAATACCGATTGAAACTCCAATTTCTTCTTCATTTGCGTCTGTAGCTGGAGCAACCGCAGCAATTGCTGAAGACCCGCATACAGCATTCCCAGCACCCATCAACAGACTGAATGACTTTGAAAATCCAAATAAGCGACCGTATATAATACCTGCAGTGATTGTTACTAGCATGGTAGGCAGAACAATTAAGAATACAGTTGTTCCCATTTCGCTAAGTTCACCTAATTCTAGCTTGAATCCCATTAGCATTATGGCATAAGTAAGAAGATTTTTCTCTGAAAATGCTATTCCCTTGTTGAATTTATCGCCAACTTTGAGAGTATTCCCAACAATTATACCTAAAATTATCGCTACTGATACAGCTCCAATTGCATGTATATAGCTTGAGGTGATTTTTGCACATAATGCTATTAAAACAGTTAGTACAAGTCCTGGGATAATTTTTTTCATGTGAACCTCCTTGGTTTAATATTACTTTGTTAATAATTATGATTTATTTTTAACTAATATAGCTTGCATCTGTTAATAAGTCCAATATATTAAATATATAGTTGTTATCAATTTTATTTATATATGGAGTTGTAATGAATATAACGATACGTCAGATAGAAATTTTTGTTGAGATTGCTGAATATGGGAATGTGACTAGAGCTGCTGAGAACATGATGCTATCACAGTCAGCGGCTAGTATGGCTTTGGCAGAGTTTGAGAATCAGATTGGGCAGAAACTATTCAATCGTAGTGGGAAGAAATTAATATTAAATGAGTCTGGAAGAATGTTATTTCCTAAAGCTGTTGAACTATTATCAAGGGTCGATGAAATTGCTGGGATGTTTTCGCAAAAGAGCAGTGTACTTTCAGGAGCAATAAATGTTGGGGCAAGTTCAACAATTGGAAATTACCTGATTACTTCATATTTAGGGCGGTTTTCTGAGAAGTATTCTAAAGTTGAGTTTAGCCTAGAGGTCGGTAATACGGATCAAATTATTAGTTCATTACTTGGTTTCAATATCGATATAGGGTATATTGAGGGCTTGTGTCATCATGCAAAGGTGATGACCATTCCATGGAGAAAGGATCAACTTGTAGTTTTTGCTTCTCCTGAACATCCTTTAGCGAGAAAGAAAACTCTCTGCGCCCAAGATCTTGAGAGTGCTAAATGGATACTCCGTGAAAGAGGGTCAGGAACACGTGATAGATTTGAGAATGCTATAGCTGGTAAAATAGGGAATTTGAACATTGGCTTTGAATTCGGACATACTGAGGCCATCAAGCATGCTGTAAAAAATAATCTTGGTATAAGTTGTCTGTCAGTTTTGACAATAACAGAGTTATTAAAGAATAAAGAAGTTGTAGAGCTGACGACACCATTTCTTGATTTATTCCGTAATTTTTATTGTCTGATTCACAAAGAAAAATATCAGACTAGTGCGCTGAAGGAGTTTATTGAGTATATGGGCAATAATCACAATTTATAAGATTGTATATTGTGTTGAGTAATTTAAAGGATTTGTATTGACATTGCAGTAAATGTAGTTGTATTTATAACTGTTATAAATATAACTATTGTATTAGGGTAAGATGAATATTAAAGCTATTTTGAATGAGTTTGACAGTATAAATTTGATTAAGTATGCACTGTATAGAGATTATGATAAGCCAGAAGGGCTTACTACTATAAACCTTACTCAAGAGCGAATATTATTGACTTTGATGAGCTATAGATCAACTTCAATGCAGGAGATAGCGCATTCAGTAGGGCTTGAAAAAGGCCCGTTTTCGCAGATTATAGACAAGTTAGAGAAGTAAAAGCTTCTTAAAAAAGAGCGATCGGAATTTGATAAACGATATGGTCATATAAACTTGACTGATGAAGGTTTATTGCTAGCTGGTCAGATTCAGGAAAATATGAATGCTCATTTTAGTGAAGTTTTGAAAAAATTGTCCTCTATTGAAGTGGAATCGTTTCTTAATTCGCTAATTACTATAAAAGGTATTGCTAGAAAATTTATAAGATCAGAGGACTCTATGGTTAAGAAGATGGCGATAATGTCACTACTTGTTGTTGCTGGAATGGCTATTTTTATGTCTCTATATGGAGCTATAATGACTGTAGGGTTTACAGGGGATGTTTTGAATGTTTGGATTAAAAATATTGGTAGAAATTTTATAGAGGCGTATCCGTTGGCAGTTTTGGGCGGCCCTGTTGTTGTCTTTGTTTTTAGAAAGGTATTCCCTTTAGGTACTATAGTTGAAGTTTTTAATAAATAAGTTGGGTTATTCGACAATGTTTTGTTGGTAATTACTACATAGTTATTCTAATTAAGGTTAATTCTACTCCACATGCTATATGCGTGTGGAGTAACTTTTTTATGGTTTAGAGTTGTTGAGATAGGTCAAAAGCTGTAGCAGTTTGGGTGGAGTTATTTGATACATTGAAAATAATAAGGGCTTATCTGCCCATAATGTATTAGCATTCTGATTGGGCATTAAATTTTGATTAATCTGTATTTTAATGATATCTTATATTTTGCCAATGAAGTTAAAAATATATGTGAATAAAATTATGTTTTATCATTTTGTTATTTAACGTGTTAAGAGATATTAAATAAAATTGTTCTAATAGAAATTTGATTAGTAGTATAGTATGGTATAGTATAAAGTTGAATATCTAATATAAATATTATATAAATTTAAGGATGTTTATTTTAAAAACTCAAAGCTTGTGTATTGTTTCAACTGTAGTGTTTAAAATAATTGTTTGTTGTTTGTTGAAAATAATTGTGAAAAGTACTGATGACCAAGAGAAAAAGATTTCTCGGAATAGATAATCGGCAATTGAAGTATAAGTCCATTATTTCTGAGATTCATTATTTGATGAGGGATGGTAAGCTGGAAGTAGGCGATGCCTTACCTTCTATTACTGCTATTAGCAAGCAATTTTCATGCGCACGGGAAACAGTAGTCAAAGCATATAGTATTTTGAAGAAGCAAGGTATCTTGGTTTCCCAACCAGGTAAGGGTTTTTTTCTTGCAAGTGATACTCCAAGTCTTCTGCCAAAAGTACTTTTAATGCTTAATAACCTGACTCCTTATATGGAAGTATTATATAATTCTTTTATGCAAAGCCTTAAAGGAAAAGCGTCAGTAGATGTTTTTTTTCATCACCATAATATTGAGGTGTTTAAAAACATTGTTGATAGCTCGATAGGTAAATATCATTCATATATTATTAAGCCTTTTGAAAATGAAGAAATAGATAAAATTTTTGAGGCTTTTGATGATTCTGAGCTGTTAATATTAGATAAACGAGATGGAATTAATGCCAAAAGATCTTATATTGCTCAAGATTTTATCGAGGATTTTTATTCTTGCCTATGTGAAACTAGTGAACGGTTTAAGAAATACAATACCGTTTACTTGGTTTTTCCAAAATTATTATCACATCCTATGTATTGTATTAGTGCTTTTGAAAAGTTTGTAAATAAGTATAGCGTAAGAAGCAAGTGTATTGGAGGAATAGAAAAGAATAAAGTAGAAAAGGGTGGGTGTTATATTGTACTCAATGATCATGAGCTGGTAGACTTGCTGAGGATTTGTAGAGAAAAGAAATTTCATATTGGTAAAGATATTGGTATTGTTTCTTATAATGATACACCAATGAAAGAATTTATTGGAGAAGGAATAACAGTCTATACTGCAGATTTCGCAATGATGGGAAGAGAGGCAGCTAAATTTGCAGTTGAAAATATAGCAATACGTAAGGATGTTTATGCTCGGGTTGTACTAAGGTCGTCGATATGAGCAAAATATTATAATAATATAAAGTAAGTAAAACAGTAAGTTGTGTTTGAACGTATATGGTACATTATTGTGATGTAGTATTTTTGTTGTTGTTACTGTATTTTATAGGAGTATTGTTATGCGTAAGTTATTGTTTGTTTTGGTTGCATTTGTTTTAGTTGCAGTTTCTGCACAGGCTGCCGATGTGGTTCTTCGTCTTGCTGAAACTCACCCAAAGGATTATCCAACTACTCAGGGAGACTTTAAGTTTGGTGAGCTTGTAGAAAAAAAGAGTAATGGGCGCATTAAGGTTGAAGTTTATTATGGTAAACAGCTGGGAGAAGAAAAGGCTGTAATTGAACAGGTACAGTTAGGGGCTATAGACCTTGCACGCATTAGTATTTCTCCTCTATCTTCTTTTTATAGCGATTTAGATGTACTTCAGATGCCATATCTTTATTCTGGGGACAAACATATGTGGAAGGTACTCAAAGGTAATATTGGTGAGACATTTCTAAAAGGTGTTGGTAAGAAGGGTTTTGTTGGACTTTGTTTTTATACCAGTGGTGCTCGTAGTTTTTATACAAAGACAAAGGTTACAAAACCTGAAGATTTAAAGGGTTTGAAGATTCGTGTTCAACAGAGTCATTTGATGGTTGGATTAGTTGATTCATTCGGTGCCGTTGCTCAGCCAATGCCATTTGGAGAAGTATATTCTGCTCTTCAGACAGGTGTTATTGATGGCGCTGAAAATAATTGGCCAAGTTATTACTCAACTCGTCATTATGAAGTTGCTCCATATTACATTCTTGATAAGCATACCCAAGTTCCTGAAATGTTAATTATGAGTAAGCGAGTTGCTAAAAAAATGTCTGATGCTGATATGGCTATTATTAAAGAAGCAGCTAAAGAATCTGTGGATTTCCAGAGAGCTAAGTGGGATGAATTTGTTGAGGTTTCTAAATCAGCAATTATTAAGGCCGGAAATACTATCACAGAAGTAACAGATTATACTCCATTCCAAAAAGCTGTTGCTCCACTTTATAAAGACTTAAATGATTCTCAGAAGAAACTTGTAGAAGAAATCAGAGCTGTAAAATAATTCATTTTGAACAGAGAATAATAATAGCAGAGGGCACAGTTGTTGCTGTGCCCTGTTTGATAATAGAAGTATATTATTTGCGAGGGTTGGGATGAAGATATTATCACAATTTTTATCGGTGTTGCATATGGCTGTAGCTTTTATTGGAATTATAGCGCTGCAAGCTTTGGTATTGATAACTTTTGCGCATGTTGTTTTAAGATTTGGCTTTAATTCCGGAATAAACTGGTCTGAAGAGGTTTGTTCAAGTATTTTAATGCCTGCATTTGTATTTCTTGGAATGGCTTTAGGTGCTCAGGAAGATATACATATCAATGTGACCGTTTTACCTAAATCTACACCTAAATGGATCTTTGCTATAACCGAAAGATTGAAGGATATAGGATTTATTGTCGTCGGTATAGTAATGTGTTATTACAGTTATGATCTTATCTTATTAAACTTAGAATTCGAAAATATTCTACCAGCTACAGGGCTTAATAACGCTCTGCAATATATTTCAATGCCGGTTGCAGGGGGGATGTTGATTCTGGTTGCTTTTCTGGCAATGTTCAATATTAAGATGGCAAAAAATTATGTGGCTCATATTTGTAACGTGGATGAGTAATATAATTTATTAATTGATTATAATATTGAGTTTCTAAGCTTAATTAATAATAAAGAAGGACTATTCTAATGGTAGTAGATACAATGGGTATATGTATCCTCTTGGGAGGTTTTGCACTGCTTTTAATTCTGCGTATTCCAGTTACGTTTTCATTATTACTTGCTTCACTGGGTACCACCTTATATCTTGGACTTGAACCAGGTTTTTTGATTATTAACATGTCTAAAGGAGTAATGAATTTTTCATTACTGGCGATTCCGTTTTTTATTATTGCAGGTGGAATAATGTGTCATGGTGGGATAACGACACGTATTTTAGATTTTTCAAATATAATCGTGGGGCGGTTTCGTGGTGGTTTGGCTCAAGTGAATGTACTTGGGAGTATGTTCTTTGGTGGGGTGTCTGGTTCTGCAGTGGCTGATGTGTCGACTGTTGGTAGTATGATGATACCGATGATGGATCAGAAGGGGTACGATAAAGATTACTCTGTAGCAGTAACAGTTTCATCAGCTTGTCAGGGGATTATTATTCCACCGAGTCATAATATGATTCTTTATGCGTTTGCGGCTGGTGGGGGTGTTTCGGTTGGGAGGCTCTTTTTAGGGGGGGTACTACCTGGAATTATGTTGGGGATATTTCTCATGGTTGTAAGCTATGTTATTGCTGTGAGAAGGGGGTACCCTAGTGAAAAAGGTGTTGGGTTTAAAAAGGCACTAAAAATTTCAACGGATGCATTTCTTGGGCTTTTTACATTTCTGATTATTATGCTGGGGATTACTCTGGGTATCTTTACTGCTACGGAGTCGGCAGCTGTTGCCTGTATATATGCTCTTGTTATTACGACCTGTGTATATAGAACAATGACATTTAGGAGGCTAATTCAGATCTGCTATGAAAGTCTGCGTACGTTGGCTGTTGTTATGAGCTTGATTGCTGCAGCATATGTATATGGTATGCTTTTGTCGAGACTCAGGATTCCTGCATTAGCAACAGAGGGGCTTTTGTCAATTTCTGATAATACTATTATGTTATTGCTTCTTATCAATGTTGTTCTAGTTGCGCTGGGATGTATTATGGATATGGCACCATTAATTTTAATCTGTACTCCAATTATTTATCCGGTAGTTGTGCAAACTCTTGGTATGAGTCCTATCCAGTTTGGGATAATGCTGCTGTTGAATCTGGGAATTGGGTTATGTACACCTCCTGTGGGTTCGGCTCTTTTTGTAGGGTGTGCTGTAGGTAAGGCCAAGATAGAAAAAGTTTCAAAAGCATTATTACCATTCTATTTTACAATGATATTGATGCTGATTTTAATTACTTTTATTCCTCAACTTTCTACAACTATTCCGGATTGGCTGATGCCAGAGATATAGGGATTAAAATTTTATTTTTGTTTTTTTTAGGAGCCTCTGATAGGGGGCTCCTATTTTTATATTATTGACAATATAAACTGATTTATCAATTTTAATCGTAAATATAAATATTTGGTTATACTGTGTTTAAGTATGGTTCGCTGATGTGCTTTAAGGTTTAAAATATAGAGGTATATATTATAACTACTTGCTGAATAGGAGGTTGAATTTGTCGCCATTAAGGGATAAAAAAAAATAAAATATCAATAAAATATTTGCTTAATGAATATTGTAAGGTATAGTAAAAGCACTAGTCGACTAAGTCACTAGTGCGCTAGTTGACCAAAAGTGGTGTTTTGAAAATTTATTTATAGTATTTTTGACGCGATTTTGGTGAGTTGCTATTTATTTAATAAAAAGGTTTAATTATGCAAAATTTAAAGCTAAAAGAGTCATTCCGTTGGTTTGGGCCAAATGATACAGTAATGTTGAGTGATATTAAGCAGGTCGGGGCAACAGGTGTGTATACATCTTTGCACCATATTCCCTATGGCGATATATGGCCAACTGAAGAGATTGTAAAGAGAAAAGAGATGCTTGCTGAAGCTGGTCTTACTTGGGATGCAGTAGAAAGTTTGCCGGTTACTGAGGAGATTAAGACTCGTAGTGGAGATTATAAGGCGCATTTAGAAAACTATAAAGTAAGTTTGCGTAACCTAGGTAAAGAAGGGGTGAGAATTGTAATATATAATTTCATGCCGGTTCTGGATTGGGTGCGTACAGATCTTAAATATAAATTGGAAGATGGTACTGAGTGTTTGCGTTTTGATGTAGCTCGTTTCGCAGCATTTGAAATCTACTTTCTAAAGCGTGCAGGCGCAGAGGCTGAGTATACAGATACAGTTAAAGCAAAGGCAAAAGCATTTTATGACTCAATGAATGACAAAGAACGCGAGGAATTCTGTAAAGCTATTATTGATGTATTTCCAGGTTGTAAGCTTGGGCTTAATATTGAAGATATGCGTGAGATGCTGGCAAAGTATGATGCTATTACTCGTGATGTACTTAAAGAAAATTTCAAGTTATTCTTAGAGGAAGTAATACCAGTTGCAGAAGAAGCAGGTGTAGTGTTGGCGGTTCATCCTGATGATCCTCCATATTCAATTCTTGGGCTTTCGCGCATTGTGTCATGTGAAGAAGATGTTAAGGATCTGTTAAGTATGGTTGATTCTCCAGCTAATGGTCTTTGTCTCTGCACAGGTTCATACTCTGCAAGGCTTGATAATGATATCGTTGGTATGATTGAACGATATGGCGACCGTATACATGCAGTGCATATGCGCAGTACTCAGTGTGATGAAGAAGGAAACTTTTATGAAGCTCGTCATCTAGAAGGTTCTGTAAAAATGTGTGAAGTGATGGAAGCTTTATTAAATGAAGAAAAGAAGAGGCAGGAAGCCGGAAGAAAAGATTGGCAGTTAAGCTTTAGGCCTGATCATGGTGTATTGATGTTAGATGATATGAGTAAACCTCCGGTTGATAACCCTGGGTATACCTGCATTGGCAGAATGAAGGGGTTGGCTGAATTGCGTGGTCTGGAAAAAGGTCTCCTGTTCTGCAAATTTGGTCAAAAATAACGTGTATTATAACAATATATATGATGTGTGAATTCGAAAAGTAGTGAGAAAATAGGATGAAATTTAAACCAATTGTTAATCCTTCGCCAGCAGACTTGATTTTAGGACAGATTCTGTCTCTGTTAAAATCTGGCGAGCTTCAGCCGGGAGAGCAGTTGCCTCCAGAAAATGTTTTACAGAAGGCATTCAATGTGACAAAACAGCAGTTGAAATCTGCTTTTAAAAGGCTAGAGCTATATGGGGTAATTGAAACGAAGCCTCAGTCAGGGACATATCTTGCAAATATATATAGTAAAATTTTGATAGGCCTTGTAGAGAATATACTTGATCTAACGGAAAAACCAGACTTTATCGAATTGTATGAAGCAAGAAGAATTCTGGAAGTTCGTGGAGCAGAACTTGCTGCTGAGAGGATGACACAGAAAGAGCTAAAGCAGCTCAAAGAAATACATCATGAATTTATAGTTGAGGTTGAAAATGGTGGGCGAGGTGGGGATCTTGATATATTTTTTCACATGGAATTGATGCGTTTTAGCAAAAATAAAACAATGATTTCTATGTTTTCGCTGATTACTAGAAACCTTGTTGATTTCTGGCTCTTTACTGATGACGATGACTATTATATAAGCGAGCAGCGTTCTCATAGTACGATTAAAGAGCATAGTCGTATTTTAGAAGCATTAGAAGCAAAAGATGTAGTAAAGAGTGGACAGTTTATGAAAGAACACCTTGAGACAAGTATGGATGGTGTGAAATAGCTTGCCTGTGGTTGCTTTTTTTTAAGGATAAAGAATGAAGATTTTACATGTAGTAGAGCCATTCAAGGCTGAATTTGTTGAAAAAGAAGATCCCTCTGTAATTGAGGGAGATGAGTTGCTAATCAGTGTTAAACGTGTTGGGGTTTGTGGATCAGATATACATATTTATTCTGGACACAATCCTTTTGCTGTATATCCTAGAATTATTGGGCACGAGATTGCAGGGGTTGTTGATGCTGTTGGCAGTGAGGTTAAGGACTTTGCGGTAGGGGATCATATAGTTTTGAATCCTGCAACAAATTGTGGGGTATGTGATGCTTGTAAGCGAGGATATGTAAATACTTGCGGTAATCTTGAAGTATTAGGCGTTCATCGTGACGGCGGTTTTGCCTCAAAATTTGTAGCAAAAGCATCTTGGGCTTATAAGATTTCAAACGAAATGAGCTGGGAGGAAGCAGTACTTGTTGAGCCATTTACAATTGGTGCAAATGTAACTTCAAGAGTTAATGTCACTGCGGGCGATCGAGTACTGGTAATTGGTGCTGGTGTAATTGGAACTATTGCGGTGATGGTCGCAAAGATGAAAGGTGCTGAAGTGACTACAGCAGATATTGTTGATGCTAATCTTGTCAAAGCAAAAGAGTTAGGAGCTGATTATACAATCAATACTAAGAATGCTGATTTACTTGAAGAGAGTATGAAGATAACTAATAACAATGGTTATACTGTTGTTATTGATGCAGCATGTGTTCCAAGTATGTTTGCGTCGCTTCTGCAGTGTGCTGCAAGTGGCGGAAGAGTCGGGATTCTTGGCTTCTCAAAAAATATCTCAGAGATCAACCAGTTTGAAATAACTAGAAAAGAATTGACTATCGCTGGCTCAAGACTGAGTAATAACCAGTTCTCAAATGTAATCAATTGGTTTGAGAATAAGAAACTAAATCCTGAAGCCATAATTAATAAAGTATATCCTTTTAACGATTCAATTAATGTAATACAGGATCAATATGAAGGGAAACTTGATTTTGGTAAGAATATAATTTCATTTGAAAAATAATAGAAGCATCTTTACTGGTTTAATTATATACATGATTATAGTTTTTTGAATGTTGTAAGGTCGTTATAGACCATTTTTTGTTAAAGGAAATAGCATGTCTTTAAAACTTTGTTTGAGCGGAATTGAAAATAGAAAAGAATGGCTAGGAAAGAATTATAAGTTGCCAGAGTTTGATATCAACGAAGTGCGCTTGAATACAGCAAAAAATCCTGAATGGATTCATTTTGGAGCTGGTAATATTTTTAAAGTTTTTCCAGCTGTTATCCAGCAAAAGCTTTTAAATGAAGGTAAAGCTTCAACCGGTATAATTATGTGTGAAGCTTTTGATGAAGAGATTATTGACAAGGTATGCACTCCATATGATAACCTTGCAATTGCTGTGACCTTGAAGAAAGATGGTGATTGCGAAAAAGAGGTTGTCGCAAGTATTACTGAGAGTATCAAGGCTTCAACTGACTATAAACGTTTGGAAGAAGTCTTCACGGCGCCAACTTTACAGATGATAAGTATGACTATTACCGAAAAAGGTTATGCTATCAAAGATAATGCCGGAAAGTACTTTCCTTGGGTTAAAGAGGGTATAAGTGATTTCCATTCCAGTCAAACAAGTATCATTGGATTGATTGCAAAATTGCTTTATATGCGTTTTGCTGAAAATGCTGCTCCTGTTACCTTGGTAAGTATGGATAATTGCAGTCACAATGGGACTCTATTAAAAAATGCAATTTTAGAATTTGCTGAATCTTGGGTGGAGTCCGGTGCGATTACAAAAGAATTTACAGAATATTTGAATGATGAAAGTAAGATATATTTTACTTGGAGTATGATTGATAAGATTACTCCTCGTCCATCTGAGAAGATTGAAGAAATCTTGTCTGCTGATGGGGTTGAGGGAGTTGCTCCGGTACGTACAGCTAAAAACTCTTATGTCGCATCTTTTGTAAATGCTGAGGAAGTACAGTATTTGGCTATTGAAGATAAGTTTACAAATGGCAGAGGAAGACTTGAGGATGCAGGAGTGCTATTTGCAGATCGTGATACTATTGATAAGATCGAAAAGATGAAGGTCTGTACGTGTTTGAATCCACTTCACACTGTACTTGCGGTATATGGATGTCTACTAGGATATGAATCAATCTCTGCAGAAATGGGTGATAAAGATCTGGTTAAATTTATTGAGCAGGTTGGATATGTTGAAGGTCTGCCTGTTGTAGTTAACCCTGGTATTATTAAGGCAAAGGACTTTATTGATGAAGTTGTAAATATTCGTTTTCCGAATCCTTTCGTGCCTGATACACCTCAAAGAATTGCAACTGATACCTCTAAGAAAATTCCAGTTCGTTTCGGTGAAACCCTGAAGGCCTATATTGCAAGTGGAAAAGATGACTTGAGCTTTTTAACATTTATTCCTCTTGAGCTTGCAGGATGGTTACGTTATTTACTGGGAGTAGATGATAATGGTGTAGAGTTTGAAATAAGTCCTGACCCTAATTTGGAAGTGCTTAGTAAGCAATTGAGCGGTATTGAATTAGGAACAGCGGAGAATTACATTACTAAAATAAAACCGCTTTTGTCAAATGCTGAGTATTTTGGAATAGATCTTTATACGTATAACCTTGGTGAAAAGGTTGAAAAACTTTTCCTCGAACTTTGCGCAGGCAAAGGAGCGGTAAGAAAAACACTTAGGAAATATCTAGATAATATCTAATTAACAGTAGATAAATAATGTGTGTTTTTGTTTTAAGAGTGTGAGTAATGTTTTACTCTAATCAAAGGGTGTTGTTTAGTTAATTTGCAATGCAGGTAGTTTTGCGTTATTTGTTTGTGCTTAAATAATCTTAGGAGATTAAAATGAAGAAAATTGCTATTTTTGCTCTATTATTTGCGGTAGTTTCTATGACTGTAAATTTTGCTCAAGCTAAAGATCCAGAATTTGTTCTTAAGTTTGGTCACATTGCTAATGAAGATAATCCTTGGCATAAGTCTGCTCTTGAATTTGCGAAAATTGTTAAAGAAAAGACTAATGGCAATGTTGAAATTCAGGTCTTTCCAAATTCTCAGATTGGTAAAGAGATGGATTTGATCCGTGGTATGCAGATGGGAACAGCAGATTTTACAATCTCAGGGGAATCAATGCAAAACTGGGCTCCTTTAGCAGCTCTACTTGCTGCTCCATATGCTGTACGTGATCTTGATCACTTGAAAAAGATCATCAATAGTAAAGCTAATGAAAAGATTGCACAACAAATTATAGAGAAAGTGAAAGTTCGCCCTGTTGCTACATTTGGTCGTGGTCCTCGTGATTTGACTAGTAACCGTCCAATCAAGACTCCAGCTGATTTGAATGGTATGATTTTGCGTGTGCCTAATGTACCTATTTTCGTGTCATTCTGGGAAGCACTTGGTGCAAAACCAACTCCTATGGCTTTCAGCGAAGTATTTACAAGTTTGCAGCAAGGCACTATAGAAGGCCAGGAAAATCCACTAGCTCTTATCAAGAGTGCAAGTTTTTATGAAGTTCAGAAATATGTAAATCAGACAGAACATGTTACAGGCTGGATCTATGTTATTATGAGCGAAAGGAAGTTTCAGAAACTTCCAAAAGAGTATCAGGATGCAATTATTGAAGCAGGTAAAATTGTAAGTGATCATGCTCTAGAAAATCTTGTAAAAGAAGAAGCTGAGTACAAAAAGTTCCTTGAAGAAAAAGGTATGACGTTTGTTAAAGTTGATAAAGCACCATTCCAGAAGATTGCAAAACAGGTCGCTAAGGAAAAATTGACTCCTGAGCAGAATGAACTTTATCAGGAAATTGTAAATATTAAATAGATTTATTCTATAATAATATTTGGTGATGTGTAAAGCTTGCATGAAATACTTGGAGCTTGCATATCACCAAATATTGAATTTATAAAAGTATGTAAATTATTATTATTGCTATTATACCATATTGAGTTATAAAGGCTGGTTTAGTCATGAGTATTTTAAGATTGTTTAAAAAAATATTGGATACGTTGCTGGTAATTGGAGCTATAACCTCTTTGATTTGCATGGTTATTACTGTAATTATTCAGGTCTTTGCTCGCTTCTGTCTACCTCAGGCTCCAGCATGGACGGAAGAAGCATCCAGAATTTTCTTTATATATATATCCACTTTTGCAGGTGGTTTGGCTTTTGAGCGAAAAGCTTTTGTCTCGTTGGGAATTATTGATCATTATTTCAAAGGAGTGTGGCTATTTGGAATACGATTGATTGTAAATATTGTTTCAGCATTCCTTGTTCTTTTGATTGCATATGTTTCGTTTGAGTTTGTTGAGTTTGGACAGATGGAAACATCTCCAACTTTGCGTTTTTTAACTATGAACTATGTCTTTGCAAGTATAACAATAATGATGGGAATGATTGGAATTTACGTAGTTATTGATATTTTATGTATGATTAAATATCGACTTACTCAGAAGGAGAGCGCGTAATGAGTGGGGTTGTTTTATTATTTATAATCTTTATTGTAGGGTTGGTTATAGGACTGCCGATAGCATTTTGTCTTGGTTTATCATCAGTCGTATATTTACTCGTTGCTGGTACTCCTCTTGTCGTTGCTGCCCAAAAGATTTATGCTGGTATCGACGTCTTTGTACTCCTCTGCGTTCCCGGATTTATTCTGGCAGGGAATTTGATGAACAATGGGGGGATAACTGAAAGGGTTATAGGATTCTCTAATGCCTTAATAGGTCATATCCGTGGTGGACTCGGTCTGGCAAATATTGTTGCTTCTATGATTTTTGCAGGTATTAGTGGTACAGCGGTAGCGGATTGTGCCAGTCTTGGGGCTGTGTTGATCCCGGCGATGAAGAAAGAAGGGTATGATGCTCCTTTTTCATGTGCAGTCACTGCTGCCAGTTCGACAATAGGGCCAATTATTCCGCCTAGTCTTCCAATGATTATTGCTGGAACACTTACAGGTCTTTCTGTTGCAAAGTTGTTTATTGCTGGCGCGGTACCTGGATTATTATTGGGGGTCGGTTTTTTAATAGTATCTTATATGATATCATGCAAGAGTAAGCATCCTAAAGGTGAAAGATCTAGTCTTAAGCTGGTATTAAAAGAGTTTCGTGGAGCATTCTGGGCCCTCTTTATGACCTTTATTATTCTTTATGGTATTGTTGGCGGTATTTTTACTCCAACAGAGGCTTCAATTATCGCTTGTATTTATGCTTTATGTGTTGGTCTTTTTGTATATCAGGATCTTCCTGTCAAGCTTCTTCCAAAAATCTTGGTTGACACTGCAATTACAGCAGCAAGTTTGATGGTACTTGTGGGTATGGCAAATCTATTTGGCTGGATTCTTACTTCTGAGAGAATCCCAACAATGCTTGCAAATATGATGCTTGATATTACCCATAATAAGTATCTCTTACTTCTGTTGATTAATCTTTTATTATTGTTCGTTGGGACTTTTATGGAAACAATTGCTGCTCTTGTAATTCTATTTCCTGTACTTCTCAAGGTCGTGACTAGTGTTGGTGTGGATCCAATTCATTTTGCGATTATTGCCGTATTAAACTTGATGATAGGGTTGACTACGCCGCCTGTAGGAGTATGTCTATTTGTTACTGCTGGAATAGGTGAAATTTCACTGGGAAAGATTTCTAAAGCAATATTACCGTTCCTGGCGGTTAGCATCATTGTTTTAATTCTTGTTACATATGTACCACAATTATCATTATTTTTGCCTTCACTCATGAATTAATTATTATGAAAAAAAATATGATATACTAAGTGGTGTGACAGCATAATGAATATTATAAATGAGTATGCTATAACTATTGAGATATTATGAGAACTGAATTAAAGGTGAGTAACCATATAAGTTTAAAATATAATATATGAGGGATAACTCATAACATATTCTTTGTCGAAATAAATGATAATTATTCAATAAGTTACTTATAATCTAGCTTATTATTAGGAAAATGTATCGCATCTCGTTTACTCGAGCAATGTAGAAATTTAACTGTGCAATCGTTCTTAATTGAGCGGTTGCACTTATTTTTGCTTGTTGAACTAAATAGAATTTTATTGAGTTGGCAAAAGTAATTTTGCCATTTTGTGATATCGTTTTATATGTTAGGATATATTATAAATTATAATTATTCTGAAAGTGTGTTTAATGTTTAGAGAGTATCTTTGGCGATGTTTAGATTCATAACTTATTTTATTTTATTCTAGCGCAATTTTTGGAAGTGTGTTAGTATCATATTGATTGGTATTGATAAGAATAGGGGTAAATTAATTACTATAGATAGTCGCAGCATTTTTGACGGATAGGCTTTCTCAGGAAGAAAGAATACGGCATATAGCATAGTTTATAGTGAGTAAAATATTAATGTTATAAAATTATAAGTTAAATCAGTATCGTCAATTTATTATAGTCCTAAAGGGTTGGATTGTTAATAGGAGAGCTCAAATGAAAGTTGTTGCATTCAACGGTAGTCCGAAAAAAGAAGGTAATACGTATCATGCAATTAGATTAGTTGCTGAACAATTGGAAAAAGAAGGTATTGAGGTAGAGATTGTTCATGTTGGTAATAAAACGTTGAATGGTTGCCTAGCTTGTGGATATTGCTCTGAAAATAATGACGGTACATGTGCGATAACGATTGATAATGTAAATGTATGGATAGAGAAAATGGCAGAGGCTGACGGCATCTTGTTGGGTTCGCCAGTATATTTTGCTGCTGTTGCTGGAACAATGAAGAGCTTCCTTGATAGAGCTTTTTTAGTTGCAGGTCAGAAAGGCTTTTTGCGGCATAAAGTTGGTGCGGCGGTTGTGGCTGTAAGGCGTTCTGGAGGTATTCCAACGTTCAATCAATTGAATAATTATCTAAACTTTTGCGAGATGATATTACCTACTTCAAATTACTGGAATGTTATTCACGGTATGTTACCTGGAGAAGTAACTTTAGATGAAGAAGGGGTTCAAATAATGGAGACTCTGGGTGTAAATATGGCATATGTAATGAAAAGTTTGAATAATTCCGTTGTAGATAAACCGGGAAAAATAGATAAAGTATTTACGAATTTTATCCGTTAGCTTAAGCTTAAGTTTTTGGTATTGCTTAATGGGATATAGTTAGAGTTCTCTCTGACTATATTTTTTTATTTTACGCTATATTGCTTAATATCTCTTAGTATGAAAGTGGTAGACATTTATGAGGCAAAAGCTATAATTGTGAAGCAATCATGAGCTATTTTATATAACGTTACTTATGAAGGAGAGGGATAAATGAAGGATGTTAATTGGGCTATGATTGGATGTGGTGATGTTACAGAGGTGAAAAGTGGTCCTGGGCTCTATAAATCAAATAATTCTAAGCTTATCGGGGTGTATAATAGAACTTACGCAAAGGCTGAGGACTATATTAAAAGGCACAATATTGCAAAAGTTTACAAGACTGTCGAAGATTTGCTCTCTGATGAGAAAGTTGATATTGTTTATATTGCAACTCCACCAAAATCCCATTATCAGTATGCTGTACAATGTCTAAATGCAGGTAAAATCCCGTATATTGAAAAACCAGTCGCTAACAGTTATAAAGAATGTCTTGAGATTAAAGCACTCTCTGAAAAGGTAAATATCCCTGTATATGCTGCATTTTACAGAAGGGGTGTCGAGAAGTTTTTAAAGATTAAAGAGCTTTTAGATAATAAAATTCTTGGGGAAATTAGGTATGTTTATGTGACTCAGACTAAGCCTGTAGAAGAGACAGAGTTAGATAGAGAGAATCTTCCATGGAGGGTTATTCCTGAGATATCAGGAGGAGGTAAGTTTCTTGATATGGGAGTACATGTTCTTGATTGTCTGGCAATGTTTTTTGGCGAGTATGAGTATATGAATGGTATTGCCTGCAATCAGGGTGGTTATTATGATGCGGAGGATACTGTTGTTGCTACATTTAAATTTAAGAGTGGTATTCCTGGTTCTGGGAGTTGGTGTTATGTTGCTGATAAGGATACTAATGAAGTGCAGATTGTTGGCGAAAAAGGCCGTATAGTTTATGATGGCTTGTCGGCAAAACGCTTTGTTCTGGAAGTAGGTGGTAAAGAAGAAACTTTCACATTTGAGGTGCCAGAACATGCTTCTATGCCATATCAGCAGGCAGTTGTAAACGAGCTTATTGGTAAGACAGATAGTGAAGCAAATTTTGAGCAGGCAATAAACGTTGTTAAGATGACAGATATGATATTAGAACAATATAAAGGAGTGCAGTAATGATCAGGGTGCAGTATGATGAAATGAAGAGTGTTTTTGAAAGAGTACTTCTAGAAAAAGGATTTACTCAAGATATCGCAGATAGAAGTGCAAAATTATTTACAGATAATAGTGTTGATGGGGTTTATTCACATGGGGTATATAGATTTCAGCGAGTTGTTGATTATATTGAAAAGGGGTTTATAAAGCCGGATGCTGAACCTGCTGTAGAAGTTAGTATGGGTAGTTTTGAAAGGTGGAATGGAAATCTTGCAATGGGTAATACCAATGCTCAGAGTGCAATGGCTAGAGCTATAGAGCTGGCAAAAGAGAATGTAATAGGCATTGTTGCTCTTAACAATACTAACCACTGGATGCGGGGTGGGGCGTTTGGCTGGCAGGCGGCAGATGCGGGAATGGTAGGAATATGCTGGACAAATACAATGCCAAATATGCCTGCATGGGGCAGTAAAGATAGAAATATCGGGAATAATCCTGTTGTTCTTGCTATCCCAAGAAGTAATAAGGAGCATGTTGTTGTGGACTGTGCGTTGGCTCAGTTTTCTTATGGTAAAATTGAAGAGTATAAGAGAAATGGTAAACAATTACCTATTGATGGCGGGTATGATACTAAGGGGAATCTTACAAAGGATTCTGCCGAAATAGAGAAAACATGGAGAGTATTGCCAGCTGGATTCTGGAAAGGGTCTGGGCTCTCAATCGCATTTGATCTTATTGCTGCGGTTTTATCTGGAGGGAATTCGGTAACTGGAGTTGGAAAGCAGTGTGGACCTGATTATGAATATGGGCTATCTCAGGTATTAATTGCTATTGATCCGGCAAAGTTACATAATGTGGAGTTTACTGATGCTGTTATAAATGAAGTATTGGAAGACATAAAAAATTCTGAAAAGGCTGATGGAACAACAGAAATTAGGTATCCTGGTGAAAGAGTGATAATTACTCGTAAGGATAATATGGAGAATGGTATACCTGTTAAAAAGGATGTCTGGGATGAGATCAAAGCGCTTTAGAACGATAACGGTATAAAATATTAATTAAGTAGTGTTGAATAAAAAACGCAGGTTTGAAGCTGATAAAATGCTTTAAACCTGCGTTTGTATTATGAAGTAATAATATTTTTATTACGCCAGTATTAAAATATTTTTGCAAATTTTGCTACGTTCTCTTTATCAAATACAAATGGTTTACCCATTATCATTTCACCATCTTTACCAATAGTTAAAACCCCAATATGGCCAGAGTCAATTTTTTCGCCTTCTTTGCCTGTGGCTTTGCCGGTTAGAAGTGCTTCGCATATATAAGTAGCAGTATAGCCCAGATCAACTGGATTCCATAGAGCCATTTCCTTACACACACCGTTTTCTATGTAGTGCTTCATCTCTGAAGGTAGACCAAGACCAGTAAGCTCAACAATGCCTTTTTTGCCAGAGTCTTCAATAGCTTTTGCTGTCGCAAGAAGCCCTACCGTTGTTGGAGAGGTAATGCCTTTTAGTTCTGGGTATTTATTGAAAAGGCCAACTGCCTCGCGGTAAGATTTGTCAGCTAGGGCGTCTCCATATACAACTTCTACTAGTTTGACATCTTTGTATTTTGGATTGCTTTTTAATTCTTTTTTCATCTCTTCAATCCAGATGTTTTGATTGGTTGTCTGGGATGTTTCAGAGACAATTGCAAAATCACCTTTTCCTCCCATTAATTTTGCAATAATATCAACCTGCTGTTTTCCGACAAGCGCGGCGTTACTTGGAAGGAGGTTGATAATTCTGCCTTTTTCTGAAATACCTGAGTCAAATGAAATAACCTTTATCCCGCGTTTCATAGCTTTTTTACATACTGGAACGAGAGCATCTTTATCATTTGCAGAAATTGCAATGGCATCTACCTTTTGAGCTATAAGTGTTTCTATGATATCTATTTGACCCTCTGCTGATACTTCTGGTGGTCCCATGTAAATAATCTCTACATCTCCAAGCTCTTTTGCTGCGTCCTTTGCACCTTCTGCACAGGCATTGAAGAAGCCGTTACCCATTGATTTTACAAGGATAACTACCTTGTATTTCTTTTCAGCAGCGTTTGCAGAGCTGCATAGGAAAGAAAATGAGAAAATACAAGCAATTAGTAGTGTTGTAAGCTTAAAAACTGTCGAACATTTCTTTTTCATTGGTGTCTCCAGAGCTAAAAACAAAAAAATGAAACAAACACAATTATATTTATATATACACTCAGTATATATGATTTTAAATTACGATTATTTAGGTGTGATAATACATAGTATTATGGTATTAAAATATAATAATAATATATCAAATTGATTTTGGGCTAATTTTGAGAAGAATTAAGACATATTTTATATATAGTATACAATGAGCTTTTAGGGTGCGCCTTAACGATATTATTATTCATTAGCACTTTATTGCTTAATATCTGTTAATTTTGGTAATGGTTTTTTTGATACTTTTAGTGTAATAGCTGAGTCTGTTTTATTCAGGTGAGGGTATGATTCGAGCAATAAAATAATATTATGTGTGATAGGTCCTTATCCTAAAGAATTTTCTTTTTATGCCGATTATACTATAGAAATGTATTAATCGCTTTTACATGGATGTAGAAGTTAAATGCTAGCACTTTGTAACTATTTGATGTTGCAGATGTTAGGTTGAAGCTGCTGGTGATTCAAGGATGATAAGCCAATGCCAATGATTGTTGCAAATAATCTGAATGCACTATGTATTAATCGCAATCTAGCGATTAATAACGGTAATATTGCAACTTCTCTCAGAAATTTATCTACTGGGTACAAGATCAACATTGGGGCTGATGCTCCTGCTGGGATTGTTATATCTGAGCAGCTTAGGGCTCAAACTGCAGGGCTGGAAAGAGCCGTTCAAAATACCCAAGAAGCCAATAACATGCTTGGAATCGCCGAGGGTGCATTGAGTGAAGTGAGTAACATCCTTAAAAAAATGCGGCAACTTGCAATACATTCTGCTAATAACGGGGTAACTTCGGCAGAGCAGATCGCTGCTGATCAGGCAGAGCTTGATTCATCAATTCAGACAATAGACCGTATTGCGCGTACGACAAAATTTTCAGATCAGTTCCTCTTAAATGGTAATAAATCTATAGCAATAGATACTCATACCGAAATTAACGGCACTCAGAATAATCAACTTTTAGATATGCAGATGAGCGAGATGTCTCAGGTTCCAGCTAATGGCAGTGGTGTAAGTGTGAGTTTTGATGGTCTTGACGCCGATGGTGATGCTTCAATGGAGAATCAGGCGCGTAAGGCTTATTTTGAAGTTGACGGTGATGACAGTAGGTTGGATGTCGCCAATAATGCTTTTACTAAAGATCAGTTCTTTACTCTCACTGGTAATAATGGTTCAAGACTAATGTCATTTGCTAAAGGGACTTCATTTGGTGAAGCGGTTGAGACAATAAACAGTATCTCAGATTCAACTGGAGTTGATGCATCGCTTATTTTTTCTAGTGATCAGAGTGTTGACATGATTGCTTACAGTACTAATGCGAATGTTGTAAACTCAGGATTACAAACAGATTTAGGTGGAGGAGTTATACCGACTTTTTCTACTGCAAATGTAATACAGGGCGGTAGTGCAAGTGCTAATATAAACAGCGCAGATGTAACTGAAAGATTTGATATTATTGTAAATCAAGATGCCGCTGGTCAATTAACTTTGGAGATGATTGATGATGATGGCAGGAGTGCTGGGTCTCAAATATTGAATCTCAATGCTCAAACAGTAACCGGTGATTATGTGCAGACTATAGGTGCAATTGATCTTGGTGGGGGAACATTTATTCCGTCATTTGATATTGCCTATACTTATGATTCTACTGGATCAGCTTACAACACTCTAACAAATACGACTATATTCCATTGTGATGATGATGGCTTGAATGTTGCTAGTAATGGAGCAACATTTACTAATTCTCTTGGTAATCCGCAAAATGTAATTAATGGTGGCCTTCCTGCCACTATGAGTATTGGTAATGGCGATAGGGTAGGTAATTCATTTACTGTAAGGTCTGATATAGCCAGTAATGGTAATGTTACTTTTAATGTAAGAGATAACTCTGGGCAGATAAATACAAATATTGGGGTTAATCTGGCCGGTGATATTGAGCCGACCCTGGGTATTAGCGATGCAAATGTAACTCTTAATTTTGGTTCGGGTTCGGCTTCACAGATTTCTTTTGCCTATAATTTTGAGTCGGATCCTGATAATCCAAATCCTACTGAGAATACTGCAGCGCAGAATATTCTTGCTGTAAATGGCCATACCAATGCAACCGCTATTTTTGGCGCTTCAACAACTGGACCTAATTCAAGTACGGTTACAGCTCCTTATCAGGCAGTTGATGCAACACAAAACCATGATATAAAATTGAATATTTATGATGTCGTCAATGGTGAAACTCCACTACAGGTTACTAGTGAAGCTGGTGGTAGTCCTGATGAAATTGTATTTGTTGTTACTGGGTCAAGTTCTGGTGAGCTTGTAAGACAGAGCGTCAGTCTTGCGGCACTTGCAACTTGTGGCACAGGATCTCAGGCAATTTCACTTCAAACGCCCAATGGAACATCTATCGATTTTGATTATTTTTATGAAAATAATCCACATTCTGGTTTATATGATAAACCACTGGGGAATTTGTTCACTTTTTCTGCTGATCCGGTAAGTAAAGATCCAGTATTTGAAGGACTTTCAAGTACTGCTTTAGCAGCCGGTGCGTCACTAGCATTCAACTTGGATCCAAGTGACCCTAATCATTTGAGCAACCTTGAGTATGGAAGAAATACAGATGGACAGGGTAGGCTATTTATCAAAGTAACTGATCATAATACAACGTCTCATCAAATTAAATTTGAACTGTATAAAGATGAGAATATGAATGAAGCTACCTTTGTTGGTAGTGGTTCTGGTCTGGCTGATGGTTCTGATATTCGTATTCTTGCAGCAAATAGTTCAAATTTAGCAGGGACAGTGAGCTTTGATGATGCTGGTGGTACAGTAAATCTCAGAGAAGAATTAGCTGATAAACAGACGTATTTAGGTGTTGGAGGAATCTGGGGAACTAATGGAGTAAGTTATAACGGCGGTTTTGCCTTGAATGCTTCACAGTCAGGAGAGTATGACAAGGGAAAAACAATACTTAGTGGTGTTGATTTAGGAAAGAATACTGACAGCTCTGGTAAGCTATATATAAAAACTGTTCAGGACGGGGCAAATAGCGGGCAAGTATTTGTATATAAAGATAAAGCAATGCGTGAGCAGGATCTTGTAGCGATGTCAGAAACTTCTCAGGATCTCTCTGCGGATAAGAGTCTTATTGTGAATGAAGTCAATGGTAGTGGATTAGGACTGATCTTGACCACTGGTACCGCTGACTGGGATGGAAAAATTGGAACTCAACATAACGCGGAACTCAGTTTTGAAAATTTAGGAATTCGTGTATCTGCTAAGGAATACGGAAGTAAGCAATATTTGAGTATCAATCAGGAAGAAGGGCAGATTTGGAAGTATTACAGTACAGGAGATAGCAGCCAGAGTCAAGTTGTTACAGATCAGGAAGGTGCGGTAAGGATTACCGGAGCTGACGCTACGGTTTCGATCAATGGAGAGAGTAAGAAGTGCGATGGTCTTAGCCTTAATCTGTCAACGCTTGAGCTTGCTGGGCATCTGGAGTTTAATGCAGGTAAAGTGGGTAGTACCACAATTGCACAGGTTGGCTATGATGTAGGGAGTGTATTTAATAATGCTGCGTTCCTGGAAGATACTGCTGATGGTTGGACAGATACTAATCATGACGGGAAGCGTGATCCTGATGAAATTGATGATTTTAAAGCAGGCGCTAATCTTACAAATGCGGGGCATTTTACAACACAAAAACTTGATTTTCATGGCGGAATGCAGATTCAATTGGGAGAGGGGGCTAGTTCTTCCAACCGGGTAATGCTAGGCTTGAATTCGATTACTGCTGTTGATCTTGGGAAAATTAGAACTGGTGATGATGGAGAAATAATAAGTTTGAATGACCTGCTCGGTGGAGGCGTCGTGTCTCTTCAGGAAGATCCTGTTGAAGCACTGATGGTTATAGATGCTGCAATTAATGATATTTCTAATACCCGTGCATCTATTGGGGCGTGGCAGAGTAATTTATTGGAAACTAACGTTAATAGTTTGACAGTTGCAATCGAGAATATTAAAAAGACTGAAAGCTACATTAGAGATGCTGATATGGCTAAGGAGTCTACTAATTTTTCTAAGAACCAGATAATGCTTCAAGCAAGCACCTCAATGCTTGCTCAAGCCAATAAGCTGAATCAGAATGTTCTAAGTCTTATAGGATAATAATAGCAGGAGCTGTGTTTGAGAACTTAGTTGTAGCTGAATTCAATACGGAATTACTGTCTTATTACTCCTTATTTTTTATATATATGGATGGCAAGGTTTTTGTAACATAAAATCATGGTAATTGCTTACGGTACTAGTAATAAATGAAGCTACAATATAGAGAGAAATTTATTATAAAGAGAATTTTTTTGTGGCAACATCTCTCAATGAAATTTGATAATTCTTAATGATTCAGCTCTAACTTTTTAATTGGGTATTGAATTATACTATGAAAGGCTTTGCTATGATGAGAATTGGAGAGGTGGTAAAGGGGGGCAATATATCCTGATATTACTATCTTTATTAATGAATAAGTAATGATTTTAACTTAACAATACTTTTTAAATTAGATTATTATTACTAAAAAGCGCACTGGACTCCAGTGCGCTTTTTAGTAATAACGAACGTTTATTGGGATATCCTGAGATATTTTGATGAATAGTGACTTTATTTTTATTGGTCGAGTTATGTTGGAAGGTTTTTGTCCTATTTTCGTATCGGTTATTTATCATTTGTTTTTATAAGATAAGCTTAATGCTTAGGTACAAAAACAATAAAGTAAACAATACAATATTGTTGCTTTTTAGAACAATATTGTTGGTAAGTTTCAACTAATTTGTTGGGTTTGTCTGGCTATAGCTTGATTGAGTCGTTTTTTATAGATTTGATTTTACATCGTTTTTTTTAAAAAATACATGCTTGTGTAGTGTATTTTGTTTTATGGAATTTTACAAATAATACTTATTGTTTTTTTATAATATACTGTAATTTGTTGTGTGTTATTGTTTGGTCTATGCTGGGTTTTATGAGTTTTTTTTTTATTTGGTTTTCTTGTATAATGTGCTACCATATGATTTTAATTATTTGTCTTTAAAACTGGAACGTAAAATGTCACTTTAATTGGGTTGTTTAATTAAACGAATATTAAGTTTTATTGTGACTTTGAGACTAGGTTATTCTGAAACTGATAAATTTATCTGGTTAGGCGG
The DNA here is from genome assembly GCA_963678205.1 of Planctomycetota bacterium. Lineage (GTDB taxonomy): Bacteria > Planctomycetota > SZUA-567 > SZUA-567 > SZUA-567. The sequence goes on from OY782760.1 coordinate 1,505,033, forward strand.
CCAGTTAAAGCAATTGTTAAAGTCTTAATTAGTGATTAGGCTTTATTGTTTTTTACTATAAGGAGAAATGAAATGGGAAGTACAGGTAGTGTTAGTGCTTGGGAAGAAGCGTTATTGACAGCTTTAGTACAGTATCCGGTACCAGTTATTAAAGGTCCTGAGGATATTCAGGTGCAGGTTGATAAGATTTGTAAATGTTTGAAAAATACTAAGGCTGGCTATCCGGATTTAGACCTTATTGTGTTTCCTGAATATTCTACTCAAGGTCTTAATACATCAATCTGGACTTATGATGAAATGTTGCTGACTGTAGACAGTCCAGAAATTGATCAGTTTAAGCAGGCATGTTCTGATAATGATGTTTGGGGTGTTTTCTCGTTGATGGAAAAAAATGAAGATCCTTCACTTCCTCCATATAATACCGCAATTATTATCAATAGTGATGGAGAAATTGCTCTTCATTATAGAAAGCTGCAGCCATGGGTGCCAATCGAACCTTGGTCACCAGGTAATTATGGTATGCCAGTATGTGATGGCCCAAAAGGCTCGAAACTTGCTGTTTGTATTTGTCATGATGGTATGTTCCCAGAGCTTGCACGTGAAGCAGCGTATAAGGGTTGTAATGTGTACATACGTATCTCAGGTTATTCGACTCAGGTTAATGATCAATGGATTTGGACAAATAGAACAAACGCTTGGCAGAACCTAATGTATACTTTGGCTGTTAACCTAGCAGGTTATGATGAAGTGTTCTACTACTTTGGTGAAGGTACAGTATGTAATTATGATGGTAATGTCATACAGCAGGGTCAAAGAAATCCTTGGGAAATTGTTACTGCAGAGTTGTTCCCTAGACTGGTGGATAAAGCAAGAGAGAATTGGGCGCTTGAGAATAATATCTTCAACTTAGGATGTAGAGCTTATGTTGGAAAACCAGGTGGCGAGAAAGAAAATTATCTGACATGGGTAAAAGATCTAGCTAATGGTGAGTATAAGCTCCCATGGGATGACAAGATTAAAGTCAGAGATGGTTGGAAGTATTATCCAGAAGGTGTTAAGTTAGGGCCTATGCCTAAATAAGAGATAATTTAAATGTTTAAAAAAGAAGTGGAGTGTAGATAGTCTTATCAGAGAAATATCCACACCCCCCGTGATACATAAGTGCAAATAAATTATAAAAGGAAGAATAATGAAAATCAATAAATTAAATAGTATTTCAGCAAAGTTTCTTCTAGCTTTGCTGGTAATGGGTGCTAGCGTTAGCTCGGTGTTTGCTGCTGATGACTGGAAAAATCCTATGTTGAAGGAATTTCCAACAGACGTAGTAAATACATCAGGAATTGCTGTAGATGACAATTATGTTACTGTTGGGCAGTTACACTCAGTAACTGGTACTATGGCAATCTCAGAAACAGGATCTGTTGAAGCTGAAAGATTAGCTATTAAACAGATCAATGATATGGGTGGTATTCTTGGACGAAAGATCAAAATTATTCAGGAAGATGGTGCAAGTGACTGGCCAACTTTTGCAGAGAAAGCAAAAAAACTTCTCGTTAAGGATAAAGTAGCTTCAGTATTTGGATGTTGGACATCTGCATCACGTAAGGCAGTTCTACCAATTTTTGAAAAAGAGAATGGTATGCTTTATTATCCAACGTTTTATGAAGGACTTGAAGCATCAAAGAATGTTATCTATACTGGTCAGGAAGCAACACAGCAGATCATATGGGGGCTTGACTGGGCATATAAACAGGGATGCCGTACTTTCTTCTTGATAGGTTCTGACTATATTTGGCCACGCACAAGTAATAAGATTGCACGAATTCATATTGAAAAGCATTTGAAAGGTGCCAAAGTTGTAGGTGAAGAGTACTATCCACTGGGTCATACTAACTTTAACTCTCTTATTAATAAAGTCAAACTTAAGAAACCAGACTGTATTTATTCAATCGTTGTTGGTGGCTCAAATGTTTCATGGTACAAACAGCTTAATGCAGCAGGTATAACCGGTAAGTCACTTGCTAAGAAGAAAAAACTTTTACTTACAATCTCAACAACTGAAGATGAAATTTTAGGGGTTGGCGGTAAGAATGTTGAAGGCTTCTATGCTTGTATGAAGTATTTCCAGAGTCTTCCAAATGAAAATAATATCAAGTTTGTTAAAGCATTCAAAAAGATGTGGGGAGAAGACTCCGTTATCGGAGACGTTACTCAGGCTGCATATCTAGGTCCATGGTTGTGGAAGTTCACTGTAGAAAAAGCTGGAAGTTTTGATATTGATAAAATTGCAGCAGCTTCAGGTGGAGTCGAATTTTCTGATGCTCCTGAAGGCTATGTAAGAATTGCTGATAATCACCATCTTTGGTCACGTGCTAAAATTGGCAAGATGCTGGCTAATGGACAGTTTGAAGTAATTGCTGAATCTGAAGATTTGATCAAACCAGATCCATTCCCAGAAGGTTACAAATAATAGGTTGTATATAATCTAATTCTTATCCCTCGAGGAGAAGGATCTAAATCTTCGAGGGGTATAACTGTAAGGCTTTCCAGAGTATTATCTTTCTTAATGCATTATCCCGGCAAAATACTCTTGAGCAAGTCTGTAAAATGTAATTGGGATAAAGGAGGTTGTTCAGTGAGTAATTTACTCTGTTTTATAGATTTATTTAGCGATTATAATGCTGAGGAATTGACTAGTATATTTGTGATGCAAGGCTTTGCCGGCTTGAGTCTTTTTGCGGTGTTTTTACTTATGGCATTGGGACTTGCAATTATTTTTGGTCAGATGCAGGTAATCAATATGGCTCATGGTGAGTTTTTGACTATTGGGGCATATACAACAGTATTTATATCTGATATGGTAACCAATTACATACCCGGATTTACTCGGTACTATTTTCTTTTTGCTATCCTTGCCGCATTTATTGTCGCGTATATTGTTGGATATATTGTAGAAGTTCTTTTAGTTAGTAAGCTTTACCGGAGACCGCTTGATACATTACTTGCGACTTGGGGCGTAAGTATGATAATTAGGCAGATACTTCGCTTTATTTTTGGTGCTAGAGAAGACAGTGCTGTAATGCCTGATTGGTTGATGGGCTCATGGTCTCCATCTGATACTATTGATATTCCAATTAATGGATTGTTTCTTTTTGCAACAGCAATATTCATGACATTACTTGTCTTTCTTTTAATGTATAAATCAAGGTGGGGACTTAGAGTAAGGGCTACTGTTCAAAATCGTGAAATGGCAAATGCCGTTGGGATTAACAGTAAAAAAGTAGATAGAATGACGTTTGCATTAGGCTGTGGTATTGCTGGTATAGCAGGGGCAGCATTTACAACTATTGGTTCTGTCTCGCCTTCTGCCGGATCATTATATCTTGTTGATACTTTTATAGTAGTTGTATTTGGCGGTGCAGGAAGTCTAATTGGCACAATACTTTCAGCATTTGGTATTGCTCAGGCACAGTCAATTTTAGAGTTCTTCCTATCAGGAGTTTTAGCAAAAGTATTTGTTCTAGTTTGTATTGTAGGTGTATTAATGCTAAGACCTCAAGGGCTTGTAGCAAATAAAGTAAGAAAATAACGAATTTAATATTCGAAGTAATAAAATTGAAAGGGTTTAACTGTGAATAGTTTACTTGATAATAAATTTACAGGAAAAAAGAAGGAAACCATTGCATTATTAGTATTAGCAGTGATATTGCTGGCTTGCTTTCCTTTAATGTTTGATATATTCCGTTTAAATTTAGTAGGTAAGTACCTTAGCCTTGCATTTGCCTCTGTTGGGCTTGTCTTATGCTGGGGATATGGAGGTATTCTTAGTCTTGGGCAAGGTTTATTTTGGGGGCTTGGTGGGTATGCAATGGCTGCGTTTTTGAAATTAGAGGCTGCTATTGATATTTCTCATGAAGCAGGTACTGATCAGCTCAAAGCTCTCACTACTATTGGACTTCCTGATTTCATGGACTGGAATCAGATTACAGAATTGCCTTATATTTGGTATCCATTCAAAAGTTTTCCACTTACATTATTGATGATGATTGGCCTTCCTGGGCTCCTTGCGTTCATAATCGGTAATGCAATGTTCAGGAGGCGTGTTAGTGGTGTTTATTTTGCAATTATCACTCAGGCCTTATGTTGGATTATGGAAATACTATTTGTTACTAGGCAGGGATGGACGGGCGGTATTAATGGTATTACAGATCTTAGAAGCTGTCTTGGTTGGGATATTAGATCTACAAGCGCTCAGTATATATTGTATTTTGCGACAGTTATACTTCTGCTTGGGGCTGTGCTTGTCGGTAAGTTGGTTCTTAGGACAAAATTTGGGCAATTATTAATAGCTACTCGCGATATGGAAGATAGAGTAAGGTTCTCAGGGTATGATGTAGCTAGTATAAAGATTTTTATTTTTACTTTGGCAGCAATGATTTCAGCAGTTGGCGGTGCAATGTTTGTATTTAATGTTGGATTTATGTCACCCAAGTTAATCACTATTGAACCGTCAGTTTATATGGTTATTTTTTGTGCTCTTGGTGGTAGAAATTCGCTTGTTGGAGCAGTGTATGGAACACTGATCGTAAGCTTTGGCAGAACATTTTTCTCTGAAGAATTTCCTGCGCTGTGGATGTTGTTAATGGGATCGGTATTTATTCTTGTAACTCTGGTATTTCCAAGAGGGGTTGCTGGTATTGTGGAAGACTATGGCTCAGTTTTATACAATAAATTCAAGAATTATAAATTATCAAAAAAGAAAATTGAACCTGTGGAATAGTTTACATGCATAGTATGAAACATTGCTGAGAAAGATGCCTGAGAGTATGCTGGAATAAAGGAATAAGCTATGAGCTTGAAAGAATATATACTTGAAATATCAGATTTGACAGTTTCGTTCGATGGTTTTAAGGCTGTTAATAGTGTTGCACTTTACGTTGAGAAGGGGTCTATTCATGTTGTTATTGGACCAAATGGTGCAGGTAAGACAACCTTACTTGATTTGATTTGTGGAAAGACCAGACCTACTTTTGGTAAGATAGAATTTATGGGGCAAGATATAACACATTTACCAGAGCAGAGTATTGTACAGGCTGGGATAGGTAGAAAATTTCAAACGCCATCAATATATCCAACACTGACTGTTTTTGAAAATTTAGAGGTGTCATATCCCAAAGGCAGGAGTGTTTTTGGAGCATTAACTTTTAAGCGTGATAAAAAAGTTATTGACCGTATTAATGAGATTGCAAAAATGATATTTTTGCATGAGATGCTTGATACACCAGGGGAACTATTGAGTCATGGGCAAAAACAGTGGCTTGAAATAGGAATGCTCCTTATTGCCGACCCAGAACTTCTATTACTTGATGAACCTGTTGCTGGCATGAGTGTTGATGAACGTGTGCAGACAGGTAAATTACTCAATGAAATATGCAAAGAACGCTCAGTACTTATTATTGAACATGATATGAATTTCGTAAGAGAAATAGCACATACTGTTACTGTTCTGCATCAAGGTGCTGTGCTTGCAGAAGGCCCAATGGCGTTCGTTGAAAGTAACGAGAAGGTTATTGAAGTATATTTGGGTGAATAGTATTTATATATATTACTTGAGGAAGATAGAATGCTAAAAGTTAAAGACCTACATGTTGCCTATGGGCAGAGTGAAATAATTCATGGAGTAAATTTTGAAGCTGAGCAGGGCAAAGTTGTTGCTATTATGGGGCGTAATGGTATGGGAAAAACTACTTTGATGAAAAGTTTGATCGGAATTAATAGCGCAAAATCAGGAAGTATTATGTTGAATGAAACGGATATCACAAAGTTTCCTGCACATAAACGAGTGCAGCATGGGGTCGCATATGTTCCGCAAGGCAGGCAAATATTTTCCACATTGACTGTTGAAGAAAATATTTTCACTGGTATGGAGTTTACTTTACCAAATAAAGATCAACTTAGGAATAATGTTTATAGTATTTTTCCTGTGTTGTATGAAATGAGAAAAAGAAAAGGGGGGAATCTTTCGGGGGGGCAGCAGCAGCAGTTGGCTATTGCAAGAGCTCTGGTTGCAGAACCGAAGGTTTTGATACTTGACGAACCAACAGAAGGAATACAACCGTCAATAATTAAAGAAATGGCTCATATCTTAAATGATATAAAAGCTATGAAGGATCTGACTATTATTGTTACTGAGCAGGTCTTGAGCTTTACTGTAAATATTGCAGATGTAATGTATGTTATTGAGTCAGGTAGATTTATTCATAAAGATTTAAAAGGCGCTATTAATGAGAAGAAAATTACTTCTTACCTATCTGTGTAAGCTAAAACTTCTGGCTTATAATTAGGGCTCTTTATACGTTGTCTCATTATTATATCAATGGGGTCTCTTAAAGTACAAGAATGTCGGGTTGTGATCTTATAATAAATTACGGATTCTACGCTTGAATCATAGAATCCGTAATTTATTATAAGTTTATTTTTGGAACAACTCAAAAACTCCGTTATCATTCATTACGTTATAAATATGTTTGAGGGCATGTTTTTTATGCTGGTATATAGCTTTATTTTCAATTATAGGGTTGGTCGTTCTCTTTATTTCAATAAAACGTTCTGCTTCTGAGAATGACGGTATTATACCGACTCCGACTCCTCCGATAATTGCAGCACCCATACTGCTGGCTCCTTCAAGTACTGAAGGTACCTCTACCTTAATGCCGAAAGTATCGGCAAGAATTTGACACCACAACTCTCCTTGAGCTCCACCTCCAATAGCTCTTACACTTTTGACATTTAGATTATTGGTAAATACATCCATTATAAGTCCTAGATTTGCACTGATACCTTCAATAATTGAACGGAAAATATCTTCTCTATGGTGTTCCAGAGTAAGCCCTAGGATTCCGCCTTTAGCCTTTGGGTTCCACCATGGACTGCGTTCTCCTAGAAGGTATGGCATAAATAGAAGACCTTTTGCTCCGGGAGGTGAAGAAGCAATAACTTCATTAATAAGTTCGTATGGACTGATATTTTGTTTAGAACCTTTTTCGCTTTCAATATGAGCTAATTCATCTTTTAACCAGTTATATGAGCGGCCTCCCGTCATCATTGGACCACATGGCTGCAGTAGTCCTTCAACTGGGTGAGCCAGGGTAAATATTGCCATATCAGGGTCGTCCAGTATTTTAGTAGAGGTTGATGATATCCATGATGATGAACCCAGATTGCAGTAGGTTATTTCTGGTGTGGTTGCTCCAATACCAATATTTGCAGCACCGCCATCGCCAGTGCCTGCAACTACAGGGGTGCCGGCTTTGATGCCTGTGGCTTCTTCTGCCTCTGTAGTAACTTCACCTATGACGGTTGCAGATGGCACGGTGTCGGGATACTTTTCAATATCTACTTCAGCAACATTTAAAATCTTTTCAGACCAGCTGAGTGTAGATAGATCAAATGCAAGTGTGCCGGAAGCATCATTATAATCACAGAATATTTTGCCTGTGAGTTTGAAATTTATAAAATCTTTCGCTTGTAAAAATTTGTAAGTATTATCATAGATCTCTCTTGAATTTTCTTTTAGCCACATTACTTTAGGGGTAGTAAGAGTTGGATTAGGGCGGCTACCAGTGATGTCGTATATTTCTCTGGTTGACATTTTACTAAGGAGTTTTTCGTTCTCTTTGACTGAACGCTGGTCACAATATAGCATGTGGTTAGCAAGCGGAGTGCCTGATTTGTCAACAGGCAAGCAGCCCATCATATGACCGCTGAAACACACCGCGGCAATTTTATCTGTTTCAATGTTTTTGAGTAGTTTCTGGCTTGATTCACAGACAGCTCGCCACCAGTCCAGCGGGTTTTGTTCTGCCCAGTTATCATTAAAATAGTTAGACTTATATGATACTGTAATACTGTTAACTAATTTTCCCTCTATAGTAAAGAGAGTCGCTTTATTGCCGCTGGTTCCTAAATCATGAGCTAATAAAAATTCTTTCATTGACGTACTCCTGCAATACTGGATTGTATGCACTCTTTTTAAATTAATAGATTTCTAACAACAAAAATAAGCAAATTATCTGCTTATACAAACTTTTATTTTAGTATGTAAAATTCATAGTAGTGTATTTATTAAAGCAATTACGAATTTTCATACAACATAATGTAGTAATACTTGTGAAGGAGGGGATATATTAGGACGGTTTCGATCGCATTGATTGGAATCGTGAGCTAGTAAGATTTAGTATGTTATACTATTCTTATCTTAGCAAGCAGGAAATCACCTAGCTTCATAAGTATTTAAAGTATTTAATTTACACAGCACACGATTTATTTAGTATATATAAATCAGTATTAGAAACAATATATTAAACTTTTTTTTGGTTGTTTTCTTGCCTTTTATTAATTGCTTGGAGTTTGCATTGAGCATATTTTATAAACTAAACACATGTTTATGGTAGGAAGTGAAGTGTGTGTGTGGGTATGTACTATGCTAAATGGTAAAGAATGAAAAGAAGCTGGTTATAACCGGCTTCTTTTCATTCTTTACTATTAAATTATTATTAATATTTTCTGTTTTGTTTGTTAATTATTCTTTAACCAGCGTTTTGATATTGAATCGAAGGAAATAGCGAGAACAACAATTGAGCCACTAACAACTGATTGCCAATATGGTGATACCCCAAATAGTACTATAATATTTTCTATAACGCATATAATAATCGCACCGAAAATAGCACCAATTGGACTTCCTACTCCTCCCGTTGTTGCTACTCCACCAATAACAGCAGCAGCAATTGGTGACATAACCCAAGTGGCTCCAATTGATGGTTGAGCTGTACCAAGTCTGGCAACCATAAGCATACCAGCTAATGCCGCTAGAAATCCGGCCAAACCAAATACACATACTCTAACGAGATTTACTCTTATGCCTAACATTTTAGATGCTTGAAAGTTATTTCCGATTGAATAAATATATCGCCCAAACGTTGTCTTGACCGCAATAAAAGCAACTATAATTAGAACAAACAGCATTATGATAAATGGTACGGGTAGACCTAGCGGAGCTCCCTTCCCAAGAAATGAGATTTCGTTTGGTATACCTGTGATTGCAACACCTTTAGTCGCTACAAGATTAACACCACCGTAAATACTTGATGTACCAACCGTAAGTACAAGAGAGTGAAGGTTGATTGTTGTTACTAGCAGGCCATTTACAAGTCCACAAATTAGCCCCAATAGTAAGCAAAGGCATAGCGCAACCCATGGGTTTAACCCCACTTTTACCATAAGTATTCCGCCAATAACGCCGCAGAATCCGGCGATAGCACCTAATGATAAGTCTAGTTCACCTAAAAGCATAAGCATTGACTGACCAATTGTAATTAATCCGACAAAAGCTAGGGTTCTTGCTATAATGGTCATATTATAGATTGTGAAAAAGTATTCGGAAAGAAAGCATGAGATAATAAAAATAGTGACCATTGCTGCAGCTACACCGGCTAGAGGTAGCGAAGCAATACGGGAGAAGAAATTTTGCTTATGTTTGAGGGGAAGTACCCCGTTGTTACTTTCAATCTTTGCTTGCTGCATATTAAACATTATTTTAATCCTTATTATTTATTTATGCCTATACAGAACCTAATATTGCTCCTACAAGTGTCTTGGTGTCTACATCTTTGGTTATAAACTCTCCACTGAGTGAACCATGGTATATTGTTAAAATTCTTCCTGCACAACGTCGAAGTTCAGCGATTTCTGAGGAAACTAAAATAATTGAAACTCCTTCTTCAGCAAGTTGCTTCATAATTCTATAAATTTCAACTTTTGTTTTGATGTCTATTCCTTTGGTAGGCTCATCAAATATTAGTATTTTGGGTTTACAAGCCATTGTTCTACCAAGAATTACTTTTTGTTGGTTCCCGCCTGAGAGAAAGACTATTTTTTTTTCGGGTGAAGATGTTATAATGTCATAATCAGAGATAATCTTCTTAGTCAATTTTCTCTCTTTTCCAAACATTACTGTTTTAGCAATTGTAATTTGGTCTAATATTGAGATCCCTATATTTTCCCTAACACTAAGCATTGGAAGAATACCATGGAGTTTTCTTTCTTCGGAGATATAAAATATTCCTGATTTGATGGAATGACTTGGTCTGCCTAGTTTTATTGGCTTTGAGTTATATTCTATGCTTCCATTGTCAGCTTTTAAATACCCAAAAATAGTCTGCATTATCTCACTTCTACCCGCACCTACAAGGCCAGCGAATCCAAGTATTTCTCCTCTTCGTAACTCAAAAGAAATATTTTTGAAGCATTGCCCACTGAGGTTTTTGACACTTAAAACTGTCTCTTGTGGTTCAATATCTGGTTGAAATGATTTGTCCAAAGCAACGTCCTCACCAGACATCATTTTGACAAGGTCATGTTGATTGATTTTATCTAATAAACTGCTTCCAGCCATTATACCATTACGAAGAACAGTTACATAAGTACCGAGTGAGAATATCTCATCAAGTTTATGTGATACAAAGACGATTGCAAAACCGTCATTTTGTAGATTTTTAATAATATTAAAAAGCCTATCAATTTCATTAGTAGTTAATGACGTCGTTGGTTCATCTAGTATTAACACTTTAAATGATTTGTTCGTTGTTGCTCTTGCAACTTGAATTAACTGCTGGTCTGAAATGGCTATTTCATTGATTTTTTGCTCCGGTCTTGCGTGTATGTTGAATTTTTCAATATACTTTAACGCTTCTTTTTGAATACTCTGTTTTGAAACTATTGCACGACTAAATCCAGTTTTTTCAAACGGCATAAATAAATTTTCTGCAACTGTCATATTTGGGAAAAGACTGAGTTCCTGAGGAACATATGATATAAGGTCAAATGCTTCTTTGTTGTTTTCTGTATTATGTCCACCAATAGTGATTGTTCCATTATCAATTGGCATAATTCCCGTTAAGGCTTTTATAAGTGTGGATTTTCCAGCCCCATTTTCTCCTGCAAAGACATGTACTGTGCCTAATTCAATGTTTAAGCTTAAATCTTTGAGGGCTGTAATTCCATGAAATGTTTTTGTTATTCCTCTTACTTCAACAAAGGCCATTTTCTTCTGTTCCTTACATAAAATTGTCGAGTATTAGTAAAAAGACGCCACTTTATGTAGGTTAATAAAAGTGGCATCTTTAATTTTTAACGTTATTTTAAATTGTTTTTGTCGTATATTCCAATACCGGTGTCTATATATTTTGGCAGAGGTGCTTCTAGCATAGCTTGCCATGCAACGATTACAGACCAATAGCCTTGCATCTCTGGGAGAGTTGATGATGTTGATTCGACTACACCTTCTTTGATAAGAGCCAAAAGATCTGGCAGGTTGTCTAGTCCAACGCATAGAACTTGCCCTGTTTTCCCTGCTTCTTTGATCGCTTGACCAATACCAATAGGACCTGCAGCATCACATGCAACCCACCCTTTAAGATTTGGATTGGCTTGCATTATCGCTGCGGCTTGTTTTTGAGCTGTTTCAATATCATCGTTGTCAATGCCTTTGGCGACAAGCTTAATATTGGGATATTTAGCAAAGATCTTTTCATGACTTGCTGCGCGAATTGCATGATTAGGTGCAGTTGGTACCCCCATCATAATTGCTACTTCACCTTTACCGTCAAGTAGTTTTACTAAACGTTCAGAAGCAATTGCAGCCTGTTCGGCGAAATCGTTTCCAATACTAGTTAGTTTCATTCCTTCAGGAGCGACAGAGTCAAAAATTATTACAGGGATGTTTTGTGCAATAGCGTCTTCTAATACCGCACGATTGCCTTTTTCGTCTAATAAGTCTACGATGATACCATCTGGGTGAGTCGCTATTGAGCGCTCTATAATCGAGTTCTGCTCAACTACATCTGCGGATTGCGGCGCTCTATACTCAATAACTACTTTATTGCCAAGTTGTTCACTTAGCATTTTAGCTGCTTGGTTTGCTCCATTATTAACAAGATCAAACCAAGGATGGACGACTTTGGGTACTAAAACAAAGCGCAAGTCTTTTGCGTGAACTATTCCAGTAGTACTAATACAGAGTAATGCTGCTAGTAATAAAAACATATAAATTTTTTTCATAATCACACTCGCTTTCATAGGGAATAATAAAAAATATGCAATCTAGATTTGATCTAGTTTATTTGCGATACATGTTTTATGAATGTAGTAGCTTAAAGCATCTTGTCTGAAGTTTTATGAGGGCTTATTTTATATTGATTAATAATTGGAGTCGGTAAAGCAAAATATAATCGAAAATAAAAGATTGTATAAAAAAGATAAAATAGGCTATATACTTTTTTTTTCTTTCTTATTGTACTTTTAGTATACAACGGAATATTCATAAAGCAAATTTTATATAATAAATTTTGATTATAATAGCCTATATTTTGTTTTAGTTTCATATTTAAGGTGTAGTTCTATATTATTTTTACCGTATTTGTTTTGAAGGTTTTGTGTTGTTAAGTACTTGTCAATAATCGCTTTTTATGGATTAAGCTAAAAATATTTTATAAAATGAGTAATTAAAATATAAATAACCAAAATAATTTGATTAAATATTAATGTGATATATAATGTATTTATTCTTTCTTTTGTTTTCGTTTTGTGCCGATATTGTTTGTTCTATATTTAAAATAATTTACTTGTAAGATTTTTGAAGTATTTTTGGCGTAATTTATGTAAATATAGCTTTTATAAAAGGAGAGTTTATGAAAAGGATAGGTATTCATTATGGGGCATTTGTTAGGAATTGGAATGAAGAACAATTTCATCTTATTAGTAAGGTAAAATCATTAGGTTTTGATCTTCTTGAATTTGGCGGTTCATTCTTACTTAATCTCTCAGATGATCAGATCAGATGTTTTCGGGAAGAAGCAGAAGAGCATAATTTATCGTTGACAGTTAGTTTTTGTTTATCTGCTGATCAAGATATTTCAAGTCCTAATTCTGAATATAGAAAGGCTGGGGTAAAATCACTGCAAGAAATGGCTGTTAAAATGTCAAAGGTTGGGGCAAGTGATTGCAGTGGCATTATCAATAGTGCTTGGAATATTAAGATAGACGACTATAAGCAGAAAACCGGTTGTTGGGATAGAAGTGTAGAAGAGATGAAAGAGGTTATAAAAGCATTTGAATATAATGGAGTATATTTGAATGTAGAAGTTACAAATAGATTTGAAAATTTTATGATTAACACTTGTAAAGAGGCGAAAAAGTATCTTCAAGAGGTAGGTTCAAAGAGTTTAGGTATACATCTCGATACATTTCATATGAATATTGAGGAAAATTCAATGGTTGACGCAATTACCAGCGCAGCTGATGATTTACGATATTTTCATTTAGGAGAAAATAATAGAAAGTTACCGGGGCAAGGGACTATGCCTTGGAAAATAATTTTTGATTCTTTAAAATCTATTGACTATAAAGGTCCTATTGCAATGGAACCATTTGTTGTTCCCGGTGGAGAAGTTGGATCTGCGGTTAGTTTATACAGGGAATTAATGGATATGACCAATTATGAAGGCAAAATAAAGCAATCTCTTGAGTTTCTTCGTTCCCTATTGAATGAGTAGAATATTTTGTTGGCACAGTAACGTTGATATTGTAATACATGTGAAGTATTGATAAAATATCAATATCTTGTATAAAATTTATGTGTGGTCTGGCTGTTGGGCTTTGGAGTTATGCTCGCTTATTGATACGGATTGTAATTAGTTGACTGTGAATAGTCGCATTTGGCTCATAAGTCGTATTACACTGATTTTTAACTGAATAACAATTTGTAGAATTGACTGGGAGAAGTGCGGCTAAAGGTAGAGAATAAAATGGATGTTATTATATATAACTTTTGTTTTATGGGTAATTTATATTTAAATTTTTAATGATTGTGACTATAAGCTGGTCTGTTTTAAAAAAAGGTGAGCGTTTGTTGTGTATGTGCTTGACAAGGTACAATAAATTCTGTAACGTTATAAAAGTTAAATACTTTAGTGATGAGTATTAGGTTATTTTTACAAAAAATTCTAGTTTGTGAAAATATTTGTAATTTATATAATCATGAAATTATTTTGAGAGATGACGTCTTCTGGAATTACGGATAATTTCTGCAGATATTTATGGTGTCTATTTATGATTTTACTAGGACTCAATGCGTTTTTTCACGACAGCGCAGCTGCTATCGTTATAGATGGGGCAATTGTCGCGGCAGCTCAAGAGGAACGTTTTACCCGCATTAAACATGACTATAACTTCCCAGCTAAAGCTATTGAATTTTGTTTGGAAGAAGCAAAAGTTACTCCAGAGATGATTGATGCAGTAGTCTTTTATGAAAAGCCACTTTTGAAGTTTGAACGTATTCTGGAGACTTATCTCGCTTTTGCTCCGAGGGGTTTTTCTTCATTTCTAAAAGCTATGCCGTTGTGGCTGAAACAAAAGCTCTTTACAACTAAAGAGATAGATAAGAATTTTAACGGTCAATACAGCAACCCAATTTATTATATCAAACATCATGAAGCGCATGCGGCAAGTGCCTTTTTCCCAAGTCCTTTTGCAAAATCTGCAATAATTTGTATTGATGGGGTTGGTGAATGGTCAACAACTACTTGGGGTGTTGGTGAGAATAATCGTATTGATCTTAAACAGGAGATTGCTTTTCCGCACTCAGTTGGGTTATTATACAGTGCTTTTACTTATTATACAGGGTTTCGCGTTAACTCTGGTGAATATAAGTTGATGGGATTGGCGCCGTATGGAGAACCTAAATATGTGGATTTGATCTTTGATAATATTGTGGAGCTCAAAGCAGATGGCTCTTTCTGGCTGGATATGAGCTACTTTAATTATTGTCAGGGATTGACTATGACTAGTGCTAAATTTCATAAACTTTTTGGTGGGGAACCACGAAAGAGTGAGACGAAAATATCCAAGCGGGAAATGGATATAGCTGCCAGTATCCAAGTAGTAACTGAAATAATAATTCAACATATTGCTGATCATGTATATGCTCAGACAGGACTGGAGAATCTTTGTCTTGCTGGCGGTTGTGCCTTGAATTGCGTAAGTAACGGTAAATTACTGCAAAATGGACCTTTTAAGAATATCTGGATTCAGCCTGCTTCTGGCGATGCTGGTGGTGCTCTAGGGGCTGCTCTCTTTGGTTACTATCAGATATCTGGTAATAATAGAGTGGTGAAAACACCAGATGCTCAGAGCGGAAGTTATCTCGGCAGTGAATATTCGCAAGCAGAAATAAATTCTTACCTAGATTCAAATAATAGTGTGTATCAGGTATACGAAGAACAAGAGTTGCAAAAGAAAGTAGCAGAATTATTGGGGGACGGCAAAGTTGTAGGGCATTTTAATGGCAGGTGTGAGTTTGGTCCGCGTGCTCTTGGTAATCGTAGTATTCTGGGGGATCCGCGCAATACCGAGATGCAGAAGACCATGAATTTGAAGATTAAATTTCGTGAGTCATTTCGTCCATTTGCCCCAAGTTGCTTAGCTGAAAAAGCAAGTGATTACTTTGAATTGCCGCCCGATAGCGATAGCCCATATATGTTATTGGTTGCTCCGGTAAAGAAATCTAGATGTAAGCAGATGACCGAGCAGGAGGAAAATCTATTCGGTATTGATAAACTGAATATAGCGCGTTCTGACCTGCCTGCAATTACGCATGTGGATTATTCCGCACGAGTACAGAGTGTGACCGCTGAGACCAATCCTCGTTATTATGGTTTGATACGGGAATTTGAGAAATTAACTGGTTGTGCGACCGTGGTCAATACTTCGTTCAATATAAGAGGTGAGCCAATTGTTGAATCTCCGGCTGATGCATATAAGTGTTTTATGTTTACTGATATGGATGCTTTGGTGCTCAATAATGCTCTCTGTCTTAAAGTTGAGCAAGCTGAGTTGGCAGGTGCTGAAGAGTATAAAAAACAATTTAAGCTTGATTGAGGAAAATATAATGGCAAAGAGAACTGGATTACTCAAAGAATTAATGGCGTTTGTAAAAGAAAACAAAGTATATTGGATTGCTCCAATTATAGTTGTATTATTATTGGTTATTATCTTGGTAGTTCTAGGATCTACCAGTGCAGCGCCATTTATATATACATTATTTTAATAAGGTGAAATTATGTCATTGGTATCTATTAATTGGCGACCACAGAAAGCAGAATTGCGAAAATTCGGTATTGTTACGTTGATCGGATTTCTATTAATTGGTTTGTTCTTTCTTATATTCAGTGAATCTCCTGTAAAGGCGTATTATGTATGGGGAGTTGGCGTGATTATTGGCTTGCCTGCATTATCTGGGATACGTTCAATAGCAATGCCCGGGTATATCATCTGGATGGGAATAGCCTTTATTATGGGGAATATTGTTAGCCGGTTGATATTATTTGTGGTTTATTATTTATGCTTGACCCCTTTAGCGATGATTGGGAAGATGGTGGGGCGTGACCGTTTACAGCTAAAAAAAGCTGAAACGACTACTTATTGGAAAGATATAGCTGAGGCATCTGAGGATAAATCTACTTATGAGAGGCAATTCTAAGGCTAATTTATGGTTGAAGATAACGATAAGATACAAGCAAAATATAAAAGTAGAAAAATTTTTTGGTTTTGCATTGGGTTGTTTATTCTAGTAATTGGTGCTATCTGCAACCCTTGGTCTATAGGGGAATTGGTTGCTAGGTATCATTATCGAGAAGATGATGTTCTCGGTGTGACTATAGCTTGTATTGTAATCATACTTGCTGGTTTACTGATTATTTTGTTGAGCGGTTTTTTGGCGAGAAAATTATTTTTAAGGTTTTCTGGCATACAGGTTCTGATTTATCTGGTATGCTGTTTATTATTTGTAGGTTTATTTCTTGAAATAGGCTTACGAGTTATTACATCTACCCCTCTGACTGCTGTATCGACGGAAGCAAAATTTCGGTATTTTGATTATCATTTATTTGTCCCTAATAGAGACGGTGAGTTTGCTAATTACCTTTCTCCTCTAGAAAAGGAAATTCGTTTAATTAATAAAGATGACAATATTAAATTCCAGGATTTGTCATTATATTATGCTACTAGACCGGTGCCGGCGAGTAAGCCTTTAAAAGAAGCTGATACCATTATTTGGTTTTTTGGTGGATCGACAATGGAGGATATCTATGTTTCTGCGGATAATTCTATTGCTAATACAGCTATAAAACGCTTGAATGCTGCTGGATTAAAGGTTCGTGGTTATAATCTAGGTGTAAATTGTTTTCAATCTTCAAATGAAATAATAAAATTTTCTGATCTTTTACGAAGAATGCCTGCTGAACAACTACCTGATTATGCGGTTTTTTATGATGGATATAACGAGTGTTCCTGTGGGTTGCATGGTGGAGCGGGTTCTATGGATCTTGGGCGTAGCGCACAGTTACGTGCACTTATTGTTCCAGAAAATGCGCGCACATTGGTAAATTCATTTTTAAGCCTTTGTGCAGAATACAGTTTGGTAGTCAGGAAGATTATTTTGCCGCCGATTCAGAAAAATATTTTTGGGCCGCCATTTAAACATGTAAGCAAGAATAATCCCGAGTATAAAAGCTATAAACTCGGTGATGCTAAGAATGCATCCCATATTTATGCTAAGAATCAAGAAATGATCAATGTAATTGGCAAAAACTTTAATGTTAAAACCCTTTCTATTTTGCAACCGATGGCTTTTACTAAAAAAAATCCTGGCAAGAGAGAAACTGATGTTCTTTCTGCAGATGGTTTTGGTAAGGTTTATTCACGAGCGGTATATAGCGGTATTCTTTCTAATATGAACAATCATAAATATTTTATTGATGCAACTCATATTTTCGACAATATTGCTGACGATGTATTTGTTGATTTAGGTCATACAAAAGAATTTGGGAGTAAATTTATAGGGTCCTTTATTGCTGAGAAGCTATTAGCAAATCTTAATTACGATCGGAAGTTACCAACTTCAAATAAATAAGTCAAAAGTGCACTGTGTGTATTGTGTCTTTTTTTATATTGTTGTGCCAGCATTGTAATATTTAATGAACTTTGTGCTCTGCTTTAACTTCAATATTCCGTCTGGTAACGTTTGACTGTATATTTAGAATATAGTATAATTTTGGTGGTTAAATAATAAGACAACAGTAATGACTGCCTGGTATGAGAACAGATAATATTAAAAAACGTATCCTGTACTACCTGACAATAGTTTTATACTTGTACTTGTAGCTGGGGTTATAAGTGATCTGCGAGATTGAGGTCTTGTTGTATTTGCAAAATGGATCAGATTTCTTTAATTTGGGTCTTAATCTTTGCGGCATATTACATAATAGGTGGTAGCGTCTTTAAATTGCTCAGAAGCTCGTTGATATAGTTGTAGAGCTGAAGCATCTTGATCATTTCTAAAAATGCACGGCATCTAATTAGCTAAATCAACCCTACTCTTTTGAAATTTTCCACATATTTACATTAATTGTTAATAATGTCTGTCTCATAAAAAGTATATTTGTTCGGTGAGGTCTTGTTTTTAGATATCTGAATAATTCTTGTTATTGCTTTATCCACATATTCTTTAGTTTGTTTTATAAAATTATTTCTATTATTGCTGCCGGTTGCTTATGCATATAACGTGCATTTATTGTTGTTTTGTATGATATTGCTGCATATTGCGCCAGATGGAATGCTTATTTAAGCTTTATATATTTTCTGGCGTTATTAAAAGTTGTAATATTTTATATGTACTTTCTTCTTTTGTGTATTTTTTTACAAGACTGTTGTGTTTAAATTAATTGATGATAAAATTACAACGTATACATTATATAATGAACCAGTCTTTGGATTGATCTGAAATTTGTTCAAATGATACAAGATAGTTAATGTGTTTTTTAAATGAATAATGCCTTATAAGGTATTGGGATTAAATAGCGTTTGTTCTAAATTATAAACGCAATCGTGTAAGTAACATAAGTTATAATAAATACTATAGTCAAAGGTAAGTTACTATGCTGGAATACTTAGATGTTTTGTTGTTGCTTCTTTTTATAGCTACGGTGTCGTCGGTCTTATTGAAGAAGATAAATTTTCCTTATACAATTGGTTTAGTTATAATTGGTATTGCTGTATCTGATATATTCCAAAGAATTGATTTTGATACTTCTGCTGTAAAACTCACCCCTGACTTAATTCTATTGGTGTTATTGCCTGCCTTAATATTTGACGCTTCTATTCAAATAAATCCTCGTGAGTTACTAAGGAATCTTTTCCCGACACTGACCCTTGCTGTTCCGGGGCTTGTCATATCAACATTTGTTACAGGTGGATTGGTCTATTATTTTACTCCACTTGAGATAGGGTATTCAATGCTTTTTGGGGCATTAATATCTGCAACAGACCCTGTTGCGGTTATTGCACTATTCAAAGATCTAGGAGCACCCAAAAGGTTGACTATGCTGGTTGACTGCGAAAGTATTTGTAATGATGCCACTGCTATTGTTATGTTTACAGTAATTAAGAAAATAATATTGACTGGTGCGACCATAACACTTGTTACTGGGTTTGATAGTGCTGGCAGTTTTCTTATGGTCTTTTTCTCGGGGATAGTTGTTGGGGTGATTATAGGAGCATTGCTTACTTTTTGTATATCAAAAGCAAAAAACCAACCAATGGTGCAGATTGCACTAATGACAATCGGTGCTTATGCAGCCTATATTGTTGCTGACAAGGGGTTTGAGTCTTCAGGTGTAATGTCAGTACTTGGTGCAGGTATCGTTATTAGTTATTATGGTGCAAGTCATTTTAATACACAATTAAAAGATTATGTAGATAGTTTTTGGGAGTTTGCTTCATTTATTGCAAATAGCTTTATCTTTTTACTACTTGGGTTTTCTGAGGATGGGTTGATATGGCAGTTTGGCTTTAATAACAACTTACTGAATTATCTTGGTGGGGCAATAGTGGCTGTTCTTGTTTCTAGGGCGGTTGTTGTATTTGGACTATGTCCTATTGTTGGGGCTATTAGGAAATCTGATAAGATAAGCTGGAGATATCAGGTTATTATGTTTTGGGGGGGGCTTAGAGGGGCAGTACCAATTGCCTTGGTATTGAGTCTTGATGAAAATTTCCCTAACAGGGAAATTTTTGTTGGGCTTACTCTTGGAATTGTCTTATTTACATTGCTTGTACAGGGAACTACAGTTAAGTGGCTGATGAATCGATTAGGGGTAGATAAGCCCGAGGCTTTTAAGACAGCACAAAAAAAACTTGCACAGCTTCACGTACTTAGAACTGGTCTACTAGAGTTAAAGAGTGTTGGGAAAATTGGGGTGTTTGCAAAAAATAGTGTTGAGAAAATGGAGCAAGAGTATAAGGATAAGATCGCAGCAATTATCACTGATACAGATACAGCCGGTTCTAACTATTTTTGGATAGAATCGGTCTCTGTTACTAGAAAGACCTATGCCCGACTTTTTGATAGTGGCTTTATTTCATCTAGAACATATAATAAATTACTTGGTATATGTGAAAGGCAACTTACTGAAATAGCAGAGAATGAATGCCTGTCTTTTATGGGATATGATAAATTATTAAAACCTGAAAGAAGCGTTTGGATTAAAAAATTGTCTAGTTTGAAAAAATTAGTTAATACCCGTAAATTGCATAGAGGATTTGATTATCAAATTTATAATATTGAAAAAGATTTAGCAATATTCATGGCTGCTGGTAACGTACTTGATATGCTAGAAGAATGTTGGCTGGAGTTTACTCATGCAAATCCTGTGATTTATGGTGAGTGTGTAGAGTATTTTGGGACAATGCAAGAAAAAGCAAAAGAGGCTTGTAGAGAGCTTAAAAGTGATGATGATTTAGGTATTGATATAGATATTGAGAGTCTATTAAAGCGAGTTGTGTGGGTAGGGGAGTGTAAAGAACTTGATAATTTGGAAGAAAAGGGCTTTATTTCCAGTTCAATTAGTTCAGAAATTAAAGAGAGATTGTCTTAGCGGATATATGGTTTTGAAGATTAAATCTGTTCTTGCATTAAAAGATTTTTCGTTGAGTATATAGTGCTCTCAATCATTGTTTTATAAATATATGAGTGTAAAAACATAACAAGGAATGGTTTAGTTTAGATAATAAGTGCTTTTAGGGCACTAAAAATAAGGAGTAGAACTTCTTTTAGTTTATCGTCTAGCCTTAGTAAAAATTATATAGTTTTGTAGTCAGTAAAGAAACCGTAAGCCCATAAATTTGGATTTACGGTTTAATTATTTGGTAGCAATTTACAATTAGTATTACTGAATATGTTATTACGGTTGTATTTTAGGTTTAAGCTGATATTTATAGTTATTTATAAACTTTAACCAAGCCTATTTTTTAAGAGCATTTATAATATGTGTATAAGCTATTTGGCGTTTCTTGTTTGATTTATTGAAAAAAAGATATAAATAATTTGCTTAATGCTATTCACAGTGTAAAGTAAATTTATTACATACCTTTAAATTAACTTAGAATTTTGTAGGTAATAATACATCGTTATTATCTTTTTTTTACTGAAATGGTACCGGTTTCATTTTGTTGTGTTTGCTAAGAAAATTTTTTGTGAGAAAATGGTATCGGTTTCATTTTATGTGAGCCGAATATATTTCAGCAAATTATTTGTTGTTCGGTAAATGTAAGTTGTGTGACTAAGAATATATGTACATCGCGTATACTGTGTTTGCTGCACAATATCAATATGTTGTTTGAGTTGATTGTAATTTGATATATGAGGAGATTAGTGTGAATGATGTTTTGCTTGAGGCAAAAGGAATTGTAAAAGAATTTCCTGGAGTAAAGGCATTGGATGATGTTCAATTTGAACTGAAAAAAGGCGAAGTGCACTGTCTTCTGGGTGAGAATGGAGCAGGAAAATCTACAATGATGAAAATATTTGCCGGAATTTATAAAGCTACTAGCGGCGAAATTTTACTTCGTGGAGAACCGGTTCAATTTGAAAATACGAGAGAGGCTCAAGACGTAGGGATTGGAATTATTCACCAAGAACTTAATTTGTGTAAGCACCTTACTGTTGCGCAAAATATCTTCCTTGGCAGAGAAAAGATTACACCATATGGAGTGGTAAATGAAGCAGAAATGAACCGGATGGCAAAAAAGGTTTTGGACTCATTTCATAAAGGGATAAATCCGAAGAGTAGGATTTCAGATTTATCAATATCAAAACAGCAAGTAGTTGAAATTGCTAAGTCACTATCTCAAAATGCAGAAATCATTATTATGGATGAACCTACTAGCTCATTATCAGGGAGAGAGGTTGAAGAGTTATTCAATATAATTCATAAGTTGCGTGAAGATGGAAAAGGAATTATTTATATCTCACATAAACTAGATGAACTCAAAGAAATTAGTGATCGAGTTACAGTTTTCAGAGACGGAAAATATATTGATACAGTGAATTTTGAAAATACAACAGTAGATAATCTAGTTACAATGATGGTAGGTCGGAGCATTGAAGATAAATTTCCATATGTTGAGCCAAATGAGAGCCGTCATAAAATTTTAGAAATAAAGGATTTAACCGTTGATGGTCTGATTAAAGATGTTGCTTTTGATGTTTTTGGAGGTGAAGCTTTAGGTATTTTCGGCCTCGTTGGTGCTGGAAGAACTGAAGTAGCTAAGACAATTTTTGGCGCTATAAAGAAGAGTAGTGGCGATATTATAATGAATGGCAGGAACCTTAATATAACTTCAGAAAGAATGGCGATTAAAGAAGGTATTGTATATGCTCCGGAAGATAGAAAGAAAGAAGGCCTTGCGGTTAAAATGACTGTTGCTGAAAATCTTGTGTTACCAACGCTTGCCGATATATCATCAGCATTTGGGGTGATATCCCAAAAAAGACAGTCTGCAAGATCTTTAAAGAAAGTCAATGAGCTTAGAATAAAGACGCCATCAATTGAGCAGATTGTAAATAACTTGAGTGGTGGTAATCAGCAAAAAATTGTTATAGGTAAATGGCTGATGCATGACCCTAAAGTAATAATTTTTGATGAACCTACTAGGGGAATTGATGTTAATGCCAAGGTTGAGTTTTATAAAATATTCAATGCTCTTAAGCTTAAAGGTGTAGGGGTGATTATTATTTCCTCTGAGTTGCCAGAAATATTGGGGCTGACCGATAGAATTCTGGTTATGGCTGGAGGAAAATCCAGAGCAATTCTAAATACAAGAGATGAGACAACAACTCAAGAAAAAATAATGCACTATGCTACTATGTAGCCTTCAATTGTAAATAATAATAAAACATATAGTTATTTGAAACTTCATTATGCAAGGAGTATATGAATGGTAACACAACTGTTACGCAAGAGACTATCTCGTGAATCTATACAGATGCTTTCGGTATTTTCTGGCTTATTATTACTAATGATCTTTTTTTCATTTAGTAGTAAATATTTTTTTACAAAGAATAACTTGTTAACTGTCTGCTTACAAACCTCTATTATCGTTATTATCGCTATTGGACAGACTTATGTAATAATTACCTCCGGTATCGATCTCTCTATTGGGTCAAATATCGCTTTATCAGGTATTACAACTAGTATGGCTCTGATAAGTGGTTTACCAATACCCATAGCAATTGTAATAGGATTATTATCAGGAACTTTGGTTGGAGTTTTAAATGGAGTTGTTATTGTTTACGGTAAATTGCCGCCGTTTATCGTAACTCTTGGTACTATGAGTATCGTTAGAGGGGTTGCTTTAGTTCTTACTGGTGGAATACCAATTAGTGGGTTGCCAAAAGCTTTTAAATTTATTGGAAGTGGTAAACTTTTGGGTATACCTGTTGCTGCTCTTATAATGTTACTGCTTGTTTTAATATTTGGCTTTATTCTCAGCAAGACTCGTTTGGGTAGGTATATTTATGCTACAGGTAGTAACTATGAAGCTACAAAGCTTTCAGGTGTGAATACAAATATGGTTTTGATCTCTGTTTATATCGTTAGTGGTTTTCTTGCTTCTTGTGCTGGGGTAATTCTTGCAGCTCGTATTGCTTCTGGTCAGCCTACTGCAGGCACTGGGTATGAATTAGATGCAGTAGCTTCGTCAGTAATAGGTGGTACAAGTCTATTAGGTGGTGAAGGAATTGTCTCAGGTACTGCTATTGGAGCATTTGTTATTGGGGTATTAAGGAATGGACTCAACTTGCTCAATATTTCAGCATTTTGGCAGCAAATTGTAATTGGTTGTGTAATTATTGGAGCTGTGTTTATAGATAGATTTAGAAATAAGTAACTACGTTGTGTTGTGATTGTGTTATTGTGTTTACCTATGAATAGGTAATACATTGTTAAAACTGTAAGGAGAAATTATGAAAAATTTAGCATTATTTATGGCCGTCGCACTCTGTGCTTTAATTTGTTTTGGAGTTAACCCAGCAAAAGCCGCAGATTCTAAGAAGTTTGTTCTTATAACAATGGATTCACAAGATGAGCATTGGTTGAGTGTTAAGGCCGGCGCTGAGAAAAAGGCTGCTGAGCTTGGTGGAATAGAAATATCATTTAGAGCTCCTGCAGGAAAAGTTGATCCTAATGAGCAAATGAGAATGGTTGAAGATGCAATAAATCAGGAGGCTGATGCAATTCTACTTGCTCCATCTGATAAAGCCGCACTTGCTGGTGTTGTTGAACGTGCAATAGATGCTAAAATCCCTGTTGTTATTATTGACTCACCAGTTGATGCTGAAGGGTATGTTACATTCCTTGCGACTGATAACTATATGGCAGGGGCACTTGCTGCTGAAAGATTAGCTCAGGAAATCGGTGAAAAGGGTAAGGTTGCAATTATTAATGCTCAGCCAGGTGCTGGTACTGCTATTGCACGAGAAAAAGGCTTTACTGATTATATTGAAAAGAATTTTGATGGTATTAAAATTATTGCTGTGCAATACTCAAATGGTGATAAAGTATTAGCATTAAACCAAGCTACAGATATTCTAAATGCTAATCCTGATTTAGCTGGTTTCTATGCATGTAATGAAGGATCAACAGTTGGAGTCTCTCGTGCAATTGAAGAGCAGGGTGTTGCTGGTAAGGTAAAGGTTGTAGGCTTTGATATGTCTAAAGATGTTATCTCTGCTATAGAATCAGGTCTTATTCAAGCTTCAGCTGTACAAAATCCAACTAAAATGGGTTATGAAGGTGTAGCAGCCGCAGCAAATGCTATTGCGGGCAAAAAGGTTTTAGATAAAATTGATACTGGTGTAATGATTGTCGGTAAAAATGAACTTGGTTCTATAAAAAAATAATATTGACTTATTATATTACCGCCCAATTATGTTAGGGCGGTAATATTTACTAGTAATGGCTTTCAGGTACTCACTTAAACATCTGTAAATGGTAGTAATCATTATAGGTGAGGGCAGTAATATTTTGGTGTTTTCAGGATCTTCTTTGGGATAATAACGGTTATTTTTGAGTGCAAATAATTAGTTGGTATAATTGAATAGTTTGTAGGCATATTGTTAGTACAGGCTAGGAATATTATTACTTTGTAACTATTTCTATATAATTAAGGAAATTATGGGACAAAATTTAACTATTGCCGATATTGCTAGGTTATCAGGTGTTTCCAAGGCTACTGTTTCTAGAGTATTATCAAATTCATCGCTTGTAAAAGAAGCGACGAAAAAGAGAGTCCAGGATATTATTGATAAGTATCACTATGAGCCTAATGAACTTGCTAGGGCTCTATCTACAAAGCGTAGTTCGATTATAGGGGTTGTTATTGATGAATTAGCCAATCCTTTTTTTATTGAAGTAGCAAAATATGTTGAAGACATACTTTATGATAATAAATATTTGATGTTGTTATGCAGTTCGGGATGGGATAGTGAAAAAGAATATGCTGTTACCAAGGCCTTGATAAACAGGAGTGTAGATGGAATTTTATTGGCTTCAACTTCAAATAAATCTAAAACAATCGATCTGTTAGCTCGATATAGTACTCCTTTTGTTTTATTTAATTTATATGATGATGATGATGATTACAGTTATGTGTGCGTAAATGATTATCAAGGGGGACGTATTGCTGGTGAATACTTTCAAAAACTCAAGGTTGATAAGTATATTATCTTGCTAGGTTTTGAGCATTTTAGTCTAAGTCAAAGAAAACAAGGTTTTACTGATGTTATATCTGAAATGAGTGATAAGACCCCAATGGTGTGTTATGATAAAATTGAAACCTATCAAGATGGCTATGATATTGCAAAAATATTAATTGAAGAAAATAATTTGGTGAATGAGAAGGCTGCTATTTTTATTTTAAATGATAATGTTGCTATTGGCATGATTGATGGGATGATGAAGGAAGGGATTAGTATTCCTAAGCAAGTTGCTGTATTGGGTTTTGATGATATTAAAATGGCTTCAAGGTACGTTATTGGACTTTCTTCGATAGCTCAGCCAATAAAAGAGATGAGCATGGCTGCAACAAATGAACTCTTGAGGTTGATACATGAGCCAGATAGCAAGCCAAGAAAAATGCTATTTGAGCCTAGGCTTATTATCCGTGAATCTTCAAATATTTAAAACAGATTTGTTTGTTAGTAATTTTTTTCAATTAAAAACAATGTGTAATGATGAACTTTTATATTGTGGAAGTTTGTAATATGCACTTAATATTTATTTATTGCTTAAATTCTCTTCGAACTTTTTTCCGGATATTTGCATATACAGCACTCTCTTTGAAATTTAGAAAATGCTGTATAAATTAGTGTAATATTTGGTAAAGCTATGCCAGTTACATATAGCACTAAATTTTTTGTGCGATATGCAGTGACCGTGTATTGCTATTATTATTGTGATTAATTAATAGCGTTTTTTATTAATCTGTTACTACTGAAAATTGAAGTAAATATTTTTTAGTTTCATTTACTTCTAGTATATTTAGCTTGCCTTGTTCTCTAGCAGCAGCACGTCCATGTACACCGCAATTAGCTGGCTCAATCCCAAGAGCGTGAGTACTACATCCTGGCATATACCACTGGATAAGCTCTGGCAGATTTGTGGTATCCCAATTCATATTCATTTCTAGACCAACAGTTCCTAAGCCTATAGGAAACTCAGGATTATAGATCTTGGCTGTTGCGAGATTATTTACTGTCTCTATATCACTGCATAAATATACTTGTTCAGAAAAACCTACTTGTGGTTTTCTCCACATTGAAGGAGCAGGTTCAAGATCAGGTTCGCGAGGTACGCATTTTTTGGCAGGAAGGTTAATGCTGGATTTTTCAGTGAGAAGGGGAAAACCAAAATTGCAGTGGTATAAAAGCATAAACGGTACGCTCTGTGCTCCTAAATTATCTACGGTGTCTTCGACTTTGATACTATTAACACCGAGGCGGGCTGTTATTTTCCTATTTAGAGCTATATGATGCCCAAACATCTTGTGTTCTTCAATAACACCAGAAACAGTGATATAGCATTCATCGCCAATCCATTCGCTAGCAGCTGAGACCTCTATTGCAGGTATATTGTGAGCTTCTCCGTGAAGTCCGTAATGTACTCCTTCATCTTCACAAGGTAAACCTACATTGCTGAAGCCACAAGTAGTTAGTAAGCCACTGCTATTTGAGTCTAACCAGCCTCGTCCCTGAGGTCTATGAAAAGCAGGGTTAACTACTCCGTTAACACCTTGCCAGTTGAGTGAAGAACCGCAATATTCTGCTGCAACAATATCCATTCCTTTACTTGGCGAGATTAAAAATCTTAATCCTGCTCCTGTGTCTACTTCAATTATCTCACTACCAGCTTCAAACCCTTCTGTAAGAGTATAGCGCTTAATCCCGCCTAACTGCCCCATGCGTCCTACACGCGCTAAAATTTCGTTTTTAGTATACTCTTTATTTCCAATTTTCATTTTTCCCCTATCTTATCTTTACACTTAATATAATTTGATGACTTTACAATGGAGCTAACATTTAATCTAAAAATTTATACTGTGTTGTAATGTCTGTAAAATATTGTTTATTTGGTAAAATTGTAGACTTAATCGGTAATTGCTGATCACGGTGGATTACATTATTTTTAAACCATATTCTTTTGTTATTCTACTGGATAAATCAATTTTTAGCAATTGCTATATTACATAATTACAGCAAGTCCTTCTTTATTCTGACTTAGTCATTTAATACGTTGGAATATCAATTGTATAAATTGGATATTATCGTTTTAAAGGAGCTCTTTTACTGTTATATCATGGAATTTGTGATGGTTATAAACTTTAATTTTTAAAATTTAAATCAGTAGTGCTAATTTATAAAGAAAGGTGACTTTATACTATAAAAAGTAGGGTAATAACAGAATTTTATATTCAAGATGGTGTTCTTATATCTTCTAATATTAAAATTTATTTTATAAAAATAAAAAATAATTAAAAGGGAGTATGCCTTAGGGGTAATTACAGGTATAGAGTCCGATAAATACGGTTTAGTGTCCTATAACTCTAGTAATAGATTTATTGAGTAAGTAGTTTTTCAGTTGGGATAAATGGTATTTAACCTTTTTTTTAAAAGAAGGATTTTAATAAATTAGTTGAAAAAAATAGTGTTATGTAAGCAATTTTATAACTTGATAATTTAAGTGGTTATATGGTTGTCTTATGTTTTAATGCTGCATATGAGATGTTACTTTTTGAAAGGAATTATAATGAAATATGTTGTTATGTTGTTTTGCGCTATAGCTTTATCTAATTTTTCGTCATATGGCTCAGAATTTCCTGAAACATCAACTGAAGTAAAGTCTATTGAAGTATCACCTGAGGCAGAAACATCTGAGGTGATGTCAGAATCAGAAACTTCTGAGGCATTACCTGAATCAGAAGCTACTAATGTGTCACCAAATGTGGAGTGTTCGGAAGATTCGCTTGAGGTAGAGTCTATTGACATATCACCTGAAGCAGAATCATCTGAAGTGGCTCCTGTGGAGGAAGTACCTGCAAATTAAAGAATAAGCTATTCTGCAAGCTTTATTTCTGATGAAGATAGTAAGTTATTATGGGCTTGCAATGTTATAAGAAATCCTATGGAGTTCGTAATTTAAGGAAATTTTTGGACTGTGCAATCTATAGGATTACTTAATGTTATTAAAGTTATATTTTGAAAGGAATTATAATGAAATACGTTATTATGTTACTTTGTGTTTTGGCTCTATTTAATTTTTCGTCATATGGCTCAGAATTTCCTGAAACATCAACTGATATTAAATCTATTGAAGTGTCACCTGAGTCGGAAACATCTGAGGTAATGACAGAATCAGAAACCTCTGAAGTATTACCTGAATCAGAAGCGACTAATGTGTCACCAAAGGAAGAGCCAGGAGAAGAGTCTATTGAGGAAGAGTCTATTGACATATCGCCTGAAGCAGAATCATCAGGAGTAACTCCTGTAGAGGAAGCACCTGTAAATTAAAGAATAAGTTATTCAGCAAGCTCAATATTTCACTGAAAATAGTAGGTGACTATGAGCTTGCTGTTTTATAACTGCTGTGATTAATTTGTATTGCTGATTAGTGCTGTAGGAAGTAGTTGGTTTTAGCTATATTTAAGTAAAAAGCCTGAAGAGAAGGTGCGTTATATTATATCTATTGTCAGTATTGTTTCAGGTATGTTGCGTTGTTGGGTGTATTAAATATATTCCCAATTTTACCGCTATTAAATGGAATAAAATAAAGAAATGAGGGTGTAATATGAATAGTTTTACTAAATTGCTGATTACGATTTTTGTCTTGTGTGTGTCTCTCTCTGTTTGCCGGAGTAATGAGAATTTGGATGAAAATGCTGAATCTTCTGAAAATTTAATAAAAAAACAACAAACAATTGTTAATGAGAATGTGAATAGTAATAAATTCAAAAAAAAAGGCATTGATGCAGAGAATGTTTGTAATCAGGTGAGGGACGCATTGGATAAAATGGATGAAACTCCTTTTGATCGTATTGTACAGACAGGGCACGGCGTTATTAACGATGAGAAGGTCGCTTTATTATCGGTTGGTGATGGCTCTGTTGATGGTTTAAAATATACTGCTCTGGCTATTTCAGAAAGTGGGAAAGTGTATTATCTGGATGCCTCTAAAGGTGCAGATTGGATGTTGCTTGGTGATACATCTTTGCAGCAAGAGAAAACGTTCAACCTTTCTCTTATTGATATGAATGGTACTTATACGCGAATAGGTAGTACTGAAATTGATAATAGTGTTCTGCAGTTAAAATATATAGAAAATAGGGAGTTCTTTTTTGAGCTTAGTTTTTATTCTAATGGAAAGGCTGTAATTTTTTCTGGCTTAATTAATATTGATGATCAAAGTTCTGCGCGATATGATTGCTCTTTTGCTGGAAAGGGGAACAGTTCTATTCGTTTTATGATTGATCGGAAAAAGAAGAAAGTCGCCGTTACCCATGATGGTAATATAGAGACTATATTAGATGGCGAGTATCAATATATGGATAAAAAAATCAATATAAAAGCAGATAGTGCAATTAAGTTTATTGAGGAACTTCCAGCTCCTCAAACAGGATTAAATATCCATAATACACCATATCACATGGAATGTGTTAAAACAGAGCATAATTTGAAATCCGGGCGGGATAGGTTTATAATAACGGCTGCACATACAGAGACTGGTGGGGTAATTGCAACATTTGCAGTTGTGAATGATATCAGTTCAATTTATCGTATAGATGCTGCTCGTAAAAAGCCAGTCTTGATCTTTGATGGTATAAAATAGGTTAAATTATAAGTTTTGATTTAAATGTGCTTTGCGATTTTTGACTACACTGTGGTGAGTTTGTGGAAGGTATTAACCTTTGCTAAACTATAAAATTTTAAAATCAGAAATTAGGAGCTTACATACTGCGAACATTATAGAGTGTTATCTTTTACGCACAATATTCAATTCCAACTAAAATAATACCAGTAATTTTAGTATGGCTGGATATCTTATAGTCTTATCATACTGCTATTCATAAGGTAGTATGATACCTCCTGCATTATCCAAAGTGAGCTAATTTATATTGTTACCATATAACGCAACTTAAACTAATGAGTAAACAACCTTTATAAATCAAGATTTGCGCTTCATATCAATGGCTTTTATGTGGTTATTCTTAAATAGAGATTATTTTAAATCTCGATTGTAGGGTATTTTTTGTAAATTTTTGACTTTGAAAACAAGTTATCTGCAAAAGATATTTATAATTCAATTGTTCTTGAAATATTGTCGTGGTAATCGTATCTCTATTTTATCTCAAGCTTTACACTTGGAACTTGAATGCCACATACAATACTGAGCAGGTGAAATAGTGCAATTTTATTTAGTGAGAGGTACATCTATATATTGAGGCTTCTCATCTTTGGTTATCTCACGACCGACAGGATGAAATGCTACTGAAAGACGTCCACTAATCGGCTCTATTACAGTGATCTGTTGAGTTGATGGTCGGTATATGAAACCATCTGTCGCTTTTCCCGGGCCGTAACCGGAGAGAATTTGCAAATCTTTGAAGCTATGTTTTGTGCCATTTTCTGCAAAAATACGCTGCTGCGATGCCCAGCGTTTCAAATTGCCGACATATAAAGCATTATCTCCTGTCTGTAGATTTTGGTCAACGGCGCTAATTCTAGCTTTGTCAACACCAACGGTGTTATCTAGGCTTGACTTTAGCATAAAGCAGTTTACCGCTCCAATTGTACCTGGGATCTTCCAAGGAATATACAGGTCAGGATTGTCCTTAACAGTACGAAGTTTACTCTCAGCGAAGGTCAGGTTATCCTCATACACTCCAAGAGTATTTTTATCTGCGAGGAATATCAGGTGTCCGAAGGTATAATCTCTGGCAGTACTGTCAAGTAGCCTGCACATTTCAGTCATATCTTGAGTCTGTTCTGCATATGCCCGCAGGTCAGCAGCATAGGAACGCCGCTTATTGTCAATAGTGAACTTTACCCCAATATCCGAATCAAGAAGAGCCTGGAATAGAGTCTGTCCAACCTCACTGCCGGAGTATCCGTCATTGTTGCCAATACCGGTCAGCAGTATTGCAAGCCCCAGATAACTAACATTGGTTAAAGAACAATTATTCGGCAAGTGATACTTTACCACCGACTGGATTCGGGATAACTGCTGAGTCTTGCCATCATCCCAATCAACATTTCTAGCAACCAAAAGCTTGCCGGATTCAGAAGCTACTGGAAGAACCCCGACTGCGCTACAATTTGTAGCTCTGAAAACATCAGGGATCAAATTTAGTAAACGCATTTCATCTGGAGAGAGCAACCCATCGCCAAGTATATTTTTATCAGTACTGCAGATACTCTGAGCCATACCATCTATCTCATCTCTAACAATACTCGGAACATTCGGCCAGATTAAATTCATACGTTCAATCATCAAAGTATAATTCGTATTATTATTGAGGAACTCTTTAAAATAACTATCTATAAGCTCTTCATAGTTGCTGACATTTTTCTTTATTATTCTACCCAACTCTATACCAGCATCTTTACGCGTGACTCTAGGAACAGAAAGATCAATATCCACCCGGTAATACCCCTGTTCTTTTGACATTGTTACAGTTTTACCAGTTGCGGTATCCAAACAGTAACTAGCTGATGAAATACATGACATAGCAACTGTTGCAATCAGAAATAACAGTTTATTCATTATTTTATCCTTTTATACTTGTTCAGGAAGTTTAGCAATATTTTACACAATTTTTGAACCAATATCTTTAAAATTAAGTAAAGTATTCCTCATCGTAAAGTCATTAATTTTTCTCGCAAGTCATCAAGTGTTTTTTGCTTATCTAAATAGTCTGTCGTTATTTTTACCTATAGTCATTTTAAATTGTTATTTAAAGATGTTTCTTTGAGTCGTAAAATCTATTTTTTTGTTTATATAAAGTTGTTTTTACTTTTTTATATATACCGTGACATAGTCACAATTTTAATTATTAGATATGATTGTATTTTAATCATCCTCATTTCTAATAATACCAAAAGGAAGAATAATTGATGATCAAAAACATATTATAATTATATACCACAATAAATTATCACGCAACTTTAAAATATAAATTTAAATTTTCTTGGTTTTGTCATAATGAACTCATTAAAATTTATTATAAAGACACTTAAATCAGATGTCTACCAAACTTGACTTGCCCTACAAATAGTGGACATTGAGTTTACGGATTTTTTTAATAGTATAACTATAGGAGAATCCATCATGGCAAAGTTAATCATTATTTAAAAGCGTTCAAGTTAAAAGGAGTTAAATTAGTTGTAGAGCAAGGATATTCATATTCTAAAGCAGGACGAAAGCTAGGAGTACCTGCTGCTAAAATTAGGGATAGGGCTTAAAATTGCACGGCAGCCCTGTGAAACCACAGATTATGGTTATAATTCTTGCAGTTGAAGAAATGGAAATGCTCGAAGAGATGAAGTTGCTTAAAATGGATACTGAGAGACTAGAAAAAGCAGCAGCCCTTTTGGGTAAAGAGAGCTTATAAAGTTCTCTTGGATTTACAAATATAATAATTAATTTTGTATTCATATGCTGGCTACTTTGGAAAAAAGTAAAATAGCTCAGTTTGTATTTATTGTGGTGAATTTATCCATCTTTAAAGGATAGTTATGCTGTTTGAGTGAAAACGAAAGGTGTGCATTGATTTTGTTTGCCCCTCAGGGTGTGGTTTTCTTTTGTAAGTTGCAGAAAAGATTTAGTATAATATTAAAAAGTCTATAACTCCTAGTTGATCTGGGTTTATAGATTTTTTTCTTGGTTGCCTTTTATAATGATTGAGATTACGATATGAAGGTTTATGTAATATTGTATGATAAATTATTAAAAACATGGTTGACATACTTAGATAAATCTATATAAGTTAGAGATACCTAATTTAGAATGATATTTAGTTTTATTTTAGCGTAGTGTGTATTCAATTTTTTTAATGATAGCTTTGAGATAATAACTTTAGAATTATTTTTCCGATTTTAGTAATGTCGGCTCACTTGCTGGGTGGTAAGTCAGTATTTTCCTTGGCTGCTAAATTGCAAAAGCTATTAGTTAGTAATAGGAAGTAGTAATAAGAAAAATTTTTGCAATCAAAGTTAGTGTTGTCTAACAATTAATTGACTAAGAGATCTTTTGATTGTTATTGATTTTGAAACACTGATTATTATTTTTAGTAATTCAAAATAGATATAAGTAGTGTTTGAAAGGTATTTTAAGAGCACATATCATGGTTGGGCTTTGATTATTACTGTTAATATTATTATCACTTTTTGATCAGAATTTTTCTCAGGAAATGTGCACTTGTAGTTGGGTACAGAATTGATAAATAAATAGAAAGTTATATGAATATATTTATATTTTATTGTTTTAAAAATTGAAAAGGAGTATTGTGATGAGTGTTAGGTATAAAGTAGCTTTAAGTTTAATTGTATTTGTTTTTCTTTGTTCGTTCAGTTTTGCTCACAGTCAGTTGATTTATTCTCCTGAAGGTGTTTTCTCTTCAAGTAAGCTTCCACTCAAGTTGATTTTTACCCATCCTTTTGCTGCTGCGCATAGTATGAATATGGGAGCTGATCAAGATGGTAAAG
This sequence comes from Planctomycetota bacterium, assembly GCA_963678205.1. Classification (GTDB taxonomy): domain Bacteria; phylum Planctomycetota; class SZUA-567; order SZUA-567; family SZUA-567. Next base: position 1,539,741 of record OY782760.1, read on the forward strand.
CTAAAGTACCACTTAAATTTGGTGTGATGACTCAAAAGGGAGAAAGTGAGCCTGTTATTAAAGATCTTACAGCTGAGTTAACGCCTATAACTTTCACTAGTCTAGAAAACTCTGGTGATGGATATGAGATTGAGTATAAAGCAAGAGGGATGGGGGACTTTGTATTTTTCTGTGATCCAAGTCCATATTATGAAGAAAAGGTTGACTCGTATATTGAGAATATAACAAAGGTTGTTCTTAATAAAGGTGGTGCGATGACTTGTGTATTTAAAGATGTTCCAGGTCTTAAAGTTCAGATAAAGCCGCTTGTGCGTCCATATGCGTTATGGACAAATAATGTTTTTCGTGGTATTGTGCAGAAGTGGGATAAAGAAACAGATTCGTATGTCCCGGTACCTTTTGTAAGGGTTGGTGTTACTTATATAAATCATAAAATTGATATGAAAAACAACAAATTTGAGAAAGAAGCATTAATAACTTCTCCAAATGACGCCTGTTCTGAGCAAGCTATATTAACCAATAAAAATGGCGAGTTTTCTTATTCGATACCAAAATCAGGATGGTGGGGATTTTCAGCTTTAATTGGTGTTGGAGGTGAATATACATATAAAGATAAACCATTATATCTTTGTACATCAATTTGGGCCTATGCATATGACATAGAAAAATAATCAACGTTGTTTTTATTAGCGTCTGTATAGCTGACTTCATATATTATGAAATCAGCTATACTTTTATGCTTTATAATTTTCATGGATAATTATGATTAAAGTGCGTACTGGTGTGGACCGGTACGCACTTTAACGGTTGTCTCCCAGAATATGTAAATGCTTATGTAATTCGTTTATTGTATTGTGTTAGATTTTGTGTGTCGGTTTTGATGCTATCGTAAATGCTATCAAATGACACGGATTTGGTGGAGGATATTGTTTTGGGGTGAACTAATTTGTAATGCGTAGTAATATAAGATTCTTTCCTTATTGCCTTCTTGTAGCAATAAGTGTATTAAAGTTCAAAGTAAGACGTTTTGAGATTGTAATAAGGCTGTTTTTTTATTCTGGATTCAAAACCTCAGCATTTATAAGATCGCTAATTTTGCTGCCACATATTCTAGTGTTACTGCACTACAATAAGACTATATTTTTTTTGAGTCTAGAGCTTCGCGCGTTTTCTTCATATTAGTCAGTGCTTTGTCGTGTTGCTTATATGCACAACCAATAAAAAGTGCATCAATAATAGTAAGTTCAGCTATTCGTGATGAAAGAGCTTCTGTTTTGAATGCTGTTTCACTCGAAGATGTGAATAATGATATGTCGCTGTACTTGATAAGAGGGCATCTACAATAATCTGTAATTGATATTATTTTTGCTCCAGAGTTTTTTGATTGCTTCACTATTTCTATAGTATCTCTAGATGCTCCTGAGTGAGAAATAGGTATTACCACATCATTTTCTTGTAAATTAGTAGCAAAAATTGTTTGCATAGTCGTATCTGAGAACGATAAAGCCATAAAGCCAATTCTCATGAATTTATGTTGAGCGTCTTGTGCTATAATATTTGATCCACCAATACCAACAAAGAAAATATTCTTCGCTTTAATTAATAACTCAATCGCTTCTTCAACACTTTTCTTATCTAGAACGAGTAATGTATCTCTAAGTGCTTGAATATTACTGTGAAAAACTTTTGTGACAACACTTGGAATATTATCTGCTTCAGTAAGGACTTCACTAATCTGTTTTGATGGATCAATAATATCTTGGGCGATGTTTATTTTCATCGCTTGGAATCCTTTGTAGCCAAGTTTTTTGGACAATCTAACAAGTGATGCTTCACTAGCGTTGCTGAACTCTGCAAGTTCACTGATTGCCATATGGATAACATCTTTGCTGTGTATTTTGATGTAATCGCATATAGCTTTCTCCTTTTTGCTAAGCTTACTAACTTCTCTTTTTACTCTAATATTAAAGTTTATTTCTTCGTTAATGTACATAAAATCCCTTCTTATTATTATCAAGAATGATGTTTAACTCAGTGTAGATCATAATATTTATAAAGTAATTAATATTGCATTATACTTAATATGGAATAAATTTTCATATTATCTATGTTATATTTAAAAGTAACCTCCTATTTTAGTCAATAGTAATAATTTTTTTTTATAATATCACATAGTAAAAATAGATTATTATAAAATTACCAGAATATTCAATAATTTTAAGTGTTTGTATATAAGCGTTTATATGCATTGTGTAAATTAAGTTTCATAAAATCATTTTTTTAGTTGAATAATGTTTAATAGTGGTGTATAGTCAAAGTGTTGGTAGTTTGTAAGGGGTTAGTTTGGATATTTTGTTTTGAGTAGGAGAAGAAAAGTGAAAAAATATTTAAAGATGATTGTAATGTTATTTGCGTGTGTGGCTCTTCAACAAGTTAGTTATTCTTCCGAAATAAAAATTAACTTGGCAATACCTGATCCAATTAAGTCATCTGTTGGAGGAATGGCAGAGTTCTTTGCTAAGCAAGTTGATAAAGAGACCAATGGTGAGGTTGAAGTAGCGATTTTTCCAAATGGCATACTTTTTTCAGGCGATCAAAATTCCGCAATAAATATGCTTGAAGATGGTTCTATAGATGCACTTGTTCTTTCTTCTTCTGTTTACGCCTCATTTGAGCCAAAAATGAATGCTGTTAGTTTGCCATATTTATTTGCAAACTATGATGAGTTTATTAAATACCTAAACGGTGAGCCTGGGCAAGAGCTATTGGATTCTCTTGATCGCTTAAATATTAAGGGATTGGCTTTAGCTATTAGAACTTATAGGAACGTTACAAATTCAAAGAAGCCAATTACCAAGCCCAGTGATTTTGAGGGAATGAAATTACGTGTTCCTAATAATAAATTATGGGTTGATTTTTTTGGTGCACTAGGCGCAAACCCAACTCCTATGAATTTTAAAGAGGTTTATACCGCTTTACAGCTTAAAATAATTGATGGGCAAGAAAACCCAGTAGAAGTACCATTAGCAAATAAGTTCTATGAAGTACAGACTTATCTTTCAATGACCAATCACATTGCAGATTCATTTATTCTTGCTTTTAATAAAGATGTTTGGAATAAGCTAACACCTGAACTGCAAAAAGCTGTGAAAAAAGCGGCTCTTGCTGCAGCTGATTACAAGAATAAATCTGATATTAAACAAGAGTCAAAAATTGTAAAAGAATTAGCCTCACATGGAATGAAAGTAAATAGACTCTCTCCTGAAGAAATTGCAGCCTTTCAAACTGAAGCGGTAAAACAATATCCAAAATTTGAAGAAATGATAGGCGCTGAATTTATTAAAAAATCGCAGGAATTCTTGGGGAAATAATATTTTATACTATTGCTTGGGTAGTATGATAACTGTGCTACCTGAGCAAAGGTTCTATTAGTAGGGTTGTGTTGATATGAGAAAGAAAACCATAATATGGTGTGTTGTTGATGGCATTATATTTTTAAGTATTCTTGGGATGTTGATAGTCGTATGTCTTCAAGTTTTGAGTCGAATGATAAATAGTTCAATTCCTTGGACTGAAGAATTAACACGAAACTTTTTTATTTGGACTGTAAATTTTGGGATGGCTGTTGGATTTAGGAGTGTCGAACATGCAAGGGTTACCTTTATTTTTGACCTTCTCCCATATAAAAAGTTTTTTAGAAAGGTTCAGGGATTTATATATCTAATTAGTTGCTTGGCTTTTTTTGTAATTGTTATGTATTATAATTGTGGTATGACGCATAGGCAATATTGTAGTTTGGAAAGCTCTCCATCTTTGGGAATTCCTATGTTTTATGTGACCTTGCCGCTGGGTGTTTGCTCTCTATTGTCGATTATCGCAATATTCCAAAGTTACTTCCTGGATTCAAATACTAAAAGATTAATTACTACTGATGTTTCGACTGAAGAGTTGGAGGAGAATAAACTATGAGTTTGTGTTTACTAGGATTATTTTTCTTGTTAAGCCTTGTCGGGGTACCTTTAGCTATCGCTCTTGGCCTATCAGTAATTTCTACATTATATTATTATGGACTACCACTTCATGTTGTCTCAAGATTTATGTATTCGTCAATGAATAGCTTTTTGCTTGTAGCTGTGCCTCTGTTTGTGCTTGCTGGTTTAATTATGGAGAAGGGGGGGATTGCTAGTAGAATTTTTAGTGCAGCTAATTCGTATGTTGGAAGATGGAGAGGAGCACTAGGACATGTAAATATCATTGCAAGTTTTATTTTTGGAGGGATATCAGGGTCATCTGTTGCTGATGTTGGTAGCTTGGGGCCTATTGAAATAAAAGCAATGACAGAGGAAGGTTATCCAAGGCCATATGCGGCTGCAATTACAATGATTACATCAACCTTGTCATCAATTGTACCACCTAGTATTCTAATGGTTATTGCTTCTGTTGTTGCTGAACAGTCTGTTAGTGCTTGTTTGGCTGGTGGAATTGGACCAGCTGTATTGCTCTCGTTATTATTCATGCTAACAAACTATGTTATTGCTAGACGTAATGGATATGGTAAAGTCGTAATACGAAGTTATCGTGAGATTATAAAAATTATCTTTAATGCGATACCAGCGCTTTTATCACCGCTTATTATCTTATCAGGAATTTTCTGTGGTTTTGTTACGCCGACAGAAGCAGCTGGACTTGCTGTAGTATACACGTTGTTCCTTTCAATATATGTTTATAAAGGTTTGACTTGGAAGCAATTTCCAAGACTCATGATAACTGCAGGAGTAACTTCTGGGACAATTTTATTTATTGCTATGGTTGCTTCAGTTGCTACTTATATCTTTGCTATTGATCAACTACCAGATAAGGTAAGTGTATTCTTACTTAGTATTTCAACTAATAGTCTTATCGTGTTACTAATAATGGGACTTATTTTTATTGTCATAGGGATGTTCCTTGATATTACTGCAGCAATATTGTTGCTCACACCGGTACTAATGCCCACAGCGTTAGCTGTTGGAATCAATCCGATTCATTTTGTTGTGTTTATGGTTATGGCGCTTTCTATTGGCCTAAGTACACCGCCAGTAGGGGTATGTCTATTCGCTACATCATTAGTCTCGAAATTGAAAATAGAGACAATTGTTAAAGCATCATGGCCGTTTTATGTGATTATTGCTGTATTCTTAGTGATCTTTGCTGCAATACCACAAATCGCTACGTTCTTGGTTGATTTGATGTTGTATTAATATATTAAATGTGTCGTAATGAAATAAACACGTGTAAATTTACATGATTTTTAAAAAATAATTCTTAAAAGGAGAAAAAATGAACGTAGGTAAGCAGATTAGAATGTCAAGATTGTTTGATAAGAAGTCTGGTAGGCTTTTTGCAATAACTCTTGATCACCCAATTACTAGAGGTGTATTGCCAGGGTTAGAGAACATTGATAAAACACTTGAGACTGTTATCAAAGGCAGGCCAAATGCTGTTACTTTGCAAAAAGGCATTGCTACAAATGTATTCCCAAAGTATGCTGGTGAAGTGGCACTAATTATGAAGTCTACAACATATTCAATAAACTATCACCCACACTATGATGCGCCTGTAGCTGATGTTGAAGAAGCTGTAAGATGTGGTGCAGATGCTATCTCTGTTGGTATGATCGTTGGTGGTCCTGAACAGGCTCAACAGTTAACTCACCTTGGTATGATTAGTAAGGAAGCTGAAAAAGCGGGTATGCCTCTGGTTGCTCATATTTATCCTAAAGGCTCAATGATCAAGGATCCTTCAGATACAGACGCTCTTGCATATGCTGTGCGTGCTGGTGCTGAACTTGGTGTTGACGTTATTAAGACTCTTTGGAGTGGTTCAGCTGAAAGTTTTCAGAAAGTTGTTGATTCTTGCCCAGCAAAAGTATGTCTAGCAGGTGGCGCTGGTGGTAATGATCTTAAGTCTTACTTCCAGATGACACAGGATGCTCTTGCTATTGGTTTGGCTGGAGTTACATACGGTAGATGTATCTGGCAAGATAAATTCCCAACAGCTGCTACAATGGCATTCAGAGCAATGATTTTAGAAGATGCCAATGTTGAAGCTGCTATGAAAATCTATGCGGATAATGCTAAATAAGTTTAGGAGATAATATGAAAGCTGCTGTATTTACAAAGGTTGATTGTGTCGAATATAAAGATGTCCCTGATCCAGAAATTGCTGAGAATGAGATGCTGATAAAGGTCAAAGCTGCAGCAATATGTGGCACTGATAGTAGAATAATCAATGGCTCAAAGACCAAGGGTATTACGATGCCTGCAATTATTGGACACGAAGTCTCTGGTGAGGTTGTATGTATTGGTAAAGATGTTACAGCATTTGCGATCGGTGATCGTGTGATTATTGATCCTGTATTGCCTTGTGGAGAGTGTTGCTATTGTTTGAATGATATGGAGAATGTCTGCTTGAACAGAAAAGCTATCGGATATGAGTATTCCGGTTGTTTCGCTGAATACTTGAAGATTCCTGCAGCATTTGTAACTAGCGGTAACGTACTCAAACTCAAGCCTGAAACATCATGGGAAGCTGGGGCACTAGTTGAGCCACTTGCTTGTGTTCAAGAAGGTCAGACAAAACTAAATATCGGCTTTGGAGATACAGTAGTTGTAATTGGTGCTGGTCCAATTGGATTGATGCATGTAATGCTCGCAAAAGCTCAAGGGGCTACCAAAGTAATCGTTAGCGAACCAACAAAGAGTCGCCGTGAGGCTGCTATTAAGTTTGGTGCGGATATCTTGGTTGACCCTATCAACGAATCACTACCGGATATTGTATGTGCAAATACTGAGGGGCTTGGTGCTGATGTGGTAATTCTTGCAATTGGCAATCCAAAAATTGTCAATCAGAGTTTGCAGATTTGTAAAAAAGGGGCTAGAGTTAGTATGTTTGCTGGGTTTGCAAAAGGTGCTATGCCAGAGGTTGATGTAAATCTAATTCATTATAATGAGCTATGTGTTGTTGGCTCTGCGTCATTAAAACGTAGTGGGTTTAAAAAGTGCTTAGAATTAGTAGAATGTGGCGCAATAGATGTACAGCCATTGGTTACTCATACTTTTAAGTTGGAAAGATTCAATGATGCTCTAGCGCTGGCTGAGAGTGGTGACGCGATAAAGGTAGTTATTAAACCATGAAGACTAAAGCAATAATCGGCATTGATGCTGGTACAACAAACATAAAAGTAGTTGCTTTTACTCTTGATGGAGGTATTATCGCCAAAGAGCAAGTGTCTGTTGTGCTAATAAGAGCACAGCGCGGTTATGCAGAGATTGATTTGGAATTATATTGGAAAAGTATTGTAGTAGCAATCAAGAAATTAATTGCTACTACTAATATTGATATATTAAGTATTGGCGTTTCATCGACATGCCCAACTACAGTACTTATGGATAAAGAATACAAACCGTTACGTTGTGGTATTACATATATGGATATTCGCGCGGATAGTTCTGTGAAACGATATCTGAATTCATTGGCGGTTGATTCCGAAAAATATTCCAAGCTTCTTGGAAATAGAGCGGCTGTAGCATCTTGTAGCGTTTCAAACTTGATATGGCTGCAAGAGAATGAAGCCGAGATTTGGGAGGCAACAGAGTATGCGGGAATGCTTAATAGTTTTATTGTTGCACAGTTTACGGGTAAGACGGGAGTGGATTGGACCCAAGCTTCTTACAGTGGAGTTTTTAAACTTGATTCTAATGATAACTGTTGGGATTGTGATTTACTTAGCTATGCCAATGTTCCTGAGAGTAAGGTAGCTAGTATAAAATCTCCTTTTGAAAAAATTGGAGTTGTAAAAAAAGATATAAGTATTGAAACTGGTATAAAGCAAGGTACACCTGTTGCACTTGGAGCTGCTGATACGGCTTGTGCTACTTTTGCCCTCGGTATTAAAGATAAGGCAGAAGTTTTTGAGTCGGTTGGAACATCTGGAGTCCTTACCTTTATTCATGATAAACCACAATTTGATCCAGTTTTTATGAATAGAAAACATATTATAAATGGTAATTGGCTGGCGCATGGCGCAAACTCGTTTATGGGTGCAGCTCTTGATTGGTTAAAAAACAATATCTTTAATGAATTCGCAACTGTGGAGGATATGAATGCTGCAATAGCTTCAGCTACACCTGGAGCTAATGGCGTAGCATTCTTGCCATATTTATCGGGTGAGCGTTCGCCAATATGGGATAGTAAAGCGGTAGGAGTCTGGTATGGTATCACTGTGCAGTCAGACAAGATTGACCTCATGCAGTCTGTGTATGAGTCAGGAGCGTATGTACTTAGACAGCTATTAGAATATGGTGAGGAGTGTTTTGATGTAACTATTTGCGATATTGTTGCTGTGGGTAATGGTACAAAGAGCAGCTATTGGAATCAAATCAAATCTAGTGTTTTAAACCTTCCATATAGTACAACCTCGTATACTGATGCTGCAGCCCTTGGTGCTGCATTGCTTGGGGGAATTGCTGGTGGATTATACTCAAGTCCGACTGATCAAGCACTTCCTCAATTAAAATCTACTGGTAATGCAATATATCCAGAAAAAGAAGAAATTAGAAATATGTACCTAAAAACATATGATGTATATAAAAAACTTTATCCTGCTCTAAAAGATGTTATGTGTGAGTATTCACATTGATCTATACCGTTCTATAGTAGTGCTTTTATTTTTATCCAGATATATTCATATTGAGCCACTTTACCATGCTGTAGTGTTACATTTGATTAACATATAGAGCTTAAATTGCAAAAATTTTAAAATATCATAGGAGTATAAGTAATGAAAATTATTGTTTTAGATGGTCATACTCTAAATCCGGGAGACTTGACTTGGGATGGATTCTCTGAATTGGGCGAACTTGTTTGTTACGATAGGACAAATAAAGAAGATGTAATTAGCCGCATCGGTAATGCTGATGCTGTTATTACAAATAAAACCCTTATTACCAAAGAAATTATTTCTGCTTGTCCATCAATTAAGTATATCGGTGTTCTTGCTACAGGCTTCAATGTTGTTGATACCGTAGCAGCAGCAAAAAAAAATATTCCTGTCTGTAATATACCAACCTATGGCACTACTGCTGTTGCACAGTTTGTGTTTGCTCATTTGTTAAACATATGTCATCACGTTGAAAGTCATAGCCAGACGGTATTTAATGGTGACTGGACTGCTTGTCAAGACTTCTGCTATTGGAACTTCCCTCTTATAGAGCTTGCAGACAAGACAATGGGTATTATTGGTTTTGGCCGTATCGGTCAGAATACCGCAAAGATTGCTCAAGCGTTTGGTATGAAGGTTCTTGCCTTTGATGCTTATCAGGATAAAGATTTAGAGTCAGATAACTTGAGGTATGCTGAGCTTGATGAAGTACTTGCAAACTCTGATGTTATCTCATTACACTGCCCACTATTTGAATCAACAGAGGGTATGATCAACAAAAACAGCATTGCTAGGATGAAGGATGGAGTGATTATTATCAATACTTCACGTGGTCCGTTGATTATTGAAGAAGATCTTGCCGAAGCACTCAATAGCGGTAAGGTAGCTGCTGCTGGTATAGATGTTGTATCAACAGAGCCAATTAAAGCTGATAACGTATTGTTGACGGCCAAGAACTGTTATATTACTCCACATATTGCATGGGCTCCACTCGAAGCAAGAGCACGGCTGATGAATATTGCTGTTGATAATTTGAAAGCATTTATTGCAGGTAGTGTTGTTAATAAGGTTAACTAATATTTAAATCTAGTTTTGAATTAATGTCACGGTAAAGCAATAGCGTTAATCATAGAGCTCAAAAGTATTTATACTTTGAGCTCTATTTATAGGATAATTTAATATATAGTATTTCTGTATACTTTATACATAGTGAGAGGACATTTTATGAACCATCAATATACTCAGCATGTGTCTGAAAGGGCTTTGCAAAATATTCCACCGTTGCCTTTGTCTGCTTCTCAAGTAGAAGAGTTATGCCGGAAATTATTAGATGATACAGAAAATATGAATTTTCTTGTTGATTTGTTGATCAATAGGGTTTCTGCGGGTGTTGCTGAGGCGGCAAGGGTTAAGGCAGATTTTTTAGCTTCTATTGTACTCGGTAATATTGAGTGCTGTGCTATCTCCCCTGAATATGCTATAGAGATACTTGGAACGATGATGGGTGGGTATAATGTTGTTCATCTAGTTAATTTACTTAATGATATAAAATATGCAGAGTTTGCGGCCAAAGCTCTGAAGAAACTCATATTAGTATTTGATAGTTTTGATGAGATTAAATCTTTAATGGATAGTGGTAATGAGTATGCGAGAGATGTAATTTTGAGTTGGGCAAAAGCGGAGTGGTTTCTCTCAAGACAGGAATTACCTGCTATAATAGAAAAGATTGTTTATAAAGTAGCAGGAGTTGTTAATAATGATGATTTGTCACCACCAAAGTATGTTGCTACTCGTTCAGATATACCTTTGCACTCTCTTACAATGGGAGAGGATAAATTTCCTGATGGTATCGCTACTATGCTGAAAAATCGTGAGCGTGGTGAAGGCACGGTATTTGTAGGTGATACTGTTGGGATTGGAAGTTCAAGAAAGTCTGCTGTGAACTCACTTATCTGGGCAATCGGTGAAGATATACCATATGTCCCAAATAAGCGTAGTGGTGGTATTGTTATTGCCGGAAGCTTTGCTCCGGTATTTTTTAATACCTTTATTGATTCAGGTGGTCTGCCAATTGTTTGTGATGTGACAAAGATAGAGCATGGTGCAAAGGTAATTATAGATACAAAGAAATGTGAGATAAGAGATGTTGCTGGAAAGGTAATAGCTGTATTTTCTATGCTGCCATTAATTATCCCTGATGCATATAGAGCTGGTGGGAGGGTACCACTACTGATTGGTAAGAAGTTGACTCAGAGAGCGCGAGAAGTGTTGCATATGAAGAGTGATACTGTTTTTATAAGACCTGAAAGTATGCATAAGAAGGAAGGAAAGAGTTTTACTTTGGCTCAAAAGATTATAGGAAAGGCTTGCGGGGAAAGCGGTGTGTTGCCGGGTGAGAGTTGTGAACCGAGAGTTTCAATAGTAGGAAGTCAGGATGCTACCGGGGTAATGACCTGTGATGAACTTACTGAACTCGCTTGCTTAAAATTTCAGGCACCATTGGTGCTTCAGAGTTTTTGTCATACTGCTGCCTATCCCAAAAATAGTGATATTTTGATGCATAGTACTCTAATAGACTATTTCCAGAAGCGTGGTGGCGTTGCCATAAAACCTGGTGATGGTATTATACATAGTTGGTTGAACAGAATGTTGCTTCCTGACCAAGTAGGCACCGGAGGGGATAGTCATATGCATTCACCTCTGGGAATCTCTTTTCCGGCTGGATCAGGACTTGTGGCATTTGCGGCAACATTGGGTATGATGCCACTCGATGTACCTGAGTCATTATTGTTACGTTTAAATGGACAATTAAATCCTGCGATTGTGCTTAGAGATGTTGTAAATTATATCACCATGAAGGGTAACGAACTGAGCCGTGAGAAGGAAATTTTCAACGGTAAAATTATTGAAATGGAAGGCTTTACAAATGAACTGACGGTGGAAGAAGCTTTTGAACTTTCGGCTTCAGTTGCAGAGAGAAGTGCGGCTGGTTGTACTATTGACCTTGCGCAAGATAAAGTTGTCGATCATTTGAAGAATAGTGTTGATCTTATGCGGAGGATGATTGATAGTGGCTATGAAAATAAATCGACAATAAAGAATAGGCTAAATGAGATTGAAAATTGGCTGGCTAATCCTGAGTTATTACGTCGTGATGTAAATGCAGAATTTTCTGATAAGTTAGAAATAGATCTTACTGAAATAAAGGAGCCTGTTATTGCTGCTCCAAATAATCCAGATAATGCTTGTTGGTTATCAGAGCATCAAGGTGTTGAGATTGACGAAGTATTTATTGGGTCATGTATGACTAATATCAAGCACTTTAAAGCTGTAGCTCGAGTAATTACCGGGAAAAAGGTCGGAGTAAAGAAATTATGGATTGTGCCACCAACAAGAATGGATATGACGATCTTGAAGGAAGAAGGTATTATAAATATATTTGAAGAAGCTGGTGCAAGGATTGAAATTCCAGGCTGTAGCCTTTGTATGGGTAATCAAGCAAGAACAGCTGAAAATGCCATGGTCTTTTCCACAAGTACTAAGAATACTAATAATCGTATGGGGACTGGTGCAAAGATGTATCTAGGAAGTGCTGAAGTGGCTGCAATTGTTGCTTTGCTTGGTAAAATACCAACACCAGAGGAATATTTCGAAATTTATGAGTAAGAAATATTAGCAATTATCTGCAATATTATATAAACCCAAACAGAAAGCAAGTAAGCATTAGTACTACTTGATGAAGCATTACTTGAGTAAATTTATAATGAGGGAATTTTTAACATGAGAATAGTAATAGCACCAATAATGGGCATAAGGTTGAGTTACCACTTCGGGAGAGTCTAGCAAATAAGATAAGAGAGTACTTCTCGGATTGTCCAGCATTACCGGATGTCTGGGTTTTTGAAGGTATGAGAAGTGGAGTAGGTGCAAGAATGTTGAGAGTAGATCTTGAGGCTGTTGGTATTGATGTTGTAACTAACCAGGGTAAGGCTGATTTTCATAGCCTGAGACATACCTTCTGTACTTTACTTGCTCGTAGTGGAGTTCAGCCCCAAATAGCCCAGAAATTGATGCGTCATAGTAGTATAGATTTGACCATGAACTTTTACACCCACATTCTTATGGAAGACAATATGTCAGCTGTTAGTCAATTACCTGATTTGTGGAATAGCCGTGACTCAAATACAGGTACATCTATTGGTTTTTATAAGGGGTAAATGAAGGGGCAAGGGAAGGGGTAAATTGAGCGAAATAGCCTAATATTGACAGTTTTACGGAATTTTAGATATTTAAAAAGTTGTAAATAAAAAAGCTGTAAACCTATGATATATAAGGTTTACAGCTTTTTAGTTTGGTACCCGCTCGCGGATTCGAACCGCGGACCTATTGATTAAGAGTCAATTGCTCTAGCCAGCTGAGCTAAGCGGGCAAATGTTATATTCGTTAATAACGAATGTTTAAGAAGTATATTGGAATGGGTAGAGAAGTCAATAGTGAAAAGGATAAAAAAAAATCTTTTTTATTATTAGTGAAAATATGAATTTCGGGCTGAAAGGTACTTGGATGGCGTCTAAAGAATTTTTTTGTCTTTTTGCTTATTATATAAATATAAAAGTGTTATGTAAGAATAGGCATGAGCAGTTATTGGGTGAGATCAATAATAAGGTTATTGAGTACTTTTTTCTTTAGATTTATCCAATTTAGTGACGCTTTGGTGATTGTATTGTTGTATTATAATTTATAATCTTATGATTGTAAAAGTGTTCTTGAACTTGTATCATAAATAAAAGGTTATTATGCTTTTATTTATGGAGGTGGAATGGTGTTGAAAGAGAGTTTGATCGTTGACAATATTCCTGCGATCTTGTGGGGCGAGAAATCAGATAATTTGTTTATTGCGGTACATGGTAATATGTCGAGTAAGAATGATGAGTGTATCGCTATTCTTGCGGAGCAGGTGGTGCTAAAAGGCTATCAAGTATTGAGTTTTGACCTGCCTGAGCATGGTGATAGAAAGGATGAGTCAGCATATATTTGTAGTGCTCAAAACTGTATTCATGATCTTGATATTATTATGAAGTATGCTCAGTCTATTTCAAGTAATATAAGTTTATTTGCGTGTAGCATTGGGGCATATTTTAGTCTGATTGCTTATAGTAAAAACATACTAAACCATTGTTTCTTTCTATCTCCAGTAGTTGATATGGAAAGACTAATAGAAAATATGATGTCTATTTTCAATGTATCTGAAGATAGATTGATGGCTGAGAAAGAAATTATACTGCCTATTGGTCAGAAATTGTATTGGGATTATTATTGTTTTGTGAGAGAGCACCCGGTCAATTTTTGGAATACTCACACAGCCATTCTTTATGGGGAAAATGATGATATATGTGAGTTTTCCATAATAAAGGATTTTGTAGGTATGTTTGGTTGTGATTTGACTGTTATGCAAGGAGCAGAGCATTACTTTCATACGACTGATCAACTTGAATATTTTAAACAATGGATTAAAAGGGGTGTATAAATAAAGTGATAATGTTTCAAAATTATTATAAGTATAATAGATAACGGGTGATGCGAGTAATTTAGGGGGGGCGATGGTATTTGCTAAACACTATACTACATAATAATATACTCTGAGTATATTAAATAAAGTTTGTTAATTAGTGCTTGAGTGTTTTGCTTTGAGATAACGCTAATTTGTGTTATTTAGCAGGGGGTAATAATAAAATATGAAAAAAAAACTCTTAGTGCTTGACAATGAGAGCCTATTACATATATTATCTTCCACTCAGAATTTGCTGCTGTAGCTCAGTAGGTAGAGCACTTCCTTGGTAAGGAAGAGGTCTCGAGTTCAAATCTCGACAGCAGCTCCAAGTCCTTCTGTGACTCTGAGTAATATTGGACTCTGATATCAAGAGAATTATATTGGATTTGGGGTTTCTGATGCTATTTCATAAAAAAGTAGTTTTTTTGGCGAGAATTATTGTATTTGTCATTGAAACTTCTCTTTTTTTGTGTATTATTTTAGCTCAACCGTTTCGGTTGTATTCTTAGTCTATTATTGTATGTTGGTAAAGCCTATTACATTATAATATAATAGAGAAGATAGTGCCCTTGATGCGGTTAGTGATATGCATTGTGCGGAGTGGTGTGAATTGCGGCTTGTGTGATAGTTGATCTTAGCAAAGCCTTTTTATAATATTGAATTGTTTAGATTCGAAAAGTATTTTATTTTAGGAGAAATTGTAATGGCTAAAGAAACATTCCAGAGAACCAAGCCACACATCAATGTTGGTACAATCGGTCACGTTGACCATGGTAAGACTACTACTACAGCTGCTCTTACAACTGTATCTGCTAACCTATACGGTGGTGCAGCTATCGCTTATGATGAAGTTGCTAAGGCTTCTGAATCTCAAGGTCGTCGTGACGCAACTAAGATTCTTACAATCGCTACTTCTCACGTAGAGTATGAATCAGAAAAGCGCCACTACGCTCACGTTGACTGCCCAGGTCACGCTGACTACGTAAAGAACATGATTACTGGTGCGGCTCAGATGGATGGTGCTATTCTTGTTGTGGAAGCTCCATCAGGTCCTATGCCTCAGACACGTGAACATATTCTTCTTGCTCGTCAGGTTGCAGTGCCAAAGGTACTTGTATTCCTAAATAAATGTGATCTAATGGAAGGTGAAGAAGAGCTTGTTGAGCTAGTAGAGATGGAGATTCGTGAACTTCTAAGCAAGTACGATTTCCCAGGTGATGATCTACCGATCGTTCGTGGTTCAGCTCTAAAAGCTATTGAGAATCCAACAGATGAAACAAGTGGTATCAAGCTTCTTTTGGATACAATGGATGAGTACTTTGATATTCCAGAACGTGATGATGACAAGCCATTCTTGATGCCAATTGAGGATGTATTCAGTATTAAAGGTCGTGGTACAGTAGTGACTGGTCGTGTAGAACGCGGTACAATCAAGATGCAGGACAAGGTTCAGATTGTTGGTCTAGGTGACAATCAGGAAACAGTATGTACAGGTGTTGAAATGTTCCAGAAGACACTTGATCAGGGTGTTCCAGGTGATAACCTTGGTGTTCTTCTTCGTGGTATTGAGAAATCTGCAGTTACTCGCGGTATGGTTCTTTGTGCTCCAGGAAGTATTAAGCCACACAAGAAGTTCAAAGGTGAAGTATATGTATTGACTTCAGAAGAAGGTGGTCGTCACACACCATTCTTCAGTGGTTACCGTCCACAGTTCTACTTCCGTACAACTGATGTAACTGGTCAGGCAATCCTACCAGAAGGTGTTGAAATGGTAATGCCTGGTGATAACATCACAATGGATATTGAACTAATTGACGCGATCGCTATGGAAGAACAGCTACGTTTTGCTATCCGTGAAGGTGGTAGAACAGTTGGTTCTGGTGTTGTTACTACAATTACTGAGTAGAAAATAAAATATTTGACTCGCTTGGCTAGGTGCTGCTTGGCTTTAAGTGAGAAATGGGTAGCAAAATTTTGATAGTGGTTTTGTTGTCTGGGAAAGAATAATGCAGGGGTGTGGCTCAATTGGCAGAGCTCCGGTTTCCAAAACCGGCGGTTGGGGGTTCAAGTCCCTCCGCCCCTGCCAAGCTATTGGACATGTAGGTTATAATTGAAATTTGTAGAGTGCCGTTCTGTAATGGCACTCTACATAAGTCTATTATAGGCTGTGTGTTTCCTGGCACGCAATTTTTTTGTTGATATTGTTTGTTCGGCGTTTGAGTGGTGTGTAATTTTTATTATTGATAGTCTATATAGAAATGCGGGGACAGTAATGCATAAGGAAAAGCAAGGTAAGGTTGCAAGAGCAGGGGCAGTTGTTCTTGGAGTTATTTTGGCGCTTTACTCAGGATTTAGTTGGTATAGATGGCAGTTGTCTATAGAGGATGCTTCTAGTGCTTCTGTTTCTTCGCTATTTATGAACCAAGCATTTGCTGGGGCGATAGTGATATTTTTGGCAATTACTGCTTTTGCGATATATTTGTCGTATTTCTCAGTAAAGAGTAGTGATTTTCTTATTGATGTAGATGTTGAGCTTCGTAAGGTTGTCTGGCCGGATGTTCTTCCATTGTTTGATCATAAAGCTGAAGCTTGGGGCGCAACATATGTTGTTATTGTCACGGTTATTTTTATGACGGTTTACATTGGTCTTGCAGATACTGTGCTTGAGTTTGTGCTTGCTAAGAATATTCTTCAGTGGCTTCTTGCGTAGGCTTTGTTGTTTGAAATATATCAAGAAATGTAATATATATGTCTTTGATCCGACAAGGGTTGATAAATAAGGTATTGTATAGCGTTTCTTGTTGAATATAGTATTGTAAAGGGATATCTAAATGGGTACATGGTATACTGTAAAAGTTCAACCGGAGAGGGAAGAAAAAATTCGTGACCTCATGGTTGAGCAGATAAAGAGTAAAGGGCTTACTGAGCAAATTCGTGAGATCCTTATTCCAAAAGAGAGTGTTCAGGAAATTCGCTCAGGTAAGAAGCGTATTGTTGCGCAGAAGACATATCCAGGTTACCTCTTTATTGAAATGGATTTTTCTGATGAAGCGTGGTATGTTATCAATGATACCAGCGGGGTTAGTGGTTTTGTTAGTGCTAATCCGCGTGAGCCGGTACCGCTTCCTGATAATGAGATTAATCGTATTCTAGATAGTTTAGATAGTGAAAAAGAGAAACCAAAGCCTAAGGTTGAATTTGAGCCTGGGCATAAGGTTAGGATCAAAGAAGGACCTTTTGAGAATTTTGAAGGACTTGTTGAAGAAGTTTATCCTGAAAAAGGTGTGGTAAGAGTGGTTGTGCATATATTTGGTCGCTCAACACCGGTTGAATTAGAGTTTTATCAGGTTGAGCGAACTTAGATCGAGAGTGATGCCTCAAGTTAATGACGTTTGACTGATTTTGGTAATGTTGCCCGACTTTACGCACTTGTTGGGAATGGTGGACATTGCTGTTTTATATAATTGGGTTGCGCTTCAAACCCATTTTGTTTTGGAGTAGTTTTAATTATGGCCAATGAAAAAGAAGTGGTTGCACTCATCAAATTGCAGGTTCCAGGCGGCGCAGCAACACCGGCTCCTCCTGTAGGTCCTGCTCTAGGTCAGCATCAGGTTCCAGTTGGAGACTTTGTTCAGAGATTTAATGCTGCAACAGCTGAAATGAAAGGGACTGTTTGTCCTGTTGAAATCAGTGTTTATGCAGATAGATCTTTTGATTTCATTATCAAAAGTCCTCCTGCGGCTGTTCTACTTATGAAAGCTGCTGGGATTGAGAGCGGCTCTGGTGAGCCTAACCGTAAAAAAGTAGGTAAGGTTTCTCGTAAACAACTCGAGGAAATTGTCGAAGTTAAGAAGAATGACCTCAACGCCCGTGAGGTAGATCAGGCTGTTCGTATTATTGCCGGTACTGCAAGAAGCATGGGACTTGAAGTTGAGGACTAATAAAGTCTGGGAGCAAATGTCAAATGACTAGAAAAATAAGTAAAAGATTCGAAAAGGCCTCAGACGGCTTGGAACCGCTAAAACTACATTCTGTAGATGAAGCTGTTAAAGTAGCGAAAAACGGTGCTACTGCCAAGTTTGACGAGACTGTAGATCTTGCTCTAAATCTGAACATTGATACAAAGCAGGCTGACCAGTTAGTTCGTGGTAGTTTTTCACTGCCAAACGGAACTGGTAAAAGCGTTCGCGTTGTTGCTTTTTGTGAAGGTGAAGAGGCTGAAGCAGCTACAGCAAATGGTGCTATCGAAGTTGGCGGTCAGGATCTTGTTCAAAAGATCGAAAAAGGCTGGCTTGATTTTGATATTGCTATCTGCCATCCAGCTATGATGCGTTTTGTCGGTAAGTTAGGTAAGGTACTTGGCCCTAAAGGTATGATGCCAAGTCCTAAGAGTGGTACTGTTACTGATAAAGTAGCACAGGCTGTATCTGACTTCTCATCTGGCAAGATCGAATTCCGTAACGATAAAGAGGGCAATGTCCATATGATCGTTGGGAAGGCTAGCTTTGATGAAGCAAAGCTTGCTGAAAATATTAATGCAGCGATTAATCACATCAAGTCACTAAGACCAGCTGTAGTAAAAGGTGATTTTATTCTAAATATCACTATTTCAACTACTATGGGTCCTGGTGTTAAGATCGCATTATAAAATAAGGGAGTAAAAGGTTATGCCAAATTTAGTTAATCAATTACTTCTTAAGGAATATAAGGCAAGATTTGAAGGAGTTCAAAACCTAGTTTCTGTCGGCTATGAAGGTGTTAATATGGCTGATCAGGGCAAAATGCGTGATGAACTTGCAGAAGCAGGAATAGAATTCCTCTTTGTTAAGAATCGTGTTGCAAATATTGCTTTGAAGGAGTTGGGACTTCCTGAAGTAACAAGTATTTGTAGTGGACAGACAGCTTTTGCGTTTGGTGAAGATCCAGTTGCTATTGCTCGCTTATTGTGTGGCAAGGCAAAATCTGATGATAACGTAAAGGTTCACGGGGCAGTAGTTGAGTCTACTCTTCTTGATGCAGCTGGTGTTCTTGCACTATCTAAGAGTCCAACCAAGGAAGAACTCAAGGCACAGATTGTTGGTCAGGCACTTGCGCCTGCAAGCAACCTTGCTGGAGCACTTACTGGTCCTGTAAGCACAATTGCTGGCCAGATCAAGGCTCGTGTCGAAGAATTGGAAGAATCAGCATAAATTTTTCCTGTCCGGGTTGGGCAGAACTGAAATTCCGATTGTTAGTAATTTTTAAATGTTTAAAGGGGATATCCCCGCAGATTATGTATATGGAGATTTAAAATGAGCGAAGAAGCTACTAAAGAATTCAGCGCAGAAATCAAGGAACTTGGCGACAAAATCGTTGCTCTATCACTTCTACAGGCTAAAGAACTTTCTGATTACCTAAAAGAAGAATATGGTATTGAAGCTGCTGCAGGTGGTGCTGTTGTTATGGCTGGTCCTGCTGCTGGTGCTGGTGACGAAGCTGCTGCTGGTCCTACTACTAAGACTGTCGAACTTACTTCTGCTGGTGGTTCTAAAATCAACGTAATCAAGGCTGTTCGTGAAATCACTGGTCTTGGACTTAAAGAAGCAAAAGCACTTGTTGACGGTGCTCCTGCTCCAGTTAAAGAAGACGTTGAAGCTGATGAAGCTGAAAAAATCAAGGCTACTCTTGAAGAAGCTGGTGCAACTGTTACACTTAAATAGTTGTTCAAATGAATTAAGCGCTTATCTAGTTTTCTAGATAGCGCTTATATTTGAATAAGCAATTTTTTCAGATATGAGCGTTATTTAGAAGCAAACAAATAAGATAAATAACTTGTAGTATATCTTTAAGGGTAGCGGTAAAACTCTATAAGTCTACTTGCATAATTTATTTGTCTTCATATTGGCTACTTTGTAGTAATGTACCTTGTGAGTTTGATGACAATCGAGCTTAGCAAGGGCTTTTTGCATTAATAAAATGGATTAATTTTGACATTTTTAATTTATTTTTGCATTTTTTTACTACTTTTTTTGAGAATAAGCAGAAAATTTAGCCAACAGCAGTAAGTGTTTCGTGGTAAAACATTGATTAATTGCTCAAAACTTAATTTGCTTCGGGGTTGGGTAGTAGAAGATCTTTTGCCGTGAAATTTGTTGTGAATTGTATAAGTAGTATTTTAAGTATAAACTAGGTCTGCACTGAGTGCAGGCTGCAGTAAGTTGAGGACTTGAAGGAATGGATAATACCCGCTATTACGGTAAGGCTTATCAATTACTTGGATTGCCTGACCTGATGGAAACACAACGCAAGTTTTACGCTGATTTTCTACAGGCAGATGTACCCCCGTCTGAAAGAATTGACGATGGCCTAGAATCTGCATTTCGTGAAGTATTCCCGATTGAGAGTTATGATGGAACGGTTAGTCTTGAGTACTTAGAGTATCAGTTGAACCCTCCTCGTTATACTCAAGAAGAATGCAGGCAGCTCAAACAGACATATGGATCTCCACTAAAAATCCGCGTTCGTTTAAACAGGACAGAACCTGTTGACGAATGGGTATACATGGGTGAAATACCACTCATGATTGGTGGTGGTGAATTTATTATTAATGGTGCTGAACGTGTTATTGTTACACAGATTCAGCGTTCTCCAGGTGTTGACTTCTCAAAGAGTAAGCATACATCTGGCAAAATACTGCATGCTTGTCGTATCATTCCTGAAAGAGGCAGCTGGATTCAGGTTGAGGTTACTAGTAAGGATGAACTGGCAGTTCGTATTGACCGTTCGGGTAAAATTCCTGCAACTATGTTCTTAAGAGCGCTTGCTTGTAGTGAATATGTTGATGATGAAGGTGTAGTTCAGAAGGAAGTATATCTAGATACTGATGCTGATATTCTAAAAGCATTCTATCCTTGTGAGGAGGTTGTGCTTTCTCCTAAAGTTGCACCTGATCTTGATAATGCGATTCTTGTAACTCCTATTATGGATGAAGAAACCAACGAACCTATTGTCCGTACTGGTGCAAGACTTTCTGAAGCTGTATGTGATCAGATAATGACTCATTATGAAAATCTTCGTCAGGATAGAGAGAACAAAACAGGCACAACTGTAACTGCTGAGCCTATTACTATAGAAATCATCAAGCCTGAAAATATACATGATCCTTTAATGCTCAATACTTTGATCAGTGATGACAGCCATTCTCATGAGCAGGCTCTTATCAAGCTTTATCAGAAGCTCCGCCCTGGAACTCCTGCAAATCTTACTAAAGCTTGGGAACTTTTCTCTGAACGCTTCTTTGATCCAAAACGTTATAGCTTTGGTGAGATTGGTCGTTTCAGATTGAATAGAAAATTTGGTGTTGATGAAGATGCAACAGAGATCATTACTGTAAGTGATTTTGCTAATATCTGTTCTTATATAGTAAAGCTACGTGCTGATGAAGGTATTATTGATGATATCGACCACCTTGAAAATAGACGTGTTCGTACAATTAAAGATTTAGTTGTAAATGAGCTACGTACATCACTGAACAAGCTTCGTAGAGGTGTTCGTGAACAGATGGTTATTAAAGATATCGATGAAGTTCAGCCTCATCAGTTGGTCAACGCTACTACTGTTTCAAGTGCTATTGACTACTTCTTTGCCCGTGGTGAATTGTCACAGGTTGTTGACCAGTCAAATCCACTCTCACAGCTTGTGCATGAAAGACGACTATCGGCTCTTGGCCCTGGTGGTCTTAATCGTAAACGTGCTGGCTTTGAAGTTCGAGACGTACATACTTCGCACTATGGTCGTGTATGTCCGGTAGAGACTCCTGAAGGAACAAATATTGGTCTTATTGTGTCGCTTGCAAACTATTCATCTATCAATGATATGGGGTACTTGGTTACTCCATACTACGCTGTAAAAAATGGCAGAGTGACAAGTGATCTAGTTTACCTACGTGCGGATCAGGAAAAGGATCATTGGATTGGACAGGCTGATATCAATGTAGATGCTAAGGGCACTATTCTTACAGAAAGATGTATTTGTAGGCATGCTGAAGATTTTGTTATGTGTAACAAAAGTCAGCTTACTTTAGTTGATGTCGCTCCAAATCAGCTTGTTGGTGTATCCTCAAGCCTTATCCCATTCCTTGAGCATGATGATGCGAACCGTGCATTGATGGGTTCAAACATGCAGAGACAGGCAGTGCCTCTTGTTATTCCTGATAAGCCACTTGTTGCGACAGGTATGGAGAGTGATGTATGTAAAAACTCTGGTATGGTTGCAAGAGCGAAAGAAGCAGGTGTTGTGACATACGCTGACTCACTTCAGATTCGTGTGTCATCTAAAGAACTGCCTGAAGGCGAAAGAACTTACCTTCTACATAAATATAAGGGTCTTAATGACGGTACAACCCTAAATCAACAGCCTATGGTTAGAGTAGGGCAGGAGGTAAGCCTTGGTGAACCTCTTTCTGAAGGTGCTGCTACCAATGGTGGTGTACTTGCTCTTGGTAAGAACATTCGAATTGCTTTCTTGAGTTATGAAGGTTGTAACTTTGAGGATGCTATTATTGTTAGTGAGAGACTTATTATCAAGGATACCTTTACTTCTGTTCATATCGAAGAGTTTAGCGTAGAGATTCGTGAAACAAAGGTTGGTAGTGAAGAAATCACTAGAGATATCCCTGGTGTATCTGAAGCTGCACTTGCTAATTTGGATGATCATGGTATGGTTGCCATCGGTACAAAGGTTAAGCCTGGTGATATTCTTGTTGGTAAGATTGCTCCAAAAGCTAAGAGTGAGTTTTCTTCTGAAGAGAAACTTCTCAGAGCTATCTTTGGTAGAGCAGGTGAAGATGTTAAGAATGATTCACTGATTGTTCCTCCAGGAACTGACGGATATGTGATTAGAGTAAATAGATTCTCTCGCAGAAAGCCAAGTACTGATGAAGAGAAGAAGGCTCTTAAGTTGCAGGTCTCTCAGATTAAGAATGAAACGCAGCTAAAGGTTGCTGAAGAAATTAAGCTTAAGTTTAAACGCCTTCATGACCTACTAGGTGACGCTCCAGTAAATAAGCGTACAGGCAAAGTGCTTCGTTTGCCTAAAGGTGGTGAGTATGACAGACTTATTGAAATTCAAGAGCAGTCATCTGTGGTTGATCTTGAACTTCCTGCTGATTTGCGTGAAAATGCAGTCGCAATCTGTCTTGAACATGATAGAAGAATTGACTTCCTAGAATCAAGAATGGAAGTGGAAATTGGTCGACTCAAACGTGGTGATGAATTGAAACCAGGTGTACTTGAGTTGGTCAAAGTATATGTAGCGATCAAGCGTAAACTATCTGTTGGTGATAAAATGGCTGGTCGACATGGTAATAAGGGTGTTGTAGCAAGAATCCTTCCTGAAGAAGATATGCCGTATCTTGAAGATGGTACTCCAATGGAGATGATGCTCAACCCTCTAGGTGTTCCTTCACGAATGAATGTTGGACAGATCCTTGAAATTCACCTTGGATGGGCAGCACATGAGCTTGGATTTAGAGCGATAACACCTGTGTTTGATGGTGCTTCTGAAGCGGAAGTTATTGAAGCGCTTGAAGAAGCGGGTCTACCTAAAGATGGTAAAGCAAGGCTCTTTGATGGTAGAACTGGTGATACCTTTGATGAAACGGTGACTGTTGGCTTTATGTATATGCTAAAGCTTCACCACCTTGTTGCTGAGAAGATTCATGCTCGTGCTACTGGTCCTTATAGTCTAATTACTCAGCAGCCTCTGGGTGGTAAGGCTAGAAACGGTGGTCAGAGATTTGGTGAAATGGAAGTGTGGGCTCTTGAAGCATATGGTGCGGCGAGTGTTCTTCAGGAACTCCTCACCGTAAAGTCTGATGATGTTGACGGACGTACCAAAATTTACGAAGCAATGGTTAAAGGTGAGACAAGTGTTGAGCCTGGAATGCCTGTTTCATTTGATGTTTTATGTAACGAAATTAGAGGTATTGGTCTTAATATTCGTCTTGAACGTGCAGATGAGCTGGAGTAAAACTTCGTTCGTAGAATATTGATGATTTAACTTTTCGGATAACCTTTTATAATGCGTCGCTCTGGTAGCTGTATATGATAAACTGCCAGAGCAAGCGAAATGAGGATAAAAAAATGCCAGGCGAACAAAATTATACCAGAATCAATGACTATAATAGAATTTCTGTAGGACTTGCCAGTCCTAATGATATCAGAAGCTGGTCGTACGGAGAGGTTCGTACACCTGAAACAATTAACTATAGAACATACCGCCCAGAAAAGGATGGACTTTTCTGTGAGAGAATCTTTGGCCCTGAGAGGGACTGGGAATGTTCTTGTGGTAAGTTCAAAGGTATTAAGTATAGAGATATTATCTGTGACCGTTGTGGTGTTAAAGTTACACATTCTTCTGTACGTCGTAATAGAATGGGACATATCAACTTGTCTGTACCTATAATTCATATCTGGTTCTTTAGAGCTATGCCTTCAAGACTAGGTATGTTGCTTGATGTTAAATCAACAGCTTTGCAGCAGGTAATTTACTTTCAAAGATATATTGTTACTGAATCAGGTGACACTCCACTAAAAGTAGGTGAACTATTCAGTGAAGAACAGTATCGTGAGGCTCTTGAGAAGTATGGTGATAACTTTACAGCTCTTATGGGGGCTGAATCTGTACGTGAACTTCTTAAGAAAATCGATCTTCCAGTACTTGAAGAAGAACTTAAGGCTGAGCTTGCTGTTTGTAAGCAGAAGCTTAAACGTGAAAACCTAGTTAAGCGCTTACGTATTACACAGTCGTTAATTAAGAGTGGTAATGATCCAATGTGGATGAGTATGGACGTTATTCCGGTAATTCCACCAGATTTACGTCCACTAGTACCGCTTGAATCTGGTAATTTCGCGACTAGTGATTTGAACGATTTATATCGTCGTGTGATTTATCGAAACAACCGCCTAAGTAAACTTTTGGATCTTAATGCTCCAAACGTTATTGTACGTAATGAAAAACGTATGTTACAGCAGGCTGTCGATGCTTTATTTGATAATAGCCGTTGTAAGAGACCTGTTCAGGGTGTCGGTAATAGACCTCTGAAGAGTTTGACTGATATGATCAAAGGTAAACAGGGGCGTTTCCGTGCAAACCTTCTTGGTAAGCGTGTAGACTATTCTGCTCGTTCGGTAATTATTGTTGGACCAGAGCTTCGCCTTAATCAGGTAGGTCTGCCTAAGAAGATTGCTCTTGAATTATTCCAGCCATTCATTATCAGGCAGCTTAAAGAAAAAGGTCTTGCTGATACTATCAAGAGTGCGAAAACTATGCTTGAGCGTAAAGATGAAGAGATCTGGGATGTACTTGAGCAGGTTATCGAAGGACACCCTGTAATGCTCAACCGCGCTCCTACACTTCACCGTATGGGTATTCAGGCGTTTTATCCTGTACTTGTGGAAGGTGATGCTTTGCGTATTCATCCTTTAGTATGTGCAGGTTTCAATGCTGACTTTGATGGTGACCAGATGGCAGTACATTTGCCGCTTACTGTTGAGGCAACTACAGAAGCCTCAATGCTTATGCTTTCAACTGCAAATATCTTCTCACCTGCACACGGTAACCCAATTATTACTGCTGACCTTGATATTGTACTTGGTTGTTATTATCTTACACTTCCTCGTGAAAATGCCAAGGGTGAAGGAACAGTATTTATGGACTTTGCAGAAGCAATCTTTGCATATGATGAAAAACATATTGCTATTGGTGCTAAAATCAAGGTCCGTCCACCGAAGAATCTGCCTGAGGTTGAGAGTGAATCTGATGATGGATATATAGATGAACATGGTCTGCTTACTACAACTGTTGGACGTATCTTATTCTTTGATATGTTGCCAAAGGGTATGAAGTTTTATAATAAGACTATGAATAAGAAGAGTCTTAATTTGGTAGTTAGTGATTGTCACCTTGCGCTTGGCCGTGAGCAGACAGTTAAACTTCTTGATAGCATGAAAGAGACTGGATTCCATTACGCAACAGTTAGTGGTATTTCGTTCTCTGCAGCTGACCTCACAACTCCAATGGCAAAAATTGGAATTATTAAGGAAGCTGAAGCCGAAGTTGCAGAAATCGATGAAGCTCATATGATGGGTGATATTACTAGTGGTGAACGTTATAATAAAATCATTGATATCTGGACGCATGTAACAGAAAAAGTTACGACTGAATTATTAAAAGAACTAAAGGGTAATAAAGAACGTGATGGTAAGCCATATCTTAATCCTGTATGGGCTATGTTTGATTCTAAGGCACGTGGTTCTCAGACTCAGATTCGTCAGCTTGCTGGTCTTCGTGGTATGATGACCAAGCCTAATGGTGAGATTATTGAGACGCCTATTAAGGCGAACTTCCGCGAAGGTCTACGTGGTCTTGAGTACTTCTCTTCCACACACGGTGCACGTAAAGGTCTAGCTGATACTGCGCTTAAAACTGCGGACTCAGGTTATCTTACTCGTAAGTTAGTAGAAGTTGCACAGGATTGCACTATTTCATCTTATGACTGTGGAACAACAAATGGTCTTCCTAAGGGTGCGGTTATCTCTGGTGAACATGTTGAAGTGACAATGGCTGATAATATCTTTGGTAGAGTTTCTGCTGAAACGATAAAAGACCCAGTTACTGGCGAAATTGTTGTAAATAGTGGTGAACTGATTAGTCGTGAAATCGCTAAAACAATTGAAGAACTTGACATCGGTAAGGTCAGAGTGCGTAGTCCTCTTACATGTGAGCTTGACTTTGGTATCTGTGCGAAGTGTTATGGTATGGATCTATCTACAGGTAAAACTGTTGAACAAGGGTTGGCTGTTGGTGTTATTGCTGCTCAGTCAATTGGTGAGCCAGGTACCCAGCTTACAATGCGTACTTTCCACATTGGTGGTGTGGCTGCGACAAGCCGTATGGATAATGAACTTCGCGCCGATATGGCTGGTACCATTAAGTATCTTAACCTTCGTATTGTTGAAAAGCCTAATTCAAAGGGTGATATCGATAAGTTGGTTGTTAACAGAAACGGTGCTGTTATTATTTGTGATGATGCTGGTAGAGAACTAGGAGATCCTCTTGATGTTCCTGGTGGTTCTGTTCTTAAGGTTGAAGATGGTCAGAAAATTAAGGCTCGTGAAGCACTTGCTGAATGGGATCCGTTTAACTATCCAATCCTTACTGAAAAGGGTGGTATTGTCCGCTTTGAAGATATTGTTGAAGGTCAGACAATGCGTGATGAAATTGATGCAACTGGCTCTTCTCGTAAAATTATTATTGAGCATAAGGGTGAGCTGCATCCTCAAATTTCAATTGTTGATAATGATGGCAATACAATAGTTTGTTATTCTATGCCAGAAAAAGCCCACCTTATGGTTTCGGAAGGTGATGTTATTGAGCAGGGTTCTACTCTTGCTCGTACTCCTCGTGAAGCGAGTGGCGGTACTCAGGATATTACAGGTGGTCTACCACGTGTAACTGAACTGTTCGAAGCTCGTAAACCAAAGGATCCTGCTATTATTGCCGAGGTTGCTGGTAAGATCGAGATTGGTGATAGACGTCGTGGTAAACGTATCGTTCTTGTAAAGGATGAGAACGGAAATGAGATAGAACATCTAGTACCACAGGGTAAGCATATCCGTGTTCATAATGGGGATAATGTTCGTGCTGGTGAACCACTAGTTGATGGCCCACTGGTTCCTCATGATATTCTACGTGTTAAAGGTGAGTTGGCACTTCAAGAGTATCTACTTAATGAAGTTCAGCAGGTATATCGTGCTCAGAGTGTACGTATTGATGATAAGCACATCGAAATTCTTGTTAGTCAGATGCTTAATAAGGTTCAGGTTGTTGATCCTGGAGATACTAATTTCCTTATTACAGATACAGTTAGCAAGGTAAGCCTCAGGCATGAGAATGCTAAAGTTGAAGCTTCTGGTGGAAGACCTGCGTCTTATGAGCCTGTTCTTCAGGGTGTGGCAAGAGCTAGTCTATCATCTGATTCTGTTATTGCTGCAGCTAGTTTCCAGGAAACAACCAAGGTTCTGACTGATGCTGCAATTGGTGGTAGAGTAGATCCGCTAAGAGGTCTGAAAGAGAATGTTTCTATTGGTAGATTAATTCCTGCTGGTACTGGTAGTATGCATCTTCGCGATTCATCTGTCAGAGTTAGTGATGAACTTGTTGTTACTGAAGAGGTAATATTTGAACCAGAAGAAGATTTGACTTCAAATCTTGAGTTATAACAAATTCAAGGGGGTATTTAAAAAAACATAAATACCCCCTTGATTATATTTAAAATATCATTATATTATTATATCTTCAAAAGTTAGAAGATTTTAAATCGTTACTCTTTATATATAGAGTGAAATCGTTTATTGAAAGGAAATTTTAAGTTATGCCAACTATTAATCAGTTAGTGCGTAAGGGCAGAAAAAAGGCAGTGAGTAAGTCAAAAGCTCCAGTACTTGAATCATGCCCTCAGCGTAAAGGTGTATGTCTACAGGTTAAGACTACTACACCAAAGAAACCGAACTCAGCGCTTCGTAAAGTTGCTCGTGTTCGTTTAACAAACGGAAAAGAAGTAACAGTGTATATTGGTGGTGAAGGCCATAACCTACAGGAACACTCAATCGTTATGATTCGTGGTGGTCGTGTACGTGACCTTCCAGGTGTACGTTATCACGTAGTTCGTGGTGTTTATGACTGTTCTGGTGTGGAAGCTCGTCGTCAGGCTCGTAGTAAGTATGGTGCCAAAGCTCCAAAGAAGTAGTTTAATTATTTGAAATTGTAATAACAAGTGATTAATATATTCCAGTTGGCTGAGATTTTGGACAGAGTTTTGCTAGGGTTTATTATGAAAAAGTTGCTTGTTAATGTATGATTGCATCCTCAAGTTGAGGCGCGCGGTCGAAAGTGTCCGTGAGTATCTTAGGTAGATTCGATATCTGCTCAGAGAAAGATAAGCAAAGGAATTTAATAATGGCAGTAAAAAATACTGAAGTGACAGGTCCATGTGTAAAAAAAGATCCAATTTATAATGATCTTCTTGTAAGTAAATTTATCAACTGTTTGATGTATGATGGCAAAAAGACAAAGGCTGAAAAGATTTTCTATGGTGCGATGCAGGAGATAGAAAAGAGAGTTACAGATAAGACTCCTCTTGAAGTTTTCAAAACTGCTATCAATAATATCAAGCCTATAGTTGAGGTAAAGAGCCGTCGTGTTGGTGGTGCTAATTATCAGGTTCCTATTAAGGTTGAACCAAAGAGACAGCAGTCACTAGCTATTAGATGGTTCTTAGATTCTGTACGTAAGAAGAGTGGTAAGCCTATGAAGGTTCTTGTTGCAAACGAAATTATGGACGCATACAAGAAAGAAGGCGGTGCTATGACTACTCGTGAGAACACTCACCGTATGGCTGAAGCTAACAAGGCATTTGCTCACTTCGCTTGGTAATATTTCCAGACAATTAAAACGATTTAGAGCTACTCCTGTATGGAGTAGTTCTTTTTTATTATTTATTCCATATATGTTAAATAATAGACATTTGCGATGCACTGTGTTAAAATACAGGTATATGAAGTATTGTGGAGGAATAATAATGAAAAGAATATTTATTATCTTATCTTTTGTTCTAATGTGTATTGTACCTGCTGCGTTCTCTGCTGATGATACTGATAAGCGTATCGACGAGCTTAGCGAAAAAGTAGATAAGTTGAGTAGTGAACTCAGTGAGTTAACTAAAGCTCTTCAGGAATTGGTGGTTAAGAAAAACACTCAGGAAAATGACTCGGCGGACGATCAAGAAACAAGTCAGACCAACACTGTTGAAAGTGAAGTTAATTCTGCTCATAATGAAGTAGATAATGTTTTAAAACGTATGGAAGACATTGTAGAAGCGCAACAGAAGATTACTGCTAAGCTGGATGAGTTAAAGGATAGTGATTCACCGGAGATATTATATGATGAAAATGGCAATGAAGTGCATCTTGGAGTTGTAGAAGATAATGACAGTGAAGCTCCGGTCTTGGAGGAATATGGAAATGATAATAATTCTAATGAGGTGTATTATTATGAAGAGCCTCAATATATAATCCCTCAATCCAAACCCAAAGTAGGAATACGGTTCTATTTTGGTACTCCCCGTCGATATTATGGTCATAGAAATAACCATTGGGCGATTGACCCACCGTGGTGGGTTAAAGATCGTCATTATAGGAGATATAGATAGTTTTTGGGTATTTTATGACATTATGCATTAAGCCTACGAATTTTTCGTAGGTTTTTTGCTTGTCATGTAAATAATACTAGTAAGTTAAAATTCCTTATTAAAGCAGATTGTAATGGATAGAGGAGGAATGGAAATATATGGTATAAGGATTGGCTTTATAATTAATTAATATTTTTACTTGACTATAGTGTATAGTAGCTATACACTATAGTCATGCTTACTAATGGTGAAAATAAAGATCGCGTCAGTTATGCATTAATGACTGTAGCATGGAAATTATTTGAGTTAAATAAAAAACTTCAGAATTTTGGAACAGATACGGAATTATTCGAATCTGAAATTCATATGATTATGTATATCAAGGATAATCCTGATTTACATGTTTCAGGTTTGGCAAATAAAATAGGTGTAACTAAGGGGGCTGTTTCTCAAACAGTTACAAAGCTTGTAAAAAAGGGGATGGTTTTAAAAGTAAGAGATGATAATAATCTCTCAAGGACTTTACTTCGTCTAACACCTAAAGGTAAAATTGCTTACAGAGAACATGAAAAATTGCATTATAAGTTTGATATAGAAGTAGAGAAATTACTTAGTGAAGCAACTAAGGATCAAAAAAGTTTTTTGTTAACGTTTTTAGCTGATCTTGAAATTTATATTGATAATATTGACAGGTAAAATTTTTTTACACATAGCGTATAGCTGCTAAACGATTTGGGAGGTATAAAATGAAAATTAATGAAGGTAAAATAAGAATTATGAGGGATGATAAAATTTCTAAAGCTCTTTTGAAATTGAGCTTGCCAGCAATTGCAGGAATGTTAATAAATGCTTTTTATAATGTTGTGGATGCATATTTTGTTGGGGGATTGGGTACAAGTCAAATTGCTGCTGTATCTGTGATCTTCCCGGTAGTTCAGGTTGTTATTGGTATCGGGTTAATATTCGGATCTGGCGCGGCTATGTCAATTTCTCGTAAGCTTGGCAGTAATGAGCTCGAAAAAGCAAATACTACAGCTTCAACAGCGTTATTTTCGAGTATTGTTATTGGAGTAATACTAGCCATAAGTTCTTTTATTTTTATTGATAAAATTATAATTTTGCTTGGGGCCACTGATACAATTTTACCATATGCGCGTGGCTATGGGAAAATTTATTTATCTGGTTGTGTGCTTCCAATTTTTTGTATAACAATGCACAATATAGTGCTTTCTGAAGGTGCGGCGAAAATGACTATGTTTGCTATGATTTTGGGTGGCGGTTTAAATGCGGTTCTTGACCCAATCTTTATCTATACGTTTGGTTGGGGAGTTTCTGGTGCTGCGATTGCGACTGTTACTGCTCAAGGAATTACATTCCTCTTATATATATGGTATATAAGTAGCTCAAGGGGTGTTTTAAAATTCAGCTGTAGTTTATTCAGTTTTGAAAAAAGTGTTATTTTAGAGATACTAAAATTTGGTATGCCGGTGCTTATTTTGCAAGTTTTATCAGGATTTGCGATAGGGTTAACAAATACTGCTGCAAGTCAATATGGCGATTCTGCGGTTGCAGCAATGGGAATTGTGGTTAGGATACTAGCTCTTGCTTCTTATGTTGTATTTGGTTATGTAAAAGGTTTTCAACCTATCGCAGGGTATAATTATGGAGCTAAAAATTATCAAAGACTTAATAAGGCTATTTCATTATCCTTAGTATGGGTAATTTCATATTGCCTTTTTGTAACTTCTGTACTTATCGTTTTTCCAGTAAATATAATGCATCTATTTAGCGTAAATGATCAAGAATTGATATCTCTTGGAGTAAGAACCTTGCAAGCGAATGCTGTCGTCTTTATCTTATTTGGTGTAGTTATGATATACTCTACACTATTTCTTTCTCTAGGAAAAGCCAAGGAAGGTAGTATTTTAAGCTTTGCACGTCAAGGTATATTCTTTATACCAGCTATTTTTATAATGCCATATGCTTTTGGATTAAACGGAATAATATATGCTCAGCCACTTGCAGACTTGCTTGCTTTTTCAATGACTATTTATTATGCTTTACAATTACATAGAAAGTTAAAAGTTGTAACAGAAAGATAATGTTATAATTATAGGCGTTAATACGTAGGAAAATATAAAGTAAAATACGTATTTTCTATGAACATAATTAAAATAAGCTATAATAGTCATAGATCATGTATTCAGATTAAAATATATGTGAGGGTTATTAAATTATGCGATTGTGGAGTGTACATCCAAAGTATTTAGATAGGCAGGGGTTGTTAGCTTGTTGGCGTGAAGGCTTGGGAGCACTCAAGGCGCTCAAAGCCTGGAGCATTAGAGAGGAATGTGGATATCAGAATCATCCTCAACTAAATAGATTTAAAAAAAGTGACTTTCCAGTATATTTGTTATATACCTTTAATGAAACTATATATCAAGAGAGTATAGTTCGTGGGTATAACTTTGATAAATCTAGATTGAATGGGTTTATAGGTGATTGTGATATTGGTATAAATAAAACAGATGTTAAAAGGATCGAAGTTACAACAGGTCAAATAAGATATGAATCAGAGTATTTATTACCAATAAAGTTAAAAAGCCGTAAAATGGGAGTTGATAGTGAGCGACTGAGTATATTGCAAAAGGATATAGAAAATAATTGTATCAATCTCAACTCTGTGTTTAAAATTGTTGAAGGTGCTATTGAATCTTGGGAAAAAATAAAAAAGAATATTGAATAGTTCTTCAAATTAAAATTTGAAATGTAAATCTTAGGTTGTTATTATATTATAGTTTTGAGTTACCTAACTTTAGGGAAGTTTTTATCTTTAAAAAGTTTGGCGGCTTTTTTACTGTACTGGTTAGCAACTTTAAAAACAGTTTCAGAGTCACCGGGTTTACCAATAATTTGCATACCAACAGGCATATTATTTTCATTCAAACCAGCTGGTACTGAAATAACAGGCATCCAATTGAGTAAATTAAAAGGTATTGTATATAATACTCCACAGAAAGTTGGAAGCTCTACTCCATCTTCAGTAAGTATATCGTTAATAACATCCATTTCTGCTGGTATATTGCTGGTAATAACTGTTGGGGCAAGAAGAATGTCATAGCCTTTGTTGAATGTTTTTGAGGAAATTTTTTTATACAATTGTTTTACCAAATTTTCAATTTCAGCTAATTTATTTCTATTATATCCGTTATTGTTAACTGCATCTTTTACAAACATTGTTGCATAGTCCGTCATCAGTTCTGTTTTATCGGCATAACCGGTAAACAATTTAGACATAGCTCCAGATAATGCCATGTTACTCACAGAAGTTGCAAGGGTGATTGGGTCAATGTCAAGGTTAATCTCAACTTTATCTACTATGGCTCCTGCTCGTCGAAGTACTTGCAAAGCATTATCAATCTGTTTAGATGTTCCTTTTGTAGGAGAAAATATACCCATACCACCGATGTAAGCAATTCTCATACCTTTTATGTCGTCTGTGTCTGAAGGTATCTTAATAAATGGTTTGACATTGATAGAATTTGGAGTCTGTCCGGCAATTATATTTCTCATGAGAAGTAGATCAGAAAAGGTTCTGGCTAAAGCTCCTGTACCAGAGAAATAAGAAAACGGGAGATCAGTATATACTTCACCAAATGGTGGCTTATAACCATATAAGCCATTAAGAGCTGCAGGTATTCGTATAGAGCCGGCCATATCAGAACCGGTAGCTAATGTAACATATCCAGCCGCAAGTGATGCTGCACTACCGCCTGATGATCCGCCAACAGTATATTTTGTATTCCAAGGGTTTTTGGTGACGCCCCAAGCTCTGGAGTTTGTGCAAAAGCTGAGGTAAAATTCTGGCACAGTTGTCTGTACAAGGATGATTGCACCAGCATCTAGTAACTTTTGAGTCATTTCATCAGTATAGTCTTTGGGCTTTGAATCTTTATAAATTAGCGAACCTTGAGTAACAATCATTCCTTTTGCAAAATGCTCATCTTTGAGACCTATTGTAATTCCTTCAAGAGGCCGATTCGTCTGGTTCTTATAATGCTCTTCTGCTTTTTTAGCTTGAGTCAATGCTTTGTCAAAATGTGTGTATGTTACTGAATTAATTCTTGTATTTGTCTTATTATATTGTTTGATCTGAGCCTTTACTACATCAACAGGAGAGAGCAAACCTTGCTTAAATAAAGTAATCTGAACATTAGCTGGCATGTATATTAATTCCTGATCTGTGAATTCAGCTCCAGTAGTGATTTTTGTTGAGAGGAAGATAAATACCAAAAAAATGTATAGAGTGCGCATAGGAATCCTTTCGATGCAGTTAGCATAAAATACTTAATAAAAAGTAACTTACTTCTAAAACTGCATGGGATGATTGATGTTTATAGGTATTAAATTTATAAGATAAATTTGTGAAACTGGTTAACCAATAACGAACAAGTAGTGTTAACTATTATTTTCAATAGCACAATGGTTTTTTAATATTTTTGTTAAGTTATGACACTATAAAAAATTCTAATATTAATGTATTTTTTTGTCAATATACAATATTTATGTGTTATTTGATTCGTTATTACGAATATTATATTTTAGATGTACTATAACTTGCCAGATATATAGCGTTTAATGTAATGTGGTATTCCTGATTCTGTATATAATATATGTTGAGTAAATTTGAAATGAATAAAAAAACTGTAAAACCAACTTGTATTGGAATTACAGTTTTCTTGTTGGCACGCCCGAGAGGATTCGAACCCCTAATCTTCTGATCCGTAGTCAGATGCCATATCCAGTTAGGCCACGGGCGCATTTTAATTGTTTCATTTAGTAGCTTTGATTACTAAGAGAATAAGAGTATAGTGGTTTTGTCTTCTCTGTCAATATCATTTGTGAAAAATATTTAAATATTGTTGCTTTTTTATGATATTTGTATTTGCAGTATCTTAACTTTTGGCTGAGATGTTGTTATTCTTAAGTATAAAAGGAGTTATAATTAATTGTGGTATTTATGGTAAATCATTATATAATATTGTATTGTTGTTCGTTTATCTTTAATTAATAGGTGTTGAAATATG
Source organism: Planctomycetota bacterium (assembly GCA_963678205.1). GTDB lineage: Bacteria > Planctomycetota > SZUA-567 > SZUA-567 > SZUA-567. The sequence continues at coordinate 1,575,308 of OY782760.1, forward strand.
GAACAGGTAAAAATTAAAAATTTTGCTGAAGGCGATATCCTTGAAGGATTTTATGCTGTAAAAGATGCGAGTCTTCAGACAACGACTACCGGTAAAAATTATATCAGGGTAACAATTTCTGACAGTTCTGGGTTGATTAGCGGAAATATGTGGGATGCGTCAAAGGATGTATTCTCAACTTTTAGTTCTGGTTCGATAATTAAGATCAGAGCCGCAGTTGAGAGTTATCGTGGAAAACTTCAGGTAAAGATAGACAAATTGCGTCTAGCGGATTCTTCAGAGGTTGATTATTCTCAGTTTATACCTCAGACAAAATTTAATATTGATTCCTTATGGGATGAGTTAAAAGGATTCATTGATACTATCGCCGATACTGAGTATAAACAAATAGTTGAACATATCTTTTCTAGTAATGAAGTTTGTGATAAGTTTAAAATGTCGCCGGCGGCAAAAAGTAATCATCATGCTTATATTGGAGGGCTTCTGGAGCATACAGTCTCTCTTCTGAGGTATGCGGTTGCTTTTGCTACAGCGTCACCGGTTGAGCTAGATCTTGATTTACTGATAGCTGGTACCGTATTGCATGATATAGGGAAGATATACGAGTTAGCGGTTAACGTTATTATTGATTATACTGATAGGGGGAAACTATTAGGGCATCTTATTATTGGTTCTATAATGGTAGAAGATGTGGCAAGAGAACTTGGAGGTTTTCCTGATGAGAAGAAAATTCTTCTACAGCATATGATATTGAGTCATCATGGGAAGTATGAGTATGGTTCTCCTGTTTTGCCTGCCATTCCAGAAGCATTTGCCTTGCACCATATTGATAATCTTGATGCGAAAACCGTTGCTGCGTGTAGAATTATTAATGAGGATGAATCAGAGAGCTCATGGACAGAGAGATCGTGGATGCTTGATACTACTCTCTATAAAAAAGGGCAGGGTAGTTTTGTAAATAAAAGCAATCAAGATGCTGGCTGTGATGAGAATGAGGATGAACTGGAAGCTTGTACCTCTAAAGTAATTATTGAGGAGCAGGTGAATGATTCTAAGCCGGAGTCTGGAAGGTTGTTCTAAGTTTGGCTATCTATACTAAAAAGTGTTTGCTTGTTTCGCAAACACTTTTTAGTATAGATAGCGGTAAATATTATTTACTCCAAGAAGCAGCCTGTTGGGCGAAATAATCTCCTTGAGATTTTATTTGCGCCAAGTTTTTTTCCATATTTGCATAGGTGTTTATTAGATTTAGTTCCTTTTCTTCCATGCGTTCGTTTAGGTCGTCTATTTGAGAGCTAATATCTTCTGCCTGATTATCAAGTGTATTTTTAATCGAAGCAAACCAACCATTTATACCATCAGTAAGGCTGTCTGTTGCATTAGACTGTTTTGCTGACAAACCTTGAGATTCCTTTGCTTCAATTTCAGTAAGTCTGAATTTATTATCATCAGAATTGCTTGTATAACCAGTGATACGAACAGCTTTAACAGATGTTGGGCTTTGGAATCCAATAGTATTTATTGCTTGTTTGTTATTATTTACATTACGTAATTCAACCCATTTGTCTGTGCTGGCATCAAGATATTCAACCAAAAATTTATTCAATGAATAATCAGCTGCCGGCATGTCTTTTGTGTTAACATGGTAGATATTTAAAGCTTCTAGGGTACGCGCACGGTCAAAGTTTACTGTGTATTGGTAACCGGAATCTTTGTTCATAGGACGTGATGATTCAAAGCCGTTACCAGAACCAAAGTCATCTTGATTCTTATTCCCATTTATAGCATTCTTAGAGTCTGTTAGTCCTTTATCTGTTGTGCTAACAGTAGCACCGATATCACCTCTTGCAACATCAACAGATTTACACATCAAATCTTTTAACGCGTCGTACTTATTATTGACCATATCGTTTAAAACTGAGGAATCAACTTCGAGCTTACCGTCATCACCGAATTTGACTCCAATGTCGTACCACATGGTCATACCACCGTCATCATTTTCAGCAATAGTGAAGAAAGTATCAGATAAAGAATTTACCAGACCGCGTATATTACTGTCTGCGAAGAATAGACCACCTTCTCCTTTTTCTGAATCCCAGTCGTCAAATTCATCAATTAGGTCTAATATGCCGTTGTATGCTTCCACTAGATCTTTAATGGCAGTTGATACCTGCTCCTTTTCCTGAGAGACAGAAACAGTTACCCATTCATTATTTGTCTTTTTTAGGTCTAGCTCTAAGCCTAAAACAGCAGAGTTGTTTTCGTTGGTTGGTGAGGTCAACATAATAGGACTTGCACCACTGTTGCCCTGACCATAAAGAAGCACCGCATCCTGGCCATCTGAGGTCTTGGTAAAGTTGAATAAGTCAATATTAGAATCAAGGAGCAAGTCACTTTCCTTGCCAGTATTTGTACTGCTAATTGAAAGACGGTATGGTGCGAAGTCTGAACCATCGTTGATAATAGAGCACTGTACATCAACACCGCATTTTGCAACTTTATCCATTACATCTCTTAGATCGTCATCTGTATCAATGGTAATTGTACGCTCAAAGCTACCATCTACTTCACTATCACCACTTCCAAGAATCCCAAGTTTTTCTGCTGTGGAACCTCCATTTACTTCACCAATAGTGAGTTTGCCTTCTCCATTTGCTGTGTCAATAATAACAATACCGTCACCACTGGAGTTTATACCAGCTGTAACACCAAGAGCATTATTGTTGATTTGCTCAATAACATCACCGATAGTTTCTGCTGAATTGAATTTAACCTCAGACATTTTGCCGGCTGTATTGGTTATTCTGATTGAACCTGCATAGAATGCTTTGTCTCCTGTTAGGCTTTCAAGAGTTGTTGAGCGTGAGATCCACTGTGTATCAAGATCTCCTGCATTTACAGATTGACCAGAGCTAACAACTTTATCGGTTAATCCTAGATCTGTAGCTGTTCTTGAACCAGTACTCAAGTTTTTGAATGTAACATCAGCACTGCCATTATTGATTACTTCAATTCCATTTTGAGCTTTATTTAGAGTGAATGTAACATCCTGACCCTGTGAAGCCATTTGTGAATTTAGGGTGTTGAGGAGGTCATTCATGCTGTCATCACAACCTATTGATGATAAATCTAATGTATAATCTGTTCCTCCAATTGTAGCGACAAGGCCATCAAGTGTATTATACTTGGTACCATCTGGCATAATTCCTTTCATTCCTGAACAGCCATTTATGCCGTCAAAAATAAACTGAGTACCTTTTAGGCCTGTCTGAGTTCCTGTTGCAGTATTGTTTCCTGCTCCAAAACCAATCTTTTCAGCAATTGCTCCAGTAATAGTAAGATCACTGACAGGGGTCACTACTTGATCAGCAGGTCGTGGTAATGTACCATTGATACCACCCATTCCTGAGCCGGCAATTCCAAATAATTCTGCAGAGTGAGCTACGCTACCTATTTCACCGATTTGTACTGCGTAACTTCCTCCTCCTGTGTCCTCTATATTTATACCAGTTCCGGAAGAATTTATACTTGCAGTAAGAGTAATTCCGTCATCAGTACATTTTTGATTAAAGATGTCTATAACATCCCCAAGAGTCGTTGCTCCCTGAAAATCAAAGGAAGTTTCATTATTATTTGAATCGCTTACACCAATTTTCCAAGTTTCGTCAAATTTATCGCCATTATATAGATCTTCAATCTTTGTTGATCTATCGACCCATGAAAATAGTTCACTTACATCTGCTAAATTAAAGCTGTTTGTTGATGGCTCCATGTAAAGTTTTACTTGGCAGGTATCATTTGGGTTATTTACAGCTTCAAGTAAGTCACCTACGGTGCTTTCGTCAGTTGCAGTATATGATACAGATCTACCGAGTTTATCAGTAACTGTTATTGTGTCACCTGAATTAATGTTTGCATATTCTTTTAGGCTAGTGTCATTACTGAAAGATTTCTGTCCCATTAATCTGCCGATTTGAACACTATTCAAGTCACCAACTAATTTATAGCCAGTAAAAGAAGTGACTTCATTGGTATCAGTATCAATACCTAAGTCTAATGCTGTTGTATTTAGACCTGATGAACCAGGGTCACTGCGAACTTCAAATTTACCAGCATCTGTGGATTCCATTTTTATTCCGTTACCGTCAAGTGATACGTTGAGGTTTGAAATTTTGTGCCCAGAATCACTTTCGGCATTTTTAAGTGCATAAATTACATCACCGACAGTTTGAGCGTTACTAAGGTCAGCAATATATTCTCTTCCATCTTTTTTGATCAAAATATTGCCACATTCTCCATCATTTACGCCTAGACCATCATTGAGCATTTTGAGAGAGGTCTTCTCACTGATAGTATTAATATTTGTACCAGTGTAGGTCTTATTTGCAGAATCATATGTGAGGTTTGTTAAACCTAGATCTGTTGCAGTTGTGCCTGAGCCGACATTTTCAATTGTAACTGTCTGGCCACCATTGAGTTTGTCACGTATTTTTAATTCATTTCCATCTACATACGCTTCGATACCTACTCCATTAGTGTCATTAATCTTTGTTGTAATGTCTGAAATGGTTTCGCAGGTAGATAGATCTATTTCTTTGACATTGCCGTCAGAGTTGCTTACTCGAATTGAACCGTGATAAATTCCTAAACCTCCATTGAGGTTCTTAACTTCTGTCTGCCTGATACATCTTCCTTGAGAGTTCTCAAGGGTAATAGTACCGTTAATAGGTTTATCTACTGTTGGAGCTGCAAGATTCCAGCCATATAGGTCGTCTCCTTGATACACTCCAGTCAAATCAGTATTTGGCAAGGCGGTAAGGGTTGTGAGAGCCAGATCTGTTGCACATGTACTTGCAGGGTGTCCGGTTGATCCATCATAGTCTGAGAAGACTAAAGCTCCATCAGCTGGGTTATCACAAGTAATTGATAAACCCATTGGCATGTGAAACCATGTTGCGTCATCCTTGTTGCCTTCATTATAAATATTAACACTTAGGTCAATGCCTGCTTTTGATGCTTGCCCAGATAATTCAACAGCTATATCTTGCATGGTTTTGCAGTTTGTTAGGTCTATATTTATTGTATTTGAACCTTGAGTGAGTGTTACCCATCCCATATCAACACCATTACCATTATCAAAATCGGCAATTTGTGTAGTGAGGTCGTACTCAGCTGAAGCCTTGGTTGTGCCTATACCCATTGGAATTACTGCGCTATCCATGTCTGAAAAGCCACCTGACATGAATTTAGCATTAGAGGCAAGGCGAGAAACTTTAAATTGATGGGAACCATTGACCGCAGAATCAGTTGCGGTTACTTTAAGAGAATCTTCATCGCTTGAGGTAACACTTTTACTTTTCCAAAGACGTGATTCAGCAAGAGCTGACGCCTTTGTTGCAAAATCATTCAATAGCTTATTTACACTTTGATATGCTTCTAATTGAAGATCTAGTTCGGCTTTTTTGTTTTCAAGTCTTTTAACAGAAATCTTTTCAATATCCATAAGTTGCTGAATAATTGAATTGGTATCCATACCTGATACAAGACCGCCAATGGTTTGAGTAGGTAGTGCCATCTTTTTGCTCCCGTAAAATGCTGCACTTTTACTTGTGCAGCTTTAAAATTCATTCTGTTAGTTGTTACTAATAAACAAATTACAGATTTTCTAGCTTTCCTCGTAATTGTGCTAAGGATTAAGCTGTTGCCCCTGAGTTACTTACATTGTTTCAAGATCGTCCCCAAACGACTTATTATAGTTATCGGAAGTATTCAGAATGTCTTGAGCTTTTTTTTATGATTTTTGTAAAAATGGGTTACTCTTTGTGTCAATACAATTGAAAAGCACCTGACTTACCAATCAGGTGCTTTTTAGCAATAATTATATAGAAATTTTTGATGTTACTTTTCGGTTGGTGAAGGTGTTGGTTCGTCTTGGTTTTTTGGACTTTCTTGAGTTTCTTGAGCCTTGTTCCTTTCTTCTTCAAGTAATTTGTTGGCTTCTGCAGCCAGCATCGCTTCAAGTTCTCCCATGTTTTCATTTACTCTTTTTTGGCCAAAATCCATACATTTAAGTGTTAAATCAAAGGATTTTTCTGTATACATTATGCCCACAGGAGATGATAGGAAGCTGACAATATCCCGTAATTCATCTTCGGTAAAGGTCTGCATATATAGGTTGATAATTTCAGGTTTGAGGCTGTCCCAGCTCATATATTTTTTAAAAAAATCAGTAATTGCTCCTTTGAATGGCGCCATCATAGGATTACTTTTAATCTGCATATCTATAATTTCGTTGCAGGTGCTGTCAAATCCCTCTTGCATATTTGTTACTGTAAATAACTGCTCAACAAGTTCTTTGTGTGCTGCTTCGTCTGCATATGAAGTGATTCCAAAACTTACAAGTAACCCTAAAACAATTAATATTTTACGCATATTATTTCCTTTTCATAAACTTTGAGCTTAATAAATTACACAACCTACTATTTGACAAGTTCTTGAGTTTTTTTATTTATCATTTGATCTAATTCTTTTTTATTGTCGAATGTTATATTACCTATAAATTTTTTGCTTACGGTGACAAAGTCCTCGGTTACTTTGAAAAAGCGAATTCCTATGTCGCTACTGACAAAGTTCATAATTGTGGTCTTTTGGTCTTTTGGCAGTGTTTCAATATTTCCTTGAGTTGCAACCCAAGCTTTGAAGGCGGGGTTCGCAAGGAATTGGTTTATTGTAACCAGGTCTGGTTCACTGAATTCCATGAGTATAATTTTTTCAAACATAGGCTTTATTGCTTCCCATGTAAGGTGTTTTGTGTAAAATTTTATCAATACGTCACGGTATGGGGTAAATTGGGGTTCTTTTTTTATAATGATATCAACAATTTGATCTATATTGAAAGAAGTGCTATTCTGGATATCAAATGCCTCTATCAGATTGTCTGTGAGTTCATTTTTAGATGTTTCCGCAGCGATCAGACTTTGCGTAATAGCAAGAGCGAGTAATAGGATAATAATAAATTTTTTCATTTGCTGCTCCATTATAATTTATGATTCAATAGAATAATGCTTTATTCTTTCTCAATTAATTTTATTAGCTCGCCTTTATGCTTTGAAAAAACAGCTTCAACAATTGAATCGACTGTTTTGTCGAATTGGCTTGATTTTTTTGTCCAGAGCTTTCCTGCTGGGCTAGAGAGAAATCTGACTATTTCTCTAAGGTTATTTTCAGGAAACTCTTTCATAAAAGCTTGAGCCAAATAACCTTTGAGCTGTCTATTATTGAGATATTTATTCATGAATTTTATCAAGGATTTTCTATATGATTTTAGAGATGGATCCTTTTTAATAAGATTATCGACCTCATTGGGGATATTATAGCTAAGGTCAATATCCTTTTCGTAAATTCTCACGAGCTGGATAGCAAGTTTCTTATGGCTTTTCTGACCTGCTGAGGCAGTTCCTGCAATAGACATTAGAGTTACCAAGATAACAATTAGTTTTCGCATAGGTGTCCTTTTCTAATATTTTGTATCATTATACTTTTAAATTACACACTACCGTATTTTCAGATTCTTGACTCTGGTTTTTAGCAGTTTCTTTAACTTTATTAATATTCACTTTATAGGTTTCAGATTTAATTATATGAGTCTGGGGCTCAATCTCAAGCTCGGCTCTAATATATCTTTCTAAATAACCATAGGCTTTATTCTTGGTAATCTTTTCAATCATAAGGCTTTCGTTGTCAAAACTTATAAGAGATTTACTGTATTCTTTTGCCTGTTTGGTGGTGATGTCTTCAAGAATCAACCTTCTATTATCTGCGTCTCTTTGTGGTGGGCGCTTCATTTCGGCTGCTGGGGTACCTTCACGAGGTGAAAATAGGAATATGTGACTACGAGCAAATCCTATACTTGCTATTGTTTGAAGGGTTTCGTTGAAGCATGATTCATCCTCTGTAGGGAAACCTACAATTATATCGGTTGTGATGGCGGGATTATCTAGGATTTCACGAGACTTCTGAATACATTCGAGAAAGAATTCTTTGGTATATTTCCTGTTCATTGCTTTTAAAACAGAGTTGCTGCCACTTTGAAGTGGTAGGTGCAGGTGAGAACAGATTTTTGGGTTATTCTTTATACATAATAAAAGGGATTCAGTAAGATAAATAGGTTCGATTGATCCTAATCTTATTCGTGAAATTTCTGGGAGTTCTGTTAGCATTTCTAGAAGTTCTGGTAAAGATTGATTATTGTGTTGGTATGCACCAATATTAATTCCAGTTAAAACAAGTTCTTTATAACCGTTCTGTGAGAGGGTTCTCGCTTCATCAATTATTGAGCTTGATTCTCTACTTCGTGGAACTCCTCTAGCAAAAGGAATAATGCAATATGAGCAGAAATTATCACAACCATCATGTATTTTTATAAATGCTCTTGTGTGTCCTTCAAAATTATTGATGGAAAAGTCAAAACCATTGCCAGATTTTTTTTCTGCGTGGTTGCTGTTTTGCAGGTAACTTGATATTTGATGCTTCTCTGTATTTTTAAAAACTTCTTCGATTTGGAGTTCTTTGATCCATTTTTCGTCTACATCAACTGCACAGCCAGTAAGAATTATACGAAGATTAGGATTGGATTTTAATAGTTTCCTTATTGTGTTTCTCGCACTTGCTCCAGCTCTTGAGGTAACAGTACAAGTATTTATAATTGCAACCTCAACTTCATTAATATGAATAGACTCACTCCAGCCAATTGAAGTGAGTGCTTCTCTTATTCCTTCTGATTCATACTGATTGGTTTTGCACCCGAAGGTCTTAATTATAAACTTCGGCATAAAATTTATTCCATACGTACTTTGATTGCGTTGGCGTGAGCAGTAAGTCCTTCAAGCTCTGCCATTCTTATAATATGCCTTGCGGTCTTTTCAAGACGCATTTGGCTGTAATTTATTATAGATATATCTTTTATAAAGTCATACACTGAAAGGCTACTCATAAATCTCGCTGTACCGGCAGTAGGAAGGATATGGTTTGTTCCTGCAAAGTAATCGCCCACTGGTTCAGATGAATAGCTTCCAAGGAATACCGCTCCGGCGTTAGTTACTTCACCTAGAAGCTCTTGTTCGTCCTCAGCAATGATTTCAAGGTGTTCTGGAGCTATAAGATTTGAGGCATCTATAGCGTCATAGAGGTTTTTGCAGAGATATACAGCACCGAATCGGTCTAATGCGGTTCTTATTTTATCGCTGTGTTTTAGCGTTTTAAGCTGTTTCTCCAGCTCTATTTTAATGCCAGCGGCAAGATCCCTGCTATCAGTAAATACAACACCAGATTCATGTCCACTGCCGTGCTCGAGTTGGCTCATCATATCAGCAGCAACATATCGTGCTTTTGCTGTTTTGTCGGCAACGATGACTATTTCACTAGGACCAGCTAGAGAGTCAATGCCACATGCACCAAACACGAGACGTTTTGCCATATTTACATAAGGTCCGCCGGGGCCAACTATTTTTGAAACTCTTTTCACTGTCTCTGTGCCATAGGCCATTGCTGCAATAGCATGAGCGCCACCAATTTTGTAGACTCCAGCTAGATCCAGCATCTTGGCTGTAGCCAGTATATGTGGGTCTACCTTGCCGTCTTTTCCAGCTGATACGCAGGCATATATCTTTTGAACACCTGCAATCTGTGCTGGAACCACAGCCATTATCATTGTGCTGAATAGTGGTGCATTTCCAGCAGGGCAGTATACTCCCGCGCTTTCAAGAGGAAGCACTCTCTTTGAAAGACGTACTCCATCTCCATCATCGTGTATATAGCTTGAACGTCTTTGATATGCATGGAATCGTCTGATATTTGTACGAGCCAGGGTTATTGTTGTAAGGAATTCAGCGCTTACGCAGTTGGTCGCTTCATCGAACTCTTCATCTGTAACCATTAGGCTATCAGGCGTTAGCTCAACTCCGTCAAAACGTTTAGAAAAATCACAGAGTGCTGCATCTCCATGCTCTCTGACTTCTTTAATAATTGCCTCTGTGTTCTCACGAATTTCATCACTTTCAAAGTCGCCTCTGGCAAGTATGCGCTGAAATTTTTCTTCGTCCTTGCTATACTCAAGTATATCAATCATCGCTTCTCTCTTTTGAATCTTATATTTGTTAATAAACTTAGATAAAAACTTAATTATTCTGTCTTTGCCTTACGTGACATTAGTTCAATAATTGCCTTTTGCGGATCTTTTGCTTCATAAAATACTTTATTTACTTGTTCAACAATTGGCATTTCAATATTGAGCTTTTTCGCAAGATCAAGCGCTGATTTTGATGTAAAATACCCTTCAGCAACATAGTCATGCGATTCAAGTGCAAATTTATGAGAATTTGTTTTCATCGCCTCATAACCAAACCTGCGGTTACGACTGTGCTTTGAAAAACATGTAACAATAAGGTCGCCAAAACCTCCAAGTCCATAGAAAGTTTCGGGGTTTGCTCCAAGAGCGACACCTAAACGAACCATTTCGGTGAGGCCTCTTGTCAGAAGACCGGCAATTAAATTATCACCAAGGTTCATTGCTTCACAGGCTCCTACTGTAAGAGCCATGACATTTTTTAGGGCTCCTGCTATCTCCATACCTTTAGGGTCGTTGCCAGTGTATATTCTAAACATCGGTGACATCAGGGCTTGCTGTACCTTTAGTGCAAATTCTTTATTATTCGCTCCTACTACAACCATAGTGGGGCAGTCTCTAGCTACCTCTTCTGCATGGCTAGGGCCTGCTAGAACGCCTATGTTATTGTGCCCTAATAGTTCGCATAAAATCTCAGTAGGGCGCATTAGCGTCCCTTGCTCAATACCTTTTGTAACAGATATTATCCCAGCTTTTTCTGGAATAATTCCTTTTTTGCCTTCAAGAGATGAACGCATGAAGATTGTTGGTATTGCGCTTATGACAATATCAGCATCCTCAACTGCTTTAGCCATGTCATGCTCAAATGATAGCATTGGAGATAATGGAACTCCCGGAAGAAATTTAAAATTTTCACCTTTTGCCGCCATCTCATTAAGGTAATCTTTATCGTGTCCCCACATTGTTACTTTATGAGTGTTGGCTACTGCTACTCTTGCAAGAGCTGTTCCCCAAGCTCCGTCACCAAGAACAGTTATATTTTGTATATCCATTGTTTTAACTTTCCTGTTATTTCAGTATATTATAGTATTTTAATACTTTAAAATTTGTTTTCTTTACCACATAATAATCTGGAAATATTTGCTCTGTGTCGAATAGTAACAACAATGCTTATTAACGCTACAATGATAGTAGGCATTAATACATCAAGTTGTGAAAGATCACCAATATACCAGTGTATAAATAATTGAGACAGCGCAGCACAATATGAACCAATGATAGATCCTAGTGAAACATATTTGAAATATTTGACCAGTATTATCCAGCATACTGTGCCAATTAACATAGGAATAGGAGCTAGCGCGCAGAATACTCCACCTCCAGTTGCAACACCTTTACCGCCTTTAAATTTAATCCATATAGGGAAATTGTGTCCTAGAACACACGCTATTCCTCCGCATGAATGATAAATTTCTGCATATTGACCTTCTGTAAGTATTGGTGCTAATAGTAATACTGGTAGAAGACCTTTTAAAAAGTCTAAAATAAGTACTGGGATAGCTACTTTTGTACCGCAGACACGTTTTACGTTTGTAAAGCCAATATTGAAACTTCCATGTTTTCTTACGTCTACCCCTTGAGTGAAGCCGATTAATAAACCAAAAGGTATTGAGCCTGCTAGATAACAGATTAATAAATATACAATGTTCATCTACTCTCCTGTGTCAATAACGTGAATTATTATATATAAATTAAACAGGATTTCCATTTAGTTTCTTAATTAAAATCATTTTCCTCAATAAGGTTATACCTTTTTTACAGTAATGATATATTTTATATTTATCTATATTGCTTCATATTGTTTCATTTTGTGTCATTATATAAAAAGGAGCTTATAGATATTCTATAAACTCCTTTTTATATGAATTGTATTATTGCGGTATTTTTGTTGGTATCTTTTGCTGAGCTTGGATATTGTAAATAATCTTTGTATATTATTTACTAATTGCTTAGCTGAGTACTTAGCATCGTCATTAGTGTAATTGCAAAAAGTGCTAAAAAAATTGATTTAATGGTCAACTTAAGCAGTGCTTCTTTTGAGTTTATTGTAGATTCTGTCGATAAAGTTGCTACATTTGTACAAATATGGGGTTTTTTCATTATGATACTCCTTTTATTTTGCAAAGAACATCTTGCATACTTTTTTATATCTTGTTTATTTGATAGTTCCTTCGATATATTAAGATTAAATTAAGAGTGAATTAATAATAAAATATAAAAAGAAATATAATAAAAAAGGTAAGTAACTAATAAGACTCTATAATTTGCCTTGAATTGTAGCTTGAATAGGAAAACAGTTTTCAGAAAAGATTTTTTGACAACAGGCATGATTGTTTATATAATAATGTAGTTTTCTTGTTGGTAATTAAAAGGTTATGCGTTTGTTGATTCCTTGCTTTATATGAGACGTGGTTAGTTTTAATAAATTTTTGCGGTTTAATTCAAATCTGGTTGTAAAGACTGGTTAATAAAATTATGATAAAAAAAATAGTTTACCTTCTACTTCTTGTAACTCTTATATTGCCTGTGTGTAAAGCTAAGGCTGAAGGTATTGACTCTATGATGGAGGAGTCGCAAGGTTCTTCATTATCCGGTGCTGATGGGATATTTTCACAGGTTTTTGGTGAAAATTTCAATATATCTGGGGGAACTTTAAATTATTTGCCTAGTAAAAGCGCAGTTTTAGTCCGAGATTACGCTGTTATTACGATACAAGGCAGAAAGATAAGAGCAAGAAACATAGTCTTCTTTACAGACACCAATAAGCTTTATGCTGAGGGCGATGTTTCTGTTGTTGATCCAAAAGGGACTTTTCTAAATTGTGAACAATTATATTTTGATATAAAAGATTGGAAAGGTCGTGCTAGAAAGATCAGGCTCAGAAATGAAGATAAGACTGTTAATACTTCTGATTCAGTCGAAGAGAGAGATGTTACTCTAAATCGCCCAACTATGGCTGCCAGCAGTGGCCTTGGGATGAGCGATAATACAAGAGATAGTGGCAGCCAGATGGATGCAGGTAAAATTCGTATGAATCTGACTGCAACTGATATGCGAATGGTTTCAAAGGATCATTATGAAGCCACAAATGTGACCGCTTCTCCATCTAATTACGCTAGACCGCATTGGAGTATCGCTTCAAAATCTGTACAAGTACGAAATGGTGAAAAAGTAGAGGCGTTTCATAATTTCATCAAAATAGGTAAAGTGCCAATATTCTATTTTCCTTATTTGATTTATGATTTACAGTATGACTGGCCTCTTTATTCTACTGCTGCAGGTTCTGACAGTAAGCAGGGGATTTATTGGCTAAACCGACTTGGGTGGAAATTTAAGAACCCAGAATATGATGAAAATGGTAATAAAATTGTTCGCTTTGCTCAACTCGACACAATCTTTGCTGATGTTGATTACAGGTCTAATCGAGGATATGGTTTGGGTGGTGAACTTAATTACTCGGTAAAGGGTATTGGGCAGGGCGGTACAGGGCACTTTAGAGGGTATTGGACCAAAGAGATTTATATCTCTAATGGAGACGATATAGATAGAAGAAATGAAGATATTGAGTTTAATGATAATGATTGGGGTAATAATAAATATTATAATAAAGAGCGTGGTCTTTACGGGGATAAAAACAGGTATATGATCGAGTGGTGGCATACTCAACAGATTACCGATGAAATCGATATCCGTGCTCAGACTCATTATTTCTCAGATAGAGATTTTCTCAAAGAGTACTTTAAAGATGAATGGAATCAGTTCAACGAAAAGAAGACAAATGCTACTGCTAGGTATTTAGGGGAGCATTTTGTTACAGAATTGGTTGCTCAGGGTAGAATAAATGACTTTCAATCAGAAACGGATTATATGCCTGAATGGAGAGCATCTTTGCCTGGGTTTAAGTTGTTTGATTTGCCTCTTTATATAGATAGCGATATGCGAGCAGGTCTGCTTAGGCATAGATTTGATAAAGAGCTTTCTGAATTATCTCAAGACCCAGAGTATAGGTCACGTCTGCTTAATGAGCAATATAGGATGAAGGAAAATGGAGAGACACCGTGGATAGGAAGGGTATATAATAAGACTGAGCTCAGTGCTCCTTTTGACCTAAGTATTCTAAATATTCGTCCTCATGCCGGTGGATTTTTAGCTGGGTACTCTGATGGTTATGATGGTAATTATAGCTCAACAAATGATGGTAAATTCAATGCCGCTCTTACTTGGGGAGTTGACTTCTCAACAAGATTCTTTGGCTATTTTGGTTCTATGAGGCATATGATTGAACCGACGATAAGTGTAATTGGTAATGAGACACCTGTTACTGATAGGACTGAGCTTTATTATCTTGATGATATTGATAATTACAGAAAGTCACATGCTCTTGATTTCAATCTTTATCAGCAGCTTGATACTAAGAAAGATGATGGCTCAACTAGAAGATTGGCACGCTTTACTGTCAAGGGTGGTTTCATTCTTGATGATAAGGAAGCCAGGATATACAACAATAATAATAGTCTCAAGGATTTGATCTTAGATGGAGCAGTCTATCCAATTGAGAGTATGAGCTTATTTGGTGATATTAATTATAGCTTTGCTGCAAAAAGAGTTAGTACTGCTACAATTGGTGCAGACTACTGGTTCAGTACAAAACTTAGAGGTTATTTAACTCATACTTATAATTCTGGGTATACCCCTGAGTCTACAGGAATATTCGGTCATTATGCTGAAATAAATTCTGGGGAGTCAAATATTACTACTGCTGCGTTACGAACTCAATTATGGAATAAACATAGCCATTATTCCCTTGAATATGCGGTGTCATATAAGTGGAATGATACTAAAGGCTATTATGATAATATACTACATAATTGGCATGACGGTACTGGTAGTGGGTTGCAGAGTCAGAGATTTGGTTTAATTCGAGATCTTGATACGATGGAGCTTTCGGCAAGTGTTATAATTGATCACCTGAATAATAATAATTTCAGTTTCTATTTTAATCTTACTCCTAAAGGTTGGCTCGGTATTCAGAGAACACCTGATGGCGGTACAGCTACGGCTTTAGATGATAATTATGGTAGATACTCTCGTCCTGTTGCTGAAAAGATGAAAAGAGATGATCCTGGATATAATGCAGATACGCCTGCCTGGGATTAGTTTTGAAGAAGTTTTAAAATTATTATACTATATAAAGAAACCGCAAATTATTTGCGGTTTCTTTATATAGTATAATAGCCTAAAGTAAGAGTCATGGCGAGATGATATGAGTAGTTATTAAAAATATTGACTTTGATCTGGGTTATAATGATTTAATATGTCATTTATGTGTAGCTTATGAAGGTGCAAAAATTTTGATCATTTGTTGTAAGGTCGGTAATCCCAAAAATTTTTAAAGAATCTGAAATTCAAAAAGTTGGTAATAATTATACAATTATTGATGGGATGGAGTTTGATAGTTCAGCCCTAATTAAGAATTTAACTGGTTTGAAAAAATTTTATATTTATGTTGCTGCATGTGTACTGGGATATACCGGATTAGATTATCAAAAAATTCTCCATTTGTTGATTTCTGGAAAGTAGATGAGCAGAAAAAGCTATTTTCATTATTTGATAATTATTGCAAAAAAATAGAGGCTGAGCTTATAGATTCTTGCTTGATGCTCTCTAATAAAACCCTTTCTGGGATAGCCTTTAAATCAGAGAAAAATTTTTGAGTTGCCAACTCTGTCGACGTTAAGGCTGCGTTGATAGAAAAGTTTTTTGATGAATTTTTGTATAATATAATTTATGATAAATAAGATATTGCTGGAATAAAGGTGTAATATTAATGTCGCCGTGGCAGTTAAAAAATATTTGAGAGTGCCTGTATAAATTCCTCTAATTCTGCTTCGAGTAATTTGTATTCCTTTTCTATGTCATTATTAAGGTTCTCTCTTAGCTTGGATTCCAAATTATATGCCAAGACTTGAATATTTGTCTGACCAATTGTCCCGCATGTTCCTTTTAGTGAGTGGGCAATATGGAGCATGTCATTCATATTTTTATCGACATATGAAGTGCGTAATCTTATTTGCACATCTTTTCCAAGTTTTTTATAGTCCTTATAGATGCTAAGTAATAAATCTTTATTGTTGCCAGTATTTTCAAGAGCTTCTTGTATATTGATTTGAGGAAGAGCTGCTACCTTGTCCCAAATCTCATTAAAATTAGTTGCATGAGTAGTGTCTTGCCCTTTACTTATATTGGTATTTTGTTTAGTACCAGATAGAGAATTATTTGTTTGATTTACAGTAGAGTTTAATGTGTTAGTGGTTGAGTGTATATATTCTTGAATAGTACTGTAAAGGGTTTCTGTTTTTACTGGCTTAGTAATATGGGCATTCATTCCTGATTCTAAACTTTTTTCATGATCTTCATTCATTGCGTGAGCTGTCATTGCAATTATTGGAACATACGTATTGAATTTTCTAATTTCTTTTGTTGCTTCAAATCCATCTAAAACAGGCATTTGAATATCCATAAAAACTAGATCGAAATCTGACTGTCTCAAGGCATTTACTGCGTCTTGACCATTACCTGCGAGTGATACTTTACATCCAACTTTTTCAAGGAGATTTTTTGCAATATCTTGATTGACAATATTATCTTCTACTACAAGTATGGATATGTTTTTAAATAAGTCTTTTTTATTAAAGTTATTTATATGATTTACTTCTCTGTTAAGAGTACCATGTGGGTTCTCCATAGCGTCTAGAAGGTTACTAGGGGTAAATGGTTTACTTATTGTCATATTAAAGCCAGCTTCTTTTGCCGATTTTATGACTTCTGGGGTCGCTTTGTTGGTCATAAAGATAAATTTTGATGATTTCATTGTCGTGTGGCTTTTAATCGCATTTAGTGTAATAGATCCTGAAGGGTCCGATGCCTCAGGATTAATAATAATTGTGTTATATATTGTGGCATGATCAATATTGTTATTTAGCAAGGAGTTTACTTCATTTATTGATGCCGCTACTTTTGTGACATATCCAGCTTCATCAAGATACCTTTGTAAAATCCTTGATTCTAACGAGTGGCTATTAACTATAAGAATTTTTTCACCAAGATGTTTCTTGGATGTAGTATAAGATGGAGAGTGACTTTGAGTTTTTAACATGAATAGAATGCTAAAAGTTATTGTTGTCCCTTTACCTTGGATACTATGTAGAGCAATTTTGCCGCCATGTAGTTCAACCAAGTGTTTACAGATTATTAGACCAAGACCAGTACCTCCATACTTTCTTGTTGTGGATGAGTCTGCCTGAATAAATGGATGGAATAACTCTCGCTGCTTTTTGTACGGTATTCCAATACCGCTATCTTTGATTTTGAACTCAATTGTTATTCTGTCTGTTTTTGTAGAAATAACTTGACATGAAATTATGATTTCACCATTTTTTGTAAATTTGATAGAATTACTGCATATATTTGAAATGATTTGTCTAAGACGTAGTGGGTCACCTGTAACATAGTCAGGGATTGTTCTGTCATAATCAAGAATAATTTTTATATTCTTCTTAACTGCCTCAAAGTTTAAAAATGAAATAATATTATTCAAGGTGTCTTCAATTTTTAAATCTATATGTTCAATTTTAAGTTTACCTGCTTCGATCTTTGAAAAATCAAGAATATCATCTATTATGCCTAGTAAGGAAATTGCAGCCTGATTCGCTTGAATAAGGTAGTTATATTGTGTGTTATCAATATTTGAATCCAGTATTAGCTGTTGCATGCCAAGAATAATGTTCATTGGTGTCCTGATTTCATGGGACATATTTGCAAGGAAGTCACTTTTGGCTTTATTAGCTGCGTTTGCAAGTTCTGTAGATTTTTCAAGTTCTTCAGTTTTACTCTGAAGTTCGAGAGTTCTTTGAGTGACTTTTTCTTCTAGATGAATAGTCAGGTTTTTTAATTCTTTTTCGGCATGAAGTAGATCAAGAAGAATGATGTTGGTGTTATTGCAAATCTCTTCAAGCTCAATTATTTCGAATTTTTTAGTATCTAGGAGCCTATGTTCTTGAATTGTTTCTTTAATGCTTGAAGTAAAAAGATGAATGTATGACTTGATTTTTATAAATATTAGCGCTGAAATTATGAACTCAATCGCAATTGTTAATGCTAAAATAAAAAGGGCTTTTATAAGATATTCCCGAAAATTGTTCTTCATTTCTGTATCTTTAGTTTCAAGAATTGTGTCAAAATCAGCAAGAAAAATAGCACTGGTAACTACCCATCCTAGATCAGGTATATATTTTGTAAAGCCTAATTTTTTGAATGCTTCAGAACTTCCAATGCGCCACCAGACGTATTCGAGAAAACCTCCTTCAGGATTTGTTTTAGAAATATTGAAAGTTGCTTTTACTATTTCTAAACCATTTACGTCTTTAGTATTTATTAAATTTCTATTGACTAACTCTTTGTTAGGATGTGAAAGCATTACACCGTTGCTATTTAGTACATAAACATATTCATCTTCTCCGGCTCCCAATTTTGATAAATATGAAAAGATTGTGGCTTTAGCTATTTTCTCAATTTCTTCATCTCGGTACGAGCTCCCTAGAATTAAATTTAATTCGGGTACAAAAAGAGCAAAACATTTTCTGTTAATTAATTGTCCAGGTTTTTGGGTTAGACTGAAAAGAGTATCGAAGTAGTAACCTTTTTTGGATTTTACGGTTTTTCTTATGATATTCTTTATTTTGTGTCGTATTTCGATGTTGTATTGAGAAGTGTTGAAGGAGCCACTAAACATGTTCAATAATATATTTGAAGGAAAGGTTACTGTTTCAGATTTTACATCAATAAGAAAAGGGAATGGTTCGGAATTAGAAGGATCTTGGGTATTAGAAAGCACATTTGTAATGAATTTTATTTTCTCAATTTTTTTTCTTTTAGTGGCTATATTATGAGTGAGCTGCAAGCATGTGTCTTTGAATTTTATAGTGTCATTTTTGAGTTTTCTTTGGGTATTCGTATTGTAGTTGTTTTTCCCGACTTCTATAATATTAATCCCTGCATTTACAAGCTCAATAAGTGTCTTTTTTGAGTTGTCAAGAAGCTCTTTTTTGTAATTTTTAAACTCAATTTTAAGGTTATCTTGGCTGGATTTATAGACTAAAATTGAAAAAATGGTTAACAAAATAAAGGTTAACGAAGTTAGTGTGATAAATGTTAGTGTTGGAATACTGAGTCGTATTTTTTTCAAAACAAAACCTTAATGAAGAAGTAAAAATATAAGATATATTGTTCTTCATTATAATTGGGGGGAGTTTTTTTAACAACTTTAAAAATTGTAATATTGTTATACTATTTTTTCTCTTGTTATTCTTTGTCTTCTTACTTCTGTATGTCTTGCAAAAGCGCCTGACTGGATGATTTTAAGTGTTTCTTTTGCACAACGCGGACAGTATGTTTCACGAACGTTGTGACCTAGTTCTCCAGGCCAAGGTAGTCGGAATTCTCCATTATCCTCAATTCGTTTGCATACTTTACATTGTGATGTCGCTAATTTAGGCTGAATCATCTATAATATTCCCGAAAATTTTGTTAAACCTGTTATACAATAATAAATTACGGTAAATATTAATTTTCTTTTTCTGTCTTTTCTGGAATCTGGTTATAGTTGTGAAATAATTTGGAATTGTTATTAAAAAGAGTCGGAATGCTTGTAATTAGACTGTAAAACTATAAAATAGCTTATAATCAAAACTTACAAAGGAGAACTGATGAAAATATTTGATTCTCACTGTCATATAACTGATCAGCGGTTTGACCACGATAGGGAATATGTTATAAATTCTGCGAAGAAGTTGGGAGTAGAACTCTTGACTTGTGGTACTTGTTTAAAAACCTCAAGAGAATGTACTGACATTGCTGAAAAATTCAGCAATGTCTTTGCAAGTGTTGGTATTCATCCGAACCATACAGGTGAAATAAAAGATATTGATGCTGAATATAGTGGATTAAAAGAATTAACTAAAAGCAGTAAAGTTGTTGCGATTGGTGAGACAGGACTTGATTGGTATTGGGATAGTGTTGGTGAAGATACTCAGAAAGAGCATTTCAAGATGCATCTTGACTTGGCAAAAGAATTAAAACTGCCTGTTGTAGTACATGCTAGAGATAGTGCAGAAGATTGTCTTGATATGATTGAGCCGTATATCGGTTCAGGGATTAATTTTGTCTGGCATTGCTTTGTCTGCGGAAAAAAGAAACTTGAATCTTTAATGAGTAGAGCAATTGAGATGGATATGTATCTTGGAATAAGTGGAATTGTTACTTTTCAAGAACAGGTGCCATTGCGTAAAATTATTCCGTATATTCCAGATAAGCATCTTCTGCTGGATACTGATTCGCCATATTTGATACCTAAACCAAGAACTGTTGAACGTAATGAGCCAACTCAAGCTTTGAGGATAGCTGAAGAAATTGCACTTCTTAGGGGGGTAACAACTGAAGATATAGCAAGAATTACTACTCGTAATGCGTATAATTTTTTGAATTTAGAAATTAATGAAAACTCTAAGATAGCATATCCCATTCGTGATTCACTTTATTTGAATCTTACAAATCAATGTACTAATGACTGCGTGTTCTGCGCTAGAAATAAAGGATTTGTAGTCAAAGGGCATGATATTTCTTTAGAGAAAGAGCCTTCTGCAGAAGAAGTAATTGAGGCTATGGGAGATTTTAGTAAATATCGTGAAGTTGTATTTTGCGGGTATGGTGAATCAACCATGAAACTGGAGGTTCTTAAAAAAGTTGCGCAGTACATAAAGTCAAAGGGAAAACCTGTAAGATTAAATACTAATGGGTTGGCCAACCTTTATTATAAAAGAAATATAGTTCCAGAACTTGCGAGTTGCGTTGATCAAGTCAGTATTTCGCTAAATTCTACCGATCCAGAAGAATATTTGAGGTTATGTCGCAGTAGGTTTGGCGACGATGCTTATCCGGCGATGCTTGAGTTTGCAAAATTGTGTCATGCAGAAGGAATCAAAACTACTCTCAGTGTTGTTGATATGCCTGGAATAGATGTTGACGAGGCAAGGAGGGTAGCTGAAGGTTTGGGGGTTGAGTTTAGAGCAAGGTCATTTGTTGATGCAGGATAATAGCGTTATTAAAACGTTTAAATTTTTTTGAAAGATGGAGAGATAATGGAAACTGTGGTTATTGCTGGAGGAGCTGGGTTTTTAGGAAGTCATCTTTGTGAAAGATTTTTAGGTGAGGGTATGCAGGTCTTTTGCCTTGATAATCTTTGTACTGGAAGAATGGACAATATTGAACATTTGAGCGTGAATGACAGGTTTCATTTTTTGAAGAAAAATATTTATGAGACAATTATAATTCCGGGTAAAGTTGATTACGTGTTAAATTTTGCTTCTCCTGCAAGTCCTTTTGATTATTTAGCAATGCCTATACAGACGATGAAGGTTGGATCTATTGGCACAATGCATGCTCTTGGTCTTGCTAAAGCCAAGAAAGCAAGATTTCTTCTTGCTTCAACAAGTGAGTGTTATGGTGATCCTGCTGTTCACCCTCAGACTGAAGATTATTGGGGGAATGTAAATCCTGTTGGTCCTCGTGGTGTATATGATGAGGCTAAAAGGTTTGCTGAAGCTTTGACAATGGCATATCACCGTCAGCATGGGGTTGATACCAGAATTGTTAGAATATTCAATACATATGGTCCGCGTATGAGACTCAATGATGGAAGGGCGCTTCCTACCTTTATGTGTCAAGCACTCAAGAATGATGATCTTACTGTATTTGGTGATGGCTCTCAAACAAGAAGTTTTCAGTTTGTTGACGATCTTGTTGAGGGGATCTTCAGGTTGCTAATGTCTGAAGAGGTCTATCCTACAAATATTGGTAATCCGGAGGAAATTTCTTTGTTGGAATTTGCTAAAGAGGTTATTAAGATCGCTGATTCAAAGAGCAAGATTGTTTTTAAAGATTTGCCGGAAAATGATCCTAAAGTAAGGCAGCCTGATATAACTAAGGCCAAGAAAATCCTTGATTGGGAACCAAAGGTAAATAGAAGTGAAGGATTGAAAGTTACGCTTGATTATTTTAGAAAAGAATTAGGTTTGGTATAATTAATATTGACGGGGTATTTATTATAAATTTTATTATTAGGAGAAACTAGCATGGGTGTCGACAAGGATAGACTGTGTAAGACATTTCTGGATTTAGTAAGTATTCCGTCCCCTTCAAGACGAGAAAGAGACGTTGCTGACTGGATTATTGAAGAATTTGAAACTCTGGATATGGGGGCTGAAATTAAAGAAGATTCGGCTGCTGAAAAAATTGAAGGAAACTGTGGGAATCTTCTTATTCGTTTGCCAAGAAATGGACGGGGAATGAATTTGATGTTGACCAGCCATATGGATACTGTTGAGACAGGTGAAAAGCCTGTCAGTGCTCTGTACAATGAGGATAAAGGTCAATTTATATCTGACGGTAGTACAATTCTCGGAGCTGATGCTAAATCTGGAGTATCTTCTTTAATTGAGTTGGCTAAGATAATAAAAGAAGATAACCTTGAGCATGGGGAGCTTTTATTTGTTTTTTCAGTCTGTGAAGAGAAGGAAGCTCTTGGAGCATCGCTTCTTGATGAGTCAGAGTATAATGGGCTTGATGCCTGCATTACACTTGATCATTCTTATCCAAATGAGGTAATCATTGGGGCCCCGTCTAAAGTTGCCCTTCAGATTACTGTTCATGGAACTGGTGGTCATGCAGCTTTTCCGGAACAGAGGATTAATGCTGCGCAGGTAATGGCTAAAACAATAGGGCGCCTTCCAAGTAAACGCCTAGATGAGTTTTCTACCTCAAATATTGGTGTAATGTATTCTGGCACAGCCATCAATGTCATACCTGATATAGCGTATGCAGAGTATGAGATCAGAAGTCACCGTGACGAACTTATGGATTTTCATTTATCAAGAGCCCTTTCAAGTATTGAAGCGTCTGTCAGAGAGGCGCGGGTGTACGTTGGCGGGGGAATTGGCGGACGTGGAATTGGTGCTGATGGTGATGAAATAGATACTGTTAAGAAGGCTACGGTTGAGGTTGATGTAATTACGTGTTATTCAGGATATAGAGTTGATGAAAACTCTTTGCCTGTAATGCTCCTTAAGAAGGGGATGGAAGCTTGTATGCTGGATATGGATACAGTAATTGCTCAGGGCGGTTCTGATGCTAATATCTATAATGCTCGAGGACTTCCTTCAGTTGTACTTGGTTGTGGTATGCATGCAGTTCACGGAAATACCGAGAGAGCTGATCTTGAAGAAATGTGTCAGTGTGTTGATATTATGCAGCATGTTATTGGGTATGAAGTATAATTTGAGGCGGTTTATTTCAATAACACTTAGTCATAACGATTATTAGTATTAGTATTTTTGGTGATGATGCAAGCTATGTTGTGGAGTATCATGTACTAAAATATCTCTTTGATATTCTGTAGTTTATAGGTAAAGTTTAATACTTCGATCTTTTTTTAAAGAGGTAGCAGACATTGAGTCTGCTACCTCTTATTTTATATTTTTTTAGTTGTATTGAATTTTTTTGTATGCCTTATTCGGTTATTTTTTTACTTCTTTTGGGTTGACAAATGGCATCATGCTGCGAAGTCTCTTTCCTGTAATTTCTAGAAGGCTAGCATCATCACGGTCACGAAGCTTTTTGATTACTGGCTGGTTGACCATACATTCGCATAGGTATTCTCTAGCAAATGAACCATTTTGAATTTCTTCAAGTGCTTCACGCATTGCTTGGCGAGATGTTTCATTAACAACTCTTGGGCCACGTGACTGACCACCGTATTCAGCTGTGTTTGAAACTGAGTAGTTCATATAGCTGATACCACCTTGGTAGAATAGGTCAACAATAAGCTTGAGTTCGTGAAGAACTTCAAAGTAAGCGATTTCTGGCTGGTATCCCGCCTCAACCATAGTATCAAAACCAGCTCTAATGAGCTCTGCAGCTCCACCACAAAGAACTGTCTGCTCACCAAAAAGGTCTGTTTCTGTCTCTTCTTTGAATGAAGTCTCAATAATACCTGCTCTAGCACCACCAACACCAAGACCGTAAGCGAGAGCCTTTTTCTTTGCTTCACCAGAAGCATCTTGATAAACAGCAACTAGACAGGCAACACCGCCACCTTTTTCGTATTCACTTCTTACAAGGTGTCCTGGACCTTTAGGAGCAATCATAGTTACGTCAACATTTGCTGGCGGATTAATTTGTCCATAGTGGATATTGAATCCATGAGCAAACATAAGCATATTGCCTGCTTCAAGATGTGGTTCAATATCGTTCTTATATACATTTGCTTGAACTTCATCTGGCATAAGAATCATAATTACATCTGCTTTCTGAGCAGCTTCAGAAGCAGAGTGAACATGGAAACCATGTTCTTCTGCAAGCTTAGCATTTGCACTGCCTGGGCGGTTTGCAATAATAACATTGAAGCCGGAATCGCGTAAGTTCTGTGCATGTGCATGACCTTGTGAACCATAACCTATGATAGCAATTGTCTTGCCTTCAAGTGCAGAACGATCTACATCGCTCTCGTAATACATAGTTGCCATAATAAATTTCCTTTTCAGTTATAATGTGACTGTATCTTGATGTAATATCCACAATCTTGATGTAATATCCACAATAGTGTATAAATCATACAGTATTTATAATTTGATGCAATAAGTTATATTTAATTTTGAGTTATGGATCTGTAAAGCATATTGATAAAAAGATTAAATTTTATGTGTTAAAAAAACGATATAATTAATATAATGTAAAATGTTCTTAAGGTGTGAAGAATGAAAAGGATGAATAAAATGCGATTTGTATACGCGATAATGATATGTGTTACTCTATCTCTAATACTCCTAGCAGGGTGTGAACCTGAACCAGAAATTTTTGCTATGAAAAAAGAGAGGATTGATGTAAATACAAAAAAGACAACATTTTATACAAATGGTATGTTGAGCTCTGAATCTATATCTACAAAAAATAATGGTATTGATGATGTCTGGCGCTTTTATCAGGATGGTGTGCTTGTCCGTATTGATGAGGACTTAAATTTTGATGGTGTTGTTGATAAAATCCGTACCTTTGATCCTGAGACAGGTAAGCTTCTCATTACAAAAATCGATGCTAATTTCGACGGAACATTTGAAATAATTGATGAGTATGAAGATGTTTCACATCAAACTAATGAAAAACTTGAACGAAAAAAAGCTAATGAGAAAGTAGATGTTGATGAAGTAGTGACAATAGCTGAGCCACAGGAAACAACAACTACCATTTATAAAGAAGCACCTGAAGGAACTACAATTGAGCAAGTTAATACTACTGATGAAATGATTGATGTAGAACCAACTCCCGAGCCAGCAAGGAGCAGTTCTATTGTTATTGAAGAAGATGAATTACCTAGAACCAGATCTGGGGCTGGAAGTTATTTTGAGCCTCTTGAAGTAAATCCAGGTACGGGTTCTATCACTCCAGCTAGAAATAGAAAAATTATTCCTGCTCCAGTGTTTACTCATCCTTCAGATAGTCTTGAAGATTAATCAACATGGGTGAAACTGTGATAAAAGCTGTTATCTTTGATTTAGGAAGAGTGCTTATCGATATTGATCTTACTCAAGGTATTTTGAGTTGTATTGAGGGGTATGACTCTGAAGCAATAAGTATTTTTGCAGAAAATGAAGATTTTGTGGCGTACTCTACAGGACGTATTGGACCTGAAAAATTCTTTTATAACATAAGGGATTATTTTAACTTACAGATTGATTATGTTGAATTTGAAACGTTATGGTGCAATATTTTTTTCGAGATAAGGGGGATGAAAGAACTAGTTGCATCTTTGGCTGAACATTATCCTCTTGGTTTGCTTTCTGATACCGATCCTTTGCATTGGAAGTATATTTTGAAGAATTTTCCCTGGATTAATTGTTTTTTTAATAATCCTGTTTTAAGCTTTGATATAGGAGTTTTGAAACCTCATCTATCGGCATTTGAACATGCTGTAGCCGTTGTCGGTGTAAAGCCTGAAGAATGTATTTTTATTGATGATTTACAAAAAAATATTGAAGGGGCAAATCGGTTTGGAATAAATGGAATATTATTCAAAGGAAAAGAGAAATTGTTAGAAGATCTCTCAAATTTTGGAATACAAATATAAAAGTTAATTTAGATAAATTTATAGCCTCCATGATGGAGGCTTTAAATTTATCTAAATTGCCTACCGATAATGAAGATATATTAATTGTATGGATATTATTACTGAAATGCTATTTTATAGTTAACCTATTGTATTTAGTTATTCTTATTAATAAAATTAATGTATAAATTTTTTGATTGAATTAATGTTATTTCACTTGTATGAAGGTAGATAATAAATGAGACTTGCTCATATCTCTGATGTACACTTGATGTCTGCTATATCTGCGTATTTACAGGTAAGGAATTTTAAACAGTTTATCGGGTTGTTTAATTGGATCATATATAGACGTAAGAAAATTAGTATTAAAAAGGTTTATAGATCTGTTGAAATGCTTGTTGATAATGATATTGATGGATTGGTGGTAACTGGTGATATCAGTCAGTTGGGGTGTCCTAGAGACTATAAAGTTTATGCTGAGATTATGAAGCCTCTTACAGATAATAAAATTCCTGTAATTACAATAAAAGGCAATCATGATCATTATTGTAGTTCAAAAAAGATTTCTGAAGCTTTCAACCGTTTTATAAAACCTTTGGACCTAGGTACTGAGGTTGAATCTGGGGTGTATAGGATAAAAGGCATCGAGTTATTCCATCTAGAAGGGGCTGTGCCTACTCCGCCATTCAAGTGCTGGGGTAAAATTACAACTGATGGCTTGAAAGATCTTGAAGATAAATTCAGAAAGTATGCAAAATCTACAGCACAGAAGATTGCTTTTGGGCACTTTCCTCTATTAGGCCAAAATAATGACTTGCTCCCATCGTATATGGCTCTTCGTGGTGCTGATAAAGTATTGCAGATATTTGAGAAATATAAAGTGAGCAGCTATTTATGTGGGCACATCCATACACCATTTCACAGTCTTTTACCAAATAATATTCAGCAGTTCTGTTCAGGGTGTATTAGTGCTAGTGGGTTGATAAGATTGTTTGATTTTGATGATGCTTCGGTGAAAGAAGTTGTTAACTTAAAGCCTTCACATTGAGTGTGAAGGCTTTACTTATCTTATGACTTTGTAATCTTTATTTTCTAATTTTTTGTGGTTACCTTGGAGCATATGTTTGTGATTTTTTCTCCAGTCAAGCATTTGCAAGATAATTCCTCTTTTTTCAAATCTCCTTATAGAAGTTGTTGCTCTAGGGCGATTAATACAAATATATTCGGCACCAGATTCTATTGCTCTTAGTATTAGGTCTGTACTTGTGCCTTGCGGAAGAGTTTCATTAAAACCTCCAATATCTTCAAAAATTTTTCTGTTCATAAGCATTACACCACCAGGAGCATGTACTTTATTTCTTGCTGTAATAAAATTTGCAATTCTAAAGCAGATTTTGACAATAATTCCACCTTTTTCAGGCGCCCCGGCTACAGTCCCAATTACTTTCTCATGATTTTTTGTTTTTATAGCAATTTGCTCAATGTATTTATTTATACTTCCTTCTTTAAGGGTGGTGTCTGCATCAATAAAAACAAAGAATTCATTGCTTGCTTCTTTTGCACCAAAATTTTTCCCAAATGACATGCCAGATTTTGTGGACTCAATTACTTTTATAGGATAATTTTTAGCTATATCAGCTGTATTATCTGTACAACCGTTGCACGCTATAATAATTTCATAAGGGAGATCAATTTTATTGTTAAGTATAGATACTATTGTCTTGGTAATTGCTGATGATTCATTATGAGCTGGGATGATTATTGACAAAGATGGTGTAAAACTCTTCATAATTTTCCTTGTAAATTTAGATTTCTCTGTGATTAGATTTATGAAAATGATACAATACAATAATATAGATTTGAACTTTAAATGATAGGAGAATATTATGAAAAAAGTACTTCTTGTTGCTCATTGCGGTTCTGATACAGCTCGCATACAAATGGTTCTTGAATCTTTAGGAGCTGATTTTGAAGGAGCTTTCAATAAGGATGGAGCACTGGAAAAATTGAAGAGTAAAAAATTTGATCTTGTATTGCCTAATAGAGTTTTTGGCTATGATGAGGATGGTGGAATTGACTTTATAAAAACCATGAAAGAAGATGATGAATTAAAGGATATTCCGGTAATGCTGGTTTCTGGTTTTGACGATTATCAGGATCGAGCAGTTGAGGTAGGAGCTATAAGAGGCTTCGGTAAAAATGAGCTTGAAACCGGAGGTGCTGCAGTTGTTATGAAACCATATTTACAGTAATGTTTTTAAATTGTAATTTCAAGTTGTTTTATATCACAGCAAGATATTTTGTAGAGTTTTTGTAACGTTATTATTTTTATTAAGTGCTAATAGATAGTATATGGATTTTGTGTTGTTGAAAAGGTTCAGGGGATATGGCAGTATTGAAGCGAGTTGTGAGCGAAGTGAAAAATGTTTTAGTAAAAAATCAAGATAACAACCTGAGTGGATCTACAGGTAGGAGAATAATAGATAATTGGACTAAAGTACCTCGTATTCAAGAGTTACTGAGTCTTCGTCAGTGTGGTAATGATATTGAGAAGTACTCTAATTTTTATGATTATGCAATCTCTAGGTGGGGGAGTAGGTTGCCACATCGTAAACTTAATGCACTGATAATCGGTTGTACTCATTCTAAAGAATTACCTGAAATTCTTATTAAAAATAATGATATTGGTAATGTGCTTGTTGTAGATAATGACGCTGTTGTCCTTGAAAATTTATTAGATAAAAAAATTCCCGGTATTGAATGCTGGCAAATGGAACTCAATACAGATCCGCTGCCGAGGGGTGCGTATGACATTGTTGCTTGTGATAATTCGTTGAATTATTGCCGGGGAGTAAAGCATATTGGAGAAGAGATAGAAAAGGTTATCGGTAGAGCTGGGTTATTTATTGCCAGGGAATATGTTGGCCCAAACAGACTTCAGTTTTCAGAGGCTCAGATGGCAATGGTAAATGCTTTTCTTGCATTATTACCCGTTAAATATCGTGAGATTATTGATGATTCAGGGGCTTTAGCAGTACTTGAGTCTATGAATAGGCAAGATATTCAGGTTTTTGAATCTAATAAAGCTATTAAATCTGAAGATATCGAGAAGATGGTAAATTTTCACTTTAGAATTATGGAGGAGATAGCGCTTGGTGGGACGATACTTGCCCCGCTTATGTCTGAAATATATGAGTGTTTTACTGGCAATGATATAGAGACGATAAAAATGATAGATACTCTACTTGATGTAGAAATGAGGCTTATTGAAGGAGGCTTACTCCATAGTAATTATAAAGCGTATATATGTCGACTCGCATAAAAGGTTTTAGCTAATACTCTTGTCTAGTAGTTTATGCATAATTAACATTGGTTTGAGGGGTTGTGAAATTATGCTTAGTTGAATTCTTAACTGTCTCAAGTGTGGTGCAAATTTTATGGTGCTTGTCTTTCTGGCTAAACGCTGGAGGCTTATTTCAAGAATCCATAGGCGTTTGTGAAGCTGCATCAATGTTTGGGTTTAATTTTTTACTGCGTTTTCTATTCCCTCTACGGCGTCGGGAATATTTTGTTTTTTTCTTAGGGCGTTTTTGTTCTTGAGTCTCCAACTCTTCTTGTCTCTCTTCCCATAGTTTCCGCCATTCATCTGCTTTTGCGAAATCCTTGCCGGAAGCAGTTAGGTATAATTCATGTAGTGCAAGTGCATCAAGAAACCAACTGATAGAGACAAAACGTGCCTTATTAAAGCTTCTTCTTCCTTTGACCATAAAACGATGCTGCATTGTTAGAATCTTAACGAGTTTATCTTTGGTCTTACGTGGAACTTTGTAGCGTTCTAGGAAAGGGGCTACTATTTTAACAAAGCTTTCGAGTAAGCTTTTTTGGGTAATTGATGACTCGGGTTTATCAATTCTTGCCAGCATTGCAGGGAAGAACATGTTTGCCAGTATCAGGGCATTGTCTATTTCATTTACAATAAGGTCTCCTTTGTCCAGTGCTTGTAGGTAATTCCAAATTAGCGGCTCTTTGCCATTTTTTATGGCTCTATTTATATAGGAATTAACTTCTGGGCTTATAATTTTGAGGAGTGTTGTTTCATAAAGAAGTTTTATTGCATTACATCCTGAATTGAACGCAAATAGTCTGTATATTTCTTCCAACATTCTTGGAGCAGATGCTTTTGTTAGTTCTTTGGCGTATTCTTTGATAGCTTTAAGGGTATTATCTTCGATATCAAACCCAAGTCTTGCAGCAAAACGAATAGCTCGGATCATTCTAACAGGATCTTCTTGAAATCTTATTTTGGGATCGCCTATAGAGCGAATAATACCTTTTTCAAGATCCTTTAGTCCACCAACATAATCAATAATGCAGAAATTTTCAACATTGTAAAATAAGCCGTTAATAGTGAAATCTCGTCTTTTCGCGTCTTCTTCAGGAGTGCCGAATTCATTGTCATTCATCTGTAAGAGTTCACCATTTTCAGGTTGAGGTTGTTTTCTGAATGTACTTGTTTCGATTATTTTGGTGCCATATTTTATATGTGCTAGTCTGAATCTGCGCCCGATCAGGAAGCAATTTCTAAACATTTTTCTGATCTGGTTGGGGCTAGCATCAGTGCTGACATCAAAATCCTTAGGGACACGTCCAAGTAGTAAGTCGCGAACCCCACCTCCTACAAGGTAGGCTATATGGTTATGTCTGGCAAGCCTATATAATACTTTGAGTGCATCTGGATCGATATCACGCCGTGAAATATTATGCTGTTCTCGTTCGCAGATTACTGGTTTGTGATCACTCATATATACTTTCTCGTAAATATTATATCTCTTTTATGAGATTCGTTCGATGCGGGCTCCTAGGGGCTTTAAGCGCTCATCAATTCGTTCATAGCCTCTGTCTATCTGTTCAATATTGTCAATTATGCTGATGCCTTCAGCGCAAAGGCTAGCGATGAGTAGCGCCATACCTGCACGGATATCCGGACTTGTTATACTGGCACTCTGAAGTCTACTGCTGCCAATGACTACTGCTCGATGAGGATCACAAAGAACTATCTGTGCACCCATTTCAATCAACTGATCTACAAAGAACAGTCTACTTTCAAACATTTTTTCATGGATAATTACGCTACCTTTACTCTTGGTTGCACCAACTAGCGCGACACTTGTTAAATCTGCAGGAAAACCAGGCCATGGCGCGTCGTCAAGTCTTGGTACTGCTCCTCGGTAATCATTGATAATTTCTAACGGTTGATTTCTGTGTACCAGCAGGTCTTTGTCCTTGATGTCGGCGACTATACCAATACGCTTAAATTGATGAAGTATCATTGGAAGGTATTCTGGAGAAGCATCTTTAATAAGAAGTTCGCCGCCTGTCATTGCTGCAAGAGTCATAAAGCTAGCTACTTCTAAATAGTCTGCTCCGATTGTGAGTTCACCTCCGCTCAAATTCTGTG
Organism: Planctomycetota bacterium; assembly: GCA_963678205.1. Classification (GTDB taxonomy): domain Bacteria; phylum Planctomycetota; class SZUA-567; order SZUA-567; family SZUA-567. The sequence continues at coordinate 1,607,162 of OY782760.1, forward strand.
ATCCATGGATAATCAGACGGTTTGTTCCGGTGCCTTCAATATCTGCGCCCATTGATTTAAGAAGAATACAGAGTTCCTGTACATGAGGTTCACAGGCTGCATTATAAATAACAGTCCTTCCTTGTGCTATTGAAGCAGCCATTACTGTGTTTTCAGTTGCAGTAACACTTGCTTCATCAAGTAAAATCTCAGCTCCAGTAAGTCCATTAGGAGCTGTGATTCTGATTCCGGAACCTAGTTCAATTTGAGCGCCTAGTTTTTCAAGAGCTAGAAGGTGAGTGTCTATTCTGCGTCTTCCTATTCTGTCCCCTCCAGGGAAGGGAAGTTCAACTGCGCCACATCTGTGAAGAAGTGGACCGGCTAGAAGGATACTACCTCTAAGCTTTCTACATAAATCTGACTGTATCTCAGCAATTTTAATGTTGCTAGTATCAATAACGGCTATGTTTTTTTCGTTATCTAGAGTTACATTTGCTCCCATTTCTTCAATAATTTTAAATAAAGATAATACATCTCCAATCATAGGAACATTATATAATTTTGTAGGTTTTTCACTTAGAAGTGTTGCTGCAATTGCAGGGAGTGCAGAGTTTTTATTCCCTGAAGCTTTGATTGATCCTGAAATAGGATGACCGCCTTCTATTTTGAACTTCCCCATGATTGGCATTTACTCTCTATTGTGAAATATTGATTAAGATTAATAACTTTGTATTCTAAACTTATTACATTTGTTGTCAACAAATAACGGATTGGTTTGCTTAAAAAAATAAACAATTTTGCTGTAGAGTTAGAATATTTTACCACTTAAAAGAATGTTTCTTGAAACCTCACACATTTTATTTTTTTCATAAAATTTTAAAGTGTTTTCGGTTGCTAATTCGTCAGGCATATCTGTTTTTATATGTGAACAACCACGTTGTGAGAGAACTTTTTTCCCTATTGATAAAAGTCTGCTACCAATTCCTTGACGTTGATAATTAGTGTCAACTGAAAGATACTGTAAACTTGAAGTGTAAGGGTTTACACAGCAGACTCCTATTATTTTGTCTTCATTTTTTGCTACTATACAGCAGTCCATCAGCTCTACACTTGAAAAATAGAAATCATCGGCTGCAAGAAGTTCTTCTTTGATATTCAGTTCTGGAATTCCGTTTTCTTTTGATTTTGAGTTTATTTTTTCGAGAAGTTCGCCAAACGTACTTATGAGGAAGTCTGCAACTTTTCCCTGATCATCAAATTGTGCTGCAGAAATTACAATGTTGTCTGGTATCATTTGTATTTCATCCTTTTATGAAAATATTATAATAGTACGAGTATAGTTGAAATTATATGATTATTATATAGTCTTATGTATATCTAGTAAAGCATAATATGGCTTATTTCAGTCAATATGCGAATAAAAAGGAGTGGTAAATAATGTATAAAGTAATTGTATTCGACCTTGATCTGACTCTTTGGTGGTGTGAAAATACTTGGATTGATAGATCTTCTGGTTCGCCATTTACTAGAGTCTCTGAAGATGTACTTGTAGACAGAGGTGGAGAAAGGCTAGAACTTTTTAAAGATTCAAGGAGAGTGTTGAATGATTTAGTTGCCAATAATTATGTTCTGACTGTTGCTTCAAGATCAAAGACTCCTTCGTGGGCTCATGAAGCATTGGAGAAACTTGACTTGGTAAATTATTTTTCAGAAATACAAATATTTCCTGGCTCAAAAATAGCTCATTTTGAAATAATTAAAGAGCAAACTGGGTGTAAATACTCAGAGATGTTGTTTTTTGATGATGAGCAGAGAAATATTGATGATATGACAGGAATTGGAGTTGAATGTGTACATGTTGGTAATGGTATTGAGTATTCTCATATTATTGATCTTTTATAGTAGTTGGGATTTTAGCTCTCATGTTTTGTGGACTTAGTTATAGGGATTTGCAGAGCCTTTTTTGTTGAACTAAAATGTGCTTAATTTTGTATCGTAAAAATATTTTTTTTAAAGTATTGTTGCGTAATGTATTGAAATAAAATAAGCTGTGATTGTATCCCGTCATGTGTTGGTTTGATTGTGTCACAAAATAATATGCATAGCTTAATAGTTAAAGAAAATTAAAAAAAATCCGTTAATAATAATAAGCTCTGCCTTTTTTATAGTATATTTATGTAGGCGTATTTGATAAGTTTCTATATATAAATATGTTATAAGTATTGTGCGTTTTGGTGGCTTTGGTAGGGTAGTGGAACTAAAATGATGGCATGGATGCTGTCGTAATATATTAATTTCAAGGAAGAAATGCGCTTTTATGGGTATGATTATTGCCAATAATCTGAACTCGCTTCTTACGCAGAATTCTTTAACAAAGAATAATGCGAGCATGAGTGAGTCGTTGACGAGATTGTCTAGTGGTTATAAAATTAATTTCGGAAAAGATGATCCGTCTGGTTTTGTTATTTCTGAGCAATTGCGTGCACAGAACGTTGGGCTAAAGCGTGCAGTACAGAATACTCAAGAGGCAAGTAATGTGCTCGGTATTGCTGATGGGGCTCTCAGTGAGATGGGTAATATTCTTAAGAAAATGCGCCAGCTTGCTATACATTCAGCAAACAATGGTATAACTTCGCCGGAGCAGGTCGCTGCTGATCAAGCTGAGGTAGACTCTTCTATTCAGACAATTGATAGAATTGCCAGAACGACAAAGTATTCTGACCAGTTCTTACTCAATGGAAATAAAAAAATTGAATCTGAAACCACCACTAAAGTGACCAATACACTAGATATGAAGTTGCTCAATGATAATTTGTGTGACTACACTCAAGTATTCAAAAAAGATGATTATCGTATCAATGTATCTTATGCTAGTAGTGATAGCGGTGGGAATGAAGCTCAGAAAGCATATCTTGAACTCAGCTCTGTTAATGCTGCGGCAACTCAACTAGATACTACAGACTATACTTTGTCACAAGATCAGGAATTTACTCTTACTGGTGGCGAGGGAAGTCGGTATTTTTCATTTGCTAAAGGTACTCATGTTGGAGAAATGGTCTCATCGATCAATGGTGTTGCTGGTTCGACTGGTGTTGAGGCTACGCTTATTTATGATGCCGATGTGGAGTCGACTAAATCTAATGCTACTATTCATACAATTGGAAACCTTGCTGTGGGTGGTGCAACTGCTACTGTTTCTGCCGTAAATGTGGGGGCAATTGTGCAGGGTGATGCTCATGCCAGCGGGGCTATGGACTTCTTCCAGAAAGACGAAGAAGGAAATATTGTAACTTCAGGTGGAATTACTGGTGTTGTCCTTGACGGAGAGAGTCTTACCCCTGCTGGGACTAGTTCATATGGATATTCTTTTAGTGCTCCATCTTTAGCATCAATCTCATCATTTACAACTACAGGAGATGATAGTGTTGATGATGTTATTACCATGCAGTTTGCAAACATTCTCTCTTCTGACTTAGCAGACAATCAGATTACATTGAGGATTGAAGGTGGTGGAAATGAATTAAATGCTTATAATAAAGGTGGTCAAAAACTAAATTCAAGTGCGGTTAATTTGGTTGGGTTTAGTTCAGGGGATAAAATTAAGCTCACTCTTGATCAGAACATGGCTTCTGGTCTTGAGGGTACAGTTTATTTAGGGTATGACAGTGTTGTTCCTGGTGCAACTACAATTCCTAATTCAGATGATTCAACAAGGCCATTCGCAGGTAATGGAATATGGAAGGATACCGCTAGTATTGGTGGAAATATTGATTTTGGCCTAGTAACTGATATTGAAGATGCTAGTATGCTGGGAGCTGGAAATACGATACGTATAGATGCAGCGAGTTTATTGTCTCAATTCAATATTTCTGGAGGAGATGAAAATGATGCCTTGGCTGCAATAAATTATAATATTGGGCAGGCTCTTTCTGAATGGGAGAATGCTTTTTCAAAAGCAGGTTTTAATGTGACATTTAACATGAATAGTGCAGGTCTGAATGATGGAATTGATGGAGATGATGCTTTAGGTGCTGTTGTAGATAAAACTATTGATTACACTAATACAATACGTATTGGTATGACAAATCTTGAACAGACATCATCAAAAGATGCAGGTGTTGCTGCTGTTGGTGGGTATGCTGGTGATAGCAATAATAAATTTGGTGCTCTAGTTTTTGATAGCAATGATTCATGGGATATAAAAGATTCGTCTGGCAATGTTATCAATATGGACGCGAAGGTAAGTACCGGTGGTGGTAGTGATATTAATTTTTATGATGTTATTATGCATGAACTTGGTCATGTATTTGGATTTGATCACCCTGAAGACTTGTATGGTAATAATGGCTTAATGTCTTATAACAATACAAATGCAAGTGGAAATGTTTATAATTCAGGATCCATAGATGGGGCTATATTAAATTCTGATAATTCGTGGCGTGATCCGTTTATGCAAGATGGTATCAACGCTTTTTATAATGATAGCAATAATACGCGGACGACAGCAAGCCTTGCTGGTGGCTTTGATGATGGCGATGAAATCACCATTACCCTCGTTAGTGGCCCGTCTGGTTCAGGGTTTTCCGGACCGAGTGTCTTAGGATCGGCACCATTGACAGCTGGGAGTGTGCAGAGTGGAGTAATCGATTCTACAAGTGTATTTGTTGGGGGTGAAGAGAAATCAGTGCTGGGGGCTAAAGGGCTAAGTGGAGTTGGAGCTGCTGAAGTACCAGTAAATACAGATGGTGAGATTGTTGCTGGATACAATACTGATGGTCTGGGAAGAGTCTATTTGAAGATGGAAGATGCTTCAAAATATACAATTTATAAAGATCGGGAAATGACCATGGCTGTTGCCAAGGGAAGTTTTAGTGGGTCTTCTTTGACTTCAACTGCTAGAGAGGTTAATGACTCAGGATTATCGAATGTCATAACTATCCAGCGTGATGGTTCTGAAGTTGCCGGGCATACCGCTGTCATACAGCTTGACTATATGCAGGAAGATGTGGCAAGCAGTGTGACAGGTAAACAGCATGCTCAAGGTGTTGATATGTCCGACATTGTGACCGCTATGGAGATGGATGGTACGCAGACATTTACATTGGCAGGATCGTATCTGAGTGGTGTTGACCTTGGAAAGAATACTTCTGATACAGGTGAGATATATGTTAAGGTAACGAGTGCAGATAATGGGCTGGATTGTAAGGTAAGCCTTTACTCAGATAGTGCAATGGATGATAAGTCACTTGTTGCAGCGAGTGCTTCTGGACTTAATTTATCTGGCGCAACTCAGGCTGTTAGGGTGTATGCTACGGTTGATGAAGATACTGGATTTGATACGGGGTTATATGGGTCTTTTAATATTGGCGGTATAGCAAGCAGTACTACTGTTTCTACTTCTATTAGCTCGACAATGCTGGCTGCACGTCTTTCTTCTAGTGAGTATGGAAGTACACAATTTGTCGATGTGAAACAGGAAGAAGGGGCAATCTGGAATTATGTAGATGCTACTGGTCAGACTAATTTGCTTGATGCAGGATTAACTGGCGTATCGCATAAAGACTATGGCGCGGATGCTAAAATAACAGTAAATGGGCATGAGATGAGACTTGATGGAATCAATGGTGTCGCTGCTAATCTTGATGCAAACGCTAAACTTGTATTCAATCAGGGAAACTTGGGAACAACTACTATTGCTGCTGTTGGTTATGACCGTGGAACATTTGGATCAAGAGCAGGAGAAATGGTTTATGATGCAACAGATAAGGATAATTTGATATGTCATGCTACTGGTTCCACTACTGATACTGTTGATGATTTTAAAGGTGGTATGCAGTTACAGCTTGGTGAAGGTTCCGGTTCGCAGGAAAGAACTGTTATCGGTTTGAAGTCAATGACTGCTGTTGATATTGGTAAGGTTTGGGGAAAAGATGATAAAATCATGTATTCTCTGAATGATATGCTCTCAGGCGGTAAGGCTTCATTGTCATCAGATCCTGTAAATACTTTAAAAATTATCGATCAGGCCATTGATGACGTGACAGAGATGAGAGCTGATATTGGAGCGTGGCAGTATAATTTACTGGATACGAATGTAAATAGCCTCAATGTTGCAATTGAAAATATTACTAAGACAGAATCATATATTCGTGACGCTGATATGGCGACTGAATCTACTGATTTCTCTAAGAATCAGATAATGGTTCAGGCAGGTACTTCAATGCTTGCTCAGGCTAATAAGCTTAATCAGAATGTAATATCTCTAATAGCTTAATGCTGCAGGTTTTTTAATTGTTCGGCTAATAATATAATAAAATGAGAGCGTACACTCTCATTTTATTATATTATTAGCTTACTACTCACCCCACGAGGAATCATAGTCTTCTTCAGGGGATGAGCTCTCTATAAGATTTTGCTGAGTTGTTTCTGGTAGAGTAAATGGCTCGGTATTATCTTTAATATCTTCAATTTGATTTTCGCTATCTTGATTCTCTTCATTGTTTTCTTCTGGTCTTAAAATAAATTTGTTTATTAGTCCTTCAAGGTTGCTGGCGTAGAAGTTTAACTCTTGGCTGGAGCTTGCTGTTTCTTCGGCACTTGCTGCATTTTTTTGGGTAATTTCATCGACTTCTTCGAGTGAAGTAGTTATTTGTGATACTCCATTTGATTGTTCTAATGATGCTGTAGCAACTGTACTTGAGAGGCTGGCCACTTCTTTTGAGTATTCGGCAATTTCTGAAAGGACTGACGCTGTCTCCCCCACCATTTTATTTCCAGTGGTGATCTGCTTTACCACATTATCGATAAGTGATTCTGTTTCTCCTGCTGCTTTAGCACTGCGTGCAGCCAGATTTCTAACTTCTTCAGCAACAACAGCAAATCCTTTTCCGTGTTGTCCAGCTCTTGCGGCTTCGACAGCTGCATTTAGTGCTAGAAGATTGGTCTGAAATGCGATATCATCAATAGTTTTGATTATTTTCGTTATTTCTCCTGTAGCGTTATTTATTTCATTCATCTTGCTTACAAGATCTTTCATCTTAATATTACCGTTGGTGCCTGATTCTGTCGCCTCCTGAGATAAATCTCTGGCCTTTGATGCTCCTGTAGCGTTGGTATCAACTCTATGGCTCATTTCTTGTAGTGAAGATGAAATTTCCTCTAAACTTGATGCCTGTTTTGTCGCACCGTTTGCCAGTTCATGACTTGCTGACTCAAGGTTATGGGCGCTGTTAGATACATTATGTACTGTTCGAGTGACTTGGCTCAGTACATTGTTTACTTCAAGTATTACTTTGTTAATTGCTTCGTTGGCTTTTCTTACTGATGAACCAATATTTAGCTGGGAACGGACAACTCTGCCAATTTCGTCGGTGCGTTTTGAGTAAAATTCTGCTTCTTTCTTTATTGTGGTACTTGTCTCAGTAATGGTTAAGTGGTCACTCCAGTCATTTACTGATAGTTTATTATACATAATATCAGAAATACACTTAACTTTATCACTTATTACGTCCATACCATGGGTTACAAAAAGAACAGGATTTACAATACTTCTTGTTAAGAATATTGCAAGAAGTATGCCAAAAATTAGACCAGCAAGGCTGGTAAACATTACAAGCATCATTGTATGATCGGTCATGTTGATAATACCGCTTATTTTTTTTATCGTTATGTCTTTATTGTAAATAACAGCATTATCAGCCTGAGAAAGAATTTGGGATATTGTATCATTCAGGGCAGTATTAGTTTGGGTATTAATTACCGTATTAAGAGCCTGCCATTCTTCGCTTAAAGATTTATATCTTTGCAGTCCACTGATTATTTCTTTAACAGTTTTTTTGCCTTTTGCGTTGATTGTATGTTTTGCCAGTTCATTAGATACACTAAGGCTACTAGTTATTACTTCAGTTGAGTTTTTGAGGTTTTCTTCATTTTGAGTAATTTGGTACTTAAGGTTTAATATTTGAGTTTTTGGTAGAAGATACTCTAATTCTGATATTTCACCGAGAGCCGCTTTACTGGTTAAAATATCATTATCTAAATTATTGTATAACTTGCCTAACAGCTTATCAATTTTTCCTTCAATTTTTTGAGCAACTTCTTTTGCCTCATCATGCTTTTTTGTGGCTTCGGGGAATTTTGTGAACACTGTTGTAAAATTCTTAAGGGATCTAGTGAAATTCTTGAGTTCATTTTTAATTGAATCAGCAATTTTAGCATCTGACTCTTTTTTTATGTAGCCACTCATTTTTGTGGTATTTGATCTAAGCTTCATTTGTTCGGCTCTAGCTTTGGTCAGGAGCTCTTTTTTATTTATTGTTGGGTTATTGAGTAACTGTGAAGTGGTTACTTTCATACCTTTAAATAATGATTTAGAAAATTGCAGTGTATTCATTGCATTTTGCTGATAATATTGCGCTTGCTCGCGGTAACTTGCATATTTTGCTAACAGTACAATGAGTTCATTATTGATTTTAAACATCTTATTATTAAGTTGGTCTCTGTGAGTAAGTTGTTCTGCTAATTTTTTATATAAGGCTTCAAACTTAGTAACATTATTTAATATTATTTGACTCTGATTTTTTGTATTTTTAGTAATTACTCTACTTATTTGCGCTTTTAGGGTCTGGCTAGCTTTGTCCAGCGCAGCAATAGAGTTTTTTCTCTGGTTGGAGTTTTTTGATAAAAGGAAATCTTTCTCTGTGTTGAGAGCTCTTAAAGCGCTTGTAGAAAGCTCTTCAGAGTGGATTAGGTTGGGAATGGTTGTACTTTCAATTGACTTTACCTGATTACTTGTCAGAGAAAAGTTGTATAACGCGAAGCCTGAAGTAAAGATAAGGATGATAAGTATTAGCCCAAAACCTCCAGATAGTTTTTTTGATAATTTCATGGAATTTACCTAATTTCCTTTCTTTATAACCTTTTAATAGATTTGTGCTTTTAGGTGACTTATATTTGTTTGTTTGTATTATCAACATTTTGGTTAATTCTGGTAATTTGATAGATAAATGTATGAAGTTTTTATATAAACACCATATAAAATGTAATACAAATATTAACAGATTATTTTATATATGATTATTATAAGTCAGAATTTTATATAGTGCAAATTTTTTTATTCTCAATGCATAACATTTTTTATTAAATGCTATTGATGTCATAATTAATAATCTAGATGTTGTGGTGTAATAATAATTATTGTTTATGTAAAAAAACAATTAGATAATATTTTCGGAATAAGTTGAAGATCAAAAATGTATTTGTCGATAGTATAGAATAGTTGTTTTACGAAATAAGTTGATTTAAAGATAATTATAGCAATAATCATAGAATAAATATGTCAACTCTTGATGGAGAAAAAAGTTATGAATCTTGCGAAGTATATGTGTTTAGTGCTATGCACTATTATCATTCTTGGCTGCAGCGCTACAGACAAAGGTGGTTTTCTTGAAAAGCCAATGAATTTGCTTGATAAAGCGACTCCTACAGAAGCTGCTAGAGCAAGAAGAGCTGGTTTTGAGGATAATCAAAAGGTTTTCTTTATTACAGAACTTGATGGTCAACGAAGAAGTAGCGGTTATAGGTTGAGAAAGAGTAAGACCGTATACAATGAAATACCGGCAAGAATGCTAGAGACACATCAAAGATTTGATATGCTCTCAAAGAGTGGCTATAGGGTTTCTCAGACTGTTACCAGAAAGACTATTACAAATTTAAAAACTGGCGCTGCATTGTATGAATCTGAGCGAACAGAAATGAATGGCGTTACTACAACCAAAACAATAAGTATTTATAATGGTGTTGCTACATTCTCAGAGAATAATGAAAATGGTAATTATGAAGATAAAGTTTCTGTCCCGCAAAATGTAATGTTCAATGTGGATACATACTGGTTGGCTCAGCAGAACCCTGATATTGGTGACTCTTTTACTAAGTCAGTTCTGGATAGATCGACAAAAAGTGTTGTCGATGAGACTGTAGTTATCAGGGATATCACTGATAGAAAAGTTCTTGGTGTTGATATGGTCGTGTATGAAGCAGATGTAACTAAAGGAGATTTCAGCCCGACAAGAATTGTGTTCAATAAAAATGGTGACCTTATTAGTCAGCAGGCAGATAATTTGATCAGTTTTGTTGTTTCTGAAGATGTTGCTAATAGAGATGAGGCAAAAATAGTTGCGGCTAATAGTGTGCCACTTGATTTTCAACTTCCTGCATGGGATAATTTTAATTTGATGGTAATAAATCCACTGCCAGTTGAGAATTGGAAACAATATTTAAAGGAATCTGATTATGTCTCTTTAAAGGGTGATAGGGTAGAACTCAAGAAGTTTGCTCCTAAAGCATATAATACGTCATATCCTTTAAATAATTCATCAAAGATGAAAGGTTATCTTGTTGAAACAGAGGATATTGTCGTTGATAATAGAGCGATTTCCGGATTGGCTAAAGATATTGCAGGTGGTAAAAAAGATGCACTAGAGATAATTGCATTACTTGCTGGATGGGTATATCAGAATATCGAGTATGATCCTGGGCAAGGCAGTAATATAAATGCTTTGGAAACCTTAAAAAAGAGACGTGGGGATCATTCAGCCCACTCGGCATTGTTCGCTAGTTTAGCAAGATCATTAGTGTTGCCAACAAGAATTTGTAAAGGACTTTTAATCCAGAGAGCTGATGGCATTTATCACTCATGGAATGAAGTATGGGTAAATGGAACATGGATACCTGTTGATACTACCGTAAATAGAGTAGGTCTTCCAGCAGGTTATCTTCTTACTGCTCGTGGAGATGGAAATGGTGTGGTAACGGATAAATTTGCTTGGGCTGTAAGGGATGAGCCACTAAAAATTGGATTTATCTCTGCAACAAAATATCATGAAAATCCTACAGCTGGAAAAGGTGCAGTAGAGTTTACTCTATATCCCAATGAGAAGAAATCGTATGTAGCTATTTCTGGTGATTGGCTGGCAAATATTTATTGGGGGTTCTCTCTGTATAAACCTGTTGGGTGGAGTGGTAATATATTGCTAAAGACTGTATCTGTAAGTAGTGGTAATAAGGATGCTGTTTTTAAGATAGATGCATTGAATAAAGTCTTGCCTTGTACAGAGAGTCAGTTGGATATGATTATCTCAAGTCTGGAACGTTCTTTAAAAGGCTTTAAAGTGATAAATAAAGGAAGAGTTTATTTCGGAAAGCGTAACGATAATAGCCTCTTTGTAGATTTTTCTGTGACTCAGGATGGGCTGAGAAGAAGATGTAGAATGTATGTTATACCTAAGAGAGGAAGAAGTTATAGAGTTTCTGCATGGGGTCCTTACGATAAGTATGAAAAATTGAGTCCAGAGTTTGATAAAATAATAGCAGACGTTGAGCTTTAAGCAGATTTAATAGCTTAAAATAATAAAAGGAGATGCTTTAAAGTGTCTCCTTTTTATTATTTTAAGTTGAATAGTATGAAATGATCTAATCCATTGATATTCTGTTGTAATAAAATATAATCAAGAATGACAAAAGGGAATTATGTGTAGAATAATTGAAAGGGAATAACGTGTATTATCTGACAGTAGAAGACTGGTTTTCCTCAGCACACCAGTTGAGGGGATATAAGGGAAAGTGTGAAAACCTTCATGGGCATAACTGGAAAGTGGAACTTGAAGTGTCAGGCTCAGAATTGGGAGCAATTGGAATGCTTATGGATTTTGGTGATCTTAAGCGAATTTTAAAAGAAATTCTGGATGGTCTTGATCATAAAAATTTGAATGAGATAGAGCCTTTTGATAAAATTAATCCAACGTCAGAACTTATTGCAAAATATATAGCAGAAATTGCTCAGGGAATGCTGAAGGACAATGTTGGAGTTCATCAAGTAACTGTATGGGAGTCTGAAAAATGTCGAGCAACTTACCGTCTGTAAATGGACCGTTTCCGTTGGTGCAAGCCGCGTTGGATTTTCTCGAAGCGGATAGAGCAGTGCAGGCTGCAAGAGAAGTTTATAAAGGTGGAGTTACATGGCTTGAAGCAGGTACTCCACTTATAAAAAGCGAAGGAATAAATGTCGTCTCTATAATTCGAAAAGAATTTCCTCAAGCTGTTATAATCGCAGATATGAAGACAATGGATGCTGGAAGAATAGAAGTCGAGGCTGCAGCAAAAGCTGGTGCAAATATTGTCGTTTGTCTTGCAGCAGCCAGTAATGCAACAATTGTTGATTGTGTTGAGGCAGGAAAGAAATACGGGGTTAAAATTTACTGTGATACAATAGGGCTTGAAAATCCTGCAGCACGCGCTATTGAAGTTGAGAAGCTTGGTGTTGATTTTATTGGTGTGCATTGTCCTATTGATGAACAAATGCATGGCAAAAATCCAATCGATGCCTTAAAATGTGTTGCTAAAGCTGTTCGTGTTCCTGTTGCTGTGGCTGGTGGTGTTACCAGTGAGACTGCAGCAAGTATGGTTGAGGCTGGGGCTAGTGTTATTATTGCTGGAGGAGCTTTAAGTAAGGCAAAGGATGGTGAAGCTGCTGCTAGGACTCTTGTTAAAGCTGTTTCGGAAGGTGTGGTTGTTAAGGCAGATTTTGGCAGTAGAGGTACAAGTGATGAGGCAATTCGTGATATGTTACTAATGGCTTCAGCTTCAAACCTGTCTGATGCTATGAACCATAGAGAGAGCCTTAGAGGTATCTTTTGTCGTACGCCAGGTAAGCGACTCCGCATGGTAGGAAAAGCAACGACTGTCCAGTCTATAAGTGGTGATTGGAGTAAAGTAGTTCAGGCTATTGATATTGCCGGGACTGGAGGAGTCGTTGTTGCTGATTGTGGAGGTGGTACTCCTGCTGTGTGGGGGGAATGTGCAACGCTGAGTTCAAAAGCGGTTGGACTCGCTGGTGTGGTAATTAATGGCGCTGTAAGAGACACAGATGCTGCTCTTGAATTAGGTTTGCCGATATTTTCAAATACGGTATCTGCTGATGCGGGAGAGCCTAAAGGTCATGGTGAAATTAACTGTGAAATTAGAATAGCTGGACAGAGAATTATGCCTGGAGACTGGATTGTAGGTGATGACGATGGCGTAGTAGTTCTTCCGCAGGAAGTTGCTGTTGAATACGCAAATAAAGCAGTTGCAGTGATGGAAGCAGAAGCTAGACTTAAAAGTGATATTCTTGATGGAAAAGGTACGCTTACGACATTGGCAAATCTTGCGAGATGGGAGAAAAAATAAGTTTTTCTTTTGAATATATTTAGTGCATGATTTGATTTGGTGTTTATAATCATTTTTTTAATATTGTGATAATTGTGGTATTTAGTATATTTGAGATATGATTTTTTTACGGCTATTTTTGATGCTAGCATGGTTTGGGATATAAAGGGATTATCATGGACTTACTACTAGTTATAGTTATCACTGTAGGAACATTTGTTTTAGGTTTTGCTTTAGCTTTTGTAGTAATTCGTTCACAAGCTGGAGCCAAAAAAGAAGAGGTATCCAAAAGAAAAGTAGTTGAACAGGATATACCAGTTGAAAGTGAAAAACAAGCAAGTACTGCTGAGAGCCAACAAGATGCATTTGAATTGAAAAAGAAAGAGTTAGAGCGAACAGCAGATTCTTTGAAAACAGTTCTTGTTGAACTGGCTTTATCTGTTGCCAGTGTTGATGGCGTAGCATCCAAGTCCAATACTACTCTTAACAAAGTAAAAGCTACTGTGAATGCCTTAGATCTTGATAAAGGGCTGGAAGCGTGCCAGAAACTATTAATACGAGAGGTTGATTCAGTATTAAAAGCGAATAATTCATTAAAAAGCGAACTAAAGACTGCGCAAGATGAACTAAACTATCAAAATAGAATAATTGAAAAACTTCATGTCCAGGCTACGACCGATAGTCTTACTCAGATGAAGAATAGAGCAACTTTTGACGAATATTTGAATAGAAGTATCAGCAATTATAAACTTCAGGGCGAAGCATTATCATTAATTATTTGTGACATTGATCATTTTAAAAATGTAAATGATACATATGGTCATGTAGTTGGTGATAGGGTACTTGAAGCGATGTCGGTGAAGCTGAAAGTTTCATTAAGGTCTGGAGATTTTATTTCGCGTTATGGCGGTGAAGAATTTGGGGTGATATTATTGAAAACCAATCTTCAGGGAGCGATTGTAGTAGCAGAAAACATGAGAGATGCGGTTGAAACTACTGTATTTAATGTTGAAGGAAATAAAATGCGAATTACTGTATCTTTGGGATGTGCCGAAGCAACGGCTGATGATACTCCTGACAGCCTTATTAAAAAAGCTGATAAGCAACTATACCAAGCAAAGGAAGCAGGAAGAAATATTGTCTTCCCAAGACCTGTAGCCTTATCATAGTTTTAAATTATTTTTTTATAGATTTATCGGACGGCTGTGAAAGGTATATATGTCCATAGTGAATTACCGTAGTAAGGTTAATCTGTGTACGGTTTGTTTTATTTGTAGTTTTTGGGTGTGCTTTTTGTGTGCTGGTTGTGGGAATGTTGAAGGTCTAATTGATATTGGTACAGCAGATCCGGCGGTGGTAAACAATTGTACTCCAATTGTTGTGCTAACCGATCAAAATAATGTTCAGTTTTCTGTTGAAAGATTTGTTCGTAAAAGTATTTTAGCGGGAACTTCTTCGGCTGGAGTCAACGTTTTTATTGACTTTGATGATCAATTGTTAGCGCTAGAACCAGTAAAAGATTTGCCATGGGTTTATAAATATTCAGATATAATTACGACTCCGGGATATGGGGATATTCTAGTATATAAAGATAATGAAGAAATTTTAAGGTTTAAAAAATCTTTTAGAGTTATTGATAAATTCAAGATTACCCTTACATTTGATGATGGACCAGGGATAGATAAGAGGAGTAAGCGGGGGGATATCTCTACTTCTCCAACTGTTATTGTTTTGAATGGTTTAGATAATTTTGTGCATGGTAAAAATGGGGTAAAGAAAGGAATAAAAGCCGCATTTTTTATCCTTTCTACTAGTGACACGTTTTTAAATATTACTTACAATAAAGCTAATACCTTGCAAGGTAAAGCAGTATTGAGAGAAGTTGCCAAACGTGGAAATGTTATTGGAGTTCACTCTGGGGGAGAGTACAAAACTCAGTTTCATAGTCATGATAAAAGAGTGCTGGATCCTTCATATTCTGTAAATGGACAACAAAGTGAAAATTTTGCGAATGCTCTTGAGGCTGATTTATATGAATGTATAACTACAATTGAAGAGGTTACTGGTGAAGTACCAGAATTTGTAAGACCTCCATTGTGGCGGTATAAATCAAATAGTAATAAAGCAGTTGGTGAGATGGTAAAAAAAGCTTATCGAAAATATGGATTGAAGATGATTCTTACTGACGCGAAATTTCCAGATGGTGGGTATTATCTTATTTCAATCGTTGCGGTGCCAAAGTATAAAGGATTTAGAAAAAATTTGAGACGGGCCTTTTTGAGCGGTGAAGATAATATTATTATTTCGATGCATGACTCGAATCGTTATACGGCAAATATATTGGACAATATTTTAAATATGGTGGTAAATGAATTTGAGAAGATTAAGTTTTCAGGGGATAATGCATACGCTGGAGATAGACTTGATTTTGCTGATACTTATAATGAAGTAAGAGATAATCTTCTTACAAAAAAGCGATTTGTGATGTTCCCATCATATAATAATGGTTCAAAAGATACGGAGTAATCTATGGAAGAAAAGTTTCCCTTAGTTGATAGAGAAGGTAAGGTTATTGGTGAGGCGACACGTAATGAATGCCATTCTTTGACATTTTTACTTCATCCAGTGATACATTGTATTATAATGAATAAAAACGGGCAATGGCTTCTTCAGAAGAGAAGTATGGATAAAGATGTTCAGCCAGGGAAATGGGATACTTCTGTTGGTGGTCATGTGCAGGCTGGCGAGAGAATTGAGGATGCCTTGAAACGTGAAGTCATGGAAGAGGTAGGTATTAATATTTTACCCAACGAGTGTAAGTTTCTTCATGAATATATAATGAAAAGTGACGTTGAAGAGGAATATGTATATTCTTATTCTCTTGTAAAAGATTCAGGATTTGCAAAGCAGGACTCTGAAATAGATGAATTAAAGTTTTTTGATATTGAAGAAATTAAGGGTAAACTCGGGAGCGGTTTTTTTACTCCTAATTTTGAAAATGAGTTTTCTAGAGTTATTGATAAAAATATTTAGTTGTAAAATTAATACGATAGTGTAACTATTTTGATATAGACTTATAGGTGAAACTTTGGTTCTAGAGATTATTAATAAACCAGAAGATTTAAGGAAGTTAACCTACAGCGAACTGGAGGTTCTTGCGGGGGAAATTCGTAATCTTCTGATAACTGTAGTAATGAATAATGGTGGGCATCTTGCTAGTAATTTAGGCATCGTAGAGCTTACAATAGCTTTGCATAGAGTATTTGACTTTTCAGTAGATTCACTAATTTTTGATGTTGGGCACCAAAGCTATGCACATAAAATTATCTCAGGTCGTAAAGATCTTTTTTCAACACTGCGTCAGAAAAACGGTATAAGCGGTTTTCCTAATCCGAATGAGAGTGTCTACGATCTTTTTATTGCTGGGCATTCATCTACGAGTATTTCGAGTGCAACAGGATTGGCGCTAGGCAAAAAGATTGCGAGCGATGATTCTAGTACTGTCGCTGTGGTTGGTGATGGCTCTCTTGGCGGTGGAATGTGTTTTGAAGCAATGAATCATGCTGGTGGAGTTGGTGCTAATTTACTAGTTGTTTTAAATGATAATGATATGGCTATTAGTAAAACTGTCGGCGCTTTTTCAAAACACCTTGAAGAGTTCCGTTCGAAGGAAAATACTACAAAATTACGTAAAGACTTAAAAGATGCATTGTCAAAACTTCCAATCATTGGTGAGTCTATGGATTGGTTTTACGAGAAATTACTTGGTGCACTTAAAAACCATACTGGAGCTGCAGCTGTTTTTGAAGCTATGGGTTTTAGGTATTTCGGACCTTTTGATGGCCATAGTATTGAGGAACTTGAAGAAGAACTCAAAAGTTTGTCAAAATTGACGGGACCTAGGATTTTACATGTTTTAACAGAAAAAGGAAAAGGTTTTACTCCAGCCTGCAAGGATCCAGAGAGTTTTCATTCTTCAGCTCCTTTTACACTTGATAATGAGGGGGGAGTAATTCGCCTAAACTGCACGTGTTCTGATAATACAAAAAGTTATTCAAAGGTGTTTTCTGAGACATTATTTGATCTTGCTGAGAAGAATGATAAGGTCGTTGCTATTACTGCTGCCATGAGTGGTGGTACTGGAATGGCTAAATTTGCTGAATCCTTTCAGAATAGGTTCTTTGATGTCGGAATGGCTGAGTCGCATGCTATACCTTTTGCTGCAGGACTAGCTAAAAAGGGGTTTGTTCCTGTTGTTGCAATTTACTCAACTTTTCTCCAAAGAAGTTACGATCAAATTTTTCATGATGCGGCGTTACAAGAAAAATTGCCGGTTATCTTTGCTCTTGATAGAGCAGGACTGGTTGGTGAAGATGGTCCGACACATCATGGCGTATTTGATATAGCATATATGCGCCATTTACCGAATTTAGTTTTGATGGCACCAGCTGATGCTGATGACATGCGTCTTCTATTTGAATTTGCATCAAAGTTATCATCTCCATCAGCAATACGGTATCCTAAAGGAAATGTTTGTAGTTTTATGCCTGAAGGCTATGAACATAAGCCTGTCGCATTAGGGAAAGGTGAAATCCTTAAAGAAGGAATGGATGCAACTGTCTTTGCATATGGGCGTATGGTGGCTCCAGTATATGCCGCTGCTTCCAGGTTGTCTGCGGAGCATGGTATTGAAATTGAAGTTGTCAACGCTAGGTTTGCCAAACCACTAGATGATGATTTGTTAATTGCAGCTGCTGGCAAAGGAGTTATATTTACTGTTGAAGATCACGTTCTATCGGGTGGTTTTGGCTCGGCTGTAGGAGAATTTTTATTGGATAAAACTGGTGGGGATATCGAATTGCGAAGAATTGGTATTCGAGATGAGTTTGTTTTGCCTGCTAGTCTGAGTGAGCAGGATGAAGAGTATGGCTTGAGTGAGGAGAGGTTATATCAGAGATTTTTAGATGAATTTGAAAGCTTAAAATAGGTTTAATATGAGTAAGAAGAGACTAAAAGCCGTTTTTTTTGATGTTGATGATACCGTATATAGTATCACAGAATTTGCATATACTGCTAGACGCAACGCAATAAAAGCGATGATTGAAGCTGGATTAAGAATTGATGAAGAAGAAGCGTATCTTGAACTTATGCAGGTTATTCAAGAGTTTGGAAGCAATCATGGACAGCATTATGATAAATTACTCAAACGGTTTCCTCCTGAAATTATGGAAGGATCCAGCCCGCTAATAATTAAAACTGCTGGTATTGTTGGGTATCACCAAACAAAAGCCCGCGAATTTTCTGCTTATGGTGATGCAATTGAAGTTTTGAAAATTTTGAAGAGTAGAGGGCTAAGATTAGGTATTATTACAGCAGGTATGGAGCTTAAACAGGCGGAAAAGATTTATAGGTTGGGGCTTCATAATATTGTTGAGCATGACTTTATTTTTATTACTGATCATATTGGAATTGCTAAGAATAACCCAAAGTTATACATGAAAGCATGTCAGAGAGCAGGTGCTTTAGCCAGTGAAGTAATGTATATTGGAGATAATCCACCTGTTGATATTGATGTGCCAGCAAAGCTTGGAATGCAGACAATTCTTTCTAGACGCGGCGGAAAGTATAAAGCAGTTAAAGGTGAAATGACTCCTACTTATACTGTTGATAATTTTTATGATGTGCTGGATATTATTGACTCGAATTATGAAATAGTATCTGATATATAGATTACTTATAGAATAAATCTATTCTATAAGCGTTACCTATTATAAAGGTAACGCTTTATTATTGTTGATAGTTATTACTATAATAAATTCCAAAAAAAATTGTGCTTTGCTATTTAATTTGGAGTTATTTGGATTTGTTAATCATAATGTAATATGTAAAGCAATATCTATTGCAGATATTGAGCATGTTGTGTATGTAATAACTCACTTGCTAAGAATAGAATATATTTTGCTCTCAAGTTTAAATGTTATTAAGGTTAATGAAGTTGATGAAATATTCTTTTGCTATTGCTGAATTATGTAGTAAGGTTAAGTAATATATAATGTATTATTTAGCTTTAGACATATTTTTGACTGTAATTTATTTAGAGATGAAATATGCTTATAATTTTGTATGAGATAATGTAAATCTGAAAGATATTAAAAATGTAATTGTCTTGTAGTAAAATTGTGCATTTTTCTTTTTTGTATTACGATGACTTGTTTCATAAATTGTTTTTTATATTGTTATAAATGATAAAAAATTTAATAATAATGATTACTAATTAGTTAAAATATAATAATTTTTATTGTTTTATTTATTCTTAATTCCACGAATTTCTCAATTTAATATCAGTAAATGTAAAAAAATATTAAGTTGTGTTTGCTAGTGATAAAAATAGGGTGTATACTGAAATTATACTAGAAGTCTTTTGTTTACTGGGGAGTAAGAAATATTGATTAATTTTCTTGCAGATAATCAATATTTATTAAATGTGCTAAAGTAACGCAAGATAGAAAAGATTTACATGGAAGATTACGCTAAAATAATAACTTTTGAAGAGTTTGATACGATTAGGGATTCATTAGGAAAAATTGTTTGCACATCTGGAGGTTATGACCCCATTCATCCTGGACATGCTACCTGTATTATTGAGTCCAAAAAACTTGGCGATGTACTTGTAGTGGTAGTCAATGGCGATTCATTTTTAAAAGCAAAAAAAGGTAAGAATTTTCAAGACTTGGCCACAAGGTCTATGCTGGTAAGTTGTATCAGGCATGTTGACTATGTTATACCTTTTGAAATTGAAGATGATATGACGGTATGTGTTGCTCTAGACAAAATTAGACCTCATATTTTTACAAAAGGAGGTGATCGCACGGACTATACGAATATTCCTGAATGGGATATTTGCCAAAAACATGGGATTGATATCGTTCCTCAGGTAGGTTTAGATAAAGAATGGAGTAGTTCTGATTTTCTTAAAGAGTGGGGAGAATTCTGGGTAAATAATAATAAGTAATTTCTTTAGATTATTAATTTTCTTGTCATTATGCGAATGATTGTTTGATAATAATGCCATATAATATTAAAGGCAGGAAAATCGTGAAGGGAGAAAAAAGAAAGCGAATATGTTGTTTGTGTTTATCTAAAGTTGATGAGCAATTGTTGTTGTGTATGTGTTTTATCTATTGTTTAATTTAAAAAAAATTATTACCTTTGAGAAATTATTTTTGTTATTTTCAATGGATATAGAAGGGAATAGTATGGATATTACAGTAACTGCAATACATATGGATATAAAAGATTCAGTAAAAGAATATGCAGAAGATAAACTAGGTGGAATTGATAAATTTTATAATGGCGCACAGAGTATAGAGGTAATACTTAAAAGTGATGATAAAAAAATTCACTGTGAAGCAATTATTCATGTCAAAAAAAGAGGAACAGTGGTAGTTGACGTTGCTAGAGATGAAGTTTTTGAAGCGATTGACGTTGCATCAGAGAAGTGCGAAAGACAGATGAGAAGGTTAAAAGAAAAGAATGAAGCTAGACGTCATGATGGGATTGACGAAATTGAAGAGTAACTGATTTTGTCTGACCCATTTGTTTTTGTTGGATGGGTCAGACAAATTTGTTTGGTGTAAATCTTATAATATAGTTTGAGTATATGTTTTTTTTCTGTTGCTTGATATTTACAATATGATAAAATTAAATGATACGTCAGGCTTCTTAGAGGTATATGTTATAATAATATCATAATTAGCCAAGTTTATAATTTTAAGTTAACTGGTTAAGGGTTTAATTACTATGCTTTTTAAAGATTTATTAACAAATGAATCAATAATTGGGAGTTTAAGTTCAAATTCTAGAAATGAAGTTTTGGCAGAAATGGTAGACAGGCTGATAAAAATAGGTGAAATACCTGCTGATTCTAGAGATGCAATATTATCTGCGCTGATAGAGAGAGAAGAGATAACCAGTACTGGTTTGGGGCAGGGGATTGCTATTCCTCATGCAAAGCACCCTACAATAAATAAAATGATTGGGTTGATTGCAAGGAGTAAAGAAGGTGTAGAGTTTAATGCTCTTGATGGAAAGCCCGTAAATATATTTATTATGTTGTTGTCATCTCAAGATCTTATTCAAAAGCACCTTGAATCTTTGGCATATGTTGCAAAAAATTTGAATGATCAAATATTTAGAAGTTTTATTCTAAATGCTCGTGATGAAAAAGAAATTGTTGCTTTATTAGAAGAGGCTGATCTAAAAGGAAATTAGTGATTAGTTTTATTGAATGCTGTTTGGTTTGATTAATTTTTGATTGGCTTAACTTAAAAGGTCATTAATATATGGCAAAGTTACCTTGGTTTTCTACAACGCTGGGGCTTAAAAGATGGTTATTATTTGTTATAGTTGGAGTGTTGCTGGTGACTTGTGCCGCTGTAGCTGTTACTGTAGGTGTTCTGAGTGTAAATACCATTGATAATACAAAATTAAGTTTGAGTCCATATGCTATTGCTTTTGTTTTATTTGTTATTGGTTTGTCGGTAGTTTTGATTGCTGGGTATAAACTATTTAAGCGCTTCGAGTTTCTCGTAAAGCCAAAGGACGAAGATAGAGGTATTGCAGAACTAGCTGTACTTAGGTCTAGACTTGAACAGGGACCAAAAATAGTTTGTATTGGCGGTGGTACAGGATTGAATTGCCTTCTCTCTGGGCTTAGAGAATATAGCTCGCAAATTACTGCTGTTGTCAGTGTTGCTGATGATGGCGGCTCATCGGGGAGGCTGAGAAATGAATTTGGTATGTTGCCTCCAGGCGATATAAGGAATTGCCTAAGTGCTCTTTCTGATGCAGGACCCGTAATGAGTGAATTGATGCAATACAGATTCACGGAAGGTGATTTGGAAGGGCATTCATTCGGCAATCTGCTTATAATGGTTTTGACAAATATTAAAGGTAGTTTTGGGCAGGCGGTAAGGGAAGTAAATAAAATTTTCAAAGTAAGAGGTGAAGTGCTGCCTGCTACGTTAAATCATGTAACACTTGTTGCAACACATGAAGATGGTACAAAGACTACTGGGCAAAAAAGAGTTTCTATGTGTGGTAAGCCTATTATAGGTTTAGAGTTGAAGCCTGAGTCTGGGGATACTCCAGCCGAAGTTTTGGAGCGAGTAAAAGACGCGGATTTAATTGTGCTTGGGCCAGGAAGTTTATATACAAGTATTATGCCTAATTTGCTTGATAAGAAGTTGGTTGATGCGTTGACGGCTAGTTCTGCAAAAGTGGTTCTTGTCGTAAATACTTCTCAACAGTTTGGGGAGACAAGAGGCTATAAAGTAAGTAATTATCTTGAAGCGGTAAAAAGAATAGCTCCAGAATTAAAAGTTGATATTGCGTTGGTAAATAGCTTTGTCCCATCTCAAGATAAATTGGATGAACTTGAATTAAATGGAGTCGGGGTTACTGAGTTTGATATTGAAAAATGTAAAGAGTTTGATGTTAGGATTAAATTAAGAGACGTCATTGATATTGAAAATCCTGAGAAACATGATTCAGGTAAATTGGCTTTAGCTTTGATGGAAGATTTTGATACGGAAATAATATAATATATTCGTTATTTGTTTTGGCTGTGTGTGTATAAGGTTCAAGTTAAAATAATATGTTATGATGTTATTATTTTAGGGGTAAAAGGTGAGCGAAAAAGTGACACTAAATGTTATTGTTAAAAATAAATACGGTCTTCATGCGAGACCAGCATCTCTATTTGTGCAAGTTTGCAATAGATTTAATAGTGATATTGTTGTTCATCATAATTCTATGCAAATAAGCGGAAAGAATATTCTGGATATAATGACTCTAGGAGCAGAGTCTGGAACAAAGCTTAAAATAGAGCTAAATGGTGTTGATGCTGAGGAAGCGGCAAAAGAAATTAATGAGCTTTTCGAAAGTAATTTTGGTGAGGGTGACTGACGTAGGTATTTATAATATTGACTGAATTTAAGATTTTAGTGAGTTAAAGACTTTAAGTTTTTTGTATTAAATTACAATGAGTTTCAGCTTTTTGCTGAAACTCATTATAATTTATATTAAGCGATTAATATTTACGGTATAGGTTGGTTTTATAACATGTTGGTGTATTGGTTGTTATGTATTTGTTTTGAGTGATGTTTATAAAGTCTTAAATTTAAGCTTGTATTTGATAGGTTAAATAGTATTATACTTAACACATGAGTTGAGCTTTACTGCTAAGCCGATTGACTATAGATCCTGGGAAGTGATTCTTTTTTAATTGTTTGGCAGATATTATTTTGATGATAAATATGTTGTGGTTTTGATATATTTGTATTGAATATATATAATAAGTTTTGTTTACTCAGAAAAAAAATAATTAAGTGGTTGACAATGAGTTTGGTTTCAGTAGTATTGTTAAACCGCTTGAGGGGAGCATGAGAATAAGCTCTTAATTAGGTGGTAAAAAAACTAGGATCGTATTTATGACGATGAGTGTTTTCGGCACTAAAGTTTTGGAAGAAAAAATTATTTAACCTCTTGTTATTGTTTTTAAAATGTGTTAAGATTTAATAAGAGTTTGCGGGTTAGTCCTGTAAAGAAGATTAAATAAAAAAATAAAAATAATGCTTGACAGTTGAGATTAGAAACATATACTTGTTAAAGCAAATTAGGGATAGCACTGCGCTGAGAGCAGTAAGGTGAGCGCAGAAGTGAGCGGCCTTTTTCGAGGGAATTCGAGATTGGCGGTTTTTTTTCTCTCTAAATTTAAAAAAAAGTTAATGTTTAGTGTAGGTTTTGTTCGATTACTGTTATACATTAAATATAGCGAAAATATTTAAGTCCTGCTTAGTTTCAGGCAATTGATCTTTGAAATATTAATGAATAGCCATACGTTCTTTATTGAATGCTTGAGAACCTCAAATTAATTTGAGTGTTTTAACGAGAACAGAGCAGATAACAACTGCTCTCTAAAAAACAAATTGCCAGAAACATTGGTCTAGCCATCAATGTTAATGATAAACTTTTCAATTGAAGGGTTTGATCCTGGCTCAGAACGAACGCTGGCGGCGTGGTTGATACATGCAAGTCGAACGGGAAAGTTTCTTTCGGGAAGCGAGTACAGTGGCGGACGGGTGAGTAACGCGTAATCAATCTGCCCTCGAGACAGGGATAGCCATTCGAAAGGATGGGTAATACCAGATAAGACTACATATTCGCATGAATGTGCAGTAAAAGGTGGGGACCTTCGGGCCTGCCACTCGGGGATGAGATTGCGTCCTATTAGCTTGTTGGTGAGGTAACGGCTCACCAAGGCTTTGATGGGTATCCGGCCTGAGAGGGTGAACGGACACACTGGAACTGAGACACGGTCCAGACTCCTACGGGAGGCAGCAGTGCTGAATCATTCGCCAATGCGGGAAACCGTGACGGTGCGACGCCGCGTGCAGGATGAAGGCCCTTGGGTTGTAAACTGCTGTCAGGTTTTAGAAAACTACTATCGTTAATACCGGTAGTACTGATCAGAATCAAAGGAAGCACAGGCTAATTTCGTGCCAGCAGCCGCGGTAATACGAAATGTGCGAGCGTTGTTCGGAATCACTGGGCATAAAGGGTCTGTAGGTGGTTCTATAAGTTAGTGGTGAAATACCTCGGCTCAACCGGGGAACTGCCACTAATACTGTAGGACTTGAGTGTGAAAGGGGTAAGTGGAATTCCAGGTGTAGCGGTGGAATGCGTAGATATCTGGGAGAACGCCAAAGGCGAAGGCAGCTTACTGGGTCACAACTGACACTGAGAGACGAAAGCTAGGGGAGCGAACAGGATTAGATACCCTGGTAGTCCTAGCCGTAAACGATGGATACTGCACGATTGGAGAGCTGATTCTCTAGTTGTGGTAGCTAATGCGTTAAGTATCCCGCCTGGGGAGTATGATCGCAAGGTTAAAACTCAAAGGAATTGACGGGGGCTCACACAAGCGGTGGAGCATGTTGTTTAATTCGAAGCAACGCGAAGAACCTTACCTGGATTTGACATGATAGGATTAATTCTGTGAAAGCAGAAGGATTGCCTTTTAGGTGTAACTATCACAGGTGCTGCATGGCTGTCGTCAGCTCGTGCCGTGAGGCGTCGGGTTAAGTCCCTTAACGAGCGAAACCCCTATCATATGTTGCTACCAGGTCATGCTGGGCACTCTTATGAGACTGCCGGTGTTAAACCGGAGGAAGGTGGGGACGACGTCAAGTCATCATGGCCCTTACATCCAGGGCTACAAACGTGCTACAATGGTTGGTACAGAGAGACGCAAGACCGCGAGGTGGAGCAAATCTTCAAAGCCAGCCCCAGTTCGGATTAGAGGCTGCAATTCGCCTCTATGAAGTTGGAATCGCTAGTAATCGCGGATCAGCTATGCCGCGGTGAATACGTTCCTGAGCCTTGTACACACCGCCCGTCAAGCCACCCAAGCTGGTAGTGCCCGAAGTCCGGCAACAATTGTCCGGCCGAAGGCAAGACTGGTGAGGGGGACTAAGTCGTAACAAGGTAGCCGTAGGGGAACCTGCGGCTGGATCACCTCCTTTCTAAGGACAACTTAGCTGTTGAAGAAGTATCTCGGGATAGCATTTACAAACTTGTTTGTTTATGTCCCACGGGAGCGGATTCAGCAGAACATCAGCCGAGCATTTTTAGGACAGATGGCTATTCATTTTTTTTGATATTATCCAGTACTACAAGGATTGTAGGTGGTTAGGAACTAATGGGGGTGTAGCTCAGTTGGGAGAGCGCCTGCTTTGCAAGCAGGAGGTCCTCGGTTCGAACCCGTGCACCTCCACCAGTAATGCGAAATCACAGGTGGGCTTGTAGCTCAGTTGGTTAGAGCGCATCCCTGATAAGGATGAGGCCGATGGTTCGAATCCATCCAAGCCCACCAATTAATCCAGTACTGTAGAAATAATTTTTAATGAGGCATTGTTTCCTCAATTGATCTTTGATAATCGAGTAAAGACGTAATAGTATAATTTATATACATATTCCTATGTTGATATAGAAGCAATGCTTGGACTACGGTCTAAGCGATAGTAAATAATGCTGCAATATTGCCATATGAGTTAAATAGTTGAGTGTATAAGTTAAACAGTTACATCCTTAACAAAGTAGATGAGTATAGTTCAATTTATTGATCTATATTTATTGCGGAAAGATAAAATAAATAATATTTATCGTGTTTGATTTATAAATAGCTTTTTCCGAGGCTATTTAGCAACTCTGAGAATTCCTTTGTGAGTTCAGAAGAGTTGTAATCAAGATACTAAGGGTGTACGGCGGATGTCTAGGCGGTAGTAGCCGATGAAGAACGTGGCTTAACTGCGATAAGCTTCGGGGAGTCGTAAGCAGACTTTGATCCGGAGATCTTCGAATAGTACTATACTGAACACATAGGTATAGTACGGGAACCAAGGGAACTGAAACATCTAAGTACCTTGAGGAATAGAAAGTAAAAACGATTACCTGAGTAGCGGCGAGCGAAACGGTAACAGCCCAAACCATATACATGTAAGCTCAGGGCGTTGTGTATGTGGGGTCGTGGGATTCTCATGCTGAACCTGAATAAGCATGCGTATTAAATGATGATAAAAGAATGGGGTGGGAACCCCAACCACAGAAGGTGATAGTCCTGTATTTAAAATCTGAATTTAGCGTAGAGAACACCCAAGTACTGCGGAGCACGGGAAACTTCGTGGGAATTTGCGAGGACCACCTCGTAAGGCTAAATACTAACTACCGACCGATAGCGCATAGTAGGGTGACTGAAAGATGAAAAGTACTCCGATAAGGAGAGTTAAAAGTACCTGAAACCGTATACCTACAAGCAGTCGAAGGCCTATGATTCGTTCAGGCTGACGGCGTGCCTTTTGTATGATGAACCGGCGAGTTGCTGTATATGGCAAGCTTAAGCATTTTTGATGCGAAGGCGAAGCGAAAGCGAGTGTTAAAAGCGCGACCTAGTCGTATGTAGCAGACGCGAAACCGTAGTGATCTATCCCAGTCCAGGTTGAAGCGAGAGTAAAATCTCGTGGAGGACCGAACCCACTAATGCTGAAAAATTAGGGGATGAGGTTGGGATAGGAGTGAAAGTCTAATCAAACTCGGAGATATCTCGTTCTCCCCGAAATATATTGAGGTATAGCGTCGAGTAACTATTCATTGGGGGTAGAGTACCGAATGGATGCGGGGGACCACCATCCTACCAATTCCAATCAAACTCCGAATACCAATGAAACTATCTCGGCAGTCAGACTATGGGGGACAAGCTCCATAGTCGAGAGGGAAAGAGCCCAGACCGCCATCTAAGGCCCCCAAATTAAACTAAGTGGAAAAAGGAAGTAGAGATACGAAGACAGCTGGGATGTTGGCTTAGAAGCAGCCACCATTTAAAAAGTGCGTAATAGCTTACCAGTCGAGTATTTCTGCGCCGAAAATTAGCGGGACTCAAGTTTAATGCCGAAGATGCGGATTTGATTTAACATGCGTGTTATTTCAAGTGGTAGGGGAGCGTACCATATAGGTTGAAGGCATACCGTAAGGAATGCTGGACAGTATGGTAGTGATAATGCCGGTATAAGTAACGATAAAAGGGGTGAGAATCCCCTTCGCCGCAAACCCGAGGTTTCCTGGGCAAGGCCATTCCTCCCAGGGTTAGGCGGGACCTAAGACGAGGCCGAAGGGCGTAGTCGAATGGACAGCAGGTTAATATTCCTGCCCCTCTACTTGCGTTAACTTACGGAAGGACGGAGAAGGCTAATTGCGGGTGGATCCGCTGGCTGGACCATGTAACGGCGTAGGCCGGGGCGAGTTAAATGCTTTCCCCACAAAGGCTGAGACCGGATGCCAAAAGCGTATGCTATATAAGCCGCTGATGCCATGCTTCCAAGAAAAGTTTCGTAAGTTGTAAGTAGAGCTCGTACCTAAAACCGACACAGGTGGGTGAGGAGAGTATCCTCAGGCGCGCGAGAGAACTGTAGTTAAGGAACTCGGCAAAATGGATCCGTAACTTAGGGATAAGGATCGCTTTTGGTGGTGAAGGATTTACTCCGTAAGCTGCTGAAAGCCACAGCAAAGAGGCCCGAGCGACTGTTTACCAAAAACACAGGTCTGTGCTAACACGCAAGTGGATGTATACAGACTGACGCCTGCCCGATGCTGGAAGGTTAAGGTAAGTGGTGAGAGCTACGAACTGAAGCCCCAGTGAATGGCGGCCGTAACTATGACGGTCCTAAGGTAGCGAAGTTCCTTGTCGGGTAAGTTCCGACGTGCATGAATGGCGTAACGACTTGGGCACTGTCTCAACTGCAGACTCGGTGAAATTGTAGGAGTCGTGAAGATGCGACTTACCCGCAGCAAGACGGAAAGACCCCGTGAACCTTTACTATAGGCTAGTATTGGTATTTTGTGTGGTTTGTGTAGGATAGGTGGGAGACTGTGATATCGGGTCGCTAGACCCGGTGGAGTCGTTGGTGAAATACCACTCTTTCCTCATGAAATATCTAACCTGGACCCTTGAATCAGGGCCGGGAACAGTGCTAGTTGGGTAGTTTGACTGGGGCGGTCTCCTCCTAAAGAGTAACGGAGGAGTTCAAAGGTTCCCTCAGTACGGTTGGTAACCGTACGAAGAGTGTAATGGCAGAAGGGAGCTTGACTGTGAGAGAGATATCTCGAACAGGTGCGAAAGCAGGACATAGTGACCCCGCGATCCTGAGTGGAAGGGTCGTGGCTCATCAGATAAAAGGTACTCCGGGGATAACAGGCTGATCTCTCCCAAGCGTTCACAGCGACGGGGAGGTTTGGCACCTCGATGTCGGCTCATCGTATCCTGGGGCTGCAGTAGGTCCCAAGGGTTTGGCTGTCCGCCAATTAAAACGGTACGCGAGCTGGGTTCAGACCGGCGTGAGCCAGGTCGGTCCCTATCTGCTGTGGGCGTAGGATGATTGTGGAGAACTAACTTTAGTACGAGAGGACTTAGTTGGACACACCTCTGGTGTTTCTGTTGTACCGCCAGGTGCATTGCAGAGTAGCTACGTGTGGAACGGATAAACGCTGAAAGCATCTAAGCGTGAAGCCAGCTCCGAGATTAGTCATCCCATGAGGCAACTTATAGACTATGAGTTCGATAGGCCGGATGTGTAAGGGTAGTAATATCCTCAGCTAACCGGTACTAATCAGCCGATCGGCTTGATTACAACTCTTTTGAGTTCACTTTCAAAAGAGGTGTAAATTAAAGCAAACACAATGAATCCGCATTAAGGATGAATGTAATGTTTAACGAAACTCAACATATAAATTAGTTTTACACCTTTACTCGATTTGATTTTATAGCCGTTACTGATTAGTCACAGATTATGTAGATAACTCGGTAACAAGCTAGTCGCTTTTTCCGGCGATTATAGCGAAGAGGATACGCCTGTTCCCATTCCGAACACAGTAGCTAAGCTCTTCCGCGCCGATGATACTGTCTCGGGAAAGTAGGTCGTCGCCGGAATCTTTATTAATGAAAACATCCAGCCCTTTTTAGGGATGGATGTTTTTTTATGGGCTTACCAGATGGTTAAGATACCGAAAAAAAAGTAGTGCTATGGAATATCAAAATAATAAGTGGTATCTAAGTTATGATAACTATGCTAAAATGATGAATATCTAATGTAAGAGTACAATTGCTTATATTAGAATATGCAGAACTTTACAACCTGCCCTATATGAATTTGGGGTGTGTTACATGAATACATATAACTGGGAATGAAAATAGAATGGAGGCGTTATTAATTTGTATTGATCATGATAGTAGTATGGATTTTAGATAAAACCAATGGTTCTTTGATGCAATAAATTATATTTAATAATAATTTGATATTTGAATTATTGCAGTTAAAAGTAATAATTAATTTTGGTAATATTTTACCTTGTAATAATATCCAGTGATTGTTGATTGCTATGGGGAATAGGAATGATGAAGAATAGATGTGATTGGTGTGGAAGTGATCCGGAGTATATTGCATATCATGATTATGAATGGGGTGAGCCTGTTCATGATGATAGGCTGTTGTTTGAGTTTCTTATTTTAGAAGGGGCTCAGGCTGGACTGAGCTGGTTGACAATTTTAAAGAAAAGAGAAAACTATCGAAAGGCTTTTGATTATTTTGATTGTAAAAAAATCGCTAATTACGGTGAAGAAGATATTGTAAGATTGCTTGCTGATTCAGGGATTGTACGCAATCGTTTGAAAATAGAAGCTGCTATTAAGAATGCTAAAGGGGTTGTTAAGCTTAAAGACGAATTTGGGTCGTTGGATTCTTATATATGGAGTTATGTTGCTGGGGTTCCTATTCAGAATGAATGGAAAACCATGGCAGACATTCCTGCTCAAACTGAAATATCTATTCTGATGAGTAAGGATTTAAAGAAACGTGGATTCAACTTTGTTGGTCCAACTATCTGCTACGCATTTATGCAAGCCGTCGGTATGGTAAATGATCATACAATTGATTGCTTTCGGTATAAAGAGCTCATAGACGAATCAAATGCAGAGTAGTGGATTAATATTCACTTATGCTAATCTTTTTATTTATACTTTCTAAAGCTTTACATACTAGATTACATAAATCTTTTGCACGGTATGGTTTGGTAATATAGCCATAGAGACCATGTTGCTTCATATCTTCTATAAATGTATCTGAGGTATAGCCTGAAGAGAGAATGATACAAATATTTGGTCTAATGCGAGTTATTTCTTTGAAACAATCATATCCATTTATTTTGGGCATTACCATATCAAGAATTACTAGGTCAAATTTATCCGGGGCTTTGGAAAATAGCTCTAATGCTTCTTGGCCATTAGTTGCAAGCGTAACAGTACAACCGAGTGATTCAAGTATTTTTTTTGCAGTAAGGCGCATTATTTTATCGTCATCAACCATAAGAATACTACCTTCTTGTGTAGCTGATTGAGGGATTGAAGTAAAGTCTTCTGTCTTTTCTTGTTTTGAGAGTGGAAGGTAGATGTTGAATACGGTTCCAAATCCTAGTTCGCTATGGACAGTAATTGCACCCATATGCTGAATAACTGTACCATAAACTGCAGAAAGGCCAAGACCTGTTCCTTTACCTTGTTCTTTAGTTGTAAAGAATGGGTCGAAAATATGTTTGAGATTTTCTTCACTAATGCCACTGCCATTATCACTAACATCAATTTGTAAGTAATCTCCTGGTACTAATTTGAATGGACTGGTGCTGCAATACGTAGCGTCAAATTGTATTATTTTGGTGCTAAAGGTTAATCTGCCACCACCAGTCATAGCATGGGAAGCGTTTATTCCAAGATTTAGAAAAATATTCTGAAGTTGTGATTGGTCACCAGAAATAGATGATATTTCTGCGTATAATTTTGATACAATTTGGATGCGCTTATCAACTGTATGGGTTAAAAGCATTACGGAATCTTCTATTACTTTGTGAACATCAATAGCAGTGAAGAATATTTGTTGTTTGCGGGAAAATGCCAACAAGTTTTTTATTAACTTCGCAGCTTTTTCTGATGATTCAATAATCATATTTAAAAATTTTTCTGCATCAGGATTATGTTGTATTAATTTTTGCAGTGACTCTGCACAACCAATAATACCTCCAAGCATGTTATTGAAATCGTGAGCAACACCACCTGCTAGAATTCCGACTGATTCCATTTTTTCAACGTGCTTTAGACGTTCTTCAATACGTCTAAATTTTGTAATGTCAAGTCCTTCAACTAAGATATCTGTTACTTGATTATTGTCATCATATATTGGCTTGGCAGAAAAATTAACAATTATCTCTTTGCCATCGTAAAAATTATGCGTTGCAATAAACCTGACTACTTCTCCTGTGGCAGCTTTTTTTAGTGCTTCTTTTAGCTTTTCTTCATACCCTGTATTAACCCACCATGGAGTCTCCCAAAAATATTGTCCGTAAACATCTGATTCTTTGAGTCCAACTGCGTCAAGAGCAGGAGTATTTGCTCTATAAAGTTTGCCATTAAGGGTTAATATCCCAATAAAGTGTGATGATTGATTGAAGAGTGCTCGAAATACCTTTTCGCTCTTACGAGATTTTTTTTCTTCAGCCTTTCTGCGTTGTATATTAAATATTAAAACAAAAATACTGATACTCAAAAAAATAATAATTAGACTAATTAAATAAATTGCTTTTTTATTTTTTTGAAAAGTTGAAATAGGTTTATTGATATACATTATGTTGGCTGGAAGTTTGTCATCAGATAATTCGAATTTTTTAAGTACGTTATAATCAAGTACGGATATGTTAGGGCTCTTAGTCTCAACTTTGAGGTTACTAATATTAATTCCTGAAAGAATTTTCTTTGCCATGATTCCAGCTTGTTTACCTTGTTGGAAATGGCTTATGACTTGCCCTCCAATTATCCCGTCCCCTAAGCCATGTTCCCAAAGGTGAAAAACTGGAACTGGAGAGTTTGAAATAATTAAATCAAGGCTCTGAGGAAAAAACTTGGATTTATTGAATTTGTCTCGATAAGCAGAGAGCAATATTATGCAGCTTTGAGAATTTAAGTTTTTGATTTTACTGGCAAGCTCTTCCCAAGACAATTCTGTCAATGAAAAGTAGGATAGATTGAGGTGAGAAAATTGCTTCCTTATGCTTAAAAATGATTTGAGATCAGCTGTGCCACTTGGTGTGCCATCCGAAATAGCAATAATATTTGTCAAGTCTGGTATAATATCCTTGGCGAGATTAATTGTTTCAGTAATAGATGCTACTTCTACAATTCCAGTAATTAATTTGTTCTGGTTCTGCAACTCAGCATTTTCAAGGTTATTAACGCCTAGAAAGACAATAGGTATATTCTCAAATAACTCATTGTGATGTTTTATAATAAAATTAAGAGCATTATCATCTGAAGTAAAGATTAAATTATATTGAGGGAGTTTTTTGATTTTATTCCGTAGATATTGAAAAAAATTATTTTCCGTATTTGTGTCAGGGAAACGCTTACTATCCATGAACTCTACATCAAGATTATATTTTTCAGGAGGTAGTTCAGAACGCAAACCGTCGATTTGCTGAAAAAAAGTTGGGAAATTTGGATGATATGAACTAATTAATAATAAATTTTGCTTTTCAGAAGAATTGGCTATAGCCATGTTGTTACTTATTAGTATCAACAAAATAAGACTTAGATAATAATTTGTAAATGAATACTTAGACATTGAATGATATCCTTGTATTTATCAGGTAATTATTATTATAATCTCTATTTGTATTTTACGTCAACTGAAAAAAGTTAATATAAAATTTATTTGGTATAATGTTCGGCAAATAAGATTGGGGCTAAATAAGGAGTTTTTTGTGTAGGTAAAATTAGTGGATATGCTTAAAATAAAATATTTTGGCGTAACGTGTTGCGCTATATGTTGAAAAAATCTATTTATGATACGCTTAATTATTCTGGGAATTACCCTGAATAATTAAGCCGTTTTTTTAAATATTTTTGTTTAGCGACTTAGCACTTCTTTATATAGTAGTATTATTAAAGGCATTGTTATGATACAGACTAGAACCCCCATCATGTTTAAGATGCTGGCGTATTTAGCGTCTCTATCGTAAATTTGAGCAAATTGGGTGATTGTAGATGCTGGAGGAGCTGCTGCTGCCATAACTGTGATTGTCAGTATCTGCGCTCCATTTTTATGAAGTCCTGAAATATTGGATATAACAAGAATTGCTGCTAAAATTGCTGGGAAAATAAGCATATTCAATAAAGTCATAAGGTAGGCACGTTTTCTGGTAAATATCTCTTTAAAACTTATACTACCAAGTAGCATTCCGATTATCAGCATACTTATAGGACCAACCATATTCCCAACATATTTCAATGATGAATCAAGAACTGGCGGTAAAGCTATATTTGAAATGAAAAGCCCAACTCCAAGAATGATTGCAATAACATTTATGTTACATAAAATTTTCTTTATATTCCAACCGTCTCCACAGACCAGTGTCTTTCCATGAGTCCACATCATAACCGTCTGAATGGCGATATAGGCACTACAGTAGAAAACCCATTCTTCGCCCATGGTGGCCATAACAATCGGTATAATCAGGATACCAACATTTGGATAGTCTATTGAGCCTTCTTCTATAGGGGTTAATTTAAAAATTGGTCTGGATAAACGCCCTGCGAGTAAGAGAAAGAGCTGTGCGATACATGAGCCTAAAATGGCAAGACCGAAGCCTTGGAGCTTTACAACGTCAAACTTAATCTGGAATGAGTGAATAATCACACATGGGCAGATAACATAGAGAGTAAGTATGGACATTGCCTTGCTGTCTTCTACTTTGAGGAGTTTTAATCTAACTGTAAGCCAGCCGAAAGCAACAATTATCAACATAACCCCAATTTGCTTCATTAATAAAATACTTAGTTCCATGTATATTTTTACCTGTATTATAATTTGTATAAATTTAATAAATTATGCTACTTTACTAATAACTAAAGTATTATAATTTATATAATGAACATATTCTACACATCTGACTATATATAAAAATAGTAATTCCATTTATTATTTAATTGTTGTTTATTAATTTTTAGTTATATTTTATAAAAATATGACAAATTTAGATAGTGTCTGTGAATAACTAGATTAGGTATATTATGTATGAAATCAAAAAAATAAGTAAAATTACTGATTATGAAATTTCCTCAATACTCAAGGTTTGGGAGTCTTCTATAAGGGCAACTCATTATTTTTTAACTGAGGACGATATTAAAGTAATAATACCTCAAGTCAGAGAAAGCCTTGTGCTCGTTGACCATCTTGTCTGTGTCAGAAATAATATTAATGATCTCATCGCATTCATGGGTGTGCAGGGTGAAAAAATAGAAATGTTATTTGTTGACGCTGATTATATTGGCAAGGGGATCGGTAAAAATTTAATTAATTATGCAGTTAAAGAGTTTTGTGTAAAGTATGTTGATGTAAATGAACAGAATTATGAAGGGGTGAATTTCTACAAACATATGGGCTTTGAAGTGTTCAGTCGCTCTAAGTATGATGATTGTGGTAATTCATTTCCAATTTTTCATATGAAACTTATAAATTTGAAGTGACATTAATAAATTGTTGTATTTTTATCAGTATCTTGATTAACTAATAATTGAAGTATGGCAACATGATCTAAATACAGTAACTGATAGTAGTATTTAAAATTAGTTAATAAGAAGTTTAGGTTAAAATTCATAGTATACTTATTTATTAAGCAGGAGTATTGCTGAGATCCGGCACGATGAACAGACAAGAAAGTATGGGAAAATTCCATATATAGTTAATCTTTTTACAGTTGTCACACTGCTTTAGGAGTGGGGCGTAAGTGAGGTTGTATTGGCTGCTGAGTATTTCCATGATTTTCTTGTGAGGACATCTAGATAAGTGAAGACATACTAAAGTCTGAGGGGGGGGGAAATATATTTTACTGTGAAAGAGCTTTCGATTCTTGTTTATGGAGCGAAACAGATGTATCTTGATCATTTTGCTATGAATTGAATACGCAATACTTGTGATTTTTTGAGTAATTATAAAGTCAATAAGACGGGGAAATATTTTTACAAGGGTTGTGTCGTATATGGTAAGCTTAGCGGTGCTTCTGAAAAGTTAGGTATGAAAATAGTAGACAATGCAATACATACTGTAGAGGATGCTAATGATGAGATTTTAAGAGCGTGTAATAAAGATTGCTAACTGTTAGTTATACAAATTAGTGTGTAGGTATTAGTTAAATATTCTTCCAGCTTTAATGAGCTGGTTTTTTTTATTATGAGAAAACTCGATGTTTTTAGATCATTGGATTTTATATTGTTATAATTTAATAGAAGCCAATTAGGATGAAAAAAATATATTAGTAATATATCTAAGTTATGCACAAAGAAAAATTGAGGAAAATTTTAAATATGGTAAAATATATAAAGAATGTATCAATAAGATGATCTCTTTGTATATTTGTATCATAGTTATAAAGATAGGTTTTTGAGATATGTATAAAAATAATTATATAGATTTAAAAAACAAACCTAAGCTACAAAGTATTTTATGGCAGGTAGTCCTGCCAACGGTCTCTGTGTTGATATTATTCATTATTTCAGGATTATTTATACTTCTTCCCCTAATTCGTGCAAATTTTATTTCTAGAGAACAGGCTGTGATTAAGAATGCTATTGATATAGCTTTTTCGACAGTCAAGTATTTTAAGAGCCAAGTTGATTTTGGAACGTTAACTGAAGGTCGCGCCAAGAGTATGGCTTTGAAAGATATTGAGAATTTTAGGTATGGTGAAAGTAATAAGGAGTATTTTTTTGTTTTAGATGATCACGGTGTTATGTTAATGCATCCTTATGCAACTGATACTGTTGGAACTAACGTTATTGATTATAAGGATTTTGATGGGAATACCCTTTTCAAAGATATGATTAATATTGCTCTGGCCTCTGACAGTGGGTATGTGGAATATTACTGGCAGCTTCATGGCGATACTTATAGTGTTGCACCTAAAATTTCGTATGTGAGGTATTATAAACCGTGGAATTGGATTATTGGCACTGGCTTGTATCTAGATGGTGTGGAAAATAAATTGTGGGTGCTCAAGAAAAAGATCTTGTTCGGTATTATTATTATATCTTTGGTTACTGGAATTATGTGGTTTTGGATTATAAAATATAGCATGCGTATGCAGAAAATAAAATTCAACGCGGAGAGTGAGATTTATGAAAGTACAGTATTTCTAAAAAAGCTGATTGATAATATCCCGGGAATAATTTATACAAAAGATCTGCAGGGGAAATTTATTTTGACAAATTTAAGTTTTCAGGATATTGCTGGTAAAGACGAGGACTCGATTATTGGTAAGAGTGATGATGAATTATTCGGTGCTGAGTCAGCAGAGAACTTTGTTCGCAATGACTTAAAAGTTATTCGCACGGGAAAAGTGCTACGCTGTGAAGAGAAGTTATATTATAATGGGGTTAATAAAACATATCTTTCCCTTAAGTTTCCGTTGAAAGATTTTAATGATGAAATTAAAGGCGTTTGTGGTGTGTCAACTGATATTACTGATATCATAACATTGCAGGAAGAATTGAAATATTTGAATGAAAATTTAGAAAAAAAAGTAGAGGAACGAACTATTCTTTTAGATCAATCTAATAAATCATTAACGGAGTCTCTGGAAAAACTTAAACGTGCACAGAAAGAACTTATTGAACAAGAAAAAATGGCTGCATTAGGCAAACTTGTGGCTGGAGTAGCACATGAAATCAATACTCCTGTTGGCATTGGTATAACAGCACTGTCGAATTTGAGTGACAGAATCAAGTACTATAAAGATAAATATTCTGCAAATCAGTTGACAAAATTAGACTTTAATGAGTTTATGAGTTTGTCTGAAGAGTCGGTTGAGATTGTCTATAATAATTTACGAAGGGCAGCGGACTTGATAAGCAGTTTTAAGCAGATTGCTGTAGATCAAACTATAGAGGATTTTAGAACATTTGATTTAAAAGAATATCTTGAGGAGTTGATTAAAAGTTTAAACCCAAAACTGAAAAAGACTAAACATAAGGTACATATTATATGTAAGAGTGGATTTATAATATTTAGCTGCCCTGGAGCAATTTCACAAATTTTTTCAAATCTTATTATGAACTCACTACTGCAT
This sequence comes from Planctomycetota bacterium, assembly GCA_963678205.1. GTDB lineage: Bacteria > Planctomycetota > SZUA-567 > SZUA-567 > SZUA-567. The sequence continues at coordinate 1,645,118 of OY782760.1, forward strand.
GGATTTGATAATATTGATGAGGGAGAAATCTTTATACAAGTAGAAGTCGTCTCTAAGCATATTTGTATAAAATATTCAGATAATGGGAAGGGTATGGAGCGAAATATTGTAGAAAACATATTTGAACCGTTTTTTACTACAGCGCGCGGAAAAGGAGGAAGCGGTCTAGGGATGAATCTAGTGTATAACATGGTGACTCAGAAATTAAAAGGTGAAATTTCTTGTGAAAGTGAACTGGGGAAAGGGTGTTGTTTTTTTATTAAAATACCTTTGGACAGTAGTGTTCATTCTGAAAGTAATGATTTAAATGTATAATAATGGTTTTATAAGTAATGTGGCGTGATATTGGCTGGTTTATAAAAATAACAAAGTTGACTGTATTCAGGTATGTGGCGTTAATTTTTACAAAATTTTAGGTGTAAAGTAATAATTAAATTAGACGTTGTGAGGATATTATTGTGGATCAAAAAAAGCTAGAAGACGAATTAATTTTTTTTAATGATAATGTAACTAATAATGATACTTTGAAAGATAAACCAGAGTCTAAATATAAAGTGCTTATTGTTGATGATGAAGAAGAAGTTCATAAACTTACAGAGCTTGTTCTCAAAGATTTTGTCTTTGAAGGTCGAAAATTAGATTTTTTAAATGCATACTCGGCTGAAGATGCTAAGCTTATACTTAAAGCTCATGCTGATATTTGTCTAGCTTTACTTGATGTTGTAATGGAATCTGATGATGCTGGCTTAAAACTGGTGCAATATATACGAGAAGAGATACAAAATACATTTGTGAGGATAATCTTGAGAACTGGGCAGCCTGGTATTGCCCCTGAGAGAGAGATTATAGCTAATTATGATATAAATGATTATAAAGAGAAGACAGAGTTAACCTCCAGCAAGATGTTTACTTCGATCACTGCTGCGTTACGGAGTTATAGAGATCTGGTTACTATTTATAATCGAAAGAATAGACTGAGAAAGGTTATAGCTGCGACATCATCTTTATTTAAGCCTAAATCTATTTTAGATTTTGCAGAGGATATTTTGTCACAATTTAAAGATTTACTTGATATTAAAGGAAAGAGTGGTTTTTTTTATGCTGTGTCAACTTCAGAGAATTCTGATGTAGTATCAGATTATACTATTGTTTATTCAGCTGGGAATTTATCTGAAGCAAGAGGTAAGGTGCTTGCTGAGGTCTTAGATAAAAGAAGTATGGATTTGATAGATAAAGCTGAGAAAACAAAAGAAGTTTTGATTGATGATAATATTTTTATAGGGTATTTTGAAACAACTAATGGTAATAGAAATATATTTTACTTAGAAAATGGCGAGAGCTTTCAAGATATCGATAATGATATATTTGGGCTGTTTCTAAAAAATGTTGCTATCGCATTTGATAATCTTGCTTTGAATATTGAAGTTTCTGAAACGCAAAAAAGTGTTGTGTATATGTTAGGTGAAGCTGTAGAAAAAAGATCACATGAAACAGGGAGTCATGTGAAACGTATGACTGAAATTTCATGTATGCTGGGAAAGGCGCTAGGCTTTAGTGATAAAGATATTGAATATATGATAATTGCAGCTCCTTTACATGATATTGGTAAGATTGCAATTGCAGATTCTATACTTCATAAACCAGGGAAGCTTACATTTGACGAGTTTGAAATTATAAAAACTCACACAACTGAGGGGTATAATATTTTGAAATCGAGCAATCGTCCTGCTCTAAAAATAGCTGCAGCTATCGCTTATCAGCACCATGAAAAATGGAACGGAAAGGGATACCCACTTGGGCTGTCTGGCGAAAAAATTCATCCATTTGCTCGTATTGTTGCTTTGGCAGACGTTGTTGATGCGTTAGGTCATAAACGCTGCTACAAGAATGCTTGGCGTTTTGAGGATATTCTTGAACTGGTGAAATCTGAACGTGGAGAACATTTTGAACCACGAGTTGTTGATGCGTTTCTGGATAATATTGAACAGTATAAGCAGATATATCGTAATGGAGTTTAGAATAACTAAAAGTTAGACAAAGTTTACATTGTAATTACGGTATAAAATATAATCTTTATTTAAAGGTTGGAATTTAATATATGCAATGAATTGCTTGTTCATATTTTACTATTTATTCTATAAAAACTAGGTGTTAAATAAAAATTTATACTTATAAAAGATGTTTAAGGAAATTGCTAGTTAGTTTTAACTAATTTTGTTGTTGATTTCTAATTTGTTTTGTGTAATATTAATATAAATATTATAAATAGTCTTAGTCTTTAAGAATTTTGAGTTCTGGTTTTGTTCTAATAATTGATATTTATGTGAAAGGAAGAGTATGAGGGTTGGAATATATTATGGAAGTACTACAGGTAATACAGAATGTGTTGCTAGTATGATTGCAGCTGAGTTTAAGGATCATGAGGTGAATGTTCAGAGTATAGCTGAAGCAGAAGCTGATAGTTTGGATGGTTATGATCTGCTGATTCTAGGCTCATCTACATGGGGCAGTGGTGAATTACAGGATGATTGGGATAGCTTTCTAGGTAAGCTTGACAGTGTAGATCTAAATGGTAAAAAGGTAGCTTTATTTGGATTAGGAGATCAGATGGGGTGGGCTGACACCTTTGTTGATGCAATGGGTATTATCAATGAGAAGGTTACTGGGCGTGGCGCCGAGGTTGTAGGTAAATGTCCTATTGACGGGTATAATTTTGTTGCATCAAGGGCAGTTGTTGATGGTTGCTTTGTTGGCCTAGCTCTTGATGAGAGTAATCAGTCTGATTTGACAGGCTCTAGAGTTAAGGAGTGGGTTGCTACTCTTTAATAAGTTGTTAGTGTGTGTGCAGGCCTCTCTATTTCGCGGTATTTGGGTGAGTACTTGGGGTAGAGGGGCTTACCTTATAATATAATTTATTATCTAATTTTAAGTTGAGATAAAGAATGGAGATTGCATGGATCAAGTGTTGAATCATCATTTATATGAGTATAAAAAAGGTTTGCGCCGGTTGATTTTGCACACTGTGATGCGTAAAGATGTTGCGGAAATTATCGCGAGATTTAGAAAACATAATATTGCTCATAAAGTTATTCTTCTTGGGGAAGAGAGAGCAAATATATTCTTTGGGGATGAGGTATGTGTAAATGTTATAAAGGGTATTGGTAAGACATGTTTGTCAGAGTATACCCCAGAGGAAGACTTTATACTTGGGATAATGCTTGGATACTGCAGAAGGCAGCAGTGTGAGAGATACTTAAAATTAAAAAATAAAGCCCAAGCAGATATAGCAGTTTTAGCTGGTTAAATTGAGTAAGATAACGCAGGATATATGGGGTAAATTTTATAGTATTTTGGTGACTATATCGATAAGCTCACTGCTTCGGTATGGCTTTGATATAAAGGCGCAGAGTCCTTTGTTTTTCATGTTTTTGATGTCAATGTCCTTTGAAAATCCAGACGCAAGAATTACTTTTACTTCTGGGTTGATTTTTTGTAGTTCGTCAAAGCAATCTTTACCGTTCATTCCTGGCATTATCATGTCCAGTATAACCAAGTTGAAATTATGCGGAGCTTGACTGTAAAGCTTTATTGCTTCAAGTCCATCACTGGCAGTAGTTGTGTTATACCCGGTTTCTTCTAATATTCTGGTCGCAGTAAGTCTCATAATGTATTCATCATCAACAATTAGTATATTTCCTGAACTTTGCTTTGGTGAAATATTAGTCTTATTGTTATTTTGAGTCATTTCATGAGTGGCAGGTAGTATTATTGTGAACGTTGTGCCGCAGTCTATGGTACTTGAGACTTCTATGTCACCTTTGTGCTGTTGTATTGTACCATAAACTGCTGAAAGACCAAGTCCTGTACCTTTACCATTTTCTCTGGTAGTAAAGAACGGTTCAAAAATTTTATTTAAATTCTCTTTTGAAATACCACATCCTGTATCTGTGACTTTAATTTCTATATAGTCACCAGATTTAATTGTTATGCCGCTATTGCTGGTATAATCCTCATTAATAAAAAAGTCAGTCGTACTGAAAGAGATACTCCCGGCTGCTTCCATTGAGTATCCTGCATTAATTCCCATATTAATCAGCATGTTCTGCAATTGCGAAGGGTCTCCAACTACAAAATTATTTGTTGCACTCAAACTTGTTGTTAGTTCTATACGCTTATCAATAGTTCTTCTTAATAATTCTACTGAATCAGAAATAATTGTATGAATATCTACACTGGTTGAAGGGATGTTGTTCTTTCTCGCAAAAGCTAGAAGTTTTTTAGTCAAACTCGCAGCTTTTTCAGATGTATCGATAATCATTTCGATATATGTTGATGACTCCTTATCATTTGCAACTTTTTTTGCAAGTAATTCCGAGAACCCAATTATGCCACCTAGCATGTTGTTGAAATCATGCGCAACTCCTCCAGCCAGCTGTCCAATAGCATCCATTCTCTGGCTGTGCTTTAGACGATTCTGTAATTCTAGTTCTTCTGTAATATCTCGAAATACAAGTATCGCACCTATAAGCTCTCCCTTTTCTGAAATAATTGGAGACGCTGAGTTTGAAATAGCAAATTCTTCGCCATATTTGGATATTAAAATTATGTTTTTCTCGAGAGAAATTATTTGCTTTGATTTAAGCACTTTTTTTATTGGGCAGGATATAGAATCTCCAGTAATAGAATTTTTAATGGTAAATACTTCGTTTGTTGCTTTGCCTATAGCATCTGAAGAATTCCAGCCTGTAAGTTTTTCAGCAATTGGATTAAGGCGATTTATTATACCATTACTGTCGGCTGAGATAACTCCGTCGCAAATTGAGTCTAAAGTGGTGCTAAGGTCTTGAGCCAACGATAATGTTTTCTTTTGTTGGTTTTTTAACACTTGAATAACTTTGAAAACAGCAAACCCACTTATAATGAACGACATAACAACTATGCCTCTCATATAGATCTCGTGAAGGTCGTTTATTGGGAATAGAAGGGCTAAAAAATTTATCCCACGCTTGGGAAACCAGAGTCTTTCGAGTGTTGCATCGGTAACCCAGAAAAAAATTGAGAATAGTACTGAAAATTTGACGATTGTATATTCAATTTTTGAATTTACCGATTCGTTATGGTCTATTTCAAAATTTTCTGATTTTGTATCCATGAAGTAAACGAAGACTGGTGAAGCAAAGAACAGGGTACCAAGAGAGTGCGCCATAGCCCATTTTAAAAATGAAATTGTAAAATCGTTGATTGGCATCAAGCCTAAAAGATACTTTGATCCAATTCCACCCATTGCAGTAAGTATTGGTGCTAAAATAATAGCTAAAAAGAAGCACAAGCAAAAATTCTTAAAACTTTGTAAAACATAATGTGCTGATAGGCGCTTCCGAAGTAGATATGCTATAAGCTCAGGACTCAACGTGTTCATAATTGAAATACAGCATGCAAACGTCCAGGAACTTCTAAGCGCGAAGTGGTTTGCAAGTATCGCTCCTGCAGCAATTCCTGGAGCTACTTTCATGCCTCTGTAGAAGGATACGAGTAGTGCTAATGCGGCAGCTGGCCATATAGGCATAGGAAGAATGCCTAAGCTTTTAAAAATTATAAAATTAAGGTATGATATACCCAAATATCCAAACGAAATAAGGATATTGTCCACGCATAGGCGATATTTTATTTTTGAAAGCATAAATTTAGTATCTCTTTTGTAATATAATTTACAATTTTAGTCTTTTATTTACTATAGTTATAAAATAACACTATATTACAATAATTTCAAATTAATTTTGCTTGTTAATAAAATATATATTTATCAGAAACTTTGGTTTGTAAAAAATGTTGAGATTTTATAATCTATTATTATCCGATAGAATTTTTTTAGCGTAGTCTAATGCTGCTTCAATATTTAGAAATATCTGCTTTGATCTTAAATTCTCAGCAATTCCTGCTTTATTGAGTGCGTTGAGAGGTTGCTTTTGTATAGCGGATATCAAAACTATACAATTTTTTTTACTACAGGTTTTAATTATATCCTGTAAGGCGAAAAGACCTGTTGCATCAATTGCACTGACATTTCTCATTCTGAGAATAAGAATTTCAGGCATTGTTTTGAGGGCTTCATACTGGAATTTTTTTGCTGCACCAAAAAAGAATGGGCCGTTTATCTCATAAACACATACACCTTGTGGAATATTATAGTTGCCAATAGCAAATGGGTCATCCTTGGCTGATTCGAGCTCATTGCTAGGGTCAACTATTTCTCCACCTGCAACACTCTCCATTCTACTCATAAACATTAGTGAGGCTAGAACAATGCCTGCTGGGATGGCGACAGTGAGATCAATAAATATTGTAAGTAGAAATGTGGTTATCATTATTGCTATGTCGCTTTTGGGAGCTTTAAACATTTTTATAAATAGCTTATATTCACTCATATTTACTGCAACTGTAAGTAATATACCTGAAAGAATGGCCAGAGGAATAGCAGAAGCATATGTGCCCAAGAAAATTACTATTAATAATAAAGTTACAGCGTGTGTTAGTCCAGCTATTGGGGTTCGTCCACCGTTCTGAATGTTTGTAGCTGTACGGGCTATTGCTCCGGTTGTAGGTATCCCGCCAAATATAGGGGTTATAATATTTGAAATGCCTTGTGCAATAAGTTCTGTATTTGAGTTGTGGTGCATACCTGTCATACCGTCTGCTACAACTGCTGAGAGTAATGACTCTATTGCGCCAAGTATAGCTATTGTTAGTGCTGATGGAAGTAGTTTAATGATAATGTCAATCGTGATTAATGGAAAATCAGGTAATGGTAGTGAGTTGTTAATAGTTCCAAATCTACTCCCAACGGTTTCAATATTTAGCGCAAAGAACCAGACAATTAACGAAAATATAAAAATAGCTAATAATGATCCAGGCAATTTTGGTAGGTATCTTTTACAGATTATAATTAGTGCTATTGAAAATAGAGCAATTATAATAGCAGTTGGATTTATCAGATTCAGGTTTGAGTAATATGTGATCAGTCTGTCAGTAACACTAGCTGGTATATTTGATAATGAGAGTCCTAAAAAATAATTTAGTTGGGTTATCGCAATTAGTACCGCTATTCCTGAAGTAAATCCAAGTGTAACTGGATATGGTATAAATTTAATAATGCTTCCAAATCTGAATATTCCAAATATTACGAGTATTACTCCAGCCATTATTGTTGAAATAAACAGTCCTGTCATTCCATAAGTTGAAATAATATTATAAATGACAACGATGAAGGCTCCTGTTGGTCCTCCTATCTGTACTCTGCTGCCACTGAATAGCGAAATCAAGAATCCTCCGATTATTGCAGAGAATAGACCTTGTTCAGGCGTGGCTCCAGATGCAATCCCGAATGCAATTGCAAGTGGTAGAGCGATTATACCTGTAATTATTCCTGCTGATACATCCTTTGAAAAAGATTTTGAAATTTCACCATTTTTAAATGCTTCGAATATTTTGGGGTAAAACGTTTTAGAATTCATAATGCGTCTCCATTTGTAATTATTGTTATAATATAGCTATATGTCTATAATGGCAAATGGTATTATGTAAAATTATTGTTTAATAGGATGTATAAGATTATATGATAGCACTATATTGCTGAGTAAATGGTTTGGAAATAGTATTATTTTATAATAATAAAAAATTATATCAATTGTGGAAAAGATTGTTTGAGTATAAGAGATATATCAGTTTTTTTCTATAGTAATTAGGTTTACGTTGGCTGCTTTGAGAAAAAACATGAATTAAATTTAAGATGGAAATTTATTTTTTTATAATTGCAGAAAGCAGTAAAAATTGTAATAATCAAATTATGATATTATTACTAATTGATTGGCACGTTAAAACGCAGTGAAGGTTTGAAGGGAATGGAAATGAAGACTACAAAATTGATCTTTTGGGGGGTTGTTAGTTTGGCATTACTCTGTGTGATTGCAGTTGTGATACCTGTTGTAATGAAGACCTCTGATACAGTGAAAGCCAGCATTGAAGATGACATTGGTCTTTATGGTAAACTTATAGCCTCAGGGATTAGTAGCCAATTTACAGAAAAGTATATTATGGGTAAGAATCTAGTTGAGGTTGTAGGAGATTTGAAGGCAAGGAAAGGGGGGATTGCTTTTAAGGATATTGAGGCCCTGACTAAAGCTTATCTTGATAATGATCCAGATAAGGAGACAGCCGGTTTTTGGATTATTTTAGGGAAGAATGCACTTGAAAAAGAAGATAAGGATGGATCGACAGAAAGATGGGGCAAACTCAATAATCAACTCAATTCTTATACGTATCGCTCTGGTGATAAGAATATAACTGATACTCAGTTTAAAGATAATAGTCAGGATGAATATTTTAAAATTCCTTTTGAGACCAAGAAACTGCATGTTACAGATCCATATGAATTTGAGGGAGTACATATGGTAAGCTTCTGTTTCCCTATTATTGCTGGGGATAAGGTTATTGGTTCTGGTGGATTTGATTTTGTAATAACTGAGCTTCAGAAAGTTGTACGTAAGGTTAAAGTAAACGGAGTCGGGTTTGCCAGGTTGTTAACTGATAAAGGTGTTGTTGTTTCTGATGCTAGAAATAAGGGTAAATCCGAAGATGTACAGAAAGAAATTAATTATGAACAAATGTTAAATGATATTAAGACTAAGGGTGTGTATACAGTCAAGCAGGAGTCAACTGATGATATAGACGGTGAATATATTGTCGCAGTGCCTGTGTATATTGGTGACTATAGCATCCCGTGGATTTTGGAGATAGCGGTACCAATATCATATATTAGTGATAGAGTTAATGAGGAATTATCTGATTTAGTTGTAATTTCAGTTATAGTGTTGATCTTCGCTATAGTTGTGGCAGTTATTTTCAGCGTATATGTTGGTAAAGCTATTAATGCGCGCGATCATTGGTATAAGCAGATACTCGATACTATTGCCTCTCCAATATCAATTGTTAATATGGATATGAAGTTGCAATATCTGAATAAGACTGCTCGTGATGCACTCAAAGTTTCTGGTGAGGATTATATTGGCAAAGACAGTAAAAGTGTATGGAGTTCAGAATTGTGTAATAGTGTAACAGACTACTCTTCACTTCATAATTTAAATAAGACTGGTAAAAGTAGTATTACCCAAGCAGAGATGTTTGAGGAGAGCTGGGATGTTCATTCAGACTTTATTTTTAATGAAAAAGGTAACAAGCACGGTATGATTGAATATTTTGAGAAGGTTACTGCCAGAAGAAAGATGGAGAAGATAATGCAGAGTGTCAGTGAGATGGTAGCAGGAACAAAAGAAAGCAGTGCTCAGATTAACAGTGCAGCTCAATCCCTATCTCAAGGGGCAACAGAGCAGGCTGCTTCTCTGGAGGAAATTTCTGCGTCTATTGGTGAAGCGTCTTCTCAGGTCTCACTCAATGCTGATAACGCCTCACAGGCAAACAGTATAGCACAAAGTGCCAGTCAGTTGGCGAAGGCTGGAAGCGAAAAGATGCAAAGCCTTGAACGTTCTATGGAGCTTATTACGAGTAATGCAAATTTAACACGGAATGTTATAAAAACAATTGATGATATAGCTTTTCAAACAAACCTCCTTGCTCTGAATGCTGCAGTTGAAGCTGCAAGAGCTGGTACACAGGGTAAAGGATTTGCTGTTGTTGCTGAAGAGGTAAGGAATTTGGCTGCTCGTAGTGCTAAGGCAGCTCAAGAAACAGCAGAATTAATTGATAAGTCGAACGGTGAAATTACAAAAGGGGCAGATTTGTCTGAAGCGACAGCAAAGGCTCTAGCGGAAATAGCTCAGGAAACTGGAAAAGTTGAAGATATTATTGCTGAGATAGCAACTGCTTCTAAGGAACAGTCTGAAGGTATTGGACAGATAAATACCGGTCTTGACCAGATAGGAAAAGTAACCCAGCAGAATACTGCAACAGCTGAACAAACTGCAAGTGCTGCGACAGAGTTGGATTCTCAAGTAATGCAACTTGCCATAATACTTGGACTAAATAAATCGTCTGAGCCTGTTAAAAATCAAGAAAAGCCTAATAATAAACAGATAACTAACAAAAAATTTTTAAAGAATGAATTTCATACTAGAAAAAAGAATGTGAATGACAAAGGGAATATAGAAAATGATGATTGGGGGGGAGCAGTTGTAAACCCTAAAGAACAAATTATACTTGATGATTCAGAATTTGGTAAATTTTAACCTGTTAAAAGTATTGCTGCTATATTATATATGAGCCGGGCGAATGCTCGGCTCATATATAATTGATATTTATAATTAAATATTCTAGTAGTGAAGTCGTTATATTATTAGCGAATTATGGTGTGAATATTATAAAAATACGGATTTTTAACTTTTGTAAAATGTAAAATAATGTTAATATTTATTGAGCAGAGATTAACCGCAAGGGGAGATTAACTGCGAAAAGTGTCTCAAGTGTGTGTTTTAATGTTGAATAAATTTTTATATGTAAATAAGTTTAATAATCAATTTTTTTTGTAAAAATTATTAATTTAAAATGAAATTTTACTAATGATAGTGTGCTGATAATAGTGTGATTGTTTTATTATGTACTTTTAAGTCTTTGATACGTATTGGTTTGATTGGTTATAAGTGTTATTGCCTTTTGGCGATTTATGCTATATGTTAACCTTGAGTGTATTTAGATAATATTTTATCTTTTTTGCTATTTATTGTCTAGGCTATATTTGTAAGATATTATGTAATATTATTTGTACATGGAGGTTGTAAAGATTAATATAATAGAATATTTAAGGTTCAAGAAGAAATATAGTTTTGATGCTAATGTAATGGTAGTACTGAGTCTCTTAGTAGCTGCTGAATCATTATTTACCCTTTTATCTGCTATATATATTGAAACAAGTAGAGAAAGGATTATTTACTGGACCGCGGTTCTTATTTTTACTTTGTTTGTTGCTGAACTCGCTGTTAATGAAAAGCACCTGAATAAAGCGAGATTTCTGTTAATATATGGGGTCACATTTGTCATAATTCCCTTATGGGTTTTAGTGCATGGAAATATTGCGCTTGCTGCAATTCTTTATATTGTAACGATACTTTTGGCTTTGAATATGATATCGACAAGAATACACAGGATCGTAATAAACTCATTTATGATAACGTTTATGATCAGTTCAATGGGGCATGAATATTTATCTCATAACTATATTATTGTTATGCCCATTGAAGGTAACATTGCAATATATTACATTATTATTATACCTATTGTGCTAATGCTGGCTATGGGTTTTGTAGTTTTTATCGTTGATAAATATAAAAATGAACGGTTACTGCTTGAAAAAAAGAATAAAGAATTGAGCCATCTTGTGAGAATTGATGCTTTGACAGGGCTATATAATAAACAGTTTTTGAATGAACAGATTAAAATTTATATGTCGATAAGTAGAAGAACCAATGTGCCACTAAGTGTTCTTGTTCTGGATATTGATTATTTTAAGAACTATAATGATCAGTATGGCCATATGCAGGGCGATGACTGCCTAGTGAAAATTGCAGAAATAATCAAAAAATCTGTACACAGAGGTAGTGATAATATCTTCAGGTTTGGTGGTGAGGAGTTTGTTCTCTTATTGCATAATGTTAACGCTTCTAGTGCTCTTGAGGTAGGGCAGAGAGTTGTTGATAATGTTAGAGAAGCAAAAATTGAAAATTCAGGATCCCAAATAGATAGTTTTATAACTGTTAGTGCGGGTTTGTTTACTTATGACGGTAAAAAAGAAATGACTACTAATTCTGTAATCCGTATGGCAGATGAAGCCTTATATATGGCAAAAAATGAGGGGAGAAATAAAATTTGTACTTTGAGTTTAATATAATTTAATTTTAGGGTGTTGTATTACTCTTGAAATTCAATATATTAATCTCATATTTACTGTTGTCTAGAGCATTTTAAGTGTAGCAGGCAGAGCTTGAATCAACTATAGCTGTTTTTTTTCTTGACTAAAATTAAAAAGAAGGCTATTCTTTGGTCAGAGTCCCTGATTTATAATTTTTGGTATGCAGTATAGCTTCAATAAGGTTTAAATATGAAACTTTTAAGAATTGATGAAAAGCTTGTTGGTGTTCTTGTTAAATCTGCAAGAGATGGGCTGGCTATGGCTGGTCTTAAGCCGGTTCCTGTTGGTGCAAGCAGAAGGTTTAATTGTACTAGAGCTGTTACCGCAATTATCGGTTGTGCTGGAAATTGTAATGGTTCAATCCTTATAAACACTTCAGAAGAGGGAGCAATGTTTCTTGCGGGTAAAATGCTTGGTGAAGAAATGATTGTTCTTGATAATAACGTTCTGGATGGTTTGTGTGAAATATGTAATATTATAGCAGGGCAGACTAAAGCAGTGCTTTCAGTTACTGAATACAAATTTGATAAAATCAGTACACCTTCTGTTGTTGTTGGATCAAATTACTTTATCTCACACTATAAAGGTGCGACTACAATAAGTGTTGATTTTGAACTTGAAGGAATTATAGCAAATCCAAGGCAGGATTTAGCTTTCACGATTGCTATGTTCCTTGTTAAAATTTAACCTCATTAATAAAATAAGATTCTTTTTTAATACCACTACTTATTTAGTAGTGGTATTTTTTATAAAAACATTGAATATTTCTTTTTATTTCATAATATATGCTTAATAAGGTTTTATTGGTAATAATAAGGAGTGATTATGGAAGAAAAATTCTATTCTGTAAATGAGATTTCTGATATCTTAAAAATTCATACTAAAACAATTCAAAGGTATATTAGAGAAGGTAAAATGAAGGCTTGTAAACTTGGTAAAGCCTGGAGAGTGTCTGCAAATGAACTGAGTTGTTTTGTAGAGTCTATGGGCTATAGTATGACACGTGATGATGGTGCTGAGAGAAGTATGATTATAATGAAAGGATCAACAGTTCTTGATATCACAGTAGATAATGAGTTTCAGAAAGAAAGATTGATTGCTAGTTTGACTGCTGCTCAAAATTCTAAGCCTTTAGAATATGGTAAAAGCAGTATGACGATACAGTATGTTGAACCTGAACGAACTATACGTGTTTTATTGTGGGGAGGGGTGGATTTTTTAAAAACAATGATTGAACTGATTTTAAATATTCAGGGAGAAGAATTATGACAAGAAAAATCTTTAAGACCGAGAAAGGTAAAATGCAGATTCTTCGAAAATATAATGAGATTTTTCTTGCAGCGGGCTTAGTAGCAAACAGAAAATCTGTGGATACTGCTTTTGGTGAAACTTCATTTATTGAATCTGGATTTGAGAATAAAGAAACAATTTTATTATTGCATGGTTCATGTAGCAATAGCGCTATGTGGTTTGGTGATTTGCCTGTTTTGGCAGAGAAATATAGAGTTATTGCTATTGATATAATAGGTGAAGCAGGATGGAGTGAGGAGGTGAGGCTGGATCTGAACTCGGATGAATATGCTTTATGGCTTGAAAGTTTTATAAATAGCCTTGGACTGAAAAGGGTGATTATTGCTGGTAATTCTTTTGGAGGCTGGCTGGCTTTAAAGTTTGCTGTTAATTTTAAAGATAGAGTTACTCACTTAGTGCTTATTGCATCTTCAGGAATTGTCTCACCTAAAAAAGCATTTCTTTTTAAATGTATTGTATATTTAATGTTAGGAAGATATGGTAGGTTGTTACTGAGCAGGATGGTATTTGGGAAAAAAGAGATCCCAGAAGAAGTACTTGAATATAGTAATTTGATTATTGATAATTTTAATCCTATGGTTGAAAAGTTACCTGTACTTTCTGAAAAGGATTTTTGTGTGCTGAATATGCCGCTCTTGTTTATTGTTGGCGAAAATGATCCGACTATGGATGTTGTTGCTGCAGTGAAGCGAATTTCTAAAGGTTTAAAAGCAGAATCTAAGGTTATGAATGATACTGCACATGTTATTGCTAATACAGCTAAAGACATTATAGCGTTTTGTGGAAAGGTGTAGATGTTAAAACAATTATAGAATTAAGTTTATCTTTAGACATTTTTGCAAGCTTTGTAAAAAATAAATGTTCAAAATTAATTAGCATAGAATCTGTTATAGAATTTTAAGTTCACCGAAAGAGTAGCTGGTCACGAAATAATTTTAGCGTCTTAGCTTTAATTTGACAGGCTGCAAAATTAGATATATAATAATAGCATCTCTTGTGTAGGAGTATAATCATACTATCTATAAAAGAATTAAAACAGCTCATATTATATCTTTTAATAACTGTAATATCATTTCTTGTATTGCAGCCAATTCTGATCTTGATGCATGAATTTACCCATAGCATAACTGCCTAGTTATTAGGGTGCAAAGAAAATCCACTAGGGATAGTCTGGGGTAACTCGATAATGATGATGAGAAAAACAGAATACTCAGGTGCGTTTAGTGAAGGGATAATTAGAATAGTTGACATAATAGTTTTATTTGTTTCGAGTGCATTATTTGAATATTTCGTCTAGCCAGTCAAAAAGTACAACACCGACAAGGCTTCTATTCTCCATTACGCAGTGGTTTGATGCTCCTTCATTTGACGGGGTTATAACAATTTTTTTCTTTGCATTAGGGAAATATTTCATCGCATATTCCTGTTGCTTTCTGGTTTCTTCACTGTTGTATTCACCTTCTCCTATTATTATAAGTGCTGGCTGCTTAACTTTACTAGGGTCGAATTTAAATCCTTTATTTGCTTCTATCAGAGCTTCTGGGTCATCCATAGGCACACCCCAGCGCCAGTTTATAACTTTTACTATATTTGCATGGAATGTACTCCATGATAATTTTTCGTCATCTGACGAACTGGTAACTGGCATCGCTTTGAATAATGGGTATGCATCAACAACAGCAGAGTTCATTGCTATTGCTTTAATTCGCTGATCATGCATTGCTGCTTGTGGTACAAAGCCACCACCTCCACTGATACCATAAGCTGCGATTCTCTCATTGTCAACATCTTTTCTCGATACCACATAATCAACAACTGTCTTCATAGGAATATACATATCTGCAATGAAAGTATATCCTTCTAAAGGCAGCAATCCTTGACCAGGCAGATCAATACATATAAAGTTATAGCCTCTGTCAAATGCCTGAGGAGCTAGGTAGAAGAATAAATCTTCTGCGAATGTTTCTCCTCCGCCTATCATTATTAGGGTTTTTGTAGGAGTGTTATCATTTCTGGCTTTTCTGATATACCCTGTAAGCACAGTGTCTTTAAAGGGGATTTCTATGTATTGTAATTGTGGGGTAAAAAGTTTTCCGGCTTTCTTTAGAAGGTCACGGGATTTTAGCGCGCGTTTTTTTAACTCAGGATTAGTAGGTAGTATTGCCAGAAGTGAAAACCTGTAGTAATAGGCGGCACGTTGAAGCAGATCTCGTGCACTTACTATATCTCCAGATTTAAATGAAATATTTGCGCGTTTTTCTATTCTTTGTGCAAGTTCATACCATTGCTGTTGCCATGATTCTGCATCGCCATCCTTGATCTGTGATGCAGCATAGAATGCTTCTCCTGTTTCAGTACCTTTATTTACTATTGATCCTAAAACCAAATTACCAAAATGAAAATCCATATCTGACTCAGAGAAAAAGTATTTAAATTCTGTTGCATGTGCGTCAAACTTAATCTTATTATCACTTGCATAGACTACTACAGTACGAAGTATCAGCGTGAAAGCAATAAGTAATACATAAACAGTACCTTTATATAACATAGCGATCTCCATGAGTAAAATACTTGCTCTGTGTATATAGTAAATTTTAAAACTTAGGGTGTTTTTTGCAATTGTATTATTGTATTAAAGTATAAAAAAAGTATCGCAACCAATTAGTGGTTGCGATACTTTTGTGTTAATATTATTACTTGTTATCTCTTCATACTTGCTGCTTCTTTTAGCAGGTCATCTGCCGTTGTTACAATCTTTGAGCCAAGCTGGTATCCGCGTTGCGACATTAATAGTTGTGTCATTTGCTTTGCAGCATTTACATTCGAACTTTCGATGTATTTGCTGCGCATAATTCCAAATTCTTCTTGGTTTATTGTAGTGTTGTAAACAGGGTCACCTGAAATTTTATTTGTAGTCCATAGTGTATCGCCAACTTGCTGCATACCTTGAGCATTTGGTATTACTGCCATGCCTATTCTTGCAAGGTGTTCTTGACGCCCGTTTGTATATACACCATCAATAACACCAAATTCATCAACTATGTAGCTATCAAGCACACCATCAGGTATGCCATCCTGGGCGATACTTGCAGAATTATCTGCTGCAAGCTGGGTCATAGAGGAGAAATCCATTGTAAAATTTGTGCCTCCATCAATTGTAGAGTCAATGACTTGTGGCTCTCCTGATTGGCTATTTGTTCCAAATCTAATAATACCAGAACCTTTATTAAGATCTGCTTCATCAACACTCTTATAATCGCTGTTTGCATACCAGCGCCAGGTGCTTCCATTTGAATCGCGAGATACTAGTGTGAAGTTTACACGTTCAGATTCTTTGACTGTACCTTCATCTGCTTCAGGCGATGGTAGGTATATGTCTGTTAGGGCCGAGCCACTTCCAGCGTTTGTATCTTCTTTGTAATTTGGGTTTGGATCGAACAGATCACTATAGAAACCTTGAAGATTGCGGGTCTCTCCAGTTGAGGCATTGCTTACTGTTGTCTTTGTTGATATTACAATATCAGATATCGTATTATTTTTTCCGAGGTTGCTGGCAAGAGATAGGCTGAAATTTCCTTCATCATCATATCCATAATAGCCACCCGCTTGCTCAGCTGGGGCCGCATAGCCATCACCTTCAACGGTATACTCTCGTGTGCGTATTGTGCCTAATGCGCCACCGTCTATACGTTGGGTTCCAGCGGTTCCAGCATCTCCTACTCCACCAGTAAGCCATTTTGTAAGGTCGTCAAGAGTAGTTCCGTCAGTACCGTATACAAAAGTTTTTGTATAGGTATGCGACCCTTTTTGAAAATTGATTGTCAATTCTCGGCTGTCTACATTAAATCCAGAAGGTATAGTGGAGAATAAATTTTCTATATTGCCAGAACCACGCTCAAAGCTGAGGTTTGCAAGATCAGTTGCACCACTGGCTGCAGCACCATTTTCAAGTAGTGGTTCAGATGTCTCCACAGCTCCTACATTGATAGTGGAACCGGTATTACTGATCCAGCCTCCTGTCGTTGAAGCGCTGGAAGTTGTCGGTATTGAGTTACCCTCGGCAACGCTCACATTTGAGTTTAGATTTCCTCCAAATTTAAACTTTGTTGTCGGGATTCCGTCAATTTTGGTGCCAAGTGTTGGAAGAGAAATATTTGTAAGGGTTTCTGTCAGTACTCCATTGATTGCCTGATACCCTTGAACAATAAGTCCATTTGCAGTTTGTAGGTTTTGAAATCCAGGGTTGCTTGATAGTGGGGCACCAAGATAAAATCTGCCGTTTTTTGTATAGTAGTTGCTTGTGCTTGTGTTGAGACCACCAGCAATAAAGAATCCGTCTCCGTCAATAGCACAGTCAAATGTTCTGGTAGTTTGTTCCATATCGCCACCGATGAAGTTTTGAGTGATTGAGTTTAGGCTAACACCTGTACCAATGCTTGATGGATTGGTTGAACCTCTTCCACCTTTTTCACTGGAGCCAGATTGAAAGTTGTTGTAAAGCATGTCTGAAAAGCTTACATCAGAATACTTGAAGCCATCAGTATTTGCATGTGCGAGGTTGTTACTTATTACATCTGTCCAGCTCTGATGACTTTTTAGACTACTAAGACCAGTCCAAAGAGATTGCGATAGCCCCATTTCCTTACCTCCTAGTTTTTTCTTTATTTGCCTAGCATCCAAGACCATAGTGGTTTTGAGTTGAATTACCATATGATCCTATTACAAAAAACATTCCAGATGAATAGGAAATGATATTTCTTTGGATATATCGACAATTGTAGGGAATAAAGTGAATTTATATGATATTAATAATATCAACTTATGCCGGAAACGGAATTTTTTGCCATAAAATATTGTAAAAAGGCAGATATTACCTATGTTGTATAAAAAAACCGGAAGACTCGATATCTTGTCTTCCGGTTTAGAATTTATAAATATTTTGAGGATATGAAATTATTCTTCATCAGAATCATTTACAATGCGGTTCTTCTCGAGCATTTTACCACCTGAAAGAATATAGCTCATTGCCTTGTAAGCAAGACGAGCAGCAGTATAGTCACTGACAACATCATCTTCGCGTGGGCATAGTTCAACAATGTCTATTGCAGCAATACGGCGGTGGCTTGCGACTTTTTTGATTAGGCGAGTAATCTGCTGCCAGTTAAGACCGCCTGGTTCAGGATTGCCAACATTAGGAACAATTGCACTGTCAAATGCTGAAAGGTCGATAGAAATATATACTGGGCTGCTGAGCGCTGTGATAATATCATCTTGCCAGTCATCATCACTTGAGTAACGTAAGTCTGACATAAAGTAGCAGTCAATGCCTTTGTCTTCGTTTGCAATAATGTCGAATGCGTCCTGTGAAAGGCTACGTACACCTAGCTGGCATAGATTGAGTTTGAGGTCTGATTCAATAACCTTGCGCATTGTGTTCAAGTTATTTTCGTCATCTTCTTCAATAGTATTAAGGTCTGCATGAGCATCAATATGGAGGACAGATATTTCCTGATGTTCTTTGGCTGCTCTCTCTGCAAGTACTTTAATACATTGGTAAGAGATAGTTCCGTCACCACCAAGTATGATTGGTACTGCGGTAGCGTCAAGTGCTTCGTTGATATTTTGTGTCAGCCATGTAGGAAGAGAGTCTCCACCTTGAGGTGCACTTTCAGGAGAGATGCAGTGTACTCCATCTCTTGCAATAACGTCTAGACCTGTCTCTTCATCATAACTCTCAATCTGTGAAGATGCATCAATTATTGCGCGAGGTGCTGCGCATTGACCAGCAACATATGTTGCGCCTTCTTCTGTTGGGGCTGGAATAATTGAGAAGAGTGCCTTCTCAAGACTTACACTGTCATAACCAAGAAAATTGGTCTGTTCTGCCATCTTAAAGCTCCTTGAAATACAAATTAAATTTATATAAGGTAAATGAAAAATTACTTCTATTAAAACAAAGAGTTTCCGCCCGTTACAGGCAGAAACTTAATTTACAAGGTAGTTATAACACAAATTGACCGTTATTTCAAGCGCTTTTACAATATTTTGTTGTTTTATATAAAATCTCGCTTTAAGTATTATTTTTCTGATTATTTTATTTACCAGTTAAACAAGATAATGCATATAGATTGCCTTTTAAATAGTCTGTCTTTGAAATTGGAATAGCTTTTGTAGCATTATGCCTGTTTTTAGCAATTGGATATTGGAGAAGATCGTGTCTGTAAATATGGATTTGTCAAATTATAATGCTCAGTTGGCATACTCCCGAATGTCTTCTTTTATCAATTCTATCTCATATCCAACAACTGTTAAATCCCATACTTATGAAGGAATAACAGATTCCATAAGGCTTTCATCCCAGAGTCTTTCTGCCTTCTCGCGAGAGTGGATAACGTCACAGCTTGATAAGGCAGCAACTAAAAATGAGGTAGGTGAATATAAAACTTCTGATGAAATATCATTGAATTATGCGGAAAAACTTGCCGGATTTGCCAGTAATGTTCGGAAAGTATTGTACAATATTGATGTATCTCTGGATGAGCAGCTTGCTATACAGACCGATGGAATAGGGCATATCATAAGTACCGATGTCAAAAGAGAGGGGCATACTGAAATTAATTCAGCTCTTAGAGCATCAATAGATCTTACTTCAGAATTTATGGGTATTGCTGCTAGTGAAAGTATTGTTAATCATCTTAATGAAGCTCCTGATTTTATTAAGGATTATGCTGAAAATCCTAAAAAGACTTTGCAAAATAATGAGAATACATTAAGAAGATATATCTTGGGATTTCAGCTATCTGTTGGACCTCAGGATGTGACCACTGAACAGGTAGATCCTCTTTACTATTAATTATTGGGATAATTCTTGTTATGCTTATATTTAACATGTATACTGTATAGTAGCAGTATACTTTTTTTGTATAAAAATTTGGTTTCCTAATGTGATAATAGGATAATAATATTGTAATATTAAGTCAAAATATAATAAGCATTTTAAAATATGTTATACAATACTGTTTTATCTTTTGTGCTTTTAGAATCAATTCTTTCACATTATTTTGAAAGATTTAGGAGTTTTAAATGATATTTGAATTACCAGAAATATTAATTGCCGAAAGAGCTGGTAGAGCGATGGCTTTGGGGGTGAGTTGTTCTGTTGAAATTGGAGTCTCATCTTCTCTTGCCGGAGCAGCATCTCTTGCGGCCGCAAGGAGAATCAGTAACTCTGGGCAAAAGCTGAAAATAATTTTGACAGATAGTGTTGGCCAGTCTATAGAGGCATTCAAAACTAATCTTGAAATTGTAAAAAAAATGAATCTGGTTATGCACTATGACCAGGATACGGATGAATTTCCCTGTGTTATTTCTGGTACTGATTCAACAGCAACGTTAGGATCTGAAAATTTTGTTGTAGCTAAATTTTTTGTTAATCCTGAGCACGATAAAAATTGGGATGGCTGGCAGGCTGAAAGAAACCCTTATATAAAAAGGGTCAATAAAAAACAGACTATAACTGTTGAGCAGGCTAGAGAGCATGACCGTAGAGCTGTAGAAAATTTTGGTATACCAAGTATATGCCTTATGGAGAATGCCGGAATTGGGGCTGCGGTTATTGCTGAAAAAATGTGTAGAAACCTTAGTGATGCCCATAAGGCGGTGATACTTGTTGGTGGTGGAAATAATGGAGGAGATGCTTTAGTTGTAGCAAGAGGTCTTATCGAAAGACGAATCCCTGTGCAGGTTATTTTGCTCTCGGATCAGTTGTCCGAGGATGCTGCAATCAACCTTGAGATTCTTAAGCAATCCAAAACTGCATTCTTTGATGGCGGGCATTTAGACAGATTGAGACTGATTGAAAATGCCGGAATTGTTGTTGATGGAATGTTCGGTACAGGATTAAGTAGGGATATTGAAGGTGAATATAAGGAAATTATTCAAGCTGTAAATAAATCAGATTCAAAGGTACTTGCTCTTGATGTACCAAGTGGAATATGCGCAGATTCAGGTGAGGTGAGGGGCAGCGCTGTCGAGGCGGATGTTACTGTTACCTTTGTAGAAGGTAAGGTTGGTATGTTTAAAGGAGAGGCAAAAAGATACTGTGGAGATATTGTAATTGCAGATATTGGAGCTCCAGTTTAAGGGTGCTTAGGGCGGTTTTTGCCAGATTTTTGTATGTAATTCAGGGGATTTGAATGCGTATTGTTGTTTCTATGGGAGATCCTGCTGGGGTAGGGCCGGAAGTTATTGTCAAGGCTTTGAATAGCTCAAAATTTTCTGGTACTTCTTTTCTCATTATAGGTACGGAGTATTATCTCAAGCAGGCTTTGCGCGTCACTGGAATAGATCTGAGTTATTCGGTAGTTGAAAAACCAGAGTTCTTAGGTAATCTTGCTTTATATCAACCACAAAAGTGGAGTGGAAATTATGATCCCTTTGGACGCTGGAGTGCACAGACTGGTGCGCATAGTCTTGGATTTGTAAAGGCTGGTGTAGAACTCTGTATTAATAAAAAAGCCGATGCTATTGTAACTGCTCCAATTTGTAAGAGTGCTTGGAAAGAAGCAGGATGTGTTTTTCCTGGTCATACAGAATTAATTGGTGAATTATGCGGAAACCACAATGAAGTAATGATGCTTATGGGAGGTGGGTTGCGAGTGGCTCTTGTTACAACTCATGAGGCGATTATTGACTTGCCTGCAATCATTACGGAAGAGCGAATTTGTAAGATTTTGAAAATTATTGATAGTGATTTGAGGTTGAGATTTGGAATTAGTTCTCCACGAATTGCGGTATTAGGGCTTAATCCCCATGCGGGTGAAGATGGACATATTGGCAGTGAAGAACTAGAAGTAATAAACCCTGCTGTTGAAATTATGCGTCAGCAGGGGATTGACGCTTCTTATGCATTACCTGCAGATACGGCATTTTATCGTATGCTCAGAGGGGAGTTTGATGTTGTTCTTGCAATGTATCATGATCAAGGTTTGGGCCCTTTAAAGACTGTTGCATTTGATTCTGGAGTAAATGTTACACTAGGGCTTCCTGTAATAAGAACTTCTGTAGATCATGGCACTGCGTTTAATATTGCTGGAACGGGTGAAGCTGGGTTTGAATCTATGCGTGCAGCAATATACACAGCAGTAGATATGGTAAAAAATGAAAGAGCTGAATAGCTCTATCTTTTATTCGTAACTTGGATTAGAACAGTACGGAATGAGCTAAAAATGGATAAAATAATAATTGTTGATGATGATGAATTCATGAGGGAAGGGTTGGTAGAAACTCTTGAAGATGGTAATTATGAAATTTTAAGCTTTGAGAATGCTGAGAGCGCAGTCGAAGCGCTAAGTGATGGTACCGCGTCTATACTTATAACAGATATGAGGATGCCTGGAATGAGTGGGATGGATCTTTTGGAGCGAGTAAAAAAGGTTGACCCAAAATTACCTGTAGTCATGATGACTGCTTTTGCGACAATTGAGACTGCAGTAGAAGCAATGAAAAAAGGTGCTTTTGATTATATTATGAAACCTTTTGATGCTGCTCAAATTGATGTAGTTGTTCAAAAAGCTTTGGAATTCAAAAGACTTCTTGTTGAAAATGAATATCTTAAAAAAGAACTGGCTGGAAGATGGACTGTTGAGGATTTTGTTGGTAACTCTAAATTAATGCAGGATACATTTGGTAAAATTCGTCAGATTGCAGCTAGTAATGCTACTGTATTTATTCGTGGGGAGTCTGGAACAGGTAAAGAACTTGTTGCAAAATCAATTCATGCACAAAGTCCGAGACGTGATAAACCTATGGTAAGGGTGAATTGTGCCGCTCTATCGGCCGGTGTGCTGGAGAGTGAATTGTTTGGACATGAAAAAGGAGCATTTACAGGAGCTGATAGAAGGCGAATTGGACGCTTTGAAATGGCTGATGGGGGAACAATATTTCTTGATGAAGTATCTGAAATGAATTTGAATCTTCAAGGTAAACTCCTTCGTGTATTACAGGAGAAGGAGTTTGAAAGAGTTGGATCTAGCGAGACAATAAAGTCGAATGTTAGAATTTTAGCAAGTTCAAATCGTGATATGGAAGAAGCCATAACTGAAGGAGCCTTTAGACAGGATCTTTATTATCGTTTAAATGTGGTAAGTGTAGAACTGCCACCTTTGAGGAAAAGAAAAGAAGATATTAACAGTTTGGTAGAGTATTTTATTAATAAATATAATCTTGAAGAAGGTACACATGTTAAGGGTGTGAGCGAAGAATCGCTTAATTTGTTGAGAATGCACGATTGGCCAGGTAATGTACGCGAGCTTGAAAATCTTGTCGAACGGGCGATAGTACTTGGTGATGGCGCTATGCTTTCTGATAGTGTGATTAAGACAAGTATTAAAAAAGCTCCGGGAGTGAACGCAAAGGATTCTTCTGCGACGATTGTTGGGGGATTATTCGAACCTAAAAAACTTGAAGAGATTGAAAGAGAGCATGTTAAGCGTATGTTGGAATACTATGATAATCATAGAGCTAATACTGCTCTTGCTTTAGGTATAAGTGAAAGAAGCCTTCGGGACAGGATAAAACGCTGGAAAGAAACTGGCTTTGAAATTTAATACTTAGCTATTATTTATGAGTGTGGCGCATAGTATTATGCTATGCGCCTTATTTTTAGCTGAATAGATTTGATAAATCTTTACTGTCAATGATTTCAAAAGATTCAAAGCTGTTTGTATCAATTACATCTTTTAATTTTTGAATGGGGAATTTTGTATAATGTTCTGTTTCAATTATAAAGACAGGTGGCAATATATGTTTGATGTTCAATTGTTTTAATATTTCGATTATAGAGTCTGGTGAACTCATTGACATGCTTAAAATTATAGCGTCAGGAATATCATTTTCAACTGATGAAATAGCATCCTCAACTGAGTGGGCAATTCGTATCTCACAACTGAAAACTTTTAGCTTTTGAGTAATAATTTCTTGAATAAGCATATCGTCTTCAGCAATTAATACTTTCAAGTTACATGAATCCTCTTGTTTGATAGTCTGAGTTGAATTTTTCTTTGGCGATTTCTCAGTTTCCATAGAATTTTCATTATCAGTGAATGGTAGATATATAGTGAATATGGTGCCGTTTTTTTCGGCATTTGTGACTTTTATGCGTCCATGATGTTCAGAAATTATATTATTAGAAATATATAGCCCTAGGCCGGTTCCTTCACCCTCTTTTTTCGTAGTGAAGAATGCACAGAAGATTTTTTCTTTTTCTATATCAGGTATCCCTGGACCAGTATCTTCTAGTTGTAATATTAACTCATTATCTACTCTTTTGGTTGAAATCTTTATTGTTCCGCAACCGTGCATAGCTTGAACAGCATTTACTATCAAATTAATTAAAACTTGAGTGATCTGTTGCATATTAAATGGTAGAAAAAATTCATTTGAATTATATTCTTTTATTACTCTAACACCATTTTTTACATGGTTAGCACATAAAAGAAGAGCATCATTGACCGCATCTGCTATGTCATGAATTTTTGTCATATCAGAGCGATTACTGGAAAAATTCTTCATAGTGCTAGTAAGGTCGCATACGCGACGTATGCCATCTTCCAGTGAAGATAATACAGAATTTATACTATCTAATCCATTAAATAACTCTTCTTTAGTATCGTCACTTATTACTTTGCTTGAGACCGTTTTAATAATATTAGGTATAGTTTTATTCAGTAGCTGTACATTTCCACGAATGTAGCTTAGTGGGTTGCTAATTTCGTGCGCTATCCCGGCAGACATTGTACCTAAAGCGGCAAGTCGTTCATTGTGAATAATCATTTGTGAACGCTCTTCTGCAAGCTCTCTCATCTCTTTGCCGAATTTTTGTAAATGTCTTTGAGCTATGACTTGAGAAGTAATATCTCTGCTTACTCCAATTAGAACGCTTGGGAAACCATTTTGTCCATATTTAACAACCTTTACTTTGGTTGCAATCCAACGACGTGTATCATTATTGATTAAAATTCTTGACTCAAAGTCTAGTGATGTTTTATTATTATTCAGGGCATTGTAAAATAATCGTGTTATTCTTTTTAAATCGTCGGGATGAATAAGTGATAGAACATAATCGATATCAAGTTTTGTATCTTCTGTTATATTGAGTACGCGGTAGCATGAGGGGCTGAAGGTTATTTCTTTTGTTGAAATGTTGCATTCCCAGATACCGTCGGTGATTACCTCTAATGCTCGTGAAAGTCGTACTTCATCTTCTTTTAAAAACCTGATGTTTTGACGTCGTTCAATTTGTGAGACAACTCTTGTAGATAATTCGTCAGCATCCCATGGTTTTCTGAGAAAGTCATTTGCTCCAAGACTAAAGCATTCTTTTATTAACTCTTCTTCCTCACTTACAGTAACAATAATAATAGGGGTCTCTGCATGTCTATCAAGCTCTCTTACATGCTTGACAAGTTCATTACCGTTCATTCCTGGCATAAGCATGTCAAATAAAAATAAATCAGGAGTCGTTTCTTTCAGGTATTCAAGACAGTCTATTCCAGAGCATACCTCCGTAATATTTGTAAAACCTTTGGTGTTTAGATCATTCTTAAGCTTGCGACGGGATATTGCAGAATCATCTACAATGAATATATGTGATTCTAATATAGACGGATTAATTTTAGTTCTAGACATATTTCTTTCATTAACTATAAGCAGGTTTAGAAATTAAGTGCTCGCTTTCAAATTGCAAAATAATAACTATTATAGAGGCTCTTTTTTTTTTTTACAAGTAAAAAAGGGTAGATGTTTATAGTTGAATAATGCTTGACGTTTTCAGCACTATTAGTTTATAGACTTTTTAGTTGAGCTTATACTATCTTGTTCATAACATAGTCGTCCATTTTGAACCCTTTACCAATATCTTTACATATGTCGTTAGTTATTTTAAATCCGCAGTTTTTATAAAACTTTATACTGTTTAGGTTGTTTTTTGCAACAGTCAGGTAGATTTCTGAAAGGGTCCTGTTGTTGGCAATTGTGGAGATAAATTCTATCGCTTGACGTCCAAACTTTTTGCCTCGAAACTCCTCTTTTATATAAATTCTGCTTAGAAATAATTTTTCATATTCTTGTTTAATTCCTAAATAACCAATTTCGTCATTATTAAACTTGATAAGAAAATATTCAATGCTAGATAGCATGTCACGTTTTATTGCTTCAGGAGAATACATAAGCTCTAGCATATACTCTACTGTCTCTGCTCCAATTATATCTGTGTAGTGCTTACGCCATATCTTGTTAGCAAGTTTGTTTATGGTCATAATATCATTTTGTGTAGCTTGGACAAAGGTAGCTGAAGGCATAGCAGGAATTTTTTTTTCTCTTTTTTTCATATTTAACAATCTCCGAAATATTATTGCTATAACAATTATAAAGAGTACTGCATAAAAAGTAATATGTTAATCATTATATTTTGCTGCATTTTTTGTTATCCTGATCTTCGTACAACATATATAAAGCTCCACGAGGCAAAGAGCATCATGGAGCTTTAGCATTTAATATTTGTTAATACCCATGCGTGATCTTAATATATATTGAGTGCTTATTCGGATAAATATAAAAAATACAGCATCATAATAATATGATTCAGAAGAAAATCTTTTGAACTACTAAGCCGGAATTATAATTATTCCCATTCAATAGTGCTTGGTGGCTTACTTGAGATGTCATATACTACTCTATTTACTCCGCGCACTTCGTTTATGACACGTGTACTAATCCTTCCAAGTAGTTCGTAAGGAAGGTTTACCCAGTCTGCGGTCATACCATCAAGACTCTCTACAACTCTAAGAGCTAGTGCATTCTCGTATGTTCTTTCATCACCCATTACTCCAACAGATTCGATAGGGAGTAGAACACCGAATGCCTGCCATACTTTGTGATACCAGCCGGCAGAATGTATCTCTTGCATAATTATGTCATCTGCCTCCTGAAGCACAGCAACTCTCTCTGCTGTGACTTCTCCAAGAATTCTTACTGCAAGTCCAGGACCCGGGAAAGGATGTCTCCAGATAAGACTATTCGGCATCCCAAGCTCTGCACCGATTTCTCTGACTTCGTCCTTGAATAGAAGACGTAGTGGCTCAAGAAGTTTAAGACCTAGTTTTTCTGGCAACCCGCCTACATTGTGGTGGCTCTTGATAACTGCTGTTGGACCACCGTGCGCTGAAACTGATTCAATAACATCAGGGTAGAGTGTACCCTGAGCAAGGTATTTTGCACCTTTAATCTTGCTTGCTTCCTCATCAAAAATCTCTATAAAGGTGTGTCCAATTATCTTACGCTTTCTTTCTGGATCTGTTACACCTGCGAGCTTACCAAGAAATAAGTCTCTAGCATCAATTGCAGTAAGGTTCAAGTTGTAGTCACGTTTGTACCCGTCTACAACTCTAGTGAATTCATTTTTACGAAGCACTCCGTTATCTACAAAAATACAATGTAACTGGTCGCCAATTGCTTTGTGCAGAAGCACTGCAACTACAGAGCTGTCAACACCTCCAGAGAGTGCTAAAATAACCTGTGCACTTCCTACTTCAGCTCTGATATCTTTTATTGCCATATCAACAAAACTACTCATTTCCCAGTCACCGCGTGCTTTTACAACGTTGTATAAGAAGTTACGAAGTATCTCTTTACCACGAGGAGTATGAGCAACTTCTGGATGAAATTGGACGCCAAAGAAGCCTTTTTCGTAATTTGCAATCGCTGCATGTGGGCAGGTGTTAGTCTTTGCTATGGAGTGGAAACCTTCTGGCAGCTGTTCAATTTGATCACCATGGCTCATCCAAACTCCCATGTCTATAGGAAGATTTTGAAATAGGTCATTATTTCCTTGCACAACTATATCTGCATGCCCGAATTCACGTGATTCAGCTGGTAGGACCTTGCCCCCAAGCGCTTCACACATAAATTGACAACCGTAGCAAATGCCAAGAATTGGAACTCCTAGATCAAAAATTCTAGGGTCGCATTTTGGCGCGTGCTCTGCGTAAACATTCGCTGGACCACCAGAGAGGATAATACCGTCAGGTGCAGCTTCTTCAATTTCTTTGATGTCAACATGACACGGCATGATTCGTGCAAATACTTTTTGCTCGCGCACTCGTCGTGCAATTAACTGAGCATACTGACTGCCAAAATCGATAACTAGAACTGTTTGTTGTTTTTCGCTCATGATTTCTGCCTTGGACTTCCTCTCACAATATTAATGGTTATTAAATATTTTTACTTGATACTGTAATTTGGTGCTTCTCGTGTGATCTGTACATCGTGTGGGTGACTTTCTGTAAGTCCGGCACTTGAAATACGGATAAACTTGGCTTTTTGTCTTAGTTCGTCAATTGTATTAGCTCCTACATAGCCCATACCACTTCGTAGGCCACCTACAAGCTGATATACAAATGGGGCTAAAGGCCCTTTGCTTGGGACGCGCCCTTCAATACCTTCTGGAACCATCTTGTCAGTTGTCTTGCCTTCTTGTTTGTATCTGTCACCACTACCCTTGGTCATTGCACCTAGGCTTCCCATACCGCGGTAGCTTTTGAATGTACGACCCTGATGCATAAAGAGGTCTCCCGGAGTTTCATCAGCACCTGCAAGCAGGCTACCTAGCATAACGCATTGCGCTCCTGTAGCAAGAGCTTTGACTATATCACCTGAAATTCTTATGCCTCCATCAGCAATTACTGGTATTTTATTAGGAATAGCTTCTCTGCACACCTCAAAGATTGCTGATAATTGTGGTACTCCGATACCAGCAATTACTCTGGTTGTACAGATTGATCCTGGTCCGATACCTACTTTTAGACCATCTACTCCTGCAGCGATAAGTTCTTCGGCAGCTGGTCTGGTGGCAATATTTCCTGCAACGACATCAATCTTATTGCCATGGGCTTTCTTATAACGCTTAACTGCATCAATTACATTTTGAGAATGACCGTGTGCCGTATCAACAACAATTACATCAACCTCTGCATCTACTAACAGTTGAACTCTTTCGTCATCGTTGACGCCTACTGCTGCACCACAGATGAGCCTTCCCTTACTGTCTCTAGTTGCAAGAGGGAACTTGTCTATATTATTTATATCTCTTATTGTAATAAGTCCTGAAAGCTTATTTTCTGAGTCTATAAGGAGAAGTTTTTCTACTTTATTTTCATGGAGAATATTTCTGGCATCGATAAGTTTTGTATGATTTGGAGCTACTACTAGATTATTCTTTGTCATAACCTCGCAAACAGGGACGTTCTCATCAATTTGGAAACGTAGATCTCGTTTGGTTAGTATGCCTGTGAGAGTGTGGTCTTTTTTGATAATTGGGATGCCTGATATACCGTTGGCTGACATTATCTCTATTGCTTTACTTACAGGTTCTTCTGGTGACATTGTAATTGGATCGGTGATAACTCCGTTTTCACTACGTTTTACTGCATCTACTTGGTATTGTTGTTGCTCAGGTGACATGTTTTTATGAATAATACCAATGCCACCTTGTTCAGCAAGACTAATAGCCATTTTCTTCTCGGTTACTGTATCCATCGCAGCACTGGCTACAGGAATTTTTAATTCTATGTTTCTTGAGAACTTCGTAGACGTATCAACTTGTGAAGGAATAATATCACTTTTTTGAGGAATCAAAAGAACATCATCAAAGGTTAGTCCTTCCCAACTAGGAAATGTCTCCATCTATTTTCTCCTTTACATTTATTATTGTCTGATATGTTTAGCAAATAGTTAAGTATATTTTTATTTATAGTAAAGTCAAGGATTTGGTTGTCATCTTTTCTATACATTTTAGTAATTATTAATGTTTGTATTTCCTCTGCTAATAATAATTAATTACTTAAAATATTATTAGCAGATATTTCTTGATAATTTGTTTACGGTTAGTTTTGAGGTTATTAAAATAAATATGACTAAATTATTAAAATCTAAGGTTTTCCACAATTTATCAAAAGTCGGCAGTTTGTGCCGTCACTTATATCAACGTCATGGTATTACTTGCCTTTTATAAAATATAGAGGATTTGCCGGATTATTTTTTTCGGTAGAAGTTGATGTATAACCTATTTGTTAGTAAGGTGTTGTATGTATTTCTGGTAAAAATTGAGTTTTGGCACTTCTGGAACAGCCTTTGTCGAAATAACAGTGGAATTATGCCGTATGGTCTATTGGGAAATGCCATGCTTTGGGGTCGATGGGAGGTAATGTTTTAGCTCTCATGATAAAGGAGTTGATAAATGAAGATTGATTATGATGTATTTGTGGATTCTTTTAGAGCATTGAGTGCAGAAAAGTTAGGTCTATCCGTTCTGGAGCTTTGCGCGGATGAAGATTATAATATTTATGATCAGAATAAAGAAAGCTATGAAGATAAATCTTGTATTGATAAGGAGTAGTAGATGATATACGGAATGTATCTATCATGTATGGGAGCAATGGTTGAGTCTGCCAAACATGATACTACAGCTAATAATCTTGCAAATAGTCAGACTACAGGCTTTAAGCCGGATTTTGCAATATTCAAGGATATACCAGCTGAAAGTGTAAGAAAAGGGCTGGGGCGAAGAGAATCAGATCTTATTCTTGAAAAGACCGGGGGTGGAGTGTGGATGGATAGAACTGTCAGTGATTTTTCTGCTGGTCCTTTGCAGGAAACTGGAAATGTATGGGATATGGCTATCAATGATCAAAAAGGGACTGTAAGCTTCTTTAAAGTTCAGCCATCCGGAGAGGAAGGGGAAATAAAATACTCTAGAAACGGTAGCCTTGTAATAAATTCTCAGGGAGAACTTGTCAATACCAATGGAGACTTAATACTTGATCAGGAAAATCAACCAATAGTTGTACCTAAAGTAGGGACTCCTAGTGTTTCAACATCTGGTGTGATAACTGTTAAAAATGGTGATGAAGTTGCTCAAATTGCACAAATTGGACTGGCTACAACAACTATTGAAGATGCACAAAGAGGGCTAAAAAAACTTGGTGACAGCCTGTATGAACCTGATACAGCTACAATGATAGGTAGACCTGTGGAGACGGCAATTAACTCTGGTGTTGTTGAAAGATCAGCAGTAGATCCTGTAAGAGAAATGGTCAGTATGATAGAAGGGCAGAGAGCGTATCAGCTCAATATGAAATTTCTTTCCATGCAGGATAGCTCTCTTGGTGCTGCAATTCAAAGATTAAATGGAAATGCATAATAAAATACGTTTAAAGTTGTAATTTTTTGATATTTATTAAACTTGAACGGTATTAGTTGACGATAGATAAGGTGGAGGTAACATAATATGATGATTCGAAGCCTGTGGACAGGCGCTACTGGTATGCGCGCAATGCAGGATAATATTGATGCAATATCAAATGATTTGTCCAATGTCAATACAAATGGGTATAAGAAACGCTACCTGAATTTTCAGGATTTATTCTATCAGAATATTCGAGCAGCAGGTTTGCAGGGGGGAGATGCAGATACCAATATACCTGTAGGTATACAGATTGGTAATGGTGTAAAGCTTGTTGCAACTACTCCAATATTTACGCACGGCAACCCTTTTGAATCAAATGTTTGGTCAAATATGATGATAAATGATGAGTCATCATTCTTCTCGGTGACTCTGCCAGATGGCAGAGAGGCTTATACACGTGATGGTACATTTGCAGTTGATCAAAACGGTGAACTGCGCACTTCAGATGGTTTGCCACTAAACCCTCCTATTACTGGTATCCCTACGGGGGCTCAGGATCCACAGGTAAGTCTTGGTGGTGTGGTCTCTTATAGAGATCCTAATTCTGGGGATAATGTTGAAGTAGGGCAGGTGATGTTATATAACTTTGTTAATCCGGCCGGGTTGGAAGCATATGGACAGAATATTTGGTTGCAAACTGAGTCGTCAGGTCCTGCTACAGAGGGTGAGCCTGATTCTGATGGATATGGTTCTATCTCTGGTGGTTGGGTTGAAGGTTCAAACGTTGATGCTGTGACAGAAATGGTAAATATGATAAGTGCACAGCGAGCATATGAATTTAACTCTAAAAGTATTCAAACTTCTGATGCTATGCTTCAGACTGTTAATGCACTTAAAAATTAGTTGAAATAATATTTGATGTATGATTAGTAAAAAGGAGTTGGCTATGAAAAAGTTATGGATGACTTTAGTTTTCGTATTATTGAATACAAGTAGCCTGCTGGCAAGTGTTGAGATTAACCTTGCTAGAACGATAGTTGTAGACTCTGAATATATGAAGCTCTCAGATATTGCATCAATACAAGGCGACAATGCTGCTAAAATTAATAAAGTATTTTTGGGCCCTTCTCCAAGAAATGGTACATCAATGACTTTTCTTAGATCTGATATCCTCGAAAGACTCAGAGGGCTTGGGCTAGGTAAAGATGTGAATTTTACTGGGAGTCTTGGGGTTTCGGTTACTAGAAATAGAGGTAATATTAGCTCGCTAAAAAACGTTGACACAAAGGCAGAGCAAAAAGTTTTAACGACTATTCCTAAAAAAAGAGCTGAGCAAGCAATTAATAATAATGACGATACTGAAGATTATCTTGTAAAAGCACAGAAAGCAGCAGCAGTTGATCTTATTAGAGCAGCGGTAAAAGAATTTGTGGCGAGTAAAGTGAATTCGGATCTGCAAATAGTCATGCATACGAAGCTTAATAGATTTGATCTTGATGGTAGTAGTGGTAATAAGGCAAGGGTCGAGGGCGTTGAACGTGGGAAAATACCTGGGCATGCAACATTGGCGGTAGTTTTCTCAAGTGATTCACAAATATCTGGGTATGCCTCTGTTGATGTAAATATTGATATGGATGCGAAAGTTCTGGTACTCGCAAGAAGCATTAAAAAGGGTGATATTATTAGAAAACAGGATCTGGCCTTTAAAAATATCTCGTATAAACCAGATTTAATCTTGGAGAACGTAAATCCTCGTGACATTGTTGGAACTATGGCATTAAAAAATGTTCGTTCTGGCGTGCCTGTAAGTGCTGCGTATTTTGGAAAACCTCTTGATGTTGAAAAAGGACAGATGATCACGGTTCTTGTAAAGGGACATGGGTTCTTAATTAAAGAGATGGCTCTTGCTCTTAATAGTGGTAATGCTGGCGAGACTATAAAAGTTGAGTCTGTTGTGAATAAGAGTATATACCCTGTCCGTATTACCGGTAGGAATAAAGCAGATATGCCGATCAATGCATTATAATATTGAAATTAATATTGACTACAATACGTATAAATTAATATGGAGTATTATTGGTTATGTGGATCAAGGGATTGAGAAAAATTATAGTAATAGGAGTTGTAAGCTTTACTTCAACTTTGCTTGCTGAAAGTGATGGATTCGGAGTAATCAGTCCTATGGATAGTGCGAGAAGACTCCTTGAAGAAGAAGACATTGAAATGAGTCTTGCAGAGCAACGTGTCGAAGCCAAGTTTTATTCTGCTTTTGGTGGTTTTAAGAATGATATGGTAAAGCCAAGAGCAAGTAAGGTTCATGATAGAGTGACATTTGTTGTAGATGAAGATACTGAGAGTTCTATTGAAGCAAATACGGAGTTGAAAGCTGAAACTAAAGCTATATGGAACTTGAACAACTGGTTTAGATTGACTCAAAATGATTCTGGGGATACAGTATTGCAGCCATATTCCATGAAGAGTGCAGATGGAACAATTAATTCTGCTCTCAATACAGATGACTATGCACAGGTTAATATGGATAGTAAACACGAGCATAAAGGTGATGGACAGACAACACGTACCAATACTCTTACAACAAAATTAAGCGGTGAAGTAATTCAGGTTCTACCCAATGGTAGCCTTGTTGTAGAAGCTAAGAAGACTGTAAAAGTAAACAATGAATTACAGATTGTGACTCTGCTTGGTACTGTTAATCCAAATGATTTGAATGATGAGTCAGAAGTAACTAGCAGTAAAATTATAGATCTAAAAATTGAGTTGTTAGGTGAGGGTGATGTAAGTGATACAATAAAGCAGGGGTGGTTGTCTGGTTTTGTAAGTAAATTCAAACCATTCTAGTGTTAAATTAAGGATAGCTTGAAATATCAGGAATGTGGTTCAAGGATGATTGGAATGATGAGATTTTATAATAAAAAATTTAGCATGTTGTTCTTTTTAATTTTAATTTTGGTTGCCTCAACTACCCAGAATGCTCAAGCTGTAAAGATCCGGTCATTTTGTAGGCTTCTTGGAGCAGATTCGCTAAGAGTAGAAGGCCAAGGGGTCATTACTGGTTTAAATGGAACTGGAGACGGAGTTGATGCCGCAAAAATAATGATCAAGAAGTATCTTGAAGCAAATAAATATAATTTTTCAGAAAACGACCTTTCTACAAAGAATATTGCTTTTGTTAAAATTGATGCAGAGATTAAGCCATTTTCAAGACCTGGTGATAGAATTAATCTTAGAGTAAGCTCATTAGGCGATGCTAAAAGCTTGGCTAATGGTGTCCTAAAAAGTTGTTATTTGTCTTTTGGTACAGGTGGCGATGCAATTGTAAGAGCTATGGGAAGAGTTGCGGTTGGCGATAATCCTACTACAGGTATAATAAATGAAGGTGGTTTGCTTCTTAATTCAAAGATGCTAAATAGATCAGTTTGGGATAAAAATGGAATGTTCAGGCTTATTTTGAGTAGTCCGAATTTCCTTGATGCTGCAACTGTTGCTTCAAATATTAATGGGGATAGAAAAACAAATCCAGAGCTATCAACTGTATATGGTTTTGGATCTGATAATGCTAATATCCCAAAGGTAGCGATAGCCAGTGACGCAAAAGAAGTAATTGTTAAAATTCCTGAGATGTATGCTAACGAAAAAGTACGTTATATTGCTATGGTATTAAATATTGATGTTGAGCTACAGTCTATTGCTGAGATACGTATTAATAAACAGAGAGGTTCAGCAATTGTTAGTGGTGATGTACAGGTAATGCCAGGTTTTATAAGCTATAAAGGACGTACCGTTACACTTGCACCTAATAATGATGGGCAGGATCCAAAGTATAATCTTGAAAATGATGATCCTAGAGGCCTAGTGGATGTATTTGGACCGAATGAATCAGGTGGCAGTGGAAGAAGAAGTTTACAGAGTTTGGTTGATACACTTGCTGCAATGCGTTGTACTACTGATGATATAATTGTAATTTTGCAGGAAATGAAGTCGGCAGGTTTAATTCAGGCAGAGCTAAAGGTAGAGTAAAATGGATATGCCACCAGTAAAACAAGGTTTGGATCTTGATACCCTAAGAAGATTGCATGGAACCTCCGGTAAGAGTGACCTGATGCAGATCGCTTCAATTGCTCAGGATGATTCTGAAGAAGGTCTAAAGCTTGCCGCAAGAGAATTTGCAGGTATGTTCTTAGGGCAGATAATGAAAGCTATGCGTTCTACAGTAGATACGGATGATTTAATGCATGGTGGGCAAGCTGAGGATACGTTCCAAGGTATGTTAGATGACGAATGGACTCGTAATATGGCCTACAGTGGTGATATTGATGATAAAAATAATGGGTTTGTTGGTGTGGTTTATGATTCTTTGAAACAAAGATCCGCGGTGAATGCATATAGTGAACTTTTAAAAGCCGATAAAACAGGCTAGGGCAGTAAATTTTGAGTGTAGGTAAATGGGGGAGCCTTACTGGAGGATGGTATCATGAAAAGTGTTATTGAAAACTTGGGAGCAGTGTTGCGGCATATGTCAGCATTGTATTCAGAACTCCTAAAGCAGGGTGAGATCAAAAGAGATGCTATTATTGGAGGAAAAATAGATGTTCTTGAAGAGGTTCTTGATAAAGAATACGAGCTTCTAGATAAGGTTAAAAAGGCTGAGCAAATAAGAGCAGCTCTTTCTAATCAGGCTGAGGATGAACTTGGCATTGCTCAGGATAAAAGACCAGTTAAACTGAAATTTCTTATTGAACTATGGGGCGAAAAAGCTCAAGGATTACAAAAAGCTCAAGATGAGATTAAGGATATAATAAATAAATTCAGATATAGAAATAGACAGAATGAAGAGTTGTTAAAAGCATCTATTTCACATGTAAATGATTTTATGAATATGATAAAAGATAGAGCAGGTAAGAATAAAACTTATAATAAAACCGGACACGATCATTCTGGTGGTTTGAACATACTTGATCGTCGTGCATGAGTAATTAAACTCTGATACTGTTTTTCGTTAAAATGCCTTGGCCTGAGTGCTAAGGCATTATTTATATGTATTGTAAAATACATAAGTATACTATTGTATAACGATGGGAGATTAACAATATTAAGTAATAAAGATTACTATTTTTTTATATTAATTAAAATTTGGTATTTCTTTAAAAATTTTATTTTAAGAGAGTAAAGGATAATTTTAATGGAAAAGGGTTTTGATAT
Source organism: Planctomycetota bacterium (assembly GCA_963678205.1). GTDB lineage: Bacteria > Planctomycetota > SZUA-567 > SZUA-567 > SZUA-567. Next base: position 1,681,804 of record OY782760.1, read on the forward strand.
TACACTTGTGGATTCTCAGGCAACGTCTGCGGAGCGTTTTTACCACATACTTATCCAGTTTATAATCCTGTAGGGGCATTCAAAGAAATTCTCTATGGTACGGGAATTGTCTTGAATGCAAGGTGGGGTGAAGACTATGTAAGCGTCCTGCTATATTTTAAGAAGTTGATTGGAAAAGATATGATAGTTATTGCTGTGACGTATTCTGCTGATCCTGCAGATTAGTAAAAACTATATAATGAATTATATGCTGCTTATTGTAATAGCTAATAGCTAGAGTCTTGGTTTGTTTTAACATCAGAGATAAAATATGGCAGGAAAATTAATAAGCAATTGTAATTATAGAAAAAATATCAGTATCAGAATATTTAATTATTAATAGCCACTGGAAATTTGGTTTTCGGTGGCTATTTGTTTGAATATATGCGGAATACTGAGATAAATAATCAGATTAATATTAAAATAGTTATTGACAAATGATTGTATTTTACATACCATACCGGGGTATAGTATTTGAGCTGGGTTAGTTGTGAGTTCTGATTATCTCATCTTAAAGGTGGCATTTTTGAATAATAGCATATGAGTAATAATGTATGATAGGAAAAGGCTTATGTGAATAGCTTGTAAATTAGCATAAAATTTAAATTATTATGCTTTTTTGATGTTGAGAGCATTATTAAATGGTGCTATAATTATTGGGTAAGTATGCTGGTTGTTAATGTATACTTGTACTTATTGGAGGTAAAATGAGTATTTTGAAATGGATGCAGAAGCATCTGATTATTATGATTCCTGTTATGATGGTTTTAGGTTTTCTTTTTGGTATGCAAAGTGATACAGCTTTTTTAAAAGCTACGATTGTACCTCTTACATTTTTGATGGTTTATCCAATGATGGTAAATCTTCAGCTTAGAAAAGTGTTTGATCATGGTGGATTAAAGGTACAGGTTATTACTCAAGTTATTAACTTTGCTGTTGTCCCTTTTGTTACCTTTGGTATTGCTATGCTGTTTTTTAGTGATACTCCATATTTGGCACTTGGCCTACTACTTACTGGGTTACTACCAACTTCTGGTATGACAATATCTTGGACAGGTATGGCAAAGGGTAATGTTGAAGCTGCTGTGAAGATGACAGTTTTTGGGCTGCTTCTGGGTTCGTTGCTTGCCCCTGTTTATATAAAATTTTTAATGGGTACTAGTATTGATGTTGATATGATCGGGATCTTTAAGCAGATTGTTATTATCGTATTGTTGCCTTTGATTCTAGGTAATGTAACTCAAAGAGCTATTATTGCCAAGTATGGGATGAAAAGGTATCAGCATGAAATAAAGCAGAAATTTCCTCCTTTTTCTACTCTTGGAGTTATTGGAATTGTCTTTGTCGCCATGGCATTGAAAGCAAAAGGGATTTTAGAGAAGCCGGAAATACTGATTGACATTTTAATTCCTTTGATTCTTTTATATTTGTTGAATTTTGTAATAAGTATTGTTATAGGAAAAACTTTCTTCAGGCGTGATGATGCTATTGCACTGTTATATGGAACAGTAATGCGCAACTTGTCTATAGCTCTGGCTATAGCTATGACTGCTTTTGGAAAAGAGGGATCTGATATTGCACTGGTTATTGCGCTTGGATATATAATTCAGGTGCAGTCAGCGGCATGGATTGTAAAGCTTACTACAAGAATTTATGGTGAGCATATTAATTAAATCAATAGTGTTGTGATTATAACATCGTTTATAGGAGGCTAAGAGATGCCAAAAAAAATTGTTATTGTTGGTGGTGTGGCTGCAGGGCCAAAGGTTGCAGCAAAAATAATGCGTAATAGTCCTGATGTTCAGGTTACGGTTGTAGAAAAAGGTGAATTCCTTTCATATGCTGGGTGTGGTTTGCCATATTATGTTTCTGGGGTAGTAAAGGAACAACAAGAACTTATGTCAACACCTGTTGGCGTGGTACGTGATGCAGCATTCTTTCAGAAAGTGAAAAACTTTACTGCAAGAAACCATACTGAAGCAATCGCTATTAATAAAGAGAAGAAGACAATAACTATAAAATCAGAGCAAGTTGAAGAAGAACTTGCTTATGATGACTTAGTGCTCTGTACTGGAGCTTCACCTGTAATACCACCTATCCCAGGGCGTGAGCTTGAGGGGGTGTATAAGCTCCATGGTGTAGAGGATGCTGAGGGAATTAAAGCAAAGTTGGCAGATCAGAAAGCTCTTAATTGTGTGGTTGTTGGCGGTGGTCTCATTGGTGTTGAGATGACAGAGTCGCTGGTAGCTATGGGCTGCAGAGTGACAATGGTTGAGATGCTTGATAATATCTTGCCTATTCTTGATTCTGAAATGGCAATTCTTGTTGAGAAGCACATGGAAGCAAATGGTGTGAAAGTAATGACTGGTACTAAGGTTGAAGCAATTGAAGGCTCAAGTAAAGTTGAAAAGGTCATTACAAGTAAAGGTGAAATTCCAGCTGATATGGTAATTGTTTCAATTGGGGTTAGACCAAATGTTGGTCTTGCAAAAGATGCAGGGCTTGATATTGGTGATACCGGTGCGATTATGGTAAATGGCAAGATGCAGACTTCAGATGATTCAATATATGCTGCTGGGGACTGTGTGGAGTCTATGAATATTGTAACTGGGCAGGGCTGTTTTATACCTCTTGGATCAACTGCTAATAAGCAAGGACGAGTTGTTGCTAATAATATCTGCGGAATTCCTGATACTTATCCAGGTGTTGTTGGAAGTTCTGTATGTAAGGTATTTGACTTTAATGTTGCGCGAACTGGTCTTACTGAGAAGCAGGCGATTGAAATGGGCTATGATGTTGAATTTTGTTTGGCTCCTGCTCCAGATAAACCTCACTTTATGCCGCAAGCGAAATTACTCTTTTTAAAGCTCATTGCTGATAAGAAGACTAAAAAATTACTGGGTGCGCAGGCTGTAGGGCTGGGTGATGCAGATAAGCGAGTAAACGTTGCAGCTATGGCACTACATACCGGTATGGATTTGGATGAGTTCGCTCAGGTTGATCTATGTTATGCGCCGCCTTATTCACCAGCGATGGACAATATTATTGCTGCTACAAATGTTTTGCGTAATAAGCTTAATGGAATAATGACTGGTATCAAACCTGCTGAAGTTAAAGGATGGCTTGATCAGGGTAAAGACTTTACTTTCCTTGATGTACGTTCTCCCGGTGAGTATCAGGGTATGCATATAAAAGATACTTTACATATTCCTCTCGGAGTTGTTAGAAATAGACTTGCTGAAATACCTCGTGATAAGCCGGTTGTTGCTTTCTGTAAGATTTCGCTTCGTGGTTATGAAGCAGCGCTAATGCTGCAAGCTGCTGGTTATGAGAATGTTTATGTAATGGACGGTGGAATCTTGATGTGGATGTATGAGAAGGTCATGGGATAACATTTTTGTTCAGGATATTTTTATAAGTGAGGACTTTTGAATAAGTCCTCACTTATTTTTAATTGCTGGAGTATAATTGGATTATTTATTTGACTTAGGTTCATCATAATAAGGGCTGATTGCTTTTGCCGCTTCTATCCCAGAGATAGTTGTTGTAGATTTGTTTTGTGAAGAATCGCTAATTTTTGATTCTTCTTTTTTAGAGTTGTCTTCATTCTCTAGGTGTAATGTCTGAGTAGGGTACGCAAACTTTACATCTAATTTTTTTGCAAGCAGTATTATCTGAGAGTTTATCTCTTCTCTAGCTTTGAGTTCTTCAAGTTTGCCATTGTTCTTAAAAAATATACTCATATAAATTTGCAGAGAACCAGCTGCAAATTCATTGAAGAAAACCTGGATGTTGTCCTTTTTCGTTCTTGGATCTAGGTACGCTATTTCTGCAATTCCTCTAGTGAATTCCTTGATTTTTGATATATCAGTATTATAAACAATATCTAGTGAAGTCTTATACCTGCGCCATTGTCTCATGCTTGTATTTTCAACAGATGATGATATAAACATTCTGTTAGGAACAGTAACAATTGAATTGTCGAAGGTTCTGATTCTGGTGCTTCTTACACTTACTTGTTCAATTGTTCCTTCTATATAGTTGATTTTTATAACATCACCGTTGTTAAACTGACGGTCAATAATAATCATTATAGAACCGAAGAAATTTTCCATTGTATCTTTTCCAGCAAGAGCTACGGCAAAACCGCCAATACCAAGAGCTGCAAGGAAATTCTTGGTGTTTATGCCAAGTATACCACATATGTATAAGGCAGCTGCAATAATGATGGCAAGTTTTAGCAATTTACCAATAACACTAGTAATAATATGTAAAGCTGTGTCAAATTTGTTAGAAGCTATATTTGTTACAGAATCTATTATTCTGCATATTAGAAGACCTATAGCAAAACACAGTACAATATTTAAGGCAATAACTGTGTAAGAAATAATATGAGGGTTTGCTGTAATCTCAACAAATCCTTCAAGCCAGATAAAAGCAATTATGCTGATTTGAAGAGGTAGTATAAAACGTTTATTATTATTGTTTTCAGTGGTTATAGAGAGTTTTTTAAGAATTAAATTCAATATTGGAAGAACTATAATTTTAATTAAAGGCGCAACAATAAAGCTTGAAAGCAGTAGAATTATGGTAGTAGGGTATTTCCATAAGTTAAAGCCTAAGAATTTTTTTTCTAAGTAAGGCATATGTATTTGAAAGAAGTCATCCATAATTACATGGAGTGGACGGAATCTAATATTATATTCATTTATCTCTTTTACCATGCCCATTTTCATATACGAGTCATATGTACCGCTAATGCTGTTTATACCAGTGTATTGGATTTTCCAAGCCTTTTTCTTGGTTATAGGATCTGTTACGATATTCATACCAAGCATACCAAAGTCAGGGTCTAAAAGCAGTATAACATTGCCATCATAAAGTGGGCTATTAGATAAACTTTCTGGTTTTATAGGGGATGCATATCGAAGAATTCTAAATGTTTGAATTGCCCAGGTAGGTCCAAGCTCTTGTGCCACCATAGGGTCAAAATGCGAAAGGTCCAGCGCTTTTATCGCATCTTCTATTGTAAAGCCAAATTGTTCTCGTATACCAAAAGTAAATGTGTAAGCGGTGTTAAGAGGCGAAGACAGGTCTGGAATAAAATCATCAGCATGCTCATTTAGATTTGCTTTGATATTTTCAAGGTGCTTCATTGCTGAATCAAATCCTTGAGTTGAAAAGTTATCTTTTGAGAAGATCCAACCAAATTTATCCGTATAAAAAAAGGATATTTGAATTGAAGAATTGCTATCTCCTAATTCAATAATTTCAGTTTTACCCTCTTTTTTAACAGTATCTAGCTTGTCTAAGGTATAGTTTACAGATTGTAGAAGTAGAAAAAGTTCTTGTGCCTGTTTAAGTAATAAATCTTTTTGAGTTGCCTGTTTTTTGTTGGTATCTTGTTCGATAAAATTTAGTGCTTTTGCAAGAGACTTTGTATTGCCACCTTTACCTGTACCGGCAAACATAAGTTTGGTGAATTCCTCAATCGTTTCTGCAGGGGTTTCGTTTTTTTGAATTTTATTATTAGTAATTTTTGGTTTGTCTGGAGTATTTGTAGAGTATAAAAAGATAACTATGCATATAGTAGCAATAAATATTGTCAGAATAATAGTTATGAGTTTGTTTATCTTTATCATATTCGATCCTTTGAGTAGCTAGTGATTTTATCAAATTTATAAAATTACCAATAAATATAATTATGAAATAATTTTTGCAAAGCCAAGAAAGTTAAAGGCTTTTTAGCGATATCATTTTTTAACACACTTTAAGTAATAAAAGAATTATAAGTAAAATAAATTATTAAATATACACAGTATGTATTTTTTTGCTATAATATTATAATTTGATATTTGATGATTAGAAATAGGTTTAGGCTTATTTGGGGGATTTGGTAAATTTCTTCTTTATTTGTTGTTAAAAATTATAAAAAGTGTAAAATTATGGACGTTATTTGTTTTGAATAAGTAATTATATACCAATGAAAGTTGATGTTTTGTCTAACCAAGAACTTCCAAAAATTTTAATTGTAGATGATACAAAATTAAACCAGAAGATACTGCAGAGTGCTCTTGGGGATGACTATGCTGTAACTGTTGCGACAAACTCTCTTTCTGCTTTTAGGTCAATAGAAAAAGAAAAACCAGATCTTATCCTCCTAGATATTATAATGCCAGGTTTAGACGGCTATGAGGTATGCAGTATTTTAAAAGAAGATAAAGCTACTGCTGGTATTCCAATTATATTTATTACCGGTCTTACTGATATTAAAGCTAAATCTAGGGGGTTTGCAGCTGGAGCTGTGGACTATATTACAAAACCGTTTGAGGTTCTTGAAGTAAAAGCTAGAGTGAATAATCATATTTGTATGCAGCGAAGTATGCAGGAGCTTAAAAGAGCTCATGACGCACTTGATGTACAACGAAAGAGAATGCAGCTTGAACTGGATTTGGGTAAAAAAATTCAGTCTGATATGCTTCCTACAATTTACCCAACGAGTGATAAATTTGATATTTCTGCCTTTTTGAAGCCGGCAAAAGAACTTGGGGGAGATTTTTATGATTTCTTTTTTATTGACGATGATCATTTATGCTTTTGCGTTGGTGATGTCTCAGGCAAAGGGGTGCCCGCGGCGTTATTTATGGCTGTAAGTAAAACATTGATAAAGTCTTATTCGCATAGTGAATTATCGCCATCAAAGATTTTAAATTCTGTCAATACTGAGTTGAGTACGGATAATCAATTGATGATGTTTGTCTCACTATTTATCGGCATTCTCAATGTGTCTACTGGAGAGTTGAAATTTTCTAATGGTGGGCATAATGCTCCGTTCTGGGTAAAAAACAATCAGGCTGTTTCAGAAATAAAGGTCAGACATGGGATGGTTTTAGGATATTCCCGCACTCAGGAGTATAAAGAAGACTGTATTATACTTGGAACTGGTGATAGTTTTGTGTTGTACTCTGACGGTATTACAGAAGCTGTCAATACAGCTGGTGCGATGTATGGCGAGGAAAAATTGGCCTCTTCGTTGGCGTTGAGTGCTGATTCTGCTAAAGTGGTGGTTGGTAATATTCTGTCTTGCCTTGAAGACTTTGTTACTAATGAGCAGCAGGCAGATGATATTACAGTACTAGCTGTTAAATATAATTAATAAATACCTTTACATTTATTAATTAATTATTTTTTCAGTTCATGAGAATTTATCTTATTTCCATAATTAATATTAGCTAGTTGTACCACGACTACAGAATAATGTGAGACATATATTTATAAAACTCCATTCATTGCTTTGAATAGGAGTTGTTTTATCTCTATTTTATATAGCTGGAAGTGGTTCAGAATATGTATTTTATTAAATATAAATATGCTATTGCTAATTAATAATGGCAATTGTTATATTATTAAATAAATTTTGAGTTTAACTCATTCTTTTTGGTGTATTTGGGTGGGGGAGGAGAGTAATAGGAAATTTAATACTGTATTGTTATGGAATTAAATAAAAAAACCTGTAAGCCCTTTTATAGGATTTACAGGTTTTAAATTTTGGTGGGCATTACAGGACTCGAACCTGTGACCCCCTGCTTGTAAGGCAGGTGCTCTAGCCAACTGAGCTAAACGCCCTTTTTTATTATTAACTGCGTTTGACTTTTAAAAATATATGGATTTTGCTTCTTATGTAAAGAGTATTTTTTAAAAAGTATAAAAAATATTTTTACTGTTGTGTTCGTTTGTGGGTTTTTATTTTTGGGGCTTTCTTGTAACTTATTAATAACTATTGTGTTGTGTGTTTGTAGTGTAAAGTAATGATCTTTTGTACATTGTATTATATTTCTATTTGTCGGGTTGGTTAAATGATATAATTGGCAAAAATTTTATTAGAATATAATTTGAAATTATATTCTCAAGTGATTTGGGGAAGGTAGCTTGAATTAAATAAATAAGATTAGTGCGCGCTTTTGGGTTTTTATCGGGAAATAACTGTTTAAATTATGCCTATGAGTGCTTGAAATGACATGCACTCTGAGTATAATTTGCTCTCGATTTAGTTTTGTATTTGTAAATTTATTGTTTTATTTGTTTTAAAAGGGATTGCAACTATGTCTCAGAAACTTGAAAAATTTGACCTGAAACTTAACTCACTTGATATAAAGAAAATTCAAGATGAGATTATTGAGTTCTGGGATAAAGAGAAAATCTTTGAAAAGTCTGTTAAGGCAAACAAACAGGATGAGGCAACATTCTACGATGGGCCTCCATTCCCAACTGGTAAACCACACCATGGTACAGTCCTGGTCTCATTTTTAAAAGATATGCTTGCACGATATATTACTATGCAAGGTAAGAGTGTGCCGCGTCGCTGGGGGTGGGATTGTCATGGACTTCCAATTGAAACTCAAGCTGAGAAGCTGCTGGGAATCACTAATAAATGTGAGATTGAAGAGCGTATTGGTATTGCTGAATTTAATGATGCCTGTGCAAATATAGTCTCACAGAATAATGATACCTGGAAAGAATATATTACAGCAATGGCTCGCTGGGTAGACTATGATGATCAGTATAAAACTTTGGACACTTCGTATATGGAAAGTGTTATTTGGGTTTTTAAAGAGTGCTATGAGAAGGGGCTGATTTATCAGGACTATAGAGTAGTTCCATATTGCTGTCGTTGTGAAACGTCTTTGTCGATCTCTGATACTCGTGAGTCTGATTCGACACGGCCTCGCCAGGATCCTTCAGTTACAATACGTTTTAAAGCTGATAAAGAGCGCAATGGTAAACCTACGTATTTTCTTGCTTGGACAACTACTCCGTGGACCCTGTCTTCTAATCTAGCTCTTGCTGTCGGGTCTGAACTCGACTATGTTATCCTTGAAGGTGAAGACTATTGCTATATTCTTAGTCAGGAAGCTTCTGGGCGTCTTGCAGGAGTGATTGGTGATGAATGGCTCAGCACTACTGTTGTAAAGGGCTCTGAGTTCATTGATGAAACTTACGAACCGATATATCCGTATTTTGCTGAGCGTAAAGATGGCGGTGCTTTCAGGGTACTTGGTGTTGACTATGTTGAACTTGGTGAAGGTACAGGCATCGTCCATACTGCTCCTGGGTTTGGTGAAGAGGACTATTGGGCATGTCGTTCAGCTAAAATTGACATTCTATGCCCAGTTGACGATCAGGGTTGTTATATTCCTGAAGTAACAGATTATGCTGGCCGTAAAGTATTGGATTGTAATAGTGATATTATTCGACAACTCAAAGATGAGGGTAAGCTTATTGATCACCGTACTATTGAGCATAATTATCCACACTGCTGGCGTTGTCGTGAGCCATTGGTTTATAAAGCTATGACTGCATGGTATTTTTCTATTGAGAAGATCAAGGACAAACTGATTGAGCAGAATCAAAATATCAACTGGGTTCCTTCTGAAATCAGAGATGGCCGTTTTGGCAAGTGGCTTGATAATGCCCGCGACTGGAATATATCGCGTAACCGCTACTGGAGTACTCCTTTCCCAATTTGGGAGTGTGATTCATGTAATAATCGAAAAGTCTTCGGAAGTATCAAAGAGATTGAAGAGGCAGGTGGTATTCAGGTTACTGATCTGCATCGTCAGTATCTTGATAAGGTAGAGTTTGCGTGTGAGTGTGGTGGAAAATATCAGCGTATTCCTGATGTTTTAGATTGTTGGTTTGAGTCTGGTTCTATGCCATATGCTCAGTGTCATTATCCATTTGATAATAAGGAATGGTTTGAAGAGCACTTTCCAGCTGACTTTATTGTTGAGTATACAGGACAGGTTCGCTGCTGGTTTTACTATCTGCATGTACTTGCTGTTGCGTTGTTTGAGAGACCGGCATTTAAAAACTGTGTTGTTCATGGTACTGTGCTAGCCAAGGATGGTAAGAAGTTATCTAAGTCTTCTAAAAATTATGAAGATCCACTAGGGCTTATGGATAAATTCGGTACGGATGCTTTCCGTATGTATATGTTTAATTCTAATGCTGCGCTTATGGGTGACTTGTTGTTCGATGATGCGGGAATTAAAGTATCATACCAGAAACTTGTTTCTCCGCTTTGGAATGCGTGCTCTTTCTTTACAACTTATGCTAATATCGATGGCTATAAGCCAGGTATGCCTGTAAAACCTGAGCCTAAGAATTCTCTTGATATCTGGATCTTATCTCGTTTATACACGGTTGAAAAATCTATCAAAGCATCAATGGACGCGTATATCGTCGATCAGTATGTTGCTCCGCTTTTAGAACTTATGGATGATCTTACCAATTGGTATATCCGCCGTTCTCGCCGTCGTTTTTGGGGAAGCGGTATGAGTGAGGATAAGTCACAGGCTTTTAGTACACTTCATTATGTACTTGTGCGTCTATGTGAGCTTCTTGCTACTGGTGCACCAATAATCTCTGAATACTTGTTCAAAGTTCTTACTGGTGAGGAATCAGTGCATCTTGTAATGTGGCCTGATATTCCTGGTGAATTTGAAAATATGGAGTTGATGGAAAAAACGCGCGTTGCTCGTAAGGTTATTAATATGGCGCTTTCACTTCGACGTCAGTGTAAAATTAAGAATCGTCAACCGCTGTCTCGTCTTGATGTTGTGTTGCCATCTGGTATTCCTGCAGATTATGTGAAGCAAGATATTGATATTATTGAGGAAGAGCTCAATATTAAAAATGTGGTTGTTCTGACCGATCCTTCAGAGATTGCAACTGTTGAGTATCTACCAAACTTCAAGACTCTTGGTCCTAAGTTTGGCAAACATATGAAGAGCATTGCTGCAACTGTTAAGCAGGGTAGCTTTACTCAGAATGATGATGGCACTTCTACCGTTGAAATTGGTGGAGAGGTATTTACTCTTGATAAAGGTGATGTTGTTATTCAGTATAAGGCTCGTGAAGGGGCCGCTGTTGTGAGTGATGCTGGTTTTGTTGTTGGTATGGATACAACGATTACGCCAGAGTTAGAACGCGAAGGAATGGCTCGTGAGATTATACGTCATATTCAGGAAATGCGTAAAGAGCAGCAGTATGAGGTGTCTGATAGAATTTTAGTCGAGTTTTCTGGTTCCGAAGTTCCTGCAGAGTGGCTTGAAATGATTCTATCTGAGACTCTTGCAACAACTGGTGAAGTTATAGCGGCAGATGCACAGAAGGAGATAGAACTGTCTGGTAGCGCTACTGTTATTGTTGCGATTAAAAAGAATTAAGATAAATTTTTATATATCTAAAATTATAGACCTGCTTCTATGTGAGGCAGGTCTATAATTTTATGTTCAAGCTTCTCCTTTGAGGTATTGCTGACGTAGATCCTCTGGGAATTTTTCTATTGCGTAGCGTAGAGTAGTGCGGGGTATTGTGTGGTACTTATTTTTTTGAAGAAACTCTGCTTCTGTTTCAAAATCCTTTTTTCCTATCTCTCTAAGCATCCAGCCGACAGCTTTATGCATCAGGTCATGGTTATGGTGGAGAAATTTTCTTGCTAGTTTTAATGTGTCATTAAAATCTTTGTTTCTTATAAATGCAAGTGTGCTTAATATTGAAATTCTTTCTTTCCATAGCTCACCAGTATTTGCTAGCCTATAAAGAATGGATCTATCTGATTTCTCAGCCAGAAACCTACCAAGGATATGGGGAGCACTGAGGTCGACAAGATCCCAATTGTTGATTGCATTTACTTCATTAATATATAACTCGTAAATTTTCTTTTGCTTATCTTTATCTAGGGTCTTTTTTTTGCAAGCTTTATCAAACTGCCTTTCCATGATTATAAGTCCTGCAAATCTCATTTCATGATATTTGGAATGGAGTAATTTCATTATTACTTTAAAATCTGCCTGACTTTTGAATTCATTTGCTACTTTGCGAACATTAGGATTATCAACTCCTAGAAAATGATCTCCTTCCCCATATCCGCCTTTAAACGCTTGGAAGAATTTATACTTTCTTTTAATAAGTCTATCTTCACTTCTGGCTTTAAGAGCGTCATATATCTCATTCAGCATTTAGAAGAGGACCTCTTTGAGTATAGCCGGATCAAGGCGATATTCCGACCCAATTCCTGAGCAGAAACCGAATTCATTTAGCATAAGAATGGTAAGATCGTTGTATCTCAGACTCCTGCCACTTTTTGTATCTTTTATTGTAATATCACCTTTTCTAAGTGGTTTACCACCTGTAGGATTTGGCATTGGACCTCTGTCGTCACGTACTTTGACTGTATATCTACCTAACACAGTTTGCTCGCGCTCCATTATATCCTTACCTTTTTCTTCAAGCTCTTCAAGCTTTATTATAACATCTGCGACTGTAATTCCAAGTTCAGCAAATTTTGCTTTGTCTGCAGCAATTATTTCCTCAATACTTCTGCTGTCTTCTCCTAGAAACCCATCAATTGATAGCTCGCCAGGCTCTAGCAGTTTTTCTATTTCGTTTTTCATTTTATTTCCTTGTTAAGCAAATTTATCGTAGAAAATTTGACTCTTGTCCATCCCTTTACTTTCAAGAACCTGGTTGCAGGCGTTGATCATACCGGGGCTGCCACATAGGTACGCTTCATAATTGGTAAGGTCTGAGTAGTACCTGTCTACAACCTCAGTGATAAGTCCGCTCTCGCAGTTATCTCCTGTTACCTCTTCGTTTGAAAGGGCTGGTATATACTTGAACCATGTATGATCATGTTCAAGTGTTCTGAATTTGTCTACATAGAAGAGATCTTCAGATGTACAGGCTCCAAAGAAAAAATTTGTTTTACGTTTGGTGATACCTTTTGCAATCATCTCGTACACCATACTCTGTACTGGTGATAATCCCGAGCCACCAGCAATGAAAATTATGTCTTTGTCACTATCGCGTAAATAAAAGTCACCGTAAGGACCACTGAGGGTTATTGTATCGCCCACTTTCATATGCTCGTGAACGAAGGTTGTTACAATTCCTTTAGGAACTTTTCTGATGCAGAAGTCAACATACCCTTTTTCTGTAGGATTTGATGCTATAGAATAAGCTCTGTAAGTACTTCTCTTCAAATGTCCATAAGCAGGCGCGGTTATCTGCATATATTGTCCAGCTTTGTAGTCTAGATCTATTCCTTCAGGAAGCTTGAAACGAACACCTTTGATATCATATGTAAGGTCTTCAATTGCTTCAACTTTGCAGTCATAGGTTGTGGAACCTATTAATTGTCCAGGAAGTTCGATAGATATATTGGAGTCAAGCATTGTCTGGCATGCTAGACGCCATTTATTCTCCAGTTGTTCCGGAGAGAGTTTCTTTTCTTCTTTATCAGTAATTGCTGTGCCACCATTTTTAACCTGTACCTTGCACATCCCGCACAGGCCTCTACCTCCGCATGCGGAAGGGAGGACAATATTATTTTCTGAAAGATTCTCCAGTAGGTTTTTGTCGGTGTCGGCGTCTAGAACTTTTTCGCCGTTATTAATTATTATTTGAACCATAAAGGTATTCCTTAGTTATATGCTAATTTAATTAATTTTAAATAAATTCTTTATATCTTCTGATCTTGGAAGAGTTCTTCAGCTGCCATTGCTGCTGTTGCGCCTTCTCCCACGGCTGTAGCAACTTGCCTGTATGAGCCTTCTCTTACATCTCCTACAGCAAACAATCCTATTATGTCTGTCATCATGCTTGTATCAGTATCAATATGTCCTCGGCAATTTTTTGGGATAATTTTACAAATTAATTCTGTATTGGGGTTTGTGCCAACGAAGATGAATACTCCGTCTATATCAAGTTTTTTCGATTCTTTGGTGATATTGTTTCTAATCTTTGCATGTGTTACAGAAGGATTTCCGGAAATTTCTTCCAGCTCGCAATCAAACATTACATTTATTTTATCATTGCCCAATACTTGTTTTTGGTAGATTTTTTCTGCTCTGAATGCTTCGCGTCTGTGTACAAGAATTACATCTGAAGCAAATTTTGTTAAATGTAGGGATTCTTTCAGAGCTGTGTCACCTCCACCTACTACTAGAACTCGTTTTCCTCTAAAGAATGGAGCATCACAAGTGCCACAGTAGCTTACGCCTCTACCTCTAAGTTCCTTTTCTCCTTTTACACCAAGTTCTCTTGGCGAACTACCTGTTGCAATAACTACTGCTCTTGATTTAAGCTCTTCTTTACCAGTTATAATAGTAAATCCATTTTCCTGGGTATGGCTGATGTCTTTGGCTTCAGCCAGTTTAAATTCTGTGCCGTAACGTTCTGCTTGAACTCGCATCTTCTCTGCAAGTTGTGGCCCATCTACTCCTTCTGGAAAACCTGGATAATTTGCAATATCCATGGTCATTGAAACTTGCCCGCCAACTAGTCCTTTTTCAAGAACCAGCACCTTGCGTTGAGCCCTTCCTGCATAGATTGCTGCTGATAGACCAGCTGGGCCACCCCCGATAATGACTATATCGTAGCTGTTTTGCTCTTCTTTTTTCAGTGTCATCTTATTTCTCTTTCATTTCATTGTTTCTTTTTTTTGTCTTTATTCTTTTTCTTTTTTTTCTTATCCTTCTTTTTTTCTTTCGAAGGCTTCTCCTCTGAAAGAGTATTTTGAGGTATCGAGTAATCAATATACTCAGCTTTGCAGAGGTCTTTTTTAAATCTTGAACAACCGCCACATTTTCTACAGCGGAAGTTTCCTTTTTCAAGTTTAGCTTTTAATTTTCCCTTAATGCATCCCATATTTATACTCCTTATATTATGGTAGAGTTTAATACGGTTTATATTGTATTGTGATCAATTATAGCAAAATTGAGCTTTATATATTGTACTATCATAAAAAAAACATGTAAAGAAAATTCGGCAGTTTGAAAAAATTAAATATTATTATCTTAATTATTACTGTATAGTTGTAATTTATTGCTCTATCTTTATAATCCGATAATAGTTGTATAGTAGTTTCTGTTAATTTTAACCAATAATTATTTGTTAGAAGAGGTATTATGAATCATACTCCAAATAAAAAAGGCAAGCTCTCTGCTCAGAAAGCAGTGCTGATTTTAATTGTTATTACCACAGTGTTGAGGCTGGTGATTGCTGCTGTTACTGGGCTTGGGTTTGGCGAATCATATTATTCAATGGGAGTTGCCCATCCCCAGATTAGTTATTTTGATCAACCTCCACTAGCATTTTGGCTTGGCTGGGCTTCTGTGGAAACTATTGGTAATTATACAGCATTTGCTCTACGCCTGCCTACCGTTCTTCTGTTTGCAGGCACAACGTGGATGATGTATACACTTGGCAAGAGGCTATTTGGAGATTGGCAAGGATTCTGGGCTGCTGTTATTCTGAATTTGTCTGCAGTATTTACGTATTCTGTAGGTATATGGATTCAACCTGATGCTCCATTGATGTTTTTTTGGCTGGCTAGTGCAATTTGCTTTTATGATATATTCAGTATCAATTTTAATTCTATTGAAGAGCGAAATAAGTTTAGGTCTTCATGGGATTGTTATTTAAGATGGATTGTAATAGGAGTAATGATTGGGCTTACAACCTTGAGTAAATACCATGCAGCATTCTTATTTGCAGGAGCAGGGCTATTTGCTCTGACTAGAAAAGAGGAGCGTCACTGGGTTTTTCACCCTGGTCCGTACCTAGCATTGGCGATTAATTTTATTATTGCAGCTCCGGTATTTATCTGGAATTATAATCATAACTGGGCTTCTTTTGTATTTCAGAGTAATAGAGCCGCTAATACAGGGATACATATTGATTGGTTTTTCAGATCTATTGGAGGGCAGATGTTATGGGTGCTACCGTGGATATGGTTGCCACTAGTCTGGCAGTTATATAAATGCATAAAAGCTGGCAGAAAAGATAAAGCTCGATGGTTTTGTCTTATGACCGCTATACTTCCTATTGTATTTTTTACTCTTGTAACACTCTGGGCAAATTTAGGCTTTCACTTTCATTGGCAGGCTCCAGGATATTTGATGTTATTCCCACCGCTCGGAGCCGCCTTTTACTCACTTCTATCTAAAGGAGGTGCGTATAGAAAGTGGGGATTCCGCTGGGTGTGGCTCTCAGTAATTGTTACCGTATTTTCATGTGTTATTCTTCAGATTCATGCAGCTACTGGTTTTTGGAGTTCTTATGGTCCTAAATGGTTTGGACATTTGTTTGGAGAGAAGAATGACCCAACCATGGAAGGGTACGACTATGCGCAGCTTATAAATCTTTTTGAAAAAGAAGGTTGGATGGACAGGGAGCATTATTTTGCAATTACTAATAGCTGGTGGCTTGCTGGTAAGGTTGATTGGGCTCTCAAAGGTAAACTACCTGTTATTCCATTTGACAGTGACCCGCGAAATGTGGCATATTTCTTTGACCAAAATGATTTGCTCGGTAAAGATGCAATATTTGTTGCTACAGACAATGAACAATCTGTAAGAAGTAGAGCAGAAAGATGCTTTGATGAGGTTATTAGGTTGGATAATCATAAGGTTATCAGAGCTGGTGTTGCAGAAATGGAATTGGGTATATATTATTGTAAAAATTATAAAAAAACCTACGATTTACCGTATGGGCTTAACGTTGAATAATAATTTTATACATATAAAAACTAATTTTTAACTTTACGAAAAGTTATTCTTTGCTAAAATAATAACGTCTCTATTATAGTAGAGACGTTGTATTTTTTTATGGTGATTTCAATATTCTGAGGATGGTATAATGCCTAAAAAATCAAAGACAAAGTGCATAGGAATTCTTACGTCAGGAGGAGACTGTCCTGGTCTTAATGCAGCAATCAGAGGTGTTGCAAAGGCTTCAATGATAGAGTATGGTATAGATGTAATTGGAATTATGGATGGCTTCAGAGGACTTGTTGAGAACAGATATGTTAAACTTGACGACAGGTCTGTAAGTGGTATTCTTACAAGAGGAGGTACACTCCTAGGTACAAGCAGAGATAAACCTCATAAAATGCCTATGGGCGGAAAAAAAGTAGACATGACCGATGTCGCAATCGAAAATGCCAAGAAAATGGGGCTTGACTGTTTGGTGTGTCTTGGCGGCGGCGGTACTCAAAAGAATGCTCTGCATCTTAAGAAGAATGGACTTAATGTTATGACTCTTCCTAAGACTATTGATAATGATGTATTTGGCACTGACTATACTTTTGGCTATGATACAGCACTTAATATAGCTAGTGAAGCAATTGACAGGCTGCATACAACTGCGACCAGTCATCACAGGCTTATAGTATGTGAAATTATGGGGCACAACTCTGGCTGGCTGACACTTGGAGCTGGTATTGCAGGTGGCGCTGATGTAATTCTGATTCCTGAAATTCCGTATAGTCTTGAAGCGGTGGCTGAACATCTTAGAGAGCGCCGTAGAGGGGGTAAAAAATTCTCAATTATTGCTATTGCTGAAGGCGCGCACTCTGTTGAAGAGGCTCGTGAAATTGAGCTTCAAATGATTGCTCATGATAAGTCAAAGAAGGAAAAAGAAGGTCAAGTAGCTGGAGAAGAAGAAAAAACAAAAGGCAAGAAAAAGAAAGTAAAAAGCGCAAAGAAAATCCTTGATGAAATAAGAAACAGTGATTACTCAGAAGTTCAAGAACCAATTGCGAGTAAGGTTGCAAGGGATATTCAGAGACTTACTGGTTTTGAAGCGCGTGTGACTTCACTTGGTCACGTGCAGCGTGGTGGTAGTCCTTCACCTGCAGACAGACTGCTATGTACTGTACTTGGTACAAAAGCTGCACAGTTGCTAGCAGCAGGAGATTATAACTGCATGGTAAATGTACTCAATAATGTCTGTGGGTCAATTGATATCAATGAAGTTGCTGGTAAGCGTAAGTTAGTTCCTCTTGATCATCACTGGCTGAATGCAGCCAGAATGGTAGAGACTTGCCTAGGCATATAGTTCCTTTAAGTGTAAGTAATTTGGTATTTTTGTTAACAAAAAGAGCCCGGAATATAACCGGGCTCTTTTTGCCTAACTAGGAATAGGTTATTATGATCTAAATTGTTTCCAATTTATTGAGTATTTTTTTAGACGTAGTCCCATAATTCGCTCTGTAATACCTAGTTCTTTTGCAGCTAGTGAACAATTTCCTCTGCATCTTTTGAGTGATTCAATAATTAATTCACGTTCAAGATTGTCAAGTGCCAGCTGTAGGTTGCTGTCGGTTCTATTATTGTTCTCTGGTACTTCTTCATGTTCGAAAACAATAGCTTCTGCTTTGGCTTTTGTGCTTTGTGATGGCATCTGCAAACTAGGCGGAAGGTGGTGTCCATGAATTACCCCATCATTTGAAAGCAGTACAGCTCTTTCGATGCAGTTCTCAAGTTCACGAACATTACCAGGCCAGTGGTAAGCCACAAGCATATCAATTGCCCCAGTACTGATACGTTCAATATGTTTTGAATTTTCTTGTGAGTATTTCTGCGTGAAGTGATCGGCCAGTAAGAGAACGTCACTTTTACGGTCTCGAAGAGGTGGCATATTTACAGGGAATACATTCAATCTGTAGTATAAATCCTGTCTGAATTCTCCAGTTTCAACCATCTTCTCAAGGTCACGGCTGGTTGCTGCGATAATTCTTACATCTACTTTTATTGTTCGGTTACTTCCAACAGGTTCGAATTCTTTTTCTTGAAGAACTCTGAGAAGTTTTACCTGGGCTACAGGTGAGAAGTCGCCAATTTCATCAAGGAATAAAGTGCCTGTATTTGCAAGTTCAAATCTACCTTTTCTACTTGTTATTGCGCCAGTAAATGCGCCTTTTTCATGACCGAAAAGTTCAGCTTCAAGCACTGTCTCAGGTAGTGCTGCGCAGTTTACTTTTATATACGGTTTATTTGCTCTTTGACTATTATGGTGTATAGCATGGGCAGCCAACTCTTTACCACAACCACTTTCGCCTCTGATGAGTACAGTTGTATTTGATTGGGTTACCTGCCTTATTGAATCATAGACTGAGTGCATTGCCTGCGATGTGCCAACAAAATTTTCAAGTTTAAATTTTTGATGTAGTTCGTTTTGAAGTCTCTCGTTTTCCTCCATCAAACGAACTTTATCACCTTCAATTTTAATACGGAGTCGTACAGAACGTGATACCATTGATGCAACAACCGAAAGAAGTCTTACATCTTCATTAAGGTCGTATGTCTCATCAAAATGGTGGTCTACAGACAATGTACCAAGAACTTCCTTGTTATCTTTAATCGGCACACAGATAAAGGAAGTCTCCATTACTCCGAACTGGTCTTTAATACCTGTCCTGTTTAAAAAATCAGGCTCTTCACTGATTTTAGGAACGATTATAGCCTTTCCTGTTGCAACTACCTGACCGGTAATACCTTCTCCTGAAAGATATCTACCAAGTTTTTTCTGTTTTGAAGAGAGGCCATAAGAAGCATTAACCTGTATTTCTCCTGTTTGATTATTTAACAGTGTAAGCGTACAATGGGTTGCGCCAATATGTTTTGCAACATTTATAAGAATATTATCAATACCATTACGGATATCATAATTTTCATCCAACATTTGGCTGATACGGTAGAGTAAAGCCAGCTCCTCTACTTCATCTCTTACTGCATAATTTTCTGTTGTGTCAATCATTTTTCCTGTTACCTACAATTTTTGATTAAGAAATCAATTTTTTATAATAGTACTTTACTATTGCTACACATAATTATTCACCTATTAAGGAATATACTGAAATGTTAGTATTGTGCAATAGTAAAGTTCTAAAATGTATAAAAAATCATCATTCTACTATTTTGTAGATAATTTATTGCTTAAATATTGGAAAATTAATTTCACGTTTTAGGGCTATTTTATGTATTACTTTTTCGGTAGATAAGTGGTGTAATATGTCTGAAGCGCTTGAAAATTTTTGTAAAGTAACTCTGATCTTGAAACCCAGTTCTTAAAGCAATAATTAGTAATTGTAGGTTCGTATGTATAAGCGAATATTCTGCTTTTTCAACGCGCATCTGATTCAACATGCAGGTAAAGGTCATACCAGATTATTTTTTGTGAAGAGTAGAAAAGTACTGTGGTGAAAGGAACGCTATTTTTGCTACATCTTCACGTGTAAGTTGTCCTGTGCAAAGTTGTTGCATATGGTTTATAGCTGCAAATATTGCGCCATTATTCTGGGTTTTATCTATTTTTTGAATGGAGTCAAATATTATTTCAAAGGTATCAACAAGTCATAGGGTAAGAGCGTCATCATCATCTATACCTGAAAGTGCGTTTAGAACTTTAAAATTTGCATTTAGAAGGGGCTTGGTGTCATCACCGATTTCAATAACTTTGCGACACATACTAACAAATAATTCTATGAAAATACTCTTAGCAATATTCAGTTTGTTGCCGACATGAGCATATACAGAGACTAGAATTCTGTTGAACACTTTTCGGACATTACTCTTGTAGCCGTATCGTATTGCTGAGAAAAGTTCTGGTTATTCATGCATATATATTTTTCTTATGTCGTCGTGTCCTTCATTCTTATAATCGTGTACAGCATGGGCTTTACGCTGTTCTTTTCATACTTGAGCCGGTTTAGTGTATGAGCAGTTGCATTGGTAATGTTATAGTTCTCAGCAAGTTCTCGAAGTTATGCGCAAGATCTTCTAAGATCCATAAATTTTTCATTCATAGTCTGGGCAAAGAATGTTTTCTCACTGGCACTTGCAAGTATTCCGCCTTCTATACTCATATTTATCATAATCGGAACCGCCCAATAAGCCTTCCACCTGCGCAATACCTGATAGTTGCTTTGCCTCAGCTGTATATTTCGTTAATAGCGTGAGCACGGTTTTTTTGTAAAATCTGGGTGTCCAACCTTGCAGTCACTATTATTAAATAAAATTATGCCATTAGCATCAGCTACCATTAGAGAAAATCCCCTACGTTTTTGATACTCATTATTAAGTATTATTAAAATACTAAAATATTCAAACTTTGTATTTGGGTGCAACCTTAATGAAAATAGTGAATTAATTTAATTATTTAAGAAAATTCTATATTAATATTACAATAATACCCAAAATATTTCTGATTGTATAATAACATTTTCCTGTATTAGTGTATTATTCTAATAATGAAAAGGGAATGTATTATTTTTTTAATTATACGATTTTGATAAATTTATTAAAAATTGAGTTTGTTCGTGTGGATGGAAAAATGACAAATAAAGAATTGGTTATGGCAGCGTTTAAGATGTGAGGAAACTCCTAGGTCTGCTTGGGTACCATTTGTAGAGGGGCATGGTGCTTATATTCTTGGTAAGACTGCAACTGAGTATTTGCAGAGTGCGGATCTTATTGTTAAAGATGTATTAAAGGCCTACAAGCTTTATAAAGGTGACTGTATTGCTGTATCATTTGACTTGCAGATTGAGGCCGAAGTGCTTGGATGTGAGCTACATTGGGTTGACGATTGTCCACCGTCAGTCGTTACTCATCCACTTGAAGATTATGAAAATGCCTGTAAGCTTGATGCTCTTGAATGTTATGATAAGTGTGTTGGTAAATGGTTTGTCATGTCCCCAGGTTGTGATTTGCCTTATGACACAAAGATTGAAAATCTTCAAGCTGCTGCTTCAATTGTTCTTGATGAGTACTCTCGTGAAGCTGCTCTCTCTATAACTGCTGCAGAAGGTGATAGCTTTGATGATATAATTATTCCAGACTATGCTGGGTCTTAAGAAGGTTATTCTCAATGTCGTAACTCTTGACATCGCTTCTTGTGTGGCTTGTACAAATATGTGGAATGCAGCTAAACGTGCTACAGAAGCCTTTGGTGAGGATATTGTGGTTGCTTCAGAGCATAAAATCAGAGATCGTGATGTAGTAGGTATGAGGGTGAAGTTGGGGGTAAAGAGTATTCCTACTATATGTATAGATGGTGTCTATACATTTGAATCATTGTCCCTACAGAGTAGGAGTTTCAGGAAGCTATTAAAGTAGCATATAATAATAAAAATTAGTAATATTGTATTTTGTTTATGATAAGAAATATAACGGTTTTGCTGGATAGAATTTATCAGTAAAACCTTTTTTATGTTTTGAACTGTTGGGGAAACAGATAATTTGCCTAAACCAAATTGTCTGCTGTTTTATGTTTTCTGTATACTCTATTGAAACAATGTTTACAAATTGTATAATTTTACAGATTTTTAATTTGTTTTTTTAAAATATATGTTGTTGTTGTGCTATATGGTTAAAAGGAGAGAAAGATGAGTGCAGGTTCTAGAGATCGCTTCACCGGCAGTATCGGTGTATTTCTAGCTACTGTTGGTTCGGCTATTGGTTTGGGTAATATCTGGAAGTTCCCCTATATTACTGGGCATTACGGCGGGTCTGCTTTTATTATTGTTTATCTGATTTGTATTGCGATAGTGGGTGTGCCGCTAATTATGTCTGAATTTTTACTAGGTAGAAGAACTTCAACTGATGCTGTTGATCCGTTTAGACTCTTGGCTCCTAAAAAATCAAAAGGCTGGATAGTTAATGGTTGGTTCACGGTTTTGATTTCGTTCATCATTATAACATATTATTCGATTATTTCTGGTTGGACGTTATTTTATGCTATAGAAAGTATTCTTGGACATTTTGAAGGGTTAAATCCTGAACAGATTGGAGCAAAGTTCGGTGCTTATTATACATCTTCGTGGCAACCAGTTATCTGGCAGATTATTTTTATGGTATTCACTCTTTATATTATTATCAAAGGTATTAAGAATGGTATTGAGAAGTTTTCTAAGTTTTTGATGCCGCTTTTATTCTTGATTATTATTATTCTGGATATTCGTTCAGTAACTCTTGAAGGTGCGAGTGCTGGACTTGATTTTCTCTTCAAACCTGATTTTTCAAAATTAAATATTGAAGGTATTCTTTCAGCACTTGGGCATGCATTCTTTACTTTGTCACTCGGTATGGCAATTATGATGACTTATGCCGCATATATTAAAAAAGAAGTAAATCTTGGCCCGCTTGTTCTGCAGGTTGCACTTGCTGATACGGTTATTGCATTGCTTGCTGGTATTGCTATCTTCCCAGCAGTATTTGCATTTGGTATTGAGCCTGCTTCAGGACCAGGGCTTGTTTTTGTCACATTACCAAATGTATTTAATCATATGCCATTTGGCCGCCTATTTGCATTTCTTTTCTTCTTCCTGCTCTCAACTGCTGCTTTAACATCTCAGATTTCAATTATTGAACCTAGTGTGTCTTTTTGTATCAATAGATTTAATATTGGTAGAAAAAAGGCTACTATCATAATTTGTAGTTTTGCTGTTATATTTGGGGCTTTGCTTACTCAGGGGAATGGAATTTTAAAAGATTTTAAAATTCCATTCTATTTGGGAGGTAAGGTTGTAGATTTGAATATATTTGACTGGGCTATTACTCTTACTGACCAGTTGCTTCCAATAGCTGGATTCTTTACATCAATATTTGTTGGTTGGGTAATTGAAAAGAGTATTATAAAAGAAGAACTTACTAGTTATGGAAAGTATAAGGCAGGCTACTTTAAATTATTTGTGTTTGTTATTAAATATATAACTCCAACAGCTATTGCGGTAATCTTTATCTCAAACACTTTTGGTCTATTTAGTTAATAAGGTTTTATTTAAGAAATAAAAAAGCAGAGATCACTTTGATCTCTGCTTTTTCTGTAACCTATACTATAACATGTATGGTTGCGCTACGCGCTGGTTGTAGAATTAGATTGTTTTGTATTTAGTTTTGGCATCTTAGGAATTGTGAGCTTGGGCATTCCTGATTCTGTTTTAGGCATTTTTGGTATATTAGGTATTTTAGGAATATTGAGTTTAGGTTTTTTAGGGATAGCATTTTCTGTCTTCTGAACGCTTTCAATAATAGGCTCTGTACTAGTAGAGGCCTTACTTTTGCCAGCTGTTTCCATTGCTACTGCCCATGCTTCTCTAAGATTTCTAAAAATATGCTGAACTTCATCAATACCTTCAGGGTCGTTCTTCATATTTGCATCAACGAGTCTTTTAATCGCATAAGTATAAAGTCTTGCAAGATTAGTTGCAATATCTCCACCTTTTTCGTGGTCGAGTCCGTTAACAAGTTCAATAACAATATCCTGCGCTCGTACTAAGTTTTTTTGCTTAGATTCAAAATCTTTCTCTTCAATGGCTTTTCTCCCATGCTCAGAAAAGCGTATTGCTCCATCCATAAGCATTAATACAAGCTGCTCTTTACTTGCTGTCTGGATCTTTGTCTTGAGATACTCTTTTTGTTGTTTTTGATATGGGTTCACAATTATAACCTCTCTTGTATTAATATGTTATGTTTGTAAATAGCAATGCCAGGATAGACCCGTTAAAGCATTGATATCAGTGTTCATTCATGTTGTTTATTCTATAAATAATATTTTTTTGCTCTCCATGAATTATTATCGGTTACAGCAGTAGCGATCTTGAGAAACAATTTTACATCATAAATTTTTAAAGGCTACGATAGAACCTTCATCATGTTATTATAGCATAGTTTTCAGTTTAAGGCAAATAGCTTTACTCTATGTAATATGTTAAATACAGTTACTTAAATCCGTTTTTCATTATATTATCTAATTGTATGGTTAATAAAATGGTTGTGTTTAATATATTATAACTAATACCCTGCAATGTATAAGAGCTATGTCGTCATTACTAAATATCTAACATAAGATATTAATTTGAGCTTAGTTCATCAAGCTTTTTTAGTGTTTTAGATGGTTCCGAAGATTCATGAATTAAATCAAGTGCTTCTTTAAAGAGCAAAGCACTTTTGGGTTCATTTTCTATGCCTTCTTCTAGAATTTGTTTTGCTTCGTCTTTTGCATTGAGCATGATAAGGTATGAACTCAATGAAAAATAAATTGCTGGCTCAAGCTGCAGACCAATTCTTTTTAGCTTTTCAAATAAAGTAAGTATTTCTTCTGGGTCTTTTATTTTAGGAAGATACTCTTTAAGAAGAACTTTTTTGCGGTGTATATCTCCCATGGAAGTGTTGAACATAAAAATAAAAAATTCCTGACATTCTTTGAGTAGCTCTGCCTTAAAGAGCCTGTTCAGTATTACTATGCTGATATCAGTTGGGATACTAATATTGCAGTAATTATTCTTAATGAAATTGAACAATAGAAGAGGAGAGGTCGCAGGATGCATATAGAGTTCAAGTAATTTATTGGTAGTTTGCGAAACATGTTCTGGATGGTTCTTTTGAGCTAGGAGTAATATCAGCTCGCACTCTTTTATAGCATTAGCTTTGAGTAAATTGTCAGAAACCATGAAGTAAGAGTTGAGGTTTAGATCAGGGAATTTAATTGTTGCTTGTTTGAAATACTCTATTACCTTGGAAAAGAGTTCTACTTTGTAATATAGTTCCATTAGTAAATTGTAAATTTCAATATTTGGGGGCAAATCTACCATAGCCTGTAGAAGTGATTGTTCCGCAGCAGTAAAGTTTTCTTCAGACATTTGTGCTCTGGCTCTTTGTAGTGCTTCTTGTTCACTAGTCATGGTCTTATCCTCTTGAAATCAGAAAGAATATATTCCCTTATATACATTATAACATTTTGTTTCTATTTTAACAAGTTTTTTAGATTTATATTAGAATAGTTTGTTTGTCATTTGTCTAATTAATTTTTGTGTTTTTTTATGTTCGTTATATGTAATGAAAATCGGGGGTAAGACAGAATGTCTTACCCCCGATAAAGAATAAACTAAATATTAATTAACTGATTGCGCCAAAAGTAGTTTCTTCGTCTTCGTCTTCTGGGCAGTCTGTTATCATTGTTTCTACAGTAAGAAGAAGGGTTGCAATACTTGCTGCATTTTGAAGAGCAGTACGGGTAACCTTAGCAGGATCAACAACACCATCTTTTATCAAGTCGCCAAATTTGCCAGTGCGAGCATTATAGCCGTCATTGGCGCCCTTCATTTCGATAACTTCCTGTGCGATTACAGAGCCATCAATACCACTATTTTCTGCAATAGTCTTTATAGGAGCTTTTATAGATGATAGAACAATGTCAATGCCAAGCTTTTCATCACCTTTTGCTTTAGAGCGTATGGACTCAATTACACTTGCAGCCTTGAGCAGTGCTGTACCACCGCCGGCCACAATACCCTCTTGAGAAGCAGCTCTAGCAGCATGCAGAGCATCTTCAACACGCGCTTTCTTCTCTTTCATCGCTTCTTCTGTAGCTGCACCAATATTAAGAATTGCAACACCACCAGTAAGTTTTGCAAGGCGTTCTTGAAGTTTTTCCTTGTCATAATCAGATGTGGTTGTCTCCATGCGGCTCTTGATCGCTGCAATACGTGCAGTCAGCTCGGCTTTCTTACCAGCACCGTTTACGATTGTAGTGTTTTCTTTTTCGATAACAATGTTCTTTGCTTGACCGAGATCTTCCAACTCAAGAGTATCAAGTTTGATACCAAGGTCTTCCGTAACAGCTTTGCCACCTGTAAGAATAGCAATATCTTCAAGCATCGCTTTTCTGCGGTCACCAAAGCCAGGAGCTTTAACTGCACATACATTGATTGTACCTCGCATTTTATTGACTACTAATGCTGCGAGGACTTCACTTTCAACCTCTTCTGAAATGATAAGGAGTGGCTTGCCAGCCGCTGCTACTTTTTCAAGAATAGGAATAAAATCACGGAGGTTGCTTATCTTCTTTTCATGAATAAGAATGTATGCATCTTCCATTACGCAACTCATTTTAGTTGGATTTGTGATAAAGTATGGGCTCTGGTAGCCACGGTCAAACTGCATACCTTCTACAAGATCCATTGTTGTGTCCATGCTCTTTGCTTCTTCTACCTGGATAACTCCTTCAGCGCCGACTTTTTCCATAGCATCAGCAATGATATTGCCTATTTCTGGGTCATTATTGGCTGAAATTGTTGCTACAGAAGCAATGTCAGATTTTTTCTTGCAAGGTATGCTGATCTTTTCAATGTGCTTAACAGCAGCAACAACTGCCATCTCTACACCTCTGCGGATAGCCATAGGATCTGCTCCACCTGTTACCATCTTAAGACCAGAGCTATATATCGCTTCAGCTAGAACGGTTGCCGTTGTTGTGCCGTCACCAGCAATATCTGATGTCTTTGACGCTACTTCTTTGATCATTTGAGCGCCCATATTTTCAAATGGATCTTCAAGTACTACTTCTTTAGCTACTGTAACTCCGTCTTTAGTAATACCAGGGCCGCCAAATCCTTTCTGGAAGACTACATTGTGACCAGTAGGACCCATTGTAGACTTTACTGCTTTGGCTAGTTTGTTGATACCAGATAGAATCTTCTGGCGTGCATCATCGCTAAACATTAACTGTTTGCCTGCCATATTTATATCTCCTAATTATTTTTTAATTATTATAAAAGTTCAAACAAGTAGACCTTATTTAAAGCTTTGCAAGAATGTCTGATTCTCGCATGATAAGTAATGACTCACCAGACACAGTTACCTCAGTACCGCTATACTTGCCGAAAAGAACAGTGTCGCCTGGAACTACATCAAGTGTTGCTCTTGCGCCGCTATCTAGAAGTTTTCCTGAGCCAACAGCAACGATTATGCCTTCCTGAGGTTTTTCCTGAGCTGTGCCTGGAAGTATAATACCACCTGCAGTC
Organism: Planctomycetota bacterium; assembly: GCA_963678205.1. Taxonomy (GTDB): domain Bacteria; phylum Planctomycetota; class SZUA-567; order SZUA-567; family SZUA-567. The sequence goes on from OY782760.1 coordinate 1,709,495, forward strand.
GTTTCTTCTGCTTCAACGCGTTTAACAACAATTCTGTCGTCAAGTGGGCGAAGATTTACTTTAGGCGCCTCAGTCTTCGTTGCAGATTTTTTAGTTGTCTTCTTTGTTTTACACTTTGCCATTTTATACTCCTGAATATATATGTATTTAATTAATAAAAATTTAATCTAATGTTCGACTGTAGGCTTACATCATGCCTGGCATACCGCCCATACCTCCCATACCTCCCATACCTCCCATATCAGGCATAGCTGGGCCATCTTTTGAAGGAAGGTCAGCTATTAGACATTCTGTCGTTAGGAGTAGGCCTGCTACTGAAGCAGCATTTCGAAGAGCTGTGATCTCAACTTTGACAGGATCAATTACGCCACCTTTGATCATATCTACATAAGTATCAGTAAGCGCATTGTAACCTTCATTACCTGATGCCTTCTTGACTTTGCGAACTACAACTGCTCCATCAACACCAGCATTATTTGCAAGCTGACGGAGTGGAGCTTCTACTGCTTTACGTACAATTTCAATCCCAGTTGCTATTTCGCCTTTTGCTTTAATTTTATCAAGTGTTTTTTCGGCTGCTCTGATGATAGCTACGCCACCACCAGGAACAATGCCACTTTCAACAGCACAACGTGTAGCATTTAGTGCGTCTTCAAAGCGGTCTTTCTTTTCCTTCATGTCGCTCTCTGTAGCAGCTCCAACATTGATTTCAGCAATACCACCTACGAGTTTAGCAATTCGCTCTTGAAGCTTTTCTTTGTCATATTCTGATGTTGATTTTTCGTACGCATTTCTAATCTCATTTACGCGGGCTTCAATCGCTGCTTTAGTACCTGCTCCTTTGAGAATTGTCGTGTTATCTGCATCAACAATAATTTTTTGGGCACTTCCAAGGTCATCTAAAGTTACATCTTCAAGGTTTATGCCGAGATCCTTCATTATTGCTTTACCACCAGTCATTATAGCTATATCTTCAAGCATTGCTTTTCTGCGGTCTCCAAAACCAGGAGCTTTGACAGCACATACATTGATAATACCACGCATTTTATTAACTACAAGGGTAGCAAGAGCTTCACCTTCAACATCTTCTGCAATAATTAAAAGAGGCTGGCTTGACTGACTTACAGCTTCTAGAAGGGGTACAAGATCTTTTGCATTTGAAATCTTGTTTTCGTATATTAGAACGTTACACTTTTCTAGAGCTGCTTCCATTGTATCTTGATTTGTGCAGAAATGGGGTGATAGATAGCCGCGATCGAATTGCATACCTTCAACAACGTCTATTACTGTTTCCATTGATTTGCCACTTTCAATTGTAATTACACCGTCTTTGCCAACTTTTTCCATTGCATTAGCTATAGTGTTGCCAATTGTTGAGTCATTGTTTGCAGAGATAGTGGCCACTGCAGCGTAGTCTTTCTTACCTTTTACAGGTACTGCCATTTTTTCAACTTCTGCGCAGATAGCCTCTACTGCTTCATCAATGCCTGCTTTTAGTTCCATAGGATTCGCACCGGCTACAACATTTTTCAATCCTTCAAGGAAGATCGCTTCAGCGAGAACTGTTGCTGTTGTTGTGCCATCACCAGCAATGTCATTTGTTTTACTTGCTGCTTCTTTTACTAACTGTGCACCCATGTTTTCGTACTTATCGGAGAATTCAATCTCCTGCGCAACAGTTACACCATCTTTTGTGATAGTTGGACTGCCCCAAGATTTGTCAAGTACTGCGTTACGACCGCGTGGTCCAAGTGTAGCTTTTACTGCTCGTGAAAGTTTTAACACACCTTCTTTGACGCTGTTACGCGCGTCAGTAGAAAATTGTAGTTGCTTAGCTGGCATTTACTTATCTCCTTTAACTAAATGTATAAACTATTGAACAAGTTTTATTGTATTGTATTTTAAATAATATTATATTCAATCAAAGTTATAAAGCTAGCAATATTCGTGCCAGTTTTTTTTGGGGAGGTACTGTTGAGAGATGTGGTGTTGCTAGGGTTTAAAATGTTTGCTTTAACTATCTTAAAAATAAGGATGTTGTGTGTTTTGTGGTGATGGTTGCGCTGTTAGAGGTCAACGTGATAGCCTTATAAGATTGTCACTTCTACAAAAAGTTAAATTATAAGATTGTCACATTGACCAATATCGCATAAACAGCGGTGTTGCAGTTTTGTGGTTTTAGTGGTTTTATTTAATAAGTGTTTTAATTCTTTGTAATACTATTAATAAACACTGTGGTATATTCATTAATTCCTCCAATATTTGTCGGAGAAATTTTCTGTTTATCAATTTTACAGATTGAGCTATCAAGTTCCTTTGGATCAACTTTATCTAGAGCCGCTCTAGCAAGAAGTGCTGCGCCTACTGAGGTTGCTTCTTTTAAGTTGGTTGTTACTACTTCTGTTCCTGTGTAGTATTCAGCGAGAAGTTGAGTATAAGCATCGTTATTTCTGAATCCACCTTCAATAAAGAGTGAACCTCCACCGTTAAATCCGGTGTATCCTAGGGCAACTATTGTCTGAGCAACAAGTGATGCATTAAGGGCGGCGTAAGCTTCGTTGCGGTCAGTAAAAATTTTATCACGTATGCTCTTATTCTCTTCAATTTCTTTTAAAGTATAGCTTTCTCCCTCTTTAATCACTTTTGGCTGTGAGTCTGGGAATATTCCTACACCTTTGATAACTGATGGGATAAATAGGAAGCTTGACTTCTTGAGGACTTCTTTATAAATATCTTGATTGAACTCAGGCATTCCTGTGTTTTTAAAATGTTTCTCGAGTATATTATTATAGCGTTCAAATTCTACACCACCCATAAAGATAATTGTTTTTACCGGGTTGTTATATGCATCAATATTGTAATAAATCGTTCTACCGAGATCATCCTTTGTGAACTCAATTTTGTCGGTTGGGCGCATTATTACGCACCATGTGCCTGTTGAGTTCAAAACAAAATTAGTTTCATTATTTATTAGATATGGTAGCAGGCTGGAGTTAGAATCATGAATTCCAGCTGTGACGATACAATTAGTGCTTATGCCAGTACGTTCGGATACTTGTTTGGTTACTCTTCCTATAACATCCCATGGTCGGCTAAGGTGTGGTGGTAGCAACTCAGAAATACCGAGTTCTCTTGCCACTCTTGAATATGATTCATGCTGGGGATCATACAGGAATGTATGGCTTCCCAATGAAGTACTCTCTATCGATAATGTTCCGGTTAATTTGTAGCCAAAGTATTGAGGATAGAACAGGATTTTAGTGGTATTTGCAAAATTTTCTGGGTATTTTATTTTGGCAAAATGAAGAATTCTTGCAGTATTGATCATACTGCCAATTGCTGCGGTTGCTGTTTCTTTCTGAAGTTCTTCAAAACTGCCAAAGCGTTCAAAATACAGTTTATCTATATCTTCTCCAGCTTCATTGGTATAAGCAATGGTTGGAATTGATAGTTTGTCATCCTTATCAAGGCAGACAACATTGGTGCTGTGAGTAGTGATTGATATTGCATCTATTGTATTATGCTTTGCAAAATCTGTTATCTGCTGGAAGAACCACTCTTCAACTGCTTCTGTTTGCTCGATTCGTATTCCGTCTTTTTGTTCTACTTCGTTAAAGTTTTTTTTGCGAATATCTACTATTTTAAGATCATTTGAAAATAGCAGAACTTTTTTGTTTGTTTTGCCAATATCAAGTACGATAATCATCTTTAAATCCTTAAGAAAATTATGCGAAGGGGTGAGTGCCCAGAAAAACTGCCTTCTGGACACTCCCGTGTGTGTGTGTTACTTCTACTTTGTGTGTATTTTTTTTGTGTTTGAATTTGATTCTTATGTTATTTATTTGCTAAAAGCATCTTAGTGCGTTCTTCCCCACCGTTTATAAGATGAATTAGTGGTTGTGGGCGGTCTACACCTTCGATGTATGAGGGACGAGCCTGCCAAGGCGTTACAGATAGAACATTTGTCATATCCATCCAATACTGCAGCCTTGCTGGTGAAAGATTCCATGTCATATGGAAGTGATTAGCAGGTGAGTACTGTTTGTATTCGTTCATCGTACCGTACTTCGGTGTAACCCAAGTGTGAGGCCATGTGATGTTTGAACTGTTTGCAACTTTTTGGGCAAGCTGATCTGGAAGGTCAATTGTGTATGCTTCATCCCATATTAGACTGAACATGCCTGTTAAACTGCTATATGCAAGTCTTGAGGCAATACCATTGATCCCTCCTGGTGAGATGAATGAAACACTGTTGCCACCACCTGGGAAGTAGTATTCTTCAGCCCAAGGCATGGATATATTTTTCATAATTTCTTCAATGCTTGCTTCTGGTTTTGCGGCCCAGTTCAAGCTCGCAGAACCTGAATTGTCACCATCGATAAAGCCTTTTGTTGCCCATACGTCATCTTTGATAGAGTCAATACCGATATCTTTTGCAATGCTGATTGCTTCTTCCGCAGACCATACTTTACGGAAATCCATAAATAGTGGTGGGTTTCCGCCTGATAGCCATGTTTTGAAGAGCATTGTTAGAAGAGCCTGATTATCCGCTTCAGTTGCAAATGGAACTGGTGCTTTTGGACCATTGTGGTCAAATGTTGAGTTGAATAGTGATTCTGCAAGGTCGCATATAGGAAGTGGAATACCACGGTTATCGCTACCCCACTCTAGTTGATTCATAAATGAACCACCAACAGCATTTACATCTTTAAGAAGGTCTCTCATTATTAGGTACATTGCAAGTGATTTCTCAACGATTGGTTCTTTATCAGGGCTTGGAATGGCAAGTCTTGAGCCTAGGTGTCCTTTTACCCAGCCGATCAGTTCTTTGAGTTCATTCTTGTCATAAGCACCTTTATTTAGCATGTCAGCTAGAAGCTTCATGTCAAGTCTTGTGATTTCAAGACCGAAGGTGTTTCTTGTTGGGATGATATGACTAAGAGCGGTTTCCATTCCCATAGAGTCATGGCCGAAGACAACTACTCTTTTACCTTTTAGCCCAACTGCTGTAAGTGCCCCATAACACCAATCTATTAGATCATTAGTTGTTTTTTCTGTTGGGATTGGATCGTCACCAAAGTCTGCCCATGAGCCAATGTTGAGGTGTGAAAGGATTCCTGACTGTGCAAGTGCACCATTTAATGCGTGTGCAAATACTACCCCTGGTTTTGGCGCACTGTTACCACATGTGATGTTTATAGGAGTACCTTTTGGGAAGTGAGATAGAAGGCTGATTAGAGTAAGCTGTGGGAAAGCCCATGTGTCTGGTGTACAGATAATAGCTCCTACTCCAGCTTCTTTAAATTGTTTTGCAACGATATCAGCTTCTTTTTCACCGTAGATCAGTTCTGTCGAGTATACAATATTTGCTGCTTTTCCATCTGGCATAACGATACGTCCAGAAATAGTATCAGAAATTCTTTTGATAATATTAACTGTTCTGTCTCGTGAAGCCTGATCAATACGTGGATCTGCTGTTGCGCAGATACCGAAGGTTACTACATCAGGATCAGTGTTTGTCGGGAGCGACAATTCTATTGCTTTACTCATAGTGATCAACCTTTCATAGTTAAGTGGTAAATGCAAAAAACAATTTTGAAAATTTCTTTGTTTCTTACGTTTATAGAGTACAATATAAAATAAAATTAAGCTATACAGTAAAGTGGATTTGTTATGGATAAAAACGACATTTGGAATAATCTTGATCCTCAGGAACTCTATCAGGGTTTTGCTCAGGTAGACCTACGAGTTCTGTGTATGCATTATTGGTGGCTTGAAGCATGGAAATATAAAAATCTTGCATTGCCATTCTGGAGAATTTACTGGAATGATAGAGAAGGTGCTGAAATCATTTATGACAAAAGGGTTATACCGTTGCGTAGTTCTCATTTAGCTGTTATTAGTCCAAATACAGAGTATAGTAGTAGACTTAAAACAGATGATGTTATGAGCGACGATCGGCTTTACGGAGGACCACGTGTTGGTAATATTTTAAATATTGATTCTGATGAGAAGCCTCTAAATAGAAATGCACTGAATCATTTTTTTATTCACTTTACTCTAGGTGTTTCCAATATTATGCTTCCTCATGGGATCTTTTTGATTGAGTTAAGCTCCGAGCAGAAAAAGTTTATTAAGTCACTTATTAGTTTTGGAACGGATAAGCCTGGGGTCTTTTCTTTACGTGAGTGCCTGGTTATTAATTCTTTTATAAGTAATGTGCTTGCTGAAATTCCAGCAGATGAATGGGGAACAGAGAATATTGTTGATAGCAGAATTCACGATGCTTTACTTACCATTGAAAAGAGTAAGGGGAGGATTCCGTCAAATACCGAACTTGCTGATGCCGCTTTTTTGAGTAAGGATGCTTTTATCCGGATATTTAAAAAAGAGATGCGGATGTCTCCGCATCAATATATTTTAAAGCATAAAATGCAGGAGGCTGCAATGCAACTATTGCATAATAGATCGCTTGGAATCGATGAAATATCCAGAGAGTGTGGTTTTGAAGATAGGAATTATTTTACTCGGATTTTTACCAAAGTTATTGGTATGCCTCCAGCTCGCTATAGAAATATGTACTCATTTGGACGGCAAAATTAATAACAGGGTTGCAATAATGCGCCCCTGTTATTTTTTATATAAAGCATTTACGTTTTTTATTTGAAGACGACTTCTCCGTTGCCGCTAGTGACTTTGCCGATTTCAACTGCTTCTTCCCCGTTTTCTTTGAGTGCTGCTTTAATTGTTTGAGCACTCTCTTCGGGACAGATTACAAGCATTCCTATACCCATATTGAATACCCTGTACATCTCATCGTCTGCAATATTTCCTGCTTTTTGAATCACATCAAAAATTGCAGGTTTTTCCCAGCTATCAAGTTTTATCTCAGCATTACAATTTGCAGGAAGAATTCTTGGTGTATTCTCAGTAATACCACCGCCTGTAATATGTACAAGGCCGTGAATCGGTGCCGTCTCACCAAGGTCGAGTGCCTTCATAACAGGTTTTACATAAATTCTGGTCGGTTCAAGCAAAGCTTCACCAAGACTAATATTTAGTCCGTCAATCTTTGAGTCTATATTAAAACCACCAACTTCAAATAGAGCTTTTCTCGCGAGTGAGAAACCGTTACTGTGTAGCCCGCTGGAAGCGAGACCAAGAATAACGTCTCCACTGCTTACCTTGCTGCCATCGAGTAATACTGATTTTTCAACAATCCCTACTGCAAAACCGGCAAGGTCATATTCACCTTCAGGGTAAAAACCTGGCATCTCTGCTGTTTCGCCACCTAGCAGGGCACAACCGCTCTGTCTGCAGCCTTCAGCAACTCCTGTAACAATTCCAAGCATTGTTTCTTTTTTACACTTGCCAGTTCCAATGTAATCCAGGAAGAATAGAGGTTGTGCTCCTTGAACAAGTACGTCATTGACGCTCATTGCAACAAGGTCGATGCCTACTGTGTCGTGCTTGTTGAGCATGAATGCTAGCTTGAGTTTGGTGCCTACTCCATCAGCACCAGCAACCAGAATTGGTTCGTCCATAAAGCGTGAGAAGAAATCACATTGACCAGTTAAGCCTTTAAGGCTGAAAAGTCCTCCAAAACCACCGTCATTACGGACAACACCACTCCCAAAAGTACTTTCCATAAGTTTTGTATATTTATTTGCAAGTTCATTGCCTGTATCTATATCTACACCCGCATCTTTATAAGTTATGCCGTTTTTGGACATGATTTATTGATCCTTTCGTACTTTTGGTTGGAAGTGGTCGTCATATTCATCTGCTCCTTCAAGTCTATCCATGCTGAATTTATCATCCATCTGGTCTATTACTTTTATAGGGTATTTTCCGTTAAAGCATGCGCAGCAGAATTTATCTCCATCAAAAGTAAGGCAGTCAAGCATTCCTTCTAGAGATATATAACGTAGAGAGTCTACATCAAGCATCTCCTCCATTTCTTTTATAGAATGATTTGCTGCTAGAAGTTCGCCACGGGTAGGGAAGTCTATTCCATAGAAGCATGGGTATAAGTTTGGTGGACAAGATATTCTTAGGTGAACCTCTTTCGCTCCTGCTTCTTTAACAGTTCGGACTAGATTTGTCGTTGTCGTCCCTCTGATGAGTGAATCGTCAATAAGAATAACGCGCTTACCTTTAACAACATCTTTTACAACATTATGTTTCATGTTTACTGCACGAATTCGTTGTTCCTGTACTGGGTCAAGGAAAGTACGCCCAACATAATGGTTTCTGATAAATGCTCTGTCCATAGGGATGCCTGCTTCTTTGGCGTATCCCATTGCAGCACTATACCCACTATCAGGAATTGCAGCAACAATATCAGCTTCTACGGGGGACTCTTGAGCCATTTTTTCACCAAGACGAAAGCGTACTTTATGAACATTGTCACCGAAAATAAAGCTGTCTGGGCGAGCAAAATAGATATGTTCGAATACACAGTGTGCAGGCTTTATTTCATCTTTTGGGGCAAAGAATTCTGACTTGATGCCATTTTTATTAATAGTTACCATTTCACCAGGCTCTATACATCTGATAAATTTGGCTCCAATAAGGTCGAATGCAACAGATTCACTTGCAACAACATATCCATTTTCTAGTGAGCCTAAGCAAAGAGGTCTGAATCCCTGAGGGTCTCTAGCTGCTATAAGTTCATTTTCTCTTAAGAAGACAAAGCAGTATGCACCTTTTATATGGTTTAAGCAATGTGCAAGGCTATTTTTTTTGCATACATGACTTGGTTTGGCAAGGAGGTGTACTAAAATTTCACTATCAGTACTTGTTTGGAATATTGAGCCATATGCTTCATATTCATCTCTTAGTGTTCTAGCGTTTATAAGGTTTCCGTTGTGGGCAAGAGCAAGAAGACCGTTAGAGTATTCTACTACAAGGGGGTGAATATTCTGTGGTTTTGAGGAGCCGGTTGTTGAGTATCTTACATGGCCGATTGCTAAGTGACCTGGGAGGTTTGGAAGTGTGTTGGTTGGTACTGCCTGTGCTAGAAGTCCCATACTTTTCTGGGATCTTATTTTACTGCCGTCGCTTGAAACAATACCGGCAGATTCTTGACCTCGATGTTGCAGGGCGTGTAACATCAACCACGTAACAGATGCGGCGTTTTTGATGCCGTATACTCCGGCCACACCGCAGAAATGCTTGCATTCAGTATCCACTTTGCTCTTCCAATCACTATTATTTAGAGAGTAAATTTGTCAATAATGTCCAAGATTAATTACTAAAAAGTTTATTTTAACAATATTGCACATTCTGTAAAGAGGTTTATGAATAATAAGTAGGTGATTAGCGCTTTTTGATAATATGACTTATATTTAATAGCAATATATAGCATATTACATTTTAATTATATACATTATATAATGTGGTGCGTATAAGTGGTTTATATGTGTCTTGACAAAATATGAATCAAGGTTATACTCATTTAAGAAAATTTACTGAATATGAACGTTATACTGGAGGCTCTATTATGTTTATTGAAAAATCTTTACAAGAATATTTAAATGTAGCCGCTTCAGGTAAAGAAGTTCCTGGAGGAGGAAGTGTTAGTGCTGTTATTGCGGCTCTTGGTACTTCTATGGGGGAAATGGTTGCAAATTTTACCAAGGGTAAGAAGAAATATGCTGAGTTTGAAGAAGAAATAAATTTGATCCTTGTTGAACTTTCAGGTATTAGAAATGTTCTTCTGGCATGTGTAGACCGTGATGCTGAGGCGTTTTTGCAGTTTAATAATGTTTATGATATGCCTAAAGATACTGAGCATGATAAAGAAGAACGCACAAAAGCTATGCAGTCATGTTTGTTTGGGGCTATGCAGCCTCCAATGGATATTATGCGTTTGTCATTAAGAGCGCTAAAACTATTGCCTGTTCTTGCATCAAAAGGAAATCAGAATCTGATAACCGATGCCGGTGTAGCGGCTATAGGGTTGTTTGCTGGAATGAAAGCAGCAAGATATAATGTGCTTATTAACTTGAAGTGGCTGAAAGATAAACAAGAGGTTCAGGTAAGAAAAGACGAAGTTGCACAGCTTTTAAGTGAAGCAACTAAAATTGTTGGTGAGATTGAAGCTAAGATTGAGGACGCTTTATAAGATTTTATGTTAGGAAATATTATGGTAGGATATACCGCTAAAACTGCGGATAAGTATAAGCTTTATATTGAGGCAGTTCAGTGTGTGGAAGCAGATATTGATTTTGTCTATGCTACTTATAAGAAAATAGTTGGAAAAAAGCCAAAGACGTTAAAAGAAGATTTTTCAGGCTCCTTTGCTGCGGCTGTTGAGTTTGTATCCCGAAGTAAGAAGAATAAAGCAATTGCAGTTGATCTGGATAAGGACGTATTGGAATGGGGGAAGAAGCATCATCTTCCTGAAATTGCAGGAAGTGAAGATAGATTGACTGTTCTCAATGAGAATGTATTGAACGTAAATACTCCAAAAGTTGATGTTGTGCTTGCTATGAACTTTTCGTACTTTTTATTTGTAAAAAGACAAGATTTAAAAGCATATTTTAAAAATGCTTATAAATCACTTAAGAAGGATGGACTTTTTTTCCTGGATGCATACGGCGGCACAGAGTCTATTGATGTGTGTGAAGAAGAAAAAGAATGTGACGGTTTTACATATATCTGGAATCAGTATGAATTCAATCCTATCACTTCAAGGGCTTTGAATTATATTCATTTTAAATTTCCTGATGGTACTATGCTTGAAAGAGCTTTCGAATATGAATGGAGACTATGGACTCTTGCAGAGATTCAGGATTTGCTTTATGAAGTAGGGTTTAAAAATGTAGGTGTTTACTGGGAGGGGTGGGATGAAGATGAGAATGCAGGAGACGGTAATTTTACTTTGACTGAGGATGCTGAAAATTGCCAGGGTTGGGTTAGTTATGTCGTCGCAGGAAAATAATTTTTATTACTCAATGTTTAGGGCTAATTATGTGCTGCTCTTGCACTGAAGTTTAAAAATCATATAATAAAAATAAGTTTAAGATAAAAGTGCAAGAACGTATGGCGTTCTTGCACTATAACTATTATGAATTCAAATAGTTATAGATTAACCACCTCTTTAGCAATAGCTTGGAAGTAGGTGCTTTTTAAACCACTTTTTAGTGTCTTTTGCGGTTTTTGGTATTTTTTTTTAAATTTAAACTTGGTATTTTGAAATTTTTTTAACTATTTTAATATAGTCTTTTATAGTAACCCTTTGTGGAGATATATGAATATGAGCGCAACTAACGCTAACGAAATTAATATCAAAGGTATTTTGCTGGCTGAACAGTTGGATATGGACTTTATCAGAGATTTGGGGCACCAGGTCAGACAATACTTGAGTGTAAAAGATGAAGCAACTGCTCTTCTTGAAGAGGTAAAGGCAACAAATTTACCTAACCGTGATACGCGAGTTGCTGCTTTATATTGGGTATTAGGAAATAATGAGATGGCTGAAAGCTATGCTCAGAAAGATTCAAAAAGCCATGTTGCTCTGCTTATTCAAGGTGAGATTGCCGAAAGTGAAGGAGATCTTGCTGGAGCTCTTAATATATATGATAAAGCGATAGCTATGGCTGGCACAGAGAGCGCATGTGCCCTTAGTAAATTGAGTGTAAAAGTAAAGCTTGGTAAGTATGAAGAGGTAATGGCTGATATTGAGAAACTTGAACGCGAATTTGGTGATAAGGCGGATCTTTTCTATAATAAAGGGCGTTGTTATGAGGTTTTTGGCGAATACGAAAAGGCTCTTGAAGCATATGACAGTGCTCTTGAGTTGGATGACGAACACTGTGAAGCGCTGTTTTACGCTGCCAAGTTATTAGACCTTCGTGGAGATGATCTGGGAGCTATTGAGTACTATAAGAGAATTGGCCCTGGTTCTGAAAATGCTTTTTCTAATGCATTCTTAAACCTAGCTTCACTTTATGAAGATAATCATAACTTTGAAGAAGCTATTCACTGTTGTGAGATGATTCTCGCTAACGATCCAAGGAATAAGAGAGCTAAAATGATTCTTGAATCCGCAGAAGCTTCTATAAGTATGTATTACTCACCTGAAGAGACTAAGCAGTCTGAAAAGCTTGAGGCTATTCTGCGTGTTCCAGTTACTGATTTTGAGTTGTCAGTTCGTAGTAGAAACTGCTTAGCTAAGATGAATATTCGTTCTCTTGGGGATCTGGTTAAGAGAACTGAAAGTGAAATGTTGGCATATAAAAACTTCGGTGAAACTAGTTTACGTGAAATAAGAGATATGCTTGTTGCCAAAAATCTTCGTCTAGGTATGATGCGTGAAGATGCTGCAACTCGTGCTGCATTTAATCGTTCTTCTAGTAAACAGAAGGAAGAAATCCTCAGTAAGCCTATTGATGATCTTGAATTATCTGTACGTAGTCGTAAATGTATGGATCGCATGGGTATTAAGAGCATTGGTGAACTTTGTGAGAAGTCTGAGAATGAGCTTGCTTCAGCAAAGAACTTTGGACGTGTTTCTCTAAATGAAATCAAAAAACGTTTGCAGGAAGCAAATTTATCATTGAGACAAGATGATAAAATATAAATATATTTCCTGTATAGTATAAAATTTTGACGAGCTTCTGTATAGAAGCTCGTCATTTTTTATTTACAAGTGTATTATGTCTTGTATATTTGCAGCTTTGCCTTAAAATTAATGAAATATTTTGAATTATTATATGGAGTAGTTGTTGATGGCAAAAAGACTGAAAAAAGCCAATTTGAATACAGTACTAGGTGCTGGTAATAAAAAACAAGGTATGCTGTTTGAAGATGCTTTTACAGATCTTCAGCAGGAAGTACTTACCGCTGCTGATGGAACAAGAACTGTAAACGGGATTGCTGTATTTCTAGCAAAGCCTAAAGAGAAGATCCTACAAATTACCAGAAGGTTTTTGCATGATGGGTATTTGAAAGTGCTTGAACCTGAAACTGTACTTAATAATTGCAAAGAGGTTATTGCTCAAGGCAGGCTTGAAGATGGTATAGGGCTATACCTCTTTGTTCTTGATTGTCAACCTGATAATTATAGCGCGATGTCAGAGTTAGCTGAGCTTTATACAAGAGCGGCTTATGCGCGTGAAGCGGCAGAATTGTACTCTGCTTTGGCGGATCAATACATTGATCAGTCGCGTCTTGGTGAGGCTCTTGTTGCTTTTCGTAAAGCTTCTGGACTTCAAGCAGGTAATTTTAATATTCAGGATGGCTTAGCAAAGCTTTGTGTTAGTACAGGTAGAGTAGAGGAAGCTGCAAGAGTCTGGAGGGCTTATGCAATGAGACTTGCTAGAGCTGGAGAATTTAAAGATGCTCTGAATATTATAGATAATGCTGTCTCTTTAGTTGGTGGAAATGACACTCTTCTCTATGCTGAAGCAGAAATTCTTGCACTTATGGAAGGTAAAAGCCGAGAAGAAAAAATAATGAACTTTGAAAGTAGTAATGATCTTGAAGTGATACAAAAAGACTTAACTAATGAAGGTTCAGTTGTGCAAGATGAAACTATTCTAACCGTTGGTGTTTCTGATAACAGAGTTATTAATTCTAATGTAGAAGAGTTCAATGCTATTGAAAATATCGATAGTAATGAAGTTTACTCTGAAAATAGTGAGTGTTTTGCAAGTGAGAGCGAGAGGAGTTATTCTGAGATTCGAGTTAGAGAGTACGATAGATCTGAAAGTGATGTTGTAAAGTCAGCAAGAGGTGGGAGGTGGATCTTATTGGCGTTACTGATTCTTGTTTTTGCTTTATTTATTCTTGCAGGGATTAATTACTCATATCGAGCTAAAATGTATTCGGCAGTACTGGAGTCAGCCGGTATTGGTTCATTGGTTCAGCAGGCTGAACTCTTAGAAAAGATAGAAATAAGTGAGGCTGCTTTGAAGGTGTTGGATGAAAATATGCCTCCTTTTGCGTTTATGCAGAGTAGTGAATATAAGAATCAGAGAGCAAGGATTGAGCAGCTTGTTCGTGATATGAATAGTGAGCTGATGAGTAATAATGTAGTTTTTGAAAAATTGGTGGGAGAATGGGAGATACACCATAATGAAGTACTGGCCAATAAGATTTTTCAGCTTAGAAAAAGTGAATCAATAAGTAAGGAAAAGCAGGTGCAAGCTGATGAAATATATAAAAATTGGGTGAAAGAGAAAGAGCAGAAATCCAGAGAGCTTAAAGATTATATTGAAGTGCTTGCCGACAAAACTCTTGATTCAAAATTGAGATTTTCTGCTTATCAAAATTTGTTATTGAACTTTCCATATGTTTTTGAGAAGGCATATCCCAAAGGTGTAAAAGGTTTAAGTGTACCTAGTCGGATAAATGCTGAAATTGCAGATACTGGCATTGCTGTAGACCTAACTTTGACAGGTGCTGAAAAACGTGAGGATGGTTATTGGGAAATACCAGTTGATTCTAGTTCAAATGTATTTATTGAGCATCACGGATATAGGCTTGGTGATGAATTGAATTATGAAAAAACAAAAATGCCATACCCTTTGACTTTCGATCAGTTATTTGTACTTAAAAAAGTACCAGTTTTAGATTATAAACTAGACATGGGCTTTTCACCTGAGTTAGGAGCTGTACTGGGTAAAACAGGGAAAATATTATTTACTAATCGCGAAGAGTATTTGATATCTGATACATTAAAGGCGGGAAGCGTAAGCAAAGGAAGCTATACTAAAGGTTTTGAAGAAAATGTAAATAAGAGCGTTGGACTTAATGTGTTCAGCCTTGGACGCTGGGTTGGAGTCTTGAGTGACGGTGTTGTATATACTGGTAATTTAGAGAGCCTATCTTCTGGTATTAACAATATTCGTAACGCTAATCTAGGTGACGTTTATTTTGCTGATATGGTTGACTTGGAACTTGGAAGTTATGATGGGGTTGGGGTGCTGGTTACCAGTTTTTTCGCTACAGAAAAAGATAAGAGAGACCCAGTTCAAATTCTTGGGGTGGAGAATGGTAAAAAGATTTGGGGCAATACTGCTTTTGTAAAAAGTTTATATAAAACAATAACATCGCCGATTGTCTATGCTGAAAAGGTTTCGTGGTATTATTTGTTTGCCAGCTCTACAGGTAAAATTTTACTTGTTATGGAGAATGGAGATATATTTAAGGAATTCGATATAAAGTTGAAAAATGGGGCTGAATTACATAAAGATTCAGTCAAAATATTTAAACCGGGTTCTGATTATGTTCTTTTTGCTGATGACAAAGTGTATAGGCTTGACTTAAATTCGGAACCGAATCTGATACCATTATGGACAGTAAATGATGAAGGAAAGAAGGTTCTGCCATCAGCTTCTGGTGTGCTTGAATATGGCGGCGGGGTTTTGTCCGTATATAGTTTGAGCAATGGTGTAAAACAGTTTGATTATAATTATTCTGGAAAGATTATGCTCCAGCCGGTAGTTGTTGATGGTGTTATTTACGTCGTTGTTGGAGATGTTGATTGGTCTAATGCGGAGTTGGTGGCGCTTGATACTAATAAAAAATCTAAGCCAATACTATGGAAATATTCTTTAAATACAGAAATTAAACTGGTATTTGGTAGTGAAGATAAGGTATATCTTTTGACTGAGGGCGGTAGAGTTTTAGGGTTTGGAAATTAGTAGTTAGGTAAATGTGAAATATGCGAAAAGGTTTTACTGCTGCATTCAGGCAGGATGGTGGAAGTTCTGAGGTAGGTAGAAGCGGGAAGGCTATTACTGTCTCTCAACTTACTAGAAGAATTAAAACTTTACTTGAAGGAGAATTTGCTTCTGTGGTGGTTGAGGGCGAAATTGGGGCGATTTCGGCACCTCCATCTGGACATTTATACTTAACATTGAAGGATAATAAGAGCCTTATAGATGTTGTCGTCTGGAGGAGTACGGTAAGCAAACTGTCCAGTATCCCTTGTGAAGGTGATAAGGTTGAAATAAAAGGAAGTGTTACTCTTTATGAACCTCGTGGGAGATATCAACTGGTGGCAAGCAGGATTACTCCTGCAGGTGAAGGTGAGCTGAGAGCTGAATTTGAAGTAATGGTTGAGCGCCTACGTAAAGAGGGATTTTTCAATCCTGAGCATAAGAAAGATCTCCCAAAGACGCCGCGAGTCGTTGGTATTGTTACTAGTGCCAGCGGAGCTGCCGTTCGTGATATAATAAAGGTAGCAAAAAAGCGAATGCCTTCAGTAGAGCTGGTAGTGAGTTCTTGTACTGTTCAAGGAGAGCAAGCTCCTACGGAAATCGTAAGTGCATTGTCAAAGCTTGAGAGGTGGGGGCTGTGTGATATTATTATTATTGGGCGAGGAGGAGGCTCACTTGAGGATCTTGCTCCATTTAATAATGAGATTGTTGTGAGAGAAGTATTTGATTGTAAAACACCAATAATCAGTGCTGTAGGGCATGAGGTTGATATTTCGATATGTGATCTTGTTGCTGATATAAGAGCTGCGACTCCTTCAGAAGCTGCAGAAATAGCTGTGCCTGAAATTATTGAGAATAAGAAGAAGGTTGATTTTTTATTGATGAGGTTGAATAATGCTCTTATGAGTAGTTTTGAAATGGCTAAGAGTAGAGTTGGTTTTCTGGTTCGAAGGCATGGCTGGGATGTGCCTGAGGGTTTGTTGGCGCAGAATAGGCAGCGTATTGATTATCTTCAGGAAAAAGTTTGTAGTGTCTGGGAAAAGATTTTTATTCGTAATAATAATAAGCTGTCCTTGATAGCGGCTAGGCTGGATGGGCTGAGCCCTTTAAAAATTTTAGAACGTGGCTACAGTGTTACTCGTACAGAGGATGGTGAAGTTGTAAAAACTGGTGAGCAGCTTAAAATTGGTGATAAATTGAAAACGAATCTTGCTGACGGGATTGTGTTCTCTGAAGTTATTGAAATAGAGGAGTAGGTTGTGACAAAAAAGAAAGAAAAGTCTTTTGAGGAAATACTTGCACAGACTGAGGATATTATAGATAATTTAGAAAGTCCTGACATTGGGCTTGAAGAAGCACTTAAATTATATGAAGAAGGGGTCGGGGGACTTCGAAAGTGTGTAACAATGGTAAAAGGTGCTGAAGAAAAAGTAAAGATCTTGCTAGAAAATTCAAAAGATGTTTTTGAACTAGCTGATTTTGAGGCCGAAGATGAGTAGTTGTATTGCCTTAATGATCTATAATACTAATTGGAGGGGAAAGTTTGGAAAGACTAGAAAAGTTTGTTGAAGAGAAAGTTCCTGAGATTAATCTAGCTTTAGAGAATGCACTGCCCAAAGTTGATGTTATACCTTATGTTCTTCATGAAGCGATGAGGTATAGTGTGCTTGGTAGCGGTAAAAGGTTTAGAGCGTTGATGGTTATTATGTGTAGCGGGTTTGGTGATAGTGATGAAAGTCTGATGCCTGCTGCTGTTGCCTTAGAGCTAATTCATGCTTATAGTCTAGTTCATGATGATCTCCCAGCAATGGATGATGATGAGTTGAGAAGGGGTAAATTGACAACTCATAAAGCTTATGATGAGGCAACTGCGATACTTGTTGGGGATGCTCTGCTTACGCTTTCTTTTGAAGTAATATCTACTGCATACCGTCCTCAAAAGGTCTTGAAATGTACTAAAACTCTTGCGAGAGCGGCAGGTCACATTGGGATGATAGGTGGGCAAATTTTGGATTTGGAGGCAGAAAACAAAAATATCACCCCAGAAGAACTTGAAGATATTCACAGAAGAAAGACAGGGGCCATTATTTCTGCTTCTTGTCAAATAGGTGCTATTGTTGCCGGTGCTGAGAATGATGTGGTTGAAAAACTAGCTGAATATGGCCGGTATCTTGGCTTGGCTTTTCAAATTACCGACGATATACTTGATGTTACGGCAGATGTTAAAGAATTAGGGAAATCTGTTGGTAAAGATGTGCGAGACGGTAAGGCAACATATGTGTCTGTTTTTGGACTGGACAAAGCTAAAGAGCTTGCAAAGAATGCTATTAATTCGGCAAAAAGCTCTCTGAAAGAGTTTGGTGCGGAAGCTTTAATGTTGAGATTATTGGCTGATTATATTGGTGAAAGAAAGAAATAATATGTCTGAAGATGAAGATGTTGATGTTGTTGCTGTTTGTAAAGAAATTCTTGAAGCGTTGATTGCAGGTAAAACTCCTGAAGATGTACAGGCTATGCTTGCAGCTAAGGGCATCGAAGAAGAAGATGCACAGAGTCTTATGAATGTGACAATTATCTGTACCCAAGAGGTGACACCAGTTATTGAGCAGAGGGTTTCTATCGATGATGCACTGAATAATCTGGTTACTCAGGGACTTGAACCAGCAATGGCTAAGGGCATTTCTGATATGATATTGGAAGTTATGGGTAATAATGCTGCAAATAAAGCAGGAGTTGATCTGAACGCTGATAGTGAACCGGTGATTTCGCAGGAAGAGATGACCTATCTTATGCGTCTTGCTATGGCGGTCAATACTGATCAGGTAAAGAACGTCCCTGATAGTAATATTGTTGCGGCTATAAAGAATATTGATGGGATTGAAGATGTTAAGTATGTTGGAGATAATGTTGAAGGGTTTGTTGCCAATGTAAAACTGGCCAAGCAGGCAATGGAGAGAACTAGAGGAGGCTTGACTCTACCGGAGGTAATTAAGCAACTTGGAATAGATAAAAAAGAACCATATGTTGCTGTGCTTGCTTTGTTCTTTTTGAAAGCTGCCGTTAGTAAGGACGCGTAATTGGTTTGGAGTCTTTTTATTTATATTTTTTATATGCCGTATTGCTTTAATTTACGGTACTCTCTATGTTTTTTTATATTGTTGCCAATTATTTGTATGCAGTATAGTTTATCACGATTACTGTCTGAGGAGAATGTAATATGAGACATATAATTTCAGCGTTGGTTAGAAATAAACCAGGAGTTTTGGCTAGAGTTTCAGGACTCTTTAGCGCAAGAGGTTTTAATATTGAGTCTTTGGCTGTTGGACAGACAGAGGATCCTAATGTAAGTCGAATGACTGTCGTCGTACCTGGTGATGACGCCATTCTTGAACAGGTTAGAAAGCAGTTGAGTAAACTCGTTGATACAATTAAAGTACAGGATTTTGATGAGAATACTTCTGTACTAAGGGATCTTATGTTGATAAAAGTTAAAGCAACTCAGTCTAACCGCAGTGAAATTATAGAGATTGTAGAAGTTTTCAGAGGAAAAATTGTTGATATGACCCCTAATGGAGTCATTATTGAAGTTACAGGGGAAGAAGGTAGACTTGAGCGTTTTCTAAATATGCTAAGACCTTATGGTATAGTAGAGACAATGCGTACTGGTAGAATAGCTATGGCAAGGAATGAGAATTAAATTGAGAATTAAAAAGTTTATAGTAGCTCTAATTTTTTTATCACTTTTTCAATCTATAAATTTGTTTGCGTTTGATAATAAGCTTCCTGAGATGGCGGAAAAGTCTCAGGAAGCATTTGTATTTATAGCTGGAGGCAGCGGGGCAATAATTACTGCAGATGGATACGTTATTACCAATAATCATGTTGTTCGTTCTGGAGGAATTTATGGAGTAGCTCTAGCTGATGGCAGGCAGTTTAAAGCGAAAGTTGTTGGACGAGATAAAAGAGGAGATTTGGCTCTTTTAAAAATTGAAGGCGTTCGAAATCTTCCGTATTTCAGATTAGGTGATTCCACAAAAATTAGAGTAGGTGAGGAATGTCTGGTAGTCGGTAATCCACTTTCTTTAGGGCAGAATGACAAAGTACCTTCGTTCAGTGCAGGTGTTATTTCTGCTGTTCATCAGTTTAGAAAAGGCTATAATGACGCTATTGTTGTCGATGCTCCAATTAATCCAGGGAATTCAGGTGGTCCACTGCTTAATATGTCTGGTGAATTGATAGGTATAAATGGTATGACTCAGACTAGAATGGGGCTTAGAAGTAATACAGGAATGGGATATGCTATTCCTTCGTCTCAAATTGAAGTATGGTTGCCTTTTCTAAAAGCTGCTGAAGGTGGTAATGTTTTTCATGGCAGAATAGCCGGTTTTGACTTGGTAGAGGGTGATGGTATAGTAAAAGTTGAAAGTGTTACCTCTGGAACAGATGCTTATGCGGCTGGTTTTAGAACTGGCGATACAATTGTAAGTTTAATGGGAGAGCGTGTGACCAATATTGCTCGTTTGAATAGTATTCAAGGCGCGTACCCTGCAGGAACTACAATGAATGCGGTTGTAGAAAATAAAGGTGGAGGGGAGAGAAAGTTACTTTTTGAGCTTGCGCCACTCAGACCATGGAGACAATCCTTTATTCTTTCTAAACCTAAAGCAGGTGACAAGTATCCTGAGATTTCAAAAGTTCTCCAAGGAACGTCTGCATATAGTGCAGGGGTGCGTCAGGGTGATAAAATTACTTCAATAAATAGTAATCCAGTAAGAGTGCAGGCGATTAATCAAGTTTCACGTTTCTTTTCAAATTTGTGCGCTGGAGATGTTATTGACTTACAAATACAGAGGCGTGATCAAAAAATTGGGATCAAATTTGTTGCCGAATGATTTTAAGCTTATTCTGATATTAAATAGTAAAGATATTTTTTGATATTTTCTCTTACTGTGGATTATTAATGATTGATATTTTGAGATTTTTTGTTCATTCATTCTGGGATGTGCTTGGACAGATGGCTCCATACCTTCTTCTTGGTTATTTGATTGCTGGAATACTATCTGTTTTTGTTACGACTGATACAGTAAAGACTCATCTTGGTGGAAGTAAATTTATGTCTACACTAAAAGCGGCATTGTTTGGAATGCCTTTACCACTCTGTTCGTGTAGTGTAATACCTGTTACGGCTTCTCTTCATAAGAGTGGTGCGGGAAGAGGCGCTGTTGCATCATTTTTAGTATCTACTCCTACAACAGGTATAGATTCAATAATGGCAGCATGGGCTTTGATGGGACCTGTCTTTGCTGTATATCGCGCTATAATGTCAATAATTCTTGGTATTGTTGCTGGGGGATTTGTAAATATTTTTGGTGACAGTACAGTAGCAGTTGCTTCATCTGCGGAAAATTCTTGTTGTTCTCATTCAAGTGGATGTGAATGTGAGAATGAAAGTAGCCCACAAGAGAATAAAGTATTTAAAGCTTTGCATTATGCATTTATTACTCTTCCGAAAGATCTATGGAAACCTCTTATTATTGGTATTATCATCGCAAGTCTTATTTCTGCCCTGATCGAAGGGAAGTTTATTGACCAATTTTTGGGTGGTGGATTTGGAACAATGTTGATCATGCTTGTACTTGGTGTACCACTTTATGTATGCGCAACTGCCTCTATTCCTCTAGCTTTGGGGTTTATGGCTTTAGGGGCAACACCAGGTGCGGCTTTTGTCTTTTTAATTGCTGGGCCAGCAACAAATGCTGCAACTATTACAGTTCTGTGGAAAATGATTGGTAAGAGATCTACAGTTATAATGCTTGTATGTATATTTTTCGGAGCTCTTAGCGGCGGAATGCTTCTTGATGTTGTCTGGGATAGATTGGGTGCAAATATCGTTTCCTATAATATGAATTCAGATCAGCACACAGGTTGGCTTTATTCTTTATTTGCGGTAATTTTTATTATTATTCATATTTGGGCTAGATATAGAGCTTGGATAATTTGTTGTCTTTCTAGTGGTACTAAGCATGTAAAAGATTCTTGTTGCTCTAGCAGTAGTGAAGTTAAGCAGACTGTTGGCTCATGTTGTAGTGTTTCTAAAAGCAGTGAAAATACTGGTGCAGATTTATGTTTTTGCTCTGATGCGGCTGAGGAGTCGTGTTGTGGAAATTCTGTTAAGCATGATAAGCAGAATTCATGTTCTGGTAATTCAAAGAGTGTAGATCCATCAGATGTATCTTCCTCTTGTTGTAAATAAGTATGCATATTATTTGTATTTTGCGTGTGTCCTCAAATTTTTAAGGAATGGTTGTATGCGGTATACGATTATTTATTTTGTTTTTTGTATTCTATTAATGTCATCTTCTGTTGCTTATTCTGCTGTTAATAAAGACACTGTCAGAAATTTTAAAATTGCTTGCGATCTTGACGGGAGGAGTGAACTTGAACGTAAGAATGCAATAAAAAGCATTATCAGGGATGGAGATAAGAATGAAGAATATTTTATATCTATGCTTGGTAGCAGTAAAATTATTGAGCGTCAGATAGCTGCTGAAGTGTTAGGTGGTCTTGGAGGGGAAAAGTCTGAGGTTGCGCTTATTGAAGCTTTGGGGGATAAAGATGTTTTTTTGCAGGGAGCGGCAGGCCGAGCTCTTGCGATCCTTTATTCTAGGTTGCCTCAAGAATTTCTAATTGAGCGTTTACGAAGTACTGATAAGACTATTGTAAGCATGGCTGTAATGTATGGCGCTTTTAAAAAATCCAGATATATGGGGGAAACACTTCAACCTGAACTTATAAAAACAGTAAGTGATGTACTTATAGCAATAAAAGATAAACGTGAAATTCAAGCGGCTGTAATGGTGTTAAGGTATGCGAATACTGAGGAAGCTGTTATGGCGTTACTAAATGTAGCTGAAAAAACTAGTAATGCAGAAATACAGATTGAGATATGCATAGCACTAGCAAGTATTGCTCCGGAAGGTAAGGCTCCTCAGATAGAAAGTTTGGCAATGAGTGGTAAGCCACTTGTTGAAGTTGAAGCGTGGAACGCGCTCTCTGCAATGGGTTATGACGATGCTGATAAAGCTCTATCTGGATTGGCAATAAACCCAGACCCTAGAGTTCAGGCAAGAGCAATTGAGTATTTAGCTGATTTTGGTGGTAAATATGATCCTTTATTTGTTAGTGCATTGAGTAGTGCTGATCCTGAAGTACGTCTTCAGGCTCTATATGCTTTAAAGAAAACCTCTTCTATTCACTCAGCTTCTGAAATTGCAAAAATGATGGGACCTCAAGGGGATAGAAATCCCGTTGTGAGGGCAAGAGCTGCTCTTGTTTTTGCTGAATTAACTCATTCGGGGGGGCTTGCGCCACTTTTAAAAGATAGCAGAAATAATAATACGAAGATGCTTGAATTTCGTCTTGAAGCTATAAAAGCGCTCGGTGAATTGGGTGATAAGGGAGCTTTGCGAGCGTTGATAGATATGTTGCGTGATGATGATATCTTAGTGAGAATAACGGCAACAAAATCTTTAGGTGCACTAGATGACAAAAGGGCTATTTCTAAACTCAAAGAGATGTTGAAAATACGTAAAGGGGAAGAAAAAATGGTTCTTCAAGAGGTGATAGGTGAAATTAATAATTGAGTGTTCTATTTAGCTTTAACTAGATTCTTGAAGAAAGAAATTTTGTAAAAGGTTTTTGTCAAAGTCTGCTGATGGAGAGGGTCTATTAGGATGCCAGCCTATCCCAAGAATGTTATACTTTTTTGAATATGCTCCTTCGAGATTATTATTTTCATCAGATATAAATGGTGTTAATTTTCCTGAATCTTTGATAAGACAGTTGTGAAAGGAGTTGACTTCTGCAGGGAAATTAAGATTATATTTAAACGGATTTTCAATATAATTAACTTTATTACAACATATTGGGTGCTCATTGTCATCAGATATTTCAAGCTTTCCGCCGAAGTGACTAACTAATAGCTGTAGCCCTCTGCATACTCCTAGCAGCGGAATTGAATAATATTTTGCATATTCAATAAGGTTGTGTTCTGTTTTATCTCTCAATTCATTCTCGTCAATGGCATTACCTCAACATATTATAAATGCATTAAGTCCCCAGTTCTTAACGTAACATGTTATACGTTATCCAATATTGGGTAACATAATCCAGTCTATTTCTGGAAGTGTAGAATTGAGATAATATGCCCTGTCTTGAGCTAAGCAGTCCCGATATTCCTCAATATTTGATACTCTGGTAGTTATTCTTAATTTGATCCGGCTATTCTCATATATTATTTACCATTAGATACTGTTTGAGATGCAAGCCATTATGGATATCATATTATTGATAATGTCCTATTTATCCGACAAGTCATCCCATTCTAATACTTTGTTTTTATTTGCCATCAGCCACTTGTTTGCAGCTCCAGCTGGGCTATTGAGTCTTCTTGAACTAGCCATGATGTTGGAAAATTCTTTTAAATCGAGCTTAATTCTGGTTAGGAAAGTGCATATATCAGGGAAAGTATCATAAAATTCTGTGGTGACAAAAATATGAATATCTTCAGATTTTCCGTAAACCGCTAGTGGGTCATTAAGCATTTTGATCTTCCATTCACCAAATATCCAGTGTGGCTGCCAAGCAGTAACAACAATGTTCTCTTTTTTCTTAAGAGCTTCTTCAAGTCTACTAACCATGTATTTGTCACTCTTAGAGATTATTCTAAAACCTTTGAGACCATACAGCTCAAGAGCTCTTTTGGTCATATGATTAAGCTTTGATGATGGATCTATAGAATAAATAATTCCACCTGAGTTTTCTTTTGTAAGTTCATCAATAGAGTTTATTTTCATGTAGTCCGGAACAACTAACCCAAGTTTTGCACCAGTTAACCATGCACCAAGATCAACGATTTTGTTACCTGCATCAGCTACAAATGCAGCGTGTGTGTTAGGAAGCCATATTGAAGGCGTCATATCTGCTCTATTTGTTACCAGCATTTGCCAGAGGTCTGATAGTGCATTTTGAGATACTGGTTTGGCTGTAATGTCTACATTCAGATTGTTATCCATGGCTTCAGATATCAGAGCTGTAATGACTTGTGAGGTAGGCCATTCTTTAACATAACCAATACGAACCAGAGGTTTACCTTTTTTAAATCTGAATATATCTTCAGTATTTGTATCTGGTTGCTGTATTAGTATAAAATAAAATATGATATATAGAGTACAAATTGGAATGGTTGTTAGTACTATTAATTTAACAAAACTTGGGATGCTTTGTATTCTCTCTTTATAAGTAGACAATCTCTCAAGTATTCTTTTCTTGAGAGATTCTTTTATTTTCTTTTCAGTTGAGTCAGTTTCTGCTTTGGTTTTTCTTAGTGATTCAACTGCGCCTAAGAGGAGTTTTTTAATTTCAGATTGAAGGTTTTCATCTTTCTGATTATCAAAGTACCCGTCTTGCTGAGCTTGGGGAGGCTCAGGTATGCGATTAGCCAATTTTTCAAGAAACCATGCTATTAGTCTCTTGAAAAGACCTATCATCTAGTTCTCCTTTGTCTGGCTGATTTTCCCTGAACAAAAGCGGTCTTAATAACTTCACCGGCTGTAGAGTCAACGTATATTCTATAATATGTTTTATTCGCTAGGCTTGGTTCGCCTTTTCCTGCCCAGAATTGGTATACAGAAAACTCATGCTGACCACTTGCCTTACCCATAATTTTGCGCATTATGCTCTTGTCTTCAATGGGTGAAACAAAACGAGCACGATCTAGGATAGGTGAAATCTCTATTAAACGTAATCCTGGTTTTATATAGTTTGCGTTGAGCCATTCGCATGCTGCAAGTCTGGTTGCTGGGTCTGTACTTGCTAGGTTGTCTATATATGTCTGGGTGTTCGCTGGTGCAGTCTGTAATGTATTTGCTTCTTCAAGAGCTATTGCAGCTTGTGGGTCTTTATAGTCTGCAACACCTAGAATCCAGCATTTCTTTTGAAGCACTTTGTCCAAATGCCCTTTACCATGACATTGGTTGCAGCTTATGCCTATATTAGTTGTTTTTATTTTTGACTGAAGAGCATTTTGTAATTTACTTGGAAGAGTAAGGAAGCCTGTACCATGACACTTTGGGCAAATCATATCTCTGTAATAAGTAATGCAGAACAGTGTCCTGTCTTTTCTATCTATCCAGGCTCTCAATGTAGTTGTCTTCTTGTTCTCATCTTTAATTACTTTTTTGTATTCTTGCCCATTATTGAGAGCTGCTGCCACTTCTACTGCCACGCCTGGAGAGTTGAGCTTTTCCTCGCCAAGATAGTATTCAATTGCGGAACGTGTAACAGCTGCGGAACCTCCGCTTCTGCCGTTTGACGGATCTCCACAGCTACTAAACAATATGGCAACTAAAGTGAATGCAACTAATAGTACGTTTTGTTTTATCATTTTTTATACTCTATTACTGCGGCTTTTTTAACACTTGAAAGCCATTGATTAAATGCTGTCTCAATACTATGTGCTGTGACAGCTTTTTCTACCTTGTCCTTAACTGTTTTAAATGGCATTGTTTTGCCATATTTTACTTCTGATATCTGAACAAATAGTTTGCAAGTAGGGAGTTCTATGGGGCCGAACATATCACCTGATTGTAGCGAAGATTGCTTATTTCGTAAAGGCTTTATAAGAAAATTTGACGGTATTAATTCGCTATCAACTTTTCTGATTCTACCTCCATCATTGTGAAAGGCGCCTTCAGAATACCTCGAAGCAAGTAAGGTGAAATCGACACCTTTGTCTAGTCGTTCTTTTACTTCTTTTGCAATAATATTACTGTTACGGGTGTCGCGTCGATTTTTTCTGTCATTGTAAATAACAATAGAGTCAAGAACTAATTGATCTGGGAAAGAGTAATTCTTGATATTGCTTTTGTAATACTTTACAAGTTCTGCTGTACTTGGTATGGGTATTTTTTTGGGCTTGATCTCTGACAGTTGTTTTTTATATGAGCTTAAAGTTGTAGTATAATCATAATCTGAGGTAGTTGCTTTGCTTATCCCACAGCGTTTTGCTTCCTGTATGATTAATAATTCATTGATTAATTCATCTTCTGCTTCTTTTCTGAATTTTGAATAAAGTTTTGCTTTATCTTTTATCGATAGTTGCTTGTTGTTTACAGTTCGATTATTCTCAAATTTATTTAAGATACGGCGCATTATTGAAGACTCATAAATCTTTTCGCCGTTTACGAGAATACTAATATTTCCTTCTATATCATTATCCATTTCAGGAAGATTTAAATATGATCCATTCGTAGTAGGAGTACTGGATTCTGTTTCTTCTTCTGCAGTAGTATCACTCAATTCTTTATTGTTTATATTTTGCTCTTTATTTGGGGTAAAGTCTTCGATTTCGATATCATAATCTTCTTGCAGTGCTCCTTCTGGTGCATTAAGTCCAGGAACTATAGCTTCAGGTATTACTTCTTTTTTTGTAGGGAGTAATCTTGCACTTGGCTTTATTGTCTTTTCTGCAGGAATTCTCCCTTTACCGCTATTGCTTGGAGGGTTAAAGACAGCTTCAGGAAGAACCCTTTGTTCAAAGTTGCAGGCACCACATCTAAATGCTTCCATAGGCTGAAGATTTGATACATCAAGACGTTGCGAACAAGAAGGGCATATTTGGTATACTTTGACAATTAACTCTGAGTCAGGAAGGCGTCTTTGGACTCTCTGGCATTTTGGACAGCGTACTGCCGCACCTGGTGCTATAGAGGTTACGACAAGGGGTTCAGAACAATTTTCACAAATTTGCAGTCTTCTCAATTCTATACCAGGATTACTCAACTGGAAATCAGCTGCATTTGCTGTATAATTTGAGACTTTCACATTCTGATAAAAAAGCAATAATACTGAAGCCATAATAAATAGAAAAATCTTGCCAGTTTTAATCATCACGCCTCCCAGTGATGGAAAAATTGTCATTTTTCTCATATTCATTCACCATTAATTCTAATTCATTAAGAAGTGTTTCACTATTTAAATTTACTGAATTTGAGTCAAGCTCGTTATTTGTACCAGCCATAGTCTGAGTAGCAACGCTTTTAGGTTTGCTATTAATACCTTTTTTACTATCAAATAGCTCGGTAATATTATCTATCTCTGGAAGATCAAAATCCTCTTCGTTACTCGTATATTTAAATTTTTTGTTGTTTGAATTTTTATGGGAGCTTTTTTTAACCCTATTAAATTCCTTTGGAAATTCTGGTGGAAGATCAGGGAGATCATTTTTTGGAGAAAATGCAATTTTTTTAGACTCATCTTTTTTGACTCTGTTTTCAAGTTTATCTGAAACTTTTCTGGCTACTAAAACTTTATGCTTTAGCTCTTCTTTAGGATATGTTTGATTTGATTCTTTCTCTTTTTTGCGTTTTGCTTCAAGTTCCTCTGCTGTAATTATATCTTTAGGTGTAGAGGTAAAGGTACTAAGCACTCCGTCGTAAGATATTTGATATCCAGGATCATATTTCTTTCGTGGTATTGCTCTGAGTACTCCGTCACGCAGAAGATCAAGTTCGAAATTGTAGTTTATCAAGGCCAGCCTGCCTCTATCAGAAGAGAATATTCTAGGAAGTTCTTCTACAATATTATCGAAGCTTCCTTTGCCTGTTTTGAAAGCAGTATTTAAAATCTTTGATTCTTTGATAATATCTTTGAGAACCCCAGTAATAGAGGCTCTACGAATTGCCTGGTCATGTGCTTTTTCACAGACAAAGCTCCATTTTTCTCCATTTTTTTCAAGAATAATCCTTATAAAATTGCTTTCAGTATTGTTCAAACTTGGGTCAAGCCCAATTTTAATAGTCGCGATATCTCCATATATTGAAAAATTAGAGTATCCAGGATTTGAAAGAACAGTATTGTATTTGATTCCAATTGGATGCCACTCTACACAGAAATCTCGGTAGCTTAAAATGCTTTTTGACTCTTCTGATAATTTTGAATATGCATCAGGCATATCACCAATACGCAGGGCACCAACAAATTTGTCCCAGGTCTGGATTGCACCTTTAAGATTCTGCTTGTTTTGAAATTCGTTACTGAATCCCAAAAATCCTGTGAGGATAAATGCTAATAAAATTATCTTTACTCTATTAATCATAACTGATATTATTTCTTTGTATTATAAATTTACATTTAAGTATAATCAAAGCACTGATAAAAAGGGTTGTGGCTTTAAATTATATTTTTACATTTTATCTATTATTATTTAGTATTGTTCACTGAAATCAAGGAATTTTCAACTTTTACGGAAAAAAGCCTTGCCTTCCTTATAATAAACAACAAAATATCAGTATAAATTTTATAATCTACCTACTATTTAAACATAAATTAGTTGTTGGTAAAATCTAGGATGTTTTATGGGCGATGTGATTAGACTAGTTTGTCCTGAGTGCGATGCTGTTCATAGAGTAAAAAGTGTTACACTGGGTAAACTATATAGATGTAAAAAATGTAGATCAGGGTTGATAACTATGCAGCCTGCTATTCTTGTTTGTCCTAATTGTGGGGCGACAACACCACCAACACATATTGAAGCATCCAAACTTATTACCTGTGAGGAATGCGAAAAAGCTCCTCTTATGGAGGTTCGTTTACCGGGTATTGAGTATCCAAAGTCTGTGAGCTCGCATGAAAATGCTGAAATAGCATCTAAAATGTCGATTTCAGCTGCTGCTGAAAATTCTGATGAAGATAATGATGAAAGTTCTGTTGATTCTGAAAGTTCATTTACAAGTGAGTATAATTCTGAAGTGACCCAGACTGTAATTGAGACTTCGTTTGAAGATAGTTCAGAGGAGATTCGTAATTCTGATGAGCTTGATGAGACTAAAATATTCAAAGCGGATACTAATTTTATTGTGAAAAATTTTGCAAGCGCTGAAGATGGCGCTACTGAGGAAGCTGTAGAAGAAGTAGCTGAAGATGATCGCGATAGTGTTTCTCTACAGCAGCTTAATATATTTAAAAATGGATATGATGAAGTAAGTGATACGTCTGAAGAGATTCATGATGAATTTGATTCAGAAATTTATGAAATTATGCCGGAAATAGAGGCTGTAAGTCATAATCAAAGTGGTAGTCCTGAAGAAGTTATCGATGATAACAATACAAATAGCGAAGGTTTTACGTCTACTGAATTTAGATCCGATATCTCCGTGGATAACTCTAAAAAAGGAGTAAGTGGGTGGAGCATGCCTGCATGGGTTCCTGCTGTATTCGCCTTGTTGTTAGTTGGACTTTATGGAGTATTATACGCAGATTTGCAGTCTATGAGAGTGCAGCTTGAAAAATCACAGGAGAGTATTATTGCTCAAGATCTGTCATTTCAGCAAGAGCGTAAAAAATACTTATCTCTCATAAAAAGTACTCAAGCTGAAAATAGGAAACTCAGGGATGAAGTCATGGATCTTAAAAGTGAGAATAATATTTTGCGTAAAAAAAGTATTTCTTTAGAAATACCAGAGATTGAAGACTAGCATGAATAATATCAGTCATTGCAGGATAAAATTATTTCGTGGAATATCTTATAATGAAGGTTTGGAGTTGCAGAAACAATATCTTGCCGAACTCAAGGGTGATATTACGGCTGAAGATATTGTTTTATTTTGCGAGCATAAGCCGGTAATAACGCTAGGACGTTCTGGTGACGGAAGTTTCTTACTAGCAAATCCTCAGCAGCTCGCTCAAGATGGAATAGATTATCTGAAAGTACCTCGTGGTGGGGATGTTACTTATCACGGTACAGGGCAATGGACGGTATATCCTTTGCTTCGCCTTGAGAAATTCTCAAAAGATCTTCATAAATATATGAGACTTATTGAAGAAGGTGTGATAAGATGTCTCAGTCAGTATAACCTTGTAGCAGGCAGACGAGAGGGGCTCACTGGTGTCTGGGTTGGAATAGATAAAATTTGTGCAGTTGGGGTGGCGGTAAGTAGATGGATAAGCTGGCATGGCTTTGCTTTTAATGTACAGCCTGATCTGGATTTATTCAAAAAATATATCATTCCATGTGGCATTTCGGCAAGTGAAGGTGGTGTTACAAGCCTCAGTAAGCTAACAGGAAGGACGTATGATATGCTGGATCTTGTAGAGCCATTACTAAAGGGGTTATTTGAGGTTTTGCCTTATAACTACTCTGATATTGAACTTGTTCGCTCTTAATTATCGTTATAAAACAGAGATATTGGTAAAGGTTTTGATATGGGAAATATTTGTAATCTTGATGAATTGCTGCTTTTAAGAGAAAAATACAGAGAGAGTAATCAGAAAGTTGTATGGACAAACGGCTGTTTTGATCTATTGCATGCAGGTCACCTGCAAAGTCTAAAATTGGCCAAAGACTTTGGTGATATTCTTATTGTTGGACTTAATGCTGATAGCTCGGTGAAATCATTAAAAGATCCAGATAGACCTTTTATTAATGAAAATGACAGAGCATCCTTAATTTCAGGACTCGAAGTTGTTGATCATGTGCTCATTTTTTCAGACAAACGTTGTGATAAGCTTCTCGCTAAGGTAAAACCTGATATATATGTAAAAGGTGAGGATTATACACTTGAAACGCTTGATCAGGATGAAAGGATGGCGGTTGAGTCTTCTGGGGGTAAAATAAAATTTATACCGTTTGTGAAAGGTTTGAGTACAACCAATCTTGTAAAAAAGATCAGGCGCTCTGATCCTGAAAAAGTCATTAATGGTGCTTTTGCGTTTATTCGTGATGATGAGAGTAGACTTCTAATGGTAACTAATAATTATGAAGGGGTTTATAAGTATGGTATTCCTGGTGGTGGGCAGAATCGAGGTGAAACCTTGGAGGAAACTGTAGTTAGAGAGGTTGAAGAAGAGACTGGTTTTATCGTAAAGGTAAAAAAATATCTCGGACTTATTGAGCGAATTGAACCTCTATGGAATCTGCATCTTCTCTGCCATCAGTTTGAGTGTGAAGTAGTTGGTGGTAAGCTATGGGTTAGAGATAATGAAGAACACGTTATTGATGCTCGCTTCCGCTCAAAAAAAGAAATTGTTGAACTTGATGGAGAGGTTTTAGGTAGGAAGCATCTTGTTACTTATCTTGATGACCCTGAAGTATATTCAAATTATATTTTTATGGGTACCGGAGAAGAGTGATTATAGCTGTTGCTGGTAATTATCTTTGTGCGGGCTATAATTTTCACAAGCTTATTTTAAAAGTAAATACTAAGTATATTAGATTTATTTAAACACCTCGCTTCTAAGGTTTTAGGGGTGAGTTTATTATTGTCATAAGTAAATATCGTAAATATTATGGAGTATTGATGCATAAAAAAACAGTTAAATATATTGCTTTTCTTTCTAGTTTGGGAGGTATTCCTGCGCTTACTACGGATATGTACCTGGCTGCAATACCAAAGATTGCAGCTGGTTGGCATGTTTCTACAGAGCTGATAAATATGACTCTTACGCTGTGGTTTGTAAGTTTTAGTATAGGGCTTTTGTTTTCAGGATCACTTTCTGATAAATATGGAAGAAAACCTATACTGCTGATTGGTTTGATGGGGTTTATTGGCAGTAGTCTTCTTTGTGGTATATCAACTAACCCTATAATGCTGATTACTTCTAGAATTCTTCAGGGAGTATCTGCTTCTGCTCCTTCTGCAATCTCACTTGCTATTTGTCGCGAGAGGTTTATTGGCAGTACAAGAAAAATAGCCTTGGCTTATTTAGGGATTATGTTGTCACTGGCTCCAATTATTGCTCCTTCTTTAGGTTCACTTATTCTTATGGTCAGTAGTTGGCGCTTTATCTTTATTTGTCAGGCGTTTTCTGGTATTGTTATATTTATTATGACACTAAAATATACTGAGACAAACAAATCTCCACTAGTACAACCCTTAATCAAGCTACTCGGTAGGTATATGGTGTTGTTTAAAAATAAAAGATATATTATTGCTACGCTAACTTTAGGAATGCTTTTAGGACCGTTTTATGGGAATATTGCATTTTCGCCTATAGTTTATATCGAAATCTTTAAAAGGTCGGACTTTGAATTTAGCATGTTGTTTGCCCTTACAGCAGCCTGCTCGATTTTAGGGGCATTTATAATGGCAAAGCTAAATAATAAAGTTAGTGATATAACGCTTATTTCCATTTGTTTTATTGGGATTATCGCCGCAGGTATAGGTCTTCTGGCTTTTGGTAAAATATCATATCTTTCATATTTCTTATGTGCTGCAGTTATTGCTTTCTTTTCCGGCATGAGTAGACCTATAAGTAATCATCTTATTCTTGGATTTGTCAATACTGATATCGGTTCTGCGTCATCATTTTTAGTCTTTTATCAATTTATTTTTGGGGCTATTTGTATGAGTTATGCATCTTATCAATGGGAAGTGATGCCTCCGGTTACGATGTTTGGTGTTATGGTTGTTATCGTTTCTCTATTCTCTATTTTAATTTGGCAAGGCGTTAAGAGGTTGGTTAAAGAAGTGATTTAATTGATAAATAAAATTTATGTAAATATGTTCATTATGAATTTACATGATATTTATGCTTTAAATCAAAAAAGTTAAATTTGTATTGGAAGTTCTATAGTAATTTCTGTGTATTTGTTAACTTCTGAATCAATCCACATTTTACCGTTATTTTCAGTTGTAATAAGATATGCTTTAGTAAGCCCAAAGCCATCGCCATATGTCTCTTCTTCTGTGACATTGCTTGCTCTATAACCGTATTTTACAACATTTTGCAATTCGTTTTCTGGAATGCCTCTTCCGTTGTCTCTTACAGTGAATGTGATTTTATCATTACTTTGAGTTAATCTACAGGTTATTGTGTCTCCAGGGTGGCTATATTTTTTTGCGTTTGCTATTATATCGCGTATTACATCAGGGAGTAGAGCTGGTAAGGAAATTTCTTCAAGATTAAATGCTAAATTTATATCAAAATAGTAATCATTTTCAGTCTGAGTCTTGGGATCAAATGTAATCCCATATCTACCTTTGGCTCTTATTGCCATGGTTAATAGAGTGTCTTTTAGTTTTTCATAGAGCATGAATGTATCAAACTTAACCCATTGCTCTTTGTGAATCATTAATCTTAAAAATTCTTTAGTTCTGTCTTCTAGTACTTTGACAACTTTATCAAGACTTATAAGGGACTCTTCAATTCTGTTTAGTTGTAGGTCGTCAAGGTTATATGTATTTACTACAGCCTTATCAATTTCAGTAAAAACGTTAGCTTTGAAATTATTCAAATCCTTTAATGAATGGATTGTATGTTCAGGGTCAGAAAGAGCATTGTTCAAATTTTTAATGTGGTCAATAGCGTTATCAAGGTACTTTGATTTACCAAGAGTTTGTTTCAAAATATTTAATTCATTAAACAAAATTTGCATTAGGTTGCAAAAACTATGGAGATTTACCCTCCAGTTTTCGTCTTCCTTGAGTTCTAGTTTTTCTGTTATTTGAATTTTCATATTCTACCTGTACAAGTTGAGTTTATTAAATTTGGTAAACGATTTTTCCCTTTACAATAGTACATATAGCTCTACCAGTTAATATCTTTCCATTCCATGGGCAATTGATTGACTTTGATTCAAATGTTTTTGCATCTACAGTCCATTCTCTGTCTAGGTCAATTACTGAAATATTTCCAGTTGAGCCTTTTTTGAGACTGCCACGGTTAATTCCTACAATGCTAGCTGGTTTTATCGTTAAAGCTTCGATCATACGTTTTAGGGATAGCTTACCTTGTTTTACAAGGTCTGTGAGAAGAACCCCTAAGGTCGTTTCTATTCCTATAAGTCCGCATGGAGCATTTGCTAGTTCTACTTCTTTTTCCTCTGCAAGGTGTGGGGCGTGATCTGAAGCTATACAATCAATAGTACCATCTCTTAACGCTTCTATACATGCATCAACATCTTTCTGAGAACGTAGAGGAGGAGCAACTTTGAAAACAGGGTTGAAGCTTCTAAGTTCTTCTTCTGTAAGAGTTAAATGATGTGGGCATACTTCGGCAGTTACATTTATTCCTTCAAATTTTGCTAATTTTAAAATTTTTATTGCGCCACTTGTAGAAATATGCTGTAAATGAAGGGAAGCTCCAGTTAGTTTCGCTAAAAGAATATCACGCGCGACAATAATTTCTTCTGATTCTGAAGGTATGCCTTTTAAGCCTAAAGAGGTTGAAACATAACCTTCATTCATAATTCCTCCAGCTGTAAGAGTCGGGTCTTCGCAGTGCTCCATGATGGTCTTATTAAGCATTTTTGCATATGTCATAGCCTGTTTCAGAACATTGGTTGATTCTACTGCACAGCCGTCATCACTGAAAGCTACAGCTCCTCCTTTGACCATACTGTCCATCTCAGATATTTCTTCACCATTTCTTCCAGCTGTAATAGCTCCAACAGGAAAGATCTCAGCCTTTTCAATTTTATTTGATTCTCGTCTGATAAAATGCATAAGGGCTTCTGAATCTAGGGCTGGCTTGGTGTTTGGCATACAGCAGATACTGGTAAAACCACCTGCGACTGCAGCTGCAGACCCTGTTGCGATAGTTTCTTCTTCTTCCATTCCTGGTTCCCTAAGGTGAACATGAATGTCTATTAAACCTGGGGCAACAATATTGTTTTTGGCGTTGTAACGTTCAGTAATATGAGACGATTGGATGTCCGTACCAGCTCCGCAGAATGTAATAATACCATCTTCTATAAGAATGGCACCTTTTTCAAGGTCTAAATCTTGAGAAGGATCAATAATATGAGCATTCTCAATAAGCAGTGAACCCATTGTGTGTCCTTTCAGTGAAAATAGTTTTCGTTTTCAACTTTGTATTTTAAAACTTTTCGTATAATATTCAATAGTACTAAGGGTTATAATTATAATATATTTAAATTGTTATTATTTTGTTTAAATATAATTATAAAATTGATTACTATATTAAATATTAACGTTATTGACCAAACTTATGATTATATGTATCCTTATGTTATTATGAAATATTGTCTTTTCCTGTTCAGTATTATTTTTTTTAGTGTGACTCTTGTCATGGCTAATGAAGGGACTACCCAAGAGTCTCTGGATATTTCTAATATCAAGGTGGGGTGCTGGGTGGAATATCATATTGCTATAGAGGATGGAATCAATGAAAAACTTGTGTTCAACTGTTTTATAAAGTTATATGGCGTCAATGGTAATATGCTGGATTTTGAGTATAAAGTTGATGGTATTGGTAAAAGAATTCAAATATCAAGAAATGATTTTCCATTATTAAAACTTGTGCCAAAAATTAACAGGGCTACAAGTTATAAAGAGAGTTCTACTGAGACTGTTGTCTTAGCTGAAATGGAAAACTTTAAGGTAGAGACAACTCATGATATATGGAACTATGAAAACGGAGTAACTGAAGCCTGGTATTCAAAGAAGGTGCCATTTTCGATGGTTCGAGTTGTATGTAAAGGGTTTAATATGGAATTAAGAGCCTTTTCGTGGGCGGAGGAGTAGATATAGTGATTGCAATAATAGATTATGAGGCGGGTAACCTCAGAAGTGTGGAGCTTGCCTTAAAACATATTGGTGCGGACTGCATTGTAACGCAAGATCCAGAAGTTATTAAATCTGCAGACAAAGTAATTTTTCCAGGTGTCGGGGCAGCTGAAAGCTGCATGGAAAACCTTAAGCGTTTTCGCATGGATAAAGCTTTAGTTGATGCGCTTGAGAGTAATAAGAAAGTTCTTGCTATTTGTGTAGGGATGCAGTTGCTTTTTGAAAAGAGTATGGAAGACGGAGGTGTTGACTGTTTGGGAGTTTTAAAAGGTACAGTTGAACATTTTGAATTTCCAAATGAAGAGCGAGTGAAAATTCCTCATATGGGTTGGAATGAAGTTGATTTTGTAACTCCTCACCCGGTCTTCAAAAATATTCCTCCTTCTTCTGAATACTACTTTGTACACTCATACTATGTTGAAGGTAATGATATTGAAATCCTTGCTGGGAAAACAGAGTATGCTGGGAAAGTATTTACCAGTGCTATTGCTAGGGATAATCTTGCCGCTACTCAATTTCACCCTGAAAAGAGTGGTAAAGTAGGGTTGCAGATACTTAAAAATTTCCTTGATTGGTAGATTACTTAATAATTTGTAATTAGTTTTATGGTAGGTCATAAAATATTTTAATAATAATGTTGACCAGAATTAAATTATGAAAGAATAATGATGCTTAGCAAAAGATTGATTGTCTGCCTTGATGTTAGAGATAAAAAGGTAACAAAGGGAATAAAGTTTAAAGGAAATATCGATATCGGTGACCCTGTAGAACTTGCAAAGCAGTACTATGATGATGGAGTAGATGAGCTAGTCTTTTACGATATTACCGCTTCTGCCGAAGGAAGGCCAATAGATATTGAAATGGTGGAGGATGTTGCACAGAACATCTTTATACCATTTTCAGTTGGCGGTGGAATACGCAGTGTAGAGGATATGAGAAGAGCTCTTCTTGCTGGCGCTGAAAAGATTTCTGTAAATTCCCTTGCAGTAAAAAATCCTGAAATTATTCGTGAAGGCGCAAAAGCGTTTGGGCGGCAGTGTGTCGTACTTGGTATGGATGCTAAAAAAGTATCGGTATCTTATGCTATACCGTCTGGTTATGAGATTGTAATTCAGGGTGGTCGTAAGCCTATGGGAATTGATGCGCTAGCTTGGGCAAAGCAGGCAGAAGAACTTGGAGCAGGTGAAATATGTCTTAATTCAATAGATGCGGACGGAACAAAGCAAGGGTACGAACTTAACCTGACCCGCATGATAAGTGAAGCTGTATCAATACCTGTTATTGCTAGTGGTGGTGGTGGCACATGTGATCATGTTGTTGACGTTCTTGGAAAGGGTAAAGCTGATGCTGCTCTTATTGCAAGTATGGTGCATTATGGTGATTACACATGTAGTGGGATTAAAGAATATGTCAGTAGTAAAGGTATTAAAATGAGACAGATTGTTTAGTTACAGTTTTTTTAGGCTTAAAATATTATATTGATTTGGAGATTATGGTGAAAAATTATGTAACTACTGTTCATGTATTATTTATTATTTCTTTAGCCATAATGTTTACCTCGCCTACATTATATGCTTGTACCGGTCTTTTTTCAAAAGCTGAAGACGGTTCGGTTGTATATGCAAGAACGATGGAATTTGGGCTTGACCTTAATTCTAAAGTTTTGGCAGTTGCAAAGGGACATAAATATATAGGATCAACTCCTACTGGTAAAGATGGTGCTGAATGGGAATCAAAATATAATATTTTAGGGATGAATTTCTTTAATAGTGATTTTGTTGCTGATGGAATTAATGAAGAAGGTCTACAGGCAGGTGGATTCTATTTCGCTGGGCAGTGTAAATATCAAGATTTTTCAGAAGATTGCAAAGGTAGAGCGATTGCGCCCGAAGAGTTTATGACATGGGCTTTGAGTAATTTTAAAAGTGTTAAAGAGGTTGAAGCACATTATAAAGATATTGTATTAGTAAATACTGTCAATAAAAATATCAATACAGTTTTTCCTATACATTATCTTTTTGTTGATAAATCTGGGGATTCGCTAGTTATAGAATTTTTAGAGAGTGGAATAGCTGTTCAGAAAAATCCTGTAGGGGTTTTTACAAATAATCCAGAATTTAGCTGGCACTTGACCAACTTACGGACTTATGTTGGCTTAAGCCCTGAAAATGTTAAGTCAAAAAATATTAATGGTTATGATGTTGTTCCATTTGGTCAGGGAACGGGAATGAAAGGGCTTCCAGGTGATATTACATCACCTTCTCGCTTTATACGAGGTGTCTATAAATTAGCTTCTGTAACACCTTTCAAAGATGCCGAAGATGGTCTAAATAAAGTTATAAGGGCTATTAAATATTTCTATATTTCAAAAGGAAATGTAGTTGAGGCGGAAAAAGGTAATAGAATTCTTGAGTATACTCAATATGAGTTATATAAGAATTTGAATGATTTTGTTATGTATGTTGATTTTTATGATAATGTAAATATAAAAAAAGTAGATGGCAATAAAATTGATTTTTCAAAGGCTGAAGTACAGCTTATAAATTTTGATGAAGGACAGTTATTTGAAGATATTACAGATAAAATGGTAGTGAAGTAATTGTGTTATTATATAAATTTTAGCGGTTATATAGATGGGTGTTAGTCAAGTTATGTTTACTAATGATCGGTAATACATCAGCTTGTAGAGAGAAAAGGAGAGGATGTTGAAAGAGTTACTTTCTGGAAATCAGGCGATTGCTAGAGGAGCGTGGGAAGCAGGCGTTAAGCTTGCTGCAGGTTACCCAGGTACTCCTTCTACGGAGATTCTTGAGAACATAGTACAGTATAAGTCTGATCTACATTGTGAGTGGGCTCCTAATGAAAAAGTAGCGTTTGAGGTCGCTGTAGGAGCTAGTTTTGCTGGAGCAAGAGCAATTGTAACTATGAAACATGTAGGGCTAAATGTAGCTGCAGACCCACTGATGACATTTGCTATGAGTGGTGCTGTCGGTGGAATGCTTATTGTCGTAGCTGATGACCCTGGGATGCATTCTTCTCAAAATGAGCAGGATTCAAGGAACTGGGGGGCTTTTGCAAAGATTCCTATACTTGAGCCAGCTGATTCTCAGGAAGCAAAGGACTTTGTTAAAGTTGGCTTGGAGCTTTCAGAAAAATTTGAAACCCCTGTAATTTTAAGAACATGTACTAGGATTTCTCACTCTCGCTCGCTTGTTGAACTGAAGGATAGAGTGGAATCTTCTAAACCAGTTGAGTTTAAAAAAGATCCGCCTCGTTATGTGGCTATTCCTGCATGGGCTCGTAAAATGAGAGTAAAGGTTGAGCAGAGGCTTTACAAACTTATTGCTGAGGCTGAAAAGAATCCGATTAATAGGCTTGAGCTAAATAATAAAGACCTAGGTATTATTGCTTCAAGTGCTACTTATCAGTATGTAAAGGATATTTTTGGTGATGCTAGTGTTCTTAAGCTTGGTATGTCATATCCGTTGCCAGAAGGTAAAATCAGAGAATTCGCTGGAGCAGTTAAAGAGCTTTTAGTTATTGAGGAGCTTGATTCTTTAATCGAAAATCAGGTAAAGGCGTGGGGAATTAAATGTCGTGGTCGTGATATTGTTCCAGGAATAGGAGAACATACACCGGGTAGAATTAGAGAAATTAAAGCGCGACTTAATGAGCAGAAAGTAATACTACCTACTCCAGTAGCTGAAAGTGCAGATCTGCCTCCACGCCCACCTGTATTGTGTCCTGGGTGTCCGCATCGTGGTACTTTTACAGCTCTTAAAAAATTCGATGTAGCTGTTATGGGAGATATCGGATGTTATAGTCTTGGTACACTTCCTCCTCTTTCTAGTCTTGATTCAATTTTATGTATGGGTGGATCTGTTCCTATGGCGCATGGTATGCAAAAAGTAGGAGAAAAAAAATATTGTGTCGGTATTCTTGGTGATTCTACATTCTTCCATTCTGGTATGACAGGAATAGCAAATACATCTTATAATAAAGGTAGTTCTACTACAATTGTTGTAGATAATCGTATTACTGCTATGACCGGGCATCAGGATCATCCTGGTACTGGTAAAACACTCGAAGGAGAGGAAACTCAGGAGCTTTCTATAGAAGCTATTGCTAAAGCGTGTGGTTACAAACGTGTCCGAACAGCAAATCCGTATAATATGAAAGAAATGGATTCTGTGCTCAAGGAAGAGCTTGAATCAGATGATGCGTCTCTTGTTGTTGTAAAAGCTGTGTGTCCACTTTATGCTAAAAAGCTTATTGGACCTAAACAGGAAATAAATCAAGATGAATGCGTGAATTGCAAAGCATGTCTAAAGATTGGTTGTCCTGCAATTGAGTCAAAAGATGGTCAGAAACCTACAATTAATCCTTTACTTTGTTGGGGGTGTGGCTTGTGTACTCAGATTTGTCCTAAAGGTGCGATCAAAGCGAAAGCTAAATAACTGTGTTAGTTGAGTGTATAATAATATAATTAAATATTGATATCTGGAGTACATATAAAATGAGTGATACAACTAGTGTGGTACTTGTTGGTGTAGGGGGGCAGGGGATTCTCCTTGCGAGTGAGATTCTGGCTCAGGCAGCAATGCTTGCAGGCTATGACGTTAAGACCAATGAAGTGCATGGAATGGCACAGCGCGGAGGGTCTGTAATGGCGCAGGTTCGTTATGGACGTAAGGTGTACAGTCCGCTTATTGAAGAGGGCACTGCGGTTGCTCTTGCTTCACTTGAGCAAATTGAGGGGCTAAGAGCTGCTCACTATTTAAAAGAAGGCGGTTTGGCTGTTGTTAGTTCTCAGCAGGTTGTGCCTGTTACAGTGAGTTCGGGAGTTGCGGAATATCCTGGTGACGCTGCTGAGAGAGTTGCAAAAGTTTTTTCAAATCTTAAAGTTGTCGATGCAGCTTCGATTGCGGCTGAGGCAGGTAACTCTAAAGCAGCTAATGTAGCAGTAATTGGTGCGTTATCAAATGGTCTTGAATTTGACGAAGAACTTTGGATTCAGGCTATAAAAAAATCAGTAAAGGCTTCTTTTATTGATTTAAATATTGAAGTATTTAAGAAGGCTCGTGCATTGTGACATTTTTGTCATATAAGTGATTTTAGTATTTAACAGGTAGCTCTTCGTAATGAAGGGCTACTTTTTTTGTCACTTTTTAGACTAATAAAGTTGAAAAATGTTTTTATTGTAAATACTAATTATTTCTTTCTTTATAACCTATTTATATTAAAATTGTTATAGACTTGAATATTTGTTTTTATTAGGAATATAAAGTTTATACAACTTAATTAATTAAGGGAAAAGAACTATTTCAGTGCTAATTTTATGAAATAAGCAGAGGAAATTAGATTTTACTTCTTTTTTTTTAGAGAATAATCTGACATTTTAAGCAGGAGTTACAAAAAAGTAATGTAGTATTGTTGTTAATATACATAAATGTATTAATATCAATATTTTCAATATAATTAAAATTTTGATTTTGATGGAATTAATAATTATAAGTAGTTGATAAATAATATGTTGAGTTGTTTTAGCGCTTTTTGATTAAAAACTGGAACACCAATTGTTTTAGGTAGTACTGTAAGTTATTTATATTATATTGAAATGCGGTTTAGGTTTAATTGTATTTTTGCTTTCTGTTCCGATTATTTAAAAGGAGAATCGATATGTTTGAAGCAAACAGGAAAGTAAGTGTAAAGGCAGGTATGCTTGCGGTATTGGGCGCCCTGGCTTTAGGGGGAAGTGCATTTGCTGGTGATGAGCCAACTGCAGCTGATGTGCAGACTAATCTTGATATTGTTTGGACTGCTATTGCAGCGTTTCTGGTTTTCTTCATGCAGCCAGGTTTTGCTCTAGTAGAAGCTGGTTTTACTCGTGCTAAAAATGCTTGTAATATCATTATGAAAAACTTGATGGATTTTTCTATCGGAACTTTGGCTTGGTGGGCAATAGGTTTTGCTCTGATGTTCGGAATGGGAAGTGACTACTTTGCTGGTGGATCTCACTTCTTCGCGACAGACTTCTCTGATGGCTCATCTTTAAACTGGACGTTCTTTATTTTCCAGTGTGTGTTTGCAGGTACTGCGGCTACAATTGTATCAGGTGCTATGGCTGAAAGAACTAAATTTGCAAGTTACTTGCTCTATAGTGTATTTATTTGTGGGTTGATTTATCCTATTAGTGGTCACTGGTTCTGGGGTGGTCTATTTGGCGGATCTGAAGGTTATTCTGGCGGCTTTATGGCGCAAATGGGATTCTTAGATTTTGCTGGTTCTACAGTTGTACATAGTTGTGGTGCATGGCTTGCACTTGCTGGTGCTATAACTCTTGGTGCTCGTACAGGTAAGTATGGTCCAGATGGTAAGAGCAAGGCTATTCAGGGGCATAATATTCCACTGGCTGCTTTAGGTGTATTTATACTATGGTTTGGTTGGTTTGGGTTCAACCCTGGTTCTACAACTGCAGGTAATGCTTCTCTTGGTTATATAGCTGTTACGACTAATCTTTCTGCTGCTGCTGGTGCTATTGCTGCTATGTTTGCAGGTTGGATAAGATTTGGTAAGCCTGATGTTTCAATGAGTCTTAACGGCGTTCTTGCAGGTCTAGTTGCTATTACTGCTGGTTGTGATTGCGTAAGCTTTGGTGGTGCCGTTGTTATTGGTCTTGTTGCTGGTGTACTAGTAGTAATCGCTGTTGAATTTATTGATAAGGTTCTCAAAATTGATGATCCTGTTGGTGCTGTAAGTGTTCACGGTATATGTGGGGCATGGGGTACTATTGGGCTAAGTTTCTTCCATAATGATGCATCATTTGGTGAACTTATTGGAACTCAGCTTATAGGTGTTGCTGTAATGTTTGTTTGGGCTTTCGGTTGTGGTATGGTTCTATTCAACATTCTCAAAGCGACTATTGGACTTAGAACTTCTCGTGAAGAGGAACTGCGCGGTCTTGATATTGCAGAGCATGGTAATGAAGCTTATACTGGATTCCAGATCTTTACAAATATCTAATTAGTATGCATTCCTTCAAAAGCGGGCTCCAACCTACACTACACATAATTGTTGCAAATTCACTAGGTGTCCGCTTTTGATTTACAAAATAAATTGATTAATTATATATTAGAGAAAATTTGAGCGTTGATTATAATATCTTAAATATCTCGTAAAATTTAACGAAAGGAATAGTTATGAAGTTAATTATAGCTTATATTCAACCAGAAAGGTTGAACGATGTAAAGCAGAAGCTTTATGCTGCTGAAGTTACTAAGATGTCTGTAACCAATGCCTTGGGATGTGGTCAGCAAGGTGGTTATCACGAGTCTTACCGTGGTGTTGATATTGAAGTAAACCTTTTGAAAAAGGTACGTCTTGAAATTGCAGTAACATCTGATTATGTTGAAAAAACCATCAATGCAATTATTGAGGGGGCTCGTACAGGAAATATCGGAGATGGTAAGATTTTTGTGACAAGTCTTGAAGAATGTTACCGTATTAGAACTGGTGAAAAAGGTGAAGATGCAGTTGGCTAATTCCTTAGACTAAATTAATTTTCA
The DNA here is from genome assembly GCA_963678205.1 of Planctomycetota bacterium. Lineage (GTDB taxonomy): Bacteria > Planctomycetota > SZUA-567 > SZUA-567 > SZUA-567. The sequence goes on from OY782760.1 coordinate 1,753,319, forward strand.
TGGCGACTCTGATTGTTCAGAGTCGCTTCTGACGATTATAGGGGACGCTAAGCTACTATTTTGTAGATGAAACTAATTTGTTGTTAATTTATTTCTAGCTTGTCTAGTTTTTTAAGAAGGTAAAATAAAAATATAAACCATCTTGGAAAATTGCCGGCTTTGTGATATAAATTAGACATGTGAGTAGAAAATAATGGGGTTTTGTCTGCAGTAAATAACTTATACAATATATTTTGTAATTCGATTTTTATAAAATGAAAATTGGTTTAATTTGATACTGTTTTATAGGAGAAATGAAATAATGGGTATTGATAATGTTACTGAAATCTTTGGAGAAAATGTCTTCAATGACAGCGTTATGCGTGAACGCTTACCAAAGAATGTCTACAAGAAACTTGTACAGACTATTTCTGAGTCCCATGAGTTAGATCCTAGTATTGCTGATGTTGTTGCTAATGCAATGAAGGATTGGGCTATTGAAAAGGGTGCTACTCACTATTGTCACTGGTTCCAGCCAATGACTGGTTTAACTGCTGAAAAACACGATAGTTTCATTACTTTATCAGGTAACGGTGAGATTATCATGGAATTTTCTGGTAAACAGTTGATTCAGGGTGAGCCTGATGCATCAAGCTTCCCAAGTGGTGGTATACGTGCTACGTTTGAAGCTCGTGGTTATACAGCATGGGACTGCACTAGTCCTGTATTCATTAAAGAGGACGGTGATAATACTACTCTATTCATCCCTTGTGCTTTTGTCAGTTATACTGGTGAAGTGCTTGACAAAAAGACACCTTTGTTACGTTCTATGGACGCTCTTTCAAAGCAAGCTGTTAGAGTTCTGCATGCTATGGGTAATACAGAATGTAATAGAATTATTGCAACTCTTGGTGCTGAACAGGAGTACTTCCTCGTTGATGAGGCTTATGCTGAACAGCGTCTTGATCTTCTGCTTTGTGGACGTACTCTATTTGGTGCTCAGCCAGCTAAAGGACAGGATCTATGCGACCACTACTTCGGTACTATTGAAGAACGTGTTGCTAGCTATATGACTGAAATTAATGAAGAGCTCTGGAAGCTTGGAGTTTCTGCAAAGACTCAGCACAATGAGGTTGCGCCAGCTCAGTATGAACTTGCACCAATTTATGCAACTCTAAATGTTGCTACTGACCACAACCAGCTAACAATGGAAATTATGCGTAAGGTTGCTCGTCGTCATGGTTTCTACTGCTTACTACATGAAAAACCATATCATAACATGAATGGTTCTGGTAAGCATAATAACTGGGCTATCATGACAGATAATGGCATAAATCTTCTTGAACCAGGCGAAAATCCTGAAGAGAATGCATTATTCCTTGTTGTCCTTGCTGCTATTATTAAAGCAGTTGACATTAATGCACCTCTTTTACGTGCAAGTGTTGCTTCATCAAGTAATGATTGTCGTCTTGGTGGTCATGAAGCTCCTCCGGCTATCATCAGTATCTTCCTTGGTGACCAGTTGAATAAAATTGTTGAGTCTATTGCTAATGGTACAAAACTTGAAGAGTGTGATGGTGCGCCTATGACTCTTGGTGTAAGTACTCTTCCTCCTCTGCCAAAGGATGCTACTGATAGAAACCGTACTTCTCCATTTGCGTTTACTGGTAATAAATTTGAATTCCGTATGGCTGGGTCACTTGTTAATACCAGTGGTCCTAACTTTGTCCTAAATACAATTGTTGCTGACACTCTTTCTCAAATCGCTGATGAGCTTGAAGGTGCAGCTGATATAAACGCTGCTGCTCAGGCAGTATGTCAGAAGATCTTCAAAGAACACAGTCGCGTTATCTTCAATGGTGATAACTACTCTGAAGAATGGCCTGTTGAAGCTGAGAAGAGAGGTCTTCCAAATCTTAAGAATTCTCCAGATTCTTATGCATGTATGGATGAGCCTGCGGTTAAAGAGCTATTTGCGAAGCATGCTGTCTTAAGTAATGTCGAGCTTGCTGCACGTTATGAAATTCTTCTTGATACTTATGCTCAGAATATTCTGATAGAAGGACGCACAGCTCTTACTATGGCTAACAGGACTATTATGCCGGCTGTTATGGACTATGCTTCTCGTCTTGCTGCTTCGGTTATTGCTGTTAAAGAAAGTGGTGCAGACGCTTCTATATTTACAGCTCGTATGGATAAAGTAGCTGCTCTTATTGCTGAATTCCAGGCTGGTATTGATGAACTTACTGCAGCTATTGAAGAAGTTGAAGGTGCTGAATGTGCGAAGTGCATGGCTCTTGGTGCTCGTGATAAGGTTCTTGTAGCTCTAGGTAAGACTCGTGCTCCTGCAGATGCTCTTGAAGATCTTGTAGATGCTGATATATGGCCTCTACCAACCTATAACGAAATGCTTTACATCCGTGGTTAATTTTTTGGGTGTATTTTATTGAAGACTAAGGACAGAGCTCAGGCTCTGTCCTTAGTTGTATAATGGGAAAGAGAAAACTTGAGTCATTAAAGAATTAAGTCGATAAGTTTGGTGGTGTTTAAAAGTTAAAATTTAGTTTATTTATAATAAATTAGGTGTATAAATGAAAAATTATATATTTTCTGGTACAGTTGATGGCGTATCAAAATTAGTATTTTTAGTGATAATACTAAATGCAATTATAATTACATTATCTGCGTTTCCACGAATTGCGGTTGGTCATGAGCATTTTATAATTTGGTTGGAAATTTTTTGTGTAGTGATTTTTATTGTTGAAGCTATTTCAAAAAAATGCAGATTTGGTTGGAAAAACTATATCGCTGTTCCCTGGAACAAAATTGATTTTGTACTGGTTATTCTCTCTCTGCCAATATTATTTATGCCTTTTGTCGATGTAGGAGGGGTGAGTACAGTCTTGACTCTCAGGCTGGTACGTTTTTTTAGATTACTCAAAATTTTCTCAGTTATTCCTAAAAGTGCAAAGTTCTTACATGGGCTTAAGCGGGCATTCAGAGCTTCTATTGGTGTTGCTATTGGTATGTCTTTACTTCTATTTATTGCTTCTTTATTTAGTACTATGATTTTTGGAGATATCGCTCCTAAAATGTTCGGTAATCCGCTTATAAGTGCTTATTCAATGTTTAGAGTATTTGCAATCACGGGATGGTTTGAGATACCTCGTGAACTACTTAAGATCCCATATTATAACTCTGTGGGGTGGATGATATTTATACGTTGTTATTTTATAGGTTTTTTGTTATCAGGCGGTATGATTGGTTTATCTATTTTAAATGCTACATTTATTGATGCTCTTGTTGAAGATAATACTGAAGAGGTTGAAGATAGGGTCGCTTTAGTAGAGAAAAGATTAGAAAAAATAGAGCAGATTTTAAATGAAATCAATAAGAAGATATAAAAAAGACTCAAAAATAAGTCTTTGAGTCTTTTTTATATTATGTAAAAGTAGGTTATTTATTAATATTTTTTCTCAAATTGTTAATAAATGATGTCATTTCTTCAAAATCTCTAGCTTTTAGAATATGCCTTAAATAATTGAGTTTGTTGCTTATTTTATCAATCTGTGCTAGAGTTTGGTCGTTGAACATTATTTCTGCAATCAATCTATCGTCTTCAGAAAGTAATCCTTCAGCAATGCTTAGGTGTCTGTTAAAAGTTGTTCCAGGAGCTTCAAGCTTATCCATACAAGCAGCGAATACCATTGAAGAAGCAAAAGGTATTGAAAGGCTATATGACATCATAGAGTCGTGTTCTTCAAAAGTCATATCAAAAATATTTAATTTTAGTTTTTCGAAGAGGCTTCTAAAGAAGTCTTTACCTTTTTTGCATGATTCACTTATTATAATTGCATTCTGATTATCGAGGTTTTTAAGATTTGCAAATGTTGGGCCGAACATTGGGTGTATCGATACAAAAGGATGCCCTTTTGATGCATAATATTCAGGCAGGTCGCCTTTTACCGACTTCATGTCGGCAACTATACAATCCTTTGGAAGTAATGGAATCATTTCTTCAAAAGCCCCTCGTGTATGGTGAACACTGGTACAGTTAATAGCAAGTTCAGGTTTGAAGTCTACTACTTCTTCTAGTTTTGAGAGCCTTTGGGTTTCAAAAAAGAACTTTAGTTTAGTTAAATCCTGATCGAAGACTGCTACTTCGTGATCAAGGCAGAATTCTTCTGTAAGCCATGCACCCATTTTTCCTGCGCCTAGGATAAATATTTTCATATAAGACTCCTTTCCTCGTAGCAGCCGAGGAAGCGATATTTTGCTGTAGATTGTTCTACTTGATCAATTACATTTTGTACATCTGGATTTTTCAAATTGCCTTCAAAGTCAAGGAAGAATGCAAATTCCCCAGGTTGATCTGGTACTGAATCAATACGTGTAAGGTTTATACTCTTGTCTGCAAACAGTTGCAGAACATGGAATAGCTGTCCAGCACGGTCATCAGTTGTAAAGCTTATAGAGCATTTGTTACCAGTGCCTGGAGCTGGCTCTTTAGATAGTACTAAGAAGCGTGTCTGGTTGCTGGCAAGATCTTCAATATTCTCTTTGACAATCTCTAGGTTGTAATAACTTGCTGCCAGTGAGCTAGCAATAGCACATGAAGAGGCTGGATTGGTCTCTGCCAGCATTTTAGCTGCTCCAGCTGTATCAAAGAATCTCATTGGCTCCAAATTTTGTCTCTTTAAAAATTCGCGGCATTGTGAAAGAGCTTGAGGGTGTGAGTATGTTCTTCTGATACTCCTGTGATCTGTGCCTGGCGTAACAAGAAGACAGTGGTGAATGGGAGTTTTGATAGCTCCAACTATAAATAAGTCAGAGTAAAGCATCAAACCATTTACCTGACCGACCATACCACCCAGTGTATTTTCAACTGGAACCATACCGTAATCGTAAACACCTTCTTCTACTCCTTTGAATATATCGGAAAATTCCTCACATGGCATAGGAGCCAGGCTTTTATCCCAATGTCGGCAGGCCAGTTCACTGTATGCTCCGTGTTCACCTTGGAATGCAATCAGAGTAGAGGTTTCAGACTGAATTCTTTTACTCTCATTGAACATAACTTTATAAACATCTTCAATGAATTCAGCTTTTAAAAGAGCATTCTCGCGTTCTGTAAGGTTTTTAATAATTGCAGCTTCTCTACCGGCGTCTTCAACATTTTTCTTAAATACTGTTGAGATGCGAGCTACTTCCATTCTCTTCTGTAGAAGCTGGAGAATATTGTTATCAATTTGATCAATCTTGCGTCTAACTGAATCAAGGTTGATTTTTTCCTCTTTCATTATATTCCTTTCACGTTTGTTATATTATTAAACGAATTATATCTTCGTATCTTTATTTATCCAGTTTTTTTATATCTTTTACACAGTTTTCCATCATTTTGAGTTTTGTAACAAGCTTGGTGAACATCTCTGGTGTCAGTGACTGAGGACCATCGCAGCGTGCTTCTTCTGGACAGATATGGACTTCAATAAGAAGGCCATCTGCTCCAGCTGCAACTGCTGCAAGTGACATAGGTTCTACAAGCTCTCTACGACCGGTACCGTGTGAAGGATCAACAAAAACTGGTAGGTGGGCTATACCCTGAACTGAAGGTATTGCACTCAAGTCAAGAGTATTGCGTGTGTGGGTTTCGAATGTACGTATACCACGTTCACATATGATAACGTTTGGATTACCTTCACTTAAAATGTATTCAGCGCAGTTGAGCCATTCTGAGAGAGTAGAGTGCATCCCTCGTTTTAAAAGAACTGGTTTGTCTGATTTTCCCACTTCCTGTAACAGTGAAAAATTCTGCATATTACGGGCACCAATTTGTACAATATCAGCGTACTCGCAGACCCAAGATACATCTCGCGGATCAATAACTTCAGTTATTATTGGAAGTCCTGATTCTTGTCCAGCTTTCTTAAGAAGTTTCAGTCCTGCCAGACCCAAACCTTGGAAGTCATATGGAGAAGTGCGTGGCTTGAATGCTCCACCTCTAAGGACATTTGCTCCTGCTTCCTTGATTGCTATTGCAGTATTAATAACTTGTTTTTCTGTTTCTACACTGCAGGGACCGGCTATAATAGTAAGTTCTTCACCAATTTTAACGCCTGCGACATCAATTATGGTCTTTTGTGTTTCTTCTGATTTGCTTGTTAGTCTTAATTTATTCATTTTTTTACTCCGTTCATCGCTTCTTTTATCGATGAAACTCTTTCTTTCATTATATCAATTAACTCTGGATTATTCAAATTATCTTCTATAATTCTTTCAAAAGCACTTCCTATTACTACCCCTTCAGCGTAACCTGCCACTGCTGAGGCTTGTTCTGGAGTTGAGATACCAAAACCAACACAGAGTGGTATTTTACAGATTTTACGAAGCTCGGTAATATGCTTTTCAACGGCTTTAGTGTTAATTTCACCTGTGCCGGTTATACCAGTTTTAGAAATCACATAAGCAAAACCTGATGCATCTTCAAGAACAAAGCCTACTCTTTCTATAGGTGTTGTTGGGGCGATTAATCTAATTCTTGCAAAATTTTCACCAAATTTACCTGCAATCTCTGATCGCTCTTCTGGCGGAAGATCAACAATCAATGCTCCATCTGCTCCTGCTTCAAATGCATCTTTATAAAATTCTTCAACTCCATATACAAAGATAGGGTTATAATAACTGAATATTATTATTGGCTGTTTATAATCTTTGCGTAGCTCTTTAATCATTTTAATGCTCTTTTTGAGATTGATACCACTTGCTAGCGCTCTCTGTGATGAACGTTGAATTGCGGCTCCATCAGCAGTTGGGTCAGAAAATGCAATACCAAGCTCCAGAATATCTACTCCGCTGTCTAGCATTGCTCTGATTACTTCCATAGATCTGTCAATATCTGGATCGCCAGCAGTTATAAAGCCTACAAGAGCAGATGTTGACTCATCTTTTACCTTCTGGAATGTCTTTTCTAATCTATTCACCTGCTTCTCCTTCCATTTTCTTTAATGCAGCTGTGGCATGTACCAAATCTTTATCTCCTCTGCCTGAGAGGTTGACTAGTACAATATCGTCTTTTCCTCTTTTTTGGGCTTCCTTGATACCATGAGCTAGTGCATGAGAACTTTCAAGAGCAGGTATTATACCTTCATGTAAGGATAAATCTTTGAATGCTCTCAGTGCTTCATTATCTGTAATTGATTCGTAAGTTGCTCTACCAATATCCTTGAGAAGTGAGTGCTCTGGGCCGACTCCCGGGTAGTCAAGACCTGCTGAAATTGAATGGGCTTCAGTAATTTGTCCATCTTCATCTTGAAGAAGATATGACTTTGCTCCGTGCAGTACGCCTATACTACCATGACAGAGGGGCGCTGCGTGCTTACCAGTTTCAATGCCAAAGCCAGCTGCTTCGACACCAATTAGTTCGACATCCTTATATTTTATGTATGGGTAGAATATGCCTATCGCGTTACTTCCACCACCAACAGCAGCAACTACTGCATCTGGCTGTCTGCCTGCAAGTTCTATCATTTGTTCAATTGCTTCTTCACCAATTATTTTTTGAAATTCTCTAACCATTACAGGGTATGGGTGAGGTCCGGCAACAGTGCCGATAACATAGAATGTATCTTCTACAACTTCTGACCAGTAGCGCATTGCTTCGTTCATAGCATCTTTGAGGGTTCCTGCTCCTGATTCAACACTTATAACTTCTGCACCTAAAAGTTTCATGCGCTCAACGTTAGGAGCTTGTCTTCTAACATCTTCTTTCCCCATGAATACCTTACAGCTTAAATTCATTAGAGCCGCAACTGTTGCTGTGGCAACACCGTGTTGACCTGCGCCGGTCTCGGCGATGACATTTTTTTTGCCCATGAGCTTGGCAAGTAGACATTGACCAATTGTATTATTGATCTTGTGGGCACCTGAGTGGGTAAGGTCTTCTCTTTTTAGATATATTTTTGCTCCACCAATTACCTCTGTAAGGTGTGAAGCAAAGTATGTTGGGGTAGGGCGGCCTACATAGTGCTTTAGTAAGGATTTGAATTCTGCGTGAAAGCAGCTATCCTTATCTTCAATATACTTTTTATACGCTTCCTCTAATTCAAGGATAGCTGGAACCAGTGTCTCTCCTACAAACCTTCCTCCATACTCACCAAAATGACCAGTATTATCGGGGTAGGAGTAGTTTTCTTTTAAACTCATGAAAAAATCCTTTCCGGGTGCGGTGCTTTACCTGATGAATGAACAATATCAATTATTTCTTTTACTTTATTTAAATCTTTTATTCCAGGGCTACTCTCTACAGAAGAGCTCACATCTATTGCTTGTGGATTTCCCTGAGCTATCGCTTTCATGACGTTAGCACTGCTGATACCTCCTGCAAGTACATACGGATGTTTTATACCAAAGCTTCCTGCTTTTTGCCACTCCCAGCTTTGATAGTTTCCTCCTGGAAGTGCTCCTTTGCCGAGTTCGAGAAGATATGCATCAGCAGAGTAGTTGTTAACTTCTTCTGTGAAGGTTTCATCTTTGAGAACTTTTATGATCTTTTTCCCTGATAGCCGAAGACTCTGGATATATTCTTCTGATTCATTTCCGTGGAGCTGAGCAATATCCAATTTTGTCTCCTCAAGTACATGGTTAATGCTTTTTAGCTCCATGTCTACAAAGACTCCGCAAGTTACGCATTTATTTTTAACTGCTGCGACAATTTCTTTTGCCTGAGAGATACTAACATTACGAGGACTTTTTTGAAAGAAGACCAGTCCTATTGCATCTGCTCCAAGTCTAGCAACATTTTCAGCCTGTTCTGGTGTCGTAATGCCACAAATCTTTATTTGTAAGTCAGTACTCATTGCTTATAATCCTCGCAGACTCTTTAAAAACTCTACTCTGTTCTCTGCTCGTACAATACTTTCTCCAACAAGGAATGAGTGAATTCTCTCTTGTGGGTAACGTTTTATATCATCGTATGAGAAGATTCCACTTGCTGCCACTATTATTTGATCTTCTTTTAAATTTTCAGCCATCTTGATTGCGACATCGAGGTTGGTATTGAATGATGAAAGATCTCGATTATTGATTCCAATTATTTTCGCTCCAATGCCATCAATTTTTTCAAGATCAGCCTCTCCGTGAATCTCTACAAGAGCGTCAATACCTAAAGCATGGGTTAATGCTAGTAAATCTTCTAGAAGTTCTTTATCAAGTATTCTGGCTATAAGAAGTATCGCGTCAGCTTTGTTTGCACTTGCTTCATATACTTGATATGGATCGAAGATAAAATCTTTTCTCAACACAGGTATATTACATGCTGCTCTAACTGCACGCATATCATCCAATCCGCCTTTGAAGAAGTCTTTTTCTGTTAAAACTGATATCGCTGCTGCTCCTCCTTCTTCGTATAATCTTGCCATCTCAGCAGGAATCAGATCTGGTTGTATATCACCCTTACTAGGTGAGGCTCTTTTTACTTCAGCAATTATATTTATTTCATCACGGGCAAGAGCGCTATAAAATGACCGATAATCTTCTCTATCTCCGCATTCTACACGTAGAGCAATCTCACTATACTTTACTTTGTGTTCCTCAACCTCTCTACGTTTGCACTCCATTATTTTCTCTAAAAAGTCGCTCATTAGTTCTCCTGTGTGAATTTTATAAGTGCTTCAAGTTTTTTTGCAGCAGCCCCAGAGTCTATTGACTCTTTTGCCATTTCTAACCCGTCTTTAATGCATCCAACTTTTCCTGCTGCAAGCAGTGCTGCAGCTGAGTTTATAAGAGTAATGTTTCTCTTTCCACCTTGAATACTACCGTTAAGAATGCCCCTTAAAATATTTGCATTATCTTTTGGATCTCCACCTGTAAGTTCTTCGAGCTCACAGACATCACCAAAGTATTGCTCTGGCATTATGTCGTATGTTTTTATATTGCCTTCATTTAACTCTGTTACTCTTGTGCTGGTAGTAACTGTAATTTCATCCATTGTATCATGTCCGTAGACAATAAGAGCTCTTTTGGCTCCAAGTAGTTTGAGGGCATTGGCGAACATCTCTGTAAGTTCTGGAGCGTAAACCCCGAGCAATATCGATGAAGCTCCGGCTGGGTTGGTAAGAGGTCCTAGCAAATTGAATATACTTCTTACTCCTAGACCTTTACGTACAGGAGCAGCGTATTTCATTGCGCCGTGGTATTTTGGTGCAAAGAGAAAGCCGATACCTATTTCATTTACAGCTTCTTCCACAATTTCAGGATCAAGATCCAAGTTTACCCCAAGGCACTCAAGTACGTCAGCACTGCCACATTTACTAGATACTGATCGGTTACCGTGCTTTGCAACGATTACTTCACATCCTGCAACAACAAAAGCAGTTGTTGTTGAAATGTTGAAAGTGTGTAATTCATCACCACCTGTACCTACAATATCAACAACAGGAGAGGTTGTAACCTGTATGCGCTTGGCTTTGCTACGCATCGCGCTAGCAGCTCCAGCAAGCTCTTCAAATGTTTCACCTTTAGTCGACAGTGCTGTTAGCATACCTGCCATTTGAATTTCACTTACTTCACCTGATAGAATTTCATTGATTACTTCAGCTGCTTCATCTTTAGTAAGATTTTCTTGTCTGATTACTTTTCTGAGTAGATCGCTAAACATTATTGATTTCCCCCATTGACTTGTTTTATAAAGTTTTTAAGTATTCTTTTACCAACCGTTGTCATAATTGATTCAGGGTGAAACTGGATGCTTTCAATCTGGTATTTGTTATGCCTGATTCCCATAATTTCTCCATCATCTGTTTCTGCTGTAATCGTAAAGCACTCTGGAAGGCTCTCTCTCTCAACAGCAAGTGAATGATACCTCATCGCCTTTATTGGCTTAGTTATACCTGCAAACAATCCTTTACCATCATTTTGTACTTCAGAAACTTTTCCGTGCATTACCTTTTTTGCGTGTATCACTTTTCCTCCAAAGACCTGACCTATTGTCTGGTGTCCAAGGCATACGCCCATAATTGGGATTTTACCTGCAAAATATGTTACTGTTGCAATTGATACTCCGGCATTATCTGGATTGCTTGGACCAGGTGAGATAACTATGCCGTCAGGATTCAGTTTCTCAATCTCCTCAATAGTTATTTGGTCATTTCTTTTAACAATCACTTCGTTCTCTTCATCAAGCATACGCAAGTACTGTACAAGGTTGTATGTAAAAGAGTCGTAATTATCTATCATTAGAATCATTTTATTTCTCCTCCATATTCTTGCAAAGTTTATTCGAGTTTTTAAGCATTTGCAGAGCTTTATTTACACTACCTGCTTTGTTTACTGATTCTTGGCGTTCTTTTTCAGGATCTGAGTCATATACTATTCCGCCACCAGCTATTACAGTCAGTTCGTTATTCTCAACTGCAGCAGTCCGGATAGCTATTGCAAAGTCCATATTTCCTTTGAAACTAATGTATCCTACTGCACCACCATAGAAGTCTCTTGGGAAATCTTCTAGCTCTGATATAATTTCCATTGCTCTCACCTTTGGCGCTCCTGATAGAGTACCGGCTGGGAAAGTAGCTGCAAAGAGATCGAAAGCATCATATTCATCGCTGATATCACATTCTACATTCGAAACGATATGCATTACATGTGAGTAACGTTCAATAAACATAAGATCTGTTACCTGCACTGTCCCTGTTACTGCAATCCTGCCAAGATCATTTCTGCCAAGGTCTACAAGCATGAGATGTTCAGCACGTTCTTTTTCATCTTGGAGTAATTCATCAGCAAGAGCTCTGTCTTCTTGTTCCGTTTTCCCACGTGGTCTTGTACCAGCGATTGGGCGGACTGTTGCTTTACGGTCTTTTAGTTTTACAAGTGTCTCTGGAGAACTTCCAATTATCTGTTTGCCGTCAAAACTGAGGAAGTACATATATGGAGAGGGGTTGATATAGCGTTGAGCACGGTAAAGTGCAATAAGATTGTCAGGGGCGCTGCAAGTGAATTTCTGGGCTATAACGGCTTGTATAATTTCCCCATCAATAATAAGATCTTTAGTTTTTCTTACTTTTTCTCTGTATTCTTCTTCTGGTATAATAGCTTTTAAGCTGTCATTAAAGTTATTGGTTTCTTTTTCCCCGGGAAAACTTACAGGCGATTCTATGAAATGAATCAATTCTCTAATTCTTTGCGAAGATGATTGGTATTGTTCTTCTGGTGACCCATCACCCTGGAAATTGAAAGTCATTACGCATAGGCTGTTTTTAATGTTGTCGAAAACCAACATCTCTTTTGGAACGACAAAGCGCGCTAAAGGAACATCTAGCGGTAATTTATTTGGAACTTTCGGTTCAAAAAAAGAAACGGATTCAAATGTAAAGTACCCTATGAGTCCGCCCCATATAGAAGGAAGCTCTCCTATATCGGCGGGATTGAATGCGGACATGAAGTTTCTTAAAGTATCAAGTGGGGCTCCATTATGTTTAATTCTATCTGTGCTGTTTTCTTTTTCAATTTCTACATAATCAGAGTATACACGTATCATTGCGTATGCACCAAGGCCAATAAAACTGTGGCGTCCCCAACGTTCTCCACCCTCTACAGATTCAAGAAGAAAGATTGGCTGGTCTGGGTCTTGATGGAAGAACTTTTTTAGTAGAGATACCGGTGTTTCTGAGTCTGCAAGCAGTTCTTCACAGACAGGTACTACACCGTGTGTCTTCCTCAGCTTTAAAAATTCAGCCTGTGAAGGGTATGAGTTTAAAAACATTGTTGGTTCCTTACTTCAATAAAGTTATAAAAATATAAAAAAACAGACCGCATATTTGCGGTCTGTTTTTTTAAATCATTTTTCAGGCCGCAAGTAGTTTTTTAAAACTCACGCCTGCTTGTTATTCTTATCAAGATTACAACAAACAACCGTTCGTATTCTGGTAATACCAGAAACGCCAAGAATAGCTAAAGCTAAAATAAAAGTTGTTTGATTGAATTTGAGCCAAAGTTTTAGTCCTTAAAATAAAACAATATTAATGTTAATAATAAAATATAATAATTGATAAATGCTAAATGTCAAGTTTAATCTTTGTAAATATATTTAATTATTATTATTGAGTTCGTTTTTTACTGAGCTTGAACGAATTATTAGTTCGGAAGGGACTGTTATTTGCCTTGCTTTTTGATCTGATTTTACAAGAAGTGACACTAGCATATCTGTAGCGCTTTTTGCAATTTTATTGAAATTTTGCTCGATTGAGGTGACATCGAGGCATAAAGCCTGTAATGTGTTATCTATCGAAGCAAGTAGTAGGTCTTCAGGAATTCTAATTCCACCATCAACACATCTTTTATAAAGCAGTGCCATCAAAAAATCGGTAGTAGCAAATATAGCATCGTATTTTTTTATTTCGGTAACAATTTTTTCATCGTATGCAGAGAAACTTTTTATTTCAGGCTGATCGGGGATGCATATCGGTTCATATACTGGGAGTTTGTTTTCAAGTAGAGTGTTGCGGTAACAGATATATCGTTGTTGAATGTAGACGGTGTTGTACGTTTTCTCTCCTATGATAAACCCTATTTTTTTAGCTCCTTGTTCAATGAAGTGATTGATTGCCAGCGATGTGGCATCTATAGCTGCGCAGACTTCATTGAACTTACCTTGGTACATATCAGATACATGTGCAATAAGTATGAATGGTATATTCTGTTCTTGAAGATATTTACCAGCATACTGATCAAAGTCTGTGCTTGGCCAAATAATAAAACCGGAAATATCATGTGTTTCATTTGCTTCTTGGATTATTTTTAATTCATGGTGTACGTCTGTAGGGTAATCGGTATTGAATAATATCAGATTATATTTACCGGCTCTTGAAGAAATGTTCTCACAGAGTTGTGCGCGCATTGTATTGCTTGGAAGGTTATAAAAAACAAGGCCAATTTTTTTCCCAACCAGTTCAGGATGATTTTCAAGTAAAAGATCAATTGCTTCATCTTCAAGTATGGTCATATTTTTCCTTCTACTTCCTTTTATTTATAATATTATAAACGGTAATCTTTATATTAACTCAAATACTTATTACATTATATATGAAAAGTATTTTTATGACAAGAAAATTAAATGTCAGTAATTTACTAATCTTTTGGCTATTAATATTTTAATTATAACACATTTAGAAAATTAATTTAAAGTTTTCCAGAGGTTTTGTCCGATAAAGTTTATGTAAGATTTTAATTATGAACTTTTAGGAGAATTTAATATGGGTAATTCTTACAGGCAAAAAACTGGTTATCAATATAGTGTAGGGGTAAATGATTATTACCTAAAGCCTGGGCATATACTTCTAAACCATCAGGATACAATTGTAAAAACAATGCTTGGAAATTCTGTGGCGGTTGTGATTTATGATAAACTTAATAAGATAGGCGGCATGACCCATTTTATCAAACCTGCAACAAAAAATCGTAAAAACGCAACAGCTCAATATGGAAATGTTGCCGTAGGCGCTCTTTGCAGAATGATTAGAGATTCTGGAGGCAGGAGTGAAAATCTTGTGGCTCAAATTATAGGCGGTGCATCAAATTTTCTTGTGCGTGATGGAGGGCTTGGGAGGAAGAATATTCAAGTGGCACGTGAGGTTTTATTCAGATTTGGAATTCCGGTAATAAGTGAAGATACTGGTGGGCTACTTGGAAGAAAAGTTCTGTATCATAGCGGCACCAATGAGCTTGTCGTTTATAAAGTTGATAAGGTGCGAGATTATGATTGGTTTAAACCCAAAGATAATCTTCTGTATGCTTGAGTGTTATCTTTTTTTTTAAGAAGGCAGGCATCTGCCTTCTTTTATTTTGTATTAACTTAAACAATACTTTCCCTTGCTTCAACAGCTAGTGTATCGCATCTTTCATTTTCAGGATGACCTGCATGACCTCTAACCCACTGCCATTCAACTGAGTGTGGTTCCTTTGCCTTCAACATTCTTTCCCAAAGATCTTGGTTTTTAACAGGTTTTTTCCCAGCAGTTTTCCAACCTCTTTTGATCCAGCCTGTAATCCAGTCTTTTTTAAATGTATCGCAGACATAGCTACTGTCCGTTATTACTGTTACTTTACAAGGTTCTTTAAGTAGCTCAAGGGCTGAAATAATTCCCAACATTTCCATTCGGTTATTTGTTGTATTAAGTTCAGCCCCACTCAATTCTTTTTCTGCCTTAGGATTGTCGCATTGTAGAATCGCTCCCCAACCGCCTGGCCCAGGATTTCCGCTGCATGCTCCATCGCTATATATTCTTACTTCTCTCATTTTAATATATTTTCCTTATTCTATTTTAGATTTCCTCTTAAATGATCTCGGTTAATGCGTATTATATGTTTATACGAATAAAATTGCAAAGGGTTCTATTTTAAGGAATTATTGATGGCAAAACTCAAGAGTATATATGTTTGCAGTGAATGTGGGCATAAATCTAAAAACTGGATGGGCAAGTGTCCGTCGTGTAATCATTGGGATACGATGTTTGAAGAGCTGGAAAAAGGCGAAGTAAATGCCGGTAGTAGATCTGTTCGTTCTGAAAAGATCAAGGGAAGTATTTTGATTACAGAGGTGGTCGCTGATGAAGGGGTAAGGCTCAGTACTGGTGTAAAAGAATTAGACTGTATTCTTGGAGGAGGGCTTGTAAAGGGAGCAGCTGTACTTATTGGAGGAGAGCCAGGTGTAGGAAAGTCTACACTGCTTATGCAGGCAGCAAATTGGCTCTCAAAAGTTACAGGTACAGTCTTATATATTACTGCGGAGGAGTCTCTTATCCAACTCAAGCTAAGGGCTGAGAGGCTTGGAACCCTTTCTAATAATTTAAAGGTACTTGCAGAGAATAATATTGAGAATATTCAACGTATTATTGAAGAAGAACACCCGTCTGTTGTTATTCTTGATTCTATTCAGATGGTTTACTGGGATGTTATTGGTTCTGCTCCTGGGTCGGTTGGGCAGGTAAGGGAGTGTGCTGCAACACTAGTCGCTCAGGCAAAACGCTTGAATATCCCTATTTTCATTGTTGGACATGTTACTAAAGAAGGCAGCATTGCAGGTCCGAAAGTCCTTGAACATATGGTAGATGTTGTGCTCCAGTTTGAAGGTGATAGATTTCATGCGGCTCGTATACTTAGAGCTATAAAGAATCGCTATGGGGCTGTAAATGAGATTGGTGTTTTTGAAATGGGTGCTTCTGGTCTTATACCGGTAGATGATGCTTCTAAATTATTTCTTTCAGGACGTGATTCTGGAGGAAGTGGATCTGTTGTTACTGCTGCTCTTGAAGGTTCAAGACCATTTCTTGTTGAAGTTCAGGCGCTTGTTACTGATGGTTATCCCGGTAATGCTAAGAGACAGGTTGGAGGAGCAGATAAGTCAAGAGCACAGATGATACTTGCTGTTCTTGAAAAACGGGCGGAAGTTACGCTCTATGATAAAGATGTTTTTCTCAATGTTGTCGGTGGAGCGAGCCTTGGTGATACTGGTGGGGATCTTGCGATTGCTTTATCGATTGTATCAAGCCTTCAAGATGAGAGCTTTAACAGAGAGTGTGTTGTAATTGGTGAGCTTGGGCTAGGGGGAGAGGTAAGGCATGTTGCGCAGCTTGAGTCAAGGCTCAAAGAGGCTGAAAGGTTAGGGTTTAAGCATGCGATTGTTCCAAAGCTTAGAAAAAAACCTGCTGTGGGTATTAAATTGATTCAGGTGGATAATATAGATTTGGCGTTGAGAGAGATTCGTGGGTAGTAGGGCTTTTGCTTAATATTATCGAGGTGATGAATGTCTGAGAGTGGAACGAGAAAGTGGGAAAAGGCTATTATTCACATTGATATGGATGCATTCTTTGCCTCTATTGAGATTCGTGATAATCCTGAGCTTGAGGGTAAACCTGTTATTATTGGAGGTGATCCTAAAAGTAGGGGGGTTGTTTCAACCTGCTCTTATGAAGCTAGAAGGTATGGGGTTCATTCTGCTATGTCTTGTAGTGAGGCGTATAGAAGATGTCCGCAAGGTGTTTTTCTCAGAGGGAGTCATGAGCGTTATTCGATTGTTTCCAAGCAGATTCATGCTATTTTTGATGAGTTCACTCCGTTAGTGATGCCGCTATCATGTGATGAGGCTTTTCTTGATGTAACTGGAATGCAACGATTATTAGGCGAGCCAGAGGTTATTGCTAAGAGTATAAGAAAAAGAATATATGATAAAGTCAAACTTACAGCCTCAGCAGGAGTGGCTGGTACGATGTTTGTTGCAAAAATAGCTTCAGATATGAATAAACCCAATGGCTTGACAGTAATTCATGATGATGAAGTTCTTCAACGGCTTGCTCCTCTTGATGTTGGTAGAATATGGGGATTAGGTAAAATTGGAGTAAAGCGAGTAAATGCAATAGGTATAAAGACAATTGGAGACCTTCAGAAGTGGCCAAAAAAAGAACTTGTCGGGGCTTTAGGGAATATTGGAGGTCATCTTTTTCGCCTTTGTAGGGGTATAGATGATAGAGAAATAACCGGGGAAATTGCTAAAGAGAAGAGTGTCTCTAATGAGACCACTTTTTCAAAAGACATTCTGGATTTTGCTGAGTTAAAGAAAACTTTGCTTTATTTAGCTGATAAAGTTGCGCGTAGATGCAGAAAGTATGAGTTAAAAGGCAGAGTCGTACAGCTCAAAGTAAAATATTATGATTTTAAGCAGGTTACAAGAAGGATAACTTTATCTGAATCTACCGATAATTCGCAGATAATATATAACACTGTTAATAATATGCTTATAGAAAAGACTGATGCAGGAATGAAGCCTGTACGGCTGCTGGGTGTAGGACTTAGTAGTTTTGCAGAAAGTTGTCTGGAATCTGTGTCTCAAAGTTGCCTTTTCTTTGAGGAGGAAGAGGATAAGTTAAGCCTTATAGATGAGAAAATGGCACAGGTTGACAAGGCAACTGATATTATTGCTGATAAATTTAAGAATAGTGGATTGATTGGTCGTGGTACGTTGATGCTTGATGATAAAGAATAATCACTATAAATGAGAGGGAAATTGTGAAATTACTCGGTGTTGATCTTGGTCAGAGGCGCGTGGGATTTGCTGTGTGTGATACAGAACTTCCACTTGCTCTTGCCCATAAAGTAGCAGAAGTAAGAAGCAGTGAAGATATAATAAGGGTTATTCTTGAAGAAAAGGATAGTGTAGGTGCTGATATAATTATAATTGGCCTTCCCCTTGAAATGAGTGGGAAAGTTGGTAGAAAGGCCAAAGAAGCTGAGTCCTATAAAGAAAAATTAGTAGAAAACGGGGCTAGTGTTGAGCTTTTTGATGAGCGTTTGACTTCGGCTGCCGCTCATTCTGCAATGAAAAATGCCAACTTAAACCGGAAAGATCGGATGAAGACTGTTGATGCTATTTCTGCGCAACTTATTTTGCAGTCATATGTTGACGTAAAATTATGAGTAGTTTGAGGTGTAACATTTTATCAATTTAATTCGGTTTACTACGAATGTAGATTGTTACAATATGAAATGTATGGTATAATTCTAAATATAATATTATCGGGCATTAGCTGGTTGGGGAACTGGCACTGTCTATTATTGTTTTTGGAGTGAAGGAAGATACATTTTATATGAACAAATTCAATCTACATGTTTTACTCTTACTGGGAGCTTTAGTCTTCTGCGTAGGATTGATAAACATGACATCCAATACCAATCCTCATGCTTATGAGGTGGAAGTGTCAAAAGGATTGAGTTTTATTCCTACTCTATCATCTTCTGTATATCATTATCAACATGAGCTAACTATTCCTGATGTTGATGAAGAGCATAATCATTCAAATATTTATCTTGATATTATAAAACATGAGCTTGAAGCAGTTGAAAATATTCAAGAGCCAGTGGTAGAAAATAAAGCTGCGGTTAAAATTACTCAATCTGTAAAACCTGTTTTGCCAACAACTACCAAGAAGAAGTCTGTTAAGAAAAAAAAGGATTATGTAGAGCGTTGGGCTCTGGTAACTGCATATTGCCCATGCAGTAAGTGCTGTGGCTATGCTACTCCTGGTAGAACCTCTATTGGTAAGAGTGCGTGGAAACCTGGGATTGCTGCTGATCCTAGAGCAGTTGCGTATGGTACAGAGGTATATGTTAAGGGATACGGCAGAAAAGTTGTTGACGATACTGGCGGGGCAATGAGACGTAGCTGGAGACGAAAAGGGCTTCTTCATCTAGATCTGAGAATGACCTATCATTATCAGGCTGTAAAGTGGGGCAGGCGGATGATGAAAGTAAGGATTTATAATAAAAAATAGTTTTAAATATATTATAAATATTGAATATTACGCTCTGGGTCTTTCCTAGGGTGTTTTTTATTATCTATAACGCTTTATTGAAATTCTTTACTAGAGTTTGATGAAATAATCTATATAATATTTTGATTGTTATAAAAATATTCAAATAAAATTAGGAGAAAAAATGCCTGAAGGGAAAGAGCTATTCACAGAGAATCTTTTGTCAATTTTGATTCCTGTTTATAATGAACGGGCTTATATAAGAGCTTCACTCAATAAAGTGCTTGCAGTAAAGCTTCCAAGAGGGCTAAGTAGAGAATTAATAATTGTTAATGATGCCTCAACTGATGGAACAGAAGAGGTCATACTAGAGTTTATGCAGCAATATCCTGAGATTAAATATTATAAACAGGATTTTAACCAGGGTAAGGGAGCTGCAATTCGTAGAGCAATCAAAGAAATGACTGGTGAATATGCAATCATTCAGGATGCAGATTTGGAGTATGATCCCAATGAATATTCTGTTGTTTTGAGACCACTTCTTGAAGGGCATGCTGATGTTGTATATGGTTCACGCTTTGCCAATAGAGAAATGCGCAAAATATTACTCTATCACCATAAATTAGGTAATTTATTTCTTACTCATCTGTCAAATTTTTTTACAGGTCTTGACCTTACTGATATGGAAACGTGTTATAAAGCATTCCGTAGTGATGTTCTCAAAACTATTCCTTTACGTTCTAATAGATTTGGAATTGAACCAGAGATTACTGCTAAAATAGCCAAACGTGATTGTTCGGTTTATGAGGTGCCGATAAGTTATTATGGGCGATCGTATGCTGAGGGTAAAAAAATTGGCTGGAAAGATGGTCTACAGGCAATATATACAATTTTAAAGTATTGGATGATTGATGACTGTTACTCTGATGAGCATACTTGCTATTTTCAAAGGAGAGCTTCGGCTGGGCGTAGATTCTGTAAATGGATGGTAGAGGAGATAGTCCCAAGTATTGGTAATAAGTCTATTGAGGTTGGGGCTGGTATTGGTAATATAAGTAGAATGCTGCCTAAAAAAGAGAAGTTGACTGTAACTGACAGTGACCCTGAAGTAGTAGGAATGATAAAGCAGATTTATGCTGATAATGAGCTTGTAGATGTTGATTCGCTTGATATTACAGATGAATCAGACGTTACAAAATTTTCTGGTAGAGGTATTGATACTGTTATAATGCTCTCTGGCGTACAAAAGTATGAAGATGATCTTGCTGTATTGAAAAACTCTGCTAGAATGTTAGAAAGTGGAGGTAGGCTTATTCTTCAGGTACCTAATAATAAAGCACTTTTTGGAAGCCTTGACAAGGAAGAAGGTTTTTTAAGACGTTATTCTAAAAAAGATATTAAGAAAAAGCTTGAGGACGCTGGGTTTACCATCGAAAAATGCTGGGGGATAAACTCTATTTCTGCTCTTTCGTGGTATTGTAACTCTGTTTTCTTAAAACGTAAAAATATACCACTGCTTCAGTTGAAATTATTGGATACGATGATTGTATTTTGGAAGCATGTTGAGAGATTTATGCCTTTTAAAGGCTTGTCTCTGCTAATTGTTGCGAGAAAAAAATAATTTGATTTGTGAAATATTTTACTCCTGAGAGGATTCTTAGGAGTTTTTTTAGGTTAGCCTGTTGAGTACTAGACGTGTGTGAAAGAGAAAATTTCAGCTATTTGGTGAATAAGTTATTGGTATGTAAAAGTACAGCTTTGTGAAATATAGTGGAGTTGTTAAGGGTGCTAGTATTTTGAATGTTAGAGGGAATGGTAATCTTCAATAGCTTACTCATGTTACGTAAGTATATAAATATTAGTAAGCATTCAATCTAAAGTATAGGTGAAGGACAATGTATAGTTATAACCTTGAAAATATACAAAAGATTATTCAGGGGTAACGTTGATATACAGGAGTGTTATTATGATGTGTGATTACTTCCACCTGCTGTTAATCAGATTGGATTTCAGCGTATATTGGTATAATCTTGAATTTTTATGTTTATAGTTGCTCAGTGTATATCTAATGTGCGGATCAATTGTATCCTCTTACAATAGCTTTTAAATTGTGATACTATAATTAGGTTGAAGACTGGTGTAATATCGTTCAATATTGCTATCTTTGAGTAAGAGTTATCCGTTCTTTCATCTAAATTCATCTACTATCTTGTTATCTTTTCTTTTACCTAAATGTTGTACTTCAAGTTTGAATACATTGGTTACAAAAGAGATATTTTTAGCCCATGTTATTATTATATTAAGAAGGTCTTGCTTTACTAATTAGCTTTTTGCGGACGCATATTATAAGTTAATAGTTATCAGTTATAATTCGCCTTCGGGTGGTGGTTTGACAGTAAAAGCAAATTATTGCTTTATATACTGATTTGATTAAAATGAGATGTATATACGTTATGGTTTTTTATATTTGTATTGAGTTATTTTAATTGGGGAGAGGTTATGATTCTAGATAGATTGGAAAATATAAAGGAATACTTTCAAGGAGATACACTTTTAGCAAAAGCTGTGGAATTTGCTGTAAATTTTGATCCGGAAAGTGAGGCTGGGAAATATGAGATAGAGGGAGAAAAAATATTTGCTAATTATCTTCATATGCCGACAAAAAGACTTGATAATCTCAAGTTTGAAAAGCATGAAAAGTATATTGATATTCAAGTGCTATACATTGGTAAGTTGATAATGGGGCATTGTTTTGCTGAGAATAATCCTATTAGTATAGGAGGGTACAATGCAGAAAATGATGTTGAAAAATTCAGCATACCTGATACATATTCCAGTTTGAAAATGAGTGAAGGTGAGTTTGCGGTGTTCTATCCACATGACTATCATATGCCCGATCTTTGTCTAACCGAGCCAGAAGATGTGAAAAAGCTTGTTATTAAAATTTGTGTAGAAAATTGATTGAGGACTTTTAAGAGTTTTTTTATCTTTTTGATACTTAGAGTTATTAATTTGTGTAATGAATGTATCATGCAGAAGCTATGGCTTATTCTGAGCTTACCCAAAAGGTATTCTGATTTTTGTAGAAAATGCAAAATATGCCTTTAAGGATGCTATTATTAAAGAAGTTACGAAATTAATGAAGTATGGTGTTACCATCAGTATAAACAAATTAAACTTGAGTAGTTTTAACAGATATTGTTAATTTCGACTAGTGAACCACCCGTTTAACGGGTGGTTCCGATTATTTAATGGTATGGTAGGGTTTATGAACCTAAGGTATATCCAGCATCAATAACTGCTTGTTTTACTGCATCAAGTTCTGTATCTTGATCTGTAAAGGTTATTGTTAGTTCCTTTTTTTCAAGATTTACCTCTGCTTCTATAACGCCTTTTACGGTGAGAGCAGCTTTTTCAACACTGTTCTTACAGTGGTTGCAACTCATGCCTTCTACGATAAATTTCTCTGTCATTGTTTTCTCCTTTGTCTGCTGTGCTTTTTGCTCGGATAATTGATTTGAATTGATCGTGGTATTGTATTGGTTGAATTTGAATCTTTTTAAACTTAGTGAGTTTGAGACAACTGATACTGAGCTGAATGCCATAGCAGCGCCGGCTATGATAGGATTTAAAAAACCTAATGCAGCAAATGGGATGCCGATAGAGTTATAAAAAAATGCCCAGAAGAGGTTCTGCCTTATCTTGTGCATTGTATTGCGTGAGAGCTGAATAGCAGCAGCAATTTCACCTAAATCACCCCTCATAAGTGTGATATCTGCTGACTCCATAGCAATATCTGAACCTTCACCCATGGCTATACCGGTGTCCGCAGTAGCCAGTGCAGGGGCGTCATTTATACCGTCACCTACCATAGCGACTATTTTGCCTTTTGCTTGTAGTTTTTGTACTTCCAAAGCTTTTCCTTCTGGCAGGACTTCAGATAGAACATTGTCAATACCTGCTTTTTTAGCGATAGCTTTGGCTGTTCGATTGTTATCACCAGTAATCATATAGATATCGAGCCCCATTGCTTTGAGTGTTGCGATACTACGTTCTGAAGTAGCTTTAATACTGTCCGCTATTGCAAGAATTGCAATAGGCTGAGTGGTGTCTGCAAGAATAATTACAGTATTTCCTTGTTCTTCTAGGGTTGCTTTTTCTTTAGAAAGTTTTGTGATATCAATACTGTTTTCAATTATGAATTGTTCTGTTCCTATGAGATATTCAGTATCATTAATTTTGGCTTTAATTCCTTTGCCAGCAATTGCTTTGAAATTTTCAGTACTAAACAATTTGCAATCCAGTTCTCTTGCCACAGCAACGACAGCTTTGGCTAGCGGGTGCTCAGAGTTATTCTCTAAGCTTGCAGCAATAGTGAGTATTTCTTTTTCATCTTTTATTATATTTGAGCCTACCGACGGTATTACTTTTTGTAGTTCTGGTCTACCTTGAGTTATTGTGCCGGTTTTATCTAGTACAATGGTTGTAACTTTTCCGGTTTGCTGTAGTACTTCTCCATTCTTAATAAGTATACCGCGCTGTGCGCCAACTCCTGTACCGACCATTATTGCTGTTGGCGTTGCCAGTCCCAGTGAGCAAGGGCAGGCTATTACCAGTACTGCTACTGCAGAAATAATAGCAGAAGTAAAAGAGCCAAATGCCAGCCACCAGATTAAAAAGGTAATAACTGCAATACTTAGTACAGCAGGTACGAAGATGGCTGCAACTTTGTCAGCAATTTTCTGAATAGGAGCTTTTGAGCCTTGGGCTTCTTCAACAAAAGATATTATTCTTGATAATACGGAGTCATTACCTACATGACTGGCTTTGAATTTTACAGAACCAAAGCTATTTATTGTTCCGCTTATGAGCAAATCACCAGTATCTTTTTCTACAGGTATACTCTCTCCGGTAATCATGCTTTCGTCGACTGCCGTATTTCCACTAATTATAATACCGTCAACAGGGATTCTTTCTCCAGGTTTGATATGTATGATATCGTCGATTTGAACATCGTTGATTGGGACTGAGATTATGTCTCCATTACGTTCAATGTTAGCTGTTTTGGGTTGGAGTCCCATTAATTTTTTTATGGCTTCTGAAGTTTTACCTTTGGCATTTGCTTCAAGGTATCTGCCAAGTAGGACAAGGGTTATAATGATTGCTGATGCTTCAAAGTATAAACCTGAACTTGAAAGAGTGGTATGTTTTGCAATAAACCCGTTGAATATACTGAATACATAAGCTGCAGATGTACCGAGTGCGACAAGTACATCCATGCCAGGATTTAGTGCTTTAATATTTTTCCAGGCGTTTTTATAAAAACTCCAGCCAATCCAGAATTGAACTGGTGTTGCTAAAGCCAGCTGTAGGTAGGGATTATGCAGGAACATTAGTGGCTTTATTTTTAGTATTCCAGCAAACATTGCCAGTACTAAAGGGATACTTAGGATAATTGAAAAAAACATTTTGGTCTTCAATGACTTCAACTCTTTCTTTTTCAGCTTTGTTTGTTCGTCATTAATTGCTTCTGTGGCAATGGTTGCATTGTATCCTGCTTCGGTTACACTTTTTATAATATCCTTGATATTAATGATTTCAGGGTTTATGCTGACAGTTGCTTTTTCTGTTGCAAGATTTACTGTTGCAACATCTACGCCATTAGTATTTGCAATTGCTTTTTCAACATGGGCCACACATGCAGCGCATGACATCCCTTGTATATTAAGTTGTATAATTTCCATAATTGCTCCTTTGTTATTCTTTTATATTATTATACGGTAATAATGTTAGGTTTGTATAACTTTTAAGGATTTTTTGGGAGTTATTTTGTATAATTGAATATATCAAAGTTAGGCAATATAAAAGGTCACAAGAATAGCTTTGGGTAAGCATCCTGTGACCTTTTATATTTTTGAGCTATATTGTGATTCTTATTTTATATAAATCTTATTTTGTTCTACTCTTCAAAATAGCTACGAATAGTCTCTATATCAGCATCTTCATTCAGCGCAAGTTCAAGAAGAACCTTTGATTTCTGTGGATTGTAAATTCCTGAACCTATTCCGATTTTCTTAGGTGTTGAAAAACCATTACCTGTCCTAGTAGATCTAACTACAGGGATCCCTTTTGCCATTGCTTCATTTACTGCATCATTCATTATATTAGGAATGGAACCGTTACCTGTACCTGCGATAACAATACCTTTGGCACCATTATCAATTGCTGCTTTTAGTAATGAGCCATCTTGATCTTGATAGCTATATAGAATTTTTACAACCGGTAATTTATCAGTATTCATTATATCAAACATATGTTTATTTATGGGTTTTGTTGTTTCATAATAAAAGTGAGGAACCCCACTCAAGAAAGCACCAATATACCCTTGTTCTATAGCCTTGAAAGTGTCTAGCATGGTTGAGTTTGTTTTAGTGGTGTAAAAGGCTGAGCCAATTCTGTCATTAAGAACTATCATTGTACCTCTACCTTTAGCTTCTTCTACTGTAGCTAGTTTTACCGCTTCAAGAAGATTCATTCCGCCATCTGCACTAATAGCAGTAGCTGGTCGCATTGCTCCAACAACAACAACTGGTTTGTCACTGTTGACAGTAAGATCCAAGAAAAAAGCAGTCTCTTCTAAAGTATCAGTACCATGTGTAACTACAGCTCCACTAGTTCCTGGCTCTTTAAGTTTTTTATTGATTTCTTTACTTAATTTTAGAACAATATCTTGAGTCAAATTATTACTTCCTGTATTGGCAATCTGTACACCACTTACATTTGCAAATTCTGTTATTTCTGGTACTGCAGTAATTAGAGTTTGGACACCAATTTTGCCAGAATCATAATCGGTAGTGTCTGTACTTTTCTTTGAACTGCCAGCAATTGTACCACCTGTGGCATAAATTGTAACTCCTGGTTTTTCATTAGCTGATGCTGAAAGAGTTGAAACCATTAAAATTACACTAAAGATACACTTTAAGTATTTCATTTTCATGTTATTTCCTTTTATCTTATTAATATATAAAACTGGAATTATTCACTAATCCCAAAACAGTAATTAAATATGATACTTAATGGTTATAAACTTATGCTTTAATTTACAAAGGGTGTACCAGTTTTGAGAGAAAACCAAATTATATAGTAATCAATCTAAATTGATAGGTATTTAAATATTAAAATAATTTGTTAAGGATAAATATAAAAACAATAAATGTAATATTATACATTTAAGAATAAACAATATTCATAATTGTATGTTTTGTGTAATTCAATGACTTTTCGTCATTTCTATAAATTGAATTATATCACTAAAACGTTATTTAAAATATTTTAGAAATAATAAATAATAAATGATTATTAAGTATAAAGTCGAAAAATGAATTATTTTGCGGTTTGTAGAAAAGTATATAACTTTATCATTATTGTAACTCATAAAAAATAATGTGCAATTATAGATTAGATTAAATAAAAAATAATTGATGAAAATTGGCTCAAAGTTTCTTTTTTAATTTGTGAAATTTATCAACTTTGTCCAGAATTAACTACAAATTGGTAAAAAAACCAAAATATCCTGCTAAATCAAAAATTAGTTTAAAAGATTGAGGTGTATCGTAATAATGCGTTTTAAAAATAATATATTACACAATATAGAGATCTAAATATAAAAATAAAAAAATGCTAATTTTTTCACGCAAAATGTATAAAATGAAATTTATGCGGTGCGTAATTCAACAATTCTATTCTTTTAATAATATACTCATATAGAATATTATGCTATAAATATTAAATTATAAATTTATATTTATATTATGAAAAATTATGGAGAGATCGGATGAAAAAGATTAAGTTGAAGTTTCGGGGTAGAATGCTACTATGGATTATTGCTGCTGTGATAATTATTTCTGGTAGTTTGCAATTTTACATTAGCAAAGATATAGCAGCAATAGTTTTAAATACAGAAAAAAGAACTCTTGAAGCCAAGGTGCAATCAATTAAAAAGCAAATAGACTCTCAGTTGAATATGGATATTTTACTCGCTAAAGTTTTAACTAAAAACAAAAGCTTTATTGATGCCGCTTTGAACAAAAACGCAAGTTCTTCAGAGAGTATAAAAGAAAGTCTCTCAGATATTGTTAGCTCAGATAAAAAATTTGAAATTATTGCAATTTCTAACAAAGATGGAATCACTATAGGGTCTAATGATCCAACTGCAGTAGGGGTTTCGGTAAAAGATAGAGATTACTTTAAGAAGTCCATAAAGGGCGAAACATGCATTACCAAGCCGTTAA
This sequence comes from Planctomycetota bacterium, assembly GCA_963678205.1. GTDB lineage: Bacteria > Planctomycetota > SZUA-567 > SZUA-567 > SZUA-567. The sequence continues at coordinate 1,780,887 of OY782760.1, forward strand.
AAAGTAAATCAACTGGGAACTTGCTTTTTGGTATATCTCAACCTATTAAAGATGGAGATAAAATAGTAGGAGTATTATTTATTGGTAATAGAATGTCTAACATTAATGACAAGCATGTAAGAAATATGAGTGCAGGTAAAACAGGATATGCATTTATATTAGACTCAACAGGTATTATTATTGCACACCCAAATTCAGAGCTTGTTTTCAATAAAGATTTTATACGCAATGCTGCTAATGCAAAGATTGCTAAAAAATTTTTAGAAGTAGGCAACGGAGAAGTAAGATATACGTTGGATACAATGTCGTTTTATAAAATAGTTGAGGTCGCTGTCACCCAGAATGGTTGGAGAATATGCTTAAGTGTTCCAGAACCAGAATTATTAGAGTCAGTTGATAAAATAAATATTTTATTTATTGCCACAACTATTTTGCTAATATTATGTATGAGTATTGTTGTCTTTATCTTAATTGGATCAGTAGATAAAGTTTTAAAAACTACCGATAGGTTAATGTTAAATCTTTCGTCTGGCATAATACATAATACGGAAAATCAGAAAAAGTCGCTTGAAAAATATAGAATCCGGTGTGATGAATTTGGAGATATGACTAGAGCTGCTATAAAAATGCAGAATTATCTTGAATTAATGTCTGAGGTCGCTTTAAACATTGCTAACAAAAATATTGATGTTCATATCGAAACAAAAGGAAGTGAAGACGTGCTGGGCAATGCAATGAAAAAAATGGTAACGAACTTCAATGAAGCATTGGAGCAAGTTAATGTTTCTGCAAAGCAGGTGAGTCAGGGAGCATGTCAGTTGAGTTCAGCAAGTCAGGAGTTATCAACAGGTGCTGCTGAACAGGCTTCAGCTATTGAAGAAATAACAGACGCTGTTAATAATCTTGATATTCAGACTAATGAAAATGCTGATAATGCGGCAACAGCTAATAAGTATGCGACAGAAGCTAATAATGCAGCATTAATTGGTCAGAAACAGATGCAAGATTTAAGTAAAGCAATGGAGGGTATGTCAGGAAGAGCAACTGAAGTTCAGAAAATTATCAAAACCATTGATGATATAGCATTCCAAACAAATCTTTTAGCTCTAAATGCGGCTGTTGAAGCGGCAAGAGCTGGTATGCACGGCAAAGGATTTGCTGTAGTAGCTGAAGAGGTACGTAATCTTGCAGCAAGAAGTGCAACGGCAGCAGGTGAAACAGCCTCTCTCATTGAAACAGTCGTAAGTGAAATTGATAATGGAAATAATATGAGTAAAATTACTGCTGAATCATTTATTAGTATTGTTGACGGCATAAATAAGACTAGCAGTTTCGTTAGTAATATTGCCTCATCTTTAGTTGATCAATCAAATGATATGAAGCAAATGAGCTCAGCGCTAACTCAAATAGAAAATATTACTCAATCTAACAGTTCAAGCTCAGAAGAGACTGCAAGCGCTAGTGAAGAGATGTCAAGTATGTCTATAGAACTTGAAAAACTTATATCAACATTTAAGCTATCATCTATGTCAGCAGATAATAATAGTACTAAGACAAAAGAGCATCGCAAATACTCAAGTAGCTTTTCTGAAAGGCCATCAGCCAACTATGCTGAAATAGTTAAACCTGAAGAAACAATCAATGTAGATGATGATAAATTTGGAAAGTTTTAAAGTATACTTACTTGAAATAGCTAAGTGTTGATTTTTAATTTATACAGTAAACTAATGAGATCAGATGTATTCAAACATCTGATCTCATTAAATTATACTATTTTAGTACTGAGTTTAGAACTTACTGAAATCTTTATCATCAAGTTTGATTATATCTGCGGGTCTGCCTATATATGCTAAATTTGAAGATGGGGGCATTTTAATTCTATTTTTCCGTGTTTGAGATTTCTTGGCTTATATAATATTGTATGCTTCCTGAAATTATTACAATAGCACCAATAATCTAAAGCAATATTTTGCTTTGAAACTTTAATTTGATTCTTTTCATGTTCTTCCCTAAGATACTATTTTTAAGTATTATTAAAACAAAGTATAAGTTTGTAATGTATAAATATGTATAGAAATATCATGTTGATATGATCGGTAAGAGAAAGTTTATTTAAATATATGCTTATAACAAGATGTATTAATTATGTTGAGTGACTATTTTAGCATAAGATCATAATGAGTGAAAAATTCATCTTGATATTTGATCTATATCAACAATTTGGGTGCACACTATCTGTGAAGGGTTACGTGATTATTATGCTCTTGAGAAGCATAACTATAAAGAATGAAGAACTCTTGGGGAGGGGGGGAGTGGATACTCAGAAAATGTTGACTTTTGGTTCTATAGAACAAGTACGTGATAATGTGAAGACGCATTGCGAAATATTTGGTAATGGCAGAAGTTTTGCATTTAATGGGGTACATACTATTTAGGCGCTTACACTTTTGAAAATTTTGTGGTGATGTTTGAAATGCTGAAGGAAATTAATAAAGACATGTAAATTAAAGTATTGAAATTTAGAACTCCCAGATACTATTTCTGGGAGTTCTAAAATATAATATAAATTAGATTTTATCGGTATAATCTATTGCTGGCGATAGGTATAATCAGGGGCACTTCCGTAATCCGCTCGAGACCACTTACCTTGAGGGGGAACTGTATTCGCTTGAAGCGGTACATATATGTTTTTTCCTGGTCGTTGCTTAGACGGGATTATATATTTTCCCTGAGGCGCCTGTGATAGTGGAACTCCCTGATTGTAAGGTACGCCCTGGTACTCTGCTGCATTCTGGTTAGTATACGGTGATCCTTGATATACCACCCTAGAAGTTGACTGGTAGTACTTGCCGCTTGGGTTGAGTCCGTATGCTCCGACTCCTGCTGCTTGAGGCTGTAGTGCGTTAGCTCCCAGATTTGGGTTGGCATATTGCTGGAACTGACCTGTACTTATAGGGGCTCTAGGCTGTACTAGCCCTCTTTCAAGATTATTTAATTGTTGAATGTATTCTCTTGCCCACATCTGCCAGCTCTTAAGATCTACCCAGAGTTCAGTATTTTTTTCGTATATACTTCGTGATAATTGTTCTTGAGGGGTGTTGCGGTCAAGGACTATATTATCAAGATCAGGGGTAGGGGAGTGCAGGTCGAGTATCTTGAGCCAGTACTGCCTCGCTCCAGTTGCATCCTGATTGGCAAAGTAGCATATTTCTCCAAGATGGAAATATGTCTCTGCGCACTCTGCCAGTTTACCTGATTTTTGGGCAGCTGCAACCGCGTCGCCGTAACATTTTACTGCAAACAGAATGAGATCATTGGCTCTTGCCAGTGACTCTTCCGCAGATGCTGGATCCTCTAGAATTTCAAAACCAGCGCCTTGATATATTGCTCCTCGTGTGTTTAGGTACCTTGGGCTGTTGGGTACAATAGCGAGTGCTTTTACAATGCAGGCATCAGCTTTGGAAAAAGCACCAAGCTGTTTGTAGACTAGAGCTAGATCATTCCATGCCTGATGGAAATTTGTATCTGCATCAACCGCAGTTCTATAGTATCTCAAACTGTCTTTGAGTCTTCCCTGACGAACAAGGTTTCCCCCCATGACATATGCAATATATGCCGCCCTTCCGACGTCTTTTTCAGCACGTGGAATATTTGCATCATTGGCATCAAGTTCCGGGTGTGATGTCTTTGGCCTAGGATCTTTAGTTAGGTATTTATCAGCTTCGAGAGTAACTTCTGAACTTGCTGGTAAAGTCTGTACTTTTATTTGATTATCAAGCAGGCTTGGCTGTACTGGAGTCAATTCGACCTCTACAGGCAGGGATACCTTGTGCATTTCTGCAATTTTATCTGGAAGCATGACTTTAAATGATGCCTCCGAAATCCCTTCTCCAATATTTCCTGCAGTATCTCTAGCTGTTACTTTAAATTTGAGATCTTTATATTCACCTAGTGGAACTTGCCATTGGAAGTGTCCAGTATTTGGCTGGTTGCTGGCAATTTTCTGCCATGTGCCTGATTTACCATCGGTATAAAATATATCTATTGCAGTTAATGCTAGGTTTTTATCAGATGCTACCCAGTCCAGCCTGATATTTTCTCCAGCCTTTAGAATAGTACCTTCAACAGGAGAAATAAATCGTACCTTTGGTTTGATGGTATCTACAGTAACTTTGACCTGAGGGGTATCACTTTTATGAGGTGGCGTAGCCATACCTGCAGCATCACCACCTCGTGAAACAAAGAAATAATCTCCGTCAGCTTGAACTGTTACTACTTTTGCAAATTTCTTTTCGTTGCATCCAAGTTGTTTTTCGCAGCCTCCCTCATAGATCCAGCCACTATTAGGGAATCTGGTAATATACAAATCAGCAGCTTTCGCATCAAGACTATCTGTATCTTTAGGCTTGAGGCTCAGCTTGAATGTATGGCTGCCAATTGTCTTGGTAGGAATGTCATAGGCCTTTGCGCTGCAACCCAGAAGAATAACTGCTAGAAGGATAAATTTGGTTTTCAAGATTTAACTCCTGTATGTTCAATATATCTGATCAAATGATATTTCGTAAAACTATATAATACATCATTAATCTTATCGACATGGGTTGATATGAAGATACAGGGAATTATTTGTTTTTAAAGGGTTTACAATTAAAGTTGATAATATTAATATTCGATCCCAAGCATTATGCTTGATAGACCTGAGCCTATTCCAAGCAGAGCAAGTTTTTGCCCTTTCTTGATGTCTTTTTCAACAATACCACATGCCAATGCAGTAGGGAGAGCTGCTGAACCAGTATTTCCAAATCTCGACACGGTCGGAAAATCTTTGCTGATATCAAGTCCAGTAACATCAAATAACAGTCGTTGATGGGCAACTCCTACTTGATGGGTAAATATGTGATCTGGAGTATCATTTGTCCAATTAAGTTCAACTTTAAGTTTTTCCCAGGTTTGTTTTGCTAAGTCACACCCAGCATGGAGGAGGGCTTCGCTGTCAGTTACCATTGTTGGGCCACCTGTACTGCTCTGTTTTGGTCCTTCATAACAGAGTTTATTCGCTTCAGAGTCGGTTGCATGTACTCCACCAATAAGTTTGTGGGTTTTGTCCATATTCTTTGTAAGTACTATCGCGCATGAGCCAGAACCGATTGTGAGGCTGGCAAAATGTGCTTTGATACTCTTTCTTGTTAGAGCTTTATCTGAAATAATTGATTTTATTGTTGCATTATACAGAGGTTCTGCTACTTCTCCGGATACAATTAATCCGCACTCAATAATACCAGTTTCAATCATTGATGCTACTTGAATTATTCCACTAAGAACCCCAAGGCAGGCATTGGAAAGATCAAAAATCATGCACTTTGAGCTGAGTCCAAGTTTTTGATGGACAATTGCAGCCGTTGCAGGTTCTAAAAAGTCTCTACTGACTGACGCGTGTATAAGACAGTCAACATCATTAGTTGCAATATTAGCCGCATTTAAAGCGCGTCTTCCCGCTAGTGCTGACGCGTCAGATGGTCTTGTACCTTTATCCCAGAAGCGCCTTTCGTGTATTCCACTCATTAGCTCAAGTCTGCCTTCAGGGAGTTTGAGTCGCTTATATACAGAACTCAAACGACCTTCTACCTCTTCAGAGGTAACGATGTTTGGTGGAATCTCTGAACATACTGAACGAATACCAACGTTTTTGAATAACATATGAATTAATTTATCCCAGTTAAATTATAATAATTAAGTAATCTAAATCTCTATGAAATATAGCATAATAAAGGATTTTTGCAACAGGTACGAGATTATTTTGAGTAAAAAAATAAAATTTATTCAAGTAAAAACCAGAAAACAGACGATAGAGAGAGTACAAAAACAATAAGACTTTACTGGTACTTTTAAACTCATAGTAAAGCAAAATAATATAGTAAGCTATCTCCTTTCCCATATTTATATATGCTTATTATATTAACCTTATGCGATGGTTGGGCTTTCCCCCTATATTTAGTTCAATTTTCGTGATTTCCCCCTTAAAGCTCCGCAGTTTACTGTGGAGCTTATCCTTTTTATAATTCAGATATTATAGATAAAAATAATATATATTGCTGTTATGGCAGATATTGAAAAAATTTCGTATGGTTTATTATGAAAAATAAAGATAAAACCTTTTTGATTTTTTTATAGTATCTATATAATCTGATAGTAATTGACTAATATCAAGAATTTATATTATTTTGATAATGATTTTAAATATAAGGGAAAGTTGAAATGATTAGAACAAAGACGTGCGGAGAGCTTAGAAAGGCTGATGCAGGAAGTGAAGTGGTACTGGCTGGATGGGTTCAGAATAGGCGTGACCACGGCGGTGTGATGTTTATCGACCTTCGTGATAGGTATGGATTGACACAGATTAAGTTTGATCTTGATAAGCCTGAAGTTCTTGAGCTTGGACAACATGTTCGTAATGAGTGGGTTCTAAAAGTAACTGGTAAAGTTCTTGCAAGACCAGATGATATGATCAATCCTAAAATGGATACAGGTGAAATTGAGCTAGATATTGTTAGTTTTGAAGTATTGAGTGAATCGGAAGTTATTCCTTTTGATACCGATGAATATTCAAATGCTGGTGAAGAGATACGTATGCGTTATCGCTACGTTGATATGCGTAGACCACAGATGCAGAAGAATCTTCGTGTTCGTCATAAAGCTATTAATGCTATTCGTCGTGTTATGGATAGTAAAGATTTTCTTGAAATTGAAACTCCAATTCTTGGTAAGTCAACTCCTGAGGGTGCTCGTGATTATCTTGTGCCTAGCCGCGTACATCATGGTATGTACTATGCGCTTCCTCAGAGTCCACAGATTTTCAAGCAGATTTTGATGGTCGGTGGTTGTGACCGCTATTATCAGATCGCTCGTTGTTTCCGTGATGAAGACCTTAGAGCTGATAGGCAGCCGGAATTTACTCAGTTTGATCTTGAAATGAGTTTTGCAGAACCTGATGACATCTTTGAGATTATTGAAGAGTGCATGGTGGCTGCTTTTAAAGATGGTATCGGTGTTGAAGTTGAAGCAAAATTTGAACGTATGCCATACTCTGAGGCAATTAGAGATTATGGTTGTGATAAACCTGACCTTCGTTTTGGGATGAAACTTTCTGAAATTACGGACCTTGTTACTGATTGTGGTTTTGGAGTATTTGCCAATGTTGCTAAGAGTGGAGGAATGGTTAAAGGTCTAGTAGCTAAAGGTTGTCAGGACAAATATTCTCGTAAAGATTTAGATGGATTGCATAGTCATATCAAGGCTTATGGAGCTAAGGGGCTTGCATGGATTAAGATTCTAGAGGATGGTACATATAATGGGGCTCCAGTAAAGTTCTTTGAAACCTCTGAGCTTGATGCTATTGCTGAGCGTATGGGAGCGGAGAATGGCGATGTTATGATGTTTATGGCTGATAAGGCTAGCGTTGTAAACAATTCACTTGCTGCTCTTCGTAACAAGTGGGGGGAACTTGAAAAGCTTGCTGATAAAAGTGTTTTCAAGTTTGTTTGGATTACTGAGTTTCCACTATTTGAGTGGTCAGAAGATAATAATCGTTTTGAAAGTTCGCACCACCCATTCACCATGATTCACCCTGAAGATGAAGATAAGCTTTATGATGACTTTAACAGTAAAGATAGTGCTTTGGGTGATATTCGTTCTACTTCATATGACCTTGTTCTAAATGGTGTTGAGCTGGCTTCTGGATCTGTTCGTATTCATGATTCGAAGATTCAGAATAGAATTTTTGAAATTCTTGGTATCTCAAGTGAAGAGGCTGAAGAGAGATTTGGCTTCTTTGTAGAAGCTCTCAAATATGGTACTCCACCGCATGCTGGTATTGCTCCTGGTGTTGACCGTATGGTGGCAATGATGCTTGGTTATGATAATATTCGTGAAGTTATTGCATTCCCTAAGAATCAAAAAGCAATGGATCTTATGACCGGTGCTCCTGCTGGAGTAGACAAGAAGCAACTTGATGACCTCGCAATCAAGAATGTCGAAATTCAGTAGACCTGAAATATTGTAATAAAAAGTAACCGCACCTTTAATAAGATGCGGTTACTTTTTTTTATATACTTAATTTATAATATTTAGTTTATCTTTGAACGACCAATTGATACATAGGTAAATCCTGAGTCTTTCATAACTTCTAGGTCATAAAGATTGCGTCCGTCAAAGATAATAGGCTTAGTTAAAAGCTTTTTGATACGAGTAAGGTCTGGAGCTCTGAATTCATTCCATTCAGTACAGATAATAAGGGCATCCGCTCCTTCAACTGCTGAATAGGCATCTTTGGCGTATTCAACCTTATCTCCAATCTCTTTTCGTGTTGATTCTATTGCCTCTGGATCATAAACACTAATTTTTGCGCCATGTTTTGACAGTTCATCTATCATATAGAGAGCTGGTGCTTCTCGTATATCATCTGTTTTTGGTTTGAATGCTAGCCCCCACATTGCAAATTTTATACTTGATAGATCTTTTCCTAGCTCTTGGTAAATATCAGGGATAAGTGCAAACTTCTGTTCAATATTTACTCTGTCTATTGCATCACAAAGGAGAGACTTTACACCGGCTTCTTTTGCTACGTGGGTAAGGGCACGTATATCTTTAGGGAAGCATGATCCACCATATCCCAGACCGGGGAAGAGGAATGCACTGCCTAGACGTCTGTCGCTACCCACGCCTGTTCTTACAAGCTCGACATCTGCACCAACTGAGTGACAAATATTGGCAATTTCATTCATAAAAGAAATTCTGCTGGCAAGGAGTGCATTACTAGCGTATTTGACCATCTCAGCACTCTCTGGATTCATTACCATTATCGGATGACCTGAACGCACAAATGGTGCGTAGATCTGCTTCATTATCTTTTCTGCTTTATTACTTCTCACGCCAACAACAACTCTGTCTGGCCTCATAAAATCATCAATTGCAGCACCTTCCTTAAGAAATTCTGGATTGCTTACTAAATCAAAATCTTGAGTTGTATTTTTAGAAATAAGATTTGAGATACTTGTATTCGTTCCTACTGGGACTGTTGATTTAATAATTATAGTTTTATAACTATCCATATTCTTGGCGACATCTATTGCAGCTTGATTTATATACTCAAGATTTGCTGAGCCATTATCGCTCATTGGGGTTCCTACTGCAAGAAATACAGCATCATTATTAATGACAGCATTCTTAACTTCTGAGCTGAATGTTATTCTTTTCTCATCTATATTACGTTTTAGGAGTTCATCAAGACCAGGCTCAAAATGTGGGCTTTTACCTTCTCTAAGACGAGCAATTTTCTCTTCAGCGATATCAACAATATGAACATGGTTTCCCATTTCTGCTAGACATGTTCCTGTAACAAGACCTACATAACCAGCACCAAGTACACCTATACGCATTGCTTCCCTTTCGTAATCAATAAAAATCTCTCTATATAATATATATAATATGTTTCTATGTCAAATAATCATTTAGTTTATTATTTGCAGTTATTTCCTTTTATTTTGACATTTATTCTATAATATGTAATACTTAATATTCAGTAGGTAAAAAAGAATATGGGGCGAGTAATGGGTATTATTGATAAGATAAGATTATTTATTGAAAGACATGTTTCGTATGAAGATGTTTCAAATTTTGGGGCGTCAAAAAAATGCTTTCAAGTACTTGGAATTTTTGTTATAGAGTGTTATAAATCTATAGTGAGGCACCAGACTATTACTGCTGCATCAGCTCTTGCATTTAAATCTATAGTTGCTATTGTACCTCTGATATTTATAGGGATTGCTGTAGCTTCTATGTTAGGAACTAGTGAACATCAGAATTACGTAAACGGTTTTATTGTTTCTATTGAGACGAAAATACCGGATGTTCCAGAACTTAAACCAATATTGGAATTAATCAGGGGTTTTGCTGAGAGAGCCAAGGAAATTGTTGGTTTGAGTTTTATTGTGTTATTTTATGTGGCATATACACTATTGGCGAATATTGAAAAGTCATTTAATGCAATTTGGCAAATAGATAGAAAAAGGGTATGGATTAATAGGTTTGTTGCTTATTTGGCTGCAATTATAATAATACCTATTATGATGAGTTTTTCAGTATATTTAAACTCTAAAGTAGAAGTTGCTACTATTAAAATGGCTAACAGCATTGAAGATACAAAGAAAGAAGCATATGAGATGATTCTTTCTCATTTACCAATAGATAGTGGTGAAGAAGTTGATAGTAATGATGTTGAAAAAAACATCCAGAATGAGGTCGCGGTCAGTCCAAGGCAGTCATTTATGGTGAAAGTGGTTCTAGGTGGACTTTCCCTAGCTTTAACATCCTTTTCGGTTACACTCTTAATAATTTTTATGCCTTTTACTCGGGTTAAAATTATTCCTGCTTTAGTTGGGGGAATTTTTTCTGGGATAATTCTTGAGCTGATGAAGTTTGCTTTTTCTATGTATGTTAATTATGCAGGAACTAATCTTACTAGGCTATACGGTAGCACCTTACTGGTATTTCCGTTATTTTTGCTTTGGGTATGGATGGTATGGACAGTTATTCTGCTAGGAGCGGAGATCGCATTCAATATCCAGAATTATTATGATCTAGTTGCAACATCACATTTTAGACGAACAGGATATAGTTATAATCTTTATCTCGCAACTTCTATTATGTGCTATGTGTGTACGGAATTTTATACGGGGGAGGTGGCTACCGGTATTATTGATAAGCTTGCAGCACGTTTTATGGCTCCTCCAGTTTTAATTCGAAAGCTTGTTTTGATTCTCTTAGATAACAATCTTTTACGAGAAGTCAAAGCTGAAGGAGATGCATATAGCCCAGGAAGGGATATTGCGCATATAAATGTCCTTGATGTTTTTAACGCTGTTAATAAAACGGAATTTGATTCTCCGACTGGTGTGGAGGTAAATAATCACGATGAAATAAAAACTATGTTGGCTGCAGCCTTTAAGGATGTTTCTCAACGATTTGGGCAGGTTACCTTTTTGGATTTAGCTAGAAATGAGGTGGAGGATTAATCGTTGGAAATAGATCTATTAATGGCTGCTAGTAATTCGTATATGCCATATTTAAGTACTTGCTTTGTGTCAGTATTATATAATTCAAAAGAAAATGAAGAATTTAATCTTTATATTGTTTCTTTTACTGATGAATTGGATGATGACAATATTAGAAAATTGGAAAGTCTGAAAGCTGTTAAAGATTTCTCTCTTAAAATTATCGAGGTTGATGTTGGAGAACTTGCTGGTTTTTATGAGTCTGCAGTTACATTGAATACATATTTGAGATTATTTGTTCCTGATAAACTTCCTGATTTGGATAGAATTATTTATTTAGACTGTGATATGATTGTTCTGGGATCTCTTGGAGAACTGCATTCTATTGATTTAGGAGATAATATTTTAGGAGCATCTCTGGATAGTGATGTTGTAATTAAATCCAGTCAGGTTTGGGATTATGTAAAAAAGATTAATCCATTGTACTTTAATGCTGGTATGTTACTCATGAATCTTGAAGAGATGCGTAAAGACAATCTAACAAAAAGAATGCAGGAGTGGTTGAGTAAGGGGGGGGAATTGATCTATGCTGATCAAGATGCCCTCAATTATTTATATAGAGACAGGTTTGTTGTTACACCGCTAAGATTTAATGCACAATTCCCACTTCTTGCCCAGATGGGCACGGAACTCCTTTCGAAAGAACGTCCAGAATTTTCGGAATTAAAAAAGCCTGTAATTATTCACTTTTGTACAGCTCAGAAACCGTGGCTTTATCTTCCTGAACCACCATATAAGAAAGAATTTAAAAAATATTTTGATATGACGCCATGGAAAGGGGCAGTGGAAAAGGATAAAACTTTTAAAAATATAATTAGAAAGACATGCCGTAGGGGGTTAGCGTTTTTAGGATTGAAGTAACTGTAGTAAGGTTAGTCGATAAAAATTGCTCCCATTACATCTATATTCAGTACAAGACCGACAGTACCGTCGCCTAGTAGTGCACCACCCATAATTCCTCTTACACTTTCCAGTCCGTTGATTCTTTTAATAACTACTTGTTGATGATCGATAATTTCATCTACAACTAGGCAGTATCTTGCAGCATCACATGTTATAAGAACACATGTTCCACCTGTACCAGAGGGAAGATCCAGAATATCATTAAGATTGATGACAGGAAGGACTTCGTTACGAAGTTTGACACATTTTCCACGCTTTTGATAACCAATTATATCATTGTTTGTAATATAAAAAGATTCAACAATATATTTAATTGGTATAATAAATGTTTCTCCACCACTTTTTACTACTAATCCATCAACAACTGAGAGCATAATAGAAAGTGGTACTTTTATTGAAATTGAGGTCCATTTACCAAGTTCACTGTTAATTTCAATAAGCCCACCGGATTTTTTAATATTATTAAGAACTGAACTCATTCCAACGCCTCTACCAGATATATCCGATACTTCTTGAGCTGTAGAGAATCCGTTTTGGAAAACAAGCTCCATTATCTGCCTCTCACTCATTTCATCTATATCGCTCTGTGAGTACATTCCATTTTTTACTGCCGTCGCTCCAATTTTTTCTGTATCTATTCCTCGTCCATCGTCTACTATCTTTAGAATAAGGGAGCTATCTTCGTTTAGTGCAGTTACTGTTATATTTCCAGAGCGTTTTTTACCTGCTTTTTCACGTTCATCAGGAGTTTCAATTCCGTGGTCACAAGAGTTTCTTACGATATGAACCATACATGTATTGATATCATCAAGCAAGCTTTTATCAATTACTGAATCCTCTCCAATGACTTCGATAGAAATTTCTTTTTCTAAGCTTCTGGCTGTATCGCGTACCAATCTGGTTATACTTGATGTTATTGTGCTTATTTCAATGCGTCTTATATCCATAAGAGATTTTTGAAGATCAAAAACCTGTTTACTGAAATCATTGTTTGCACTAGAGAACTCTCTAACCAGATCAAGCTGATCAGAGTTTACTATTGTTGAAAATTTCTTCTGTAAATTATTGAATATCTCTCCAAGAATTATTAATTCTCCAACGTTATCAAGGAAGTTATCAATTTTTGCTTCTTCTACTCGTACAGTCTTACGGGTTGGTGCTTGTGTCTGAGATTTTGTTATGGTTTTTTCTGCACTAGCCTTTTCCTTGTTTTCTTCAATAATTTTATCTTGACTATGTTTGACAAGCACTGTTAGCGATTCTCTATAGTATTCTGATTGTAAATTATCAAAGTCGAGGGCAAGTTCTTCAAACATGCCAATGCTTTCGGTCATATCATCAAGTAATTCGTCAAGTTCGTGGACTTCTGCGCCTTCAATAATTTTGATAATTCTTTTTAAAGTACTAAAAAAATCTTTAGTATTTGAGTCACTTAATGGAGACGAATCGGCTAATTCTATAAGCTCTATTAGTTTCTTTAACTCTTTTGATATGTCAACATTATTGAAAAAGATAGGTTTTTCACTGCTCTGTGTTAATGAATCTTCATTGTAATTAGCAAGACAGGTTTTAACTTTATCAATATCTTTATTAATAGGTTCAAGGTCAATTATACCTTCTATTGATACTAAAATATGTGACAGACTTTCAAGAAGGTCACTTGCTGCAGTTGGCAGATCTAGACCATCATTCGCAAGTGCTTGAATTATTTCGTCGAGTTCATTTAGGAATAATTTTTCTTGAGAGCTCAGGTCACCGCTTCTCTCTCCTGAGTCTGCTATTTTTTTGAACGAACTGTGTAGCAAATCGGTTCCGGCAAATAGTGTGTCCATTACTTTAGCATTTACCAGGCTGGGCTTTTTGTGAACTATTTCACAGAGATCTTCTAATCTATGTCCAATAAGTTTTAGGTTGTTAAACCCAAACATTCCTGCGCTGCCTTTAATGCTGTGCATATGGCGCATAATAGAGTATAATATTTCTTCATCATATGGGCTTTCTTCTAATGCTACAAGCTCATGACTCAATTCTGTGAATCGGTCATTACTTTCCTGAAGAAAAAGCTCGAGAAATTCATTTATACCTTCATCCATATTTCTTTACTCTTTCCTGATTGTAAGAGCTTTTTCTATTGCCGAAATTACTGCCTCTTTATCATATGGTTTAACAATATAGCGTTTGGCTCCCATACGTAGACAGCTCATAACTGTTTTGGCATCTGCAATTGAAGATGCCATTACAACAGTAGTTTCAGGTGATATTTTTATTATCTCTTGTAAAACATCAGTCCCCTTTAGTTTGGGCATCATTATATCGAGTGTAACAAGCTCCGGGCGGAATTCTTTGAATTTTTCCAGTGCCTCTAAGCCGTCTGCAGCAATTGCAACAATGTTATATTTCATTTCTGTAAATATTTTTTTTAGAAATGCACACATTACAGGGGAGTCATCTACAATCATAACTTTTGTCTGGCTTGGAACGTCTTCTTCGTCTTCTTTATAGTTGATTTCAGCGCAAGAGTTTGGCTCTGAATCTAGAGAATAATAAAAGTTTATATTTCCATATTCGTCTGTTATAAGTGTCGAAAGATAGGTACTGTTATTTATCCATTTCTTGGCTTCGTTTTCTGTCATGCTCTCTCCTGTAGATGAGAGACGTGCTTCAGCTCCAGTGTTACAGAGTAAGCCAAATAATAACCCAAGAACCTGGTTTCCAACTTCTAGGCACGATTCTTCAGTTGTTGCCGCATCAGAATCACCAATGGTAATTGTGAGGAATCTCTTGGCAACAGCAACCGGTTCGTCAAAGAATAATGATATCTTTCCTGGAATATCTCCTTCTATTTCATAAGAAACACCCATGCTGTTGGAGCTTGGAGGAAGCTTATTTTGTGAAATCTTGCTTTCAGATTTTAAGATTTTTGAAATCGTTTCCGGTAGATGTGATTTAATCAGTGGGAGAATATCTTTCATTTTAGTACCTTGCGACCTCTTCTATATTCGGAAAAATAAAATATATATAAAATAAGCATTTATATACTAAATGAATAATGCTTTTTTTTCAAGCATGATAATAATAAATTTATTATTACTGATTGTCTGTTTCTATTATTTCTGCTGTATTTTCTGGAGAAAGATCTACTGGTGGCTTTGAAAAATCTAGAAGTTTTCTAGTACTATTGAGTTTATTGTTTATCTCTTTGTCGAATTCTTCACTAAGAATATGGTTTAACTCAGGCTTTGGCATATAGGGTGATAAAACAGTAATACCTCCCCATGCTATAAGGCAGGAGACAATACCAACTACTGATCCGACTTTCAGCCATTCTAAAAAAGCTACGTGTAGTCTGCATCTCTTTTCAAGCATTCCAAGAGCCACAATATTTGCAGTAGAACCGATCATCGTGATATTACCACCAAAACATGCTCCAAAGAGAAGTGCCCACCATAGAGTGAAATCCTTGAGATGTTCAACCACTGGGAGAAATGCTGCCACAAACACAACGTTATCAACAAAAGCTGAACCTATAGCGGAAATAAATATTACTGCTGGTGTTAATAGCCATGGCGTAGATTCAAAAGCAGACTTGAATTCATCTGCAATACGTACAGTAATTCCACTATGTTCCAGTGAGCCAGCTACAGCAAAAAGCATCATGAAAAATAGTAGCGTCCACCATTCAACTTCATCTTCAATATAATGTCTAGCTCGCTTATGCCTCCAGATCATCAAAAGTCCTGCTACAACAAGTGGAGCCACAATCATTAAGGTATTTGCTTCAAGATCTAGGTTGTGCTCCAAAGTATGATGTGAGGCTATAAATGCAATCATTGCTACTAGTATAAACAGCCCTCTTTTGTAAGGTACTTGAACAAGTGGGCCGAGGGTTAAGCCCATGTCTCGGCGCTGGGTTAGGCGTTCATCTAAGAGAGCAATATCTTTTCTATACCAGAAGAGGAGAATAGCAAGAGATGATGTCAGGGTGACCAGCATTATTGGGAATGCCCAGTATATGAAATCAATAAATCCAAGATTCCCCCTACTTCCAATAAGAATACCTACCGGATTTCCAAGCATAGTGCCGGCACTGCCAACATTTGTACCAAGAACAGCTATTATTATATAAGGAGTAGCTCTAATTTTAAGTGTATCACATACTTGGAAAATAAGTGTTGAAACAAAAACGATGCTGGTTACTTCATCCACAGCACATGCAAGCAGTGCACTCAAATATACAACAATCGCTATAAACATTAGCCCTGATAATCTTTGACAACTTACAACTAATTGGATAACCCAGGTAAAAAGACCTAGTTCTTTTAGTACTCCGACAATAACCATCATTCCAACAAGAAATAGTATAATGGGGAGTTCGGTGTCATGTGTAAACTGAGTGACTGTTATTACTTTGGCTCCAAATAATATCCCTGTACCAACAAATGCTATTGCTAGTCTGAAAGCCCAAAAAAGTAGCGTTGCCATGATAATCATTATAAAAATTGATGATGACAGTACTTGTGCTTCAGTAAGATTAACCAGTATGCCAAAGTATCCTACAAGTGCTGTGATTGCAATCATTATTGCACCACGGATAAGGAGTGAGCGAGTTTCAACTTTTCCTACTTCATCTGAATGCATATAATACTCCTAAATATAATTGCCAATAAACAAACGGATATGCCAGTGTAACTTTATTCTCTTAAGACTTTACTCAAGAAACCTCTTAAGGATATTACACCTTTTAACTCCTTGCCATCAAGCACGTATACTCTTGTAGCGTTTATTCTGGTCATCTCTTTAGCTATCTGTACCGCTGGAGCAGTGATTTGAATACTAGGTACCTCGGTAGTCATTATTTCAGCTAGCCAAGTCATATTTTCTCTTCGTAGAATTTCTGCAAATGGCTCAAAATTTAGAATTGGTGATAGATCATCCATCCATAGGATGTAATCAGGTAGCACTACTCTAAGCAGTTCCTGAGCAGACACGACCCCAATTAGTTCGTTATTGTTATCTACAACAGGTAAACTCAAATAATTGTATTTCACAAAGTAATCTATCGCTTTTTCTAAGGTATCATTTTCATATAATTTTACCTCAACATCTCTCATTACATCACCAGCGCAGATATAATCTGGCAGAATAAGGCCGCCTCGGTCGAAATATCTCCATAACTCTTCTGAAGATGTTAGCTCTGAAATGCTATCGGATGAGTCTTGTGTGTTGCATATACTTGCAAGCGCGCTTATCGCTTGTAAATAGAGACCTGGCTGCTCTTTGGGGATGAGTAAAAGTATAATAACTTTTACTTTGCTTCTATCTGTCCATTCGACACCCTCATTAGATGTGGCTACACCTACAACAAGTTCTGTTACTGAAGAAATTCTAGCGTGAGGAATAGCGATGCCTTCTGTTATTACTGTAGACATTTCTTCTTCTCGTTTTATTATTTCTTCAAATACTTCTGATACATTGCCAACTCCATGCTCATAGGCGAGTTTTCTAAGGAGCTCCATAATTGCAAGATCTCGTTGGTCTGATTCAATATTACATAGAACATGATTAGGGCTGAAAAGCGATGAAAATTTGACTTTGGCACTAACAGTAGTCATTATTATCTCCCGTTCTGGTAAGATTTATTCAGGATTAATCATAAAATAATTTCTGGTTTTTTGCAAGTTTAGTAATCTAATAATAGCTTATTTGTAGATGTTTTTTTTAAAAGCACTATACTTTACTTTGCAGTATATATCCCCGTGAGTGAAATTTTTATATTATTAACTATATAATACAGTATAAGTTATTCTTATACAAGAAAATGTGTTGGAAATTTTGAACTGTGGGGTTATTCAGAGGTGATTTTAAGAACATCCTCTGCAACAAATATTTTGCAGCCACACCGCACTGCAAGAGCTATTGCATCAGATGGACGACAGTCTATTGAGATTTCTTTTTGATGTGAATCTTCTAATACTAAAATGCTGTAATAGACCGCTCCTCCTTCATCGAATGGCCTTATATCAGATACGATAATATGTTTGATTTTTGCTGCAAGAGCTGCAATTGTATGATAAAGCAAATCATGGGTTAGTGGTCTTGGAAGTTCGTAGCCGTCAATACTGTTTTTTATAGCTACGGCTTCATTTATTCCGATTTCTATTGTAATTGTTCGGGAGCCATTTTGTTCTTTAAGTACAATTATCTGTGAAGTACTATTCTCTGAGATTAGAATTTGAATTAACTCGCATTCAATGATCGTCAACGTAATTCTCCAGTTTTCTTTATTAATCAAGTTTAAATTAATGATTATTGAGAAATCAATGCGCGTACAATTCTTTTGTCATAGAGGAAATCAGCCTTGCTTTGCATTTCTTGGAGAATAAGATCTGTATTCGTTTCTCCTCTGATTCTTATCTGTTCTTCAAATTCAATAGAAATACCAACAATCTTTGCTGTTTCCGGTATCTCATATCTCTCCAGTTGATTTGGACCACTCATATCTCCTCTTTCATACATATATCTTATTGTATTCTGTATGCTGTCATAACATTTCATGCTGGCAATGACATTGAGTGAAGCTTTGATCTTTAATCTTTGAATTTCAAGCTTTTCTTCTGAGCTAATTCCTTGGGTATCAGTGCAGAATAGTTCGGTGTTTTCAGGATTAAGAATACCAATATTAAAGAGTAAACTGGCTAAAACTACAGTTTGTTGTGCTTCTTCATCAATATTGAGGTTGGTTGCTATCTTTTGAGCGTAATCTGCAACATCTCTTGAACGGCCTCTTATCTCCGGTACACGTTCCTCCACAGCCAATACCAGTGTCCTGATGGTACTTATCAAGTCTTCGCGAAGATGACTGCGATACCTGAAGTTTGTAAGAGCCAGACCTACCTGATCTGCCATAGCGGCAGCAAGCTCTAAGTCTTCTTCTCTAAATGTTATTGCAGGAGTATTACTCGCAAGGTATAATACTCCATTTATGCTACCTGATAATGATAAAGGCACGCAAATAACACTGCGAATGTTGTTAGCAAGAATGCTCTCTTGTGAACTGAAACGTCCATCTCTAGTGGCATCTGTTGTGAGTATTGCCATTTTATCTTCGATGGAGCGTTTAATAATGGAGCGGGATATCATTTCTGTTTCTTTACCAGGTTTTACATCTGAACCGACAGATTCAATTTCTTCTGTTTCGCTATTATGCACAAACAGATATGTCCTCTCAGAATTGAAGTGTTCGGTGATTAAAGGAAGTGCAGCTTCAATCAGAGATTTTTCATTTGGAGATTTATCAATAATTGTCCCTAATTTGTAAAGTGTTCGTAATCGGAACATGTCTGCTCCGTCTCCCTGTGAAGCAGTAAGATCTGTTAGATCTGCAAGATCTAGCTCAAGGTTTGAACTGCTCTCAGCGTCATCGAAAAACTCAACTTTTGAGTCTTTGTTGTTGCTAGAGACTGAGTAAAAATCAATTAGTGTGCCACCAATTTTTATAGTGTCACCATCTCGTAGGAGCTCTTCTTCAATTCGTTCGTCATTGAGAAGAGTTCCATTTCTGCTTTTAAAGTCACGTATAAAACACATCTCTCCAATACGGAAAATTTCAGCATGTTTTCTGCTTGCACCCTTATCCATTATCTGAACAGTACAATTATCGTCTCTACCAAGAGTTAGAGACTTGTCTGCCACTTCAAATGTCTGACCTTTTAAAGGGCCATTGGCCATACGTATTTCTGGCATGTATTTTCTCTCTTTATAAGTTTAACAAAAAGATTTCCGTTTATTAGAGAACTTCATTAGAATTTATCTATCCTGTAATTTTACAGGATAGATAAATTGTTATTAACAATTTGCGATGTAATCACGGAAGCGTTTTAACATATCCTGA
This sequence comes from Planctomycetota bacterium, assembly GCA_963678205.1. Lineage (GTDB taxonomy): Bacteria > Planctomycetota > SZUA-567 > SZUA-567 > SZUA-567. Next base: position 1,800,789 of record OY782760.1, read on the forward strand.
GTAATAGAACCAGGTTTTCCTGTGCCGATTTTTCTTCCGTCTATATCTATAACAGCAATTACTTCTGCACCTGTGCCTGTTAGGAAACATTCGTCAGCGGTGTATAAATCATAACGCTGAAGATTGGTCTCTTCAACAGCAAGTCCAGCTTCTTTTGCCAGGTTGATAACTAGATTTCTAGTACACCCCTCAAGTATTCCTGAGTAAACTGAAGGAGTTTTGAGAATGCCATTTTTGATGATAAAGATGTTGTCACCTGTACATTCTGCAACAAATCCCTGATGGTTTAGCATAATTGCTTCAAGTTTTCCTGCTCTAATTGCTTCCATCTTTGCCATTATATTATTTAGGTAGTTTAAAGTCTTTACTCTAGGATTGAGAGCTTCTCCATGAACTGCTGGAACTGCTGAAGTAATAATATCAAGACCTTTTTGGTATAGTTCTTCTGGGTATAGAGCTATACTAGCAGCGATAATAATTACCGTTGCTTTATCGCATTTTCTTGGATCTAACCCTAAATCTCCAGTACCTCTAGTAACTAGCAGCCTAATATAAGCGTCTGTTAGTTCATTCGCTTTTATTGTATCATTTAGTGCTTTTACCATATCTTCTTTGCTGATAGGAATTTCAAGGTTGACATAATGAGCACCTTCATAAAGGCGGTCAATATGTTCTTTACAAAGGAATACTTTCCCATTATAGGCTCTAATCCCTTCAAAAACTCCATCACCATATAAAAGACCGTGATCGTAAACTGAAACCTTTGCTTCGCTTTGATTTACAAGTTCGCCGTCTATCCAAACTTTGAGTTCCTTTTTTGACATTCTCGTGACCTTTTCGCTACTGATTTAATAACGTATTTTCATAATTGCAACACAGTAATTTATATTTTAGATGTCTAGGGCTATAGGTCAATAATAAAGATGTAATTATTTGCTATTTCCTTTACAGTATGTAAATATGATGTATGCGCTTTATTTCAATTATAAGGATTTCTTTGGATTATATTTTATGTATTTTAGCAGTTTTGATAATGTGATATTATTGATATGCATAGATCTCATTTATTTCAAGCATACTAATAAAGGTATCTGCAATGTTTGGGTCGAACTGCTTACCACGCTCTTCTTTGATAATGTTCAATGCCTTTTCATAAGGCATAGTTGAACGATATGGTCTATTGGTTCGCATGGCATTCCATGTGTCACATACAGAGATTATCCTTGCTATAAGTGGAATATCGTCCCCTATAAGGTTGTCTGGATAACCTCCTCCTTCAAATCGTTCGTGATGGCTTCTAATTGCAGGGAGAATAGCACCAAATTCTGGAATAGGGCGAAGAATCTTCTCACCTTGAACTGGGTGTTCTTTTATTAGATCAAATTCTTCAGGGGTTAATATTGCTGGTTTTAGCAGGACATGTTCTGGTACAGCGATTTTCCCAATATCATGAAGCTGCCCAGCTGTTTTGATTGTTGTCTGAAAAGATAAGGACATTCCCATTTCTTTTGAAAGAGCTTGGGCTAAATCTGCTACAGAACTTGAGTGGGCGCATGTATATTCATCTCGTGCATCAATAGCATTTGTCAGAGTTGTTAGTGTTGCCATAAACAATTTCTGATTTTCAAGTTTTGCTTCTGCAATTTCTTTTTCAAGCTGCTCATTATAACTTGCTAGCTTTGTTCTAAGTTCTTCATTTTGTTTGCGCAGACGCTCATTCTCTAAAATTTTACTTACAGCTTCTATGAGTGCCATAGGGCGAAATGGCTTCTGTAAAAAGTGATTTGCTCCATAATTCAGTGCATCGGCTATAGCATTAAGCTCGGCATGTCCTGTCATTATAATAAAGGGTGCTTTTATGCCAGTTTTTTTAGCCCAGCTTAAGAGATCTACTCCAGATTCACCAGGCATAACTACATCGGAAATAATTAGGTCATAATCGTTTTCATTAATCAGTATTTTGGCTACTGCGACATTCTCTGCACTATCTATATCATAAGAGCAAGTATTGAGTGCTTCTGTTATGACCATTCTAAGTGTTGCGTCATCATCAACAACAAGAATCTTTTCTTGTATGCTTTCAAATGAGTTAATAGTATTTGAAAATTGTTTGTTTTCAGTCATAGTATTTCAAACCTGATAAAGTAATGTTGAGCCTAAAATATTATCATATCATAAAATTATAAATTAAACTATAGAATTTCTTGCTAATTAAATATAAAACATGATGATTAAAAGCATTGCAAAGTTTTTGCAGAGTTTTTTTCGATTAGGAAATAATAGTATTACGAAAAAAGAATATTTAAATATTGAACAGTCTTTGTATTATTTTTTTAAACTTGTTGCCTCTCTCTTGAAAATTGATAAACATTCCGTAGCTTGCGCAACCAGGACTAAGTAAGACTACTCCATTGCTGGTCTTCTTTGAAGCTGCTTTTATTGCTTCTTCAAAGGAATCACTTGCTATAAGAGTGGTGTCAAAGTCTGGGGCGAATCCTTTAATTTGTTCATTTAATATCGAAGCTGTTTGTCCAATTAGTATTGCTGCTTTTGCTTTGTGGGCAATCTCTTTACTCATATCAATGAGTGAAATCTTTTTATCATAGCCTCCTGCAATTATTATGATTTCTCTATCTCCATATGAGTTTAAGGCAGCGATACTACTCTCTGGTGTTGTTGCAATAGAATCGTTGACATATAAGATGCCTTCAATCTCAGCTATAACCTCTTGTCTGTGAGCAAGCCCAGTAAAATCTGACAGACCTGAATCAAATTTATTGATTTTGTCTAGTGATTTTGTTTGCTGCAGGTATAGATATGCGGCAGTTAGAGCTTGAAGAGCATTTGATAAATTGTGTTTACCAGGTAGTTTTAGAGATGATAGCTTGGCTAAGACCTGTTCTTTTCCCTGGTGTCTTATAATAAAGTTATTGTTCTTAATGAATGCTAAGTTGTCAAATTTTTTGTCAGACATTGATGTAAAGAATACGGTTGAATTTGTAAATTCATCCCATTTCTTCAGCTCAGCATCTTCATAGTTAAGAATAGAATATGAATTTTGTGTTTGAGCAGTAATTATAGCTTTTTTGTCGTGATAGTAATTTTCTAAAGTTTTGTGCCAGTCTAGGTGATTGGGAGCGAGATTGGTAATAATTGCAACATCTGGTGAAAACGCTTCTTTGGCTAAATGGTACAATTGGAAAGATGAAAGTTCAAGTATTGCAGGGGTCCCAATAGGATAAGAACCCAACCTTGATAAAAGAGATCCTCCTATATTTCCACCACTCAATGTGTTTGGGTTGATTGCTGTTAATATACTTGCTAGTAGGGATGTTGTGGTTGATTTCCCATTTGAGCCTGTTATCGCTAGTACAGAACCATTGTATCTATTTTTATGTTCAGATGCAAAAATACCGATTTCTGTAGTAACGGGAATTCCTGTTTGCTGAGTAAGTTTTAGGAATTTATTATTTGGTTTTACTGCTGGATTTACAATAAGCAAATCTGTATTAGTAAAATCAGACTCTCGATGTTTTTCCAAGACGTATTCAATGTTGTCAAATTTTTTCAACGCTTCTAGTGATGGGGCTAAGGTTTTGCTGTCCCTAAGGTCTGTTATTAATACTTCTTTTCCTTGACTTGCCCAGTATTCTGCAACACCTACACCGCCTCCAAAGAGACCCAGACCCATTACTGTAACCCTTTGAATATCATTTGCGGCTTTGTTCATTTTAATTCCTTAATCAATGGTTTTTAAATGTTATTACTATAATAATACATACTTATAAAAGCAATTAAATTGTTCGTGATGTGGAGTACAATCGGCACTTTTATTGCGTTAGTTTTTATGCGAGCGATGCCTAGAACTATACCAATTATTATTATTTCTGTGAGTATTATACTGCTGTACTGGTATGAGTGTGCTAACGACCAGAATATAGCGGAGAGTAATACTGTTACTCCTTTAGGTAGTAGTAATGATAATCCAGTGAATATAACCCCTCTAAAAACGATTTCTTCCCAAAGTGGAGCGAGAACTACAGCTGAAAGAAAGAACATCAAGAATCCTCCATTATGTTTAGTTGCTGATATCATTAGTGATTTTTGCCATTGTGTAATTTCGGGGAGTAAAAATATTTTGCTATTGATAAGATTAATCATAATTGCAATGATAACAATTATAATACAGTATTTTAAGTATGTCTTTTGTGTCACCGGGTGTTTATTAATTGCTAGACAGTTGTTGGTATTATTTATAAGGCGGGAATAGTATTGTTTTAGTTTTCTTTTCCAGATCATATTGATTAGTATGGCTGCCATTAGGCTTGAGAAGGTGTATGTGAATATAAATGGGATATTCTGGAATTCATTTGATAAATCTGTTTTATTTACATAGTTGATTTGATGCCAAATATAGGCAATAACTATACCGGTACCGACTATGACTATTGCTGAAAGGAAAATAGACAATATTAGTAGCTTAAAGTTTAAGAGTTTTGATTGCTGGTTAATTTTATTATTCATAATCTCCTAGTTCATATTTTTATTATATAATAAAAAACCCTGATCGTAAAGATCAGGGTAAAATATAATATTGAGTAAACTCAATTTGCTTTTTATTTGGTGCGGAGCGGGAGACTTGAACTCCCACTTCGTTAGAAACTAGATCCTAAATCTAGCGCGTCTGCCAATTCCGCCAGCTCCGCATCAACTTTGTATTGAGAAGTATATAGGAATTTAATTATGTTGCAATACCTTTTTTGATAAAAAAAAATAAATTTTTGTTCTTGACAATTTATCGAGATAGTATATATTCTTAATTAAGAATTGTTACTAACTAGTTTTAAGTATTGCAGTTTGTTTATGTTCTGAAATATTAGGGATATTTAAGTTAGTCTTTTAAATTTAAAGGAGTATCAAATGAATTTTTCAAAAGTTGCAGTAGATAGAAAGGTAGAAAATTTTCTTGAAAAATGTCGAGTTGATAAAGTTAAAATTACTCCTCAAAGAATAGAAATTTTTAGAGCGCTTGCTGCGACAGACGAACATCCTGGAGTAGACGAGGTTTATAATAAAGTGCGCCCGATCATGCCTAATGTTTCAAAAGATACTGTTTATCGTACGCTTTCACTTTTTGAGGATATTGGAGCAGCAATAAAAGTTGAGCAGTTATGCGAAAGAGTTCGATATGACGCAGATACTAATGAACATCAGCATTTTGTATGTGAGAAGTGTGGTAATGTTAAAGATTTTTACTATAGCGGAGTAATGAATCTTTTTGATAAAAAAGTTCTGGATGAAGTTGGTGAAGTAAAATCAATTGCCTTACAGCTTAGAGGAGTATGTAAAGATTGTTTGAAGAAAAATAAGAAGTAAATTATGCAAATAATGTAAAATTTGGTTGTAAATCACTGGTGTTATTAAAATTATTAATTAAGGAGACTTTAAAATGGCGAAATATGTATGTACTATCTGCGGTTATACTCAAGAAGGTGAAGCCCCTGAAATCTGCCCAACATGTGGCGCAACAAAAGATAAGTTTGTAAAGCAGACTGAGGGTGAATTGGTTTTTGCTGATGAACATAGAATTGGTGTTGCCAAGGATGTAGATCAGGAAGTTCTTGATGGATTAAGAGCAAATTTCACAGGTGAGTGTACCGAGGTAGGTATGTACCTTGCAATGAGCCGTCAAGCAGATCGCGAAGGCTTTCCTGAGGTGGCTGAAGCGTATAAGCGCATTGCTATTGAAGAAGCTGATCACGCAGCCCGTTTTGCTGAACTTCTAGGTGAAGTCGTTGTAGCTGATACTAAGGCTAATCTAATGGCTCGTGTTGAAGCAGAACATGGCGCAACTCAGGGTAAGCTTGATATCGCAAAGAGAGCAAAAGAGCTGGGTTACGATGCGATTCATGACACTGTACATGAAATGTGTAAGGATGAGGCTCGTCATGGCTGTGCATTCAAAGGTTTACTGGATCGCTATTTCGGTTAATACTGACCATACCAAACACGTAGTAGTAACTAATAATCCTGAACTCGATCAATTGAGTTCAGGATTATATTTATGATACTTTTATTAATAAGTTTACTTCTTGCATTTTTATATGTCGACTGCTTTTAAGGTATCATCTTCTTTCCCTTTTGGTAAGATGAGGTTGAGTAGTATACCTGTAACTGCTGCAAGACCGATACCGGCAATGTGAAATTTATCATTGCCAAAACTCATACCGCCAATACCAAATACAAGAATTACAGCAATAATGATCATATTGCGACTCTTATCTAGGTCATGTTTGCCGGCTTTGTGGAGTTCTTTGATGCCTACTGTTGTAATCATACCGAACAGGAGGATCATCATACCACCAATAACAGGGAGGGGTATACTTGCAAGAATTCCTGAAAGTTTACCTATGAAAGCAAAGATAATAGCTGTAATACTTGCCCAGGTCATAATCGCAGGGTTGAATTGTTTAGTGAGAATAACTGCACCCGTAACTTCGGAGTAACTTGTGTTAGGTGGCCCACCAAATAAACCTGCTAGAGCTGTTGCAAATCCATCACCAAATAATGTCGCTTTAAGTCCTGGATTCTTAAAGTAATCTTCACCTGTTGCGGATGAAATTGCTGATACATCGCCGATATGTTCGATAGTTGGAGCAATTGCAAATGGTATCATGTATAAAATTGCGGTCATGTCAAATTCTGGTGCTGTAAAATCTGGAATAGCCAGCCAAGCGTTGGTGTGTATTGGTTGGAAGTTTACGACGCCAAGTATAGCTGAAGTTAAATAGCCAATTGCTATTGCAACAATAATTGGGAAGAGTTTTAGCCAGCCTTTATGCATTACAGACCACATTGCAACAATTAAAGTAATTCCAGAAATTAGTAGACATACATTTTCGTCAATTGGTGTAGGTGAGCCAATACCTCTAGCCATTTTTACACCAACTGGAGCAAGACTGAGACCGATAACCATAATTACAGGGCCAATTACTACTGGTGGAAGTAGCTTCTTGATGATATTGTAACCAAATATTCGAATAAAAATTGCTATAAGAACTTGGACAATACCTGCAGCAATCAGCCCGCTCTGTGTTTTTGCAATTCCCCAGTGTTGTACCCCATATTGTATTGCAGCAATATAGGCAAAGCTTGATGCAAGGAAAAGAGGTATTTTACCTTTGGTTATTACTTGAAATGCTAGCGTGCCGATACCAGATGTAAATAGTGCGACAGCAGGGGATAACCCTGTCAGTAATGGCACTAATACAAGTGATCCAAAAGCTACACACAGGGCTTGTATCCCAAATGGTGCAGTTTTAAGATTGAAAATGTATTTCACAATGTTTCTCCTATTTGGTTCCAAATATACGGTCCCCTGCGTCACCCAACCCAGGTATAATATATGCTTTATCATTTAAATATAAATCTAATGCACCAAGATAGATCATAACATCTGGGTGCTCCTGTAGGACATTGTTTACACCTTGTGGAGCTCCAACAATAGAAAGTACAGCGATATGGCGGCAACCGCTGGCTTTTACCTCTTTAATTGCAGCACAGACAGTACCACCTGTAGCGAGCATAGGGTCGAGAATGATTGCAAATCTCTTATCCATATTTTTTGGGTGTTTCCAGTAATATTCCTTAGGTTCAAAGGTATCTTCATCACGATAGAATCCAACAGTTGCGTGTTTTACATTGGGCATGAGTTCAAGTACGCCATTTACCATGCCTTCTCCGGCGCGTAGTATAGGGATGATTACAGGCTTTTTGCCAGACAGTTCATCAATAACTGTAGATGCACCGCTCCAGCTTATAATCTCTTTTTCTTCTAGTGGTAGTTTCTTGGTTGCTTCGTAGAAGAGAATTGTTGAAACTTCGTTGGCTAGACTTCTAAAAAGTGGTTTCGTAGTACTTTCTCTAGATAATGAATCTTTAATACATTTAGTAATGCTGCTGGCTTTATCAGGAGTTTCTGTATCAAGAAGAATGCTCTCAACACGACTCTTTAGCATCTCATGAGCAAGTTCTTTACTGTACCTGCGCATCAAGCTGATCTTGTGTACTAGTAAAGGGTGGTCAACGACGATCGGGTTATCTCTGTGTATCAAGTCTTCTCTTAGAGCAAGACTTTCCTCTTTTGATAAAATTTGCATTATTTCTTCTCCTATATTATTTGCACATAAAACAATTAAAATTCTATTAACTTTCATGTTTTCGTACCCTTTTGATAACTTATTTAAGAAAAGGGTCGTCATTATATTGAATAATAAATATCATTCGGCACCTCTCAGTTTATTGTTTAAGAAGTATCTCTTTAATTATTGAACTTCCTGCAACAATTTCTTTTTGAATTGCTGCTTTTTCTGTGAATTTTTCCGAACTGTCTGGTGCAATACCTGTTCCCCAGACTGTAAAAGGTACTGGGTCAGTTGTGTGGGTCTTGATTTCAAGCGGAGTAGGGTGATCCGGCATACAGAGTATACGGATGTTGCCACTTTTCTTTGCTTCTTCTAAAATAGGACCAACTATATATTTATCTATATTTTCAATAGCTTTTACCTTTTCTTGAGGATCGCCGTTGTGACCGGCTTCATCAGGAGCTTCAACATGGACAATTACTAGGTCAAGCTTCTTTAGCGCCTTGATGGCAGCTTCTCCTTTGCCTTTATAGTTCGTATCGTAAAAACCAGTTGCACCTTCAACATTGATAATTTCTAGCCCACCAAGTTTTGCAATACCCTGTAGTAGGTCTACGGCACTGATCATTGCACCATTTATACCAAATTTTTCTTGATATGTTGGAAGTTTTGGCATAGTTCCTCCGCCCCATAACCAGAGCTGTGATACAGGTTTTTTGCCGATTTTAGCTCTTTCTATATTTAACTCGTAATTCTTGAGAAGTTCAGCGCTTCTGTTCATTACTTTGTTTAGTATTATTGAATCAGGGAGGTGGTTTGATATTTCTTCGTCAGTTATATCATGCGGAGGAGTCGTTTCTGGAATATTGTCAGCAAGGTTGTCTATCACACAGAGATGCCTGTAACTCACACCGTGGTGAAGTTTTACCCCTTTAATACCATGGTTTTCTTCAAGAAAATCAATAAGTGGGTATGCTTCATCATTTGTTGGGTGAGCTCCAGCGAAATCAACCATAATTCCGTCTTGAATTGTGACGGTATTGGCTCTAAACACTGCTTGATTATCAGTAAGTGAAATGTTTCTATTTGCTGCTTCTAGTGGTGCTCTTCCAGTGTAGTATTCCTTTGGAGAGTAACCAAGTATAGATAAATTTGCAACATCAGATCCTGGTGACATGCCGTCTGGTACTGTTGCGGCTCTGCCAAGTATACCTTTTTTTACGAGGAAATCTATATTTGGAATGTCTGCAACTTCAAGAGGAGTTCTGTTATCCAAGTCTTTATTGGGTTTATCAGCTGCTCCATCTGGAATAATTATTACATAGCGCATTATTGTCTCTTTCAAATCTCTTTAAAAATATTATTATAGGAATAAAATAAATTTATTAATTTTATACAAAATTGAATTATAGTTATACGTAATGTAGTAGGGAAGGGATAATTTTATGATATTTTATGAACATTCTGGGAATTTACGCAAATTTACCATAATGTTGTATATAATAGAAGGTTAGTAGGTAAAATAAAATTTTATAAATGTTTTGTATAGTAGTAAATTTGGTAGTAATTTTATATTAGTTGAATTTGTCACGATTGTATAGGAGACTATGTAGTCTTAGTAGTGATAGTTAGGCAGTTAGGAAGAATTTAGAATATATGAATAATATAACTCAAACCTCCAGAGGGCTTGCTCCTGAGGTTCATGAATTTAAAAATAAGACCAAAATTTTGTTTACTAGCGTTTTTGGACCATACGCTATTGAGGATGAATTTGGAAGTAGAACAAATAACCCTATGGAGTTATATCAGAACCAAGTGACGAGGTTTCAAGGTGTTTTTTCGCTTAGAATGTTTCATAGATCATGGGGTATAAAGCTTATACAATCAAATATTTCTGCCCCATCAACCTTGCTTGATTTTCCTCTTAGGGAAAGGTTTATTGAAGAGATAAAGAATGTTAAGTATGATGTTGTTGCTATTAGTGCTATTTTGCCAAATCTTTTTAAAGTTCAGGAAATGTGTAAATTAATCAGGAAGTACTTGCCTGAAGCTAAAATTGTTATTGGTGGGCATTTGGCAAATATGTCTAATCTTGACGAAAGAGTTGATGCCGATCATATTGTTATAGGGGAAGGGGTACGTTGGTTTCGCTCATATCTTGGGGAAGATCCCGATAAGAAATTTATCCATCCTCAAATATTTTCCGGTCTTAGTGCTAAAACAATGGGGGTTACTCTTTCTGCAAATACTGGGGATATAGCAGCAACTCTTATACCATCTGTAGGGTGTCCGCTTGGGTGTAATTTTTGTTCTACCTCTGCAATGTTTGGCGGCAAGGGTAAATGTTTCAACTTTTTTGAAACAGGTGAAGAACTTTTTGAAGTTATGACTGATCTTTCTAACTCTATGAAAATACGATCATTTTTTGTAATGGATGAGAACTTTTTATTTAATAAAAAGCGTGCCTTGGAACTATTAGATTTAATGGAAAAGAATAATTGTTCATGGTCATTATACCTCTTTAGTTCGGTAAATGTTTTGAAAATGTATACTATTGAAGAGCTTGTGCGTTTAGGAGTTTCGTGGGTCTGGATTGGTCTTGAAGGTAGTGACAGTAAATATGAAAAACTTAAAGGATCCGACCCTCATAGGCTTGTGCAAGAGCTACAAGAGAATGGGATCAAGGTTTTAGGTTCTACAATTATTGGGCTAGAAGAGCATACTCCAGAAAATATTGATGCCGTTATTGATTATGCTGTGAGTTATAATACAGAATTTCATCAGTTTATGCTTTATACTCCTCTTCCAGGTACCCCATTATTTAAGGAGCATCTGGCTGCAGGTACTTTAATTGATCCTGAATGCAAGGATCCCAGTGAGATGCATGGGCAGGAAAAATTTTTCCACAAGCATCCTAATATAAAAAATGGTGAAGAAACAGAGTATTTGAAAAATGCTTTTTTAAGGGATTTTAAAGTAAATGGCCCGAGTGTATTAAGGGTTTTACGAACAACATTGAATGGTTATATTAAATACAAAAATCATGAGAACACGAGAATAAGATCTAGGTATAAATATGACGCCAGAGGCCTAGGAACAGGCTCGGCTGCTGTTGTGTGGTCATCAATGAAGTACTTTAAAAATAGGGATATGAAAATTTATGAAAATTTAAAAGAACTTCTTAACTCAATTTATAAGGCTTTCGGATGGAAATCAAGATTACTTGCTCCGTTACTTGGTCTGTATACTTATAGGTGTCTCATAAGTGAGCTTGAATATATTGAAAAGGGTCTTACGTATGAGCCGGCTACATATTATGAGAAGGTGGGGTGGGAGTAAATTCTTAAATATAATAAACTAAATATAAAGAGTGAATATTCTAGTGAATACTCACTCTTTTATTTATAAAAGTGTAATTATAACTTATTAGCGCATATTCATTAATTCATCAAGCATTTCTTCTCTTGTCTTTATAGCATTGACATTCGCAGCCTGAGATTTTTCTGCTGCTATTTGGCTTACTGTTTCTTTGGCAAGGTCTGCTTGACCGTTAGCTATATTCTGAGCTGATTTATTGAGCATGTTTTGTGCTTTGTTTATGCCTTGTAGTGAGGTTGAAAACCCACACATATTACTGCTGATTTCCATCTGTATCCTCCTATATTATTTAAAGTAAATATATGTTGTTCCTCTATAACTATATTATACATTGCTTGTTATTAAAAGCGCTATAAAAAAAGGCATTATAAAAAAATATTTTTTTTTAAGAAAATACTCTTGTAATATTAAGAGTAATCCGTATTATATTCAAAGTCTTAATTGAACAGACAAAAATCAAAAATAACTTGCCACCTTAGCTCAGCTGGTAGAGCAGCGGTTTTGTAAACCGCAGGTCATCCGTTCGAACCGGATAGGTGGCTCCAAGTTAAAGTCTTAAAGCTAATGCTTTAAGACTTTTTTAATGCACTATTTTCAGAGTTAGATTTATGCAGTGGCACGCAAATTGTACCAATATATTCCAATTATTGGGTAACAATATTTTCTTCTCTTCGTAGTGAGGGTAAGTTGTGGTTCCTAGCTTGAAGATTATTTTCGCTCATTGGTGCTTTAAGGGAGAGCGCTAAAGGGTTCAGAATAAGTATTTTCAGATAATCGAGCAATTTTGTAAGTGGCTTGATATTAAAGAGTATGCAAGAAATAATTTGAGAGTGATTAAAAAGCAGAATGGACGAGTTGATTAGAAGGTCATTTGTAGAGTCTTGAGTGATGTGAGTGCGGGTTGTTATTAAATTCAATAATGCCCATTCAACTATTGAATTAACTGTGAAGTATTATGGGTATTTTCGCATAGAGAATTTATAGAGCGAATGGAATTGTTTAAAGCTTATAGACGGTATTTTTGATCCTTCAAAAAATGCTGACTTTTAGGGCAGAATCTGACCTGCCCTAGAAATAGTGGGCATGGAGCTTACGGATTTTTATAATAGTATAACTATAGGAGAATCCATCATGGCTAAGGTCAACCGTTATTCAAAAGAGTTCAAGGTAGAAGCAATTAAATTGGTTGTAGAGCAAGGATATCATATTCTAAGGCTGGAAGAGATCTAAGAGTATCTACTGTTACAATCAGGGATTGGGTTTTAAAGCTACACGGTCGTCCTGAGAGCCAAGCGTATCTTTTATAACTCCAGCAGCTGAAGAAATGGCAAAGATGCGTAAAGTGATGAAACAGCTCAAAATGGAGAATGAGATACTAAAAAAGCCGCAGCGTTCTTTGACAGAGAGAGCCTAAAAAGTTCGCTTGGATTTGTAAACATAAGAATGAATTTTGTATTCATCTAATGTGCAAGGTTCTCAAGGTAAGCAGAAGTGGGTATTATAAAAGTGTGGAATGGAAACCACCTTACACCGAGAAGAAACGGAAGAAAATTGCTCTTGTAGCCAAGAAATTCCACGAGCGCTCCAATGGAGTGTATGGATATAGAAAAGTACTGGAAGATATTCGCATAGAAGCTCCAGAATTTATTTGTGACCCAGAAACGTTACGGCTGATTATGGCGTCTGAAGTCAAATATTAATGTGTCAAACGCAAACACAGATATCCTGTAATGGATGTCGATGTGCGGTACAGATATGCAAAAAATGAGCTTAATAGAGAGTTCAAGGCAAGTGAACCAAATACGAAGTTGGTAGCAGATATAACATATATTAGAACTGTTTCTGGTGGGCTCTATTTAACAACAGTAATGGGCTATTCTCTCGACGGATTGTTGGTTGGTCAATGAGTGATACTATAGACTCAAAGCTAGCTTGTGAAGCTTTAAAAAACGCTGTCGAATCAAGAAAACCGAGGGAAGATGTATTACACCATAGTGATAGAGGTGCTCAGTATTCAAGAGATGTATTCTATGAATTGCTTGACAAATATAATATGAAGTGTAGTATGAGTGCTACTGCAGACCCATGGAGTAATGAGTGCCAAGAGTGCTTTTTTGGTAAGCTCAAAACAGAATGGATCAGAGGTAAGGTTTATAAAACTCATGAAGACGCAAAGCAGGATATTTTCAAGTACATTGAGATTTTCTATAACCGCCATCGCAGACATGCAAAATTAGGCTACCTCAGTCCTGTTGAATTTGAAGAAATGAAGAACAAATAAGTGATTAATTACCGTAAGACCGCGTCCACTATTTCTAGGGCAGGTCAATTGTTTTAAAGCAGAATAATAAACAAAACTTTAGAAAAATAATGAAGCATATAAGTGAAAGTGAAGCGCCAGTAATACTTAAACTTATAGAAAATAGTTCTACACAAAGAGGAATTGTGTTTAAGAATCAATATGATAATCTTAAGTATGAATTTAGTGATCACTCTTATGATAGTGCTTATGTGCTTGAAGAACTTGTGAAGTCTCTATATACTGCTGAGACTGGGAATGAGGTGTTTGCTGCAGCTACATATGAGCATCCGGAATATAAGTGGATGAGTGCTACACCGGGTGGGTGGATTGAAGTTGATGATGGAGAATATATTTTAGAGTGCCAAATAGAGGTTGGTAGTGGTCGATCAGAGCTGTTGGGTGAAGGTAAAAAAAAGGGGCTTGTTGAAAGTTACTGGGTACAGTTACAGCATAAGATGGAAGTTGCTTGTGCTAATAAAGCTATTGTGGCAAGTCTTATTATGGATAATGCTACTCTTAATAAATTAATTCAGTTATTAAATAATGGAGTGGAGCTTGATTATATTAAGAATTTGTGTCAAAATTTAGAGGAAATTAAATTTCGTATAATTGAGGTAGATAAAGATAGAAAGTTTATTGAAAAGCTTCTTTGTGTTGAGCGTAGATTTTGGGAAGATACTCAGTTTGGAACTCTTTTATAATATTATACTGCTGTATAGATGAATGTAGTTTTTGGTTCTTTCTGGTAAAGTAGCGTAAATAAGATGGTCTTGCGTTTATTCATGACTAATTTGGCGTTGTAATATTAAGATTGGTTCATTTATGATTTAGATTAAATTAATTTAGAGGCTAGAGGTAGCGTCAAGATCGATTTCATACGATCTTTTCAATAGGTCTAATTGTCTTTGCTGTTGCTTCAGATCCTGCCAGTTAGCTTGTTTTTGCTCTTGTGTGTTTTGTTCTTCAAAGCTTTGTTTTTTAGGCTTTTCGCTACATCCAGTAAGATATATGCAAGAGGTAACAACTAGTAACAATAACTTCTTCATTATTTTCTTTCATATTTTTAATATCTGCTTTTTTATAAATTTAATTAATTTGATTCTCGTGTATTTGGTCCAGCGTATTTTTCTAATGTATGCTGGAGTAGCCCATCATCAGGCTCAGGGGGGGCAAGGTTTACTATTGTGCAACCTGAGAGTATGACTATAGTAAATAATATAATAGTGATTTTCATTTATATCTTTCATAAACCAAGAGAGCATAGGCTCTTTTAATACCTCAAGTTTTATTTCAAGTTGAGTTAATTCTATATTTTAACTAGTTTATTATAAGCCGACTAAAATTGTGTTCCTGTTGAACATTACTAATGTATCAACTATTTCTCACATACTACATATAACGACTAATTTGTCAAGTACTTCACAATAGTTACATTGAAATTATATATGAACCAAAATAAGTCTATGTATTTTTAATTAATGTTTTAGATTCTATGTATAATTTTAGAAGTTTATTGGATAAAACATATAAAGATATCTTTTTCTTATTACATACGTATGTTTGAATAATAGTATATTATACTGCTACTGATAGTTTGTTTTATAATGGTTTTAATAATTATTTATCCATAGCCATATTATGCCTATGGATAAATTGAAATATATTGTGCTATATGGTAATATTTTAGTTAACATATGGTATTTGGAGTTTGAAGGAAGTCCCTTTGCCTTCTTCAGAGCTTATACTGACGTTGCCACCTAGATCCTCTTCTATAGATGCTTTTACTGCATCAAGACCAACCCCTCTACCGCTTACTTCTGTAACTTTTTCAGCTGTAGAAAACCCTGGCATAAATATCAGTTTTAACTTGTCTTCAGCACTAAGATTTTCTGCGTCCTTAGGAGAGATAATACCTTTTTTTAGTGCACTATTCATGATAGCATCTGGGTTCATTCCTTTACCATCATCGTGTATTTCTAGAGTAAAATCATTGTCGTTTGTATTCACTTTTAAGGTAATAGTTGCTTTGTCAGGTTTACCTACTTCTTTTCTGTGTTCTGGAGATTCAATGCCATGATCACAGGCATTTCTGAGCAGGTGCACTAACGGTTTGTTGACTAGGTGCGCCTTGTCAAAATTGAGCATAATTTCTCGCCCTTGGAAAATAAAGTCAATATTTTTTCCTAGTCGGGAAATTAAGTCTGGGACAATCTTAATTGATCTACTTAAAGCTCGATGTGCAGGAATCTGCTGAAGTTTCTTGAGGCTGCTAGCAACAGTATCAATGCCTTTGGTCTCAGTCAAAGCCTTTTCCATTTCTTTTAATTCAGTTAGAGGTACGCGAATACTTGGACCATCAGAAGTTAATTCTTCTCCGAGAACTGTGCTTGCCGTTTCACAAGCCTCTTCAATTTTCTGATTTAGCTTTGAGAAGGACTGTTCAATATTTTGAATAAGCGATGGATTGATTTCATTTGCGCTTCTTGCTGCGCTGAGTTCATTTTCAAGTAGACCTGCAATGTCGGAAAGATCACTGAGTCCAAAACTACCAGCAGCGCCTTTTATTGTATGGATTCCTCTAAACATATCGTTGATAATTGGTTTCCACTCCGTATTATTAGGAAGCTTTGAAAGGTTATTGGTTACATCTCGTTGTATTGATTTTACTTCACCAAGAAATTCTCTGAAAAGATCCGGATCTTCTGCGATAACTTTCAATTGGATATTTTCTTTTTGGCTGGCATCTACCTTGGCGGCAAGGCGTTTTCTTTCAGTAATATCTTTTATTTCAACTAATATTTCACCTGTAGGATGATTGTTACGTTTTACTGGCGAATAATTTAAAAGAAGCCATTTTGAAGTATCCCCTATTTTCAGCTCAAGTTCTGGGAAGGGGTTTAATGGGGCTAGATCATCTTGATCAAGCATGCCCATCCTGACAACGTCAAAGAAATCGTTCATCTCAGAATGTTCTTTTTCCTGACGTCTGGTAATTCCTAGAAGTTCGAGGTAATCTCTACCTCTAAGTGTTTCATGATTCAATATTGTGCAAGCAGCAAGACTGTGTTCAGGCATTATTCTTCCTGAGTTATCAATTGAGAGTAAACCCAGTGAAACAGTATTCATAACCTGTTTTAGTTCTGCTGTTCGTTCTTCAACAAGTTTGTCCAAGCTGGCCATAGATGTTTTGACTGTGCTAAGCATAAAATTGAATGCTTTTGCAAGTTTTCCTAATTGTTCATCTTCATGAATTGGCATCTCTGTAGCGTAATTGCCTTCAGTTACAGACTGGATAGTATCAACAACTTCATCAATAAGTGTAGCTCTGAAGATATCCTGCTCACGTAAATGGTCAAGCTCAGACTGTTCATTTAAACTAAGTTCTTGGGATTGCTGTACTTCTTTTGCTTTTATTTTAGTAGAATTTTCTGAATTATTTATAAGAGCTTCTGCTTCTAAAAGCATTTCATCAAGAGACTTTTTACCATTGTAAGAAGAGCCAATGTCTACTCCAGTACGAGCTGCAATAAGCACTCTGCGTGCTTGGTTCACAAAACATGAGTCATCATGAGCATCTTGACATTTTCCACAAAGGCCATCAACGGCAGTAAGTGCTTTATCAAGTTGAACTTGATCAAGCTCAAGGTTTTCTATTGGTAGATCCTCAAGGACAGAATCAGAAGTTACCTGTCGTTGGTTCTTAACAAAGTCCAGCAAAATATCTGCTGCCATTTTACTGAGATGACTGCTAGGACAATTTTTAACAATTTTTTTAACAAGTTGATGCGCTTTAAAAGCGTCTTTATGGCTTCCTACTGGCATAATAATCCTCATGTATAATAGAATATTTAGTCGAAATTAATTATTGATTGTAAATGCTTCTTTGAGTTTTTCCATACCTTTTATGCGAGTAAATTGCTCATAAAGTCTGGAAACTTCGTCGATTCCATCTGAATATGTCTCGAAAGTCACATTATCAACAGAGAGGTCTATGTTCTGTTCTTTACCAAGTCTTAATAAAAGTTTATGTAAACGTTCACCTTTGTTTGCATTTGCGGTGTACCAGGTTACGATTTTTTCTATCATGTCTGTTACTTCTTCTGGTTTAACTTCTGAAAAAAGTTTTAAAGCTCTAAATGGCACTTGACTCCCTCTTCCACCAACTACAATTGTGTAGGTGCCTTTTGTGGCAATAAGACCAATATCTGCACAAAAACTTTCCGAACAGTTTCTCATACAATCACTGATTGCTATTTTGATACTGAATGCTGTGCCTTGACCATAAAACCTTTCTGCAATTTCTTTGGCTAATGGAATACCGTTTGTCTGTTGGGAAAAACGGCATAACGCCCCGCAACATGATCGAATATTTCTTATCCCTTTATGCATTACTCCTATATGTAGACCTGCGGCTTCAAGTTCTTTTGTTGCGTTTTCGATTTGATCAGGTTTTACTAGAACTATTACTCGCTGGGCATGAGTGAGTTTTACTCGTCCTGTACCTTTTTCTGAAAGCTCGGTTATTGTTTTAAGTTGGGCTGAGGTTAACATCCCTCCTGGAGAGTTTGCGAGAATTGCATATGAGTTGTCCTGTTGTTTGACACCAGTAGCCCAAATAGGTTCTCCATCAGAACTCTTTTTGATGCTGCCTTTTAATGTGTTAATTGCGAGTTTTTCAAGGTTTGAATCAACTGCGATGACTTTTACTGATAATTGATATTCATCTTCTTTGGGTTCGAATGAGGAGATTACGCTGGCTTTTACTTCTATGACTTCACCCACCTCGGTTGGGAGTCCAAAATAAATTTCATCACCTTCATCAGCTTCTTCATCTGTTATAATAATTGCGTCAATAGGTGGTGTTAACTCTTTCATGTCATCAGCAAGTTCAAGTGGGTCAGTATCAAACATTATCTCTTCAAATTTTATCATGGTTAAGTCTTTCTCTAGTTTCTTGGTGGAATCGTATTGTGTTTCTAAATAATATTGATTATTAAATAGTAATTATTACTATTTGGATTATAGCGTTGAGTTAAACTATTTCAACAATTATTTTAAAAATTTACTAAATAAAGTTGTTTAATATGCAGAAGTATGACCGAAAAGGAGCATAATTACTGTTAGTTAAATATAACTAACACGTTGCAAATATTAATATAATTAGTCGAAATGTTGCCTGTCTATACCATGTAAAATTTTTGTTATTAAAATTGCTATTATAAATAGTAATTAAGTATTGAATATTAGGCTAATTGCATATTAAGTAATTAATATTTTCTCGATTTGTTAATTTAAATAATGTTTTGCTAAACATTTTATTGGTGCTGTGTAATTCATAAGTACCTGTAACAATTGAGTTAAAAGATAATAGGTATTTTTTTATCTATTATTTTCCGTAAACTTATGTTTAGTATTTGACAAAGCCTTTATCTGGAGTAAACTAAATATATGAAACATCAGTTCCATCATATGGAACAAGTATAGTGTGTGATTGAAGGGATTAGCGGATGACTGATAAAGAAATTGCGTTATTAGATTTAGTAATAAGAGAAGATAATGGGGTGACTTTGGCTGAGGCAATTAATTATACAGGGTTTTCGAAAACTACTGTTTATCGTAATCTTGAAAACCTAGCTAAGATGAGTCTTATGTATAAGAATGGCGGAAGGTACTTTCCAGGTGCTGTAATGCTCAGGTGGATGAATGCTAAAAGGAGTAACCAGAGTATTACTCGTATATTTGAGCCTTACTTAGAAGATTTACTTGCAGAGTTTAATCATACAGTTCATTTAGTGCAATTGCAGGATAATAATAAGGGTGTTTATATTCAAAAATTGCAACATGAAGGAGCTGTGCAGATTAAATCGAGTATTGGAGATGAGTTGATTCTTTATTCTTCGGGTGCTGGGCGGGCGATACTTGCAGAATTCTCTGATTTAGAGGTAGAAGAGTACTTTAATTCTATTGGAAGTATAATAGCTTTAACTGCAAAAACAGTGACAAGTAAGACTGAGATGCTAAAACTTATTCAAGGGTATAGAGGAAAAGGTTATGCCGTTGAAATTGAACAGAATGAGGATGGTATTCAGTGTGTTGGTGTTGCTTTTAAATATGGAGATATGATGTTAGCAATAAGTATGGTAACCACAACACTCGAACCGATGGACGTTCTTGATAAAATTGGTGCTTCATTAGTAGAAACTAAGAAAAGAATAGAAAACGATTTAAAATAAATATGAATTTATATTATTTTTTTGAGTAGTAAATGTAATTTTTATAAGTACTGTTGTTTCTTTTTTATTTAGGAGATGAAGATGAAGAAGTTTATTTTAGCGCTTGCTGTTATGGCTTTCGCTCTATGCTCTACTATGGGAAATGCCCGTGCCGATTATCCAGAAAGGCCTATTACTTTAATCTGTCCTTGGGGGGCTGGTGGTGGTACAGATGCTGTGGCTAGAATGATTGCGACTCTTTTGAAAAAAGAGTTAGGTCAACCTGTAAATGTTGTAAATCGTACAGGTGGTAGTGGGGTTGTGGGACACTCTGCTATTGCTATGGCTAAACCAGACGGCTACACAATTGGTATGCCTACTGCTGAAATAAACATGATGCACTGGATGGGATTGACTAAGCTTACAAATGAAAGCTACACTCCTATCGGTCTTGTAAACCTTGACACTGCTGCGCTTCATGTGAAGAAGGGTGGAGAGTTTGCGGATTACAAAGCGCTTGTGAATACAATTAAATCTGGCGGTAAAAAACTAAATGCTTCTGGAACTGGTATGGGAGCTATCTGGCATCTTGCTATGGCTGAGTGGCTAGTAAAAATGGACCTTAGTCCAAGTGTAGTAAAATGGGTGCCGTCAAAGGGTTCTGCTCCTGCTCTTCAAGATATGCTTGCTGGTGGTATTGATTTTGTTTGTTGTTCTCTTCCGGAAGCGGCAACCCTTATCGAAGCTGGTAAGGTTGAATGTATCGCTGTGATGCGTGACAAACGTTTCACAGATCCTGCTTATAAGAACATTCCAACTCTTAAAGAACTTGGGATTGATTGTGTGACTGGTACATGGAGAGGTATTGGCGGTCCAAAAGGTATGCCAGAAGAGGTTACTGCTAAACTTGAAAAAGCTTTAGAGAATGTAGTAAAGAGTCAGGAATTTATTGATTTCATGAAGAATAGAGGATTTGGCATTGAATGGAAAAACTCTAAAGATTTCGCTACATTCATGAAGAATAACGATGCTGAATTTGGTAAGGTCATGAAAGCTGCAAAACTTATTAAATAATGATCTTCAAATTTAACGTTATGATGCCTTTTTATGTCGGTAGAGAGGCTTGGAGTTTCTCTACCGATTTATTGTCTATTATAATTTTTTATAAGGTATGTGGAATGAAAGTAAATGATTTAATTCTTGGGCTGCTACTACTTGTCTTTTGCGGGGCAGGGTTGTGGTATACTAATGCGACATTTCCTGTTCAACCTGATGGTACTCCTGGTCCTTCATTCTTTCCAAATGTTTTGTTCGCATTACTAACAATCTGTGCATTGACTCTGATGGTGAAGTTCTTTGTGAACAGTACTAAAGGGCCAGCAATTTCGTTTCCTTCACTTGATATTATGGGGGTTGTAAGTATTGTTGTTCTGTTATTTTTTGTTGTACTGTATATTTATTATTCTGATGTTATAGGTTTTATCCCTCTTTCATTCGGAACAATTCTCTGTCTCTCAATATGGCTGAAAGTTAATTGGAAAGTAAGCATTGTCAGTGCTGCGATTACCACTGCAGTGATTTATATAGTTTTTGTAAAAATCCTTCTTGTACCGCTGCCACAGGGTATTATTAATATTTAAGAAAGAAAGAATAATATGTTGGAAAATTTATCTGCGGCTTTTGCACTGATTTTTAATTTTCAGTCAATTGTAATTATTATTCTTGCCGCATTCTTTGGATTATTTGTAGGTTCTATTCCGGGGCTTACTGCAACAATGGCGGTTGCATTGTTGATACCAATTACATTTTTTATGGATCCGGGACCTGCTATTGCTGCAATTGTAGCAATGGAAGCGATGGCTATTTTTGCAGGTGATATTCCAGGTGCCTTGGTGCGTATTCCTGGCACTCCTTCTTCCGCAGCCTATGTGAATGATGCTTATGCATTTACTAAAAGGGGAAAAGCAGGGCTGGTATTGACTGTTGATGTTATTGTTGCATGTTTTGGAGGTCTTATTGGTGCTGCAATACTAATTGTACTTGCTCCACAGCTTGCTGAATTTGCACTGCTTTTCTCAACTTATGAGTATTTCTGGCTTGCTTGTATAGGGCTAAGTTGTTCAGTAATTGTTTCTAAAGGTTCTCTTGCAAAAGGAATGATTTCTCTTCTTATAGGCTTACTTATAACTCAGGTAGGTTTGAGTGAGACCTTTGGTTATCCTCGTTATACTTTTGAGATTGTTGATATGTACGGGGGAATTTCATTCATTCCTGTTATGATCGGTATGTTTGGTATCTCAGAAATTATTCGAAATGTAACTGCCCGTAATAAGCAGCAGACACATAATATAAAGAGCGTACAGTTGAGAGGGCTATTTAAAGAAGTTTATCCTGTATTGAAGAAGTATAAGTTTAATATTTTTAGATCAGGTATTTTAGGCACTCTGGTAGGTATTTTACCAGGGGCTGGAGCTGATATTGCTGCTTGGATTTCTTATGCTGTAAGTAAGAAATCGTCTAAAGAACCTGAAAAATACGGTACTGGTCATATTGAAGGTATTGTAGATGCTGGAACGGCAAATAATGCGGCTCTTGGTGGAACTTGGATTCCTGCGTTAATCTTTGGCATTCCTGGAGACTCAATTACTGCTGTCGTTATTGGGGTGCTTCTTATGAAAGGTATCCGTCCTGGCCCTATGATATTTGAGCAGACTCCAGAAATTCTTTATACAATTTATATAGCTTTTATTCTTGCAAATCTTCTTTTGATTCCGCTTGGTTTGATTGCTATAAAAACATGTTCACAAATCTTGCGTATACCAAAGAATGCGCTGATGCCAATTATCCTAATGTTCTGCCTCGTAGGTGCGTTTGCTATTAATAATGCAACATTTGATGTTTGTTTGATGGTTTTTTGCGGTGTTCTTGCGTTCTTTATGGAGGACAATGATATACCTGTTGCTCCTGCTATTCTTGGTATCGTTCTAGGAAGAATGCTTGAAGATAACTTTATGCAATCGATGATCAAGTCTGACTGGAACTTTATGTCTTTCTTCTCGCGCCCTGTAGCTTGTGGGTTGGGGATAGTAGCTGTCTTACTCTGGTTTGTGCCAATATTTAAAATCTTTTACTTTGCTGTTAAAAAGAAAAAAAACAGTGCTGAGTAGATGAAAGAGTGCCGTATATTTTATTTTTTACTAATAGGGAAAATATTATGAGTAGTATACAAGAAAAAATATTTAGAGAAAAACTTATAGCTGTTCTTGTATTTAATGAAGAAAAAGAAGTAAAGCCTGTAATCGAAGCACTTCTTGAAGGCGGAGTAAATATTATTGAGCTTGCGCTTAGAAGTGAATATTCGCTTCAAGCTGTAGCAAAGGTTCTCCAGGAATATCCTGAAATGACTGTGGGGATTGGTACTGTTATTACTCCAAAGCAGGTAGAAGAAGTCAAGGCTTTAAATGTGCCATTTGCTGTTGCTCCTGGTCTTAACAGAAAGGTTCTTGATAAGGCTAAAGAAGTAGGACTTGAGTTTTATCCAGGTATTACTACTCCTTCAGAGATTGAATCAGCTCTTGAGTATGATAAACGTATAATGAAATTCTTTCCTGCTGAGCCAGCTGGGGGGCTGTCATATATTAAAAGTATTAATGCTCCATATGCACATCTTGGTATAAAGTATATTCCACTTGGTGGAGTCAACGCTAATAATCTCTCTGAATATTGCAAATCGGATATTATTGGTGCTATCGGCGGTTCTTGGATTGCTCCGCGAAAATTGATTGAGGCAGGTGAGTGGAAGATAATCAAGGAGCAATCTCGTGAGGCTGTGCATATTAAGGAGAACTCGTAATGAAGGATGTTGTTGTTACTTTCGGTGAGATAATGGGGCGAATTGATATGCCTGATAAAAAGAAAGTTATTCAGAATCTACCGGGAGAAGTTTCGTATAATTTTGCAGGGGCAGAAGCAAGTGTTGCTGTATCTGTAAAATATTTGGGAAAGAATACAAGATATGTAACTGCACTGCCTGCACACGAGCTTGGTGATGCCTGTATTAATAAACTTAGAGGGCTTGGTGTAGATGTAGATTATATTCATCGTGGTGAGGGTAGACTTGGAGTTTATTATGTTGAGGCTGGTGCAAATCAGCGCCCAAGCAAGGTAATATACGACCGTGAGTATTCTGCAATAAGTATGGTTGATTTTGATGAATTTGATTGGGACTCAATTTTTGACGGTGCTACATGGCTGCATACAACAGGTATTACTGCAGCATTATCAAAGAAGTCTGCTGAAAATACTTTGAAAGTATGTAAACTTGCTAAAGAAAAAGGTCTAAAGGTTTCATGTGACTTGAATTTTAGAGGTAAATTGTGGAAGTTTGATACTAGGTATGATGCAAAGACACTTGCTCAGATGACAATGCCTGAAATTTTGAATTATGTTGATGTTCTTATTGGTAATGAAGAGGATGCTGCTGTTGTTCTGGATATTCATGCAGAAGGAACTGATATTAATAGCGGTGTAATCTCTTCTGATGGATATGTCAGTGTTGCTCGTCAGATTATTGAGCGTTTCCCTCAGATGGAGAAGGTGGCAATTACCCTTCGTGAGAGTATTTCTGCCTCTCATAACAACTGGGGAGGGATGCTCTATGATAAACTACAGGATAAGGCATTTTTCGGACCTGTAGACTCCTCAAATAGTTATGAGCCTTATAGAATATATAATATTGTTGATAGAGTGGGAGGAGGGGATTCTTTTGCTGCAGGGCTTATATATGCCCTCAATTCAGATAATTATTCTGATAGTGAGAGTGCTATTAAGTTTGCCGCAGCAGCTTCGTGTCTCTGTCACAGTATCAACGGTGATTTTAATTATTCGTCACTGTCTGAAGTTGAGCACCTTATGAAAGGTGACAGTTCTGGACGTGTACAGAGATAATTTTATTCTCCAAATAATCAAAAATAAGTATGTGGCATAATCTGTTAAGGGTTATGCCACATACTTATTTCTGGTTTGGTGTAAATTTAATTTCTTTTGGCGCTTTATTCATTAAAAAAATGGAGTCAACCTATAATTAGTATATAGTAGATACATAGGATAAAGAATCTATTATAACATCGCGTTAAACCCAAAGTATTAGTTGAGTTTATATGTTAATAAAAAAAAGATTTGAGTAAATGTTTTAAAACTATAAGATTATATTTGTATATAATAAGTCAGGAGCTGATTAATGGATATTACAACTAAGGCAATATTAGATAGTATCTCGGATGGAGTGTTTACTGTCGATAAAGATTGGCGCATAACTTCAATCAATCGTTCAGCTCAGGAGATAATTGGTATAACTAAAGAGGAGGCTTTAGGTAAACTTTGCTCAGAAGTGTTCCGGTCAAGTTTGTGTGGTGACTCTTGCCCATTAAAGCAGACCTTTGATATGGAAAAACCGCTTATTGGAGTGTCTGCATTTTTTATTAGTGCAGAAGGTGAAAGAATACCTATAAGCATCTCTTCGTCAGTACTCAAGGATGAGGAAGGTAATATTATTGGTGGAGTTGAGACTTTTCGGGATTTGTCTGAGGTTGTGGCTCTATATCAGGAATTGTCGGATAAATACTCTATTGGGGACTTTGTAAGTCATAGCTCAAAGATGCGGGGGCTCTTTGAAATAATACCGGCTGTCGCGATGAGTAGGAGTACTGTACTTATCCAGGGGGATACAGGGACAGGTAAGGAGGTTTTAGCCCGTACAATTCATGAACAGAGTGATCGCGCCTTAGCGCCATTTGTTGCTATTAATTGCGGGGCTTTACCTGATAGTCTGCTTGAATCGGAATTATTTGGATATAAAAAAGGGGCTTTTACTGGTGCTGATAAAGATAAGCTGGGGAGATTTGCTCTGGCAAAGGGGGGGACTCTATTTCTTGACGAAATTGGAGAAATCAGTCTTGCAATGCAGGTGCGTTTACTTCGAGTACTCCAGGAGAGAGTTTATGAGCCACTCGGTGCGGTACAATCTGAGGAGGCTGATGTCAGAGTAATTGCGGCAACGCATCGTGATCTGAAAGCTATGGTTGAGAGCGGGGAATTTAGAGAGGATCTCTACTATAGGATAAATGTTGCCCGACTTGAGTTGCCTGTGCTGGCTGAGAGAAAAGAGGATATCCCGCTGCTAGTAGAAAAATTTATTAATAAATTCAACCTGCTGATGAGGAAGAATATTCTTGGTATTGAGGTCGAGGCGATATCATTGCTTGTTGCCCATAACTGGCCAGGAAATATCAGAGAACTTGAAAATGTTATTGAAAGAGCGTTTATTCTCTGTACTTCTGATTTGATACGTATAGAGCATTTACCAGAAGAGTTTCGTGAGCGAAGTGGCAGTGGAAACAAGCTAACTACTTTTAAAACTCAAGCTAAGGATATAATTGAAGAGAAGAGTATAATGGATGCACTTGCTCGTAATAACTACAATAGACTTGCAACTGCAGAGGAGCTGGGAATGCATAAATCCACACTATTTCGAAAAATTAAAAAGTTGGGTATTGTCCTGCCTGAAAAGGATGGCAGGTCATCCTGAAGCTATAAATATAATTGTTGAGTCGCATAGAGAGTAGCGTTTTGCTACTCTCTATTTTATCTACAGTCGCATATGTGCAACTGTAGAATGGCCTTAAATAACGGGGTGTTTTTTTTATATCTTTATTACTTAGTTATTTATAGTTTTTGGTGTTGTGGTTGTTTTGAAACTGGCACGATAGTTGTTAATATGGTAACGTTGCAACATTATAAATTTAATATCCTGTAATAGGAGGAAATATGAAACAGATTAAAGTAGCTTTCTCAGCTCTTAAGAATAGGGTTGCTCCTGTATTTGATACATCGAGTGAAATTATTGTTACTACGGTTGAGGATAGTAAAATTGTAAGTGAAGAGAGCGTTTGTTTGACGCAGAACACTGTTTTTGAATTGATTGACAAATTACATGAACTGAAAATTAATCAGCTTGTATGCGGTGGAATTTCCAGAGCATTGCAGTATCAGATTGAGCAGAAAGATATTATTGTAGTGCCATTTATTTCTGGAGAACTAAGTGCTGTGAAAGAGGGCTGGTTGAAGAATGAACTTAATAAGGAGGAATATATTATGCCAGGATGTTGTGGAAGACGTGTAAGAGGTGGTAGTATGAAAGCAGGAGCTGGTCGTATGAACGCTAACGGTCGTAATGATTGTGTTGCTGGAAAAGGAATAGGTCGCGGAGCATTTCGTGGATGCGGTTTAGGCTTTGGTCCGGGAGCAGCGACTGGGTTCGGAATTGGCCAGGGCAGAGGGCAAGGTAGAGGGTTGGGACTTGGCCGTGGATTTGGTCTTGGGGCTAATGTTAACCAGAATAACCTAGATTCATAATTTTAGTTGTATACTTAGTTATTATATAATAATTTTAAGCAATAGAAAAGGAACGATAATGAAAATAGCAATTACTAGTTCAGGAAATGAGCTTACAGCTGCTGTTGACCAACGTTTTGGTCGTGCTGCAATGTTTATACTTTATGATATAGAGAGTGGTGAGTTTGAAGTATTTGATAATAAACAGAACTTGAATGCTACCCAAGGTGCCGGGATTCAGGCTGCTCAGAAAGTATTTAATATGGGTGCAGAAGCTCTTATTACTGGTCACTGTGGCCCAAAGGCGTTCGCCGCTCTCAGTGCTGCTGGTGTAAAAATATATTGCGGGGCTACTGGTACAATTGAATCAGCGATTACTCGGTATAAAGAAGGTGGTCTGACTGTAAGTACTGGAGCAGATGTTGAAGGTCACTGGGTATAACCGTAACGAGAGGATATAATATGAAAATTGCTATTGCTTCAGGTAAGGGCGGAACAGGAAAGACTACATTATCTGTAAATATCGCTCAGGCAATTGATTCTCCTCTAGTACTGCTTGATTGTGATGTGGAAGAGCCTAATAGCAGGCTCTTCCTGAATACTGAGTATGTAGGAGAAGAAGTAGTAAGCACACTTATTCCAGAGGTTGATACTGAGAAGTGTAATGGATGTGGTGAATGTGCAAGATTCTGTCAGTACAATGCTATTGTAACCTTTGGAACAAAGCCGTTGGTATTCCCTGAAATGTGTCATGGCTGTGGAGGGTGCGCAAAACTGTGCCCACAAGGAGCAATTTCTGAAATTGAGCATAGAATAGGGAGTATTACTCAGTATAAAGCGGGTAAGATTACATTATATCAGGGCTGTATCGATGTCGGTGTGTCTATGGCTCCGCCGCTTATTAGAGAACTGAAGAAGAAAATTCCTGATGATCAGTTGGTTATAATGGATGCACCTCCAGGAACAACCTGCCCTGTGGTTACGACACTCGGTGAAGTTGATTATGTTGTGCTTGTGACTGAACCAACGCCATTTGGTCTCAATGATCTGGCACTGGCTGTTGATATGGTTAGGGCGCTTGGCTTGCCGTTTGGCGTGATAATAAACAGAGTCGGTATTGGCGATGACAGGATTAATTTGTATTGTGAAAGAGAGAATATACCTGTTTTACTTGAAATTCCTAATGATAGAGCAGTGGCAGAGGCTTATTCAAGGGGGGAATCAATTGTAGAAAGTGTGGAAGGCTATAGGGAGCTCTTTGCTGGGGTAATGGAAAAAGTTGAAGAAGAGTATAGAGGTGCAGGCAAATGAAAGAACTTGTAATTATCAGTGGAAAAGGTGGAACTGGCAAGACTAGTATTACTGCATCATTTGCTGTGCTTGCCAAAGACGCTGTGGTTGCCGACTGTGATGTAGATGCAGCTGACCTGCATCTTATTCTTGAACCTGAGGTAAAGGAAAGAGAAGAATTTTATAGTGGCAAACTTGCTCATATAGATATAAATAAATGTCTTGCGTGTGGTGTCTGCGAAGAGTATTGCAGATTTGAGGCTATTTTACATGACTCTAGCGGCAAATATATCGTCGATCCAAATAACTGTGAAGGCTGTGGGGTATGTGTGCGTTTCTGTCCAAGTAATGCTATTAGCTTTAATGATCGCCTCTGTGGTGACTGGATGATATCTCAGACAAGACGCGGAAGCATGGCTCATGCAAAACTTGGAATTGCTGCTGAAAATTCTGGCAAATTGGTTTCTACCGTTCGTAAGAATGCTCAGGAGCTTGCTGAAAAAAATAATACCCCATTAATTATTATTGATGGCCCTCCGGGAATTGGGTGTCCTGTAATAGCCTCGGTTACTGGAGCCAGTATTGTATTGGTTGTGACTGAGCCTACAGTATCAGGTGCTCACGATATGCTGAGGGTATTAAAACTAACCAAGCATTTTGGTATTCCTACTCTGATATGTGTAAATAAATGGGATTTAAATCAGGATATGACTGAGTCTATAGAAAAGTCTGCACGTGAGCATAATGCAACAGTTGTAGGAAGAGTAAGGTATGATAATATGGTGAGTAAGGCTCAGATTGAGAAGAAAGCTATTATTGAAACTGATGCTCCTTCTGCAGAAGATATAAGAAATATCTGGAAAAATATTGAAAAAAACCTATAATAAGGTTATGGTTATATGTTGATAAAATTATATGATTTATTAGGAGAAATTAATGAAAATTGCAATTCCTTTGGCTGAAGGTAAGCTAACTATGCATTTTGGACATTGCGCGCAGTTTGCAATTATAGAGTTTGATGAAGCATCAAAGACTATTACTGGCAGAAATGACGTAGATGCTCCACCTCACGAACCTGGCTTGCTGCCAAAGTGGCTTGGTGAGAAAGGTGTAGGACAGATTATCGCAGGCGGCATGGGACAGAGAGCTCAAGGATTATTCTCAGCTCAAGGTATCAATGTAATTGTTGGTGCTCCTGTACAGACTCCTGAAGAGCTAGTTGCTTCATGGGCTGCAGGGACACTTGTATCTGGTGTTAATGGCTGTGATCACTAGTGCATAAGATATTTAATAAAGATGTACGTTATGAAAGCTGCTCTAAAGAGCAGCTTTCATAATTAATAAGAATCAAATATTTATATTTCTATAACTCAAAGTTATATATCCTGTGCTATTTTTTGTTATATGCACTGAAAGTATACATAATTTCTCTGGTGGTGTTTTTCATGTATTCTTCTGCGGTTTTAATTGCATTTTCAAGTGTAACTGGGCCTGGACAGATGGAGAAGGTTGCGGTGATACCGCAATCACGAAGCTCATCGATTTTTTCTCCAATACTACCGGCAAGCGCAATGCATGGGATATTATATTTTTTTGCAATGTTACCAACTCCGGCTGGAGCTTTGCCAAATTTAGTCTGGAAATCAATCTGCCCTTCGGCAGTAAATACTAGGTCTGCATCTTTAATTTTGTCTTCAAGACTTACTGCTTTGAATACTAAGTCTATCCCTTTGGCTAGAATTGCATTGGCGAAGACTACTAGGCCTGCGCCGAGTCCACCTGCTGCTCCTGCTCCCTTTATGCCATCTATATCAAGACCAAACTGATCTTTTACTACTTTTGCAAAATTTTTAAGTCCTTTATCGAGAAATTCAATGTCTTCTGGGATGGCGCCTTTCTGTTTGCCATATACGTAAGCTGCGCCATCAATACCTGAAAGTGGGTTTTCAACATCGCAGGCTACTTCAAATTCAATATCCTTAATCTCAGGCATAATGCCACTCATATCAATTTTAGCAATATTAATGAGCTCCTTGCCAATAGGTTTAAGCTCTCTGTTATTTTTATCAAGGAATTTTACACCAAGTGCTGCAGCCATACCAATACCTGCATCGTTGGTAGCGCTGCCACCTATACCAAGGATAATTTTTTTTGCGCCTCTGTTTATTGCGTTTTTAATTAGTTCACCTGTACCAAATGTGGTTGTAATCAGGGCATTTTTTTCGCTATCTTTGAGTAGGGCAATACCGCTTGAAAGAGCCATTTCTATGGCAGCAGTATTGTTAGTTGGAACATAGGTGTAATCTGCATTGATTTTTCTGAATAAAGGGTCGTTAACTTGACATGAAATAAGCTCTCCGCCAAGCGCTCCTTGTAGTACATCCACAAGTCCGTCGCCTCCATCAGCAACAGGTACAAGTATTGTTTCAATGTTTTGGTCGAAAGATTTAATTCCTGCTTCAATTACTTTTGAGGCTTGTGATGCTGTTAAACTTGATTTTAATGCGTTTGGAGCGATTACTATTTTCATGGTATAACGTCGCTTTCTTGAATAATTTATAATAAATAAAATAATTAGTGCTTTAGGTTAAACGCAAAATTTATTAAAGTAATTATTACCTCGATTTGTTTGTTATGTTTTTTTAAATACTTAACTGATTGTTGAGTATTGTAGTTAAATATACTGTTAAATCAAGAATTAATTGAAATTGTTTTAGTTTATATTGATTATAGTATACGAAATACTTTTATTGTATGTATGTTAATTTTAATGTTATGCCGTTTTGTTTTTAAATGTCTTTTGATTACTAATGGCTCTATAAATTGCAGCAAGTACTATTTAGTTTTGTTAAAAAGTTGACAGCATTTTTAAAAATGATATGTTCATAATTGGTTAAGCTAAGAAATGAATTTTAGGTTCTAGAAAGGTTGGTTATATAACAGTGTAGTAGCAAGGTAGTGTGGAGAGTTGTGTTGGTTACTGTGTGCTTAATAAGCGGTAATATTGTTTGAGTTATTATATATGCTTACCAATGAATATAGGTTGGCCGGGATTATACCTTTATTTATTGTAATGATTGGGGTTAGGGGATGATGTGACTTACTGCTATTATTCTTGGTGATCAGAAAAAGAAGCGTGAGTGGAAAGAGACCTTTGACTATCCTTCACTATGTGAAAAATTTCTAGGAAAAGCTGGAAAGTTGATTGCTGTGCTGGCAAATATGCTGATTTTGTATGGCCTGTTGAACGCTTACTTTATTAACGACACTAAAATTTCAACAACTATGCTTAATAATCAATGACATAATACAATTGTATTTTTTGGTTTTGCTGCTTTTCTTCTTATTATTGCCTGTTTAAATCTTTCATTTTTTCAGAAGCTAATATTCTGTTTAGTGTCTGTCTGGCTACGGCATTTATTTTCTTAGTAGTAATGGGCCTTGAGCATCATATAGGTCTTACTTGTGATACAATTTTTTGACTGGTTCAGATACCATGTATTGGGAGAAATGCCTTTGCTGCAGTTAGAGTAATTTCATATGCTGAGTATGCGTTGTTATCTGATGCAGGCACAGGGTCATTTATGATGAGGTTGTGCTGACAATGATGAGAATAGGTAAGGATATGTCTTTTCTCTATCATGAGACAGCACTCGGTGTATTTGCTGAGGTCTTTGATTATAAAGAGTAATTCTTTATAAATTTTATCAGGGAATACACTGAAATATTATTTATAGTGTATTCCCTGATATGTACTGCGTCTTTGAAATTCCTGCTCAATTGCATATCTTACACCATTATGATCCAGACACCAGTCTGGTGCAATATGTCGTTCTCTGGTGGTAGATGCTCCCCATAGTCGATGAATTACTATTTTTGGCGGCGTCATTTCCAGCAGATCACAGACAAGTTTTACGTGCTCTGTTTGAGTCGGTATTTTGAAGGGGCTATTTAGATACTCTTTTCCCAGTCTGCTATCTTTTACAATATGGAGATTATGAATCTTCAGACCGTTGGTACCAGCTGCGATTGAGGTTTTAAGTGTGCGATGTGCATCTTTTTCGGTTTCTTCCGGCAGACCTGTTATAATATGAGTACAGAGTTCAATCCCTCTGTCTTTACTGAGTTGCATGGCTTTGATATAATCTTCAGTTGTATGCCCTCTATTCATCTTATTTAGTGTCTTGTCATTTGCTGATTGCAGACCATATTCTAACTGTATATAGCTGTTTTTTGCCAGTTCTTCTATCATTGATAATTTTTCTTCATCAATACAGTCTGGTCTGGTACCGATTGCTATTCCTACAACGCCTTCAATATTCAGTGCTTCCTTGTAGAGTTTATAGAGCTCTTCTGTATTTGCGTGGGTGTTGGTGTAGGCTTGAAAATAAGCGATATATAGACGTACTCCGAGGCGTTTTCTAAGTATTTTTACCCCAAGTTCTGTCTGCTCTCTGACTGTACGCTCTTTGGAGCGTGGATTGGGATTGAAGGATGAGTTCTCGCACCAGGCACAGCCGGTTTCTTCTTTTCCTTTTATTCTGTTGGGACAGCCAAATCCGGCGTCTATTGAGATCTTATGAACTTTTTCTCCAAACTTATTTTTTAGGTAGTTGCCAAATTTATTGTAGTAGTAGTTGTCAAAAGGTAGCATTATTAATCCTTTATATTTATTGTTTGACTCAATATGGAATTATAGCAATAATATCATTTATAAAAAGTGTTTATTTGTTAAGGATTTATTATGAGTTTATATAGAGTAGAGTCTGATCAGCTGGGTGAGTTGAATGTGGTGGAGGACTCATTATTTGGGATCCATGCTCTTAGGGCGAGTGAAAATTTTAATCTCGCTGGCAGGAAAGTAAATGATAAGCTTATTAGAGCTTACGGGGCAGTAAAACTTGCCTGTATCAAAGTCAACCGCAGTCTAAAATACTGGGATGATAAAGCTAAAGAAGAAGCTATGGAACGTGCAGCTCTGGAAATGTCTGAAGGACTTCTGTCTGGTAGCATAATTGTTGATGCTTTTCAAGGTGGCGCTGGTACAAGCCTTAATATGAATGTCAATGAAGTTATTGCAAACAGAGCGTTGCAGATTCTTGGACGTGAGCTTGGGGATTATAAATATATTTCACCTCTTGATGATATAAATTTGCACCAGTCTACAAATGATACTTTTCCTACTGCTTTAAAAGTTGCTGCTACAAAAGCAGTAAATGAACTTGAGGAAGAATTGGCTGAATTGCAGTCTGCTTTTCAGGAGAAGGAGAAAGAATTTGCCGGTATTGTAAAGGTTGGGCGTACACAGTATCAGGATGCAGTACTCACAACTTTAGGGCGTGAATTCTCGGCTTATGCGGAGTGTTTTAATCGTGACCGGTGGCGGGTCTATAAATGCGCTGAACGACTTAGAGTTATAAATCTTGGTGGTACTGCGATCGGCAGTGGACTCGGAGCGCCTAGGCCGTTTATCTTTAGAGCTACTGATACATTACGCGAGATAACTGGTCTTGGGTTGGCGCGGGCAGAGAATATGGTAGAAGCAACTCAGAATGCGGATGTTTTTGTTGAGGTGTCTGGTATACTCAAAGCTTGTGCAGCTAACTTTATAAAAATAGCCTCGGACCTTCGTCTGCTGTCTTCTGGACCTGAAGCAGGAATCGGTGAAATAACCCTTCCTCCTATGCAGGCTGGTTCATCGATTATGCCGCTTAAAGTTAATCCGGTTATTGCTGAGTCTGTGACTCAAGGGGCGATGAATGTAATGGGTAATGATTTGGTGATTGCGCATGCGGTGTCTTCTGGATCTCTTGAGTTGAATGCATTTTTACCTATTGTTGCTGATAAGCTGCTGGAGAGTATTGAGATTCTTAGAAAAGCTGCTTATGTGCTCAGAATTAAGTGTATTAATGGGATAGAGGCTTCAAAAGAGAGGTGTGCTAGGCATATTGATGCTAGTACGGCAGTGGTTACTGCATTGCTGCCGAAGTTGAGCTATAATGAATGTGCCCGGGTAGCAAAAGCTTCATTTGAAACAGGCAAAACTATACGTGAAATTGTTCTTGCTGAAGGAATAATGACTTCTAAGGAATTTGATGCACTTCTAACCCCAGAAGCTGTTTGCAGGTTGGGCATGCCTGCTATAAAGAAATAATAACAGTTTTTTATATATTAGTAATTTTTATAAGAATGACTGCTTTTAGATCTTTAAAACTCAGAATATAATCTTCTGGCTGAACTCTTCGTATAAGGGTTTTACCATCTTGGCCGGTAAGACCTCTAAAGACTTGTTTCGCATCTGGAGTAATTGTCAGAGTAAATTCTGCTTGGGATTTTGGCTTGTTATCATAACTAAAGGTTATGTTAATTGATGCGATTTCGCTTGATACTTTCTTTAGAATAAGGTCTATGCTGTATTTGCCCTTATTAAAATTTTGCTCGAGAATATTCTTATTACCAGCTAAATTGAACCTTATCTCTCCCATGTGTTCTTCTGTACGCTCTATACAGTGGGTGGGGCGCTTGATCTTGCTTATTACCGATATTCTTGAGTCTGTTGCTAACTTCTCAGGTAGGTCTTGCCAGTTATTTGCATTCATACTGACTACAGTTCTGATATTTTGTAACACTAGAAGAAGGCACCGTTTGCAGCTGGAAATATGCTTCTCAGCTTGATTTATCTTGGCAGTAGAGGCTTTGTGCTCAGCAATCTCAATAATATCGTCTTCGCTGAGGCATTCAGCAGTTTCTTCATAATTCTGTCCAGGGGAAGAAGTGAGAATATTCAGTGAAATTTGGGTTGTAAGTTCGCGTAGGCGCGAAAGAAGCTGCTCTGAGGTAGAGCACTCTGAAAGTTTTTCTAAAACTTCTTCGCGCTGGCTTTGGGAAAGTTCATTATCAAGGAAGCGTGAAAGTTCTTCTAAGGTTAATTTTGG
Source organism: Planctomycetota bacterium (assembly GCA_963678205.1). GTDB lineage: Bacteria > Planctomycetota > SZUA-567 > SZUA-567 > SZUA-567. Next base: position 1,836,442 of record OY782760.1, read on the forward strand.
TGAATCCATATTGTACTCTCATTATTAATTAAATTTTAATTCTGACGTAGTTTTCGTAAAAGTTCTGCCGATCCTGACCTGCATCTGCTGATACTGCTGGCAAGTGTTCCTTCACTAATTTTTAGTAATGCTGCGAGTTCTCTGTAAGGTGCGGTTACTATTCCACCCATACCTGAAAGATCACTCAGAATATTTTCGTATTCTCTACGACGTTTATTCAGCTTTCTCTCTATTTCCTCTTTTTCTACTAGCTCAGCTGATGTTAGATTGTTCAAATTATTGGTTAAAGCTGTAAGCTTCTTTTCGTATGTTGTCTTCCAGTAATATGCTCTGGATAATTTGTCGTATCGTGTTTTCAGTTTATCCTGGTCTTCGCGGAGGTTTTCTTCTAGTTTTGCTATATTTTCACTGGTTTGAATAAGGCTCTGTCCACTTTCTTTGGCAATCCAAGATATTTCCTCACTCTCAAGAAAGAAGGTGTCGCATAGGAGTAGTTTGAACATAACTCTGCATTTTATGTGCATGAGATCAAGTAAACTCTTGCGTTCTTCAAGCCTTCGATTTTCATGCGTTGGGAAGGAGTTTTCTTCAAATTCAATGTTGAAGGGCTCATTTGGCAGACTTCTAACATAATCAAGATATAAATTCCTGATTACAGTACCAATCCATGTGGAGAATCTAGCCCCTTTTTTCTTGTCATATTTTGCAAGGGTGTCGCGTTCTCTTATCTTTTCAACAGCATATATTAAAAATCCGGAAAGCTCTTCTTCATTAGCTCCGAATATTCTGTTGGGTAGCCAGTAAATAGCCTGCATATACCTTCCGAGTAATTCTCTTTCAGCTGCTTCAATGCCTTCTTTACATAGCGCCGCAAGAGTTTCATCTGTGTGGTGCTTGAATTGTTCTTGGTGTTCGTTCGTCTCCATAATCTTATATATTCTGTATTTAACCTTGTAGGTCAAGTAAATTATTGGCATAAGTCGTTTTATATTGATAAAATCTATGTATAATGATTATGATATTGAGTGGAACATGATTACGTTCTGATTGCGACATATAAAGTTAGAGTTGTAGAAGCTAATTTACTATAATTTTATTATCTGGGAGGTTTTAATGCTTAGATTTTTTAGTATTATTATTTTATTATATTCTATTTTTATAATGGGGTGCTCTGATGATTTGGTGTATAATAGTACACAAACTTCATCCGTTTATGGGTTGGTAGGTAGTAAAAAAGACTTTAATAAATCAAATTCAGAAATTGCACATGGTATATTTGCGGGGATCAATCAAATACGCAGTAAAAATGGACTATCCAGGTTGAGGAGAGCCCCTGAGCTTGATGCTGTAGCTATGGAATATTCTAAGCGAATGGCAAAAGCTGGAGCTATATCTCACGTTGATTCTAATGGTAAACGGATGGAGGATCGACTTGAAGAATTCAGTATAGTCGATTGGTCTGAGGCGGGAGAGAACCTTGCAAGCAGTACTGCAGGTGCTGAACCTGTACAGTCAGCTTTATGGGGGTGGCAACGTTCGCCTGGACATATGGAGAATATTCTGCTTCCTACCTTCGTCTATACAGGTGTAGGGGCTTATAAAGATCCTGTGTCTGGTGAAGTATTTATTACACAACTATTTTTGACACCTTGAGATTTGGTGCTTATTTTATACTGATAATTTGACTCACCTTTATTAAGGAGATGATTTATGAATAAATTTGTACTGGCTTCTGTTTGTGTTGTCTTTTGTGCTTTATTTGTGCTTTCTGGTTGCGAGGTTCAGGGCACTGCGACTAACACCTCACATAATGTCGAGCTTGAAAAATCGGTTGCAACTTTTGCAAATTCAATTGATCCATATGAAAAGTACACAAGAAATGAAATTTATGCGATGCTTGAGGAGTTTATGTATTCACATCCTTCTGTGTATGCGTCTGGGTTTGCTGTGACAGGAGCAATGGGCAATCTAAAGGACTTTAATTATATTTATAAAGATGGAACTACTTTTATAACAATTGATGGTTTTGACTATGGTTCTGTAGATGAAAGTGTGCTTGAATCATTCAAAGAGCAGGTAGCTATTGGAGAGCAGTTCTGGAGTCAGCAATATGTAAGAGAAGATGGTTCTGGTAATAAAATTAATGTAAGTACATTGTTTACACCAATTGTAAATGATTCTGGTAATGTTATATACGTACTTACTGTTGATCAAATTGAGGAGAATGAATAACTAATGGCAGATGCTAGGCACTTGCGGCGCAAAGAAAAATTAATGGCTCTATTTGAGCGTCATGGAATGAGTCCGAGGATTAGATGGGGGCAGAATTTTTTACTAGATAAAAATCAGGTGAATTTTATTGCTCGTACTGGGATGGCAAATAATGAAGATATTATTTTAGAAGTTGGGCCAGGTACTGGTTTTTTGTCAAAAGAATTGGCAAAAACAGGGGCTACGCTTCTCGCGGTTGAGCTTGATCACGGTATGGCAGGGTTAGTTGGTGCGGAGATGAAGGGGTTTCCTAATTTTTATCTGATGGAAGCGGATATTCTTGCCAGTAAATCTGAAATAAACCCTGAGGTCTTAAATAGACTGCGAGAAATGTATGAAGCACGAGGAGGAAACTTGAAGTGTATTTCAAATCTTCCTTACTCTGCTGGAACTCCGTTCTCTGCAAATATATATGAGTCTGATCTGCCGTGGCATAGCGGGGTATATCTTTTACAGCTAGAAGTTACTGAGCGTATGGTTGCAAAGCCTGGCAGTAAGAATTATGGTTCTTTATCAATCAAGACTGCACTTGGAGCTAAAAAAGCAAAGATTGAAAGAAAAGTGCCGCCACAAGTATTCTGGCCAAGGCCGAAGGTTGACTCTGGCGTTATTAGAATTGAATTTAAGCCACTTGAAGAACGAATGGCTATTCCGTGGAGTGACCTTAGAAGGGTATGTGTCTCTGTTTTTAATTCTAGAAGAAAGAGTATACGTAATGCTCTTAAAGGATTAATTGATAAGAAAGATGTTCTTACTTTTCTTGGGGATCTTGAGATTGACCCAGAAATAAGAGGACAGAAATTGACCCCTGAACAGTTCTTAAAATGTGCTGAGCATCTAAAGGTTTATGAAGATAGTAAAAAGTAATTTAGTATTTCCTGTTTGAAAATTATAAAAGTGCCGCCTGAAATTATATAAGTGGTCATTTTTAAGGTTGTTTTCGTTTATCTTTTTTTAGGAGATTGAGATGGGACCTGAATATTTTTGGATGGGAGGAATGTGGATGTTTCCCATAATTGTTGTTGTACTTTTGGTAGTAATAGCTCTTATATTCTTTAGTAAAAATGGGAAAACTCCATCCTGCTGGAAGCCTGATGGTTCTAGTAATAATGAGTCTGCGCTGGATTTGTTGAAAAAGCGTTATGCCAGTGGTGAAATAACTAAAGAGGAATTTGAAGAAATAAAAAAAGACATTAAGTAAAAAATGGCAGATTTTTTGTAGTATTTCTTAAATACCAGTGGTTATATTTATAAAAAAGTTATGAGCTGATTTCTATGATTTAGGAATTAGCTCATTTTTATAAGTTTTAAAGTTGTAATATAGTGGATTTATTTTTGCGAATTCATAAAATACTATAAATTAAATTTTTCTTGAATTTTATGCTGTAGAAAGGTTGTTGCTAAATGAGTGAAATCGAACTTTCTGTAATTATTCCAACATATAATGAACATGATAATGTCAGGCCAATCATTGCTAAGCTGGAAGATGCGCTTGCAGGTATTGCCTGGGAAGCGATATTTGTCGATGATGATTCACCTGACGGTACTGCTAAAGAGGTGAAAGAGGTTGGTAAAACTAAATCCAATATCAGGGTGCTGCATAGAATAGGAAGACGGGGGCTGTCTTCAGCATGTATTGAAGGAATGCACTTGTCAACTGCAGCTTATATGGCCGTAATTGATGGTGATATGCAGCATGATGAAACAAGACTGCCGGCAATGCTTGAATGCATGAAGAGCGGTGCTGATATAGTAGTCGGTACTCGTTATGCAGGTGAGGGGAGTACTGGTGACTGGGATGTTGCTAGAATTGGGATGAGTAAATTTGCTACAATACTTGGAAATTTTCTACTCAGAAAGAACAAAACTAGTGACCCTATGAGCGGTTTCTTTATGCTTGGAAGGAAACTCTTTGATGAAGTGTCTGGAAAACTCGCGAGTGATGGTTTCAAGATTCTTCTTGATATCCTAGCCTCAGCAAAGAGAACACTCAATATTAAGGAAGTCTCTTATACCTTTAGAACACGTGAGTTTGGCGAGAGTAAGCTTACTCTCAGTGTTTTGGGTGATTTTGCTACATTACTTATTGAAAAGAGTGTCGGCCGTTTTGTCCCAGCTAAGTTTGTAATGTTTGCTATTGTTGGGTTTATTGGACTTGTGGCTCATCTCTGTATTCTTGGTATTCTTAATAAACTCTTAGGTATTGATTTTACTACTTCACAGATTGTTGCTACTTTTGTAGCAATAGTATGTAATTTCTACTTTAATAATATATTTACTTATGGTAGTACCCCATTAAAGGGTCCCAGAATGGTGCTGGGATTTGTCTTATTTTTGATAATTTGTGGTATCGGAGCTATACCTAATGTGCTGTTAGCACGATTCTTATACTTTGATAATATCTATTGGATGGGAGCAGGAGCAGCTGGTATTATTGTGACAGCTATTTGGAATTATTCTATATCTTCACGAATAGTATGGAGAAGATAACAGTTTTGAATGCTTCTTGTCTGATTGTTCCCGTAAATTGATATTTTTTATAAAATATAATACAATATTGTATAAAGCATAAAATATCTCTTGTTATCGATATAATATCCTTTAAAATATGATGAAAATACTTTGATACTATTGGTTGTGTAGTATCAAAGTTATTCTTAAAAAACACAATAATTGTTGTCGGTTTTTATTTTTAGTTTTATGTTGTATATAGTTATGAGGAGTTTTAACATGAGCGATAAGCTTGTTGGAAACGCAATTGTTTTCACCCAAGGGGGGCCTACTGCTGTTATAAATGCCAGTTGGGTCGGTGTTGTTGAAGGTCTTGCTGATGCAGAACAGATCACAGGTATCTGGGGTAGTTTGCACGGTATTGATGGTATTCTAAATGAAGATTTTGTTGACTTGAGAGAGCAGAGCGTAGCTACTTTAAATGCTATTGCTCATACTCCTGCTACAGCTCTTGGTTCTACTCGTCACAAGCCAAACAATGAAGCAAACATGAAGATGCTAGATGTATTTGAAAAGTATAATATTCGCTATGTCTTTGGAGCTGGTGGTAATGATACTTCAGAGTCCCTTGATATTATCAATGATGCTGCGAAAGCAAGAGAATATGAACTTAGAATGTTCCATGTTTCTAAAACTGTTGATAACGACCTTATGGAAAATGACCATACACCAGGATACGCTTCTGCTGCGCGTTATGTCGCGAATGCTTTTCGTGGAGCTGATCTTGATAATAAAGCTTTTGGTGGTGTTTATATTGGTGTATGTATGGGACGTCACGCAGGATTCCTTACTGCGGCTGCAGCCCTTGGTAAAGAATTTAAAGATTCTGGACCGCACTTTGTATATGTACCAGAAGTTGCGTTTGATCTTGATAAGTTTGTCAAGGATGTTGGTGAAAAATATAAAGAGATTGGCCGTTGTGTAATCGCAGTATCTGAAGGTATCGAAGATGCTAATGGTACTCCAATTCTTGCTCTGCTTTCTCAAGGTGAGTTAGAAGCTGATAGTCATGGTAATGTACAGCTTTCTGGTACTGGTGCTCTTGCTGATGCTCTTGTGGGTAAACTTAAGGAATACTTTTCTGAGCAGGGTATTGAAAGTAATCTTCGTGCTCGTGGCGACACATTTGGGTATCTACAGCGTTCTTGGCCTGACCAAAGCCCAGTAGATCGCGAAGAAGCTCTAAATGTAGGTCGTACTGCAGCTAAAGAAGCTCTAAGTGGAAACGTTGATGGTTCAATCGCTATTCAGCGGGTAAGTACTGAACCATATGAAGCTAAATTTGTTCGCGTTCCTCTGAAGGCTGTTGCTGGTAAAACCCGTCATCTTCCAAAAGAACATATTAATGCTGAAGGTAATAATGTTACTGAAGAGTTCATTAAATGGGGTAAGCCGCTAATTGGCGAGCTTATTGGGATTGGTGAACTTGATATGACTAAAAAAGTTGCAAAAAAATAGTAATATAGTCAGATTATTAATGCCACTGAATTTATATTCAGTGGCATTTTTTATAGATTTTTAGCGGTTACTTTGTTAGTTATTATCTTCTGTTGAGATATGAAGTATCGTGTAAGTGGTACCTGAAATATTCTCAGTTTTTTTAAGATCATCTATAAAGTAAAATACAGAGTATCTCCATTCTTCTGGATTATAAATTACAATATACTCTGTGTGCTTTATTGTTGGAATTTCTGTACGTATTTGGTCTTGAATATTTTTCAAACTTTTTTGTGGTCTGATGTTATTAGAAAATTCAAAAAGGTACTGATTTGACATAATTTTATTTGTGGTGGTATCTATCAGTGGTACGCCGATATTGACAGTTTGCCACCCAAATGAAGACAGAATGTTATCATAATACCCTTCAAATAAAAACTTATTCAACCCCTCATTACTCTTCCAAAAGTATAATGGTGAGTAACTGTTTTGTATATTATAGTTCACTTCATTCTCAGTTATTAAGTATAATTTGAATTTTAAATCCAGGAATCCGTCTGTCTTATGGCCATTTAACTTGATTCTTTTTTTAATTATATCCATGTTATAGTCAGTAGGTAGAGTAATTTTATATTGAGTTGTAATCATTTTAAAGCTCCTTTTTTAAGGAAAAAAAAGATTAATATTAATTTCAAAAATTATAGTTAATAAAGATTAATTATAATCCAAGGTATTAACGCTCAAAGTGTTTAAGTTGTATAGACTGGATAAGTACAGAGCAAAGTATCTGAAGTTGGGGAGGTGTAATAATAAACGGTGGCATTATATATATAAGCTTTCCAAAAGGTCTAATCCAGACGCCATTATCTATAAAGAACTTTTGTATTTCTTTTATTTTAACAGGATGCTTGGTCTCTATAACTCCAATTGCTCCAAGTACCCTGACATCTTCAACAAGTGGCGATGCTAAAACGGGTAATAAATTTTTTCTAAGGATGCATTCTATTACGTTAACCCTTTCCTGCCAGTTGCTATTTGTCAGAAGTTTGATGCTTGCTGAGGCTACGGCAGTAGCAAGTGGATTACCCATAAAGGTTGGTCCGTGCATCAAAGTACCAATTTGCTCAGCTATTTTCTGACTAGTAATAGTAGCTGCAAGCGTCATGTACCCGCCTGTTATCGCTTTACCTATACAGAGTATGTCAGGGGTGACCGCAGCGTGCTCAAAGGCAAAAAGCTTTCCAGTGCGTCCGAAGCCTGTTGCTATTTCATCAAAAATAAGAAGGGTGTTGTATTTGTCGCATAGCTCTCGCAATTTTACCAGATAATCGCTGGAGTAAAACCACATACCGCCTGCGCCTTGTACGATTGGTTCTAGTATGACTGCAGCCAGAGTTTTGTGCTTTTTTTTGAAGAATTCATTAAGTTCTTTTGTGTCCTGTGGCTGTAATATTTCACCGAATCTGGTTTCTGGACGAGAAATAAAATTATGGATGGGTAAGAAGTCTTTGAATAAATGATGCATACCATTATCAGGATCAGTTACAGACATTGCGCCTGTTGTATCGCCGTGGTATCCACCTCTGATTGTAACAAATTCTTTTTTCTCTGTATTCGATGAATTCTGCCAGTATTGTAGAGCCATCTTTAGAGATACTTCTACAGCTACTGATCCGGAATCAGCAAAGAAGAGGCAGTCAAATTTTTCTGGCAGTAGATCAAGTACAGATTTTGCTGCATTAATTGCGGGATCGTGGGTAAGACCTCCAAACATAATATGTGACATTCGAGTGACTTGATCGTTGATCGCTTTGTTGAGTACAGGGTGATTATATCCATGTACTGCACACCACCATGAAGACATGCCGTCAATGAGTTTTTTTGAGTCCTCAAGTTCAATATAAACTCCGCTGCATGATTTAACTTTATAACATGGGAGTGGATCCTTCATCGAGGTATATGGATGCCAGATATGATCCTTGTCGAAGTTATTGGTAGTATTATTCATAAGTTTGTTCTTTTGACATTACATGTTGTACCGTTGGAGCTAATTTATCTGCATAAGCGTTCCAGAATTCTAAATTGTTTTTGCTCAAGTCAGAGGTATAAGGAATTTCACAGAGTGAAGGAACTCCTGAACATGTAGATATAATTTTTGGATTATCTTTGCGAATATAGTTGTCATTCTCTGTTGGCTCAGTTGTATTATTCATAATAATAGCAAGTGGTGGTAATTCAGCGTTTACTAGCGCTTCAACAGAAAGTAGGGCATCGTTGATACAGCCAAGTTTATTGTTTGCGACAAGGATTGTTTCGTATTGTAGTATTACAGCCAGATCTCTAAAGTTTTCATTGAGGTTTACTGGTACAAGAATTCCGCCAGCTCCTTCAACAATTACTAGGTCGTAATCTTTTTCTACTTCCTTAATGTCGCAGTATATTTTGCTTATGGAAATTTCCTCTGTATTTGATATATTTGCGGCGAGGTGGGGGGAACACGCAGGAAGATATTTATATGAGTTATTCTTTTGTAATAATTTGGCTTCTTCCTCAGAATTACAACAGATAGTAGAAACAAATTCAAGATCTGGAAGAATAAGCTCGGTCTTACCTTCTGGGGTTATTTTTGCAGAACATCCCGTCTGTATTGGTTTGAAAACGGTGGCATTGATACCAAGTCGTTTCGCACTCAACAATAACAAAGACGTAGTAATAGTTTTACCAATATCTGTTCCGCACCCAGTAATAAATATCCCGCTCATTTGTAATGTCCCTCATAATAAATATCTTTGTATCTTAAATATTATAATCAAAATCAGCATATAAAAAAGTATGATCTGATGGTTTTTCTTTTAGCCTTGGCTCTATATCAACAATACAGCCTTTAGCAGTCTTCGTAACTTTTTCTGTGCTCAGGATATGGTCTATTCTCCAGCCAATTTTACGGTTTACTGCATTCTTAACTCGGTAGTCCCAGTAGGTGTAGTTTTCTGCTTCAGGGATAAACTTTCTGAAAATGTCTGTAAAGCCAAATTCACATACATTATTAAATGCTTCAATAACTTCCTGACAGTGGCACACATGCCCCCAAATTCTCTTTGAATTATGTACATCAATTGGTTCAGGGGCAACGTTTAAGTCGCCTACCCATATAACATTTTCACCACTTAATCTTGAATCAAAATATTTTCTGAGCCTTCTGAACCATTCGAGTTTGAAGCCGAACATCTCGTGGTCGATAGATCTGCCTTGTGGAACGTAGGTGTTGATTATGTTGAGGCTCCCAAACTTGGTGTGAACCATACGTGTATTACTCAGACCATCATCGTCAAGTAGACCAAAGCTGATAAAGTCAGGGATGCTTTTGCTTATAACAGCTACTCCGTTATAAGATTTTTCTCCTGCAAAGGCTGCATGCCATCCAGCATCCAGTAGTGTCTGGATAGGAAAATCCTTGTCCTGCGACTTTGTTTCTTGAATTGCCAGAATATCAGGCTGGTTTTTATCAAGCCATTCAAGAATCGCTGGTAGCCTAGTTCTGATAGAATTAGCATTGAATGTTGCAATTCTCATAGTCTTTTACCTCTAAAGAATATCTAATAAATCAAGAATAATAACCAATATAGTTGAGAACATCAGCGCTATAATTGCCCCAATTATAACCCCTGTATTTTTGCTGTTTCTGCTTTTCCATTTGAGTAGCCTGTCAACTGGCGTATATTGCATGGCAGTAACTTCTCTATTCTCCAGATATGCTTTAAGATCATCTGAAAGCACTTCAGCACTCTGATATCTGTCTTCAGGGTTGGGCATAGTACATTTTGCAATTACCGCCTGCAGCTCTTTAGGAACTTTGATTTTATGATTTAAAGTGCTGGCATCAATCGGGCCAGCTTTTCCTACCTGCATGAGAGTTACCGTTGACTCGGAACTTCTGAAAACTCTGACAAGAGTAATGATCTCAGCAAGTAACAGACCCAGAGAAAAGATATCTGAAGCAGGACTTATTTTATCTAGTTCACCTCGCGCTTGTTCGGGGCTCATATATGATGGTGTCCCGGCGATTGAGCCAACCATTGTGCTCATAGAGTGGTTGTTGCGAACTGTAGAGACCTCACTTGGCTTGACAACAGAACTGTCGCTAAGCACTTTTGCCAGTCCCCAGTCCATAATTTGAATTTCGCCATATTCACCGATGATTATATTGTCGGGCTTTAAATCACGGTGTACTACACCTCTACTATGTGCATACGCGATACCATTACACAAAAGTGAAAATCTACGTAAAAGCCTTTTACGGTATCTGACAAAATCATTTGAATTGTCAACTCTTCTTTCATTTATTACTTCTGAAAGCAACTTTCCCCGCACTTTCTTCATCGTAAAGTATGGGAGTCCTCCAGGCATCAATCCTATTTCATGAACAGGGACAATTGTAGGGTGTTCCAGTTGTGCAATAATTTGAGCCTCGGCAATAAATCTGGCTATCCTGTCTCTATCAAGGCCACTATTTTCCTGTAAAATTTTTATTGCAACATTTCTTTTCAGGTGTTCATCTGTTGCTTCTGTAACCTGCCCAATGGCACCACGTCCAAGCTCGTCTCCCATAATATAGCGAGCCATTATTTCCTCAGCTTCTTCTTTTTCATAAGAAATAACAGGGGTAGCATCTGAAAGATGCTGCAAAAATTTTTCGAGTTCGCCTTGTACATGTTTGCCGACAGATAAAATTCTATTTGAGTCAACTTTCTCAACCTTTGGCGAAAAATCAATTGTCTCTCCTGAAGAAAATTCTTCTGGCTCTAATCCGTCTTCTCCAAGTTCTGTAAGAAATTGGGTTTCATCTGACTTTGCTGGGTCTGGCTCGTCCATAAATTATTTTTATCCCGTGGTTAACACTAATTTTATCTGTAATATATAATGTCTAATTTAAACTATTCAACTTCAATTGAATATTATATTAGATTGTTAAATATAATAAAGAGTTAAACTAGATATATTGATTTTATCATTTTTAGCAATATAAAGGTAGCTTTCTATTATATCTAGGTATATAACTTCTTTCTTGACAATAAGAATTAATAGTAATATCATTACTAATAGTTTATACGATGAAGGTGGATTTTCAAGTTAATAATATATTAGCAGTGTTTTAAGAATAAGCTTGCAATTGGTGGTTACTAATTTTGCCATTTAAAATTGTGAAAATATATTTATAATTTACGCCGAGCTAGTTGTAGTTTGAATAATTAACTCTTTTAATTAAGAGAAAATATATATATGTGTAATGATATGAATTTAATTTATTTTAAAATATAATTGGGAGTAAAATTTTGTTTAACATAGGAAAAATGAAAAGTTTTTTGCTTGCAAAAGGTATGGAAAAAGCACTGCCATTTCTTTCTGATCATAGCCCTGATACGCTTATTAAACTTATTGATATGATGCGTAAAAGAGGTGTAGAGCGCATGAAGGCATACCATAAAGGAACTGAGCAGGAGCTTGCAAGAAGAGTAGAAGGTGCGAACGCATTCTTTGAAATGATCAAGAGAAATTTGCCACACTATAGCAAGGCTACACAAAAAAATCTTTGCTATAATATGTATTATAATGCTATTACTTCTGGTGAAGATATTAGAGAAGCGTACTTTAAGAGACATGGAGAATATCCTCCATTCTTCCTGGCAATATCTCCATCAATGGCGTGTGATTTGAGATGTTTTGGGTGCTATGCGTGGAAATATCCAAAAGAAAAGAGCCTTTCTAAAGAGAAAGTTCAGGAAATAATCACTGAAGCTAAAGAAAAAATGGGTATTTATTTCTTCACTATTACTGGTGGTGAACCAACATTCTGGCCGCCGCTTGAAGAGCTTGTTCGTGAAAACTCTGATTGCTTCTTCCATGTATATACGCATGGTATGAACATTGATGACGCTACTGCTAAACGCTGGGCTGAATATGGTAATATTCATCCATCCATCTCTATTGAAGGTAATCCAGAATTGACAGATGCTCGTCGTGGTGAAGGAGCGTATAAAAAAATTACTGCTTCTATGGAGCGCCTCAGAGATAATGGAGTACTATTTGGCTTTTCTATCACTCATACATCAAAGAATCATGATGTTGTATGCTCTGGTGAATATATGGATGAGATGGTAAGACTTGGTGCTAGTTACGGCTGGTTCTTCCAGTATCAGCCTATAGGAAGAGACCCAGATTTGTCATTGCTTCCTTCTGCTGAGCAGAGATATGCTAGACGTGATGCTGTACTCAAGTTTCGCCGAGAGAAACCTATTCTCACTTATGACTTCTGGAATGATGGCGATTCATGTGAAGGCTGTATTGCGTGGGGTAGAAAGTATGTTCATATTACTGCGCAGGGGCTTGTTGAGCCATGTGTGTTTGTGCACTTTGCTGTTGATAGTATTCATGAAAAATCTCTTGAAGAGTGTCTTAATAGTTCATGCTTCAAAGATGCAAGACGTCGTCAGCCATTTACTAAGGATTTGCGTAGTCCATGTCCTCAAATTGACCAACCTCATCAACTCAAAGAATTATATGAAACATATAATATGAAGCCTACCCATGAGGGTGCTGAAAAGATTGTTACTGAACTTCATGATTTTGTCTGCAATATGAGTCAGGAATATAAAGACATTCTTCCTGATGATGACGGTGCTATGAAAGAGAAAATGTCAAGTGAAGGTAATAAAGGCGGATTCTCTAGTGAGATAAGTAAAGAAGATATTGCTAGTATTGATGATGTTGAAGTGCCTTTCAAAGATGAAATTGGTACTTATACCAGCACAAAACCAGAGTAAACAATAAAGAGTAAATGTAAACTGTTTTTTCATGAGCTAGGATAACATTTTGTTATCCTAGCTCGCTTTTAATTTGCAATTTAATTGAAAAAAACACAATTAAAACTATAATTATGAGTAATTGTGGATTATAGAGCTTAAATAAAAATTTGTCTGTAAAAGAGGTGGGATTTGTACAATGAAAAAACTTGCAGAGATTGGTGTATTCGGAATAGGAGTTATGGGTAGAAGTCTGGCTCTGAATTTTGCGGATAATGGTGGGTATACTGTTGCATTATACAATAGAACACATAAAAAGGTAGAAAATCTAGTTGATTCAGAAGAAGCTGTGGGCTTTAGCTTTATAAAAACAGCTAGCGTAAAAGAGTTTGTTGAGTCACTTGCTTCTCCTAGGAAGATTGTACTGATGGTGCCGGCAGGTGAAATGGTGGATAAGTGTTTGAATACTCTGCTGCCTTTGCTTGATGAAAATGATATAATAATTGATGGCGGAAACTCTTTCTATAAAGATACGATCAGGAGAGAAAAGGAGTTAAGTAAAAAGTCTATCTATTTCTTTGGAGTTGGAATTTCTGGAGGGGAAGAAGGAGCTAGGAACGGAGCTTCTATAATGCCTGGTGGGAGTGCTGAGGCATATCATTTGATTAAAGAGCCTCTTGAGCGCGTAGCGGCTAAATATGACGGTGTTCCGTGCTGTTGCCATATTGGCGAGAATGGCGCTGGACATTATGTAAAGATGATTCATAACGGCATTGAATACGCTGATATGCAGTTGATTTCTGAGGCGTATTATATTTTGAAAAATTATTTAAAGCTCGATTATTCTGAAATGGCGGATGTGTTTAGTGATTGGAACAGCCGCTCTCTTGGTGGGTATCTCATAGAGATTACAGCCAATATATTGAGGAAAGCGGATTCGGAGACCTCTAAACCTATACTTGATATTATTCTTGATAGAGCGGGACAAAAAGGTACAGGAAAATGGACAGCTCAGGCTGCTCTAGATCTTGGGGTTTCGGCTCCGACTATTAGTTCTTCAGTATTTGCCAGATGCAGTAGTTCGGATTTGGAAGAGAGAAGTCTGGCGGTAGATGTTTTTCCTGCGGTTGATTATGAATTTACAGGGAATAAAATTGATGCTATAGAAGCAGTATATGATAGTTTATTGGCGTCTAAAATTGTTGCATATGCTCAAGGTTTTAAAATTCTTGACGTAGCTTCAAAGCAGTATGGCTGGGATCTGGATTATGTTCGTATCAGCTCTATATGGAGAAATGGGTGCATTATTAGAGCTAAAATGCTCAATGATATTTCCAAAGCCTATACTGATAACTCTGGTCTGTTGAATATGATGCTGGCTCCTGAGTTTGCTGATATTATTATAAGATGTGAGAGTAACTGGAGGTCAATTGTTGCTGAATCGTTGCAGGCTGGTATTCCGCTTCCTGCATTCAGTAGTGCTTTGTCTTACTATCAAGCACTCAGAAGTAAGCGATTATGGACAGATCTCATTCAAGCTCAGCGGGATTATTTTGGTGCTCATACTTTTGAGCGAATCGATAAACCTCAAGGTGAGTTCTTCCATGTCAACTGGTCTTAAAAAATCTAGCATGCCGCTGCTGATAGAGAGTGATGATTATTTAGAGCAAGGCCTAGAACTGAAAAAGAAGTATGGTTTTAACATTATAAATTCAGTAGGTGAATTGAATGGTGATACGCAGTCATTTCTTGTTTATGATGTTGGTGGGCTATCTCTATCTAATGCTTCAAATAATAAAGAGCGGGTGCAAGTTGATTTTTTGAAGGGACGGAGTGGCTATCGCTTGTCAACTATGATTAATACTGCTCAGCCTGTATTGAAAGCTATTGGCTTTAATAAAGATAGGATAGGATTAAAAGTTCTTGATGCTACAGCTGGGCTTGGGGTGGATGGCATGATAATGGCTACTGCTGGGTGTTCAGTGATGTTGCTTGAGAAATCTACTATAATGGTGGCAATGCTTGAAGATGGGTTTAGAAGGGTTGCTGAAGATATTGATGCCACTGAGCTTGAGGAGATTGTGGTAAGAAGGGTTCAACTTAAAAATATAGATAGTATAGAGTATTTTCCTAAAATAATTAAGGGTGAATATGATGTAATATATCTTGATCCTATGTTTCCTGAGCGTAAGAAATCATCTAAAGTTAAAAAAGAAATGCAGCTAGCCAAATTTGTAGCTGATGATGAAGATAATGCCCACGAACTTTTGGCAGCAGCTTTGCAGACACCAGTAAAACGAATTGTGATAAAAAGACCGCTAAAAGCACCACTTCTGAAGAAAGGATTTTCTGCTCAAATAAAAGGAAAGAGTATTCGTTTTGATATTTTTCTGAGATAATTTGTTGCTGAAATTATCTGCTTTTAATGATATATTTTAATTTTTTACTGGTATATTTGGAAATTTATAGACAATTATGATCGGAATAGTGTTGCCAAATTAAAATTTTCATGAATAATAAATTTAGTATTTTTTAAAGTATGTAAAAAAGTTTTGGGGATTGATTTGAAAACAATTGCATTTATGAATCAGAAAGGTGGGGTTGGAAAGACAACTACCACTGTAAGTATAGGAGCTTTTCTTGCATCTGAGCACGATAAGAAAGTTTTGTTGATAGACTTGGATCCGCAGGGGAACCTATCCGATCATGTTGGGATAGATCCTAATACTGTTGAAAAATCTGTATATAATGTGCTTGTTGAAGATATGCCTGTAGAGGAGGCCATACAGCATGTCTGCGGTATGGATGTCCTTCCTGCAAACATTGATCTGTCTGCAGCTGAAGTGGAGCTGGTAAATATGATGAGCCGTGAGGTACGTCTGAAAAATGCAGTTGCCGCAATAGCTGACAATTATGATTATATTCTTCTTGATTGTCCACCAAGTCTTGGTCTTCTTACAATTTCTGGCTTGTCATTTGCATCTGAGGTTATTGTGCCAATGCAGGCTGAATATCTCGCACTCAGAGGACTTTCTCAGCTGGTACATACAATTGATCTTGTAAAAGGGCACTTGAATCCTGAGCTTGTGGTAAGTGGAGTGGTATTCTGCATGTTTGATGGTAGAACTATACTTGCTCAGAGTGTAAAAGATGAGGTAGAGAATTTCTTCCCTGAAAAGGTGTACTCAGCTGGAGTTAGAAAAAATATAAGACTTGCTGAAGCACCAAGTTATGGGTTGCCTGTTGGGCTTTATGATGCTAGTTGTAAGGGGAGTGATGATTACCGGGCTATTACCGAAGAGTTTCTTGTTCGGCATGGGGATACTCCAAAAAAAAAACTTCTAGCTTAAAAAGCTCTAAGATTCTCAAAGAAGATGATCGATCTTCAGCAAAATCATTTCTTGTAAAGAATAAGGATCGTTTTATAGCTTCTAACCCTGAATCAGCTGATACTGATAGTGATAGAGATTATAATAATGTCGGTATAGACAGCATTAATGATCAGGACAGCCTTTCTAATACGCAAATATCTTTGAATTCTATTTTAGATTATTCGATTCTTGAGCATGAGGCAGAGGGCTTGGTTTATACTAAATCTAAGAAGCGTTTTGCGTCTGCGGAAAAAGAATTACCTCCCACATTAAGACCAATTTGGAAAGGTGATGAAATAAACTGAGGTAGAATATTAAGTTTTGGTATTTGCTCAGAAATTTTTTTTGCTGACCTATTATATTTCATTACTTGTCACACCTCTTGACCTTCTCTGCTATATTTGTAAAATGACATTATGTTTTTAATATTAGCGTTTTTATTTATAATGATTCCGGTTGTTGAGCTTAGGATCCTTTGGAGCCTTGGTGAGAGTATTGGTATTATGCAAACGCTATTAGTTGTTGTTATTACAGGGATTGCAGGTGCACAACTTGCAAGAAGCCAAGGTGTGAAAGTAATAAATTCTATCAATAATGAACTTCAATCAGGAAAAATGCCGGCAGATTCACTGTTATCTGCTGCTCTTGTATTGGTTGGTGGAGTTTTACTCATTACTCCTGGTATTATGACAGATGCTTTTGGGTTGTGTTTGCTTATCCCACCATTTCGTTCAGGAATTGCTGCTTTACTTAAAAGATACTTCAAATCACATTTCAATATTGTCAATATTAATAATTTTCAAGGCGGCGTAGGTAATAATTTTCAATCTCATTCACAGAGCAAGGATGAGTTTGTTGATGTGAATGTGGTTGATGATGATGATGAAAAGAAATAAGAAAACTTAGGATAGCTCGATATGGATAAAAAAATTTTTAATTTACCAAATGTGTTAACAATTTTTAGGTTTCCAGCTGGACTTGCTTTATTGTGGTTGCTTATGCAGTATAATCCAGTGAGCGTTGGTAATTCTGATAAAATGTGGGTGTCAATTTTGCTTACTTTCGTTGCTGTTCTTGCATTTCTCTCAGATTTTTTTGATGGTAAGCTAGCTAGAAAACATGGTATTGTTACTAATTTTGGGAAGATGCTTGATCCGGTAGCTGACAGTATGCTATTTACTTTACTGATGCTGGGATTAGCTATGTCACCAAGATTTGAAGTCCCTATATGGTTTACGGTTATTATGCTGTACCGTGAAGCTGGGGTACAGATTATGAGACGGTATGCGGCGGTTGGTGGAGTTGTTCTTATGGCTGGCTGGGCTGGAAAAGCCAAGATGTTTGTTCAGTGTATAGGAATGGGGGCTCTGGCGATTCTTTTACTAGTTGCTGATATTAATATTATAGATATTCCTGAGATTGTACTGTCAAAATTTGCGTGGTGGGCATCTGCTCTGTCTGCAGTTGTTGGGCTTATAAGTCTCTTCTTGTACGTAAGACAATTGCCTGAGATGATGAAAGAACAGGCAAAGAAGTAGCTCCTGAGTTATTTCACTGAAAAGGAAGTATATGTCTAGTAATGCACCTCTGGTCAGTCTTTCTAAACAAAGTACCTATAAGCTTGATGAAGTCAAAACCACTATTTTAAAACTTCTTCAGCCTCATGGAGGAATAGAAGCTTTTGTAAAAAGTGGGGATAATGTAGTACTCAAACCTAATCTGGTAATGTCGCGTCCTTCAAGCGTTCCTGCCTGTACTAATCCAGTTATTTTTAAAGCTATTGCTGAAATTCTGCTTGATTTTGGGGCTAATGTTACCGCTGGTGACAGTCCTGGGATGGAGTCTGCTAGGAAAGTTGCCAAGAGTGCTGGGATATTAGGCGTTGCTGATGAACTTGGAATTGAGATCATTGAATTTACTCCCAAGGAAGTAGCCACTCCTGGTGGAACCTTTAAAAAACTGGTGCTTGCAAAAGAGCTCCTTGAGGCGGATGTGGTTATAAATCTACCCCGTCTTAAAACACATGGACAAATGATGCTTACGGCTGCCACTAAAAATATGTTTGGTGCGGTTGTTGGATCTAGAAAGTTTGAGTGGCATTATCGCGCTGGTAAAGATTATAATATGTTTGCCAGAATGATTTATGAAATTTCAAATTGTATCAAAGCTGATCTGCACATTCTCGACGCTGTTGTAGCAATGGATGGAATGGGACCAACTGCAGGTACTCCCAATGCTACTGGATTCATGGCTGCTGGGGTTGATTCGATTGCTATTGATGCTACGATGATGGAAATCCTTGGGAAAAACCCTATGGATCTCTATATGATTCAGGAAGCTACTAAAGCTGGAGATGTTGCCTGGCAGGAGAGAATAATCGTTGGTGAAGAGATTGCTGCTTTAAAGCCTGGAAAATGGCATTGGCCGCATTCAGTTGATCTTGGGCTGTTTGCCGGTACTGTGTTTGATAAAAATCCTCTAATAAATAAGTTATTTAGAAAATTTGCTACTGTCTATCCAAAAGCATCTTCAAAGTGTGTGAAGTGTAATGCTTGTGTGAGAATTTGTCCGGCTCAGGCGATGACAATGGGTAAAGATAAGGTTGAGATAGACTATGAAAAATGTATACGATGCTTCTGTTGCCATGAGTTGTGTCCTCATGAAGCTATGGATACTAAGGGCGGGGGGCTAGGAAAACTTTTGAGGTTTATTCTGCCTCGGATTTTCAGATAATCAGTAGACTATTTTTAAATTGTATCCCCAGAGTATATATTCTGGGGACATTGTTATATTAATTTGACTGGTTCTTTTGCTGAATTTCTTTCATCTTTTCTTGAATATGTTCTATTGATTGTGCAAGAGCTTGTTGTAGTCTGATAGCAGTTGAAGGTGACAGGACAATAACATCTTTGATTGCACCTTGTGTAGTCGCTCCTCTTTGAATATTTCCTAGTTCTAATATTACATCTTCAGTTGAAATATGTATATTGAAGAGGTCTCGATATTTATACTCAATTTCTGGGTCGACGTGTAGTTTGATCTTATTTTCTGAACTGTTATCGTGTGTTTCTGGCATGGGATAAGTCCTTTCATTATAGAATACAAATTGAGGGTAGCGTTAGAATAAGTGAACGCTGAATTTTATTTTGTTTGTATTTTAATGTTAATGACTTTTGGGTATAATATCAAATGTAAATTGGGAATTATAATGAAAGATTGTATATGAAGATTGCTCTAGTAAATAAGAAATTTTCGCTGAGTGGAGGCGGAGCTGAAAGGTATGCGGTTGATCTGGCTAATGCACTTATAGCTCAAGGGCATGAAGTAGATTGTTATGGTAATGTTCTTGAAAATCTTGATCCGGCAATTAACACTTATACTGTTTCTATGTTTAGAAAACCTGGATGGTTGAGAATCCTTTCCTTTGAATCAAATTTTAAAAAAATTATTAATAATAAAAAATCTCAGTATGATATTGTGTATGCGCTGACACAAGTTTTTCCGGTGGATCTATATTTTATGGGGGGAGGAGCTCATAAGCACTGGTTATCAATCAGGTTTCCTAATCCTGTTTTAAATTGTATAAAGAAAATTATATCGCCAAATCATTTAGCTCAGTTATGGCTGGAGGATCAGATATTCAAAAAGGAAAATTGTACTGCGATTTTAGCTAACTCATTCCTGGTAAAAGAACATGCAAAATTATATGGTGGTGTATCGGATGAGCGAGCTTTTGTTGTGCATAACGGTATTGATAATAAGCGTTTTAACTTGACCATAGCCGATGATTATCGGGATTCTACTAGAGAAGAATTTAAAATTGCTGAGAATGATTTTGTGATTTCATACCTCGCGCATAACTGGAGAAGAAAAGGATTGATTACAATTTTTCAGGCAATGGCAATACTGAAGTCCAGACATGGTATAAACTGTAAAATTCTTGTTGCAGGTAAAGGCAATATTGAAGAGTTTAAAAGAGAAGGTTTAGACATGGGGCTTACTGAAGAGAGTATGGTCTTTGTCGGTTCATTTGCATACCCCGAGAGGCTTTATGTAGCTAGCGAGGTCTCTATACTTCCAACAATGTATGATCCGTGTGCGGGGGTTACTGTTGAGGCGATGGCGTGTGGTGTCCCGGTAATTACTACTCCGGACAATGGTTCGCATGAACTTATAAAACATGGGGAGAGTGGCTTTGTATTGAGTGCTTATGATGCTTCAGAGGAGCTTGTTGAGTATTTGCTTTTACTCCAGAATAAAGAAGTAAGGGGGCGATTTGGCGAAGTCGCTGAAAAAGCGGTAAGTTATAGAAGTTTTGAGCAGGTTGTTAATGAAACAATCGCGATTATGAAGAATGTTGTGCTTATGAAGAAATAAGGTATGATGAGATGAGTGAAATCTATGAGTTTGAACCGGCTAATGAGAAGAAAAGACGGACAACGGTTTTTCTGAAATTGGCGTAAACCTAGATACTAGGTGTGCAGAGATTGGGACGTGTAGAGGTTGTCTTGTAGATCTTCTTGAGGGTGAACTTGCTCATATCTATACAGTTGAGATTATAGAGGGGAAGCAGAGGATTTTTGCTTGCCTTTTTTCTTTATCTGCAACTGTTCCTGCAAAAATATTTATTCCAGATAAGAGTGTAATCTTTAAATTCAAAATATTATCTGAGCTTAAACAGAAGTTTACTAGTCGAAATGGAAATGTAAAAGATTACAGTATTGCAATAGATGTGGGGACTACAACTGTTGCGATTATGCTGGTGAAAATTGCTAATGCTGAGATTATCTGTACTGAGACTGTATTTAACAGTCAGATCAAGTATGGTGATAATGTTCTTACTCGTATTAAATATAGTCAGAATAATTCTGAAATGCTTTAAATCATGAAAAATGAAATTATGGAATAAACTCTATTACCACCTTTCTATTTAAAAGTCAGCATTTTAATTCGTGATATCTGAGTAAATATTATTGCTTGTTTTAATATTTTGAAGTATTATAAAATATTGGGTTTGGGAAATTATTGCATAGATAGGGTTGATATGAGTAACACTCTCAAAAAAGAATTGTCATTTATTGGAGTATTCAGTCTGGCGGCTGGGGCAATGATAAGTTCCGGTATATTTATTCTACCTGGTATTGCCTTTGCTTCGGCTGGGCCTGCGGTGGTGCTTTCATACTTTCTGGCTGGTATTCTGGCTTTAACAGGGGTACTCAATGTTGCAGAGTTGTCTACTGCTATGCCAAAGGCAGGCGGTGATTACTACTATGTGAACCGGAGTATGGGACCGATGCTTGGAACTATGTCCGGAGTGATGAGCTGGTTTGCTCTCTCTTTAAAAACAGCATTTGCCATATATGGTATTGCTGAACTTCTAAGGTTGATCACAGGATTCGATGCAACTATACTTGGGATAATCGTATGTGTTGTATTTGTTGCAATAAATATCTTGGGGGTTAAAGAGGCTGTACGACTTGAGATTGTCCTTGTCCTTGGTTTGCTTGCTCTTATCGTGTTGTATTTCTTTTTAGGTATTTCGCATGTTGAAGTATCGCACTTTGATCCATTTGTACCTTATGGTATGGATGCTGTGCTGCTTACAACAGGTTTTGTATTTGTATCGTTTGGTGGTTTGCTGAAAATTTCTAGTGTTGCTGAGGAGGTAGTAAATCCACAACGTAATATTCCACTAGGTATGATTGTTGCCGTTGTTACTATTACAATTCTTTATGTGTTATTACTTGTTGTGACGGTTGGGTTACTGCCTGCTGAGCAATTAAAAACGTCGCTTACTCCTGTTGCTGATGCGGCAAGAATATTTGTGGGTGATATCGGTTTTTATGCGATTTCTGTTGCTGCGATGCTGGCTTTTATTACTACTGCTAATGCTGGAATTATGGCTGCATCCAGATATCCTATTGCTCTAAGTAGGGATAACCTTTTACCTGAGTTTCTGTGTGTGATCAATAAAAGGTTTGATACACCGGTAAGATCAGTACTTCTTACTGGCGTCTTTATTGCCATATCTTTGTTCTTACCACTTGATGTACTGGTAAAAGCAGCATCAACTGTTGTGCTGACTTCATATATTCTAGCAAATATTGCGCTTATAATATTACGCGAGAGTAAGCTACAGAATTATAGACCATCATTCAAAACGCCATTTTATCCTTGGATGCAGATTATAAGTGTTATTGCATTTTGTGTTATTATCAGTGATATGGGTCTTACTACGCTCAAGATTAGTCTTGGCTTGGTAGGAGTGGCATTGCTGTTATTTTTCTTTTATGGTAAGAAGAGGGCAGACTTTGAGTCCGCATGGGTGCACCTTGTGGCGCGAGTTGGTAATAAGAAGCTTGATTCCTATGACCTAGAATCAGAACTCAAAGGAATTATACATCATCGTGATGAGGTCGTACTCGATAATTTTGATGATGTTGTTGCACAGGCTGCGGTGCTTGATATAGAGGAAAATATTGATCGTGATGTTCTCTTTATGCAGGTAGCAGATTTACTTGAAGGGCGTATCAAGTTATCTAAGGAAGAAATTTGTCGTTTACTCAACGAGCGAGAAGAATCAAGCAGTACCGCGATTATTCCCACTGTTGCAATCCCGCATATTATTCTGGAAGGTGAAAATGTGTTTGACCTTGTTCTTGTAAGAAGTAAGAAAGGTGTTTATTTCACAGATAACGCCACGTCTGTAAATGCGATCTTTGTAATCATCGGTACACAGGATAAGAGACGCTTGCATCTACAGGCTTTAGCTGCTATTGCTCAGGTTATACAGGATAAGAGTTTTGATAGTCGCTGGCTTGAGTCTAAAAATGAAAATCTGTTGAAGGATATATTCCTGCTCAGTGAGCGTAGAAGAACGTAATTTGATTTTTTTATATTGTTTTATGAATTTAAAAACACGGAGCAAGGCTTAATTTAAACCTTGCTCCGTGTTATTGTGTACTTTAGTTAAAGAGAGTTTCTCTTACTTCTTTTAACATTTGGGCTAGTGTGCCATTTTTGATAAGTTCAGTTATCAAAGGCTGTTGTAATAAGAATAAGTTTTTATGTTATGTAGGGTGTGTGTCTATGTATAGCACCCTACATTTTAACTATTGCTTGTGAATAATGACCTTTTGCGACTAATTGTTTGTTTGAGTTGTTATATTCCGTATAGAGCAGGTTTTAAGCTTGAAATATCTTTAGTATAAATATAGAATCCCTAATAAATGTTATGGAGATTTTTTTGAAGAATAAGAATAGAATATTTTTTTCTCAAGTTTCGAAAATAGTATGGATTATTCCATTACTTGTCGTATTGTTATTCCAGTCTCTTAGTTCTGAGAGATTGGTTTTACGGTATTCTCAAGAAGGGGTTTTTAAATTACTCCTTGAGAAGGATGTTCACACTACTCCATTTAACTGCCTAGAGGATAGCTGTTGCTCCATGAGCAGTCAAATATTTATGGACAGTTGTCATCAAGATACAGTAAGTAAAACAGCAGAACCAATGTTGTGCTGCTCTGAACTCCCATTTGGTGGAGGCGCTACACCAGCAAGTAAAATTGCTCTTAATCAAATTGCTTTTATTAACCTGAGTATTTACAATGATAAAATTGAATATAATTCAAATCCAAATAATCTAATATCTACAGCTTCTCTTGTATTTAAGCATGGCCCTCCTGGCTATGTAAAAACGACAGTTCTGCGTTTATGATTTTTCACTATATAATAGTTTGATTCTTATGTGACTTTATGTTTGTAAAGATCGCATGGTAGTATTTTGAATTTGATTAGACCCAAATTTAATGGGTTTATTATAAAGTGGAGAAAATATGTTTAATAAAAGTTTTTATATTTTAATGTTTTTGTTTTGTCTTGTATCTACTAGTGTTTATGCTGCTAGCAATGATTTAGAAAAGAAAATAGAAGGTGTTGGCGCTGAAGGGCGCTTTGCCGTAATTCTATTTTATGATAATGAAGATACTAAAGAGTATAAAGATATGCTGAAGACAGTTCAAAAATTTGTGGATAAAACTTCTGATAAAATTGATTTTATCAAGCTTGATGCTGGGGATGAGTCAGCGCAATCAATTGTACAGAAATACCGTCTGTCAAGAGCTCCCAAACCTTTAACTCTGGTCTTTGCCCCAAATGGTGCTATAACTGGCGGCTATGCTCAGAAAATAAATACTAAAAAACTTGAAAAATCTTTGGTTGGTCCTGTTCAGCAGGAAATAGTAAGGGCAACTCAGGCAAGAAAGCCTGTTATTCTAAAGATTCCTGGAGGCTCTAGCCAAGCTAATGAAGTGGTTGATAAGGCTATAAAAGAGTTTGAGCATTTACGTAAAATTACTCCTGAAGTAATAACAATAACAAGTCTTACTAAAGATGATAAGGAGCTTAAAAAGAAATTTAATATTGACTTTAAACAGAAGACGGTACAGACAATTGTGCTTACTACAGCAGGTACTATGGCAGGCAGGTTTGTTGGAACGGTAAGCGCAGAAGAAATTTATGAAGCGTTGAAAAATTCTGGCAGCAGCTGTTGTTCTAAATAGTTCTTTTAATATGGAGTGAATATATGAATTTAATTACTATAGTATGGCGAGAACTGTGGGAAAGAAAAAATCAGCTTGCTACAAGCTTTTTGGCTGTCACTTTGGGCGCAGCTGCTATTGTTGCTGTTTATAATATTTCATATTATACTGAAGAAAAAGTCAATAAGGATATGAAGGCACTTGGAGCTAATGTGCTTGTATTGCCAAAAGATTCGTCTGTATCTGACTACTATAATGTAGACATGAATGGGAAGGTTATGAATGATGAAGTTATTCAGACGCTGTCAGTGGCAGGACTGGAGGGACTCGATAATATGTCTCCAAAGTTGACTTGGTTGACCTCAATTAAAGGTTTTGATATACCAGTAACTGGCATCCTGCCAAAAAATGAGATACTTGCAAAAGAGGTATGGACTGGTGTGAGAACTTTTAACCCTAAGTTTGATACTGGAACTGAAAAATTGAGTGAGGGAGAGGTACTTGCAAAAAAAAGATTTGTGCAGGATCTTTCTCTTGATCAGGTATTTTTAGGGGCTGATGTAGCAAATAAACTTTCATTGACAAAAGGTGATACACTTAAGATTGGAAAAAATTCTTTTGAAGTAAGAGAAATTTTACCACAAACAGGTACCGCCGATGATGGGAGGATATTTGCTCATCTTGATATTGTTCAAGAGATGAGCGGAAAAGGTCGGGTTGTCAGTGTTGTCGAGGTTATGGCTTGCTGCAGTACTTTGCAAAAAAATCTTTTACCAACTCTTAAAGCATTACTTCCAGGTTATAAAATCGTAACGATAAATCAGGTTATTGAAACACAGGTAAAAGCAGCAAAATTTATGCATGATTTATCAATATTATTCCTTGCGTTGATGGTACTAGTTGGTGGAGCCTCTATCGCGACTTACATGTATGCAAATGTGCGTGACCGTAGAAGAGAGATTGGTACTATGATGGCTCTTGGTGCTCAGACATCGTCACTTCAGCAAGTGTTTCTGCTAAAAGCAGTCTTTCTGGGAGCGACTGGTGGGTGTTTTGGGTTTATTGTTGGTGCGGGTCTGGCTGTAATTCTTGGCCCGGTGCTTGCTGGTGTCGCAGTATTTCCAAGAATTGAGTTGTTGCTTCTTGCGGTTGTCGTGTGTACAGTGCTATCGGTTATTGCGAGCTGGTTTCCTGCTCGCAGGGCAGCTCATATGGATCCGTTTACAACATTGAGGGAGAGGTAGTATGTTTGAATGTAAAAATGTAACGATGAAGTATAAGGTGCGTGGTACTACTGTAGATGCCCTTGACGGGGTTGATCTCAAAATCAATCAGGGAGAGAAGATCTCTGTTATTGGCCCTAGTGGTAGCGGAAAAAGTACGCTACTTTTAATACTAGGAGGAATGCTTTCTCCAACAGTTGGAGAGATTTATTTTGAAGAAGAAAATTTGTATAAGTATAAGCCTGACTCTAGAGCAAGAATTAGAGGGAGTAACATGGGGTTTGTGTTTCAGACTTTCAATCTAGTGCCGTATCTTAGCGCTAT
Organism: Planctomycetota bacterium; assembly: GCA_963678205.1. GTDB lineage: Bacteria > Planctomycetota > SZUA-567 > SZUA-567 > SZUA-567. Next base: position 1,862,919 of record OY782760.1, read on the forward strand.
TGAGAATGTGATGCTACCTTTGCATTTGAATGGACTAGATAAAACCTTGCATAAAGATAAGGCTGCAGATGTCCTGAAGCGGGTAGAACTCGCTCATAGGATGGAGCATAAACCAAATGAACTATCTATTGGGCAGCAACAGAGAGTTGCGCTTGCAAGGATGATGGTAACAGACCCAAGGATAATTCTAGCAGATGAACCTACTGGTAGTCTGGATCCTGAAACAGGGCATCATATTCTAAACTTTTTAGATGAGCTTAATGATGAAGGTAAGACTGTTATTATGGTTACTCATGATCCTGCGGCTGCAGATCGTGCTCAGAGAAAGTTACGGATTGTTGATGGTAAAATTGTTCCGGATGCAAGTTAATATCTGCTGTAAAATGTTAAAAATTCCCAGCTACTTATAAAAGGTAGCTGGGGTTTATAAATTCTGGCTTAACTCTACTGAGAAACTATAAGAAACATGTCTTTTCACTAGTAAAGTATATGAGATAACTCTATCTTATCACTAGGCGTAGGTATCAATAATTTGTTGGGCGGTTGCCATCTTTTGCTCTATCGCTTGAGTTTGCAGGCCACTTTCAATGAGTTTGAGTGCCATGTTTCCCTGAATTTCTACAGAGTCTTTTAGTAGGCCATAAATCCCGTCACCACCACTTGAGGAAGGACTGGCTAGTGAAGCACTAGGTGTTTGTACTGACATCGGTTGAGCTGAAACGGCTGAAACATCCATGTTTATTCTCCGTTTAATGGTTATAGACTTATAAATTCTCTTTAATTATCGGTAGTAAGTGAAGGAACTTTAGGGCAAAATTTTAAAATTGTAAATTTTATGGGTTAAGTTTATTTGTATATTATCTTTGTTCTTAATTATTATTATATAAAAAAGCTTTCATCACGGGTAAATGTTGATGAAAGCTTAAAATATATTGCTTGTATGAAAGTTTGTTTATGAGTTATTTTGCTAACCGTAAACTCAAAAGCTTGATTATTGCGTAGCATACAGCAAGTACGATTGCTACTCCAATTACCCCGGCAATAGCTGTAGACATAGCTGAGTCTGAAATGCTTGTAACGCTGTAGTCTGGTAGTGGCGATGCTGTCCACAATTCCATAATTCTATCCATTACGCCCATATCTTCTGCAACCTTTTCAAGACCATCTGGTGATGAGCTTGCAAATGGACTGAGAACTGCTGCAAGGAAGAAGGCTAAACCAACTCCTATAAGAGTAACCAGCCAGCTTGTTGAAGGTTTCTTTGAGCCATTGGATTGAATACCACTCCACTTTGGGAGTATGTCAGGACGTGAATATGATACTGCACCAACGATTGCGCAGGTAATAAGAGCTTCACCGACACCAATCAGTGCATGAGTACCTGCCATTGCTGGTAGTGCTAAAGAGAACTGGAACGTTCCTGAGAGTGCAAGCTCAATACTACAAGCTATTGAAGCAAGAACTACAGAAGCCCAGCCTGCTATCCCAACTGCAGTTAAATAACTTTTTCGACCTTTTGGCATGAAGTGCATAACTGCTTTAAGAATTGCATAGCCACCGAATCCACCGATTATACCCATATTAAATAAGTTTGCCCCAAGAGCAGTAATTCCGCCATCAGCAAATGCAAAAGCTTGTACTGCAAGAACTGCAAACATAATAATGTATGCTCTGCATGGACCGAATAGTGCAGCCATAGCTAGCGCACCAAGAAAGTGTCCGCTTGTTCCTGTCCCAACTGGGAAGTTAAGCATCTGAGCTGAAAAAACAACACCTGCAGCTGTAGCTGGGATCATACTGCTAAGTTTTGATTCTTTGCTGCTCATTTTTATCTTTACTGCACTGATTCCTAAAACACCTGCTGAAATCGCAGCTGTTCCTATACAAACAGGTATCGAGCAAAAACCGTCTGGAATATGCATGACAATTCTCCTTTGAATAGTTCAAAATTTTAACCATAGACCACTTCTCAATAAAACAATGTAGATTGTACTATTTTGTATTATATTATCAACAGGAATTTGTTGTTTTTGACCTTATCCTGCTCAAATTTTAGTTTTAATGATAAATTTGTATTAATGCTTAAAAAATTGCCATTATTTGAAGGTGTTTTATTTAGTTGTAATATTTATATTTAGTCAAATGATTTATAGAGTTAATGATGACTTTTATAGCTGTTATGCTTGTTTTCTGACATTATAAAAACTAAAATTTTGAGATTACTTTTTTAAATTTGCCTCAAAATCCGATAGTGTTTGAGCATTACTGAGTAAGAAAGGACCGATTCGGGTACGGGTAAGAGCCGTCATTGTAGCAAAGCAACCAAGCTTTTTACCGAAATCTTCTATAAGTGTTCTGATATAGAATCCCTTGCTGACTGAGACTTTAATTTTACCCTCTATTCCGTCAAAATTCAGTAACTTGAGGTTGAATGTTTCAACTTCTCTGGGTTCTCTTTCTACTGTTTTACCTTCTCTAGCCAGTTCGTAAAGTCTTTTGCCATTAACTTTTAAAGCACTGTACATTGGCGGTAGCTGCTGAATCTTGCCTCTGAATGAGTTGAGTGTTTCTTCAAGTGACTCTGTTGTTATTGGGAGCTGGGAAATATCACAGCTTTCAATGACTTCGCCTGTAATATCCTGGGTATCAGTGCGAAGACCAAGTTTGAAGCTTGCAATATACTCTTTATCAAAATCCTGCATAGCATCAAAAAGTCTTGTGGCATTTCCTGCAAATATTAATAAAAGGCCTTTTGCCATTGGGTCCAGAGTACCACCGTGACCTACACGTTTCATCTGAAGATAGCGGCGCATTTTAGCAACTACATCATGACTTGTCCAGTCTGATTCTTTATTAATAAGAAAAATACCTGGTATTTTGCCAATTAATGAACTTGGTTCTGTTTTAAAGGTTGCTAGAAGCTCTGGAAATGGTATACTTTGCAAACGTTTCTCCTTGTAAGCTATTTATTCTATTGTTTTTTAGATTATATAGTTATAATTATGTAAGAGAATTTATCAAGAGATTTGTATAGAGATGTAGAGGAAATATGGGTAGCAATGGCAAAGTTGATCTGACTGTTATTATTGTTAACTTTAATACCGAGAAGTTGGTGTGTGAATGCATTGGATCTATTCCAAGAGGAATAGGAGAGTATACATATAAGGTTATAGTCGTTGATAATGGCTCTGTTGATAATTCTATTGAAGAGATTATAAAAAGATTTCCAGATGTTACTATAATTGAAAATAGGAAAAATCTTGGATTTGCAGCGGCTAATAATAAAGGACTTGAAATCGCGGATAGTTCATATTATCTTTTACTTAATTCTGATACTATTGTGTGTGATAATAGCATTGCTAAGGTACTGGATTTTATGGTAGCGACCTCTGACTGTGGTTTTGCAAGTCCGCAATTATTGAATGAGGATGGAACGTTACAGAATACTGCTGCTAATTTCCCTTCTCTTGTTACTGAGTTAAGTAATAAAAGTCTGCTTAGGATGTTTTTCCCTTCCAGATATTATAAGAAGAAATTGGTTGCTAGGTCACCACTGGCTGTAGAGTCTCTTGTAGGAGCTGCTCTTTTTGCTAGGGCTGAGATGTGTGATAAAATTGGTTTTTATGATGAAGGTTATTTCTTCTTTATTGAAGAGACTGAGTGGTGTATGAGAGCATTAAAAAATGGCTGGAAGTCATATCTTCTGCCGCATGCACAGATTTATCACTTACAAGGTCAGACTGCAAAAACAGTATCGTTTGCAGTAAGAATCGAGTACTGGAGGAGCAGGTACAAGTATTTCAAAGACAGTTATTCGTCTTTTACATATTTTACATTGGTAGCAGGCCTGTTAATAAAAAATACAGCAAATATGTTGCTGAACTTGCTTGGAGCGCCATTTTCTGTAAAATCAAGGCATAAACTCAAGTTGTCTCTGTATATTTTTAAATGGCATCTTTGCGGGTGTCCAAAGAATATGGGATTGAGTGAATCTTAAAATTGAAAGGTATTGAAGGTATTATTAATGGAACGGTTACATAAGTTTTTAGCACATTGCGGGGTAGCTTCAAGAAGAAAAGCTGAAGAGATTATACTTGAAGGGCGTGTTGCTATTAATGGTGAGGTTGTAGATGAACTGGGAGTCAAAGTAGACCCAGAGAAAGATTATGTTACTGTTGATGGTAAAACAGTCCATCAAGAACGTAAAACTTACCTCCTTTTACATAAGCCAAAAGGGTATACAACTACTGCTGAAGATGAGTATGGACGTAAGACTGTACTTGATCTTGTCCCGTCAGAAATTTCTCAAAGAGTGTACCCCGCAGGAAGACTTGACAGGGATAGTGAAGGGCTCATTGTACTGACAAATGATGGCGACCTTTCATACTATCTTACTCATCCTAGCCAAGGAGTTCGTAAAGTATATGAAGTTACGGTGATCGGGCGTATTGAAGACTCTGTTATTAGAGATCTTCTTGATACTGGTGTGCGTATTGGACCAGTGCTGGTAAAGCCTTCTTTCTGTAAGGTTGCTCGCCGCAGTAAAGAACGCACAACACTAAAGATAGGAGTTTCTGAAGGTGTGAACCGTGAGGTAAGACGTTTATTTGCGATACTTGGGCATGAGGTTAAAAGGCTTGTTCGTCTGGAAGTAGGCCCATTTACTTTGAAAGGTATTCCTAAAGGTAAGTGCCGAAAGATATCTAAAGTTGAATTAGATCGAGTATTTGATTTAATGAATAATCCGTCTGAGGCTAAGATGGAGGTAATGAGTAAGCTGAAACGTCGTTATAGTGGTACCACTTCCAGGCCATCAGGTAAGCCTGATCCGGCTCGTCCGCAGCGTTACAGCGGAATAAATAAACTAAAGAAGAAAAGTTTTTCCTCTTCTTCTTCACGTAGCAAAGGCGGCTCTGAAGAAAGATTTGGCAGAGGAAAGTCTCAAGACGGTTCTGAGGAGAAGCTTGGCAGAGGAAAGCGTCCTAAGCGCGGTGAAAGAACCGGAGGTGGCGTCAGTAATGTAACAGCAAAGAAGGTTACTCGCAAAAAAGTAGATAAGAAAATATCGAAGAAGCCTGCTGCAGCTAAGAAGCATCCATTGGCATAGTTCTTGGGCTTTGAATAAATTGCAAGTTTATATTATTATAGTCTTATGTTAACATTATAATTCTTTTATTTTAAATGTAGTGCACAAGAAGAGTGCACTACATTTTTTTGTAAAAGTAGAAAAATATTCTGTTGTTTATGTGAAAAAAGAAATTTAAAATTTAGCTATGTTTTGCCTGTTTGTATGAGTCTCTTGGTGCAAGTCGTTGTATTGTAAGCGATTGTAGATGATTTATGGATCGGGTTGTTGCTGGTATGATTATTGTATATTTATTAAAGATGGAGATAGAATGAATTAGATGAATAAAGGAGCCATTGAATTTCAAGGAGACAAAATTATGGGTATTTCAAGTGTTGGTTTTGCGGTATATGGACAGAATTACAACTTAAACGTCAATAAACAACAAATACAAAATTTGGCTGCTGCTGATTTTTATGATGAATTGTCAACCTCACAGAGGAAGTCTGTTGATGGGGTGGTGGAGAAACTTAACGATAAGTTTGGAACTAATATAATGATTGGCGAATTTGCTGACGGCGGGGCTGTTCTAAAATCCGGTGCTTTTGGTAAAGGCAATGTTGCAATCGCTGAGGAAATTCTTGAAAAAATGGCAGAGGATCCAGACGCTATGCAAAAATATAGTAAGGAAATTCAAAAGTATTTTGATAATATACCTTATGGCGATCAGTTTATGACTTCTGTTGGACGACGTGTAGTTGATAGTGGAATTATTATTCATAAAAATGGTGAAGTGACAACTTGGTCTCATTCTGAATATACACCAGAAGAAAAAGCTCGTCTTGAAAGAGCTATGAAGGAAGAAGCTGACGAAAAAGAAAAACGAAGAAAAAGATACTTTGAATTAATGACTAAGCCTTTCTAGATATACTGGCCGGTCTGGTATTAAAGAATGACAGGCATAATAGGTGATTGCTTGATTTGTATTGTAATAATAAGCCGTTCGAAGTTTATACTAAAACTTCGAACGGCTTATTGTGTCTTTTATGTTGCTGTGTTTGTTTTGCTCTGTTCTAGAAATTGGGTTTTAGGGTTTAGCAGTATCAATTATTTATTTTTTGTTTTGTTCATAAAATAAATGGTTGATTAAATTTTTGCTTTTTCTGTATATTCTATGCGGTAATTTTTTTATATTTATAATAAAATCATCCTTTAAATATATTATACTATAGAAAATAAGTTAAGCTAATAATTATTTAAATAAAGTTTAAATAATCCCTTGTAGGGTTTTGTTTTAATGGTATAAGTTTTTTATTATATTAAGTGTTAGTTATATGAAGGGAGGGTGGCTTTGTTTATATAATGGCACTGAGCGACATTGGGAGGTTTATGCAGGATTGTGTCTTAATTATTAGTTAGAGCTAGAAGTAATTTATGAAAATCAATATCTCTTTTTTCCGGATGAGTTTTTTAATGGCTTGAGTTTGTATGTATTGAGGTCTATTATATTGAGTTATTTGGGGTTATTTTGGGTTAGCTGTATTATAAAATTTTTGGATTTTGTTGGTGCTAGTGTTTTGGGTAATATTATTAAAGGTACGGCGTTTGTCAGTGAGAGGACAAGCGCTTTTTTGTGTCGTAAGTAATTAGTGGGGAAGTAAGTTCCACACTATGATAAATATTCTGGTTCTATTAGGATCTGCGCTGGAAGCGGCGCCTACCATTACTTTTACCGTTACCGTTGGTGGTCATTGGGGTGTAGTGTAGGTTGCCTTCACCGAGTATATTCCGTAATTCTTCGGCAAACTGCTCGCTTGGGGTAATACTGAAGGCCTGAGGGGTTTTAACTGTTACTTTTTTGCCTCGCAGAGTATTTACATTAAAATAAAGAGGTATTTTCCCATGATTGCGGGTAATACAATCTTTGAGGGTTGCAATCTCTGTATTGCTATTGTAATGGTCTGAATGTAGTGTAATTATAGCTTTTCCAGCAAGTTCGTCGATAGCATTTTCTATAGTTATTATTTTATCACAAAGAATTACCGGCTCATCACGGCTGTTATCCAGTTTTCCCTGGATAAAGACAACTTTGTCTTCTTCCAGTAAATCCTTGTGTTCTTCAAACACGTTTGAGAAGACCATTACTCTTACGCTGGCATCAAGGTCATCCAGCATTATCTGAGCGTAGCGCCGGTCTTTCTTGTCCATACGCACATTTACTGAGCTTATCATACCTCCGATAGTTATGTAAGTGCCATCTGTAGTCTCTTTGAGTTTATTTACTTTGGCGTTACTGAATACGCGTAATGCGGTAGCATGTTTTGCCAGTGGGTGGCTTGAAACATACATGCCGAGTACTTCTTTCTCCATTTGGAGCTTGAGCTGTTCGTCCCATTCAGGAATATTTGGTAGTTCTGGTTCCGGGATATCTTCAATTTCACCAAATAGATTCATTTGTCCAGAGTTTCTGTCTTTCTGAGCTGTCTGACCGGCTGAAATAGCTGCTTCAAGGGTTGCTACATACTGTGCGCGGTATCCAGGTAGTGAGTCGAAACCTCCTGCTTTGATTATGGCTTCAATCGAACCTTTATTGAGCTTATGCAGGTCAACTCTTTCGCAGAAATCATAGATGCTTTTAAATTCTCCATTGATCCTGCGTTCTTCTTCCATTGATTCTACTGCTTTATCCCCAACACCTTTGATAGCTGAGAGGCCGTACCTGATATCCTTGTCTTTGGTAACTGTGAAGTAAGCTCCTGATTCATTGACATCTGGAGGTAGGAGCTTTATACCTAGATGCTTTGCGTCATCTGTGTATTGTACAATTTTGTCGGAGTTGCCGCGGTTGGTAGTAAGCAGGGCTGCAATGTATTCAACTGGGTAGTGAGCCTTGAGCCAGGCGGTCTGATAGGCAATATATGCATAACACGCGGAGTGTGATTTGTTGAAACCGTAAGCTGCGAATTGTTCTACTTGGTCAAAGATTTTGGATGCAATCTCTTCACCAACGGTGTCGTGTGCCTGTTTTACAAACTTACCCTTATACTCGTCCATGATTTCTTTAATCTTCTTACCCATAGCACGTCGCATGAGGTCACCCTCAGAGAGGGTGAAATGTGCAAGCTGTAGAGCAAGAGCCTGTACCTGTTCCTGATACAGAACTTCACCATGGGTCTCGCCAAGGATACTCTCAAGGAGTGGATGAAGATAGTTTGGTTCGGCTCTGCCGTGCTTGCAGTCGATGTATCTGTCAACCATACCGCAGCCAAGAGGTCCCGGGCGGTACATTGCTACTCCAGCAATAAGATCTTCAATTCTGTCAGGTTTCATCTTGGTCAGTAGGGCTCTAAAGCCGTCTGACTCAAATTGGAATACACCTTTTGAGTCACCTTTACTCAGCATCTGGAATGTTTTCTGGTCATCAATAGGTATGTTGTTAATATCAACTTTATCACCAGTAGAGAGCTGGATTATATCTATCGCTTTTCGTATGAGTGTGAGAGTTTCCAGACCCAGTACATCGACTTTACATAAGCCAAGTACTTCTACCTTCTTCATGTCATATTGGAACGTGATATCGTCACCACGTTTAGCAAGGGGACCGTAAAACTCTGCAAGAGGTCTGTCTGCAACCAGTACACCTGCTGCATGAATACCCGTCTGTCTGATAACTCCATCTAGTTCGCCACTCATATCGAGTAGTTCTTTTATAATTGGATCTTTTTCATAGACATCAGCAAGATCTGGATTTTCTTTCATTGCATTCTGGATAGAGGTGTTACCATTCTTTGCCTTTACTCCATCTGGTATCATTTTAGCAATGGTGTTTACTTCGTGGAGTGGAATATCCATTACGCGCCCAACATCTCTAATTGCGCTTTTCGCTGATATTTTACCATAGGTTATGATTTGAGAACAATGGTCATGACCAAACCTGTCTTTGATAAACTGTACTACTTCTGATCTGCGTTCAACATCGAAGTCGATATCGATATCTGGCATTTCGTTACGTCCTTCGTTTAAGAATCGTTCAAAGAGAAGGTCGTATTTTAGAGGATCCAGATCTGTAATAAGCATTGCGTAGGCAATAATTGACCCCGCAGCGGAACCACGCCCTGGTCCTACTGGTATATCATTGTCTTTAGCAAACTGCACTATTTCTGCAACCATTAGGAAGTAAGTCGGAAAGCCCATATCTAAAATTACTTTCTTTTCCTTCTGATATCGTGCTTCTACCTCAGGAGGGAATTTCCCGTCTACGCGGCCATACCTGAATTCCAGACCTTTTAAACATTCTTTTTCAAACAGCTCTTCAGCAGTTTCGCCACTGCCCGAGGTCATTGTAGGGAGGTGGAACTTGATTCTATGTCCGTGCTCATCGTTATGAATTTCTTCAAGGTCAAAATTACAGCGAGCAGCAATCTTAACCGTGTTTTCGCAGGCTTCAGGGTAGTCTTTGAAGGTTTCAAACATCTCTTCGCCACTCTTTAGGTAAAACTCATTACTATCCATCTTCATTCTGCTCTCATCAGAGAGTTTTTTGCCAGTATTAATACAGATCATAACGTCTTGAACTTTTGCGTGTTCTGGCAGTATGTAGTGAACATCTGAAGTTGCGACTAGGGGGATATTCAGTTTTTTTGAAAGTTCAGCCATTGGCTTAATAATCTTTTTCTGCTCTGCTAGACCATTGTCTTGAATCTCAAGGTAAAAATTATCTTCTCCCATGATTTCTTTATACTCAAGTGCAGCACGCTCAGCTTCTTCATAATTTTCATTTAGTAGGTTTCTGGATACTTCACCGGATAAACAGCCTGATAATGCTATAATTCCTTCAGAATGTTTGCGTAGAATTTCTTTGTCAATACGGGGTCTATAGTAGAACCCGTCTAGGTACCCAGTGGTGCAAAGTTGAGAAAGGTTGAGGTAGCCCTTCATATTTTTTGCCAGTAAAACTAGGTGATAGGCTGCATCTTTTATCCCTTGGGATTGTTTGTCAAGTCTTGAGCCAGGAGCTACATATGCTTCAAAACCAATAATAGGTTTTATGCCTTTTTTTTCAGCTGTTTTATAGAAATCTATGCAGCCATACATAGAGCCGTGGTCTGTAATGGCCAGACTTTTAAACCCAAGCTCTTTCGCTCTATCAAAGAGTGGTGGAATCTGGCAGACTCCATCTAGAACAGAGTAATGGGTATGCAAATGCAGGTGCGTATATTCTCTTTCAGCCATATTTGTTTTTATCCTGGGTTAAGTGTTATGCTATAATGTGTTGTTAAAACTTACTCAATAATTTCGCCTATCAGTCCATTCTTACCGTGACCAGCTTGAGGAGGTTCAGCTCCTCCAAGCCCAATTTTACCCCCGTGGGGTTTCATTGGAATACGTTCTTTTAGAGTAGTAGCTACTTCTTTTGGTACGAAAGCTGATATATCACCGCCATAAGAGCAGGCTTCTCTAATCAGTGTTGAGCTTATAAATGAATTTTCTGCGCTTGCCATTACAAAGAGTGTCTCTACTCCACCCATGCGGCGATTTGCTATAGCTAATTGAAATTCGTACTCAAAGTCAGCATATGTTCTGATACCTCTTAAGATTGCTTTTGCGCCTATTTGTTGTACAAAGTCTACTGTCATACATGAGAATGCTTCAACCTTGACATTACCAAGATTATGGGTAAGTTTTTTAGTCATCTCAATGCGTTCATCTGTAGTGAATATTGATTTTTTTTCTGAATTGATACCAATACCTACTATCAGAGTATCAAATAATGCTGAGCCTCTTTTGATAACGTCAAGGTGTCCAAAAGTAATAGGATCGAAGGATCCAGGAAATACAGCAATATTGGGTTTATTCATCTTTGTCTCTTTTCTTATTAAATAATAAGTATGTATTTGCAGGAAAAATTTAAAATGTATTCTGTTTTGCCGGTAATTAACATATAGATTATTAAAAAAAATATTGAAAATTATAAATCATCTTTTCAATATGAGTCATCGGTGTATAATCAAAATTATGATCATAATTGATCGCTTTTCTATTATTTTAGTGGATTGAGAAGAAAATAAAAGGGTGTAGGTTATGAGTTTTTTAAAAATACTTATGCAAAAAGTAAAGGCGCTAATCTCAAATGAGATGCTTTGTGATACATGCATGTATGATTATGGTGATGCGTGTACCAGAGAAGAAAGGCCAAATGCTAGAATATGTCCCGATTATAAGAGGCGATAATTATATTGGGATATGATAATTGAGTGTTTACCGTTTATTTTATTATTGTAGAGAGGTGTCATGCTAGATATTGTATATTATCCAGATCCAATATTGAGGAATATGTCAGAAGAAATAACTGAAATTAGCGATGAGGTAAAAGAGCTTGTTGCTGAAATGTTTGATACCATGTATGAAAATGATGGTATTGGGCTCGCGGCTCCACAAATTGGTAAAAATATAAGACTTTTTGTTATTGATGTTCCAGATGAGCTCAGTGATAATTCTACAAAAATGGCTTTTATTAATCCAAAATTTTTGTCAAAAAGTAAGGAAAAGGAAAAAGGGGAGGAGGGTTGTTTGAGTCTCCCTGAAATTTCTGCCAATGTATCTAGACCTATTGCAGTAAAAATGCAGGCAACCGATATTGATGGGAAAGAATTTGTTCTTGAGGCTGAGGGATTGCTTGCAAGATGTCTGCAACATGAATATGATCACCTTGATGGCATTGTTTTCACTGATAAAACATCTCTAGCGGGTAAATTATCTGTAAAAAGTGGGTTGAGGAGACTCGAAGATGAATATATGTATAGGATGAGCAAGAAGGATTCTGAATGAGAATAGTTTTTTTTGGTAGTGCCCCTATTGCAGTTAAAACTCTTGATGCTCTTATTAATAGCAGCCATGAAATTGTGGGTGTTTTTACTCAGCCAGACAGGCCTGCTGGTAGAGGTGGTCATATGCATCAGACAGCGACCAAAGTACGAGCTTGTGAAGTTGGTATACCAGTAGAGCAACCAGATACTCTCCGAGATGGAGCTGCAGTGGAGGCTTTGCGTAAATACTATCCGGATGTTGCAGTAATTGTCGCATATGGGCATCTTATTCCTAAGGATATGCTCAATATTCCTGAGCATGGATTTATAAACCTACATGCTTCTATTCTTCCAAAATACAGGGGGGCATCACCCGTACCATATGCAATCTTGAATGGTGATTCGGAGACTGGGGTCACAGTTTTTCAGCTCAATGAACGTTTTGATGAAGGGCGAATACTCGGTATTGAAAAGCTGCCTATTGAATCAACTGATACCTCAGCTACTTTACTTGAAAAATTATCTCCTATTGGGGCTGAGTTAGTCTGTAAAGTTGTAGGTGAACTTGAAGCTGGATGGCTTGTACCAATTGAACAGAATCAGGAAGAGGCAAGTCTTGCTCCAAAAATGCATAAGGATGATGGGCGATTGGACTGGGCTCTTGACTCGAAGACAATTGATTTGCATGTGAGAGCGTATCGACCTTGGCCTAGATGCTTTACTTTCTATATAACTGGTAAGAAGATTAGGAGACTATGTATTCTCGAGGTTCGTAAATTCGAACTTACTGAGGGGGAAAAGTATGAAAATGGCCGAGTGATTCATGCTGATGAAGAACGCGGTCTGGTGGTAGGCTGTGGTAATGGAGAAGCTATAAGGTTGATTCGTGTAAAACCTGAAGGTAAGAAAGAAATGAGAGGACTTGACTTTATGCACGGAGCAAGACTCAAAATTGGGGATTTCCTGCTAGGTATTGATTAAGAATATTACACAGTGGCACTGTGTTTTTTTTAGCTGAAAAAAGGGTTTTATGCGAATTTATCTATCTACAGGTGATACCTCGGCGGAGCCGCATGCTTTAGGATTTATCAATGCTTGTAAGAAAATTAATCCTGAATGTGAGTTTTCTGTTATGGGTGGGGAGATCCTGAGTGATGGCGGGGTTGAAATTGCTTTTGACTCAACAGAAATTAAAGTGATGGGGTTTGTGGCTATTATCAAACACCTGCCGAAAATCCGAAAAATTTTTCATAATGTCTTGCAATATATTGATAAAAATAAACCAGATGTGGTCGTACTAGTAGATTATCCAGGTTTTCATCTTAGATTGGCAAAAGCAATTAAGAAGAAGCATCCTGATATCCCTATTGTATATTATATAACACCTCAAGTCTGGGCATGGCACCAGAGCAGAGTCAAAATTATTCAGAAATATATTGACTGGGCTATGTGTATTCTTCCTTTTGAGGAAAAATGGTTTATTCAGCATGGAGTAAAAGCTCAGTATGTTGGAAGTCCTGTCCTTGATGGTGTAAGAGATGTTGATTGTGTGAAATTAAAAAATGATCTAGGAATATCAGAAGGTAAGAAGGTTGTATCAATATTCGCGGGAAGTAGGCGCAAAGAAATTGAGTATATTCTCAAACCAATGCTTGGAGCTGTAGAGTTGGTTAAAAAAGAGCTTTCTGAGGTAGAATTTATTCTCTCAGTTGCTCCGGGGATGAAAGCAAATTTGTATGAAGTAGCAGGAGAAATTCCTGATTATATTTATACTGTTGAGGGTCGAAGCCATGAAATTTTAGCAGGCAGTGACTTTGTTCTTGCAAAAAGCGGAACTACTACTTTGGAGGCCGCTTTGCTAGGTGTGCCTATGCTTGTTGCTTATAGAGGAGACTGGTTGAGTGCAAAATTAGCATTTTTTATAAAAAAGAACTGGACCAATATAAAGTATATCTCTTTGCCAAATATTATTGCAGGTAAGGAAATAGTTCCTGAATTATTACAGGATAATTGTTCTGAAGCTGTTATGGCAAAATATGCTATCAATGTCCTGTCTGATACAGAAATGTCCGATAACATAAAAGAAAATTTAATGTGTGTCAGAAAAGCTATCGGAGAAGAAAAGGCAGGGAAACGTGCAGCGAAATCGTTTTTCAACTTTCTTAGTAAAAATGAAATTTAGCTGATAAAAGTTAAGAAATGTGAAAAAACTGTTGAAAAAAAAGAGTTATCATGTATAGTAGGATAATATTAATGTTAAAATATATTTAATTATGAAATATCAGCTGAATGTTCAGTTAAAAATTAATGAGATCAGAATTTTTTTAAGAGATATAGGATCTGGGGATGAATATTAAATACTTAGCAATGTTGCTTGTTGTTTTTGCTTGCTTCTGTAGCTTGGGGTACGCAGCGGATCAGGATACACAGGTTACAATTGATCTAAATGATGAAAGTGTCAGTGATCTGGCTCACATTCAAGGTGCAGGAAGTACTGCTGAGAATAAAGCTAAGGAAATAGATGCTGTTGACGCGTATGGAAGTGGAGAAGATAAAGCAAAAGTGAGGCTTGATACTTCTGGAGATGATCCATATGTTCTCGAAGAATATTCTCCTAATGATTATCAAACATATGATTTTTCACAGGTTTTGCCTGTAAAATTCCAGACTGAAAGCAAAAGTCAGTCATATTCAACAAATAGAGCTAACAGGTTGACTCTGGCTAAAGCTGATGTTACTATGCATACTAAAGCTGATGTTGATGGGCAGGATACAAATTTAGGATTAAATGAATATCATACTGCTTTTAGTGTTCCTGTTCTATATAAAGGTCAGAATAAGTTGATGTTTACTGTTGATTATGATTTATTCGACTTTGATACTAATATGCGTTTGAAGAATGATAGCCCAAGTAAGTATGGCTCTGCTGAATATGGAGCAGATTTACCTGATATGCAGAGTTTGTCATTTATGATGAACTATCGTTATGATATAGATGAGAGTAGCTTTGCTAATGGTTTCTTCAATGGCTCAACTGTTGGCGTAGATGTTGTTGTTGATTCAAGATCTGATATTCTCTTTAATAGTATTGATGAAACAAATCTTACTGCTCTAGCTAGTTTCCGTTTGCCAATTTTCGAAAATCAGGCTATTACTGTTATGGCTGGATACAGTAGTGATTTTAAAATGCCTATTGCTGGTATTGGATATCAACTGAATTTTGGTAAGACAAGTTACTTGAATATTGGTGCACCACTTGCTATGGTTCACATAAATTCTTCAGATGTACCTGGGGTTGATACTGAAAGATTTAATTTTGATTTTAATTATGTTCTTTTTGGTGATCTTCATACTCAGCTTTCATATGATATTATACTAGGACATCTTCAAGTTTATACAGATTTTGAATGGAATACAAATTCTTGGGCTCGTGCAGGGCGTTCTGATACTAGAGCAAGAGTTTTTTATACTGATTGTAGATGGGGCGGTGGTGTTCGTGCTGACTTCTTAAAATACTTCTATGCGAAGGCAGAAGGTGGTTGGGCGTTTGCAAGAAATATCTACGAAGATCGCAACTACTTTGATTATGGTAAGGGAAATGATATAGATGATAGTGCTTACTTTAAAGTTGAGGCTGGTATAGTTTTCTAGGTTGACAAATATTCTTATAATAAAGGCCTGCTGATAATTCAGCAGGCCTTTATTATGTAAAGTATTATTTTTTTGAATGTACTGAGTATTAGAAGTATATCCCATCGTTATGCAGATGCGTAATTAATTAGTATAACAATAATACATATCAGATTTTGGAAATTATAGATTAATTTATAGGAGTTAGGAGCTCTTGTGAACTAATTTGCAAAATTATTTTTAATAATAAAATAATAGGCAAAAAGCTATATTTGTATTTAAGAATTAATGGTAAACGCAAAGATAAAAGAAAACTCTGAAATAGCTATAATACAGGTAGCATTAAAACAGGTACTCGTATTGGTGAACACCTAAATAGTTTATTTTAGTAATGTTTTTATACAGTGAAATTGATCTAATAAAGTAGTGTAGGTCATTGTGAGTATCTTTGACGCTACTTGAGTGTATTAGGTATTTTTCCCGATTAAGTTGTGTTGAGAATAAGAGGTGCGATCTTGAATACCTATAAATGAATACTTAGTCCTGATTATAACGTATGCACAATAACTTATGATAATGGCAAGGAAATTGTTTGGCATGAGAAAATTGATGATATTTTTGTTATAAAAGTTATTGTTGTTAGTCTCATAACTCTTGTGAATGTGAGGGTAACTTGAATATAATGGTTTGCTAAGACAGTGTAACTTGAAACGCATGAAGCTTGAGTTATATATTGTATTTCAATTATAAGGAAGTGAAAATGAGGTTGACAGTCGGTTTATAAAGGTACTAGGATTTAAAATTATTCATGGTATGTATAAATGGTTTTATAAGTTTCAAATTGTAAATTTATAACATAAGTTCAGAAACTGATATAGTGATGAGTTTGATTATAATAGAATATTGATTATTTATTTCTATTGAACAGATATTTTGATTGAAATTCGGTGTGCAGATACGCAATATTAAATGTATGACAATTTTGTAAAATAATATTGTGTAGAAAATTAATCATTTGTTTTCTTCTTGAAAGTTAGTAGTTGCTTAATAAAGTTTTAGAGCATATAAAGATTTTGTTGGGATTGTGATTTTGGGTTTGTACATAGTCGCATTATCCTTTCTTGTATCTATCTTTCTTATAAAGGAGAAGTGAGATGTTGATTCTGTGGTTGGTAGTTGCAATTTTATTTATTGTTGTTGCAACTGCAAAGTTCAAGCTACATCCTTTCTTGGCGCTTATAGCTGCGGCATTTGGCTATGGTTTGCTTGCAGGGATGAAACCAATGGATATTGTCGCTGCTGTTAATAAGGGGTTTGGAGGGACAATAGGGTATATCGGTATTGTTATTATTGCTGGTACAATTATTGGGGTGTTTCTTGAAAAATCAGGAGGGGCAAAGTCAATTGCCGAGAGTGCTTTAAAAGTAACTGGTGAAAAGAATGTGCCACTTGCTATGGCTATTGTTGGTTGGATTGTTTCCATGCCTGTGTTCTGTGACTCAGGTTTTGTTATTTTATCACCACTGAATAAAGCTTTGTCAAGAAAAGCGAAGATAACATTGGCAACTGGAGCGATAGCATTGAGTTTAGGGCTATATGCAACTCATACAATGGTTCCGCCGACTCCAGGACCGGTTGCTGCTGCTGGTATTTTAGAGGCAGACTTAGGTCTAGTAATTCTCTGGGGTATTGTCGTTAGCCTCGTGGCTTTAATTGGTGGTTGGCTATTTGCTATAACTGTTGCAAGTAGAGTTTATATTGACCCAGAGTTAGAAGTTGGAGAGCAAGTAGTAAAGAAGACTGAAGAAGATTATAAAAATCCTCCAAGTGCATTAAAGTCTGTCATTCCAATTTTGCTACCAATTATATTAATTTTATTACAGTCAATTGCGAAGTATCCAACAAAGCCATTTGGAGATGGGGTATTTACTGAATGGATCATCTTCTTTGGACAGCCAGTTGTTGCTTTGTTGATTGGTGTAATCTTTGCATTTATGCTTCCTGAAAAGTTAAATCGTGATATGCTTGGTGGCGGCTGGGTAGGTCATGCAATTGTTGCTGCGGCAAGTATTATTATCATTACAGGTAGTGGTGGTGCGTTCGGTAAGGTTCTACAGACTTCTGGAATTGCTGAAGCCGTAAAGGGATTGTTTGGTGAAAATAATAACCTTGGGGTCTTATTGCCATTTATAATTGCTGCTGCGATTAAAACAGCTCAGGGATCTTCTACAGTATCTATTATAACTACAGCTGGTATAATCGCTCCGCTTCTTCCTACCCTCGGGCTTGATTCAGAGACAGCTAGAGCACTTGTAGTTGTTGCAATTGGTGCTGGTGCGATGGTTGTATCACAAGCCAATGACAGCTTTTTCTGGGTTGTTACACAGTTCTCAAATATGGATGTTAAGCAGGGGTATAAACTGCAGACTCTTGGAACTTTGGTAGAGGGGTGTGTTGCTGCTGCTGCAGTATATGTACTATCTATTATTTTGTTATAATAAAATTTGGTATTAGTTTAAAATTATTAGGGCTCTCAATTTTTGAGGGTCCTTTTTTTATTACATAAATAGTTGCATAAACTAACGGTATAAAAATACTTCATAAAATTTAAGATAGTAAATAGTTTGATTGGGTTTATAATTTTTTGTGCTAGCGTGTTGGTAATTAGTATAAGCTAAATTTGATGTTTAATTGGCATAAGATGGTAATATTGTGTAATTTGATAAAATAACTGAATTAATCCGATAATTTAGTGGTTTTCAATTTTCAAAATTTTAAATTGTGGTAAAATAATGTAAGTATTTTTTTGATTTTAGGTAAACAATAACTTTGGTGAAATATGTTTAGTGCTATAAAAAGTATGTACGCTACGATTATGGAACAGGATGTTTCAAAGCCTGAAGCTGAAATTGAGGTCAAAATTGCGATGCATGTTTTGATCGTATTATTTGGTATGTCTATTATGGTAGTATTTTTGCCATTGATATATTTATTGGGTATAAATTTATCTGGCAGGTATGCTATTTTATATTTATGTATTTGCCTAGCTTATATGTTTATCTGGAAGAAGAGGAGTATGCTATGGGTCGATATTTTTGCGGTAATAAATGCCTTAAATGCAACTCTAATAGTGTCGTTTGGTGATTTTTCTGAATCAAAATTTATATGGGCAATAATGTATGTAAGTTACGTTTATACTTTTGCTGATATCAGACGAGGAATAATATACCCTCTGGGTTTGTTGGTTTTGATAATTGTTACTCAGGTGTGTGGCAGGCTTTATTTTGAAAATTATATTTTGATTTATGATCTAAAATTTTTATTACGCTTTAGTTGTATTTATCTGGTGTTATCTTTTGTCTTATTAACTTCTATATGTATAAGAAGTATAATTCGAACAAAGCTCGATCTCTATAGCAGTGACTCGGCAGCAACAATAATTGAACTGGAAAAGGTAAGGAAAAAATTAAATATAATTGGAAATATTGACCATTTAACAACACTATTTAATAGGAGATACTTGAAAAGTGACGGTCAAGATTTTTTGGAGCATGGTAACCATAAGTTTCTTGCTTGTATGTTTATTGATGTCGATTATTTTAAAAAATATAACGATAATTATGGGCACATTGAAGGTGATAAAGTTCTGAAGAGTGTTGCGCATGAAATAGTGGGTATTTTGAGTCATCGCAACTCATTTACAGTAAGGTATGGTGGAGAAGAGATTCTATGTTTGATCAAGTTTGATCATGAACAATCTATAGAAAAGGTGGCAAATGAAATTGTGGAAGGAATTTATTCAATTCAAATTCCACATGCTAAATCAAAATTTGGATGTATAACATGTAGTGTGGGTGTTGCTTATAAAGGAGTAGAAGAGTCGGTAAACTTGGAATATTTTATTGATAAAAGTGATGAGGCAATGTATATTGCTAAAAAGAATGGTAAAAATCAATATTATATGACATACTGCAGTTGTAAAGGTTGAGCTTATTTTGTCATGGATGATAATGGTATTTTATGATCAAGTTTATAAAAGAAATTATAGCCTCAGTTATACAGTACGATGTTACATCTGTTGAGTCGCGTAATAATATCAGATATGCTACGGTTGCAATTAATAGCTTTATTATTACTATAGTGCTACTTATACCTATGATTCGCGATCTTACAAGTATGAACATAGGAAGATGTGTAATGGATATTTTATTAATTATCCTGTTTATTTGTCTTGCTGCCGTTTCTTGGATAAAAAAGACAAACTTTTTTGTTTACATTGCTATAATCGCAATTGCTGTACTCCTTGGTATTTTCTTTATCTTCAAATATGATGGTTCAACATACTTTTGGGTGTTGACATTTCCTGTCTTAGTATTTCTAGGTCTGAGTTCAATAGTTAGAGTATATTTGGCAATTGGCTATTTCTTTATATTACTGTTTTCAGAGATATTTATATATGTTTTTAATATTGAAAATTTAGAGCATTACGAAATAATCTCTCTTGTACGTTTTTTCACTGCATATTTAGGGACAACTTTTATTTTATGTGCTGTCTTCTGGATCCGAGATCGCATTATTGATCGGATAGAGATATATCATGAGGAGCAAGGGGGGCGTATTGAAGAGCTTGAAATAGCAAGGGCAGAACTTCGTTCGCTTACTAGTATCGATCCACTTACCAAGGTTTATAATAAGAGGTATCTTTATTCTAAAGAAAATAATTTTTTCAAGGATTCCCGTAAAAAATATGCAATAGCATTCTTTATTGATATCGATGATTTTAAAAAATATAACGATTGCTATGGTCATGTTGCTGGAGATTATGTGTTGATGAGGTCTGCTAAAATTCTAAAGGGATGCTTATATGATGCAGAGCATATTATATTTAGATTTGGTGGGGAAGAATTACTCTGTTTTGTGAATACTGATGATTTATCTGATGGGAAAAAATATTCAGAAGAGATACTAGAAGAGTTTAGAAGACATAATATTGAGCATAAGAGATCTGATTTTGGGTATGTATCAGTAAGTATCGGTGTGGCATATTCTCTCATGGGCTTTGAGCTGGATTTGACCGATCTTGTTACCAGAAGTGACATGGCTATGTATAAAGCCAAAGTTACTAAGAATAATTGGTATATGTATGAGTGTTAATTTTAATACTATAATTTTTTATGGATAGTCAAACTTGAGAAAACTTGAGAGAGCTGTTTATGTAATCAGCTCTCTTTTATTTTAGTTACTGCTCACGTATAATATATATTCAAGTTAGTATGTTTAACCTACAGCGTTTGATTCTTCTTTTCGGTTTTTTTCTGCTTGAATGAGCATTTGAATTACCTCACTGGAGAGGTTCTTCTTGCCTGAGTTACTAATTAAATGCTTCTTTGCATACTCTATAGGAGTATCTCCTGTAAAGTTCTTTAATGAAATATCAGCACCAAGTTCAAGAAGCTGTTCAATAATATTGAGTGGATACGCCTGATAATTTTCCTGGTAAAGTGAAGTTGCTCTTTTAACTGCCAAATGAAGTGCAGAATTTCCATCGTTGTCAATTTCGTTGATATAGGCACCCCATATAAGTAGACTATAAATAATCTTACTAGTATTTCGGTTAACATTATTGCTGGCAGCTACAAGTAAAATAGTTTTATTATTTTCATATTTAGTAGTAAGATTAACCCCTTTTTCCAATAAAAAACCTACTCCGTTGAAGTTATTAGCCTTTACTGCTACATAAAGTGGGGATGTAACTTTACCAGGATATGAGGTGTTGATGTTTCCTCCTAGTTTTAAAAATTTATCAATTACTCCTCTATTAGTATTAATTGCAGATTCAAGCAGCATATCATTTACTAGCAGTTCATACATTTTATCAATAACCTCAATATTCGGGTTGCGAGCAGCAAGGGTAACCAATGAATATATTGACTTTATATTCAGCTCTTTTTGGAGTTTTAAAATAGTCTCAACAATCTTGAAGTTTGGGTTATAGCATAATGCATAATACAGAGGAGTCCCAGCAATAGGGTTGTTCTTATCTACATTTTGGCTTAATGCTACTTGGTTAATATCAGCCCCATAATCTATCAGGATTTCTAGAACTTTCGGGTCTGTATTATACTTTGCTGCAAGGTGAATTGCCGAAAGTCCATTCTCATCTGTTGCTGTTATATCAGCTCCTTGATTTAGTAGATTATTCAATTCAATGATTTGTTTGTATCCCTCATACTTTGCTGCAACTAGCATTTTCTTATTTATATTTACTTTGCTTTCAGCATGAACAGGATTATGTGCAAGTAATATAATGCAGACAACAAGTATTCTGGCTAGGGCTGATAAGGTGTTCATTATACTTTCTCCGTTATAAAGGTTATTTAAAATAACACTATGATAAATTCATCTGAAAATAGAACCCTCATTAATTATTTCGGCGATTACCCGGTTATCGGACACAGACAATTTTTATCGGACTCTATACTCAATAATTACGGAAATAGTTGGTGCTCTTTTAAAAATATAATTATTTTTTTATGTTATTTTTTCGCAGGAGGTGCAAGTGATGAGTTAACCGCTTAAACTATAAGTGGTTATAGTACTGGCTATTTTTTAGAAGAGGAGCTTGATTTAATTGATTGATGCTTTGTTTTAGAAAATGATAATTTGAAATAGTTGAGTGGAGCAATTTCGAGTCAATGTGGTGTCTGGGGTTTGGTCTTTTTAGCGTTGTTAAATTTATTTATCTGAAAATTGGAAGAACTTTAATTGTTTTTCATATGGGCGTTACTTTCGTATAACCCGCCTATCGGGCGCTGTGGGTGAGCACTATTGAGCGGTTTTACCTGAAAATTCCTTGAAAAGAACAGGCTTGTTGTTGCGGTGTATGGATTTAGTGGGGTGAAGCCGTGCATGTCTACCTGTAAAAGGTTGTTCGCTCGTAGTAATTCCATTGCTTTTGCGTATTTCTTGAATTCAGCTGCTCTGTCGGAATTATCAAAAATTATAATACCGTCATCATTGAGACACTGAATTGCTGCTTCAGTACTTGGGTATCTTAACATGCCATCAATTACGATAATATCGTATTTTTGACCAGATTCAAAAATTGTTTCAACGTAATTGTTGTCTACACTTCGGCAGATTAGCTTTAAGTTATCTGGGGCCTGGTCTTTAATTTTATTATACCATACCTCACGAGCTTCAAGGCTGGTTACCTCTTTGGCCTTATTTGCCCAGTATAGAGAGGAGCTACCGCAGCCGAACTCGAAAACAGTTTTGTCGGAAAAATCGAGTTGATTGAAGTATTCTATCGCAGGATATGTATACCAAGGGATAGGCTCTTTATTCTTATTTACACAGAGGCGTACATCCATACTCAGTTCGTACCCGTAATCATCGAGTAAAACCCTAGTAACACTTTTAATATTTTTCTCTTTATCTATTATGCGTTGTTTCATTTTATTATTTATAACTCTCGTCTCTGAGATAAGGCGTTAATGTAGTAAGATTTATTCATTGGATATTAATATCTGCTATAGTGTCTATTATTTAGCTATATTGTCAATAGTAGCTCTGGGGAAATAATTTTAGGTACTATTGATATAGATTGCCATTATCATATCTCATGTTATAATATGTTAATGCATGAAAGGGGGGCGTATGGAGAATAAAAGTATATTTGGGTTAGAAAATTGCGGAGTGAGTATTGGAAATAAAGTAATACTTGCTCCCCAGACTTTTTCTGTAAATGACGGTGATTTTATAACAATTTCTGGTAGATCAGGGGCAGGAAAATCTACATTACTCCAATTATTTCTTGGATTTATGCAACCTACTACTGGTCGGATATTCTTTAGGGGACAGAGTATGGCGTGTATTGAGGTTAACCGTTTAAGAGAGGATATTGCCGTTGTTTTTCAGGAACCAGTATTGATGGGTGATCATGTTTTTGATGTTATATATGAACCGTTTAGTTACAAACTAAATCATAATATAAGACCGGCAAAAAAAGTGGTGGATGATTGGTTTGAAAAATTTGAGTTGAATATTGGACTGGAAACAAAAATAGCGGGAATATCTGGTGGTGAAAAGCAGCGTATCGCTTTAATTAGAGCATTACTTATGCAGAGGTCAATTCTAATTCTTGATGAAGTTACATCTGCTCTTGATGACGTACATAGAGCTTTAGTATTTGATATAATTAGTAAATCTGGTATGACTGTAATATCTGTATCGCATGATTCTGTATGGATAGATAATTCGCCAAAAAATATTGTACTTGAAGCACCTCAGATCAATGGAGATCAATAATGGTAACTGCGGATATATCAGTTTACAGGTTGATTGGGTTTTATTTTTTATTATTAATACCGGTTGCTTTTATGTGTTATCTGAAAGCAGGATTGATAAAAAAAATGCTTATTGCTGTACTTAGAATGAGTGTCCAGCTATTTTGCGTTGGGATTTACCTTGGGCGTATCTTTGAGTACAACAGTCTACCCTTGAATATTCTCTGGATAATGATAATGGTTGCCGTAGCAGCTGGACATATCATAAAGAGTGCCAATCTGAAACGCAGAGAGTTATTTATTACGGTATTAGCAGCAGCATCTTTCTCACTTTTTGTTATTCTTGTTCCAATGGTCTTCTTTATTGTGCGACCAGTTCCTTATTATGATGCGAGGTATTTGGTGCCGTTAGGAGGTATGCTGCTTGGTAATTTTCTATCAATGAATATTATAGCGTTGAAGCATTTTACTAGTGAACTTCGTGGCAATAAACAGTATCTACAAACAGCGCTCTGTTATGGCGCAACAAATCTGGAGGCGATACTTCCGTTCTTTAGAGAGGCTTTCATGAGAGCTTTGATACCTTCAATTACTACTATTGGCGCTTTAGGATTGGTATCACTTCCAGGAATGCTTACAGGACAGCTTTTAGGAGGATCTATACCAACTGTTGCAATAAAGTATCAGATTATAATAATGCTTTCAATTATTGTTGCAGGGTCTATGAGTGTGTTTTTTACAATTTTCCTTTTATCTAAAAAAGTATTTGATAGATTGGGCAATATAAGGGATGAGTTGTATAGATGATTTGCCAGAGATAATCTTTAAATTAGAAAAATTGTTTTAACTCTTTCAAATTCATTCGCTTCTTCATATTATAGAGTAATTGGAATATGACAATATGTGTTTGTGTTTATAATTTTGTGTTCAAGGAATGTGGTGTGGATAAAAAATTTCCTCCAATAATGAACCCTGATAATAATGATTTAAGTAATGATTTATTAGACGTTATTGGAAAAGATGAGGCAACGGATTATTATCCATTGAAAGCAATTCTTTTAATTCTTTGTGCTTTGTTATGTTTTTCATGTATGGATACAACAATAAAGTATCTTGTAATGAAATATAATGCACCTCTGGTGGTAGCTATCAGGTATATTGTGCATTGCTCTCTTATGGCTGTTATTTTGATCCCTACTTATGGAAAGCGTCTGGTTAAAACTCAACGAACAGGGTTAGTACTTGTGCGTGGAACATGTCTTCTGATCGTATCAATATTTATAGGATCGGCTCTTAAATTTATGCCGGTTGCTGAGATGACAGCAATTGCTTTTCTTGCTCCTATGCTTGTTATGCTGATGGCAAGACCTGTGCTAGGTGAAAAAATAGGAGTTTTGGGATGGGTTGCTGCTCTTGGCGGTTTTCTTGGAGTGCTTATGATTGTCAGGCCAGGAAGTGGTCTGAATATGATGGCTGTGTTTTATATGGTATTTGCTGTTATTGCTAATGCTCTTTATCAATTATTATCAAGGGTTCTTGCCAATACTGAAAGAACAATTACTCTGTTGTTTTACACAGCTCTTATCGGTGCAGTATGTCTTGGAGTAACTCTGCCTTGGCACTTGGAAGGAGAATCTCCAGATGCTGTTACAATACTTTTATTTTTAAGTATTGGTGTGACTGGTGGAGTAGGGCATTTTCTATATACAAAGGCGTTTCGCCATGCTCCTGCATCGATGATTGCTCCTATTAATTATCTACAGTTACTGTGGTCTGGTATCCTAGGCTGGATAATATTTGATCATGTCCCTGATAAATTTAGCATTTTAGGGATGTGCATTATCGCTATTTCTGGTGTACTTATTGCTGTTAAATCTATAAGTCCTGGAGCATTTTCATTGGATTTTGTAAAGCATTTTTTTATACGTAATAAATAGGGTTCATTTGGATTTGTAAGCATATGGCTTGTAGTCAAGATAATAAATGCTCAATGAGCTGATTGTCAAAACTTTCATGGTGTGTTGTAGGAGTTGACTCCAGCATCATATCTAGAAATTTATTTACAACCTTGGGGTCAAATTGTGTTCCAGAGCAGCTGAGAAGTTCATTTGCTGCTTTTGAAATAGATATATATTTTTTGTAGGGTCTGGAAGTGACCATCGCATCAAATGAATCTGCCAGTGTGATTATCCTTGAGTCCAGTGGAATTTCTTCGCCCTTTAGCCTATGAGGATAACCTGTACCATCATACCGTTCGTGATGATGGAGAATGGTTCTGGAAATAGATGATAGCTGGTCAATTCTGCATATTATTTCATGTCCAAAAACAGGGTGACGTTTGATACGTTCGAATTCATCATTAGTAAGTCTCTCTTTTTTATTCAGAATGTCTGGTGATATTGCGATCTTTCCAATATCATGGAGATGAGCAGCAATGCGAATTTTTCTGTGATCAAGTTCACTCCTATCAAATAGTCGGGAAATTTTTTCTGCTAGTGCTGCGACTCTGAGTGAATGTTCTGCGGTGTATTTATCGTATAAGCCAAGTAGTAAAGTAATACTTTCTATCATCACATGTATCTCAATAATATCTGGTAAAAATGATAGTTCATGGTTTACATATTTGTCAATGTTATTTTTATCATTTGTATTAAGAATACTGCGTAGCATATTTTTCAGCTTATTCTTTATGGGTTTTTCTTTTATCATTATTATAATTTCATTCAAAAATTTATATTTATTATTAGCCAATAACAATAATATAACTTAATTATTTAGAAAATTATTAGGAATGTGTTTGATTTGATATAATTAGATAATAATAATTTATTGGCAATACAATTATTCTTGTATTGCTGTTTTTAGGATATATTTTATAATTTAATAGGTAGGTAATCAAAATTTATAGAACAATTATTTTGGTGTATTTGTGCTGTTCCTGATGATGAGATTAGGGGTTAGCTGAATATCAAGAGGTTCATGGGGCTCAGAAGTGGCAATCTTATCGAATATGATTTTAAGGCAAGTTCTTGCCATTTCAGGAAGTGGCTGATGAATACTTGTTATCTTATTGGACTTTGCTATATAGGTATCATCAAAACCAATAACAGCTAAATCTTCGGGGACTCTTATTCCGCGCTCATTTGATATTTGAATAAAATCTTGAGCTTCTGCATCATTTGAACAGAATAGTGCTGTGAAATCAAGCTTGCTATGTGTGTTAAAAAATTCAATTATTCGTTCTCGTATTTGGTATCTCGTTACCAAGCAAGTTTCCACATCAATTATGGTGATATTTTCTGTATTCATACCCTGTTCATATACTTCCTGAACAAAGCCTCGTGATTTTGGGCAGTTTTTATAGTCTTGAGCAAGAATACAGAATTTAGTGTGTCCCTGTTTTATAAAATGGTTTGCAGCTAGACTTCCGCCTTGAGCATGATTGAGATATACACTGTCAATGCCTTGTACAGGTAGGGTGACGGAAACGACAGGTATATTCAAAGATTGTACTTTTGATAATGAGTAATTAGAAGTAGGGACATAGATTATCCCGTCTACTTGACGAGATTGGAAAATATTAAAAATTTCAATCTCAGTTAGTGGATTATAGGCGGTATTATGCAGAATAATGCTGTAGCCATTCTCTCTGGCTTCTTTTTCAATCTCAGCAATCAAATCTGAAAAGTATGGGTTTTGTATATCTGCCATACTGACACCAATTATGTGGGTATTTTTATTTTTTAATGTCTGAGCTGCCTTATTTGGAAGATAGTTCAAGTCTTTAATAGTATCATTTACGCGTTTGCGCACTTCATCGTTCACATTAGGATGATTATTAATCACACGCGAGACTGTAGCTTGTGAAACTTTTGCATGCTTTGCAATGTCAGTCATGGTGATTTTTTTCATAATTCTATCTCCGATTAATTTCTTATATATTAATAATACCATATTGTTGAATATTATTCAATATATAATAGATAAAATCTTAAATTATATGGATATTTTTCTGAATATTTATGTAGGATTCATGAATTTTTGCGAATAATATTCAATAATATTAATAAAAAAATAGCAAAAAAACTTGACTAAGGAGGTAAATAGGGTATTTTAAATATTGTATGTGAATACGTATTCAGAAAATATTCAGAATGATTGGAGAAAGAGATGAAGAAGATTGTTGTTGCATTTGTTATTGTGGCGATTGTTGCCGCAATATACTTCCTTGGGATGAAAAAGACTGAACCTACAAAAATAACTGTATGGACTCAAGCTTCTGCAGATCATCCAGAAGGCAAGATGTTTGCTAAAAGAGTTGAAAGTTATAATAAAGCTCACCCAAATAAGCCTCAGGTCGAAATTGTGAATATTACTCGTGCTGGGGCAGGGTCAGGGTATATTGATAGATTAAATGCATCTATTACAGCGGGCGATATGCCTGATATCTTCACTTTAGATGGCCCAGATGTTGATGCATATGTTGAGTCAGGGGTTGTCGGACCACTCGACGAGTATATGTCTGCTGGGTTCAAAGATGGATTTACGAGTGCTATGATTGGACAGGGGACAATCGGTGGTAAATTCTATGCTATGGGATATCAGGATTCTGGTGTTACTGTAATGTATAATGAAGACATGGTAAATGCACTGCCTGAAGATATAAATAAATTAATCCCAGCTTATGATCAGGATTGGACTTGGGATCAGTTTGTAATGCTAGCTGAGAAAATTGATGATTTTGCAAAATCAACTAAAGATCCTGCTTTTAAAGATTATGAAGTTGCTGTAAGTTTACTTCTGCCTGATATTAGAAAAGGTGCGTATGAGTTGGGTACATATTATTTCACGCCACTTATCTGGGGAAATAATGGCAGAATTGTTGGAGAAGATGGAATAACTGTTGAAGGTGTTCTTAACAGTGATAAGAACGTAGAAGCTTTGACAAAGTATGCGCAGTTATTCAAGCAGCCTGTTGCTGGTGCTGAAGAATCTGACAAAGCATTCTATACAGGTAAAGCTGTACTTGCTGTTGCAGGGTTCTGGTATATTACAGAAATGGTTGGAAATTATCCGAACTTAAAATTCAGAGCTTTACGTTACCCAAAGATGAGCAAAAATTTTGATGGTCTGTATACTCCATCAGGTAGTTGGGCTTTTGTGAGAAGTGCAAACATTCAAGACAAGGAAAAAGCTAAGCAGGTTGTAGAGGTCATGGAATGGTTGACAGATGATAATGCGGCAGAAATGTATTATAAAATGAACAATGCTATTCCTGGGCGTAAGGCAAAAGTCAGTATAATAAATACTGCAACAGACAATCCTTATTATAATCAGGCATGGGAAGTTCTAAAGTATCAAGTAAGCAACACTAATAAAGCTAGACCAATTTCTCCAGGATATCCATATTTGTCAGAAACATTCGCTAAGGACATCATTCTAAGAATTGCTCAGAATAATGTAACTGATGAAGATGGGGTTAGAAAATACCTTGATGATGCGACTGCAAAGATTAAAAAAGAGTTTGAGAAATTTTCAAAATAAATAACCAAAAAATGTAAAGGCGATAGCTTAGATTTATAATCTGTCGCCTTTATTGTATAGTTGGTATGTAATATTTATTTGTTCAACTCTTAACTTTATAAGTGAGGTGGAGTATAGTGAGTAAAAAAGCTAAATATAATAAAGATGCAGTGTCGACTGCGTATGAATTTTTATCTCCTGCATTAGTCTTAGCATTTCTGTTTATAATCCTGCCTATCATTCTTGCTTTTGGTTATGGATTTACTGATTATTATCTTCTTAAACCAAATGATAAATCATTTATAGGGCTTGATAATTTTATTAGAATGCTATCTGATAAAACTCTTCATAAATGCTTTTTCAATACTGTTGAGTTTGTAGTACTCGTTGTACCATTGCAGCTAGCTCTTGCTTTGGGGCTGGCTCTAATTGTAAATAAAAAATTTAGAGGAAATGGATTTTACAGAACAGCATACTTCTCTCCAGCTGTACTATCACTGGTAGTTATATCTATTTTGTGGTTTGTAATGCTTGATCCAAATTCTGGGCTTATAAATGCTTTCCTTGCAAAAATCGGTATACCTGCTCAACCATTTCTCACAAGTCAGTTGCAGGCTATGCCGACAATTGTCGTTCTCTCTGCTTGGGCAGGGTGTGGGTATCAGATGTTGATATTCCTTTCTGGGCTTAAAAATATTGATGAGAGTATGTACGAGGCAGCAAGTATTGATGGTGCTGATAAATTGAGACAATTCTTATATATAACTCTCCCTTCATTAAAACCGATTACTATGTTTTTAGTAATCTCAACAACCATTCAGGCTTTTAAATTAATTGTTCAGCCAATGGTTATGACCGGTGGAGGACCGGAATATAGTACAATGACAATACTACAGTATATTTATGAATATGGTTATCGCCATAGAAATATCGGATACGCTTCGGCTGTTACTATAATCTTTACTGCATTTCTTGTTGTTGTGTCACTTCTCATTAAGAGAGCTTTTAAGGAGGAAACCAACTGATGAAGACTTGGAATATAGTAAAAAAGGTTTTATTTTTTATATTAATTTCTGTAATTGCTCTACAGTTTCTTCTCCCGCTTGTATGGATGATACTGTCATCATTTAAAATTGACCAATCTATTTATAAGGATATCTCAACAATTTTTGCTTTTGTGCCAAAATTTTCTGATCTAACTTTAGACAGTTATAAACAATTATTTAGTTATTATAACATATTGCAAAATGTACTAAATAGTTTTATCTATGCCTCAATAACTGTTGTGCTTAGTTTGACTGTAAATTCTATGGCAGGATATGCTCTAGCAAAATTTCATTTTCCATTGCGAAATGCAATAATGCTTTTAATTATTGCACTTATGATTGTTCCAATTGAAGCGACAATTCTACCTCTTTTTTTGGTAGTGCATAAAATGGGTCTTATTGGTACTGTAGTTGGTTATCTATTACCATTTATTGTTAATGTAATGAATATTTTCCTGTTCAGGCAGCACTTTCTTATGTTCCCGTCTGAACTTATTGAAGCTGCTAAAATTGATGGTTTGAGTGACTGGGGAGTGTTTATGAGAATTGTTGTACCATCAAGTCTAAGTATGTATGTTACTGTTGGTATTATTACTTTTTTGGCTTCGTGGAACGACTTCCTCTGGCCGGTGATGTCAATCTCAGATGCAAATTTAATGCCTATTCAGGTAGCGCTAAACGCAATATTTGCTGACACATATAACATCTTTACAAGTCACAGAATGGCTGCGCTAACAATAGCGACAATTCCTGTAGTGACGATCTATGCAATTTTCCAGAAGTATATTATTCAGGGTGCAACAAGAAGTGGTATAAAGTAAGTTTAAGGAATATTAATGAACAAAATTGAAAATGCTAATAAGTATATTGAAGAGAATAAAAGTAAAGCTAAAAGTAAGCCGTTGTATCATTTCACTCCGCCAATTGGCTGGATGAATGACCCAAATGGTTTCTCTTATTATAATGGTGAGTACCACTTATTCTATCAATATGGTCCGTATGGTTTATTCTGGGATAATATTCACTGGGGGCATGCGGTATCAGATGATTTGGTGAATTGGAAACATAGGCCTGTTGTTATGGCTCCAGATATTATTTCTGATATAAGTGGGTGCTTTTCTGGAAGTGCAATTGAAAAAGATGGTAAGTTATATTTGATGTATACTGGACATATCGATCCTAATCTTGGATTTGATATTGTTCATAAGGAAATTGTTCAACAGCAGTGTCTTGCAACATATCATATTGATGGAACTGTTGAAAAATATGAGAATAATCCTGTTATTGCTCAGAGGGAACTTCCAGCGGGATATGAAATACGTGATTTTAGAGATCCCAAAGTTTACAAAAAAGGTGAATTGTACTATTGTGTACTTGCTGGCAGAAATGAAAATAGCAGAGGGTCGATTCTGCTCTATAGTTCATCAGATCTTGTAGAGTGGGAATTTGTTGCTGATATTTACAGGAGACCTGTAAATGATAATACGTTATTTGAATGCCCAGACTTATTTGAAATTGATGGAAAAGATGTTCTTATTTTTTCAATCATGCCGTGTTCACCTGAGTATTCAGAAGATGTTAAGCAGCAGGTTGAGTATGTTATTGGGAGTATGAACTATAAGAGTAATGTTTTTGAAGAAGAGAGCAGGGGAATAATTGATTATGGAAGTAATTATTATGCTCCACAAACAACACAAAATAAAGATGGTAGTCAGGTGATTATTGGCTGGGTAAGTGACTGGTCAAAGATTAATAAAGAGTTTGTAGAAGAGTATGGCTATAACGGAATAATGACTCTTCCGAGAAGACTTGGTATTGATTCCGGAAGACTAATTCAGACTCCAACGGCTGATATTACAAAGTATGAGTTTGAAAGAAAGGTTGTTAAGGATTTTGAGTTGATGGGGGAGCTTTTACTCGGTGGTAATCCGTTAAATCTGCATCTTCATGTTGAGGTGGATAAACTCGACAGTGTATTTACTATTGATTTAATGAAGAATGAAGCAAAAGGATTTTCCTTTACTTTTGATCCAGACTTGAATTTTATAAAGTTATTTTCAAGTTATAAAGTTGCAGTTGATAAGAGTGTTGTGTGTGAACTTGGTGGGAGCGTAGAAATTGATGTTTATGTCGATAATCATTGTGTTGAGCTATATGTAAACGGTTTTGCATTTACATTCTTATGCTATGACTTTGATAAAGGACATGAAACATCAATTCATACGCAACAAAAGCAGTTGATTAAGTGTTTGAAGCATACTGAGATTGCAGGGGTTAAAATTGAATAGAGTATCATGTATATCTGCTTTATTCAATTTTCTACAGGCGATTTAGGAGAATAATATCTTAGTATTTAAAATTGTATTAATAGCATCATGTATGTTATACTTAGGAGAAATATAATGGCTGGCGTAAAACTTAAAAATATTTGGAAAGTATATGATAATGGTTATGAGGCTGTAAAAAACTTTAATCTGGATATTGAGGATGGTGAACTTTTGGTGCTTGTTGGACCTTCTGGATGTGGTAAATCTACTACTTTGAGAATGGTTGCAGGGTTAGAAGAGCATTCAAAGGGGGATATTATTATTGGAGAAAAAGTAATTAATGATGTCGCTCCAAAAGATCGTGATATTGCTATGGTTTTCCAGAATTATGCTCTATATCCACATATGACAGTATATAAGAATATGGCATTCGGGTTGACCCTTAGAAAGTTTCCAAAGACCGAAATAGAAAGAAGAGTTCAATATGCTTCAAAAATACTGGGACTTGATAGTTTTCTAGATAGGAAGCCTTCTCAATTATCTGGCGGACAGCGTCAGCGTGTAGCCATGGGGCGTGCTATTGTGAGAGAGCCTGAAGCTTTTCTTTTTGATGAGCCTTTATCCAACCTTGATGCTAAAATGCGTGTTGAGATGAGAAAAGAAATTTTGATGCTGCATGAACGTATTGATAATACTATGATTTATGTGACTCATGATCAAGTTGAAGCGATGACTCTTGGAGATAGAATATGTGTGATGAATGTAGGAGTTATTGAACAAGTTGGCGAACCTCGTAAAGTGTTTGATTATCCAGCAACTGTATTTGTTGCGCGTTTTATTGGTACTCCTCCTATGAATTTGATTGAAGGAAAACTTGTTAAAGTTGATTCTTTATTTTGGTTTAAGAGTGAAAACTTTGAGTGTAAACTACCAGAACATATGCAGATTCTTCTCAAGGATCAACCCTGTGATAAGGATGTAGTATTTGGTGTAAGACCAAAGTCATTTACTATTAAAGAAGGCATTGATGAGACTACGAAATGCGATGCCTTTATATCTGGTAAACCTGGTATATTTGAAATGCTTGGTGAGGAAATACTCGCTCATGTAATGTGCGGTTCTTCGGAGTTTATTGCCAGCATTAATCCAAAACATGAAGAGGCTTTGAGTAACGATAATGTTGAGTTCGCGCTTGATTTGGAACTTGCTCATATATTTGATAAAAAATCTGGCAGAAATCTTACAATACCTGAAAGTGTCAAGACCGATACTACACTCTGGAGTGAAAGAATTCGTGAAAGAAGTATGCGCAGAAAAAAGAAACGTGAGTCAACTGTAATTTCTTCATAGTATTAACATATATATTCTTTCTTGATTTTACGGTGGTTATATTTTTTTAACGCTATCTCTAATAATTAGGTTTGCTGCTATTCGCAAGGTAATGCGCTCAGGTAAAATATTTTCTATTCTTGATATTAAACGAGAAATAGCGAGTTTACCCATTCGCTCTTTGGGTATACGAATTGTGGATAGCGGAGGATTCATTATTGAAAGGTATACCTATGGCTTATGCTGGTAACGGTACTGAGGTTGCTGATCTTGTAAGCTTTATTGCTTCTGACGAAGCTTCATACTTAACAGGTCAGACTATTAATATTGATGGTGGCTTGATAATGTCATAAAGTATTTTACCTTTATACAATACACAATGCAATTGATACAGCTCTTAAAGTTTTACTTTGAGG
This sequence comes from Planctomycetota bacterium, assembly GCA_963678205.1. Taxonomy (GTDB): domain Bacteria; phylum Planctomycetota; class SZUA-567; order SZUA-567; family SZUA-567. Next base: position 1,897,289 of record OY782760.1, read on the forward strand.
GCTTTATCAATTATTGGTAGTAAATTATCGTGTATGTTGATATTAATATGTTTGACTGTACTAAAAAGAAACGCAATTCTTCTATAATCTTTTGCTTTACAAATTTTTAATAAGTGATTAAAATTAAGTCTATAATAATATGTATGGCTTATAAATTCATTATTAAATTTTATCTTCTCCATAGGGAGTGGTCATGAACGATGAGTTGATGTATAAAAGTTTGTTAGAAGAGCTGCATAGTGGGGTTTATTTTGTAACTAAAGAGAGAAAAATTACTTTTTGGAATAAAACAGCAGAAAAAATATCTGGATTTTCTGCAGAAGAAGTTATAAATAAGGACTGTTCAGAAAATATATTAACTCATATAGATAAAGATGGCAGAGAACTTTGTTTGGGAATGTGTCCATTAGCTGCTTCAATGAATGATATGAGACCGAGGGAAGCAGAACTTTTTTTGCATCATAAGGATGGACATCGAATACCGGTCTTGGTGCGGGTATGTCCAATGCTTGACATAAGTGGAAATGTAATTGGAGGTTACGAAATATTTTCTGATCTTAGTAGTAATGAAGCGAGTAAACTAAGAATTCTGGAGTTAGAGCAGCTTGGATTTTTGGATGAGTTGACCAAGCTTTCTAACAAAAACCATATTGAAGAGGAATTAAAAAAAAGACTTGCTGAATTTATAAACTTAGGTATTCAGTTTGGAGTACTAATTATTAAAATTGAAGGTTATGATGAAATTATGGATTCCTATAGTTCTGAGATAGGCGATAAAATTTTGAAAATGGTGGCTAACTCATTAACAAGTAATTGTAGACCGTTTGATGTGTATGGTCGGTGGAGTACGGATGAAATGGTTGGTATCATCAGGAATATTAATATTGACCAGTTGGGTAGTATTGGTGAAAAGATTAAAATGGTTATTGATAACTCTTATCTTGTATTGTCAAGTGCTGAGAAAATATCACTGAAAGTTTCTATTGGCGGTACTGTTGCAAAAATTGATGATAATTTTAAAAGGCTTGTCGCTCGTGCTGAGGAAATACTGAATAAAAGTATACTATGCGGTAAGAATAAAGTAGCAGTCGGCTAAGGTTACAAGAAGCCAAAGTTGTAGAGAGCTTTGGATTTGATTATGACTAAAAATCAAATCCAAAGTTTTTAATCTGGTGAATAATATTGTTTACGTCTGTTGTTTCATGAAATATAGCCAGAGATTGAATTTTGGCTATTGCATTGAAAAGAGGTTTTGTTACTTTATCTGCTAAAAATATCCCATAATTATTAGGAGCTTTATGAAGGAGGCTCGATACAAACTCCAAGCCTTCTTTTTGTCCAATATGAAGGTTACATATTACAATCAAATTTTTATCTTCCAATTCTTTTACAATTTCGAGCGCTTCAAATGCATCTTTAACACCAAATATGTTTTTTATACCGGCTTTTTTCAACGCGTTTTCTAATGTTACTCTTTTTATATGCCGGTCTTCGTATATGCATACGGTAAAATTCTGACCGTAAATTGTCAGGTAGAATTTTTTCTTTATATCGTCTAGACCTTCTTTTGTATAAATAATTTTGTTCAAGCTGGTCAATTTGATCTTAAATATATTCTTAGTAGGGGTATATTTTTTTATATCTTCTAAAGAGTTGAATTTGACGATATTGTCTAGCTTATCTTCTTTTGTGTAGTTAGCAATTTTAATACTTTTAAGAGGTAAGTTTTCCTGCAGGACTATGGGGCCTTTAAATTCATACACGAACTTTTTAGAACATGTTGTTGTGAAAATAGTAACATCGGTAAATAAATGTTTGAAGACAATAACCTGACTGTTAGGAACCATACTTATATCGCGAGTGATGGCATCTTTTTTCCCAAGTAATTGCAAGTATCCTTCTCTGATACTTAAAAAGTTATTATATTCAAGTATGAATCTTTCTTGATTACGTGCTGTAATTCTTTTGAAATAATCATCATCACCGAGGTAGTTTTTTATTGGCGTGAGGAGTGAATCGATCTGCCACGATAAATTTGCTAATGCTTCATCAATGTGTTTTACTCGGTAGTTGACTCCAGTTTCAATGATTGTAGGTGTTCCTATTTCTGATCCAACTATATCTACTTCAACTCCTTTGAGAGCTGTTGTTGTTCCTCCAATAATGCGGTGCGCTTTGACTTTACCAAAACTCTTTACTTCTGAGTTGACAATTTCTTTTCTTACAATAACATCACCGTTAGCTTCAATATTAGAATCATTGAGGTATTTTACCAGTAAATTACCTCCACACTCAATACACCCTGAGTTCATACTCTCTGAGTTTTTCCCATTGATTCCTCCATATACTATTAGGTCTTTTTCTGTTTTAATAAATGAATTACCAATATAACCTTTGACTTCAATACTTTTAGCATCAATGCTAAAATCATCAAGTACTGAGCCACGTACAACTACATGACCATCAAAATCAATATTACCAGTTTCAAAGCATATGTCTCCTTTTATTTCGTAAATTGAGCTAATTGTAAGTTTATTATCTTTGAACTCTGGTCTGCCTCCTGATTCAGCGTAGACTTTTGTCATACTTGGGTCATATTTAAAACCAGCCCCGAGCGTGATTTTAGCTTGTTTACCGTCATTTGCTGGTATAATTTTTCCATAGATGTTATATCCATCGATTCCTGGAGTCGGTGGAACTATTTCACAAATAAGATCTCCTGCTTTTACTATAGGAGTACCAATAGATGCTTTATAGTCCACTGATGATATGTCATCATCTTCTTCAGGTGCGAAGTACTGAGCCTTATCGGTCATGTCCAGATGAAATTTAATCTCACCGTCTGAACCATGTATTGGCCATTTCCCCATGGCGACTATATACTCTGTTGGAGCGATAAGTTCATTTAGCTCTACAAATGCTCGTAAAATTTCCTTTCTATTTATGCCCTTATTTATTAAATTATGCTTAAAATATTTTATAACCTCTGCCTCAGAATATAGCAAATCAATCTCATCGTTAGTTGAGATTAATTTAACAAACATACTTTGACTATCTATTATTATTCTGAAACCTTCCATTGGTGTTTCCCCAGTGGCTTTTTTGAATTATATGGTAATTTATATATATCTAATATAGCCTTATATGAAAATATTTTCAATAAATTTCTGTCTCAATATAATAAAAGAAGAAGTATCATTAGAGATATTTTACTGTAATATTAAAATAAGCGTGGTTAAAAAATTTCTATATGTTATATATGTGGACATATGTTAAGTGATCAACCGGATATATGTTTTATGATCAGTTAATTATATTATAAGTAAAGTTAGTGTAATATATGAAAATTAATTGGTATTTATATACTCACTGCTTGAGATATCTCTAAAGAATTGAGCTAATGAAAAAAGGTATGAATACAATAAATTAGTTATAATAAAAAACTTATGCTAATAATCTAGCTTGTGATTAATTACAATGTGAAATTTATAGTTACCAATACTTAAAATTAATTTGCTTATGGGAGAGTTATGTGATAAAATAATTTTGCCTTTAAGTATGTAGGATGTAGTGAAGTTTTTTATTTATTTATACGAATTCAACAATATTAGGTTTACTCTTGACTGGGGAGGCTGGATACATGATACATGATATGGTTTAGTACGTCTTTTCTGATTTATAAAACTCTTAATTTGTAGTAACATTTGTTAAGGAATTGCTTATAGTTATGTAAGCAGTTTTATTGTATGTAGTTAAGCGATTTTAAAATTATTGAATGGATTTCAGAAAATGTTGTAAATGGAAGAGTGAATGCATAATCAGATTTTGTTGGATGTAACTGTAGCTTTAAAAATAGAGAATATAATGAATAAGTGGCATGCTTAAAGTTGGATAGTGGAGATTACTTTTTATTATTTTATAAAAAGCTTGATGTAATATTTGGAAGGAAAATATTAGGAGAAAAGTATGAAAAAATTAGTTGGGTTAGCATTGTCATTAGTATTATCTCTGGTAACGGTAGGACATGCCTCAGATGATGTAATTAAGCTTAGAGTTGCTCATAACCAGACGTCTTTGGAAAATCCTTATCAGATTGGGATGAAGAAGTTTGCTGAAGAGTTAGATAAATTATCTGGCGGAACAATGGTTGCTGAGGTATATCCTGGTACTCTTGGAACTAATGAAAATGAGTTAGCAATGAAACTTACTACTGATTCAGTTGATATGGTTGTTGCTTCTCCAGGTTTTATGGCTGGTACTGGTGTTAGAGAGTTTGATTTACTTTCACTTCCTTACCTTTTTAATAGCTTTGATCACTGGGAAAAGACAATTGATGGTCAATTTGGTAATGTAATGAAAGATATTATTAAAGAGAGAACTGATAACGAATTCAAAGTTGTTGGATTTTATTCTGCTGGTGTTAGAAATTATTATGGGAAAAAGCCTATCAAAGAACCTGCAGATGCGGCTGGGTTAAATATCAGATCACAAGGTTCTCCTGTTCAGCAGCAATTCTGGCAGGGAGTAGGGGCGAACCCAATAAGTGTTGGTTGGCAGGAGCTTTATCAGGCTCTAAATACTGGAACTGCTGATGCAGCTGAAAATGACATGACAAACATGAGTCTAAAAGAGCACCATAAAACACCAAATGGTAAGTACACTTCTTTAACGGGGCATGATTATACAACTCGATTACTTCTTATGAATGGTAATAAGTTTGATTCATATACTGAACAACAACAAAAGTGGATTCTAGATGCTGTTAAAGCTTCTGTAGCTACTGAAAGAGAAGTGACGTATAAGATGCTTGATGATTCAAGAAAGAAGATTCTTGCTGACGGTGGAGAGATAAATGAAGTTGATGTTGAAGCATTCAAGAAAATTGCTCTTCCTATTCAAGACAAATATGCACATGATAACGGTATGGAAGACTTGCTAGCTCTTACAAGAAACTAGTCGTGAAAGTAATTTTAACGGTTGAGGCTGGAAATTGCTTTCCGGCCTCAATTTTTATATATACTGTGCCCATATAATGGGTTATAAGTATTCATACATTGGGAGAATTGTATAATGCTAAAAACTATAGCAAAATATATTCAAAAATTCCAGCTTGCCCTGGGCGTAGCCTGTATAAGTATTTTTTTTATTACTATAATAATACAGGTTGTTTGTAGATATACAGGGGTGACAGTCGTATGGACTGGTGAAGTTAGTACTTATTCGTTTATCTGGTCGGTGTTTATGGGGGCTGGAGTTATGACTTATGAGAATAAACACTTTGCTTTTACGTCTTTCTCAGACAAGCTTAAGGGAAATTCTAAAGAATTTCTGAAAGTTATTATACATATAATTATGCTGTTATTTTCCTCAGCAATATTATACTACGGCGTAATCATTGCTTACAAGTTCTGGAATTACAGATGGCTCAGTATACCATCAATGAAGGCCGGTTATTCATGGCTTTGTGTTCCAATTCTGGGTGGGGCATGTGTAATATACTGTTTGAGTTATATCGTAGATCATATCAGTAATATGCGAAGCGGGAAGGGGAAATAATGATTCAGGTTTGTTTAATAGCAGTATTTTTATTGTTGATTGGCATTGGTGTGCCTATATCCTTCGTTATTGGTATTGTGGCTGTTGTTGGTGTTTTGCTGATTCCTGGGCTTAGTGGTATTGTTGTCTTTATGAAGATGTTTACTGGGCTAAATTCTTTTGTACTTTTAGCTGTGCCTTTATTTATTCTGGCAGCTAATTTGATGAATCACGGTTCAATTTCTCAGCGGCTTATTGATATGTGCATCGCGTTGATTGGGCATATCAGAGGAGGCCTTGCACATGCAAATATTCTTGTTTCTATGATTTTTGCCGGTGTTTCTGGTTCTTCTCAGGCTGATACAGCGGGTGTTGGTAAAGTTCTGATACCGCAAATGGAGAAGAATGGGTATGATAAGCGAACATCTGTCGGCGTTACTGCAGCCTCATCTACTTTAGGGAGTATTATTCCCCCAAGTATTACTATGGTTGTGTATGCTGGTATTGCCAATGTGTCGACTGGGGCGCTGTTTTTTGTTGGGCTTCTACCTGGCATAGTTCTTGGATTATCAATGATGCTTGTAGTATTTTTTGTAAGTAGAAAAATGAATTTTCCTAGATCTAAAAGAGCACCTTTCAAAGTCGTAATGAAGAGTGTTTTTACTAGTTTACCTGCTTTATTGACACCTGTAATTATTATTGGTGGTATTGTTACTGGAGCATATACGCCTACTGAGGCTGCGGCATTCGCATGCATGTATGCGCTGGTTGTAGGCATGTTTTTCTATAAAACAATCAAGGTCAAAGATCTTCCTGAAATTATAAAAGATACTCTAAAGCTCAGTTCATTGTCATTATTTGCTCTTTGTACTGCAAATGCTCTAGGTGAGTTGCTAGGGTATTATAATGTATCTACTAAAGCTGCTGAATTCTTTATGAATATACCTGGTGGAGCAACATCGTTTATGGCGATTGTTGTATTGTTCTTTTTGTTTGTTGGAACATTTATGGATGCGATTCCAGCTATGATATTATTTGTGCCTATTATTTTACCTGCTGCGATTGCAGTTGGAACAGATCCTGTATTGTTAGGACTTGTCGTGGTAATGACTCTGGCTCTTGGGCTGGTAACGCCTCCTTACGGTCTATGTCTTTTAATTGCCGGGGCTATATCAAATATATCAATAGAAGAATCATTTAAAGGGGTGTTGCCATACTTTATGGTTGCTATTGTTATTTTATTATTTATAGCATTTTGTCCAGATTTAGTAATGGCAGTACCGAAGTTGTTGAATCCAAGTTTATTTTAGCACTGGGTAGTTGAAATATATTAAAAGTGAGTGTTGGCTTGAACCAGCACTCACTTTTGTAATGTAAAAAAGTAAAATTCTATTAGAAGAAATATTGTACCGAAAGCATGTATACTGCTGTGCCTATACCTATGCTTAAAAGTGTATTACCTTTCCAATAATGTAAAGCGAAGATGCACACTATTGCAATAAGCTCAGGCATAGCATAAGGTGCATTTAGTGGAGTAATGCTTTTTAAGCAGTAAACAACAAGTAATCCTATTGATGCATATGGTAAAACACTGCCAAGATAACTGATATATTTAGAATCATTTTTTTTGGAAAAAAGAATAAAAGGTAAAAATCTTGTAATAAATGAGCTGGCTATGATCATCAATATAATTATAAAAGATTCTGTAGAGTTTAGCATAATGCCTTATTCTCCTTTGTTAATTGTTTTCTGAGTAAGGTTAAGGTTAGAATAATCAATATCATTGATGGGATAATAAAATTTGAAGGACCAAAAACTAGCAGGCACGCAATTGATGAAAAAATACCTATTAAAGATACTTTTTGATTTTCTTTAATTTTCCACTGATTTACAAAAATAGCTACGAAGAATGCTGTTAACACAAAATCAAGTCCCTTTGTATTGAATGAAACTAAATATCCTAATAATCCGCCTAAGAATGTTCCTAGTATCCAGTATGAATGATTTAGTAATGTAACAAAAAACATAAAGAGAGTTTTATCTACTTCTTTTGGTGGCTTTACAGAGTGAATAATGGAGAAAGTTTCATCACATAACCCAAAAATTAGGTAGTATTTTAATTTCCCTGTATTTTTGTACTTTTCAAGCATTGAAATTCCATAGAATAAATGTCTTGCATTGACCATTGATGCAAGCAGTAGGGCATATAAAGGATCAAAAACAGTTGTAAGCAAGCCTACTGCAACATACTGAGCCGAGCCAGCAAGTGCAAATATACTCATAGGAACAGCCCATTCTATTCCATAACCTTTACTATTCATTAAAATGCCATATGCGGCACCTAAAAATGTAAAGCCGGTGAAAACAGGTAATGTGTGTGGAAATGCAGCTTTAAAAGCTTTTATTTTTTTGCTCATAATAATTACTCACTATCATCTATCGGTGTACAAAAACTTCTTTTGTCAACTCCCATTACGATACTTGTTTCAACTCTACTTATTGCTGCGTCCTGCATAAGTGAATCAATGATGAAATCTCTGTAACTGGGCATATCTTTAGCAATAATCTTAAGAAGAAAATCGTAATTACCAGTAAGGGTATAACATTCCAGTACTTGAGGGAATTTTTTTACATTTTTAAGAAAAGCATGTATGGTCTTTCTGTTCAGCGGAGTTAAATTAATTAGAGCAAACGCCAGTGTCTCCAGTCCAAGTTTTTTTTCATCTGCAATAATTGTAAACTGTGAAATAACTCCGGACTCTATTAAATTCTTTGTTCGTGACAGACAAGCTGAGGCTGAAAGACCAATCTTTTTTGATAACTCTAAATTAGAAATTGATGAGTTGATTTGGAGTTCTTTGATAATTTCTTTATCAAATTGATCTAATATAATCGCCATAAGTTTAACCTTTTGGGATATAATTCATTGTATTGAGCGTTGTACTGAATTATATTGTGTGTTATTTGTTAAATAGAAAATATTATACTGTGATTGTCTCTAGAGTCAAAATATAATTTATAGTTTTTTTGTGTTTTATTTTTTGTTCAAAAATATGAATTTTTAGGGTGTTAGAGTAATAAAAGTATATTGATATTTGTAATATACAGGTGCTTATTCAGTGTCTGCTTTTGTTGAATTTAATTATAAACTTAGTTTATATTAGTTTTCCTGTAGTAACAGGATGAAATAATAGTTCGTATTTCGCCTGGCTTGGAATGAAGTGGATGGTGCAAGGAGCGATTAATTTCTAAATGATAACATGCTACAAAGTGCTGCTAGCTTATTTTGTTTTAATCTTTTGGTGTAATTAAATATTATACCTATAAAAATTAATATTACCTATAGATTTGTATTTAGAAGCAGGTATACAGGGGCAAAATAATTAGTTTAATGAAATAAAGTTTGTTTGTTTTGTTGTGGTTAGAGGTGTTTAAGTTGTCTGTGTGATAAAAAGGATTATAATGAATGTTAAAATGAGGGAAATGAATTCAGATGAAGCAGGAATAGTAAAGTCAGTGTCAGCCAATGGAGAGCTTGGAAGGAGAATCAGAGATATGGGGATTATTCCTAGGGCTGAGTTTACTATTGTTGGTCGAGCACCACTTAATAATCCAGTTGCTATAAGGCTCAAAGGTTTACGTTGACATTGCGTAATAATGAGGCAGATTATATATTTTGTGAGCCATTAAAGAGCTAAAAATTATGGGAGTATCTCATGAAATAAAGATTTTGAGTAATTGCTAAAGTTTGAGTTTTTATAAAATAAATGAGTATATAGGGAAATTAAAGTTGATTTTAATATAGTTGCTTAGTGTGAATTTGTGGTATTAAGTTCTTGTTATTATAGTCTTTGTATCGCTATGCTCTTATTTAGTAAAATTGTTTTTTTGTGATAATTGGTGTATTTCGATATTTTATTATTGAATAAGTTTTTGAATTGTGTAAACTCTGGATTATTGGTAATTAAATATCGATATAATATTATACAAGGATGGGTTAATTGAAGGCAACAATACTTTTTATGATACATTGATTATAAAAGAAAATTTGAGTTTATAGGAGGAGGGTAACAATGGCTACATTTACAGTTCCACGTTTCACACACTTTGGGCTTGGGTGCCTTGATGAATTAAAAAAAATAAATGGTAAAAAAGCTGTTATTATAACTGGTGGCAGCTCAATGAAAAAGGGTGGATTTATTGATAAGACTGCTACTTATTTGAAAGAAGCAGGTATTGAATCGGCTGTATTTGAAGGTGTTGAACCGGATCCATCAATAGAGACAGTTGCGCGAGGGGTTGAGTTTTTTAACAAGGAAGAGCCAGATTTGATTATTGGTCTTGGTGGTTGTTCTGCAATTGATGCAGCAAAGGCGATGTGGGTTTTTTACGAGTACCCAGAAGCCAAGTTTGAAGACATTACACCTCCGTTTTCTATAAAGCCGCTCCGTAAAAAAGCTCGTTTTATTGCTATTCCGTCAACAAGTGGTACCGGAACTGAGGTTACTTGTGCAACTGTTATTACAGATCGTGTAAAAGGGGTGAAGTATCCGATCGTTTCTTATGAAATTACCCCTGATATTGCTATCGTTGATGGTGAATTATGTGTTAGTATGCCTGCACATGTAACGGCTAACACGGGGCTTGATGCTTTGGCTCATAGTGTTGAAGCTTATGTTGCTGCACTTGCTTCAAAATTCACAGATTCGCTAGTACATGAATCGGTTGAAATGATTTTTGAGAGTCTTCCTATAGCCTATGCAGATGGCACTAATTGTGAAGCTCGTCAGGCAATGCATGAAGCTTCTTGTATGGCAGGTATGGCTTTCAGTAATGCAATTCTTGGAATTATTCATTCAATGGCGCATCAGCTTGGCGGCATGTTTGGTATTCCACATGGATGTGCAAACGCAATACTAATGCCTAATGCAATACGCTACAACAGCAAGGTTACTGGTAAGTATGATAGGCTTGCCAAGGTAGTTGGTGCTGAAGGGGCCGAGGGCTTGGCTGTTGCTATTGAGCAACTGCGTGAAAAACTAAATGTTCCTGCAACAATTAAAGATTATGGGATTGATGAATCAGTCTGGAATGAGAAGCTCGATACTATCTCGGCCAATGCTATGGCTGATCCATGTACTGCAACTAATCCACGCCAGCCTGAAGGTAATGAAATTAAAAAAATCTTTGAGTCTTGCTATAATGATGTAAACGTTGATTTCTAAGTATGAATCAAACTAGTGTAGTTTTGCTGTCTATCGTATTATAAAATATATCTAATTTAAAACATGTAGAAATTCCGAGGAGGGTGAGGTATGGAGCGGAATATTTACATGTTTTTTTTATACTGTTATATCATAAAAAGGATTAAATTTGGTAATATGTCTGTCTGGCAGTATTCATAATTTTATATATCTTAATGTTTGAGGGCATTTTGCTAAGTACATTTAAATGTGTAGCTTTTTTTTGTTTATCCGGAATGTTCTAAAATCTATTCTTAGTGAATAGTAATAATAACTTGATTATTATAGTTGTAATAATAAAATACTAAATAAAAGTATAGTTGGTAATATAGGTTTTGTTGTATTTTATGTGCTGTCGCAATTAATATTAATTTTGATAGCAGTTATTTGAGATTTTTTTTATTATTGAATTATAGAGTCTAGTGTAGATAAAATTGTTGTCGTTTATTATGAGTGAGAAATTTATGAATATAACGAAGAAACTGTACTATGATGATGTATTTTTATCAAAATGTGTAGCGAGTATTATTGACATCAAAGACAATGCAATTATTACTGACCAAACAGTCGCATTTCCTGAGGGTGGCGGGCAGGATGGCGATACTGGTGTTATCTCAAAGTTGGATTCTGGCATTAGTGTTGTTTTTTCGGATACCCAAAAGGGGTTGGGGAAGACATTATTTCTTGAAAATTTTCCTACGATTAATGTTAATTGCCCAGTACTACATATTTGTCAAGATGATATCTCTGATTTTAAAATAGGCGATAAAATTCAAGTGGAAATAGATATTAATAAGCGTGCTGGGGTGACGATTCATCATACAGGGCTTCATGTTTTGATAATGCTTTTAGAAAAGAATAGACCTGATATTTATAAATCTATCAAAGGTTGTCATATCTCTGCTAGTTCAGCAAGGGTTGATTTTAAAATAGAAAATAAGATTAGTCCTGAAGAAATATTGCAAGTGACTGAAGAGCTGAATGGTATGGTTAATCGTGATATTCCCGTAGTTATTTCTGCTCATTCGGATGAACCTGAGGCAAGGTATTGGATATGTGATAATGTATCGTATCCTTGTGGTGGAACTCATCTTCCATCTCTGGCATATTTAGGGGTACCTAGTATTAAACGTAAAAGCAAAAGCAAAGGTTTGCAACGGATTATGGTAGAGTTTTCTAGAAATTCTGATATCTTAACGCTATATTCTTAACGGACTGCATTAAGTGACTACTCCAGAAGTACCTAGTCGATACTAATATTTGTTGGTGTAGGGTATGTTTCTTTAATTCTGGGCAGACTTTCTGTAGGGTAATCCTCAAAATTAATTATTTAATTGCACACAGCTAGGCTGTGTGCTTCATTTTTTATTCTTGTTTAAATATTAAATTTTTGAAAAGCTTTTTGAAAGTTTGTAAGCTGCTTGAAGTAAGGTGGTTAAAGAAAAGCATTGTCAGTTTTTGTCTAAACAATTTTTCAAGATATTATGGTATGTGAAAATGTATTTGTCATATAACCATAAAAAATATTTGTTAAATTAATCCTTTAAGTATAAAAATCGTTTCTGTATTAATTATTTTTAGTATCAATACCATTACTTCCTTATTTTACAGGTTTTAGAAAACTTTTCGCTTTAGCAGTTGAGTATAAAATAAAAGTTGTTTTCTCTCCTTTATGACTTCATATTTAAATTATTATTCAAATTTTCAAATTTATTTTAATTAGTAATAAAAATTTTTGAAAGGGAATTAACGCTAGTTGTAATTATTTGGTATAGAGTCCGATAAACTTAATTGAATGTCCTATAAAAATAGGAGGCGATAGTAATTTAAGATAAAGGTGTGTTTGTTGAAAATTTAAATGATGTCATATTGATGTTTTATTGACTATTTAAAAGAAAGGGAGAATAATGTTTTATCGAATCCTGGTGCCTGTGTTGGTGTTTAGTTTGTTTATAAGCTCTGTTTATGCTGATACTACTAAAGTTGGATCTATGGAATATAGAACCCAACTTTCTAATTTAGATACAGAGTCAGGGCAGATTATTGAAGTTTATGCAGAAAAATCCTGGCAAAACACAGGGATTAAACTTCAAAAAGGTGAGGCGATAATAATTAGTTACTTGAGCGGGAAGTGGAGTGTTGATCCTTTTCGTGAGGATCATGATGCAAATGGATATCCAGGTTCTACTGTTGACAAGGACTCATATGTTTTAAGGTTTGTCAATGAAGGTGCTTTGTGTGGAAAGATTGGTAAAGTTGGCAAATCATTTTATATCGGCAATAGTAGAGAAATTATTGCAGAGGAAGATGGGGAGTTGTTTTTAATTGCTAATGATGATATTCAGCAGGAATTTGGTGCTGGTTATGAGGATAATAGTGGATATTTGGAAATTGTTATATATAAGTCTCCATTTAGTTCAGTCATCCCTGAAGGATCTTCTGCAAAAAAAGTATCATGTGAGGTAGAGAGCGATTTAGAAAGTGAGTGTGATATCCCAATGGAATTAATTGGTAATTATGAGCCGATTGTGGGCTTTACACCTGAAGAAGCATGCCGATTGTTAATAAACAGTATCAACCCTGCGGATGAAATACAGGTGAAAAATGAAGGTAAATTACTCTATCTCGTCTATCAGAAGGCGGCAGATTTTCGTGGAAATCAGTGCTATTATATTACATTGGCAGAAAGTCACAATGGAGAACGCAAAAACTTAAATACTTATGTCATTTGTTTAAATGGTGATATTTATCGAGAAACCAAAATTGCAAATGGAGATGTTGCTTATAAGTTAGTTTTTGCAATTTTAGAGATTCCATTAGTAGCTGAGGAAAAATTGTTGGGTGATCCTCCAAGCGGTGAAATATCTTATGATGAAGCTTATAATATTCTCGCTGTAAAAGTTTGTATATATGATAAATTTAAAACGCATGAAGAGTCTAACTTAACCTATTTGTATCAAGGGATAATGGAATTTGAGGGTGTAGAGTATTATAATTTCTCACTTTGCGAAAACTTTGGTTCTGATGATTTTAAAATAGTGTGTAATTATCTTGTAAGCGGGCATGGGTATATTTTAAAGGAGATAAAAAATGTGGACAGTATCGTTTGGGACCCTATGCTAGTAGGTTAATAAGCTATATAAGAGTTAAAAATTATTCTTTCAAAAGGTTTTGCTATGGAATTCATACTAGTTATTTTTTTACTGCTTATTAGCGTTATTTGCGGTGCCGGAGTCTTGCATTATACTGGTAAAAAAGAGCTAATAGGAATTAAGAGATATTTCATAATTTTTGGAAGTACCATTCTTTGTCTAATAGCATTATTAGCTTCAACATACATACTTGCGACTCTGATGCTGATAGGCGGAATTAAATAAAGAGGTGATTGGGTAATATGAATATAGTTAGTAAATTAACAATTGTAGCTATGGTTTTGTGTGTAATCTTTCCTGTCTGCAGTGGTAAAGATATATTAGAGCGAAGTCGGAAAATAGCAAGAAATTTTACTGACCAACAGAAGTATAGCATAATTAATACTATTAATTCTGGTATGAATGGTGAGAGTAAAAAAGTTATTGATAATGCTTATAATCTGGTATGGCAAGCTTTGAGCAAGATGGGGATAAAAACTGTTAATCGTATAGTAGAAAAAGGATTTTATATTATTAATGATGAGAACGTTGTTGTTCTTGCCGCTGGTGATGATTCTGTTGATAGTTTAAAGTTTACTGCTCTATATCATTTTGCTGTTTCTGAAAGTGAAAAAATTTATTATATGGATATTTTTAAAGATGCAAATTGGGAACTAGTGGAGAATATAAGCTCACAAGGTGATACTAAGTTCAGTTTCTCAACTACTGGTACGTATACACGTGTAGATAGTTCAGAAACAGACAAAGGTATTTTGTCTATGAAGTATTTGAGTGGTCGTTTTCTGCTTTTTGAGCTTAAACTGTTTAGTCATGGGGAGACTTCGATAATTTCCGGAATAATTACTGTTGATGAATCAAATAAAGCTGAGTATAGTTCTTCTTTAAATGAAACTAACGGATATTGTATTAATTTTTATTTTGATAGTTATAAGAATAAAATTATTTTGACGCATGAAAGAGATAACGCTGCAATTGTTGACGGGGTGTATCAATATACCGAAAATAGAATTAACGTAAAAGCAGACTCTGCAATAATACTTTTAAAAAATCTTTCTGTGGCGTTAACAAGCTTGAATATTTATAATACACCATATGAGCTGAAATGTTCCGGAATAGAGCGTGATTCTAGTTCAGGCTTGGATAGGTTAATAATTACTGCTACATATATGGATACAGGTGACGTGATTGCTCGGTTTTCTGTTGCTGCTGATTTAAGCTCTGTTTACCGAATAGATAATGATTTTGTAGAACCTATTTTAATATTTGGCGGTGTAAACTAGAGCTAATTTTAAAGTGTTTTTTTTCGTTATTAAGTAAGCTCAGTGTCGACTTTTTTCAGGACAGCTCAGCATGTAGTAATTCCTAATACTTTTAGTATTAGGAATTACTACATGCTTTTTTTTAAGCGTTATTATTATAGCTTTGTTGGTTTAGTTAGGTAGTATTTAGTGACTTTACTATACAATCATAAGCAATTATCTAAGGCAACTTGTTTTGTGTGTAAGATAGTGAAATTTATTTTTGTAGTTAATAAAATTTGATATTATTGTTAACTATAAATTTTGCTAAAAATAGTGTGATCGGGTATAATTGGTAATATCTCAGCTGTAAAAGTTTTGAATATTTAATTGTACATGAACTGTACCGGAGGGTTTTGGAGAGTGTAAATGAATATTTGTTCAAAAAATATCTTGAAAGCTACCCTTATATTGTTTTTTTGTGGGTTACTGATTTTCGGGTTATTATTGTTAACAAAAAGGCATGAGCAATATGAGGTGAATGCGGACAAACATACTTGGGGGCTGATTGCTAATCAGCTAGATGAGTACTATTTCAAACATGTATTAAGTGAACTAAATTTTGTAACCGCATTAAAGGTTATTCAGGCAGTAGAGGATACAAGTAAAAATAAAGAAGTATATGAAATATTGGAACTCCTGGTAGTTACTTTTCCTGGCTCAACTGCCTTTATAATGGATGACAAAGGCACGGTGACTGTTAGTACTCCGTATAATGACAAAGGGGATAACTTTACTGGTGGTAATTTTGCATTCAGACCATATTTTAGTAGCTTGAATGAACATGAATATTTTGTCTATCCTGCTGTTGGAATGATTTCTAAAGAGAGGGGGCTATACTTTAGTAGAAAAATAGTTAGGGGTAGCAAATTTGTAGGGGCAGTAGTTCTTAAAATACAAATAGATGATATAGTTAGAAAACTTAAGAATGAAAATGGGGTTAACGTTGCATTAATGACCCCAGATGGGATAATTTTTGCTGCAAGTGACAATAAGTATGTATTTAAAACTTTTTTTAAAATTTCTGAAGAGCGTATGAAGGAAATAGACAATTCAAATCAATTTGCTGGAGAAAAAATAGAAAACATCGGAGAAGTTGATCGTGATGTTTTGACAATTGATGATATCCCTTATACCTATGCTGTTATTAATGCAGGATATTCTGGCTGGAAACTGTTAATTTTCAAGGAAAAATCATATTACAAGTTGCCGTTATATGAATTTGTTCAATTTACTCTTGTAGCATTAGTAGCAATTGTTCTTACGTGTATTGTTATAATTATTTATAAATACTTCTATGGCGTTAAATCTGAAGATTTATAAAAATTGTAATTTAGTTGTTCCCCTTCATAATAACTGTTAGTTGATGTTTTATTAGTCTTATTTAAAATCTTCTTGTGTTATAGTATAGAGGAAATGAATATGAAACATAATAAAGTGATCAAACCTTTATTACTGGTTGTAGATGATGATCCAGAGACATTAGTAATGATTGATGAACTACTCAGAGATGAATATCGTATAAAGGTGGCAACAAGTGGTTCAAATGCAATTGACATAGCCAAGGATGAGGATATACCAGATTTGATTCTTCTTGATATAATGATGCCTGATTTAAGTGGATTTGATACTTGCTGTTTATTAAAGGCGGATCCGGCTACAAAATCAATTCCCATTATTTTCCTTACAGCCAGTACTGATAATGACAGTGAGGTAAAAGGGTTGGAAATTGGAGCTGCAGATTTTATTAGTAAACCAATTAGACCTGCAATTTTAAAATTAAGAATTCATAATATTTTAAGGATGAAACAGCTTCAGAAGAGGATCGCATCATACGCGTTGATGCAAAAGAATAAGGTGGAAGAATTGAGTGTAAAAGCTGATTCAGGGTTATCTTTGAAAGAGCATGTTGCCTTTTTGGAGGAGCAGTTAAAAACTTACAAGGACTCCTATGACAGATTTGTAGGGAGACATAAAAAGTAGTTGCGATCAAAGACTACTCTGAGGTTTATCAATTCTTATATAAAGGATAAGGTGGCTACTATGATAAAATATGTGAATTATCTAGTAATTCTTATCCTATCTTATGGTTTTATTTATACAGAATCTTTATGCAAGTGTTTCGCTGTTGATATTAATAATACAATAAGCTTTACAGATGATGATATAGACAGGACTAAAGGTTATCCAGATATTCTTATAGCTACAATGCCACTTTCTTTTATGGCTGAGTTGTTAGAAAATAATGATGATGTAATAGGTGCTGCGGAAGAATTGACGTGTATTACTGAACGCGATGTATTAGATAGCATACAGTTTGGTAAAAAGATTGAAGATGTAGATAGTGATGAAGTATTAAGGCCAATAAGAAAAAAACTTCCGGTTTTAGCATCAATACACGATAAAAGTGTTGAGAGTACTTCAAAAGTGCAAAAAGATGAAATATTAAAAGGCACGCCTGAGCGAGATGCTGGTTTTACTTTAAATATTAGTTTGACAGATTTTGAAAAAAAATGGCTCAATGATAATAAAATTGTAAGAGTACCAATTATAGATAACGAACCATATTATTATTATAAAGATGGAGAACTTGCAGGTATATCTGTTGAGATTCTAAATCTGGTTGCTAATTCCATTGGAATGAATATTGAATATGTGCCATGTGGCTCGTGGGCAGAGCTTTATGGTGGAATTAAGTATAATGATAAATTTGATCTTATCCTTATGTCTAATAAAACTAAAAGTAGCGAAAATTTTTTAGCATATAGTAATTACTATATTAAAATTCAATCTGTAATAATTACGAGAAAAAATTCTCCTGAATATTATGATTTAACCGGGTTGCATGGAAAGACTATTTCGATAGAAAGAGGAACCGCATTCCAGGAGTATATGTTACGAGAGCACCCTGGGATTAACCAAAAGCTTGTGGGTAGTACCTTACAGGCTTTAGAAGATGTCAGTAAGAATTATGTTGATGCATACATCGGTAGAAAAACGAAGGCTCAACGGCAACTCGGGAAGGTAAAATTAAATAATCTTCGTGTATTCTCTCCGGATAATTTAAATATTGATAAATTCTCTTTTGCCGTTCATAAAAATTATAAACCTTTAATTGAGATTATTAATAAAGGATTGAATGAAATTCCTGAAGTGGTAATGAAGGATATCTTTAAAGGAGATGCACGTGAGATCATAATAGATCAAAGTTCAGATAAGTTCATTGTTTATTTGGTATTTGGTGTTATTTTTATAGTACTTATAGTTACGGGATTATGGTATAGAGCTTTACATTATAAAGAAATTAAGGATAAGATTAAGCTTAGTAAAGAGTTAGAATTAAAGAAAAAAGAAGAAGAAGCACTGAGAAAACGAAGTGAAGAACTTGAGGAGGAGGTTAGAAAGAGAACACGAGAAGTTAAGGCCGAAAAAGAGCGCTTTAAGTTGCTTTTTGAACGTTCTCCTGGTGCGTATTGTATTGTAGATGGGTTGAAAATAGTAGAGTGTAATCCTGCTGCAGTTTCATTATTTGGCTACTCATCAAAAGAGGAGTTTTTGGCAAGAACTCCTGTTAGTAATTCTCCAGAATTTCAGCCTAATGGTATGAAGTCTGTGGATTATATTAAACAAAAAATTGAAGAAGCTATGACAAAAGGTTCCGGAGCTTTTGAATGTCTGCATTTAAAAAAAGATGGCAGTGAAATTTATTGTGAAATTCATTTTGCCTTGATTACTATATATGAATGTAATAAATTATTCTTAGTTATTCATGATTTATCAGAGCGTAAAAAATTTGAGAATGAACTTAAAGTAGCTAAAGAAACAGCTGAATCTGCGGCACAAACCAAGGCCGAGTTTTTAGCAAATATGTCACATGAGATAAGAACACCTATGAACGCAATAATAGGTATGGCTCATCTGTTGAGTATGACTGATTTAACACAGCGACAGAGTGATTATCTTGGTAGTATGCAATCATCTTCAAGGATGTTGCTAGGAATAATTAATGATATTCTGGATTTTTCTAAGATAGAAGCCAGTAGAATGAGTTTAGAGCAAACTGAGTTTAATTTGTTAGAAGCTTTAATGTCTATACGAGATATGCATGTCGCTAAAGCTGAAGAGAAGGGGCTTGATTTTATATTTGATTGTGCGGAAGTTGAAAAATTAAATCTTAAAGGTGATTCATTAAGATTATCCCAGGTTCTTAATAATCTGATTAGTAATGCTATTAAATTTACAAACAATGGTATTGTTAGAGTATCAATTAAGCAGTTGGCAAAAACTGGAAAGATGGTAACTCTTAAGTTTGAAGTTTGTGATGATGGAATAGGATTGAATGAGGAGCAAATTAAGGTTTTATTTAAATCTTTTTCTCAGGCTGATGCTTCTACTACAAGAAAATATGGAGGGACTGGACTTGGATTAGCAATTTCTGAAAAAATAGTAAATTTGATGGGTGGCCATATCACTGTAAACAGTAGAGAATTTAATGGAAGTTGTTTTTCATTTGATTGTATCTTTGAATCGTTTTCTATTGAAGATACACAGAATATTGAGTTTGCTAGAGATTATAATATTGCGATTGTCACTGATAGTGATGCGCTAATTTCTAAATTTAAAGGTGAATTGTTGCCTTTAGTGAATAGTCTTAAATATGTTAGAGGGCTTGAAGATTTAGACGCATATGATTGGACAAATATGAAAGTATACGATATCGTATTTGTTGATATAATACGACTTAGTATTAATGATATTGAAATACTGGAACGTAAAATATCGAAGTGTGATGGAGCTGTACTTATATTTATAACCTCTCAAAAATTGGTAGATTACTTATTAAAGTTTAATGATACGTCACTGGTTCGGACATTTTTTTATACGGAACTTATTGCGTCTATTATTACCAGTCACAAAGGAGGTAGTATGCTTGAATCCGAATCAAAATCTATTAACGAATTTAGTTCAAGTCTAGTATTAGATAACTGTAACGCTAAAATTTTATTGGTTGAGGATAATATGACCAATCAAATGATAGCAAAAGAATTACTACGAGTTATGGGAGCAAGTGTGGCAGTTGCTGATAATGGTGTTGAGGCAGTAGAGATACTAAATAAAGAGCTTTTTGATCTTGTACTTATGGATATTCAAATGCCTATTATGGACGGGTACTCAGCAACTCGTGAAATAAGGTCT
Organism: Planctomycetota bacterium; assembly: GCA_963678205.1. Lineage (GTDB taxonomy): Bacteria > Planctomycetota > SZUA-567 > SZUA-567 > SZUA-567. Next base: position 1,917,713 of record OY782760.1, read on the forward strand.
AAGTATAGTGCAGAAGAGCTGCCTATTCTTGCAATGACTGCAAATGTTTTTCAAAAAGATATAGAAAAAGTTATAGAAGTAGGGATGCAGGCTCACGTGTCAAAGCCGATTGATCCTAAGGGCTTATGTGAGATGTTGAACAAGTGGTTGCCGAAGAATTCAAACAATTTAGACGGAATAGAGATAATTGAGCAGGATAATACATTGATTACGGATGGACTATATAATATTGACGGGCTTGATGTTAAATTAGGCCTGGCTAATATTGCTTTCAAAGCGCAATCTTATGTAAAAATATTAAAGTTTTTTGTGAATAGGGAGAGAGATATCATGAATAGGATTAAGAATTCTCTCAGTTCTGGGGATAGAGATGCAGCAATTAGATTCGCTCATACTTTGAAAGGAACAGGAGGTAGTCTGGGTCTTATAGGTATATCACATAAAGCTGAGGAATGGGAGCGGTTGTTAAAAGATGGAGCGTCTTGGGATAATTTGGATCATTCCATAATAGATGATTTTAAGAAGATATGTAACGAAGTCACTAGGGTTACTCATAACTGGCGTATTGAACATGATGTTAGTTCTGATATTACTTTGTCAGATGAGGAGTTTGGCGAAAAAATATTAGAGCTCAAAATAGCTCTTGAAAAATCTGACACTGTATCACGTATAATTATAGAAGATCTTTTAACAACTTCTATAGCTAAATATCCGTGGCTGGAAGATGTTGATCTATGCATATCGCATTTTGATTTTTCTGGAGCGTTAATGATAATTGCTGAAAATATGTGATAATTGTGAAGATACATATCATTGTAAATTTCTTGAATTTACTGTCTCTCATGAAAGTTTTTGCCGATTGATTACCGAAGACAAGAAGCATGGTGGAAAGTTGTTTCTGCCATCCATATAGTGCTTGGGAACGTGGCTGCAATGAGAATGTCAATGGGTTTTACACAGTATTTTCCAAGAGATATGGAACTGTTGAATGTATAACAAGAGGAATTAAAAGCAGCAGAAAAGAATGTTGACAGTTGACAAAGAAAGATGCTAAAATTTAAAAGCCCGTTTGAACTATATAAACGGGCTTCGTAAAAATTGTAAGTGTTGCTGTTGCATTTAGAACTTGAATCCAAGAAAGTTTGAGTCGACCATTGTGATAAAAATAGTTTTGTGACAGCATAGCCTACTTATACACATAAGTTAAACTATCTTCTTTATTACAGTCTGTATTTGGTAAAATGAATAATAACAAGCTTGCAATATTATTTGTGGCTGTTCGCGACATTGACCTTGTTTATTTTGGATTTTCTGCGTCTTCTGCCTTTATTGGAAGATTGAGACTTGCTATTGCTTGGGGATGCTTCATTTTTATTAGCCCTGGCTCTTTTCTTCCTTGGCCTTCTAGGCTTTGAAGGTTCACCTTTAACCTTCCTAAGTTCTGCCATACCTTCCCATTCGTGAAGATTCAGGCTCATACCAATTGTCTTTTCGATAGAACGTATGGATGATTCTTCACCTGGACTGGCAAATGTGTACGCAGTACCACTAGCCATTGCGCGGGCAGTACGTCCAATACGATGTACGTAGTCTTCTGGGTGAAATGGAATGTCGTAATTGATAACGTGAGTTATACCCTTAACATCAATCCCTCGCGCTGCAATATCTGTTGCAACTAGAATATTACTCTGCCCGCTAGTAAATTTTTTGATAGCAGCAAGACGTTTATTTTGTGTGCAGCCACCGTGAATGGCTTCAGCACGGAACCCATTTGCTCGAAGTTTTTTGCTTACTCTGTCAGCGCGAATTTTTGTACGGGTAAAGACTAAGGTGCTGGTAACATCTTTTTTCTGTAGCAGTGTTTGAAGTAATTCACCTTTTCGCTCTGAGATAACAGGATAGACCCCTTGGGCGACATTTTTGGCTGTCGTAGATTGCGGCGCAATTTCAATACGAACAGGATTATTAATAAACATTCCTATTTTGCTTTGAGTTGCTTCTGGGAAAGTAGCGGAGAACAGCAATGTCTGACGCTGCTGAGGAAGATGCGAAAGAATACGCTTCATGTCCGGTAAAAATCCCATATCAAGCATGCGGTCTGCTTCATCCAGAGTAAAAACCTGCAAGTTTTTAAAATTAATATTGCCACGGTTGATATGATCAAGCAATCTTCCTGGTGTGGCAACAACTATTGAAGGTTTGGCACGTAGACGTTTTGTTTGTGGACCTAGACCAACACCACCATAAATACAAGTGCAGGATAAAGTCAGGCTTTTGGCTAGTGGTTCTAGAACTTGATGAATCTGTTCTGCAAGCTCTCTTGTAGGGCAGAGCACCAGCATTTGGATACCTTTTAAGCGGTTTGCTGCAATTTTAGTTAAAGCTGGCAGACCGAATGCAAGGGTTTTTCCTGTACCTGTCTGGGCGATCGCTACGATGTCTTTACCAGCAAGAGCATGAGGAATTGCCTGTTCTTGGATGGGCATGGCGTTAGAAATTTTTTGGGAATTAAGCACACTAATACACTTTGAGTGTATGTTAAGTTCTTGAAATGATTTAATAAGATTCTCGTTCTTTCTTGTCGGAAAATATACAAACCAGACGTCCGACAACGATAGGAAGGTAAATTAGTTCCTCATTGGTAGGTTATCTACAGAGGGTATAATTTATATTTAAAAATATATAATGTCATAATAAAATGCTAATAGACATTTTTTACTCTTTGATATTATATTTATTTGGGTAATGTTGTCAATGAGGTGTTTTTAATATTTTTTGCAGGGGAAAACAGATATCTTTGTCAGCATTATCAGGGAATTGCACTCATTCAAGGTCCTATATCATATCTTAAAAATAATAGATCAAAGATTCATATCTGGATATAGTTCTTTCACACATTCTGGGCATAGGGTATGTGTAAAATTAATCTCAGGATGTTTAGAAAGATAGGTTTCTAATAATTCCCAACTATTATCATTTTCTCGGATTTTTTTACAGTGGGCGCAAATTGGGATCATTCCTTTAAACTTTTTCAGATCATTGATATAATCGGTGAGGGATTTATTTTTGTCCCCCATTATTTGATTAATATATAAAATCTGAAGGTGGAGTTCTATTATGTTTTTAAACTTAACCATTAATTTATCTATTGCAGGTGAAAAGGAATTTTCTTTATTATCAAGTATGCAGATAGTTCCAAAAGGTTCATGGTCTGGAAATGATAACGGGTATCCCAGGTAGGAAATCATGTTTAGTTTAATATCTGGATTATTGTTCCATTCTGAATCTTTCAGCGCATTTGGTATAATAAGTTTCTTTTGGGTTTTTATTACTTTTTCGCAATATAAGCCTGAATTATTAAAACGTTCATGAGCTCCTTTTGTGTAGGGATTGCCTGTAGTTTCACTAGTAACATATACTTCTATATTGTCTTCATCTAAACGCATAATTAGTGCTGCTGGAATATTTGCTATCTCTGCTAATAAGTTGATAATCTCTTGCCAGTCTTTTAGTACAATATCGGATACTAATTTATCACTCATATAGCCTCTTTTCAAAATTAAATTTAGCCTAAATTAGCATAACTTCTAATGTTTTTTTTAGCAAGTGATTTTTTATTAAGTAAAGATAAATTTTTGCCTAGGCTGATGAGGATGATTAAACGTGAGCTTGCAGAGGCTGGTATCCCTTATGCGTCAATAAATGGTAAATTCAACTTCCATGCTCTCAGAAATATTGTGGATTCAAATTTCAAGTGCAACACTTGAGTTAAAAGAGAAATAGTAAGGTGGTCGATATATAGTTCGCCAAAACATATTATTTCAATTACTCAAGGAGAGCATATGAAAAAGGTATATCGCCACTTTACTTATGAAGATCGTACAGTTACCAAAGTACTATTGCAAGAGAATAAAAGCTATTCCTACATAGCTAAAATCATTGGAGTACACAGGAGCACCATAAGTATGGAAATACTGCGTAATAGCGGTTACCGTGGATATAGGAATAAACAAGCTCAAAGAAATGCGACGAAACACAGAGAAATTCCTAGAACAAAAAAGCTTGACGAATATGTTATAAGGTTTATTATCAAAAACCTACGACAGGATTTATCCCCTGAGCAAATTTCTGGTATTAGCAAAAAATGCCTTGGAATAACAGTCTCTCATGAAAGTATTTATCAACTGATTCTTAAAGACAAAGAGCACGGAGGAAAGCTATATCTATACCTCATAATTAATGGGAAGCGTAAACTGAAGAGAAGGTGCAGAAGTACTGATAATAGAGGACGAATCAAGAATGCGATCAGTATTGATAAACGCCCTAGAGCCATAGAAAGACGTAAGAGAATAGGTGATTGGGAAGCAGATCTAGTAAGTGGAGCAAATAACAAAGGATACCTTGTAACCTTGCTTGAGCGTAAGAGCGGTTTTCTAAGGCTTAGGTATGTAAGAAATAAGTGTAGCGAACTTGTAAAAGGTGAAATAATCCGTTTGCTCAGAAGCTTTAGAATTTACACGATTACGTATGATAGCGGTAAGGAATTTGCGGTTATGGCGATGTGAATGAAGTATTAAATAGTAAGAGCTTTTTCTGTCATCTGTACAGTGCCTGGGAGCGTGGTAGCAACGAAAATACAAACGGGTTATTAAGACAGTATTTTCCGAAAGATCGAGAGCTATTGAATGTAACTCAAAAAAGGCTCGAAGCAATAGAAAAATTGGTTAACAGTCGACCAAGAAAGAGACTAAGATTTAAAAGCACGGGTGAAGTACATAAACGGGCTTCGTAGAAAGTGCAAGTGTTGCACTTAGAATTTGAATCAAAGATTATAAAAAAGCAAAGCAGTACGCTAAGGATCATAACACTAGTGTCTCTGCTATATTTTCAGATATGATCAATGCTATAAGTTTTAAAGATAGTGAATTTAAAGTTCCGGCTGATTTTATTCTTTTGAGTGTTGCAGGGGTTCTTAAGAATAAGAATGTATGCGATGATGATTTGAGTGAAAAATATGATCTTTAGGGTTGTGTAAATGAAGCGATTATCGAGGTTGGACCTTTTTCCATGTCGTTGATGGTAAAATTAAATTTCAGCGTAGATATTGGGATAAACTTAGTTTTATAAGATAGCATAACTAGCCTTTGTCTAGTGAATAATTATAGCGTTGTATTCTCACAAGGAATTATATCGAACTGCTGTAGTAGCATTGTACAATATGTGAAGGATTATTGTGAACTAGCAGGGAATAGTATGACTTCTAATAAAGTTAGAAAATTAATTGAATCTGGTGAAGGTATCAAGATTGAGTTTAAGAGCAATCGCGATGTTCTTTCTGATGATTTGTATGAGACTATTTGCGCTTTTCTGAATACTGGCGGAGGAGAAATTCTGTTTGGAGTGGAGGATGACGGCTGGATTTGCGGAATTAATCCTGATTCTATTGACCAGATTGAGGGTGAGCTGATAACTGTTTTGAATAATCATACAAAGGTAGAACCGAGTCTGAGTATTGATATTCGTCAGATTGAGATTGATGGAAAGAAGGTTCTTGCATGTCTTTGTGCTTCGGAGTTCGATTGTTCATAACCTTGTTGTAAAGAAGAAGGGGAAGAGGATATATAAGCGAGTCGGTGAGAGTGATCTGGATATTACGGGGCGGGATAATTTTATTGCTGATCTGTACCTGAATAAGAAGGACGTATTATCGTCTGAGAATAAGATTTATCAGCATTGTACTCTTGATGATCTTGATAGAGATCTTATAGATAGAGCGGTCAATATGGCACGGTTGCAGCAGAGCAATCATATCTGGTTATCTATGTCACATGAAGAGATACTCCGTAGTGCCAAGCTGTATAATAAAGATTATCAGACTGGGGAGGAAGTGATAAATCTTGCAGGTATTCTGCTGTTTGGTAAGGATGATATTATTGGTTCGGTTCTTCTGCATTACCGTACTGACTTGATTTTGTACAGAAAGAATCTGGACAGGTATGATGACTGAGATACTGTCTGCACCAATCTTATAATAGCTTTGATCGAATTATTGCTTTTGGGCTGAAACTAATATGTTTAAACAACTTGAGGTTGTGGATGAACTTAGCTCTGGAGTTCGTAATTTGAATCATTTTGTTGGGATTTATTCAGGGACTAAGCCTGAGTTTGTTGACGGGGACTCTTTTAAAGTGATTATTAAACTTGATAAAAATAGTACCCAAGATGAATGAGTGCAAATAGTACTTGATTATTGTAAAAGTGCTAGAAGTATGCAGGAAATAGTTAAAAAACTAGAATTTAATAGTATTAAACACGTAAGAAATGCAATTATTAAGCCATTGATTGAATCGCGAAAATTGTCTATGACGTTGCCTGTTAAACCGAATAGTAAAAACCAACGGCATATTCTTAAGAGTTAATTAAAAAGATAAGTTGGTGGTTCGGAAAAGATACTTAAAATGATCAAATTGGATCGCAAGGTAACTACAAATATACTTGCTGCCGAATTAGATCTTTCGCCAAGAGCGGTAGAGAAGCAGCTGTAAAAACTCCGTGAATTTGGTATAATTATACGTGTTAGGCCACGTAAAGAAGGTTCTTGGAAGGTAAATGAACATGATATTTAGGAGTATTATAAAGGAAATATAAGTAATATGACATCGTAGTGACGGTGAAGACAATTTCATTTCATATATGCTAAGCAGTTAGCAAATATAATCAATATTATAAAAACTGATGCTAGAAACAATTGTTGTTGATTCAAAATATATTCCTTTAATATTGAATTTTAAAAGAGCTTGCATTACAGATTCTCAATAAACTTGTAAAAATGGTCAAATTTCTTCATGTTAACTACTAAATCGTGATTGTTCTCTTTATCACGAAATACTTCGGATAAATATTCTGCCGTCGCTTCAACAACTAACTGTCCCCATTTAATCGGTCTATTTCTTGATGATATTCCCCAAATTAAATCATCACTATGATTCCTTGCTTGATAAGAGCCTAGTAATTCTATTACCTTGCAACTTGAAGAACAAAAAATGGCATTACCTAAACCAGCCCCACATGCTCCTACAATGAATTCTGCATTTGCAAAAAGTTGTACCTGTTCAATAAAAGATAATTTCTCAAGAAATACCAGAGTAAATCCTTTTGGATTTAAATATGAAAACACTTCTTTTTCATTTACAATTCTTCTAAAATTACCAGCAATGTTCCTTGATATAAGTATTTTTTTAGGGAAGGTAACATTGTGTGTTTTATCTCTATATAAAGAAGAAAAATAATTAGCTATTTTTCTAATGTAATAATAATTCGCAACTTCTTGACATTTAAATAAATAAGAGAACTCATAGCTTTTATTTGAATTTACAATTAATATTTGTTTTTCGCTTAATCCTAATGAGGTTAAGGCCTGTTTAGCAAATAATTGGTTTTGACAAAGTATATAGTCAAGTTTAATACCCTCAAATAAAGCAAGGCAAGGAAGGTGATCATATAAGAAATGATAATAACTACCCCAAGCTCCAGAAAGAGAAAGTGCTGTACCATTTATTTTTTCGGGTAAAGGAAGAGTAATATTTCCTGATGAGATACTATCAAAATTTAAATAGTGGTCATTACGAGAGCATGAAAGAGAATTAAGAAAATCGTTATTTTTTGTTGCATACATAAAGCATCCAAATATTCTTCCATTCTTGATTTTAGCAACAGACATTTGTTTTTTATCAGCATTTTTAGATGATTTTGGAAAATACCCAATATCTTCAGGTAAACGCAAGCATAACTCATCACAAGGCTGTAAATTACCAGACCACCTGTCGACATGTGAAATACTCACATCCGCAGTATTATATTCATCCAACTCATAAAAATTATATTTATTCGACATAGTATTAATTTAGTCTTCCATATGAACAAGTACTCCATTATTTTCGTAGAGTATTTCACTATATTGAATACCAAGACATTTAATCTCTTGGTATATATCCGGTAACCTCCATTTTGAAGGGACAATAATAATTACATCTTTTTCCTTAAGTAAAATATCTGGTGACATTATTTTTTGACCAGTTTTGGGCACATAGAATCCCAATTTGCGTACATCACTATCAACAACTAGTGGAAAATCATTATTGTTGAAATCAAAAAAGTTAATAAAAGTTGCGGCTTTCCCACTTCCGCCCCATATCGCAATTGGTTTTTGTTTCTTTAAAATATTTATCTGACATTTTTTCATTTCAGGTATACTCAAACAAACAGCATTATAATAATTATCTGTCTCTTGAGCGTATTGTAATTGCTTGAATTGTGGCTTTATTGTTGCAAGTCCACATATAACTTCATTGTTATAGATTGAATGTATTGATTCAATATTACAACCATTATTTTGAAAAAAACATGAGAATGAACTTCGCGTAAAATGTGAATTGTGTTCATAGTAAAAATCACTTATTCGATTTTCAGTAATAGCATTATCTACGCAAGGAACTTCAAAATATACATGTGGGAAATACCCTGTTTTTGAAGCGTAGAACACAATCTCTTGTAAAAAACTAGAAGGCGAATTTAAATGCTCTAGGACATGCCTACTAATAATCAAATCTGGTTTAAACTTACTAATGCTAGAGTCTGGAAGAAACAAACTCTGAAAAAAATGAATATTTTGTAAATCATGCTTAATTCCACCATTTGGGTCAAAACAATAAAACTTGCATTTTGGCATTTTTTTAGCAATACATTTAATCATTTCTCCATTACCACAACCAATTTCAACTACTCGCATTCCCGGCTTTAAAAAATCTAGGATATAATCAGCAACCTTTCCTGTTTCATTCTGCCATTTTTGCCCTTTATTGAACATTAAATTATTAGAGTCTTTGTATGGTATTTCCCTATAATCGAAATTTGTGTTCCAAATGTGTCCACAGTTAACACATCTAACATATTTTAGTAAATAATTCTTGCACGTTTTAGCCTCTTTAAATGATTTTGGCCAAGCAAGCGTTTCTAATGGTTGCTCATGTTCAGGTATAAATAGTTTAGCAAAATTGTGACCACAGACTATACATTGTTCTATAAATAAGTTTTCCGTCATGAGAATTTTATCCTGAAATTATATTGTAAATATTCATTTTATATTTTTAGAAATCGTTATTCAAGAATAATTTTTATATGTTACGGTGGATTTAAATTCAAAGTGCAACACTTGAGCCTGACGTGTCCCCCTAGAAGTGATCCACTATTATATGGATAATAGTAGGTAAGTTTTAGGAAAGGAAACGTTATGAAAGGCAGAAAGACATCAGTTGAAAGTATTATTAAGATACTCAGAGAAATGGAAATTTTACAAGGGCAAGGATCTAGTATTGATGCAGCTTGTAAAAAACTAGGTATCTCTTCTCAGAGTTTTTATAAGTGGCGTAAAGAATACGGGAAGATGGATATCAACAAAGCAAGAAAACTCAAGGAGCTGGAGAAAGAGAATGCCCGTCTGAAAAGGCTTGTTGCTGATCTGTCTCTTGATAACGCTATGCTTAAAGAATTATCGGAGGGAAACTTCTAAGCCCGCAGAAGAGGCGTAAAGCAGTAGCTCATATTCAGAAAGAATTCAGCGTCTCAGAACGACGGGCTTGTAAAGTAGCGAATCAACCAAGATCTACTCAACGGCGAGAACATATTGTACCTAGCGATGAAAAAGAACTTATAAAGGAAATCTGCCTGTTAGCCAGTAAATACAAGAGGTATGGCTATCGTAGAATTACTGCACTTTTAAAGAAAGCTGGTTGGAACCTAAATCATAAACGAGTAGAACGAATCTGGGGAAAACTAGGGTTTAATGCTGTAAAGAGAAAGCAGAAGAGGCGCAGACAACTTTACAATGATGGTTCTATCCGTCGTCATGCTGCCACTCATGAAAATCATGTATGGAGTTATGATTTTATTTTTGATAGAACTTCAGACGGCAAAATCTTAAAGATATTAAGCGTACTTGATGAGTTTACTCGTGAATGCTTGATTCTTAAGGTATCGAGAAAATTAAAATCTACAGACGTTATAGATGTTCTAAATGAGTTATTTCTTCTCCATGGTATTCCAGAATATATTCGCAGTGATAATGGCTCTGAGTTTATTGCAGCAGCGATCAGGAAATGGCTGAAACAACTCAAGGTTAAACCGTTGTATATAAAGCCGGGCAGCCCATGGGAGAACGGCTATATAGAAAGCTTCCATGGTAGTTTCAGAGATAAATTATTATCACAGGAACAATTTGACAGCATTTATGAAGCAGAGTTTTTAATAGAACAGTGGCGGGTAGAATATAATCATATTCGTCCTCATAGTTCTCTGAAATATTTAACTCCAACAGAGTACAGAAACAGTATGAGTAAAAAAGAAACAGAGATTTATTCTGGCAAGTCCTGCGTGGCTACGCCACTTCGTCCTTGCCAGAATAAAAGTAATATTGTATATTCTTAAGTGGTATCACTAATGGGGGCAGATCAACTCATTACAACTATTCTTTTTTACACTGAACCAAAATAATATAGATAATCAAAGGACATTTACACCATTTACGTTTACAAGAACAACTGATTGTATATCACATATATGGGAGATTAATGACCAAGACAATGCTTATAAATATAGTAAATATGAATATGTTATTAGCCGTTATCTTGATATAGTAAAAGATGAAGACCTAAAGGAAAAAGTAACAAATAGAATATTTGAAATTGTTAGAGTAATAAAACAAAATAACAATGAACTAGAATGTTCGATTAAAGAAATTGGGAGTTGTATTTCTAATATGAGATCAAGTATTGTTCATAATACGGAAAATATTAATAGATTCAATACAGAGTCAGCGTTAAATCTGTACCCATATTTTGAATTAATAATAATTGATTACATTTTTAAAAAAATTGGGATTGATGATAGTAAGCGAGAGAAGTATGCAACTTTTTATCTTAAAAAACTTGTTTAATTGTCTTATAAATTAGAAAGTATATTATGCGTAGTACAATAATATTTGGAAATGGTCTTGGTATGGCAATTAGACCTGATATTTTTAGCTTAAATGATTGTGCTAATAAAGCAATGTTATCTAAGGATTATTCACTTTCTTACGATAAATTAGAATTAATTAAGGCTTGCTTACCTCAGTCAAATACTTTGGATAGTTTCGACTTTTCTGAGGAGAATATGAAGGAATTGCAGGAAATCTTATTTTGCTGTAGAAGAATTAATGGGATTGAAACTAACACTTCAGTAAGTTGTGGCTGGTTAAATGAACATGGGAAAAAATTTGATGAGTACATGCGTGAATTTAGCTTTAATATCGCTAGGTATTTGGTTGAGTATGCTGTTCCTGTCTCACAAACAAGATTTTTTGATGAAAAATATAATGCTTTTGAAATATCATTGTCGGAATATATTAAAGCTTCACACTCACATTTAGCAACATTGAATTACGATACAATTTTGTATGATATGGCTTGCCGTAATAATTTATTTAAGGGAAAAAAATGCCTTTTTGACGGATTAATCAAAGGAAAACCATTTTCGAATGGTTCAATTTTAAGACCTGATGCACTAAAATCTAGTTACTATTTGCATTTACATGGTTCTCCTTTATTTTATCAAAATAGTAAAGGTGAAGTATATAAATATGATAGAAAAGATCTTAAGGAATTACAGTTTTCTGTAGAACAAGCAAACGGCAATTTTTGCGGATCTTTTCTAGTATTAGCTCCTCCAGAGCATAAAAGCGCAATTATTAATAGTTCACCTCTTTTGCTAAAATATTGGCATTGTTTAGCTGAGGCGATACAAGAGTCTGATTGTGTTGTAATTGTTGGTTGCTCAGGAGAAGATAAGCACTTAAACGATTATATTACAACAACTATTAATAAAAAAACGAATGTTTATATTGTAGAGTGGAATGGAAATTCACATGATTTTAACTATTGGAGGGATATGTATAATTCAAATAATGTGAAATTATTTCATTATCCAAAAAAAAGTATTTTTGATTTTGATTTTAGTATTTTATATTAATACTGTGTCGACTCAATGATTTTTGCTAGGTCTGAACTTGTGCCGGATACTTGTAAATGTTGGGTGGTGGCGGGGGCTTTGTGTCCACATATTTCGATTAGGCGGTCTAGGCATTTGAGGCGGGTGTCGGCGAGTTTGGCAGCATCACTGGCGGACTCGATCAGGCTGGGGCGGTCTAAGTCGCGGTAGATGTCTTGTATCATGCCGATTATTGATTCTTTGGTGCAGCCGGTTATTTTAGCAAGCTGCATTCTTGCTTCGGTGATTGCTTCTTGGACTGCTTGGTACTTCATTAGTCTGCTGGCGTTGCTCTTGTCGAGTCCGCAGGATTCGGCTGCCTTTGTGGCTTTGTTGCCGTTGCCGACGTAGGCTATGGCGAAGTCTAGGTAGTCTTCTTTTGTCTTCGTATTCATTGAAAGTATTTCTTGTATAAGTGTGGATTGCCACGTCGTCCTGTGGACTCCTCACAATGACGGGTTAAATTATTTTTTTTATTGTTTATAGAACATAGCTGCTAGGGTAGCGAGGGCACAGATTGTGGTCATGCTGGCTACCTAGTTGGCGCGAGAGTTTTTGCTTGAGTGGTACGCTCCAATATGGGAGTCGAGTTTGTGGTGCAGGTCTTTGATCTTTTCGCTCTGGCTGTTGATATGGGCTATGAGGTGTGTGCAAGGTGTTTTCTATGCGGAAGCGGTAAAGTCTGCACTGGGAAAGAGTGAAAACCACTGCTTACTGCGAGATAGGCTGCTGTGCTTATTGGTATCGGTAGGTCTACTTGGTACAGTATGAAGGCGGAAGGGAAAGTTCCTGTGCTAATTGAAAATAGGGGAACGTGTACTCTGGTATAGGGAAGAGATTCTGGAGTGGGTAAAGGCTGGCTGTCATGATCAGTACAGCTGGAAAAGCAAATCTTGCTGAAGGTTATTAGTGTTGAATCTATAATTGTTTAGAGTATAGTAGACTCAAAGATTGGGGATAATATATGGGTGAAAAGAATAAACAAGTAATTGTTGTAGATTATGACCCTAAATGGGAGCATGAATTTAATAATATTAAGAGATTTTTGTGCTTTAGTCCTGTATTAGCTAGTCTACAAATAGAGCATATTGGTAGTACTTCTGTAGTAGGATTGGCAGCAAAACCTATTATAGATATAGATGTTATTGTAAATGAACAGGATAAACAAAAGGCTCATGATGCTATTTGTGCTCTTGGGTATACACATTTGGGTGATTTAGGAATTATTGGTAGAGAAGCATATAGATTTCAGGGTAAAAAGGTATTTATGAAGCATAATTTATATCTTTGCTTAGAAGATTCTCTTGCAATAAAGAATCACTTGAATTGGAGAAACTACTTACGTTCATCAAAAGAAGCCTGTGAGGAATATGCCAGATTAAAAAAAGATTTGGCAATACGATTTTCTGATGATGTTGATAAATACTGTATAGCAAAAACAGGATTTATTACTAATGGTCTGGCTAAATTTCTTCCAGAGTGTGATATTAATATGATTAAAGAGCAGAATTCATGAAAAAGTGGTTGTGATATAAAGAAAAACACTGTAAAAGACAGTATTTTAGGTGATGCTAATAGTCTTGATTTTAATGATACAGATTGGTGCCGGGGGGGGGATTTGAACCCCCACACCCGTGAAGATAAGAGATTTTGAATCTCTCGCGTCTGCCATTCCGCCACCCCGGCATCATTTTTAATATGTTCAAACATTCTATGGATTGAGTATAAAATGTCAACTGTTTTGATTGGTTTTTTATGTTTATATGTTTAATTATTATAAAAATAATAGTTTTAGGCACGCAGCTACTGCTAAAACTTTGATTATAAGTTTGAATGCTTTCTCTGGCATCTTTTTTAGAAGTTTATAGCCAATTAAAAATCCCACTAATATTGCTGGTATTATATACAAGTCCATTTTAAAAGAAGTCAGAGTGATATTACCCAGATCAATATGAAATGGTACCTTTAATGAATTGAGCGCTAAAAATATCCATGAGCGTACTCCCATGAACTCTTCCTTGTTAATACCTAAGTAAAGTAGATACAATACCATAACCGGACCGGCAGCATTTGCGAGCATTGAGGTACAGCCACCAAGAAAGGCCAGTGTAATCATGACATATTTATTGTGTCTAGAGCTTGCTTCATTATTTCGCCTAGCTTGCCATTCAGAGAAGAGTAACATTGCAAGTACAATAAAGCCAATCAATTTTTTAAGATTCGAATCGCTTATAGGGCATACTTTTAGTATCGTGTAGCCAGCAATGACACCTATTGCAATTAATGGTATCGCTTTTAGGACTTCTTTAACGATTACGCTTTTTCTATAAAAAGTGATTCCTAAAATATCGCCACATATTAAAAGTGGAAGTAGTATGCCAACAGATTTTGCTGCTGGGAAGATGCTTGCCATTGTTGGAACTGCTAGAATACCAATTCCGGCAATTCCACCTTTTTCAAGACCTATTATTAGACCTGCCAAGGCAAAAAGTAACCAACCCAGTTGTGGATCAATAATAAATGGTTCTGTAATCATAATCTTCTTTCTTGTTATTCATTGGCTAAAAGGTTCTGATTGTTTTATATCCAACTATATTTGATAGCAGATATTGTATGCAAATTAAAATATAAATCACGTGTTTATTAGAGGATTATTGGAAAAAGTGTTATTTCTTTAGTGCCAATTTTCTGGCTACAGCGAGATTTCCTTTATCATCCCTGTCTTTATTAATTGGTGTTTCGAGGATAATCGGGAGGTTTTTTGTGTATTTAGATGTAAGTATATTATGCATACCGTTTTGACCGATATTTCCTAAACCAATATGCTGATGACGATCTTTGCCACCATCAAGCCCAAATAGGCTGTCATTCAGGTGAATTAATTTGACTGCTCCTTTGTATAGTTTTTTTTCAATTGCAGCACAAAATTTGTTGAATATTTTTTGATCTCTGACGTCAATTCCGCTTGCAAAAGCGTGACAGGTATCAAAGCATATACCTATTTTATCCTTTCCTAGTTGGCAGGCTGAATACAGGTCTGTTAGCTCTTGGACAGATCTTCCAATTGTGTTGCCACCACCAGCAGTATTCTCAAACAGCCATATTGGACCGTCTGGTATATTTTCGGTTATTTCTCTTATTGCAGTGCTTATCTGGCTCAGACCGTTTTCAACTCCACTGTTTTTGTGGCTTCCAGGGTGTAACACCAAATAGTCAGCACTGATATCCTTTGCAGCTTGATATTGCAGCTTGATATGGTCTGTCGCTTTTCTATGTGCGTCGCTTTCAGGGTTGGCTAGATTTGGGAGGTAGGTCGCATGTACTGTAATGGGGCCTAATTTTTTTTTACTATTTATTCTTTTAAAATTATCGCTCTGCTCTGGGGTAATTGTTGGAACAGCCCAAGAACGCGGATTGCTGACAAATAATTGAAACGTATCGCACCCGAGAGCTTCTGCTCGTTCGGGTGCTTTGTCAATTCCTCCAGCGATAGATACATGTACGCCAAACTTTTGCATGTATTGTCCTGATCCTTTATTTTCTAGAGTAAATCATCCTTTGTAAAGATGGAATATAGCTTGAATCCTTTTTCAGCAAGTGCTTCTTCACCGCCGTCTAGTCTGTCAACAAGCGCGAATACGCCAACTACTTCAACATCAGGACAGGTCTCAAGTACTCTGTCAATTGCTTTGATTGAGCTGCCTCCAGTAGTAACAACATCTTCTAGGATCGCAATTTTGTCACCAGCCTTTAGCTCCGGCCCTTCAATCCATTGACCTGTACCATGTCCTTTAGGTTCTTTACGAACAATAAAACCTTCATATGGAGTACCAGTGTCAAAACTCATTGCGGTAACAGCACCAATCATAGCGTCGGCACCAAGGGTCATTCCGCCTACACGGTTGATCTCTTTACTTTTTAGCATATCAAGTAGAATTTTTGCTGTAAGATTGAGTCCTTCTGCTCTGAGAGTAGAAGTCTTACCATTGAAGTAGAAGTCGCTTGTTTTTCCAGAAGCGAGAACAAATTCTCCCCGTAAAAAATCAATTTGAGTTTTTAGCTTTTCTTTCCATTCGTTGATCATATTTTCTCCTATAGAGGTCAGCTCCGCAATAAAATTAAGATTCTTTGTTATTTTGCAGGGCATATTATATTAAAGATTTTATAAAAAGGCTATGATGTTTAAAAAATATTTTAAATTAAAACACCAAAATAAAGGATAAAATAGTATAAGTTTTTTGTCTGTAATATGTTGTGTGTTAATATATTTTTTTTTGGAATGAGCGTGATATTGGCTGAAAAATATTGACATAATATGTAAAATGATATATTCTTACTAATATAACATTTGTATGGCGTTTATAGCATTATAAGTAGACTGCGTTCAGTGTTAGTTTGAGACTTCCCCCTATTATAGTTTTAAACTGTATCGCTGTAATGTTGGAGTCCCTTCTAAATTACCCCCTTAGAAGGGACTCGTTTTATATATAAATTCTGATAATTAATTTTAAGGATTAAATAGTAGTATATTAAAAAGGCCAAATTTACGAAAAAAAGCTTGCCTTTTTTGGTGATTTATGATTACTTATTATATATTAATAAGTAATCATAAGAAAGTATTATATACCTTTTTAGGTGTTGTATCTTGTTTAAATATTTAGGAGATGTCATAATGGGCAAAAAAGCATTTAAAATTGCGCACCTTCCGATTACCGACCACCTTGTACTTGGTGTTGCAAAGGATATGGAGAATAAGGGGCAAGTAAATCTTGAGAAATGTACTATTGAACCTATTAAGAAGGTTGGATGGAATGAAATCGGTGATGCTCTAAGGAATAAAGAAGTAGATGGTGCGTTTATTCTTGCGCCTTTTGCAATGGAATTATTTATCTCTGGAGCTGATATTCAACTTGTGTTACTTGGGCATAAAAATGGTTCTATTATTGCCTCAAGCAATTCTAGTGGAGTAAAAACACTCGCTGACTTTAAAGGTAAAATCGTTGTATTCCCTTATCAGCTGTCTATTCATACATTGCTTTTCCATAAACTTTTAAAAGCAAAAGGTCTTGAAATGGGGCCTGGTAAGGATGTTCAGATTGAAGTTATGGCTCCAGGACAGATTCCTGAGGCCGTTGAGTGGGATGAAGAAGGTGAACTTGCTGGTTTCATTGTTGCTGAACCATTTGGAAGTCAGGTTGAAAAGATGGGTATTGGTAAAGTTATGGCGTTATCAAAGGATATTTGGCCAAATCACCCTTGCTGTGTGCTTGTTATGAGAGAACCTGCTCTTGAAGATAAAGACGCTGTTCAAGAATTAATTAATACTCTTGTTCAAGCTGGTATTAATATTCAGAATAATCCTAAAGAAGCTGCTGCTGTCGGGGTTGAGTTCTTGGGTCAGGATATTGATGTTGTGGAAAAGGTTCTTACTGAGCCAGCTGATAGGATTACTACTCATGAATTAATGCCTGTTCTTGATGATCTCAAGAAGATTCAAAGCTATTTCCAAGAAAATCTGGGTAAGCTTGTAACTCCAATTGATTATGACAAGTTTGTGAATACAGCTTTTGCAGAAGCAGCAGGTGCAAAATAAGTCATAATTTTTATGTCATTTTTGTTTACAGGTCGCTCTTGATTTTGAGCGACCTGTTTTCTTAAGTTTCTAGTGAATACTTTTTTGTGCTAAATATTGAAAAGTGCTTGGGGTTTTTTTGAAAAAAAGCTATAATAGCACTGTTCTAGTGTTGTTAAATTATCCTTTGGTGCTGAATTTATAAATATAAAGTATTTTATACTGAAGGTTTCCAGGCTAAAGTCGATTATGATAGTGCATAATTGAGTGATTATGATTAAATTTTACTAGTATATTCTTTAAATTGAAAATCTGCGAGGATGTAGATTTTACTCTGTTGGTAGGTGAAAAAAAGGAATTGTTGATGCGGCAGAGTCGGGTAATTGACAGTATTTTTGAAGATGCAATCTTTCAACTTGAAAAAGAGTGGAAGAATCATGCTTATGGGGACGAACTATTCCGTAATGAAAATACTAGTGTAACATCTGATAAAATAATTAACAACAAAGGTGCTGCTCAAGATGAGTTAAATAGTTATTTGGTTGAAGAGGAAGAGGATTTATCCGCGCTACTTGCAGAGTGCCGTGAGGAATTCCGTCCTTCAGAAGAATCTGAAGTTGAAGAAGAAGAGGACTTATCGGCGTTACTTGCAGAGTGTCGTGATGAGTTTCGTCCTTCAGAAGAACCTGAAGTTGAAGAGGAAGAGGACTTATCTGCGCTACTTGCAGAGTGTCGTGAGGAATTCCGTCCTTCAGAAGAATCTGAAGTTGAAGAGGAAGAGGACTTATCTGCGCTGCTTGCAGAGTGCCGTGAGGAATTCCGCCCTTCAGAAGAATCTGAAGTTGAAGAAGAAGAGGACTTATCGGCGTTACTTGCAGAGTGTCGTGATGAGTTTCGTCCTTCAGAAGAACCTGAAGTTGAAGAGGAAGAGGACTTATCTGCGCTACTTGCAGAGTGTCGTGAGGAATTCCGTCCTTCAGAAGAATCTGAAGTTGAAGAGGAAGAGGACTTATCGGCGTTACTTGCAGAGTGTCGTGAGGAGTTTCGTCCTTCAGAAGAACCTGAAGTTGAAGAGGAAGAGGACTTATCTGCGCTACTTGCAGAGTGTCGTGAGGAATTCCGTCCTTCAGAAGAATCTGAAGTTGAAGAGGAAGAGGACTTATCTGCGCTGCTTGCAGAGTGCCGTGAGGAATTCCGCCCTTCAGAAGAACCTGAAGTTGAAGAGGAAGAGGACTTATCGGCGTTACTTGCAGAGTGTCGTGAGGAATTCCGCCCTTCAGAAGAATCTGAAGTTGAAGAAGAAGAGGACTTATCTGCGCTGCTTGCAGAGTGTCGTGATGAGTTTCGTCCTTCAGAAGAATCTGAAGTTGAAGAGGAAGAGGAAGAGGACTTATCGGCGTTACTTGCAGAGTGCCGTGATGAATTTCGTCCTTCAGAAGAATCTGAAGTTGAAGAAGAAGAGGACTTATCGGCGTTACTTGCAGAGTGTCGTGAGGAATTCCGTCCTTCAGAAGAATCTGAAGTTGAAGAGGAAGAGGACTTATCTGCGCTGCTTGCAGAGTGTCGTGAGGAATTTCGCCCTTCAGATGAATCTGGTGATGTGTGTGAAGAAGATGTTGTAAATTGTGACATTGATGAAGATGTCGTAGAATCTGATTTGTCTAGTTTTCTTGATCAGAATGATGATGTTGAATATATTGAGGCTTCTGGCTCGACTGAAAGTGCTGAATCGATACTTGATGAGGTCTTTTTAAATGATAATTATATTGTTGATGATTTTGAGGGCAAAATTTCTATTGATAGTAGCGAGACAACTATTTCAATAAATGTTGATGGAATCAATTCTGATTCTACAGATGGATGGGCTTGTAATTCTTCAAATTGGAGTGATGGCAGCTCTGAATGGTTGATTGATTCTAGCAGTGATGTTAATGATAAAAATATTGATGTTTGTGTTGAACCGGAGGACTATGTTGTGACAAATAATATTGATGACGATGAGTTGGATTTTGAAAATGCACCATCTGATTTTGATTCGGATGAAGATCTTGATTCATTACTAGATGATTTAACTAGCGGTTCTTCTTTCTCCGGTTTGGGTGAGCAGGAAGAAGAAGATTTGGATAATGCTTTAAACGAAGCGATCAGTTCTCTCAAAGAGAATGATGATTCTCTTGATCATGATTCAATTGGTAACTTGATGGAATCGGCTTTTGATATTGACAGTGAGTTTGATGTGGAAGAAGAGGAAGCAGCCGCAGCTGATGTAACAGAACCTAATTTGAATGCATTTGAATTTGGTGATATATCTACTTTACATGAACTTGATGATGCTGGTCTAGATGATGATGACGTTGCAGAAGAAAAGTCCAAAGAATTTTTTGAAGAGCTTGACTCTGAGATAGACTCTATTATTGCAGACGATGATGAAGATAATTTTGTGGTAGGAGTGCAGACTGTTCCTGTACCAGAACCTAGTATTCAGCTTATTGAGGATATAGAAGATGAAGATGTAGATAAAATGTTGGTAGATATGGGCTTTGGAAGTGATGGTTTGCTTCACAATAAGTTTGGCCCTAATAAAGAAAAGTTACTTTCGCATTTGATAAATAGATTTGAGTACTTAGCAAGAAAGAAACTTGATACTTTCCCTGAAACTCAAGCAGAATTAGTAAAGAGCATTAATCTTAGGATTGAGATAGATCTAAAATTTGGTGAATATTCAACTGATGGTGAAGATGATAGCTTGTTTAATTTGGATGTTTAGGCTCGTTTTAGAAATTTATGGCATAGGTTAAATTGAGTAGGCATAAAAATAATAATAAAAGTGAATATTATTCTGCTGAAGAGAAGCAGTATGATGAGGTTAGTGTCGTTATTGCTGCTGATTGCGACAACGAAAAATCAACTGTTAGAGTTGATTGTGATGTAGAAGTTATTGAAGTAGATTCTGAATTGGATGTTGATATAATTGATGTTGATATTGACTTTGAAGCAGATTGTGATGTTTTTGATTGTAGTAAGATTAATACAGAAGGATTTGAGGATGAAGATACTGAGTTCGATAGTTCTACTGTTTGTAGATTTTCTAGTTTATCCAAGAATATCGAGAAAAAGTCTTCTTTAAATGAGAATAATGATGTTCTCAATTCAAAGTTTAGTAGAAAAAAGTGGTCTTTTAAAGAAGATCTTGTAGGTAACAGTATTCTTGTTTTGTTTGTAATATTTATTGTGGTGTTTATCATTTATTTATTCAAAGTTTTTATATAAGTGTTTTCTGATTACTATTATGATACGGTCGGTATAATGCCGACCGTTGTTTATTATTTTGGGAAGTGATATGGATGTAGATTATAACGCAGAGAAAATAATTTCCAAATTAAGAACGAATAATTTTGATGCATATTTGGTTGGCGGGTGTGTACGTGATTTTTTGTTGGGTAAGCGACCCAAAGACTGGGATATTGTTACTTCTGCTAGACCGGATGATATTGAACGATTGTTTGATAAAACAATCGCTATTGGAAAAGCGTTTGGAGTAATAGTTGTCGTGTTGGATGGATGTGAGTATGAAGTTGCGACCTTTAGAACCGATGGAAATTATTTAGATGGTAGAAAGCCTGACTCAGTTGAATTTGCCGATGCTGAAGAAGATGTAAAAAGGCGGGACTTTACCGTCAACGCACTATTATTTGATCCTGCGTCTAAGAAAATAATTGATTATGTAGGTGGTCAGCAAGATCTAAAAAGACAGATTATTAAGACTGTTGGCGATCCAGCAAGGAGATTTCTGGAAGACCACCTAAGGTTACTTAGAGCTGTCAGGTTTGCCCTGAAGACGGGCTTTAAGATTGAAAAAGAAACTCTAAGCGCTATTTCTGAATTAGCTGGGTTAGTTCGTACTGTGAGTATGGAGCGTATTTCCGGAGAAATACTCAAAATGCTTTGCTGTCCTGGGGCTGGTAATGCTTTGACTGTGTTGTATAATACCAATTTATTACAGCATGTATTGCCTGAAGCAATTGAGTTAAAAGGGTGCCCACAACCTCCTCAATACCATCCGGAAGGTGATGTGTTTGAGCATACTGAGATGATGCTGGATATATTTTCAAAAAATATACCTGAGTATGAGTTTGAGCAGGAAGTACTCGCTTGGGCTATTTTGCTTCATGATATTGGTAAACCTAGAGTTATTTCTGTAGCAGGACGTATAAGATTTAACAGGCATGATTATACTAGTGCTGAGATGAGTGATGATATTTTACGT
Organism: Planctomycetota bacterium; assembly: GCA_963678205.1. GTDB lineage: Bacteria > Planctomycetota > SZUA-567 > SZUA-567 > SZUA-567. The sequence continues at coordinate 1,939,633 of OY782760.1, forward strand.
AGACTTAAAAGATCTAAAAAAATTATAGAAGCTGTACATGAGCTTATTGGGAGGCATATGCATTTCTGTACTCTTGAAAAAATGCGGCTTCCTAAACGTAGAAGGTTTTTGCAAGACCCTTTATTTCCTCTTCATCTTGAACTTCACCGAATTGATTGTGAGGCAAGTCATGGCAATTTAGATACATATTACTATGGGGTAGCAGCTTTAGAGGAGGAGAGAAATAGACCGCCAGAGGAGTCATCTCTTATTGGTGGTAACGATCTTATTGCCTTAGGATTTAAACCAGGACCGTTATTTGCTAAAATACTTCACTCTATGCGTGACGCGCAACTTGAAGGGATATTAAAGACTCGTGAGGATGCTCAGGAGTGGTTAAAGAGTAATTATTTAGATATTTAGTAAGAAAGAAATGAGTTATGAGTAAATTTGATTTTGTAATGTTTGACCTAGATGGAACTCTTCTTAATACACTTGAAGATTTAGCAGATTCTGTAAATTCTGCTTTAGCAAATAATGGTTATCGTGAATTGCCTCATGAGAATTATTATAATATTGTTGGTAAGGGAGCATATAATTTAATAACTCAAGCTTTGCCTGAAGAAGCTAGAGACGAGAGTGTTATTACTAGAGTCCACGGTGATTTTTCTGAAATATATGCAGGGAATTACCATGTTAAAACAAGAGTGTACGATGGAATATCTCAAGCTTTATTAAGAATAGAAGAGACAGGTGTTGCTATGGCAGTGTTATCAAATAAACCTGATAGATATATGAATAGCATTAAAGAACGTTATTTTGCTGGCTTGAATTTTAAGGCGTTTAGAGGGAAAAGAGAGGGCATTACTGGTAAGCCAGATCCAGCAGGGGTTAAACTTCTTGCCTCAGAAGTTGGTGCTAGCCTAGATAATGCTATTTATATCGGAGATAGTTCCGTTGATATTCAGACTGCAAAAAATTGCGGAATATTCGCGTGTGGAGTATTATGGGGATTTAGAACTAGAGAGGAACTTGAAAATTTTGGGGCGGATTTAATTGTTAGTTCTCCTAGTGAACTTGCTGATTTTCTTGTAGCTAATATCAATACTAGTAACGAATAGATTAACTAAGCTTTGAAATTAAAGATCTATATTTAAAGTACTTTTCTTCATATATATCTTTCTTACTACAATTTGGTTCAACTCTTTCTTTAATATGAACCATTTTGTCTGCAGCGCACTCAAGGCTAGGGTACGCGCCAATTCCTACTGCTGCACAGATTGCTGAACCAAGAGCGTGAGTGTTGTTGCATTTAGTTGTCTCAACAGGTGTTTGAATGCTGTCTGCAAAGATTTGCGCCCATTCTCTGGAGGCTGAGCCGCCTCCAGCAAGGCGGATTAATGCTGTTTGGGGAAAAGATGTAAGAAGGGAGTTGAGCTGACAAATATGAGAAAAAGTAATTCCTTCGTATATTGAACGAATTATATTTTTTTGTGTATCAGTCGATTTGATTCCACAAAAACCTGCTTGTAGTCTTTTATTTCCTTTTGTCTTTGGACTAATGTTTGAGCCATGAATAAACGGTAAGAAGATAATTTCAGAATCTTCTGGTTCGGTTATTTTTAGAGCATTATCACATAAATCAAAGATTGATTTTCCTTTAATTTTTGCTTCTGTTACTTCGTTTTTAAGAAAATGTTTAATATACCAGTCTAGATTACTTGTAGAAGTTGGTCCAAAATTAGAAACTGTCCAGTGGTTTGAACTTGGGTGAATCTGAGTTGAAAATATTTTTGGATCTAATTGTGGGGTACTGGTTATGTATTGGTCAATTGTCCAAGTACCTGCAATAATATTTATTAAAAGGTTTTCTTTTAATTTTGTATTAATTAGCCCTGATGCAAGTGAGGAACCAGCTAAATCCATTAATCCTGTTGCTACTGGAGTATCTTCAGAAAGTCCTGTTTCTTTTGATATCGTTTTTGAAATATGGCCGCAAATATAACTACAATCTGTTACCTTGGGGAGGATATGTTTATATTCAGTTAATTCAAGAATATCTAGTAGGTTATCATCATAGTCTTTATTTTTTATATTGAATAAATTAGTAGCTGAGATACTTGTTTTATCTGTAGTAATATTTCCTGTAAGTCGAAAATTACTGTAGTCTTTACCGCTTATGCAATAAGCACTCATATCAAGTACAGTTTTATTATTTTCCTTGAACCATTTAAGTAGCATTGCTGATTGTCCAGCCCATGTACTTTTTAGAGTTATTTCTCTTAAGTTGTATGAATATTTTGTTTTATTAAACTCTTCTACTATGCTGTCGGCTCTAGAATCTATGCTTGAAATTGCATCGTATGTTGGTTTCCCATAACTATCAAGTAATATAAGACCATTTGCATAGCTTACTGATGATACCGCAATTATCGATTTTGGTGAAATTTTTGATTTGTATATTGCCTTTTTTATTAGGTACGTAATACAATCCCATACTTCATCAAGGTTTCTGGTGTATTGATTTGGCTGGACAAAGGTGAATGGTAGACTTTTCTTTTCTTCAATTATTGTTTTGCCATTAAGATCAAATATAACGGTTTTGATTATTGAACAACCGGTATCAATAATTAGAATGTAATCTTCCATTGCATTACCTTACCTACAGATATGAATTTAATAGTAATTGAAATATTGGATTTAATATACATTATTAATAATTTTCGTCAATAATTATTATCTTACGTTATGAACTTATTATTATAATTAAATATTTCTTTGCTTGTTGCGATAGTTAGACGGGCTAATATTACTATAATTTTTAAATAATCTTGAAAAATAATATTGGCTGCTATAGCCCAAAATATATGAAATTTCTTTAATGGACTTGTTGGTTTGAATAAGGTATTCTGCTGCAAGTTGCATTTTTAATCCTATAAAGTATGATATTGGTGCTTCTCCGGTTTTTTCCTTGAATATTGTACTAAAATGAGATTCTGAATACCCGACTTCTAATGCAAGTTCATAAAGACTGAGTTCTTTGTTTAAATTATGTTCCATATATTCAATACTAGCTTCAATAGGATCAGCGGGCTTACTCTCCGGGATCATTCTGTCTCTGAAGATAATATTTCCTAAGACATGCCAGATTAGCATATTGCAGTATGAAATGCTTGCAGAAGAAATATTATGCTGAAGAGTAAGTAGAATTGTATATAATAAATTGCCAATATTTTGGTGTGCTGAATTAATAAAATATGGTTTGCCAAAACTCATATCTATGTTGGATATTAGTTTTGAACATTGCTCTCCACTTAAAATAATTTTAAAGAAATCCCAACCAACTTTACTCCCATATTCTGCTTTATACGAACTGGGTATTATTATTATACTGTCTTTATCAAATTTATAATTAGTACTATCAATAATACTATAACCAGTGCCATACATGGAGTAAATAATAGTATAGTTGTTTGTCTCTGATGTGTTTGAGGTAAAACATGCTTTTGAATTTGTAATTAACTCTATTGAGTTTACTATTAGTTGTGAAAATGGAGAGTGTGGTTCAATCTTTTTTAAAATTGAGTCGGGTATAGTGATTTTTATATTATTTTTATGAGATAATTTTTTGTATTGTTCATGCATTGAATGTACCTCAGATTAATCAATAGTTATATTATGCATTATTATGGCAAAATATGCAATTGTTTTAGCTGCTACAGTATTATAAACTATAAGTGAATGGTTAAGATGTGATTGTAGTCAAATCATTTGTAATAAGGAGGAATCTCATGAGCTTCGGTGTAGAACAGATGAAGGATTATCAAGGTGCAATAAATCGTGTAGAGGCGTGGTATAACGGAGAAGTACTGGATAGAGTCCCTGTCAGGTTTGCAAAAAGTCATATGCTATACGATGAAAGCGTTAAGCTTGATAGATCAAAATGGGAAACGTTAAAAGCTAGATGGTTTGATGCTGAGTATCAAGTTGATAAGGCTATTGCAGATCTGGAAAATATAAGTTTTAGAGCTGAAACATTTCCTGTGTTATGGCCAAATTTTGGTACTGAAGTGTATGGCGCATTTTATGGAATGGAACTTGAATTTAGTGAAATTACTGCTTGGGCAAAACCAGCTCTTAAAAATGCTGAAGATATTTTTGGGGCAGAAAAACTTGTGTTTTCGGAAGATAATCCGTATTACCAAAATATACTTGAACAGACTAAGATTGCTCTGGAGAAATGTAAGCATAGATATATAGTTGGTCTTACAAGTTGGTCTACAGGTATTGATACGGTTGCCGGTTGGATAGATCCGGAAGATTTGTGTAAGGATATTTTAACGTATCCCGAAGCTGTTCATAATTTGCTTAAGAAATCTCAGCAGGATTTTCGTGAGATTTATGATAAATTCTATAATTTAATTTCTATTGAGCATGGACATCCTTCTACATCATGGCTTGCGGTACCTACAATTTCTGGTAAGAGTCATATAATGCAGGCTGATTTTTCAAGTCTTATATCAACCGAACTTTTTGATGAGTTTTGCAAGCCATCGCTTCAATTTGAAGCAAATATAATGGATCGGACAATTTTTCATATGGATGGGAAGGGAGTTGCTAATCATATTGCATCGATTTTAGAGCTTGAGAACCTGCATGCAATACAGTGGGAACAGGGTCTTGGAGCTGATGCGCCTATAATGCAATGGGTTGGGCTAATCAAGCTCATGCAGGCTCATGGAAAATCTGTAATTGTATATTTAACTTCAGATGAATTAGAGCATTTTATTTCTGAAATAACTCCAGAAGGTATTTTTTTGTGCATTTCGGCTACAGATAATGTTCAAGATGATATACTTGAAAGACTTTTACGGTGGAAGTAGTATATTTAATTTTATGATATTATTATTGTTTATTACCATAGAGTAAAAAAATATTTTATTTTTAAATATTAAAGCTATACGTGTTTTGGGTTATAACTCCTTAATTATTAGTATTTTGTGTGTGCCTTCTGTATTGTCAGGGGCACATTTTTTTATTATATCGATAAATAAATATCTTTTTCTTCTTGAAAATTATAAAAATAATAGTATACTTCTATTATCGATACTTTGATATCGATAATAGAAGTAGGTGGTTGGGTTGAGTTGCTCATTTAACTGCCCAACCTACTGAAACCTGAATCTTTGCTCATAAATACATATTGGTATTTTGCTGATTATTTGTTATATTTAAGGAGAAGTTCAATGGCGGTAAAAAAGACGGTGACAAAGGGAGCGCCAAAGCTTACTGAAGATGAGACAAGGCTTGAAGAAGTAATTGCAAAAGCAAAGGACGCTCAGAAGATTTATTCTACTTATACACAAGAGCAGGTCGATGTAATTTTTAAGGCAGCAGCTATGGCTGCAGCAGATGCTCGTATTGACCTTGCTCTACTTGCCCATGAAGAAACAGGAATGGGAGTAGCGGAAGACAAGGTTATTAAGAATCATTTTGCTTCTGAATTTATTTACAATAAATTTAAGAACAAGAAAACTTGCGGTATACTAGAAGATGATGCTGGATACGGAATTAGAAAAGTTGCTGAGCCTATTGGTATTATTGGAGGTGTGGTGCCAACTACCAATCCAACTTCAACAGCTATCTTTAAATCATTGATTGCACTAAAGACAAGAAATGCTATTGTATTTTCTCCACATCCACGAGCAAAAAAAGCAACTTGTAAAGCTGCAAAAATTGTACATGACGCTGCTGTTGCAGCTGGTGCACCGGAAGGTATTATTGGATATATTGAAGAGCCAACAGTTGCTCTTTCTCAGCAACTTATGAATCACCCAGAAGTAGACATCATTCTTGCTACTGGTGGTCCTGGAATGGTAAAAGCTGCTTATTCTTGCGGAAAACCTGCTCTAGGTGTCGGAGCTGGTAATACTCCTGCTCTTATTGATGAAACTGCTGATATCAAAATGGCTGTTAACTCAGTTCTTATTAGTAAGACATTTGATAATGGTATGATATGTGCATCTGAGCAGTCTTTAGTTGTTGTAAAGGACATATATGAAGATGTTAAGAAAGAACTTACTCTTCGTGGTGCGCATGTTTTATCAAAAGCGGATGCAGCTAAGGTTGCAAAAATATTGCTTAAAGATGGTAAACTCAATGCCTCTATTGTTGGACAGCCTGCATATAAGATTGCTGCACTTGGTGGTGTAAAAGTTCCAGATGCTACTAAAGTTCTTATTGGTGAGGTAAGTGTTGTTGGTGCTGCCGAACCATTTAGTTTTGAAAAATTATCTCCTGTTCTTGCACTATATAAGGCTGATAATTTTGAAGCTGCTCAGAAGACTGCTAAATCACTTCTAGAATTTGGTGGTATTGGTCATACGGCTGTTCTATACACAAATCTTGATAATAAAGATCGTATAGAAAGTTATGGTGAGGTGATGAATGCTGGTCGTATTCTTATTAATCAGCCAGCTTCTCAAGGTGCTATTGGTGATCTATATAATTTCCGTCTCGAACCATCTCTAACTCTTGGATGTGGCTCTTGGGGTGGTAACAGCGTTAGTGAGAATGTAGGAGTAAAACACCTTATGAATGTTAAGACTGTAGCTGAAAGAAGAGAAAATATGCTTTGGTTCCGTGTTCCTGAGAAGATTTACTTCAAACGTGGGTGCCTACCTGTTGCTCTGTCAGATCTTAAGGGTAAAAAGAGAGCATTTATTGTAACTGATAAACCATTATATGATTTAGGTATTCCTGAAACAATTCAGGGGCATTTAAATGACCTTAATATTGATTCTACCGTATTCTATGAAGTAAAGCCAGATCCTGATCTTACTACAATTAACAAAGGTGTTGAAGAGATGCTTATATATCAACCTGATGTTATCATAGCTGTTGGTGGTGGGTCTCCAATGGATGCTGCTAAGATGATGTGGGTTCTTTACGAACATCCTGATGTTGAGTTTGATGATATGGCGATGCGTTTTATGGATATTAGAAAACGTGTGTATACATTCCCTGAAATGGGTAAAAAAGCTCTTATGGTTGCAATCTCAACAACTAGTGGTACAGGTAGTGAAGTTACACCTTTTGCAGTTGTTACAGATGACGCTACCGGAAAGAAATATCCTCTTGCTGACTATGCATTGACTCCAAATATGGCTATCTGTGATACAGATCTTGTTAAGACTATGCCTAAGGCACTTACTGGTTTCTCTGGTATTGATGCACTTACTCATAGTCTTGAAGCAATCGCTGGTATCATGGCAAGTGATTATACAAATGCACTTGCGCTTGAATCTGCAAGAATTCTCTTTAAATATCTCCCAAGAGCTTATGAGGATGGAGCAAAGGATCTTGTTGCTCGTGAAAAGGTTCACAATGCTGCAACAATGGCAGGTATGGCGTTTGCCAATGCATTCCTTGGTATTTGTCACTCAATGGCACATAAGCTTGGTGCTAGGTTCCATCTCCCTCATGGTATGGCTAATGCACTGCTTATTAACGCTGTTATTGAGTTCAACTCTTCTGAAGCACCTACAAAACAGGCTGCATTCTCACAGTATGAGTATCCTAATTGTAAAGAACGTTATGCTAGAGTTGCAAGATACCTTGAGCTTCCTGGTAAGACAGATGATCAACTTGTAAAGAGTCTTATTGCAGCAATTGATGATCTCAAGAAAAAGGTTGGCATCCCGGCTTCTATTCGTGATGCTGGTGTAGATGAAGCTGAGTTCAGGTCTGCTCTGGATGACCTTGCTGTTCAGGCATTTGATGATCAGTGTACTGGTGGTAATCCACGTTACCCATTGATCAAGGAATTGAAAGAATTATACTTGAAATCTTATGATCCAAAACTTGTGTAATAATACTTGTATATTTTGATAAATTAGGTATAGTAAGTAGATAATAAATTAGCCTTTTGTGTTGCTGCCTCTTTTCCTCCCTTTTTTTAAGGCATCTATACAGGGGCTAATTTTTCTAATTTTAAGTTATATTAGTAATGGTTGTTTTCTGTGTGTGTAGACTCTTTATATTAAATTTGTATAGAGAGAGGTGTCTTATGAAAAAAAATGTTCAAAATACAGCTTTTGATATCAATCAAAAGGGAAATATTACAAAAGTTCCTACTATTCGTAGATTACCTATGTATTTGCGAATTTTGCGTCGTTGTAAAAATGATGGAATTGAATCAATATCATCGAGAGAATTGGCTGAAGAGATGGGGCTTGAGCCTATTGGGGTGAGAAAAGATCTGTCTTTTACAGGTTATGTAGGAAAACCTAGGTATGGATATAATGTCATAGAGCTTTATGAAGCCATAAACTCTATTGTTGCCTGGGATTCAAAATCCGAGGCAGCTCTTGTAGGAATAGGGCACTTGGGTAGCGCTATTTCAGGTTATTCCGGACTCAAAAAGTATGGGCTTAAAATTCCTGTTGCTTTTGATATAGACCCGGCTATTGTAGGTACTGAAATTAATGATATACCTATATTGCCACTTAGTGATCTGGAAAAAATTGTAAAACGGACTCAGCTTCAAATGGGTATACTCTGTGTGCCGTCAGAAGCTGCGCAGAATGTCGCTGATAGAATGATTGAGGCTGGAATAAAAGGTATCTGGAATTTTACTCCTGTAAAGCTAAAAGTGCCATCATATGTAGTTGTACAACAGGAGGATTTAGCTAGTGGTTTAGCTGTGCTGTCTGTTAAAATGAGTCATATAATAAATAATAATAGTATAAATCCTTAATTATATTTAAGCTTGATATATCTTTCACGATATATCAAGCTTTTTTTGTAAAGGATACAATATGAATGATAAATTTGCTATTGAATCAGGATTTTGGATAAATAAGCCTCATAGTTATTCTATTGACGACAATATAGTGAAAATTGTGACAAGTTCTAAAACTGATTTTTGGCAGAGATCTTTTTATGGTTTTCAAAATGATAATGCGCCAGCGCTTTTATTTGAAACAAATATTAATTTCACTTTTTCATGTAAGGTAGAATTTGACTATAAAGAGCTTTTTGATCAAGCAGGTGTAATTATATATTTTGATTCAGAAAATTGGTTTAAGGCATCTATAGAGTATGAGAATACAACTGTTGCAAGATTGGGGAGTGTTGTAACAAATCTTGGATACTCAGACTGGGCTACCAAAGATATCGAACCGGTTAATTCGATGTGGTACAGGATAAGCAGGAGAGGACCTGATTTTCTATTTGAGTCTTCATTCGATGGTACTAAATACACGCAGGCAAGGGTCTTTCATCAGCATATTCTAGGGAAAACCGACATAGAGAAGGCTAAAGAAAGGTTTTTAAACAGTTCTAAAGAAAAATCATTGAATTTTGGTCTATATGCATGCAGCCCGTCAGACTCATCCTTTGCAGCACAATTTAGTAATTTTGAATTTACAAATTCAATTTGGGAAGCTCATATTTAGAATCAGTCTTACCTTATTAGATATGTTTTTAGAAGTAAAATACGAGTTTAAAAAAAATACTCTGTAACATTAATAAAGCTTTAATATGTAATATTGCTTCGTTAAATATTGTTTAAATGGCCGGATTTAGTTATAATTTTATAATATAAATCCAGTCAATCACAGTATTAGTACATTGGTGACAAATAAAGTATCACATCATATCAATAACTTTTTTATAACTTCGAGTTATAGTCAGTAATTACGCATTTGTTTCGACCATTGTTTTTTGCTAAATATAGATTGGTATCTGCAGATTTAATCATTTCATTCATAGATGCAGAGGCAATTTCTGAGTGATTTACTTTTATAATCCCAACTGAAGCAGTAACATATTCACTGATACTTGATTTAGCATGTTTAATTTTTAAGTTCTCTAAATTTTCGCAAATTTTAGTTAAGGCAACACTATCATCAATATTGATCTTTGTAAATAGAAATTCTTCTCCACCGAAGCGATAAATCCTATCAAAGCCAAAAGTCTGTAACGCTTTAGCGAATTGGTTTAATACTATATCTCCATCCAAGTGCCCATAAGAATCATTATATTCTTTAAAATAATCTAAATCTAATATGCCAACGATCATATGTTCGTTTGTGTGTACTTTACTTAGATCTTCATTAAATAAAGGTTCTAATGCGTTCCTGTTATATACCCCAGTTAAGTAATCAATATTTGATTTTAGCTTTTCTTCAAGGATAGTTTTAAACTGTATCCGTAACAATAAATCGAACTTATAATATACAACGCAAAGACCAATATAAATTATTATGACATAGAATAATGTTGATAAATAGTTAATTCCCAATATTTCTCCATTTATAAAAAGCCCGGTAACACTTATAAAGCCAATCAGTATTTTGTGTTGTATTTTTATAAATGGGATAATCATAAAAATAAAAACATCTAACATTTGGGCTTCAGTAGTAAAGTGCCCTATTTTCGATGATATTGAATAGGTGTCAACTCTGCTGAGAAGAATCAGTGCAACACATATAAATAGAAAAATTTTATATGCCAGTTTTGCTTTCGTTTTCACAAAAGCAATAACAATGAAAATAATAAGAAAAATAGCACATAATAATTTAATATAGAATGATGATTTAAAAAAATATTCTTTCCCTACATTACTCATGTCTGCTACAGTAATATAGGCGACATATATCAGTGCAAGTATACCTATAGCTATAATAAATTTTCTTGTTTTTTCAAGAATCCACTCAATAAAGTTTGCTTCAGTATCTGTATCAAAGAAATATTCAGAGGGAAATATATTAAACATCCGTCTCCTTTATTTTATAAAAAACAACTTACACAATTTTACAACATAATTTTATATATGTAAGTAATTAATACTATATGAAATACTTTAAAATTTTACTTTTATACTATAAATTTTGGTAATCTTGTTGTTTGCTGTCAATAAATGAGATATTTGAGAGGGAGGGGACTAAGTAATATATTTTAAGTTATATTTTAGTTTGATAGTAATAAAAATTTGGTTTGTTTGGGTAACGTGTGAATTATAATTGTTTTAAATTTTGATTGAGTTGTAAAGAAATTAATAAAACTTATGAAATATATTCATTATAAGTGATACTCATTAAATGAGAGGAAACTTTGAAATATGACGTCTAAAAAATAATATTTGCGTTAATAATTAGTAACTGTCTTATCTAGCTAGATAAGTTTTTGATAATTTTATGCCGCTACTGGTTTTAAAAAACTTTTCTCTAGCATTAATGAATGCTTTGAGAGTGATATTACCTTCTTCAACATTTACTATAAAGTCCGCTTCTATAAGAATTTGATAGTCTATACCATCAATATCAGTATACGTATGATGATGACCAATAAGGTATAGCACACGGTCAATAAAATCTGCATCATCTGTGACTGTTTCCAGTATTGGGCGGGCTACAATTGGTCCGTGCTCTTCTTGGTATTTTCCGGAGCAGCAAGAAAAATTCTCTTCTGTATGTCTTATAGCAATATCATGAAGTACTCCAGCTGCTTCTATAATTGCGCTTGTTCTTTCATCTAAGTTTTCCATATAAGCTAAGAGTTTACATAAGCAGTATACTTTGAATCCATGGTTAATTCTTCTTGGATCATGTTCATTAACTTCAGCAAGTTTCATTAAAAGAACGTTTATCATTTTCGACCTTATTTTAATTTTACAGAAAATTTTCTATATTAGTTCACTAAATACTATTTACCGACGCAGAAGCGAGAAAAAATATTTCCAAGAATGTCCTCTGCATATCCGTCTCCGCCTAGACGAGCCATTGCTTCATATGACTCTCTAAGTTCTACTGCGGCTAGTTCTGTCCCCATTTCAAAAACGTCAATTGCTTCACGAGCATGGTGAGAAGCTCTAAACAATTCTTCCTCTTCTCTTGCGCTAATTCCAACGCCACTGCTAGTACTACTGTCAATGAGACCTTCATTATATATCGTTGATATTAGTTTTTCAATACCATTGCCGGTAAGAGCTGAGAGAGTTATTGTATCAATAATTTCTGCCTTTTTCTCAATTTGTTCAATAACTCTTGATTTTTCTAGCAGCTGTGGCAGGTCAGATTTATTGAATACTACTATTGCCCTGCAGCGAGGAATATGTGAAAGTAATTCGTCGACTTCGACATAATTATTTGTGCTGCCATCTATAATAAGTGCAAGAATATTACATGCTTGGAAACGGTTTTTTGCATGTAATGTAGCACCATCAGCAATTATTGTTTTTTCAATATCAATACCAGGGCAATCTTCTATAATAAATTCAATTTCATTGATTTTCAAACTGTGTTCTGTGTGATCTCTGGTTGTAGAACGCTCTGGTGATATTATTGCTCTATCTTCAGTCAGCATTGCATTTAGGAGGCTAGATTTTCCTGAGTTAGTAAGTCCTGCGAGAATTATACGAGCACCATAGGAGTCTTCAGGTTTATGCAGTGCTCTACTGTTTTTTGCTATAGCTTCAGCCTCTTCAGCAAGCTTTTTAAGCTTATTTTTGAGGTTTTTTTCAATATCCGCCTCTATATTTTCATCCTCAAAATCTATAACAGTCTCTATTGTTCCTGCAATAAATAACAGCTCATCTTTCCATCTTTTTATCTGTTTTTCAAAGCTTCCCTCAAGCCTGTTTATTGCTTGTTGTCTCTGATTTTCTGTTTGTGCGTGAATAATTCGTTCAACAGATTCAGCTTCTCCCAGACTGAGCCTTCCTTTTAAAAAAGCTCTCAATGTGAATTCACCAGCTTCAGCAAATCTTGCTCCTCTTCTGGTTATTATTCTGAGTAATGCTTGCAGCATTGCAGGTGATCCAGGGATGAAAATTTCAATAATATCTTCACAGGTATAGCTATGAGGAGCAATAAAGCTGTAAAGAAAACAATCTGTTTCTATTTCAACTTCATTGGTTTCGTTGGTAATTGAGTGAGGAGAAAAGAGTAGTTTTACTCTGCCTTTGCTACTTGCACGAACTTGCAAATGATCTTTGCAGCTATACGGTGAAAAAATTGCTGCAGCTATACTCTGTGCTTCACTTCCAGAAATACGCACCCCTCCTAAGGCAGAGTTACCAGGAGGGGTGATTATTGCACATATTGTATCAGTACTGTATAGATTCATATCTTTACTTTTTATGCTTTTTCTTTTTGCCTTGAATTCCTGTGCCTGCTGCAACTGAGCCGTCTGGATTCTTACCATTACTTATGCCTGCGATTGCTTCATGGTCTGTATTCCTCTTTATGAAGTAGTGCTCAACTACTGTTAGAAAACTTTGGGTTACAAAGTAAAGAACAAGACCTGATGGCATACTGTAGAAGATGAATACAAATATAATAGGCATATATTTCATCATTTTCTGTTGCTGCTGCTGTGAAGGATCAGTGCTCTTAGGCATCATATGCATATGGAGTAGCTGCATAGCCAAGTAAATAATAGGTAGTAGGTTGAAGTATGACCAGTCCACTAGTGGAATATCAAATGGTAGCTTGAATAGGTGGTCAGGCTGTGATAAATCATTGATCCACCCAGGAATAAAGTCCTGTTGTCTGATTAGAAAGCTTCGTGAGAATGCACCGTAAAGAGCAAAGAATATAGGAAGTTGAATTAGCATAGGAAGGCATCCGCCAACTGGACTTACACCATTTTCTTTGAATATTCTCATTGTTTCTGCTTGTTGCTTCTTTGGATCGTTCTTGTATTTTTCTTTCAACTGTTTAATAAGCGGCTGAACTTGTTGCATTTTATGCTGTGATCGCATGCTCTTGCGTGTAAGAGGAAGCAAGCATAGTTTTACAAAGATTGTAAGTAGAATAATTGCAATACCGTAATTGCCAACTACTGATACTATTTTTTCCATGATAAGAATAAGGAAGTTTGAAATTGATCCCAGCCAACTCCATGAGTAACTGACAAGAGTTTCAAGTTCAGAGCTGAATGCACTTGCAATTCTATCATCAAGAGGACCGCCGTAATACCTGTAACTGTGTTCTACAGCACTTTTAGCAGGAACTTCAAATATGTTTGTGCTAAGCCATACGCTTGCATTATATTTGTGGGCTGCAAATACTGTATCTAGCCACTCATGAGTGTCTTTTGGATAATTAGTGTAGAATCCTTGTGTAGGAGTTAGTTTTTCGTATGCAACTGCTAAATTTAAATTAGGCTGGTTGCTCATAAGCAGTGAAGCGAAGAAACGGTTGGTGATACCCATCCATGCTGTTTTAGCATCATTATGAGTAAAACTTGTTTCGTCTGAAAGTTTTGAAATCGCTGTTTCTTCTTTTACAATGCCGTTACTACTATTTAAATAAGCGCTTACGCAGTTTAAATTGCCGAAACGCTGATCTGTATCATCTGGGATAATACCTGCGGGACCTGCTATAGAGTAGTCTGCTACAATTGCTGAGGTTGAAGTATTTTCAACAATTAAGTAGTGGTCGAAGCCAAATTTGTCTTTTGAGTCTTTGCTTGCAAAGTCATATACACGGCTTAATTTGAGATTTCCTGCCATTGTCTGGAAGATAAGCTTGCTTCCTTTTGAGGTCACACCATCAATTTTTGTGCCTTCAGGAGCAAGAACCAGTTTCCAGTCTTTACCAGTCAAATGGTATGTATTTTTGCCTATTCGCAGAATACCCATAGCTAGTGAGTAATTCTTATCTTGTATAATGCCTGCTATAGGCTGATTGATTCTTCCCTTCTTTTCTGGTGGAAGATTATAATAGGTATTGAGTGAGTATGTCTGCATTGCAGCACCCTTTGTGCTGAAGGTAGCAGTATACTCCTTGGTCACAACTTTGATGTCATTGATCTCAGTTGCTTTAAGCTGGGTGTTACTACTTTCTGAGCCGAGATCTGCATCTGCAAGTTGTGTGTTAGATGGAAGAGGTGACTGCGGTGTCGGTATGTTTACCCCTTGAGATGTAGATGTTGACTGTTTCTGTTGTACTGCTTTAGGTGGCATAAATCTATTCATCACGAACATCAACGTCAGGAATACGGCTACACCTAGAAGTATCTGGGTTTTTACATCCTTATTCAATTTAATTTTCCTTATTCTATATGCTATTATTAAAATAAAATTTTATAATTCAACCTAAGTGTTTATTGTCATCTTCTGGTACTACTGGGTCATATCCACCCTTTGCGAATGGATGGCAACGGAGTATTCTCCAAGCCCCTTTTAATCCTCCACGTATTAAACCGAATCTTTCAATTGCTTCGATCATATATGAACTGCATGAAGGCTGATAAATACATACATTCGGCAGCATAGGGCTTATTAGTCTTTTATATATATACTTAATTGTTAACATTACTATCTTGGATGGGATCTTTATCACAAAGATTGCATACTCTCTCAATAACATCTTTCAGTGACCTCACAAGTTCTGGGTAATCTGCATCAATTACACCGTAAAGTGCTATAATTGCCAAATCATATCCAGCAGGCAACTGGTGCTTATTCTCCCTAAAAGCAGCACGAATTCTTCTCTTTATTTTGTTACGTCTATTTGCTTTACCTGCTTTTTTGCTTGCAATAGGGGCAATGCGACAATATTCAAGGTTGTTCTTTGCTGCTCTAATTACAAAGTATTTACCTTTTACTGAGCAGCTACCAGAGAATAATCGAGAGACTTCATTAGAGTTCAGTCTTTCATTTTCACTTAGTCTCTGACTATTCCTATCAGGCATAATGAATTTGTCCATATATCTTAGAGCTTAAAGGGTTATATTTTCTTGGAAAAAGTTGAAATGTCAATAGTATTCTCTATTCAGAGGGTAGTATTATTGATAATACTCGGTAATTTGTAGAATGCTTTTGTTTAAATTAGCGCAAGCTAAGGATAATGTATACTGATTTAATTGTTTTGTATAGAATGAATATATAGGGTGCTTTAATGTGCTTTTATCGCAAAATATTATTTCGTTAGAAGTTATGTTAAAGCTGATATCAGAAAGAGTTGTATTTATACCGGTCCCAATTGCTTTTAAATAGGCTTCTTTTAATGTCCAGATTTTAAAAAAACGTGATTTAAACTCATTTGTATGATTAAGTGCTTCATTTAGATACTTTTGCTCAGCATTACTGAAAAACCGTTTTGAAATCTTCTGGCAAGATTCTAATTTTCGTTTTGAATTATCTTCAAGGTCTATTCCAATTTCGAAATTCTTGCTAATAGCTATAGTTATGCCACTATCACTATGGCTTAACGAAAAATATAACTTACTGCTGTTGAAGATGTTAGTACTTAAAAATGGTTTTCCATGAGTGTTGTAGGCGAATTCAAGTTTATTGATGTCTATATCTAACTCGTTGACAAGTAATGCGTTAAGCATTGAGTGACTTCTTATGAAAACATTTCTGGATTTAGAGGATTTTATACTATTTAATCTTGTCTTATCATTTTTTGTAAGAAGTTCAAAATTTGTCTTATTAGATAGACTAGTGTAAACCTTTATAATGTGTTCGGGCAAGACCATATCTTTCTGTTTATATTAAATTGATTAGTTGAAAATTGCATTCAAATACACCTTTAGTCCTCCAGACTTATGCCTGTCAGGTATTGATCTCTCAACTTTGAGTATATCTTTGTTATTTTTATCCATTGTAATATTGAAAAAGAAAATTAGGAAACTTGAGCCATTTGGAGCAAGCATTGCATAGCGCATATCAATAAAAGAGACTTTGTTGTTTTTTGATTCATCCTGCGCAAGCAAGAAATCATCTGATGCTTTGCGAATAATCCTGAACTTGTCAGAGTATAAAATTTGTTTTGTTACTTCGTTTGATATCCCTTGGTAATATTCATTGTTAAACACTTTTTGTGGTAAGCTGCTTACTGAAACAGTATAGAAATCTCCTTTGTCGTTTTTGAGCACTACATGCCATAGTAGTATAGTACCAGTATTTGGGATAGCTTTTTCATTTATTACATGAAAATTTGCCGGTTTTGTTGACTTAGCGAGAGTAATTGCTTGTGCCGATAGAAGGTATCCTGTGCCTGCATAAGCTAAGCACCATAATAAAACCATTCCACTTAGAATTCTTCTTGTTCTCATTTTTTTTGTAAAAATGGCAAATAGGGTAGTTCCTAATAGAGGAAACAGAATGAGTGGGTCAACTATTGGGAGAGCATCAAGAGCATACCTTTTACTGGAAAATGGGTATAATATTTCTGTACCCCAAGTGGTGCAGAGGTCGAGTAGATCATGAGAAAATAACGTAAATAACGCTAGCAGAATCCATAACAAAACGGTTCCAGTTTTTTTTGATAGTTTCCACCCAATCCAGCCTAGTATTGGAGCAGCAAGAATTGCAAGAAAAATTGAGTGTGTAGCGGCTCTATGGTATTTTAGCATAGCAATTGGGTCGCTTGAAATGCTTAGAATAATATCCAGATCAGGCAATGACGCGAATATTGCTCCAGCTATAGTAGCTCTGCGTCCAAGCTTATTTCTAAAGCCAACTTCAGCTATCGCTGTACCAATAAGAGCATGGGTTACTGTATCCATTGTCGATTTCCTGTAATAAACTATATATTCTAATTATACGTAGTATAACACAGGAAAGAAAGAGTTATTTTCGCCATGCAATAGGGAATAATAAGACTAGCACAGAGTATATTTCGAGTCTGCCAAGGAGCATGCAGAAGGTAAGTATGCCTTTTCCAGTAGCCGGAACCCAATGGAAATTCTGCGTAGAGCCAACTTTATTCAGTCCTGGACCAATATTATTTAGACAAGCTGCAACAGCTGAAACTGTAGTCGGTAGATCTACATCAACCAGAACAATTGTTAAAGCTAGTGACATAATTGCAAATATCGAAAGCCAGAGACATACAAGACCAACGATAAGCATTGTTGCTCTCTCGTTTAGGGTAACATCATTGCCTATACGGACTAAATTTGTCATTCTTGGCATAAGAAGGCGTTTTATTTCGCGTATACCGCATTTCCACATTACCATGATTCTGATCTGCTTCAAACCACCGCCTGTAGAGCCAGCACATCCACCAAAGAACATGATAATTATTAGAAGTAATCTTGCTGCCATTGGCCAAATATTTGTGTCCGTTGTCGCGAATCCGGTTGTTGTTATTATTGATAATGTTTGGAAAATTGACTGACGGTATGACTCGCCGAATGACTCGTAATTTCCAGATATATACACCATTATTGCTAATGCAATAGAGGTTAAAATTACAATGAATGTATAAAACTTGAATTCAGAATTTTGCCAGTATTCTTTTGGTTTTCCTTTGAGTGCATGGTAATGTAGTAGAAAGTTGCATCCTGCAAGGAACATGAATATGTCAATAATAACCTCAAAATAAAGAGCGGAAGGGTGTCCGCTCTGTGCATAGTATCCGATTGAGGCATCTTTTGTCGAGAATCCTCCTGTTGCCATTGTTCCGAATGTGTGACAGATACTGTCAAACACAGGCATTCCGCCAATGCATAATAAAATGATTTCAGCAACTGTAAGTACACAATATGCATACCATAAAACTGCAGCAGTCTGTTTTATTCTAGGCTGAAGTCGTTCAGCTGTAGGCCCTGGCACTTCTGCTGCAAATAATTGGTAGCCTCCAGCTTTTAAAGCAGGAAGAATTGCCAGGGCTAGTACGACAATACCCATCCCACCAAGCCAGTGAGTAAGGCTTCGCCAGAATAATAGTGATCGAGGAAGTTCTTCAATTAGACCGTATCCGCCGTCACTAATAGCTGTACCGAAGACTGAACTACCAGTTGTTGTAAAACCACTCATTGACTCAAAATATGCAGGTATAATATTGAATCCACCGTTTCCTTTGCATATGAAGTAATATGGTAGTGCCCCTAAAAATGCAGCAATTATCCAGCCGAATGTAGTGATCGCGAAACCATCAGCAGCACTAACTGTTGAATGATCTTTATTGAATCTAACGCCATATTTTAGAAGTATGCCTATTAGAAGTGATACGGCAATGCTTAGTGTAAAGCTTAATTGCGTCGAGATATGAAAGTATGATTCATCAGAATTAAAATATGCAATACCGAGTGATGGTAGCATGGTGGCGGCAATTAAAATACAGAGCGAACCTAATATGTTTGAGACTAATCTAATATTCATAGCTTTTTTATAGTATTTTTTCTGATTTGTTTTTCAAGAGTATGTTGAATAATTATATAAATAATAGCAATGTAATTGTTAATGTTGCTAATAGTAACGAATTGAAAAGTAATTTCGATGCTTTTACTATATCATTTATGTCAAAATTTTTGCTTTTATCTCCAAGAAGAGGGCGAGTTATAACGTTACCATTATATATGCTGTCCCCACCAAACTGTAATTCAAGTGCACCAGCATATGCTGCTTCAGAATAACCAGAGTTTGGACTGGCATGATTTGAGTGGTCTCGAAGTGAGATTATAAATGATTTTTTCCAATTTAAACCTGTAAAAAATGCTGAAATAGCGATAATAAAAATACTTAATCTAGCTGGTAAAAAATTAAAAGCATCGTCAATTTTTGCAGAGACCATACCGAAATTTATATATTTTTCGTTTTTATAACCAAAACTTGAATCCAAAGTATTTACTGCTCTATATAGAATTGCAAAACAGGCTGCTCCTGTAACTCCAAAGAGTAAGGCACCGATAAATGCATAAAACAATGGCGCAAGTACTCCGTCAACAGTATTTTCAGCGATACTTTCTACTGTGGCGCGAATTATTTCTTTAGAATCCATGTACTTTGTCTCTCTGCCAACAATCATTGAGGTTTTAGCTCTAGCAAGAATAAGATTATTTTCTTTGAGTTGACTAAAAATTTCTTTGCTGTGTTTTATCATGTCTTTGCAGGCAATTGATGAGTATATAAAATATGTACCAATAATAAAACCAGCTATGAGTGAGATTTTAAGCAATGTTGCTGTAATAATATATGTTACGAAAATCGAAATAAGCAGTGTTATAATAGCTGTTGTAAGTCCTGCGATTGTTTGCGACTTTATTGTTTTGCGTGCCGATGATTCAAGGCGTAAAGCGAGATTACCTATTAGTCTTACTGGGTGTAGACTATAGGTCGGATCACCAAAAATAAGGTCTAGAAGTACTGCAGCTAAAATAATCCAAGTTGCCATTATTTGCTCCTAAAAGCAGTTTGATTACTTCTTGCCAATATCAGATGGGTTTAATTGCATCTTACGATTGATTTCAACAAAAACTTCTGGTGTTAGCTTTTTTATAACCCATGCAGCAAGCTCTTTTTCGCCTTGAGTTTTACCATTTTCAATAATATAGGTGAGGGCATTTTCTGCATATTTCTGCATCTTAGGATCACGAGCTAAAATCACACCATCTCTGTTTACTATTCCGTGGCGATAAAGACCAAGAATTAAAATTGCTTGTTGTCGCCAAACTCTATCTTCCGATTCAGTTGCGATTTTTATTGTACTGAAAATGGAGTTAAAGTTTGTTACTGAGCCTAAGAAGTAATTTTGGATTCTATTATATCTGAAACCAACTTCTTCAAGGTATTCTTTATATTCTCGTACCTGGTCACTGCCTTTCATGTCCATTTTGCGGAAAAGAAATTGTGAATATTTATCAGCAGCTTCTCTTTTTATCGCAACCCCTAATAATAATGAAACAATAGTTGTTGGCTCTTGGGTAAGATGCCAGCCATAAATTAATGCGCGTTGATGAATCGCTTCTGCACCTTTTATATCACCTTTGCCTTCTAGCTCTTCAGCAAGTTCTAGCATAGAATTTAAATAAGTAAGAAAAATTATGATATCTGGCTGTTTGACAGTACCTTTATTCATATATGGGAAATATTTTGGTGCAAGTTTACATTCTTTTTTTGAAGTGGCTTTAAAGATTTCTCTCAATCCTTGGGCATTATGCTTTAATTCAATATAATTCCCGCTTTTTTTATCACTTTGAAACAATGTCATAAGCTTAGCGTAGTTTTCTGCTGCATTTCCGGAACCATTTGGAAATCTAGTAATTTTGCTGAGACCTTTATTTGTATCGATACTTTTTAATGGAGCGGATCTATAGAGAATTTTTTGTGCTTGAGTCATTTCCTCTTCTGGTGGGTATAGATCTGCAGCATATGAAGATACTGAACAAGAAATAAGAACAATTATCAATAAGTATTTTGACATTATTTATTAACTCCAAAAGAAATCTATTACTGAAAAGATAGCTTGAGAATACACTAATTTCAATACAATTATTACTAAAACATTCAAATAAGTATATATAAAATTTTTCGTGGTGCAAGACAATAGATTGAATAGAATAATTTTGAGAATATTATATTAGTATTTGTTAACAATAGGTATATAATTTGATTTTATCAATACAAATATAATACATTTTACTTTAAATGAGTCTTAAGGATTATTATATTATTATGAATGATTCAGAAAAAGAGCTTAATTCTAAATTGCGATCTTTGCCTTCGGTTGGAAAGGTATTGGATAATCCTGCATTGCAGCCGGCTATAAAATGTGCAGGAAAGAATCTTTTTAAATGCTTATTAAATGATTACCTTGGTAAAATTAGAGAAGGGCTTGTTTCTGGAAAATTAGTTCACTTTAATTATGATAAATTAATTGATGAAATTTCTTTCTCTGTAAACTCAATTTGTGATAATTCAATGCGTGAAGTAATTAATGCTACTGGTATTCTTCTTCATACTGGCTTGGGGCGTTCTGCGTTATCGAATGTAGCTGTTGGTTCAATTACAGCTGCAGCAAAATATACTCCTGTGCAGAGTGATCCTGTGACAGGTAAACGGTCTTTACGTGAGAGTAAGGTAGAGGTTTTACTCAAAGAACTTACAGGAGCAGAAGCCGTAACCGTTGTAAATAATAATGCAGCAGCAACTATGCTTGTATTAAATACTCTTGCAAAGGATAAAGAAGTTGTAATAAGTAGAGGTCAGCTTGTTGAAATTGGTGGGGCTTTTAGAATGCCTGATGTTATGACAATGAGCGGAGCGATTATGAAAGAAATCGGTACGACTAATCGTACTCATTTGAGTGATTATCGTAACGCATTTGATGAAAATGTTGGTGCGTTGATGCATGTTCATACGTCAAATTATAGGTTAAGAGGTTTTGGGGGGACTCCGGATATTTCAGAAATTGTGTCTTTGGCAAAAGAGTTGGGTCTATATTCTATTGATGATTTAGGAAGTGGGGCTTTGGTTTCGCTTGAAAAATGGGGTGTTGAGAGTGAGCCACTTATAAAGGATTCTATTACTGCTGGGGTCGATTTGTGCTGTTTCAGTGGTGATAAATTAATAGGCGGGGCGCAATCAGGAATTATTTGCGGTAAATATGAGCATATTGAAAAAATTAGGAAGAATCCATTCGCAAGGATGTTTCGCGTAGATAAGTTGACTCTAGCAGCACTTGAAGCGACTCTGGCAATTTGGGTTAACGGTGAATATGAGGAAAAGATACCGTTGTATAAAATGCTTTGTACTTCAAAGCAGATTCTTAAAAATCGGGCAATGGAGCTAAGTTCTAAAATTTCAGGAAAAATTTTTGCAGAAATCTCGATCGAAGAGAGTGAAGCTTATATAGGCAGTGGTTCTTTACCTGATTCAGGGATAAAATCATGGGCAGTATCGCTTAAGTTTAAAAATATAGAAGCAGAACAGGGCGCGCAAATTCTTCGAAAGAATGGCGTCTTTTCGAGAGTTAGAGCTGGTCGTGTTTGGCTGGATATGATCTCTCTTTTGGATGGGCATTTTGATTTGTTGGTTCATAGGATTATTAGTTCATTTGGTAAGTGATTAGTTGGGTTTATATTATGCATAACGTTTTGCCTGTTATTGTTGCTACTGCAGGACATGTTGATCATGGAAAGACTGCACTTGTAGAAGTTTTGACAGGTTGTAATACAGATAGACTTCCTCAGGAGAAGGAGCGTGGTCTGAGCATTGATATTGGCTTTGCTCCTTGTTATATTGGCGATAATAATAACATTGGTATTGTTGATCTTCCTGGACATGAAGATTATATAAAAAATATGACTGCTGGAGCCGTATCTGCTAATATTTTATTACTTGTTATTGCTGCAAAT
Source organism: Planctomycetota bacterium (assembly GCA_963678205.1). Classification (GTDB taxonomy): domain Bacteria; phylum Planctomycetota; class SZUA-567; order SZUA-567; family SZUA-567. The sequence goes on from OY782760.1 coordinate 1,962,712, forward strand.
GAATCTGTGATGCCACAGACGAGAGAGCATCTTGAGATTGTTTCGCAATTGACTAGTGCCAAGGTTATTCTTGTTATAACTAAGATTGATCTTGTTGAGAAAGAATATCTTGAGGTAGTAAAAGATGATGCCGTTAAATTATTGAATGAATATGGTCTTTCTGCAGAGCAGATTCATTATACTTCAGTAAAGAGTATGGAGGGGCTTACAGCTCTACGGGAAGGGATTGCTTTACTTGCCAATAGTAATATTGGTAATTCAGATATAAGAGATTTTAGAGTTTTTATTGAGAGAACTTTTCACTCAAAAGGGCATGGAACAGTAGTGACCGGAATTCCTGTTTCTGGTCGGATCTCTATTGGTAATACTTTAAGAATTAATGGCCATTTAGTAAGAGTCCGAGCAGTTGAAAGCTATGGGCGGAAGGTTGAGTCGGCTGGTTGTGGGGGATGCTTAGCGATAAATCTTGATTATTCTGAGGCTGGGGCATATAAAGGTATTATTAGAGGAGATGTTCTTTGCCATGAATCCTATAGCTATTCATCCGACTATATTGTTAAGCTAAACAATATTTCTAATGATTTTTGTTTTAAAAGAGTTACAAAATGTAGACTTCATGTCGGAACTCGTTCGTGCAATGTTTCTGTAAAATTATATGGTGGAAATTCACTTGAAGCTGGACAGGAATTATATGCTAACCTTAAGCTTGAATCACCAACAATACTGGTAGCAGGTGATCGATTTTTATTAAGAGTTTCTAAGCCTTTTGGTAATGTTGGCGGTGGAGTAGTTTTGTCGATGGATGGTGGAGGCAGGATTTACGGAAAAGATGATTTTAGGGGGGAATTTTTTGGCTTAGCCTTTGCTGCTCTTGCGAGTAACGATTTTACGTTGTCCGAATTACTGGCTGGTAGCAAGTATGTCGTTAACAGAAGTGATCTGGAAAAAATTGGACATATACATAGTGAGGAGCTTCAGGAAGAAATAAGCAGGCTGGTTAATGCCAAAGAATTACTTATGATATGCAAAGATAGCTGGATGATTGCAGCAAAATCAGAGGTCTTGGCAAAACATTTTGAAAAAGATTTATTAAGGTATCATTTTGATAATAAATACAGGCTTGGAATGGAGACGGATTTAATTGCAAGAGTACTAAATATACCTCTAGATAGTGTTTATAGAGCTTTAAACATACTATCAAAACATATTCAGATTAACATTAAAGATAATATTGTAGCCAGTCAAAATTTTGAGCCTGAATTAAAGGGTAACGCGCTTGCAATGTACCGTGTAATTACCCAGAGTATTGACGCTGAGCCTTCATTATGGCTGGCTCTTGGTGAGGTAAAAGAGCAGTGTCGTGTTACTGATAAAGAGGCTCAAGACGTTGTTCGGATACTTGTTTCTCAAGGGTTGCTTGTGGTTATTGGTGGAAAATACCTGTTGCCTTTTGTAGAGCTTTCTCGATTAAAAGTACTTTTGAACTCTGCTTTTGAGAATTTTGAGATTCTTGGAATACCGGTGTGGCGTAAGATTTCCGGGCTTAGTAGAAATCATGCTGTTGCTGCTTTGGAATATTTTGATTCGCTAAATTTGACTATTAGGGTTGAAGCTGGCAGGAAAAAAAACGATAATATAAAAGATGATGAATAAACGAATTGTTTCTATTGGTTTGATTTTGTTTACCTTGGTATTGATTATGTATGCACTTCTTTTTGAAGAGCATACTGTATCATTATTTGACGGTAATACTCGCGAGCAGGTGGGTGGGGATAAGTATGTTGATAGCATTGAGTCGGGGCAACTTCTTCGGCGGGATGCAGATGGTAAGCTTTATAACGCCAAGTCATTAAAGCCCGATGCTGCTAAAATCGATGATTGCCCTACCTGAATGTAGCAAATTCTTGGTGGTGCGGTGCGCTGCTTTTTCATTTCATATTAAGCTCTGTCTCAAAGTGTTTTAGCTTTGATAGGTTATATTTGAGGTGTTTTTATGAGGAAAATTCCGCCATTCTGGTCACAGGTAAGAAATTATACTGCTCTTGCCTCAGCATTTATCTATAATTTGAATGTATTTGGAATTTCTGCGAAGAATATTTGTTCTCCGGGATTTAACTGTCATGGATGTCCTTGGGCAACTTTTTCATGTCCAGTTGGTATTATTGGGTATGGCTTTGGCGTAAGGAGTATTCCTGCGTTTGCCATAGGAAGTGTACTTGCTATAGGGATTTTTCTAGGGCGTCTGGTTTGTGGGTATGCTTGTCCATTTGGACTCTTGCAGGAGCTTCTTTTCAGAATTAAGAGCAAGAAATTTTCTCTGCCTAAACCATTAAGGTATTTAAAATATGCTATTATGGTTTTAACGGTTTTCCTTCTTACGTATATATTTGGATTTGATGTTGAAGAAGGATATATCAGGGTAAATAAGCCTGTGGTAGCCAAGGATACTCCTGAGCTGGATCAAAATATTTTTGCTGAGAAAAATAGGGGATATTTTGATACGGGAAAATATGATATTACCGTTACTGAAGGTGGTTTTCCTGTCCCTAAAGAATTTAAGAAGAAATCCGAGGCTACAGGGCTAAAAGCGGTCGGTCTAGGCGCAGGGGGGGATTCTTTCTCTTTTGATGAAATAGTTGAAGAGACAGCTGATGATCCATTTAAGCAGGAGTCAAATCAGAGTAATGATACTGGGGACAGCATTTTGTCAACTGTTGGTTTTGGTGATAGTGGAATTGCTGATCTTACAGGTGAGGCCCCATCAAGCCTTACTAAAACAAGTGTTTCAAATCAAGATGGATCGGTCTTTGATTTGCTTCAAAGATCTAAAGATAAAGAATATGAAGATACAGATCTTCTCGTTGAGGTGACAGTTGAGAATATGAGTGTACATTCAATGGATAAGTTGGTTCTGATCCCGGTTTATTATGAGAGCAGTACTGGTGTTGAGCTCTGGCGGGGGGAAGATAAGGTTTATAATGTTCACCTTGGTCCTGGAGAAATTTTTACTACCGAAATTTTTACTGTACCTTATTATCTACATAAAGCAGATATTGCCATACTCTCTCCTCAGACTTCAGTTGTCATGAATTATTGGTCGTTGTTCTGCACATATTGCCCTGTTGCAGCTATTGAAGCTGATATCCCAAGTAAACTCGCGAACGTTGAGGATCTTTTGCAGCTTGTGTATGCTACCACTAAAATGAGCCCTATCAGAATTGGCGTAACTCTTTTTGTTATAATTGCGTCGATTTTTATAAGTAGATTTTTTTGTAGAGCATTATGTCCACTTGGTGCAATGTATGGATTAGTCGCAAAGTTTTCTATTATAAAAGTTGCTTTTGATAAGAATGAATGTATTAATTGTGGAAGATGTGATTCGGTGTGCCCGGTGGAGCTTGATGTGCGTAAGGAGGTTGGATGCAGTGAGTGTTTGTCATGCGGTGACTGTATTAATGCTTGTCCAACTGCAGCGCTAAAGAGGAAGGCAGGTTTGTAATGGAGCATGTGGTTGTTAATGGTGAGTTGATGAGAAGGGAGTTGGCTAAGCTTCCGATAATGGATAGAAGTATTCTCTGGGGGGAGTCACTTGCAGCTGAAATTATGCTTAGAAATTCATTGCCATTAAGACTGGAACAGCATATTGATGTACTTGCTGCCAGTCTGAGTATGCCGGAGATAGGAATCTCTCATGCGTTAAGTTCAAGGCGTATTGCACGTGATATAGCAACTCTTGCTTCAAGGACAAGGCTTTATAATGGTGTGGTACGTATTATTATTACACCAGGATGTGTGAATGTAGAGGAAGAGTATGGAATATTATTGCCTCAGGGCGTGAATGAGATAATTTTGCTTGATGAGGCGTATTATGATGATGATGACAGGGCGCAAGGAGTAAGGCTGGAGCTTGCATGTTTTAGAAGGCAGCGAGGAGATGTATTGGCTGTTCATAAATTTTCTGCTGGTATGCGTGAGCACGTTGCTCTGCGCAAAGTAATAGCTGAGGGTTTTAATGAGGCAGTAATATGTGATGAAGATGGAGCATTATTATCTACAACCAGATCCAATATCTTTGCTGTTGTTGATGGAGGTGTAATTACTCCGCATCCATTTAGAGATGGTGTAGTGCCAGGGGTGATGCGAGGTCTGGTAATGGAGACACTGGCTCGCGAGGGGATAATGCTGTATCAGGAACGCTTGACAAAAGATGTGGTTGATAAAGCAACAGAACTTTTTATCTGTAGTAGTGCTGCTGGTGGTGTCGTGTGGGTATCTGATTTTGGTGAGAGACGTTTTACTGAGAGGGCATTTACGCAGAGGGTTTCTAACGCAGTTGAAAAACGTATTAAAGCTGAGCTTCCTTCAATATGATATTTTGCTGTAATTGTAGAGTATTTAATTAAACTGTTATAAATGCAGTTTTTTGCTTTAAGTTAAATGAGTCTAAGAATAGTTATGACGTCTTAGACTCATTTTAATATAGTAAATTAGCTGTAGTTAAGTCATTATGGCGCTGTTATTTCCCAATATCTCTTAGGCGCTTACCGCTCATTAGGTTTTCCTCAATTTCTTCGAGGGACTTGCCTTTGGTTTCAGGTGTATATCTTAGAACAACAATAAAGAATAATACATTGAATCCTGTGAAGATCCAGAATGTAGCGGCATTACCGAATGTGTTGAGCATTGTAAGGAATGTTGCTCCAACAATAGCATTGCATATCCAGTTACTTGCAGTACTAAGGGTTACACCTACATCACGGCCTGCGAGTGGATATATTTCTGAACATACAACCCAGACAAGTGGACCTGCACTGAATGCAAAACCGATAATAAACAGTAGCAAAAAACCTATAGTAATAAATGGTAAATGAGGAGAGATTGTTACTCCAATATGGAATATAAAACCAACGGCAAATAATGATACAGCCATTACGACACAACCGGCGTATAGAATAGGCTTGCGACCGAATTTATCTACAAATGCTATTGCTATAAATGTTGCCAGTACATTGATTAAGCCAATGAGAACAGTTCCCCACATCTGTTGGTGATCACTGGCAAAGCCTGCTTGTTTAAAGATGGTGGGGGCGTAGTACATAACTACGTTGATACCGGTAAATTGCTGGAATAACTGTAGCGCGATACCAAGAGTTACTGCTCGTTTAAAGTTTGGGTTTTTAAGCATGGCCCAGCCTGAATCCTTGCTGTCTTCTGCAAGAGCTTCACTTATCTCTTTAAGCTCTTTTTTTACGTCTGACTCATTACCTCGCAGTTTAAGAAGCACTCGTTCAGAATCAGATTTTTTTCCTGTAAGTAATAACCAACGTGGGCTTTCTGGCAGAAATAAAATTCCTATGAACATAATAAGAGCCGGAATTGAAATAATTCCAAGCATCATTCTCCAGTGTCCGCCGTAACCGAGTAGAGTGTCAGAAATGAAGGCTCCCAATATACCAATTGTTATCATCAATTGATACATCGAGATTAGTGCTCCTCTAATAGATTGTGGTGCACATTCAGAGATATAGAGCGGAGCCGTGAATGAAGCAATACCGATAGCTATACCTAGGAAGAACCTAACACTCTCCATCATGAGAGATGTTGTAGAAATACTAGATAGTACCGCACCTACAGCAAAGATAAGAGCACTTACCAGCATTGTTTTTTTTCGGCCAATCTTTCTTGAAATATATCCAGCTATTATTGAACCGAAGAAAGCACCAACAAGAATAACGCTTACTATTACCTCTTTATCCTTGGTGGAAGTATGCCAGTCCTTATCAAGCCATGGGAGTACTCCTGATATGACTCCAATATCAAGCCCAAATAATAGTCCTGCAAGTGCTGCTGTTAGACCTACAATAATCATGACTGGTTTTAGCTTAGATGCTTTATTCATCCATTTCTCCTGATTAGCTCGTCTTGTTATACCTGAAAATTTTTGGGTAAGTCTCTTATTCTTATATAACCTATTATTATTTTTTTTTAAAGTTAATTATTTAATAGTAAATAAATTAATTTTCAATGTAATCAGGCTAAAAATACCTATAGAATTAGAGAGGCATTTTAAAGAGATAAACCCTGTTCATTACAAACAAGTTGATGCAAGACTTGTGTCATGATTTTAATGAATATTTATCACAGTGTTAATTTAGGTGTTATAGACTCTACTGGTAACAATTAATTTACACGAGCATAATACTTTAATTCGCATATGTCCTAACGTAAATATTGAAAATTATGATGTTATAGAAGATGGCTGATTTATATGAGGATTTAAAAGTTCAAATACAAGTATATGTTATATGGGTAAAAAGTTATATTTACTTAAATAAAAATTATTGTTATATTTCATATTTATGTGCTATCTTTTAATTTACTTAAATGTTTTATATTGGTTGATAAATATTGCTATTTAGTTTGCATTTGTTAGTTTGTGCAATGTTGGTTTTTTATATATTGTTTAGTGAGGTTGTTGATGGTTTCAGTAAAGTAATTGAGTAAAGTCTAGTTTTTTTGCGTTTAAAAATAGTATTTTGCGTATTTAGTCTGAATAAAGTACTTTTTTGTGTTTATTTGGGTCGAATGTCCTGTTTTGTTTAGGTTTTTAATATTAAAAATTGACAAAGGCATTTTTGTATGGTATTGTTTAATAGTTTACAAGTTTGTTGGTTTAGTTGTTGTTAAATGTTGTGTAAATGTAATTTATTCGTATTTTGAAATGTGCTTTTTTACATGGTATCTGGAGCTCGTTGTGAAATGTGCCTCATAAAATTATCATGAAATTAAAAAGTAATGTCTAAACTAGATAATTAAGTTCTCAACTAAATAGTTATATAGTTATGACGTATCAAAATTGTATTGTTCATAGAAATATAAGTTAAAGTAGCTAAATGATGATAAGGAAGAGCTTTCAGATTGAGTTCTTTTGTAATCGCAAAATTTTGTTGGTAGATATTTTGCGTTTTACCTATGGATTGAAAAATAGTAATTATTAATGAATTAATATGATTTTGACAGATGAAGTGTGTGAAGATATTTTTTTGACTTTATACACAAGTATTGAATTTGAAATTAAGTGTTTAACAGCTACTTAAGTCTTTGATGTTAAGCGTGAATTAAATAACGACAACGTCTGGATATGGTAGTATATAGATGATTAGCTCATTGTGTTTATGAGTTTAATTTTAGTATAGTTTTGTGATAAATTTGTGGATTAGAAATGGAAGGTTGCAATTATGAAAATGAGTAAGAGCTTACTAGTTATTTTTAGTGCAGTGTTTGTCTTCTCTTGTGCCGTTGGATCAACAGCGTCTGCAGAAGAGCCATATATTCCTATTGTATCAAAAGGTGACCAAAATGATTTCTGGCAACAGGTAAAACTGGGAGCAAATGCTGCTGCAAAAAAATATAATGTTAGAACAACTTTCGAAGGTCCTGCTGCAGAGAGTGATGTTGCTACTCAGGTTGAAATGTTGAATAATGCTATGGTTAAACAACCTGTCGCTATTGTACTAGCAGCTATTGATACTACCTCTGTTGTTGATCAGTTGGAACAGTGCCGTGATGAGAAAATTCCAGTTGTTGGTTTTGATTCAGGTGTGCCAAATGCACCTGAAGGGGCTATTTATGCAAATGCTTCTACAAATAACTATAATGCTGCTGGTTTGGCTGCAAATAAAATGTTTGAGGTTATTAAAGATAAGATTAGTGCTGCTACATCAGAGAAGCCAGTTACAATTGTTGTGATGAATTCTGATGCTTCAGGTGAGTCTCTTCTCAGTAGAGGTAAAGGATTTAGAGATACTATGGTTGATTTGATTATTAATAAAACTTCTTTAACAGCCAAAGATATAAAGGTTACGGGTAACCCAGCGTATATTGATCCAAAGAGTCCACAGAGCGGTGATAAAGTTATTATTGATATGGTTGTTCCTGCATCTTGTTCTGCAACCGATGCTACTGCTGCTGCATCAGCTGTTTTGAACAATATTGAGGATAAAAACATAATTAGCATGTTCTGTTCAAACGAAGGTACTGTCAAAGGACTTCTTGCTGCTACAACTGATGGCGAAGATTTGGCTCATATGTATAAAGGACTCCTTGTTTTAGGTTTTGATGCTGGCGCGGGTCAAAAAAATGCAGTTAGAAAAGGTTATTTTTATGGTTCTATTACTCAAGATCCATATTCTATCGGCTATAAAGCTATTGAGCTTGCTTATAAAGCATATAAAGGTGAGAAAGTATCTGATGTCGATACTGGTGCAAAGTTTTATGATAGTAAGAATATGGATAATGCAGATATCAAGGGTTTATTATACGACTGAATATGATGTATAGTAAATATATTTTTTCCTTATAGTAACAGGTAGTAATAAATAAACCACCCAGTTTTATGGGTGGTTTATTTATTATAATAATATTGCAGATATTTTAGTCTATACTGAAGAGCTCTCTGAATGAAATATCATCCTCGTCTGTACTTTCTAACGCGTTGGCTTGAATTGACTCTTCTTCACTTGGTATTGATAATTCAAGCGAATTTATATCTTCAATTACTTCCGCATCATCAAGTCTTGCTGGCTTTATACTTACTCCTTGCTTATTTTTTACTGTTATAGAGCAAGTTGCTGGATCGCTTTTGGTTTTTCCATCGCTGACAACAAGTTCAAATGTATATGTACCTTCCTTACGAGGAATAAATGCAAGATTTTTACGCATTATTGGGCTGCCTGGAATCATTGGTCCTGATACCTGATTCCAGATAAACTGTAGTGAATCACCGTCTGGGTCTACTCCAAATCCTTTGATTACAACTTTTGCACCAGGTCTTACTGACATGTCACCTGAAGTTGAGGCTATAGGGGTAATATTAAGTGGTTGAGCAGAACTCAAGCTATCAATTTCCTCAACCATTTTTGGCATTTTATTAGTTTTAGTAAGGTGGACTTTCGCTTTGATTATCTTTGGTTTGATATTTGCGTTGGTGGTAGATTTTGTCTGTAGTGATTTTGGAATTACTATATGCTGCGTATTATTTGCCTTAATGCTTGCTGTGTTTGGATTATTAAATCTATGTCTGGTTTTTATAATTGTCTTTCGTGGAGCAATTACTTTGGCTACAGGGGCTGAATTGGGTCTAATAACATCAACAACACATAGTGCTGGATCACTGTTTGCCCTACCATCATTTACTATAAGCTCGAATGAATATGTGCCAATTGCTTTAGGAACTACTGTAAATTTTGGTTCTTGTGATACGGTTGAACGTAGAATGTCTGCTGGGCCAGATACTTGTGAAAAATTATAAAGAAGTGCATCATTGTCTGCATCACATGAAGCGCTACCGTCAAGTATTACGCTTTCACCTAACTCAACTGAAATTTTAGATGGTAGCGCTGCTACTGGGATTTCATTGGCCTCTTCAATTTTTACATTCACAATAGCAGGGGAGCTTTTTACTCGTCCATCTGAGACTATTAATTCGAAAGCATAATCTCCGGCTATCTCAGGATAAAAACTTGGCTTTGCAGTGTTTGCATTGAGTAAGTTAATTTTAGGGCCTGATATTTGACGCCAATTGTAGATTAGCTGGTCACCATCAGCATCTTCAGAACCACTGCCATCCAGTTGGACTAGATTGCTATCATTAGCAATTGCTGGTTTTGAAAAGAATGGGGTGGTAATACAGCTTGCGGTTAGCAAGAGTGTTAAGAGTGTTTTCCGTAACATAATATTCCTCAACTATATATTTTATTATTACATTATAAATCTAAATCTGCATGTTTATCGACAAGATAGTGTCTTGATCTTTAGGTTTTGTAGACTTATTAAGAATTTAATTAGAATATTAGTGTTATTAATAAGTAATTTAGAATGGTGATTATTCAAGTTTTGTAAAAATTTAAAATTAATTTCGAAAAAAGTTGAAAACGGCATATTTTACCTTGATTGGTTGGCGTATTTTGCCGATAGATTTTATAGGGCATTGTGAAATAGGCATAGATATCTTGAAGCTATTTATGTAACTTCTTTTTTTATAGTAAGTTGTGAGTGAAGTTCGTTTTTGTTGTATGCTGGAACAACTTTTGCATATAGTTAACTGGCATAAAATTCTAAGGATGGATAAATTATGGCATGGATTGATTCGCTTTTTCAGCGTGAAAGTCTACCGGTATTAGAATCAGGAATGGGATTTGCTTTTCAGAAAAACCTTGTAATTTCTAATAATATTGCAAATGTCGATACACCTGATTATTACAGACAGACACTACCTGAGGATGAGTTTACTGAATCTCTAGTAGAAGCTATTGATAAAAGAGAGCAGTATCACCCTAATCAATTTAGGCCAGAAGAAAAGCTGGATCTAACGTATCAGGGTAGCTACCCTAGAATGAGAATGTTCAACGGTAAAGAGTTCTCAGTTGAGAGGCATGATGAGAATAGTGTTAATCTTGAGACTGAAATGCTTGATATGGCAAAGAACCAATTGAAAATGACTGCTATGCAGAGGCTGTACAAAAAGAAGACATCAATGATTCTTAATGCTTCAGCAAAGGTAAAATAAGTTGTAGCGGTTGAGTTTAAATGGGTTTATATAACAAATAAAGGATTATAAAATGCCACAGGTTGGAGGAATATTTACAAACTTTGATATAGCAGGTAGTGCTCTGTATGCTGAAAGAGCTAGAATGACAATGCATGCAAACAACTTGGCTAATGTGAATACCATTCATGATGAAAATGGAGAGAATAACCCGTATAGAAGAAAACTTATTTCTTTCAAGCCAGGATCGCCTCGTTTTACTGGTAATGAGGCTTTAGGAGTTGAAGTAGATAGTATTCAGACAGATTATAATACAGATCTTATGCAGAGATATGAACCTAATCATCCTGATGCTGATGAAAATGGTTATGTAAAATATCCTAATGTTTCACCTGCTCTTGAGATGGTTGATATGATGGTTGCGCAGCGTGCATATGAAGCAAATTTGTCGTCTTTTGAAACTGCAAAAGGTATTTTTACTGGAGCGTTACAGATTATAGCGTAGTTAGTAACAATTATTATGATGATTGTGATAGGAAAATAGGGTTGACTGTATTACTTTAAATAGTTGCATGTAGGGGGATAATTTTTTTATCTACAGTAATTATTGCTTGATGCCGCTAATATTAAATGATATAATAATATTAGACGAAGGAAATAGATTAGTGTTTTGTAATTCGAGTTTTGGGTTATTTGTTTTATATAAGCTCGTCTTTTAAATATAAAGGTTTAATTATGAGTGCAAATATTAATGGCTTAGAAGGACTTGGAAATATTGGTAAGGCTGTGTCCGAATCCAAAAATGCTGTAGGTCAGACAGTAGACGGTGCTGGCTTCAGAGATTTTCTTCTTGATAACCTTGAAAAAGTCAACCAGATGCAGAGTGAGGCAGATAATGCCGTTGAAGGTCTTGTTACTGGTCGGGAAGCCGATATTACAAAGGTTATGGGGGCTGTTGAAAAGGCAGATGTTGCTTTCCAGACGCTTATGGCTGTACGAGGTAAATTAGTTGATAGTTATAACGAAGTTATGCAGATGCGTCTATAATATGCAACTCATATTTTTGTATAGGTTTTAGATCTAGCTGGTAATATTACATTATCAGCTAGTTTTTTTATAAAAAAATCAACTTTTATCGGAAATTTTTGTGGTGGTAGTCATACCTAACTCATATAATAAGTTGATAATGGGGGTTTCTCAACGGGGAGCAGGTCATAAATTTTAAAATCTAATAGTGGGGTATGTTTAGATGGAAGTTATAAGGCAGTTATTAGAGAATGCGCGAAAATTACTTGGGCAGATGTCGTCGACTCAGCGTGCGAGTGTAGTTACAATGATTATCACCGTTGCTTCATTGTTGACTTTAATCATCTGGATTGGTTCCCGGGATGAAAAATCACTCAATGTCCCCCTAGATATACATGTATCGTTAAAAGACTCTGATGAATATACTTCAATGTTGCGAGCTCAAAACATTGAGGCGGAATATGATGCGAAGAATCAAGTCATACTTGTACCAGAAGAAAAAAAATATGATGCGTTGATTATTCTTGCCAAAGAAAATGCACTTCCAGAAGATGGAGGCACTAGTTTTGAACAGGCTTTAAAGGATACTCAGTTTACTGATACTAAAGAAATTACTCAAGAGCGTTTCAAGCTTGCTCTTTCTTCTGAAGTGGCAAAAATGATTCAGAAGATGGATGGAATCAAGAGTGCTAAGGTGATTTACCAAGGTGGGGAACGCAAGGCGTTGTTTCGCATGCCTTTCAAGCAGAGAGCCTCTGTAATGGTAGAGACATCTATGGGTAAAGAGCTGACTCGTACTAAGGCTGATGCTATTATCAGCCTTGTTGCGTATTCAAGATCGGGGTTGAATCCTAATGCCGTTCTGGTTACTGATCAGGAAGGTAGGCATTTCAGGGCTCAGGGTGATGATACTCTTGGTGGAATGGCTGCGACAGCAATGGATCTTAACTCCAAGACAAATATGAAGGTCAGTGTTGCTATTGAGGAATGTGTTCGAAAGATAGTCCCAAATTCTGAGGTATATGCGTGGGTTGATACAAAGTGGGATATGACTCGTAAGCATGTTCAAAGGCATGAAATATTAGAAGGTAAGTCAAAAGATATTACTTCTAGAAAAATATCTGATAAGTCTAAAGATGCTCCAGCTAATATTGTTGGAACTCAGCCTAATATTAGAACTAATACTAATACTACAGCTGGTGCAGGAGGCAATGGGCGTGAAATTGCCAGAGAGTATAACAGGCAGGATAAGCATACACTTATGGAGCTAGGGTATGAAGATACAGAATTAGTATATGATCCTGTTATTAGATCTCAAACAGTATCAGTTGTTGTTCACCTCCCATATACATATACTAAAGATGATAATGGAAAATGGATTATCGAGAAAGACGCAGCCGGTAATGAATTGATTAACCCTGAGACAGGCGGTCCAATGAGATTACGTACACCTGTTCCAAAGCTTGAGGGTGATGCCCTTACTGCGCTTGAAAGAAGTGTTGCAAAAGTTGCAGGTATGCTTGATGGGTCTGACAATATGGAAATTCAAATTGAACAGGTGTTATGGCAACCTCAGCTTGAGCCTGATAAGCGCAAAGAAAAAGTTGATAGACTCAAAGATTTCTTGACAGAGAATGTAGTGGCGCTAATACTGTTGTCAATCCTTTTTGCTGCGATTTACTTCTTGTATTTGCAGGCAAAGAGATCTATACCAGCCGAAGAAGTCGAATTGCCTGATACCGATGCTTTGACTATGGCAACCGGTGGAGGGTTTTCTGAAGCTGATAGAATGCAGGCTGATTTTGAGAATATGCGAGACCAGGTGGGTGACTTCATAGATGAAGACCCTGTGAAGGCTGCTGGTATTGTACGTCGTTGGATGGCCTCAAGGGATGGTTATTAGTTGGGAATTGTCTTGGGTACTTTGTAATTGCCCAAGACAATGCTTTATTAAGCATAAAAATATAGTATAATATATTGTGAAAGAATTTGCTGGAAGTTGATTGATTTGGATTGGATGATTTTATGACTGCAGCTCCTAAAAAAATTGAAGGTCTGTCCGGAATGCGCAAAGCCGCAGTTTTGATGATTGCTCTTGATACGGATTCAGCATCGAAGATTATGACAAACCTCTCAACTGATGAGATTGAAACTCTTTCTATGGAAATTGCAAAACTTGATGCTGAAATCAGTTCTGAGGTTCGTGACGCTGTAGTTAAAGAATATTATCAGACTTATATGGCTAGTAAATATATTGAGCAGGGTGGCCTTGACTATGCTAGAATGCTTCTAGAGAAGAGTTTGTCGCCCGAGCAGGCTGCACAAATTTTATCAGAACTGGAACAATCTATACAGCAGACTCCATTCCACTTCTTGAAGCAGGCTGATACTGAGTCTCTTTTGACATTTATTATGGACGAGCATCCTCAGACTATCTCTCTTATAATGGCGCATCTGCATCCCAAACAGGCTTCTGAAATTTTAGCCGGTCTCTCTCCAAAGAAACAGTTGGAGGTAGTAAAACGTATTGCACGTATGGAGCAGACTACTCCAGAAGCGATAAGAGAGGTTGAAAAAGGTCTTGAAGCAAGACTGTCATCAATTGTTAACCAGGATCTAGAGACTGCAGGTGGTATCGAGAATATTGCTGAAGTTCTCAATCTTGTTGATAGAACAACTGAGAAAGGTATTCTTGAAAATCTTGAAGAAGAAGATCCTGATATGGTTGAGCAAATTCGACGCTTGATGTTTGTATTTGAAGATCTTATTCTTGTCAATGATAAAGGGATTCAGGCAACTCTTAAAGAGGTTGAAAATGATGAACTTGCATTGGCTCTTAAAACAGCATCTGAAGAACTTCAGAATAAGATCTTTAAGAATATGTCTGAACGAGCTGCTACAATGATTCAGGAAAATATGGAGTTCATGGGACCAACTAGAGTGTCTGATGTTGAGACTGCTCAGCAGAGAATTGTTGATATTGTTAGGCGACTTGAAGAGTCAGGTGAAGTTATTATTGCCGGTCGTGGTGGTGAAGACGAGGTTGTGGTTTAGTGGCAATGCTCGTGCGTGGTTTAACTAATAATATGACAGTAATAAGTATCTAATTTATGTTTTCTTTGTTGAAAGGTCGAGTTAATGACGGAGCTGATTGAAGATGATTATGATGGTAAGCATGAGAGCGATTCTATTGTTGCTTTTCAGTATACGGATCTTCAGCAGACTGCAAGAGCAATACTAGCAAAAGCTACAAAAACTGCAAATGATAAAATTGAACAGGCTAAAAAGAATATATATGAGCTTGAAGAAAAGATGCGCCAACAAGGTTATGAAAAAGGTCTGGCTCAAGGTGTTGAACAAGGTAAAATTGATGGACAAAAGGCTGGTGAGTCTGCTGCTAGAGCTGAGTTCGAGGCAAAGGTCGGGGGACTTAATGGTGCTCTTCAGAATATACTAGGTGAACTTAATTATAGAAAACAGACTATACAGGCGCAGGCTGAAGTTGATTTACTATCTCTTTCACTTGATATAGCAAAAAAAATTGTAAGGCGTGAAGTTGAGGTTGATGAACGTTTTGTTGTCCCTATTGTAATGGAAGCTATAGCGCTTACTAATAATAAGAACGATCTCGTCATAAAGATAAATCCTGCTGATCACAAAGTAATTGAGGAAGAAATACCTACCCTTGAAGCTATCTTTAATGATATTGACCGAGTTTCAATTATTGATGATAACACTATTCAGCAAGGTGGGGTAAAAGTCTCTAATCGTCAGGGTGAAGTTGATTTGAGTCTTGATGAGCAATTCGCTGCTCTTGAAAAAGCCCTACTTGGTGATACCGAAGGTATGACAGAGTGGAACGGACGGGCAAATACTTCATTTCCTGGTAGTGAGGATATAGAGCCTCTGCCGAAGATTGCTCAAGTAAACGAGGTAGCTGATATTATTCCTGAAGTGACTCCTGTGACTTCTGAGGAACAAACTTCTCAAAAGCAAGAAGATGACTCTATCAAAAAAAGCGGAACTAGTAATGTAGATAAATTAGGGCAAACTGATTCTGAAAATGCTGAAGTGATTGATGGTGCACAGAGTGTTTTGGCACCTGAAGAAGGTATTGCTGATAATTCTAATATTGATGAAGTCGATATAACGAATAATTTTGCGCCTCAGTCGTCTTTATCTGGTGTCGCAAGTCTTTCAGATTTTGCTCTTGGAAATGAAGAAGAGGCAATTATCAAAGAAATTATTGAGTCGAACGTTGGAGAGCAAGATGTCTAACTCGGTATTCAGTGATAAAAAGAAAGAGTTGCCAAATATTCTGGCAGGGAAAATATCTGGTAGAATAAAACGTATTGTTGGTTTGCTTGTAGAAGTAACACCTATGTCACTTCCGGTAGGTAGTGTATGTGCTATTAGTTCACGATTATCTAAACAGAGTATTGAGGCTGAGGTCGTAGGCTTTAGAGAAGATGCTACGCTATTAATGGCTCTTGGTGAAATGAGAGGGGTTGGCCCTGGAGATCTTGTTGTAAGTGTTTGTACTCAGCAGGTTGTTCCTGTAGGTGAACACCTCTTAGGGCGTGTGCTTAATGGATTAGGTGAACCGATGGATGGTAAAGGTCCTATATATGCAACAGCAACACGTCCGGTGTACTCTGATCCGCCAGATCCTGTAATGAGGCCGAGAATTGAAGAGCCACTACCTACGGGTATCCGGGCAATCGATGGTTTTATGACTATTGGTAGGGGACAGCGTATCGGTATTTTTGCTGGTACTGGTGTTGGTAAATCAACACTGATGGGGATGATCACTAAATTTTCCGCAGCAGAAGTATGCGTTGTTGCTTTGGTTGGCGAACGTGGGAGAGAAGTTCGTGAATTTATTGAGCGTGAGCTGGGTGAAGATGGTATGAAAAAGAGTGTGGTTATTGTTGCAACTAGTGATCAACCAGCGCCGGTTCGTGTTCGTTGTCCATTTGTTGCAACAGCTATTGCGGAATATTTTCGTGATAGGGGGCGAGATGTAGCTTTACTTATGGATTCTGTAACTCGTATGGCAATGGCTCAAAGAGATATAGGATCTTCAATTGGTGAAGTGCCTTCTGCTGGTAAAGGATACCCAGCAAGTGTGTTCAGTATGCTCCCTAGATTGATGGAAAGATCTGGAAAATCAGAAAAAGGGTCGATTACAGGTTTTTATACCGTTCTTGTTGAAGGCGATGACATGAATGATCCGATAGGTGATGCTAGTCGTGGTATTCTTGATGGGCATATTGTGCTTGATAGGTCTATAGCCGAGAAGGGGCATTATCCTGCAATTAATTTTCTTGCTAGTCTCTCGAGATTACAGTCTGAAATCATGCCTCCTGATTTTAATAAAGCCGCAAGAGACCTTAGAGGTGGTGCTGCTAAATTTGCTGAAAATGAAGATATGATTAATATCGGTGCTTATGTATCAGGAACTAATCCTGAAATTGATAGAGCAATAAAGATTATGCCACTGTTGAATGATTTTTTACAACAAGGCATGACTGAGCATAATGATTTTACTACGGTGGCATCAAGATTAAAAGATCTCGCTGATCAGTATAGCAGACCGGTTCAGGTGAGAAGAACGGTGCCACCTCAACAGCAATAGGCTATGGATTTATTATATTGATTAGGTAGATATGTTATGGCAAAAAAATTTAAATTTCGTCTTGAATCGGTATTAAAGTATAGAAAAATCATTGAAGATGAAAAAAAGAGAGAATTTGCTGAAGCAAATAAAGCAGTTGAATTGCAACGCTCTAAAATTTCTGAACTTGAGAGCGAAAGAGTGGAAATAATTGATTCGATTAGAGATATGAGATCTGGTAACAAAGAAGAAAAAATCCATTTGTCGAGTATGGTTGACGCGATGCTTGTTGTTGGCGGAATTGAAATGGGGATTATCTCTGCTAATAATGAAGTGAAAAGATTGCAGAAAGAAGTAGAAGGTAGGAGATTAGCTTTCGTTGAATCTCAAAAAGATAAAAAAGCAATTGAAACACTCAGAGATAAGAGAAAGAAAATTTATTTAAAAGAAGTTGATTCTGAAAGGCAGAAGCAACTTGATGAATTATCTATTAGAATGTCAAGAAATCATATGGAAGAAGAAGAACGTGAAGCAGCTTTTAGAAAGTTTAAAAATATAGAGATTAATAGACATGGCGAAAAATAAAATCACGTTGAGTGGAATACTATATATTATTATGAGTATCATGGCAATGAATTTTCTTGCTGTGTGCATATATTTTGTTGTTGCCTTGCAGCTTGGATTTGTGACTGTAGATGATCTTGAGAATATGGCTTGGGTACTTGTAGGGAATAGAAAATATGCAATGACTAAAGAGCAGATAAACGAATATAATGAATTGGTTACAGATAGGGAAAAGCGTTATAAAGCGTTGTCTGCTACAGAAGGAGCGGATGATACAAGAAATGCCTCTGCGGCAGCGTTAAATGAGATGAAGAAGCAACTTGAAGAAAAAATACGGGCTTTGAGGGAACTCAGATCTCAACATGAGCAACGTCTTACTGATCTTAGAGCGATGATTGAAAAGTTAAAGAAAGATTATGTCAAAGAAAAGGACAATTTACAAGCATGGAAAATTGAGAATACTAAGGCTTCTCTAGCTGATAAAACAGCTAAAATGGGGCGTACTCTTCGTGCACTTGACCCTGAATTGATTGCAAATTATTTTCTAACATTAAGCCCCTATGATAGTGCTAGGAATATTGACATGTATCTGACTCCAGAAATTACTGCCGAAGTAATGGCTGCTTTACCAGAACCTGTTCAAAGGCAGATTCTGCCACTTTTGGAGAACAAATATGCCGGGATGTCCCCAAAAGCTATAGCAAAAGCTTGGACTACTCCCGGTACAGCTGACTATAAAAATTCAGAACAGATAGCTGAATATATGAAAAATATGACTGTTCCAGAGGCTTTTACGATTTTTACGCTTATGGAACCAAAAATTAGAGCCGATTTGGTACGACTTTTGAAGAGTACCAACGGTAATGACAAAATTAATTAGTGCGGCTACTCTGAATGGATGCAGATTTGCCCAAAATCAACAACATGGATGTTCTTCAAGAGATCGGATCAACCTTTTAAGAATCATATTGATTTTATTCGTTGTTCTCTCTTTAAATACCTTTGCAGCTGAAACAGCTGTTGATCGATCTAATATTGGTGAAATTACTGCTTTTTCTGGAAGGGGTGAGGTTGTTCACTCATCTGCAAGTATTAATGAAGGTATGCAGGTTGGCGGTAAAATATATCCTATGGATACTATTAAAACTGGTTCTGGAAGTGTGGAGATGGTCTTCGGCATTAATTCGCGTGTTGTACTAGGAAGCGATACTAGTGTTGTTGTTGAATCAGTAAATCAAAAATCTGAAATTAAATCACATCAATTATATAGTACCAGTCAGTATACACTTGTCTTGAAAAAGGGCGTGGTAAGAGTCCGAGTTCGAGAGAATTTTATCACATCTACTATTATTTCTATTATTGCTGGTGATGTAAAAATTACTGCTCCTAGATCTGATCTGGTAGTAAGTAGAGATAATTATTCAAATCGCCCTTCATATGTAGGAATAATAATTGCATGGGGTAGAGCGAATGTCAATAAAAAAAATGTAAATGATTTAGAATGGAATCCTGCCAATGATAAAGTTGCTGTTGAAGGGTTTAATTCGCTTATTGAAGAAAGAGATATTGCCGATAAAGGTATTAAGTGGGAAAAAATTGGCATAGATGAAGCACATAATGCTGTGAGAGAATTACCTTTCAGTATTGATAATAATACATCAGGATTTGGAGATATTCCTGAAAGATTGCCTGCTCTGCAAGGAGCATAGCAGAGTTTGTTTTGTAGAAATTATGGAGTGTATAATGGAAATTGCTAAATTATTAACAAGTACTGCTGCAAAAGGAAGAACCAGCGAAAGTAGTACGAATAGTTCACAGCATAAGCCATCAGTAACGTTCAATGAATATATGAGTAATTTTCTTGATGTTGCTAAGGATGTTCGTGGTAACAGAAAATCTGAAAATTCATTCATTTCTAATGAAAAAACAGTTTCTATTACTAAAAAGTCATTTCATAAGATTGAAAAAGTATTTAAGTCTGATGCTGATAATAATGATTTTGATAATGAAAATGCTGGTTTTGCAATTGTTCCGCTGGATCCTCAGGAAATTGAAGCATTTGAAAGAATTGCAGTTTTGGTCGCAGACGGAAGCCTTGATTCTGAAGCATTATCTGAGTTGTCTGAGGAAGAACTTTCAGAAGTTGTAGAATGGGTTTTAGCTGGAGCTAGTGGCATATTTGAGCCATATACAAAAGACATTGACATAAAAACAAATGAAAGTTCAACTGAGAATACCGACGTTTTCGGTTTGACTAGTAATCTTGTTGCATTAGATCAACTTGAAGATGTGTATTCAAGGATAGGTGAAAAAAATCTTTCTAACTCTGATATGGCTGAGATTGCTGAATTATTAAATCTTAAAGAGCTTGATGTGATTGAGATTGATAAATTGTCTCAGAAGATTCTTGAGCTTGCAGAAAAGTATTCTTCTAATATTCAAAATGTTGACACTCCAATAGCTGAAGGTGAGGTTGGTGTCGATTTTAATCTTAGAGATATGTTAAAAAATGTACCAAAAAATGAGTTGATTACAGAAATAAAGGGTGTATTAAATGAAATTAACGCTGATGTTGACTTGCCGAATATGCCAGAGACAGTTCTGAAGTCGCTTTGTATTGAAGTCGTTAATGTAAACAATAAAATGCTGGATGCAGCAGAGGTAAATAGTAAGTTGTTGGATGGGCTTAATAATAATCAAGATCTTCGTGAACAGATTCTAAATAATATTAGTAATCATGAAGTGAGTGATGACCTTATTAGGGCTGTCAAAGATACTGGTATAACTTGTGAAAATAATGAAATTATTGATGAACTTGCTACAGCAGTTCTTGATGACAGTACATCTGAAGAGATAGCTGAAATTACTGTTGAGGCAAATAATAGTCAAAATAAAAATAATACAGCAACAATTGATGTAAATCAAAAAACAGAATTTATCCAGAGTGAGGGTGAAGTTCTTGTAGAAAATGTTCAGTTTAGTGAGGAACAAGAAAACTGTAAAACCGTTGAACAGACAGCCCAGAAGGAAGTTAATACAGATTTACCTCAGAAGAGTAAAGAAGATTTGGTTAATGGTGAAAATATTAAAGCACCTGTAAATACAATTTCTGAAAATGGTAATGAGCCTATAGATAAAGAGCAGGTAAAAGATAATTTGACAGGTAGAGCTTATAGTGGTGATAATTCATCATCAACAGGTGAGCAAGGTTTCGGTGATGAAACACAGAATGAAAACGAAGACTTAAAACAGGATTTAAATAGAAATTTTGATGAAATTATTACTGTAAAAGATGATTCAGAATCTGTCGTTAAGCCTGATTTTGGAGAAAATTTAGCTGAACCAGAGTCAAAGGTTGAATTTAAAGCTTTTCTTCCGGAGTCTCCTAAAACTCCATATACCACAGACAATCCGTATGTAAAATATGCTGACATGATTGAAAATATTGATAGATTGTCAAAATTGATGGTTAATAATTCTGATAAAGCGATGAAGAGTGTAACGATGGAACTCTCTCCTCCAGAATTAGGAAAATTGACAATAGAAGTTTCTGTAAAGGATGGACAGGCTAACGCGGCTATTAAAGTTGAAACTGATGGCGCTAAGCAGATGCTGCTAAATAATATTGAGCAGTTGAAGCGAAATTTAGAGTCACATGGTTTGAAACTTGAAAATTTTGAGGTAGAGCTGAATAAGCAAAACGATCAAAATAGAGATCAACAAAATGCTTTTGCACAAGCACAACAAGAAGAAAATAAAAAGCAGTCTCGACGAAATAAAAATGGTAGTAATTCATCGGTTAAACAAAATAACACAGATAAAAATAGTATTGAATCAGAACAGACAAGAAGTAATAAGATTGGTAATGATGGGTCTGTTGATATTGTTGCGTAGTTATTAGCTTATTAGGAGAAAAAAATGAGTAATGTTGCAGAGAGTACAAGATATGTTTCTTCAACAGGTGAAGACTACTATCACAAAAGTACTAACGCTGCTAGTGGCTCTGGTACTGCAGAAACCGGCTCTAAAGATGATGTTTCTCACGAAGATTTTTTGCAACTTCTGGTTACTCAGATGCAAAACCAGGACCCATTAAATCCTATGCAGGATACTGATATGATGGCTCAATTTGCTCAGTTACAGACACTTGATAATCAGAAGGTGATGACTGATGCTATGGTTGATATGAGGAAAGAGTATGCCGTTCAGGGGGCTAGTTCCATGCTTGGTATGGAGATTACTTCAAAAAATCTCGACGGTAAGGAAGTTACTGGTATTGTGGTAAATACCTTTACAAAGGGTAGTGACGTTCGATTAACACTTGATAGTGGAGAAATTGTAACTTATAACGATATTACAAATGTTTCAAAAATGGATCAATTACCTGATATAAATGCTGCTTCTTCAATGGTACATAAATATGTTGTAGGAGTTGATGGGAATGCTAAAGCGTTTGAAGGGATTGTTAAAAATATTACCACTAAAAATGGCCAGATATATCTTAATACTTATGAAGGAAATTCCATTCCTATGATTGGAGTTGCTCAGGTTAGAGATTTGACAACGGCTGAAAAAAGTGAGCTTGAGGATGTAACAGCTCTTATTAATCAATATGTTGAAGCAAAATCAGGTGATGGTGATGAAACAGATATAAAGAGTGGTATTGTAAAAGATGTATATAGAAAAGATGGGCAATACTGGGTTGAAACATGGGGTGGACAGGGAATTTATATCAAAGATATTGATTCTCATAAAAACCTAACTACTTCGCAGATGGAGCAGATGGAAAGTTGCAAGCGATATGTTGATAGATTCATTAAAGCAAATGATGGTAAGATGGCTGGTGTTGTTGAAGGTTTCTTCTTTAAAGATGAAGAATTTTATCTGTATACATCACGAGGTGAGGCTGTAAGTGTTGACGATATGTATTCTGTAAGAGATGCTACAAATAGTGATAGAGTCGATTATGGAAATACTAGTAATATATCTGAACTTCAGAAGTTGAACCTTCAAAAAGCGATAGAAACTAATTTAGGAAAAAGTTTTTCTGGATATACAGCTAACAATGAACCGATAAGTGGTACTGTGAATAGTATATACTATCGAAAATTATATAATGGCAAATTAGCAATAATGTTTGGCCTTGAAGAGGGTGGTGAAGCAATATCGCCTGCATCACTGATGGGAATTTAACGAAAAATAAAGTATAAATTAAATTTTAATAGTTGCATCTGAGTTTGGTCAAACAGACAAAGAAGCGCTGGTAATAAGGAGTATATCATGGGTTTAAGTCAAGCACTATATAGTGGTATAAGTGGATTACAGACACACCAGCAGTGTATGGATAACATTGGTAATAACCTCGCTAATGTTAATACAGTAGGGTTTAAAAAGGGTGTGTTCCAATTCAGAACAATGTTAGAACATACATTGAAGGGCGGAACAACAGCAGATCCGAATACAGGACGTGGATCAATTAATCCACTGCAAATGGGGCTTGGGACTCAAACTGGCAGTATTATGAAAGACTTTACTGGAGGTTCGCCAGAGTCAACTGGTAACCAGAGAGATATGTGCCTTGAGGGTAATGGGTTCTTTGTACTGAGAAATGGTAATAATAATGTATTTACCAGAGATGGAACATTCTATATAGGTTCTGATGGTAGTCTCTTATACGGTGAAGGTCTTCAGGTTCAAGGTATCATGGCTGAAACAGGAGGAACGATTCCTGACTCTGGTGATTTAGCGGATATTAATATTCCAATTGGAAAGACTGGTGCGGCTGTTGAGACAACAAAAATAAGTCTAACTGGTAACCTTAATTCAAATGTTGAAGTATCGACTGGATTGAATTTGGCAGCAAATGCTAATACTATCAATTCTAATGAAGCTTTAAAAAAATACCTTGGTGACGTAAAAGATGCTGCTGCTACTACTGGTGCAGATGATAGTACTTGGGATATTTTGTCAGGTAATGCATATATTAATGGTGGTACAGTTTGGTCAAGTTCAGCTTTTGGTGTAAAGGATCCTATTACTGGAGCAATTACTGAAGCAACTTTATCAGGCGATAATGCAACTCCGTTAGAAGATTTATGGTATTTATCTGGAAGTACTTGGACTCAGCCATTCAAGAATATTGATAACCCAGCACGTTTTACGGCAGTTGGTGATAGTTCATCACAGTTGACTCAATGGGATTTTGGCGGAGCGGGATTCAAACTTTCTGATACTCTGTATTATCACTTAGAACCAAATTCAAGTACTCCTGTTGGATATGTTATGGAAGTTTATGATGTTGCATATTCAGATGTTCAAGCAAATTTGACCAGTGGTGCATGGACTTCTGAGCAGGCTTATAGTCATCTTCTTGCGACAACAGCATCATCAATTCCTTCAACTGCCGCGCCATGGTCATTACATACAAATCCTACTGATGCGGGATTAGCTTTAACTACTGGAACATTCAATCCTGCAGGATCTGATATCGTTAATTTTGTCACTACTGATGCTGGTACTTCTTGGGCTCAAACTCATGATACTACAATGACAGCCGCAACTGCTCGTGAAGCCTTTAATGGCAATGTCCGGTTTGGAAATTCACTTGATTCTGGTGACGGCAGACTTGATAGCTATACTCCATCAAATACAGATCAGGATATTACTATTTCTTATAGAAAAGGTGGGCGTAAGTATGAAACAACGTTCTCTTATAGTGATTCTGATGGGGCGCAGTCGACTAATATTGAGCATCTAATGATGATGTTATGCGGTAACGTTAACTCTACTGTGAATGCAGGGTCTATTGAGGCAATTCAGACTCAACTTGCTGTTCCACCAATCGGTGGTGCTATGGGAACGATCCAGACTGCAGGAAGAGTTTCTAGTTCTATAGATGGTGGTGAATATGGCTATAATGTTCCTCCAGAGACTGCTGGTGCATTTACAAGAACAGGAATGACTACAACTGTTCCTTATGCAGGTGCATTTCAGGCGACTGGTGATGATTCGACAAGCTTGACAAATTGGGATCTTGATCAGCCTGGTTGGGCAATTAAATCTAAATGGTATTATGAAACTGAAGCATTTGAAGTCGGCTCTTCTGGTACATACGAATATTCAGTTACTGCTTACTCTGATTCAGCTAGAAACACTCCTGTTAGTACAACAAATAAGGCTCTTGGTGTTGGAGGATGCAAAGAATTACAGAGATCGGTATGGCTAGATTCTAGTGCTCTAGGTACTGATGTTGATGATATTTATGAATATAGTGTCGCAGGTCCGGATACCAGTGGTAATTTTGCGATGACTGTTTATGATATGGATACTGGCTTTGTTGTTGGTACGACTGGATCACATGCAGCAGGTTCGTCAAACATCATATATGATTCTGCGGGCTCTAATGTTGGTACTGTAAGCTTTGGTACACTAGCGGATATGCAGGCTGGAAGTGGTAACCTCTATATGAATAACATGTATCAAGGAACAGGTTTGAGCAATACAGGTACAACAGGAGTTCATTTGGAAACAACTACAGCTGGTATTACTTATTCTCAGAATAATGGTATAGGTGCGTATTCTGCACTTACAGCATTCAATGGTAGTCTAGACTTTGGCTCTTATTTTGCAGCTACTGAGGTTAATCCTAGTTTTGGTTCTCTTGATACAAATGGACCATCAAAGAATTATTCCATTGTAAGTAATCTCGGTTCTGAAAATGCAATTACTGATATTGTAATCGGTTATAATAATGTGTCATATACCGATATGTGGACGCAGGATTCAAAATATAGTGCTGAGCAGGGTGGATCTACGACAACAAATCTAGTTGTTTATGACTCGCTGGGTAATCCTAAAGAAGTTACCATGACCATGGCTCTTGTTGAGCGAGATAGTGACTTTTCTACTTATAGATGGATTGCAGATTCTAAAGATGATACTGATGCAAAATGGTTTATTGATGAAGCAAGTAATGAAATTAAAACAAATGTAAACGTTGGTACTGGTACAATACGTTTTGACAGTGATGGTAATTATGTTAAAGGTGCGGAATTATCTGAAACTCAGGGTATTGATATTACTCTTAAGCAAATGGGGGTAAGTGATCAGCTTCGAGTCAACCTTACTGAAGGTTTATCTCCTGATGCGGAACAGAATTTGGATTTTAGCTATATGACTCAGGTTGCATCTTCCAGTGACTTTAACTTAAAAGATCAAGATGGCTCTGCTCCAGGAACATTGGATTCATTTACAACTAGTCCAGATGGTGTAATTCAGGGTGTATACTCAAATGGTGTTGTTAAGGCTATTGCTAGATTGTCAATCGCACTCGTTCCTAATCCAAATGGTATGATGGCTGCAGGTAGTAATTTATACTATACAGCTCCAGCTTCTGGTGATGGGCAGATTGCGTTTGCTAATGTTGGTGGACGAGGAAGTATCAGAGCTAGTGCGATTGAAGCATCAAATGTTGATATGTCAAAAGAGTTTACAAATATGATTACTACTCAGCGTGGTTTCCAGGCTAACTCAAAGACTATTACAACAGCAGATGAAATGCTACAGGAATTGATTAACTTGAAGAGATAATCTTACTGCATATTATGGCTAAGATATTCACCTCTGCGTAACTGTAGAGGTGAATTTTTTTTTGAATAGAATTTTCAACTATAGCTGGATAGTGTTCTCAATTTAATCTTTTACTCAAGTTGTGATATATATGATGCCGATAATAGAATTGCTGAGGTATATATATAGTAAGGATAATTTATAAATGATATCTTTAACAAGACTGAATAATACTAGATTAGTGATTAATGCTGATAAAATTAAATTTGTTGAAGAAACTCCTGATACTATTATTACTTTGGTAACAAATGATAAAATCATGGTCAAAGAGTCCGCTGATGAGGTTGTCAGCAAGACAGTAGAGTATATTCGCTCTACCAGGCACTTACCTATAGATTAGGAGAGTAAGAAGTGGATATTGCTACGGTTGTTGGTTATATAGTTGGTACCTTTTGTGTTGTTGTCATAGGTATTGGCTTGAGCGCAATTGGTGGATTTATTGATATTGCGTCAGTTGCTATCGTATTCGGTGGTGGTGTGGCTGCTACTATGATTTCATCACCACTTGAAGATACAATTAATTCTTTAAAAGTTGGGTTGAATGCAATCTTCAATAAAAGTAAAGACCCTTCTGATACGATAACACAACTTGTCGAATTTGCAGAGGTAGCAAGAAGAGATGGTATCCTTGCACTTGAAAATGTAACTGATCAGATTTCAGATGCCTTTATGGTAAAAGGAATTCAGCTTGCTGTTGATGGTACTGATCCTGAGCTTATTGAAGCAATTTTAAGTACTGAAATAGAATGTATTAACTCAAGACATGGTAAAGGTAGGGGCTGGTTTGAGGCTTTTGAAAAATATGCTCCTGGATGGGGTATGATTGGTACTCTCATTGGTTTGATCAATATGCTTTCTCAAGGTATGGATGATCCTTCTGCTCTAACTGCTGGTATGGCGGTGGCACTTATTACTACAATGTACGGGTCTATTATTTCAAATTTCGCTGTAGGACCAATTGCTAATAAGCTGACAATTCGTAATGCTGAGGAATTGATGATTAAGCAAATTGTTTTACGTGGTGTTCTTGCAATACAGTCTGGGGATAATCCTCGTATTGTAGAGATGAAGCTTAATGTATTCCTTTCTCCTTCAATGCGTAAAGCAGAAGACAATGAAGAATAAGGCAGTACCTAGGGCAATTTTTGAAATTATTTATAAGTGAGTAAGTTATGGCTGATGATGAAGGTGGCGGCGGAGGTGCTCCAGCATGGATGACAACCTATGGAGATATGATTACGCTTCTTTTATGTTTCTTTGTTATTCTACTTACTATGATGGAGATGAAGAAGGATAAAGTGACAAGAACATCTAGGCAGTTTCAGAAGCAGTTTGGAGTGCTGCCAGCTTATAAAGCACAACAGCAGGTGTTTAAGCAACCTCAAACAATGACTGATATTCAGGCTTTTGTTTTAAGACGTGGACCAAAAGGAAAAACAACTTCTGTAAAAACGATCAGGGAAGATCAACGAACGACGATTACTATCGGGGGAACGGAATTATTTAGGCCCGATAGTGCAGAACTTACTCCACAGGGCAAACAGATGCTTCAGGAAGATATTGCTCCTACATTGCGCGGGTATAGAAATCGCATTGATATAAGAGGGCATACTGCAAGCTCAGGATATGAGGATGGATGGTATCTGGGATTTCAGCGGGCTTATGCAGTGATGTCATATCTTTCTGAAGAAGGTAAAATATCAAAGCGGCGTTTTAGAGTGACAAGTTGTGCTGATAATGAACCAATTGCAAGTAATTTAACACCAAAGGGCAGAGCGGAAAATCGACGTGTTGAAATCATCATGACCGAAGAGTTTATAAAAGATATTGATGAAAGTGACAATAAGTAATATTTTAATGGTATAGTTAATAATCTAAGGTGGAATATGGCTGACGATGACGGAGTTGATGAAGGTGGTGGCGGTGGCTTGATGAGTGGATCAAGGGGATGGATTATTGTCATCTCTGTGGTTGTTCTTGAGGCAGCATTTTTTAGTGCCTTACTTTACTTCAAAAGTGATAAAGCTCCAGCTGATACAGAAATTGGTGAAGGATTGACAGGGAGGAAAAACCTGGAAGAGTTTATGCATCTTGAGCATAGGCTTGATAAATTAACCTACAGTATCCCTATGCCAAGCGGACAGCCAATGACTCTAGCGATGGATCTGGTATTAGTAATGGAGCCAACTTCTAGGGAAATTAGAGAGAAAATTTCTATTACTCAAGAGGATTGGATGAAATTTTCTGAGGCAGTAAAGAAAATGGATCCCTTAATTAGAGATGCGCTCAATAGAAGAATTAATAGAATGACCTCTAGTGAATTGGGAACTGATAGAGGTCAGCAAATGATAAGAGAATTTGTTATTGAGAGTGTAAATTATCAGCTTCAGCAGTTGGATCTTCAGCTTTCTAATGACAAAATAAGTAAAGACAGAGTAAGAGAAGTTTTGATTACCAATTATTACTTGAACTAGAAAAGGACGATAATATATGGCTCCTAATGAATTATCTCAAGATGAAATTGATGCTCTTCTGGCTGGTGGAATAGGTGATGATGATGCTGATATGGAAGCGATACTTGGTGTTCCAGAGGCACTACCACAAACAGTATTCAATTCTGCTCCTGTCAGTGCTGAAGCAACTGATATTGCTCAAGGTTCCCTTGAGATGCTATATGATGTTGAGATGGAGGTTAAAATTGAGTTGGGACGTGCCAAGATGATGGTAGAGGATATTCTTAACCTCAAGGAAGGTTCAGTTATTCAGCTTGAAAAAGACGCAGGCGCTCCAGTAGATATACTTATTAATGATAGGTTGGTAGCATTCGGAGAAGTATTGGTCTTGAACGATTATTTTTGTGTGCGTGTAACAGAGATTCTATCTGATGCTGACAGAGCAATTCAAAAACGCTAAACTTAATTGTTAGCACTAAATTATTGAGTGGTATGTACTAATTTGTTTTCGAGTTTTATGATATAGAATGATATTTTACGGGATTTCATGTGGTTAAATTGGGAATGATTTTATTGAGTAGTATCTTCTTTTTATTTTAGTTGGACGATAGTTTATTTATATTTTGTTGCATTATATGTAAATGATATTGTTTAATTCTTCTTGACATTTAGTCTTCTAACAGTAAAATAGTAAAGATTTAAAAGTTACGGCTATGTCGATTTGGACATGCCGTACCTTTTTTTATAGCCTTTTTTAAGCTATATTAAGTTATAATAAGTATTATTTTAAACCATATTGTATTGTGAATAAATATGGATACTTTAAAACTTTTTTTTAGGATTATGTAAAATGTCAAAGAAAACTCCACTAAGTATGCGTGCTGCTGCCGGTAAACCTAGCTTGACTATGGCGATTGCTGCCAAAGCTAAAGGTTTTAAAGTAGATGGTAAAGATGTTGTAAGCTTCGCTCCAGGAGAACCTGACTTTAAAACGCCTGCTCATATTTGTGAAGCTGGCATAAAAGCTATTAATGATGGAATGCATGGTTATCTACCTAACCCTGGTATGCCTGAACTTAGAAAAGCTACTTGTAATTGGTTAAAGGATGATATGGGGGTGGATTATAACTTCTCACAAATTCTTGTTAGCCCTGGGGCTAAATTCAGTGTTTATCTTGCGATTCAAGCAATGATTGATCCTGGTGATGAAGTGTTGCTTCCGGCACCTTACTGGGTGAGCTATCCTGAGATGGTAGGGCTTGCAGGTGGTAATACTGTTGTTGTTCAGACAGATGAAGCTAAAGGTTTTTTGCTTACTGCTGATATGATTGAAAAACAAATTACAGAAAAGACTAAGGCAATAATTTTGACTAGTCCATCAAACCCATCTGGAGCAGTTATTTCAAAAGAGGATATAGAAAAAATTGGCGTTTTATTAGAGAAATATGGACTTTACTGTATTTCAGATGAAATCTATAGTAAGTTGCTTTATGCAGGTAATGAGCATTTCTCAATTGCTGCTGTTAGTGACTATTGCAAGGAGCATACAATTGTTGTCAACGGTTGTTCTAAAGCATATGCTATGACTGGTTGGCGTATTGGGTTTGCAGCTGGCCCGGAGATTATCATTAAGGCTATGGCAAGTATTCAGAGTCAGGCAACAAGTAATGCTTGTTCAATTGCTCAGCCTGCTGCACTTGCTGCAATTTCTGGTGATCAGAGTTGTGTGGAAGAAATGAGAGTAGAATTTGAAGCTCGACAAAAGCTTATTGTTGATCTTTTAAATGATATTGAAGGTGTTGATTGTGCTGTACCTGGCGGTGCTTTTTACGTGTTGCCTGATATCTCTAAATGTCTGGGTAAAGAGTATTGTGGTAAAGTTGTTAATACTCCTTTTGAGCTTTGTGATATCCTTTTAGAAGAGAAGCTTGTGGCGTGTGTGCCAGGGGAAGCATTTGGTACAGAAAAACATATTCGCTTGAGTTACGCGACTAGTAGAGAAGATATTGAAAAAGGTTGTAAGCGTATTAAAGAATTTCTTGAACAGTAATCTTTATTATGAATAATGTTTGTGAATGAATAATAATTTCACATTTTTATATATACAGCTTATTATCTTATGGTGATAGGCTGTGTTTCATTTTTGTATTTTCAGCGTTGTGTGTGGGGTGTACCATATAGATTGCTCTTATAGGGCAAAATTTATTAACAAAATGAAAATACGTTTAATATCATAGGAGTAAATTATGTCTGCACAGTTTCCAATGACCCAGGAAGGGTATGAAACTATCAAGAAGGAAGTTGATACTCTTGAAAACAGAAGACCAGAAATTAAAAAAGCTATTGAGGAAGCTAGAGAGAAGGGTGACCTTCGTGAAAATGCTGACTATCATGCTGCTAGAGAAGAACTTGGAATGCTCAATGCTAAGATAAGTATGCTCAATACAAAGTTGGCAAATGCTATAATTGTTGATCCTTCTCAATTTGAAGATGGTAAGGTTGGGTTGTTTAAGACTGTAACTTTCAAAAGATTGAAAGATGGTAAAGAGATGAAGAGAACACTTGTTGGTGAGGGCGAAGCTGATCCAGCTTCTGGTAAAATTCTTGCAACAAGTCCTGTTGGAAAAGCTCTTATTGGTTCAAAGGTTGGAGATGTTGTATCTGCTGATCTTCCTGCTGGTATAGTTGAGCTAGAAATATTAAATATTGAGTGACCTTAAACTTTGAAATTGTATTTTTTAAGCCACTCAATTTTGAGTGGCTTATTTTTTATGCTTTTTGTTGGAATTAAATATGATTTATTTTGAATTGACTTTGGCTTGTCTTGTATTTTCAGGAACATTTATCGCAGGAAGAATACTTTCTGTAGATATTCCTCCGTATACAGCTGGTTTTTTTCGGTTTGCCTGCGCATCTGTAATTCTCTTACTAATTTGTCTTATTAGAGGTCAACTTATTCCGAGATTGTCAGTAAAGATGTGGGTATTTGTTGTTTTACTCGGTTTTACAGGAGTATTTGCATACAACATTTGCTTTTTGCAAGGACTACATACTGTTCAGGCAGGTAGAGCTTCAATCATTATTGCAAGTAATCCAATTGTTGCGTCAGTCTTTGCCGCTGTCATATATAAGGAAAACCTTTCTGCTAAAAAATTAGTAGGAATACTTGTTGCATTATGTGGCGTTGTTTTGGCTATTACTAACGGTCATTTCGGTGTGCTGTTTAACTCTGGTTTGTCTTATGGAGATATACTTATTTTTTGTGCAGTTTTATGTTGGGTCGGGTATCAATTAATTGGCAAATATGTTATGCAGGAGCTGTCTGTCTTTTATGTTGTAACGCTGAGTTGTATATTTGGAATGTTGATGCTATTACCGTGTGCATGGTTAGAAGGTGGTTTTGATGGTATTAGGCAGTATCCGTTAAAAAGTTGGTTGGCGATCGTATATCTAGCAGTTTTAGGAACTGTTGTTGGCTTTTTATTGTATTATAGGGGTATTGATAAGATTGGGGTAAGCAGAGCAAGTGTATTTATTAATTTTGTCCCTGTATTTGCTATACTGTCTGGGTGGTTATTTTTAAATGAAAATATAACAGTTTCTTTATGTGTTGGTGCAATAATGGTTGTTGTCGGAGTTTTTGTAACAAATCGAGCTAAATAAAAAAAACAGATTGCCTGGAAATGAGGCAATCTGTTTTGAACTTTACTTATTGTTTCTGTCTTAGTAAACAAGGAATGGGTTCTCGTTTTCGTAGCGTACTCCATCTGGAAGAGGAACACCAATACTTTCAACGCCAAGGTATTTGAGTACTTCATACATTGTCTTTCCACATTTCTTAAAGGCAATCGCGCCATGATGTGGGAAATTTTGACCAACAAGAATATGGCGGTAGAAGCGAGCAAATCCAGGAATACCAAATATGCCGATTGCACCAAAGCTACATGGATTGATATCAAGTATATTACCGTCAGCAATGTAAGAGCGAATTTTACAGTCGGGAGTAGCTTGTAGACGGAACATAGTAGTTTCGCCTGGCTTGAGCTGACCTTCAAGAGTACCTCGTGTAATATCAGGCTCTCCGCCTTCTTCCATTAGACGGTTCATAATTAATTGATACTTCATGCCACATGTTCCAGCTTTGAGGCAGCTTGAACAAGTATTACCACAATGGAATCCCATAAATAGATCTTCAAGCTTAGAGCCTTTAAGAGCTGTTTTGGTCTTAGGAAGAATATCTTTTGGAACACTGTTATTGATGTCAAGAAGTGTTGCTGGCAGTTCTGTAGCGCACTGAACCATGTATTCACTTACAGCGCCATAAAGATCAACTTCACAAGCTACTGGAATACCTCTACCGGCAAGGCGACTATTAATGTAACAAGGAACAAAGCCAAACGCACCTTCAAAAGCAGGCCAGCATTTATTTGCAAATACGGCGTACTCAGAAGCACCCATATTTTCTTCCATAAATTTAGTTAGTGCAAGTTCAAATTGTGCAAGTTTTGGAAGAAGTTCAGGATATGAATTGCCT
Organism: Planctomycetota bacterium; assembly: GCA_963678205.1. GTDB lineage: Bacteria > Planctomycetota > SZUA-567 > SZUA-567 > SZUA-567. The sequence goes on from OY782760.1 coordinate 1,996,080, forward strand.
TTCTTACCAAGTTCTTTTGCCATATCTGTTGCAATTGCTTCAATAGCTTTTTTCTGACCTTTAACAGATTTGAAGTATTCAAGCATATCAAGTTCAGAGTTTTCAGTAACTTCAATTCCTAGGTCATAAAGTGGACCAATAGGAGCATTACAAGCAAAGAAATCTGCAGGTCTTGGTCCAAAACCAAATACTTTTAAGTTGGCCATACCTATAATTACTCTGGCAATATTTGTGAACTCTTTTAACTCTTCTACGATCTCTTTAGGACCAGCTACTGGGTACTGTGGAATGTATGCTGGAAGTGAACGAAGGTTCAAGTTGTAGCTGCAGTTTAGTAAACCACATAGAGCATCTCCACGATCACTGCTAAGTACTGATTTGTTTTCTTCAGCAGCAGCCATTACCATTACTGGACCGCCAAACCGCTCGGCAAAGATTGTTGTTGGACCTTCTGGACCAAAGTTTCCAAGGTAGACAAGAACAGCGTCTACAGCTTGTTCGTCCATATCAGCAAGTGCAGCCATTGCATCAACTTCATTTTCAATAATTGTCCCGCAACGTACTACATTTGTAACTTTTTGCTTTTTAAGTTCTGCAAAGAGAGCATCTAGTCTCTTATTCGTCAAGGATGCTGGGAAGCAGTCTCGAGACACGCCCACGACACCAATTTTTACCTCTGGCATGTTCTGCAATTGTGGCATAATAATTTCTCCTATTTCTTCAATTTTCAAACACCAATGAATTGTTTTGTTAACTAAGAATAAAAACTAGTATAATATCAATTATACTATTTGATAAATAAATAATCTTACGATTATAAAGTTCTATATTTAATATCTACACTATAAATGCTAGTGAAGCAAATTAAAAATATGTTTTTTTTGGGTTTTTTTTAATCTTTGTTTAAAAAATAGCTGAAACTCATATATATTTATCTGTTTACATTTTATATCATTTATATAAAATATTATACTAAGTATATTGCAGTTATGAATTTAGGTGATATAACTGGTTTGTTAAACTTTTTTAATTTGTGATTTATAGGTTTTAGCTCTATTTTTCGAGAAGAAATTATTTAGGAGTATAAATTAAATGATATTTCTTATGCTGTACGCTATCGGGTTGATCGTTCTAGGTTGGCTTGACTCTAGGAAAGTTGTTGATTTTAGTGATTATGTTCTTGCAGGGAGGAGAAGGGGTGGGATTATTATAGCAGCATCACTTCTTGCTAGTGTTGTCGGAGCTTCAGCAACTATAGGTGTAGTAGACCTTGCCTATCAGGTAGGTATGCCTGCTTTCTGGTGGCTAGGAAGTGGCGCAATTGGGTTTTTGTTGTTAGCTCTTACTATTGCGAAGAAACTTTCAACTTATGATATATATACCCTAGCTGATCTCGTAGAAAAACTTAATGGTGTTGCTGCAAGGTGGTTGGTGTCAGTCGTTGTCGTAGTTGTATGGACTGGTATTGTAGGAGCACAATATGTAGCTGCCGCTGAAATAGTTTCACAAATTTCAGGGTGGAGCTATCATACATCATTAATTGTTGCAGGTTTATTTGTTACAGTGTACTGCGTGCTTGGAGGGCAGGCCTCGGTAATGAAGACGGATTTTCTACAAGTTATTTTGATGGCTCTGGGGCTTGGTCTTACTCTATATTTTCTATTTAATTCTACAGGTATGCCAAAAGGTGGAATTGACCTTTCTCTGCTTAATAAGGATTTTGGAATATCTAAGTGGGGATATTTCATGCTCATTGTTGGGTCTGGATTCTTGGTCGGTCCTGATGTGTTCAGCCGTATTTTTACTGCTAAAAGTCCATCTGCAGCTCGTAAGGGTGTATTTATTGCTGCTGTATTGCTGTTTATTGCCAGTATTGCAATTGTTATGATTGGAGTATGGGCAAAGAATTTTGTTGAAGTCCCTGTTGGACAGAAGGTACTTCTCTATATTTTATCTAGCAACTTGCCTGACTGGTTAGGATTTTTATTACTCTTTGGGATACTTTCTGCTATTATTTCTTCTGCAGATACCTGCCTCATTACTGCTTCGACGACCTTTGAACATGATATAGTTTGTGGTACAAATGTATTTAGAACGCGTTTTCTAACTCTTCTTCTAGGATTTATTGCTATTGCGGTTGTTTGGAAAAGCAAGGATATCATACAAATTTTGCTGTTCTCATACAGCATCTTCAATTCAGGTGTTATTCCACCATTGCTTCTGTCTATCTTAGTCTCACATAAAAAAAGAATGCACATTATTATTACCTCTTTGGCAATTTTAGTGGGTTCTGGTATGGGGGCGTTCTCTGGGATAATTGGGGAAAGTTCTTATGCGATGATTGGGATGGGAATATCTACTATAATAAGTATTTTTGGGGTTATATTTGGTAAAAATGTTGATGAGTCGGTTGTTCCTTTAAGGAATAAATAGTCATAATTTAAAATGTTGATTGTTAATAAAGGCAGGGGTGACCTCTGCCTTTATTAATAAAAATATTGATATTAAGCTTTATCGTTCTGTAGATTCACTTAGTAGGAGACTTTCAGGGTTTTCCATAAGATGTTTTAAATAGCCTGTAAATTTAGCTGCCAAAGCACCATCGATAACACGGTGGTCACTTGAAAGCGTTATTTTCATAATTGGTCTGATTTTTATCTCATGGCTCACTACTACTGGCTTCTCTATCACTTTGCCAACTGCCAGAATAGCGGCATTTACCGGGTTAATAATAGCTGTGAACTGCTCAACATCGTATGAACTTAGGTTGCTGACCGTGAAAACCCCAAAACCATAGTCATCAGGCGTCAGATGCTTGTTTCTTGATTTTTTTGCTAATTCTTTTGCTTCCGTTGATACATCACTGAGTGAGCGGCTATCGGCATTACGCACAACAGGCACAACCAGTCCTTCAGGTTCAACAGCTACAGCAAAGCCTACATGCATTTTACTACGTCTGACATAGCCTTGTGTTGTATAGAGTGAAGCTACTTGCGGATATTTTCTAAGTGCAATCCCTGATGCTTTGATGAGCATATCGTTATATGCTATTCTTAAGCGTTTTTCTTTTTTTAATTTTTGACGAAGTTTGATTGCTCCGGTCATATCTACAGCAGTTGTAAGATAAAAGTGTGGCATCTCATGGCGGGCAATGCTCATACGCTGAGCTATTACAGTTCTCATTGCATCCATTGGAACCAAGCTGTCACCTAAATCTGGTGAGATTGCACAGCTAACATTTATTGGTGGAGCAGGTGCAAATCCAGGGTAGCCATTAATAATGTCGTTGCTTATTTTTTCGCCATCAGCTGTAAGTAATCCCATAACACCACCGACAGGAACTAGTTGTCCACGGTGTGAAATTTTATAAGTAAGAATACCAGCGACATCGCTTTCAATTTCAAGTGTAACTTTATCGATAGTAACATCGCATATAGGTTGACCAATAGATATTTTATCTCCTGTACTCACCAGCCATTCAGCAAAAATTGCAGTAGTCATTCTTGAGGCTTTTTTGGGGAGTTTAAATTCTTTTATCACTTATTTATCTCTTTCATATTTATAGGTTATATTATTTATGTTGATATTTACTGTTATATTTCAATATTGCTTTGGGGATCATATTCATTACATCAGAGGCTATCATGCCATGTATACCAAATTCTTCTCGGGCAAGGTCTCCTGCAAGACCGTGTAAGAAAGCTCCAATACATGTTGCTGAATACGGTTCGATTCCACTGGCTACGAGCGCGGCAATGATACCGGTTAGTACATCGCCCATACCAGCTGTGGCCATTCCCTGATTTCCTGAGGTATTAATATATTTATTTATTCCATCGCTAACAACAGTATCACAGCCTTTTAAAAGTACGACGGCTGAGGATTTTTTAGCAAGATTTTTACAGTGACTTTCTCTATTATCTTCAATATCACTAACACCCAAGTTTGTCAGATCTGAGAATTCACCAGGGTGTGGAGTTAATATTGTCGGGTGTCTTCTGTTGCGAATAGCCATCAAGTTGTTGCTTATAGCTCTAATTCCACCTGCATCTAATATCAGGGTCTTTTTAATTTCAGGGACAATAAGTCTCATTAATTCTCCACTTTCACCAGCTACAGGTAGTCCTGGACCTAAAATGACCGCGTCAGATTCCTGTGCTGCTTCCAACAGCGTTTCTCTTGAACTCACAGCTGGTGCTTTCTGTTCTGTCTCGTCAATTGGCATAGTTATACTCTCAATGCATAGACTTTCCGCTACATTGCATAGACTTTCAGGTATTGCCCATGTGACAAGTCCTGCACCTGTTCTTAATGCTGATATTGTTGCGAGGGCTCCAGCTCCGGTAAAACCACGCGAACCTGCTATAACAAGTACACGCCCTGCATTGTTCTTGTGAGCTGTTCTGGGACGTTTTGGAAGTGGTATTAGCCCATTGTTTATATTCATTTTAATTTTCCTTGACTTTTTTTATTATGCGGGCGGCCAGACAACCGGCACCGAAGCCATTATCAATGTTAACTACCGCAACACCATTTGCACATGAGTTCAGCATACCTAGCAAGGCTGCAATACCTTTAAAAGATGCCCCATACCCAATACTGGTAGGAACCCCTATAACAGGGCAATCCACTAGCCCTGCAACGACACTTGGAAGTGCTCCCTCCATTCCAGCAGTAACAATTATCACAGAAGCTTTTTTAAGTTGAGGTTCTGCACCTAAGATTCGGTGGATACCTGCAACTCCAGCATCATGTAAATATTCAACATTACACCCCATAACTCTAGCTGTAACTGCAGCTTCTTCTGCAACAGGTATATCACTTGTGCCAGCAGAAATTACCAGCACATTGTGTTCTTTTGTATTTTTATGGATATCTGGTAACTTCCCTAATATAATAGTTTTAGATAATTTGTTATAATCAGCATCAGGCCATTTTGAAAGTATCAACTCTTTTGTTTGTTCAGGTACTCTAGTAAGGAAAGCAAAGCCAGTTTTGTTTAAAAGCGACTCTGCTATTGCTAATGAATGTTCAGTAGTCTTGAATTCAGCAAAAATAACTTCGGGAAAACCGCATCTGCGTTCACGATCATGATCTATTTTGGCAAAGCCAAGATTTTCTTCAATTTCACAATTTTTGATTGCTTCTGCTACTGACATTTTACCCGTGCTTATGTCATTAAAAATATCTTTTAGTCTCGCTTTATTGAACATTAAAAATACCTTGAAATAATTGTGAATCGTATTATATCACAATAAAACAATTCGAAATAGTGATTTTATAAAATATTGTTATAAAAGTCTATATAAAAACAGCCTGTAATGCAAAATGCTTTACAGGCTTGCTTAAAACGTATGATAGAATGTTATTAGCATTTAGCAAATACTGCAACAATTCTGCCAAGAATAATATCACCTTTTTCTGGTTTTATATCAAAACTTCCTCTGCTTTTGCCTCCAGCTGGAACAGCTCGTAGTGATCCTTCTGTAGTACCTTCTTCGAGTTGTCTTACTTTAATTCCTTTGCCTTTTTGAAAGATAGCGATATTCCTTCCAATACATTTTTCTAGCATAAGCTCTCTGCGATCAATAATAATCAGAGAGGTTGCAGGAATAGTTGGTTCCAGCCCATTATCATCAATGGTGCAGGCGATCATGACTCCACCTCGTGGAACCCAGTCTTTACAAATAATTGTATTATCAATAACATCGCTATCTTTCAGGTCAAAAACTGGCTTTGATACTGAAGATGGCTTAATTATTGGTATTGCATAATAGTTTTCTGCAACTTCAGGCATTAATTCTGAATTTGTTTTAACCTGATTGAAGCTGAATACTAAAGGGCAGGTTTCTGATACCTCTGTAGTAACAGTTGATTTATTACTGTAATTTACCTTGCTTTCAGCCGCTTTTTCCCCTTTATTACCTGTTTCTTGTAGCATAGCCTCTTCAATAATTTCAGATAATGAAATTCCAAGTTCACGTTCAATAAGAGGGAATAAAGAAAGCTTTTCAATAAATGTTCTACCCATTTCCCAGCTTTGTACTGTTTTAGGGCTTACTCCCAGACGAGCTGATAACACTTGACGTGAAAGTTTTTTTGCATCTCTTGCGGCCCTAAGCCTTCTGCCAAAATCTTCTTTGATCTCATTTGTTACACCACATAGTCCCATGTGTTATATCCTTTTCTTACTTTTTTCTTACCATATTTCTTACAGTGTATCCTACAATGTATACAAAGTGTATCTAATCAGATGATACAACATTGGTTTGACTATGCAAGATTATTTAATCTTTTATTTGTACAATTTTTACAAAAAATTTACCATGATATAAGAATATGTTTACAATTAATTCTTGTATAATTTTGCATTGACACAATAACCTATAAGAATAAAATATATTATAATAAATTTAACCTTATAGTGAGGTTGATGTATTGTGTAGATTCTACTTGGGAGTATTAAAATGCCACAAAATATTGCAGATAAGATATTTGCTGCACATTTAAAGGATCAGCCTTTTGAGGGGACAAATGTTCTGTCATTGGATGTTGTTATGTGTCATGAGATCACAACACCCATAGCAATTGCAGATCTTGAATACAGGGGAATGGACAGAGTATTTGACCCTACTAAAATTAAGGCGGTTATTGATCATGTCACTCCGTCTAAAGACTCAAAAACTGCAATACAGGCTAAAATTCTTAGAGACTGGGCTAAGAGGCATAATATTAAAGATTTTTTTGATATTGGCAGCAATGGAGTATGCCATGCTATTTTTCCTGAAAAAGGATTTATTAGACCGGGATATACTGTCATTATGGGTGATAGTCATACGTGTACTCATGGTGCTTTCGGCGCTTTTGCTGCTGGTGTTGGTACTACAGATCTTGAAGTTGGAATATTAAAAGGGGTCTGTGCATTTAGAAAACCAGCAAGCATCAAAGTTGAGATTAATGGCGAACTTGGGAACGGTGTTTATGCCAAAGATGTAATTTTGACAGTTATTAAGGAGTTGACAGTGAGTGGCGCAACTGATCATGTTATTGAGTTTGTTGGCTCCACAGTTGATAGCATGAGCATGGAAGAGAGAATGACTCTTTCTAATATGGCTATTGAAGCTGGCGGTACTTGTGGAATATGTTTGCCTGATGAAGTAACTCTCGACTACCTTTGGGAGTTTATAGCGGGTGAGTATGATAATGATAAGGGTAAAGCCCTTGAAGATTTTAAAAAGTGGCACTCTGATGAGGGGGCCGAATACGCAAGTGTTATAGTAATTGATGCGACAAAAATTGAGCCGGTCTGTACTACAGATTACAATCCTGATCAAGTAATTCTTTTGAAGGATCAGAAAGGAATGAAGATTGATCAGGTTTATATTGGTAGTTGTACCAATGGTCGTCTTTCTGATCTACATGCTGCTGCAAAGATCTTGATTGGCAATAAACTTGCTCCAAATGTTAGAGGGATTGTTTCTCCAGCAACCCCAAAGATATTTGATGCTGCTATGAAAGACGGTACTATGGATATATTCAGACAGGCAGGTTTCTGTGTTACAAATCCAACCTGTGGAGCTTGTCTAGGGATGAGTAATGGTGTTCTTGCTCCTGGAGAAGTATGTGCTTCTACAACAAACAGGAATTTTGTTGGAAGAATGGGGCGTGGCGGTATGGTTCATCTTATGAGTCCTGCTTCGGCAGCAGCTGCTGCTGTAAAAGGCGAACTGTGTGATCCTAGAGAGTTTCTCTAAGAGATTGTCAGTTGTTGATTTTATAAAAACTCGATATTTGGAGATTAAAAATATGAAAATGTTTGGAGGAGAAGTAATTTTTCTCGATAGAGAAAATATCAACACAGATGAAATTATACCTGCGCGATATCTTACTGAGGTAAAAAAAGAAGCTTTAAAGCCATACCTTCTTGAAGACCTTGAATTAGAAGGTTTTGATTCAAATGGTGAGAAACTACAGAGAGCAAAAATTGTTGTTTCTAGGAAAAATTTTGGTTGTGGTTCATCTCGTGAACATGCACCATGGGCCTTTGAAGTAAATGATATTAACATTGTTATTGCTGAAAGTTTTGCAAGAATTTTCAGGCAGAATATGTTTAACTGTGGTATGATGGCTATCGAAATGCCCAAGGAGAAGATAGACTCATTATTTGCTCTTTCTAAAAAAGGAAATGTTATCGCTGACGTTAATTTTTCAGCTAAAAAAATTACCTTTAAAGTGGCAGAAGATGAAGTTTCTGAAAGTTTTGAATTATCTGAGTTTGATGCGGCTCTTGTAGAGGCTGAAGGCTGGGTAGGGTATGCTGATACCAGGTATTAGTTTATTCGTAAAGTCTAGGTTATAATTTTGCTGCTTATAAATGATGGAATCTTTCGCATGAGTGAATGATTCCATCTTTTTTTGTTTTATAATATTGTAATTATATCACAAAATAATGATCATAAAAAAATATGTATGAAATCTTTTCTTGGCTTGATTGATTTTAATTATGTAAAGAGACGTAAGAAAAATTTTTAAAATACATACAAAGTCGTTCTCAATCATATGAGAACGACTTTGTATGTAGATTTAGATAGTAATAGTTATGATCTTAGAGCGCCATTTGTTCATTCTCAAGTAGTGTGTCAAGCTCTTCCTGATATTTTGTACATTTGTCAAGTTCTTTTTGTGCAAGAACATTGTTAGAGGATAGTTTTAGCACTGCTTCGTACGCTTCAATAGCTTTTGACATATTATCTGCAGCTTGGTCGTAGCGCTTGAAGTATTTTAAAAGTATAGCACGTCTCTGAAAAAGCCCACCAGTAATAATAATTGGCCCTATTTCATTTGGATTTTTAAGTAATCTCTGTCTAGCTGATTCTATTCCTTCATCAATGACCTCAACACAAATGCCGGCTTCACTTTCTGCGTCTTGGATACGATTATCTTTCAGAAGCGTAATTGCATTCTGATATAGTCTGCGGCTCGCACCTTCTGCAGCCATACTTCGACCATAGAGAGCTTCTGCATCTCCTGGATAGATTCTCATGCATTCTTGGAGTGTCTTTAAGGCTTTTCTATACTGATCATGAGCATTTCTTCGCTCACCAAGTCTCCAGAGTTCATTGCCATAATGAAGATGGGCAAAACCTTCTCCTCTCATAGCAAAATAATTTTCAGGATATAGGGAGCGGGCTTTTTGATATGCTTTAATTGCATCAGGAAGTTCTAAAAGATTATAATAGCAATCCCCAAGCCAGCGCCAAGCACTTGATGAGTCGGGGTGTCTTTGAATTATATTAAGAAGAACAGATTTTGCTTGTGCAAACTGCTGTTCTGAAACTAAATTCTTTGCTGTTTCGTATTCGTCATCTGTTACAACCTTATCTTCGCTCATCCATACTTCGTCAGGATCAACAGGATCTTCACTGGCGGTTGCAGAGAATGGTACATTTTCGTCAGTAAATGTACTGCTCGCGGCATTATCATTGTCATCAGTGGAAAAAGCATGCTTTACATGCCTTACACCCCACCAGCCTCCAACGCCATCATCCTCTTCCGTTACGATTGTTTCTGTTTCGTTAATTGTTACGTCATCTGATTCTGCGGCACTGTCTGTAACAATAATATCTGGCTCACCACATCCACTGAAAATTAATATAGCAGGTAGTAAAAATACCCAAAGATATTTTAAGTGTCGAAACGTATTCAAAACAAGACTCCCTTATTAGTTAGTGCATGATTATATTTATAATAAAAATATTATATAAAACATTAGTACTATTTCAAGGAATTCAATAATAAAAATGAATTCATAATAAAAATGCAGACTTTACAATAAAGAAAGTTTGCTTGACATGATTCTAATGGATTTGTAAAATTATGTAAACTCTATTAATAAAGTTTCCGCAGATAGTTGATAAGTTAGTGATAGAAATCATGGCATTATTATTCTATTTCTTATAAATTAATGACGATATAATGTGGTGATAGTAGTGGTTCTATGTATAATATTATCCCTTTGGAGATACTGATGAATAAATGTTTCTGGTCAATTTTAAGCTCTATGGCATTGTTTATAGCTGTTATTATAGGTCTAGCAGGGTGTGTTGAAAGAAAAATGGTTATTACCAGTGAGCCTAGTGGAGTTGATGTCTGGGTGAATGAGCAGTGGCATGGTAAAACTCCTTACGAACTACCTTTTAAGCATTATGGTGTATTTAGTATAAGATTAGAAGCCGATGGATATTATCCAATGTATGTAAAAGAGCCGGTGCCAGCTCCACTTTACCAGCAGCCTGGACTTGATTTGATCAGTGAAGCTGCTATTCCAACAACTATCAAAGATAATAGAAATATGCATTATATCCTACAAAAAATTGAAGGGCCAGATCCAGTATCTGATGTTATCGATAGAGCTGATGACATGATAACAAGGACGGATGAAATTATCACTACAAGACGTATTTACGACTCTCAGAGAGATCCTATAGACCTTCCAGCTCTGCCTGAAAAGAAAGATGGTAGTGTAAAGGATGCTCAGGATGTAAGGAAACAGCTTGCGGTAGATACAATGGATATGGAGTATAAAAAAGGTAAAGATCTTGATGAGTTGGAACCACTCGGTGAAATTAAGTAAGTCGAATTTGAGCTTTTAAAGTTGATAATTTATGGCGATTACTAATCAGAATACTATGGTTAAAACTGTTAATACTTCTCTTTTGTTATTGGTAGTAATGCTATCACTGTGTTCGAATTATGCCTTTGCAGATGGTGATCGCTTGAGCAATGTGAGGAAAGATGCTGCCCAGTCATTTGCTAGATATGATTTTGAACAGTATGCAGATCCGGTAATTAATAGAGATTTAGATGGTAACGGTTGGCCAGATTTTTGGGAGAAGATCGTTGATGATAAAAATAAAGACTATCTTGCTAGAGATATTAGAATTGTTACTGATTCTTCTCGCCCGAGCAAAATACCAGGAGTGCTAGGCTCTGTCCTTAGGATACCATTTGACGGTACTGGGGTTGCTATTCAAACGAAGGTTCCTCGAGTTGTTTCAGCTGATATGGCGTATGAAATAACAGCTTTTGCTAGAACTCTTCGTTTAGAAAAAAGTTTGGTTAGATTAAATGCAATTTGGTTGAATATTGATGAAAAAGGTGAGCAAACTGTAGTAGGTAGGAATGAGCTTACTGTTCCGCCAGGTCAATATGACTGGACTGAATCTCCTCTAAGTCTTAAAATAAATACAATACCTGCCAATACCACACATTTAGTTGTTCAGTTAAATATTTATGACAATCCAGAATTCATTGGCGCAGACAGGGATGGCTTTGCGTGGTTTGACGATATTGAGATTTCGTCTAAACCAAAAATATATATGCAGCCAACATTTGTAGATTACTCATTGGATGGCATGGCTTCACCACTTCCTAAGCCAATTCAATTTAATATAGAGTTTAGAGGGCTTATAGATAATGTTCCTGAGTCTGAGACTTCTTCCGACGGTAATAGCAGAAAATCATATTATAGAGTAATTAATGTTTATGATATAAATGGCAGACCTCCTTTAGCAAGAGATGGTAAGCCCTTAAAATTAAATTTTGAAAGAAGAAAGGACGCGGTATCAGGAGCGTTGACAACTTATCCGGAAACGATAAGTATCAATTTACAACGTCTTGGAGTGTATTATGTCCATGTGACATTATATGGGTATAAAGGCAAGTTGCTTACCGAAAGAACTCAGGTTGTAGGTTTATGGATGCCAACTATTAAGCGTAGTATGGGTGCTGATGAAGAGGCTCAAGCTGGAGGCTTTGGGGTAGTAATTGATCAAGTTCCAAATAGTATCCTTTCTCAAGAAGGGCTTCTCTCAAATATTGTAGAACGCACAGGCGCTAGATATGTAAAGTCTGCATTATGGCCAGACGAAACTGATGGTAGTGATGTAACGCCGTATATTAGTGCGCTTTCTCGAGAATTTGCATTAATGCGAAGAGCTGGTATGAGAATTACCGCTCAGATAAAACCAGCTAAACATATACTTGGTAATGGGACATTACTGGATATTATGAAAGGTCGTCCGAGTGCGTTAGAAGATTTTATTAATAAAATTACAAAAAAATTTGATGCACATATTGAATATTGGCAATGGGGAAAAGATGGAGACCAAGATTTTTCTTTAGGTCTTTCTAAAGATGAAATTGCTGAAGCTGCTGGTCTTTTGACTGGTAGAACAAGCAGCCCGTCTCAATCTTATCCAGTTTCTTTGGATGTAGAAGGTGTTAAAATGCCTGATGTTGACGTTGCATATTCTGCTACCCTTTTTGTTCCTAGTACTATGTCTATTCTTAATATGTATAAGCAACTGGTGAAACTTGCACCAAGGTATTTTACTGTTTTTAGAAAAGAGAATAATTTATTGTATCCCCCTGACTGGCTTTATGAAATGGCTCCTGAACCTGAACCGGTTGATGAAACACAAGTGCCCCAGAGGAAACTTGAAGAATGGCTTTCTATTCAGTTAGACCCTTGTCCACGAAGTATTCATGACGCTAAAAAAGAGCGTATAATGCTCAATAATATGGCAAAAAAAGCAGTCATGGGGCGAGTTCTTAATCTACCACGAATTTATGTTGATTCTTTAATTGATCCAGAAAGAGGCCTCTGTAGAGTTGATGAAGAAGGTCATCCTGTGCCAATGCCGGCTTTATTAGGTATGAGGGTATTAGAAAAAAACCTTACAGGTACTGAATATTTAGGAAGTTTTTATCTTAGAAATCAGTATGGGTATTTTCCAAACTATATATTTGGGAAACCAGGTGGAAAAGATGCTGTCGCTGTTGTCTGGTATGATGGTAGGGACGGTGATGAAGCTCCTCTTGATTTTGGTGGGGGCTATAGAATGGAGATAGTAGATCTTCAAGGAAATACTGTCCCTGTTCCTGCAACGACAACTTTTGTTGCAACTAAAACACCTGTTATTATTACTGGAATGAGTAGAGCATTTGCAAGAACCAGAATGAGTGTTGATATTCTTAGAACCCCACAATTATTAATGCAAGCAGCTGTTCAAAATCAATTTGTAACAATGACTAATTTCTTTGATCAATCAATTTCTGGAACTATTGAGCTTAATTATGCTGCAAGAGATGACTTTGAATATGAACAAAATTGGGTTGTTCAACCAGGAAGAATTCGCTTTAATTTAGCTAGGCCGGAAAATAGAGAGTATAAAAAGATGGTTCTCCCGTATAAGGTTCGTCCACCTGAAAGTAGTCCGGTTGACTACGGAAAAGATATAGGGGAGAAGCTTGTTAGTTTAAAGGTGTCATTAATGGGTGATAGGCCTGAAGTACTGAGGCTTATCAGGCAGACAAATCTGACAGGAGATATTAAAGGTACTTTGAGGAGGCTGACAAGTGTCGATGATCCTAACATTGACATTATTCAATTAAAAGTTAGATGGGTTCCTCCTAAAGGTACGAATAGAAAAACAGAAATCCTTTTAAGACCGTACTATAGAAAAGGCAATAATTTGGAGACATTAATGCCAACAGTAAGTGTACCGGCTTATGATAGAAATGATCAAAATACTCCTTCTGTTTCTATTGAATATTCTATACCGAAGCTTGGTGGAACAGCCGAGACATGGATTGGATATAGGCAGGAAGATGGTCCTAGATTCTTTAATTATAATATTTCAAAATTGGTTGGACAGGGAGCTGAGTAGTCTTTGCTCCTAGTTAGGAAGTGTTGTGATAAGCAAGTTTTTAAAATATTTGATGTACCTTTCTATTGCAAAAAGGTTACAAAAATTTTATGCGTCTTTAGAGAATCCAGAAGTAGCTCAAAAAGATAGATTTAATGATATTATATCTAGAAATATAGTCACTGAGTTTGGGAAGAAATATTCATTTAGAGACATAAAAGCTATTTCTGATTATAGAAAAGCTGTGCCAATTAAGGATTATCTTGGCTTTAAACCGTATATAGATTTGATGGTAAAAGGCAAGGAGAATATTCTTGTAGCTGAAAAAGTGCAAATGTTTGGGGTTACAAGTGGAAGTACAGCTGCGCCAAAATTTATTCCTATAACCCGAAATTTTACTGTTGAATATCATAATAGTCATCTTATTTGGATGTATAATATGGTTAAAAGCAGGAGCAATTCGGTGATCGGCAATATCTTTACTATGGTCAGTCCTGCTGTGGAAGGCTTAACAGAAGGTGGAATTCCTTATGGATCAAGCAGTGGTAAGCAGTATAGGGATCAATCTATCCCAATAAGAGCGCTTCATCCAATACCGTACTCGACATTTCTTATTGATAACCTTCAGGCAAAGTACCATATAGCTCTGACTCTTGCACTTGGAAAAGATATGAGAGTCATTAATAGTGTAAATCCCTCTACTTTGGTGATGATTGCTAAAATTCTTGCAGAGAGGGGGGATAAGATTGTTGATGATTTAGAGTCATGTAAGTTTAATAATGCCTCAGAATTTGATTTAAATTTAAAATCTGCTCTTTCAAAATATTTAAAGCCCGTTCCTGGCAAGGTTAGGTTTTTAAGGGATATTATAAAAAGAAACGGAGTCCTTACACCAAAAGATGTTTGGCCAAATATTTGTGCAATCAACACATGGCAAGGTGGGAACGCACCGTTTTACTTGAGTAAGATTAGTACGCTCTGGGGGAGTGCACCGCAGAGATGTTTTGGTTTAAGAGCGACAGAGGGAATGTTTTCAATACCTTTAGATGATTTTACTGCATCGGCAGTTCTGGCTATTAATGGTCATTTCTTAGAGTTTGTTGAGGATGGGAACGAAGTTAAAGAAGATTCAGAAACACTTCTTGCGCATGAACTTGAAGTAGGAAAGCGTTATAGGCTTATTATTACAACTTCCTCTGGGTTATATAGATATGATATTGGAGATGTTGTAGAAGTGACAGGAATGAGAAGTAATACTCCAGAAATAGCGTTTCTTCATAAAGCTGGTGGGGTGCTTTCCATTACTGGTGAGAAGGTATATGAAGACCAAGTGGTTGATGTTATGTCTTTTGTTTCGAAAAAGATAGAATGTGAAATTATAGGGTTTTCTGTTACAATTGAGATAGCTGAGAAAGTAAGGTATGCGTTGATTGTTGAACTTTCACAGCAGCCACAAGATGGTTGTAAGCAGGATTTAATTGATATGTTTGACTCTGAGCTTTCAAAGCAAAATATTGAATATCGTGATAAAAGAGCAAGCGGTAGACTTCAAAAGCCTATTTTAATAATTATTAAAATAGGTTCATATGAAAAGCATAGGGATTCATTGGTTGCTAAAGGTCGTCACGATGGACAGATAAAGCCTCCGCATATGTTAAAAGTCCTGAAAGAAGGTGAAATATCTGCTGAAACAAATGATTTTTTTAAATATGCTGAAATTGTAGGCAGGTTTGAATAAATTGGTTTGTTATTGAGATTATTTTGGTAAATTGTAGAATTATCTCTAGTTTTTAATAGAGATAATTCTATGTGTTGTTATTATTGATAAGTGAATTCGATAGTTAATAAACCCCAATATTTGAGTTGGAGATAATTTGATATGAATGAAGAGATAAAAAATCAGGCAGAGACCAAGACTGAAGTTGAAAATGATCTTGTTGTAACCAAAAAAAATAACGCTGTATTTGGTGTTGGCGGAGTAGGTTCGCTTGCATTAGTGGGACTTGTTCTTATTGTTGTTCTAACTGTTTTAATTGTAAGGAGTCAGAATAATAAAGAAGATATATTATCTTTTGCTCCAGCAGATTCATTTTATGCTTTTGAGGTTGAAAATATTGAAGGTGCTGCAGATGTGCTAGCGGGAGCACCTGTGTGGCGAAAAAACGAACTGACTAAAGATGGTATTATCTTTGAGTTTTCAAAAATGTTGGGAGCTGATAGTAATATTATAGAGAAGTTTGTAGGTAATATTACAAGCGTGACCTTTATTGAATCATTTGTTAATAAATCTCCTCAGAAAATGCTTGTTTTCAAGGTTGGCAATGGCTGGGATATTGAACGTTATTATAAAAGAGAGTACAGTAAGGTTTCAGCACCGGTTAAGTTTGCTTCAAGTATGCGTGGGTTGGAGATTACTCGCCCAGACAAAAGTGTATTTTATTTGAAAAAGGTTGCAAATTTTGTACTGCTTTCTGAGAGTAAAGATCTGATTT
This sequence comes from Planctomycetota bacterium, assembly GCA_963678205.1. Taxonomy (GTDB): domain Bacteria; phylum Planctomycetota; class SZUA-567; order SZUA-567; family SZUA-567. Next base: position 2,012,281 of record OY782760.1, read on the forward strand.
TAAGGTCTCTTTCTGCATTTAAGGAGGATGAATTATCCCTAGCGCAGTGTAATGTGAGATTTGGTGATGGCGAAGATGGAATGCCTAGGATAAGGCTATATGTTGCAATAAATTCATTCGTTATAAATTATCCAGAGTACAAGGGGCTTATTCCTCAAAAAATGAATAATGCGATTGCTGGAGATTCTGCTTTTTTGTATGAGGCGACACTGAATGCTACTGGTTTTGTGGCTGAGGGTAAGTTTATAAAGAATGAAGCTGCGGGGTATGCAAGTGGAGTCAATGCTGCAAATAAAAATAGCAGAGGATTTTTCGGGACAATATTTAGGGTAATATTTATTACTATTCTGGTTCTTATTGCTATTCCCGTATTATTTGTCGCATTTACGCTTTTGCTCGCTCTTTACTTCTTTATTCGTGCTTGGTGGAAGGGTGAACTTGTACCTATTGACCCTCCTTTAAAAGATCTTTCAAATAATTTGAAGGAAGACCTTGGGTTGACCAAGGTAAAAGAAGAGGCCGCTACTGCTGCTGCAGATCAGGAAGCGAGAGATTCTGTTAATGATAATGCAACTAACTCTTCTGAGAATAATGAAGAAAAGCGGTAAGAATTGAAATAGAAAAGTTATTGTTTGGCTTGCTATTTATTTATTTTTTTGTAAAATATTGTACCCGGTCGTTTGTGATCGGGTATTTTTATTTTAAGTGGTTTGTATTATATTTGTGAGAGGTTCTGCACATTTCTGGTATAATGCAAGCAACCACACAATGATGGAGGAAATGTGTAATTATGGGTTATTTATCTGTAGCAATCGTTGGTAGGCCTAATGTAGGAAAATCAACACTATTTAACAGATTGGTAGGAAGTCGAATTGCAATTGAAGCACCAGTTGCTGGTGTAACAAGAGATAGAGTTCTATATCCTTTGACAATAGAGGATAGAACATTTGATCTGATTGATACTGGTGGTATTGGTATTGTTGATAAACAAAAGCTTGAGGAGTCTGTTGAGCTTCAGATTGATGTTGCTATTCGTGAAGCATCGCTTATTCTGTTTTTGGTTGATTCGCGTGAGGGGATTGTACCACTTGATATTGATGTCGCGAATAGGCTTAGAAGGGCGTCTGGAAGAGTATTACTGGTTGCAACCAAGGCAGATACTGATCGCATCGAAGTAAATACACCTAGTTTTCATTCACTGGGATTTGGTGATGTGCTCCCTGTAAGCGCTAAAGAAAATCGAAATATTGATGATCTTGAAGAAGCTATTATTGATAGGCTTCCTGAAGCGGAAGAGTTTGAAGAGCCTTTGAGTGGTACAGATCTATTAAAAATAGCTTTTGTTGGTAAAAGGAATGTTGGAAAATCTTCTATAGTAAATCATATTTGCGGTGCAGATCGTGTAATTGTTTCTGATGTTCCTGGTACGACTAGAGATTCTGTCGATGTTATCGTTGAGCGTGATGGGGAGAAGTTTGTGGCAATTGATACTGCTGGACTTCGTAAACGTGGTAAAATGGATGATATGATGGAATTCTATGGTCATATGAGATCTGAGAGAGCTTTGAGAAGAGCAGATGTTATTATTCTCATGATTGATGCAACTGAGGAAGTAAGTAAAGTTGAAAAAAGAATTGGTTCAATCATTATTGAGTATAAGAAGCCATGTCTGCTTGCTCTTAATAAATGGGATTTAGTAAAGGAAGAGAAGCCTGATATAAGCCTTACTGATTTTCAGGATTATATTGCTGAAAATCTACCAGGTCTTTATTTCTGTAGAATGGCTGGGATTTCTGCTAAAACTGGCGAAAATGTGTGGCCACTTGTTGCTGCGGCTCGTGAGTTATACGAACAGGGCGCTCAGGAAGTGCGTACTGCGCAGGTTAATTCTGCTCTTGCTAATGCTTATAAAAAGCGCAGACCTAAACCATATATGGGTAAAATAGGTAAAATTTATTATGGTACACAGGTAGGGGTATGCCCTCCGACATTCCTCCTGTTCTGTAATAACCCACTAGCATTTGACGATAACTATAAGCGTTACCTTGAACATCAGATGCGTGATGAATTAGGATTCTCTGAGGTGCCTCTAAGGATTGTATTTAAATCACAGAAAGAGGTAGGGCGTTACGACGATTAAGATTTGTATACGGGGTATTCTATGAAGAGGTATTCTGAGAGTTTTAAAGGGCGTACGGCTCTGGTAACAGGTGGAGCAAGAAGAATAGGTAGAGCTATTGCTCTTGAACTTTCGCAGCTTGGGGTGGATGTTGTTATTCATTATTCTAAGAGCAAAGATGATGCGGAAGATACTGTTCAGAAAATTAGAGCCAACGGAGTAAAAGGGTACGCACTCCAAAGTGATATGAATAATTTTGAAGAATCAGAAGGGCTTTTATACAGATCAGTAAAACTGCTTGGTCCTATTGATTTTCTAATTAATAATGCTTCAAATTATTTTGAGTCTACTCTTGAAACAATTACTCCAAAAAATTTACAAGATAGCATGTCAGTAAATACGTTTTCTCCGCTTCTTATTTCAAGGGCGTTTGCACGTCAGGGAATTAAGTCTGTGATTGTAAATCTTTTAGATACCAGAATTTATAGCTATGACCGTGAGCATGTAGCATATAGTTTGAGTAAAAAGTCATTATTTGCTTTGACAAAAATGCTTGCTTACGAATACTCTCCTCATTTGAGAGTGAATGCGGTTGCTCCCGGAATTATTCTACCACCAGAAGGACAGGGTGTTGAATGGCTTGAGAGATTCAAGCACACCAATCCACTTGGAAGTTATGGCAGCGTTGAAGATGTGACGGATGCTGTGTTATTTCTCCTTGCAAGTGAGTTTATCACTGGTGAGGTGTTGAGAGTTGATGGCGGGAGACATTTAAAAAATAATTTTTATGGGTAAGTGTGGATAGATATTATGAACAAAAATAGAGTTGAAGAGTTGATTAAAGAATTAATTATTGAGATTGGTGAAGATCCCGATCGTGAAGGTCTTATTGATACTCCTAAAAGAGTGGCAAAGTCTTTTGAGTTTCTGACGGAAGGATACCGACTATCGATAAAAGATGTAATAAATAATGCGGTATTTACTACAGATACCGACAATATGGTAATAAGTAGAGATATTGAAATTTACAGTATGTGTGAGCACCATATGCTACCATTTTATGGAAAATGTCATATCGGCTATACTACTAAGAAAAAGTTAATAGGGGTCAGTAAGTTAGCACGTATTGTTGATACTTTTTCCAGGAGGCTTCAAATTCAGGAAAGGTTGACTTGTCAAATAGCCAATGCTATAAAGGATGAGATTGACGCTGATGGGGTAGGAGTTGTTATGGAGTGTCGTCATCTATGTATGATGATGCGCGGTGTGCAGAAGCAGAATTCAGTAATGACAACTTCAGAAGTTCTTGGCTCATTTAGAAAAAATTCCAATACTAGAGCGGAATTTATGAATCTGATTACGAGGAATAATAGTTTTTAGTCAGCAGAATCTTTGTGTATTTTATATAAAGCTTATACCTAGGGTATAAGCTTTATTTTATAGGGGTATATGTTTGTATTGAACCTTGCAATTTGTATAATTTCTATGGTTGTTTTTTTATATAGGATAATATATTATGGCGTTCAAATTAATATCATCTGAAACTCTTGATGTGTTGGCTGGCGAGCTTTCTGCTAATCTATATTCTGGAGTTAGCAGTGTACTTGATATGCCGAAAATAATTATTCAAAGTGCTGGGATGCAACGTTGGCTTTCACTGTGCATAGCTGATAAACTTGGAATTACTGCTGGGGTGGAGTTTTATTTTTTAAATGGTTTTTTTCAGGATGTTATTGTTTCTTCATATGCAAGTGCCCAGACAGAAAAATTTGGCTCTTTATCTTCTGAACATTTAAAGTGGCTGATATTCTCTGTCTTGGGTGAAATTCATACTGAAAAAATATTCAGCGTTCTGCATAACTACATTCAAGGAGATATGTTAAAACAGTTACAGCTTGCTCATAAGCTTGCTGAACTTTATGATAAGTATACTCTTTATAGGGCTGATTGGTTGCTGTCCTGGGAAGAATATGGAGCAGAGGGATATAATGGTGAGTATAAAGATGGTATCTGGCTTGCTGAGCTTTGGAAGATAATCAAAACTAAAACAGAGTTGTCAAGTGTTGCAGAGCTATCTGCCAAGTGTATTGACTGGCTGGCTTCTACTGATTCATTTTATTCTCCTCCAGTCCACCTATTTGGTGTGTCTAGTATGCCTCCATTATATCTGCAGGTTTTGAATGAAGCATCTAGACATATGGATGTCTATTTATATTATCTTGAAGTTTCTCATGAATATTGGGGTTTGGTTCGTTCAGAAAAAGAATTACTTCGCAAGGCTGGCAGTAATTATGAAGAGGGTAACTCATTGCTCGCAACTTTCGGAGATAGAAATAAAGATTTTTTGAATTTATTGACAAATTATGCTGCGGATAGTGGTTTTGTTGAGTATGAAAATGAGGTGCATGGTAGTCACAACGATGTAACTGATTGTCAGTTGCCGTTAATGAGCCGTTTACAGGCTGGAGTGAGATTTATGACACAGCCGGTAAAGAAGAGTGTTGTGGCAATTGCTGACACCAGTGTGCAGTTTCATTCATGTTGTGGAAGAATGAGGCAGGTTCAGGCTCTTTATCAGTCATTACTTGATTGTTTTAATGCTGACGACTCACTAAAGCCTAAAGATATTTTGGTACTTACTCCAGTTATAAAGGATTTTATACCATATATAAGGGCGGTGTTTGGAAGTGTTTCAAGGGATTCAAATAAATATATACCATTTACAATAAGTGATCGCGCGGTTATTGATGATAATAAGATTTGCCGAGGTCTTCTGGGTATACTGCGCCTTTTTTCTGGGCGTTTCAAAGTTTCCGAGGTTTGGAATGTATATTCGAACCCTATTTTTTTTGAAAGTAATGGAGGACAGATTGAAGAACTTGATGATGTTTGCTATTGGATCAATAAACTTCAGACTCACTGGGGAATAGATGGTAAACATAAGAAGAGTATAAATGGTATAATTGATAATGAATGTACGTGGAAAGAAGCAGAAGAAAGGCTTCTTCTTGGATACGCTACAGGAAACCAGGATAAACTCTTTTTCCTTCAAAATGGACAGAAATTATTGGGAGTGGATGTCTCTAATAGTATTGATGCCTTGGAGCACTGGCTCAAATTTTTAGCAAGGATCTTTGATTTTAAAAGACGTTTTAGTAGAGTTTCAAAAGCTGTAGAGTGGATTGATTTTACAAGAAGTATTCTTGATGTCTTTTACTCACAGGCAGGAAGCTTGAGGCAGGATATTCTGTTTACTCTAGATGAGCTTGAGCAGGTGTTTGTTGATGTAGAAATGAGCCTAGATGACTTGTCTTTTGACGTCTACTTTACTGAGTTTTCTTCTGCGCTTGAGTGTGTGACATCAGGGGCTGGTTTTATAATGGGAGGGGTAACATTCTGTCAGTTTCAGCCAATGAGAAATATCCCGGGAAAAATTATATGTATGCTTGGTATGGATGAAGGAGCATTCCCAAGAATTATCAAGCCAGTAACCTTTGATATTGCCGCAAAGCAAAGGAGACTCTGTGATCCTTCTTTGAAATTTGATGATCAAGGGGTATTTCTTGAAACCCTTCTCTCTGTATCTGAGAAATTACTTATATTCTACTCTGGGCGCGGGGTAAAAAAAGGTGAGGAACTAGCTCCTGCCGCACCTATTGAGCTGCTACGTGATTATATTGGGCGGTATTATCTTGACGCTGATGGCGGTAATGACATTCTTGGACAACTTACTGTATCTCATCCTTTGCAGAGTTTTTCAAATAAGTATTTTGGATCCGAGTGTAGTGTTAATTTGATTAGTTACTCTATGGAAGACTATCAGGTTGCTCAGAAGATACTTTCTAAAGACAGAATAAGCTATAAAGAATTAATTACTGCTCAGAATAGTGAGATTGCTGAATCAATAATAGCTCAACCTATTCTCTCTCTAGCGGAGCTTATTAAATTTTATCAGTCTCCATGCAGATATTATCTTCAGCAAGAATGCAATATATATTTCGAGCCTATGGATGAAGTTTTACCGGAAGATGCGGAGAGACTGTCAACTGATAGAGGCTACAAATTGCATGATATTAAAAATTATATATTACATAAAAGAATTAGTGGAGTGCAGAAAGATGAAATATTTAACATTGTTGAAGCTATTCGGGTTCTTCCTATTGGCAGGCTTGGCTCTGATGCATTTGAAATAATTTATAAGGAAACAGAGGCGCTGGTGGATGTTTTATCTGGTATTGTTTGTTTAAATTCTAATGACCTGGTTGGTAATCTTACTGTCCCTGTATGTGATGATTCAAAGGACGTTTTAGGTGAAGTTAAGTTTGAGTATACACTCGACGCTTTGAATGATTTAAATGGAATCAACGTCAATATAATCTATTCTTTTTCTAGCGGTATTTCATGGAGAAATTTAATTTCAGTATGGATTAAACATTTAGTGTATTCAGTCGTTTTAAATGAGAGCGAATATTTTGAGAGTCATTTGTATAATAGTACTGGGAAACTTGAATTTGGCTATTCTCGATTTAGTGCAGTTGAAGCTCAAGGGTATTTACAAAATTACATACTGGGGTACTATACAGGATTAAATAAACCGCTACCAGTTTTTAAGGGAGCGAGTCTTGAATATGTAAAGCAGAGAAAATCCAGCAGGGCCGCTAAGACAGTAGAAGATGCTCTCTGGTTGGCTTCTCAGAAGTATAAAGGGGGCAATTTTTCTGCTGATTATCCTGATTCTAAAGATCAGTATATATCAAAATGTTATGGTAGGGATTTTACTGAGACTGCGCAGAATACGACTGAATTTCTGTATTGGACTGAAAAATTGGTGTTACCACTGTATGAGGTTAACAGAGCTAAAGAGCTTGGAAAGGGCAAGTAATGAAGGAATTTAACTTGCTGACTCAAACGCTTGAGCCTGGGACGACACTTATTGAAGCCAGTGCTGGTACTGGTAAGACTCATAATATTGAACACCTCTATCTACGTTTTATTGTTGAGAAAGATTTTACACCGGATCAGATTCTTGTTGTTACCTTTTCTAGAGAGGCTACCGCTGAGCTAAAACTCCGGATAACACGTAATCTTTCACACGCTGAAAAAATTCTTCTCGATGGGGGGATTGGCGCTGGTAATGTACTTGATATTGATCCAGCTGACCAGTTATTATTTATGATTTTAAAACGTGCATTAGAATACGTCGAGGATAAAGAAGTTTTAAGGAGGATACAGTTTGCTGTGAGGGCTATGGATGAAGCTGCTATTCTGACTATTCATGGTTTTTGCCTATCGGTACTTACTGATTATGCTTTTGAAAGTGGTTCGTTATTCGGCGTTGAGCTTGTTGATGATCGAAATGGTCTATTTGATGATTTGTTGGGAGACTTTTTAAAGAAGTTTGTGGCATATCGGGATGATTTTGAGGGTGAATTACTCCGTAAGTATTTGAGTGTTGATTCGCTCAAAGCTATTGCTCCTCTGGTATACGGTAAAGATGATGTGGTAGTAGTAGGGGAAGTACCAACTCTACCTGATGTCAGCGAATTGTATTCGGCACTTCTTTTTGAGGACTTTATTGAACTCAGGAAGCAGCTTAAAAGTAAGCGTGGAACCAGAGCGTATATAATACTGGATTTTTTAGAGAGTCATCCCAAACCTTCTGACAGTGATTTGCTTGATTTTATAGGTCTTGTTAACGGGGCTGTTGTCAGCGATATTGTAAAAAAGAGTAAATATTTTCAAGCAGTATTTCATCAAGATTTTCAAGATATAATTTTGAAGCTAAGGACTGTTCCGGATATTATTTCTTTGACAGGCTGCAGATTATTTGTTGATTATATAAATCAATATTATTCAGAATCAAATAATTCGGAAGAAAAGTCTAAGCTGGTATTTGATGATCTGCTATATCTGACGCGTGCGGCAATCAAGGCAGGAGATGCTAGATTGGTTAAACGTGTACGTGAAGCATACAGTGCTGTACTTGTTGATGAGTTTCAGGATACTAGTAGTGTGCAGTTTGATGTGTTTAATTCTTTGTTTGGTGGTGGGGCAACACCTTTCTTTATGATAGGAGATCCTAAGCAGTCAATTTATGCTTTTAGAGATGCAGATATCTTTTCATATCTTAAAGCAGTAAATTCCGACGATGTAAGTCGAGCAACTTTGAGTAAGAATTTCCGCTCTACTCCTGAGTGTATTACTGCTATGAATTGTTTATTTGAGAATCGTATTTCTTATGATAATCATGCTCTCCCTTTTATCTTTGATGAAATTGAATATATAAATGTTGATGCTGGGCGTAATGATAGCAGAAGATTGACTGGTGTTGATGAAAGTGCCCCACTTGAGATTAGGTGGCGGGATAATGGTGAGGTTATAAAGCCAGATCAAGCTGAAAGAGAGATTATAAGATCTGTTGCTGATGATATTGCTCTGAAACTGAATGCATCACAAAATGGGCTTGTAGGTTTTACGGACGGTGTGAAAAAAGAAGCATTGAAGCCTTCAAACTTTGCTGTTCTTGTTGATAAAAATAAACAGGGGGAAGCAATTAGAGTTGAGCTCAATAAACGCGGTGTTGTTGGGGTGCTTTTGAAAAGTGGAAGTGTGTTTGACTCTATTGAGGCAGATGAGTTGGGGGTTATTTTAAAAGCTGTGGTAAATTCTCGAAGTGAGAGTGCGGTTATGGCAGCACTTTCAACTAGGTGTTTTGAATACTCAATTACTCAGCTTGCTCTTTATCGATGTAAAGATGTAAGACTTTTAGATTATTGGGCAGAATTTTTCTTTGATCTTGAACAGGTTCTCAATAAATACGGATTTTTGAGTGCTTTTACAATATTATTTGAGCGTGAACATTACTCTGTATCTCATCCTAGTTTAAAAGCTGTTCTTGCAACTTCAGAAAATGGTGAAAGAGCTATAACAAACTATCTTCAGCTTGTTGAAATACTTGAGATGGAGATATTGAATAAAGGTGATGTTGACTCAAATGTTTATGATATCTTGCAGAATTTAAGACGTAGTAATTCAAATAGTGAAGAGTTTGAAATGCGTCTTGAAAGTGATGATGATGCAGTTAAAATTATGACTGTTCATAAGAGTAAAGGGTTGCAGTTCCCAGTTGTCTACGTTCCTTTTTTATATAGTTCCGTTAAGGATAAAACAAAATTCTCAAAACCAGTAACATGTCATTGTGGTGATGGTACGATTGGCCTGATACTTTCGCAAGAGGATATGAATTTGCATTCAGCTAGATTAGAGCTTGAAGAACGTGCTGAGCGAATGAGGCTGTTGTATGTTGCTGTTACTCGAGCTGTGGATAAATGTATAATTTATGGTGGAAATATAAAAAATATCGAGCGTTCAGCCCTTGCAGATGTTTTTGACCAGGATTTTTCAAGACTTTCTACTTTAAATGAGTCAGAGTATATCTCTGTTGTTAGTGAGTGGAAAGATACCGGTATTGTCTTCAATCAGGATATTAAGTCTCTTAATTTGTACTGTCCTGAGTTTGAGGCGTGTATTGAGCAGGAATGGGGAGTGATGAGTTATTCTTCGCTTGTTAGTCATGAGTTTATTAGCCATGATGTAAGAAGTGATGTTACTTTTGCGGGTGATGAAGATGATGAAGGTGTTGTCTCTGTTATTGATAACCTTGACCCTCTAATTTCAAGCAATATGGTTGGTAGTGCTGTGCATGAAGTCATAGAAGAGTCAAATTTTACTGTATGCGCTGATGCATTTGATCAGGAGCTTATTCATGAAAAGCTACGAAAGTATGGTGTCGTAAGCTCAAACTCTACACTTGTTTCTGCTGATTTGCAGATAAAAGCGGTTGATAGAGTTTTGTCAATAATTTCTGCTCTCCAGTTATTTGATTCTTTTGGCTCTGAGTTTAATTTGTCAGATGTTCCTGCAAATGGTGTCGTTTCTGAGATGAGTTTTTATTTTCCTGTACGGGATAAAATATCTACAGAACGTTTGTGCCACTTCTTTAAAGAACGTGGCTTGCAGAGCTATCGCGAGCAGGAATCCTTCACTGAAGTCATTTCCGGACTAGGATTGTTTCTACAGAATAAAGGATTTAGAGAAGGCTTTCTGTTTGGTTTGATAGATCTTGTATTTGAGTATAATGGGAGATTTTATTTTGCTGACTGGAAGACTAATAACCTCAGTAGATATGGAGGATATAGTCCTGAATCGGTGCTTGCAAGCATGGGTGAGTCAGGGTATTTGCTCCAGTTCTATATTTATACGGTCGCGCTCAATCTCTTTTTACGTTCAAGAATTCCTGACTTTGATTACTCTAAGCACTTTGGTGGAGGGTACTATCTATACGTCAGAGGGGTGGAATTAGATAGACCTGATAGAGGTGTATTTTATGAAGTTCCTTCTGAAGAGGACGTGAATGAACTTATTGATATCTTTACAGGGGGGCATGATAATGGGTGATTTGTTCTCTTCCTATGATATAATAGCGGTTATGTATGAACTTGGGGTGCTGAGGCATCTTGACTACGCATTTGCAAAGTTTATTTATTCTCAAGAAGTATCTGAAAATAAACGTGTTATCTCTCTTCTCGCTGGTTTAGTAAGCTACGCAACAACCAAAAGAAACAATGTCTGTATAGATTTGTCTTCTCCATTGTCTTTTTTCGACTCGGTTAGATTTAATCTTGATTCAAAACTCATGCAGAGATTTGAAGATGTTTGCCAAGATATATTGATAATACTTACTGGGGTTGATTATACTGAAATATTCAAGGATGCTAGTACTGTTGGTGTTTGTCCTGTGTTTGGAGCTATATCTCAGCCACTGGTATTTTCAGCTGGTAGGTTATATCTTCTTAGGTATTGGGAAGCTGAGGAAGTAATAGCTTCTTCTATAAAGGAGAGACTTGTATTGAGAGAAGATTTATTAGACGCAGAGATTCTGCCTTCACTTGATTCAGTCTATAGTAGATTTAGTGATTACGATAAAACTTGGGGACAGCAAGTAGCTGTGTTTATGGCGATGAGGTCTAATTTAAGCCTTATTACTGGTGGCCCTGGGACTGGTAAGACTACGGTGGTAGCTGTGATACTTGCTCTTTATTTTAGGCAGAATCCTGGTGCTAAGGTTGCGCTTGTTGCACCTACTGGTAAAGCTCAGGCTCGTCTTAAAGAAGCGGTAATGGAAGAACTAGAGCATTTGTCAGTATCTTTTGCAGTCAAGGATTGTATTAGTAATATTGAGTTTAAAACAGTACACAGTTTGCTCGGATTAAGACGAAATTCTGAGCGTAGAATTGATAAATTAAGATATGATCTGGTTGTTGTCGATGAAGCTTCGATGGTGAGTGTTTTAATATTTAGAATGCTGTTTGAAAGACTTGCTACTTCAACACGATTGATTCTTTTAGGTGATAGAGATCAACTAGCTGCAGTTGAGGGTGGGGCGGTGCTCAGTGATTTATGTGCAAGCGTTTCTGAGTTGAGTAAATTTACACAAAGTTTTATAGACTCATTTTCCAGCTTAATGTCACCCAGTTTGCAACTTCCTCAAGTTACAGATTCATCAAGTTTACTACAGGATTTTATTACTCCGCTTGAATTTACCTTCCGTTTCAGTTCAACAAGCGGGATTGGACAAATGAAGGATTTATTATTATCTGAATCTGATTATTTTAATGAGTTTATGCACCAGGATTATAAAAATTATTCTGATTCATTGAGTATGACTGAATTCAAGTCTTTTGTGCCGAGTAAAAATCAAGCTCAATTGTGGTCATATATTGAGAGCTGGTCTTGTAGAACCGAGGTAGGAGAGGTAAATTTTCTTTCATATTTAAACTCTTCTACAATATCTGAAGCTTATAGAAAGTTTTCTGATTTTCAAATTATTACTGCATTGAATAAAGGCGTTCTTGGTGTGGAGGGAATAAATAACTTTATAATAAATAAACTTAGTATGAGAGTAGATGGTTCAAAAGGCTTGCCAGTTATGATTGAAAAGAATGACTATCAGACAGGGCTTTTCAATGGAGATGTTGGGATGTTCTGGCCTGATAGTAATGGTGATATGAAGGTATGGTTTACTTCTTCTGAAAAAGATAATATTTCTGATATTGATGGCTTTAAAGCATTCTCGCCTGCAAAATTGCCACAGTATTCTCCAGCATTCGCCATGACAATTCATAAATCTCAGGGATCCGGTTTTGGTGCGGTTATGCTGGTTTTGCCGAGCGTAGAATCTGAAATACTTACAAAAGAGCTACTTTATACAGCGATTACTAGAGCAAAGCAAAAAATAGCTATATTTGGTAGTGTTAAAAGTATTTTAACTACCTCAAGAATAAGAGTTTGTAGGATTAGCGGGCTTGTGGATAAATTTAGATAATTCTTATTACATCTCTATTGGTTCGTTACATTTTTTTAAAAAGTTCTTGACATAATTTGTGATGTCGTTATTTTCAAACAGGAATTACAAACTTTAATATATAATGTATACAATTATGGGAGCACGATAGTGGCAAAAGTAAATAGATTACTAATTGTAGAAAGTCCGGCAAAAGCGAAGACTATAAAAAAGTTTCTCGGTGCGGGCTATACTGTAAAGGCCTCTATGGGGCATATTCGTGATATCCCAAGTAAAGGGCGAGGAAAAAAGCGTTTCGGGATAGACCTTGATAATAATTATACTCCAAATTATGAGCCTATTAAAACCAGAGAAAAAACTTTAAAAGATCTTGAATCCGCTGCCAAAAAGGCTGATGAAGTCTATCTTGCTCCCGACCCGGATAGAGAGGGAGAGGCAATTGCATGGCATCTGAAAGAACAACTCAAACTTGAGGATGATAAAACATACCGTGTGACCTTTAATGCTATTACTAAAAGCGCGGTTCAAGAAGCTATTGCACACCCTGAAAAGATTAATATGAATCTTGTTAATGCTCAGCAGGGGCGACGTGTACTTGATAGGCTGGTAGGTTTTTCTCTTTCTCCATTTTTATGGAAGAAGATTACCAAAGGTCTCTCTGGTGGCAGAGTTCAGTCGGTAGCGGTTCGACTTGTTGTTGAACGTGAGAAAGAAATTTCAGCTTTTACTCCTGAAGAGTTTTGGAAAATTGTTGTCAAACTCGCTAAAAGTGGTGCTGAAGAGGTCTTTGATGCTAATCTTGTAAAGTGGGATGGTGAAAAGTTTGCTCTTGGAAGTGCTTGTGCCTCAAATGAAGAGAGTGCTACTAAAATTGCTGGTATTCTGGAGAATGCGGATTATAAAATTACATCCATTGATAAACGTGTAGTTAAAGGTAGACCAAGCCCTCCATTCATTACCTCTACATTACAGCAGGCAGCAAGTACTTTTCTGCATTTTGGAGCTCAACGAACCATGCGTATTGCTCAGCAGTTATATGAAGGAATAGAGGTTGAAGGTGAGCTTACAGGTTTAATTACTTATATGCGAACTGATAGTACTCGTATAGCTCCAGAGGGTATTGCAGAAGTTCGGGAGTATATTTCTGATAACTTTTCTTCAGAATATTTACCGGAGAAACCGAATTCTTTTGCCTCAAAAAAGAATGCTCAGGATGCGCATGAAGCAGTAAGACCAACTAGTGCATTACTTACTCCCGAAAGGTTAAGAGGCACATTATCTCCAGAACAGTTCAAGTTATATGAACTTATATGGAAGAGGTTTGTTGCTTCTCAGATGACTCCAGCGAGTTATCAGACTACTACAGCCACAATTCAGGCAGATAAAGGAATTTTAGAGGCTAAAGGCCGTATTGTGCTCTTTGACGGGCATACTGTAATGCAGCTTGGTAAGAAGAAAAAGGAAGCTGAAGATATAAAATCTGATGACAACGAAGAAGAAGTAGAGAATAAAAAGAGTAAGGAAAAAGATCAGATTCTTCCGGCTATTGCTGAAGGTGATGATTTGCTCAAAAAAGCTCTTAACTCTACCCAGCATTTTACTACTCCTCCTCCACGCTACTCTGAAGCATCATTGGTAAGAGCTTTGGAGAAGGAAGGTATAGGTAGACCTTCTACATACGCTCCTATTGTTCAGACTATTCAAGATAGAGGGTATGTAAGACTTGAGAAACGGAGTTTTCATGCCACAGAGCTTGGAACAGCAGTGACAGAGTTATTGCTCGCAAGTTTTAAGGATATAATGGATCTTGCTTTTACAGCAAAGATGGAGAATGATCTGGATAAAGTAGAAGAAGGAGAAGCAGTCTGGTATAAGATTGTTGATGATTTCTTCAGACCGTTTACTGAAAATCTGGATAAGGCAACTAAAGAAGTAGAAGCTCTAAAAGGCAGACCTGCTCCTAATGGTGAGAAGTGCCCGTTGTGTAGTTCTGATATGGTTGTAAGATATTCGGCTCGTGGTGCATTCCTAGGTTGTTCAAAATATCCTGACTGTAATGGACTCATGTCGATGCCGGGTGAAGAGCAGGAAAGTGGTGATGAAATAGATCCGGTAAGTTGCCCAAAGTGTGGCAACCCAATGATGAAGAAGAGTTCGCGCTATGGTGAATTTCTTGCTTGTTCCAGCTATCCAGCATGTAATCAGACACTACCGATTGGTAAGGATGGTAAGATTGTAGAATTGCCTGATATTAAGAAAGACTGCCCTAAGTGCGGTAAAGAGATGGTTGTAAAGCTAGGAAAGAATGGGCCGTTTCTTGCATGTTCTGGGTATCCAGAATGTCAGACAACAATGCATCTTGATAAAGATGGTAAAATTATTCAACTTCCAGATCTAAGTGATATTAAATGTGATAAGTGTGGAGCGCCTATGATTGCCAGAATGTCTAGACGTGGACCGTTTATGGCTTGCTCGGCATTTCCTAAGTGTCGTAACGCAAAACCGATACCAGGTAGCGAACAGGAAAAGAAACTCAAAGAAAAAGAAGCAAAGGCAGCTGAACGAGCTGCTAAAAAGGCTGAAAAAGAAAGGATTAAAGCCGAAAAAGAAGCAGAGAAAGCTGCTAAAAAGAAAACTTCCAAGAAAAAGACTACTAAAAAGAAGGCAACAAAGAAAAAGGCTTCTAAAAAAGTAACTAAGAAGATTGCTTCTTCGGTTGAATCTACTGAAAATGAAGATTAACAATAAAAAGAGTTATAAATTATGAAAGACTTAAATGAGTTTTGGCAGATTGTTACTCAGGGCGGTAATGTAATATATATTCTCCTTGGAGTCTCTGTGATTGCAGTAGCGTTTTTCTTCTATTGCCTGCTTATGTTGAGGAAGAAAACCCTTTTCCCTAAAGAACTTGTCGATCTGGCTCAAAGTTTGACGCATGAATCTGATTTTTCAAGTGCAGAGCGTTTAATAAGAAAAATTGGCGGACCGCTTGCAGAGGTACTCATTACTGTTGTTATGAGTAGAAAACTTAGTAGGGAAGAAGCAGATACTTTAGTGGAGGGGGCTGGAAGGCGTTCAGCTCATGCTATAAGTAAAGGTGTTCTCGCTCTTGAAGTAATTGCAGCGATATCACCACTGCTCGGTCTGCTTGGTACTGTTACCGGCATGTATACTGTATTCAATACTATTGCGCAAGTTGGTGCGGGGGAAGTTCATAAACTTTCAGGAGGTATTTCTGAGGCATTAGTAACCACTATTGCTGGGCTAATTGTAGGTATTCCTGCTTATGTTGCCTACAGTTATTTTTCTCGCAGAATTGATGAGGCTATGCTTGAAATGGAACGACTAGCAATTGGGTTGATGCTACGTATAAGGTAGTCAAAATCTGGTAATTTTTCTATGAAATTTAATATTAAAACAAAGAGGTCTGCTGCTATTAATGTTACATCACTTATCGATGTAATGTTTTTACTTGTTATCTTTGTGCTCATTTCTGCAAAATTTGAACCTGATGGTGGTATCTCTGTAGAGTTACCCAAAGGTAAGAGTACAGAAGTTGCTAAAGTTGAAGTTCAAGTGCTGACAATAAAACCAGATGGGGAGTTGTATTTTCAGAAAGATAAGATTTCATTTGATACATTGCCGGAACGTATTAAAAAAATGCGTAAAGAGTTTAAAGATCCTGTTATCGTAATCAACGCTGACAAATCCACTCCGTATGAATTTGTTGCGAAGGCTACTGATATTATCAAACAGTCAGGGCAGAGTAAATTTAATCTTAAGCTAAAAAAATAATTTTCTTTCAAGTAAACTTTCATGTAAATAAACAATATAGCCAACAGATGTTGGCTATATTGTTTTACTAAAAATGAATAAAAAGTATTAAAATTTACCAAATTCGCTAGTATTAAGAATAATTGTTTCTTTGGATGTAATTGTGGTGCTTGGATCTGGTGTATATTCAAGCACCTTTTTTGTATTTTGTTTTATATCGAGGTCGTTTGGGATTGCATTGGGTTTTAGTTTGAAATGGGATATTAAATTTTTAAGAATCTGTGATTGTCTTGCCATCTCTTCACTAGCGCTTGCCGTCTCTTCTGCGTTGGCAGTGTTTTGCATTGTTACTGATTCAATTTGCTTTAGTCCAACATTGATTTGATCTATTCCACTTGCCTGTTCGTCGGAGGCAACAGCAATTTCATTGGCTGTTGTTGAAGTTTTTGTAATATTTTCTGAGATACTTTCTAGTGAAGCCATGGTTTGTTCTGAAATTTTTACGCCTTGTTCGATTTCTGAATTACTATGCTCAATTAATTCTGCTGTTTCTGATGCAGCTTTTGCAGAGCGAGCTGCGAGGTTTCTTACTTCTTCCGCAACAACAGCAAAGCCTTTACCATGTGCACCAGCTCTAGCTGCTTCCACTGCAGCGTTAAGAGCTAGTAAGTTGGTCTGAAAAGCAATGTCATCAATAGTTTTGATGACCTTTTTAGTCTCTTGTGAATTTGAACTGATATTATTCATGGACTCAGATAGATTTTTCATATAACTATAACCAGAATTTGCCAATTCCGAAGTAGTATTCGCTATAACACTTGATTCTTTAGAATTTATAGCATTTTCTGCTGTTTGTGCACCAAGCTCAGACATGGATGAGGTTATCTCTTCGAGTGATGATGCTTGTTCTGTAGCTCCTTGTGAAAGTGCTTGTGAGCTGATATTAATCTGAGATACTCCGCTTGCTACTTGGGTTATTGATTCATTAACCTGTCCAAGAATTTTATTCAGATCATTTATCATTGTTGAAAATGCTATGCCCAACTGGTCGTTTTCTGATATAACCTTGGCCTCAAGATTAAGATTACCATGTGCAATATTCTCCGCAGTTTCTGCTTTTTCTCTAAGAATTGATATCAAGCCATGGAGTGAATTAGCCATATTTCCAATTTCATCTTTACGCTTGGTCATACTCCTATCTAGTTGAACTTTGGTATTTCCTTGAGTTGCCAGAATGTTGAGAATGTTTGCTGTATTGTTGATTGGAGTAGATATAAATTTAGCAGTGAAGTATGTTGCGGTTATCGCTATTATAAGTGCTATAATCAAGAATATTATAGAGTTGATAAGGTAAGAATTACTTTCAGCATTTATTGCATCATGTGATTCATATTGCCAGAATGCCCAGTTTATTGCTGAAAGTTTGGATGAAAATACTTTGTATTCTCTGTTGTCTAAGGTTTTCCAGGTATAGTTAAAAGAAGATTGTTTTTCATTGATATGCTGTTTGAAGTCAGGTATAATTTCGAAAATATTTTTTCCAATCTCTGTTTTATTCTTTGCTGCAAAGATAAATCCAGCAGAATTTGTTACGAAGAAGTTTTTATTATCGGACATTGAGTATATATAATTTGAGAGACTTTCAACATCTAAACTTATACATAATGATCCAACGAGTGTACTGGAATTGTATATTGGAACTCCAATAGTCATTACAAGTTTTTTCTTTGAGTTGGTATATGGTTTAGTCATTAATCTTTTAATTTTGTTGTCGAATATTTCAGTAAACCATTCTCTCTTTTTTTTGCGAGCATTATAATTTGGTATCTTTCCGTTTCTTATGTGACTGTATGTTGTACCATCAGGAAGAGCAAAAAGAACATCAATAGGGCTCGTTTGCTTAGCTATGTTGTCGCAGGTAGTAAGTATCTTCTTCTGATTGAATTCTTGTGATTCTGATACGTCTATTTCGTTTGACGCAAGTTCAAGAATTTTAAAATAAGTTCTCATTTTTTCATCGAGAAGTTTTTGTTTTAGTTCTGCATTTGAACTTAAAAAAATATCAATATTATTTATTGAGCTTGATCTAAATACGGAAACTCCATAAAATACTGATGCAACAAGCATAACAAGTAATATAATACCAAATGTTAGGCATAAACGAATTTTGATAGACACTTTTTTCTCCTATATATTTGTAAAAAAAATAACGTAGTCAATATTAATGTTATATGATTATAAGGTATATATATTTATATCGAATCTTTGTGTAAAGTAATGAATGAAACGTAAACTTTTTTTTATTTAACTAATGAGTTAACTTAAAATTTCTAGATTAAAATTTATCTAAAAATTCTTGTATAGTTCAACTTTGATCGTATAATATAATGTGTAAATTACACTTATATTGCACTGGAGTATGCATAATGTTTAGCTGGCTAGGTCCATGGGAAATTATTATTATCCTTATTGTTGCTGTTGTATTGTTTGGGAAGCGTCTTCCTGAGCTTGGACGTACACTTGGTAAAGGGATTGTTGCCTTTAGAAGTGGTGTAAACGAGATGAAGGAAGAGATAACGAAAGCTGCTGATAAAGATATTGATGGTGGTGATGATTCTGATAAGGATGAAGGTAAGTAATGCAATCTGAAGGTGTTTTACAAGGGCTTACTCCTGAACAGAAAGAAGCTGTAACACATAAAAATGGCCCAATGCTTGTTGTTGCTGGGGCTGGGTCAGGTAAGACTAGGGTTGTAACCAGGCGTATTGCGTGGCTTATTGAAAATGGTGTTCAGCCACACCAGATTCTTGCTATGACCTTTACCAATAAAGCTGCAGGTGAAATGAAGGAGCGTGTGCATGCTATGGTTGGGCAAGCTCCCCGTTGGGTAGGAACTTTTCATTCTTTATGTGCTCGTTTTTTGCGTTTTGATATTGATTACTTGAAAGATGGTAGAGATGGGCGTTTTACTATCTTTGATACATCAGATCAGCAAGGAGTTATCAAAGATTTAATGAAAAGTTATTCTATTGATGATAAACGTTTCAAGTCTCGCTCAATCTCTTCTGAAATTTCTCGAGCAAAGTGTGATATGGTGCTTCCAGAGAACTATGGCGATGGCTCATGGTATTCCGATGTAATTCAACGTGTATATACAGGGTATGAAGCTCGTCTTAGAGATATGAATGGTCTTGATTTTGATGATTTGCTGCTTCTTACCGCAAGGTTGCTGCAATCGGTACCGGAACTTACAGAGCAGTATCGTCAGCGTTTTCGTTATCTGCTTATTGATGAATATCAAGATACTAATAAAGTTCAGTATAAGTTAATGAAAGCTCTCTGTAATGAACTCGAGAATGTACATGTGACAGGTGATCCAGATCAGAGTATATACTCGTGGCGTGGAGCTGATTATAGCAATATTATGGATTTTCAAAAAGACTTTCCAAACGCAAAAGTGGTAAGGCTTGAGCGTAACTATAGGTCTACTGACAAAATCCTTAGTGCGGCTAATTTTCTAATTAAATATAATACTGATAGAATTGATAAGAGTTTGTACACTGAAGAAAATAGCGGTGAGCCTGTTGCTATTGTGGCGCTTGAGAGTGATAGAGAAGAAGCAAACTGGATTGCTGAGCAAGCTGCAAGGCTCAAAGGTGAAGGCAGCAACTTCTCAAAAATGGCGGTATTTTACCGTACGAACGCTCAATCTAGAATGCTTGAAGAAGCTTTTATGTCTGCTGGTATGCCTTATCAGTTGGTTGGAGGAGTGCGTTTTTACGAACGTAAGGAGATCAAAGATTTTCTTTCGCATATTAAGTTGTTGGTCAATCCTCGTGATGATATTGCCTTGAGAAGGGTCTTATCTGCTAGACCTGTAGGAGTTGGTCCAAAGACACTTGAAAAAGTAGAGGCTCAGGCTGGGCTTATGGGGATTAGTGCTTTTAACTTGCTTGCATCTCCTGATTTTGTTGAAGTTTATGAAGGAAGAACTACCGCAAAACTTAGAGATTTCTCATATTGGTGCAACCGACTAAAAAATATAAAGCAATCACCTGTTGGTGACTCTGTGAGGGAAATACTCCGTGTTTCTGGTCTTATGGAGCATATATCGGCAGCAACTGAAAAAGATCCTGCCTGGGAAGAGAGACTTGAAAATTTGGAGTCATTTGTTGGTAGAGCAGCTGAGTTTGAGGCAGAGCACTCTGGTAGCTCTTTACCAGAATTTTTGGAAGATGTGGCGTTGGTCGCAGATGTAGATAGCTATGACCCTGACGCCGATAACATTACATTGATGACTCTCCATAGCGCAAAAGGATTGGAGTTTCCTATTGTCTTTCTGGGTGGACTTGAAAATGGGTTGCTTCCACATTCAAATTCTCAGGATTCAACTGCAAAAGAGGAGGAAGAGAGGAGGTTATTCTACGTTGGAATTACCCGTGCAGAGAAAAAACTCTTTATTACTCATGCCGCGAAAAGACTTATATGGGGTAAACTTGAATACTCGCGTCCAAGTCCATTTCTTGCTGAACTGCCAACAGAAGAGATGCAGCTGGTCGATCTGGCTGGCGGAAGTGGGGTTTATGCCTTGGGACATAAAGACTCGTTTGATGATGATGAATTTGCAGACCCTTTTGGCGATACTTTCGATGGGATAGATGATGCTTTTGATGAGTTTGAGGATGCTCCAGTACGATCGTTAAAGAAAAAAAAGAAAGAAGAATATGCCTTTAAATCTGGGCAACTTGTTGTTCATAAAATATTGGGTAAGGGACGAGTTCTTTCATGTAGCCGTACTCATATAGTCGTTTTATTTGAAAAAGAGGGGACGAGAATGATGACTCTTGATAGTGTACAGCTCGGTAATGTTTAAGGTGGAGCTGTGTTTGCTCTAGTTGATTGTAACAATTTTTACGCTTCGTGCGAAAAATTATTCAGACCTGATCTTAAGAATAAGCCGGTCGTTGTCCTTTCAAATAATGATGGGTGCATTGTTGCTCGCTCTGCAGAGGTTAAGGAATTTAATCTACCGATGGCCTCTCCATTTTATAAATTCAAAGATTTTTTAGAAAATAAAGGTACTGAATTTTTTTCATCTAATTATGCTCTTTATGGAGATATAAGCAGTCGAGTTATTGAAGTGCTGGATCGTTTCAGCCCTAATATTGAACAGTATTCTATAGATGAGGCCTTTATCGAAATATCGGGAGTGGATGTTGATAATCTGAAACATTGGGCAAATGAATTGGTATATACAGTAAAACACTGGGTTGGGATCAATGTGTCTGTAGGAATTGCCAAGACTAAAACACTTGCCAAAATTGCAAATCATGCAGCTAAACGACAAAAAGCGGGAGTTGAATTACTTTTAACTGAGGAGCAGATTCTTACTGAGTTGGGTAAAATTGAACTTACTGACATTTGGGGTATATCTGGAAATATTAAGAAAAAATTAAGTTGTTATGGGGTCTGGAACACACTAGATTTGAGACAGGCTGATCCTTTTATGCTTAGAAAAAAGATTGGGATAATTGTTGAACGAACTGCACGTGAGTTGAATAATGAAGTATGTATTGAGCTTGAGCAGGTAGGGAAGAGAAAAAACATTCGCATATCTAGATCATTTGGCGTTTTAACCAGTGAATATGAGGAATTAGAACAGGCTACGTCAACATTTGTGGCTAGGGCTTGTGAGAAACTTAGAAAGCAAAAATCATTGGCTTGCGCTGTGTACGTATTTATTCGTACTAATAAACATTCTAAGGCAGATTATTTCACTGCATCAGCAGCAACTGGGTTCGTTATACCTACAAATTCTACTTTTGAGATTGCTTCAGAAGCGCAAATGCTACTTAAAAAAATCTATAAGCCGAACTTTTTATATCAAAAGGCAGGGGTGATGTTGCTTGATCTAGTAGGGGAGGGTGTTCATAAACAACGGGATATCTTTGGAATTACTGATTCGATTTCCGATAAAAAAGCTCTTATGGGAACTATTGACAAAATTAATCGTGAAATGGGGCGTGGTTCACTCAAGATTGCATCACAGGGGCTACTGCAGCGAGGATGGGCGCTGCGTGCAGATTATCTTTCACCAAAATATACTACAAATTGGGATGAGATACCAAAAGTTAAATAAATATAGAATTTTCAAGGAGAGCTATGGCTGACTGGGCAGATTTATTCAGAAACGAACTTATTAATCGATTTGGTGAAAAGGTCGATGCAGCTGAATTTAATGAGAGATTTTCTTGGGTTCAAGATTTTTACGAAAGAGCGGCAACTGTTCTAAATCCGGAGTACTTGCAAAGTATGCCTGCTCCGGATATATATAAAGAATTAAAAGTGCTAACTATTCCGGAGTGTCCAATTCGTGTTACAAATTTAGGAAGAGCAAATTCTGCACAGAAAGTGGTGGACTCGCTGGTGAAGCTTATTACCACTCAGGGAGGGTTTCAAGAGAAGTATAATGCTGCAAAATTTCCTCAAGCGGGGCTTGTAACTATTACTGAAATTTTATGTGTCTGTAGACCTCATCGGTTTATATGTAGAAATACGGCACTCACTAGAGCTCTAACAAGGGTTGTACCTTTTTACTCTAAAAAAGCTCTCGATGAATTGCACTATGAGGAATTCTTTGATATATGCACCGAATTGTCTAAAATTTTATTGAATTACTTGGAGCCTGAAATAAGTTGGGCTAAAAATGTTAGATATTTGTTATTATATGCAACTTTAACCGAAAAATAGGCTTTACTTTAGGCGTTTTGATCAGTATGATTATAATAATAGGTTCAAAAGTAGTATGTCCATTTGGAGATTAAACTTGAAGTATTTTATTATTATTTTTACAGTTTTTGCACTCATTACAGGCTGTAGCCTGATGGAGAGTGATGATTCGAGGAGTGAGCCTGTGGCATCAAAGAAAAAGAAAAAGGCGGTCAAAGAAACCGTTAATGTAGAATTTGAAACTACTATGGGAAATTTTAAGGTTGAGTTGTATACTAAAAAAGCACCAATAACAGTTGCTAATTTCTTAGAGTATGTAGATGATGGTTTCTACAATGACACTATCTTTCATAGGGTTATAGCTGGATTTATGGTTCAGTGTGGTGGCTTCGATATAGATATGGAAGAAAAAGACAATAAACGTGAACCAATAAAAAATGAAGCTGACAACGGGCTTTTAAACAGCAGAGCGACATTGTCAATGGCTAGAACCTCTGATATCAATAGCGCTACTTCTCAATTCTTTATTAATGTAAAGGATAATGCTTTTCTTGATCATGGACAGCGTGATTTTGGCTATGCTGTTTTTGGTAAAGTTACTGAAGGAATGGATGTTGTTGACGGTATTGCTGGGGTGAGAACTGGTTCTCATGGTTTCCATGACGATGTACCTGTTGAGCCTGTTATAATTAAGAGTGTTAAAAGAGTAGATTAGTTTTTATACTATTCACTACTATAAATAAGAATCCCTATGATATTTATATCATAGGGATTCTTATTTATAGTAGTGAAATTAAATTTTGGTGTCAACAATACCATAATAGGAATGGGTGTCAGGTGTTAGATACTTTAATATTTCAGATGAATCTTGTCCTAGAATCATAATTAAGTTGGTAACAGTAACTGGCAAGCCTTCAAGTTGACAACCGTAAACAGCAAGAACTAATTTTGCCTCAGCAATTTTATGTTCATCAGAGGGTTTAACTTTATGCATACCATTATTTATTGAAGCTAAAAAATTCCTCGCTTGTTTGACATTTTCTGGAACTTTTTGCTTATTTGGTTTTTCCTTATTTTCTATCATTATATTACACCTCCATAAACTAATAATATACTATGATATTTTTATTGCTCAAGAAAAAACAGCAACTAATTTCGAAAAAAAATTAACTATATAGCAAAACTTCAGATTCAAAGCTTCCTGCGATACTTATAACACCAGACATGGCTGGGATTAAACATGAATCATATTTATTAAGGGATATACTTCCACTTACTGTAGATATTTCGATTTTAGAGTTTATTGATGTGATAATATGTACTTTTAGTTCAGAATTGTCTAGTTTAATTGGTGCTCTCATTTTAGAAATTTTTTCCATTGTAAAATTTGCAGATTGCATATATTTTTCTCTTAAGTACTCCTTATTATTAATAATTTTTGGAGTAACTAAATGTGAAGCTGGAAGATAATCATAATTAACAACCTGTAAAGCTTCCTTGATATGTAGCTGACGACTTTGACCATTTTTATCAACTCTTCCCCAGTCATATAGTCTATATGTTATATTAGAGTTTTGCTGTATTTCAAAAACTTTTATTTTAGGGCAGAGAGAATGGATTGTACCATGAGGAATGTTTACGACATCTCCTTGTTTTACATAAACCTTATTAAGATAATTATTAAGAGTGCAATCTTCTACTGCTTTTTTTAATATTTCTTTACTAATTTTTTCTGTAAGTCCTAGGTAAAGAAAACTATTTTCTGGAGCATCAAGAACATACCAAGCTTCAGCTTTTCCACTTTCACCTAGATTTAAGCTAGAAGTATAGCTATCATTTGGATGTACTTGAACTGAAAGCTCACTTTCAGGAGCGAGTATTTTTAGTAAAAGTGGAAATCTATTAAAATCAATAGGATTATAATAGATGAGATCTAGTATTTCATGTAGTGATTTCCCTTTATGCTCTCCGTTTATAATTTTTGTTGTTTTTGTTTTATAATCTGAGATTTCCCAACTTTCACCAACGGAACCGTCAGGAATATTTGTTGACCTTGTTTTAAGATAGTCTCCACCCCAAATATTATTTTGAAGAAGTGGCTCAAATTTAAGAGGATATGATATTTTATTCATGAAATTCACATTCTATTGCTATTAATTTAATAAAGATCTAATTTTATTTTAGTGTTACATAAAGCTTTTGGTTGATTCCAGGGCTGGATATATGCCCTGATACTTTTTCGCCATCGTTATTGTTTTTTATAAAATCAAAAAACTCTTCAGAGGTTGTTATTTTTTTTCCGTTTAATAAAATATATGGTTTATCAAGTGGACGTCGTATAGAGAAAATTATGACTTGACCTGCTCTTTTTTGTGAAACATAGTTGTTGATTTCACTCCATGAGTTTATTCCGATGCCGTCCATTTCTTTAATTATATCTCCCTTCTTGAATCCTGCTTTTGCTGCAGGAGAATCTTTGGCAATATTCCCTACAACAATTTCAGATGAATAAGGGTCGTTTTTAGAAGCAAACAGACCTAGTGTTATGAAGTCATTTTTGTTAATGCCTTCTCCAGCTATCAGTTTTGGGAGGTTTTCTGTAATTTTATGTGCCATTATCCCCATTGAAATACCGCTGTTTGGAGTACTTGTAAAGTCTTTGAGAGATGGGAGTAAGTTATTTGTTGTGCTGTTGGTACTGAATGGAAGAATAACGCCAGAAAGAGGAGACGGGGTTAAAGGGCGGGCTGCAAGTCCAAGAAATTCCCCTTTAGCATTTATAATCGGTCCTCCGGAATTACCATAATTTAGCAATGCATCAAATTGAAAATAATTACCATTATCTCTGGATGCGGCACTTATAATACCAGTATTGATTGTATATGAATTCTCTATCACTCCTAGAACTGCAATTTCTTCTCCAAGTATCGGAGTATGGGAACTTTCTTTGATATTGTAAAATGATGGCACGGAGAAAGTGTCAGCTTTGAGAAGGGCAAGTCCTAATGGAGTACTGAAGCCTACAATGCTCGCTGGTATTTCAGTTCCATCAGAAAAAGTAACACTAATTCCAATAACTCTATTGCTTACTTTCTCAATGTTACTTTGTGACTCGCGAATTAAGTTTTCAATACTTCTTTTGTAGCTTGTTTCTTTGATCTCTCTACTATGTTTATCAATAAAAACAATGTCTGAAGACTCAACATTGAACGCACTTGTAATAATATAGCCTTCTGGTGAGATCGCGAGTCCAGTTACTGCTTCTTGAGGTCTTCTAAGCATTTGATTTGCAGAAATCAGACTTTCTGTTGAGAAGAAATCAACAATTAATCTACGTTGTTCAGTCGTGCTCAATTGATCCCATCCAAGTATTGTTTCTTTGTAATCACTCCATTCAGGGAATTTAAGTACTTCTGATGGGTACAATCTATTTACATGTATTTTGACAATATCCAGCTTTAAGTCATCAGCAAATTTTTTGAATTTATTAACTATGGGTAGTACTGTTTTTTCATTAATCTTTACGTTTGTTGCAGTTTTAAAATACTTTAAATTATTTAAAATTAGTCCAACAGGCACGGCTGTTCCTTGCCAGCGCATCCTTGAGTAATCTTTAGATATAATACCAATAATCTCCCCATTACTGTTTATAAGGCCTCCACCATCTTGTCCATCATTTACAGCAGCATCTGTTTCGATAACATCGATTTTTTTGGGGGTGTTGGATATTTGTGAAGATATAGGAACTTTGTAAAGTCCACTTACAATCCCAGCGCTAAAAGAGACTCCATCACCTAATTTTATCATATTGCTCGCATTGCCAAGGGTGTAAACTGGGTCTGCAAGCTCAGGAAGTCTTTTTTGTAATGTAAGGCTTGGAAATTTCTTTCGGGTTGATGTTTGAACTTTTAATAGTACACTTTGTGAGGCTAGAGAGTATTCAATGATTTCTGCAGGAAGTGAAGTGTGGTCTTCATAATAAATTGTAATTGAATCTGAATGCTCAGGAACAACAGTAGTTGATGTAAGTATAACACCGTCTTCATTGATAATAACACCAGTACCATAGTATTTATCATCGTTTGAGGATGCATATACTCCTACTGTCGCAGGCTTGGCCAGTTCAGCAATTTCAACTGGTGAATATGCATAAACTGAGCTGATGCAACATAGATAAATTGCAACAGCAAGAAAATAGCTTGGAAGTGAAATTAATTTTGGGAAAAACATATTAGTCAGTATTTGAAATTGTGCTTTCTGTATTGGGATTTTGCTCTACTGGCCAGAGCATTTTTTGAAGTTTGAATCCACTCCAAATCAAAACTAAACCAATGATGATTTTAAGCAATAATAATCTGCTCATAATATTTAGTTTTCTGGTTCATGTTCAGAATTACTAGGGTTAATATCAGTTGCTCTCGCTTCTTTTATTAGTTCACTAATATCAACAGATGTTTCAATTCTTTTTTCTACTTTAAAATTGATCTCTGGTGTAACCTTGGTGTTCATTACTTTACCAAGGCTTTTACGGACAAAAGATGTGTTATCTTTGATAGCCCTCATTGTTTCCATCTTGGTATTGTCTTCACCTAGTACACTTATGTAAACATTTGCATGGCGAAGGTCTGCAGAGACTTCGCTTCTTGTGACGGTTATGAAACCAATTCTTTCATCTTTAATTTCTCTTAGAATAGCACTCACTTCCTGTACAATTCTGACATTAACTCTTTCTTGCCTTCTTGATATTTTCTTTTCTGCCATTATTTCTCCTTAATTTAGAATTCTATTCTCTAATATTTATTAGCAAAGTCAAATACAAATAAAGTTGATTTTATTAATATTTACCTGTTTTTATAGATTTTTAATAGTATTTATTCATTAATGTAGATTCATGGGCTTTATTTGGAATATATTAGTTAATTCTGTATAAAAATTTCAAATAAAGTTGATTTATTGAGATAAACTTTAAATTTTTGGTCGATAAGTAATATATAAAAAGATTCTATGTATCTATTTATTTTATAGGGGGGAGTGAAAGGTATGATTAGTTTGGTAAAAAACAGGTATGATTTACTTTCATGGGATGCATTGGAGGAATATTTAATGGGTGAAATAAAGAATGATACTGTTGTAATCTGGGGAAACGATAATTGCCCAGAATGTGAAAAAGTAAAAAAATATTATAGTTCAGTAGGTTATCAGTATAATGATGTGAATGTACTTGTTTCTGGAGAAAAGGCTGATGTTGATGCAATGGTACAGCTAGCATTTCAACAGATGCGATTGCCACTTATCAAAGTAAATGGAGAGTGGGTAGACCCAGATGAAATAAAGTCTAGGATTGAATCTGAAGTTGCCTAATGTTTTATAGAAAACATTAGGGAGGTAAAAACCTCCCTAATGTTATAATTTATTTTTCAGATGATTGAGCAGAATCTGAATTTGCTTCTGCTTGTTTACTCTCTTTTTCCTCTTCTTCTGATTCCTGCATGCTTGGGAAAAGCATCACATGTAGCTTTTCTGCTATTTCATTCTGAATGTCTAAATTCTCAGCAAGGAAAATACAAGCGTTATCCCTACCTTGTCCAAGTCTGGTCGTTCCGTAGCTGAACCATGCTCCGCTTTTGTTCACTATATCGAAATTAACACCAAGATCAATCAATTCTCCATTATAATTTATGCCATGATTGAACATTATATCAAAATGTGCAACTTTGAATGGAGGGGCTACTTTATTTTTAACTACTTTGACTTTAACATTATTGCCAATTGGGTTGTCATCATTCTTGACATCTTTGATAGTTCCTGTCCTTCTAATATCAAGACGTAGTGATGAATAGAATTTTAGAGCATTACCGCCGGTAGTCGTTTCTGGTGATCCAAACATTACACCAATCTTCATTCGGATCTGATTGATAAAGATAACAGTTGTGTTGGTCTTTTTAACAATACCTGTAAGTTTTCTGAGCCCCTGGCTCATAAGCCTTGCTTGTAGACCTACGTGAGAGTCGCCCATATCCCCATCAAGCTCTGCCTGTGGAGTTAAAGCTGCCACTGAGTCAATAACTATAATATCTACCGCTCCAGAACGTGTAAGAAGTTCTGTTATTTCAAGTGCTTGTTCACCGCTATCTGGTTGACTTACAAGTAAATCGTCTAGGTTTACTCCAAGTCTGCGTGCGTATGCCGGGTCAAGGGCATGTTCTGCGTCAATAAATGCAGCAACTCCCCCTGTCTTTTGAGCGCTGGCGATTACATGAAGTGCTAAGGTTGTTTTACCAGAACTTTCGGGACCATAAAATTCTACTATTCGTCCCTGTGGGATTCCACCAACTCCAATTGCTGCATCAAGTGATAAACTACCAGTGCTTATTGCTGGAATCATTGCGATAGTACTATCACCAAGTTTCCTGATAGCTTCAGAACCGAATCTTTTGTCAATTTCTCCAAGGGTTCTTGATAGAGCCTTTTCTCTGCCGTCATCATCGTTGGGCAGATCAATCATTTTTTTGCTTTTATTCTTTGCCATTGTATAATTTACTCCTGTTTATATTATTATGCTGTTAATTTTGTAAATGTTAACGAATTACTCTGTGTAATCCAACTACTTTTCCTGCAATTCTAAATTCTGTTTCTGATAAATCTACCCTGATGGGGCTGTAGAACTCATTCTCTGGGTAAAGTATTGCCTCTTTGTTGTTGATTGAGATTCTTTTAACGGTTGCTTCGCCTGCAACAATGGCAACTCCAATTTCTCCGTTGCGTATAACAGGTTGCTCTCGTACAATTACAAAATCTCCATTCCATATGCCAGCATCAATCATGCTGTCGCCTCTAACGTGTAGAGCAAAGTGACTCTCGTCATAAAATTCAGACAACTCAAGGTAGCCATCAAGATTTTCTATTGCAGATATTGGGCTGCCAGCAGCAACTCGTCCAATAATTGGAACACCTTTGTTTATTATAACCGTTTCATTGCTGATGTCTGTGAGTATTATCCCTCTAGCGGCTCCTGGTTTTTTGATAATATAACCTTTTTTGGCAAGTGCCTGCAGATGGTCGTTTACGGTATTAGTTGAATTGTATCCAAAATAATCAGCAATTTCACGCATAGTTGGTGTATAGCCTTCATTATTAAGGCATTCTTTTATATAGTCATAAATATTTTGCTGTTTACCTGTTAGTTTATCCATAAGCAAATTCCTTCTGTTCTGTTGTGTGTTGTAATAATACTGATTATAATGACAGTTATCAATGAAAAAATAATTGTTTTACAGTTTTTTGTTCAGTTGTTAGCGTTTATTATTTAGTTTATAACTAGAAATATTTCCTGTTATTTGCTGTAATTTATTGACATGGTAAGGTTTTTCTGTATGATAAGAATAATATTGGGTAAAATTGTATTATTATTTGAATTTAGCTTGAGGAATTAACCTTGTTTGATATAAAACTGGCTTGCTTTAGCGGCCCATGGGGAGTAGATCGATTTGTTAATGCGATATCAACGATATCCAATTACCAATTCGATGGTATTGAATGTCCTTCAGAAATTGTGGTGGCTTTTGAAGACAGGCTACACGTATTTCAGGAAATTTTAAAAACACAAAATTTGTCGATTGTGAATTTAATTCAAAAAATAGACCTTTTAGATGGTGATAATGCAGATATTCAAGTTGAAAAAGCCTCAAGTGCTGCACGATTTGCTTCTTCTGCGGGTGCAAAAATTCTTACGGTTTGTCATGAGTATTTACACGAAGAAAAACTCTCTGATGAGGAGTGGAATACTGCTGGTTCAATACTTGAAGAAATAGGTGAGCGTTGTCATGAGCATAATATTGAATTATGCTATTTGCCTAGAGCTGGAAGGTTGATTTCTCTTGAGTCTGATATAAAAAGATTGATGGTTTCAACTAATCCCGACTTGGTTCATTTAGCTCTTGATACCGCCGAAGTGGTGCTTGCCAAAAGTACTCCTCAGAAACTTGTTAAATCTTTATTGGATAGAATAAAATTAATTAGATTTCATGATGTTTCTGCTAGTAAAAGAAGACTGAAGTCTACAAGTGCTGAACCAGGGTCTACTCCTCAGTTTGGACGTGGGGCAGTAGATTTTGATGTGGTAAGCAAACAGCTTGCTGCGTCTGGCTATAAAGGTTGGATTACACTCGATGTATCTGGAGATGCTCACGATCCTGAAGAGGCTGTTTATCTTGGTTATAAGTATATAATGAAACACTCTGGTTTGTTTACAATATAATTAGATTTGACTGGATAACGTATGTTTTTTGAGTTTGTCTATAGTGTGCCTGTAGACAAACTTTTTCTATTTTTACTCTACATATGCAATATCCTTTACACTTTCTATTGACCTTTGTTGTAAATATTATTATCATTAGTAACAGTGGTTTTTTGTGTTTTTGCAAAATAAGAAGTATCGTGTTTTGTTTTATAACATATTTGATATTAACTGGGTGTAGGAAATAAATGAAGTCATTAAAAGAAATAAATATTGATAAATTGCTGAAAATTAAAGCCATTATTACTGATGTTGATGGTGTCCTTACTGATGGCAGTATAAATTATACTACAAGCGGTGAACAATTGTTACGTTTTAATGCACAAGATGGTGCTGGAATTAGCTATTGGCGTAATTCTGGGGGAGTTTTTGCCCTACTTACTGGTAGAAGTTCACCAATGGTAGCTAGAAGAGCTCTTGAGCTTAAAGTAGATGCGCAAGTAATGAATGCAAAGGATAAATCTCTTTTCTTTGACAATCTTTTATGTGAACTCGGTGTTTCTGTTGATGAAGTATTGTATATTGGTGATGACTGGCCTGACATTTCTTGTATGATAAAGGCTGGAGTTGGAATCGCAGTTGCAGACGCGACAGAAGAAGTACAGGAAGTAGCCGACGGTATAACTTTTAGAAACGGTGGGTGTGGTGCCGTTCGTGAAGTTATTTCACACCTTTTAAAAGCTCAGGATAAACTTGATAAATTATTGGAAAAATATAAATGAAAAAAATAAAGGAGGTTCTGGCTTTCGTATTTGTAATCACTCTATTATTCATAAGTAATTCTTATGCAACTATGGAGAATGTGTATACGGATGTACGATTCCAGTTATATAGTAGAGATAATCAATTTACTGGTGAACTGATTACTGGTCAAGCAAATGCAACTAAACTGGACAGAAAAGATCCAAGAATAGATTTGGATAAAGGCGTTGTTATTGAGTTGTATGATACTGATTTTACTGTTGCTGGAGATAAAAAACCACCAATAAAAGTTAAGATTACCAGTGACCGTGGTACTTTTATGCAGGCGCAAAATAAAGAATCAAAAGAGTTTCAGCAGATTGTTGTACTAGATGGTAATGTTGTTGTAACAAGGTATAAAAAATTTGATGATACTGATCTTGAACAAACTATAGACTCAGTTGTTACATGTGATAAGGCAAAATGGAATCATAATACAGGTATCCTCAATGGTTATGGGCTTGTCTCTATGAATAGGTCTGATGGCTCTATGATGCTCAGCGGTAAGGGTATGGTCTATGAGGTTAATCCTGAAAAAAAATCTGATTTTTCACTAGAAGAAGATGAGCAAGAACTCAGCGGAGTACTAGAAATTACCCGTGATGTTGAGCTGGTTATCAACCAGAGAAGTTCATCAGGAAAAATTGAAAGAAATGGCAGAATTAAAGTCAACTGTGATGGTATTGGTAGGTATGACTTTGATAATACTGAGATGTACTTTTCTGAAAATGTTAAGGTTTCTCGTTCAAATATGTTGATTAAGTCTGATTTCTTGCGAGTTGTTTTAACAAAAAATGAGACTAGGAGAAAATTTGAGGAGATGGTAGCCTGGTGTACTGATAATAGAGTTGTTGATATTACTGGTAGCGGCGATCCGAGAAATATGAATAGTAAGATCGGTAATTGGAAAGCTCAGGCAGAGTATGCCAGATATATAGAGGCAACTGGTGAAATGCTGCTTACAGATGAGAGAGAAGGGATGCTCCCTCTTGCTCAGATGGATGATGTTACGATTAAAGATAATACTATTAGCTTTTATGTTAAAGAAGAGAGGTTCTACGCTACTGGAAAAGATGGGGTAGCTCTTCTGAAGGCTGGGCTTGATAATTATGATGAAGAGGTTGATGGTGGAACTCCTGAGACTGTTGTTAAGTTTAATGAAAATTTATTATTTGATCAGATAAAGAATGTTGCTCAATTTACTGGTAGTGTTCGACTTGTAAGTTCTGGAATGGAGCTTGATACTGATAGACTTCTTATTGATTTTGTAAATGAAGCTGTTGGTGAAAGTAAAGCTTCAAGTGTTAAGAAAGCTACTGCGCTTGGAAATGTCAAATTGCTTTATCAATCAAAGAAAGCATCATGTGAGAAGCTTGAAATTACCCCAAATCTTCAGGAAAGAAGTAGACCTGATAAAAAGGGAAGGCAATTATTGGATAATTTTATTTTGTCTGGAAACCCAATGCCTGAGGTTCAAATCTCAGGAGGAGGTTTCTTTCAGGCAAAGAAGATATCAATCAATAGATATAAAATCATTTCCTCCGGTGAAAGAACTGTTTATATCAATGCAACTGGACCAGGATCTGGATCTATTGGTTCTTCGGAAATTGCTCCTAATGATACAGTCGAAGGATTGGCAACGATCATACGTTTCTCAAGTAAAATGCTTTATGATGAATTGGATGATAGAGTTGATCTATATGGAGAAGTTACTGCAAGTAACAATGATCAGGTCTTGAGCAGTGATAGACTTCTTATCACTCTTGCTGATAAAAAGACTGATAAAAAAGATGCGGAGAAGGAGATTACAAGGCTTACTGCAGTTGGTAATGCGAATATGCACTGGGGAACTCAGCATTGTGAAGCAGACAAAGTTGACAGGCAGATTAAAAAGAACGGTAAAGGGCAGGTCATACTTGTTGGAACTAAAACTCGACATGCTAAAATTTGGGAAGAGAATGGCGCCGCTTTTCAGGGACCGTGGATAAAAGCTGCCGATGATGGAAGTTGGATATTCTCTAGTGGTGGTGGTGAGCTCAGTATGCTTGATCGCGATACCAATGAGAAGGCAATGGTTATATATTCAGGTGATGCTTATTATACAACTAAAGGCAATAAAAGCCAGGCAATATTTAGTGATAATGTAATTCTACGTCGAGGCAATATGAAGGTTACTGGCGATAAAATGAAGGCTGAGCTTGTATCAACTGAGAATGATGTCGGGGCACCTATTGTTGAAAGTATTGGAGGTGCTGGAGAACCTACTGCGACTCTTCCTAAACGTCTTAAACGCGTTACGATAGAAGGCAACGTTATCGTACGCCAAGGAATGAGGGTTGCCTTTGGCAATAAGGGGCAGGTTGATATTGGCGATAAGGGTGACCTTATGCTGCTAGCTGGTACGAAGGAAACACCCGCAGAAGTAAATGATAACAATGGTTTTTCATTGCTTGCACCCAAAATTATGATCAAAGAAAGTGCTGGAATAGTTACAGCTAGCGGACCAGGCGAGGTTAAGATCATAGGAAGTTCTTCTGCGCAAAATGCTGGACTTGATCCTATGCTTGTTGATGCTGGCGGTGGTACGTACAAGATGTTTTATAATGGAAAGATCCTTTACAACCAATTGTTAAATAAAATCAGGTTTGAAAAAGATGTAAGGATGGTTCAGGATACTTTGAGAGGTAGGTGTGATTTGCTTACTGTTTATCTCAATAAACCACCTGAAGAATTGGGCGGTAAACAGAGTGATGAGCCTATTCGGGTAGAGAATATTGAGAGCTATGGTAATGTTCGCTTTGAAAGTTATCCAGTTGCGTTTGAAGGTCGTGATCCAACAAACCTTCCAGGGCGAACTGTTTATACCCGTAGTGAAGAAGCACACTATGATGCAAAGCATAATGTAATTCTCCTTACTGGTAAATCAAAACCTGCAGAGGTTTTATTTCAAGAACTTAGTGGAGGGGACAGGATGAGGTATCTTCAAAAAGCAGATAGAATCTGGTATAATACCCGGACTAAGGAGATAAAGGTTACTGGAAGTAATCAGCAGAGTATGCCCCTTTCACCTACCGGACCACTACGTTTCCCAAATTAGTTTAGCCAAGGTGACTAGCACCTTATAAATTGTTTGCTGTTTTAAATTATAGAATTATGTGAGGACCGTTGGTGGATACTAGCGACGTTTTAGCCAGAGCAGAAGAACTTTTTGAGCAGAATCAACCGGAGCAGGCTGGTGAGCTTTTGTATGCTGCTTGGAATGCAGATCCTGATAATTTTGATATCGCTAATGCTTACGCCTGCGCTTGTTTTCATAATAATAAAATCGATGAAGCTGTAAATATATTTAATACCCTTATTGAGAAGAGACCAGGTGATGCTCAAATCTTAAATAATTATGGTTATCTGTTAATGAGTGTAGATAGGTTGAAAGATGCAATAAATTGCTTTCGAGATGCTATTACAGCTGAACCTCAGGACGTAGAGATTCATATCAATCTTGGGATTGCTTTGACTAGAAAAGGCGCATATGATCTGGCTCAGGAAATTTTTTTAGAAGTTATTGAACTTGCTCCAGAACTTTCTTCTGCTCATAATAATCTCGGTGTTATTTATAATCGACTTGGTAAGTCTGAGAAAGCTGCACAATCATTCAAAAAAGCTCTTAATATAAATCCTTTAGATTCAAGTGCGGCAAATAATCTTGCATGTATTGAAAGAAATGAAGGTAGATTTGATACGGCGGCAGTTTATTTCAAACAGGCATTACAGCATGATAATAGAAATGACGCAGTACGTAGAAATCTTGCGTATACGCTGGCTAATCTTGGAAAAATTAATGAGGCTGCAGAAGAATTTATGACTCTACTGGAAATTGGTAGTGATGCAAAGATTGTCTTAGAAGCTAAAGAATGGTTAGATAACAACATTGATTCTGAATAATTCTTAGCTGGTGTGTTCTTTTATAACAGTGATGAAGGCATTTCCATATGTTTTAAGTTTTACATTACCTACCCCATTTATCATCAAGAATTGTGTATCATCAAGAGGGCGTTTCTCGGCCATCTCAGCAAGTGTAGATCTGTTGAAAACTACGTATTTGGGTATTCCGTGTTTTTCTGCTATTGCTGCATTCAGCTCTGTAAGTTTACTTAGAAGGTCTTTATCGTCATTGCTCAAGTTACTAGTGATTGCTGCGGGGCTCCTTTTGACGGATTTCGCTTTTGCTTTATTATTCTTGATTTCTCTTTTTGGAAGTTTTCTTGCCCAGAAGTTGCATTCATTTTTTAGAATATCAAATGAAGTGGAATTAAGTTTTACAGCGTTATAGCTTTCAATATCTATATCGCAATATCCAGCTACAGCAAGTTGTCTATAGAGATTTTTCCATTCGTTTGCGGTTAGCTCTTTTCCTATGCCGAAGGTACTTATTGCATTGTGTCTAAATTGTGCAATTCTCTCTGAATTCTTTCCAAGCAGGACATCTGTCAAATGTGTAACACCGAAGCGCTGACCTGTACGGTATACATTCGATAAGGCTTTCTGAGCAAGTACTGTTGCATCAAAGGTATCAGGTGGAATTAGGCAGTTATCACAGTTACCACATGCTTTATGCTGGGTTTCACCAAAATATCTAAGTAGAACCTTTCGCCGGCACTCAGCTGTTTCGCAGAATGCCAGTAGTGAGTTTAGCTTTTCAATTGAAACCCTTTTGAACTCACTGCTGCTTTCACTTTGATTGATAAAGCTCTTCTGGAGAATTATATCTTTCATCCCATATATCATCCAGGCTGTAGCAGGTTCTCCGTCTCTTCCAGCACGCCCTGTTTCCTGATAGTATGACTCCATACTTTTAGGCAAATTCATATGAGCAACAAATCTTACGTCTGGCTTGTCTATTCCCATTCCGAAGGCAATTGTAGCAACTATTATCATTTCATCTGTATTTTGAAATTTTTCAAGAGTTTTAGAGCGCTTTGCTGCAGGCATTCCAGCGTGATAACTTTTGGCATAGTATCCTTTGTCAGTAAGGAATGCAGTATAATCATCAACTTCTTTTCTTGTACTGCAGTAGATGATTCCACATTCTTTATTGTGGTCATTGAGAAAGCTTTCAAGCTGTTTCTTAGGGTTTTGACGTTCGGAAACATAATAGGTAATATTTGGTCTATCAAAGCCACAAACGAAAATATCAGGATATGTCAGTTGTAACTGCTCAACAATATCAAGCTGAGTTGTTGGATCTGCTGTTGCAGTTAGTGCTATTGTTGGAATATTGCAAAATACTTTTTTTACTATGTTAAGTTGTCTGTATTCTGGGCGAAAATCATGTCCCCATTGGCTTACACAATGTGCTTCGTCAATAGCAATAAGGTTTAATTTTCCAGCTTTTAAAAATTCAATTGTCTCGGGTTGAACAAGCCTTTCAGGAGCCATATAGAGGATATCTAGAGTTCCGTCAATGTATGAGTCTTCTATATATAGTCGATTTTGATAATCTGTTGTAGAGTTTAGATACGCTGCTTCAACGCCATTTTCCTGAAGTGCTGCAACCTGATCCTCCATCAAGGCAATTAGTGGACTTACAACTAAGGCTGTCCCTTTCATTGCAATTCCTGGAAGTTGGTAGCATAATGATTTGCCTCCACCTGTAGGCATAACAACTAGTGCGTCTTTGCCGCTTAAAACAGTAGCAATGATCTTTTCTTGATCTGAGCGAAAAGAATCATAACCAAAATTTGATTTTAAAATATCTTTGATATTTTGCATTATTACATGTATTCTGCTGTATTCGCTAAAGATTATTTCAGGTCGCTAGTCGTTAAACCTGCGGTTGTAGAAAAGAATGCTGTTTCATTCTGATTTAAATACCTTAGAAGAAATCCCATTTTAATTTCATTGGTAGAGATGTTTTTTTCTAGAACTAACATACCTCCTAGCATTGATAGTAATTTATTTGAGATTCTAAGCCCGAAGAAGGTACCAATATCAAGTATTTCATTCCAAGTGAAGTTGTTTGACGAAAAGTCAAGTATGCTGTCAAATATATCTGGGAGAACATCAGAGTTTATACCACTCTTTATACAGATCTCAAATTTTACGCTGGTATCATTACTAACAAGATTAATTTGAGCCGATGAGTCTGACTCTGTAATTTGATAGGCACCATATAGAATTGAGCTTATTACTTCAGTAATAAGTGTTTTATCAGTATGAATAAATATTTTTGAAAATAGATTATAATTAATTCCAATCTGCTTCTTTTTGAAAATACTTTCAAAATGGAGAATCATTTCTTGAGCAATTTCTGAAATATCAATGCGTGAGAGGTTTATATTGACCTGTTGATTTTCGATTTCTCCCATCTCACAAATATTATCAATCATACGTTTTATTTTATCCGTTCTTAATTGGCAAACATCACGTACTGTTTCAGATGAAAGCGTTCCTTCTGTTAATAGCTTTAAATATGAGTTGATTTCATTAATTGGGTCTCTGAGATTTGTTGCGATCATATTGATAAGCTTGTCACGTTCTTTTATTGCTTCTTGGAGCTGTTTATTGGTCTTTTCAAGGTCATACTGCGCTTGTTTGAGTCTAAAACCAGCTTTGACCCTTGCCATTAATTCAGGCATTTGAAACGGCTTGGCAAGAAAATCATCACCTTCTACGGTAAAACCTTTAATAAGATCAGTACTATTGGACTTAGCTGTTAAAAATATAATATAACTATTATTTCCTGATTCGCGCAGAGCATGAACCATTTTGTATCCGTTTGTATTGGGCATCATTATATCAGCAATTATTAATTGTGGGTTATATGTAAGAGCTTTATTTATTCCATCTTCTCCATCAATTGCTGTTATAACATCAAAACCTTTGTGGGAAAGTGCATTTCCTACAAGTTGTCTCAAACTCTCTTCGTCATCGACAAGTAATATTCGTTTTAATTCCATTGTCTCTCTCCGCTAACTATAGACTAAGACTAATTTTACTATAAAATTATATAATCTTTTGCTAATATTGCAAATACTCTTTATCATATTATAGTTCAATATGATATTACTTCACTGTTAGACATGATGTTGTTTTAATTGTTTGTATTTTCATAAAAAAACTATTATATAGTAGCAGGAACTATCAGTTTTATTGACATAGAGTAATGTAGTAGTTAATATAATGCGAAAAGATCATGATTTTTTGTGTTATATTAAGTATAATCTCGTAATGTGAGGTGTTTACTGTATAAAATGGATAATAATTTTACAGGAGTAATTAAATATGGTGAGTGATGTAAGGGAAGTTACCAGTATTGTCAAGGAAGAGGAAGCGGTTCTCTATCAAATCAAAGCTGAAGTTGGAAAAACCTTGGTTGGACAGGAGTATCTTGTAGAGAGACTTCTTATGGCTATGCTCTGTAACAATCATGTGCTTATAGAAGGTGTGCCGGGGCTTGCAAAAACACTTGCAGTTACAACGCTTGCTAAGACTTTGCAGGCGACTTTTAACAGGATACAGTTTACCCCAGATTTATTGCCTGCTGATGTCCTTGGTACTTTGATCTATAATCCAAAAAGCGGGGAATTTACAACAAAAAAAGGACCGATTTTTGCCAATATAGTGCTAGCTGATGAAATAAATAGAGCACCGGCAAAGGTGCAGAGTGCTTTACTTGAAGCCATGCAGGAGAAGCAGGTAACTCTCGGAGATAGCACATATAAGATGAGTGACCCTTTTTTGGTGCTTGCAACTCAGAATCCTATAGATCAGGAAGGTACGTACCCACTACCTGAGGCTCAGGTTGACAGATTTATGTTCAAGCTGATGGTAACCTATCCAAGCATGGACGATGAAAAAATTATTTTGAAGCGCATGGCTACATCTGAGCGCAGCGATAACATCTCTGCAGTAATTGCTCCAGAAGATATAATAAGATTGAGAAAGATTGTAGATCAGATTTATATTGATGAGAAGGTGGAAGATTATATTGTTAACATTATTCAAGCGACAAGAACACCGGATAAATACGGTCTTGATATTGGTGAGTATATTCAGTATGGTGGTAGTCCTAGAGCTACAATTTTTCTAGCTATGGCCGCAAGAGCAAATGCAATGCTTGCAGGACGAGGGTATGTCACACCTCAGGATGTTAAGAGTATTGTAATGGATGTTCTGCGTCATAGGGTTGTGGTTACATATGAAGCGGAGGCAGATGAAATTTCAAGTGAGCAACTGGTTGAGCAGATTGTTAACGCTGTTAAGGTTCCATAAGCTTCTTTTCTATTATCCGTAATTTTACAGTTTAAATTGTGAGGTTAATAAATGATTGATAAAGAGCTGATAAAAAAAGTTCGGCTTATTCAGTTCAGAAGCTCAAGGGTTGTTAATGATATCCTTGCTGGTGAGTATAAGAGTATCTTCAAAGGTTCTGGTATGGAGTTTGAAGAGGTTCGAAGGTATGAGCCAGGGGATGAAATAAGATCCATTGACTGGAATGTTACTGCGAGAATGGGCGAACCCTATATAAAACGCTTTCGTGAAGAACGTGATATGAGCGTGATGTTTCTTGTTGATACCTCAGCATCTGGTAAGTATGGTAGTGCTGATATCAGTAAGAATGAAGTTGCTGCGCAAATTACAAGTATCCTGGCGATGTCGGCAATAAAGAATAATGATAAAGTTGGGCTTCTTGCTTTTAGTGATAAGATCGAGACTTTTATTCAGCCTAAAAAAGGTACACCGCATGTATTGAGACTGGTTAGTGATATTTTAAGTCTTAAACCTGAGAATACTGGAACTGATATTGCAATGGCTTTGGGGTATCTGGCAAAAGTCTGTAAAAAAAAGTGCCTGATATTTTTGATTTCGGATTTTATTGATAATGGATACCAGAAGTCACTCAGGGTTATTGAAAAAAAACATGATGTGGTTGCAATATCGGTAAAAGATAACCAGGAAGTTGAGCTTCCAGCGTGCGGCCTTGTAAGAGTTGTTGATTCTGAATCGGGTGAAGCTTATATGGTTGATACTTCAAGTGGCGCTGCTAGAAAAGAGTTTTCACGTATTGCTAGTGTTCAGCAGGAAGAGCTGAATAAATCATTAAAATCAATGGGCATTGATCATGTTGGGGTTGAAGCAGGAAGTGATTATATTCCTTTATTGGTTAAATTTTTCAGGATGCGTGAGAGACGCAGAGCTATTGGCTAATACAAAATTATCCTGTATTAATTATGATTTTCTGTACTTTTTGGTATAGAGGAATGGTATGAATTGTGTAATTTGGAATTATAAACTAAAGAGTAATGTGTGCAATATATTCTCATTGGTACTTGTGTGTGCTGTACTTCTCTTTATAACTGGATGTACTACAGATGAAAAGCAGAAGAATACCTCAAAGAAGGTAGAATATAGTGAACAGGGAAATAAGTTAACTCTTATTTTGAGTAATGATAAAATCTCAATTGCTGAAAATATTGAGCTTGTTCTTATTGCAAAAGCTCCAGCTGGATCAAGTATTACGTTTGAGAAACTGGAGAAAAAATTTGGGGATTTTGTATTGACTGGGCCCGAGGATGAAGAGACTTTTCATGATCCAGGTAGTAAGTTTTTGCAAAAATCTTTGACTCTTGAATATGAGCCTGAAATGACAGGTGAATTTAAAATCCCTGAGTTTACTGTAAAGTATAGTAATAATAATAAAACTTTAGAAATAAAGACTAAACCGATAAACGTCGTTGTCGGTTCACAAATTGCTGATATCAAAAAGGCGCACCTGAGAGATATTTCCGGAGTTATTGCACTTAAAAAAGATTACTTCATGTGGTATGTTACAGGTTTTATTATATCGATAGTGTTAGCAGTTTTAATATGCATATTCGTTATAAAAATACTTAAAAAACGTGCAAGATATAGAGCAATATGTTTACCGTTTTTTACTGCTTTAAAAAGTTTGCAAAAGCTTGAAACTTCAGGAAGTATTGAGAAAGGGTTGAATAATATAGTCTGTACAGGTGCTAGTGATATTCTCAGAAATTATATTGAAGCAAGATTTTCTATTGTTGCGTCAAAGTGCACTACCGAGGAATTTTTAACTAAAATATCCGATCATAGTTTACTGATAAATAATTATTCAGGTATGCTCAAAGAATTTTTAGAGAAATGTGATGTGGTAAAATTTG
This sequence comes from Planctomycetota bacterium, assembly GCA_963678205.1. Classification (GTDB taxonomy): domain Bacteria; phylum Planctomycetota; class SZUA-567; order SZUA-567; family SZUA-567. The sequence continues at coordinate 2,054,481 of OY782760.1, forward strand.
CGAAATATGATGCAAGTATGGAAGAGTGTCATAGAGTTATTCAGAGTTGTAGGCTATTCGTTCTTCAGACTAAGGATGAAGAGATAAGCTATAACGGTGAATTTGGTGATATTCCAGGTGATCAGAATTAATATAATGGAGAATAATAAATGCAGATAGGAACTTATTCAGCACTATTTCTTCTGTTGCTGATACCTTTAATGCTCTATCTGAGAAAGCGTTTTAGTAAGACAGCAGGTGTCAAGGTTGCCAGTGTTAATAACTATAAAATTTTAAAACCAACTCTCAAACTGAAGCTAAAATTTATACCAAATGTGTTGCGCGTGTTGGCAGTTGTATTGTTGGTATTAGCTATTGCTAGACCAAGAATTGGTAATGACAAAGTTATAAATAGAAGTAATGGGATCGCCATAGAGATGGTGCTTGACCGTTCAAGCAGTATGGAAGCCCCAATGAGTTATAATGGGAAACAGTCTAATAGACTTGAAGTTGCCAAAGATGTATTTGCTGATTTTATTCTTGGAAAAGAAGGACTTGAAGGTAGGGCAAATGATCTGGTGGGTATTGTAAGTTATGCAAAATTTTCTGATACAATTTGTCCGCTTACTTTGGATCACAAAACTCTTCCTGAGTTTTTAAAGCAAATTCATTTGCCGTTGACGCGAGCAGAAGATGGTACAGCTATTGGTGACGCCCTTGAGCTTGCTGCAGCTAGATTGTATAACGCTGAAAAAGAACTGAAAGAGCGGAAACTTTTAAAAAGTGATGATGATGGAATTAAAAGTAAAGTTATTATTCTTTTGACTGATGGGAGGGACAATTCCAGCAGAACTTCTCTTCAGGAAGCAGTGAAGCTTTGCGCGCAGTGGGGAATCAAGGTCTATACTATTGGTATTGGGAGCGTGCAGAATAGAAGTGCGTTTGGTGCTTTTTTAGCACAAAATAATGGTGTCGATACAGGAAGTTTAAAGTACATAAGTAAGAATACTGGGGGTAAATTTTATCTTGCTGGAAGTGATAATGCTATGAAACAGATTTATCAGGAGATTAATCAGCTGGAGAAGAGTGAAGTTGAATCAATTAAATATACTGATTATGCCGAGAGGTTTATGGATCTGGCAATTGCTGCGTTGACTTTGCTTATTATTGAACTCCTGCTTCGAGCAACTATTTTTAGAGTTCTTCCTTAACAGAAATTAATATACCTGGAGTATAATTTGATGGATGATCATTATTATAAATTATTAAATGAAGCTGTTCTATTCCATCTGGTATGGCTCGTGCCACTTATTCTTGTGGTTTTTGCTTATGCCGGTATGAGAAGAAATGCAATGCTAAAGCGTATTGCTGGTTCTAGGATGCTTGCTGGAGTGAGTGCAGAGCTTAGTAAAAACAAAAGGTTTGTGAAGGCCGTTATACTTATTTTTGTAGTTGGATTGATAATTTTTGCTTTAGCAAGACCCGCATGGAATCCTCAGGTAATTACCTCAAAGCAGAAAGGACGTGATGTTGTCTTTCTTCTTGATGTTTCAAAGAGTATGCTTGCAGAAGACCTTAAACCCAATAGGCTTAAAGCTGCAAAACTTGCAATTGAAGATACTATTAGTAATATTGAAGGTGATAGAGTAGGGCTTGTTGCTTTTGCTGGTAATGCCTCAATACTATGCCCTTTGACTGTTGACTATTCTTTTTTCAGAACTGCTCTTGACCGAGCTGGGACTGGCAGTGTTGATGTTGGAGGTACTATATTAGCAGATGCAGTACGCAAGTGCTTGGATGATTTGCTTGCAGGTAGTGACGGTAAAATGAAAGATATTGTTATTATTACTGACGGTGGCGATCTGGATAAAGCTGATAGTAAATTTGCACTAGAAGTTGCGAGGGAAGCTGCTGAGATGGGAGTACGAATTATTACTATTGGAATTGGTGATGAAAAGATTGGTAAGAAGATTCCGTTAACAGATGCCAATGGTAATAAAGTATTTTTAAAATATAATGGCAAAGATGTTGTAACAAAACTCAACGTTGGTGTTCTGCGTGAAATGTCCAAAGCTACACCAAGGGGCGCATATGTAAATGTTGGTACTTCTGCTTTTGATTTTCCTTCAATATATAAGGAATTGATTGGTAATGCTGAAAAAGGAGATCTCGGAGATTCTAAGATTACAGCTTATACTGAGGGTTTTCAGTATGTCTTACTTTTAGCGTTATTATTACTGGTTGCTGAGTTTGTAATCAATAAAAAACGTAGTTCCAAGAGTAAGGAGGCTTAGTAAAGTGAGAAAATTCTTAATTTTATTATTGATTTTTCAGGCAGTTATTTATGGTAGTTATTCTGGTGAAATCCCTAAGCCTCAGCCAGAGGTTAAAAAGTATGACGGTAGTGTTGAGACAGCAAATAAGTTTTATGCCGATGAAGCTTATGAAAAAGCTCTGGATGAGTATAGCCGTAGTAAGCTAGAGGGAAATGATAAATTAAATCAGGGTGTGATTGAATATAATTCAGGTAATACTCTATATAAACTTGGTAAATATAATGAAGCAATTGAGAGGTATAAAGATGCTGCTTTGATCAGTAATGATCAAGTACTTCGCTCTAAAGCTTTGTTTGGGCAGGGTAATGCATTATATTATATTGGGATGAGTGAAGTTGAAAAAAATAAAGAAAATGCGATAAAGACTCTTAAGTCTGGTGCATCAATGTATAAGTCTGCCTATAAGCTTGATACTGCAAATCAGGATATAGTGTATAACCTTGAACTTGTTAGGAAAGAGATAAACAGGTTACGGAAAGAGCTTGAAGAACAAAAGAAGAACCAGCAGAACCAACAGAACAAGCAAAATCAACAGAACCAACAGAACCAACAGAACCAACAGAACCAACAGAACCAACAGAACCAACAGAACCAACAGAACCAACAGAACCAACAGAACCAACAGAACCAACAGAACCAACAGAACCAACAGAACCAACAGAGCAAGCAAAATCAACAGAACCAACAGAACCAACAGAACCAACAGAACAAGCAGAACCAACAGAACAAGCAGAATCAACAGAATAAGCAAAACCAACAAAACCAACAGAAGAGTAATGAACAGCAGCAGAAACTCGATAATCTTCAAAAGCAGCAGCAGAATTTGCAGAATAAATCTGAACAAAAGAATCAGAGTCCTCAAGATTTGAATAAGCAGCAGCAAGAACTAACTGATCAGACGCAGAAACTTCAAGATGAACTTGAACAGGATTCACAGCAAAAGAATTCTCCGGATGCTTCGAAGAAAAAAGAAGCAAGTCAGAAACTTCAAGAGGCAATTAAAAAGCAAAAGGAAGCAGAAAAGGAACTAAATAAGAATAATAGGACTGCTGCAGCTAAAGCTCAACAGGATGCCGCAGACAAAATGAAAGATGCACTTGATTCATTAAGAGGTGATAAGGATAATAATAAAAAGCCCGAAGAAAATAATGATAACAGTCAACAACAGCAGCAAGTTGAACAAACTGATCAAGGTGAACAGGAGGTGGAAGCTCAAGCAGCGGAAATGACTGATAAAGAAGTTTCAAGTCGTAAAGCTAGTGATATTCTTCGACGTGAGAAGGAAGACAATGATAGGCGTAGAAAGTATCGTTTGGGCAGAAGAGTACGGGTTGACAAAGACTGGTAATGCTCTTGTTGTGTTTATAAAGTTGAATACATAAATTTATATTGGTTTATTAATAGAGGTAAATATTATGTCAGTATATAGATTGATGATTATTGTTGTGGTCTTGTTTTGCAGTGTAATCTGCATTTCTAGAGCTGAGCCTCCTTCAAAAGTAAGTGCACTTGTTAGTACCAATAAGGTTTCGTCTGACGAAGTCTTTGATATGCAGATACATATTGAGAGTAATACCGATGATATTACTCCTCCTGATTTGAGTGAGATTAAAGATTTTAAGCATTCATATCTTGGTGCTTCAAGAAGCTCGAAAACAGTTATTTCAAGTGTTAATGGTAAGCAGAAGATGGTTACTGAAAATGTAATTATTCTGAATTATAAATTTATGCCATTAAAAGAAGGTAAATTGAATATCCCTAGCTTGAGTGTTGAAGTTGAGGGTAAGGTATATAAAACTGATAAGATACCAGTAGTTGTGTCTAAAAATAAAGAGCAACAGAATATGAGTTTCTTGAGGTACAAACTTCCTCGGAATAAGACATTTGTGGGAGAGACAATTCCTGTTGAACTGGTATGGTATTTTAGAAATAACCCTCAGTTGAACTCAATTGATGTCCCGTCATTTACAGATGATAGATTTGTTGTTTCAAAAATGAGTATGCCTAAAAAAGTCGATCAAGGCCAGAGGCTTATTGAAATTTCTTTTAATGGAGGAAAATATTGGGCTTTACAAGGAGAGGCAATAGTAGATGGTGTTGCATATGTTACTTTGACGATGAAATGGTATATTGCGCCTAAAGAATTAGGCTCTATTGAATTGAAGCCATCGACAATTGTTGCCTCATATATAACAGGCTATAGAGAAAATCCTATGTTTAGAGGCATCCCCAAAGGATTTTCAAGTGTATTTGATGACGATTCATTTTTCAATGCCAGAGAGCCTGTTATGAAGCAAATTGCTACTAGGACAGAACCAGTAAAGATTGACGTTGAAGCTTTACCAGTAAAAGGCAGACCTGATAATTTCAGCGGTGTTGTTTCAAAAATTCAACTTGGTGCTGAGGCAAGTACGGATAATGCATCTGTTGGTGAGCCAATAGAGGTTGATCTGTTTGTAAGTGGCAGTGATAATATCTATAATATGACTCTCCCTGACTTCAATAAGCAGAGTGATATTCAAGATAAATTTAAGGTTATTGCTGATACTAATGATAATGCCGTTGTAGGAAATATGAGAAAGTTTAAGTTGATTTTTAGAGCTTTGAATTCAAATGTTCATGCAATACCGCCATTAAAGGTGGCCTATTATGACCCGCAAGAAAAGGATTATAAAGAAGCAAAGACTTGGGAAATACCCATTAAAATTAAAGCTGCAAAAATTGTAAGTGCAAGTGATATTGAGACCAATGCAAAGGTCGCAAAAGTAACGAATAAGGTTAAAGAAAATAATGATGGGATCTTTGAAAACTATACAGATGATTCAGTTCTTTTAAACCAGAATGTAAGTATTGGTCAGTACTTGAGTGATAATAAAGTGTTTTTTTCTGTATTTCCTGGGTGCTATTTTACTATCTTACTTGGGCAATTAGTTCTGGGGAGAAGGAAGCTTACTGAAAACAGTAGGGCGGCAAGTCGTGCAGTTAAAACGTTCAACTTACAACTAAAATCACTTGGAAATAATGAGCTTAATGCAGAAAATATTTCTAAAGCGATTATCGGTTATTATAAAGTAAAGTTTCAGGCTGAAGATAAAGAATTTACTCTTTCTGAAATATATAATATGCTTGAGAAAATTACTTCAATTAACGATGAAACCTTGATTAATTTAAAAAAGATCATTGATTACTGTGAAGCGTGTTGTTATACTGGCAAATCTGATCATCAACTCAGTTCAAATTTTGTTGAGAGTGTTAGTGCTGTTATTTCCCGAATAGATCTTGAGATTAAGTAATTATTTAATTGGTTCTTTATATTGTATTTATTGAGTGAGAAGCTAGATGAGAAAATTATCATTACTAATATTGTTGTTCTTTATGACGGTAGGACACAACTTTGCAGATGAGCCGAATAAAGCGTTATTTGACAAAGCTAATGAAGAGTTTAAGATTGCAAGCGAGGCCGGAGATAATAATCCCAAGGTTGCAAAAGATGCATATTTAAAAGCTGCAGAATTGTTTACTCAAGTAATTCACAATGGAGTAAAGAATAGCGAGATATTTTATAATCTGGGTAATTGTTATTATCAGGCTGGTGATTTCCCAATGGCGTTACTACAGTATAGAAGAGCTCTTATATATGATCCTGCAGATGAAAATATTCATGCAAATATTGCTTCAGTTCATAGAATTTTAAACACAGAGAATCCAACTGAGAGAACTAGTGGATTTTTTGATAAAATTGTTTCGTATAATACTAAGATCCCGTTACTGGTCAAGGAGTATTTCAATAAAATTTCCTATGTGTTATTCTGGGGTGGGTTGATTGGATTCCTCTTTCTTAGAAAGAAAGTAGCAAAAAAGAAGTTTCTGATAATCGCTATAGTATGGTGGCTTAGTCTTGTAGCAGTTGCAGGATTGTCATATCTTGCAAATACCACAGCTGATGGGGTTATTTTAAAGGAAGATGTTGTGGCTAGAAAAGGAGATGGCGAAAATTATTCAGAGGCATTCTTTAAGCCACTCAAAGCAGGTACTGAATTTATATTCCTAGAAGAGAGAGGTGACTGGATGAAGATTGAGCTACTCACTGGAAATAAATGTTGGGTAAAAGAGTCCGATGCTGGACTTGTGAAGGATTTACCATAGTATTATTTAAAATTATTTTTTTAATGGGTGCAAGTGCACCCATTTTTTATTTACTTATGAGACATTTGTCTGTGGCTTGTAATATATGATTGTTCGGATGTAAATTAAAGTGTATCACTGTATCTTTATATTCTATAACATGTTGTGCTTAATATTGCCTAATAATTATTTTGCTTGAAAAATATAATATATGTGGTAGCATCGATTTCAAAAAAGGATTTATATGCTTAAGCAACATGATTTATAGTTGAAAATTAATAGGATTATGGAAAAATTCCTGAGCTTAATAAATCCATGGAAATATTTTCTCATGAAGATTTTTTTTGATTGATAATGATTTTAAAAGTATAGATGTTAATACACATTGAACAATATTATTAGGTTATTCTAGAGAGGAGATTATTGGGGAATTATCAATTGATTTTATTGCTCATGAATACAGAATTTTTGTTATAGATAATGTGTTTTCTGGAAAGCCTTCTTGTATTGAAGTCTTGATTCAGCATAAAGATGGTACTATGTTCTGGAGCGAGATTAAAGGAACTTCTATTGAATATAAGAGTAAAGCACTATGATTTATCACTTGCCGAGAGATAACAGAGCATAAAAAACTTTGTAGAAAATATTTCTCAAAAACATATTGAGTATGAAATTATTTTTAATAATGCTATGGTAGGGATTCTCTTAGTCGGAAAAAGAGAGAAAAATTATTAGGGTTAATCAGGTGTTGGCTGCAATGTTTGGATATAATTCTACTAGTGAATTACAAAATAAGTCAACTCGTTACTTTCTTATTACAGATGAACTTGTTGATGGGTTTAAGCGACGATTTTATTCTACGTTAAAAAGCCTGACTGTATATACCGCTGATATTGAAGTTATAATAAAAGATGGCACAAAATTCTGGATAGTTGTTTCTGGAAAATTCATTGATATTAATATATCTGCTGATTTGCAGCTTGGAGTAATATGGTCTGTAATGGATATTACTGAAAGGGAAAATAATGAATCAAGACTTTTAGAAATGTCCAGACGTGATTGTCTTACCAATGCTTTTAACAGAAGGTACTTTTGAACACGCTTTTAATGAGGTCACATTATCCAAGAATAATGTGCTCCCGCTTGCTATAGTTTTTATTGACATTGATCATTTTAAAGGAATCAATGACCAATATAGGCATAGTGTCGGTGACAAGGATTTAATATTTTTTGTTGATATAATTTATGATACTATTTGAGAGCGAGGCATTTTAGGAAGACTTGGAGGTGAAGAGTTTGAGATATGCCTTCCCGGAATTGATCTAAAAAATGCAGTAAAAATTATTAATCGAACAAGGGAAAAACTAGATGACGTTTTGCCTGATTATAGCCAGGGGATTCCAGTGTTCACAATAAGTGCTGGGGTTGTGCTTGTGAGAAATAAAGAATATTTTGAGCCAGCAGTGAAGAGGGTGGATGATCTTCTATACAAAGCCAAGTGTAACGGCAGAAATAAAACTGAATATTAATTTTATTTTTAAATTATACTTCATTTGTTCAAGATTTGACCTTGAATTTTATTTATATTGGATTATCTTCACTTCCTATCTTTTTTTAATGTTTTATACTTTTTGCTGGCACTTTGCAGTATTGCTTTTTCGCCAGGGCTTAGGTTTGCTATCCCTTCTTCTTTAACCTTTTTAAGAACTTCGTCTACACGTTCATCAAGTTCTGTTTGGTTTGCTTTTTTCTTTGCTTCTCTAGCCTCTCGTCTTTTTCTTCTCCATGTTCCTATAATGCTTTCATTATTTAACGAGCTGTCTTGAGTCTTCTTTTTTTTGTTTGGATTGGAGAAGGTTGCATCTTTTGAGCTGTATTGGGTATACCTACTCTTCCAAGAGTCATTCATTGAGTTATATCGAGCAGCATACATACGTGCCTGTAATTCCTGGTTGCCTTGAAAATATACTAGTAGTCCGATTAAAATCATCATTAATCCAGATTGGTTTCCAGCAGACATTTGAAGTAATCCATATCCACATAAAATTACAACTCCTGCGATACTTAGCGGTTTTACAAGTTTTAATGCTTTTTCAGGACCTTTTATCAGTATTGCAATTGCTAAAGCAATTCGTCCCCCATCCATCGGGAATACTGGAAGAAGGTTGAATATCGCAAGAAATGTATTCATATACATAAGGTAATAGAATAGAAATGCAGCTGGGCTATTTCCAACCAAATACATTAGGTAATATGAAATCATTGCTATAGCAAGGCTGACAAGTGGTCCCATTATTGCAATAATAATTTCGGCTCTTGGACCTGGGATAAGGCTCCCTATTTCAGCTGCTCCACCAAGCATATGTAAGATTATTCGATTTACTTTTACACCAAATTTTTGAGATGTAACGGAGTGCCCAAGTTCATGGGCAAGTACGCACACAGGCAGCATTAGCATTGCTAGCATACCATATATGCCAGCGTTTGATGACTGCAAAAGAAAAAGCCCCATTATTAAATAAAGTGAATATGCAATATGTATTTCAATACCAAAAATTCTTCCTACTCTATGGGATGCTAAAAGAAAATTCATTGTTTTTCTCCTATTTTTGTCTTGGATAATTCTTGATCATTAAGCCATTTTTTATAAATATTCTCAATAAACAGATTCTTACGGTTAGTAATTTCATTACCCTCTATCAATTCTATTCTCAATGGATTAGTTTCAACGTATTTTTGAAGGGCATTTAGACTTTTTTCTGAAAGTTTTGCGAGTTTTAGTGTTCCCGCGGGTATATTGTAAAAGTCTAGCACTAGCTTGAGTTTGCCATTTTTAAGATTTGACAGTTTCCCTTTAATAGTTCCAATTTCCTTGCTTTTGGCTTCAATAGCACTAAGTATAATATTATTGTTGCTTATTTCATAGTTAACAAGAAGCGAATTTAACGTAATTTTTGAAAGGGGGGGGATTAATTCAGGACTGTTATTTTGTGTGTCTTTTAATGGGTCAAAGCATAATTTATTTAGTTTGTTTAGCTTTTTGGGTATTGATGAGATATTTGCTATTGCTGCACCACTACTAAGGGCTGGTATAGTTACATCTTCAAGTTTTAATTGAACTTTTGTTTGGGCACTTTCAGCATGATTTTTATCCCATTTGTATAATATTGCAAGTTCTCCTTTTCCGCTGGTTGGAGTACAGTCAAGAATTTCAGGGAGAATTTTTGAAAATTTAACAAGAGTGCTAGCTGTATCTTTAATTTCAAGAGTTGCCATAACCGTTTCAGGCAGGTCAGTATTGGTTAGGGAAATATTTTTTGCAAATAATGTCAATTTACCTTCAGCGATTATTCCCTGTAAAGATATATTGGCTTCACCTTTGTCTGACTTGGCAATTCTTATCATTGCTTCACCAATATTAAAGTTCGATATTATCGCTGATGATGCGGTAAGATTTATTGCGGAAAATTTTGAAACAAGGTAGTTCAACCAATATGATTCTGAACTTGAAAATAGTTTATTCATATTTAATGATGATATAAATACATTTAGTGTATCCCATTTATTGTTTTTGGACTTACTTGATTCTAATTTAAGAATTTTTTGACCACGTGTGCCTATTTTAATAGAAAAAAATTCTGTCAAGTTTAATATATTACGACTAAGTGTTGCTTCCATATCAAGGTAGCGAGGAAGTTGAGGAATATTAATGTTCTCAAGTTGTCCTAAAATTAGTAGAGACTCTTCCTTTGTTTTAATTCTTCCTGAAAAACTAAGTCCTATTGGTAACTCTGGAAGTTCGGGGTATAGCATTTTTAGTACTGTTGTTGGCATATTTTCAACAGTAATGTTTGACTTGAGAATTTGTTTGCTTCTTTTGTCAAGTGTAAGTTCATGTATGTTGATATCTGATTTATAAGTTCTGGTTATTTCATCAATAGTTTTTGTAAATTTTGCATTTTTGCAAAATCCTTTTAGCGTCAGCAAATTATCTTTTAATAGTAAATTACCGTTGATATTTATAGCTGCAGTAGAATCGTGTAGTTCTAGTATCATTTTACAGTTCATTAAAACGAAATCTATGCTTGAAATATCAATAAATGGCAAGAAATCAGGAGCTTTTTTCTGTATTGATGATTCTAATCCCCTAATGTTGTAATTTCCAGTGTTGTCTCTTTGTATATTCAGTATACCATCACGTATTTGTATAACAGGTTGTGAACTAACGCCACCAAAGAGAGAGTAAAAGCTTGAACTTGCTCTTATTGTATCAACAGATACGACTGGAAGAATGAATGTTGGGTTCGGGCTTGCAATTTCCAATTCATGAATGTACAGGTCGGTGCGCCAATTACTACGCAATGCTGTGTCTGTATGATCAATATTAACATAGGTACTGTAGTTTAAAGATTTTTGAAACCAGTTTTTAAGATCTTTTTCGATTGTTTTCTGATCAATTAGTTCAGAGACCAAGCTAATAAATAAAAAATATAGACCTATAACAGATAATAAAATAATAATCTGCCCCGATAATTTAGATTCTTTTATACGCCTTATAGTTTTTCTTATCATAATTTATAATATTATACTATTTTTTATAAATATACACTCTAGAATTTTTAAAAATATGGGGTATAATCATTTTTTTAATATCAACAATATCTTTTATTTTTTTTCTGAGTATGCTTGAACTATTGAAAAGAATGTTGGTAAATAGATAAAAATATATAGATAACTATTTGTTAAATTAGATAAATTGATAATTTACTTAAATTTATTAACTTTTTGCTTGACCAAAGTAATATTAAATCGCATAATATGCGCAATAGATAAAAAAATACTTAAACCTATTGGTTTATTTTAAAATAATGTTTTTTAATGCGAAAGGGAATTATGGAAAGAGTATTTAATTTTGGTGCCGGACCGGCAGCACTACCACTACCTGTACTTGAAAAAGCACAAAAAGAGCTATTGAACTTTAACGGTTCAGGGATGTCCATAATGGAAATGTCGCATAGAAGCGCAGCATATCAGGCAGTAATTGATGCAGCAAATGCTGGCATTAGAAAAATTATGAATATTAGTGATGATTATGAAGTTTTGTTTCTTCAAGGTGGTGCCAGCATGCAGTTTGCTATGATTCCTTTGAATCTCTTGAGTGAAGGAATGACTGCAAATTATGTTAATAGTGGTAGTTGGGCAAAGAAAGCCATTACTGAAGGTAAGATTGTTGGGGATACTAAGGTTATATGGGATGGAGCTGATTCAAATTATATGACTATGCCTAATCCTCAGGATATTGTTGAAACTGATAATGCTGCATATGTTCATGTTACATCAAATGAGACAATTGGTGGTGTGCAGATGAAGGAATTTCCAAAGACCAAGGCTCCACTTATTGCCGATATGTCAAGCGATGTTATGAGTCGTAAGATTGATGTAAATGATTTCGGAATGATATATTGTGGCGCGCAAAAGAACATTGGCCCTTCAGGATTAGGACTTGTTATTCTCAGAAAAGACCTTTTGAATAGAACACCAGAGAGGCTTAACAGCTTACTAAAGTATACTATTCATGCTGAAAATGGTAGTATGTTTAATACTCCAAACACTTGGGCTATTTATATAGTTAAACTTATATGTGACTGGGTAGAGGGTATGGGTGGTATTGAAGGTCTTGAAAAACTTAATTCTGAGAAAGCAGCGGTTCTATATGATGCTCTTGATGGTTCTGATTTCTGGAAGCCATGTGCAAGTAAAGAGTATAGATCTTTGATGAATGTTACTTGGAGAATAGCAGATAATGTTCTTGAATCTAAGTTCGTTTCTGAGGCGACTAAGGCTGGTTTTGTAGGGCTTAAAGGTCACCGCTCCGTTGGCGGAATTAGAGCAAGTATCTATAATGCATGTCCTAAAGCTGGTGTTGAAGCTCTTACTGAATTTATGGCAGAGTTTGAGAAAAATAACGGTTAGTTTAAATCTAGTATTAATATTTTTCCTCTACTTATTAATAATAAGTAGAGGGCTTTTTTATATATAAAGATTAATAAATAAACAAGTGTGGAGTTAACTCCACACTTGTCGAACGTAGTCTACTCTTCTCTTGATTATCCGAGTAGTGACATGACATTTTGGCTAAGTTTGTTAGCCTGAGCAAGCATTGATGTACCTGCCTGAACCATAACCTGATTCTTAGAGAAGTCTGTTGACTCTTTCGCCATATCAGCGTCTCTAATGTAACTTTCAGTCTTGGTGATGTTTTCTACTGCAACACTTAAGCTGTTCGCATTTGTTTCGAGCATATTAGCCTGGAATGCACCAATATTCGCTCTAAGCTCTGATACATCTTCAATAGCCTGGTCGATAATCTCAAGAGACTTCACAGGATCAGAAGCAAGGCTTGCCCAACCGCCTGAGAGCATATCGTTGATTGACAGTGTCTTGTCTGATTTAAGAGAAGTGCCGAAGCTATCATGGAAGTCAACTTTACCAAGCTCAGTAGCAGTCATATTCTTGACAGAAAGGATGGTTCTTTCCTGATCGCCAGAACCTTCACCCAGCTGCATCTGCATACCACCCTGCCAGCCACCAAGTGATTCTGTTGTACTATGAATTGCGTGATTTACATAGTTCTCTACATCATTATCCAAGTTACCAGCTCTTGTACCGAATGAACCTTCATCATAACCTACTGCAGCAATGGTTGTGGTACCAAGCCCACCTTTATTGAAGGCAATCTTTGCGGTAGTATCAAGATTAGCAATTTCTCCGGTAATACCGTCAAGCTTGAGTTCCTGACCATTTAACGAGATAGTCGCATCACGACCACGCTCCTCCCATTTGGCTCCATCAATTCCGGCATCAATCAAGACAGGACCATCTACCTCACTATACCTGCTGAAGATAGCGCCTTCCTGCTGATCAAGTTTTACAAAACTATTTGAGCCGTAATCTTCAGCTGAAATTCTAAGACCAAGGTTCTCTGAATTTATCACTGTCTCAAAAGAAAGGTCCTGAGTTGCATCATGCATATCAAAATTCAGTGTACCATATAGACCTGATGTACCACCGTTACTACCTGCATCAGCAGCATAAATCCTAAGGCTGGTACCTCCACCGTCTGTATTTGCTGCCAAATCAACTTTATCTGATTGAGCAACAAGGTCTTCATCACGCATACGTGCATCTCTATAAACAAAGACTTGAGAAGTACCACTTGAATTTAGATCGGCTTTAACATACATTCTGCCTGATTCATCAGTATTTTCACCAAGTTTGACACCACTTAGGTATGAACCGGAATTCATAAAGTGTGAATCTGACGTTGAGCCAGCAGTTGATGATGCAAGATTAAGAGCAGAGAAGTCAACTGTTTCTGTACCAGTGCCGTCTGTTGAACTTTCTGTTGTATCATTCTGCATATAACCAAGCTGTAGGGTTGAAGTCATACCAGCAGAAAGATTACTTGAGAAGGTAAGATCAATACCAGCAAAGTTTGAGTTATTGACAGCCATAATCTGAGTGTCACCATTCACATCTACATCGCCTTCAGCAACCTTCATAGTCATGGCTGAATCTTTAAAGATTTCAAATGTATCATCATCTATCATCTTGAGGTATGCACGACCATATCCATCTATATTTACGCCTTCCTTCATATTACTAGCGCCTGCACTAGTAAGCGAAATATTTGATACACCCTCATCTGATATCTCACCAAGAGCTGTCCTGTTAAAGACATCAGCTGCTTGTGCTGTGTGAGCAATGGTACTGCTAAGATCCTGCGACTGAGCTGTTGTATCTAGAACTGAAGCATTAGCGTCATAGATAAGAGTAGCTTCAACACCTGTAGAATCTTTTACGGAATTGATAGAAGTAACCATTTCACCAAGGTGTGTACCTTTAGCAAAGCTGAGATAACGGCTACCTTTTTCTCCACTAAGGGTAAATGCCTGGTCATCTGTAAGCGTATAGTTCTTGGTTGCATCAGAATTACCAGTCATCAACTGCGTAGCTGCAGACTTATTCTTTGATATTTCAAAATACGCTTTCTGAGCTTCATTACCATTATCTATATCATCTCCTGCAGCATTTGTACCTTTACCTGAGAAATTGATATTGAGTTTGAAGTCATCGCGTTTGAAGATCTGACGAATATCGGTCTGGTTTTCATCGATAAGCTTCATATCATGAGTATCAGTAACCATTACTGAACTATCATATGTAAGCTCTTTGTTGCCGTTGAGCAGGAACTGATCAGAGAACTTGGTTGTACGTGCAATACGGTCAAGCGTCTGAATTGATGAGTCAACTTCTGCTTGGTCAGCTGCTACCTGTTCTGGTGAAGTTATACCATTATTAGCGGAGTGAACAGCAAGCTGACGCATCTTTTTAAGAATGTTGTTCATTTCATTTAGAGCACCTTCAGCGATACCAAGAACGTTATTAGCTTCCTGGGTATTCTGAATAGCTCTTTCAAGACCAACATTTTGAGCTCTTAATTGCTCTGAAATTACAAGACCAGATGGGTCGTCTTTACCGCTATTAATTTTGTAGCCAGTTGAAAGGCGAGTGAGAGATGAGCTCATTTTGCTGTTATTAGCATTTAGAGCATTTTGAGTAGCGATTGCATTAAGATTATTTGCAACGATCATAGGCATGGGGATTTCCTCCTTGAAATCATTCATACTAATTAAAAATTAATTTTGTAGCGTCCGTGCTACGTGAGTTCATTTGTATTACTCAGTTGAACCCGCACAAGTACTGAGGCGCAAAGCGCATATTTTGCTTCTTACTACATTCAATGTCTTCTATGTCACACTCCTTTCATACCATAACCAAGAGAATAATTTTACGTTCATGACAAGTAGAGTAACGGCTTGAATCAAACAATCTTTAAAAGAAAAAGCTTATTTTATTTTAATTATTTTTTATGAAATTAATTACAGGGTTTTGACGTATACTGTGTAAATAATAAAGCATACCAATGTACTGGTATGCTTTTAAGTGATTGTTTTATAATATGTTGTGTTTTATAGTGAGTAGAAGGTCTCTCTTCCGGCATATACAGCCTGCTCAGATAATTCTTCTTCAATTCTTAAAAGTTGGTTGTATTTTGCAATACGATCTGTTCGGCATAAAGATCCTGTTTTTATTTGTCCAGCGTTTGTCGCAACTGCAATATCAGCAATAGTTGTATCTTCTGTTTCTCCTGAACGGTGACTGATTACAGCCGTATAATTTGCTTTCTTGGCCATTTCAATTGCGTCGAGTGTTTCTGTTAGTGTTCCAATCTGGTTTACTTTTATTAAAATTGAATTGGCGCAGCCTTCAGAAATACCTTTTGCTAATCTGACAGTATTAGTAACAAAGAAATCATCGCCTACAAGTTGAATTTTACTTCCAAGATTTTTGGTAAGATCTTTCCAACCTGCCCAGTCGTCTTCTGCCATTCCGTCTTCAATACTTATTATTGGATACTTGCAAACAAGTTCGTCCCAGTATCCTATCATTTCACTGGGACTTAATTTTCTGTTTTCTGAGGCTAGGTGATATATACCGTCTTTGTAGAATTCGCTACTTGCTGGATCCATGGCAATAAGAATATCACTTTCAGGTTTGTACCCAGCATCATTAATCGCTTTGATAATAATTTCTAGTGCTTCTTCATTACTATTTAAGTCTGGAGCAAAACCTCCTTCATCGCCAACAGCTGTGTTTAGACCAGCTTCCTTTAATACACTCTTAAGTGTATGGAATACTTCTGTGACATAACGTAATCCTTCACGAAATGAAGTGGCTCCTACAGGCATAATCATAAATTCTTGTAAGTCAACATTATTGTCTGCATGTGAGCCTCCGTTAATAATATTACACATTGGAACAGGCATCGTGTGTGCATTTGAGCCTCCAATATATTTGTATAGTGGTAGTCCTGAATAAGAGCTTGCTGCTTTGGCTACAGCTAAAGATACACCAAGTATTGCGTTAGCACCAAAGTTTGATTTATTCCCTGTACCGTCAGCTTCAATTAATAATGTATCGATTTCACGTTGATCTCTGCAGTCACGACCTGCAAGTAGGGGGGATATTTTTGTATTGACATTTTCAACTGCTCTTAATACACCTTTTCCATGATATCTGGGCTCGTCTTGGTCTCGAAGCTCAACTGCTTCGTGCACACCTGTGGATGCACCAGAAGGAACAGCAGCTCTACCAAACGCGCCTGACTCAGTTATAACCTCGACTTCAACAGTGGGGTTACCTCTAGAGTCTAAAATTTCTCTTGCGTGTGTACTGATTATATTAGGCATAATGTTTCCTTTCGTAATAATAAGAGTAAACTAAAAGCTACTATTATTATATACGAAAAAAAGAATACATCATTTGTAAAAACCAATTTTATAAAAAGTTATTCTACAGTTGATTGCCTTATTATTAATTCACCGTTAATCCTGTGTGAACATGGGGGTGTTTGAGGGTTCGCTATGCGTTCGATAAGTATACTTACAGCGGCTCTTGCTATTTCAATACAGGGCTGACGATAGGTTGTTAGTGGTATTGAGAGAAGTTTTGCATATTTGACATCATCAAATCCTACCACTTTGAGATCTTTGGGGATTCTTACTCCGCGTTCAAGAAACTCTGGAATAAGTTTCGCTGCCGCGGCATCATTGTAGCAGATTAGTGAACAGAGGCTATGATCATTAATAAGCATCTCAACAGTCTCGCTAGGTGTAGGCGCTGTTGTTAATAACTTTACAGAAATTTTTCTGTCATGAACACTTTGTATTGCTAGGTTAACTCCAATGTATCTTTGTTCAATAGTATTAGCAACGTTTGGAGTGCTCAAAAAGATAATTTCGCTGCAACCGAGCTCTATTAAGTGCATAGCTACTTCGTATCCAGCTACAATATGGTTCATACTTACAAGATCATGCGAACTGCTTTCAGGGAAAGAAGTAAAATCTCTATCAAGTAGAACCATTGGAATATTTGCTTTATTAAATTGTTCGCAAATTGCTCTATTTATATCCAGAGCTTGTTCCGAAAACTCTAGTGGAGAGAAAAACACTCCGTTTACATGTTGGTCTATATATTTTCGAGCGATTTGTAAAGCATATTCCTGGCCTTGACCTTCAATAAAAATATTGCCCCCCCACATGAGAGAAAAGTTATTTTCATCAATTGCTAAGGAAAAGTTTTTATCATTTGCCTGATTGGCAATTTCACCAAATATTGGCTCAAAAATTTCAGTATCTTTTAGATATGGAATAATTGTGCCAAGTCTATATTCGTTGGCGCTATCATTGTTTAATTCTTTTATTACTGCCGTACCATAACCAGCTTTACGAGTGACATAGCCTTCTTTTTTTAGTAAATTAAGAGCTTTAGCAATAGTAGGCCTAGAGGTATTAAACTGTTCTGCAATACGAGCTTCGGTCGGGAATAGTTCACCATAAGTGTATCTTCCTTCATCGATTTCTTTTTTAAAAAAATCGTATATTTTTTGCATTTTACCTTTACGTGGGTTCACAGTATTTCCTAGCATTTAACATTTTAAAAAGAAAGATTTAGATAATTTGTATTGAAAATATTTATATAAAATTTATATATACAATACAAATGTAAACCATTAATGATTAAAATGCAAATAAATTATTTGCAAAATATAAAAAAAATGATTGAATCTTATGAAAATATTATATAATAATAGTGTTAAACATTTTTTATGGTTGTGTTTGTCAATGCAAATATTTTAGGAAATTATATTATGAGTTTTAACATAGCTGGAATAGGTGAGGTTCTTTGGGATATTTTTGAGAATAATAAGCGATTTGGTGGTGCGGTTGCTAACGTTGCGTTTCATGCAAGTCAATTAGGAGCTCATGGGTATATTGTTGGAGCGGTAGGAGATGATGAGCTAGGTACAGAGGGATTGGAATATCTGAAGGAACATGGTCTTGATATGGCGGGCTTGTCAAAGGTAGATGGTTTCCCTACTGGTACAGTAAATGTTATGCTTGATGAAAATAAAGTACCTACATATGAAATCGTTGAAGGCGTAGCTTGGGAAAACCTTCCATGGAGGGATAATTTTCCGGAAATTGCCGGAAAATTAGACGCTGTTTGTTATGGTAGCCTTGCCCAAAGAGGCGAACTTACAAGAAAGACGATTCGTACCTTTCTTGATTCTGTAAAACCTGATTGTTTGAAGGTTTGTGATGTTAATTTGAGGGTAAACGGTTATTGTGACGATACTATTATAGCTTCCCTTGAAATGGCAGATGTTTTGAAGTTGAGCGATGAAGAATTAAAAATTGTTGCTGGTATTGCTGGGCTTGATACTGCTGGTAGTGATGATACGATTATAAATGATTTTATCAAGAAATACTCTCTTAAAGCTGTTTTATATACATTAGGAAAAGATGGCGCTAAAATATTTATTGATGGCTTTTCATATAGTTTTAAACCTGAACCGATAAAACCTATAAGTACTGTTGGTGCAGGGGACTCATTTACTGCAAGAGCTGTGGTTGGTCTGTTGAATAATGAATCTCCGGCAAGAATTATCGAAAAAGCATGTGAATATGCTGCGTATGTATGCATGCAAGAGGGGGCTATGCCTAAGCTTCCTGATTCAATAAAAGCAAAAGTACTTTAAGCCGATTTTATTACGTAATTAATGGGTCTGCATTATGAATGCAGACCCATTAATTATGAGAATTGAAGATTTGTTGTTATGACATTAATAACATGGAGCCTATTATTTTACTAATACCATTAGACCTTGTGTGAATGCTGTTTGTTTTGTTACTATGTACCAAGTTTTTATTACTAATACTATTGATTGTTTTTACAATTTGAGGTCTTGAAACAGATAGAGTCTGTGTGTTTCCTTGGCTTAGCATTTTTGATTTTCCCCTGTGATTTAAGTTTGATACATCTTCCCACGGTATGTAAATTCAAACTATAATTATGTAAAGATACCCAACCCATACTTTAGAATTATAACATCGAGACCCCCCACAAAATAACAATAAATGTTCATCATTATTTTATTCCGTCAAATGATCGACAGTCCCGATGTTGTAAATTTAGATTTTTTTATATTCCAAAAATATCTTTTGCACTGACTTCGCGCATTTTGTGATAATTGGACTCTTCCTGTTCGCGTATATTATTACGAAGTTCAGGATTCCAGATTTCGATGCGGTCGTCCATACCAATAAATGTAATTTCTTTACCTGAGAGATTCGCATAGTTACGCATTTTTTGCGAAATTACAAAACGACCCTGATTATCAATATCAACAGCGACTACTTCTTCCATAAATGATCTGAAAAAACCAGAGGAGCCATTTTTTATTGCGTGTTCACGTACTTTTGCTTTTATTGATGCAAATTGTAAATGAGTGTATAGATATAAACAATTTTCCTGCCCCGGAAGTAAAACGAATCCCCCAACAGATTCCTCTTTACTCAAGTTGTCACGAAACTTCTTTGGAATTGAAGCTTGGCCTTTAGGACTTATTGCATTTGTATAGTGACCATAGAAGTATGCAGTGTTTTCAGTATTCAAACTAGCCCCTTCACTAAATATATCTATTTATCACTATTTATCACTTACATGTACTATTTATATGTTTTCCGGTGAAAGTTGCAAGAACAAATTTATAAAATTATATGTTTTTTTTGTTGTAACTTCTTATATGCTCAAGAGATGTGAAAATAATGGCCTACATCTAGTGATTGTTCGTGGTCGGGTGGCTATATATAGTCTGTGGTGGTGTTTTAAATACAAAATTAAATTTTTTAGTTTATTATTAGTTGTAATGCGGTTTGGATTATTCTTTTACTGCTTTATAAAGTCTTTCATTTTCAAGTAACGCTTCTACTATTACTGATTTTAGATATGGTGGGCAATCGTTTGAAGACTGCAATTGTCGTAGTATTAAAACAGCTTTGGGATTAGGCTGTGCACCAAGGGTGTATACAGCTCTGATGGCTGTATCTCTATTGCCTTTTGTTGCCATTTCTTCTAAGCGTTTTAGCACATATGACCCAGATAGCTTTGCGAGTTCATCTTTGGCTTCTTGTAATTCTTTGCTTGGACCAAATTCCACAATATTGAGAGCTTTTTTTGTTGTAAAGTATGGAGCTGTTATTAGATAAATGAAGATGCAGAGAAGTGTGAAGCAGCCGATAATTATGCCCGCAATTCGTTTTCTATCTGGTATAATTTGCTCAGCATCTTGCGATTCAGGCGGATTTTTTATGTCTCTTTCTTCGTTTTTATTTGAGTTTTGCTCATTAAAGCAGTTCTTGCATACTATTCCTATTTTTGTATCTGTCCCTCCACTTGCCATACAGTCTGGACAAATGAGAGAACGGCAGATTTTGCACCTGCCTCCTGAGAATGCATCAAGTTCTTTTTCACAAATATTGCACTTTATCGCCATGATTGTTATTTTATCTAATGTATAATATAGAATTAAATTGGAAATATTTTATAAATTAATAGTAATTACAGTGTATAAAATATAAAATAATAAATAATCGTTTAACCGTTGATTCGTATATACTTAATATATGTATATTTATCGTAAATGTTTTAAGATTACATTAGTGTTTTTATGTAATCATTGATTGATTTGTTCATTGTGGAGTCTATAAATGGGTGATTCTGATAGTTTTAGAGATATATCTGTAGACTTGGGAGATGAACTCCTGCATGTACCTTCTTTATGGGAATCTTTTATTGAAAAGACAGCTGTTGACACCAAAAAGTGGCTCGCTTCACGAGGTTCAACTCCACCTTGGTGGCTTTTTATTGGGCTTATTTCTGCCACAATCTTTTTTGGCTTTTTAAAAAGTATGATTGCTCTTCTTGCAGGGTTCTTTGCACTTAGCGTTTTGATTTGGATTGTATTTGTCAGGAATGGTAATAATGAGAATAATGCAGAATCAGTTCTCTCTGGAATAAATAATGGAAATTTTCCACCAGAAATGAAGGATAGTATCACACGACGTCTGAGATGGTGGGATGCATTAATTGCTCCTTCTGAGTGGACTAAAAATTCCAAAATATTTCATGTTAGAGATAAATTGTTAAAAAGAGTAGAGGCATTGGATGCAGAGATAGTGTTTTGGCAGTCGCCAAAGGGTGTTGCGGTTCTTAACGAACAATTAGAAAGCGAAGAAGCTGCAAAAATTCGTTTTGAAGAATATCAAAAAAAACTACGACTTTTAAAATCTAGAGGAGTTAACGTCAGAGAAGAGTTGTCTGCAGAATCTATTGATGAAACTTCTAGCACATCTGAGAGTTATCGCGATCCGGAAAATTTGGTAAAATTATTGAGAGGTAAAGGAGAGTGTGAGAGGCAACTTTTGAGAATTAGTAGTATTGCCGATCCAATAAATAGGGCAATGCAGGAAATGGTTTTTGCTAAGGCATTATTGATACATTGTAATAAAATAATAGCTATGATTAATGAAACAGAAACTCTAGGAGTTGCTATTGAATCAATTAAATCAGATAATTTAAATGATAAGGTAAAAGAAATAATCTCTGTATTAGAAAAACGAAGATCTATTGTTGGAAAATTAAATAGAATATCTCCAAAAAGAGTTTTAAGTATTGTTGATTATAATCCAATTCAAGCGCAATCAGAAGTTTCAAGAGAAAGGTTTTTAAATGAAAAACAGTAAGGTGTTATTTTTTAATGGTCCTATTATGAGAATAGGCAGTGAGGTAACTATTATTGATAATGGGTTCTTGCTGGTAGATGATGGGAAAATTGCTGATTTTGGTGATTGGAGTGGTGTGAACTCAAGAATACCTGATAATGTTGAAGCCATAGATCTTAAGGGTAATTTATTAATGCCAGGTTTGATCAATGCTCACAACCATGTTGCGATGACAATCTTTAGAGGCTTGGGTGATGATATGGCATTGATGGATTGGTTGAACGACTGCATTTTTCCTGTTGAGAAAAATCTTACAAAAGAATGGGTTAGCTGGGGGACAAAGCTGGGCTGCATTGAGATGATTCGATCTGGAACAACTATGGTAAGTGACATGTATCTCTTTATGGATGATGCTGTGAATGCTTATGTTGAGTCTGGAATGCGAGCAATGGTAGGGGAAGGTGTTTTTGATTTTCCATCACCAAGTGTTGGGGCTGCTGATGAGGCTGTGAAGGCTGTAATTAATTTAGTGGAAAAGTGGAAAAAATATGAGCTCATTCAACCGGTTATGGTAGCACATTCAGCTTATACTTGTTCTGCAGACCTATTGAAAAGAGTTAATGATGTGGCTAGAGATTTAGGGTTGCGTCTTCATGTACACTTGTCTGAGTCTGCTCATGAAGTTGAAATTGTGTCTGAAGCGCAGAATATGAGGCCAGTTGAATATCTTGATTCTCTTGGACTTGTCTGTGATGAACTTCTTGCCGCGCATATGGTTCATCCAAGTGACAAAGAGATAGATCTTTTTGCTAAGAAAGGAGGACATGTCCTTCACTGCCCTGAAAGCAACATGAAGCTTTCAAGTGGTTTTGCTCCTATTTCAAAATATCTTGATAAAGGAATCAATGTAGCACTAGGAACTGATGGGTGTGCAAGTAATAATAATCTTGATATGTTTAGAGAAATGTCTTTTGCCGCAAAAGTTCATAAGGGGTATAGTGGTGACCCTGTTAAAGTTGGGTGTAATGATGTTTTGAAAATGGCAACAATAAATGGGGCTAATGCGTTGGGTGTTGGTGAGGTTACAGGTAGCATTGATATTGGAAAATCTGCGGATTTGATTGTTGTAGATTTTACAGCGGCACATATGAGGCCTGTTTATAATTATGCATCTCATCTTGTGTACGCTGCATCCGGTTCAGATGTAAGTTATAACATGGTTGCTGGAAAGTGGTTGATGAAAGATAGAAAAATTTTGACTTTGAATGAGCAGGAAGTATTCGATAACATTACTAAAATATCAAAAGAGATTAAAAATATTATTAAATAGGAAATTTTATTTTTAATAATATACTGTAATTTTAAACAGTTTGTGCAGGTATAAAAAAAAATATCGAATTAATTATTATTTAATATTGACTCATATTAATTTATCCATATACTTATTTTCTCAGTCGCTGAGATAGCTCAGTTGGTAGAGCACTGCCTTGAAAAGGCAGGTGTCCCCAGTTCAAGTCTGGGTCTCAGCACCAGAATAAATAACCTTACTCTATGAGTGAGGTTTTTTTTATGATTTTCTGACTTAAACGCTTATGTGTCCTCAACTGAAATCAGCATTTTGTGGAAAAATAGTTCACTGTTATTCACAAGTATATATTTAAAGCAGGAGTGTTTTGAGCTATGCAAAAGCAGAGTGGATTGAGGTGTGTAAGAAATAATGAGTTGTATTAATTAGAGAACCACCCGTAAAAAGGGTGGCTCATTTTTTTAATGGTTTATAGTTTACTTTATTTTTTCTCAGTATTAATATTTTGAAACCTGGGCGGTGCTTGGAATCAATTAGAAGCAAGTGCTAAAGCTGTACTGACAAGTTCGGCAGGCTTGAATGGTTTCTTTATTACCTTTTCAACTAAATCGTTGAAAACTTCTTCTCTGCCACCATCGAGATGTGCACTTATTATTACAATCTTTGTGTCATTCAGCTTTGGGTGCTCTTTAAGCTGTCTACACACTTGCAGGCCATCCATATGCGGCATAAGGTTGTCTAGGAAGATGATGTCCGGTGTATTTGAACCGATCGAAATGCAGGCGTCTACACCATTACTCGCCTCTGAAACATTGAAGTGTGGTTTGAAAAGATTGACTATAAATTTTCTTATATTTGGATCATCATCAACCACTAAGACAGATTTTTTGGTCTTATCTTGAAGTTCATCCGGTATAGGCATTTTGTTAGATTTTAAAAAATCAATTAAAGCTGGTCTTGGAACTCTATTGTGACCGCTTGGTAAGGAAAAACTCTCAATTGTGCCATCTTGAACCCAACGTAGAATAGTTTTTCTCGTGACTCCGCAGTAAGACGCAACTTTACCGAGCGAATAGCCACTATCAGCATTTTTAACCATTTAAATTATCCAATCTTGAAGTTTGTATTTATATAATTTATTGTATTTTGATGTAAAATATTGCGATGTCTCAATAGTTACAATACAGGGTAATTTGGATTAGTCAAGTAAAATTTTATGCTGCCGCTTATTAAAATTTTTATAAATAGTCTATTGTGCTTTGTAATGCATTATGTGTGCGGTGGTTGTGTTGTTTTTATTTTGCTAAAAAAAGCTTTAAATACTTTTTGGGTCTTGAATGCAATAAAAAACAAAAATGGTAAAATTGAGACTAATGGACATTTGTCTCAATTTGCAACGTTTAGGAATACTTAATAATAATAATAAGTTTGCTTTACTAGCTAATATAAAATAAATTATAAATGTTCTGTATAATTACTTAGTATTTATTATAATAAATTAATTGTGATTTTATTGTTAATGTTAATTGATATAAGGGTATTATGATTGAAAATAAATTTAGCAATAAGCTGGTTTTAATAGCGAAACTTGCAGTGATTGTTGGCGCATTTACTTATTTAATTTATACTAATAAGTTAAATTTTTCACAGCTTCAAGGGGTTTTTAACCAGCCTTTGTATCTTATATTAGGAATCATACTGAGTTTTTTGCCAATGATTACATGTTTTGTTAGATATAAATATTTGCTTAGAGCTGTTGGTATTGATTTGCCACTTTCTTATACATTTAGAATTGGTTTTATCGGATGTTTTTTTAATACTTTTATGCTTGGAGGAATGGGTGGTGATATTGTCAAGATTGCTTATATTATAAAGGATACGGGCAAGAAGTCTCCTGCGGTCGCAGCAACAATGATTGATCGAATTATTGGTTTGTTTGGGATGATATCTGTTGCAGGTCTTGCTATTCTTCTAAGTTTTGCCGATATTATTGATAATGCAGGGCTGCATATGCTGGTTATTGGCGTCGTTGGTGTTATTGCTACGGTAGTATTTTCTGCTGTGACCTCACTTGTGGCTCTTATAAAGGGGCGTAAAACAGGTTATACTATTTGGGGGGGGATTCTTGTATTGTCACTATTGGTAATCTCATATATTTTGCATAACTTTGAGTTTATTCCTATTCAGCATGTTCTTGGCTCTGTTGATTCTGAAGTGCTGCTCAGGAGTAGGGTTGTTGTAGCTATTGGAATTGCTTTGGTCATTTCTTTTGTCTCTATAATAATTGTTCCAAGTTGTCAAGAAGGCAAGAGCTTGCATAATTTTGTTATTAAGCTACCACTTGGTGAATTTTTAATGAAATTTTTAAGTAACTTTTTAATGTTTAAAGACGATCTTGCAGCAGTAATTTTTGCATATGTTCTTTCTGTTTTTCTACAATTTTTGAACTTTATAGCTTTTTACTTCTTTAGTAAGTGTGTAATTTTGCCACATTACCCACAACTTCTAGATGTATTTTTTGCTGCTCCACTCTCATTTGTTGCAAATTCTCTGCCGATTCCTGGTGGAGGGCTTGGAGTAGGTGAAATGGCCTTTAATAAACTTTTAGAACTGTGTAAAACACCAAATGGAGTGAGTATTACGGGTGGAGCCGCAATATTTTTGTTATGGCGGTTTTGGAACTACCTATATGGGATTGTTTTTGGTTTGCCACTATATTTAAAGGGTAAAAAGAAAATTAATGAAGCAGAAGATGCGTATATTCAAGAAAATGTAGAGTGAAGTATTTGCCTTAATATTTAATTTAAATAATGTGCCTGCTGATTTGTAGCAGGCATATTATTTTGAATACATTAATTATTATTGAAATAGCAGGATTGTAAGGACTATAGCTGAACCTATAAATATAACACGTAAAAACTGGGCTGAAATAGCCATTATAAGACCTGGTTTGGGGCCGAGTATACCGATGTAGGTTGGAAGTGCGTGTTTTAAGGTTCTTATAGGTGATGTCAAAATTGAACCTGTAAGCAGGATAATTATCGCCTGTATTGCTGTTATTTTACCCTCATCAAGGAAATTACCTGCAGTGATAATGCCGTTGTAAAGATTTATCGCTTGGGCAGGAATAATAGCTGATGCTTCTGCTGGAAGGAAGGAGTAGCTGAATATTCCGGGAATAGTTGCTTTCAGCCATATAAAAAAACCAAAGTATTCAAGCAATGCAAGACCAAAAAAGGATGGGGTTGTGTAAAGTAGGATTCGTCTTATTGTTCTTCGAGATCTAGCCCATACTTTTGGAAAGTATCCTGCTTCGTGGCTTTTCTTTTTCTTTCTTTTTTCTAATCTTTCCGATCGAGGTATAATTAGGAGTTCGTCACCTGTAAACCGCTTGAATACTAAATTTGATATAAGGAGAATTATAAGTATCTCTACAAGTATTGCTCCAAACCTAACAGCAAAAAAAATCCAAGCATAATATGAACCAAAAGCAATTCCTAATGGTATTATGTAAGTTGGAAGATGAGCAAATAATGATAAGCATGATACCACAAATACGCTGGTATAAAGTTGTCTATTGCTCATCTCGCCTTCATCTCTAGCACCAACTAACATAGAGTTTGCTACAGCTCCTGACTGTAGAGATAAAATAAAAGGTGGTCCAGCAACACTTGGGAGTCCTCCTAGAAATAATAGTGGTTTGGTAATTATAGCAATATATTTTACAATTCCAGCTACTTCAAGCATTTGTCCTAAAATGACACCTATAATGATATATAGTGCGAGTTCAGTAAAAATTATAATTTTTCGTATCCAGAAAGGGAGTTTTCTTTTCCATGAGGAATATAAACTGTTTGACTTTTTCGACTTGCGATATTGCTCAATTTTATTTCCTGTTTCTCCTTGAGCTTTGATATTTTTACTTCTATGATTTGCTTGCCTTGTTTTAGTATTAGGAGTAGCTATAGTTGTAGAGGAACTTTTGTCTTCTGAGTCTAAAGAGTGTGCTACTCCCATTGTTGAGAAGACAGTAAGGAGCAGCACGAGAGAGAACTTTTTTACGTTAATTTTAAAAAAAAACATTATCTATCTATATTTCAGCTAAATTAATAGTAATCTGCTTTAAAGAGCGCCACTCCCTACGTCTATAGCAAGCTAAAGGGTAAAGAGCAGCACGAGAGAGAAAATTATTATGCTTGATTTGTTTTGAGAGTAGTTCAAGCAAAAAAAACCTCCGCATATACGGAGGTGGTAAGCTGAACTAATCTACACAAATGACAAATCATTTGGTATTAAATTCAACCTTCCCTCCGAAGGAAAGTAGAGAATACTCTACTTTTAGCGATCTGACTTCCAATGTAGCATTGGTTACAGTAGCGGGGGCTGTGTTGGAGTTTCACCAATCTTCCCTTGCTTCTATCGAAACAATTAAATTATAATTTCTTTATAGTCTAATGCTGGCTAATAGTCAAGCCTATTTTAAGAATTTTTTAATTGGCTTTTAAGTAATATATTGTAAAATCAACTTTAGATGAATAATTAAATGAATTCGAAATAATTATTCTACTGAACAATTACTTGTCTTTTCTATTAAAAAGGATTTTTATTATGCAGACATTTACAGTTGTAATGCCTGAACATCTTAATCAGCGAGGAGTTTTGTTTGGAGGGGTTTTACTGGCTTGGGTTGATGAATATGCTTGGCTTGCTGCAACTTGGGAACACCCAGGATGTGATTTTGTCACTGTTAGTGTTGAACAGGCAGTATTTAAGCATTCAGTGGTAAATGGTTCTATTCTTCGCTTTGAAATGAAAAAATCTAGAACAGGAAAAACCTCAATTACTTATATTGTTGAGGTTTATGCGAGAGCTCCTATGGAGTCAGAACAGGTTATGGTTTTTACTACATCTGTAGTATTTGTAAGGTTGGATAAAGATGGTAAGAAGATGCCAGTGGATTCTTAAAACTTGGTGGAGAAATTATGCGTGCAGTTGTACAAAGGGTTAGTAGGGCCTCGGTTACTGTTGACAGTAAAGTTGTTTCTGAAATAGGCCTGGGCTTTCTGGTTTTACTAGGTGTTGGAATTAATGATAACTTTGAAAATGCTCATAAATTGGCACTCAAGATTTCAAAGATGAGGATCTTTACTGACTCTGATGGTAAGATGAATTTAGGTATAAAAGATGTTGGTGGTGGCGTATTATGTGTGAGTCAATTTACGTTGCTTGCTGATACTAAAAAAGGAAATAGGCCTTCATTTATTAATGCCGCAAGAGGCGAGGTTGCAGATTCTTTATATAACGAATTTTGCAAAGAACTTACCAGTAAAGACATACCTGTTCAAAAAGGTGTCTTTGGGGCAGATATGAAGGTTGAGCTTCTCAATGATGGCCCTGTGACAATTGTTATGGAAATATAATTTTAGGATTAATTCTAATGATTTACTCTGCTAGTAGAAGGACAGATCTTCCTGCTTTTTATCCGGACTATATTGTAGAAAAAGTTCGTAGGAGTAGGAAGCTTGAGGGAGTAGTCTATTGGACAAAGGATATCAGAAATTTTGCTGTTCATTTCGGGCTTAGAGCGGCACTTACAAGTTATCCTGCAATTATTCAGTATACTGTTACAGGGCTTGCTGGAAGTATATGGGAGCCGGGAGTACCAAGTTTTTGTGATCAGCTGAAAGCTTTTTCTGAGGTCGTGAGTGAACTGCCAGCAGGTGCGGTTCGCTGGAGGTTTGATCCAATAATTGCTGATAATACTTTATTTGAGCGTTTTGCCAGGATTTATGAAATATGGAGTAAAACTGGAGCTAGGCTTGATTCTGTAACTGTCAGCTTTCCTGATTTGTATCGTAAAGTTTCTTGTCGGGTAAAGAAAAAAGGTCAATTGATTTCTGAATTGTCGATTGATGCAAAGTGTGAAATTTTAGAAAAAATGTATCGTATTTCGGGGCTGAAGTTTTTTATGTGTTGTGAGAGTGAGTTGCTAGAGCAAAATCTTGGATTTGTTGGAAAATCCAGTTGTGTGAGTGCAGCATTATTTAAAAATCTGTACGGTATTGATGTAGACTCTAGGCATGATGCCGCACAACGTTCTGAATGTGGTTGTACAAAATCAACCGATATAGGCAGTTATGCTCAACGCTGTCTTCATAAGTGTCTGTATTGTTACGCAAACCCCGAAGAGTAGCGAAGCAGATTTTAGTACGGAAGTCTGCTTAATCTTTAGGCATGCCTCTAGATCCCTAGCAATTTGCAGGAGATTCTTTTAGTGTAATCTTTATATAAATTTGCAATATTTTAATTCTTTTTTAATTATAAGAATATATTTTTGTAAGCTTTTCTTTATTGTTGTTTTTCACTTGTGAAGGTTGCTTAGAATCATTTTGAAAGTTTTTTCTTATGGGAATAAATCTTTCTTTTCTGCTGTATAAAGCAATAACTTTTTATTGACCTCGGTAGAGGTGTTTGCTTGTGTCTTTGTACCTGTCATATTCTGAGAAGACACAGCCACAATACTGTTGCTTATAGAGCCCATTGAGAAGTTTTTCGTCCTTCTCTTCGTTTCTCCAGTCTCTATATAGGAAGTTCACTCCGGCGGCTCTGGCTGCATTTTCAGCTGCACTGGTGATAAGTTCATGTGACTGATGCGAACTAGTTGTGAGGGTCGTAGCGAAGTAGTCGTAACCATTATCTCTTGCTGTCTGTGCCACTCTGTCAAGTCTCATTTTATAACATATTTTGCATCTTTCAGGAACCTCCTGTGCAACAGCTGTAAGGCGGCAGAATTCTTTGACACCATATTCATCATCTACAATAAATTTTATGCCTAGGCGTTTATTAATCATATAAGCTGATTTGAGTCTTCTTCTGTATTCTATCAGTAAGTGTATATTGGGGTTGTACCAGTAATTGCATAGTTCTAAGTCAGTACCAAATTCTTTTTTTAAACCACTATAAGCCATACTGAAACAAGTGCTACAGCAGGTGTGAATTAATAAACGCATCTTCTTTTTTTATCCTCCTTTATGCCTTACCGAATATTAACTATATTTTACACGATTTCGCACGTATATAAAAGTAAATTTATGGATCTTTACTATAGAGTTTGAGGTATTGGATATGTATAATATAATCAACTTTAATCGCAAATTATGAATTAAGAATTAATTTTATAAGGAGTATTATATAATGAGTAGAAAAATACCTGTTCCACCTGTAAACGCACACTCGCTGAAATACAGGGTCCCTTACTCAGAGACAGATGCTATGGCGAGAGTCTATTATGCAAACTACCTGATTTGGTTGGAAAGAGCACGAACTGAGATGCTTCGTTCAATGGGGTATGCTTATAAAGATTTAGAGGCAATGGGTGTCTTTCTTCCTGTTAGGGAGTGTAATATTCGTTACTTGGGGTATGCACAATATGATGATGAAATTGAGCTTGTGACTTGGGTAAGTTCATTTTCAAGAGCTAGAATCGAATTTACAACTATGGCTTATAATCCTGATAGAAGTAGTCCTATTACTCTAGGTGTCGTTGAACTGGCATGTGTTGGGACTAACATGAAACCAATGAGGTTCCCTGAAAAGATAGTTGTTGCTTTTGAAAAATTTATGGTTAGAGACTAGTTTTTGTCAACTATCTTTGTGGAGTAGTTTGTTTTGATTCAAAAAATAATGATACTGATTATTACTTTTTACTTGTGTTTAGATTCTTTTGATTCTTATGCTGAAGAATTTGAAACATATAACGAAGTTGCTGTCGCTGGTGCGGCATCAACTCCTCAGGATATCGATGACAGTATCCAGGTTATGCAACGTCTGTTTGCTGGTGGTAATTTTACCCAAGTAATTGAAGTAACTCAGGCTCTCCTAACAAACAAGTATTTCCAGCCGATTCCGCCTATTAAAAAGCCTGAAGTAACAAATACTATGTCTGGTGAAGAAATTGCGAGGATTGATAGTGAGTATAGCTTTATGCAGTCTGGTCGGATCGCTAGGCAGCTCACAAGGGAGATGTTGCGTTTTTATCATGCCAGAGCGCTGTATGAAAATTTTAAACTTAAAAATAATACTGATGAGTTATTTCAGTCTATTGATGAATTTTTGAGGATTGCTGAAAATCAATATGGCTTTGGGCAGCAGCAGTATCGCGCGCAAGCATATTTCTGGGCTGCTAAGGGGTATATGCTGCTTGAAGATTATGCTTCTGCAATTGAATATTTTGGCGAAGTTTCAAAGAACGATCCGTCACAGAAGTTATCTATTGAAACAAATTTAGACTTGGCTGATGCTCTTACTGCTCAGGCCGAGATTGTTGGTGATAAGGGGACAGATCAACCTGGCAGAAGCCCCCAAGATCTCCCAGAAAATCCTGCTCTGGTATTGAAGACACGCGAGGAACTCTTGAAGGAAGCGGAGAGCGAATTATCAAAGATTACAACAAATAATGGCAGAAAAGACTACTTTGGTGATGTAGAGATGCGGCTCATTGAGTTACGCTATAAACTTCACAAATACGATGATGCTCAGCGTCTTGCAAATTTATTTTTATCACGAGCAACTCCGGGAAGTAAGGAGTATGCGCTGGTCTCATATTACCGGGCCATGTCGGTATATTCTCAAGGTGATATTAATTATGCTGTCTCTTTATTCAAACAGGCAATTGAAGAGAATAAGGAAAGTGAGTATCGATCAAAATTATACTATGGCTATGGCTGGTGTAATGCTCAGCTTGCTAAAACTGCAGGGCCAGAGCAGAGACTGGTTTATCTTACTAGAGCTCAAACAGCGTTGAGTGCCGCTATTGAATTAATGCCTTTTACTGACGAGCGAGAGAATGCGATTCTTGAGCTTACTGATGTTATGATTAAGAATGGTGAATTTGCGGATGCTGCAGAAGTAGTAAAAGAAGTCATAAATTCTCCAGGGAAAAGAATTCAGGCTAATTTTTATGCTGGGGTGGCTCTGAAGAATACTGGTGATATTGATGGTGCATCAAGAGACTTTCATACTGTTTTGGAATTGTCTGAAGCATATTCAAATAATAAATATATCCTTGAAACTTTGAATGAATTAGCATCTTTAGAGAGTATGAGGCAGTCATATGCAGAAGCGCTTGAGTATTATCGGGCTGCAAGGGATGAAGCAATAAAGCAACTTCAATATGATATAGTGGCTTCGGCATCACTTGGGATGGCTACCGCACAGGCAGAACTCGGATATTATGATGAGGAAAAGAGAGAAGAAGGTGCGCGCAGACTTCTTGATAGTGTTATTTTTATGAGTCTTGCTGTAAGAAAGAGCGAGCCAGCAGATATTAAAACTGCTGCATCAGTGATTATGTTTAGGGCCAAAGCACTTGACGAGTGGACACGTGCAAATAGCATTAACTTGGATAAAGCTTTGGATATAATTTCATCTCTTCAAGGTAGACTTTTGCCTAGGCTGAGAAAGGATGAATTAGAATATGTACAGGGGCGAATATATTATTTGAAAGCCCAAAATTTGAGGCGTGAAAAAGTCATTGACTTTAAGACTCAGCTTTCTGAATTTGATGATATTTTTGACAATTATAATAAAGCTGAGGCCATTGTCCTGGATGCGCTTGATGCAAATCCAAGGGGGAATTTCTCTGCTCAGACGAGGTATCTTTTAGGCTTAATTTATACATCATATGGTGAGTTAAAATTAGAACTGGCTGCACTTCAGAAAAGCAGAGGCATGGGGTCTTCTGCTCCTCCAATTGAAAAGGAAGGGGTTGAGGCATTCCGTAAAGCGGTTGCACCTTTGAATCTTGCTGTGACTGCATCTGATAATAATACTCCACTTCGGATAAATGCCAGAGAATTACTTGGGAGAACATATCTTGCTATTGGAAAGTACTCGGGCTCTATTTCTAAAGAATTTTCTCAATTTGAAAAAGGACTGGATGAGTTTAGGATTCTTGCCAGTGAGCCCGAAATCAGTAGTGAGCAAAGGTTTGAGGCTATTTATAATATGGCTGTTGCTTTTTCTGAGAATAATCAAAAGCAACAGGCATATGATGTATTAAAACCATTCTTTGATATTAATATCAGAGCTGCTGCTCTTGGTGGTAAGATGATGATTGATCTAAAGCAGCCACGCATAGCTTATAATACACTTATAAAAGGTATTAAAGAAGCGCAAAAAACTAGGCATCCAAATCACGATGATATTGCCGCAGCCATGTATGAGGCATATTCTTTAGGAATTGATCAGGCGGAAAATATTGCTCGTAATAACTCTGAATTGAATGATATCATCAAAACGGCTACGAATGGGCTATTTGAACTTGGGCAACGTTATCCTGGTACATCATGGGCTAGTAAAGCTTTGCTAGCACTGGGAGAGTGGTTACTTAAAAATAATGAGTGGCAGCTTGCGCTTGAAAAGGCTGTGCAGGGTATTGATAAGTTGAAAGGAAATATCAATGCTATTGATACAGTACAAGCAATGTATCTGCTCAAGGGAAGTGCGTTGATGAAGGGTGGTAAAGAAGAAAATGATAATACTTTATTTGAAGATGCATTCAGAGCTTTTGCCCAAGCTGAGCGTGCAAATACGAGATCCAAGCTTGGAAGTAAGCAGAGAGCGAGATCAATTTATGAACAAGGAGAGGCGCTACTTGCTCTAGGCAGAGAAGAAGAAGCTCTAAGATATTTTGGTAGGGTCTTTTCATTGTTTCACAATCAGTATGAAGAGGCTGATTTCGCTAGATATGCTGCGGCAATTGTTCATGAAAAGAATAATAATTTCAATCTGGCTTTAAAATTATATGATGAAATGTTTGATAAAGCCAAGTATTTGGATGATAAGTTAAGAGTGGTAGGCTTGATTAATAAGGAGAAACAATGAGTTGGGACAGCTCAATAAGAGCTATGCTTGAGGGACAGAAAAAAGGAGTTTTTACTGCTTTATTAAGAACAGTCTTGCTACCATTTTCTTATTTTTATTCTACTATAATAAAATTGCGTAATAAGGCGTATTTTAAAAATTGGATAGTACGTTCAAGAGCTCCTCTTCCTGTAATTAGTGTAGGTAATATTTCTGTGGGCGGGACAGGAAAGACACCGTTTGTCATTATGCTTTGTAGATTATTAAAAAGTATGCAGATTAAGCCAGGTATACTTATAAGAGGTTATAAAGCAAAGAATCCTAATGAGTCTGATGAAGTAACATTATATCGTAATTTATTGCCTGAAATTAAAGTTTATCCTGGTAAAAATAGAGTGTTGGCAGCAATGGAAGCTGTAAAGGATGGAGTGGATGTCTTGGTACTTGATGATGGCTTTCAGCATTTAAAATTGATGCGAAATATGGATATTGTACTTATTGATGCTCGTACACCTTTTGGGGGGAGGAGAGTTATTCCAGGAGGAATGTTGAGGGAACCACTGGGTAGCTTGAAGAGGGCAACAATGTTTGTCTTGACCAGAGTTGATCAAGTGTCAGCTGATGCACTTGATAGACTTCAGAAAGAGTTAAAGCTGTATGCTCCAAATGTTGCGGTGCTTCAAAGTTCTCACAGACCTTCTAGATTTTATGATATGACAGGGAAGTCTCATGATTTGCAAGAACTTGCTGGGCTAAGGGTTGTTGCAATAAGCGGTATTGGGCAGCCTGAAGCATTTGCTCAGACTTTGACTGAATTGGGTGCAGATGTAAGAGAAGTAATAGCATTTCCGGATCATAACGAGTATACTGCTGCTCAACTATCTAAAGCCCTTTCTAAGGTAGATCCAACACTTGTACCTGTAATTACTGAAAAGGATGCAGTAAAACTCAACCAAATTTTGTCTGAGGGGTATAAAAAAGATATTTATGTACTAGGAGTTGATTTAAGAGTGGCAGGGGTGCCGGTTCTTAAGGAGTGGATTGAGGAAATGCTAGAGGATTCTATGATAGTTTAATGCATAATGGTCTATCAAAACACTGAGTGGAAGCAGTATGTAGTCACTCAGTGTTTAAAAGTAAATAGTTTTGCTATTAGTTTGTAATATATTTGTCGGCATTTATAGATTTAGTAAATTCTTCAAGTCCTATGCGATTGATAAATTTACCCATACGTTCATGCTTTCTGGCTTCTGCTTTATAGTATTTGATTATACTTTCAATTAAGTCTTTTGCTTGCGCAGTGTTAAGCCCTCGGGCAATGCGATCAGCAAGTCTCGGAAGTCCGCCACCGCAACCGCCGGCATATAGATCCCAGCCTTTTTGGGTGCCCATAAGACCAATATCTTTGATCGGCACCTCAGCACACTTGTTGCCACAGCCTGCAACTCCAAACTTTAGCTTGCCTGGAAGCATCATACCATGATATTTCTTATCTAAATACATGCCCATTTCAAGAGAATCTTGCTGACCTCTTTTACAGAAGGTCGTACCTGGACAGGCTTTTACACTGCGTACACACAAACCGACTGCTGCCCCATGGGGCATTTTAAGGTCATTCCATACACTGTCAATATCATCTTCTTTCAGCCCGATAATAGTGATTCTAGCCGCACTTGTGATTTTGAGTGCCTGAGCGTTGTATTTATCAGCTACGTCTGCAATTTTACGTAGCATTTCAGGAGTTACGACTCCACATGGGATATGAGGTGCAATAGCATATGTCTCTCTATCTCGTTGAATAATTGCACCTTTTTCACCGTCATTCAACATTATTGTCATCCCTTTTAAATAATATTTTTTAAAAAAAACAGCCTCTTTTTAAAAGAGGCTTGTCTTTTTTATTTGTTTATTATCTCTTCTAATTTTATAGTAAAAACAAGAACCTCACCAGGTCCAATAGATGGTGGCGCTCCTCTTTCACCGTAGGCCAGTTCAGATGGCAGATAAACCTTCCATTCACTTCCTACGCTCATCATTGTTAGTGCTTCTGTCCAGCCTTTAATAACTTGGGTAGGGCTGAAAACTGCTGGTTCGCCACGAGAGTAAGAGCTATCAAATTCAGTGCCATCAATAAGAGTACCGCAGTAATGCACACGTACCTGATCATTCAGCTCTGGAGTAACTTTACCGTCTCCATCTTGGATGATTTCATACTGCATTCCACTTTCTGTAACAATTATACCTTCACGTTTAGCATTCTCTTCAAGGAATTTGACACCAGCTTTGTTGTTAGCCTGCTGTGATTCAAGTTGTTTCTTTTCCATCTTTTCTTTGAAAATAGCTAGTGCTTTTTCTATTTCTTGACGAGTAATTTTAGCTTCATTACCTTCAACCCCATCTCTTATACCTTCAAAGAATGCATCAAGGTTTAAATCATCTTTAATTGAGCCAATATCCATATCACGATTAAGGTATGCTGCTGTAGTTAGACCAATAGAGTAACTTGCTTTCTCCTTGGTTGATTTTAGTTTGATTTTTTTAGACATAATACCCTTACAAAAATATAAAATAAAAAAGTTTTAATTCTATGACCTATAAAATTATACATATAGCAAATATGCTAACAAGGGGCTATTTATATTACTTTTGCATAAAGGCTATACTAGGCCCTGAGAATTTATACGTTAGAAGCGATTTATAATAGCTTGAATTTAGTTGGCTATCTTCAGGCCTTTTTTCTGTCGTTGAAGTTGGTGTATCAATATTAACTATCAAAGATTCGTCATAATCATGAGCTCTAGCGAATATTCTCGCAAATTCTGCTTTTGTTGTTCTTTCTTCTGCACTCAAGTGGACAATTCCTGAGATGTTTTTTTCAAGCAGAATGGTACCCGCATGAGCTACGTCATCAGCTAAAGTATAGAACCTGCTTGATGTATTGTCTAGTTTAATTTGTTGAGAAGATAAGAGATCTTTATTAAGTTTGTGTGCCAAGTTTCGTTGATCGTTGATATCTGTTCTAAATAAAGCTGGAATTCTTAAGATAAGATGTTTGTTGGCTGTCTGTGCTGCAAGTTCACCAGCTAGTTTGCTGCGTCCATAAAGGTTTAGCGGGCAGGTTGGTGCATCTTCTGAATATGGAGGGTGCTTTCCGTCAAAGACATAATCTGTAGAAATATGGCATAAAGTTAGGTTGAACTTATTGGCAGCTTTTGATAAGTTTTCCACGCCTGCTGAGTTAATCGTGTACGCTCTTATGGGGTTATTCAAACAGCTTTCTGGATCTCTATCTGCTACACAGTTTATAATATGAGTAAACTTATTGTCTTTTAGCGCATTGTTTATTTGTACTGGATCAGTAATATCTAGTTTTATTACTCCGTTTGATAGAT
Organism: Planctomycetota bacterium; assembly: GCA_963678205.1. Lineage (GTDB taxonomy): Bacteria > Planctomycetota > SZUA-567 > SZUA-567 > SZUA-567. The sequence continues at coordinate 2,092,171 of OY782760.1, forward strand.
CATTATTTCCACAACAGCAGACGTCATGTCTTTTAGCTGTGATTTCTTTTGCAAAGCACTTTCCGAGTAAACCATTTGCACCGGTAAGCAGTATCTTCATTAGTTTGTCTCCGTTTTGAATAAAAACCTAAGGACACTCTGAGGTGTCCTTAGTATAATGATTTAAGATGATTATATATTTAGTTGTTGGTCTTGAATGGTTTGATTACAGTCCATTTTATGTCATCTTTTGAAATTGTAACTCTCCATGATTCAGCTGTTGAAACATCCATTATTATTGCAGAATTTTTTGTTGCGCCTTCTAGTGTATAGGTTGATACAGGTTTTGGTTCCGCATTTTCCGGTTTGCCTAAATTAACCCAGTGTGTACTGCCTTCTTCTAGAATAGCAACTTGTGCAGTTGCAGTATCAATTAAATAAATTGTATTAGTGTCTGCGGCAGTACTTGATGAGTAGCGTAACGGATATTTATCCTGAAGATCCTGTTCTTTAATAATTGCGGGATTAATATCTGAGGATTCTTTGACATCTGGTTCAGACAGATTTGTTAGAGACTTAACTGGAGCAGAATCAACGTTTTCTTCTTTTTGAATTTTGTTCTCATTTTGTACGTTTGTAGAGAGTTCTTGAGAATTTACAGCTAACCCAGTTTCAGAAATTTTTGAGTCTGTATCATCTTTATTAGAGATTGCTTTAAGTTTATCTGCCTTTTTTAAATTATGCATCTCAATTGCTTTTTGCATAAAAGTTTTATCGCTATTCTTGTATTTTTGGCTAATTAGCTTTTTTCCATCTATCGTTTTTGTCTTAGTTTCTTGTTTGTTGTTTTCTTCAGTGTGTATTTTAACTTCAGATTTTATTTCTGGGATTGTCTGTGGAGTTACATCATTTGTCAGTTTTGATGCAGTATTATCTGGTTTTAGATTTTGATTGTTTATGGTTTGGTCTGTTTGTTTGGTTGGATTTTTTACATCTGCTTTATGGCGTGGGCGTTCTCCAACAATTATAAAGATAACTCCAAAAATAACAATCAGTGTGATTAGAGCCCTAGTAATATTTTTGCCATTTAAAATATTCATAATAGTATATCCTTAACTAAAATGTAGTAAAATTCTAATTATAATATGTATAGTTAAACTATATTTATTATTTCATAGTATCATAATTAGAGTTTTTTTGAAATATATTTTTTACTTATTACACGATTAATAATTGAGAAATAAGCTAAAAATATTCGAATTCTTGGAAATATTATAAATCCACTTTTAAAATTTTTAAAATATGATAAAATATTATCTATTAATAATTTTAACTAATTATTCTTTATTACTAAGGAGCGACTTCTAATGTGCAATAATAATGGAAATGATAGAGGTATTGTATCGTATCATGCTGGTATAAACGAGATTAGTGTGGAATCACTTGGTGAAGCAAAAATTCCTTCAAATTTTGCTGAAATTGCATTAGTTGGTGGTAATAATAATGTTTATAACAATATTTACATTAAGGATACACAATTTTCATTGACGGAGACAAAGTTTATTGATGATGATCTTGATGATGGTGTATTTGAAGCTACTGGTAAACCAAATGTTTCTTTTGAACTTTCAGGTCCAAGAGAAAAAATATTTTTTGATCCTTCAAAGAGTCGAGCAGCAATTGTTACCTGTGGAGGGTTGTGCCCTGGACTTAATGACGTGATACGTGCTATTGTTTTAGGTTTGTACAGGAATTACAATGTAAAGAATATTTATGGTGTAAAGTACGGCTATCAAGGATTTATAGCAAAGTATAACCACGAATTTTTTGAGCTTAATCCTGAAGTTGTTGATGGTTGGCAAGATATTGGAGGTACTCTTCTTGGGTCGTCTCGTGGTCAGCAGGATATAGGAGAAATTACAGATTGCCTTGAAAACTATGGTATTAATATGCTTTTTGTAATCGGTGGTGATGGAACAATGAAAGGGGCAATGAGGATTGCAGATGAGGTTAAGGCCCGAGGTTTAAAAATATCTGTTATTGGTATCCCTAAAACAATAGATAACGATATCGAAATTATTGATGAGACATTTGGGTTCAGAACAGCAGTTGATGCAGCGCGTAATATCTTAAAGTGCGCTCACGTTGAAGCAAAGGGAGCGCCTGATTGTATTGGATTGGTAAAGCTGATGGGGCGTGATTCAGGATTTATTGCTTGTAATAGCGCTCTAGCCATGAGTGATGTTAACTTTGTATTAATACCGGAGCAGAAAATAGATTTGGAGAAATTTTTATTATGTCTTGAAAATAGATTGAAGAAAAGTCACCATGCGGTAATAGCTGTTGCTGAAGGGGCTGGGCAGGAACTTATGACTGATGTTGAGATTAAGAAAGATCAATCTGGAAATATTCGTTATAAGGATATTGGGTTGTTTCTCAAGGAAAAGATAGAAGAATTTTCACAAAATAATGGCCACGACTATACTGTGAAATATTTCGACCCAAGTTATTTTGTAAGAAGTGTGCCTTCCAATGGTTTTGATAGTACATACTGCTTGAGTCTTGGTATTGATGCTGTTCATGCTGCGATGGCGGGGAAAACGTCCATGATTATTGGTAGTATAAATGGGCAGTTGAGTCATATCCCTATGTCAATGATTGCAGGAAAACGCAAACAGGTTGATATTACTGGCTCACTATGGAGAATGGTTGTTCAGAGTACTGGGCAGACGGTAGCTTTTCACGTTTAGTATTATATAGTAATTTTGATGCTTAATTATAAATTCATTTAATTGTTTGTTATGCTTTTTTAGATTGAATACGATATTACAGAGGCTGCATATGGATAAAGTTCGTGTATCGTCTCGTGCTATGAATCCATTATCTCGAGATGATGATCCAAATACTACTTTTTGTTGTAAAACTCAAGCAAAAGCAACTACCGCGACAAAGTTATTTCGTGATGATGAAATGCTTAGTGGTTTGAAACGGGTCGTTCTTCCAAAGTATCTTGAAAAACGTATAAAGCGTGGGCTTGATATCTGGAGTGCAGGCTGTTCAAGTGGTGAGGAAGCATATTCACTAGCTTGTTTGGGACTTTATATATTGCGCAATAGTACAGATCATCCAAAGTTAACAATTTTTGGTACTGATATAAGTGCAGATCAACTTCGAAAGTGCAAAATTGGCAGATACCTTTATGGAAGCTCTGCGAGTACTGTAAAGAAATATAAGAATATTTTATTACCATTTGCTACAATAGATAATGGGGTAATACAAATGAGTAATTTAATACGTTCTTATGTGAAATTTGGTAAGTTCGATCTTCGAAAACGTCCTAAAAAACATGTTTTTGACTATATTACATGTAATCATGTTTTTCAGTATTATGATGATGATGCGCAGGTTGAATTTGTTGGTAATTTTTTATCTGTTTTAAAACCCGGTGGTGTTTTATTTATTGAGGGGTTGAGCAGCGCTGCATATAAAAAATCAAATATTACGCAAATTTATGGGTATAAGAATTTATATGAATCTGATGTTTAACTGGTTATACTATGAATGATTTGTTAATTGTTGGCAAAATTTTTGATTCGGTTGAGTTTTCCGAAATAGAGAAATACTCTGAATTTGAAGATTGTGAATTTATAAATTGTAATTTAGCTGAAAGAGAATTATCAGGACTACACTTTATCGATTGTAAGTTCTGTAATGTTGATCTTAGTATGGTCAAAGTGAATAATGCGTTACTTAGAAACGTATTATTCACTGACTGTAAGATGCAAGGGATTGTTTTTAGTGATTGTTCAGAGACTCTTCTTTCATTCAATTTTATAAATTGTATATTAAATTTTTGTTCTTTTAATGGTCTTATTATTCATGAAACAAAATTTGATAGATGTAAACTGGAAGAGGTCGACTTTGTAAATTCTGAGCTGAATGATTCTGAATTTATAGAATGTGATTTGAATATGGCTGTTTTTGGTTTTACTAGGCTTGATAATGTAGATCTCTCTTCTTCATATAATTTTGTAATTGACCCTGAAAGCAATGTAATAACTCGTGCTAAGTTTTCTACATGTGGACTTATTGGATTATTGCAAAGGTATAATATTGAGGTAATATAATTTGGAGGGTTTGTTTTTTAGATGATAAAATTAAGGGAGCTTGTTGAGTCGGACTCGCAAAGAGTCGCAGAACTTATTAATAATAAAAATGTTTTAGAGCAGTTAAAAGATTTTATACCTTATCCATATCATGAGAGTGATGCAGAATGTTTTATTAATCTTGTTGCTGCTGATTCAATGCAAGTACATTTTGGTATTGAAGTTGACTCTGTCATAGTTGGAGTGATTGGGCTTGTTTTACAGAACGATGTTTATAGGTTGTCAGCTGAGTTAGGGTATTGGCTTGGTGAAGAATACTGGGGTAATGGGATAATGAGTTGGTCTGTTAAGGAGATGGTCAAGCTTGGTTTTAATGAGCACAATCTTTTAAGAATATATTCTACAGCAATGGAGTATAACAATAGATCTCAGAGGGTCTTGGAAAAATCTGGGTTTGTATTAGAAGCTGTTTTGAAAAAAGCTATTATTAAGAACAATATTATTCAAGATGAATATATATATTCAATATTGAATGATAACTTTTAATCATTATAGATAATTTAATTTATAGCAGTTTACTATATATTGTGAACGGTATATTAAAAAAAAGAGTAAGCATTATGCTTACTCTTTTTCTTATTATACTTATTATAGCTATATTATTTATCTTTGTTGTCTTCATCATCAACTACAGTGAAGTCAGCATCAACTACCCCATCCCCACTCTCAGATTCCTTTTTATTTGCGCTCTGTGAAGCATCTGCTGTAGAACCGCCTGCAGAAGGATCTGCCTGTTGTTGCTCATACATCTTTTGAGCAAGTGTGTGGCTGGCTTCCTCAAGTTTCTTGGTAGCATCTTTGATCTCTTCAAGGTTTTCGCTCTTCTTAACTTTATCAAGTCCTTCAAGTGCACTTTCAATTGCTGAAATATCAGCAGCTTCAAGTTTATCTTTGTTTTCATCGAGCATCTTACGAACTTGGAATGTCATCTGTTCTGCCTGATTTTGAGCATCAACAAGTTCTTTCGCCTCTTCATCTTCTTTTGCATGCTCTTCTGCTTCTCTAACCATGCGCTTTATATCGTCTTCATTAAGACCAGTACTGTCTTTAATTGTAATAGTTTGTTGTTTGTTTGTAGCCTTATCCATTGCACTTACAGATAAAATACCATTTGCGTCTATCTTAAATGTCACTTCAATCTGCGGCACACCGCGAGGAGCAGCTGGGATACCATCAAGTTGGAACTTACCAAGTGTACGATTATCCTTTGCCATTTTTCTCTCACCCTGAAGAACGTGAATATCTACAGCAGGTTGGTTGTCAGCAGCTGTTGAGAATACTTCACTCTTTTCTGTAGGGATTGTAGTGTTTCTATCAATAAGTGGAGTCATAACTCCGCCTAATGTTTCAATACCTAGAGTTAGAGGTGTAACATCAAGAAGAAGAACATCATTTACTTCACCTGTAAGAATACCGCCCTGAATACCAGCACCGATAGCTACCACTTCATCAGGGTTAACACCTTTGTGTGGGTCTTTACCGAAGATTTTTTTAACCATTTCTTGTACAGCTGGAATACGACTTGAACCACCAACAAGCACAACCTCATCAATTTTTGATGCAGGAATACCGGCATCTTTAAGAGCAGCCTCACATGGAGCTTTACATCTAGTGATTAAATCGTCACATAATTCTTCAAACTTAGCCCTAGTTAGTGACATCTGAAGGTGTTTTGGACCGCTTGCGTCAGCAGTAATATATGGAATATTAATATCAGTTGTGTTTGCTGCTGACAATTCACACTTAGCTTTTTCTGCACCTTCTTTTAAACGCTGCATAGCCATTGGGTCATTGGATAAGTCAACACCCTGATCTTTTTTGAATTCAGCAATAATCCATTTGATTAGTGATTGGTCAAAGTCGTCACCACCAAGATGCGTGTCGCCGTTTGTAGATAATACTTCAAATACACCATCACCAACGTCAAGTATAGATACATCAAAAGTACCACCACCCAAATCGAATACAACAATTTTTTCATTTGATTTTTTGTCAAGACCATATGCAAGTGAAGCCGCTGTTGGTTCATTTACAATACGTTTTACTTCAAGACCAGCAATTCTACCTGCGTCTTTTGTTGCCTGACGCTGCGAGTCGTTGAAATAAGCGGGAACAGTAATTACTGCTTCTGTAATAGTTTCACCTAAATAGTCTTCAGCGCAACCCTTTAGATATTGTAGGACCATAGCAGAAATCTCAGGTGGAGTGTATTCTTTACCATTGCAATCAACTTTTACTAGGTCAGCAGCACCGCCTGTCACTTTGTATGGGACTATTTTTTCTTCGCTACCAACTTCATTATGGCGACGTCCCATAAAACGCTTAATAGAATATATTGTGTTATCCGGGTTGGTTACTGCCTGACGTTTTGCAAGTTGACCAACAAGTCTTTCGCCATCTTTCGTAAAAGCAACCACAGAAGGAGTCGTTCTGCTTCCTTCTTTGTTTGGAATAACCTTTGCTTCACTGCCTTCCATTACAGAGACGCATGAATTGGTTGTTCCAAGGTCAATACCAATTATTTTGCCCATTATTTTCTCCTTTATGTGTTATAGAAATTTATCTACTTATCATGTCATTATTACATTAAACTTTTATTCTATATTATCTATTACAATAACCGTTCCAAAATAATTGATAATTTGCTGTGGTGTTGTATCTCTTTTGATCATAGATAGTTGCACTATTTACTCTTTTTTGCTGTTAATTGGGCTTAATATATTTTATTGTTGAGAAATCATATTCTGTCAATTTGACACCTTTTGAATGTAAATGTAGCATAAGAGGACATGGTATTCTTTTCTTAATGCTTTGTGAAGTTTTGTTGCATATTATGATTTGTTTTTATAAAATCAAAGTAATAATTGTATGTTTGTAATTTTGTGGTATCATAAAGTGTACTAATGTTTATTCTAGTATTTGTTGGTCTAAATATATTGTTTTAATGTAACGCTGTACTAAACTTCTGTTATTAAGGCGCTATATGGGATTTAATCTAATTAAAAAACTCAAATATATTATTATATTTACTTTAGCTTTAAGCTATACAAATTGTTTTGCTGGAAAAACCATAATTTGCGCTTCATTGAATAAATATCCACATACTGTAGAAGAACAATATTACGGGCCAAGTGGCTTTTGTCTTGATGTTCTTAAGAGTGCAGCAAAATTCAGTAATATAAATATTGAACTAAAAGAGGGTACCTATGAGGAAGTTATAGGATGGCTTGAAAATGGTAGTGTTGATTGTGTCCCTTTTCTAAATGATTCCGCTTTCAGTTGTGAAAGATTTAATTTATCCGCAATAAATATGCTTGTAATTCAGGGAGATATCATTTTACCCTCAAATTCACAATATATTTCCTATAGTTCTCTACACGGTGAAAAGGTTGGATTTATTAAAGATGATATTGCTGTCAGATCATTTATTGATCAGCTTAAAGAAAATCATGTAGATTATACACCAGTATGGTATGATAGTCTTGCTGTAATGAATAATGATATCATCTACAAAAAACTTCGATACGGAGTCGTTTCTGAATATATAAAAAGTGGTTCTGGTGATAAACAATTAAAACGTGTTAATTCTCAACTTCTTCCAGTAAGAATTGCATTAGGTTTTAATAAGTCATTTTCCATTGATTTATCAAATAAATTAGTAGAAGCGGTAATTTATTTGAAGAATTATCACCCAGCAGAGTATCAACGAATTATAAAGAAGCATTCCAGCGATTATGGTGTTGAGTATGGTTTGATTATTGAAGATTCACCAGTATTAGTTACCTCTGTTATATTACTCGCTGCTGTTGTGCTTGCATTATCTTGCATTCTTATTTATATAATCCCAAGGTATAAAAAATATAGTAAGGAAATATTTTCAGATTTTTATAAAAATTGTATAGACTTACAATATGTGTATATGAATTTAAAAACGCCATGTTTCTTTCATAAAGTAGACCCGTTAAGTAACGACTATTTTATTGTAATTAATTATGCGTCTGTTGATTTATTTCATGATAATTTAAATTTTTATAATTTTGATGATATATTTGAGTTTTCTGACTCTACTGCTTCCATAAGTAGTCTGATTCAGAGTATGCAACCTATGGAGTCTAAGTCGTTTAATGTTAGACTTAAGTCTGATACTGAGTGGAAATACAAGTATGAACTCCTAACACAAGTAATGGCTTCTGGTACTGAGGCGTTTTCTACAATAAATAATAGGAGTGAAGAGGAAGCATTGCTTGCGAGTTTACAGGCGAGTCAGTATGACTTGGAGATGGCTACAGAGGCAGGCAAAGTTGGTATCTTTGAGTTTGATGTGACAACAATGGTTATGACAGGCAATAACCAGTGTTTTATTAACCTTGGGCTTGAGTATATTGAAGCAGGGATATCGAGTAAGGATATTTTTAAAATAGTGGAATTCGAAGATCCTGAAGCTACAAAAAATATGTTTAGAAAATTGATTAATGGTAAAATTAAGACTTGTACTTTAGAATTTAAAGTTATGACAGAGTCTGGTTCTGCTGAGTGGATGAGTTTGAATGCAAAAGCAAAGAATTTGGATCGCAACGGGATAGCCAAAAAAATAGTTGGAGTTTTAGTAAATATTGATCAAATAAAGAAGCTCAATCTTGAGCTTGAAGAGTTTTCTAGAAACTTTGAATTGTTAATGAGTGTTTCTCCAGATACTATTTATGCAAAAGATACTAATTATAGATTTCTTTGGTCATCGTTGTCACATGCAAAGGAGTATGGATTTCAAGATAGAAATGATATTGTCGGCAAAAATGATTATGATATTCATGATAAAACGGATGCTGATAAATTCATTGAAGTGGAGCGCGAAGTCATAGAAGATGGTAAGACAATCGTTGGGTATGAACAGACTTATTTACTCGCAAATGGTGAGAGGAAATGGGTACTTGCGACTAAAGTTCCTATTAATGGTTCTAATGGGGATGTTATCGGGCTTCTTGGAATTAATACTGATATTACTAAGTATAAAAATGTTCTTAAAACGCTGAATAATACTCAGAGAATTCAAGCAATTGGTAAACTAGCAGGGGGTATTGCACATGAGTTTAATAATGCTCTGAATGGAATTATGGGTTTTGCGCATCTTCTTCAAATATCAAAATGCTTAAACGAGAAAGAACAGGAATATGTTGACTATATTTTAACGGGTACTGATCGTTGTGAAGAACTTACTCGACATTTACTTGCATTTGCTCGAAAAGGAAAATATGTTGAGACAATTGTTGATATTCATGAACTGATTAAAAAGACTATTGAAATTATAACGCTTTCTATGTCAGGTAACATTGAAATAAAATGTAACTTGAAAGCGGTAAATTATCATGTAACTGCTGATTTAAATCAGATTGAGAACGTTATCATTAACCTTGTTGCCAATGCTGAATATGCTGTAAAGGGTGAGGGACATATCTTGATTGAGACAAGTAATGTTGTATCTACTGATATCAATAGTGACTTGAAAGACATGGATATTAATTTGCCACAATCGATAGAAATTAAAATTATTGATGATGGCGAGGGGATTTCACCAGATAATTTAGATAAAATATTTGATCCATTCTTTACTACCAAAAAGGTTGGAGAGGGGGCAGGTTTAGGGTTGTCAGCAGTTTATGGAATTGTTGTTAACCATAAAGGAACTATTGGTATTGAGAGTGATTTAGGTGTTGGAACGTGTTTTACAATTATTTTACCAGTAATTTAATTTGTTGAGTGTATCTTATAAATTTGTTTTAAGAAAATTACTCAAAATCTCGACTGTTTTTTTTGAGCATCCTTTGTGAGTAAGTAGTGCTTCCCTTCCATTTGAACCAAGTTTTGATGCTTTATTGCTATCTTCAATTAGCTCTATAAATATTTTTCCGAGATCATCTGGGTTTTCTGCTATAGCAATACCATTAGCATTTTTTAGTACATCCATAGGTTCTGAGAAATTATAATAGCTTGGACCTATAACAGTTGGTTTTCCTATGCCACAGGTTTCAAGCATGTTCTGGCCACCATGGTTAATAAATGATCCACCAATAAATACAATGTCTGCAGCATTATATAATTCTGTAAGAACGCCCATTTTGTCTATGACAATAATATTGCTTGCTTCAGAATTGTTCTTGATTTCACTCGTTTCAAGTTCTGAATACTTTATACTATTACCATATTTACATCCTTCCTTGTAAACTTCTTCAAATCTGTGAGGGTGTCTTGGTACTAAAATGAGTTTTGTGTTTGGGTGTTTTGCTGCAACTTCTGTATATGCTTTTAAGATAAGATTCTCTTCAGGTGAGTGGGTGCTGCCAGCAACAATAAGTTTAGTGTCAGTATCAGCGTTGAATATTTGTCTGTATTTTTCCTGAAGCTCATGTGAAAGCTCAGTAGGAATGGTATCATATTTGACACTCCCAAGAACTTTAATTTTCTCTTTATTTACGCCAATTTCTTCGAACCTTTGGGCGTATTCCTGATTTTGTACAAGCCAAGCTTGAGGAATTTTTAACATTTGTTTGAGGATAGGGAACCATTTGTATTTAATATAGGTGTTTGCGCTTTTTTGGGTTATCCTGCCATTAGCTATTATGACAGGGATATTAAAATCTTTTGAAATATTAAGAAAATTAGGCCATATCTCAAGTTCCATTAAAAGAATTGCGCTTGGATTTATTCGATTGAAAAAGCGTTTAACCCAGATTGAAAGATCTAACGGAAAGTACGATACAGGAATTTGCGGATAGCGTTTTTGCGCTACCTCTTTTCCTGTTGCTGTACTGACAGTGATATGAATATCCCATTCTGGGTATTCTGCAGAGAACTCCTTAATAATTGGTTCAGCTGCTATGACTTCACCAACTGAAACAGCATGGAGCAGTAAACACTTTTTATTTCGGCTACGCTCTGCAATTATACCGAATTTTTCATTCACAGAATCAGCATATTTATTAGTCCTATATTTATGATTTAAAATATAAGGGATAATTGTAAAGCAATATGCTGTATTAGTAAGAGCTCTAAAAATCTTTGAGGAAATCATTTATTGTAAAACTTTCTATCAAGATTTTATTTTCGTCCACAACAGCGTTTATATTTTTTACCACTTCCGCAAGGGCAAGGGTCATTGCCACCAACTTTTTTAATATTATTGACAATTGTCAATGGAGTTGAAGCTTCTCCTGCCCCAGCTCCTTTACTAGATGCTTTATCTGCCATTTCGTCAAAGTCATCATGGATCGCTTCTGCAACTTCTACTTGATTTTCAAGCTCCATTTCCTGAACAGGTGTGATCTTCATAATAAGCTGGGCTACTTCGGTTTCAAGTGATGCCCACATATCTTCAAACAATCCAAAGCCTTTAACTTTATACTGAATTTTTGGATCTTTCTGCGCAAAACTTTCAAGGTGGATACCTTCTCTGAGAATGTCCATCGCATACAGGTGATCCATCCATTTACGGTCAATTGTTTCAAGAAGGAGAAGTTTTTCAAGCATTCTCATATTATCTGAGCCAATTGTTTTTTCCTTTTCATTATAGTTTATCTCCATCTTGTCGCAGAGCATATCAACAAGAGCATTATCCCCATCAAGTTGGCTTCTTGCCTCTTCAATTTCTTCTTCACTAACTGCTGTAAAAAAATCTTCCTTCATGAAGTCCATAATATGGTTATTCTCATATTGTTCAGGATCTGAGATAAGCTCAGATACTTTTAGTTCAATATAGTTTTTACAGAAGTCCAGCATTGATTCCTTGAGCTCTTTGTTTTCAAGCCATGCTTGGCGTTTTTGGTATATTACAAGTCTCTGGCTATTCATTACTTCATCATATTCAAGAACGTTCTTACGTGCTTCAAAGTTTCGTTCTTCGACTTTAAGTTGTGCCTTTTCAACAGATCTGCTAACAATTTTACTCTCAATAGCTTCGCCGTCTTTAAGACCTGCCCATTGCATAAATTGTCGAGCTTTATCAGGGGCAAAACGGCGCATTGTGTCGTCCTCCAGCGAGAGGAAAAAGCGGCTTGAACCTGGATCTCCCTGACGTCCAGAACGACCTCTAAGCTGATTGTCAATACGTCTGGCATCGTGTCTTTCACTACCAATGATATGAAGTCCACCGAGTCCTGCAACATTGTTACAAAGCTTCGGTCCAGATATACCTAGTTCGTTAAAGCGTTTTTCAAGGAGTTTTTTGGATTCTTCAATATTACTTCCTGTAGCTTTAGCTCCTAAGTAGTGTTTTGTCCATATTGAAAGAAGTTTGGCTTCAAGTTGCTCATGAGTAGTGTTTTCTAGATTTATTTCTTTAGGTGCAAGTCCCCATTTCTGCCAGTATTCAATAAGTTCTGCTTCTTCAAATGAGCCTAGTTTGATGTCGGTACCACGACCAGCCATATTAGTAGCAACAGTAACCTGCCCTAGTTGCCCAGCTTTTGCTACAATTTCAGCTTCTCTCTGGTGGTGTTTAGCGTTGAGTACTTCATGCTTAATACCGCGCACCTTCAAACTTTCTGAAATGATTTCAGAGTGCTCGATAGATACCGTACCTATTAGAATAGGTCTACCAGTACGGTGTACTTCAAGTACATGATCAGCAATTGATGTATATTTATCCTTGATTGAGCCGAAAATTAAATCAGGATAGTTTATACGTCTTAATGGACGGTTTGTCGGTATAGAGACAACACCAAGTTTGTAAATATTCATGAATTCTTTTGCTTCGGTAAGAGCTGTACCTGTCATACCAGCAAGCTTATTATAAAGCTTGAAGTAATTCTGGAAAGTAATGCTGGCGATTGTCTGTGATTCAGATTTTATCTTCAGACCTTCTTTAGCTTCTACTGCCTGATGTAGTCCATCTGACCATCGTCTTCCTTCAAGTACACGGCCTGTGAATTCATCAACAATATGAACCTGCCCGTCATCACTTATTATATAGTGTACATCTTTCTTGTAAAGCGCATGTGCTTTAAGAGCGTTATCAATAAAATGCGGCATATCCATATTCGCACCTGAATAGATGTCATCCATACCAAGAGCAGTTAGGACATTTTTTGTTCCAAACTCTGTAAGTTTAACAGAGTGATCTCGTTCTGAATATACATAGTCTTTGCCAGTTTCTGCTTCAGCAGCAACACGGGCATTTTCTCGCTGTAAGCCTTGTTTCATATGCTTTTCAATAATTATCTCAAGGTCATTCATTTCAATGCCTTTGAGTTTTCTTGCAGCTGTGTCGGCGATAAAATATTTATCGGTACTTTCATTTGTTGAACCGGAAATGATCAGAGGTGTTCTTGCTTCATCAATGAGTACACTGTCAACTTCGTCAATTATTGCAAAGTTACGTGAACGCTGTACTTGTTCTTCTGCTCTTACCTTCAGATTGTCTCTAAGGTAATCAAAACCAAACTCGTTATTTGTTCCATATACAATGTCACTCATATACATAGGTATACGTTCACTTGAATCCATATGTGACTGGATCGCTCCAAGTTCTAAGTCTAGAAAGTTGAAAAGGCGTTTATTATACTCCGCATCACGTGCAGCTAGATAGTCATTGACCGTTACAACTTGTACTCCCATTGAGCGTGGGATGGTTCTGACTGGTTGGCGGTAGCAGACATCTCCTTCTTCTGGAATCAGGGAATCTACTTGAGTCCATATCTCATTTCCTTCTTCATCAAAATGCATTACATATGGCTTGAATATCCATTTATTAAAATCATCTCCTTGCATTTCTTTCGCCATTTCAACCCATTTAGGGTTAGGGCGAATAGCATTTAGGTATGACGGAAGGGTTGCTACAAGTGTTTTACCTTCACCTGTGACCATTTCAGCAATTTTACCTTGGTGTAGAACAATACCACCAAGAATCTGTACATCAAAATGAGCAAAGTAGGGGATATCTGCAGTTTCCGGAACGTATTGGAAGTTGCCATTCTTAAATGTTATGCGTTCATACTCACTTTTTATAATTTTACCTTCGCCATCTACACGGTGATTTGCTTCTCGACATACCGCATATGCTTCAGGTAGAATATCGTCTTCTGTTTCACCATTTAATAAACGTATTCTGAATTCATTTGTCTTTTCTGATAGTTGTTTATCAGTTAGTTTCTTTATATCGGCCCAGGCTACATTAACTTGTTCAACAATTGGCCAGAGTTCTCTAAGTTCTCGTTCATTTGCAGTACCAAATAATTTTCCTACTACTTTTGATACGCTTTCTAGTACTGATTCAGTAATTCCCATTTATTTCTTCCTGTTATTACTTGGATTATAGATAAAATACAGTAGATAATATTATATGATTTATCAATGTGTGGTCAACTATTTTCATAATTAGTAAAAATATAAAAAAATCAAGGCAGAGGTTGGAAAACTCTGCCTTGAATTAATAAAAAGACTTGTATTTATGGATAGTTTATTTTTCTTTGCGCATTTTTACAAATTCTTTGATTAGGCTTGCTGTTGAATTATCATGATGGCTAAGGTCAATTTTTTTGCCATTTAATAGGGCTTTTTCTTCTTCAAGAATGACCTTTGCAAGCACTTTTCCCAGTTCAACTCCCCATTGATCGAAGCTATTAATCCTCCAGATAATACCTTGTACAAAAATCTTGTGTTCGTACATAGCTACTAGTGACCCAAGTACACGTGGAGTTAATTTTTTGATTAAAATTGAGTTTGTTGGGCGATTGCCTTCAAAAACTTTATGAGGAGTTAACATCTTGATCTGCTCTTCGCTTAGCCCTTGCTTTTCAAGGTCTAATGTTACTTCTTCAGGGGACTTCCCTTTCATTAATGCTTCTGTTTGAGCAAAAAAGTTGGCAATTAGCTTCTCATGGTGATCGCTAACTTTGTGTTGTGGCTGTGCTGCTGCAATAAAATCACATGGAATTAGCTTTGTTCCTTGGTGAATAAGTTGGTAGAAAGCATGCTGTCCGTTTGTTCCAGGCTCTCCCCAAATGATAGGACCTGTCTGATAGTTTACTTTTTTACCAGTACGATCTACATGTTTACCATTACTTTCCATATCTCCCTGTTGGAAATAAGCTGCAAAGCGAGCAAGGTATTGATCGTATGGTAGGATTCCCTGGCTCTGAGCTCCAAAGAAATTATTGTACCAGATTCCAAGTAGTGCCATGATAATAGGGATGTTTTTTTCTGGGCGTGCTTTAAGGAAGTGTTGGTCCATTTCGTACGCTCCGGTAAGGAGTTCGGAAAAGTTATTAAAACCTAGCGCACAGCAGATTGATAGACCAATTGCACTCCAGCTTGAGTATCTGCCACCTACCCAGTTCCAGAATTCAAACATATTCGCAGAGTCAATGCCGAATTTTACAACTTCTTCTTCATTTGTTGAAAGAGCAACAAAGTGTTTAGCAACTGCTTCTTTATCTTTTAGAACTTTTAATGCCCAACGTTTAGCAGTATTGGCATTAGTCATTGTTTCCTGAGTTGTAAAAGTTTTACTAGCAACAATAAATAAGGTTTCTTCTGGATTGAGATCCTTGGTCTTCTCGACAAAATCTGTAGCATCTACATTACTTACAAAACGTACGTCAGGACCTTTTTTTGCATAATTTTTAAGACCTTCTACAATCATAACTGGACCAAGATCTGAGCCTCCAATACCAATATTTACTACTGCCTTTATTGGCTTACCTGTATGGCCTAACCACTTTCCGCTCCGTACAGCTGTTGAAAATTTCTTCATCTTTGTAAGTACTTGTTGTACTCTAGGCATTACATCTTTGCCGTCAACCTTTATAGGTGTTTTTCCCTTATTGCGTAGTGCTGTGTGAAGAACAGCTCTATCCTCAGTAAAGTTAATTTTAGAGCCAGTGAACATCTTCTTCTTCCAGCCAGTTATGTCTGCAGCTTTGGCAAGGTCAAAGAGCTTTTTCATTGTCTCATCTGTAATAATGTTTTTTGAGTAATCAAACAGTATGTCATTAAATTTTAGCGAGAATTTGTTGAATCTTTTTGCATCTTTTGCAAATAGATCTTTCATCAAGAGTTTACTTGCTGCTTTGTGATGTACTGCAAGTGTTTTCCACTCTGGTGTTGTTTTGAGGGCTTTCTCAACTTTTGGTGTAGCTTTTCTTTTACATGCCATGATATTTTTTCCTTTTCTTTTATGTAATTATAAAAAGTAATATAAATATTTCCCACAAAACTATAAGATCATTCCATTTTTTACTTCGACATCACTTGGACACTTCTTGACAAATTCTGCTTCGTCAAGGGCAAATAATGGTGAAATTTCAATCATTATTGTACTATTGCCATTCTTGTCACGCTGAACATTATGTCCTGCTGCTTCAAGCCACTTGGCAAACCTATTTGAAAGTAATTGCCTGCAGCTTTCAGCTGAATCAATTCCAGTACCATTTTTTACTGGGGCAAACTCTTCCTCTCTGTCGACCTCCATTGTTACAGTATTGCTTACCATTGGGATAGCATCAAATACAAATGTTTCAAACTTTATGCCATTGTTTTCTGAAGGGCTGGTTAGTTCCGCATTCTCTGAAATATAAGGGATTTTTTTCTTTGCAACATGCCATGGAAGTTTTGCACTGGTTCCAATGTTTTCGACAAATGAAACATTTATTAGGTGTATTGCAATTGAACCTGCCCAGAATAGCAATTTACCATTATTGTCAACTGCGTTTGTGTTACTATCTGTCATATCAGAGTATTCAATGACAGTTGGCTTACCATCACCAATGCAAATGTTTCCAACTTTTTCATCAGGGGATACTTTCTTTAGAACTTTTGATGACATCTCTGCATGTCCCATGATATGATACCCTGTAAATTCTGGGTCAGCAATTGTAACGAGTGGGTTATCTACTTGGAAATAACTTAGAAACTCAATGCCGCGTTCTTTCATATCTTGAACTGCACCACTATTACATAGAGCCCAGAGGCAACCTCCATGACCATCAGGGTTCATTGCTAGTTTGTGCTTTTGTGCAAGAATTAAGTTGTAATTATTATCAACAGATGGGACCATGCGTTGTTTGAAGCACATGACGTTTTCTTCTCCTAAGTCAAAATAATTATTGTCTTTGAAGAATTTTATTGTGTCGTCATGGTTTAATGTACTGGTCATAATATACCATGGGATTGTTGTATTATACCTCATATTTGACGCTTTTATTTGTTCTGCATGCCATTGGAATAATGTTTTATTAGAATTGGGCCCAATTTCATAACAGCCTTTTGGACCATCAAAGCCTAGGCGTGATCCTTGGCCACCAGCAACAAGGAAGATGCCAACTTTTCCTGATTTGAGTGCTTCTGTACCAACTTTAATTGCTTCTTCACGCTTTGCAAAATCTGCAGCTGTTTCAGGAAGAGCAATTATTGGAGCAGGGGATATTTCATTGGGTAGGCGAAACTCTTCAATTCCATTTCTAACATTATTGCACCGATTTTCAAGCCAGTCGAAATCAATACTTTTACATTGCTCTAGCAGTTCTTCTCTTTCAATTGTATCCAGTTCATCCCAGTATTTAAATACATGTTCTTGATTTTTGCTTTTGAATAACTCTTTTACTTCATGTTCTGTCATTATTATCCCCTGATTAATCAGAATATATAGTAGATTGATTAAATTACTATAAATATTATTTGTAAAATATAACTAAGCTTATGAATAACGCGCAAATAATAACAACTAGCAATTATCAAAATTGCTAGTTGTTATTAGTGAATTTAAAGTATATCAATTCTATTTCTGCTTCAGCTAGTAGGCTAAGAGCTAGCGGGTCAGGATATTTTTCTAGGATATATATTCTCTCGATCCCAACATTAATTAGCATTTTGGCACACATCACACAAGGTTGAGTCGTACAGTAGAGTGTTGCGCCTTCAATTTTAACTCCATATGTAGCTGCTTGAAGAAGTGCATTTTGCTCTGCGTGTAATGCGCGGCATATTTCGTGGCGCTCTCCAGAGGGTATTTTTTCTTGTTCTCTAATGCATCCTGTAATAGCACAGTGCTCAATTTTTTTTGGTGCACCATTATATCCTGTAGCTAAAATGCGTTTGTCTTTAACTAGAACAGCCCCCACGTGTCTACGCATACATGTACTACGTGTGGCAACCTCTTTGGCGATGGTCATAAAGTACTCATCCCAACTCGGTCTTTCGTAAACATTTTCCATAATATAAACTCACAACAACTTGAAAAAAAATATTATTATTGATCTTTTAAGATTTTACT
The DNA here is from genome assembly GCA_963678205.1 of Planctomycetota bacterium. Lineage (GTDB taxonomy): Bacteria > Planctomycetota > SZUA-567 > SZUA-567 > SZUA-567. The sequence goes on from OY782760.1 coordinate 2,110,576, forward strand.
ATTATATGAAAAAGAACGACAAGGGTCAATGTGTGTTTTCGGTTAAAATGGAAGATAAAAAATGTAGATAATTATGTAGAGTTTCGATAAAATAGGAAATATATTTTTGTTATTTTTAATAAACGTTAATACAGGAGTAGTACATATACTATGTCTCAAACATTCAAGCATGTTTCAATTTTTATAATTTTTTTAGTTGTCGCTGTATTTCTTGATTTGTTGCAAAAGCAAGTTTCTGGATATTTTGATTTTAAATTTGGTGTGACTGTTTTAATGCTTTTGTGGTCTATAACAATAGTTATCGTTTTTAATCTATTATTTCATTACTTTGGTAAATGGCCAGAAAAAGTATCGTATATTTGTGCTTCTGTAGCCATGATAATATTATTACTTCTAGCGCACTTCAAGGCAATAGACATAAATGATAGTACTTCACCATTTCTCTGGTTTTCTTAGAGATGCTATTCAATAAAATCTTTCTGAACAACCTCTTTGCTAGCGAAGAGGTTTTTTAATAGTGCTTGTTCAATCTTGGATGCAATAATAGGCGATAAACTTAAAAAGTTTGCTTTTACACAATAATGGGGAGCATTAGTTTTACTGTCCAGTAATTTTTCACAGGAAATTACTTTGCACGAAAATCTGGTTTTAAATGGTAGTTCTAAGATTTCTGAAAGATCATAACAAGTGAAAACTGTTACTGTTCCACTAGGAATACTGAAGTTGAGCTTAAATTCTACAAATTGCTTTGAGATTGATATAAGTTCAATACTACTGGTGGCCGGGAAAAGGACTTGCTTTCTTGAAGATTTTGTTCTTACTTCTGTCTTATGATGGTTTAATATGTTGTCAACCATAAAAGATAAATGGTCTTTGTTTACAGGTTTTATTAGATAATCAACCGCACCTAAATTAATAATAGAAATAACAGCATTGTTACTTGTGTCATCACCAATAACAAAGATGAGAATTGATGGGAAATTTTCATAAAGGATGTTGAAAGTCGCAATTCCATTGTTTTCCTCAATGCTCCAGTCAAGAATAACCATAGAAACATCAGGATGGTTCGATATTGCTGCAAGTGCTGAGCCACTACTTTCAGATTCAATAATAGTATATCCTGAAGAATTCAGTGAGTGCTTTATAAGTTCACGTTCATGTTTGTGCTCTATTACCAGCAGTATCTTCTGATTCATGGCAATCCTCTATACTATAGTGCAATAATTTTATATAAAACAGCTAACCCCATACCTACAAAAATTGCTAGCAGAAATGAGGAAATACCTTCAATTGCAAGTCTCCAAATCGGAATATCAATATAGAATTTTGATTTGTTTGAATTCTCTTTAAACGCTTTTATCTGTTCTAGTGTTGCATTAATTTCTTCATTGTGACGGTTTTCATCAATATTTGCCATATTTTTATAATTCTCCAACAGTTATATTATTCAATAAATTTTAGCAAGTCGCCTAAGCTTGATCCCGATGATAGAGATGATTGTTCACCATGAGCACTTAGTGCGTTTTTGATTTTATCTGATTGTACATTTTTTAGTAGCAGTTTCAATATCCCACCTTCTCCCAGAATTTGATTAAACTGACTAATTATCTCGGGGAGGTTTTTTCTAATTTCTGCCCTTAGGTTTTCTATATTAATTTCTGGTTTTTCAATTGTCCCAGTTATATCTATACTAAGTTTTTGGTCTCTTGCTAAACGTTCAAGAGTTGAAGGAATAACTTGATAGAATTTAGCTCTGTCTCTTGGTGAAAGGTTTTTTGTATATTCATCGATTGTTGGGAATTTTAGCATACTTTTAATGTTAAATGATTTTTCAAGATTACCGGTAGGATAAATTCTTAGTTTGATTTTTCCATCATAGGAGATAATACCTTTAATCAATAAGTCTGCTGTATTTCTACCGCTGCATTTTGCCTTGTATATTCTAAGTGCTCCGTTGGCTGCTTGGTAGTCAATGTCACAATAGTTATAAAGCAATTTCTTCTTTTTACCATATGTAGGAGAAAGTTTATTATTAATTTGTTTGGCAATTTCGGTTGCAAGTGATGGTGGAAAATCAACAGAGAGAAATTTTTCCCAGTCGTGTTGTTGAGTTGTTGTCTCTAGTAATAAATCTTTAATGTGTGCTTTTTCACGTTTTGTATGGATGTTTTTTAGAATGCTGTTAAAATTATCACCATTCCAAAAGATTTCAAGTGATGAGGTCGGTGAATTTGTTGGTAAGGTCAGCCAACCATTGAGAACTGGTACGCTTAAGGGGATTCTAGATAAGGCATTTGCCAAGTCAACATTGCTGAGATTTATAAGAAATTTTCCAGTTGGTGTGTCGGTTATGTTGGCAGTACTGGAAAAGCTAATGTCTCCATAAAGTTTTCCTTTACCATTTGAAAGTGAAGCGATTCCGTTGTTTAGTGAAAAGTCCGCTGTAACGTTCGTTGCGGTAACACCATTATAGTCAAATCTATCAACATTAATTTTGCCTTTTGAAATGGCAGTTTTGCTGAGATATGATTTTTTCAAATCAGTTTCAAAACTGAAAAGAGGAAGTTTCTGGGCGCTTATATTTGCGGATACTGAAATACTTTTTTTATTTCCTGTTTCACTTCCATGGTAATAATACCCAGGAATAAGTAATGATAGTAGCTTTCTGTTCCCGTTTAATAGAATATCAACATTACATCCTTTTCCAAAATTTACTATTCCATTTTTCTCGAGTTGGAATCTTTCTGAAATACCTTTTATATACATTGTCGCATTGGATGACTTAAGGAAAATTTCTTTTGCATTTAAACCATAAATACTGCCATCAGCCTCTCGATCCCAGCTTAACTGGGCGTCAAATTTTATATTTGATACCGTATTACTGAATCCAAATCTTGTTGTTTTTATTTTATCTGATTTGCCTACCATTGTTAGGCTTGGTGAATCTGAAGTACCTGTTAATTCTGTTAGGATTTCAATTTGTCCCTCAAACTTACGGTCAACTCCGTATCCTTTAAAGTGCTTGAATAAATCATCAATATTTGCCGTAAGTTTACTAGTAAAACCTTCAAAAATAGCATTTTCTAAATAAATATTACCAGCAGCAGCATACTCATAAGTTTTTTTAGGATCAAATAATTTAAGCTCATTAATTGTAATTTTATTGTCATCAATGGAGTACTTTAGTGAGGCATTACCTTCCACAGATTGTGCCGTAAAATTAACAGGCTTTGTTATTGCAATATTATTAATTAGGAATTTTGTAATAAACTCAATTTCATTGTAATTAAAATTGATTTTAGATTTTACGATTGTTTCTTTAGCGTCATATGGAAGTTCATCAGTCTCATAAATGGCTGAAAATAATTTTAACAAAGTGGAGTCATGTGACCTAATGCCAATTGTTGCAGAACCATGTGGTGAAAAATCGTAGTGATTTGGTTTTGTCTCTTTATAAATCGAAGATTCGCCATTAAATATGGCATTACAGGTAACTTTGCTTTTATTATTAATTATATTGGAGCTAAATATATTTATATTTGTGTTCTTAAACATAATGGGCCAGTTTTCTTTGGTGCATATTGATATTGGTCCATCAAATGTCAAAAATGAAGGTGAGCTTCTTTTGTCAAAGTAAAATTTTGTTTTAGTGAGTTCTGATTCAAATTTATATGTATTGAAATTGTAATTTCCTGATCCTTCAATATTAACTTTATTAATTACACGTATTTTATCGCTAAGCTTTCTTGGGTTTAAAAATGAAAGAATTTTATTCAATTTAGCTGTAATGTTATATTCGATGCTCAAATTACTATTTGTAGCGTTTAGTTCGGTTTTTAATGAAAAGTCTAATGGGTTTGATTTAACTCCAAATGAGTTAATTATTATTGTATTATTACTAGATATTGTTCCGTTAATCAGTCCTGAGAAACGCCCAATATATAAGGCGTTGTTCGTTTCATTGTAAAGAGCAGTTTTGTTGTCATTGGAACCAAAAGTAATGGAGAACTTGCTATCAATTTTTTGTGGTTGATTTATTATTCTAAAATCCATAGTTCCTTTTGGAATAAATAGTGGTTTTGTACTGTTGTGAAGCATTTGAATTTTTTGAGCAAAGTCAGATAAGTCTCCTTGTAAATCTAAATTTGCTTCAATATCTTTATAATCATAGAATGAATTATAGGGTTTCTTTAATAATTTAACAGGTATAGACAAATTACCAGTTAATCTTGCTCCCTCAATGAAGCTCTCAATATTTTCAAGAATTAATGAATTACGCGATGCTGTGAAATCTGCTGTTATATTTGATGATATTTTAGTTGAATTTTTACTAGTTAAACTGATATTATCAGCATTGATTTTCCCCTTTATATCGAGCTTATCTGGAGCGATAATAATTTTCCCTTTAAACTTAAAGCCATTGTTAAGTTTAAAGCTAGAGTTTATTTTTTCAAAATAAACGGATTGAAGTTGAGCAACCGAATCAATTATGTTAGCAGAAATAATGACTTTATCCTGATTAGTTGGGTTGACTATAGAACCATTGGCTTTTATCATTAATCCATCTTTATTGGAGATAGTTGCATCAGTAATTTTTATAGAGTTATTTTTAATATCCCAAGAACCTAAGCCTCTATAAGTTGTCTCTGGCTTAGCATTAAGTATTTTAAGTGGAGATTTGTTTGTAATTAACACACCATTAAAGTCACAATTTAAATTTGTATAATCAAATGTTCCGGAGTACGAACTTTTTTGATTTTTAGAATTAATGTTAAATATGAAATTAGAAGTATGTGAGTTAATTTTAATTTTTCTGATATCACCATACTTAAAGTTTGATAGTGAGCCATTAATTTCACCACTTCCTGAATATTTTCCATCAAATATTCCTTTAACCTTGAAATCAATTTTATCTGATGATAGTTGCTTTAAATATACATATTCAACATCAACTTTTGAGTTATCTAAAATGCGAGCTATCTCAAGGTTGTATTCTTCATCCCATTTTTTGGGGGAAATGGTTTTTACTATCTGGAGGTATGGTATGTCTGAAAACTTAATGCGAGTCAACTCTAGATAATCAATATTGATAATATTGTGCATATAGAGGTTGTATATATCATAAGCACTCATTTTTAAAGATGCTTTTTCAATTGATCCTACTGTCTCTCCTGAAGATGTTTTAGATGAGACATCATGTAAAATAATGTTTTCATTTAAAATTTGTAAATCGATACTAGCGATGTCTAGCTTTAGCCCGGTTTCTTCAGTATATTTTGCTTGAATTATTTCAATTATTTGTTCTTTTGAAAAAAAAAGTGGAAGTGATATTGCGCAAATAATCATGATGCATAACAGTATTACTGCTATTTTAAGTAAAGATAAATTTTTCTCTATCTTTTTGTGATAGTTACTGTTGTTATTATTTTTTTGATAATTAGAAGTATCCATCAATATTCCTGCACTAACTTATCCTTGTTTTAAACATTTATAATATATTTTCTGTAAACATAGCCTCATTACAAGCGAATAATCGAGATACTGAGGATATTTTAGAATTATAAAAATAACTATTAACTATAAGTAGTGTATACACCGAACTTTATGCCCCGTATTTGAACATGATTCCTCAACAGTTATATTGCAGCATTCAGGCATTCTTACAGGACACCTAGGGTGAAATGGACAACCTGGTGGTGGGTTAGAAGCACTTGGAATTTCGCCCTTTAATCTAACTCTTTCTCTGCGTTTATCAGGATTGATGACAGGAATTGCACTGAGTAGTGCCTTAGTGTACGGGTGCTTGGGGGATTGGAAAAGTTCATCTGTTTCGGCTTCTTCCATTAATTGTCCTAAATACATTACTCCAACTCTATCAGAAATGTGCCTTACAACGGCTAAGTCATGGGTTATAAACAAATAGGCAATGTCTTTTTTTTGCTGTAAGTCTTGTAGCAAGTTGATGATTTGAGCTTGTATCGATACATCCAGCGCACTTACGGATTCATCGCAGACAATAAACTCAGGCTTAACCGCAAGAGCTCTTGCAATAGCAATACGCTGACGCTGACCTCCGGAAAATTCATGTGGATAGCGGTCAAGATATTCCTCTTCTAGCCCAACGTCATTTAAAATTTCAAGAATATCTTTTCTTAGTGCAGATTTGGTTTTATTCTGATGAATTGAAATTCCTTCTGAAATGATATCAAATATTGTATGACGAGGATTGAGGCTTGAGAAAGGGTCTTGAAATATAATTTGGATCTTTTTGCGGAGTTTTCTGAGCTCTTCTGTACCAAGATTTTTTAGATTTTGGTTGTTAAAAAAAATATTACCTGAGGTAGGTTCAATAAGTCTTAGAATAGACCTGCCTGTTGTTGTCTTGCCACAGCCTGATTCACCTACCAATGAATACGTTTTCCCTCTGTTTATTGTAAAAGAGACATTATTTACTGCTTTTACATATCCTGAAATAGAGTTAAAAAAGCCACTTTTAATAGGGAATAATTTACATAAATTTTCAACTCTCACGAGAGGTTTAGATTCTACTGCATTTAGTTTTATTGTGTTTGAAGTATTTTCTTCTTTGATTATCATTTATTATTATTTATATACCATTCTACAGTTTCTTTGATTCCAACTTCCAATTCTTTTTTAGCAGTAAAACCAAAAAGATCTTTTGCTTTCTGAGTGTCTAGACAACGTCGTGGTTGGCCGTTTGGTTTATCAGTATCCCATATAATATTACCATTGAATCCTACTGTCTCTTTTATAATATTTGCAAGATCTTTAATGTTTACTTCTCTTCCTGAACCTAGATTTACTGGTTCAGAAGAGTTAAGGTGTTCACAGCTGAGGAGAATACCATCTGCAGCGTCTTCAACGTATAAAAATTCTCTTGATGGCGAACCATCTCCCCAAAGTGTGATGTCGTTTGCTCTTGTTTCTTTTGCTTCAATGCATTTTCTTATCATTGCAGGTATAACATGTGAAGAATTTAGATCAAAATTATCCCTTGGACCATATAAGTTGACAGGAAGAAGGAATATTGAATTATAGTCAAATTCATCTCTATAAGCCTGGCTTTGAACAAGCATCATTTTTTTTGCTAGACCATACGGAGCATTAGTTTCTTCGGGGTAGCCACTCCAAAGGTCTTCTTCTTTGAAAGGCACGGGGGTAAACTTTGGATAGGAGCAAATAGTGCCTGTTGCAACAAATTTATTGATTCCAGCTTTATAACTTTCATGTAGTAAATTAACACCCATCATGAGATTGTCATAAAAGAAGGTCCCTGGATGTTCTCTATTGGCACCAATCCCTCCAACATTTGCAGCTAGGTGTATGACAATATCTACAGGTTTTTCGTCTCTTGTAGTATCACTAATAAGATCTTTTATGGCATCTACTTTTCTTAAGTCGTATTTTGAACTTCGCGGTACAACAATCTCTTTTGCGCAGTGTTCCTGAAGTCGTTCTATAACAAAAGAGCCTAAAAATCCAGCGCCTCCTGTTACTATAATTCTTTTGTCATTCCAGAAGTTTGTACTCATATTTAATTTTTACTTTCTACTTATTGTTAATAATATATAATACCTAAAAATATATATTGATATTATAGTAATTATATATTGCAAGAACAAATGCAAAATAAATTAATCTTTTAAATGTTGGCTTATACATAAATATAGGTGAAATTATTAATGATAATTGAGAGCGTTCAGGTTGGTGGGTTTGGGTGTATTACTGGGGAGTATAAATTCTCCCGAGGTATTAATCTTGTAATCGCCGGTAATGAAAGTGGTAAGACAACACTTGCCGATGCTTTAGTCGCTATACTTTATGGTATAAAATGGGGGGGGCGGCAGAGTGGGAGTGGAAGTGTTTTAGCTAGGCGGTATTCGCCAGTTTGTTCTGATTCATTTGCTGGTAGTGCGGTGGTAAAGACCAGTGACGGAAGAAGACTGAATATTTGGAGAGATTTTGCACTTGGGAAGCTGCGTGTGCTTGAACTTGCTAGCGGGAGGGATATTACGTTAGAATTTGATTCTCCGCCAAATGGGGATTGTCTTGGAGAGCGGCTTACAGGGCTTTCGGCAAATCAATATAGGAAACTTGCTTGTTTGTCACAGGATGAACTCAATAAAAATTGGGATTTTATTGAGTTTGTTGATACTCTTTCAGCGCTTTTCAGTTCTGATGATCACGAAGGGGTTTCTATTGAAGAGGCAAAAGCTGCTTTGCAGGGAAGTGTAAATTTGTATGAAGGGGTTACTGGAAAGGGAAGACTTAAGGTCGAAACCGAGATTAAACGTCTTGAGGACAGAATATCTGAAATTGATAGGGAAATATCAGAAATAAATTCTTCATTCCAGCTGGTGGAGAAAAGATTTGAAGAAGCTGCTGATAAACGTTTGGCGACAGATAAAATAAAAAATTCAATAAAGAAGTATGATTATTTCGTATGCCTGATTCAACGCAATGAACTTGCAGAGAAGCTTGAAAATAAAAGTAAAGCAAGGTTACAAATAGATCTGATTGAGAAGGAAATTGCTGATTTAACTGGAGTTAAAGACTTTGAGTTTGAAAATATAGAACATATTGCGGAGTTGATGGCGCTGTATGCTGATAAGAATGAAAGAGTCAGTGATATTAAAAGTCTTAAAGATTCCAAATTTGATGAGGTTGAGTATCTCAAGAAGAGAGTTGAAAATCTTGGAAAAAGATCGAATATAACTCAAGATTATTTGCTCAAGATTGAGCAGGCTATTGCAGTTCTTGAGAATAACCTTGGAAGAGAGCGCTCCGTACGAATTGACTGCAGAAGTGCAGAAAAGCTAATGATTGAAGCTGGTATTGGGTCTGATGAAATCAGACGCTTTAATAAGTGGAAAGATAGTAGTAGAGAGGTGGAAATTGAGTTTGTTACAAATTATAATAGAATTAAGGAGCAGATTGAGAATAAAGAGCATGGACTTCAGAATTCTAAACAAGAGCAGATCAATATGCTCAAGGAAATAGCTGGCGAAAGGTTATATCGGTATAAGTTTTATCGTAATAATCTGGTTCTTGGCTGTATGTTTACAGGTTTGTCAGTATTTTTCTTTGTGGCAATGGGATTTTTACCTTTTATGTTGATTCCGGCTCTAGTATGTTTGAGTTGGGCTGTTTTTGCAGCGGTTAGAATCGTTGGTACGCAGAATATAGGTAAAACAGAGGAAGACATTGCTCTGGAGGAGTTATCAAAGCTTGAAGAAATTTTAGCTGAGTTTCCTGAAAAGTTTAAAAAAATGGAAGAAAAATTGGATTGTTTCTCCTCAGCGATAGGTGTTGACAGTGAAGGGTTACTAAAGCTGGTTTCAAGAATCAGTAAGGCTAGACGGGAAATTGAGGCCTGGGAGCAGCGTATAGACAGGCATAAAGCTATTGAAGCAGTGATAGAGGACTCATATAGTACACTTAGAGAGGTATTCTCTGAAATTGGTATAGCTGAGCAATCAACACACCTTGATATCACTCGGGCAAGGGTATTTATGAGAGAGGTATCTGATGCTTTATCTTTAATTGAGCAGTATGAGACTGTAAGCGCTCAACAGGATGATTTGATAATACAAGAATCTGAACTTTTAGGCGACATGTCAACACTCAAGGCTGAACTTGATGATATCTTCGCTAGAGCGGGTGTAGAGGTAACCGCTTCAGATTTTCCTGAGGCTTTGAAACAGTTTAAGGAGCGGCTTGCTCAACGCCAACGCCTAGAGCAATTGGAAGACATTAATCTTCCTACGGCCATTGAGGCTGCTGGTGATATTTATGAACTTGAAACTCTTGAATCAGAAATAGCCACCTGGGATAGCAGAATTTTACGGATGCTCAAGGATGATCCTTGGCTTGAAGCTTATCAGCCAGAGCAAGGAGTCTTAGAGTATAATAATGAAATCAAACTTGCAAGGTTGAAGCTTGAAGATACTGAGGGTGAGCTGGTTGAGAGAGAAAAAGCACTTGCTATCGAAGAGGGACGTCGTAGAGAGAGGTTGCCGTTGCTCTCTGATGAAAAAGCGCAGGCTGATAAAGCGTTGGGAAAAGCCAAGCGCTTTAAATATGCTATAACTCAGGCATTGAGTACTTTTGATAATATTTCCAGTGAACTTCATTCACGGTGGAGCCCCATGTTTTCTGAAGAGTTTAATGATTATATTGCAAGGTTTTCTAGTAAAGTTGAGTTCTCATTATCCAAAGAATTGAAGTTATGCGGGGTTCTTCGTGAAAATGGCCACCCTATTGACACTGCTGAAATTTCTAACTATCTTTCAAAAGGGATGAGGGATCAGGTATATTTATCCCTCAGGTTACTTTTAACTCAGAAGGTTGCTCGTGATGAAGCGTTACCAGTGATTCTTGATGATCCTTTTATTAACGCTGACGACAGGCGCTTTAGGGAAGGAATGGAGCAGCTTCTGGAGTTTTCAAAAAACAATCAGATCTTTATTTTTTCCTGCCATGAGCTTCGCCATGAAGCACTTTGTAACGACAACCATGAGTTTGCTACTGCAAAGGTAGAGTTATAGTGTTAAATATACTACAATAATGTATTTTTGTGTGTTGTATTTGTAGCAAGTGTCAAAATTGTCAGATTATCTCAGTCTAAATTACTAAGAATAATCAACTACAGTTACCTTTAGTAACACTGAATTTCTTATCAATAACACTATTCTGAGTCACATTCTAAGTAAAAAATTAATATTTATCTTTAAAAGCAAAACTGGAACACTGGTTGATATATCTTTAGTGTTATTGGCTTGGTGTTTAGTAACACTGAAGATACTATTTTAGGAGATGTAATTATGAATTTTCAAAAGTGCTTTATTAGTTTGGTTGCGGCAGCGTTCATTTTTTCTGCATCACTTGTTCAGGCTTCTGCAAGTGAACCATTAAAAATTGCCTATAGTGACTGGCCTGGATGGGTTGCTTGGGATATTGCTAAAGAAAAAGGATTCTTTAAAAAGCATGATGTAGATGTTGAACTACTCTGGTTTGAATACGCTCCGTCTATGGATGCTTTTGCTGCTGGAAAAGCTGATGCTGTTTGTGTCGCTAATGGTGACTCAATGGTATTAAATGCTACAGGAGCGAGAAATATCATTATTTTAGTCAATGATTATAGTAATGGTAATGATAAAGTCGTCGCTAGACCAGGGATTGAAAGTGTAAAAGATCTAAAGGGTAAAAAAGTTGGAGTTGAAATTGGCTTATTAAGTCATGAATTATTGATGAAATCACTTCAGGATAATGGTCTGACTGAGGCTGATGTTGAACTTGTAAACATGCCAACTCATCAGGCTGCTCAGGTACTTGCCTCTGGTGATGTTGATGCAATTGTTGCATGGCAGCCACACTCAGGTATGGCTCTAAAAGCGCTTGATGGTTCAAAAGCAATTTATACAACTGCAGATTGTCCAGGGATTATTTATGATACCCTTGCAGTTGCACCAGGTAGCCTTCTAAAGCGTAAAGCTGACTGGCAGAAAGTTGTTGACGTCTGGTATGATGTTGTTTCGTTTATGTCTGATCCAGTCAATGAGGCAGAGGTCTTGAAGATTCTTTCTGCACGCGTTGGGTTAACTCCTCAAGAATATAAGCCTTTCCTCCTTGGAACAAAGATGCTGACTAAAGCTGAAGCCTTAAAAGTGTTTAATGTTAGTGATGGGTTCAATTCAATTTATGGATCATGCGATATTGTAAATAATTTCTTTGTGGGTAACGGCGTTTACGATCAACCGGTGAAGATCAAGCGTTGTATCGATCCTTCTTTTACTAAGGCCGTAAAGTAGCATTGAGGTGATGTTGAGCCGGCAAATTTTTGTAATATTCTTTTGCTGGCTCAAATTGAAAGGTATTGAGATGAAGGACAATGAAAAGTGGTTTAAATTTATAAAAGGTCTGCCGCTGAAAAGAGAGCGTGGTCTTACAATTGCTTCGTTTATTCTGCCGTTAGTGATCTGGTGTGTTATAAGTTATGTTCCAACTCTTTGGCATCCTGAAGTAAGAATCGATGATATTGGAGGCAGTGTATTTTTTGATGTTGGGGATGTGATAGATAGAGAAACATTTGAACTTGAAAATGCTAGTTTAAGCTCACATGGAGAAGCTCAAATGAAGGGAGATAGGGTAAATCCAGTTTATTTTCCCCCACCGCATCGTGTAGGAATTGCGCTATATTCTGCATTTGTTACTACTCCGCAACGTTCGGGTGAGCCATGGTTTCATGAGAGTGTAATTCATAGCTGTAAGGTTGTTTTCTGGGGATTTTTTCTCTCGTCGATCATCGGTGTCCCTCTGGGTATTCTTTGTGGTGTATATCGCTTTTTTGCAAAATTAACTGAGCCGTTTGTTGAATTTTTCAGATATTTTCCGGCACCAGTTTTTGGAGCACTGGCTGTAGCAATACTCGGTATTAATGACGCTCCAAAGATTGCAATAATTTTTATAGGGACATTTTTCCAGCAGGTTCTAGTTATTGCTAATACTACCCGTACCGTTGAGTACAGCATGATTGAAGCCGCTCAGACTCTTGGGGCAAAGACATGGAGGCTTTTGTTTAAAGTGGTTATTCCAGCGTGTCTGCCAAAGCTATATCTTGATATGAGGATTCTTCTTGGGTGGGCGTGGACTTATCTTATTGTTGCTGAAGTAGTAGGGACCAGTACTGGTATAAGCTGGTTTATAAATCAGCAGGCTAAGTATAGAGTCTTTGAGAATGTATATGCAGCAATTTTAGTTTTAGGTTTTATTGGGCTTGGTACGGATATTATTCTAGCACTTATTGGTAAGTCATTATTTGCCTGGGAAGAAGGAAAGCATTCTTTCTTCAGCCGCAGAAGAAACAGGCCTATTACCAATACTGAGGAGAGAGCATGAACGATATAATAAGTAATATGACTCTGCCGAGTTATAAAGAACAATCTCCTGAGGTTAAGGAAAGATACGACAGGCTTAAGAAGCAACCAGTTATGCTTGAAATAAATAATCTTACAAAAGAATTTGAATCTGGCGGTCAGATTCAACAGGTTTTAAAAGATGTGTCGTTCAAGGTTCATAAAAGAGAATTTATGTCAATTATTGGCCCTTCTGGGTGTGGTAAATCTACTCTTATCAGAATACTTGCTTGCTTGGAAACTATGACAGATGGATTGATTCTTCTTGATAAGTATCCTGTGTATGAGCCTGGAGCTGATAGAGGAATGGTTTTCCAAAAGTACACACTGTTTCCGTGGCTTACAGTCAAGCGTAATGTAATGTTTGGTCTTGAAGCATCAGGGCAGGGTAGTTTTGAAAGTGAACGTGATGCATTGCAGTGGCTGGATATCGTAGGGTTGAAAGAATATGCTAATCACTATCCAGCGCAGCTATCTGGGGGCATGCAACAGCGTGTTGCTATAGCCAGAGCCTTGGCAAATAAGCCAAAAGTCTTACTGATGGATGAACCTTTTGGAGCCCTTGATGCGCAGACTAGAGCCAATATGCAGGAGTATTTACTCCACATTTGGGAGAATATTGACATTACTATTATTTTTATCACTCATGATTTGGATGAAGCTGTATATCTTTCAGATAGAGTTCTAGTTTTGAAAGCAAACCCAGGAGAAGTTCAGGAAATAATTGAAATTCCTGTACCTCGTCCAAGATCTCCTAAGCAGTTTTTAACGCCTGAATTTTTGAGCACAAAGATTCATCTTGAGCAGCTTATTCATCCATCTGTTGAGGACTCTAAGGATGATTTTAAGGTTTTGAAAATGATTGCTGAAGGATAGCTGGAGATTTTACGATGGTAAAAAACAAGCAGAAGTATAAACGCTTCAGTATAACTATGCCCGAAGATCTATGTGATGAGCTGGATGAGATTTCGAAAAAACATGGTATGGATAACAGGTCGATGCTTATTGCTGACATTGTAAAAAGAGAGTTGTTAAGTTATAAGCAGAGGGATCACTCACGTGTTATGGCTGGAACAATCACTCTTACATATGATGGGTGTGCTGATGATTGTGCAAATAAGTTGATTGCACTCAAAAGGGAATGGCTTGATGAAGTAATATCAACTTATCAGGTAATGCTTGAAGATGGAAAGAATATGGAAATATGGCTGGTACAGGGAGAAGTAGGGAAACTTTATAGTCTACTTGGTGAAGCTTGTAAATGTAGTAAAAGCAGTATGGGGCAGTTGACATTTGCAGAAGCACTTCTTCCACCATTGCGTTCAAATAAAAACGATTAAGGAGTAAATAAAATGAGTAGTATTGCTGAAAATAAAATATTATATGAAACTGTTGTTGAAGGTGGGTGGAATTTTTCTCAGATTATAAGACGTGGGAATGCAGTACGTTTAACCGACATCGAAGGTGGTGGAAATGTTTCGGCACTTTTTTATAATGCGGATAATTTTACTGAACGTTATAACATGGGCGATACACTGAAAATTCAACATATAAGTTCATTATTTAAAAATGCCTGTATTTACTCTGATACAGGAAGAATTTTAATGAGTATTGTTGATGAAACTCTTGGATGGCATGATGTAATATGTGGTGTTACATATAAAGAAGATCTACTCAAGAAAAATAACTATAAATCATATCAGCAGGCACATAATGATTTCTTTAGAAATGGTTATGATTCACTGATGATCGAACTCGCCAAGCATGGGCTTACAAAACGTGATTTTACCAATGTAGTGAATTTCTTTTCAAAGACATTGATTGATTCTGATGGAAAGCTGACTTTTGTTGAAGATTTTTCAAAAGCAGGCAGCTATGTAGATCTTCGTGCAGAAATGAATACTCTGCTTGTTCTTGATACTGGGATGCATCCTTTAAACCCTAGTTTAGAATATTTGAGGAAACCTATAAAAGTTACAATTTATAAGGTTGATCCAGCGGCTGAGGATGATGCATGTCGGATGTATTGTTCAGAGAATGAAAGAGGATTTATAAATACGGCGAATTATTATCTTTAGGGGGTAATTTTCATTCACAATAATTATGGTCTAGTGTGATAGGGTATGACAATGACAAATTTAAAAGAGAGCAAACTTGAGGTTTCAAACGCGTATATAAATGATAATGTACCGGCTGGTGAGTACTGGGCAAAAGTTGTACGAAAAGGTGAGGTACTTAGAATAACAGATGTAGAGGGAAATCAGGCGGCTGATACTATCTTTATAAATGCAAATAACTATGAAGAAAGATATCATGCAAATAATACTATGCGCATGCAGAAGAATGTATATATAGCACTTGGAACTGAGATCAGGTCTGACGAGAATAATGTGATGCTTAAAGTTATCGCTGATTGTTGTGGTAATCATGATACACTTGGAAGTGCCTGTTCTTGTGAGAGTAATACTGCTCGTTACGGGCATGATAAGAGGTATATGCATAGTTGTAGAGATGTCTTTTTAAAAGGGATTCTTGATTTTGGTAATGGGCTGGATAAGCGCGATCAGGTGTGTAATATAAACTTTTTTATGAATGTACCTGTTGATCCTGAAGGAGGCTCAAATTTTTCGGACGGTATTTCTGGGGCTGGTAAGTATGTTGAGATGAAAGCTGAGATGGATGTACTTGTTTTGGTCTCAAATTGTCCACAGCTCAATAATCCATGCAATGCGTATAATCCGACACCTATATTGATGTCTGTCTGGAAAGAAGGTGAGTAGTATGTTTTCTAAAGTTCTAGTTGCTAATCGTGGTGAAATTGCTTGCAGAATAATGCGGAC
Organism: Planctomycetota bacterium; assembly: GCA_963678205.1. Taxonomy (GTDB): domain Bacteria; phylum Planctomycetota; class SZUA-567; order SZUA-567; family SZUA-567. The sequence goes on from OY782760.1 coordinate 2,126,351, forward strand.
TCTAAAAGATATGGGAATTAGAGCAGTCGGTATTTATTCTGAAGCTGATGTTGATGCAGAACATGTAATGATGGCTGACGAGGCATATTGTGTCGGTGCTGCACCTGCACGTGAGAGCTATCTGAATACAGCAAAAATTCTTGAAATTATAAATAGTAACAACATTGAAGCGGTACATCCAGGATATGGGTTTTTGAGTGAGAATGTTGAGTTCAGTAAGTCTTGTAAAGATCTTGGTGTTGAATTTATTGGACCGACAGAAAAGCATATTCTCGATTTTGGTCTAAAGCATAGAGCAAGAGTACTTGCAGAGCAGGCAGGCGTTTCACTTATTCCTGGTAGTGGTCTCCTTCGTGACCTTGACGATGCATTGACCGAGGCTGATAAAGTTGGCTATCCTGTAATGCTTAAAAGTACTGCTGGTGGTGGCGGAATTGGGATGAGAATTTGTGAAGATATAAATGAACTGGAAAATGCCTTTGAAACAATTAAGCGCCTTGGTAAGAATAACTTCAATGATGATGGGATATTTCTTGAAAAGTATATTAGAGTGTCTCGTCATATCGAAGTTCAGATATTCGGTAATGGTCAAGGCAATATTGTGGTTCTTGGAGAGAGAGACTGTTCTGTACAGCGTAGAAACCAGAAAGTAATCGAAGAAACGCCAGCACCTGATATTTCTCAGAAGACACGAGAAGAGTTACATGCTGCGGCAAAAAGAATAGGAGAGATGATTGCGTATAGATCTGCTGGAACTGTAGAGTTTATTTATGATACCGAATCTGAGGAATTTTACTTTCTTGAGGTGAATACTCGTCTTCAGGTTGAGCATGGTATTACGGAGGAAGTATTCGGAATTGATTTAGTGCGCTGGATGATTGAACTGTCTGCAGGTGAAGATCCTACTAAAAATATCGGTAAACTTGAACCTCATGGTGCTGCAATTGAAATGAGAATTTACGCTGAAGATCCTGGTAAGAATTATCAGCCTTCAAGTGGGGTGATAACATCTGCTTGTTTTCCTGAAAATTCAAGGTGTGATAAATGGATTGAAACAGGTACTGAGGTATGCGCCCATTATGATCCGTTACTCGCAAAACTAATTGTAAAGGGCGAGGACAGGTCTGAGGCAATCAGGAATTCAGTTCAAGCTTTACATTCAACGAAAATTTGCGGCTTTGAGACAAATCTGATTCTACTTGAGCAGATTATGAATAATGAGGCATTTATCTGTGGTAAGTTATATACCCGCCTGTTAGATACTATAGAGTATTCGGCTAAAACTGTTGAGGTTATTACTCCGGGAACTCAGACTACGGTTCAGGATGTACCGGGTAGAGTGGGGTATTGGGGGATAGGTGTTCCTCCGTCTGGGCCTATGGATTCACTCCATTTTAAAATTGCCAATACGCTTGTTGGTAATAATGAGAATGCGGCTGCTCTTGAAATGACATTGATGGGTGGAAGCTTCAAGTTCAATGTTGATAGTGTGATTGCTATTGCTGGAGCTGAGGTCAAAATTTTACTCAACAATGAAGTAATAGAAGCATTTAAAGCTGTAAATGTTGCCAAGGGTGATATTCTAAGCATTGGTCGATTTGATAAAGGACAGAGGGTCTACTTTGCACTTCGAGGTGGATTTGATGTTCCAGATTATATGGCAAGTAAATCAACATTTACTCTTGGACGTTTTGGCGGGCACGCTGGACGGGCTCTTATGGCAGGAGATGTTCTGCGTATTGGAAGCGATATTGCAGAAAGTTGGCAGATTAAAGAATATCCTGCAAGCTTACGCTATAATTTTTCTTCGCACTGGAAGATTGGTGTAATGTATGGTCCTCATGGTGCGCCTGACTTCTTCACTGTTGATGATATAAAGACACTATTCAAGCATAAATGGGAGGTTCATTTTAACTCTTCAAGAACTGGTGTGAGATTGATAGGACCTAAACCCAAATGGGCTAGAACAGATGGTGGTGAGGCTGGTCTTCATCCTTCAAATATTCATGATAATGCTTATGCTATTGGGGCGGTAGACTTTACTGGTGATATGCCGGTTATTCTTGGCCCGGATGGACCGAGTTTGGGAGGATTTGTTTGTCCAATAACTGTTGTTGAAGCTGAGCTATGGAAGGTTGGACAGTTAAAGGCAGGGGATACGGTTGAGTTTATACCTGTAACACTTGAAAAGGCTATAGAGCTGAATGAATTAGGCGATAGTCTTAAGGTCTTTACTGGAGATGTTTCTGAATTTTCTAGCTCTTTCTTTGAGAGCGATACTCCTGTTATTGCTAGTTGGAATTCTGATGATGAATTGGAGAAAATTGTTTGTAGGCAGTCAGGTGATAATTATATACTGCTTGAATTTGGAAAACTTGAACTGGATCTTCGCTTGCGTTTTAAGGTGCATGCTTGGGACTTAAAATTTTCTGAGCTGAATATTTCTGGTATTTTAGATATTACACCTGGGATTAGATCTATTCAGATTCATTTTGATTCAAAAATTATATCAAGAGCAGAACTTCTAGACGTAATTGAGTCTCTTATTCAAAATCTGAGTGAGAACTGTCCTGTGGAAGTAGATTCCAGAATTGTTTATCTTCCTCTGAGTTGGGATGATCCTCAGACAAAACGTGCAATTCAGAAGTATGTGTCATCGGTTCGTAAAGATGCACCGTGGTGTCCAAGCAATATCGAATTTATAAAGCGTATAAATGGTTTGGATTCAATTGAAGACGTCAAAGATATTCTGTTTGATGCTAGTTATCTTGTAATGGGTCTGGGTGATGTATATCTTGGCGCTCCTGTGGCGACTCCTGTTGATCCGCGCCATAGACTGGTGACCACTAAGTACAATCCTGCAAGAACCTGGACTCCAGAGAATGCAGTTGGGATTGGTGGTGCGTATCTATGTGTTTACGGTATGGAAGGCCCTGGCGGATATCAGTTTGTAGGGCGGACTGTGCAGATGTGGAATCGTTATCATGTTACAAAAGAATTTGAGGCTGGAAAACCGTGGCTACTTAGAAGCTTTGATCAGATAAAATTCTATCCTGTTTCTGGTGAAGAATTACTTGAGATGAGACGGGATTTTGTAAAGGGACGCTTTACTTTAAGAATTGAGGATGCTAAATTTAATATTGAAGAGTATGAGCGTTTTCTTGCAGACAATAATGAAAGCATTACTACATTCAAGGAAAAGCAGCAGGCCGCTTTTGCCAAGGAATATCAGTATTGGGTAGAAAATAACCTGCTTACTTTTGAAGAAGAGGTTGCATCTTTAGAAAAAGTAGAGTGTGAAATTGCTCAAGGAACTATTCCTGTTGCTGCAAATGTTTCAGGCTGTATATGGAAGTTTAATAAGGACTTAGGTGATACTGTTGAAGAGGGCGAAGATATTATTGTGCTTGAAAGTATGAAGACTGAGATTGCTGTTACAGCACCATGTAGTGGTAAAATTTCACAAATCTTCTGTAAGTCAGGTGATACGATAAATCAAGGACAGAGCCTTTGCACAGTTATTCCGCATTAAAGTTGAGATTTTATAATGATAAATTTACAGATAACATCGCTTCTTGAGAAGTACTCAAGTAATGAACTTAATGTTCGTGAGGTTGTAGAATATTGTCGTGAGCAGATGGAAAAAATTCCTGAGGAGGCGTTTATTTATAAACTAACCAGTAATGAGCTGGAAGTTTATATTAAAACAATATCTTCTAAATCAGTAGAAAAGTTGCCGCTATATGGTGTTCCGTTTGTAATAAAAGATAATATTGATCTTGCTGGAGTTCCGACGACTGCTGGGTGTCCCGATTTTACTTACACTCCAAATAAAAGTGCTTATGTTGTTGGCATACTGATTTCTGCAGGGGCGATACCTTTAGCAAAGACTAATTTGGATCAGTTCGCTACTGGGTTAGTTGGAACACGTTCTCCATATGGCGTATGTCCAAATAGTTTTAATGCTGAATATATTTCTGGTGGATCAAGTAGTGGGTCGTCGGTGGCTGTTGCTCAGGGGTGTTGTAGTTTTTCACTTGGAACTGATACCGCGGGGTCTGGCAGAGTTCCAGCTGCATTTAATAATCTTGTTGGAGTCAAACCATCCAAAGGGTTGCTTAGCTGTTCTGGGGTAGTACCAGCTTGTAAAAGCCTTGACTGTGTTTCAATCTTTGCACTTGATGCTGCTGATGCAAAAACGATATTTGAAATTGCTAGTGATTATGATGAAGCCGATCCATATTCAAGGAAATTGAAATCAGTAAGTAGATTAGCTTCTGACTTTAAAGTTGGTGTTCCTAGTTGTAATCAATTGGAGTTTTTTGGTAATGATGAGTATGAAGTTGCTTTTGAGAAGAGTATTACGCTTTTGAAAGATGCCGGGGCTACGATTGTTGAAATTGACTTCAGCTCATTTTTAGAAACTGCCAATCTGCTTTACTCCGGACCTTGGGTTAATGAAAGATATGCTGCTGTTGGGGATTTTATTGAGAAGAACAAGGAGGCAGTGCTGTCTACCACGAGTTCGATTATATTGTCAGGGCTAAAATTTTCAGCTTCAGATGTGTTTGAGGCAATGTATGAACTGCAAAGACTTAAAAAAATAGCGGACAAGGTAATGGATTCGGTTGACTTAATCATTACTCCGACTGCTGGGACTTACTATACGATAAAGGAAGTTCTTGAAAATCCTATAGAGCTGAATACTAATCTCGGGTATTACACAAACTATATGAATCTTCTTGATTATGCTGCTATAAGTATACCTGTTGAGATAGAGACTATAGTGCCATTTGGTGTTACGGCTGTTTCACATGCTGGGCATGACATGAAGCTGCTGAGAGTTGCTGATATTTTGCAGAAGGCTGCAGCTTTACCGGTTGGTAAGACAACTTATAAGCCGGGGATGTGTAGTTTTGGTGAGAACTTAGGTTGTATTGATTTTGCTGTATGTGGTGCTCACTTGAAGGGACAGGCGTTACATCACCAACTTGAAGAATTGAGAGCTGATTTTGTAGGCTCTTGCATGAGTGCAGAGGAGTATAGAATGTATGCGTTTGAGTCTGGTGGTGTAAAAAAACCTGGGATGATCCATGACTCTGAGTCTGGCGGTAGTGTGTATCTTGAAATTTATAGGTTGTCTGCAGCTGATTTTGGGCGTTTTGTTAATTCTATACCAGCTCCATTAGGAATAGGTAAGATTAAGTTGCGCAACGGCGATGTTGTTAGTGGGTTTATTGCTGAGCAGGAGGTTGAAGATATTGGGGAGGATATAACTTCTTATGGTGACTGGCGTAAGTATATGGCCGGGAAGTGATTATTGTGATAATCAGTAATATATACTGGCTGAAACAATTGTTCCAGCCAGTATATATTACGACAACATTTTATGAGTTTTTTGATGCCAGTTTTTCTAGGATTAATACAACTAGTATTCCGGCAATTGCCATAAGTATTGCGTAAAAAGTGAGTGGATTAAGACCAGTAATTTTTTTAATGTATTCACTCGAGAGTGCGGAGTTGGTATATTCCATTACTTTGCAGTCAAATGCTTTGGCGTAATTCCATGGTAGTACCAGTATCTCTTCAACAACCTTCTCTTTATGTCCATCAATTACATGTTTGAGGAGTGTATGCTTCCATGGCCATATTTTACGCATAGCCCCCATCATCATTCCAACAAGTACGCACATTGTACCTTGATACCATCTGGCAAGCACCCATTTTAGGAATCGCGAGAAGCCAATAATACCTGAAATCTGTCCAAGTTGGAAAAGTACTAGAGCCCAAAATGCTCCTGTAGAAGCTAGGAGATCGTAACTTTCTTGAAACTTAAAGGCTGCTGCAAGTTTTATCGCCGTTACAAAAGTCTTTATTGCTCCGGTGATATAATAATATTTACCGAGTACTAGCAGTAAAAATGAGCCACTGATTCCTGGAAGAATCATTGCGCAGATCCCAATGATTCCACAGAGAAAGATAAACCACCAGCTTTCTGGTGTTGCAACAGGTATAAGACCACATATCTTCCATGCTCCTATAAAGCCAAGAATGACTAAGAGCAAGCGCTTAATATTCCATTTATCAATTTCTTTGAAAACAATGAAGATAGACCCTAAAATCAACCCAAAGAATCCTGACCAAGTAAGAATAGGATGGTGCTCAAGCAGACTGTGCATCAGGCTTGCTGTTGAAAGAATTGCAAGGCTTACTCCTGAAAAAAGTGCAACAATAAAACGTAAATGGACATGAGCAAGTGCTTCTTTGAAGTTGAGTCTGAATACTTTCTTTAACGCAATCCAGTCGAATGATGCTATCGCATTTATCAAGCTCTGATATACCCCAGTAATAAATGCTATTGTACCCCCAGAAACGCCAGGAATAATGTCAGCCGCTCCCATGCATAGTCCTTTAATAAATAAAATAATTGCATCAAAGTAGCTGTCTGGTCCAGGACTGGCACAAAACGCTTCTTTCCAGCTTTGTTTTACTTTTTTACCTTCCAAGCACTCTCTCCTTAGTTATGATTGAATATATGTATGTTTTAATATTACTCAATATTGTTGTGTTGTTGTTAATCTTTTGTTTGAGTATAGTTATAGTTGATCGTTATTTCAATTGTATATAAATAAAAAGTCGTGGATATGCTTAATTTACTTGACGTAATTTAAAAAATAACGAAAATAAACGTAGAAATTATATTTGTATATATTATGATAATAACGTCTTGCGGAAAATATGACAGTTAAATATTTGTAAATTTCATAAAGAAAGTATGTTATGGAAACAAGCCTTAGAAATACTTCTCCGATAATATATAACTTATTTCCTCCAATTGTGGGCGATGTTGGACATTGGATCGGACATATTCAACGCGCTGCAGGTATGGGATTTAACTGGTGCTTTATAAACCCTATACACCTTGTGGGGGCGTCTGGAAGTCTTTATGCTGTACGAGATTATTTTGAACTTAGTCCTGTTTTCTTTGGGGAGAACAGTAAGAATACTCAGTGGTCTCGATTTAAGAGGTTCGTCACCGAGTCAAGAGCGATGGGAGTTGAGGTTATGGTTGATCTGGTTATCAATCATAGTGCTTATGACAATCCTCTTACGCGTGATAAGCGCAAGTGGTACAAATTAAATGACGATGGCTCAATAAAAAATCCTGGATGCAAGGATGATTCAGCTCCAGGTGGCTGGGTGACATGGGGCGATCTGAATGAATTTGATAATAAGAACTCAAGTGAACGTGATGAATTATGGGAGTATTGGTGGAATTTAGTAAAAAAGTTTATTGAGTCTGGAGTACGTGGCTTCAGGTGTGATGCTGCATATCAAATCCCTAATTCTTTATGGAAGATGCTTATTTCGCGTTCTCGTGAGATTGATTCTGAAATAACATTTTTTGCTGAAAGTCTCGGTTGTTCTTTAGAGCAGACGGTTGGGCTTGTTGAAGCAGGACATGACTTTGTTTTTAATTCTGGAAAATGGTGGGACTATAAGTCTAATTGGTTTATTGAACAGAATAATGCTCTGGTAAAGAAAGGTGGAAGGTCGATATCCTTTCCAGAAAGTCATGATACTCAACGGCTTGATGTTGAGTTTCATAGTGACTTAGATAGAGTTAAGCAGCATTATCTCTTTACAGCTCTGATTGCTTCAGGAATTCTCATACCAATTGGTTTTGAATATGGCTTTAAAAAGCAACTTCATGTGGTTCATACTAATCCTTTTGATTATGAAGGTGCGAGCTATGATTTAACCGATTATATCAGACACATTAATGAGTTGAAGTTGAGGTATCCTCTTCTTTCTCTTGATGGTGAGCTGAAAGTTGTAGATGCAGAGAATTCAAAAGTTTTGGTAATGGTGAAAAGCTGTAAAGGTCACAAAGATAAAATGCTATTTGTTTTTAATCGCTCTGATTGTGAGACTCAAGTTGATATGAAAAATATTTTCAAAAAGATTGGGGCTCGTGATTTAAAAGAATCTGAAAAAGGTTCTTTGGTAATGCGGAGGTATGGGTTTACTCTGTGTGCGATTTGATTGGGTTGTGTGTGTTGATTTGTTAGAATGATATTGGGGAAGCGATGACTAAATATGGTGGGAAAAAAGCTGAAGAAATAGCTGCTGATGAGAGCAGTGTTGAAGATAAGAATCTTAAAAAAACGATTAAAGCAGAAGGTGCTGAAAATAAAACTACAGAACATAATGATGATGACCTTTATGGGAGCGCCGGAACTGATTATAAAGAGCGAAATGCTGGTTCGGCTTCTGAAGACCTGACTTACTCTGTTACTGATAGACCTTCGGGTGATGATGGTAAGATGGGAAAAGTCAAGGATGGAACCGAAGAAGAAAAACATGCAATTCCTCCTTTTATTATTGACCCAGATACCAAAGAAGAGGTTAAGCTGAATAGAGATATGCTGCTGAATGAGCCGTATATTGATGAGTATTATAATCAGACATATTGTTATCTTCTTCCAAGGGAGCCTGGGATGATTCTTGCTTTCTGGGAGATCGGAGAGGAAGCAAAGAAAAGTCTTATTGTTAAATATGGGGAAAATTTCTTTAATGAAAATCATCTTGTTCTCAGACTTTATGAAGTTACTGGTGTTGATTTTGATGGCTTTAACGCTAATAGTGTAAAAGAATTTGAGGATTTTCTTGATGATAAAAATTCATACTGGCTGAATGTAGGTAAAGGCGCTGATTATATTGTAGAGATTGGTTATAGAGCCACAGGAACGGAATATTTTGAGTTCGTCGCGCGTTCAAATGACTGCTTTTCTCCTAAAGGTTTTACTGAGACAAAAGAGCGGTATAACGAGTATGAAAGTGTAGAAGTTGATGGAAATAATGTTGAACTCCCTGTAACTGGCGAGAATGAAGACTGGAGAATAAACCAGTATAAATACTGGAAAGAAGGTACTCATAATGCCCCTGAGGAAAAGGGCTATTGGGCTCTTATTCTTCACCAGCATCTCCCTCATGTAAGACATCCTGAGTATGATGTTCCACTTGAAGAACAATGGTATATGGAAGCGGTTGTTTCTGTGTACACTCAATTGATAAAAATGTTCTGGAATTTAAAGGATGATTGTGTCGACTTTAGATTGACCATGTCATTGACTCCTTCATTAATGAGTATGATGACCGATGATCTTTTAAAAGAGAGAGTTCGAAGACATATTGATAATTTGATTGAACTGGCAACTCGCGAAAAAGATAATTCAAATGGAGTACCTTATTCAGAAGCTATTCAGGATACTCTTGATAGATTTTGGGTTGCTAAAAATGTTTTTGAGGCTTATGATGGTGATTTGACCAAGGCATATAAAGATTTTCAGGATATGGGAAAACTTGAAGTTATAACTTGCCCAGCGACTCATATGGTTTTACCACTATTTAAGCATTTCCCTGAGGCTATTCATGCTCAGCTAGCGACTGCATGTAATCAGTATGAGAGTGTATTTGGACGTAGCCCTAGAGGTATCTGGCTCCCTGAAAATGCATATACTCCTGGTGTTGATAAATACTTGAGTGAATTCGGTATAAAGTGGTGTTTGGTAAACGAAAATGGGTTGCTTGAGGGTGATACCAAATGTCATAGAGGAACTAATGAGCCAATCGTCACGCCTAATAAAGTCGCAATATTTGGTATTGATCAGCTGACTAGAGCTGCAGTATGGAGTCGTGAGAGTGGTTATCCAGGGCATCCAAATTATAAAGAGTGGTACCGAGATCTTGGATATGAGGCTGACTGGGATTATCTACCTGATTATTTCAAAACTGCTAACGTAAGAAGAAATACTGGGCTTAAATATTATAGAATTACTGCTACTGATGCAGGACTTGGCGATAAAGATTATTATCATCCTGAATGGGCAAAAGAAGTTGCTCATAAGCAGGCTGGCGAGTTTGTATGTCATCGTGGTGCTCAGGTATATGAAGAACGAACCAAGACTGGACTGAAACCATGTATTGCATCTGCTTATGATGCAGAGTTATTTGGGCATTGGTGGGAAGAAGGACCATTCTGGATTGAGAGTGTGTTTAGAAAAATGCTCTATGATCAGACTGAGGTGCGACCTGTTACTCCAAGTGAGTATCTGGAAGAGAACCCTACGCATCAGAAAATGATTCCAGGGGCTAGCTCATGGGGTAAGAAAGATTATTTCCAGACTTGGGTTGAAAATAAAGAATATCAATCTAATGATTGGATATTCAGGCATTTATTCAGATTGACAAATCTTATGATTGATCTTGCTAGTAAGTACAAGGAAATAGATCTTTCTACTGAAGAAAATATAAGTAAGAGAATTATTGGCAGGGCATTGAATCAGGCCGCACGTGAACTATTCCTTGGTATATCATCAGACTGGGGATTTTTAATCTCAACTGGACAGGCTGTACGATATTCTGAAGTAAGAACAATCAAGCACATAGATAGGTGTAAAGAGTTACTTAGGCAAGTTAATGATTCTGATATTGACATGTCGTATCTTTGTACACTTGAAACTGCTGATAATATTTTTGATAGGAATATGGACTTTAGAACATTTTCACGGTAATTTTTTTGTATAATATCTTTTCACACTATAAGATAAACAGTATAATATAATTGCTAAGTATTATATTTATGATAAATAATTGTTAGGTTGTGAGATATATGGCAGAACTTGATTTTCAAAATAAATCATTAGACGTTGATGATGAAACTATAGTTAGACTACTTGCTATTTCTAAGCTTTTTGCTGTTGAAGAGGGCGTTAGAAAAACACCACAAATGCTTGTTAGTGAGTCTATTGGGAGAATTCATGCTACTTTGATAAAGGCAAAGCCTGGATATCAAACTTTTTATAATGAGTTTACTCTTAAAGCTGCCGAAGCTGAAAAAGCAGAGCAGAGCGGAGGTGATGCTGAATTAGAAAATATTCAGTTTATTCAGTATCCTGAAGAGTTTATGGATCTTGAAACAGGTATTGAATCTATTTTTTTAAAAAGAAAGTATCAATGTCCGTTTTGTGAAACATCTTTTACTGCACCTGCACTTAAGACTGGAAGTTTGCTTATAAAAGTTGATAATCGAACTCAGATGGATATCTATACAGGTGTAAGACAAGATTCTGAGAAAGAGTTTATCGATTATTCTTTATTTCAAATTCTGATCTGTCCAAAATGTCTGTATGCTGCTTTAGAAAAAGAATTTGATATTTGGGATTCTGCTTCAAAAGAACCTCATTGGGTAAAAAGGAAAAGAGCAAAACTTTCTAAGAAGATCATCGCCGGGTATCATGATCGTCTAAAGGAGAGAATGGCTATTATTCAAAGGGCTGGTCAAAAAGGGATGCAGCTTTTCTCTACTGAGCGCACTGAGGAAGATGCTGCTATCTCTCTTGATTTAGCTGCTCATACATTAAATTTTCTAATTAGCAAAGTTAGTGTTAATAGGAAAGCTGATCTGTTATACCAGCTTGGTCAATTACAGCTTATGAAATCACTGCAGTATGAAAAACAGATAGAAGATCCAGATTTTGAAGAGAAAAAAATAGAATTACAAAGAAAAAGGCGTGGCGCTGTTAAAAATGCCCTTGAATGCTTTTTAAAAATTCCTGATTCTAGTGTTGAAAACTTTGATGTCCGTGAAGGGATTAAATTCAATTGCAGAAAATTCTGGGCTGCTCAGGAATTAAAGCAGTTTAGAGCTTTTGCTCAAGCTGGTTCAGCTTTACAACGAGTGTTCAATCAATTCTCAAATCTTGTAAAAAAATCTGAGAGAGAGTATCAGTTAGAAGATGAAAAACTCAAGAAGGTAAAAGCCGATTTGAGAAAAACAAAGAATATTCAGAAGAAAGAGCAGATTAATACTCGAATTAATGATATAGATAAAAATATGCAACTAATACGTTCTGGTATGGAGAATTACAGATCAGTAATAAGGGTAGTAACTCCGATATGGGATAGTGTTTCTGTAATGTATGATAAATTTAAAGAAGCTCAGAGAAGAAAGCGTGGGCAGGGGTGATTATCTTTTTATAATTTAAATAGGGTATTACTTTATAATTGAAGTAATACCCTATTTAAATTATTTTTTTGCTAGTTCTGGAAGACTGGTTTTTTTAAAGCTTACAGGAAAATCTGGAAGTGTTGGTTCATGATTTTGAGTTCCTTCTGTCTCTTCTAGGTTGATTCTAGTAATTTCTGACTCAACATCGTCTAAAACTATATCAAATTCATTTGCTGAAATTCCAGGAATATTTATTGGCTTAGTATAATTTCCCTGAACTTTTTTTACTTTAGCGGAATGATTTATTTTCGTTTCCTCAGCATCAAGAGAATTCTCAAGATCTTTGATCTCATTTTCAAATGCAAGTATTTCCTTTTCACTAATTAAATCGTCAATTTGCACAGAGATATCTTCTTCTTTTTCTGATGGTTTTCTTAACGTAATTCGTTTTTTTGGTGCAACTGGAAGAATGATATTATCTACTTTTTCTTTTTGTACTGTCAATTGACAGCTCATAATATCTGCTAGGAGTTTTCTGCCATTATAATTATGAGAGTTAATTTCAAGGCATTTCTTGGCAAGAGCTTCAGCTCTAAAGTAATCTTCAGCTGTTTTTGCTTTGAGTGTTTCGATGTAAGCAAGTGCATAGTAGATATCGCTGTCTGGATGTCCTAATATCTTTTGTGCAATTTTAAATTCATTTATACTATACTCTAAAAGAGCATTATCAGATTTTGCACGGTAGAAATCTATAAAAAATCCTGCAATCTCTTTGTGAATATCTGCTGATGTATTATATTCATTGCTGGCTTTTAGTGCCTTACCATATGTTGTTGCAGCCTGTTCAAAATTATTGTTTTTTGCAAATAAGCGAGCTTGGGCCAAAATATTTTTTGCGATAAGTCTTTTTTGGTTAATCTCTTTTTCGGCATTAATTTTTTTAATTTCTGCAATTTTTTGTGAAATAAAAGTATTTACGTATTGAGGTACTTCTCTTTCTTGAGCAATTTCGAAGCATATTTTTGCTTTTTGAAATTCATTGTTTTTAATAAATTTTACAGCTCTTGAAACTTGACTTGCCATGGATTGATCAAGTTCGTCTTCTTTTATTATCTTAATATCTGTTACTCTTATCCAAGGCATATTAGCATAGAGACTTTCAACAACTCCGGTAACTTCTATCTTGTCAAATTGATTGATTATTCTAAGCTTATCAATTAGTTCCTTATTATTTTTGGCAATATAGAATGTAGGATATACTTTTTTTAACTCTGAACTTTCCCAAAATTTTATTTCTTTATCCCATGCGGAAAAATTCTCGTATTTTTCTCGGGTAAAGGTTTCGTCTTTATCTTTGAACATATTTGCACGTGAGGCAAATCTCGCAATAAATGTTACACTCTTACCTTTGAGGGCATGAGGGTTTTTGGCAATATCAGTTAGATTTATTGCGACTGGGACTTTTTCAGATTCAGGCTTATTCCATGCACGAGCGCTTGATCCAATAATTGCTCCAGCTGCGGCAAGAATTGCTATAAATAATAGGTAGTTTCTGAATTTGCTCATTTTGCACTCACAAAAAAGGTAAATTGTCTTTAAATACTTCTTTATTCAGTTATAATTGTTTATCGTCAACTTTTACCGTTGAACTTTAAACTTTTTAACTTTTTTAGGAAAGAATAATATGAGTAAGAAAATAGCAGTTTATCTTGCATATAAAGGCGTAAAAGGATGGAATGTATCTGAACAGGATCTTGATTTTTTGAAAAGTTGTTTGCCTGGCTACGTTATTAGTAATGCAGAAAGCACTGAAGAATTTGAAAATTTATTGGGTTCTGCTGACATAGCATTATCCTGGTATTATAAAGATGAGTGGATTGAGCGATTTCCAAATGTAAAAGTTTTCGGTACGCCTGCTGCAGGAGGAGATTTTTTGCCTCGATCTCCTAAAAATAATATGAAAATAATAAGAGGTTCTTTTCATGGTGTAACAATGTCTGAGAGTGTAATCGCAATGATTCTTGATCATACGCGTAGAATTGCTGAGTCCAACTATAGAATGAAGAATGGTGAAATGTGGCCAAGGAATGAGCTTAATAAGAGTTTGAAAAGTCTTACTGGAGCGCATGTCGCTATACTTGGTTTCGGATCAATTGGAATGATTACAGCAAAACGTCTTAAAGCTTTTGATTGTAAAATCACCGGGGTTAGGCGTACTGTTGTTGATAGCCCTGACTTTTTTACAGAAGGAGATTCTATTATTAATTTTAACTCGTTAATGAGCAAATTGGAATCTGTAGATCACCTTGTTTCTTTTTTGCCTGGTAGTGAGGACACTGATGATGTAATTAATATTAATATTTTTAAAGCATTGCCTCGTGACGCTGCAATTTATAATCTTGGTAGAGGAAATTCTGTGTCTGAGGATGACTTGATCTATGCTCTAGATAATAATTTGATTGCAGCTGCGTATTTGGACGTTTTCAAAGAAGAGCCACTTCCTATAGATTCTCCGTTGAGAAGAGTTGATAATTTATATCTTATGCCCCATGCTTCAGCAATTTCACCTGATTATATGAGACTTTTTTTTAGAGAGTTACCTCAAAAGATTAAAGAGTTATAAGTGTATAATAAAAGAGGTGCGCTTTAAGCTCACCTCTTTTATTATATGGACAGTAAATTATTCTGCGATTGTATTTAATAGATATATTATATATCCGATCGAGCCAGCCAGAAGCACAGCTGCGGCAAAAAATCCATAAGTAAGATATTTAACTTTCTTTGCAAGCACTTGGTTTGTTTGTGGCATAGCTGAAAAAGTATTTGACGGAATCGGCTGGCTATCAGGTGATATTGTCAGTCTAACAGCTTCAAGCTCAGTCATTACCTCTGAAAATGATTGCTGGCGCTTATCAGGATCTTTCTCCATCATTTTGTAGATTATATTGCACAACTTTGTCGGTGCTTCTGGGCAATAATCCTTTATGTTAGGTGGTTTATGGAAGATATGACTATCAAGAACGTCTTCACTACTCCCGTAAAATGGAGGTGAACCACATATCATATGAAAGAGCGTAACACCTAGACAATAAATATCACTACGATAATCAATTGTTCTATCACCAGAAGCTGCTTCTGGTGATATATAATCAGGAGTACCTAGAATTTCGCCATCTGGAGAAAGAATGGAGTCAAGTGAACTTTTAACAAAGCCAAAATCACCAAGTTTAGCAATACCTTTCTTCGTCAGCATAATGTTCCCAGGTTTTACATCTCTGTGAACAATCTTTTTACTAGCAAGATAGTCTAATGCACTAGCAACCTGAATTATGATATTGATACTTTCTGGGATTGAAATCTTCTTGTTGTCGTCGATCATCTTTTCAACTGGATCACCATCGATGAACTCCATTGAATAGTATAACTGATTTCTATGTCTGCCAACATCAATAACCTGAATCAAGTTTGGGTGTGAAAGTCTGCCTACAAGCCTAGCTTCAACTAGAAAACGCTTTCGGAATTCATCATCACTTAGCCATTTTTCATGGAGTACTTTTAGAGCAATCACTCGTCCCATACTCAGCTGTCTGGCTTTGTAGACAACACCTAGTCCACCTTCACCAATTTTACTTAGTATCTCGTAACCACCGATTTTTTCGCCGATGTTTGTTGCGTCCCTAATTAAGCGTTCTTGCGCTTTATATATTGCCCAGATCTCTTCATCTTTGACATATTTTAATTCTTTCAACACATCTTCAAGTGAGCGTTGTGAGCTTTCATCTGTTTCTTTTTCATTTTGAATAATTTCCTGAGCTTCTTCAAGCTGTTCGTGTGTTATAATCTTGTGGGCAATTGCAAGCGTTCCAAAATCAAGATCTTTATTACCGTCTACCATTCTTGGTATTCTCCTTGAAATATTTGTAAATAATATCCTCTTGGGCTTGAGTTTCAATTGAGCCCGGGCGTATTGTACGTACTGATTCAATTGCATTGTCTGCAGACTCTCCAATATAGACCAGATAACATGCAAGCATTGTACCTGTTCTGCCCATACCAGCTGCACAGTGCACAGCAACTCCAATATTGCTCTGGTGCATTTTAGACACAAATTCTGTAAATGTTTGTATCTGTGCTAGTGAAGGTGGAGTAAAATCAGCAATAGGCAGGTGAAGGTATTCAAAACCTTGATTTGATAATACATCTTCCTCAAGAGCATACTCAGTAAGGGTCACAATTGAACCTACTCCATCTTCTCGTAATTGTTGGAGTTCATCTGTAATGGGATAATTTATCCCTGGACAAGCCATACCTGCTAGAAGTCTGGGAATAATAAATGAATAATTACTTGGCATTCTTGCTCCAGTTTATAATAAATCTTCAAAGGCTGAGGAAAATTTATACACGTCTTTGAAATCATCTATAGAATCGCATTCTCTTTTTTGCCAGTTCATACCTTCATCTTCAACCATGCAATATACAATTTCTCCAAAATCATCTGTCTTATATATATTCCATGTTTTAAAAACAATTTTAGCCATAGATCCCCAGCGCTGGGTGGCAAGCTTCTTTATTCCAGCAAGAAGTTCTCGACCGCTTACATGAAATTCAGCCCCTTGACCTCGCATATTATTGCCGTCATCATTTTGAATAGTTCCATCTCTAAGCCATTTCGCAGTTAAAATGATAGCTTCTGAAACAAAAATAAACGCTTCAGGGCTATATCTTCCATCTTTTTTGGCTAATTCTTTAATATGTTTTAAATGATTATTCATGTTAATGCTCAATTACTCTTTGTCTGAATTGCAATCAGGTTTAGTGGTACTTTCAATATCTGTATGAGTTTTAGCTGAATCATCTTGGGGCTCATTATTCTCATTTGGGTTGTTTGAGTTGTTTTCTCTGCTATTAATGCATGTTTTCGGCCTTTGAAGCTTTGATGCAGGCTTGTGAGAAATAATATCGTCAAAGTTAATTGTTTCAACACTTCCGTCTTCACAGTATATATGAATATTTTTGCTGAGTAACTGGGAGCTAATTACAGTGCCTGTGAGTTCTGCTGTAGATACTTTGTCTCCTTTGCGGGGGAGTATATTCTTGTGATCCTTGTATACTTCGTCTTCAAACCTCAAACAGCACATTAATCTGCCACAGTGGCCACTTATTTTGCTCGGATCAAGCGTTGTTTTTTGCATCTTCGCCATTCGCATGGTAACGGGCTCTAAGTCATGGATGAAAGTTCTGCAACAGAGTTCTCTACCGCAGTGTTCATAGTCTGAGAGCATTTTTGCTTCATCTCTTACACCAATCTGACGCATTTCAATGCGTGTACGATAGCGTCGTGCAAGATCTTTTACTAACTCTCTAAAATCAACTCTGCCATCAGCAATAAAGTAGAATATGATCTTTTCACCACTGAAAATATGCTCGATGCTTACAAGCTTCATCTTCATCTCTCTACTCTTTATTCGTTGTTTACAGTACTCCATCTCTTCAGGTTCTTTTTGTGTTTTTATATGATTGAGGATATTTTTATCACTCATTGTTGCTTCACGCTCAATATAGCCAATAACTTCATTAGAATTAACTTCTGCGGGATTTAGAGCGGAAGCTTTAATGCAAACTGTTCCAAATTCAAGACCAGAAGGGGTCTTAACTAAAACTTTGCTGCATTGGCGAAGTTTCTCTATGTTAGAATAAAAGTAACTCTGAACATTAGCTTTGGTATATTTAATCCCGACAATATATTTATAATCTTCAGGGTTTAGATCAAGGTGATCTTTGGGTTTCTCACGCTTGATCCTACTAGAACCCCTATTTTTGTTATCTTCTTCGTAACTCATAAGAAATTATCCTTTATATAAGGCTGTTACCGTATTGATAACAGCATTTAGCGTAACTAATTCTGGGCGCACATTTGCATTAAGTATTTCACCAGCTTCCCACAAGTTCTGTAGAGCCTTGTGTCCATACCTTGCTGAAAGACCGCTTCTCATCTGTTGTCTTACGTAAAGTGATAGCATATCGAGAATATTAAGTACTGCTTCTCTCTTGCTGGCAGAATTTTTATTACTCTTTACTTTACTGTTGAGTATCCTCGCATATCTTACAGCTTCTGCTGGAGTTTTATAATTTTTTATGTCACATATTTGTTGCCAATTCTCTAGTATTTCACTATTTGTAAGAGTCAGAGCCTTGCCAAGTGAGCCCTCAGAGAGATTACTAAGCTGTTTTGCTTCTATTTTAGAAAAATTCATAGTATTAATCAAGTAATCTGTTATGCTCAGTGAGCTTAAATGACTCATGCCTACAATACAACATCTACTGGTAATAGTTGCAAGTAGCCTATCTTTATTCGAGCTTGTAAGCACAATCAGGCTGTCTGGTGGCGGTTCTTCAAGTGTTTTCAAGAATGCATTTGCAGCTTCTATATTAATTCTCTCAATATCAGGGATAACGCAGACTCTTCCATATCCATTCATAGGCTTCAATCTCATGAAATCTAGTACTGCTGGGTGCTCTATATTTTCTGTTCCTGTCCCTGAACGTTGAGTAAAACGCCGTATTCTTAGTTCGTGTGGTTCTCTTGGAAGCTCCAAATAATCTGGGTGGTTATTGCTTTTAAGTAGTGAACAGCTTCTACATTTTCCACAGGAATCATTATCCTGTGGATCTTGGCATAAATAAAGCGTAGCTATAGCCCTTGCAAGGCTGGTCTTGCCAATACCTTTATCACCTGTCAAAAGATAAGCATGACTTAAGCGGTTCTGTTTAAATGAGTTTAATAACTCTGACTTTGCTTTGTTTTGCTCTAGTATGTCTTTAAAGCAATTCATCTAAGCTCTCCAGGACATCAGTTTTTACTTTTTCAATTGCTTTATCCGCATTGATTATGCACAACCTTGATACTGGTATTTTTGATAACGCTTCATGGTATCTGGTTCTGACCTCTTTCATATATTGGATACCTTTTTCTTCAACGCGGTCTTTTTTGCTCAAGATTCTGGACAATCCAACTTCAGCTGGCAGATCTAGGTAAATAATGTTATCGGGTTTAAGTCCGTCTGCCCCTGCTTCAGTAATTGAACAAAGGGTTTCATCATTAATTCTTCCAGATGCACCTTGGTATGCCAATGTTGAGTATATAAATCTGTCACTTATTACCACTTCACCTCGTTCGAGAGCAGGGCGTATAAGTTCGTTTACCAATTGGTTTCTGCTTGCTGAGTAGAGTAGTAATTCGGTCATTGGAGTCATTTTAGTAAATTCGGGGTTTAGTAAAACTTTTCGTAATGCGTATCCAATATCTGTACCTCCGGGATCTTGTACATATAAGGCCTTTATCCCTTTTGATTTTAAGTGCTCTTTAGTTGCCGCGATCATCGCGCTTTTACCAGCACCATCTGTACCTTCAAATACTATAAATTTTCCTGTCATTACTCTTCCTAATTCAATCTATCTTGTTGCATTTACTATTGTACAGTTAATATAACTAAATGTAATTATTCTTTGATAATCTGTTAAAAAATACTGAGTATATTATATGATACTTGTATTTAATGTAAACATAAAAATACAAAATCCCCCTTAAGATAAGGGGGATTTTATAATTGTAAAATTTTGCTTACTTATTATTTAACAAGTCGGTATGTGTCAGAAGCGATGAAGCCTTCCTCGTCTGTTGCCACTACCATTACTTTTACACTACTGTCTGTAGCTGAAATATCACCTTCAACACCGCGCCATGTGTTTTTATTTTTTACAGGGTCAATCTTAACTCCAAGATTTGCAAGTGTGTCACATGCTGCCCAACGAATAACTGGACCATTTTCGCCAATACCACCTGTGAATGCAATAGCATCAACTCTATCGAGTACAGCCATATAAGCACCGATAAATTTCTTGACTCTATAGCTGAACATATCAAGTACAAGTTGTCCGCGGCTTTCTGGACCGTTTTGCTCCGCATCTTCTTCAATATCACGCATGTCACTTGTTTTTTCTGATATGCCCATGATACCTGATTGTTTATTTAGCATTGTATCAACTTCGTGGAAGTCTTTGCAGATCTCTTTTTCTAGCAGATAGAATGGTATTGCAGGATCAATATCACCACTTCTTGTTCCCATCATTACACCAGCAAGAGGCGTCATGCCCATTGTGGTATCGATAGATTTGCCATTTTTTACAGCAGTAATTGAACCGCCATTACCTAGGTGGCAAATAATAAGATTTACCTGGTGTTCTGGTATACCAAGCATGCTTGCAGTTTTACGAGTTACAAAATTGTGGGATGTACCGTGGAATCCGTACTTTCTTACTTTATGTTCTGTGTAGAGATTGTAAGGAAGAGGATATAAATAAGCGTGTTCTGGAAGTGTCTGGTGGAATGCTGTGTCAAATACTGCTACCATCTTAATATCATCTCCTAGTGCTTCGCGTACTGCTTTGATACCGGTAAGGTTTGCTGGGTTGTGTAGTGGTGCAAGGTCTGTTACATCTTCGATACCTTTGATTACTTCGCTGTCAATTACAACTGAAGTATTGTACTGTTCGCCACCGTGTACTACTCTGTGTCCAACTGCCTTGATTTCATGAATATCTTTGATGACACCGTGTTCTGGATCTACAAGTGCTGTAAGTATTAATTTCATGCCTACTTTGTGATCTGGAATCGGCTTTTCAAATTGATGTTTGGTATCTTCTACTCGGTGAGTAAGTGAACCAGACTCAAGGCCAATTCTATCAACCAAACCTTTGGCTAGCACTTTCTTCTCTGGCATGTCAAAAACTTGATATTTGATGGATGAAGAACCGCAATTAATTACTAAAACAATCATAATTTTCCCTTTTTATTAAGCCGTAATAAATTAATAGACAATATAACTATATTCCTAATTATTCAGACGTCAAGATAAAAGATAGTGATATAAATAACAATATGGTTGGAAAGTTGGTATAATTGAACATTGTACTGGATTTTTACTGTAAAAATATGTTTAATTATTAAATATGATGTTATTAGAGTGATATCTTGTAAATTTTTAAACTATAAAACATTATACTTTTAATCTTATGCTTGAAAGTTTTTGTGTGCAAATTTGGATTTAATCAAATGGATATATCTAAAAAATTATTTATACTTTTTATAAATTTTTTGTTTATCTCTATGTCAGGATGCATTTCTGGAGCAGTCGATACTAGTGAAGAACGTGAGCGCATTACCGAACTTTTTGTTGGTAATGCTTTGCCCATTGTTAATATTGATACACTGGTTACGGAGAAGAGGTTAGTACCGCCCAGTAAGAATAAGGCTTACCGTATAGACAATAGAGTTGGTATTGAAGGAGATTATTATGTCTTTAATATATATACACCTCACGGTACAGTTTTGGCAAAAGGTACAGCAGCTTTGGTTGAGTACTGTTATGATGCTGAAGTCTTAGAAATGATTTTATCTTCTAATTTTGGCGAAGTTATGAATATTACTCTTGATAAAGATTTTCCGTCAGTTAATACAGAAGTTGTTGATGCTAAAGTGTATAAAATTGATTCTATTGTTGGAATTGGGAGAAGATTTAATCAGGAGTATTCAGAAGATTTTGATCGAGATATTATCATTGATAATATTAGTGATAGAAGTACTATATATGGGGCGTATTATGATAAATTTAGAATGACCATTGCTTATAAATTAGGGCTTGATGCATACTCAGCTAATTTTTATGTTCAGCGATTTTTGGACTCTTTAACTACTTTGGATGAGAGTGACTTAAAGGGGCTTCTTGAGATAAATCTTGTTCAACCCGATGTTAATATTCATAGAGGCAGAAAAAACATTGATGCTACCTCGCAGTCCAGAGACTTGTATCCTGGCAGCAAAAGCCTTCTGATTGAATCAAGAATAGTCAACAGTGATCCTGATAGTATTAAATTTAAGCTTTTACAGTTATATAAAATAATTTTCCCGGGAATAGATTTTTCTGCTACCTCTATTGAGGACCTAATATACTCTAGTCATTATTCTATACGAGAAGAATTATATATCTTTGCATATTTAAACGATATGAAGGGTGTAAAGAATAAAGGCGATATTATAGACCTTCTTGCTAATGCGCAAACAGCTTTTGAAGCAAGGCAGTATTTTATACAGTTGGAGTTACTCCATGCATATTATGCATATATGGGTGGTTTGAATAGGTTTGTCGCTCTAAGTAATATGATTGGGGCCATTGATAATTCATATCAGGTAATTGTTATGCCGACATGGGATCATACTAGAGATCGTAATAAGGTTCGGAAGTTACTCGTTGAAGTTAAAAATATCAAAAAGCGTAATTCTGCAGCAGGCGCAAATATTTGGTTTGTTGGTGACTGTGACAAAAATACTAAAAAAACAGCGGAAAAAGCTGGAATTAATATTCGTGATGGGGTAGTAACTGATGCGATGTTTAGATTTACAATTTACAGAAAACTGACCTATAAATTTGCTCCCGGTGATCCTCTTGTTAATAATGTTGCTAAGCTAACGCCTAATCCATTGACACAATATCAAAGAGTGAATAGACCAGTTCCAACAACTTTATTGCCAGATTCTGAGAATATTGCAAAGTCTGACAACAAAAATGAGTCAACAATTATTATTGAGAATCCTGATAAACCAAAACCCAAGAAGCATGACCCTAGAAACTTGCGTGAATTTGGTATTGGTGTAAAGATCATACCAAAAGAAAAACTTGTCGTTAATGATGTCCCTGGAATCGCACAGGAGGGTATAGGAGAAGACTTTGAGGAGGATGAGACAGGTTCTGGTGATGGGAAATTACCTAGTATTGGTGAAGATCCTGTAAAGGTTGATTCAAATTCCATCTTCTAAACAAATTTTTATATTTGGTCGACAATAAATTATGCGTATGTTTAATTCTGCAGGTATGGATTTTAATGAATATTATTGACGATATTGTTAACGCGGTAGAAAAAGTTGACTGGAGCTTTGAGAGTCATGACCCGTTTTGGGCATGGTTAATAGTTGCTATGTATTTACTGGCATCTTTCCTATGTCTTAGAGCTTTATTTTGCTCACAAAGGTCATTGTTCCCTGATAGCATTAAAAAGAAGTCTAGAATTTTTTGGGTTTTGTTATTTGTAATAATGCTGTTTTTAGCATGTAATAAACAGCTGGATATTCAAACTTATGTTACTGCTGTTGGTAGAGAAGTTGCTCATGCTCAAGGCTGGTATGATCAGAGACGTACAATTCAAAAGGAAGTTGTCATTACCATTGCTTTAATAGCATTTTTATTATTATTTTATATGTTTTACATGGTTTATAATCTTCCAACCGCAAATAAAATCGCCATGGTTGGGGCATTATTTACTTTTACTTTTATTGTAATGAGAGCTTTCTCTTTTCATCATCTTGATCACTATGTAGGCAGATTAATATTTGGCGTAAAAATGCACATTCTTATTGAAGTTTGTGGTGGAGTGATTGTAAGCTTAGGTGCATTCCTCAGTGTAAAAACATTGTTGAAGTGGGAGTTATATTATGATTCTAATTATAGTCTGACTTCTCGTGAAAGTATAATAAATCCCGATTTTAATTGTGATTCGGATTCTAGTAGTGAAGTTATGGAAGAAGCGGAAAGGAATAATGATACAAAATTGGATGTGTTAAGTGAGTCCAGTTATGTTAACAATAAATTTAGTGAGAGTAGTGCTATGAGCTCTAATAATATTGATTTGAGTAATTCTACTTCAAGCAGTGGCACTACAAATAAAATGACTGATAAGAATGTTTCTTTTTTCACGCTAGTAAGTGGCACAATTGAAAACGAAGAGTTAGAAGATTCAAAGGTGGAACTTTTCCAAAAGGTATCGAATCCAAAGTATGGTGATAATAAAAAAGTTGTACTTGATAATGCATCACCAAGAATTTCCAGAGAAAGACTGAGTGAATTAAATAGAATTAGAAGAGAGTTAGAGGTATCACATGAACTTACTGATAATTCAAAAAAAAATAATGCGAAACCAAAAATTGATAGAGATTCCTGCTGGATAACTCGTACAGACGAAACAGGCTGGATTTAAACGTTATTGTTTCAGATAGTTTATTTTTTAAGCAGATATGTTCATCATATCTGCTTTAGCATATATCATTCATTTTTACGTTTTTAATTATACTATTCTTTCAATCTAGGATCCATAGCATCTCTAAGACCTTCACCAATCAAGTTATATGTAGTCATGGCAATGAATATTGCAATTCCAGGGAACATTGTAAGCCACCAGTTGGTAAGTGGACTATCTCTGCCTTCATTTAGAAGTTCTCCCCAGGTCGCAGTAGGGGTTGCTACACCAAGACCTAAGAATGACAGACCACTTTCTGATAAGATAGCTCCGGCAATACCGAAGGATATCCCAACTAGAACAGGGCTTATTGCATTTGGTATAATGTGGTAGAATATAATTCTTGTAGATTTTGCTCCTAGTGCTCTGGCGCCAGTTACATAATCAAGCTGCTTCTGTTTTAAAATTTCCCCGCGTATTAATCGTGCGGTGCCTGTCCAGCCAGTAAGTCCTATTACAAGCATAATATTTAGAATCGAACGCTGTTCTAAAAATGCAATAATAGTTAGGGTTAAAAAGAATGTAGGGAAGCAAATTACAATTTCAATTATCCTTGATATTGTAATATCTATCCAGCCTCCAAAATACCCAGCTATCGAGCCTATAATAACTCCTAGCATTGTTGCAATACCAACGGAGAAAAAACCAACAGATAATGATACTCTCGCACCGTATATCATTCGAACTAGTACATCTCTGCCTACTTCGTCTGTGCCAAGAAGGTTGTAGCCTTCACGGTATGGATTTGAAGAATCAAACCAGTTTGGGGGGAGTTTGGGCTTGAATTTTTGTTGATATGGTCCATAAGCTATTGGAGCAAATATTCCTGTTCCAACTCCTAATTTATCAAGGTTTGAGTAGTCTTTTGGTTGGTTTCTTGACTGGGTAAAAATAAAGGGCAGAGCGACAATAATTAGTGCTATAAGTATTAAGAGTTTATACTTATTCTTAAAAATAAGTTTTAAAATAACGACTATTGGTAGACAAATTGCTAAATAGTTGAATAAGTACTCTATGAATTTTTCCCTTGAGTCCATAGGTGCAAAGAACTCTCTGAAAAAGGGATAGGAAATACTACCGGATTCCTCCCAAATAAATGGAATACGCGAAGCAATAAATGGTGCATAAAGAGCAATGATAAAAAGTATGATAGCAATATACATGCTGAGCATTGCTATGCGTTTATGCTGGAATTGTCCCCAGACATTATGCCAGTATGATTTACTTTTGTGGGTTGTGATACTCATTAATACTTACTTTCTAGTTATTTCTCTAGAGAAATTCTTGGATCTACAATTCCGTATGCAATGTCACTGACAAGAATTCCAAATAGGGTTAGAGCGGCTGTGATACCTGCTGTTGTCATGAGTAATGGGTAATCCCTGCTACTGATGGCTTCAAAACTCAGCATCCCCATACCGGGTATTCTAAATATAAACTCAATAAAAACACTACCAACAATAAGAGCAGGCAGTAGTGATGAAGAAGTTGTAATAAGAGGAATTATACTGTTTCTTAGGGCATGTTTAAAAATTACTTTTTTATTACTCAAACCTTTGGCTTTGGCTGTTCTTATGTAGTCCTGTTTGATTACGTCAAGCATTGTAGTGCGGGTAAATCTACTTAAAAATGTAAATGAACCATATGATAAACAGAGAATTGGTAGAACGTAGTGTTTGCTTGTTTGCAGTAATACACTCCAATAATTTTCAGTTAATGGTATTATCGGATCAATATTACTTGTTGGCCACCAAGGTAAAAACTTTGAAATAAAGATAATGGCCAGAAGTGCTACCCAGAACGATGGTAGTGAATATAGCATGAAAAAAATTAATGAACTTGCTCTGTCAAAGAATGAATCTCTGAATATAGCAGAATAAATACCGATCGGAAGAGCTACCAAGTACATAATGACTATTGATATTAGATTGAGCTTTAGTGTTGGTGGTAGACGCTCTTTTAGTAGTTCTGAAACAGGAGTACCTAGGTTTACAGTAATAGAGATACCAAAGTCCCCTCTAATTATTCCTTTACTACCAGGAACATTGGGGTTTCCTGTCAGCCAGTACCAGTATCCGACATACCAAGGTTTATCCAGCCCGAAATGTTTACGAAACTGCTTTGCTGCTTCCGATTCGCCTTCTTGGATCTCTCCTGGGTTATTTGATGATGAGAGCATGTTTGACTTTACAGGATCCCCTGGTGCAATACGCATCATCATATACGATAGCAAGGTTATCATAAATAATGTCGGAAGCATAATTAGTATACGTTTAAATATATATTGTATCATTTAGTACTTTCTGCTTATTGTAGCTGTAACGGAATCCACGTTAAATCATTATCCATGCCTAACTTGTAAACACGGTTATTGTAGAATTTTTTACTCTGTGCTCGCAGATTAATATCACTGAATAGAAAAGTGTACGGCTGCTCATCATGAATTAGGCGGTAAAATTCGCGGAGTAATTTTTTGCGCTTCTTTGGATCTATACTTCTTCTTGCTTCTTCAATCAGCTTGTCTGCTTTGGCATTTCTAAAGCTAATGATGTTGCTACTCTGTTTTTTATCAGCTTGTGAGCTATGCCATATTTGATAAGGGTCGGGATCAAGTACGCCAGTCCAGCCAAGTATGCATGCATCAAAAGACTTGCTATTGAGCTTGTCAACGAAGGTGCTCCACTCTATAGGGCTTACGTTAAGCTGTATTCCAACTGCTTTTAAATCGGCTTGGACGATAGCACCAATTTGTCTGGCAGTTGCGCCAGAATTAGGGATTAATAATGAATACTGGAAGGGTTCTCGTTTGCCGTCATCATTAATGTCTTTGTCAAGCAGGCCATCAGAATCAGTATCTTCCCAGCCACTTTGGGCTAGTAGATCAAGTGCTTTCTTTGGGGTAAAGGGAAATGGTTTTACTGTAGGATCAATATAAGGAGATGCTCCTACAAAAGGGCCAGCTATAATTTTGCCAAAATTATAGCGTATGTCCTTCATTATACGTTTACGGTCTGTAAGCATTGTAAGAGCTGTGCGTACATTTTTATCTTGAAATAAAGGATTGTTCTGATTATACGCGATGTAAAACCATGGGATTGCAGCGCTTTGGTACTGGAACTTTTCTATTTGGTAATCTTTAGGCGTTTCACCATTTTCTTTCAGTTTATCCCAGGCAATTGAATCTTCTATTGCTGTTGAAATGTAAGGTGTTACTGTTTTGAATTTTTTAGAATTTGTTTCCTTAACCCATTGCTCAGGTGTAAGCCCCATGAGGTCAATGCCGCCTTTTTTGAGTTCTACTAATTGAATGTTTGATTCAGGCATTACATTATATCTGATTTCTTTAATATATGGTTTAGGACCATAATAATTCTCATATCTTTTGAGTGTTAGGGATTGTCCTTTGACCCATCTATCAAGATAATATGGTCCGCACCCAATTAGAAACTGATTTCTGCTGCTTGTGATCATTTGGGCTGCAAATTCACTATCTGACCAAGTTGGATCTGGTCTGTAATAATGTTTTGGAAGGGGGCTCATGCTTAGTATCATGGACTTTGCTAGGGCATATGGTTCTTTCCACACTACTTTGAATGTATAGCGGTCAATTTTTTCAATTGTGTCGACAAGTTTGAAGTATGTTCTGATCGGATCGCAGGGAACTTCTTGGTTGTTAATTGTTTCCCAGAAAAAAATAAAATCATCTGCAGTAACTTCCTTCGCTCCAACTTTTTTCTTTGTTACAGGATCGGTATAAGGATGCCAGGTGACGCCTTCTTTAATCTTTATTATATAAGTTAGTCCATCATTAGAAATTTTCCAGTGCTCAGCAAGCTTGGGCTCAAATTTTTCTGGGTTCATTAAGTTTCGTACAGCTAATGTATCATTACAAGTACTTTCAATTTTAGATGTCGTTGCTTCAGATCTTACAAGACTGTTTAGATTTCCAGAGAATGAAGATATAGCCTGTGTTATTGTTCCGCCACTGACAGCATTCTTTGGGCGGAATTCTGAATTAGCAAAATTTTTAAATCTTGAGTTTTGTTTTGAGCGTTGTGATGATTCTGGAGTAGCTTGAGCAACTTGTATGGTTGCTACTTCATTTTTGAGCTTTTCGAGATTGGTGGCAAGGTAGTTGAGTTCTTCTGTGTTTTCTGCAACTGCTACAGTATATCTACTGTTTGAATCAATGAAAAGGTAAAAACCAACTATATTTGAGAGAAGGATTAGAAATAAAATAATTATCATACAGCCTGAGCGATCACCCATTGATACTACTCCTTATTATTAGTCAATATAATCTTTGTATTATCGTTATTTTATAGGCTAATTCAAGGATAATGCTATATTTTGCATAATAAGTAAAATTGTTTTATTTTTTTCGGCTTTTAACGTCATTCATAAACTTTTTTTCGAGTTCTGTAAAGTATGATGAACAGATAAGAATCAATAGTAGCCATATTAAAAGTAGTAACATAAAAAATACTCCATAGTTGTTGTTTACTATGGAGTATCGACAATTTTCAATAAAATATACAAAATTTTAATATTAACCTGCAGTGTTTAGAGTGCTTTTCACTTGAATAGTAGAGAAAGGCTTTCTTTTATCTGGCCAGCCAAGACGCCACATAAATGTTTCAACAAATAGAGAGGATTTATATTTTTTACGTAGTAGCTCTTCAGTGTATTCTCTAATTGTTTCTTCAGATATATGGGATAGTCCCATTTCATTTAATTTTCGTAATAAATGAATCCTGGGCATTTTATTAGTGACTGATGCTTCAGTAATTCTTTTCCATTGATTTGCCCATAGCAGGCAACTTTTGTTGACTTGAGAAATCACAGACTTAATAGCAATGTCTGATTCACAAATACTTGATGCTGCTGAAGAGGTCAAGTTAACACCTTTATAAAAGTAACCATCTTCGCCAAAATATTTTAGTACTTTGATCATGGCTTCACTATTATCCTGTTTTGTAACATTAAAATGAAAAAGCGCTCTGAGGCCGCCGTCAGTATCGTAACGTAGTTTTCCTCCGAGTCCTCTGAGAACATCTGGAGAAATTCTTTCTATATCATCATTACTAAAACTTACGGATACGCCATACCATTTACGTCCCAGTTCTGTAATTTTAATTTTTGTCATAATTCTTGTATCTCTTTTTTGATTTTAAGGTTAATTTTTTATCAACTTTTATCGGAAATAATACATAAATGCCTGTGTAAATGCAAGTTAAAAAATAACTTAAATTAATAATACAGTGTTTTTTTGTCTCAAAGTATCGTAATTATTCTCTGTTTATTTAAAATTTGCAGTTATTCGCTATTTTGTGCTGGCCGTTTTCTATACAGTTTGTAAAATTGTTAAAATAATATTAGTGTAAGTTGTTATGGAATATTTACTTGAAAAGATAATATTTTAGGCTATTATTAAAATATTGTGAAAAAGATTTAAGAATTTTGGAGGAGATACTTGGAAGGCAGATTAGTTGTAATTCGCGGTAATAAAAAGGGTGAAATCTTTGATATTGTTCCGGAGAAAAAAATAGTCATTGGTCGTGACAGTAGATGTGATTTTTGTTTGAGTGGAAAGTTGATATCAAGAAGGCATTTCTCCATTTTTCATAGTGGAGACCGTTTTCTATTGAGTGATTTAGAATCACGCAATGGAGTATACGTGAATGAGGAAAAATCTTATAAACGCCTGCTTGAAGATGGCGATATCATTGAGATTGGCGAGGTCTGCTTGAGGTTTGACCTTGCCGCAACCCTTTCAGAGGTCCCTAGTGATACTTCTGCTGAATTCTTCGAAGAAAGCAATTTAAAATCAACCGCAATTTATAAACAGAAATTTGATGTTGGTAATTTTGATCCTGCAGGTGAAAATGGTGATTCTGAGGAGATAAGCAAAGAGCATTCACGTCTGCTAACGATTTGTAACCTTTCTAATAAATTGTTTTCTACAAAATCTGTTAAAACTTTATTAGGTATTGCTCTTGAGGCCGCTATTGACTTAACTGGAGCAGAAAGGTCATCAGCTCTGCTTATCGATCCCAAAACTTCTGAGCCTATATCAATTGCTACCCGTTTTGCAGGGAATGATTATCGTGGGCAGTTTCCTATTAGTAAGACTATTGTTCAGGAGACAGTAAAAACATCTGAATCAGTGATTACCGGGAATGCATGTGCAGATGAAAGGTTCTCAGAAGGTGACTCTGTTTCTTTTGAAAAGCTATCCAGTGTAATGTGTGTGCCAATGATTACTTTGAATTCTAAAGTTTTAGGTGCGATTTATGTTGATAATTCTTCGGGATTTGAAGTCTTTGATAAACTTGACCTATCATTACTGGCTGCAATTGCCCACCAAGCTGCAGTTGCGGTAGAAAGAGCAAAACTTTTTGAAGATCTTGAAAAAATGTTTATTGGAGCAATTCATACCTTGACAGCAAGTATTGAAGCGAAAGATGATTACACATGCGGGCACTCAGAAAGAGTTACTTGTTATAGTCTGCTTATTGCTGATGAAATGGGACTTGACTCTTCTACTAGAGATGTTGTTGAACTTGCTGGAATTATGCATGATGTGGGGAAAATTGGTATACCTGAATCTGTGCTGTGTAGTCCTGGTAAGCTTACTTCAGAAGAGATGATGATGATGCAATCTCATCCGCTAAAGAGTGCTGAAATAATAAAAAATATGCCTGAAATTTCTGCTTTTCTATCAAGTAAAAAGGTTGTGGAAGCAACAAAGTATCACCATGAAAGGTTTGATGGTACTGGGTATCCAGATGGTTTAAAGGGTGAAGAAATACCCCTTGTTTCTAGAATTTTGGCTGTTGCAGATACGTTTGATGCTATTACTAGTGACAGGTCATATCGTAAAGGACGGAATGCGCAGATTGCAATGAAGATACTGAGTGCTTGTGCTGGTATTCAAATAGATCCTACTGTATTTAAAGCATTTGAAACTGTATATAAAAATGGAAAAATAAATTGGCTTGAGGCAGTTAATGTTCATTTCAGTTTAAATATAAATAGATTGCGTGCAAATACAGTCTTTGATGGAAAGCATTCATAGTTCTTATCTTGTAATTACTCTTGTGCTTTCGTGTTAATTTATTAATATATAAAGAGGGTAATTTACAGCTATTCAAGTAGTTGGTAGAGTAGGTATTTTCTGCATGAAAAAGTTCAAATATGAAAGGGAGGCATGGAAAATAAAGTAATAAAGGTTGGTGTTGTAGGGGCAGGTGTAGTTGGTTCTGGTACTATTGAAACCTTACTTGAGCGTTCTGATCTACTTGAGCGAAGAAGTGGTGTTAGAGTTGAGTTGGCTGCTGTTGCAGAGTTAGACACAGAAAGAGCTTTAGCTACTGGTGCTAGTAGAGATATTATTGTTGGTGATTATAAAGGTGTGACTGAGAATCCTGATATAGATATCGTTGTGGAACTTGTAGGAGGGGTTGGAATAGCTGAAGCAATTGTTAGAAGTGCTCTTGAAAATTCTAAAGCAGTAGTTACTGCAAATAAAGCATTATTATCAGAAAAGGGTGATGGCTTATTTGCTTTAGCTCGTGAAAATAAAGTGCCTCTTGCGTTTGAAGCGGCTGTAGGTGGGGGAATACCATGTATTCTAGCTATTAGAGAAGGGCTTAACTCGAACAACTTTACGTCACTTCTTGGTATTTTAAATGGTACGTGTAACTATATTCTTACTGAGATGATTGATAACGGTGTAGAATATCAGGATTGCTTGAAAGAAGCCCAGGCGCTGGGATTTGCTGAAGCGGATCCTACTACAGATGTTGGAGGCTTTGATACAGGGCACAAACTAGCTCTTTTGTCTGCTTTGGCGTTTGAGACAAATGTTGAGTTTGATAAGATGCACATTGAAGGTATTGATAAAGTTGACCTTCGTGATGTAAGGTATGCACAGGAGCATGGCTATACAGTAAAATTACTTGCTGTAGCGAGACCTGTTGATGGTAAATTATTTTTATCTGTGCATCCGGCACTACTTCCAATTGAACATACATTGGCTGGGGTTCATGGATCGCTAAATGCTGTTTCTTTGTATGGAGATATCGTTCAGGAGTCAGTACTTGTTGGTAGAGGTGCGGGTAAAATGCC
This sequence comes from Planctomycetota bacterium, assembly GCA_963678205.1. Taxonomy (GTDB): domain Bacteria; phylum Planctomycetota; class SZUA-567; order SZUA-567; family SZUA-567. The sequence continues at coordinate 2,158,620 of OY782760.1, forward strand.
AACAGCATGTGCGGTTGTATCAGATATTGTTTCGGTTGCTAGGAACTTAAAATATTCTCCTCAGACTCCAAGTTGGATGCCACCGGTTGAATCCTCGTATGAGCTTGGTAATATTGCAGACTATATCACAAGATATTATCTTCGTTTTACTGTTGATGATAAATCAGGAGTTATTGCTACAGTTGCACAAGAGCTTAGTAAAGTAGGAGTTAGCATCGCATCTGTTAACCAAAAAGAGCAGCATGAAGGTGAAGGGGATGTCGCTGTGGTCTTTATTACACATACAGCTCGTGAAGGGGATATTTTAAAAGCCCTAGAAGCAATTAATGCAAATGACTTTATTAAATCTGATACTGTTTTGCTGCGTATTGAAGAGTAATATTGATAAGATATTGTTTGGATAATTTTACTAATTTGAGTCTTTGCTACATGTCTAGCAGAGACTCTCTTGTTTTTTAAGTTATTTATCTAGTGGTATTTGTTGCTAGACTGTTTTTTTTTGTAAATAAACATTACAATATGTGGAGCTACTTGACTATTTGTTGTTTTAGTTGTATACTGTAAAATTAGATTTAAGTAATTTGCTTGCTTGAATAATCTTGTTATATTAGATCAAGCAATATGCTCAAATTTTTAATAAAAAATATATTGGTGACATCATGTTAAAAAGTGCTATTATTGTTGTGAGTTTTGGAACAAGTTATGAGCGCGCGTGCAATCGCGGTATTTTGCCGATAGAATCTGCAATTAAAGAAAATTTTTTTGATTATAAGGTTGTTAGAGCTTTTACTTCGGGAATAATAAGAAGAAAGATTAAAAACAGAGATAATGTAATTATTGACTCCCCAGCAGAAGCTATTGAAAAACTAATGCGTAGTGGGTATACAAATATTATTGTTCAGCCTACGTTGCTTATTCCTGGTATTGAATATGAAAAATTACAGTGTATTGTCGAAGAATATAAAAATGTTTCAAGTTGGGTTAATATTTCACTTGGTAAATCTCTGCTTTATAATGACTCTGATATAAAGGAATTGTCAGGCTATATTTCAGAATGCTATAATAATATTGATAAAAAAACTGCGATTGTTTTTATGGGGCATGGAACAGCGCATTTTGCAAATTCTATATATTATAAATTGTTGAGTCATGCAAGAAAGTTTCGCAAAAATATATTCATTACTTTGGTAGAAAGTGACCCTTCTTTCACAGATGTTGTTTCAGAAATTGCTGATATGGGAATCAAGAAAGTTGTACTCAAACCTTTTATGATTGTTGCTGGTGATCACGTTTTAAATGATATGGCATCAGATGATGATAGTAGCCTTAAGTCTTTGTTTTTTAAGAAAAATATTGAATGTGAATGTATTCTTGAAGGTATTGGGGGATGTTCATTTGTTCATAATATCTTTATTAGGCATATAGAAAATTTGATTGTTGATTTTGCCTCTTCATAAAGGGGTAATAATAAGTATTTTGTTTGCTAATTGTTTTTAATATAAAATCCCCAGGAATGATTGCTGGGGATTTTTATTAATAATATACTTTCACTGATTGTTTACACCTATACTCCCTCTTAGGACAAATTCAGAACGTATCCTCAGCATAATTCTTTCAGGAATTGTTCGCTCTATCCTATCTATAAGTCTTGACATTGCCAAGCGACCCATGCGTTCCTTCTGAACTTTTACCGTTGATAGTGGTGGGGAGATAATTGAGCTATACGGCAGATCGTCAAATCCAACGATTGAGATGTCATCAGGAACTTTATAGCCTGATCCTTTTAATCCTGTGCATGCACCAATTGCTAGTACATCATTTGCCGCTACAAAAGCAGTAGGGAGTTTTTTCTGGGTTTTCAGGTATTCTTCCATATCAAGCTTGGCTTCTTCAATGGCAGGAGTAAGCTCACAGTAGTACTGCTTATTAAACGTTAAGGAGTTTTTTTTGAGTGCAAGTTTCATCCCTTCAAGTCGCTCTTCAAAATTATTGAGCCAGAAAGAACTGTTAATAAAGCCAATCTCAGTATGTCCATTAGCAATTAGCTGTTCAGTTGCTTTTTGGGTTGCAGTTATGTTATCAAGTGAAATAGAATCCATGTGCTCAGAAGTATATCTGTCTAACAAAACTACCGGAAGGTCTTTAGCATAATTTGCAAGCTTGACAAGATCTGTATCGGATAACTCCGTACCTAAGATTAACAGTCCACTTATATTGCCTTCATTCAGATACTCAATAATTGGCTGTATGTCATCAATGGCGCTATCATTTATGTATGAGATGCTCATACTGAAATTGTTCTCACTTGCTTGCGTGCCTAGTCCTTTAATAACATTTGAAAGGAACTGACTATCTTCAATTACATCATCTTTGGCTCTTTTGTAAACCAGAAAGCAGATACTTTTTGAGTCTACAGAAGGTATGTTAACTGCAGGGAATTTTTGTGGATTAAAGTCACTTTCAGCAATTGCATTTAAAATACGTTGCCGTGTATTAGTGCTTACTCCTGGTTTATTATTTAAAACCAGTGAGACAGTCGCTGCTGATAGTCCTAGTTGTTTTGCTATATCTTTTGCCCGCATAATATTCTATTCCAGTTAAATATTGACACTTTAATTGTATTTCTTAATAACTTGGTAGTAGTTTGTTTACTAGTTGGTAATATATTGCTTTAATTGTACAAATATTTAGTTAAATTTAAATGGAGTTTAAACTTTTAATTGAGCAATTCTTGCCAAAAAAGTCGTTTTTACTTAAATGTACCTGTTTGTGTGTCATATGTTTAAAACTGATTTCTGGCCATTTTCAATGCTGCTTGCCAGCCAGAATAAAGTTTTGCTCTTTTTGTGCTCTCCATTTTTGGTGTAAATTTTTGGTTAGATGATATCATTTGCTCAAATTCTGCTCTGTCTTTCCAAATTCCGGTTGTCAGCCCTGCAACAAGTGCAACTCCCAGCGCTGATAATTCTTCAATACTTGCTGGAACTACAGTAGAATTGAGCATATCTGATTGGAATTGCATAAGGAATTGGTTCTTTGTAGGGCCGCCATCAGTGCGAAGATTATCAAGGGGTAGCCCAGATCTTTCAGTCATCAGGTTTACTACATCTGCAATCTGATAAGCAATTGCTTCTAAGCCAGCACGAATAATATGACTACGATTTGTACTGAAACTCATGCCAGAGATTATTGCTCTTGCATCATTATCCCAATGTGGTGCAGATAATCCGCTGAAAGCAGGTACAAGATATACTCCTTCAGTGCTGTCAATAGATGTAGCATGTTTTTCGGCTTCTGCAGGGTTGTTTAGAATTTGAATATTGTCCATAAACCATTTTATCGTTGCTCCAGTACTGTTGATGTTACCTTCCAGTACGTATACTACTTCATCTTTCAGACCCCATCCTATTGAAGTTACCAGTCCTTCTACTTCAGGTATAGTGGCTGAACCAGCATTCATCATTACTGAAGAGCCTGTACCGTAGGTTGCTTTTGCCATACCAGGCTTATAACAAAGTTGTGCAAATAAGGCTGAGTGAGAATCTCCAAAAATTCCGGAAATAGGTAGCATTGTATCAGCATTGCCGCCAAGGCTTGTTTCTGCCCAGATGGTGTCCGAGCGTTTTATATCAGCAAGCATTGACATTGGAACTGTAAACAATTTACATACTGCTTCATCCCACTCTAGAGTCTTTAAATTTAAGAGTGACATGCGTGAAGCATTGGTAAGATCTGTTGCATGAACTTCTCCGTCGGTTAATTTCCATACAAGCCAGCTGTCTATGGTTCCTGCAAGTAAATCTCCACGTTCAGCTTTTTCTCTAGTTCCAGCTACATTATCTAGAATCCATTTGATTTTTGCTGCAGAAAAGTACGGAGATAGAGTCAAACCGGTTGATTCTCTAACAAGTTTTCGATTCTCTGGTGTATCTAAATTATTACAGATTTCAGTTGCTCTTGCACATTGCCAAACTAGGGCATTATAAACAGGTTTTCCTGTCGTTTTATCCCATACAACTATTGTTTCTCGTTGATTAGTAATTGCTAGCGCGCTTATTTCACCCCAGTTTACTTTAGTAGTTTCAATTAATTCTGATGCCGCAGCTAAAAGGTTGTTGTAAATTTCTTCTGGATCATGTTCAACCCATCCTGCTTTTGGGTAGTATTGTTTGTGATCTTTATTTATTCTGGTCTTTATATGGCATTTCTCATCAATAAGTAGCGCTTTTGTTGATGATGTGCTTTGATCAATTGATAATATATACATAATTATAGAGTATCCATATTGTTAAAGGTACTAAGGCAATAGCGTTTATTTTTCTAAAAGTTCCTTGGCATTCTTGCAAAGATTTTTAATTGTCAAGCCGTAGTGCTTGAAAACTTCTGCTGAATTTCCTGTAACAGTCTGTTCGTCTGGAATTCCTAGAATTCTCATTGGCGTTGGTTTGTTAACAGCAAGTATTTCAGCAACGGCTCCACCCAAACCTCCAAGAGCGTAATGCTCTTCAATGGTTATTATTTTGCCTGTTTCTTCTGCTGCAGTAAGAATCGCTTCTGTATCTAGCGGCTTGAGAGTATGCATATCTAGTACTCGAGCACTTATGCCATCTTTTTTCAATTCTTTTGCCGCTTTTTTCGCAAGAATTACAGTTTCACCAGTACCTATAATAGTAATGTCGGTACCGTCTACAATCTGGTTTGCTTTGCCTATAATAAATTCCGCTTCTTTTTCATAAACATCTTCTACGGCTCCTCGTCCCATACGAACGTAAACTGGTCCGTCAAAATTAACAAGAGTTTTGGTTAGCTGCTTTGTCTGAGTGTTGTCACATGGAAGAATAACAGTCATACCTGCTGTAGCTCTCATCATTGCGATATCTTGAAGTGAGTGGTGTGAAGTGCCAAGAGCACCATAGCTTACACCTCCACTGATACCAATTAACTTAACATTTGTATTTGAGTACGCAAGATCAACTTTAACTTGCTCGAAACTACGTGCAGATATAAAACAGGCTGGGGCACATGCAAAGGGTTTTAGTCCTCCTGTTGCAAGACCAGCTGAAACACCTACTAGGTTTTGTTCAGCAATACCGATTTCAATGAACTGCTCAGGTAACTTTTCTGCAAATTCATTCAGGGTAACTGAACCTCGAGAATCTGTGGCGAGAACCATGATTTCGGGATTATCTTTAGCTAGTTCCAATATTGTTTCTGTAAAAATTTTTCTGCATGGCTTATTATTTATCATTATTAAATCCTTATTAGTGAATAGTATGTAATTTTGCACATAGGTGGTTTATTAGATGTATAATGTGTTAAGATCAGCTATTGCTTGCTCAAACTCATCATCTTTTGGTACTCCGTGATGCCATTTTGGGTTATTTTCCATGAATGAAACCCCTTTACCTTTTGTTGTATTTGCGATAATAGCTGTTGGTTTACCGGATGTGTAGTCAATACAATCTAACGTTGAGCATATTTTTTCTATATCATTTCCGGCTACAGTAAGGGTTTCCCAGCCAAAGCTTTTCCATTTTTCTTCAAGGCAATCTAGTGCCATCACATCTTCAGTGTTTCCGCTGATCTGCAAGTAGTTGCGGTCAATAATCCCAACTAAATTTCCGAGTTTGTAGTGGCTGCCAGCCATAGCAGCCTCCCATACAGAACCTTCTGCCTGCTCTCCGTCACCCATCAGAGTGAATACTCGATTTGGCTTGTTAAGCTTTTTGTGAGCAATTGCAATACCTACACCCACAGATAGAGCGTGTCCTAGAGCACCTGTATTCATTTCCATGCCTGGAACCTTTTTATTAGGATGCCCAATTAGTCTTGACTTATATGCAGAAAAAGTATTTAGTTCCTCTATTGGAAAGTATCCAAGGTCTGCAAGGACGCAGAGGTAAGGCTCAACTGAGTGTCCTTTACTTAGAAGAAAATAGTCACGTTCTTCCCATTTTGGATTTTGAGGATTATGTTTCATAGTGTTGTAAAAGAGGGATACAATTATATCTGTTGCAGATAATGCACCACCCGTGTGCCCAGTACCTGCATGCTTGATCATTTTAATTAAGCTGATTCTTATATCTGTAGCTTTGTTTTTTAATTGTGTAATATCCTTCATTCTTAATCCTTTTCTAATAGAGAGCGAATTTGTTGTGTTTTCATTATTAAGTTTAATACCTAAATACTATTAGTCAATAATTTTATTAAATTAATTTAATAAAATTTAAATAAATATCGAGTGTTAAGCTTGAATATTAGGGGTTGTATAAAGTCAATAATTTTAGTGAAATGTAGTGTTTTAAATGCTAATTTAATATAATGTAAAAGAAATTAAATTTTAAATGTTTAAAAAACTAATATTGTTGTAATAAAAAAGCTGCTATTTTTTAAATTAATTTAAATAAAATTTTAATTTAGTTTGACTAAATTAAAATTGTGAAGTATTCTATAGTGTAGGAAGTAAAACCATGTATATGATCTTTTGTGCTATTTATATGGTGATTAAGTTTTTTTCTGAAGTTTATATGGTAAAAATAGGGATGCAGATCTTTTTTTAAATATTTTGTTTTGTTATGTTATGGGTATTTAGTAAAAGCTACACCTTTGTTTTTTTGTGTTGTTAAATTTTTTATTGTTCTTGTATGAAGGAAATCAATTATGAAAAAACTTCTATTGACTCTTGTTGCACTCGTTATGGTATTCGCAGCCACTGCTAAAGCTGGGGACAATGGTCTTATTGTGATTATCACTCCATCGCATGATAATCCTTTCTTTAAAACTGAAGCTATGGTTGCAAAGAAAACTGCAGAAGATCTTGGTTATACAACTCTTGTATTATCTCATGATGACGATGCGAACAAACAGGATCAGGGGTTTGAAACTGGTATCGCAAGTGGTGCAAAAGCTATTATCTGTGATAATGCTGGTGCTGATGCGACTGTTGCTGCAGTAAAAAAAGCTAAAGAAGCTGGGGTCCCTGTATTTCTTATTGATAGAGAAATCAATGTTCCTGATTTAGCTGTCAGCCAGATCGTTTCAAATAATTACCAAGGTGCAGTTCTTGTTGGTGAGGCTTTTGTTGAATACATGGATGAAGAAGGCGATTATGTTGAGCTCGTGGGTAAAGAATCTGATACAAATGCTGGTATTCGTTCTCAAGGTTTCCATGAAGTTATTGATCAATACCCTGACATGAAACTAGTTGCTCGTCAGAGTGCAAACTGGTCTCAAACTGAAGGTTATGATAAGATGGAAACTATTATTCAGGCTAACCCTGGAATTAAAGGTGTAATCTGTGGTAACGATACAATGGCTATGGGGGCAATGGCTGCTCTGAAGGCCGCTGGTTTGAAAGATGTTATTGTTTGTGGTTTTGATGGAAGTAATGATGTCCGTGATTCTATTATTGCTGGTGACATTAAAGCTACAGGTCTTCAGACTTGTGCTATCAATGCTCGAATGGCTGTTCAGCAGGCTGATAAGTTCATCAAGACAGGTTCAACTGGTCTTCCTGAAAAGCAGTTAACTGACTGTATCTTGATTGACGCATCAAATGCTAAAAATCTTGATAATTTTGATTTGAAGCAATAGTATTGTTCGGTCTGTTATTAGAATAATTAGTATAGTTTGATTTTACTCGATGCTCTGTGTGTTATATTTGACTCTAATCTCAGAGTATCGAGTTTAAATTATAATATCAAAACAATATTATCTAATAAGAATGAGGAAGGTTTAAATGTCACGTTTTAAGGTATTGAGTTTAATTGTAATTGTAATTTACATTGTAGCAGCTATTGCTACATCAGTTACATTGTCTTCTAAGCAGCTTGATGATATGGAAAAAAAAGCCAGAGCTGTTGGTAATAGTGATGATGGTAAGGATATGGCGGGTTATATTGCAGATATATGGCCTACCAAGATTATCCCTGAATTCGAGAAAGAAGCAATTGAATTAGATCAGGTTGAGGCAGGGCTAAAGGCTGATGCTGATGCTTATGGAAAGAAGTATGGTAGACGAAATAATGACTTCAGCCCAATGAATTATATTGTAAAAGGTAAGGGTGTTGTCAAATCGGTCAATACAAAATCTCCAGCAGGTAAAATAATTCTTAATACTAAAGATTTATCTGGCAAAAAGAATGTTATTATTCAGATTGGCCCTGTGATTAAAAAGAGTGCAGTTCGTGATTCGTTGTCATTTATCAGCTTTAATGACTTTGTGAATCAGATTGAATTTGGTAAAGTATCCAAAGAGATTAAAAACTATATCATAAAAAATGTAGTTAATAATGTTAAAGAAAAAGATTTGGTGGGTAAGGAAATAGAATTTTTAGGTGCATTTTCTTATGATAAACGTGGTAAGATCCTTATTTCACCTGTTAAGATAAGTGTTGAGGGAAAATAAATATTATGAATAATCAAACGTCGGTACATCAGACCAGACCAGATGACGTAATATATAGAGCTCAGAATATTGTTAAACGTTACCCTGGTACTATCGCTTTAAAAGGTGTTGATTTTAATATATATCCGGGAAAAGTGAATGTCTTAGTTGGTGAAAATGGTGCTGGTAAATCAACTCTGATGAAGATTATGGCTGGTATTGAATTCCTTTCTGAAGGTGAGCTTTTCTGGAAGGGCAAAGAAATAAAGCTCAGCACTACTAAGCAAGCAGAAGATCTTGGGATTAGAATTATCCACCAGGAACTCAACCTCTGTCCAAATTTGACAGTTGCAGATAATATATTCCTTAATTGTGAGTTGACGGATAAATTGGGGAATATTAATGTTAAGGAGCAAGAGAGGGAAGCAGCTATGCTTCTTGGGAGGCTTGAACAGGACATTAATCCTAGAGAACTTGTTGCAAATTTAAAAGTTGGTCAGCAACAAATTGTTGAGATTGCAAAATCACTCCGCAATGAAATGGAAATATTAATTATGGATGAACCTACCTCTGCACTTAGTAATTCAGAGGTAAAGGTTTTATTTCGAATAATAAATGATTTAAAGAGCCAAGGTGTTGCTGTTATTTATATCTCACATAAGCTTGAAGAGCTTATTGAAATTGGTGATAACATTACAGTCTTACGTGATGGAGAGCTTGTAACTGTAAAGCCAATGGAAGAGGTAACACTTCAGTGGATTGTTAGAAGTATGGCGGGTAAAGACTGGGGGGATGTTTTCCCGAAAAGGGCTGTACCTGAATCAGAAGAGGTTGTTCTGAGCGTCAAAAATCTTTCATGTAAATTTGCTACTGGACAGGAAGATTTGAGAGATATCTCCTTTGATTTAAAAAAGGGTGAGATTCTTGGAATTTATGGACTATTGGGTGCTGGGCGTTCAGAAGTGCTTGAAGCTATCATGGGATTAAACCGAGATTATGCTGGTGAAATAATGCTCAATGGTAGTATTTTGAAGCAACAGGATATTGAAGAACGTATACGTGAAGGTGTTGTGCTAGTGCCAGAAGATAGGCAACGCGAAGGGTTGATTCCTATTCTTTCAGTTGGGCATAATATGACTCTTGCCGGTTTGTGGCGATTGTTGAAGGGTGGATTTCATATTCTCAAAACTAATGAAAAAAAATCTATAAAGAGAATGTTTGACAAAATGAGTGTGAAAGCTCCTAGTGCAGCCGTCCCTGTATCTTCTTTAAGCGGTGGTAATCAGCAGAAAGTTGTTATTGGTAAGTGCCTTCTTACCGAACCTAAAGTACTCTTAATGGACGAACCAACTCGTGGTATTGACGTTGGTGCTAAGGGTGAAGTATTTATGTTGATGGATGAGCTTGCAAAAGAGGGATTGGGTGTGTTATTTGTATCCTCAGAAATTAAAGAGATTATTGGTGTTTGTGATAGAGTGATTGTCCTATCTAAAGGTAAGAAAACAAAGGAATTGACTAAAGAAGAAATAACTGAAGAGAGGCTTGTTGACGCTTCTGCAATTGGTCATAGGACTACTAAGGTTGGATAGTTGGGAAAATATAGGGTGTTTTTCCCCTTATGAAGGTATTTAGGAGTTAAAATGCAAAGTAAAAATAGATTAAAGTTGAGCCTTTGGGTAATGAAGATGCGTACCGTGATCGCACTTGTTATTATCACGGTGGCTATTACTGTTTTATTAGAGGTAACGAGAAATATAAATTTCTTAAACCCCCTAAATTTGGTGACTGTTGGTAAGCATGTTGCTATTACCGCAATTCTTGCTTTAGGCATGACATTCGTGATTATTACTGGTGGTATTGATCTGTCAATTGGTGGTATTGTTGGTTTATGTGGTATGATTGCTGGTGGTATGATTTACGAAGGTATATCGATTCCTGGTGGTGATACTATGTATTTAAGTATTTGGGCTATTGTTATAGCTGTATTAATAATTGGTACATTTATCGGGTATCTCAACGGGATATTGATTACGAGGTTGAATGTAGCACCGTTTATTGGTACTTTAGGGATGATGTATATTGCCAGAGGTCTTGCTAATTTGCGTTCTGGAGGGGCTACATTTCCTAATTTGCAAGGTAAGGCTGAGCTTGGTAATACTGGTTTTACCTTCTTAGGTGCAGGTAAGTTTGTCGGGGTTCCTATTTCTATCTGGATAATGATTTTCTTAGCATGTATTGCTGTATATGTTGCTAAAAAAACACCTCTTGGTAGGCACATTTATGCAATTGGTGGCAACTCAAAAGCTGCTACTTTATCAGGTGTTCAGGTCAAAAAGGTTACTCTTTGGGTATATATGTTCTCTGGATTCTGTGCGGGGCTTGTTGGCTTAATTATTTCATCACAGCTTGTAGCATCACACCCAGCTACTGGTGAGAGTTATGAAATGAATGCCATTGCTGCTGCTGTACTTGGTGGTACTTCACTTTCTGGTGGTGTTGGTACAATTGGTGGAACTATTATTGGTGCGTTTGTAATTGGTATTTTAAATGATGGTCTTGTTATGCTAGGGGTTTCAGAGTTCTGGCAGAATGTGATCAAAGGTATTGTTATTATTGCAGCGGTTGTATTTGATCAAATTCAGAAGAAAATGAATGCAAAAGCTGCGGTTGCCAAATAATTTTAACCATTAGATATAGATTGGAAGTATAATGAAAAAATATTCCGTAAAGATGGGGGTTGCTCCTACTAGAAGATTTATCTTCAGTAAAGAGGATGCATTTTTATATAAAGATAAAACATATCAAAAACTTGATGAGCTTGGAATAGAGTATGTTGGTATTGATGATATTAACGATGAAGGCTTACTTCATTCAGAAAATGATATCGAAAAGGTTATTGCAAAGTTTAGGGCTGAAAAGATAGATTGCCTGTTTTTTCCTCATTGTAATTTTGGTACTGAGGATCTAGTCTGTAAAGTAGCTGCAGAATTTAAGCTGCCAGTATTGCTATGGGGACCAAGAGATGAGATGCCTCTTAAAGACGGCTCAAGGCTTCGTGATACTCAGTGTGGCCTTTTCGCCACTGGAAAAGTATTGAGAAGATTCAATTTACCATTTACATATATTCCAAATGATAGGCTTGAAGATGCTAGTTTCGAGCGTGGTGTTAAAAACTTTGTTGCTGCAGCAAATGTTGTTAGAGAAGTAAAAAATACTAGAGTATTACAAATAGCAACTAGACCAGCAGGTTTCTGGACTGTAATGTGTAATGAAGGCGAATTACTCGAGAAATTTGGTATTCAGGTGCACCCTGTAACTCTATCATATATTGTTTCTGAAGTTAGACGCATGAATGAAGATACTTCAAACACAGAGGTTGCTGAAACGATTGAATTTTTGAATGCTAGTATGAAGGTTGAGGTTAATCCAGATGAAGTAAGGAGGGTCGCTGCTCTTAAAGTCGCAATGGAACACGCTGCCAATGATAACGGCTGTAATTCTATAGCTATTCAATGTTGGGACTCTTTGCAACATGAGCTTTCAATTATGCCGTGTGTATGTAATTCGATTCTTACTGATTTGGGCATTCCTGTTGCATGTGAGACTGATATTCATGGAGCAATTTCTGCTGTGCTTGCGCAGGCTGCCACAATGGGGCAGACTTCTCCATTCTTTGCCGATTGGACTGTAAGACATCCTGATAATGATAATGCTGAACTGCTTCAACATTGTGGCCCATATCCATTGTCCTTAGCAAAAGATAAACCTATCCTTGGTAGACCTTTTGCACTTCCTGGTAAATGTGCTGGTGCAGTATTGTCTGAAATTAAAGGTGGTGAAATGACAATTCTCAGGTTTGATGGAGATCATGGAGAGTATAAACTTCTTGCTGGTAAAGCTAAAGGAATTGACGGTCCTTATATTATGGGTACATATGTTTGGATTGAGGTGGAAGACTGGCTAGCTCTTGAGCGTAAGTTGGTTGAAGGTCCATATATTCATCACTGCGTTGGTGTGCATGGTGATTTTGTTCCTGTAGTTTATGAAGCTTGTAAATATATACCCGCACTTGAAATTGACTTGTATGATGCTGATGCGCAGAAAAAAATTGATGCATATCTTTATGGAAAATAATACTATATTAAGTAAATAAGCATCATGATAGCCTTCTGGTTTTATAAGTGATTTTTTTTATATTAAAAGTAAACCACATAGTGTTGACTATGTGGTTTTATTGTTATAACTTATGAAGTTATAGGGGGTTAAATTAGGCTCGATATTGACTGGTTAATAGTAGCGCCTTGTGTTGCCTGTTTCATATACTCCTGAATTTGATTAGAAAATTGCCTGTTTACTACAGGAGACTGTAGTTCAAAATTATTCTTATCATCATTATTTGAAGAACTAGATGATGAATTCATAATGCCCATTATTGCCTGAAAATTTTGCGACATAAGTTCATTTAGCATTGAAGAAGTATTATCTTCATTATTTGAAGTTACATTCTTTTGAGTAGATTCAAGAGCTTGCCTCATTTCTTCTGCTGTTACTTCACCATCGCCGTTGAGGTCAAACTGACTAAAGGCATCTCCTGCGCTTCCCTTATTCATAGAAGCACCAAGTGCAGCAAATTCAGATTTGTCAAGACCACCACTACCATCAACATCGCTTGAGGCTAACATTTTATTGGTATCAGGTTTTGACTGATTTTGTGAATTTATATTTGGATACGAAAAACTATTTGAGACCGCACCTATGCTCATAATTATTTCTCCTCAATACTATGCCAATAGTAAGGTAGCAACGTAGTGAACAACAAATTGCTCACATGCTTTTATACGATAGAGAGAGAATATTCCTTTCAAAAATAATAATATCTTGGCTATATTTTTTACATAATTAGTGCAAATATTTTTGTTGAAGTTCTTTATGTGTATTAATGAATACTTATATTAGTTGAAGTTTTGCCAAAAATGTAGATTAATTTTATTTTGCAAACCTGTCAGTAAATGTGTGGTCAAGTATAATTTTTTGTCTTAAATTTAAGTTGGACTTATTATTTTGAATTTTATTAATTAACAATTCAGTTGCTAGGACGGCAATATCACCCGTCGGTTGTTTTATTGCTGAAATTGGGGGTCTAAGAAAATCAAACCACTTATTATCATCATAAGCAATAATTAGTAAATCTTCTGGAATTTTGACACCAATTTCCTCAGCGATAGAGAGAAGCTCAAAACAAATATTACTTGAAGAACAGAGTATTGCATCTTTTTTAGGTGTACGTAAAAGGAAGTCCTTGTACAAATCATCATTATTATCAACCAGTGCTTTGTATTCTCGTGTAAGACAGCAATGTTCATGGTGAAGACCAGCCTCATGAAGTGCAACTTCGAACCCTTTTTGACGTTCCTTGGCAGTGTAATTTGAGTTGTTAAACCCAATGTAGCCTAAATTTTTTGCACCATGATTTATAAAATATTTTGTGGCTTCATAAGCACTTTTAAAATTATCAATACCAACAAAGTCGTAATTACAATTTTCTAGATCACGATCAATAAGTACTATGGGAATTTTGCAGTCTTGCCAGTAAGAAAGTGTAGATTGACAGTTTGTTGGGGCAAGAATAACTCCCTGTACATTATTTTCGATAAACATTTCAAGACACTGCTGCTCTTTTTTCTCATCTTCTGCAGATTCATAGAATACCGCATTGTAGCCATTTTCTAAGGCAATATCAGCAATATCTCTTGCTACTTCTACGAAAAAGTCAACTCGTATATCTGAAATTACAAAACCAATTGTCTTTCCAGTGTTCTTTTTCTGAGAACCTTGTGTATTAGTGTAGCCTAGTTCAGCTATAGTTTTTTGAATTATTTTTCTTGTTGTTTCGTCTACATGACGTGTCTTGTTGATAACGTGTGAAATTGTTGTTATCGAAAATCCAGACTTTGCTGAAATATCCTGTAGTGTGATTTTCTTCTTTGGAGCCATTATATTCTTCCGTCAAAAATATTAAATAGTAAAAATTTAGCTGTATAACTAAGAGAAAAATTGCGCAAAAAATAAATTGTTTTTGCAAATGTAATATTATTATAGCAGTTATGGTAATTTATATCAAGTAAAGAATAGGTATATAATGGGTTTTAGAGAAAAAATTATTGAATTAAATCACAAAATATGCAGTGTAATATGATAAATTTAGTAATACAGTATTTTATGGTTATACATGATTTTAACTTACTTTAGAAATGAAATTACTTACTTGCTTAAGCTTTTTGTAGAAGAAAATAGTTGTAATTACTTAAATTTTTTTGTCTGTTTTATGAAGATGTTTTGTTTTTTTTGCGCGATGTTTTAGTAAAAATTGCGCAAAAAAAATTGACTAAGAAGTTTTGTATTGTAATCTATATTTGTTGAATGTGTCAACAGAGGTTTATATTTCTCTGTTGTTTTATTTGTTGCTGTTTAATTTTGGAGATACTCTTATGTTGAAAAAAATCGTATCACTATGTATGTTGTCCCTTGCAATTGCTTGTTTTGCTCTGCCTTCTGCAAAAGCTGAAGATAAGGATGGTAAGCTAACAATTGGTATTTCATTCCAGGAAATGAATAATCCTTATTTTGTTGTTATGCATGAAGCAGCAAAGGACGCTGCAAAACAATTGGGTGCTGAGTTAATTGTTACTGATGCTCGTCATGATGTTAGTAAACAGATCAGTGATATTGAAGATATGATTCAAAAAGGTATTGATATTCTTATTCTCAATCCCACTGATTCAGTTGGTGTTCAGGGAGCAGTTGAGTCTGCAAAAGAAGCAGGCGTTATTGTAACTTGTGTTGATGCGCAGGCTGAAGGTCCAATTGATGCTTTTGTCGGATCAAAAAACTATGATGCTGGTGTTTTAGCTGGTGAATACCTTGTTAAGCTTCTAGGCGGTAAAGGAAATGTTGCAATTCTTGATGGTATTCCTGTAGTTCCTATTCTTGAAAGAGTAAAGGGTTTTAAGGATGCTGTTGCAAAAGCTCCAGGTATTAAAATTGTAGATATTCAGAATGGTAAACAGGAAAGAAGTGTTGCTCTTTCAGTAGTTGAAAATATGATTCAGGCTCACCCAGATCTTAATGGTATATTCAGTGTTAACGATACTGGTTCTTATGGTGCTTTGGCTGCTATTGAAGCATCAGGAAAAGACATTAAACTTGTGAGTGTTGACGGTGCACCTGAAGCAATTAAAAATATCCAAGAAGGCACAGCATTTAAAGCAACGAGTGCACAGTTCCCAAGAGATCAGATTCGCATTGGTATTGCAATTGCTCTTGCAAAGTACTGGGGTGCTCATATTCCAAAGGTTATTCCGGTTGATGTTGAGTTAATTACAAAAGACAATGCTAAGGGATTTAGTTGGTAAGTCATTTCTGAATAAGTAAACATAATTTTGGTTTATTATTAAAGGTCAAATTTGGGCGTCTGTGATTTGACCTTTAATAAACTTAATTATAATTTTATCTACAATCGCTAGAAATTCTGAAAGTAAGATTTAGAGGAATAATAATGGATGAGAATTGTCTCCTTGAGCTTAAAGGTATCTCTAAAACCTTTAGTGGGGTAAATGCACTACAGAAGGTAGACTTGAAAATTAAGGCTGGTAAGATACATGCGTTGGCTGGAGAAAATGGTGCTGGTAAATCTACTCTAATGAAAATTATTGTAGGGGTATATCAACCAGATGAGAATTGTGGGGAAATGAAATTTGAGGGTAAGATTGTTCAGCATGCTTCACCACAAAATGCTCAGGATCTTGGTATAGGTATCATCTACCAAGAATTTAGCTTGATCCCACATATGACAGTATACGAAAATATTTTTCTTGGAAGAGAATTAAGAAAGAAAAATGGACTTTTAGATAAAAAAGCAATGAGAAAAAAAGCTATAGAATTACTATCACATTTGGGTATTGATATTGATCCTAATGCGAAAATAGTAGAACTCAGTATAGCCCAACAGCAGTTTGTTGAAATTGCAAAGGCAATTAGCCTCAAGGTTAAAGTTCTTATTCTTGATGAGCCAACAGCTCCACTTACACCTGTAGAAGTTGAGAACTTGTTTAGACTTATGAAGGAGCTAAGAAATAAAGGTGTAGGGATGGTTTTTATTTCTCATCATCTTGAAGAAATTTTTGAAATTGCTGATGAAGTAACTTGTTTACGTGATGGACAGACTGTTGGCTATAAAACTATTGAAGATCTTGATATTAAAGAGCTCATTAGAATGATGGTAGGTCGTGATGTTTCACAAACGTTTCCTGTTAACGATGTGGCTATTGACTATACCTCAAGACCATTGTTGAGTATTAAAGAGCTGCAAAGAACAAACCATACACCCAAAGTAAGTTTTGATTTATTTCCTTGTGAAATTCTAGGTGTCGCAGGGCTTGTTGGTGCTGGGCGTAGTGAGCTTGTAAAAGCGTTGACTGGTGCTGATAGCTCAGTGGTGAAAGTCATCGAAATGAATGGTGAAACAATTAAAGTTAAAAATCCCAAAGATGCTCTCGATCTTGGAATTGGTTTGTTACCTGAAGATAGAAAAACACAAGGTCTTATCCTTGATTTTAGCGTGGAATATAATGTTGTTATTAATACTTTAAAAGAATCGCTTAATAATATTCATACAATAAGAAAGCGGTCACTGTCTGTAAGAACCAAAAAGCAAATTGATGCTCTAGGTATTAAAACTCCTTCAGAAAGAACTATTGTTAAGAACTTATCTGGAGGTAACCAACAGAAGGTTGTTATAGCTAAGTGGCTAAGTACAAAATGTAAAATTTTAATTTTTGATGAGCCGACTAGAGGAATTGATGTTGGGGCGAAAGCTGAAATTTATGAATTAATGCGCAGACTTACAAGGAAGGGAATGGGAATTATTATGATATCTTCTGAGTTGCCTGAAGTTGTTGGGATTAGTGATAGAGTATTAGTAATGCGTAAGGATAATATTGTTGCAACATTAACAAAAGACGAAATTACACCGGATAGAATTATGGAATATGCAGCTGGAGCTAAAGGAGGAAATAATGCACAATAGTGAAGTTAGTAATGGGATGAAGTTTAATCGAGAAAAATTCGTGCATTATATTACTTCAAGGCCAGAATTGCTTTCTCTATGTGGTTTTGTGATATTATGTATATTTATGACAATCGTATCTGACCGCTTTTTATCAATGAATAATATAACTAATATTGCTCGTCAAGTATCAATTAATGCAATTATCGCTTCTGGTTTAACAATGGTTATTCTTACAGGAGGTATTGATCTCTCAGTTGGTGCTGTAATGGCGTTGAGTGGAACCTTTGTTGCCGGTGCAATGCTAAACGGTGTCTCACCAATATTTGCTGTGTGTATTGGGTTAGCAGTTGGTATTTGTGCAGGTTTTATTAATGGTTTTTTAGTCGCTTATGCTCATATGCCTGCTTTTATTGTTACACTTGCAATGATGGAGGTTCCTAGAGGGATTGCATTACTATATACGGGAGGTTATCCGTTAAGCGGTCTTCCTAAATCTTTTTCAATTCTTGGTCGTGGTGAGGTGCTAGGGTTGCAGACTCCAATTCTTGTAATGTTTATAGTCTATATATTTGTATATATTATATTGAATCATTTGCCGTTTGGGCGCTATGTATATGCAATAGGTGGTAATGAGGAATCTGTACGTCTGTCTGGCATTAAAGTTAATAAATATAAGATGATGGTATACGCAATGTCTGGACTTACCGCTTCAATAAGTGGTGTTGTGCTTTCGAGTAGATTGATGAGTGGTCAGCCTAATTCTGGTGTTGGTTTTGAATTAGATGCCATTGCTGCTGTTATATTGGGAGGCACTGATATTGCTGGTGGTAAAGGGCATATTGTAGGTACTCTTATTGGTGCATTAATTCTTGGGGTGTTAAATAATGGTCTGAATTTAATGGGGGTCTCACCATATTCACAGAAAGTCTTAAAGGGTGCAATAATTATTCTTGCCATTTATATTAGTTCATCCAGACAAAAAAAGCAGTAAAGAAATAACACCAAGTTATAACTCACATATTTGATAATTGTGTATTCTAAATCAGTACACATGATGTGGGTGCACATACAATTTTTCTGAGGAAATAAACGGAAATGTCTCAACTATCAGTCAGTATTTCAGGACCTAATGTGAATTTAATTTAGAATTTTGAGGTCATGATTATAGTCGTATTAATTTATAAGCTTTAAAGCTATTTTATAAAAATTTTTAATATTATATCAGTAAAGGAAACAAAATGAGTAATTTACCAGATAAAATGCAGGCAGTAATATGTCATGGACCAAAAGATTATAAATTGGAAGAAATTGATCGACCTGTAGCAGGAAAGAATGAATTAATAATTAAAATTATAGGTAGTGGTATCTGTGCAGGTGATGTAAAAGCCGCAGCTGGAGCGAATATGTTTTGGGGTGGGGATGATCCTTGGCTTAAGGCGCCTGTTATACCCGGTCATGAGTTTTTTGGCCGAGTTGTTGAGATAGGTGAGGGAGCAGCAGAACATCATAATGTCGGAATGGGAGATTTGATTCTATGTGAACAGATTCTACCTTGCAATAAATGTCGTTTTTGTAAGAGTGGCAACTACTGGATGTGTGAGGTGCATAATATCTTTGGTTTTCAAAAAAATGTAGCTGAAGGTGGCATGGCAGAATATATGCGCTTCCCTGAAAATTCAATAGTACATAAAATACCTGAAGACTTAAATCTTAAAGAGGCAGCACTTGTTGAACCTATGGCATGTGCAATTCATACAGTGCGAAGAGGTGATATTGATTTAGATGATGTTGTTGTCTTGGCTGGTGCTGGTCCACTAGGTCTTTGCATGACTCAGATAATTAAATTGAAAACTCCTAAGAAATTTATAGTTCTTGATGCAGATGATAGCAGATTGGAATTAGCCAAGAAGTTGGGTGCTGATATTACAATAAATCCAACTAAGGTAGATGCTGTTAAGGAAATTAAAGCGATGACCGACGGTTACGGGTGTGATGTGTATATTGAAGCAACAGGTTCACCTGTTGGTGTAACTCAAGGTTTAGAGATGATCAGAAAGCTTGGCCGGTTTGTAGAATTTAGTGTTTTCGGTAAAGAAACTACTGCTGACTGGTCTGTTATTGGTGATAGAAAAGAAATTGAAATTCGTGGTGCACATCTTGGACCGTATTCTTATACAGTTGCGATTGATTTGTTTCAAAGAAAGCTTATTAGTGCAGAGGAAATTGTCACTCACGAGTTCCCTCTTTCTGAATTTGATGAAGCATTTGCTGTTGCTTCAACAACTGAATCAATTAAAGTTGTTCTTGTACCTTAGTAATTGACAAAATATATTTGAAGACATGAGTGGGGTAATAGGAGTAAATATTGGCATATAGGGTACAAAAACATTACTTGCCGATATTGAGAATAGGATTGCTGATAGTTTGTATACTTGGTTATATACCTAGCCGATTAGATTGTTAAGGGTACAACAGCACCTTTTAAATGTTTTGGTAAAAATAATACTCAGCAAAGGAAATCCTTACGGTATAAAATTAAGGAAATTAAATGAACGATAAAGCAGTAATATTTGGTATGGATGGGGTTCTTATTGACAGTTGGGAAATACACTATCAGTCGTGGATTGTCAGTAGCAGAAAGTATGGCTTTAAAGTCAATAGACAAAAGTTTGGTACCCATTTTGGTCAGACTTGTGAGTCATTTGCAAAAAACTTATGTGAAGAACATGGCGTACAATTAAATAAGAGTGAGATTGAGAAGTGGTTTGAAGTGAAAGATGAATACTATAGAGATAGTTTTAAAGCTGGATTTCAAGAGAATACAAGTGTAACAAGAATTTTAGATGATTTAAAATCAAGTGGTTTTAAAACAATTATAGGTTCATCTGCTCCTAAAAAGAATATCCAAGCTCTTATTGATATTATGCCGCGTGGAGACCAATTACAGTGTTTTATTAGTGCTGAAGATGTTTGTCAAAGCAAGCCAAATCCTGAAGTCTTTTTGAAAGCAGCAGAAAAGATTGGAATTCATTCTAATAAATGTGCTGTTATCGAAGATAGTGTACATGGATTAATAGCAGCAAAGAGTGCAGGAATGGTGGCTATTGGTATTACGGGTACATTTGATGGCTATGTTTTAGCTGATTATGCAGATCGTGTTGTTGATAGTTTAGATGAGTTAAATAGCGATGTAATAATTAAATTGATCAATCATATATAGTATATTTTTAGTTTATTATAGTATTGTATTTGTATAAAAATTTTGATTTAAAAATATAAAAGTACAGTATAGGGCATTATATTATAAGGAAATAGTTATGGCTAATTTAGCAGGGAAGAAAATTGTTGTTACTGGCGCAACAAGTGGTATTGGTAGAGCTATTGTTGATGAATTGCTCAAATCTGGTACTTATGTATATGGAGTTGGCTTTGGTGAAGACGTAATTGCTGAACTCAATAATCTTGAGAATTGTGAAGCTGTTGAATTGGATGTAACAAATGAAAAAGAAGTCGAACGTTTTGTTGCTACCTTACCTGGAGTTGATGGACTTGTTAATAGTGCTGGGATAAGTATTCTTGAACCTGTTCTAGAATTTAAAAAAGAAAGCTTGGAAAAAGTGTTAGGGGTTAATCTTATAGGCACACTTATTATGAGCCGTGAAATTGCAAAATCTATGATTAAAAATAAGATAGCTGGTTCAATTGTTAACCTGTCTTCACAAGCTTCTATTATTGGCTTGAAAGAACACTTGAGTTATTGTTCGTCGAAAGGGGCCATTGATTCAGCTACAATGGTAATGTGTATGGAGCTAGGTGAGTATAATATTCGTGTAAATGCTGTAAATCCAACTGTAACAATGACGGCTATGGGAAAAATGGCTTGGTCGGATCCAGCAAAAAGTAAACCTGTTCTTGATGCTATGCCACTAGGTCGTTTTGCTGAACCTGAAGAAATTGCGCGTCCAGTGTTATTTTTACTCAGTAATGATGCGTCAATGATTTCTGGTGTAGCTCTTCCAGTTGATGGTGGGTATACTATACAGTAATTTTTAAGTTAAAAGTGCAGGAGATAATTATGAAAGCATTTGTTCTTGAGAAAAAAGGTGTTATTGCGACTCGCGATATTGATATAGATGAGACTCTTGGTCCTAATGATGTAAGAATTGCTCCAAAGTGTGTTGGTATTTGTGGGAGTGATATTCATTATTATACACATGGTCATATTGGTGATTTTGTTGTTAATGAACCTATGGTACTTGGTCATGAAGCAAGTGGTATGATTGTTGAGGTAGGTGAGGATGTCAAAAATCTCAAAGTTGGTGATCGTGTCTGTATGGAGCCAGGTATTCCTAAATCTGGAAGCCGCGCGGTTTTTGAAGGGCATTATAACCTTGATCCGGATGTTCGTTTTTGGGCGACACCACCTATTCATGGCTGTATGCGTGAGACCGTAATACATCCAGCGTCTTTAACTTTTGCTTTACCCGATAATGTTAGTTATGAAGAAGGAGTTCTTGTTGAGCCTTTAGCGATTGGGATTTATTCAGCTCAGAAGGCATGTATCAAGCCGGGGGATGTTGCTGTGGTGCTTGGAGGTGGTACGATCGGACTTGTTACAGCACTTTCAGCACTTGGAGCAGGGTGTTCACAGGTTGTAATCTGTGACTATAAGCAGGGTAAGATTGATTTTATAAATAAGCATTATTCTGATTTACAGATACGAACAGTAAATCCTGCAAATGAGGATCCTTTGGCTGTTGTTAATGAAATAACAGGAAACTGGGGGGCAGATGTTTTATTTGAAGCGAGTGGTGCTCCGGCAGCAATACTTGGAGCTATGGACTACATTTGTCCAGCTGGTACTTTGGTTTTCGTAGGTATGCCACCTGACCCGGCACCAGTTGATATAGTTAAGGCTCAGGTAAAAGAAATAACAATGAAAACGATATTCAGGTATGCAAATGTATATGACAGAGCGATACGTAGTATAGCAAGTGGTGGGGTAAATGTTAAGCCATTGGTAACAGCAAAATACAAATTTGAGCAGGCAGTTGAGGCATATGATTTTGCAGCAACGTTACCTGATGATCAAGTGAAGATAATAATTGAAATGTAGTTAATGTGTTTGTGGCTGAAAATTTGAAGCATGACGTGTCTCAAATTTTCAGTCATCTTATTAAAAGTATTAGAATTTCTATTATGTATGTTCATTGCGTTTTATACGATTTGCACTAATTTGTAACGCTTATATTTATTTTGTTACGCCTTTTTTTAATAGTAATGTAGATGCAATTTTTTGGCTTAGGGGATTGATTTTAAATGGCTTTTCAATAAAGCCTGCAAGTCCTTTATTAAACAACTCTTCTACTGTTGTATCCTCAATAAAACCTGATACTGCGATCACTGGAATATCTGGATTAATACTTTTTAGAGTATCAAAACAATCTGTACTGCTGATTTTCGGCATTACCATATCGAGTAAAACTAAGTCAGGAGTTTCATTTTTAAATTTTTCTATCCCTTGCAAACCGTCTTTAGCTGTGATAACATCATATCCTAGTGTATTAAGTATGCTAGTCCCGACACGTCTTAGAATTTCCTCATCATCTATTAATAGTATTTTGCCACTACCAGTTATATGACTGGTAGTTTCTAAAGTATCCGGTTTTTCTTGGCGAGTAAGTGGCAGGTAAATATTGAATGTAGTGCCGGATCCTAATGAACTTTTAACTTCAATAAATCCGTTATGCCTTTGCACTGCACCATAAACCGCAGCAAGTCCGAGACCTGTACCTTTGCCAGTTTCTTTAGTCGTAAAAAATGGCTCAAAAATGTGCTGTTGTATTTCTTCTGTCATGCCAAATCCAGTATCAGATATAGTAATACATATGTATCTCTGCTCTGGTAAATCTTCTGCATCTGGTATCTTATCTGCTTTTCGATTTTGGTTCTTTGTCTGAATAATTAATTTACCACCATCTGGCATAGAGTCTCGAGCATTGAGTGACATATTAATGATAATGTTCTCTATTAACGCCAGATTACCTAAAATTATATCGTTTTTTGCATTAAGCTCTAAGTTGAAATAAATATTGCGATCAAAACTTCTTTGCAGTATACCAGAAGCGTTATTTATCGCATTGTGTACATGAACTAAATTCTGCTCGAAAGTTCCCTTACGTGAAAATGATAATAATTGGGTTGTAAGGTTTCCTGCGGTATTGGCTGCTTTTAGAATAATTTCACAAAGTTCACGGATTTTGTCATTATCTTTAGACATTGTGTGTATTACTTCAGCTGACCCTATTATTCCTGATAACATATTATTAAAATCGTGTGCAACTCCACCAGCAAGTTGTCCCATTGCTTCCATTTTTTGACTGTGTAGTAATTGCTCTTCTAAAAGCTTACGCGAGGAGATATCTCTAACTGATGCTATTATGCATTGTTCCCCATCAATTGTTGCGCTTTTCAAGCACACATCACACCAAAAAAGGTTGTTATCTTTTCTCCTAGAGATCCATTCAAAGTTTTGCATCCCCTTGGCAATAGCTGTTTTAAGATATTCTTTTGCATCTTGTTCGGTATATGGAGGAATTCCACTGCAAAGTTTATTAAAGTCAAGATTTAATATTTCATCATATGTATAACCAAACATTTGGCAGACGCGCTCATTTATGTCTATGATTTTAAATGTTTCGGCATCATGTATAAATAATCCATCAGCAGTTGCATTAAAAATTGCTTGATAACGAGTCCGTGAGTTCTCGAGCTCACGCATATGTTTTCGAAGCTCAGGATAGTAATTTTTTCTTAAAGACGATTCACCCAGCCCTAGTAATTTATTGCGATATTCTTCGTGTCTATTCAATGGGTTAGAAGGCATTTTTAAAAATTCCTATTATTTCTTGGCTAGTGGGAGTTCTTGGGTTTGTTGCCATACATGCATCCTTTAGTGATAATTCAGCTAAAGCTGGAAGATCATCTTGTGTAGTAACAATTTGTGATAAGGTTTTGGTAACACCTACTGAATACATAAGCTCTTTGATGGCACTCACTAAAAGCTCACAACTTGGTTCTTTGTTTGGAGTAAATATTTGGCACGCTTTGTTATATTCATTTTCTGCAGTTGGATAATTATATTTAATCACATGTGGAAGAAGAATTGCGTTGCATTCACCATGAGGTGAATCGTATAATCCACCCAAAGCATGAGCCATAGCATGAACAGCTCCAAGACTGGCATTAGAAAAAGCTAGACCAGCGTGTAGACTCCCTAGCATCATCTTACTGCGCGCTTCAAGGTCTTCTCCATTTTCATAAGCAGGCTTTAGCCCTTGTTTGATTAAGCGTATTGACTCAAGAGCATGCATGGTAGTTATTGACGAAGACGCGTTTGAAACGAGTGCTTCACATGAGTGGGTTAAGGCATCCAGTCCTGTATGTGAAGTTAATAGCGGAGGCATTGTTGATGTAGTCAATGGATCAATAAGGGATACATCTGGCACTAAAGCTTTACTGACAATAGCCATCTTAACTCTTCTGACAGAGTCTCTAATGATAGCAAATTGTGATACATCTGCAGAGGTTCCTGAGGTTGTAGGAATGCATATAAGTGGAGGGCAGGGCGATTCAATTGTATCTACTCCCTCATAATCAAGAATGCTTCCTCCGTTATTAGCTATAATGCCGATTCCTTTGGCGCAGTCTATTGCACTACCACCACCAACTGCAACTATACCATCACAGCCGTTGGTGTTATAAATGTTTACACCAACGTGAATTTCATGATCCTTGGGGTTTGGAGTGAGTCCCATGAATAGAGAGTGTTCAATACCAGCTTCTTCCAAGTCATGAATTGCTTCCTTTGCCCATCCAGCTTCGTGTACTCCAAAATCTGTAACTACTAATACTTTTGTCAATCCCAGATTTCTAGCATATTGACCAACTCTATTTCTAGCGCTAATACCTGTAATGAATTCAGGGGCTACGAATTTTCTTAGATCTTCTAACATAATCATCTCCGCCTTCTTATTGAACCTGTATAAACACCTAATTTTAAGTTTACACTACTAAAAAATTATGTCAAATTTTTAATTTTGTTCGGTGTCCTTTTTTAGAATAGCTTAAATTAATAATGCTTGATCGCTATAAATGTTGTATGAATAAATAAGTGTTATATGATTAGAAAATTTTGTAGATTAAATTAAGTACTTAATTTTGTGTATACATGATATTGAAAATACGATTTTGTTATATGCATAGAGCTTTTTGTATATTACAATAGAAAATGAAAATGATGCGCTAAATGTTTTATTGTATTGCTTCGATTTTATGTTTAATTAAATCATTTAATAATTTTTAATTGTTTAAGTTGAGAATATTCTTATATTATAATTTTTTGCCATTAAAATATACGAAACTAAGAAATAAGCATAAATTCATATAATTTAGTATAAAAAATTTGACTAAGGAAAATCAACTTGTATACTAAGTACATGTCTTATGAGTATAAGAGGATATTATGAGGAAAAAACGTTTATCTGAGCAAGTAATTGATGAAATTGAGCGAATTATCTGTGAAGAAAATTTTACAGATGGGGACAAATTTTATTCAGAAAATGAACTGACGAAAAAATTAGAAGTCAGTAGAACTTCTGTGCGCGAGGCACTGAGAATTCTTGAAATATCAGGAAAACTCAAGGTGCATCATGGTAAAGGCATATATATATGTAATCCACTTGATAAAGGGGTGGATGAATTTGCTAATTGGCTACAACGGAATGAATCCTCATTGCAGGAACATTTTGAAGTACGATTAATTATTGAAACTAAAGCAGCTGCTTATGCAGCAAAAAATATACAAGATGTAGACATCATTAGGTTGGAGCATGTCTTAACTCGGTTTGAGGAGATAATGAATCTGGGAAAATTCGAGAAATTAATTAATCTTGATAGAGAATTTCATCAGATTTTAGCAAAATCAACAAAGAACAGAACGTATTATACCCTGATGAAAGCAATGACAGATACTTTACAGGAAGGGTGGGTGTCAAGTCTTAGTATTCCAGAAAGAGCAGAAAAGACCGTTAAAGAGCATCTTGATATTTTTAATGCTGTAAGTTCGCATAATCCTGAAGAAGCAGAAAAAACCATGACAGTCCATCTTGAAAATGCTTTGAATGATATTATGTCATATTTAAAAAATGTTAATTGATTTTAATTTGTATTAGGTAATTTGGAGGTAGAATGAGCATTAAAATTACTACTCTTGTCGAAAATAGTATCGGTGAGCATCTTGGATTAAAAAAAGAACATGGATTATCCTTTTATATTGAAAAGGATGGGTTGAATTATATTTTTGATACAGGTCAGTCTTCAGCTTTTATTGACAACTCTTTCAAACTTGGATTGAATCCGTTTGAGATTGAAAAGATTATATTGAGTCATGGTCATTACGACCATAGCGGCGGAACAAAGTATTTTCTAGATCAAAAAGATACCGATAGAGAGTTTGAATTTGTTTTTCATAAAGAATTTTTTAATTTGAAATATGCGGTTAGTGGAGCTCAATCAGAATTTCTTGGAAATGACTTTACATCAGATTATATACTGAGTCATAATTGTTCGATACATTGGATCTCTAAGGATATTGAAGAAATAGCTAATGGCATATATGTAATAAGTAACTTTAATCGTAGTGATTCCGAGGAAAGAATTAATTCCAGGTTTAAGCTATTGCAAAATGATGTGCTTGTGCCTGATTATTTTAACGATGAAGTAATGCTGGCCATTGAATCGCCAAAAGGCTGGATATTGATAGTAGGATGCGCACATCCTGGTATTATGAATATGATTAATACTTTTCAAGAGCGTCTTGCTGGTAAAATTCATGCAGTTCTTGGCGGTACTCATATGGTTGAGGCGGATTCATCCTGCATGGACGCAACAGTTGACTTTTTTGATAATTTAGACTGTAACGTTATAGGTGTGTCACATTGTACAGGCAAGATTGCTGAAGATAAATTAACTGCTAATAAACGATTTTTTCATAATTCAACCGGCACTAGTCTTATTGTTATCTAAACACCAATCCGTTTGCAAGTGATGATCATTCGATCGTAATTATTTACAATAAAGATAAATTATATCATGTAATGGATCCCGTATAGGAGTTAAGGACATAAACACATTATTATGTCTGAGTGTTGTGTATTGCCATTATGCAGCACATATTAAGATATAAAGTATTTGTTTTATGTACTAGCAGACGATGTCCAGCTATTGAAAATGTTTATAGAGATAGGAGGAGACAAATGACAAGTGCAGTGGGTTTATTTGGTATTATTTTAGTAGCAATAGTGGGGATGATAGTTCTCATTTCCAAATTTAAGTGGCATCCTTTCATTGTTTTGCTTTTGGCTGCATATTTTGTAGGGATCTCTACGGGATTACCTGTAGAAAAAACTATTGAAAGTATCAAGAAAGGTTTTGGTGGGATCCTAGGCAATATAGGTATTGTAATTATTGCCGGTACTATAATAGGTACTATATTAGAAAAAACGGGTGCTGCGTTGACTATGGCAAACTCAATTCTTGGGTTAGTAGGAAAGAAACGTGCTCCATTAACAATGAGCCTTACGGGATATGTGACTAGCATACCTGTATTTTGTGATTCTGGTTTTGTTGTTCTTTCGCCAATTAATCGAGCATTGGCTGAAAAATCAGGTGTGTCTTTAGCTGTAATGGCAACTGCTTTGAGTTCAGGTTTGTACGCGACTCATTGTCTAGTTCCACCAACTCCGGGTCCGATTATTATGGCTGGAACCCTAAAAGCTGATCTAGGTTTAGTGATTCTGACTGGATTAATTGTTTCAATTCCTGTAATGTTTGCGGGGCTGATTTACGCTACGAAAATAGCGTCTCGTTATCACATTGATGCAAATCCAGAAGTGGATCTGGACACTTTGTTGCAGAAATATGGCAAACTTCCTGGCACAGTGCATAGTTTTTCACCGATTGTTTTACCTATTATTCTTATTACTTTCAAATCAATAGCAGATTTTCCAGCAAATTATTTTGGTACTGGGGTATTAAAAAATGTTTGCGATTTTTTAGGTAATCCTGTGACCGCACTTATTCTTGGTGTCTTCTTAGCATTGACACTTATTCCAAAGAGCGAGAAAAAAGAAAGTTTTAACTGGATT
Source organism: Planctomycetota bacterium (assembly GCA_963678205.1). Lineage (GTDB taxonomy): Bacteria > Planctomycetota > SZUA-567 > SZUA-567 > SZUA-567. The sequence continues at coordinate 2,187,280 of OY782760.1, forward strand.
TCAGAAGGTATTAAGCACTCTGCATCTATACTTGCAATTACTGGTGCTGGCGGTGCTTTGGGGCTTATTCTTAGGGAACTTCCTTTGGCTGACACCTTGAGTAGTTCACTTCTGCACTTGAATCTTGGTCTGCTAATACCGTTTATTATTGCAATGTTACTCAAAACAGCAATGGGCGCATCTACTGTAGCTATGATTATTACTTCTGCAATGGTTGCTCCATTGCTTGCGCAGATGGGGTTGACTACTGAAATGGCAAAGGTACTTGTTGTTCTTGCTATTGGAGCAGGTTCTATGACTGTGTCACATGCTAATGATAGCTTTTTCTGGGTTGTTTCTCAGTTCTCAGATATGGATACCTCTACAGCATATAAATGTCAGACTGGTGTAACTCTGGTTCAAGGAATTGTTGCAATAGTGTTTATTGAACTAATTGCAATGTTTGTTTTATAAGATTCAACATAATATAATTATAAGAGTAGATATATTATAGTTTATGTCTGCTCTTATAATTAATTATTAACAATAGCAGGTGTTTGAATGAGATCATTATTACTCTTTTTTTATAATCGTTTTGCCTTGAATGCACTGGTTGGTGAAGATTATATTAAAGCGATAAAGTACTTTACAAAAATTATGAATTTAGCTCCTGAAAAAAAAGGGATATATTACAATATCGGGCTTGCTTATTTAGGAAATAAAGACTTTGATAAATCAGAAAAAGCTTTGCTTTCTGCAATAAAATCTGAAGGTGATTGCCCAGAGTTTTATAAGACACTTGGTGATTTGTTTTATTTAAGTTGTAAACAAAATCTTGCTTTAGATAATTATAAAAAGTTACAAGCGTTGACAGAAAATAGTTCTGTTGGTATGTGGCTTTCAGCTAGAATAAATATTTTAGAGTCTGTAAATGATATGAGTGATATTCGTAAAGCTAATGAGGCTTTAGAAAAGGGTGTAAAATTTATGAAAAGAAAATTATACTCTGAGGCAGGGCAGGCTTTTAATGAATCTATAGTCTGGGATCCGAGTAATTATCAGGGATTTAACAATTGTGGTGTGTTACAACTTCAGCAATTCAATAATTATTATAAAGCACAGGAATACTTTGAAAAAGCCGTATCGCTTAACCCTCATCCAATGTTTTTGTCAAATTTAAAACGTACGCAAAAATATCTTTCTCAGCAACAAATACATCATTGATTTATTACGAATTTATGTGATAAAAATACACTTTTTAAGGCAACACTAGTTACTGGAATTGTTGATAAAAGAGAAAGGTGTAATTAAAATGATATATTAAGCCTTTGTTTAATTCGAGCTTGTAGGTCAAGTAATTTCTAATACAATATAATATTGTTTTAGAGATTGTTAATTATATTTGCAAATACTATGTTAATATTTCATAAATTGATTTTGTTAACTCTGACAAGTTTTAGGGGATAAAATATGTATTGGCTTGGCTTGGATGTAGGAACTACCGGCTGTAAAGCTGCTGTCTTTTCAGATTCTAGAGAGATGGTAGCTGTTAGTTACAAAGAGTATTCATTGTTTATTGATGGAAGTGGAAAGGCAGAGCTGGATTCTAAAAATGTAATACATGAAGTTCACAATGTAATTCGAGATGTTGCGAGTAAAGTGTCAGGTGGTATTGGTGGTATATGTATTTCAAGTCAAGGTGAAGCGATAACTCCTGTAGATATTCATGGTAATATTTTATGTAATGGTATGGTTTCATCAGATTCTAGACCATATGAAGAGTGTCAGAAATGGAATGCTAAATTCTCTCGGGAAAGATTATATTGTATTACAGGGCATACCGCGCAACCGATGTTTAGTCTGTTTAAAATTCTTTGGTTGAGGAAGAATTACCCTGAAATTTGGAGTAAGGTTTCTGGTTTGCACTGTTATGAGGATTTAGTTCATCTCAGTTTGGGAGTAGAGCCAGCAATTAGTTACCCAATGGCAGGTCGTACTGTGATGTTTGACATTCGTAAACATGAATGGAGTGATGAAATACTCAGCGCAGCTGGACTTGATAGAGATTTATTGCCTAGGACTTTGCCAAGTGGAAGCATTGTCGGTGAGATCCCTCATAATATTGCTAGCAAACTTGGACTGCCAGATGGCGTCAAAGTTATTGCAGGTGGGCATGATCAGACTATTGGTGCACTTGGTGCAGGTGTACATAAAGCTGGATTTGCTATGTATGCTACAGGTACAGTGGAGTGTGTTTGTTCAGCTTTTTCTGAATTACACCTTAGTGGTGAATTGATGCAGAGCAATCTGAATTCATACGATTTTCCCTTGGCTAATATGACTACATGCATAGGTTTTAGTCTTACTGGGGGGAATATTTTGAAGTGGTATAGAGATACGCTTTGTAATGAAGAACTTCAAAAAGCTCGTATAAATGGAATTGATCCATATGAAGAAATTCTCAAGCAATTACCGGAATCACCTTCTTCTTTACTGGTTATTCCTTATTTTACAGCTACAGGTACTCCATATTTTGATGTTAATACACCGGGGATTATTTATGGAATGAGAATGAATACTGGCAAAAATGACATTCTTCGAGGGCTTTTGGAAGGGGTGGCTCTTGAAATGCGTCTTAATATTCAATTGATGCAAAGATCTGGGATGGTGTTTGATAAATTGATTATGACTGGTGGGGGAGCTAGAAATGACCGCTGGAATCAACTGAAAGCTGATGTGTTAGGGGTAAAACTTGTGAAAAGTCCTTATTCTGAAACAGGCTGTTATGGTGCGTCACTTCTTGCAAGGTCAGGAGTAACTGGTGAGCGAATTGAAGACATTAATAATGTAGAATTTGATAAAGAATATTTACCTAATCCTGAATTTAAAGAAATTTATGATAAAAAATTTGTTTTGTATAATCAAATGTATAAAGCTGTTAGAGAGATGAATGTTTGAAGTTGCGAGAAATAATATTTGTTGTAATATCTTTTGACGAAGTATAAAAATTGACTAAATCCTTAAAATTTTAGATTTAGGTAATTTTTAAATTATATGTGGCCTGGTTAATTGATCATTTATATTTTATCGTTCACATTTGCATTTGTTTATGAGTACATTTAAGGTAATTGCTTATTATAATACAATATATCGCTTGACAATTATATTTATATCGCTATTATTTTGGTAGCTTGCTACTAAAATAATAGCGATCTTGTTTGAAATATATTTTTTGTGAAAGGGATAGAAATGAAAGTTGACGCTGTTAAGTTAGTTTGTTTTTCACCAACGGGCACAACAAAGTCAGTGGTTAATAGTATTTGTTGTGGTCTAGCCATTGATAAAGTAGAGCTTATTGATATTACTACGCCTGAAGCAAGAGAAACGAAACTACTACTTGCAGAAAATGAACTACTCGTTATTGGTGTTCCTGTCTATATGGGCAGAGTGCCTGCTGTAATTAATGAATGGCTTAACTCAATTGCTGGTTGTAATGCTCCTGCTGTTTGTGTTGTTGTTTATGGTAATCGTGAGTATGATAACGCACTTCTTGAGCTTAAGGATATTGTAACCGAACGAGGCTGCCATGTTATTGGCGGCGCTGCATTTGTTGGTGAGCACTCTTTTTCTTGTTCTGAGCGACCTACAGCAGAGGGACGTCCTGATGAAGTAGATTTAAAAGAGGCTGAGTTGTTTGGTGCTAGGATTAATAAAAAATTATTTATGGTTTCACCAGATAAACAGTTTACAGATATTAATATACGCGGTACATGTCCGTATGAAGGATCCACTAAGCTTTGGAATTTAGATTTTATCGAGGTTACAAGTGAGTGTACGGAATGTGGACTTTGTTCTACTGTGTGTCCTGTTGGTGCAATAGATCCAGTTAGGAATAATTTAATTGATATTGAAAAATGTTTAACTTGTTGTGCTTGCATTAAAAGTTGTCCCCAGAATGCTAGAAAAGTAAAGCCGAGTCCTGTCGAAGATGCTTCTTACAAGCTATTTAATCTTTATCATGAACGAAAAAATCCAGAGTATTTTTTGTAGTGTATTGTTTCTAGCGTTGGCTTATGTATTTTTTATTATGTAACTTTAACCAGGATGATAAAATGTCTATTCCAACACCAGGAAAGAAGGTGCGCGGCTCTAAAACAGGAGTGCCAATTATGGCTCTATTTGACTTATTAGGTAGAACCTGGGTACTGGGAGTACTATGGCAGTTACAGGAGGGGGTATATACTTTTAGAGAGATTCAGCAAAAGTGTGAAACTATTTCTCCTTCAATTTTAAATAGCCGTTTAAAGGATTTGAGAGAAGCAGGCATTGTTGAGCGAACACTTGATGGTTATCAATTAACTGAAAGAGGTAATGAGCTTATAGGGCTGATATCGCCATTTGGAGATTGGGCAAGAGGTTGGGCAGAAGAAGTGTTTGAGTTTTATGATTTATAGTAGTAATAAATTATAAATTCAGGGTATTACTTTTGTAATACCCTGAATCATTGTTTGTGGTATTTGAGAATTATTTTGAGGGGTTATTTTTTTATTCTTAACTCATCCAATCTACTTTATCTTCTGGATTCCATTTAGTGGTTATTTTTACGGTATTGGTGTAGAATTTGTGTGAATACTTCGCTGAAATATCACCGCTACCGAACTTAGAATCTTTTAGCCCTCCAAATGAGAACGGATCACGTGGAACAGGAATTCCGATATTCACCCCAAGCATTCCAGATTTCATTCCTTTAATAGTGGCTTCTGCAATAGCACCTGACTGGGTGAATATAGCCCCTGCGTTACCATATGGACTATTGCTGTGCAGCTCTAGCGCTTCGTTTAGATTTTTTGCTGCAAGTACTTCTAACGTTGGTCCAAATATTTCATGCTCTGGCATCAGTGCTTCGTTTCCGCGCCAGTCAATTATTGATGAGCCGACACAGAATTCTGCTGGGGCATTTTTGCATTCTGGTATGCGTCCATCAACTAGTATTTTAGCGCCAAGTTTTTCAGCATTTGCAACATATTCACGAATTGTTGCGGCTCCTTTAGTTGTATGAATTGGTGGAATATCAATACCTGGTACTTGTTCTTTAGTTATTTTGATTATGCGTTCAAGTAAGTGTTCGCAATCGCCGACGCAGACAAGAACTGATGCTGCCATACAGCGTTGACCACTCATGCCACTAAATGAGGCGATAATATCTCTTGCCGCCATCTCTGGGTGAGCATCAGGCATAAGAATTAAGAAGTTTTTGGCTCCTCCCAGAGCGAGAACCTTTTTCATTGACTTTGCTGCACGTTCATAAACTATTTTTGCTACAGGAGTTGATCCGACAAAAGTAACAGCGTCAATTGATGGATTATCACATAGACCTTGAACTGCTTCACGCTCACCATTAATTACACTAAATAGACCATCAGGCAGACCAGCCTCTTTAAAAATTTCAGCAATCTTTGCGCAACACATTGGGGTAGTGCAAGAAGGCTTTAGTATTGTTGCATTCCCGCATACTAGTGCCATTGGTGCACTCCAGTGAGGAACCATAACTGGGAAGTTGAAAGGTGTGACACTTGCAACAATGCCTGTAGGGCGTAATTCAGTTCTGCAGGTTACACCTCGGCTGACTTCCTCTGACTCGCCCATCAAAAAAGTAGGAGCAGCACAAGCAACTTCAACTAGCTCGACAGCTTTATCAACACCAGCTAAGGCTTCTCCAATTGTCTTGCCATTTTCTATGTGGTTTAATTCAGCTAGTTCATTTCTATATTTTGTTGCAATTAGATTACGATAATTATACATAACCACTGCTCTATTCTTAACGCTAAGTTTTCCCCAAGATTCTTGAGCTTTCTTTGCAGCTTCAACAGCAATTGCAACTTCTTCTGCATCACTAATAACAGTTTGAGCAATGACTTCACCAGTTAGAGGGCTAAGTACATCAATAAGAGGTTTTTTACATTCTGTAAATCTACCATCAATCCAATTGTGAATTATGCCATATTTCATTTTATCCCTTTCGATATTATATTCTTAAATGTTAATCATATTATAATTTACTTAACGCTTCTATATCGCATTATATGCATGACGATCAATTTGATAGTCCATCCCATATATCTGCGTCAGGATCATGTAACCAACTATGTGCCGGGTCATCTATTCGTGATTGCCACGGGTCATTTGGCAAATGCCTAATCATCCAGCAATAATACATTCCATATCCCGGAGCAGCATTTTGTGGGTGTGTGGGACCTCCTGGTATTAGTAGTGCACTATTATGAACAGTCTTGTATGTTTTATCTCCAATGTAACCAGTTCCGAAACCTTGAGGTTTGGTGAAACGATATATGTAGACTTCTGGTTGTGGATGGCCATGAGGTGGGTAACTTGACCACTTTCCTGGTGCGTTTATCAATTCTCCCATAACCATGTTAGAGTATGGCGCGTTACTGTAATCGAAGATACCGCGAAGCTTTCTGCGTGCCATACCTTGCATTCCGTTATCTCCTAATATTTCTTCTGTTACATTTTCTGGAGTATATAGATGGCTGGAAAATATCTCTGAGTTGAAAGTTTTTTGTAATATGAGCTCACTATTTTCAATAGCTTCGATAGAGATCTTAACTCCTTTACAAGCATGAATACAGTATGGTTTTTCATCAAATACAGAGTTACGTTTAGCAATTATTTCCTTGTCTTCATATAATATTTTTACTTTTCCTTCAAGTAAAAGAACAGCACTTTCTTTGTCTTCATCATGAATAACATATGACGTGCTTGAAGCAAGATAAAGTAAATCTATATCCATCATCATATCAGGTGTTCCACCATTCTCTCGACATATAGGGTTGATTCCTTGCTGTAGTTTGTCTGTGGATCTTCTTGATAACATAAGTATACCCTTTTTCTAAATCTAAATTAATAAGAGGCTAATTTCAAGTGCGTATTATTTATCAGGGTTTGGGATCATAATTTCTCGCATTTTTGCAATTAGAGTTGCATACCCATCTAGGAATCCTCGCAGTGTGCGAGCAGTTGCGCCATAGTTTACAAAATCTGTTGGTGTCATACCATCTTCATCGTATGCTTTTACAAATTCTGGCATTTTTCTTTTTAGTTCTTCAATAATTGACGGATCAACCGGAATATCCATACGAGGTTTAACCTCAACGTCTGAATTGTTGAAACGAACTTGCCAAGTATGCGGAATCGTAAGAATAACATCACCCCCAATAAACTCACTCCAATGAAGATGGTTACGATATGCTGCTGATAGCAGGCGAGTGCGGTAACCTCGTTCCTGATACAAACGGTAAGAATTCTTGAATACAGCTACTCCTGCCCATTCTAATGCTCCAGGTGTAATAGCTATATTTTCTTTCTTTTGTACAATTTTAAGCCAGTCATCTACTCGACCGACCATTATTGTACAAGCAGGGGTCATGTGCTTAGTTGGTTTTCCTTCAGCTTCTCGACGTTTTAGTCCTCTTTCTACTGCTTCTGCAACAGCAATAGCTTGGGCAGTTGAGAATGATACAGTGGCATTAACATTTACACCATGATATGTTGATTCTTCTATTGCAGCGACACCGGCTTCCGTTACTGGCATTTTCACTTGCAAATTTTTTGCCAATGAGTCGAAGTAGATTGCTTGTTTAGCCATAGCTTCCGCATTGCGGTATAGCTGCGCATTTGTTTGAATACTCATGCGTCCTTGGAGACCTTCTGACTTTTTGAAAAGTGGTAGTAATAGCTTTGCACCATTTAACGCCATAGCCTCATTGACTTTCCAAGCAATATCTACTTCGCTCGCTGTTGGGTTGTCTTTTATTAGTTCACGAATATAATCTTCCCATTGATCAAACTCTTTTAATAATACTTGCCCAACAATTGACGGGTTCGTCGTTGCACCAGTTGCCCCATTTTTAATTGCATATTCAAGTTCAGCAATTGAGCAACTATCATTCCAAACTGAGGTACAAGTTGTTTGTGTTGTTAATAAAAGTTTTGGTATATTATTAGACATTTTTTCCCTTTCGTTTATTGAATGTTCACTAAGTTAGGTAGAATAAAATTAAAGTTTTATAAATTTATAAATGATTTGAAATAATAATTAATATGATGTGCTTTGATAATATCAGGTTATATAGCCTGATATGTTAGTGATGTATATTGTATAAAATGATATTATTTTGTAATGGTACGCGCAATCACGTGTGGATTGTATGTTTAATACTTATTGTATGAGTTAAAAATTTATTTATTATTTGTTTGTTGCTTTATAATCAAATCCTCAAATATATCCAGACGTTTAATCTGTGAGTTTTCATGCTTGTTAGCCATTAACGTGTAAAGCATGTCTATTATATTTATTTGAGAAAGCATTGCTGTCAATTCTCCATCTTTTAATGGTGATTCGGTTGCTTCAGTTAGGATTATGATGTCAGCAATATCTGTTATCTCTGATTGCTCATAATTTACTATGGCTATAATTTTTATATTCTTTGATTTAGCTAGTTCTATAAGAGGTCTTAACTCGCCTAAGTTTCCTGAAAGGTCTATAAGGAGAATTACTCCATTCGTATCCATATTTACAATAGAAAAGCACTGGAACTGATAGTCAGAACTAACATCACAATTTAGACCAAGTTTCATAAATTTGTATTTAGCGATTTGCCCAAGTAATGCTGAAAATCCATTGGCTAATATAAGCAAATTATCTGAATTTAAAATTATATTTGCTGTCTCAGTTATATCCTTAGTTACAACCTTTTGTCTGCTAATCTCTAGAGTGGCAATATTTTCAGAAGTAACTTCATCTAGTAACCCTTCAAGAGAATTATTTGCACGATTTGAGTAAATCAGTCCTTTTTCAGAAGGGGTCTCACGTGCTAGGCTTATCTTAAGTTCTTTAAACCCATTAAGCTCTAATTTATTACAAAATCTCAATATACTTGCTTTGCCAACATCTAATTCACTTGACAATTGGCTAATTGGCATACTTGGTATACTCATTGCATTCTGTAGAATATAATCAGCAATACTTTTCTCCGTTTTAGAGAATGTATTATAAAGTGATTTAATCCGTGCACTACATAATTGATTTTGCATTGGTACCCCAGTTTTTCTAGGCTCAAAATTGTGGAACAAAATACTGTTTTTTATATTTAATTGGAACTTTATACCAGAAGTGTACAATGTTAATGTTATTTAGTCAAATAAAATAATTAATTAAATTATAAAAAAATAAAAAAGGTGGATGGTTAATAAAGGTTTATTTAAATTCAATTATAATATAATATATGTGAAATACAATCAGTAAAGACGACAATAGGGTATTTCGTTAATTTATCAATGTTTGTTTTCATGCCATATAAGATATTTTGTAGTATATGACATTAGTATAATACAGTATTTGTCAATTTAAGGGGTATTAAAATTCACTATTGATGTTATTGCTAAGTTTGTCTGTATTGTTTATTGTAGTATGGATACTGATATTTATTTGAGGTATGGGTAAAATTATATCTCTGTGGCATTTATTTAATACGGGCTTTGTTCGCACTAAGTAAGACTTATTACTAGTAATAAGTTTCGGCTAATTGTATTTGGTAAAATTAATTTAGCTATTATCAAAATTATCAACAATGGCTATCAGTTAATAAGCTTAACAGCGTTTGAATTTGATTGAAAACATAATATCGTTTTTAGCTTGGTATATACAGCTTGATTATAATCAAAGATAAATTACTCAACAGAGTGTAGTGTATAGATTATGCTCTGTTGAGTTTGCAGTAATTTAAGCATGATAAATTAGAGTCGATTATATACTGCATCAGGCATAATTTTTAGCAGTAATGCAACTAAGCGCCAGCGCTTTGTAATATAAACTAATTTTTTGCGAGCTTCAAGTGCAGAAATAATCTGCTTTGCTGCTTTCTTGGGTGGCGCAACCCAGAATAAGCCTTCACCTTGAGCCATCTTAGTATCAACAAAACCAGGTCGAATGTCTGAAACTGTTATTGCTAAGCTTTCTTTTGTAGCTTTAGCTCTAATACCTTCTAGATATGAGGATACATATGCTTTTGAGGCGTTGTAAGCTGCCGTTGCTCCTCCACGAATTGCTGCTATTGATGATATACCTGCTAAATGACCATGTCCTTGCTTACTGAATAAGTGATATGCTGCATTGGCAATTGCTGTAAATCCGCTAACATTTACTTCTATAGTTTTTTTGTCATTATCCCATGGCATTTTGTTATCAATGTAACCAGTACCAGCGCATATTATTACTAAATCTATGGTTCCCATTATTTGTGCAATATTGCGAAATTGTATGATAGATGCCTCTGTATCAGACACATCCATTTCTTGGGTAAATGATTCAGGTTGCAAAGATATGAGTATTTCCTTAAGTAACTCTTTGCGTCTTGCGGTTAAACAAAGTCTGTAGCCTTTTGAAGATAGTTGAAGAGCTATCTCTTTACCTATACCAGAGCTTGCACCTATTATGATTGCATTTTTCATATTGATTGTCCTTCTAAGTTGAAATTTGGTCTTTCTACAAAATTTATCAAATATATATAATTTATTTAAATGAGTTTTGCAATTGCCTCCAGTATATTAAATTTACTTTAAAGGAGTAAATTGCGTAGTATTACTTTGCAAATTCAGTATTATATATATTGATAAAATAATGCTTTGAGTCAATCAAAATATTGAGCTATTTTGATGTTTGATTTTGCTATATCCTAATTTGTATAGGGCATAATGAATATTTAAGTATTATCAATAAATGTATGATATTGTTTTAACTAATAATTCTAAATATTTGCAGTATTGCTTTACATTATAAGTTTGTTGTGCATAATATTATTCTCAGACCTTGTTGTGAGATATAATGTGTTAGTGTATATTTTCTTGATTTTAAGTTATTGTTGATTATAAATGAAATATTTATATGTGTTGTTGTTAAAATATTGCGAGTAAGCAGGATAGTTATGACCGATTATAAGCATAGAATTTTAATTGTTGATGATAAAGAAAAGTTGTGCCGTCTTATGGTTACTAACTATAAGCAGCAGGGGTATGAAGCTGAATATGCGACCTGTGCTCAATCTGCAATTAATAAATTCAAACATAATCAATTTAATCTAGTGCTCCTTGATTTAAAGCTTGGGGCGGATAATGGAATTGATGTTCTCAAAGAAATTTTTACTATTAATCCAGAAATACCTGTAATAATGATTACTGGGTATGGAACTGTTGCATCTGCTGTTGAAGCGATGAAAATAGGTGCGTATGATTATGTTCAGAAACCTGTAGATTTTCCGGTTTTATGCCAGATAATAAAAAAAGCTCTCAGTCAGTCTAAGAGTAACAATGATATATCTGAATACTCATTTAATTCTATTGAAATGAAGTCTAGAAATAGTGAGTATATACAAGTTCAAGAGACTCTCGATAAGTTTGCTCCTACTGACCTGCCAATATTGATTCTTGGTGAAAGTGGGGTTGGAAAAGAACATTTAGCTGACTATATTCATCAGCATTCTCTGAGAAAAGATGAGCAGCTTTTAAAAATTAACTGTTCGTCATTTTCTGAAAGTTTATTAGTTAATGAGCTTTTTGGGCATGAGCAAGGTTCATATACTGGAGCGGAAAAGTCGCATCAAGGGATTTTTGAACAGGCTAATAAAGGGACATTGTTTCTTGATGAGATTGGTGATATGCCGATTTCAGTGCAAGTGAGAATTTTGAGGACTTTACAGAACAGTGAGGTAAGGCGCATTGGTGCAAAAAAGAACCTTAATGTTGATGTAAGGATAATCGCTGCTACTAATAAAAATCTTGATGATATGATTGAGAAAAAGCTGTTTAGGCTTGATTTATTCTACAGACTTAACTCTGTTACAGTAACTGTTCCTTCTCTGGCTCAAAGAATTGAAGATTTGCCATTAATTTGTGCAAGTGTGCTCAATAAGATTGCTGCTATTACTAGCATTCCTGCGAAAATGATCTCAGAAGAAGTTCTTGAGTTATTTACGAAATATTCATTCCCGGGTAATATTAGAGAACTCGAAAACATATTGAATTATGCGAGTACTGTAGCAAAATCTGATATTATTACAAAAAATGATCTACCTCCATTCTTTATGGTCGGAGAGAATAGTCGCATGGATTCTAGTTCTGATCTACTCCAAGCAAGTGAAAAAGATACAATTATTCAGGTACTTGCGGAGTGTAATTATAATAAGAAACTGGCAGCACAGATGCTAGGTATTTCCCGCTCTACTTTATATAGTAAATTAGAAAAGTATGATATAACAAATAATGTCTGAGCAATCTTTAATTGTAATTAATAACCTTCATTTAAAATATGGCAATAACCATATTTTAAAGGGAATTACTGTTGATATTAATCCAGGAGAAATATATGCATTGGTTGGTGAACATGGGTCTGGAAAAAGCTCATTGGCGCGTGTGTTAAGTGGGTTTACTCCAATTTTACAAGGTGGTATTCATTATAAAGGAAAATTACATAAATATCACTCTTATGAAAAAGCAATTGTTAATGAAATCTTACTGGTACCACAGAGTAACTTTGGGTTTGATAATCTGTCAGTTGCTGAAAACATTTTTATGCAAATCAGGAAAAAAGGCTGTAGAATATTTAGTGCTGCAAAACAACGAGATCTTGCAAAAGGGTATTTTGATGATTTAGGAGTTACGATTGATCCTAGTATAATGTTTAGCGATTTAAGCTTGTCAGACCGAGTTTTTGTCTATATTTTAAAGCAGATATATGCTAAACCAGAAATATTGATTCTTGATGAAAGTCTTGAAAAGCTCTCAATCGAAAACCTTGAAATTATTATCCCACTCTTGCAGAAAATGGTTAAAAACGGTTCTTCTATTATATTGGTTACTCATAAGATTGATGACATCTTTAAGCTTGCCAAGGATTTGATTATTCTTCGTGAAGGTAAAATTGTATTCAAAGGTACACTTGAGGATATTGATAAAATGAGCTTGATTCGTCTTGCTTATATGCAGCTTACAAAAGAAGAAATAATTGGTGGTAGCGGTGAAAACTTAACCGATATTCTCAAGTATAATGAAGCTATTCTTACTAAATTACCACTTCACCTATTTATTGTAGATACTAATTTTAATATTAGATTGATTAATAATAAGGCTAAAAAGCTACTCAAGCTTACAGCTAAAATTGGCAGAAATCTTAACTTTAAGGATGTTTTCTCAGATCATCCTGAATTTTTAAAGCTTGTTTTACAGGCTGTAGATCAACATGAAGAGGTAACTATTGATAATATAAGCTTTATGTTAGAAGCTAACAAAGTTAATATGAATATTAAGGTTGTACCTGTTTTTGAATTGACAAATTACATTGGTAGTATTATTACGCTTGAAGATATAACTAAACAGGAGCGGTTACGATCACAAGTAATGCTTTCAGAGAATCTGGCTGCTGTTGGTATGTTGGCTGCTGGGGTTGCACACGAAATCAATAATCCTTTGGAAATGATAAATTATAGCCTGCAAGATTTGAAATATAGAGATGAGAAAAATAAATTTACAAAAGAGCTGAATTCACTGGAAGATGAGATGAATTCTATCGCAAGCATCGTAAAGAATCTCGTTGTTTTTTCTGACAACAATTCGTTGAATATTCAGCGATTTTCAATTAATAAACTCGTAAAAGATATAACGCGTCTTATGAAATTTAAAGCTCAGGAGAGTAAAATTGAATTTCATATAAATTTTGCTGAGGAAGAAATTTTTGTTGAAGCGAATAAAATTGAAATACGTCAAGTACTGCTTAATTTACTTAAGAATAGTTTTGAAGCTATGACTGGTGGAGGACTTGTGAGTATTGACATAAAAGTTATCGCAGAGAGTCAAGTGGAGATTCTCTTTACAGATCAGGGTGGAGGAATTATTCTAGATAATCCTAGCGATATATTTCTACCGTTTTGCTCAACTAAGAATGATGACTCAAGAAATACTGGATTAGGGCTTTCAATATCTTATAATCTAATTAAAAACAATAACGGAGAATTATCTTTTGAGAATAACCCTCCAATAGGATGTAGATTTAGAATTACACTCCCTCGAGCTTTTTAACTATGAGTTTAGTGTCCAAAAACTGGACACTGTGTCTTAAAAGTGTACAGACATAGTCTGTACACTTTATTGGTAATAAGCATTAGTGCTAATTAGTTAAAATTTATTATTAAGTTATATTTTTCTGTAACTTATTATAAAATAATGTGTTGTGTTTGTGAATGATTGTTTTGCTTGAAGTTGTATAAAATAACTAAAAAAAATTGGTATAGGTTTTGCTATATCAACATCAAAATATAGCGGGAAATTAATTATTCTCCTGATAAATAAATAGTATTTGTCAAATCATTTTTAACGAAAGTAATGATAACAGCAGAGTCTGCTGTATCAATTATAAATCTGTATTAAAGGTTTAAATTATTGGTTTTAAAGAACCCCATCTGATTCTGTTAAACTTTCGTTTGATCTTATTATAGTGTGTAGTTGATTTGTTAATTAAATAAATACAAGTTCAGCACAAATTAAATTAGTAGTGGTGCATCATTTAATTTTGTGTTAGCTTTTTCTGTTCTTTGCAGTTGAATTCATGGGTTTGTTTGTTTGATGATGGTTTAGGAGATTGTAGTGAAAGCATTTGTTCTTGAGAAAAAAGGTGTTATTGCGACTCGCGATATTGATATAGATGAGACCCTTGGTCCTAATGATGTAAGAATTGCTCCTAAGTGTGTTGGTATTTGTGGGAGTGATATTCATTATTATACACATGGTCATATTGGTGATTTTGTTGTTAATGAACCTATGGTACTTGGTCATGAAGCAAGTGGTATGATTGTTGAGGTAGGTGAGGATGTCAAAAATCTCAAAGTTGGTGATCGTGTCTGTATGGAGCCAGGTATTCCTAAATCTGGAAGCCGCGCGGTTTTTGAAGGGCATTATAACCTTGATCCGGATGTTCGTTTTTGGGCGACACCACCTATTCATGGCTGTATGCGTGAGACCGTAATACATCCAGCGTCTTTAACTTTTGCTTTACCCGATAATGTTAGTTATGAAGAAGGAGTTCTTGTTGAGCCTTTAGCGATTGGGATTTATTCAGCTCAGAAGGCATGTATCAAGCCGGGGGATGTTGCTGTAGTGCTTGGAGGTGGTACGATCGGACTTGTTACAGCACTTTCAGCACTTGGAGCAGGGTGTTCACAGGTTGTAATCTGTGACTATAAGCAGGGTAAGATTGATTTCATAAATAAGCATTATTCTGATTTACAGATACGAACAGTAAATCCTGCAAATGAGGATCCTTTGGCTGTTGTTAATGAAATAACAGGAAACTGGGGGGCAGATGTTTTATTTGAAGCGAGTGGTGCTCCGGCAGCAATACTTGGAGCTATGGACTACATTTGTCCAGCTGGTACTTTGGTTTTCGTAGGTATGCCACCTGACCCGGCACCAGTTGATATAGTTAAGGCTCAGGTAAAAGAAATAACAATGAAAACGATATTCAGGTATGCAAATGTATATGACAGAGCGATACGTAGTATAGCAAGTGGTGGGGTAAATGTTAAGCCATTGGTAACAGCAAAATACAAATTTGAGCAGGCAGTTGAGGCATATGATTTTGCAGCAACGTTACCTGATGATCAAGTGAAGATAATAATTGAAATGTAGTTAATGTGTTTGTGGCTGAAAATTTGAAGCATAATCATAATTGTATTTCCAAAGTTATTTGTTGTACAACTTTGGAATAAATAATTTAAATATAAATGTGTTTTTAGTATTGGGCGGTACTCAATGCTGTTTGTTAGTTTTTGTTATTTTTTTTGAAAGGTATACATAATGAAAAATTTTGTATTCGCGGTAGTTCTTTTCTTTGCTTGTTCTTTGGTGATGAATAATTTTGCAAATGCTGGCGATAAGCCAAAAGTTGGTATTACTATTCAGTCTTTAGAAAATAGTTACTGGGCGGGTGTATTCGGTGAAGTTCAGAAATTAATGGACGAAAAAGGCTGGGACTATACTGTTCTTGGATGTAAAGACAATGCTGCTATACAGATTCAGCAGATAGAGAATTTTGCAACAAATGATGTTGACATGATCATGGTTCATCCTTCAGATCCAAACGCTTTAGAAGATTATCTTGCTAGTGCACGTGAACAAGGTATTAAAGTAATGTGCTGGGATGACAAGATGAAAAATACTGATGTCAACTGGGTATTGGATAATACAAAGTTGGGTTATGCAATTGGTTCTGCTGCTGCCAAATTTATCAACGAACATTTTTCAACAACTAACAAGGCTCAAGTTGCTATTATGGATTATCCTCAGACACCAATTCTTCTTGAAAGAGAGAATGGTATTCTAAATGGTTTAAAAGATAACGCTGCTGGAAAGTATGAAGTTGTTGCTCAGCAGCCTGCAATTGACGCTGCTTCAGCTCTTACTAACATGGAGTCAATTTTCCAGGCTTTTCCTGATGTGAAAATTGTCTGCTCTATCGGTGCTGGTGGAGATATTGGTGCTAATGAAGCATTCATGACTAAATATAATGGTAAAATTCCAGCTGATGTAGGTATTTTCTCTGCTGATGCTACTGAACAGCAACTTGAAGCAATTGTGAATGGTGAAGCGACAAGAGCAAGTGTTGGTTTTGAAGGATCAAATAAAAAGACAGCAGAAGCAGTTGTTGAACTATATGAAAAATTAATCAATAATGAGTCATTCCCAAGCAAAGATATTTACAGAAATCTTATGGTAATAGATAAGAATACAGCTGCTAAGTACCTTGCTGATTTTAAATAACGAAATAAAGATACTTATACCGTAAGTATAATTGTTATCTGGAAATTATAATTTAAGTGATTTGTCAATCATATTAAGTAATGCTTTGATTATCCAGATAACAAAAGGCTTATATAAATTCTTTATTCAAAATGAATTAGAGCATAACATCTGTCGTTTTCAGAAATCTACTTTATGCCAGATGTTATGCGTTAAATAATAGAATTCAAAACAAGCCAATAATGATTTAAAAGTAGTGGTTGCGTGTTATTCACAACTGTTACTTTCAATTTGATGGAGAAAACAATGGATGAAGATTATATTCTGCAGTTGAAAGAGATACGAAAAGAGTATCCAGGGGTAACTGCATTGAAGAATGTCTCACTTGAAATAAAAAAAGGTGAAATACTCGGATTAATCGGTGAAAATGGTGCAGGTAAATCCACCTTGATAAAGACTTGCTCTGGCGCTGTTATACCTACATCTGGCAAAATAATTATCAATGGTAAGGAATTTACCGAGATGACACCTCAATTAGCCCGAGAAAACGGTATTGCTATTATTTACCAGGAATTTAACAATGTTAGTCAGCTCTCAGCTGCAGAAAATCTATTTCTTGGGAACCCAATTAGAAATGGTATTTTAATTGATAAAAAAGCAATGGAAAAAGCAGCCGAGAAAGCTTTTAAACAATTAAATATTGATATTAATCCTAAAACTTTGGTTGGTGATTTGTCGGTAGGATACCAGCAAATGATAGAAATTGCAAAAGCAATTGAGCAAGATGCAAAAGTACTAATCATGGACGAACCTTCGGCTCCTTTGACAAATGCTGAGGTTGAGAGCTTATATGAAGTTTGTGAATTAATGAAATCGCGTGGAGTTTCAATTATTTATATTTCTCATAGGCTTGAAGAAGTTTTAAAGTTAACAAATAGAATCGTTGTTTTACGTGATGGTGAATATATTAAAACATTAAATACTGCAGATACTACTATTGATATGATGGTTAAATTGATGGTAGGAAGAGAGTTAAAAGATGTATTCCCTGCAAGAGATCCATTTGATGAGAGTAATGATGTTATTTTTGAAGCGAAAAATATAAGTGGGAATGGTACTAAGAATATAAATCTGCAAATTAAAAGAGGAGAGGTCCTAGGGCTTGGTGGACTTGTGGGAGCGGGAAGAACAGAGTTTGTTCAAATGATATTTGGAGCTGTTCATAAAACTGCAGGGCAGTTCTTTTTTAATGGTAATGAGATAAATCCAAAATCACCAAGAGAGGCTATTGATTTAGGTATTGCTCTTGTTGCTGAAGACAGAAAAAGACATGGTGCATTACTTGATATTTCAATAATGAATAATATAAGTATGCCCATTTATAAGAGAATTTCAAAACTCTCTGTTATTAATAGTAAAAAAGAAAAAAGGATTTCTGAAAGATATAGAAAAGATCTATTAATCAAAACTCCTTCAATTCAACAGAAGGTAAAAAATTTGAGTGGTGGAAATCAGCAGAAGGTAATTTTAGGTAAATGGCTGGCGGCAAATTCTCAATTAATTATATTGGATGAGCCGACAAGAGGAATTGATGTAGGGGCTAAGTTTGAAATTTATAAGCTTGTCAACACATTAGTTGATATTGGGAAAACTGTTTTGCTTATCTCTTCTGAGATGGAAGAGCTGATAGGTATGTCTGATAGAATTATTGTGTTTGCAGGAGGTCGAGTAAATGGAGAACTCTATAAAAGCGAATTTGACCAGAATGTAATTATGAGAATGGCAGCAGATGTTGATGATATAGGAGGCATTATTGATGAAATTTAATTTTAAAAATATGATTAAAAAGAACGCTATTTGGCTTGTTCTTTTAGCGTTAGTTATTATCTTTACATGGGCCAATCCTAGGTTTCTGTCAATGCGAAATCTTTTTACTGTTGCTAGGCAGGTCTCTATGTACGGTATAGCATCAATTGGTATGACATTTGTAATTCTTATCGCTGGGATTGATTTATCTATAGGTTCTATTATTACTGTTGTAAATGTTGTGTGTGCATATTTAATGGTTAAATGTGGGTTTGGAATGGTGGCCTCTGTTGCAATTTCACTTCTCTTATCTTTATTTATCGGGCTGTTCAATAGTGTGTTGATTGCTTCAATTGGCATCCCTTCAATTATTGCGACTTTTGCTACACAGACAGTAGTAGCAGGTGCAGCTTACCTTATTTCTGGTGGGGTCCCAATTTTCGGGTTTGATCCTAGGTTTAAAGTAATTGGTCAAGGGCATGTAGGACCTGTACCAGTTCCAGTTATTATTATGATATGCTGCTTTGCTCTTGGTTCCTTTATTCTAAACAAGACATATTTTGGTCGTTATTTCTATGCTGTTGGTGGAAATGAAGAGGCTTCGAAGCTTTCTGGTATACGGGTAGGAAGAATTAAATATTTGATTTATGCTTTGTCAGGTTTTTTTGCTGGTCTTGCAGGTATTGTTATGCTATCGCGCACCAACTCTGCACAGCCAACAGCAGGTCTTGGGTATGAATTTGATGTTATTACGTGTGTGGTTTTGGGTGGAGTTTCTATTTCTGGGGGATATGGTAAGATATCTGGTATTGTTGCGGGTGTGCTTATCATTGGGGCACTGACGAATGGTATGATTTTATTAAATATTAGTGATTATACTCAGATGATTGTTAAGGGGCTGGTTCTTATTGTTGCGGTAGGTTTTGATACCCTGCAGAAAAGGAAGGCGGTCTTATAAGAAGTAAATAACATATTTTAAGCGGTTATATATATAGATGTGATGTAAATGTGCTGTTAATATAAATTGACGTGTGGTGTAGGTTAAACTTGTGGTATGAGCAAGGATATGCCGGCGTTGCATTTGTGGATATAGCTATAACTTATTCAAATTATAAGCAATTTGTAATAATTTATTTAGGTGTTTTGTCTTATAAAGATAGTCAAAACATAGGTTTATTTTGAATAATTAAATTTATTGGTAATTTTGATGAACCATGAAATATTGAATTAGTTTTTTAGGAGAAAGATATGGGCATACTTGAAAAAATGAGCCTTGAAGGAAAAGCAGCGTTTGTAACTGGAGGGGCAAGAGGTATTGGAAAGCAAATTTCTATTGCTCTTGCTGAGGCTGGTAGTGATGTAGCAATTATTGATATTGATATTGCTGAAGCGGAGAAAACAGCTAAAGAAATCTCAGATAAAGAAGGGGTTAAAACAATAGCAATTAAAGCTGACGTTACAAGCCAGAGTGACGTGGATATGATGCTTGCTACTATTGTTGATAACTTTGGGAAACTTGATGCTGCATTCTGTAATGCTGGAATTTGTATGAACTTCCCATGTGAAGAGATGACGCTAGAAAATTGGAAAAAGGTAATTGATATTAATTTGACGGGAGTATTTTTAACAGCGCAGGCTGCGGCAAAACAGATGCTGAAACAGGGATTTGGATCTATTATTAATACTGCATCAATGTCTGGGACAGTTGTGAATATTCCTCAGCCACAGTGTTCTTACAATGCTTCTAAAGCAGGGGTAATGCAGCTTACAAAGTCTATGGCTGTAGAGTTTGCCACTAGAGGGGTGAGGGTAAATAGTATTAGTCCTGGTTATATGGGAACTGAGCTTATAATGAATTCTGAAAAGCTTAAGCCTTTGATCAAACAATGGGAAGGGATGACTCCGGTTGGGCGTATGGGTAGACCTGAAGAATTACAGGGTATTGCGGTATATCTTGCTGGTGATGCTAGTTCATTTACTACTGGTTCTGACTTTATAATTGATGGCGCATTTACTTGCGTTTAATTTGGGTAATTAAACTTCTTGTATAATGTGCAATCGTTTTGCCTTTTAGCTTGTTTATTATTTACGAGTAAAGCGTATAAGGTTTATGAAATTGATCTTTTCGGCGATAATTGTTTTAATCAAAAGCTTGATTAGAACTGTTGTTGCCGAAAATTTTAATTATTTTGATGGTTTAGTATTGGATTTGAGATCATTTTAGAATTTTCTGCGGCTGATGTTTTGTTTGCAATGGCATTCAAAGTATGCTTTGCTGGAGTTGAGTTTTTGAGGATATTTTCTTTTGTAGGTTTTGGCGGAGTGTGATACTTGATTTTTGATATTTTAGTATTTTGCGGTATTGGTTGCTTGTTGTTCTATGGACTTGGTGGGGATTTGTTGGAGTTTTGTGATATGTGTGTGTGGTATTAATTCATAGGTAGAGCTGGAATGATGTACTGTGTTTTAGATGTATTTTAGTATGGAAGGCATCAGCAGAGAAAGGTTATATTATGCGTGGGGCAAGATTTTATGGAAAACATGATATACGTATTGAAGATTTTGAAATTGGAGAGTTAGCTCCTGATGAGGTTATAGTTGAGGTGAAATACTGCGGAATCTGTGGTACTGATGTTCATGTGTATGAAGGTGGTGGCGGGTCATCTGAAATTACTGTTCCGGTTGTCCCTGGGCATGAGTTTAGTGGTGTTGTCTGCGGTGTGGGGGCAGATGTGACGGTATTTACTATTGGTGACAGAGTATGTGTTGATCCGAATGATATGTGCGGATATTGTGAGTTCTGTCAATCTGGTAGGAGTGCTTTTTGTAATAACCATGTTGCAATATGTCAGACTATTGATGGTGGCTTTGCTGAAAAAGTAAAGGTCAGGCAGAAGCAGGTATATCATATAGGAGAACTTTCTTTTGAAGAAGCAGCAATGATTGAACCGCTTTCTTGTTGTCTAAATACTTTTGAGGTCTTTAATATACGTCTTGGTGATATCTATCTGATAATTGGAGCGGGACCTATTGGTCTACTTACCCTTCAACTTGCTAAAATTGCAGGAGCTGGCTTTATTGCTGTAGCTGAACTACAGCCAGAGAATCAGCATAAAGCTAAAGAATTAGGGGCTGATCTAGTGTTTAATCCTCTTGAAGAGGATTTGACTACTCTTTTGAAACAGAACAATATTACAAATATTGATAAAATAATTGAGTGTGTGGGCTCAACCAAAACTCAGAGTTATGCACTTGATTTTGCTGGAAAAGGATGTGAAGTAATGTTCTTTGGGCTGACAGCCCCTGATGCTGAGTTGGTCGTAAAGCCTTTTGACTTATTCCGAAATCAGGTAACAGTATTTAGTTCGTTTATTAACCCTTATACATTCAAACCAGCTGTTGATCTTGCTGTACATGGGAAAGTTGAGCTAAAATCAATTATGGACAGAATAATTACGCTGGACGAGTTGACTAAGGTGCTAGCTGATCCGGCATTACGCAATAAAGGTAAAGTTTTGGTTGATACTCATAAGTAATTAGGTCTTTAGTTTAGAATTGTTAGTGCAGTAAATTTTGTTTTTCGCAGTTTTTTTTATAAATTTGAAGTATATTTATAATAAATGGAGAAAGTTATGGCAGAAGTTATGTTTGGTGCATATTTGCCAGGTAACTCAACAGTGGAATTTAGAGAGCTTGAGATTCCTACGCCCGGGCATGGTGAAGTTCTTGTTCAGACTGGTTCTGCTACGATTTGCGGGAGCGATATAAAATTTATATATCGAGAGCATTTGGGTGAAGGGCCGTCAGCTTATCAGAATAAAGTATGCAGTCATGAACCAGCGGGCAGGATTATTAAAACTGGTCCGGGGATGAAGCGTTTTAAAGAAGGTGACAGGGTGGCGATTTACCATATTTCAGGTTGTGGTGTATGTAATGACTGTCGACGAGGGTATATGATAAGCTGTACCAGTCCGCTCAGGAAGGCGTATGGATGGCAAAAGGATGGCGGGATGGCACCATATATACTTGCTGATGAAAAGGATTGTGTTCTTCTTCCTGATTCGTTGTCTTATGTTGATGGTTCGTGTGTGGCGTGTGGCTATGGAACAACATTTGAGGCTATTCTGAAGGTTGGGGTAAGTGGGCTTGACAGGGTGCTTGTGGTTGGGCTTGGTCCTGTTGGAATGGCATGTTTGCATCTGGCAAAAGCGATGGGAGCGAGCAAAACTATCGGTGTGGACGTAAATAAATCACGGTGTGACATTGTTAGGAGGCTTGGACTGGCTGATGAAATAATTTCTGCAAGTGGTGATGAGGCTGTAAAAGAGATTAAAGAGGCTACAGGTGGGCATGGGTGTGAAAAGTCATTTGATTGCTCTGGCCATCCGGCTGGACGTCTTGTAGCGATTCAGGGTGCACGGAAATGGGGTAGTATCGCATTTGTAGGCGAGGGGAGTACAATTGGGTTTGAGCCGAGTAGGGATATAATCCACGACCAGAAAACTATCTATGGCTCTTGGGTGACAAATATACAGAATATGGAGCTTCTGGTTGAGAAACTTGATGAATGGAAAATTAATCCTGAGATTATTGTCACTGACAGATTGCCTCTAGAAGATGCTGGGAAAGGCTTTGAGCTCATGGCGAATGGTGAATGTGGCAAGGTTGCTGTTACTTTTGACATTGATTGATAAAATAGATATTCATTACTATAATAATTATTAAATAAATAGAAGAGAGGCAGGAACAGGTTAGGTTTTCAGCCTCTCTTTTTTATAGTGTTATAAAAAAAGCCAAGCCAATTGCTTTAGATAAAATTAAAAAAATAATTTGTATTTGCCTCAAATATCAAGGTTGATGATTGTTTATCTCAAGGTAAAGTTAAAGATTAACCATTAACTGGGCAGCCTATTGTGAATATAATTATTAAATACAATAGCTTAGAATACTTTGAGCATTGATTGAGGTCAGGGTTTATGTTTTAACAGCTGGTCACTTAGGAATTTTTTTAACGGCTTTGTTCAATCCTTTCCGTACTCTTGCTTAGATTCTGGAGCATAGATGCCGTATAAACGAATCGTTGTGATGTCGTTTTGAATGTATACGAAGATCGTGTCTTAGTCTATTACTTTTACTACTTTGCCAGTTATTAGATCGCCTGAAAAAGCGGGGCGGTTGTGTTGTGGACTAGGAGTATAACAATAACTAATTATCTTTTTACCTATTCCATCTTAACGCACTTATACAAGCAATTATGTTTACTATCCAGCCAAAAGTTCCGAGTGTTGACCACCATACAACCCCAGCTAAGACAAAATATATTATAGCTGCTAAATACCTCTGTTGTAAGAGTTGTCCTAATCCTGGAATGAAGAAACTTGCTAGGCCTGCAATCATATTTTCCATTGTGAGTCTCCTTTTACTTTTTACATTTTGTATCAGCTTCGGCTTTAATATGGGCAGTTATGACCATGTCGTTTTTATAATTTCTTGCCAGTTCCAGTGGAGTAACACTATATTTATTAGCATTTAAATTTTCACCGGTATTTATTAAGACTTTTATAAACTCAGGATTCTTTCTGCATGCTGCGAAATGAATAGACTTTAAACCAAGAATATCAGAAGTGGTGATGTCTGGGTGATTCTCGATCATTAACTATATAATCTCTGAGTTTGGGGTATGTTCATACGCGTACATGAATATAGTTATACCATGATTTCCGACTTCATTAACATCTATTCCAAGTCTAGTTGCTATATGCGTTAATATATAATGCTTAAAATTACTGCAAACAAAAATACTTTAATTTTATAAACTGAATTCTTTTCTACTTTAAACAATGATAATCTGTATATAAACTTTCGTAAAGAGTAGGAATTCAATTATAATCGGAAAATTGGGATTTGATCGTCTCATAATTCAAAACAAAAAGAGATCAGCAAAAGGGTACATTCAAAGAAGAACTATGAATAATAATGAAATGACATATATTTGGAAATTTTTGTTAGATAGAGGATATGGTATCTTATGCCCTATTATAGTTATATAATTTCTGACTGGATAGAATATTAAATAAAACTAGGGCAAATTAATGCTCAAACTGCGATGCTTGTGTGTATTTTTAGTGAATGTTTTTGGTAAATCCGATACGTTAAAGTTTACCTTTTGTATAATTAGTGAAGGTCTACGGATATTTCCGTAGACCTTAGTGATTATTAGAGTTAATATTTTTGTTTTGTATAATTATTTGTGATAATCAATTATTAAAGACTTAATTGTTTCTTATGTAAGCTCCAGATTTGTCAGTGAATTTTCCTACGATAATAATTATAAGATCTATTAGACTCCAAATACCAAGACCACCGAAGGTTATGAGCTGCAAAATCCCTGTACCAATTTTACCAACATAGAATCTGTGAACTCCAATTGTTCCAAAGAAAATGCATAGAAGAATTGTTGCAATAAAAGATTTATCTGATACTCTTCCTTGATTTTGATTAATTCTTAATGGGTTTCCACATTCTGGACAGACGACCGCATTTTCGCTAATTTGCTTCCCACATTCTGAACAACAGATTAGTGTCATTATATATCTCCTTATAAATTAATAATAATATTTCATATTGTAATATATGTTTTAATTATCGGAATAGTTTGTCAGTTTCTACATATTTTTTATGTATGAGTCAAACTTATCCGCAGTGTATTATGCACGCTTGCTCTTTGTTCTTCGTGCAATATCTTATGTTATTTATAATAAGTTATGATAGTATGTTGATAATTTTTGTAAAGATGTTTTAATTATAAAAGTGTCTTTGATTTGTGGTAAGGTTGAGTTAATATATTAATAAACTAAAGGGGATTTGGGGGTGGGATGGTGCAAACTATGTTATTGTGTACTTTAAGAATGATTAAGGTTTACAAAATATATGTAGACCTTAACGATATTTTTTGATGTTACATAAAGTTGTTTCGAGTGTTATTCGTAGCTCAATAAAGGGTGAAGCGTAATACTGAACTTACAATCTTTAGGGTCAAACCCTGTTTGAGGGTAATAAATATCGCCAAATGATAATGAATAAACTGGAGTTGGGTTTATAGTGACTAGAATTTTTGAGTAATAATAAATTGGTGATGTCTCGGTATTTTTGGATTTGGATTAGGGGTAGTGTTATTTTTTGCTCTATAAGCTCCATCATACCAAAAATTAGAATTTATCCAAACATCATGGTCATTGCTATGCATTACTCCGCGTACTGTTGAACTATTTTGTTCGGGAGTAGATCCAGTGAAATTCCAATTAGTTGGAAAATTTGGGTAATTCCATATGTTCAATAAATCAGATAAGTGAATTTTTGACAAATTATAGCTTAGAGATTTATATAAAATATTATTGGCTGGATTTTTTGGATCATATTTTGAGTAGTTTGTGATTACTAAGTTGTCTATTACTTTCTGTTGTTATTCTGGTGTAAAAGGATCATCTCCCATTCATGAACAGACGCCTGAGGTGAACTTTCATTTGTTGTCTGTCAGTTGATACGTTTGTGTGTAAGTAGTGGTCGGTTTAGTCTACGTATTGATAATTCTTTGCTTTTTAGTGGTAGTCTTTGAGTAGTAGATAATGAATTTGACTGATTAAAAATTAAAATCTTATGGATATTTTACTTCACACCATTTCAGTGTCACAGCACTATCAAAATGCATATTTTGAAGATAATCAGTAAGAATTATTTATAAAAATAAGTATTATTGTTATATTATGAAGAAAAATAATGAAAATAAATTGGCGTAAGGTAAATTGTCTGATATGCTGACAATATAAAGTTATTAGCTATTGAAATGTAAATTGTCTGATGTGCAGACAGTTATGTTTAATCTAAGATAGGGAAAAAATGATACGAAGTAAATCTGTAACTGATCAGGTTGTTGAAGAACTAAAAAAATTAATTCTTTCTGGCGAATATAAGGAGGGAGATAAATTTCTCCCAGAGCAGAACATTGGAAAAATGCTGAATGTTGGACGCTCTACAGTTCGGGAGGCGTTAAGAGTATTGCAGACGATGAAGTATCTGGAAATACTCCCTGGACGTGGTGCTTTTATTAAAAATCTAACTCCAGATAATATTGATATTGTTAGAGATTGGTTTGTAGAGCATTCTCCTCAACTTTCAGAACTTTTTGAGGTAAGACTGCATAATGAGATCCTTGCAGTTAAGCTTGCATGTGAGAATAGATCAGGTAAAGATATACAACTTTTAAAAGAAAATTGTGATAAATTTTCACAGGCAATGGATTGTGCAAATGTGCCCGTTATGGTCCAACTAGATGAAGAATTTCATAGTATAATTGTTGATGCCAGCGGTAATTCGGTATTAGTTAAAATATATAGTCTTTTGGTTGAAGCTGTAAGAGAATCTCGAAGTATGTCATTTTCATTCAGAAAAAATGCCCAGACTGCATATAAAGAGCATATGAAACTTGTTGAGAGTATATCTGAACAGAACTTTCAAAAATCTCGGCGCAGAGTAGAGAAACACTTGACTGAATGGTGGGCGCAGCTTTACAGTTAAGTTATAAGTTAGAAAAGTACAGTAAGCAATTTCATACAAATAAGAGTCTAAAATGATTATTCTTAAATATTTGAAATAATAACCTGTTGTGGGGTTAGGTGATATAGTTGTGTCTATTTGTAAGCTTGTAGTGTTTTGATTTGTAAAAAGGAAATGAAATGACAAAAAAAATTATTATGACATTTGTTAGCTTGGTTATGTCTTTGGTATTGCTTCCTTCAGGTAATGCTTCTGAAGATTGGCGTATTTGTAATGGTGTAGATGACAAACACCCTCAATCGATCGCTTTAGTGAACTTAGCAAAGGATTTCGAAAAGGCAACCAATGGAAGGATTAAAATTGATGTCTACTTCAGTAATTCAATAGGGAGTGAAGAGGAATTGTTGGAACTTACCAGAACTAATACTATTCAGGGGTTCTTTGGTAATGTGACCTCAGGGCTTCCAACATTTATGGACGAATTTGGGGTTTTTGCTCTGCCTTACTTGTTCCAGTCTTATGAAGATGCGCACAAGTATCTTATGGAAAGTCCAAAACAGAAAAAGCTATGGAATGAACTTGAGAAGCTGACTCAACTGCATTTTGTTGGTGATTCATTAAACGGAGCAAGGGCGCTTACTACTAAAGGTATTGATGTAAAGAGGCCTGAAGATCTTAATGGGGTTATGGTACGTTCAATGACAGCTCAGGTATGGCAAGATGTGATCTCTGCTCTTGGAGCCACTCCTGTGCCAATTTCTTTCACTGAACTCTACATGGCACTACAGACAGGTGTAGTACAGGGGCAGGATAATGGTATTGCCAATGTTTATAACTCTAAGTTATATGAGGTGCAGGATCATTTTTATGATACACAGCATGGATATACTCTCAGTGCATTTTTCCTTAATAGTGATGCTTGGAATAGCCTTTCAGACAATGAAAAGAAGATATTTAATGATTTGTTTGAAAAATACTGTATTAAACAGTATGCCATTGATATGGAAAAGTATTATGCCAAAGCAAGAGAAGTTTGTCAAAAAGCAGGTATGAAGATGTACGGCAAGGAAGATCTTGATATGGAAGCTTTTTATGCTAATGCTAAAAAAATGGTGGATGAAAAATATATGTCTAATGAAAAGTATGCACCAATTATCCTTGATATCAGGAAATTTCTAAATTATTAATTTTACTAGTTACTTATCTGCCTGAAGAAGGCGGAAAGAAATATTTATGTATCTTTTAATTAAGGGAAGTCTGAGGTGGATAATTCAGAGGCTTTCCTTGATTAAAAGTAAAGCAGAGGCTTTACGATAAATTAATAAACTATAGGTTTAAAGTGTCGACTACAGGTAATATATCTAGCGTATTTTCCAATATAAACCTTAATATAGCTCTCTGCTTATCGCTATTAACCTTATAAAAGATTGAGAATGATTTATGAAAAAAATCTTTAAGCGACTATGGAATAATTTTGAAGTATACCTAATGATTCTTTTCCTCGGTATATTCTTGTTGAATATAACGGTGCAGATATTTTTGCGGCTATTTTTTAAGAGCCCCCTTAGTTTCACTGAAGAAGTTTCCAGATATTCCTTTGTGTGGATGGTCTTCTTGGGTTTGTCTTATGCTACAAAATATCATAAGCATATCAGGATAGACTGTTTTGTGACGAGGTTACCTCAAAAGATACAGATAATTATCGAGTTTATTATAGATATTGTAACCCTGGTAGTATTTTCCTGGATATTTGTCAAAGGAATAGAATATGTGGGCTATTCAGGACTCTCCCGTACCTATGCTTTAGATATAAGCAAATCATATGTCGTTGTAATTCTGCCGTTGAGCGGGGCTTTAATGGTAATCAGGGTATTGGAAAAGATGAAGGACAGTATTTGCGCTCTGTTAAAACAATAGTGTAGGTAATTTTTAGAACTTGTCTGTTAGTATTATGGTTATTTTGGGATTTCATTTTAACAGATGGCTGTAACAATGAAAGTGAAATTATGAGTTTTGAATTGATTGTATATATGGTGATCTTTGTCGTATTGTTGGTAATTGGAGCACCTACATATTTGGCTTTATTATGCAGTGGTTTAAGCTACTGCCTTATCAGTGGCTTGATTAATGATATGATGATTATGCAAAAATTGTTTGCTAGTCTAGATAACTTCGTTCTGTTGGCTATTCCTATGTTCATGATGGCAGGTATCATAATGAATAATGGTGGAATAACTACCAAAATATTCAGTTTCTGCCGTTCAATCTGCGGACACCTCCCAGGGGGATTGGCGTATGTGAATGTTGTTTCAAGCTTTTTATTCTCCGGTATGTCTGGATCGGCTTTGGCAGACATCGGCGGCCTTGGACAGGTTGAGATGAAGGCTATGAAGGATGAAAATTATGATGATGATATGGTGATAGGGGTGACCGCAGCCTCTTCAACTATGGGTCCGATTGTGCCTCCAAGTATACCGATGGTTATTTATGGCTCGGCTGCAAGTGTTTCTGTAGGTGCACTTTTCTCTGCAGGAATTGTGCCCGGGGCAATCATGGCTATTGTACTCTGTATAACTATTTTTCTTATCGCAAAGAAGAAAAAATATCCAGTTCATAAGCGAGCTAGTTTTAAAGAGTGCTTTCAAATGATGAAATCTACTATTCTGGCGCTACTGATGCCAGTAGTTATCATGGGGGGAATCTGGAGCGGATACTTTACGCCGACAGAAGCTGCGTTGGTAAGTATAATTTATGTCCTGTTTGTAATACTTGTTGTATACCGTGAAATGACGATAAGTGATATACCGAAAGTTATGCATCTGACGGTAACTGGAGTAGTTCCAGCGCTTACTATAATATCTTCTGCTGCGCTCTTTGGTTGGGTTTTACAATTTGAAAGATTGGATAGAGTACTTTTGAATTTAATTCTGAGTGTTTCGCATAATGAGCTTATTGTTCTAATTATGATAAATGTTCTACTGATTTTCTTTGGCATGATTCTCGACTCTACACCGGTAATTCTGCTGATGGTACCAATGCTTTTGCCAATTACCAGAGAAGTAGGAATTAATGATGTGCACCTTGGAGTTATTGTTGTCTTGAATCTAATGATTGGTTTGATGACTCCACCTATAGGGCAATCGTTATTTATGCTTTCGGGAGTAACGGGAAAGTCATTTAGTAACGTTGTAAAATATACCTCCCCGTGGCTGATTCCGTTATTTATTTCATTAATGCTCGTTACATGTTTTCCTGATGTCATACTCTTCCTGCCACGCTTATTCGATCTTGTGAAATAAGTAATAGATGAAAATTCTGCTGTAGGCTCTATGTAAATAATTAGTGTTTTATTGTGTAATACAGATCAAGCTATTTTCAGCCTGTTTGAAAATAGTAAGGGGACGTCTTGCCTTATGAAGTCCGTTTTATAATAATCTGTATCTTTAATATGTATTCTTTATTGTGAGGATTGTAAATGAAAGTGCTAGTAACTGCTACAAACTTTTCAAAGTTGTGTGCTGAAGGTTATGAATATCTGCTTGCCAATAATTGTGAGATTATTGAGAATGTCAAGGGAAGACCGTATACTTTTGATGAACAGCTGGATGTTGTTGGGGATATTGATGGGGTAATTGCCGGATTGGATATCTGGGACGAGAAAATTTTCAAGCATGCACTAAAACTGAAAGGTATTGCCCGCTTCGGTGTGGGTGTGGATAATATTGACTTACAAGCTGCCAGTAAGCGTGGAATCAAGGTGAGTAACTGCAAAGGGATTAACTCTAATTCTGTATCAGAGCATGCTGTAACACTGATGCTTTCAATTATCCGTAATATCCCCATGCTTGATAAAACGACAAAGGATGGTGAATGGAACCGTGAAGTCTTCATGGAGTTGAATACAATGAAGATAGGTATGCTGGGCTTTGGGGAAATTAGTAGGTTTACGGTGGAAAAGTTACTTCCCTTCAAGCCGGAAATACTTGTGTATGACATAAATCCAGATTATGAAGTTGCAAAAAAGCTTGGTGTTACTATTGTCGACTATGAACAATTACTCAGTCAAAGTGACCTTATCTCGGTTCATGTGCCCAGTCTGCCGGAAACAAAGCACTTGATAAACGAGAAGACAATTGGCTTAATGAAAGATGGTGCATTCTTTGTCAATACTTCAAGAGGTGATCTCGTTGATGAGAAAGCTCTATACAAGGCATTGAAGGATAAAAAGCTGACTGCGGCGGGAATTGATGTGTTTGAATCAGAACCTACTCAGAAAACTAATCCTTTATTTCAGCTTGATAATATTGTGGTGACTCCACATGCTGCTGGAGAATCAAGTAAGGTTTACTCTGAGACTGGAAATGCTACAGCAAGAGCACTTGTGGACGTTTTTAATGGGAAAGAACCTTTAAATTTATTAAACTTATAGAAAGGATAGAAATATTATGATATTTAACAGTGGTGTTTGGCCAACTATGATAACTATTTTTGATGATGAGAATAAGCTAGATATTCCAGGAAATAAAAGGGTCGCGAGGCATCTGATGAATTCTGGTGCAGCCGGAATCTTTACTGTCTGTCAATCGAGTGAAATGTTTGTTCTGGATATTGAAGAAAAGGTGTTGCTGGCAAAATCTATACTTGAAGAGGTTGGAGATAAAATTCAGGTAATAGCTTCAGGACATACCTCAGACACAATTGAGGAGCAGATTGAAGAATTGAAAGCAGTTGCGTCTACCGGAGTACATGCTGTGGTATTGGTAGCAAACAGGCTTGATGTTAATAATAAGGGTGGGGATGAGCTGGTGAAAAATGCAGAGAGAATTCATACAGAAATTCCTGATGTAGATTTCGGTATTTATGAATGTCCATTCCCATATCATAGATTGCTTACTAATAATGAAATCGAGTGGTGTGCCAAAAGTGGACGTATCAAATTCTTTAAGGACGTTTGTTGTAATGCTGATATGCAAAAGACTAGAATAGAATTGGTTAAAGGTACTGCATTAAAACTTTTCAATGCAAATACTCAGACCATGCTTAATTCACTCCAGCTTGGTTATCAAGGCTTCAATGGAGTAATGTGTAATTTTCATATTGATATTTACAATTGGATGTATAATCACTTCACTGATAATCTTGAAAAGTCAGAAAAGTTGCAGGAATGGTTGACTAAAACTTGTGCTATTGAAGGACCGGCATATCCGGCAATTGCCAAATATCATTTGAACAGTTTAGGTTTGAATGTAGGTTATAATATGAGAGTTAAGCCCAATGAAAATTTGACTGCAGAAATTAAAAAAGAATCAGATGAATTGATTGACAAGGAAAATGAGATGCGTAAATTCCTTGGAATTGAATGTACATTTATTGAGAGTTAACCATCAATCATTCTATATTTTATAAAAATGTAATTGTCTGGGCAATCTGATTAAAATTACTCACGTTCAAAAATTTGGATTATATTTGTATCAGCTATTTTTAAATAGAAAAACCTATGCTTTTTGCGAGAAGCCTAGTGTGAACTGTGTGCTAGGACTAATAATTGGGTAAACTAAAATTTTTTAAATTATGTTCACTTGCATATTTGAAAAGTATTCGGTAAATATCTTCTCTGTCTTGATTCGATCATACTCGGGATTAATTTTCAGTTTGCAGTCGAGGGCAATGCTAATATAGAAGTTATTGGAGATATTAGTAATAAGATGAAGTCGCAGAAGCACTGGGTGATGATTCTGATGTTTTAACAATTTTGAAAAATAATTAATCTGTAAACTAGACATTGATTCTGCTGCTACTGTATGTCAATGGGCTCAAGATGCTTATTATATAGAAAAGTGGTTGTGCAACAATAGGTTCTAAAAAACTGCTAAGTATTCATTCTCTGCTTGTCGATTGTATTATCAGTGTGCTTAAAATGGTAAATTTTACCTCTGTTGTTAATATACGCTATTATAAACACTT
The DNA here is from genome assembly GCA_963678205.1 of Planctomycetota bacterium. Lineage (GTDB taxonomy): Bacteria > Planctomycetota > SZUA-567 > SZUA-567 > SZUA-567. The sequence continues at coordinate 2,220,445 of OY782760.1, forward strand.
AGTCAGTAGTGGGTTTGCCACCTATGGTAGAATGTTTAGTGGGGGGTAAAATGTCACTTAGGAAAAATACACAAGTTCTCGATAAAATTCAGTGAATACGCTTGAAAGAAGTACGAAAGAAAATCTTTAAAACTCAGAATGAATTTACCAACTATGGTAGTTTTTTGGGTACTAGTGTTACTCTATGGGAGTGTGATGGGCTTGATATACCTTCAGTGCCTTGTAGATATTATCAGACAGTTGTGCAGATATTCACTATTTTTTTACTGGTAATCGTTCAAGTGGTGGTCTAGATCTAGGAGTTTTCAGAACATTTATGGATAAAATCAACGAATTAGAGGAGCGAATTTCAGCCCTCCAAGAAATGCCTGATAATAAACGTGGGATAATAAAATCAAAAGATACCGAAATGTAAGTATTTAAATCTCAACTTTTAAATTAAGGTAAAAAATCTGGATAATATAATGGGATTGAAAATCATACGATCAGTCATTTGTGTTCTCTAAATTAGCATTTAGATTGTTTCCTGTTATATGATTATGACTCTAGAGTCATAATAAAGGATAACATTATGAATTCACTTAATTAGTTTGTAGCATTCATATGATTTGTTATTTACAATCAGTGTTGAAGTTAAATTGTTTAGGGTGACTTATTAAAGTTGCCCTGAACTTTTGTAATCATGTCTTATAAGAAAATGTTGTGATATATTACTACAAAATATTTTTATATATAAAGATTTTGAGATTATGTCCGTATATACTGAAAATTAATCTTTCAAGTTTTACATAAAAGTATGATGTTTACGATTGTGCTAGCGTATTGCCTTTAGCATTATAATATGGAGAATATTATGCCAAATCTTCAAGAACTTATAGGTGATACTTATACTTCTATTTCAAGCAATACACGCCACAAATCAGCATTGACTCAACAAACTCCACAGGAAAAGCTTTTTACACGGGTTACAGAATTATTGAATAAAGCAGAAGTCTCAGTGGCGGGTAAGGGTTCATTTGCATTAGATGTTGATGATAATGGTAATATAGAAGTTCTCGGGGACATTGAGAATAAAGAGAAAGTCGCAGCAGCATTGGGTGATGATTCTGACATTTTAACAATTTTGAAAAATAGTAAATCTGCAAATTTAGACAGTGATTCAGCTGGTACTGGAAGTAAGTGGTCACAAGATGCGTATTATGTTGAGTTGAGTGGTAATGTGTTTGTTGAAGATTCAGGAGAGTATCTTTCTTCTACTGTTAATAAAGACATAACTGGAATTTATTATGGCCACTTTAATACATACTATAATACTGATGAATTTGGATTTAATGAAACAACAGGTGTTGATTTTGCATTTATGGATAACCTTTTCGCAAGCAGAGAAGAACGAAATGCACTCTTTAATTATATCGATGAAAAAATATCTTCTAAAGTCGAGGGTATTGATAGTGCCGCAGGAATGAGCTTCGGTTTTGAACAATTTAATACTAGTACAAATTTAACTGCTAATAATTATTTAGTAAAAGTTAAAAGTGGAAAAGGTGAGGAACTTGATCGTCTTGTTGAAAATGTTCTTAATAGTGATAGTTATTTCAAAAATGAAATGTTTAAAAGTAAACAACAGCTTCGTAATTTTCAAATTGTAGTAGATGCACATTATGGTGCTTCTGAACAAAAAAAGTTAAACCTATATGGACGATTTGATTCCTTTTTAGATTGTATTTCGGGATTACGTCACTATTCAATTGAAACAGACAATAATAAAGAAGGAATTGCTGCAGCAAAAGAGATGTGGGATATAACTAAAAATTTATCAACAGGTGATATTGCTGAATATAGCAAGAATAGTAGAATTCTTACGGATAACTATAACGAAATTGGAAAGAAATATGGCTCTATAGGTAACGAAGAAAGTGTTATTAATGAAGACTCACATGTCGAAAGTAAACTAGTCTCTACTACTCTTAAGAATACAGAAGATGTTGCTCCTGGAACCGCAGTTGCTTCAGCCCAAGTGGTGAATACAGACAAATCAAATGCTAGTACTATCCGTTTGGGTGTTAGTGATGTCAAGGGATTACTTGGTTTAAACTGTGAAGGTGGTGTTGATAAAATAGTCTATAATCTTTTGGCAAAAATCAATTCATTAAAAGAAGAATCTGCAGAGCTTGTTAATAATATCTTTGCAGAACAGGGGCTATTACTTGGCGAAGATGAAATAGTTAATATCGGCGTGGCTGAAGATGGTACAGTTACTGTAACTTCTCAAGAATCTGGTGTGCAAGCAAAGAAACGAACTACTGAGTTTCAGGAAGCTCTTAATAAAGATCCTGATAAAGCAAAAGAAATAGCAAGTTCATTACAAGAACTTGAGATTAATCAGACAGCAATGACAGAGCTTTCAACTGAAGAAGGTTTGACCAAAAAAACAGCATTTAAGCTCTTTAAAATGATGCCTGATAATGATGCAAAAAAAGAACTTTCAACGGTTTTTGGGGGGGGTGAAAGGATAAATGAGATAGAACTTGATAATAGTGTTGAAAGTATGACATTTAGTGATAGTGGTTTTATAAGTGATAATATTGACCCAACTGTATCAGCTATCAAAAAAAATATTCAAGAATATGTAATGGATGGAATGGAAGGGTATAATGATGAGAAAGGTAAAACTGGAATAAGCGGTATTAGTGGTCCATCAGCACCCCCTGATATGTATATACAATCTTTTGAAGCGATTCTTGATGCAGAAGGAAATATTGAAGTGATTGGAGGTGTGAGCGGTGAAGGTAATAAATTAAATGGAAGACTCAAAGGAATTGCTGAGAAAATTCTCTGTACTGATAAAGTAGGAACACAATATGAGATACTTTCTAAACTTTTGATTGAGAAACATGGGAATGAGCATAAAGATACAGATGAGTTTGAGCATTCTATAAAAATAAGCGTCGATTATCAAACAGGAATTAAATATGAAGTAATTTCCCCTGAAGCTGACAAAGCAGCTAAGAAAGAACTTGGAGATACTCTTTGTGATATTGGTGGAAGCATTATAAGTTATATAGAGGAAGAAAATGGTCAAGAGCTTACTTCTCTTATAGAGATTAAGGTAGATGAACGTGGTAAACTATCTGCTTCTACTAGTAGCATAACAAAAAGAGAAGGGATGCAGCTAGAGTCTGTTTTAGAAATACTTAATGTTTCTTTAGAAATGAATGAAGATGATGATGAAGGTAATGAAACTGGAAATGTAGTCGTTCCTTCACGTCTTGAAGATGCATTCGAAAACGCAAAAGGTTTAAAGGATATTTTAACAAAGTTTCATATTAAAGATAATATGATGAGTGCAATAAATTAGTTATTATAATCAAAATAGTAGATGATGAGATTGACGGAGTAAAATCTTTGACGATTATTAGTGAGTATTATAATATTAATAATAATGATTATATAATTGCTGCTTTTTATTATCGTACCATTGTGTTCTTTGTAGCAGTAAAAGTTACTCTTTTTTATTAATAGTTTATACAAAATAAGATAAAATAAATTAAAATGTTGTACTAGATGTATTAATATTTTATAAATATGAAACAAAGAGTGATAATCTAGTATTAATAGTATTAATGCATTGTACGTTAATTTAAAAGATAATAAATCAAATACTATTTAAATTGAATATGAATAACATTACCCTGCCGACTCACTATTTTGCTTTGATTGAGAAGATATAGTAGTCTTCGATTCTAGAAGTGCTAACATACCCTGTTAGTAAAATACTTAACAAGTCCAATACTGACACTGAATAGCACTCTTTTTTATGGTATGTGGCTCAACAAAGGAGCTGCAACCTTGCGAAATGATTTAAAGTTTGCTGATATTGATTACATTAAATATGATGGATATGCAGATTTTCATAGTTTAAGGCATACTTGTGGTATTATGAATTCAAATGCAGGTGTGCTTTTACACGAGAATTAAAAGCTTATGAGGCATGAATAATCAGCAACAACATCAAAATATTATATGCATGTAAGGCTGAAAATTTAGAAAATGCGATGAAGAAAACTGAAGCTTTTCAGAAGTAAAAAAAGTCCGTTGCTCAGATGAAATTAGTGTTACCAAAAATGTTATCAACAATTGATTCTAATCAGAGAATCTCAATACAGTCAGATCTTATAAAAGAAAAAACCGTAAGTCATGAAATATCAAGGCTTACGGTTCAATTTTATGGCTCCCCCGGCTGGACTCGAACCAGCGACACATGGATTAACAGCCCAGTACCTCGATTCTGTAATCTCTCTAGAGAACAATGGGTTACAAAACTTCAAAAATCTTAATGTGACAGAGAAACAAAATATTGCGAAAAATGAAAGTTTAGACAATGAAGTTGCTGATATAAATAATCTGAATGACAACCTAAAATCATCATCGTCAAATGATGCTATTTCAGTCAATAAAAGAGTAGATAATGACTCACACAAAAGCCTGTGTAATAACTGTTTTCCACCTTCATTAAATGTGCCGATAACCACTGGCAATTTAGGCTATACCCAAAATAACATAAGCAGCAAGATTGCAGATGCAATTTTTGCAATAGACCGTTTGCCAATAGACGACTCAGTTAAAGCCACACTAATTACAAAACTCACAGGAGAACTATAATGAAGAATACAGTATTAAAATTTAATGAAAAACCCTCACTTACAGCCAATGACTTTTTCAATCTGTTCTGTATCGTAGCAGTTGTAACCTTATCAATTCGTATATTCTAACTCATGATTACACCATACCCAGTAGAACAAGTATTGAAAATCCAAGTTCATGTTCTTTGGATGAATTGTTTGATGAATATAAAATTAACAATTAATCAACTAAATCAAAATCAAGTATCTTAAGGGGACGTGTATTGTAATTTTAATGAGAGCCAGCCTACCCAATGTGGTCACATTGGGGCTGGTCAGGGGAGGTTCCCCTTGAATCCCCTTTAGGTCTTATGACCTTATATATATGTTCATAAGACGAATGCCAGAGTCTTCGACTCATAGGCATTTAAATAATAAGGAATAGATATGAAAAGAAATCGTTATATCAAAGTAAGAGTATCTGAAGAAGAGTTGCAACTGATTAAATCAAAAGCTGCTGCAACAGATAGCAACGTATCTGATCTTCTGAGACATCTTACCCTAAATATGCGTATACATAAAAGTCAATACGACAAAGAACTCATTCGGCAGATTGCCAGAATCGGTTCTAACATAAACCAGCTTGCTCGCTGGGCAAACCGACACAAAGAACGCTCTCCAACACTAGAGACAGTCCTCTGGCTAAATCGTATCTATGAATCAGTAAAAAAATTGAAAAGTTATAAGGAGTAGATAGTGCTAATTAAAGTTTTTCCTCATGGCAAAGGATGTGGCAGTTCATCAATTGAATACCTTCTAAGATTAGATTATCACGGTAGAAAAGAAAACCCACCAGAAGTAGTCCGTGGCGATCCACTACTCACCAGAGACCTGATTGACTGCATTGACAGGGAGTGGAAATATACCTCAGGGGTAATTTCATGGAGTGGTGATGACACCGTCACAGGCGATGATCAAGACGAAGTAATGGAGAATTTCGAAGAAATCGCTTTCGCAGGATTAGAACCAGATCAGTTCAACATACTCTGGGTACGCCATAGCCATGTTCAACGCTGCGAGCTGCACTTTGTAATACCAAGAATGGAATTATCTACAGGCAATGCATTCAACGCTTTCCCCCCGGGATGGCAAAAGGACTTTGACCCCATGAGAGACTATGAAAACATCAAGCACGATTGGACACGACCTGATGACCCTGAACGAGCCAGAATGTTTACCCCAAGCAGTGCTGATCTTATTGAGTCTAGACTCAACCGCTGGGGACAGAACTCATCAAAGTCAGAGAAAGACAAAGCCAGAGATCTTATCAATAATTACCTCAAAGAACAAATTGAATGTGGTCTTATAACAAATCGTCCAGACATTATTACTTCACTCAGAGGAGCAGGCTTGGAAATAAACAGAGAGTCAAAATTATTCATCACAGTTAAAGACCCAGAGAGTAATGAAAAGATTAGATTCAAAGGAGGAATTTACAATGCAGAATGGAAATCTAAAGAGTTTGACCGAACGACTACAGGAAAATCTAGAAGAACAACAACAGAAGACCGAAGGACTATTCAAAAAGAACTTGCAGGTATTAAGCGAGAAATTACAAGAATCATCGAAAAACGAACTAAATACAATCGAGAACGCTATCAAAATAAAAGCCGAGCAAACGACAAAGAACTTGAAGCAACACTTCAAGAGTATGAACACAGTCTACGGCAAACGCTGGATATACACAGCTATGATTGGAATAGCAGCAGTTCTGGGAATAACAATAGGCTCATGGTTACTTCTAAAAACAATCACATACAAAATAACAACAAACTTGAAGGCACTCGACCAATTAGAGACTCGAATAAAGAAAGCCAATCAGACTCTATATTACTTAGAGAAAGACACTTTCGGAATTTTCTTGATTGAGGAGAAAAAAGAAAAATTCATAGTACTGCCAGAGAACATAGAAATAGAGAAGTGGAATTACGGGACACGTCGTTCTCTCAGGCTAATAGAAAAATAAGTAATATAAATGATATTCCGCTTTCAAATAACGAAAGCAATTCCAATAACTCAATTACAGGAGAAACAACAAATGGAAAAGACAGAACTAGAAACAATCGTAATGGGAATCATTACCTCAATCGAGAAGGACATCAACGATTGGAAGGAGTTAGAAAGCTTAAAGATTTCAGATTTGCAGAAGCAATTCAGGGATCTCTTAGAGCAATTGCAGGAATTAGACAGATTACAAGTAAGGTTACAGAACATATTAAGAGAATTATACTCAACATCAATACGACTAGAAAAACTATAACTCGTAACCAATCTCATAGTTCTCGGGGTATAGAAAGGTAATAATCAGTCAGCAATAATTTGCTGGTTGAATTATAGTTTTTAGGGAGTCTGTAAATAATTTGTGTAAGTACAGAGATTAAGCTTCAAGGTAGTCTTCCTTAACAATTAAAAGCTATGAGTATATTACACCCCAGTTGCGAATTTTGCAAGTCCATTTTTTCTCGATATTCTGTACTCCGAGATAAATAGATTTTAACAGACTATTTTCATGAGGAAATATCCCTTTGGTTTTAGTAAATTTACGACAAATCCGATTGAAACTTTCAATGGAATTTGTCGTATAAATAAGACAGCGTAGTTCTGAAGAATAATCCCAGAAAGTCGACAATTCTGACCAGTTCTTCTTCCAAAATTTACCGATGTATTCATACTTACTACCCCAGCGGTCTATAAAAATATCAAGCTCAGCTCTACCATTAGCTTCATCTTTGGCGGTATAAATAGCTTTCAGGTCTGCACAAACCGCTTTCATGTCTTTATGGCAGACATGCTTTACAGAGTTTCTAATTTGATGCACTATGCATTTTTGATTGTCGCTCTGCGGATAGGCTGCAGTGATAGCATTGTACAGTATACAGTTAGTTTTCAGGTATCTAATTTTTTAGCGAACAGCAAAGTATAAATTAATTAAGAGCAAATAAGAGTATTTATGAATTTTTAATTAGCTGAAATCAAATTTTTGTGCCCGAACACAAAATTAATTAGTATTTATATGTTTTCTTAACGAGTGTTTATTCATAAATGTATGAAATAATGTGTGTTTTTTTTAAACGATATTTTATTTTATATTAAATTTTTATATTGCATAAATCGTATAACTTATTTATATATTTGATGTTTTGTGTTACAGTGTTGGCTTGAAGTATTAGAAATAAAATTTATTTTTTAAATAAATTTGCTTAAGATAATATATACGATAAAATATAAGCACAGTAACTGTGTTCAAGCACATTTTATCTATGATTGATTATATTTGAAAGTATTTTGGATAAATATAGTACTTATTTATTAAATAGTTTATTATTTTAATGTTATTTATTTAAATAACGTAAATAGTTTTTTTGCTCATATTGTAAAGGATTATTAGTAATGAAAAACAAATTTTTTGCTTTGTTAACATTGTGCTCTTTAGTGTTTGCTTTCTCTTTTACTGCTTCAGCAGCAGATAAATTGAAAGTTGGTGCTGTGTTGCTTACTCGTGAACATGTTTTTTGGAATATTCTTGAAGAAAACCTTATTAAAGCAGCAGAGAAGTATAACATTGATTTAGTAGTTGTTGATGGTAAGGCAAGTAGTGATGTTCAGTATGGACAAGTTCAAGATTTTATTACTCAAGGTGTTGATGCAATAGTTTTATCTCCTGCATCGTCTGCTGGTTCAAAGGCTGCATCTGATCTTGCAAAAGAAGCAGGGATTCCAGTTTTTTGTTTAAATATTAAATCAGATGGAGATTTTGTTACTTTTGTTGGAACAGATGAAATTAAGGGTGGTCAATTGGCAGGTGAGTTTGTTGCAAAAGCTCTTGGTGGTAAAGGTAAAACAGCAATAATAACTTATGATGAAATAGAGCAATGCACATGGAGAGCTGATGGGTTTAAGAGTGTCTTAAAAGAATACCCAAATATTGAAGTAGTTTCTGAAATGACCTATTCAGGTGATGTTAATAAAGCTGCTTCTGTTACACAGGATTTTTTGACTCAGTTCCCTAATTTAGATTATATTTTTGCTGTTGGTGATCCTGCTGCTGTAGCTGCTGTTGAGACAATTAAAGGTAGTGGTATGAATGTTAAAGTAGTTGGCTATGATGGCAATCCTGAAGCAGTTAGTGGAATTAAAAAAGATGGTAAGGTATGGAAAGCTGATATTGCTCAAGATCCTGCTGGTTCGGCTGATAAAATGTTAAAGGTAGTAACAGATTATTTACGTGATAATAAAAAGCCAGCTGAAGAAATTCTAATCTCTCCATATGTAATTGATTCTGATTATATTAAAAAGAACGGCCTATAATGCAGGAGAATATCTGTTAGGTAAGCAACAAATTTTTAAATTAACTAACCTTTTCATATGTTTTTATTGAAAAGGTTAGTTTAGAGTTTAGGTGGAGGATGTATCTTGAAACAAGAACCTGTTATTCGAATGCAAAATATTGGAAAATCCTTTCCTGGTGTTAGAGCACTTAATGATATAAATATTGATTTTTATCCAGGAGAGGTGCATATATTATTAGGCGAGAATGGTGCTGGGAAGTCAACATTAATTAAAATTTTATCTGGTGTATATCAGCAAGATGAGGGTAAGTTTTTCTACAAGGAAAAAGAAGAGATCTTTTATACTCCTGTTCAGGCATTAAATCAAGGAATATCAACGATACATCAAGAATTAAGTGTTGTACCTGATTTGACAGTAGCTGAAAATATTTTTTTAGGGTCTGAAAAACGAAAACACAAGTTTTTTTTAAATAAGAAGTTAATGAACGATGAGGCTGCAAAATACATTAAAAAAATAGGGGTATATATTGATCCTGCGAAAATTATTTCAGAATTAAGTATTGCTGAAATGCAAATGGTTGAAATTGTAAAATCTATTTCTCAAGAAGCTTCAGTTGTAATTATGGATGAACCTACAGCATCTTTATCTGAACATGAAGTTTCATCATTATTTAAAATTATTAGAACATTAAAAAAGCATAATGTTGCAATAATATATATTTCTCACAGATTGAAAGAACTTTTTGAAATTGGTGATAAAATTACTGTTATTAAAGATGGTGAGATGGTTAAAACTCTTAATGTTAATGATACTAATGAAGATGAATTAATTTCATTAATGGTTGGTAGAGAGATTACAAAATTCTTTAATAAAAAAGAACATGTAACGAATCAAGAAGTTTTAGAGGTTAAAGAGTTATGCAAAAAAAATTGTTATAAAAATATTTCTTTTTCATTAAAAAAAGGAGAAGTACTTGGGATTTCTGGCTTAGTTGGATCAGGAAGAACTGAGGTACTTCTTAGTATCTTTGGTGCTATGCAATATGATAGTGGTGAAGTCTTGCTACATGATAAAGTCGTAAAATTTAAAAATCCAGCACAAGCAATTAAACATAAGTTAGGACTTGTTCCAGAGAATAGGAAAACTCAGGGAGTTTTAATTGATGAAACAGTAATGAATAATATTACATTACCTAACTTACGTAATAATTTAAAAGGTATTTTTCTTAATAAACCTTGGGAAAAGAAAGTTTCAGCAAGATTTATTAAGAATTTAAATATTAAAACACCATCATCTGATACATTAGTAAAGAATCTAAGTGGTGGTAATCAGCAAAAGATTTCTCTCGCGAAGTGGCTTGCAGCAAATATTGATATTTTGTTGTTAGATGAGCCTACGCATGGGATTGATGTAAATGCAAAGTCAGAGATTTACTCTTTAATTAATGAGTATACAGTTAATGGAGGGAGTGTTATACTTGTCTCTTCTGAATTACCAGAAATTTTGGGTATTTGTGATAGAGTTGTTGTTATGAGATTGGGAGAAGTATCTAAAATACTACCTATAAATGAATGTGATGAAGAAACAATTATGAAGTTTTCTAGTATTAGTGACTAAAATGAAGGTGAATAAATGAATAGTATTACAAATTCTAATAATAAAATAAGTAAATTTCTTGTAGATAATATATTGGTTCTTTTTTTAGTGATTCTTTGTGTGGTAATTACTATCAATGAACCCCGTTTTATATCCCCACTTAATTTGATGAATGTTTTAATACAGGTTTCAATTAATATGCTTTTAGCTACAGGTATGACTTTTGTTATTCTTACTGGGGGAATTGATTTATCTGTTGGTTCGGTGGCGGCATTAGCCGGTGTCGTTGTTGCAATTGTTATTAAACATATTGGTGAAGTTTCAATAATAAACTCTGTATTAATAATATTTTCTGTAAGTGTTATTGTTGGTGGCGTCTGTGGGGGAATTTGTGCTTTTTCTATAACAAGATTAAAAGTTGCTCCGTTTATTGCTACATTGGCAATGTTTTCTATGGCTCGTGGTTTTGGTTACGTAATAAGTGATGGTCGACCAGTTTTCCAGCTTGCTGATAATTTCAAATGGTTAGGACAACATAGATTATTTGATTCATTGCCAGTTTTGGTGACACTTGTTATTATTCTTGTTGCTGTAGTTTATATTATTTTCACTCGTATACCATATGGACGTTATTTGTTTTCTGTTGGTAGCAATGAAGATGTTTCATTTTTAAGTGGTGTTAATGTAAATTTTGTTAAAGCATCAGCATATATTGTAAGCGGAATATTAGCAGCTTTAGGCGGATGTTGTTTAGCTTCAAAGTTAGGTACAGGTCAACCTGCTGCAGCTTCTGGTTATGAATTAACTGCAATTGCTGCTGTTGTTCTTGGTGGCACAAGTTTGAATGGTGGTAAAGGTGGAATTATTAAGACAGCTATTGGCGTATTAACAATAGGTATTATTAATAATGGTTTAAACTTATTAGGCGTTTCTTCATATTGGCAGACTATAACTATGGGAGCAATTATCTTATTAGCAGTTGTATTAGATAATTATAAAGTTAGAGCAAAGTAGATTTCATTTTTATTGTAATTATATTTGAAATCATGACGATAAAGCATAAAATTAAAATGTTTTTTCTATTTTCCTATTTGTAATATTGAGGATTTATGGCACTTACAATTAGTAAAATTGCCGAATTAGCTAACGTATCAAGAGGTACTGTTGATAGAGTTATTCATAACAGGCCTAATGTTAGCAAAAAAGCAAAAGATAGAGTGTTAAAAATTATTGATGAATTGGGGTATACTCCTAATCTTGCAGCAAAAGCTCTTGTTAGCAAAAATAAAGGTTTGCTTTTTAGTGTTGTTATGGCACCAGATTTTAATCCTTTTGTCTCTGATGTAAAAAAAGGTGTTGAGAATGCTTATAATGAATATAAAAGCTTTGGGGTTGAAGTAGATATTGAAGTTATTAATACCTTGAATGCTGAAGAACAATTAAAGATTCTTGATAAGCTTGAAAGACAAGGAGTCCGTGGAATTGCAATAGTGCCAATTGCTTGTGATCTTATAGTACAACGCATAAATCAACTAATAGAAAAGGGCATTGATGTTGTGACTTTTAATTCAGATATAAAAGGAACAAATAGATTATGCTTTGTTGGGCAGGATAATGAAAAAGCCGGGAAAGTCGCTTTTGAACTAATGGAGAATATTGTCCCTAAAGATAGTAAGGTTGGTGTTATTATTAGTTCATTAAATCTTGAGTGTCATCAAAATAGACTTACCGGCTTTGTTGCTAAACTTAGCGCTTCAAAGTCAGGTCTGAAAACTGTAGCAATAAATGAAAACCAGGATAAAGATGAACTTTCATATGATTTAGTAATGTCTTTTTGTAAGAATAATCCTGATTTGAAAGGAATTTATGTTACTGGTGGTGGAGTTACTGGTGTTGGTAATGCCTTGAAAGAGTGTAATATGCATAATAAAGTTAAGGTTATTAGCCATGACATTGTAGCTCCTGTCATAAAACTTATGAAAGAGGGGATAATAAAGTTTACTATAGGGCAGGATCCGTATACACAAGGAGCGCAGCCTGTAAAAATTTTATTTGATTATATTTTTAAAAAAATACCCCCAGAAAAAGAAGTTTTTTATACTGGAGTTGATATTAGAACTCTAGAAAGTTTATAGAAAACAAAATAACAACCAGTTTTATTAAACTGGTTGTTATTTTGTTTTCTATAAACTTAAGTATGTATTTTTTTTATTTGAGCTATTTTATAAATATATGGAGTTTATAATTATGTTGGAGGTAGCAAAAGAGGTTGTGGAACTTGCAGGTAAAGTGCATAATGAGTATTATGGTCGATTATTAAAAGTTGATGAAAAGCTAAAAAATGACATTAAATTAGAAGTAGATAAAATTTCTGAAAAAATTATGATTGATACAATCCTGAAAAGATTTCCTAGCCATTCTATTCTTAGTGAAGAGTGTGGTACAATTGATAACGACAGAGATTATTTATGGATTGTTGATCCTTTAGATGGTACTATTAATTATTATTATGGTATTCCATACTTTTGTTCCAGTGCCGCTTGTTATAAAAAAGTAAATAGAAATGGTACATTATCAAATGAATTATCTGATTTTGCAATACCAGTTTGTGGCGCAATATATTCGGTATTAACAAATGAATTGTTTTATGCTGAAGTAGGTAAAGGGGCTTTTTTAAATAATACTAGAATAAAAGTTTCTAGTGAGCAAGATTTGAGTGAGTGCATTGCTGTTACTGGTATGGGAAGGACACGTGTGTCTTCCGAAAAACTATTTGATGGTGAAAATGCTCTTGCTAAAAAGATACGGAAAATTAGATGTATGGGGGCTGCTGCGTATGACATTGCTAATCTTGCGTGTGGAAGGTTTAATATGTTTTTTATGAGAGGTATTAGTATTTGGGATTTTGCAGCTTCTGCTATAATTGCTAGTGAAGCTGGAGCTGAAGTTAGTGCTTATGAGTATGAAAAAGGGAAATGGGATGTTGTTGTTGCAAACAGTAAGGTTATGCCAAAACTAAAACGAATTATTAGTTAATAATTCGTTTTAGTTAACTTATTAAAGAGTATTATTGTACTATTGTGTATTACATTAGTAATGTTTTAACAAATTGTAATGACTTAACTATTTTTTTCTCATAGTTATCGCTTGTATATAAGTTTCGATATAGACTTACAGCAGAAGCAACTTCACCTTTGGCTTTAATAAATGGTTCCATTGTTATCGGACCATTATAATTAGATGTTTTTAACGAATCAAAAATAACTTTCCACGGCATTGTTCCTGTTCCTGGGAATTTTCTATTATTTTCTCCTATGTGAAAATAACGCAGTTTGTTTTTAGCCGAATGAATAGCATTTATCATGGAATCTTCTTCAATATTCATATGAAATGTATCTAAATGAATCCCAAGATTATTTGATTTCACATCATTGATATAATTTATTGCTTCTTCACATGTGTTTATCATAAATGTTTCAAATCTATTTACAACTTCAATATTAAAGTAGACATTACATTCTTCAAACACTTTTGCAGCTTTTTGCATAATTTTTATGCTTCTTTTCCATCTTTCAGGTTTTTCATTAATATTGTTCAGTCTATCTCCATTCCAAGCAGCATATATAATGCCACTACAATCAGAGATTTCTGCACTTTTCATTGCTTTTGCTGTATTACATAGTAGTTTAAAGCCATTGTCTTGATAATTTTTATTATTACAGCTAATATCTTGTTGCTGTGTTAGGCCTAAACTGCACGCTAGAGTAATGTTATTTTTTTGAGCTTCTTTTTTAAACTCTATAATCTTTTCTTCGGGTAAGCTTGTTAAAAATGGGGCACCAATCTCAAGTAGATCAAAACCAAGTTCTTTGGCTTTTTTGATTAAAGGGAATTGGTCTTCAGACCAGTTATTTACAAACGCTCCATAATGAATACCGATTTTATTCATGGTTACCTTTCAAAAAAAAAGTGTGTATTATTCTATCGGCAATATCTATTATGCAAAGAAGTCTTTTTCCATATCATTTAGATTTCCCTCCATTGGCCCAAAAGCAATTGCATTAAGTGCACCAGCTTTTGCTGCATACATGCCTGCATCAACAAGAGACATACCTTCAGAGATCGCACAAATGAAAGCTGCATCAAAAGTATCACCAGCACCAGTAGGATCAATAACTTCAAAAACATCAGCGATAGGGTATACTGGGATATCAATTTTTTCATTTCTTGTATATATAATAGAACCTTTACTACCTTTTTTCAAGAAAATGATCTCCATTTTTTTAAATTTCGTAAAAAGCTCGTCAATTGAGTCTTCGATAGTTTTATTGTTAGTAAAAGCCATAAGTTCATCAATACCAGGAAGGAAAATAGAACAGTTTTCAATGATATTACCAGCAACATCCCATATACTTCTTGCTCCTAGAAGTTCTGGGCGAAGGTTAGGGTCAAAAGTTATTTTTGTGCCTTTTTTAGCAAAAAAGTTAACAGCTTTGTTTATCTCATTATACATTGCTTCACTTCCCATAAGTGAGCAACCCATAACATGAAAATAATCAGGAATGTCAGTGGTGTTATCTGAAAATACAAATTTTGCAGCAGGTGTATTGCCTATATGGTATATAAATTCTCTTTCACCTAAGTTATCATATGAAACAAAAGCTACAGCAGTAGATTCATTATTTAAAGTAATAATTTCGCTACAATCAACATTATCTTTCTTGAGTCTATTTAAGATATTCTTGCCAAATTTATCATTTCCCACTCCACCCCATATCTTTGCTTTATGCCCTAGTCGTGCAACAGTAGAAATAAAGATAGCTGGTGCTCCAGAAGGGTATGGGCCTTTAAAAGTTGCTGCAATATCTAATGGCATATCAACCTTATCTCTCATTATCTCAACAAGCAGTTCGCCCATAGTGAATATTTTTGACATTATTTTTTCCTTTCATTTTAGTTAAGATACTTTATTTTTCTTGAAAAGCGTGAATTCTCTTTGTTTTGCATACTTTTGGGTCTCAAGTAATTTTTAAATAAAATACTTTTTAATGATATTTAATTGTATAGACTACTTTGTGTGTTCGCACACAGTTTTATTAGAATTATACAATTTGATTTTAATTAGGCAAACATTTTTAAAATTATTTTATCTGTAATTTAATCTATTGCAGATTTTATTGATATTATTGAATTAAAGTTTAAGTATGGTTTTACTTATATAAAGTTAACTTAATAAAAATTGATTGCATAATTTAATTTTTGGAGTATTATAAATATATTGCTTATGTGTCCGTGCACAGTAGTTCTTGGTGTGGAAGTTAGTTTATTATTAAAATCTTTTAATTAAGGAATTAAAATGGTCAACGAAATACAAAAAATTCTTACTGGTAATCGAAATGGAGACGGAAAGGGTATTTACTCAATATGTAGCTCGCATCCTGTAATTATTAAAGCCGCAATGTATCAAGCAATTATCGATAATTCGCTTGTACTGGTTGAGTCAACTTCAAACCAGGTTGATCAATTTGGTGGATATACTGGAATGAAGCCTGCTGATTTTGTGAGTTATGTAAAAAAAATTGGTGACCAGATAAATTTTCCTCAAGAAAAATTATTATTAGGTGGGGATCATTTAGGACCAAATGCATGGCAAAGTTTAACAGCTGATGCTGCAATGAAAAATAGCAGAGAACTTATCAAACAATATGTTCAGGCTGGTTATAGTAAAATACATTTAGATACAAGTATGTATTGTAAAGATGATATTGGTGATAGACATAAGCCACTTAATAATGATGTTGTTGCTAAAAGAGCCGCAGAATTATGTAAAGTTGCCGAGGATTCAGTTGTCGATGGACAAAATAAACCTATTTACGTTATAGGGACAGAAGTTCCTATTCCTGGTGGAATGCAACAAAAAGAAGAAATACAACCAACAAGTTCTGATGCTGTAAAAGAGACCATTACAATTTTTTCTGATACTTTTAATAAATCTGGATTACAAGATGCTTGGAAGCGGGTAGTTGCTGTTGTAGTGCAACCAGGAGTTGAGTTTGGAGACGATAATGTTTATGAGTATAATCATGAAAAAGTCAGTGATCTTAAAAATACTATTATGCAATTTGATAATATTGTTTTCGAGGCACACTCTACTGACTATCAACGTGAACATTCTTTAAGAGCTTTGGTTGAAGATCACTTTGCTATTCTTAAAGTTGGACCATATTTAACATATGCCTACCGTGAGGTTTTGTTTGCTCTTGAAATTATAGAAAATGAGTTATTTGAAGCAGGAGTTATTACTAATAAATCTGGACTTAGCGATGTTGTTGATGATGTGATGGTAAATAATCCAGGTAATTGGAATAAATACTATTTGGGTAATGATAAAGAAAAATGGCTTAAAAGGCGCTATAGTTTTAGTGATAGAGTTAGGTATTATTGGGGGGAAGAGAAGTTGCAAGCTGCAGTGAAAATATTAATACAAAATTTAAAATTAGTGGATATACCTATTACTCTTTTAAGTCAGTATTTACCAGCAGTATTTGATGCAGTTCAATATGGAAAAATTTCAAAAAATCCGGAAAGTATTATTAATTATTATGTTCAAGAGGTTGTCGCAATATATGCAAGAGCCTGTGGAATGTCAAGTTAATTTTAAAATTTTTTATATTATAAATCCATTATATATAATAAATAGTTTAACTAAAGAACTTGAACGGTAACATTAAGCCAGTGATTATTCACTGGCTCATAAACTCATAAATATACTCAATTATAATTGGAAATTTGATCAATTATGCAGTATTGAGGTTATTTTGGTAGTGTAACAAAATCTGTGTAAAAGCGAAAGTTCTTCTAAGAGAGTAATTGGTTTTGTATAATTATTTTCTTATGGAGGACTTTTATTATGGCTAAAAACAGTAAACTTAAACAGCTCACTCAAGAGCTAATGGAATCAGAAGGTATTAGTAGCGCGGTTGATCTGCAGAGTGTACTCAAAGAGATGCTTAAAAATGGTGTTGAGGCATTACTTGAGGGTGAACTGGATGATGCGCTGGGTTACCCAAAGCATGATCGTAAAACAGAGAAACGAATTACAGAAATGGTAAAACGACTAAATCTGTGAAGACAGATCTTGGTAGTATGGATTTAGAAATACCAAGGGATAGAAATTCAGAGTTTGAGCCTGAACTGGTTCCTAAAAACAGTTCTGACCTTTCCAGTATCGAAGACAAAGTAATATCCATGTATGCTAAAGGCATGAGTATCAGAGATATCTCTGAACACATTGAAGATCTGTACAATATTCCTTTATCAGCTCAGTCTATATCCCGGCTGACCGACAAGATTCTTCCTGTGGTTCAGGACTGGCAGAACAGACCTCTTGATGAGAAGTACCCGTTTATCTTTATGGATGCAATCCATTATAAAGTAAAACAGAATAATCGAATTGTTTCTAAAGCAGCATATATTGTCATCGGAATCGACACAGAGGGTTTCAAAGATGTTTTAGGTATCTGGATTGGTGAGAATGAAAGCAGCAAATTCTGGTTAAAAGTACTTACTGATTTAAGCAATAGAGGTGTTAAAGAGGTTACTATTTTCAGCGTAGATGGACTCTCCGGTTTCAAGCAGGCAATCCTTGCAACTTTTCCTAAAGCGATAGTCCAGCGCTGTATAATCCACCAGATCCGCAGTTCTACGCGCTATGTGAGTTATAAGGATATCAAGTCATTAATGGCTGATTTGAAATCTGTATACCAGGCTCCGAATGAGAAGGATGCCTATAAGAATTTAGGTTTATTCAAGAAAAATTGGAATAATTCTTATCCTACTTGCATAAAAAGCTGGTATGATAACTGGGATGAGCTGTCTCCATTTTTCAAATATTCTGTCGATTTACGTAAAATCATGTATACGACAAATATCATTGAAAACCTTAATCGGCAGTACCGTAAAGTTACCAAAGCCAAGACGATTTTCCCGACTGATGAAGCATTTCTGAAAATGCTTTATCTGGCAACAGAGGAGGCATTAAAGAAGTGGACACAGCGTGTACGTGGCTGGGATAAAATCAGAAATGTGTTATCCATTCACGAGAATGAATAACTCATAGTAAGTGTATTTGTTGCTCTCTAACAAGAATGCTTTTACACAGAATTTGTTACACTACCATTGAAGTAGAGATCTCTACTTATTTTTACAGCATCTTTTATATTTTCTTCCACTTCCACATGGACACAAATCGTTAACACCGATCTTAGCTTTTTTGTCATATTTTATAACTTCAGGAGATTCCTTTGAATCTTTACGAATTATCTCTAAATTTTGCATAATATTCAATTTTTTGGAAAGTTCCTTGTACTCTTGAATGTCTTCTTCAGTGCAGTATTTACACAAAAAAGTTATAAAATCTTCAGAATTTTCTTTAAAATGCGCTGGTGCATCAATAGCAATTCCAACAATTACTTCAGCATCAAGAAACTTTGTTTTGGCGGCTTTACAATACGAACGTAAAAGCTCGCACCTGACCTGTCGATAATCATTTTTCTCTTTACTGACATCTCGATCAATTTGCAAAAAAACATAATATACTTTATCTTGACAAGGAGACTTCATCGTCCGACTTAAAGTCTGTAACGGTTTATAGTCATGTGGGAAACTATTAATTCGTTCAACCATAGCGTCTGATAGTAATCTTCTTGAGAATCTACTTTCTTTAGCCATTATAAAAATTGCATATTGATCATCAATGTGGTTTGGGTCGACTTTTTGATCATTAAATCCAGGATCGAGTAAACATTGCCCATTAAGCATATAGTTAGAGGTTAAATCTATTAAACGATCCCACATATAGGAATTTTTATCAGCGTTTTTTTTTATATTGTATTCTCGTGATTCTTTAAATTTCGCCCACTCACCTTGATCAATAGATATACTATTATACTTTTGAATAATATCTTCAGAAAAAAAGATATGAGTATTACTGTTTGTATCTATATTAGTTATATATTTGGTTAGAAGTTCCTCTTCTCCTGTGTAACTTAATATATCAAGTTTTTGTATGAAAGTTTCTTTTTCTGATAAATATAAGTATAAATCTGTGATAGTGTCCAATTCATTTAAAACGATACTAAGATTAAAGCTATCTAATACATGATAGATTTCATTTTTTGATATATCTACATAAAATGGTAATTTAAATTCCAAATTTTTGTATTCACTTGAAAAATATCTAATGGGTAAACTGCCATGTATATTCTCAGAAGATGAAGATTTACAGGCTTCTTCTGCACCGTTGGCTACAACTATTTTAAAAAACCTTGCCGTATTTATATCCTTGATTTTGATCGGTATTTTCTGCTCTGCTTTTGCATTAAGGTATATTTCGCTAGGGTTTCTTTTTATCCAATTTTCAGCCATTTTAAGTTGCTTGTATGACTTGTCTACCGCTTTTCGTTTCCAGCGACTCCAAGCGACATCAAGACTTTTATTTTCAGCAAATTTTATCGCTTTATCAGAAAAAAGAAAAACATTATTCTCAAAAATAGCAATAGCATCACATAACTCAACACCTTTTTCTTTAAATACATTTGAATATGTCCATAATTTAAAAAAAGTGCTCTCACAAAGTTGTGTTAGTTTTATTTCACTTTCATTAACACCATTTGATTTAATAATTTTTGCCATGTCAGTACCTCAATAATTAATATTACAAGAAAACTATGTATCTCCCAATTACAACTCTTCATATTCTTTGTTGATTTGCTCGATAATATCTTTATGAAATTTTGATAATATCTCACCATCTTGAGTTAAATGATTAAAATAAGTTTGCTCCACTTCATCAAATACTGATAACTCATTAGGAAATAAATCAGGAAACGATCTTTTGAACTCCTCAGGAAGCTTTTCAGAAAAGATTCGTTTCATTTCGGCAATTCGTGAGACCCTATTTTTATGAAATTTATAAATTTCTTTTATATGAAATAATTTTTTATGAGATTGAATAGTCTTTGCAAGATGTGAATTTGAATTGACATTAACTCTAACTTCAAATGCATTTGTGTTTTGTAAATATGGATCATAATTATTAGAATAAAGATGTGTATATTCAAAAGAAGCATTATCTTCAAATTCTTCTTCGTATGGATAAAGATGAGGAGCTTCTGAATCTCTTTTTAATCGTTGATTACAAAATGTACATACTGGTATTAGGTTATACAATGTTAACGCAAAATATGGGCGCTTACTTTTAGGATAAAAATGATCTAAATCCGCTGATGCCTTCTTGCTTCTATTTAAAGAAAAAATATATGCAGTATTGCAATAAGGACAACTCTTTAATCCTGCTTTATTTATAAAATCAAATCCTTTTTGTTCTCTAAATTTGCTATAATCGAATAGTCGCTCACAATAACTCTTACTTTTGTTGCCATTAGGTTTGGCGATGGCTGTATTAATTTTAGACGGACAGAATCGTGGCAATTCGTTTTGAATAAAATCCTCCATTTGATCACGATTAAACAGTATAAGCTCTTCTCTATTGTCATAAGTGGTATTTACCTGAACTTAAATTGTGGCTTGCTTATGGCGCGCCAGTTACTAACAAGTGGGAGATTATAAAGAAAAACTTGAATCTTGAGGAAAGTTATTTAGATTTAAAGTAAAATATTGTTATAATTGTCAAATAATCATTATATATTGAAAGAAATAGTATGAGCGTATCTAAACCAAATAATCCAAAGGAATACCGTATAATAAATACTATGTGTTTTATTCCGACCATCTGGGTAAAAGGCGGAATATCCCAGGTTTTTCAGATAAGGGAGCAACTAAGTCATTAGAGAGAATGATCGAGAAGCTTGTAAGTCATAGAGTTTCAAATAAGCCTTTTGATCAGAAACTAATGTCTTGGATTGAATCACTTGCTCCTAGATTTATCAAAAAATTTATATCGATAGGTCTGATTGACTCTCATACATCAGCTGTTATAAAGCCTCTAATGATTGCCAAAAAGATTAAACGTAAGCATTCAGGCAAAAATATTGTTGTTTTTAACGTTGAAAGTGGACATCTGGCAGATTACAGGAATAACCTTGAGGCAGAGGAAAGAACTAAGGATCATATAAGAGAATCAATTAATCATATTGCAAGGCTATTTGATTCTCAGAATGTTCTTTATACCACAGATATTACATTTAGTAGGATACAGAAATATTTAGCTGAATTTAGAGCAACTGGCGTTTCTGCTGCACGTGTAAATGCAGCTATTTCGGCTATCAAGGCATTCTGTAACTGGATGGTCAAAGAAGAACGCATGATAACTAATCCTGCAAATAGAGTAAAAAAGCTCAATATTAAAATAGACCGGAGATATAAAAGAAGCGTGCTGACTCAAATTGAAATTGATAGGCTATTTGAAGTCCTTCCAAATACTGAAAGTCATAATGGTCTGGATTATCAATCACGCGGTATTATTTATAAGCTGGCATTAAAAGCAGGTTTGAGATGGAATGAAATTTATACATTAATGCGCAGTGACTTTGGTCTTGATACGGAGCCAGCGACGGTAACCATTAGAGCACAGAATGAGAAAGCAAGGCGAGGGGCAACGTTGCCACTAGAGTCGTCTCTCGCCGATGATCTTAGGAACTATTTTAGTGCCAACTCTTCAGCACAAAATTCCAAGGCGATAAAGGGTATGTGGAAAAAGCGAGGGGCTGAGATGCTTCGTAAAGACCTTATGACTGCCAGAATCAACCCTAAAAGGGAATCAGGTAAGGTAATTGATTTTCATGGTCTCAGACATACCTATGGTACAGCGCTGGCACAAGCTGGTGTAATGCCAGCACACCTGAAAAGTCTAATGCGACATAGCAATGTTCAACTGACTATGGAATACTATACACACCTGTCTATTGATGATCTGAATGAAGAAATAGCCAAGATTTCATTACCTAAGTCTATTGATGCAGAAAAAAGTACTATACCTGAAAAGGTGACAACTCAGCCGGTAAAAGAGCCAAAAGAAGTCGAAAACGATGAGAGTGTGAATATATGTGTGACACAGTGTGTGACAAATAACGGTAAATTAACGTCTTTTTCGAGATATGGATAATTTTCGTTTTTTGGAAATGTAGGGAAAGAAAAAACCGTAACGGCTTATTGTGTAAGCAGTTACGGTTCTAATTTGGTGGCTCCCCCGGCTGGACTCGAACCAGCGACACATGGATTAACAGTCCATTGCTCTACCAACTGAGCTACAAGGGAATGTGTCTTATTTGTTCTTATTCGTTGTTGCTTACTAACTTCAACGTGAAAAAGTATACTGAATTAGTGATTAATGTCTAGTACTAATTTTCTTTTTTTGGATCTTTTTTTTTGTACTGTTTTTTGCAGTATATTCTTATTATTTATTTTGCTTAATTGAATAATTTTGAGGAAAAAAATATTGATATAGTTTTCTTTTTTTATGTTATTTTTAAGATTAGATTAAACTTGGGCGTTACCTGTTGCTTGCACCATTTAAATTTTTAAGTTATAATATTATTTTCTTGGATACTAGTATGTAGATTGGAATGTTGTTAAGGAATGTTTAATGAAATATACTAGGCTTAGTAAGACTGATTTTATGGTTTCTCGTACTTCTTTTGGGGCTTTGCTGATTCAGAGGACTGGTGCGCAGGAGGTGATTAGAATAATTCATGCGGCAATAGCTAGAGGGGCGAATTTTTTTTACACAGCAAGGTTATATACTGACAGTGAGCAGAAGCTTGGGATGCGCTAAATGGAAAGCGTCATAAGGTGCTTATTGCTTCTAAAAGTGCTGTCGGAACTAAAGAGTAGTTTTTAGATGATCTTGAAACAAGTTTGAAGCTACTACAGACGGATTACATTGATCTTATTCAGTTGAACAACCCTAAATTTTTGCAGGATCCTGATGGCCCTAATTCAACTATTGCTGGTTTAAACTATGCACAGAAGCATGGGCTTATACGTTTTAACGGACTTACAAATCATAGTCGTGATGTTTCTAGGTCAGGTATTTCTTCAGGTGTCTTTGATACTATACTGTTCCTTCTTTCCATGATATCTGAAGCTGACGACAGGGAGATTGCTCGCGCCTGCAATAAGCGTGATATTGGAGTTATTGCAATGAAAGCTATGTCTTGTGGGCTGATAAGGATAAAGAAGAACTCTCTGGTGACTTATGTCGTGGGTGTGGATATTGTATGCCGTGTCCTGTAGGGATATATATACCTTGGGCTGTACGTGCTGGATATCTTTTAAAACGCATGCCACTGGAGCCGTTGATAGCTTCAAAGAGACAGGAAAAGATGCGTAAAATTGATGACTGGATTAATTGTGCGCTTGTAAATCAAGATGTCCTTATAGCCTTGATACTCCTAACTTATTAAAAAAAAGCAGCTTGAATATAATTCTTTTATGTTTTTATGAATAGTAGTGCATAGTGCAGGAGATTGCTATGAGAGTAGTGCTGGAAATTCCAACAAAGTCAGAGCAAGGATTAGTTGATATTACTTCGGAAGTTGGAGATGTTGTTACTAACTCTGAGGTCGAATATGGGCTAGTAAATGTGTATGTACGGGGAGCGACAGCAGCAATTATGATACAAGAAAATTGGGATAACTCTGTGCAGCGTGATACGATTTCCTTACTCAGTAAATTGATACCTAAGGGAGTGTGGGAGCATGATTTACAGGATGGTAATGGCGATAGCCATTTAAAGGCAGGGCTTATTGGACCATCAGAGACTATTCCCGTTTCAGACTCTAAGATGATGTTGTCTACCTGGCAGAATATCTTTTTATGTGAATTTGACGGGCCTAGAAGCATTCGTGAGATTGTTGTTTCAGTATTAAGGTGTGAGTAGTCGGCAGTACTTAGTTTTACAGTTTAAAATTAAATATAAATAAACTTGAAACGCTTCTGTTCCAAGTTTATTTTTATATCGCTTAGCAATACTCCTATTCTCTTTCCCTATGATGAGGGCTATCCCAGTCTTCGAGAATGCAGGTTTTTTTTATGTACTTGTGATGTCTTTCTTCATATTTTCTTGCGCGATTAAGTCTATGTTTGTGTCCAGGGAAGTATTGAGGGAAGGTTTTCATCCAACGTGACTTCTCCTTTTGGGATGTAAACATCTTTGAAACATTTACAGCAATAGTTTGTTGCATCTGGAGTATTCTATATGATATCTCATCATTAAGTTTACCAAATTGGCTGAATTCGCCGTTAAGAATTTTTTCAAGCTCTTGCTTTTTGTTTGCTAGTGAAGGGAAGTCATTTATTATCCTTTGACCCATCATTGCTTTTATTTTTTGTGGACGTGGACGAAAAAAGTCAAAGTGCTCTCCTACTACGTATGCTCCTCCTAAAAAACCTATAAAAATCCCAGAAATTAGTATAATAAACCCAAAAAACATGTGTTTATATTTTACAACTTTTCTTTTAGGAACTAATTCTTCGTTCATGTGATATATCCTGTTTACTTAGAAAATACTTACAGCCTGATCGGAAATTTCCCAGGCTACGGTGCTTTGGATATTTGATAAAATATCTACAGAAAAGAACAAGGCAATTATTGCAGCTACAGCACATGCTACGGCAATATACCTGAAAGAGTCTACTTCAATAATATTACATTCAGCATTGATTCTTGTCCATACTTGCTCTTTTATGCTAATGTTAGGTATAGGTAGATTAGAAGCTGCTCTTTCAAGATTTTGTAGTATGGTAATTTCATCTGTATTCATTTAGCATTTCTCCTAATTCTTTGTCATTAAGTAGCTTGGCGAGTTTTTTTCGTGATCTGTAAGCTCGCATTTTTACCATTGCAACAGTCCAGTTCATTACATCTGCTACATCCTTTAAGCTCATTTTGTCCAAATATATCATACAAAGAACTTGACGCTCTTTTAGTGGGAGTTTTTTTAATACTTTATCAAGTAGTTCTCCCGCGTCGTGTTCTCTAAGGTTCTTTTCTTTATTTGGGTTTTGATCCCATTCTTCTATAGTAACCAGTTTGGGCTTTTTCGCTTCATCACGCCAGTAGTTATATCCTACTCGACTAGCAATTGCTCTCAGCCAGTGTATAAACGGAGCTTTTGGCACGTAGTTGTTTATTGAATTATAAGCATTTACAAATACACTCTGAGTCAGCTCTTCAATTACAAAATGCTGCGTTGAAAATCGTCTCATTTGTTTAAATATTTTATCCTGATGTCTGAACATTAGAATGTCAAAAGCAGAGTTGTCACCCTCTTGTACTTTTAAAACTTCTTGATAGTCTTCATCTATGAGTTTAGTATCTATCATTTGAGAAATTACATTTTCCATTGTTCACCGTTTGAATTTATTTTAGCATTGTCTATCTCGGCTTTCAACTGGTTAATACCAAATTAGTAACTTAAGTAACAGAAAAAAATAAAAAAAGTGAGGATAGCAAAGTATCCTCACTTAAAAAAAATAATAGTTTAGTACTGAACTAGATCATTTCTTTAAGACCTTTTAGTGCTCTTAATATTACTTTTGTAGATGCTGGTTTAGCAGGAATATCCATTGTTTCGCCAGGCTTGAATGGGTTTGGTACACCTGTTTTAGCAGGTTTTGCAGGAACTTCCTTCTTTTCAATTTTTAATAGACCAGGAAGTACAAATTTGCCGCATCCGTCGCTAGAAAGACTTTTGCCGATATTCGCGCATATGCTATCAAAAACTTCTGTAACCTGCTTCTTTGTAAGACCTGTCTCTTCTGAAACTGCTGAGAATAGCTCATTTTTTGTTAGTGGTTTGTCCATTAAGTTGCTCCTAATTGCAAAAAAATAAATAACAATTACTGATTAAGTATTATCAAATTGAATGCGAGAATTTTACGGAAATAATTGATTGTGTGCAATGCTTAATTTTAAAATTAATTAAAATCTCCCTGAAAATTCACGCTTTTTCGGCTTTATTGCTTAAAACATGGTGTAAAAGAATGTCTAATTAAGTAAAATTTATTTCGCTAAGTTGCTTGCTGAATTATATTTTAATTAAATTTGATTATTTTGATTCAAAAATGATTGATCAGGCTTAAAAAAAACGAAAAATATAGGAGTAATTGTAAAAAAAAGATGAAAAAGTGCTGTGTTTGTGTATAATTTATAAGGTTCTTTTTTTTTAAATTTATATATGGTGTGATTTTGCAATGAGCAATAATGAAAATAAAAGCGAATTGAATTCTGATAAATCAATCGGATATGATGCTCTTCTTGAAAAAATCGAGTCTAGCAAGTTACGCCTTAGAGAAGCTAGTGCCGAAGCTGATAGATATAAAGAGAAATTTGAGCTGGCTGTTGCTAATGCTAAAAGAGTAGAAGCAGAATTAATAGATGAAAACAATGTTTTAGCAAACAAACTTAGCGAAGCTGATTTAACAAGACAAACGTTGGAGCAGAAATGTATTTTGCTCAATGATAAACTGAATGTTGAACGAGAAAAGTTCTTTAAGCAAGAGAAAGAACTTTTGGAAATAAATCATCAGAATAGACATCAAGCTGGTGAAGAACGAAGAATAAAAGAACAGTTTGAAGAAAAATTAGAGCAGGAACGTGTGCAGAGAGAAGAGATTATTGCTGCTCTTGAACTGTCAAACAAGAAAGTTTTCCAAGCTGAAAAAGAACGACGAGAGCTTGAACATCAAATATCAGTATTGACAAGTAAGTATGATAAAGCACTTTTAAAGGAGCAAGAATCTGCTAAAGAATTAGCGATAGCTGCAGAGAGAGAATCATCTAAGGCTGAAGGGTTACTAAAAGAGAACAGAGATAGTAGAGAGAATATTGATCAATTGCAACAGAAGCTTGCCGAGTTAACTGATAAAAATGCTAAGCTTGAGAGGTCACTTGAAGGCGAGATTACCAAGCGTCAACGAATTGAACAAGAGTTTTCACAGACAGAACAGCGGTTGAGCCTTGATCACCAGAAATATCAGGAAGAATCACATGTTTATCAGGGTAAATTGCTTGCTGCTAGACATGATGTTGCTGAGTTGGAGGTGCGTTTTGAAAGATTGAGTCGGAGGTATAGTAAAGCAAAATTTGAATACAAACGTGATAGAGTGGAAATTCTCGGTGAATATAAAATGCTTCAAAAACAGCTTGAGGTTCAAAACCTAAAGCTGAGAGAGACTGAGAAGCAGATGAATGTTGAGAAGCGTGTTGCTGGCAACCAGGTTGACCAATTGCGCTCTCAGATGAGGAATGCATTGTCTCAGGCGGAGAGAGAAAAACACGATCTTACTAGGCAACTTGATGTGCTTCTCAAAGATTCTGAAGATGTTCGTAGAAGGGCGGAAGGGTTTGATGTTGAGGTTGCTGAAATACGTGAGGCTTATGACGATCAAATACTTGAGATTGAAAAAGAGCTTGAGCGAGTATCTAATGCACTGGTTAAAACTTCTAAGGCTTTTGAAGATGAATCTAGAAAGAATGAGAAACTTAACGCTCAGACTGTAAATATGAGAAATCTTCTAGCTGATTTAGAAAAACGTATGCGTGAGAGTCAGGCAGAACATCAAGACGCTGTTAAAGCAAAGAATGCAAAATATGATGAGTTGTTTGATGATCATGAAAATCTTAAGCGTATTTTGAAAGATTCTGTTGATGAAAAAGCTCGTTTAGAGAAAAAACTTGAAGCGTCTTTGGCTGAGGAAGCTGAGCTACGAGGGTTTGTAAAAAAATCTAAAAAAGAGGTCGAGCTAATGCAAGAAAGCGTTTCTGCGAGTTCTGCGAGTAAGGCGTATCTTAAAGAGAAGTATGAGGCTGTTGCGACTTCTCTAAATGAGGTAAAAGAGCAGCTTGCATTTGAAAAAACGCTTAGAGCTAAAGCTGAAGAAAAACTTAGTCTTGAACGTGAAGCTTTTACAAAAGTCGAGAAGGAGATGCGTACTAGTGTTGTCGCTGAAAGAGATCAATTGGAATCTGAACATTCTAGAGAGGTTGCCTCATATAGAGAAGAATTAGATACACTTGTAAAAGAGCGTAATATAGCCAGAGAAGAGCTTGGGGAAGAGAGAGCAAGGAATCAAGAGTTGTTACAGAATTTATTGACGATGAGAGAAGAACTTGAATTGTCACATGAAGCCAGCTCAGCTGCCAAGGTGTTTTTAAAAGAAAAGCTTGCGAAATCTGAAGAAAGCCTTGAAGAATACAAATCTGAATTCTTGTTAGAAGAGCAGAGAAGGCAGGAACTGGAAAAGCAGTTGCGGGAGTTACGTAGAAAGATGGAGTTTGCATAGTGTGCTGCTTATCTGTTTTGAGGTATAGCTATATTTTATTATATAAAAAGAATTTTTTTTGAAGGGAATATATGGAAATTCAAAGAATAAGTTCTAATAGTAGTGAATATATTATAAAGCTTGTTGGCAGGCTCGATTTGCAGGGGGTCAGTGAGATTGAGGATGAGTTTAAACAGTTGTACTCTGACTTTGCTGGAAGATTTATTGTTGATATGTCTGAAGTCGCATTTCTTGCAAGCCTCGGGATGAGACTTTTAATGATGGCAGCAAAATCGTTGAGTACATCTGGCGGTAAAGTTGTCGTTGCTGCACCACAAGAGGTTGTTGAAAATGCATTAAGAATCTCTGGCCTTGATCAAGTTATTGATATTGTTGATTCGGTTGATATGGTGTAAGTATTTTCGTATTTGCTGTGTGTTGAGCTTATTGTTAAAGATGTTAATCTTGAATATCTAGTATATCAGATAAGTTAATTTTGAGGCTCGTTGGTTATGAAGATTGAAAAATCGTGGCAACTGAGCAACAGTATTGATGAGTACTATAAATTTAATTATGACTTTAACTTATTTTTAGAGAATAATAATGTTGAATCTGGAGGTAATTTTGCCCTCAATGTTGCTGTCGAAGAACTAATTACTAATATTATTAAATATAATCCAGGTATTGAAAATATAATTATTAATGTTGACTTGTTGATAACAGACTATAATCTAGAAATAACTATTGTTGATAATGCTGGGGCTTTTGATATAAATATTGCGGAAAAACCAGATCTTACTAAGAATATTAGTGAACTTGAGATCGGTGGGCTTGGTATTGAGTTGGTAAAAAAGCTATTTCACTCTTGTGAATATAGCTATGTAAATAATAATAACACTGTAAAGCTGGTTTATGCTTTACAGAAAGATGATTAATGTTTAGTGTAGAAAGTATATATATGAAAAAAGCCGTTGTTTTGCTTTCAGGTGGTCTAGACTCTGCGACTGTACTAGCTATTGCTAGAGCTGAAGGATTTGAGTGTTATTGCCTTTCTTTTTCCTATGGTCAAAGGCATAAATGTGAACTTGAGGCTTCTAAAAGAGTATTTACTGCCTTAGGTGGAAAAGAATATAAAATCGTAAATATTGATTTGCGCGCTTTTGGCGGATCTGCTCTTACTGATGATATTGACGTGCCTAAAGCTGGTGATAATGATGCTGCCAGCGAGTCAAATATTCCTGTTACTTATGTTCCTGCTAGAAATATTATCTTCCTTTCTTATGCTTTGGGTTTTGCAGAAGTTAATAAATGCAGTGATATCTTTCTAGGTGTTAATGCTGTTGATTATTCTGGGTACCCTGATTGTAGAGCTGAATTTATTAATGCCTTTCAGACTATGGCTAATCTTGGGACAAAGGCTGGGGTTGAAGGTAAGGGATTTACAATTCAGACTCCAATTATTGACATGTCTAAAGCTGATATTATTCGAAAGGGTGTTGAGCTTGGTGTTGATTATGGTTTGACTCATTCCTGTTATAATCCTTCACTAGAAGGGTTGTCGTGTGGAGAATGTGATAGTTGTGTTCTGCGTATTGCTGGATTTAATGAGGCCGGAGTTGCTGATCCAACAAAGTATTTCTAATAGTGTAGTAAGATTATAATAAGCGATAGGATATATTTTATGCCTGCCAATATTTATATAACGGGTTTTATGGGATGCGGTAAAAGTACTGTTGGTAAAGGGATAGCCAAGCGACTTAAGCGCACCTTTATTGACATGGATGAGGTCTTGGCTCAGCGATTTGGCTGCAGTATTGCTGAATATTTTCAGAATAATGGTGAAAATGCCTTTCGTCAGCAAGAAACACTTTTATTGAAGGAGTTAGCAATAAAGGATATGCTTGTTGTCTCTACTGGTGGCGGCATCATTGAGAATAAAATTAATAGAAATGTGATGGAATCCAGTGGTACTGTGCTGTATCTGGAAGCTTCTCTTGCTCAGTGTGAGGAGCGTATTGGAGAAGATGGAAGTGAAGTCAGACCCAAGTGGCGTGACAGAGATTTGATAAAAAGCCTATATGATAAACGTGAAAAGCTCTATCTTGAAGCTGATATTAGAGTAAACACTGATAGCCGTTCAGTTAATAGTATTATTGAGCAGGCAATAAATAAAATTTATCCTGAAGATAAATTTTCTGTTCGTCTTGACGGAATTGACTGTCCGGTAGTATGCTCGTTCAGTCCTCTTGATGCTGTATGTTCGGCTATTGAAGGGAGAAAAATTGCTATCTTGACTGATAGGAATGTGGCTTCGGTATACTTGCCTGAGTATCGTAAACAACTACCTAATGCTCTGGTTATTGAACTTGAACCAGGCGAAGGAATTAAAACGCTTGCTGAAGCTGAAAAGATTTATCAAAAGCTCCTTGAAAATCATTTTAACAGAGATGATTATTTGCTTGCTCTTGGAGGGGGGACGGTTACTGACTTAGGTGCTTTTGTTGCGGCAACATTCAAGCGCGGAATGAAATTTATGCTTGTCAGCACAACTCTACTGGGGTGTGTTGATGCTGCTGTTGGTGGTAAAGCTGCAGTCAATTTGGGTGATTCAAAAAATATTGTTGGTTCATTTACTATACCTGATTTAGTTGTTCTTGATGCTGGCGCTTTTGCAACGCTTGAGCGTAAATTTATCTCTGATGGTCTTGTTGAGGCGTATAAGACAGGGCTTATTTATAACGAAAGAATTGCTGCACTTATCGAAAATCACTATGAAGAACTTCTTGACGGTGATTTACCTCTTTTGAAGGTTGTCGCTGCACTTTCTGCTCAAACTAAAGCGAACGTTGTTTCTAATGATTTTAGAGAGAGTGGCTTGCGTGCTATTCTTAACTTTGGTCATACTTATGGGCATGCAATTGAAGGTTTTTATAAATATGAAATATCTCATGGGCAATCAGTTGCCTTAGGGATGATCATTGCTCTTTATATTTCTATGAGAAGAGGAATGCTTGATGAAAAGCGCACAAAATGTATGTGCCGTACTATTAGAGCTATATCACAAAACTTACCAAAGTTTCCTGCCCATGCTACCGCAATGGAAATAATGTCTCATGATAAAAAAATAAGATCTGGGAAGTTGATTTTTATCTTATTAAAGGCCAGGGGGGAGACGGTTATTGTTGATGATGTAACTGAAGAAGAGATTCTTGGCGCAATAAATAATGTTAAAGAGGATTTTTAATGAGTAGTGTTTTTGGAAATATTCTAAAAGTAAGCACTTTTGGTGAGTCACATGGCGGTGGAGTAGGAGTCGTGGTTGATGGGGTCCCGTCTGGAATTGAGCTTTCTGAAGAAATTGTGCAGATTGAGCTTGATAAACGAAGACCTGGAACATCAAAGTTTGTCTCTCCAAGAAAAGAAACTGATCAAGTAGAGATTGTTTCAGGTGTTTTTAATGGTCTTACAATTGGTTCACCTGTTATGATGTTGATCAGGAATACTAACCAAAGAAGCAAGGATTATGGTGACTTACGTGATAAGTTTAGACCAGGGCATGCGGATTACACGTATTTTATGAAATATGGAACGCCACCACTTCCAGGTGGTGGTAGATCTTCAGGACGTGAAACTGCTGGGCGTGTTGCTGCCGGCGCTGTGGCACGATTAATACTTGGTAATTCTTTTGTATTTGATTCTGCTGTTACGCAGGTTGGAAGCATAAAAGCTAAAAGCATTGATTTTGAGTTTGCCAGAAGTAACCAATTGCGATTTGGAGATGCTTTACTTCTGTCTAAAGCTGAAAATGAGGTGAATAATGCTAGAGCAAATCACGATTCTGTTGGAGGATGTGTCGACATCAATGTAACTGGTGTGCCTGCAGGTATTGGTGAGCCGGTATTTGATAAACTGGACTCTAGACTTGCCAGTGCACTCTTTTCTATTGGTGGAGTCAAGGGTGTAGAGATTGGTGCTGGTTTTTTAGTTGCTGGTATGCATGGGTCTGAATTTAATGATCCAATTACTGATGATATGAGTAATCCCTGTTCCAATAATGCAGGTGGCATTCTTGGGGGAATTTCGACTGGGGCTCCTATTTCTGTGCGGTTGGCTGTGAAGCCCACACCTTCAATTTCATCTGCTCAAGATACTATCAACCTAAAAGGTGAGAAGTGTAAAATTGAGGTAAAAGGAAGGCATGATCCGTGTATTTGCACACGTGTTGCTGTTGTTGCTGAAGCTATGGTTGCTTTGGCATTGGCTGATTTGTTATTAGAACATAGAGCTAGGTATTAAAAGCTCAAATAGATAGAGACGCAATGAAGATACTAATTACTGGAAGTGAAGGAATGCTTGGAAGAACAATGTGTTCTGAGTATGAGAAAGTTGGTTGGGATGTTATAAAAGCAGATATTAGCGAATTTGATATTACTTCTAAAAAAGATACTGAAGAGTTTATTATAAACGCTGATCCTGAAGTCATTGTTCATACAGCAGCTATGGCAGATGTTGATGGTTGCGAAAAAAATCCCGAAAAAGCAATGCTTGTAAATGCTGAAGGTACACATAATGTTGCCCTTGCTACTCAAAAAATTCAGACGAAGCTTATCTATATTTCTACCGATTATATTTTTTCTGGTGATTTAGGAAGAGCTTATACTGAAAAAGATTCTGTTGGTCCAAAGACCGTATATGGTAAGAGTAAGCTTGCGGGTGAGGATTTTGTTCGTGAAATCTGTGATGATTTTGCAATCTGCAGGACTGCGTGGTTATATGGTGCTGGAGGCCCAAGTTTTGTACATACAATGCTGAGGCTTGGGGCTCTAGAGGATGCTGAGCCGTTGAAGGTTGTTAATGATCAAAAAGGAACACCTACATCTGCTATGGCTTTGACTTATGGCGTGAAAAGTATAATTGATCAGTTTGCTACAGGCTTATTTCACATGAGTTGTCATGGTGAAACAACTTGGTATCAGTTTGCAAAAGAAATTTTTTCTATTGCAAAACTCAATAGACGTTTAATACCATGCACCACAGAAGAGTTTGGGAATACGACTCCTAGACCGCTTGATGCTAGACTTGATAATACTGCGTTATCTTTGTTTGGGTTGCCGCCAATGCCTGGATGGAAGACAGCTTTAATGGATTTTTTACCTAATGAGATTAAAAGGATTGCTAAAGATGCTTAGATATATCGGAATCTGCCTATTTTCATTATTTTTGGTTGCTTGTGGTCAGGTTACACCTTTTGAAGTAGGTCAACACGAGTACGTAAATGGTAATTACCTGAAGGCAGCTCAAACATTTAAGCAGCATACTTCATGGGATTCAGATATAAAGTATGAAGCTATGTATTATGAAGGGATGTGTTGGTTCAATTTACATAGTTATGATAAGGCTAGAAAACTCTTCACCAATGTAATTCAATACTCAGAGAACCGTACTATTAAAGCTAAAGCGATCGCTGCTAAAGCTGAACTTTGTATGCTGAATGGGGATTGTGATTGTGCAATAAGCCTATATCGGATGTTGTTACTAGCAGGTTATGTTGATTATTATCCGCAGGATGAAGCTTATAGACTTTTAAAGAAATCAGCTAATCAATGTGGCAATACCTCTGTCCTTGAAGAGTACGAGGCGCGTTTTGGGGCTGTTGAACCGTCAGTAATAAATACACCCAACACAGTTCGTACTGTTGGCGGCTTAAAAAGAGTTAGGTTGGAGACGCAGTTTACCAGTAAGACTGAAGCGGTTTCAGTTATGAAATCTCTGAAAGATGCTGGTGTCGATTCTTCACTTATAAAAATTTCAGCTCCTACTAGCGAGTATTATATTGTTCAGGTAGGTGCTTTTTCTAATACTGAAAATGCAAATGGCATGGCTCAGCAAGTATTTGACCTAGGGTGGAAGACAGTAATTGTGGAGTAACTTTTTTTTAACAGTATCTATATTAATGTTTTTTTTAGGCTTCTATCAAAATGATAGAAGCCTAAGTTGATTTTTATGCATTTTTTTTGAAATAACTGTAATCCCAATCTTTCCAAACAGGATCAAATCCTTTTTCTTTGAGCATTCTTACTACTTCTTCAGCGCTTCTTTCATCAGAAATAGCAAATTGTTCAGTTCCTGATGGTTCTTGGTCAGGTTTGTAGCCACCCGGAGTCGTTTTACTTTCTGCACTTATGCGGGTCAAACCAAGAGGTAGAAGGTTGTCGCGAAGTTGCTGGGATTCGCGTGTACTTAGAACAAGTCCAACATCAGCAAAGCATAATCTTAAAGCGAGAATTATCTGAGTCAGGTTTGTATCACTTACAGGTTTTAACCAATCAGGATTTACGCCTTCAGCAGGGCGCATTCGTGGAAATGATACAGATACTTTAGTCTTCCAGAAATTTTTAATGAGAACATCTGCGTGTGTTGCTACGCACAGAGCCTCATATCGCCAGTCACTAAGTCCTAGTAGAGCTCCAACTCCAACATGTCTCATTCCGGCTTTTGCGGCTGCTTCCGGAACTCCAAGACGGAATGCATAGTCTGCTTTAGGTCCTGAAGGATGGAACGATGGATATAATTTGCTGTCATAAGTCTCTTGGTATACTGTTACGCCATCAACTCCAGCGTTGAATAGCTTTCGGTAGCCTTCTTCATCAACAGGGTAAATTTCAACAGATATTGTTGAGAATATTTTTCGCAAGGCTGTTGTTAGCTCACAAAGGTAGTCCACAGAAATTTTTGCTAAGTCTTCTCCAGTAACCAAAAGTAAGTCTGTGAAACCTAACTTACGAATTTCTTTAGCTTCTGAGATGGCTTCTTCAATTGTTAGTCTTGATCTTTTAATTTTGTGGGTTGTATTAAAACCACAGTATATACATTTGTTGCAGCAATAATTACTGACATAAAGGGGTGCATATAATGCCATTGTTTTGCCGAAACGTTGGCGAGTGACATCGTATGCAGCTGTAGCCATTGCCTCAAGATGTTTTTCGGCAGCAGGGCTAAGGAAGGTTATCGCTCTATCAAACGAATATTTTTTAATAGGTTGGGATAATTCTCTGAGTACATCTTCCTCTGTAATTTGCTCAAAAAGTTTGGACAGATTTGCTGGTTTTTCTAAAATATTTAGTTTTTTTAGTTCATCGTAAGTTAGTGACATGATAGGCCTTTGAATTCAAAATTTAATTTATAATAAATATTTAATATTAATTGTAATTTTAATTAGTTGTTGCCCTATGTCAATAAGCTGTAACAATATTGGTAATAATATCTCTCTATAGATTTATGTTGTCTGAATATTTGGGTTTGTGTATAATCTTTTTATAAATATAAATGGGGGTGGATTCGGTCTGGTGGTCGGCTCGGTCTTCAAAATCGATGTAGGGTAGACAATATCCTGGGTGGGTTCGATTCCCTCGCACCTCCGCCATTATATATTAATTGAGTGAGTATCTGGAGAGTTATGAAAAGTATTTTAGGGCTTAGTTCTGATGAACTTGCTGAAGAAATTGAGAGAATTGGGGAAAAAAAATTTCGTGCGAAGCAGGTCTGGCAGTGGCTCCATCAAAAAAGAGTTACTAATTTCTCTGAAATGAGTAATATTTCTAAATCCTTAAAAGATAAGCTCCAAGTAAGCTTTTCTCTCAACGCTTTAACAGAGGTTGAGCATAAGGTGTCAAACGATAAACTTACTGAAAAGTGGCTTTTTAAAGCTAACGACAGTAGCGCTATGATTGAGAGTGTGCTAATACGAGAGATTAAAGGCAGTCGTAGAACTGTGTGCGTATCATGTATGAGCGGTTGTCCTGTTGGCTGTGTTTTTTGTGCTACGGGGCAAGGAGGTTTTGATAGAAATTTATCATGTGCTGAGATACTTGGACAGATCTATACTGTTGATAAACGGTGTCGTGAAGTTGATGGTAAAGGAATAAGTAATGTTGTCTTTATGGGAATGGGTGAGCCGTTACTCAATTTAGACAATGTTTTAAAGGCGTGTAGTACGCTTCATGATGAAGAAGGGTTGTATATTGGAGGTAGAAAAATAACAATTTCTACAGCAGGGGTAATCTCTGGAATTTACCGCCTTATAGAGCTTGGATGTAATTATAGATTGGCGATATCTCTGCATGCACCTGAACAGAAACTTCGTGAAAAACTGATTCCAATTGCAAAGAAATGGCAGTTACAGGATCTTATAAAAGCTTTAAAGAAATTTTCATTGACTGCAAGCAGGAATATTACGATTGAGTACTGTTTGATTGATAAGGTCAACTGTAGTAAAAAACAGGCTAGAGAATTGGTTGATTTGCTAAAGGGGCTAGACTGTAAAATAAATTTAATCCCTTTGAATCAAACTGATGATTGCGAGTATGCGGCTCCTCCAGTCGATAAAATTAGAGCTTTTCAGAGTACTTTAGAGTCACATGGTATGAATGTTTTACTTCGTGAAGAGAAGGGCCGTGATATTGATGCTGCATGTGGTCAATTGAGGACTAAAAATATACAAAATAATAATTAGTAAGTTTAAATTTTGAGAAATTAGTGATTTGTGACGTGTTTAATGGAAAAAGTTGTTTGTTTGTTTTTGCTGTATTTATAAACGTTTTGAAAAATATTTTAGAGGAGTTTTTGTTATGTTAAAAGGTATTTCACCACTTATCAGTCCTGAACTATTAATGATCCTTTCTTCTATGGGGCATGGCGATGAGATTGTGTTATCTGACGCACATTTCCCAGCAGATGCTTTTAATCCTGTTGTTGTAAGAGCTGACGGTCTTCCAGTTGATAAATTACTTGATGGCATATTGCCTTTGTTTGAAATTGATAATTATGTTGATGATCCACTTGTTATGATGTATCCTGCTGAAGGCGATGAGCTCGACCCAAGTGTTGAAGAGCGTTTTATGGTGCCAATTAAAAAGCATGCGCCAGACGCACCAGCTATTGTGAGAATGGAACGCTTTGAGTTTTATGACCGAGCTAAAGAAGCCTTTGCTATTATTATTACTGGTGAGGTTGCAAAGTATGGCAATATTATTCTTAAGAAGGGTGTTACTACTTGCTAGAAACTTATAACACTAAAGAGAGTTTGGATGCAATTTTACGTGTAAATAATCTCTCTGTATCATTTGATGTTTCTGGAAGAAAGGCTGAGGCTGTTTCAGGTATTGATTTTACAATATCTAGAGGTAAGACTCTAGGGATTGTTGGTGAATCTGGGAGTGGTAAGAGTGTAACCAGTCTAGCAATTATGCAGTTGCTTGATTCTCGTATTTCTACTATCGAAGGTAGTGTGCAGTTATTATCTGAGGAGTTGATTGGTCTTACAGATAAACAAATGCAAAATATACGGGGAAACCAGATAGCAATGATTTTTCAGGAACCTATGACTAGTTTGAATCCTGTTTTTACAATAGGGAACCAAATTACTGAAGCTTTAATGGCGCATAGTAGTGTTGGGATTAATCAGGCTATTAAAGAAGCTGCACGCGTTCTTGGTAATGTTGGAATTTCAGATGAGGATAATATGCTTTCTCGTTATCCGCATGAACTCTCTGGCGGCATGAAACAGCGTGTAATGATTGCAATGGCTCTTATTTGTAAGCCTAAGATTTTAATAGCTGATGAGCCGACAACTGCTCTTGATGTGACTGTCCAGGCTCAAATTCTTGACCTTTTGAGAAGTCTTCAGGAGGAATATGGAATGAGTATTCTCTTTATTACTCATGATCTTGGGGTTATTGCAGAAATTGCGCAAGATGTATGTGTTATGTATGCTGGGAGGATTGTTGAAAAAGCCTCGACAGAGGAACTCTTTGCTTCGCCAAAGCATCCATATACAGCAGCTCTTTTAAAGAGTGTCCCTCAGCTTACTGGAGAACGTAAACGATTGTTTTCTATCGAAGGACGGGTTCCTAGTATTTTTGAGCATCCTGTGGGGTGTAATTATCAGGATAGATGTGAATATTGCTTTGATAAATGTAAAAAGAATGAACCCGAGCTTGTCCAAAACGAGCAGGGGCGATATATCGCATGTTGGAAGTAATTTTTAAGAGGGTAGACTTGATGCCTACCCTCTTAGTATTGATTGAATTAAATCGCGCATTTTATAGTGTTTTAAGCATTTCGACTGCTTGCTCACGTAGCAAATATTTCTGAATTTTACCACTAGCTGTGAGTGGGAATGAATCAACAATAAATACGTGCTTAGGGATTTTGTACCTTGCTATTTTTCCATTACAGTAATCTTTAACATCATAATCTTTTATCTCATAACCTTCTGTGCAGATAACAAATGCACCTACAACTTCACCATATTTCTGGTCTGGTATACCTACAACTTGTATATTTTGTACTCCCGTCATCTTGCTGAGAAATTCTTCTATTTCTCTTGGGTATATATTTTCACCACCTCGGATAATCATGTCTTTTAGCCGTCCTGTAACGCGGTAATAACCCTTTTCATCACAAGTGCCCAGATCTCCGCTGTGAAGCCAGCCGTCTTTGTCAATTGCCTTGGCTGTTGCATCTGGCATATTATAATAGCCTTTCATTACACTGTATCCCCTTGCGCAGAGTTCGCCTTGAACATTAGGAGGACACTCTTCACCTGTTTCTGGGTCTTTCACAGTTACTTCAACTCCTGGAAGAGCTCTGCCTACAGTTTCTACGCGCACATTAACAGGATCATCAGTAGTTGTTTGTGTCATTACAGGTGAGGCTTCAGTAAGTCCATAGGCAATTGTTACTTCTTTCATATTCATTTTTTCGATACATTGCTTCATTCTCTCCATTGGGCATGGCGAGCCAGCCATTATACCTGTTCTCAAACTTGACATATCAAACATTTCAAACATGGGGTGTTCCATCTCTGAAATAAACATTGTTGGCACTCCATAAAGCGCGGTGCATTTTTCTTTCTGGACGGCTGCTAGTGTCAGAAGAGGGTCAAAGACTTCTATCATAACCAATGTACCACCATGAGTGAGAGTTGCCATTATACCCAGTACAATGCCGAAGCAATGAAATAAAGGTACTGGTAAACATAATCGATCTTTTTCGGTGAATTTCTGGCACTCTCCAATATAGAAGCCATTATTAAGAATATTCCTGCTTGTAAGCATTACTCCTTTTGGGAAGCCGGTAGTACCAGATGTATATTGCATGTTGACGACGTCATCTATATCTGTTTTTTCAATAAGTTGACGAAGCGTAGCATCATAGGAATGTTTACCGAGATTTATGAGTTCATTGCTGTTATACATACCTCGGTGTTTTTCTTGCCCAATGTAGATAACACTCTTGAGGTGCGGAAACTCTTTGCTGCTGAAGTTATCTCTTGCGCTGGATTTTAGTTCAGGAAGGAGGCCATTGATTATTTCAAGATAATCAATATCTCTGAATGAATCTATAATTGCTATTGCTTTGAGATCAGCCTGCTTCATTATATAAGCCACTTCATGACTTTTATAACTGGTGTTTACTGTAACAAGTACAGCACCAATCTTTGCTGTTGCAAATAAAAAGGTAAGCCAGTCTGGGACATTTCTTGCCCATATCCCAATATGATCCCCATGGGTTATGCCTATTTCAATCAAGCCTTTGGCTAGATTGTCGACTCTCTCATTAAATTCAATCCAGCTCCAGCGAAGAATACGATCTGGATATACAATAAAATCTTTATCTTTATAAATCTGTGCCTGCTCTTCAAAGAATTTACCTACATTAGTGGCAGTAAATCTCATTTATCTCTCTCTTTCTTTTTATTCTATTTGAAACACTTCTGTCATTGTTAGTATGGTGCAAAAACTACAGCGAGTATTTTTGTTTCAATACCTTCAGATGAATAGACATAATGCGGAACGACAGAGTCAAGATAAATACTGTCTCCTTCTTCAAGCGTATATGAATCTTTTCCATATTTAATTTCGAGCTGACCGCTTAACACATAAATAAACTCTTCACCCTCATGGGTAGATAATGTTTTGTCACTTTCTGCAGGATGAACACTTATAATAAAAGGTTCCATGTGCCGGTCACATTTATTCTGAGCGAGCGGAAAAAAATCAAGTACAGAGCTCATTGTTGATGATGAATTTCCTGAAAAGTGTATGCCTGCTTTTGAGTCTCCACCTCTATTTATTACAACTGACGAACTCTCAGCATCATCAAGAAATGTTCCTAATCTTACCCCTAATGCTCGTGATATCTGCATAAGAGGGCTTAGTGATGGGATAAGTTCACCTGATTCAAGTGCTGTTATAAGATCTTGTGAGCAGCCACTGTTTTTAGCTAGATCAGCAACCGACATCTCTCTTTGTTCGCGAATTTGAAATATTTTTGTTCCTAGTTCGTTATTAGATGGCATTTTTCCTCCCTTGGAGCGTAGTTTCTTTTCAGCAATACAAAATTATATATGAATATTTTCGTCTTGATTTTATGTAGAACTAAGTATAATTTCTAGTAAAATATTCAAAATTATTAGCATGTTTTATTTATTTTTTTAAGTAATAAGTTTATTCTTATTAAATCAAATATAATAACCTTGAATTTATAGAACAATATGTGTAAATTTAACTATAAGATATAATATCATAATATTTAGGAGAAATAATGAAGATACTACTTAGAAAAGATTACAAGCCCGTTTCAGGTGATTATATATTGTTATTGTTTGCAGATAAAAGCACAGCTTTATTCGATATCGAATTTACTGATATCAAGGCTCCAAATGATGCTGGTGGAACACAAATGATTAGCTGTGGTGAGTACAAAGGTGTAAAAAATGTTACTATTTTTTCAGCAAGGCTTGATAGCAATGATAGTTCCGTAATACGCGAGACACGAGTTGTTGTCAAGAAGACTATTGATGGCCTAAAGAATACCGCCAGTAAGAGGTTGGTTGTTCTGTTGGGAAAGGCACCGGTTGAAATAGCCCTAGCTGTTCAAGAGAGCGTCTTGCTTGGAATGTATTCATTTGATAAGTATAAGATGAAAAAACAGAAGCCTAATGTTTCTGTACTTCTGCAAGTCAATGAAGTCGCTTCTGTGAAAAAAGAACTGAATAAGGCGGAAAAATTATTTTCATGGGTTAACTTTGCTAGAGATATTTTAAATGAACCTGCTAATGCTATTCATCCAGCCACTCTTTCAGCTCTTTTTATGCAGAAAGGTAAAGCTGCTGGGATGAAAATGACACTCTGGAATGAAGCACGTCTTAAAAAAGAAAGTTGTGGGGGCGTTCTAGGAGTAGGTAGCGGTGCTGGAAGTAGACCTTGTATGGTTATCGGTGAGTATTCACCGGCACGTGCTAAAAAACATGTTGTCTTAGTTGGTAAAGGTGTTACGTTTGATACTGGTGGTTATTGTTTAAAACCTGGGTCTTCTCAGATTGGGATGAAAATGGATATGGGGGGGGCTGCCATGATGTTTTCAGCTGCGTGTGCGATTGCTCAAGCAAAGTTACCGATAAAAATTACGGTTATTACTCCACTTGTAGAGAATGATATTTCTAAGACTTCATTCCATACTGAAGATGTTCTAAAAATGAGAAATGGAATGACTGTTGAAGTTGGTAATACTGATGCTGAAGGCAGGCTGATTCTTGCTGATGCTCTTGTACTTGCTTCTGAAAAGAAAGCTGATTATATCATTGACGCTGCTACATTGACAGGGGCATGTTTGGTTGGACTTGGAGAGGATATTGCCGGAATGTATTCAACTGATAGCATCCTAGCGGGACAGATCCTTTCAGCTGCAGAAGATGCAGGTGAATATATGTGGGAGTTACCTCTACATATGCCTTATTCTAAACAGTTAGATTCTGATATTGCCGATACAAGTAATATGGGTGGAAAATATGGTGGTTCAATTACGGCTGCTTTATTCCTTAAAAAGTTTGTGAAAGATGATGCGAGCTGGGCGCATATTGATATTGCAGGACCTGGTATAAAGACTGATGAACATGAGCATCTAGGTAAAGGAGCAAAAGGGTTTGGCGTTAAGAGTATTTATGGTTTTGCCATTGCGCTTAGTTAGTATTTAGTAATCCGTATTAAGTAAATAAATATCTATACTATGCGGTTTTATAAAAATTCGGTTAATAATTAAAAAAAAGCTTTTAAAGATAATTATTTACGGTAAAATGTAGTGGCAAATTAATTAAAGAAGGAACATTGATGGATTCTGAAGTCGATCAAGAAGAATATGTAAATGCTGATGATTTTATTGAGATAGCTAATAAAAAGTTTTCTCACTGCCTTGCTGTTTGTATCTATATTAATCAATCCGATCCTAAGCATAATTTTATTACTAGGCCATTGCTTGGTGATATCTTATCACACTGCACACAGCTTGTTGAATTTCTGGATGCATGTGGTGCTCGTAATAATCAGACGTGGTATTATATGCGCCATCTTATGACTGCTGGTAAGTTGTTTGCCACGGTTGGTTATGGGCTGCTTCATATTCAACACTCTTTGGGTATATATGATCTGCTTTTAGATCTTGATAAAATTACTAAAGATACTGACTCCACTGTAAATTTTAATAATAATGTGATATTAAATTTTGCCAGTGAAGTAGTAAGAGAAGCAAAAGAAATTGGTTTAACACTTCCTAGCAAATATCTTGAAGAGAATTCTTTTGCTGAAATGCTCCCACACTTTAAACTTAAACAAGATAAAATTTCACAAAAAATATGCTCATCTGAAGAAACAATTGCTCGAGTATCTACTACTTTCCTGAATCTTGCCGCTGAAGCAGAGCCTTTACATAATATAAAAAAATCAAATCCAGATCTATATTATACATATTTTCCTTCTCCATTAAGTGAACAAATGTTGCGTGTTCTTGAACATAAGTTTCATAGTTTGCAGTCAATGTATGATACGTATATTGCTAATACTTATACTGAGCATGAAGATGATAAATTATGTTATTTGAGGGGGCATTCCTCTATTATTTATCATCTACTTGAAAATGCTACTATGTATTGTCACTATTTTG
Source organism: Planctomycetota bacterium (assembly GCA_963678205.1). GTDB lineage: Bacteria > Planctomycetota > SZUA-567 > SZUA-567 > SZUA-567. Next base: position 2,264,298 of record OY782760.1, read on the forward strand.
AGAGACATTTGTTCATCAGGCAGTCTGAAGATTTTAATCATCCTTTGGTTGATCCTGATGAATTGCTTGTAATTGTTGTTGAATATTTTTTGAATTATGTAAGTGAGTATTTGAAAGATGCTGTACAGCTATCACAGCATATGCTTCGTAAGTATGCGGAGAAAGGAAGTATTACTGTTTCTGTCCCAAAATATAGGGGATTTCATGTTAGACCTTCTACTTTGGTGGCTAAAATTTGCCTTCATTATGGCAGTGAAGTCAAGATGATTCTTGGAGAAGAAGAGTACGACGCTTCTGCGCCACTGGATTTATTTAGAGCAAATGAATATATTAATGCGGTAAAGAGAAGAATGCTTGCTGCTCATGTGGCTGAGATGCATCTCGCTGCTCCTGATGCGGCTGACTCTCTTACAGATGCTGTAAAAAGTTTTGTCCACCAGCTTGCTTATGAACAAAAAATTGTTATCTATGAAAACCCTTTACCAATAAGAGAGTTTAATGCTATAGAGTTAGATGAGGATTTATTTGCGCAGTTAGTGCTCACTGAAATAACTCGACTACTCGCTATGGGTAAACTTGATATTGAAAGTGAGTTGAAAATTACTTTTACTGGTGATGTTAGAGTATTACATGACCTTGAAACTCTTGTTAATAATGGCTACGGCGAAGATGAATTTGGTAATAATATTCCTTTACCTGTTGAGCTTTCGTACTTGAAACGTTAAGTTTTTGAGTATATTTATTATAAAAAGCGACTATGAAATTTTCATAGTCGCTTTAATATTGATCGAAAACTTAGAGACATTATTTGGTATTGGAGCGTACTCCTCTATAAATCATATTTAACTCAGTGCCTGAGTTTTCATTTAAGAAGTCATTAATACTAGGAAAGGAAGAATGTGCTTGAGCTCCAAGGAGGTTGATAAGAGAAAATGGACGTTTATAAAGTATAACTTCAGGGTAATCAACAGTACATGCTTTTTTAGCTTCAGTAAGACTGGAGTCAAAGTAACCAACCTCATCTATAAGACCATAGTCTAGTGCTTCATCAGCAATATAGACTTTGCCATCTGCAAGTTGTTCAACCTTGCGCTTATCTAGTTTTCGTCCTGTTGCAATTATATTTACAAATCTGTTGTGGAATGTTGTAAGGAGTTTGTCAAAGTATTTTTTCTCTTCAGGTGTCATCTTTTTGAATGGTGAACCAATATCTTTGCTGTCTGTACTTTTTAGTGGATCAACAACAACTCCTAACTTCTCAAGCAGGCCTGTGACCTCAATATGTTGCATAATTATACCGAATGAACCGATAAGAGCTGTAGGACCGGCAACAATATAGTCTGCTGGAGCAGCAATATAGTACCCACCACTAGCACAGAGCTGTCCAACATATACTACAACTTTTTTACCTTTATCTTTGAGCTTTTTAACTTGGTTATAGATAATATCACTGGCACTAAGACCTCCTCCTGGTGAATCGATATGTAGGATTACAGCTTTTATTGTATCATCATTTGCAGCCAAGTTTAGCTGGTATGAAACTTCATGAAGAGTACCAGCTCCGTAATAGGTATTACCTGTACCAAAGATTGGTCCTGTTATAGGGATAATGGCTATTCTTACATTGCTGTCCACACCAGTTAATACTTCTTCATAAAATGGTTTGTCGTGCTTGGTACCAGACATTGTAACTGATGCACTATCTAAAAATTTAGTTGCTACTTCTGCACCACTACGTAATAAAAGTGCTCCACCAATAATGAAGATAGTAAAGAACCCTAGTGTAAAGATAACTGCCATTAGACAACCATTATCTCTTCTTCTCTGCGGCATATGTCTGACAGGAGGAATATTTGGAGTGACTCTACTGTATTGTTGACTTTGTGAATGTTCATAGTTGTTGCCAGGGTTTTCATTTGCATTGCTATCATGGTCATTATATGAGTTCATAGTTTATCCTTTTATTACAATATTTATCATGCGTTTAGGAACAACGATAACCTTTACAATACTCTTTCCCTCAATAAATGTAGCAATTTTTTTATCAGACAGCGCAGCTTTTTCAAGCGCAGCTTTTTCAATATTAACACTTACGCTAAGCTTGCTTTTTAGTTTGCCGTTTACTTGAACAGGGATCTCAATACTGTCTTCACTACAAAGAGACTTTTCTGCTATAGGCCAACCAGAACGAAAGATAGTATTTGAATGCCCGATTTTTTCCCACATTTCTTCACAAAGGTGCGGTGTAATAGGGGATAGAATTCGTAGTACTGTTTCAAGTACTTCTCTAGCAACTGTACCGTCAATCTTCGAATTACTTGACATGCGATTTCTAAAGAGGTTTATTAGTTCGTTACATCTGGCAATAGCAGTATTGAAGTGGAAGCCGCCATCAATGGAGTTTGTTACCGCTTCGATACACTGGTGTGTTTTGCGTAAAATGTCAAAGTTGTCTTTATCTAAATTAGTAGCTCTGGCTGAGTCAGCTGGTGCAAGAACTCCAGCGGTTCCGTCGCACCATTCCATTACGGTTAAGTGCAGGCGACTTATAGTACGCCATGCGCCATTTAATCCAGCTTCACTCCAGATTTGCATACGGTCTGGTGGAGAGTCTGAGAGCATATAAAGTCTTACCGCATCCGTACCAACCCTATCAAACATTTCATCGGGATCAACCACATTTAGTTTTGTCTTTGAAATTTTAGTCATCTCAGCTGTTACACCGTCTCGACCACATTTTTTACATTTACCAACATTTCCTTGAGTCTTACTCTTATCAACTTCTGAGTAGAACTCAACTTCAGATTCATATAGCCATTTGCAGTTGTCACACCGGTATGCGGTCTTACATACCATTCCTTGACAGAATAATCTATCAAAAGGTTCTGTAAAATCAACAAGTCCAAGATCATGAAGAACCATAGTAAAGAATCTAGCATAAATAAGGTGCATCGTGGCATGTTCGATGCCACCTACGTACTGGTTTACTGTCATCCATTTTTTTATCTGCTCTGGCGAGAAAGGAACCTCAGTATTCTTAGGATCACAAAACCTTAAAAAATACCATGACGAGTCAACAAAAGTATCCATTGTGTCTGTTTCACGTCTAGCTAGTGCAGAGCATTTTGGACATGTACAGTTTATAAAGCTTTCACTTGTTTCAAGTGGGTTTCCGTCACCAGTAAATGAAACATCGGTTGGTAAAACTATAGGAAGATCAGACTCTGGAACAGGTACGGTTCCGCATTTGTCACAATATATTACAGGAATTGGGGTTCCCCAGTAGCGTTGACGGGAAATAAGCCAGTCACGTAGTCTATAATTGATTGTTCCTTCACCAAAGTTATTCTTACTGAGCCATGCAATAATATCAGTCATAGCTTCTGTATTAACTCTTCCAGAAAACTCTCCAGAGTTTACAAGTATCCCAGGGGTTGTATATGCTTCTTGCATGTCATTTGGATCAAGAGGTTCACTTTCTAGAGGTTTTATAATCACTTTAATTTTAATGCCATATTTCTTTGCAAATTCAAAGTCCCTCTGGTCATGAGCAGGTACCGCCATTACTGCACCTGTACCGTAACTCATAAGAGCAAAGTTAGCAACCCATAGTTCAACATCTTCACCATTTACAGGGTTAATAACATGGAACCCTGTATTAACACCAACTTTTTCTTTGTCTGCGAGTTCTTTTTCTGAGGTCCCAGCTGAACGCATCTCACGTACTGCCTTCATGACCTCTTCTTCTTGTTCTGTTCCTTTTACTAATTTTTCAATCAAAGGATGTTCAGGTGCAATTGACATAAAGGTAACACCAAAGAGCGTGTCTGGGCGCGTAGTAAAGACTGGTAGCTCGTCATCAGTTTCTTTAACTTTAAAATCTACTCTGGCACCTTCACTTCTTCCGATCCACTCTTCCTGCATCGCAATAACTGAATCTGGCCATTTGCCTTTGAGTTGTTTATGGCCGTCAAGAAGGCGTTGAGAGTATTTACTCATTTTAAAAAACCATTGTGACATGTCTCTTTGAATAACTTCAGATCCACAACGTTCACATTCGCCATCTTTAACCTGCTCATTTGCAAGAACTGTCTGACACGAATCGCACCAATTTACAGGGGCTGTTTTCTTTTCAGCAAGACCTTTTTCAAAGAATTTTAGAAAAAACCACTGGTTCCATTTGTAGTAATCTATATGGCTAGTAGCGACTTCTCTATCCCAGTCAAATCCCCAGCCTGCACGGTTCATCTGTTCTGTCATTCTAGCAATATTTTTTTCAGTAAAGTTATGGGGATGTTCACCTGTTCTGATTGCAGCGTTTTCAGCAGGGAGGCCGAATGAGTCCCAGCCCATTGGTGAGATAACATCGTATCCTTGTAAAAGCTTATAGCGGACAATAACATCGCTGATGGTATAGTTGATAACGTGTCCCATATGCAGCACACCACTTGGGTACGGATACATACTAAGAATATATGACTTTTCCTTCCCCGCATTGAATCCGGTTTTGAAAAGTCCCATTTCTTCCCACTTTTTTTGCCATTTTTTTTCTGTTGCTATAAAGTCAAACTTGGTTTCAGCCATCTTCTTATCCTTCTATAGTGCAATTTAATAGTTAATATTTTTAAATTGAAGTAAATATTATACTGGTTTATAACTCTATTACAAGTAGTGCTTTAGATTGATTATTTCTTTATTATATCTATATGAATTACAAATCGTTAATTTGAGATTATGCTTACTTATTTGCGTAACTAATTTATTTTTAAGGTAATTACAATTATTTTCAAATGAATTGTACCGTTTGTGTTACACAAAATAGTGTATATGTACTCTTAATTATTATATATTTAAAGAGTTGAAGCTTGGAGGTACTATGATGAGATATAAAAAAATAATATATACTGTATTTCTGATATTCGTTATAGGTGTTGTAGCTGTGATATTTAGCAGTAGGCAGGTAGGTAATACTATGGATAAGAATTTAAATACTGATAATATTGAGATTGCCACATTAGCTGGTGGGTGTTTTTGGTGTGTTGAATCTGACCTTGAAAAAATAGATGGTGTTCAGGCTGTTGTCTCTGGATATGCTGGTGGAGAAAAGGTAAACCCAACCTATGAAGATGTTTCCAGTGGAACCACCGGTCATAGAGAGGCAGTTCAGGTTTATTTTGATCCCACTAAGGTAGATTATAAAACAATACTTGAAGCATTCTGGAAGAATATTGATCCTACTGATGCGGGAGGATCATTTGTTGATAGGGGACTTCAGTATACTTCAGCAATTTTTGTACATGACCAGACGCAGCGTGAGGTAGCTGAGCATTCGAAGCAGAAACTAAGTGAAATAGGAATGTTTAATAAGCCTATAGTTACTCCAATTATTGATTTTACCAGTTTTTATCCTGCTGAAGAGTATCATCAGGATTATCACAGAAAAAATCCTGTTCGGTATAACTTCTATAGGTATGGATCTGGAAGGGATGATTTTGTAGAAAGCGTATGGGGTGAGGACAAAGATACAATTCGCATCAATAGTTCTGAAGAAGCCGGGAGTAAACAATATGCTTCGGCACCTGATGAAGAGCTTAAAACAAGGCTTACTCCACTTCAGTATAAGGTAGTACGTGAGAATGGAACAGAACAGCCTTTTGAAAATGAGTACTGGGACAACAAAGAAGAAGGAATTTATGTAGACATTGTTTCAGGTGAGCCGCTATTCTCATCAAAAGATAAGTATAAGTCTGGAACAGGCTGGCCATCATTTATAAAACCATTAGACCCGAATAACATTGTTGAAAGGGAGGATAACTCCTTTTTTTCAAGGCGTACAGAAGTTCGATCAAAATATGGTAATTCTCATTTAGGACATGTCTTTACGGATGGCCCAAAACCAACAGGATTACGTTATTGTATAAATTCCGCAAGTTTGCGCTTTATTAAGAAAGAAGATCTTAAAGAGCAGGGGTATGCAGAATTTTATAAGATATTCAATTAATTTGTAGATATTAACAATTACTCACACTATTTCTTGGTGTGAGTAATTTATTATGTATAATATTAATTCAATATCAAAATTACAAATAATAAAGGGAGTAGAATGGTTTCAAATAAATATTGTCCAATTGTTGGTACGCTTGGGTTTATTTTGTCAAAGTGTGGTAAAAAAGTACTAATGGTTCATAGAAATGCTCGTGAGAATGATGATCAGTTAGGAAAGTATAATGGGCTCGGTGGTCATATGGAACCAAATGAAGATGTAGCTGAGTGCATGAAGCGTGAGATTATGGAAGAGGCAGGGATTGATGTTAAACATATGATTCTTCGCGGAACGATAAATTGGACTGGATTTGGGCCTAAAGGTGAAGATTGGCTAGGTTTTATATTTCTAATTACAGAGTATTCTGGTGTTCCGTATACCAAGAATGAGGAAGGTGATCTCAGTTGGGTTGATATTGAGAAGCTCTCTGATCTACCGATGTGGGAAGGCGACAAATACTTTCTCCCGCTTGTCTTTGATGGCGACAAACGGGAGTTTCATGGATTTATGCCTTATGAGAATGACAAACCACTTTCTTGGTCATATTCACGGTTATAGGTTTAGTTTTCTTTTAGAAAACTTAATTCATCGGTAACTACTGATGGCACAAACTCAGTAATTTCAAAGTTTGCTAGTTTATTGATCATAAATGGATCTTCAGAAAGAACTTTATCAAGCGATTCTCTGTCATTTACATTTACTATAATTAGGCCGCCATTTCTTGGTTGCTTTCTTCCCGCTATAACAAAAATCTTTTTTTCACGGTATTTATTAAGGAACTCAATATGAGCTTTTAGATGATTATCTACTTCTTCAAGGCTTGTTTTGTAAGTTAGCTCAACTAAAAACATGTTATTTCCTTTATGATAAGTAATAATAAAAAAATTAATGCATATATTATTTTTAAGCGCTATTCTAATATTGTCGTGGTTTCACGTGGATATTTTTGCATCATTTCAAAAAGGGCTTTGCGTAATTCAGGAAGTCCTTCACCAGTTATCGCACTAATACCGATAACCTCAACGCCAGTCTCTTCTTTTACCCACTCAAGAGCATCATCTGCCCCAGTAAGATCCAGTTTATTACCAACAACCAACTGAGGCTTGTTTGCCAGCTTCTCGCTGAACTTTTCAAGCTCCCTATTTATTGTAAAATAGTTGTCAAGTGGATATGTCCCGTCTATTGGACACATGTTTATAAGGTGGAGGACAAAACGACAGCGTTCTATGTGTCTGAGAAACTCATGTCCCAGGCCGTGTCCATCTGCTGCGCCTTCAATAAGGCCGGGGATATCAGCCATCACAAGTTCATGATGGTAGCCACTACTGACAATACCGAGTTGTGGTTGCATTGTTGTGAAAGGGTAATCAGCAATTTTTGGGCGTGCCGCAGATAGTCTTGAAAGCAAAGTACTTTTACCAGCGTTAGGAAAACCTGCAAGACCAACATCTGCAATTAGCTTTAATTCAAGGTGTATTTTCTTTGACTCATTTGGCTCGCCATATGTGAAATCTCGTGGAGCCTGGTTGACAGAAGAAACAAAGCGTCTATTACCTTTTCCTCCTCTCCCTCCTTTTACAACAAGATATTCCTGATCATCTTCTATAAGATCGGCGATGATCTTTCCTTCGTGCATAACTTCAGTGCCGATGGGTACTGGTATAATTATATCCTCTGCTGTCTTGCCGTTACCCATCTTTGCTCTACCCGGTTGTCCATTTTGGGCTACATATTTTTGTCCTTTTGCAAGGGGAAGTAGTGTATCAACATTTCTTGAAGCCTTTAAAATTATACTTCCGCCATTGCCGCCATCTCCTCCATCGGGGCCGCCCCATGCAAGATTTCGTTCTCTTTTGAATGACACTGTTCCATTGCCACCAGAACCAGAGATGACTTCTATTACTGTTTCGTCAACAAATTTCATTATATTTCTTTCTTTGTGATTTAAAAATCTTTATATGCTTGTTCTTCACTATATGAGCGATTACTATGGGATAATTCTCCATCTTTATAAGCGACATTAAGAGTAATTTCGCTGTCACCATCATTAAAAGTCCTTACTTCAAAATGTGAAAAACCAGTTTCAAGCGCTAAATTATGTAAGTTATGCAAATTCCAGTATCCCGGGATCCTTTCCTTGTTACATTCTAGTTCTATTTTACCGTCGCAGTCAATGATATATAAATCTTTATAATCTCTATAATCTATCTCTGAATTTGATTTAATTGTGAGTTTAGTACATTGTTTATTACCGTCTCTATAGCTCCAGTCCACAGCTTCGTCTGGCATTTGGTCAAATTCGACTATATCTTTACTTGCGAATGGAGTATGTTCAGCTGCGCCTGTAAAGACAAAGAGACCTCCAGGAGAGATAATGTCAAAGATATTGGAGAACTCCATTTTTAACTCATGCCAGTTCTGTTCAAATAATAAATCATTACTCAATACTGCAGATACTTGGTGAGGGATTATTTCAGAAAGTCTACAGTCTTTAGTACCGTGAAAAAAGATGTTATCAGTGCTGTTTTTTGCGGCAAAAATTTTAGCACCTTTAATTGCACTTTCAGAGAGCTCATAACCGATACATTTTTGACCTTTTTGATTTAAAAGGTTACATAAAAAACCAAACCCAGACAAATAATGAAGGCAGTTGGAAGAGTTACTCTCGTCAAGAATCCTTAAAAAGTTAGATGCTATTTTTTTAAGGCTGGATTGTTCTGTATTATTAATCCATTGTGCGTGCCTGAACCATTCCCAATAGTAATATTTTTCACGATTTTCTCTTCTTGCAGGATTCATCAGTATGCCCTTTATTTTATAAAAAACAGTTTATAAGTTTAGAATTGCTAAGTATTTTTTTTAGTAGTGGGTAAATATCTTCTTGCACAACTCTAAGACGAGACATCGCAGAATTAGATAATTCAGGTAGACTGTTGTCTGCAGGGTTACCTAATTTTAGTGCTCTGCAGAAGCCATCAGATAGATGAATAATTGAGGGCATCGTTTCTTCAGGAACTTTATCTGGGCAGCTGTAATTATTACAGACATTTATTATGCGTTCAGGGAAATTCCAGCTTTCAAGAATTATGCTGCCAATTTCAACGTGATCGAAATCAAGTATTCTTCGTTCCGCTTCAAGTAGTGTACAGTTATTACTTTGAGCATAGGTAAATACTGCGGTAAACTCTTCACTAAAATATTGATTAAGGATGACGACACCAATATCATGTAATAAACCAGAAATATATGCATCGTCTTTTGAGCCTGTTTGTGTAAATTCACATAGATATTGCGCAACAAGACCGGTGCTGATAGAAAACATCCAGAATTGTTTTGATTTAAATCCACATATATTATTAGACTTTATATCCTGAACAAATATTGTTACTGCCAAATTTCGCACTACAGAAAAGCCAAGTATGACAATTGCGTAATTTATACTGGTTATCTGTTTACTGAAACCATAGTAAGACGAATTGACCAGTTTTAATATTTTTGTCGATAATGCAATATCACTATTGATTACTTTGGCTATATCTGAAGCAGATGTATCTGTTCTAGTTATTAGATTATTTACCTCAACAAGGACATCAGGGAAAGTCAATATTTCAGTAATTTCGGAAATTTTATTTCGAAAGTTACTCATTAAGTAATCCCTCTTCTGCCAGCTTAATAAGCGCTTCTTTAATCTGTAGCATTATTTTCTTGTTCTTATGTGGGGCAAACATGCATTCAATTCTATCAAAAACATGTTTGCGCTCAGTGTAAGCTAGTGGTAGTTCAGATGACTCAGCTTTATTACTTTTTTCGCTTTCAGAATTTATCATACGATAAAGTCTTCCTCAGTTTTAAGATTGAGGATCAAATCAGCAATAAGTTTTGAACAGTTTTCAACATCTTTAATATTGACGACCTCAACAGGAGAATGCATATATCTATTTGGGATACTAATAAGTGCGGTTGCACAATGATTTGCACTAAGTTGCATTGCATTAGCATCTGTACCACTACCACGTGGAATCGGTTGCTCCTGTACGGGAATTTTTGATTTTTTTGCTATAGTGTTAAGGCGTTTATGTAAAATGTGATTGAAGTTTGGACCTCGATGTAGAATAGGACCTTTTCCACATTTGGCTTCTCCAACCATTTTAGCGTTCATATTTGGCGCGTCAGTTGCAAACCCAACGTCAACTGCAATGCCTATGTGTGGTTTAATTGCTTCTGCAGCAGTTTTTGCTCCTCTTAGACCGATTTCTTCCTGGACTGTACTTACTGCGTGGACAGCTACGGATATTTTTTTGTCTTTCAGATGTCTTAGAACGTCTGAAATTATAAAAGCACCAATCCTATCATCAAAACCTCTGCAAGTGACAAGGTCATTTTTTAAATCTGTCCAATTTTTATCAATTGTTGCTACATCACCAAGATTAACATATTTTAAAGCATCTTTCTTGTCTTTTGCCCCAATATCTATCCATAGCGAGTCAATTTTATTCTCACTGCTTTCGCGTTCTTTTGCTGTCATAAGGTGGATTGGCTTGACTCCTATAACACCAGGAATGTCTCCTTTCTCATTGTGTATAATTACTTTCTCGCCTTGTAGAAGCGGTACATTAACTCCACCAACTGCACTAAAGTATATGAATCCATTATCATCAATATACATGACCATAAGCCCAATTTCATCGCAATGTCCTGCAAGCATAATTCTGGTCTTTGAGTTAGGGTTGATTACACCATGAAGATTACCATGCACATCAAATGAAGTGGTTGCCCCATTATTTTTCATATATTTTTCCAGAACTAATTGTCCCGGTTTTTCATATCCTGATGGTGTTGGCTGAGAAAGTAGGTCTTTTAGAACTTTCAAACTTGTTTTATTCATATCAATCCTTTATAAAAGTAATAAATATAATATATCATATTATAAATGATATCAATATTTGTATAGTAATTCAAGTGAAAGACATTGGTTATTTGTCAGGATATAATTATTATCGATTATAAATGTTGTTTTATTTGCAAGGTTAATATATAATAAATTATGTATTTTTAATAAAAGAGCGTGCGATACAAGTCTCTTTTGTCGAATTATTTATTTGCAAAAAAAAGGTTTTTACTGTAAAAACAATTAGAATATAAATTATGAATATTAACTCTTATCTGTCTCCTAAGCGCGTTCAAATTATTGAGGCAGTAAATAAAAATAATGCTTTGCTTCAGACTTTGGAATTATTTAAAAACTGTAATGAACTTGTTAACTATGAACAGTTCTGCATAGATATTTTGAATAGAGAGTCATTACTGTCAACTGGAATCGGTCTAGGGATAGGTGTGCCTCATATAAAAAATGAAAATATCCGTGAACCAGTAGCTGCTGTATCTGTTCTGAATAAACCTGTTGAATATGGTAGTATCGATGGAATTAAGGTTAACATTATTTTTTTGGTTGGGATGCCGCATGGTTCAGAAAAGTTGTATTTGCAGTATTTATCTAAAATTAGTATAAAACTCAGTTCTGAAGTGAACAGAAATAAAATTGTTTCTTGTGTCGATAAAGATGAGTTAGTGCAAATATTGCAAACATTATAAAATGTGTTCTTTTTCAGGGAAAAATGATGAGTTTGGATAGTAAAAATTCTCTCAGTAAAGAGATAGTTTCTGAATTAGCAGGTTTGGCTGCTTTATTGCCGGATTATGCAAATTTGACCGAAGAAGATCTTCCTGAATTGGTAGCTATTCAAGATTTTTTTGAGAAGGCTGTTGATTTATTTGCTGAAAAATGGTCTCAAGTTGCTGTCATTTCTGAACAATATAAAGAAATTGTTGAGAGCATTATTCTTGGTGATAGTACTGATAATGATGCACTAAAATCTGTTATCAATGCTGTGGAAATGATAATACAGCTTCCACTCGCTGATAATCCACAGGTTATTATTCAGCAAATTTCAAACAATATATCCATTGATGATAAGAAGCAGGAGGGCGATTTATTTGACTCTCAGACTGCTCCACCGATGGGGGTCCTTATGCTCAATACTCAGGAGGATTCATTAGTATATAACGAATTTATTTCTGAATCATATGATCATCTTGAGAGTATTGAAGCTGATCTTCTTTCTTTAGAAGATGGGGCTCGCCCTCGTGATGTAATTGAAAGCATATTCCGTGCTTTTCATAGTATAAAAGGAGCTGCCGGATTTTTAGGACTTACAGCATTAAATAAGCTATGTCATGAGAGCGAGAATATGCTCGATAAGGGGCGTAAAGGTGAACTTCCAATTGTAAATGAGGTAACTGAATTACTTCTTTTAACTAAAGATTCGTTGTCAGCGATGTTGGACATTATAAAAACTCAGGTTTCTGAAAATAAGAATGGTTTGCCAATACCAGAATATAATGTCTTACCACTTTTAAAACAAATACGTTATTTGACTAAGAATTTTGTGGCAAATTATAATAATAATCTTGAGCGTGAAAATGAGATTATTGAAAATAGACTTGGCGGGATGCTTGTTGAAAGTGGGCTTATTACAAAGAATGATTTGCAAAAAGCTCTTAACCAACAGAATAAGCCTTTGGGTGATATTGTTGTTGATATGGGAGTTGCTAGCCATGATCAGATAGAAAAAGTTGTTCAAGATAGTGGTGTTCCAAAGATAAAAGAGACCTCATCTGTAAAAGTGGAGGCGAATAAGCTTGAGACATTACTTGAAATGGCAGGTGAGCTTGTGGTTGCTCATTCTCAGGTTGCAAATTATAAAGAACTTAATAATGAAAAGCATCTGGATTTTGCAAAAAATATTGCAAATTTAGGCAAAATTTCGACGACATTACAAGAGCAGATTATGTCATTAAGGTTGGTTCCTATTAAGGGATTATTCAATAAAATGAATCGTCTGGTTAGAGATACAGCTAAAAAAACCGGAAAGTTTGCGGTGTTAAAGCTTTTTGGTGAGGATACAGAAGTTGACAAGACTATTGTTGATCAAATAGCGGATCCTCTTGTTCATCTTTTGAGAAATTCTGTGGATCATGGTTTGGAGAAAGAAGAGGATAGGCTAAACAGTAATAAAGATAAATTTGGTGTAATTAAACTTAAAGCCTCTCACTCAGGGGGTAGTGTAATAATTGAAATTTCTGATGATGGCAAAGGCATCTCTCCCGATATAATATATCAAAAAGCATTGAAAAAGGGCTTTATTACTCAACAAGATAATCTTAGTGATAAAGAAAAACTTGATTTAATATTTATGCCAGGATTTTCTACTCATGATGTTGCAACTGATATTTCCGGGCGTGGAGTCGGGATGGATGTTGTAAAGAAAAATATTTCTTCTCTTGGTGGTAAAGTTGAGGTGACAAGTGAATTAGGGAAAGGTACGAGTTTTGTTATCAAGTTGCCACTAACGATGGCAATTGTTGATGGCATGGTGATAAAGCTAGCGGATGAAAGATATGTTTTGCCCACACTTAATATTGAAGAGTCAATTAAACCTAAACCCGATGATATCAAAGGTGTTACAGGTGAAAAAGCTTTTGCTTTGCAAGTTCGAGGTGAGTTAATTCCTTTGATCGAACTTGCGGCAATTTTAGGTCAGGAGTCAAATAAGCCGATTGAAGAAAAGATGGTTGTTATTGTCAATAATGAATATAAGAAGTGTGGTTTAATTATAGATGATGTGCAGGAGCAACAGCAGGTTGTTATTAAAAACCTTGGTAAACAACTTAAAGGATTGGTTGGTGTTTCTGGGGGGTGTATTTTAGGTGATGGGCGAGTAGGACTAATTTTAGATGTAGCTTCATTGGTCAAACTAGCAAGTAGGTTATAAGTGTGTCGTTTGTACTTTTTTGTGTATCCTAAAATAAAGGCAAAATCATGGGAGATGAAAAATATGGTTATAAGGTTCTAATCGTTGATGACGAGCCTGAAATTTTAAGAACGCTTAAATCTTATTTAGCAATGAATGGTTTTGAAGTATTTACTGCTAGTTCCGGAAGAGATGCGTTATCTTTAATCAATAATGATAAGATAAATATTGTGCTGAGTGACATTAGTATGCCTGGGATGGATGGGCTTGAGTTATTGAAGCAAATTAGAAGTATTGACTTTAGCATTCAGGTTATAATGATGACAGGATTTTCTACATTTAGTACAACTATTTCTGCGTTAGAGTATGGTGCAACGGATTATATTGTTAAACCATTTGAAGATCTTGATGAAATCGTTAATCTTCTTAAAGTTACAGCAGATAAACTATATCGTTGGCGCAAGATTTTAGCTGGCAGTTCAAAAGGCGGCCATAGGAGTTAAATTTGAGTATTAAAACATTGATAGTAGATGATTCCGCTATTGTGAGATCTAAGCTTAAGCAGATGCTGGAAACACATTCTGATATTGTCGTAGTAGGCTCGGCTCCGGATCCATACGTTGCAAGAAATAAAATTGTCGAGTTGAAACCAGATGTTATTACGCTTGATCTTGAAATGCCGAGAATGGACGGCCTTACTTTTTTAAGAAAGTTAATGAAAGCAATGCCATTGCCAGTAATTATTGTAAGTGGTATCACTGCCAAAGGCTGTGCGTTGTCTATCGAAGCCTTGGAATCCGGTGCAATTGACGTAATTGAAAAACCTTCTTTTCATGATCAAAAATCTCTTGAGGACTTCTCAGCAAGATTGTGTGACAAGGTCATTGCTGCATCGCGAGCTACCGTAGCAAAGATGGGAGCTCGACTAGTACAGGCACGAAAAAAGAAATTACATTTTACAAAGCCTGTTAACACTGGAAAAATTATAGCAATTGGAGCTTCAACTGGTGGTACTGAGGCTTTAAAAACGGTGTTGATGAATATGCCTTTAAATTCGCCACCAATTGTAGTCGTTCAGCATATGCCAGGTAACTTTACAAATGCCTTTGCACGGCGTCTCAATAATTCCTGTGAAATTGAAGTGGTGGAAGCGGTTGATAAAATGGAAGCTATACCGGGTAGAGCCATTATTGCTAATGGTTCAAAACATCTTAAAATTATCAGACGCGGTCTTACAAAGTATTTTGTAAGCTGTTTTGATGGTGAATCAGTCTGCAGGCACAAGCCATCTGTTGAAGTTTTGTTTGATTCTGTTGCTCAGCAAGCAGGAAGCAAAGCGGTTGGGGTTATGCTTACTGGAATGGGAAGTGATGGAGCTAAGGCGATGCTTAAGATGCACGAGCAGGGAGCAAAGACAATTGCTCAGGATGAAAAAAGTTGTGTTGTTTTTGGAATGCCTAAGGAGGCTATTAGGATCGGAGCTGTAGATATTGTTGTATCGTTGGAAAATGTTTCTGAAACAATTTTTTCTTTTTTATAAAAATATTGAAAAAAATACATACTTATGATAAGCTTTAAAAATATTTATCATAACTTTAGTGATGTTTATTAATATACTATAAAATATTAACGTATGGGCATATTGAAAATACTAGGAGAAGTAAAAATGAAAATTCTTATTGTTGATGATTCTTCAACTATGCGTCGCATTATTGGCAATACTTTAAAAACTATCGGACAGGAAGACGTTGTAACTGCTGGTGACGGTATTGAGGGACTGGCTTCACTTGAAGCAAATTCTGATATTGATTTGGTGTTAAGTGACTGGAATATGCCAAATATGAATGGATTGGATTTCTTAATTAAAATTAGAGAAACTCGTAGTAATAAGGATCTCCCTGTAATTATGATCACAACTGAAGCTGAAAAAGCTAATGTGATTACTGCAATCAAGGCTGGTGCAAACAACTACATCGTTAAGCCATTTACACCTGAAGTTCTTTCAGATAAGCTTGCTCCTTTTTTACAGTAATTATTGATTCGTGTATAGTTATTTGGGTGTGTAATTTGGGAGTCCATAAATGAAAATTGTAATAGCAGCACCAAATCCCAGTATGCTGAACATGGTAAAAAATGCTTTTCAAAGCATGCATGTTCAAAATACGGATTTTGTCTCTATCTCAAATGAAGAAGAATTGAGTGCTGCTTTGAATGATCAGTCTGTTTTTCTTATAGACTGGGAATTTTCCGATAATTCTGCGACTAGCTTGGTTGTTCATTCTAAGAAAATAAAACCGAATGTTCCTGTTTTGCTACTGGCTACTAAGCAAAAGGCTGGTACTACTTTTTCAGGCATGAAGGCTGGAGCATCAGGAGTTGTCAATAAACCTTTTGATCCTGAAGAGTTGGTTAGGGCAGTGGCAAATGCTTTGAAGGCAACTGCTGGAAAAAAGCAAAAGGTTAATGTCGAGTTTATTAATCCATTCATTGATGCGACAAAAAATGTTTTTCAAACAATGTGTGGTGTTGAAATTTCAAGAAAAAAATTGTTCTTGAAAGAAGACTATAGAATGATGGGAGACGTGTCGGGAGTCATGGGGCTGACAGGCACTGCGACTGGAAGTGTCGTTGTAAGTCTTTCTCAAGATTTGGCTTGTACGATTGTCGGGAAAATGCTTGGTGAAGATCCAGCCTCTACACTTACTGATGATGTTTGTGATGGAGTTGGTGAAATTATCAATATGATTGCTGGGCAGGCTAAAGCAATGCTTGTGAAAACAAAATATCATTTTACTATTAGTATTCCTTCTGTAGTATCTGGTAATTCACACGAGATAAGTCACAAGAAGGGTACTCCAAATATTGTTGTACTCTTTGAGGCATTAGGACAGCCTTTCTCGCTTCAGGTGTGTTTGAGTCCTACGGATAATGAAGAATAATTTGGTAGTTTTAAATTAAAAATATACGCACTAATTGCAATTAGTGCGTATATTTTTAATACTATTCAAGTATAAAATTACCTGATTTGTCCTTCACCTTCGACAATCCACTTATATGTTGTCAGACCAACTAAACCAACTGGTCCTCTTGCATGTAATTTGCCTGTACTAATGCCAATTTCAGCACCGAGTCCATATTCATAACCATCAGCAAATCTTGTTGATGCATTCACAATAACAGATGAAGAATTGATTTCAAGCTTGAATTGCTTGGCTGAGTCAATATTCTGTGTGATAATTGCATCAGAATGGTGTGATCCATAATTATTAATATGGTATATCGCTTCGGATATGTCGTTGACAATTGCAATACTTACTACCAAATCAAGGTATTCGGTAACCCAATCCTCAGCTGTTGCGAGCTTTAAAACCGGCTTTTTTATAATTTTTAGGCATTCATCATCACCCCTTACCTCAACCTTAAGGCTCCTAAGTGCTTTAACAATTTGTGGCAGGAAGTCATTTGCAATATCTTTATGAATAAGTATCGTTTCTACCGCATTACATACTCCAGGACGTTGAGTCTTGGCATTGATAATAATATTTTTTGCCATTTCAAAGTTTGCAGAGGTGTCAACAAAGATGTGGCAGATTCCGTCTAAATGTTTTATTACAGGTATTTTGCTATATTCGGTTACAGCTTTAATAAGTTCTTTACCTCCTCTAGGAATAACAACATCTATAAATTTATCCATAGCTAAGAGTTGTTGAACAAGCTCGCGCTCAGTATATTTTACAACTTGAATGCCTTCGACAGGTAAGCCTTCTTTTTTTAGTGAAGCGCTAATGCACTTTCCTAGAGCCTGGTTTGTATTAATAGCTTCTTTGCCACCTCTAAGAATTGCAGCATTACCGCTCTTGATACACAATGCTGCTGCATCTACAGTTACGTTTGGTCTGGATTCAAAAATAATTAACGTTACCCCTAAAGGGACTCTTATTCGTGAAAGTTTCAGTCCATTTGGTCTTACTGAACCATCAATAATCTCACCGATTGGGTCATTTAGCATTGCGACCTGTTCTACTCCATGAATTATAGCGTTAAGGCGTTTATGATCAATTTTAAGTCTGTCAAGCATTGCCTTACTAAGTCCGGCTTTTTTGCCAGCAATTAAATCTTTTTTATTTGCATTTATAATTGAAGTAGAGCTGGACTTGATTTTTTTGGCAAGAGTTGCTAGTACTGCATTTTTTTTGCCGCTTGAGGCTGTCGCAAGTGCTTTCGATGACTCTTTAGTAGTTGATGCTAATTGTAAGGCTATCTCGTGTAATTTTTCCATGTATACAATCTCCTTTGGTCGATAATTAATCAATGTGTAGTCGTAAACTTGAAACCTTTTGCCGATAGACATGCATGCTTAAGGCGAGAAGAAATTTTTTGCTGCATACCAACAAAGATCCCTCCTAAGTCATAACCTTTATTGCTTTCAGTATGCTTGCAGTTCATCACTCTAACTGGATATATCGTATTTGTTGCAACTGATAGTTTATCAGATATTTCTTTTGATTCAAGAATAATAACAGATCCCGGTTCAATAGGAAATGGAGACCTGAATAAACATCCTGTTTCCGAGATATCACGTATCGTAAAATGAAATTCAGCTGTCATAGAAATACGAGGGGACATTAAAACACTGATATTTTGTTCTTCTATATCCTGATAATTTGCAATACCATCCTGTATATCAAGCAATAGTTCGCCGAGATTTAACGGATTAGAATGGATTATATCTGCGCCATCCTTTATAAAAGTTGCGCGTTCGACATGATTGATACTTTCAGTAATTAGGATATATCTACTGTTTCCGAATTGTTTTTTTAGAATCGAGATTGCTTTTGAACCAGTGATGTCTAATAAGAGTTGAGTAACGATAATCACCTTAAAGGTTGTTGAGTCTCTTGCAGCTTGAATACCTTTTGAGCCTGAATCATAGACAGCAAGATTATAGTCAAATTTTATACAATAAGTTTGCATGAGTTCATTTAAATCATTATCAGAGGATATTAGTAAAATATTTTTGTCTTTTGTAGTCGTCATAATACAATGAGTACCTGTAGTTATATAAAATAGCCAGTATAAAATAAGAAAAACTGTGTATAAATTATTAATAAAAAATTATATTTAGTCGATCTATTTTAAGATAAAGTAAACTTGGTATTTTACTTGAAAAAAAAACCAATAATTTTAAAATTAATTAAATACACGTTAAACGCGTAGTATGTTTTTTACAGTTGTTTTAACGATTTAGAAGTTAAATTACATTTGCTTTTTTTTTGTTTGTGATATATAATATTTTATTGTATAGTAAGCAATAAACTTTACAATATTTTTTTTGCTTTCTATGGGAATTTACATTCAGTTTTCTATAGTAGTATTTTGGAGATGATAGTTTTATGGATAGTGATCTAGAGCTTATTCTTGGGTTTACTCAAGAAGCAAGGGATTATCTTGATGAAGTTGAGCCTGCTTTGATTGAAATATCAGAAGCTTCAGATGATTCTGATAATGTCGACTCTGAGTTGATAAACGGCGTGTTCAGATTATTTCATTCAATGAAAGGAAGTGCAGGTTTTCTCCAGCTGAACACTGTTGCTGAAGTAACCCATGAAGCAGAAACATTGCTAGATAAAATTCGTAAAGGCAAAGCTGTATTAACAGTTGAAATTACTCAGTTGTTGTGCAGAACACTTGATTTTTTCAGGGTCATGCTAGATTCTATTGAAGAAAATGGAAATGATGAGGGCTTTGGCGAGCCGGCTGGGGAAATTAAACGTGAGTTGGTCGCAGCTTGCGAAGGGAAGTCTGTCGAGAAACCTGCTGAACTTGACGTTGCTAATGTAAAATCAACTGAAAATACTGAAAATAAATCTGATGCTGAGTCTTCGGGTACTTCCAAGAAGAAAAAAATTATTAAACGTAAGGTTGTAGATATACCTGAGACGCCACCTGCTGAGCCAATAATGGATATTGGTCCTGAAATGCTAACTAGTTTTATACAAGAAGGTGTTGAACAGCTAGATGCAGCAGAACATGCATTGTTGAGTATTGAAGACGCCCAAGAGCAGAACGACTTTCTAAATGAAGCTTTTAGAAATATACATAGTTTCAAGGGAAATTGTGGCTTCATGGGACTTGGGGATCTTGAAAAGTTGTCTCATCGCATGGAGACCGTGTTAGATTTAATGAGAGAAGGTATAATTGACTCTGAATCTGGGAATAGTGGTGTCCTTCTGAGTATGATAGATGTTCTTCGAGAAGTTATTAACGGTTTGAATCTTGAAGATCAGTCATCGGGCGCAGTTGAAGCGTTAGAAGTTTATCTAGAATTAATAAATGAGATGATACCTGAAGTTGAGGTCGAGGTTGAAGAACCTCTAGAAGAAACTGTTGAAGAAACCGAGGTTGTTCGTGATGAGCCAGCTGAGCCTATTGTTTCACCCGTTTCTCCTGTTAGTAAAATGGGTGCAGTTGAGCAGAAAGAGAGAGATCTTGCAGACAAAAAATCTACAGAGCGTGCAAGGCGTGCTATAAGGCAAGATATTCGTGTCGACTTGAACAAACTTGATAGTCTTATTAACCTTGTGGGGGAGTTGGTTATAGCTGAGTCAATGGTAACTCGTAATCCTGCTGCAGAATTAATTGAAGATGAAAACTACTATAGAGCCGTACATCAATTAAGGCGAATTTGTGATGATTTGCAAGATGTTGCTATGTCAGTGCGAATGATACCTGTATCAGGTACATTTAGAAAGATGATTAGACTTGTTCATGATTTATCTCACAAAGCTCAGAAAAAGATTAAGCTAGAAATAATCGGCGAAGAAACTGAGGTTGATAAAACTGTTATTGAACAAATTGCTGATCCGTTGGTTCATATTGTACGAAATTCTTGTGACCACGGAATTGAAGTTCCTGCAGACAGAATAAGTTCTGGAAAACCAGAGCAGGGTAATGTTACTATAGAAGCCCGTCATGAAGGCGGAGAAGTCTGGATAATCATAACGGATGATGGGAAAGGCCTTAATAAAGAAAAAATCCTTAATAAGGCTATAGAGCGTGGGCTTATAAAAGGTGATGGTAGTGATCTTACGGATGAAAAAATATTTAAAATGGTTTTTGAACCAGGTTTTTCGACTGCTGATAAAATCACCGATATTTCAGGGCGTGGCGTTGGAATGGATGTTGTAAAAAAGAATATTGAAAAACTTAATGGCCGTATCGATGTTAAGAGTATTGATGGGCAAGGGTCTACTTTTATTCTTCGTATTCCTCTTACACTGGCTATTATTGATGGAATGCTTGTAAGTGTTGGTAAGACCAAGTATACAATACCGGTTCTTTCAATTAGAGAAACGTTGAAGCCGGAGATGAGTATGATAACATTCACGCCTGATGGAAGTGAAATACTCTCTTTGCGTGATGGCTTTATTCCAATTATAAGGCTTAACGAATTATTTGACACAAAATCTAATTCTACAAATCTTGAAGATGGTATTCTTGTGATTGTTGAGGATTCAGGTATGCCTGTGGCTTTATTTATTGATGAGATCGTTGGCCAGCAGCAGACAGTAATTAAAGGTCTTTCAGAATATATTGGAAAAGCGAGAGGTTGCTCTGGATGTACAATACTTGGTGATGGGTCTGTAAGCCTTATCTTGGATCTTGGAACTTTGGTTACAATGGCACAAGATACTATTGAAAATTTTGAACAATAAATGAGTTGATCATTTTATTTGTCAGAAAATAATGGTGACATTGTGGATGAAAATGCAGTAACAAAAAAATTCTTTCTAGAGCCAGGGTATGTATGTGTACCCTACGAACCGATGCACCTAGCTGCTGTTATTGCCTCTGGTGTAGTGGTGACTATATATGACTTAGACCGTAAGCGTGGTGGAATGTGCGTGTATACTCATCCAAAAAGAGTTGATAACCAATCCACCGCTTCTTTTGCAGCCCCATCAATTGCATCACTAGTCTCTATGTTCGGTGATCTTGATGATGTTCGCGATAGTTTAGAGGCTCATATCTGTGGTGGTGCATGTAATACTCAATCGAAGTATTTTGTGCCCGGATTAAGTGATGATAATATAAGCGTTGGTTGTGAAATACTTGAAAAGTATAAGATAAGTATTGCCAGTCGAGATGTTGGTGGAACAAAGGGAAGAAAAATTGTTTTTCACTCTGGAACAGGCGAAATTTTTATTGCAAAAGTTTCAAATATCAGAAAGACTGACTGGTATCCTCCTTATTGTCCTGAAGAACGGAAAAGACGGGAGAGCTTAAGATGAGTTCAGAGCAGCCAAATAATATAAATGATATTATAAAAAAAGAAATGTCAGCTCTTATGGAGATCACTGATAAGGAATTTAATACCATCAGAAGTCTGGTTTATTCTAACTTTGGGATTAATCTTACTGAGCAGAAAAAAAGTTTAGTTGTAGGGCGTTTGCAAAAATTACTTAAACAAATGAACTTTACATCGTTTCAGCAGTATTGTGATTATCTGCAAAAGACACCTTCGGCGCTTAGTGAGCTAGTAAATAGAATATCAACGAATCATACCTTCTTCTTTAGAGAGAAGGAACATTTTGATTTTTTTATTGAGTCAGTTCTTCCTGACATTAAGGCTAATCACATTAAAAAAGGGGATAAAGATATCAGATTGTGGTGTGCAGCTGCTGCCACTGGTGAAGAGCCATATACAATTATGATGCTTATTATGCAAGCCTTTAATATGGATTACAAGTCTTGGGATGTCGGACTACTTGCAACAGATATTTCTGAGAAGGCTTTAAATACTGCGGTTAAAGGGATTTATCCTACTGAAAGGATTTCTTTGGTTCCTCAAGCTTTAAAAAATAAGTATTTGCGTTCTTGTGGGGAAGATTTATGGGAGGTAACCCCTGAATTAAAGAAAGAAATTGTTTATAGACGCTTTAATTTGATGAATAAGCAGTTACCATTCAAAAAGAAAATGGATACAATTTTTTGCAGAAATGTTATGATATATTTTGATAAACAGACTCGTGAAGCCCTAGTTGATAGACTTTATGATATAACTGTTCCTGGAGGGTATTTATTTATCGGTCATTCCGAAACTTTGGGACGAGAAACCTCTCGGTGGAAATATGTCATGCCTGCTGTATATAGAAAGGAAATTTAATGCCTGCAAAGATCATTAAAGTGATAGTGATTGATGACTCTGCTCTGGTAAGAAATATTCTTCAAGAAGGGTTGAACTCTGATCCAGGAATTGAAGTAGTTGCCACTGCTTCTGATCCATATATCGCTAGAGATAAAATTATTGAGTTTAAACCAGATGTTTTAACTCTTGATGTTGAAATGCCAAGGATGGATGGTGTTGAGTTTTTGAGAAAACTGATGCCACAGTATCCTATACCTGTTGTCATGGTCAGTAGTCTTACTGAAAAAGGTAAGCAGATAACTCTTGATGCTCTTGAAGCTGGTGCTGTTGATATCGTTACAAAACCTAAAGCTAGTGTTTCTAGCGGATTAAAGGAAATGATGTCGCAATTAAAAACCAAGGTGAAAATTGCTTCAACTGCAAATGTTTCGCACTGGAAAAATAGACCTGTAAAGCTTAGATCAGGAAAGACCCTATCTTATTCAGCCTTGCCAGAGACAACTGACAAAATTATTGCTATAGGTGCATCTACAGGTGGAACAGAGGCTATAAAAGAGGTTATTTCTAAGTTTCCGCGTACGACTCCAGGTGTTGTTATCGTGCAACATATGCCTGCTGGCTTTACGAAGATGTTTTCTGAACGCATGAATAGTGAATGTTCTATGGAAGTGAAAGAAGCGGAAGATGGTGACCGACTTATGACAGGTAGAGTCCTTATTGCTCCTGGCGGAAAACAACTTAGAGTAGTTAGATCTGGCGGAATTTATAAAGTAGAAGTTAAAGAAGGTCCTCTATGTTGTGGTCACTGCCCATCCGTTGAGGTGATGATGCAGTCTGTTGCTTCTAGTGCTGGTTCTAATGCAGTTGGTGCTATGTTGACAGGAATGGGAGCTGACGGAGCAACTGGTATGAAGGCAATGAGAGATGCAGGTGCTAAATGCATTGCTCAAGATGAGCAGAGTTGTGTGGTTTTTGGAATGCCAAAAGAGGCATATCTAAAGGGCGGAGCTGAGAAACTTGTGTCATTACCAAATATTGCAGCAACTCTATTAAATTTATTGTCGGGAGCATAACGAATGTCACAGAAAATGATTCTAGGAGTAGGAGATTATGGTGTTGTCTCTGAACCTGGTGGCGTTGTTAAAACCTTGGCGTTAGGGTCTTGTATTGCAATCTGTATGCTTGACCGTAAAACAAGGTGCATTGGCATGGCACATGTTGCTTTGCCAGACTCTAAGATTAGTTTGGAACGAGCAAAAGAGAGCCCTGGGCATTTTGCTGATACTGCTGTGCCTGCTTTGCTTGCAGAAATGAAAAATAAGGCCGGTTCTGTTTCTAAAGGGGCGGGCTTAATCGTTAAACTTGCAGGTGGAGCAAATGTTGCCGACTCAAATAATACTTTTAATATTGGCAAACGAAATGCTCTTGCAATTCGTAAAGTATTATGGCAATATGGCCTTGGGGCAGTTGCTGAAGATGTCGGTGGAAACTTTAGTCGAAGTGTTTCTATATTTAAAGATACAGGTAAAGTTGTTCTTTCTAGTCCTGGTCGTGCAGATTGGGAGATTTAGGGGAATTTTATGGATAAAATAACTGAAGATATTATTCGTGATGTAAAAATGATCCCTCCTATGTCAAAGACAGCTACTGAGCTTCTAAATATTACTATGGATGAATCACACACTATTGACGATATCGTTAAAGTTGTCGCTAGCGATCCTATGCTTGCAGGGCAATTGTTAAAAATTGCAAACTCTGCAGTATATGCACGAAGAACAGCTGTAGACTCAATTGCAACAGCTGTAAGCTACCTTGGGAATAAGTTAGTCGTAGGCATTGCACTTGGCGCAAGTTGTGCCTGTATTTATGAATCAGAGCTTCAAGGATATGAGAGTAGTGAGGGTGACCTTTGGATGCATAGTCTCCGTACAGCTATTGCTGCAAAAGAACTTGCAAAGTATACGAATAAAACTGTTGATAGTAATGTTGCTTATACTGCTGGGCTTCTTCATGATATTGGGAAAGCTGTTTTATCGGCTTATTTAATCGATAAACTTGATGAAGTAAGAGAAATTTTTGCAACTTCAGTTCCAAGCGATTTTCTTAATGTTGAGAAAAGTCTCATTGGGGTAAATCATTGTGAGATTGGGGCAATTCTTGGGCAACATTGGAATTTACCACAAGTTATTAAGAGTGTAATTCAATTTCATCATCACCCGCATCTTGCTCCAGAAAAGTTTAGGGCAATTTGTTTTACTGTTCATCTTGCGGATACAGTTGCAATGATGGCAGGAAATGGTACTGGGGTTGATACTTTGCATTATTCACTTGATGATTCATATGATCAGTATGTTAATATTGATAGAAATGAACTTGATAGGATGCTGTTGATGCTTGGACTTGAGTTTGGTAAGACTGCTTCTGCTTTGGATGAAACTAAAATTAATGATTAGTTAGGAGATAATATAAAATGACCAAGCGAGTTGTTATTGCTGATGATTCGGCTCTGGCAAGGATGTTTTTGCGAAGATGTCTAGAAATTTCTGGACTCAATGATGCCGAATTTGTAGAAGCTGCTGATGGAGCTGAAGCGTTAGAGAAATTGAAAGAGGTACCTACCGACCTTTTAGTTACTGATCTTACAATGCCTGATGTCGATGGCTTGGAGTTAATGCGTAGAATTTCAGCAAGTCCTAGATTGAATGGTACCCCTGTACTTGTTGTTACTAGTGCTGGTAATGAAGCACAACGTGGAGAGCTGATGGCACTGGGAGTTATTGCTATTTTATCTAAACCTATTAATCCTCCTGTCGTTGCTGATGCATTAGAGAAGATTTTCCCAGAATTAGGAGTTTAATCAATATGACTAAAGATGAGCTTAGCGCTGCTTTATTTCAAGCCGTTCAAGACACATTAGAAACAATGGCTTTTGCTGAAGTACGCCCTTATGATGAGTCTATAGATAGCACAATAGATAGTAATGTTGATTTTTTATGGGGAAAGGTTCATCTTGATACTGTTCATGATCTTACCGCAGTTGAGTTCTGTTTACCAGATGAGTTTGCTCAAGAAATGGCAGATACTATGTATGCTGGTATGATAGAAATTGAGCATACTGCTGTTATGGACACTGTTTCTGAACTAACAAATACTCTTGCTGGGAGCTTTCTTCTAAGTTTTGGTGAGAAAGCAGGGAAATTTGTTTTGTCTGTGCCTGAGTCTGGCACAGGAAAATCTCAGCCACCTGCAAAATCCATAGTCTGTTGTTGTATTGTTGATGAAATTCATTTTGTAAGAGCAGTGCTATTCTTTGATTGATTTATGTCTTAACTAATTTTTAACGACACTATGGCGTCCATAGTGTCGTTTTTTAACAACTCATTATTAGGAAAATATAATAAACTTAAGCTTCTATGCTGTCCTTATTTTGGTAAATAAACCTTGTTCTGAATATCAATATAGTGATACAAAAAAAATCCATCAAGTTGCTAAAAAAAACGCTAAACTCTTTATGCTAAGATGAAATTATTGTTGTGAATGTTAAAATTTATGCGGATTTCCGTACTTATATGCGTAAATGTAATCAAAACAATTGCTGACGCAATATATTAGATAGTTTTATTAATAACATGTCAGCATAAGTCTACGGGAAACAACTTTAATATCAGTAGGTTGTTTTCAAAATATCGTCTATTTGCATTGTGGTGTAGTTGTTATGACTGAATTTTATTTAGTTAGCATTTATTTTATTTATTTTTCATAAAATAAATAAACGCCATATATTTTTGTGAGTCAGTTCATGTTTGATCATTGGTGGTATAAAGTATTATGTTATTACTAGTGACTTATAAATGTATAATTGACAAAAACAGCATTATTTAATGGGTGGTTATTATGTATTATTTTGTATTTATTACTATTAAGCGATGATATTACAGCCGATACTGTATTACAGTATCGGCTGTAACTGTATTAATCTTGTAGCTAACATTATTGGTTATAAGCTATCATTCTATTAACAGCAGTTAAGAAGGCTTTGATAGCAGCTTGACTAGTATTTGTGTCATCTGCAACACCCCAGTAAATCTTTCCTTTACAATCTTTGATTGAAATATATGCAATACCTTTTGCATTACTTCCTTGATCAGTTGTATTTTCATGATAATCATCAAGTTTGAAGATATCTCCTGTAATCTTTTTTAGTGCAACACCAAATGCATTAACCGGGCCGTTTCCTTCTCCAATAACTGATATTTCTTTTCCGTCCGCAATTACTTTTAATTCACCGTGAACGATACTTGGATCATTTTTGTCAGGATTTGGCCAGTAGCCAACTAGCTGATACTTAGAGCTTTCTGGCTTAATAAATTCTGCATAGAACTCATTATGGACTTCATGTGATGTTACTTCTCTTCCTTCACGATCTGTAAGGTGTTGTACAAGCGTACCTATTTCCGGTAGCATTTCTTTAGGAAATTCGTATCCATACTCCTGTTCAAGAATATATGCAGCACCACCTTTACCAGACTGGCTATTGATTCGAACAATGCCTGCATAGTCTCTACCTAAATCATTTGGATCAAAATGTAAGTATGGAACCTTCCATTCCATATTGAAGCGTTCAGCACCTTTTTTCCGCATACTCATACCTTTACGTATCGCGTCCTGGTGTGAGCCAGAGAAAGCAGTAAATACAAGCTCACCACTGTATGGCTGACGATAATAAACTTTCATGTTTGTTAATCGTTCGTACGTGTCGGCAATCTCAGGTAGATTAGAAAAATTCAACCCCGTTTTGATTCCTCTACCTTCCAAGTTACAAGCCATCGTAATCAAATCAATATTTCCAGTCCGCTCACCATAACCAAATAATGTACCTTCTACACGCGTCGCACCAGCAAGGACAGAAAGCTCTGAAGCAGCAATCCCCATGCCTTGATCGTTATGGGTATGAACTGAAATAATTGTGCTATCCATATATTTATATTTATCACAGAAAATTTCAACCATATCAGCATATTGGTTTGCTGGTCTACGTTCTACTGTTCCAGGAAGATTTAAAATCAAAGGGCTTTCTGAAGTTGCTTTACCCCATGCTTCATATACGGCTTCACATATTTTTATGGCAAAATTTATATCAGTATCTTCAAATTCTTCAGGAGAGAATTGATAGCGAAAATGTGTATCCGGTGCAGCATCTGCTAACTCTCGAATTAACTTAGTTGATTCAACAGCAATTTTAATTGTCTCTTCTTCATCGGTCTTAAATACACGGTTCATATGTAAGTCAGATGTTGCAATATAAGAATGTAATATTGCTTTTTTTGCGCCTTTAAGCGCTTCAAAAGTTTTTCTAATCAAAGACTCTCTACACTGTGTAAGCCCCATGATAGTAACATCATCAGGTATATGGTTGTCTGTTATAAGTGAACGTGTAAATTCAAAATCTTCAGCAGAAGCAGACGGAAATGCAACTTCAATTTCTTTGAAACCAATATCACATAGCATTTTGAAATACACTAATTTTTCTTCTGAGTTTAAAGGGTTAGGAAGAGCTTGATTACCGTCTCTTAAATCTACCGAGACCCATGATGGGCTCTCAGTTATCACTCTCGTTGGCCATTTCCTGTGCTCAATTTTAAATGGTTCTGGCTGAGCATATTTTGGTAACTTTGACATTAATATCTCCTTCAATAAATAATAAGAATATTGTGAAATATGTATAAAAAAAAACTCACCTGTGCACTGAGCATCAGGTGAGTTATAAGTTTTATAGCTTAAAAAGATTCATCACCGACCCGCTCTTACGTGTTTGTAAGGTTGTTGAGTAGCAGGTTTAGAAGTGTGATGTTAAAATTAATTTTCATGTCATTATTATCGGTTTATAAAGTATAAAATCAAGTTTTTAATTATATTTTAATCAAAAAAAAATCATAAAGAAAGAAAAAAAATGTTGACTATGACTAAAGATAACATTATAAAACTAAATAGCGTGTTTTTGTAACTCCTTAATAAGTAATTATTTACCGATAAAATATTACTTAAAGGCGTTTTGTAATTCAAAGAAAGGTGTTTGTTATATGTCAGAATTTAACGTTAATGAAATTGCTGAAAAATGGAAGGATGTTCCCGGAAGCTTGATCATGGCTTTGCATGAACTTCAGGAAGAAGTGGGGTACATACCAAGAAATGAGGCAATGAAACTTGCTACTGCGATGAATATCTCCTTAGCTCGTATTTATGAAGTTATTACTTTCTATAGTTTTTTCAAGTTAGAAGCCCCAGGAAAACATAAAATCCAAGTCTGTATGGGTACTGCATGTTATTTAAAGGGTGCACAGTCTTTAGTCGACGAATTTAAGAATCAGTTAAAAGTTGATGAAGGTTGTACAACCTCCGATGGTAATTTCCAGCTAGAGATAGTGCGATGTGTTGGATGCTGCAGTATTGCTCCTGTTGTTGTAGTAGGAGAGAAGGTATATAGCAAGGTAACACCTGATGAGGTGTCTGCTATTATTTCAGAATACGAATAACTTTTACAAGTACAAGGATGATATAAATGGGAATTATACAGAAAGATGAACTCGAAAAGATCCAAGGCAATATGGCGGAAAAAGAGAACACTTGGATTAAAGTAGGGATGGCTACGTGTGGTATAGCTGCTGGTGCAGATAAAGTTTATAATTACCTCAAGAGTGAAGTAGAAAAGCGTGGATTGAATATTGAGGTTCGTACTGCAGGGTGTATTGGTAATTGTTATGCAGAGCCACTTGTAGAAGTCAAAGCTGGCGGTAAACAAATAATGTATAACTTGGTTGATGAAGAGTTCGCAGGTAAAATTCTTGATCAGCATATTGTTCAAGGGGAAGCTGTATCTGGTAGCACTTATGTTGAATCAGCTGATCTAAATCCTGGCCAGATGAGAATAGCTCTTCGCCATTGTGGTATTGTTGATCCAGAATCTATTGATAGTTATATTTATAATGATGGTTATATAGCTTTACGCAAAGCTATCACAGAATCTACACCACAAGGTGTTATTGATGAAATGAAAGCATCTGGGCTAAGGGGAAGAGGGGGTGCTGGTTTCCCAACATTTTTGAAATGGACATTTGGTGCTAAGAGCAAGGGTGACGAAAAATATATTATCTGTAATGCGGATGAAGGTGACCCTGGTGCATATATGGACCGTTCAATTTTAGAAGGCGACCCACATGCAGTAATTGAAGGTATGATGTTAGGTGGTTACGCTATAGGTGCCAACAAAGGTTTCTTTTATGTTCGTGCTGAATATCCTCTTGCAATTAGGCGTCTTCAGAAGGCTATTGATGAATGTAAAGGTTATGGAATTATTGGCAATAAAATCTTTGGAAGTGATTTTAGTTTTGACATTGAAATTAGGCTTGGCGCTGGGGCTTTTGTTTGTGGTGAAGAAACAGCTCTTATTGCTTCTATTGAAGGTAAACGCGGTACTCCAAGTCCAAGGCCTCCATTCCCAACAGATTCTGGTGTATTTGGAAAACCATCTGTAATAAATAATGTTGAAACTCTATCAAATGTATCTGCTATTCTTCTTAAAGGTGGTGAATGGTATGGTAGTATTGGTACTGAAAAATCAAAAGGTACGAAAGTATTTGCTGTAACTGGTAAAATCAAGAATGCTGGTCTTGTTGAAATTCCAATGGGAACAAGTTTGAAAACAGTTGTATATGATATTTGTGGCGGTATTGCAAATGGAAAGAAATATTTAGCTGTTCAGACTGGTGGACCTTCTGGTGGAGTAATTACTGAAGATTATCTCGACACAGAGATAAGCTATGAAAGTCTTGGAGAGCTTGGGTCAATCATGGGTTCTGGCGGTATGATCGTTATGGATGAGGACGACTGTATTGTGGATATTGCCAAGTTCTACCTTGGATTCTGCGTTGATGAGTCTTGTGGTAAGTGTTCTCCATGCCGTATCGGCGGTCAGAGAATGCTTGGAATTCTCGAAAAGATTACAGATGGGCATGGAGAGATTGAAGACATCCAAAAACTAAAGAAAATATGCGAAGCTATGAAAAAAGCATCTCTTTGTGGGTTGGGACAAACGGCTCCTAATCCTGTACTCTCTACTCTTCGCTATTTTGAACGTGAGTACATTGATCATATTGAGAAGAAATCTTGCCGTGCTGGGGTTTGCCAAAAGTTATTACAATACAAAATACTTCTTGATAAGTGTAAGAAGTGTGGTAAGTGTCAGAAAAATTGTCCTGTTGATGCTATTGAGGGTGACCGTAAATCTGAATTTGTTATCGATCAGGATAAGTGTATTAAATGTGGATTGTGTGTAACAAGTTGTCCATTTGATGCTGTGATCAAAGAGTAAGTGTTGATCTGTTTGATTCTTTGTGCTTTAGCACTTTTTAGAGATTGTAATAATTAAAGGAAATAAAATTATGATTAATGTTAAAATAGATGGTATTGATGTGCAGGTTGAAGAAGGCACAACTATACTTGATGCTGCAAAGAAGGTGCAGGTCAATATTCCTACTCTTTGTAAGCACCCTGATGTAACTGCTACTGCTGCGTGTGGTCTATGTGTTGTAAAAATGGTTGGTTCTCCAAAAACTTTTAGAGCGTGTTCTACTCCAATTACAAAATTTGAAGATGGTAAAGAATATATTACTCGTGATGCAGAGCTTGTTGATATTCGTAGAACTGTCCTAGAATTGATCCTTGCAGATCACCCAAATGAATGTTTTACATGTGGCAGAAATAATAACTGCGAATTACAGAAACTTGCGGCAGAGTTTGGAATTAGAGATATCCCATTTGAACCGAAGGATGTCGATCATACAGATGATGATGATTCTACATGTACTATTAAACTTGAACCAAATAAATGTATAAAATGCGGACGTTGCGTTGAAGTTTGTCAGAATGTTCAGGATGTACATGCACTATGCTTTATGGGACGTGGATATGATACTGCTATTTCGCCTGCCGGTGAAAATCTTTCACTTGCAGATTCTCCATGCGTTCGATGTGGCCAATGTTCAGCACATTGCCCTACTGGAGCAATCTTTGAACATGATGATACGAGAGCAGTATGGGACATCCTAAATGATGACAAATATTATACTACTGTACAGATTGCTCCAGCAGTGAGAATTGCGCTTGGTGAGGCATTTGGTCTTGAACCTGGTGTAAATCTGACTAAGAAGATTTATGCTGCACTGCGCCGTCTCGGTTTCAATGCAGTTTTCGATACAAATTACACAGCTGATGTCACAATTATGGAAGAGGGTAGTGAATTCATTTCACGCTTTACAAAAGGGACTGCGCCACTTCCGCTAATTACAACCTGCTGTCCTGCTTGGGTTGATTACATGGAAAAATACGCATGTGATGTTATGGAAAACTTCTCTACTGCTAAGAGTCCACAGCAGATGATGGGAGCTCTTATTAAGTCTTACTATGCTGAGAATAAAAAGATCGATCCAGCTATTATCAAAAGTATTTCTATCATGCCATGTACAGCTAAGAAGTATGAAATTCAACGCGATGAAAATATGAAGAGTGTCTCAGATATTCAGGATGTTGATATTGTTCTAACTACTAGAGAATTCTCAAGGATGATCAAGCAGGCTGGTATTGATCTCTTGACTCTTGCTGATGAAGAAGCCGACAGCATTCTCGGTCAGTATACTGGTGCAGGTACTATCTTTGGTAACAGTGGTGGAGTAATGGAGGCTGCTTTAAGAACTGCTTATGAACTAATTACAGAAAAAGAACTTAATAATGTAGAATTTCAGGCTGTTCGTGGTATCGAAGGTGTTAAGGAAGCAGTAATAGATATTGATGGTATTTCTGTTAAAGTAGCTGTTGCATCAGGTCTTGGTAATGTTCATTTCTTGCTTGAAAAAATACGAGCATGGAAAGAAGCTGGTAGTAATCCAGAGACAATTCCATGGCACTTTATTGAAGTTATGGCTTGTCCAGGAGGTTGTATCGCAGGTGGTGGTCAACCTTATGGTGTACAGGATACAAAGCGTATTAAACGAATCGAGGGGCTATACACTGATGATAAACAGAGTGAATTCAGAAGCAGCCATAAGAATCCAATGGTTCAAAAGCTTTACTCTGAATATCTCGGTGCTCCATTGAGCGAAAAGTCGCATCACCTTTTACATACTACATATACTTGTCGTGTTACTTATAAAAAGTAACATTATATACTAATTTTAATTTAAACGTCAACATTCAATGTGTTGGCGTTTAAATTAAATATATACTAGTTTGCAATATATTTTGTCATTACACAGACATTTCCTTTATCGTTATAAATTGTTTCATCCATAACTGTTTTCATCATGAAGATTCCGTAACCTCCCGGGCGTTTTCCCATTTCTTCCCGGAGTTTTAAGTGTTCAATGGGGTCTTTTGAAGGATCTGGAATAGATTTTAAGTCAAAACCTGATCCTTCATCCTCAAATTTTAAAATCACTCTATCTTCGAATAAACAGTAGCTTATTTTAAAGAGTTTTGCCTTGTCAAATTGGTTACCCCATTCAATGGCATTACGACCATATTCTTCCATAGCAAGTCTTATATCGTCAATAATTGCCGGGTCAAGCTTATTCGACAAGAGCCTAGTACAAAGTTTTTGAATGCGATTTAGATAATCAATTTTGCTACTTGCACTCAGCTCAATCCAGTCAGTAGTGAAAAGCTCAGCATTAATGCTATTGTTTGTCCCTTGATATTTACTTTCTTTTAAATTAGTTTGTATAACTGAAAGAAAAGTCTCACTATCAATTGGTTTTACAATAAAGTCTTGCGCTCCCTCTTTAAAATATTTAATCACTATTGAGTTAGTATTATCTGCGCCTAAGATAATAACTGGAATATTTGAAGAGTTATGTTTTAGCCATTTTAAAAACTGCTCTCCATTACCATCTGGCAGTTCATAATCAATGATAACTAAGTCATACGAAAAACTATAATCTTGAATATTTTTTTTTGCATTTTGTAGGTTAACTTCATATGAAACAATATATTGACTAGTCTTTAGGATAGAAGAAAGATGTTTTATCGTTTGTGCATCATTAACAACTATAAGGATACGATGGTTTGTACTTGCATCAAATTTCATAATAGTTTTTTATACCAAAAAAATGTATAATACATTAAACATTAAAAAAAAGGAGATACTATTCATGAACTACTTTAAATTAATACAGCAGAGGTGTAGTTATAGAGGAAATTATACGGGAAAAAAAATTTCAAAACAAGATATTAAATCAATTCTTTCTGCCGCTCTTTTTGCTCCAACCGGTATGAATGCACAATCAACTGAGTTTGTGGTTGTTGATGATGGCTTTAAAATCAAGGAAATCGGTGATATTTTAGGAAAGAGTTATGTTAAAGAAGCATCCGCTATTATTCTTTGTATTATTAATAAAATCCATAAGCCTGTAAACAATTTAGGATTATCTTTTGAAATTGAAGATTGTTCTGCAGCAGTAATGAGTATGCTTCTAGCTATAACAGAATTGGGGTATGCATCAGTCTGGCTTGATGGGGTGTTAAAAAGGGATGATAATGCGGAGAAGATTGCTAAAATTATTGAGTTGCCAGATAATAAACATGTGCAAGTTATACTTCCTATAGGCGAGCCTGCTAAAAGCATGCAGCAACCTGTTAAAAAAGCTGAGGAGGAGAGAGTTTCTTTCAATTCATATGGATTTAAGGAGTAAGAATGATTTCTGCTAAAAGAACTTTTTGCTTAATTTTTTTATTTGTTATAAGTTGTAATGTTGGGTTTTCTGAAAAAAAAGGAATTGATATTGACAGAAATAGTATTGTTGCGCGCGTTGATAGAGGTAGTGTAACACTTGATCAAGTTATGGAAATATTTGGTCCTGCATATTATGAAATTTATAATAAATTCTCAATAGGAAAAATCCCTGAATCTAGAGTTAATGCTGAATTACAAAAAGCGTGGACAAAAGCTGTTACTTCGGTCGTACGTGATGAAATGTTTTATCAGGAAGCTTTGAATAATTATGAGAGTGTATTTCAGAAATATGTAGATAATCAATTTCAGACTTCTACCGCAAAAGGCAATTCTGTCCTTCGTAGCAATGTCGAAGACCGTATCAGAAGATTGATGAAGAAAAAACAAGATGAGCAAGTTACGAAAGTCATAAATGATCAGATAAAAGCAGCAGGTGGTCTTGATAATCTTAATAGCGTTTTAAAATCTCGTGGTATCAGTTTTAAGGAATGGAAAGACCGTATCGTAAGAAAAGCATTCACATATGGATACTTATATAGTGTATTTGAGCCTCTTGGAGTTTCTATTGAGCCCAGACCACAACAAATTTTGAAATACTATAAAGCAAATATTGATAAATTTACTCTTCCAGGTAATGTTATATTTGATCATATCTTGATATCTAGTAAGAAGCATGGAGGTAAAAATAAAGCGGATGAATTAGCACAAAAAATTGGTCTTGCTATAATAGATAAAAAAATTTCATTCAAAGAAGCTGCTCAAAAATTATCAGATGATCCAATTGGGAGGAAAAATGGAGGCAGAGAGTTTGGCATAACCAACAATCCTGAGAGAGAAGCGTGGCTTAGTGATGTTAGAGAAGCTGTAAGAGAACAAAAGATTGGAAAGCTAGAGATTCTAGAAAGCCCAACCGGTTATCATATTACAGTATTAAGAAAGGTTGCTAAAGGAAGGAAAATACCATATAAAAAAGCTCAAAAAGAGATAATCTCAAAGATAAAAGGAGATATTTGGGAAGCGCAGTCAAATAAATTTTATAATGAGCTCAAGAAGAATATGATGGTTGATATAAAGCAAAAGTCAATACCTTCTCAATTGTTATTAAAACATGGTGTATCACAAAAATACTCTAGGAAAATAGGTATGAGTGCAGATCCTACAACTTTTAGCCGATAAGGTATTAATAAAAGCAATTATTAGTATATTCACAATAAATTTAAAAGGTCACAAAATGTCAAAAAAGAATAAATTAACTGGCAGGAATTTTAACAAACCAAAAGTAAACATTCAGAAAGCTTCAAAGATGGCAAATGAAGCGATTGAATTCTGTAAGAATGGTGACTATAAGAGAGGTATTAGATTATTCCGTAAAGCTGAAGAAAGAGCTGGAAACAATGACTTGATTTATTTAAATCTTGCTATTGCATATCATGCTAGTGGAGAATTTATTAATGCCAGAAAGTATTATGCCAAAGCTATTAAATCTAAGCCAGAGCATATTATGCGAGTTCTCCAAAATGGCATTAATGAGCTTTCAATGAGTAAACTTGATAGTGCAGAGTGCTGCATTGGTGCGGTATTTGATATTGACCCTGAGAATGTTACTGCAAAACTTGCTACTGGAAGTTTGCTGTTGCGTAGAGGAGAGAAGAAAGAAGGAGCCGCTTTATTAAGAGCTTGTTATCTTGCAGATCCAAAAATGACTTCAGCAATTATGGAATTAGCAGAGTTCTCTGAAATTACAGAAGCTGAGCTTAAAAGTGCTGAAGATAACATGAAAAATGGTCTTGGAGAAAGAGTAAACGATAAATTTCTTCAGCTTGCGCTTGGCAAGGGATATGATCTGATCGGTGATTATACCAAAGCGTTTGATTGCTATCGTAAAGCAAACGAGCAGTTTGCTAAAGAAGCTCAACTTTCGTGTTCTCAGGCAGCAAGTGATTTACAAGGTCACTATGAATCAGTTAAGCAGAGTTTGACAACTGAATATATTTCTAAGTATAATGGGGTGAGTGATGCAGGTAAAGATATGATTTTTGTTGTTGGATTACCTAGAAGCGGCTTGCATGATGCTGCATTACTGCTTCAGGAAAGTTCACGTGCAGTCATATCGGCTGAAATGAACTGGTGTAATCAGAAAATTTTTCAGATGCTTCAGGCTAACGATAATAATTTTTGCCAAGCTATAAACACAATCACACCAGACACAATTGAAATATTAGTAAATGATTATACTAAAATTATTACTCCGTTGTTAAAAACGAGTAAATATGTTGTAAATTGTAAAGTTTCAAATTTTGTAAATGTTTGGTTTATTAAAATTCTATTTCCAAAAGCAAAAATTGTATGTGCAAAACGAAATATTGAAGATCAAGTACTGGATATCTTCTTTAACAACACTGTTGGAATGGAGTACTTTAATGATTTAGTTGCGATTGGAAAGTACTGCAAGACATACCAAGATATTATGGATTATTGGGATAAATTATTCGATGGCGATATAATTTATTTTAATTATGACCAGTTCTCTGTACACCCGGAAGATGTTTATGCAAAGCTTATGACAGAACTAGGTATTTCTGGTTATTCTGCTTTGGATTTCGTTAGCGTAGATAAACCATCTTTAAATCTTAAAGAAGTTTACTGCCCAACAAAATCATTGACTGAAAAGTATATGGACTTTACAAAAGATCTTGAATCAGTTTTGAATCCTGAAAAACAACAGTTTGGTCTGAATTTTGGTAATTTTAATACTGCTAGTGATAATGAGGAAAGTGCTCCTAAATTGTCTTTTAACTTTGGAAATACAGAAAACAACTCTGACAAAGACAATTCAGATGGCTTCAAGCTTAATTTTTGATGTAAAGCTTGATACTTATATGAATAGGTTTTATGAAGAAGAAGCAAGTAGACAGACAGCTTGCTGTAGCGCTTGGTTATGATGTTGATAAGGATGCGGTACCTAGAGTTGTTGCAAAGGGCGCTGGTAAGACTGCTGCAAAAATAATTGAGTTGGCTCAAGAAAACAATATCCCTGTACGCAAGGACGAGGATCTTGTTCTTGTTTTATCACAGTTAGACCTTGGTGAGGTTATACCATCTGAATTATATCCTGCTGTCGCTGAAATTTTGGCTTATGTATATAAAATGAATGGTAAACAAATTGAAAGATGAAGTTTAATAATTTATTTAATGCCGTTTGTACTGCAGTGTTAGATCTATTGTATCCTCCTACTTGCGTATTTTGCGGTAAGCCTTTAATTTGGCTTAATAATACAACTATTTGTTCTGCTTGTATTGAACTTCTTGAATATATTGACGAAAATTCTTGTTGGCATTGTTCTCTCCCGCTTGGTAAGTATAGTATGAGACAAAAAAAATGCGATGAATGCAAGTCACGTAATCATAAATTTACTAGAGTTGTAGCCGCATGTAAATATAATCAGCTTGCTAAAGAAATAATTCATGCCTATAAATTTAGCAACCGAAAGCAATTTTCATCACTTATCTCAAAAATCGTTTATAAAAAATATCTTCAAGAGTATTCTACATTAAAGTTTGACTATATTATTCCTGTACCATTACATAAAAGGAAAATTTGCGAACGTGGTTATAATCAATCTGCTCTAATTGCAAAGTATATTTCAGATAGGACAAGCTTTACATATTCAGATATGATATTATCGAGAATAAGATATACTGTTTCACAATCTTTGCTCAACTCTCAAGACAGAGAAACAAATTTAAATGGTGCTTTTGGTGTAAACAAATCCTTGCTTAACTCAACAATTCTTCTTGTTGATGATGTGTTCACAACAGGAGCTACTATTAGTGAATGCGCATACACTCTGAAAAAATATGGTGCTAGAAGAGTGTACGCAATAGTTTTTGCAAGATAATACTTATACCGGTGTAGAGAAAAGGATTTGAGTCAAATGTTTTACAGTCTCTTTTGAGAAGTACAACTTATCGCCAATCTGTCTCAAATTGTCAATAATTTTTCTGGACTTTGGCATTTCTCTAGGAGGTAAGTGCAGTATACTCCAATAAATGTCAAGAAGCTCATCCCAATTTTCCAACCAGAATTCATTGTCTTGAATAAAGGCTAAAAGGTTTAGAACTATACTTATAGAGTCTTCAGACAAATCATTCAACAAACCCGATAATTTGTTGCTGAAAAATTTCGCTATAATGCGTGAAGAGTCACTCATGTTAATCTTGAGCCCACAGATGTTTGCTTGTTCTTTAATGTTATGCACTTCATTTATACAATCATCACTGAGGATTTCTTGAGAAATTCCGGCTTGTATACACTGTTTTAATTTAAAAGAGAGCGCTTCCTCACCAATTTCTTTTAGGTGAGCTGGTATCGGAAGTTTATTTGCAGTGAAGTGTTCGAATATTGTCTTGTGTGAACTGAAGAAATTATGAAGATTCTGATCTGCTTCAGTCAAAGCACGATCGAGAATTTTATTATTTAATAGCTTTCTTTCATTGTACGGTAACGCTGATGCCTTTATTCCTTCATTATTCAGAAGAATCAGTAATTCTTTAATATTAAGTCCTGTCATTTTTCTTGCTTCGGTAATATCGTTTGTAAAACAAACACCAGTATTTAGTGTTTTTAGATCAGAAAATCCAAGGAAATAATGCTCTTTTTTCTCGAGAGTAAATTTGTCAGTACAGATTGAAGAGCCCGTGATAAATTGCATTTCATTCTTATTTGAGATCTCTATGTTTGATAATTCAACTTTCGAGTCATATTTTGGAAGAGGAAGCTTGTAAAGACTTAGCAGGGCGAACACAGCAGTTAAATGCTTAGAGGTATACCTTGTTGGAAGTATAAATTTATTGAAAATATCTTCTCCTGTTCCCATATTAGAAATATTTGAAATTGCCTTCTTGAGTCTGTCTTGAAGAAGTGAAATAAGATTGTAGTCAGAAAAATCCTGTGCAAGTTCTGCTGCTCGCAGAGCATATCTCATGTTTTGTTGTGGTTCGAAACCAGAGATATCTGAGAAGAACCAACCACAAGAAGTGTACATAAGCATTGCATTTCTATCAGCTTCAAGAATTTTCCAAAGCTTAATTTGTCCACTTGCCGACAATTTTTCTTTTGCATGACGCTCAAGAAATCTATCTCTCATTTCTTGAGTTGGCTCAAGTATTATTGAGATATAATCATTTCTAGCATCAGTAAAATCATAGAGTAGTTCACTACTTATTGTTTCGCATATTTTTCTAATATTGAATCTTAATTCATCAAAAGCATTTCTTAAATGCTCTCTCCATTGCTGATTATATTCGTGAGGTCCATCACTGCATCCACAGTCGGTATGCCACCTACCAACCCCATGACTGCAACTCCAACTTGAGCCTTTCCCATCAACGCCTTCCCAAAGCTTTACTTCTTGAGAAGGTTTATTGTTCTCAAGAAATTTATCAAGATTTGTTACTGAACAATTGCCAGTGCCAAGGAGTTGATTAATGACGTTAGCAAGGTACTTATTGCCATTTTTTTCGTGGTGGCCATATATTTCACCGTCTGTGGCAATAAGTACTAGTTGGGGCAGGGTTGCTTCTTCGCTGTATCGCTCTTTAATAAGCCACTCAAGTTTTTTGTTATTAGTCAATAAATGTTCGAATGAAATTTTTGTAGAGATATTTTTATCATAGAATAAAACATCTAAATATCTATTAAAATGTGTTCTTCCACCACCATCAACTTCAAATAGTCGATAAGGAGTTCTTGTGTCAATCGTTCCATCAGGCACTCCAGTCCATTCAAACTCTCCAAATTTCCTAGTATAACTTGCCTGTAGAGGGGAGAGGATAATATATTTAATTCCATGATCTATGAGGGCACGTACGGTGTTCATGTCAATTGCAGTTTCAGATAACCACATAGCAGAAGGATTACGATTGAACCGGAAGTAAAATTCTTTTATTCCCCATATAATTTGAGTGTGCTTGTCTTTTGCATCTGATAAGGGAAGAATCTGATGGTTATATACTTGTGCCATTGCGCTTCCAAAACCGTCGTAGCTGTTTTGTGCGATTTTGTCTGCAATTTTGAGTCGTTCTACTGTGTAAGGGTAATATTTATCCAGCCAGCTTAAGAGTGTGGGACCAAAGTTGTACGATATATGAGCATAACAGTTGAATAAGTCAGTCGTTCTGTGTGATTCATCACAAACAGGACTGCAGGTTAGTGGATTGTAGCATTCTGTACAAATACGTGAATTCCAGTTGCAGAATGGGTGTGCCGATTCTTGTTCTTCAATAATTCCAAGCCATGGGTTTTCTCTTGGTGGCTGATAGAAGTGACCATGAATTGCCAGATGGTGATTTGGGTTGATATTCATTATTTTTCTTGCGCCTTATTTAGAGACAATGTGATAATATATATATACATGCTTTAATTGTGTATTAATTTATTACGTATTATATATATTAACATTTTTCATAAAAATAGCAACTTTTACCGCTTGCATATGGTAAAAATTAGACTAATATATATAATATATATAAAGTTATATCGTTGTTTTTTTGTGTTAGCTATACTAATAATTTATTATGTTAATAGTATCTTGAATAAAGAGATTATAATGACTTTGGAGTCGATATCTTCTGTTATTGACGGCATTAATGCTGCAAATAAAATTTTGATTGTTGCTCATGAAAAACCTGATGGTGATGCGATTGGTTCTGCTCTGGCATTATCGAGAATACTTAATAATAATGGTAAGGAAGCAGTACTTGTTGGCTTTGAACCTCTTGCGAGGAGGTATAAATTTTTAGTTAATGACTATGAGATTATGCCAGCAGATACTGGATATCTTTCCAGATATGATTTGATTATAGTGCTGGATTGTGGTGATATAAAAAGAGTTGGAGAATTTGCTCTGTATGCCCAAGGTAGAATTCCTTTTGTTAATATAGATCACCATCAAGCCAATGCGATGTTTGGAACATATAATTGGGTCGACCCTGAGTATAGTAGTACTGGCGAAATGGTTTATCAGCTTGCAAAAGAAGCAGAATATGACATACCAGTTAGTATAGGAGAGCCCCTCTGGGTTGCAATAACTACTGATACTGGCAATTTTAATTATTCAAATACAACCCCAAGGTTACTACGTTTTGCTTCAGAAATACTTGATCTAGGGGTAAACCCAAGTATAATTCGTAAAGAACTGTATGAGTGTATCGAACGGAAAGAATTAGAGCTTCAGCGTTTAATACTTGATAGCATCAATACTTTTGCTGGCGGTAAAATTGCAATACTAAGTGCTCAAAAAGATGATTTTATCGAGACTGGTTGTACCCCTCAACATCTTCATGATCCTGTAAATATTGGCTTGTCTATTCTTGGCGTTGAGCTTGCAGCATTTATATATGAGCAGCCATTTGAGGACTCTATTAAAGTAAGTCTTAGAAGCTACCCACCTTACAATGTCGCTGCAATTTGTCGTGAGTTTGGCGGCGGGGGACACGAAAGGGCAGCTGGCTGTTCTTTTATTGGTACAACTCTTGAATATGTGGTTGAGACATTAAAAATTCGCTTAGAACAAGTAATCGAATCTTCAATTTAAATTTTTATCTTTATTCTCAATTTTATTGGATAAATTTATGGAACATAATAAAAAAGACGCTGAAAAACACCTTAGAGAAGCAATCAATGCCACAAAAATGAAAATTCCGATAAGCACCATTGCTAATAAAGCGACTAATACTAGTTCGCGTTCACCTGTTGTAAAAAAAGCTGCACCTAAGCAACGCATACACGTAGAAAAAGTTAAAACTCAGATTCTTGGATATGCTTTAATTGTTGAAAGCAACAAACGTGTTGCTGCTCTGCTAAAAAATATGCTTAAAACTTTGCGTTTTGAGTCTTTGATAGCGCTAAATGGTGCAGAGGCAATCAGTATTTTAAAACGCAAGAAAGTTCACATTGCTTATGTTGCCAAAGATCTCCCAGATATTAGTGGCTTTACTTTGTGCTCAAAAATTAGAGTGGAAGAGTTTGGTAAAAATATACCGATTATCATAACCTCTGAATCAACAAAACCTTCAATGAAAGATCAGGCAATAATGGTAGATGCCAATGATCACCTTTCTACCCCTATAAGCATGGCTGGTTTGAAAGCAAGTGTTGTTGACAATTTAATCAATAAAAACAAAAATAAACAGTAAGCTGTTTCTTATGAGATTATATATCAACGATAGCTACTTAGCA
Source organism: Planctomycetota bacterium (assembly GCA_963678205.1). Taxonomy (GTDB): domain Bacteria; phylum Planctomycetota; class SZUA-567; order SZUA-567; family SZUA-567. The sequence goes on from OY782760.1 coordinate 2,307,321, forward strand.
GAGGCTATCGTTGATTTTTTCTCAGTTTAATTTAAAATTCAGCGTTTCCTGGTGTTCTTGAGAATGGAATAACATCTCGTATGTTTTTCATTCCTGTCATAAATTGAATTATTCGTTCAAAACCTAAACCAAACCCTGAATGCGGAACAGAGCCATAGCGCCTTAAATCAAGATACCACCAGTAATCTTCAGTTTCAAGCCCAAGCTCCTGTATTCGTGTAGATAGTTTTGTGAAGTCACCTTCGCGCTCTGACCCTCCAATTATCTCCCCAACTCTTGGAACAAGGACATCCATCGCACGTACGGTTTTCCCATCATCATTTTGTTTCATATAAAAAGCTTTTATATCCTTTGGATAGTCTGTTACTATTACAGGGCTATTAAAATGTTTTTCAGTAATAAATCTTTCGTGCTCACTCTGTAGATCTATTCCCCATTTTACTGGATATTTGAAAGTTTTCCCTGAAGTTTCTAAAATTTCGATGGCCTCAGTATATGTTATTCTAATAAAAGGTGATTCTATAACTTGTTTCATAACTTCAAGGGTTGTATTATCAATCATTTTGTTAAAAAACGCCATATCATCAGGCACAGTATCTAGTACATCTTTGAATAAACATTTGAGAAACTCTTCTGCTGTATCCATATTCATATCTAAATTACAAAAAGCCATTTCTGGTTCAACCATCCAAAATTCACTAAGGTGTCGGCTTGTGTGTGAGTTCTCTGCTCTGAAGGTTGGTCCAAAAGTATAAATATTTGATAATGCATGAGCCGCAATTTCACCCTCAAGTTGACCAGATACAGTTAAGTGGGCTTTTTTACCAAAAAAATCTTGAGAGTAATCGATACTACCATCTTCGTTTTTGGGAGTGTTATCAATATCAAGAGTTGTGACCTGGAACATTTCACCAGCCCCCTCACAATCGCTTGCCGTGATTATTGGTGAATGCAACCAAATAAACCCTTTTTCTTGAAAGAAGTTATGAATACTTCTTGCTGCTGCATTTCGAACCCTCATCACAGCAGAGAATGTGTTGGTGCGCATCCTAAGATGTGCTATTTCTCGTAAGTACTCAAAAGAATGGCGCTTTTTTTGCAAAGGATAATCAGACTCGACTCTTCCTGTACACTCTAATTTATTAATAAGCAGTTCATACCTCTGTCCTTTACCTTGGCTCACTACGACATTTCCTCTTGCTATAAGTGAGCATCCAGTTCCTAGTGTTTGAACAATTTCTGTAAAGTTTGGCAAACTTGAAGGGCATACAAGCTGTAGGTCTGTGAAACATGAACCATCTGAAAGAGTAATAAAAGAATCCATTTTACTGTGCCTTGCACTTTTTATCCATCCTTTGACGATTACTTCTTCTTCTGGAGTGGTGTCAAGTTCAAGAATTTTTTTTATTTTTAAATTCATTATTTTGTTCCTTGCTAAGAGAGGCTTTCCAATTTTCGAGCAAATTATCGCAGGTTTTAATAAAATCGTCATGAAGTGGAGCTTCAAATTCAAGATCTTCTCCATTCTCGTTCATCTCTGGAAGTATTAATTGCCACGCATGTAATGCCTGCCTTTTGAGTCCTGTGTTATCTTTAATTTTCCTGTTATATTCTCTGTTTCCATATTGATGATCACCGATAATTGGTCGACCAAATGCTTCAGCGTGTACTCTTATTTGATGGGTTCTTCCTTGATGAGGGGTAAACATAATCAAACTTGCACCATTTTTTTTACTACTGGCAATAACTTTGTATTCTGTTTCAGCTGAAAGTCCCCCTCCGCCTTTTACAACCCTTACAGGTTTGTGACCTCCAGTCCAATTACTAAGATTCCTCCGAATAACCCCTTCTTGATTTCTTGGAATTCCCACGCAAAGAGCAAGATATCTTTTTATTGTCTTGCGCTCTTTGAAAAATGCTTCAAGTTTTCCCAAAGTCTCTAGATTTTTTGCAAAGACCATAGTACCAGTGGTATCTCTATCTAATCTGTGTACAGGTTTGATATTTGTATCTTCTTTTTCTAATTGAATTACTTCACTAATAGATTTGCCTTTGTTCTGGCTTGCTACACTTTCAATTCCTGCAGGTTTATTGACCACTATAAGATTTGCATTTTCAAATATTATTTCCATCATTCACCAAGTCTTACTTTATACATAGGACTATATTCAGCTCCATTATTACCTAATTCGCTCATATAAACCACTAATTCATCTACATCAGTTATCCCAAAATCAATATTATCAAAGTCAGAAAGGTATTCTTCAAAACCTAGAGCATATGAGGGCTTTTTTATTCTACCCAGTGTAAAGTGCGGAGAATATATTTTTTTATCATTACTGTTTATAAAGTTAGCACAACATTCATCTACCTTCCCTTGAAGTGCTACCAATTCCTCAGTGCCCATGCCTGTTCCTGCGCAAACTACTCGCGGTCTTTTACTATCTGGAAGAAGTGTTACTGACTGAATTGACAGTGCGAAGGGTAATATTGTCTTGCCAATTTGAGAAACTTCATTGAAAATTATTCTTAAATCATTTGGTTCAACATTTCCAAGAAATTTAAGAGTAATATGAATATTTTGTGACTTTACCCATTTTATATTAGGAAATTTATGCTTTAAATAGCTTAATTCCTGAGAAATCTCTGCAACTATAGAGGGCTCTAAACTAATACCTATAAATGTTCTGACCATATTAATTCCTTCGTCTATTTTATAACTATAATTACATTATAGAGAATAACTACGGGAAGATAAATAAATAATACTAAAAATATTATAGACATTGCATTTATAAGGGTATTATATATCATTTATATACTATTTTTAATGTGTAAAAGGATAATAAATGATTCGTAAAGCACGCGTTACTGATATTCCAGTTATACAGGGACTTACGAAAGTATTTGCTGAAAAGAAATTGATGCTTTCTCTTTCGTATGGTGATATAATCGAAAGGCTGAGAGATTTTCTTTTATATCTTGATAAAGATGGAAATGTTATCGGTTGTATTGCAATACATGTATCGTGGGAAGACATTGTAGAAATTAGATCTTTGGCTGTTGATGAGAAGTATCATGGCTCAGGGATAGGGGGTGAACTTGTTCAAGCTGCTCTTGAAGATGCTAAAGAACTTGGCGCTACGACTGTCTTTACACTTACTTTTGTCCCAGAGTTTTTTGCGAAATCTGGGTTTACTCAAGTTGAGAGATCTACTCTACCTCATAAAATTTGGAAAGATTGCATGAAGTGCCCATTGTTTCCTGATTGTGGTGAAACGGCAATGACTCTTGAATTATACTAATTAATTATATATCCATTTTTGGAAATATTTATAAAGGATAGGAATGTACGATACTGTTGTAGCGATCGACTTAGAGACAACTGGACCAGATCCGATGAAGGATCAAATTGTTGAGATAGGGGCTGCAGTTTATAAAAATGGTGTAATAACTGCTACTTTCAGTGAGCTTGCAAAAAATGAAATCCCCATGGTACCAGCAATAATTAAACTTACTGGCATTTCACCTGAAATGCTGGAAGATAAGCCATCACTTAAAAGCATTATTAATAAATTTTTAGATTTCCTACCTGATGGGGCAATATGTATTGCACACAATGCAAATTTTGAAAGAACTTTTCTGAAGAAAGCAACAAATAACATTTTTGACAACATTGTTATTGACACTGTTGGACTTTCCAGAATATGCTACCCTGAGCTTGAAAGTCACAGTTTAGCTTGTTTATGTGAGTATCTTGAGGTCTCAAATGAATCTGCACATCGTGCTTTATCAGACTGTATCACTCTTGCAAAAGTCTGGCAGTATCTTATCGATAAACTTTTTACTCTGCCATTACCAGTTATTGGTGAGATCAATTATCTTCTAGCGTCGCACTCTACCAATCCGTATTGTGATTTATTCAGGAAATTAGAGGCAAAAGTAATTGAAAAGAATTTTGGTAAATCTGAAAATTCTTTTGCAGATATCTTTGATCTCAACGATATAAAAATACCTACTTTCGATAATATAAATGATAAGGATGACTGGGTAAAACTTGACAGAAAGAAGATAGAGTGGGTTTTCGAGGAAGGTGGTTTTTTAGAAAAGTCCTTTGATAAATTTGAACCTCGTAATGGACAGGTAAAAATGTCGGGTGAGGTGGTTGATGCCTTTAATAATTCTAAACATCTTTTGGTTGAAGCTGGCACAGGCACGGGTAAAAGTCTAGCGTATCTTGTACCTTCTGTAATATGGGCTCGTGAGAATAATGTGCCGGTTGTTATTAGCACTAATACAAAAAATTTACAGAGTCAATTATTTGAAAAAGATATTCCGTTTGTTAAAGAAACATTAGGGATTGATTTTAAAGCTGCAATTATCAAAGGTAGGGGGAACTATCTTTGTATAAGAAAGCTTTTATACGTTCTTAAACAAGCTGACTATGAGCTTGATATTGATGAACGTCTTCAAATGGTAACAGTTCTTAGCTGGGCAGCGTGGACTGATACAGGTGATATTTCTGACAATATAGTAACTGGGAGACCAGGGTTCTTTAAAACTTGGGCAAAAATGTCTTGTGCTGGCGATGATTGTCTGGGTAGATCTTGCAGGCACTATAAACATTGTTTTTTATGGAAAGCTCGTGCAAAAGCTCTTAATGCAGAGATAGTTGTAGCAAATCATTCACTTGTTTTTGCTGATATGAATATGCGCAGTCCGAATCTTCCTCCTTACGCTCAAATCATTTTTGATGAAGCTCATAATCTTGAGGATGCAGCTACTAGTCATTTATCGGTTGAAATTTCTCCTTTAAGAGTAAACATCATCCTTGGGCGACTTGTTCATAAAGGGAGGAAAAAAAATAGGAGTGGCCTTCTTCCAAGTATTCTCGATAAAGTTATGCACTCAAAAATAGAAGAGGATTTACGAGGAAAAATTGTTGATAATCTTAATAAATTACCTGATGTTTTTGATAATGCTGAGGCTGCCGCAGACATGCTCTTTAGTGAGATAGATTGCCTTAGAACTGCTGGAGCATCCATTGGCTCACTAAGATTTTTTGCAGACAGAATGCTCCCTGATAAATGGCAGCCAATTTTAAACGCTCAGAAAGAACTTTTAACACTCCTTTCAAAAATTATGCATTCAATTGATTATCTTATAGAAGATTTGAAAGAAATTGAAGAAGGACAACTTGAATATTTGCGAGAATTTGTACGTGATCTTGAGTTTTCATCTCAAGTGATAAAAGATTTTTCTGAAGATTTGGTATTTGCCCTTAATGCTGATAATGCTGAATATGTTTATTGGATAGAGAAAATATCAAATAAACCAGCAAATGTAAAACTTGTTGCTGCTCCTATTGAGGTTGGGGCACTTCTGCATGACCAGTTGTATTCTAGAAAACAAAGTGTTATATTTGCTTCGGCAACTATGTCTGTAAGAGGCAAGTTTGATTTTATCAAAAAACGCATTGGGATTAATAACATAGATCATAAAAAATATATTGAGTTTGATGCAGGTTCCCCTTTTGATTATACAAAACAATGCCTTGTTGTTGTTCCGTCATTTTTGCCAGAGCCAGGAGAAAAGGGAAGAAACTTTTCATCTGAACTAGCGTATCTTCTTGCAGATATTTATCGTGATACAAAAGGCAGGGGAATGTCACTGTACACAAGCTATGAGATGCTTAGAACATCTTATGAGATTCTTAATGAGGAACTACTCGGTGACGGCATAGAGATACTTGCTCAGGGGATGAGTGGTTCTAGAAAAAATATTACCTCAATTTTTAAGCGTGATATCAACTCTGTTCTTCTAGGTACACATTCTTTTTGGGAAGGGGTGGATGTGGTTGGAGAAGCACTATCATGTCTTACAATTGCCAGACTTCCATTTGCTGTTTTCACAGAGCCTCTTATTGAAGCCCGTTGTCAGAAAATTGAATCTGATGGCGGAAATGCTTTTATACATTTTTCTATACCTAATGCAATTATTAAATTTAGGCAAGGTTTTGGGCGCCTAATCCGTCACAAAGGAGACAGAGGTGTTGTTATAATTGCTGACAGGCGTATTATTTCCAAACGTTATGGCAAGACCTTCAAGGATTCTTTACCATGTAATACTTATACTTATGAGAACAAAGAAAAAATGATGAATGATATTCAAAGCTTCTTAGGTTTGTAATACCGCAGGAGTTGTTTTATGGGCAATTCAAATAATGAATTCGATGCTTTTGGGCCGTGGATTTATGAGATTGATGAACAAAATCTAGTGCCACCACTATTCAGTGATTATGAATATCTAAAAAACAAAGCGTTGATGATGTTCAAAATCCCTCGTCAAATTGACAGGCGGGTAGCAAACCCTAATATGCATCTATATGATATGCTTATTACTGTATTAAACCGAGAGCTAATTATATTATCTAGGGATGAAGATAATTTACAAAGATTAAAAGTTGCTATTCCTGATATTTTTGCTATTTCAAGATCAGAAAGCTTGCTTGATGGTAAAGTAGAGCTATATATAAAAGGTGATGTTGTTTCATTTGATTATAATACAACTTCAGCAGCAATAATTGTTAAGTTTATAAATTTAGTCAGAAGTCTTCAACGGCGATCAACAAAAAGCCTTTTACTTGCTCCTATTGAATATGATCTTCGAATGCTGGATATGCCGTATTATACTCTTGTTGAAAGAATAAGGGAAAATGAGCCTGAATTTGAGTTAATTGCTTTTCAACCTAGTATTGAAAATCCTAAGAATAGTAAATGGATGAAGAGAATCAAACGTATGTTTATAGATGATTCTTTTGCAAGTGACGAAGTTATTTCTTGCTCCTCAGCATTTCTTACCAATAAAAAAGAGTTAATATGTATTAACCGAAGTTTGCTTAACAATGATGATAAGCATTCAAATTATTCTTATTCTTATTCATATCTGCCAATTAGTAGCATTAAAAGAAGTAAAATTGAAGTTTATTCTAAAGTACCATGCCTTGATAGGCTAATTATTGGAACGGTAAGTCATGAATTTAGTTTTATTATCAATGATAAACAAGCAGGGATTGATATATTGAATAAGAGATTATAAAGGTATTCTTTATGCTATGTTATAATATAAGGTCTGCTTAAAAGCAGACCTTATATTATAATAACTGATAAATTGTACTAACATTAATCATCAGTGCCAGTGCTGATAACAGCTCCAGCCCATTTTTCAACCCATCTTGCAACAAATACGCCAGTTACTGATGCCCATACCGCAAGAATCGCTAATACTCCCCAGTCTTGAAGATCAAGCTCAGCTAAGCTGAAGAAGTCTCTGACAGGTGGACAATAAATAATAAATAATTGTGTAAAGGCTGCAACAGCAAGACCAATTACTAGCCAAGGGTTACTCCATATACTTAAAGTATCAAATGTACGGATAACAAAGATACGAACAAAAGCATAAACGACAATTCCTGTAAATGCCATTGTCTGAGCATACTTAAGAGCTTCTGCATGACCTCCTGAAATTTTGTCATTCAACCAGTATAATGCAATCAGGAAGACAATAAAGTTTTCAATACCTTTCTTAAAACCAATTATCACCGTTGTCCAGATAACACCTTTGTTTAATATATGTTCATCATGCTCTCTGGGCTTCCTTTTCATTAATCCAGGATTGGCCGGATCTATACCAAGAGCAATAGCTGGGAGAACGTCTGTAAGAATATTGATCCATAACACCATAATAGCTGTTAGAGGAGCAACACCCCATATCGCACCTAAAAGTACAGTAATAACTTCTCCAATATTACATGTTAAGAGGTAGTTGACAAACTTACGGATATTATCAAATATTCTTCTGCCTTCTTCAATTGCACCAATTATAGTTGCGTAATTATCATCAAGAAGAACTAAACCAGCGGCTTGTTTTGCTGCATCTGTACCACGTAGTCCCATAGCTATACCTACATCAGCTTGCTTAAGAGCAGGGGAATCGTTTACACCATCACCGGTCATTGCTGCAAAGTGTTTTTTATTTCTAATTGCTTTTAAAGCTCGGAGTTTAACTGTCGGTGTTGCTCTTGCAATAATGCTAATCCCTTCGATCATGTCTTCAAGCTCAGAATCAGTCATTTTTTCTATCTCTGTTCCATTTATTGCATTTTGCTCCATACCAAGTCTTTTTGCGATTGCTTTTGCAGTAACAATATGATCTCCTGTAATCATGACAGTTCTTATTCCAGCACGCTTAGCTTCCGATAATGCAATTTTCACTTCAGGGCGTGGTGGATCTATCATCCCTGTAAGTCCTAAGAAACACAACTCTTGCTCAATATCCTCCCCGTTTACGCCATCTGGGATGTATCTTGCTGCGACAGCGAGAGTTCGTAATGCTTGTGACTGCATATGCTCTAAGTTGCTCGTAATTTCTTTACGATTTTCATCTGTCATATCTGTGATTTTACCGTGAACCATTAGCTTTTTACAAAGACTAATAACTACTTCTGGTGCGCCTTTTGTTAGAGCAATTTTCTTGTCCTCATAATTATGGACTGTTGTCATTCTCTGACGATCAGAAGTAAAGGGAACTTCATCAAGTCTTGGAAATTCTTTATCAAGATTAGCACTATTATATCCACCCTTTTCTCCAACTACTCTAAGTGCAATTTCAGTAGGATCGCCGAGATAACTAATTTCATTATCTTTTTCAATATGTTTTGAGTCATTACACAGCATCATTGCCATTAATGGTAATTTTAACCTTTCGGTACCTACATGTCGTGTCTGTATTTCACCATTCTTGTTGTCATAACCTTCTCCAGTTACATAATATGGTTCATGACCAGGAGTGTAAAGAATCTGAACAGTCATCTCATTTTTAGTTAGTGTACCTGTCTTATCTGAGCAGATAGTATCAACCGATCCGAGTGATTCAACAATTGCAAGTCTTCTAGCAAGTGCACGTCTATGAGACATTTGCTGTGCGCCCATTGCAAGTGCAAAAGAAAGAACAACAGGTAAACTTTCTGGAATCGCCCCAACACCCAAGCTTAGTGAGAATATTGCAATATCAGCAAATTTCATGTTATGGTGTAAGTACATTAATGCTGCAGATAATACAACAAGAACTGAAATAACCATTGTTATTTGCTTTGAAAGTTTGTCTATTTCAAGTTCAAACGATGTTTTCGGTGTTTCAGTATCGGCAAGAGCTTGCGCAATAGTGCCTAACTCTGTTGTCATACCTGTACCACAAACGATTGCTTTGCCTGTACCACGAACAACAGTAGTGCCGCTGAAAACCATATTTTTTCTATCCCCAAGTGCAGCATCTTCATTAACAATATTTGAAGATTTTTCTGATGGGACAGATTCACCTGTTAGCATTGCTTCATCAACAGCAAGTGCGTGCTCCTCAATTAATCTTGAGTCAGCAGGTACTTTCATGCCTTCTTCAAGCAGAATAATATCACCAGGAACAACTTCTTCTGAATTAATTTCAATAGGTGTTCCATCTCTTATTACATTAACACTTGCAACAAGAAAGTCTTTAAGACCACTCATAATTCGACTTGCTTTGTATTCTTGATAAAAAGCAAGTCCAGTATTCAGTATTAAAATACAAACAATAAATATAGCATCTGTATAAGCATGAACAAAAAAAGCTAGAATCGCTGCAAAATATAATACAATATTAAAAAAGCCTTTAAGCTGAGCTTTTAAGATATCTCCAGCAGTCGCTTCTTTTTCCTCCTGTAGTTTATTAAGACCATACTCTTTAAGCTTTGCCTGGGCCTGTTCACTTGATAAACCATTTTCATCGACACCTAATTTTGTTTTTACAATGTCAATGTCTTGAGCATACCACTTGATCTTCTCATGTGACATTAATTATCCTCCTTAAAATATTATATTAATTTAAGTGCAGCAAGTCATTTCATCTTATAGGTATTTTTTATTTTTGTCAATAAAATAAAACCTGACAATATGCCAGGTTTTATTAAGAGATGGGAGGATGTAAATTTATTCTATTTGTTACTTTTGTATGCTGCCTGTACAGCGTCGATCATAGGCATAAATTGACGCTTGTTTTCATAAGAACCAACTTTTCTACTAGGGTAACGTCCTGTTCCAGTATCGAAAAGTTCATATACTCTTCCTTGAGCGAGATCAGTGTTATGCCCATTTTCTGTGGTTGCATTACCTTTGAGAAGCACAAGCATTGGAGCAGGTATACCAGTACTTGTATAAGAATTATCATTGTCAAGGGTTGCAAAAACCATGGAACCAGGATGAAGATTAATATCTTGATTCTCAAGTTGAAGAGTAACTGGTTTGTTTTCTTGGTTTAATGAGACTACCACTCTGCCGTCTTCAAGAGCTAGAGTATTATCATATATAGCTATCTGGCTCATTCCATCAAGCATAATTGATGGCCCATTATCAATGGTAAAATTGACTGATTCAGTTGCACCAAGCGGTGTGCGAACTTGCGTTCCGTCAGAGATAACAAAAGAGGTACCTTTTTCAATGGTTGTCCATTTGGTAGTATCAGGGTTGAATACATCAACAGAATTTACAGCATGAGCAGATGTTGGGATGAAGGAAGTTGCATTAGTAGTAGTTGTGTTGTTACTAAAAGAAGCGAGTTGTGTTGTTATTGGAGATTTTGAAGATGATAGTTGGGTTACGTTATTTGTTTTAATCGCATTGTTCAGGATTTTGTTTGAAGAAGCAAATTGCTGAGTTGTACTAATATTTGAATCTGAGTTTGAATTTGTAAAAATCCCAATATTTGGAATAAATGCAAACAATACTACAGCTGCTACAGCGGAGAATGACGAATAGAGTGTTATTATTTTCGTTTTTCTCACACCAGCGTTCATTCTCTGGCGTCCTTTAAGGTCTTCTAAAAGTTTACTGCGGAAGGCTTCATTAGGATTTGGCGCATTATAAGCATTATTTAGTAGCAATTTTAAACCCTTTTCAAAATCATCTTTAGACATCAGGCAATCCTTTAAAACAAAAAAAGATATAACAACTATTTTTATATTAAAATTAAAACATAGAATTAAAATCAACAGCAACTGTTTTAAATGTCTCCTTAAATGCTGTTCTAGCTCTTGTAAGTTGACTTTCAACAGATTTTTCTGTCTTACTTAAAACTTTTGCGATTTCTCTTACTGGCATATTAGACATATATTTCAACTCGAGAACTTTACTATAGTTCTCAGGTAGTGAACCCATCGTGGCACCAACTATATCAGCAAGTTCTTTGTTTTCTAGGACATTCTCAGGCAATTTACCACTGTCTAGATCAGCAAAGATTGTTTCTAATTCGCCATCAAGCATACTCCAGCTTTGTTCGTAATCTTTAGCTTTTCCAATAGTTGCATTTGATGAGCGAATTCTATTTCTACTGATAGTTATAAGCCAAGATTCTATACTTCCTCTTGATGCATCATATTTACCGGCTTTATCAATTGCTTCGATGAAAGTATCATTGACTACCTCTTCGGTATGTTGATGATCCCTATTAACTCTGTAATAGATATAACGATATAATTTTGGGAAGTACTTGTTATAGAAAATTTCAAGTGAATCTTCATCACCTTTAGCAATAGAGGCGACTAAATTTGCATCATCTTTCCTGTCATGAGGTTGCTTTTTACCAAATAATCTCATATTTTATATAAACTCCCCGAGTTTTCTTTATCTTTATATTATGTATTATCACACAAAACAATACATCCTTCTATAAAATTATAAAAAAAAAGCACAATCTAATTATTAGAGTATGCTTTTTTTAAATATTAATGATAAAATATAATTATCTTGCGTATTCTGTAATTCTGTACTCACGAACCATTGTAACTTTAACTTCACCAGGATAAGTTAATTCATCTTCAATTTGCTGAGCAATGTTTCTGCAAATCTTCTGACATTCAGCATCGCTGATTTTTGCAGCATCAGCAATAACACGCAATTCTCTACCTGCTTGAATAGCAAAAGTTTTTTCAACTTGTGGATAACTATTAGCAATAGATTCAAGTCTTTCAAGTCTTTTTACATAGTTCTCTAGCGTTTCACGACGAGCTCCAGGTCTCGCTGCACTAATAGCATCAGCAGCCTGAACAATTGTTGCATATAAATTGTCTGCTGCATCTGGGCTATGGTGGTTGACAATTGCTGAAATAACTTCTTTCGGTTCATTACAAATTCTTGCCACTTCACCACCTAATTCTGGATGAGTTCCTTCTTGTTCATGGTCAATTGCTTTACCAATATCATGTAGTAAACCGCAACGCCTTGCAAGTGACTCATCAAGTCCTAACTGAACTGCTAACATGCCTGAAATAAAGCCAACTTCACGACAGTGATCGAGTACGTTTTGCCCATAACTGCTTCTGAATTTCAAGCGACCAAGAAGCATTATCTCCCTAGGTTTAAGATTTCTTACATCAAGCTCAAGCGCAACTTTTTTACCGGTTTCTTCAAGAACTTTATCCATCTCATCACGAATTTTAAGTACAACCTCTTCAATACGAGCAGGATGAATACGCCCGTCAATTACTAATCTAGACATTGCACGTGCTGCAATTTCACGACGAACAGGCTCAAAACCAGATAGAACTACTACCCCTGGAGTATCATCAACGATGACATCTACTCCCGTTGCATTTTCAAAGGCACGAATATTTCTACCTTCCCTACCAATAATTCTACCTTTCATATCATCACTTGGTAGCTCAACAGTGCTAACGACATGTTCAGATGTGTACTCAACAGCCATACGGTTTATGGCATTAAGAATGAACTTTTGTGCATTCTCTTCTGCCATTTCTTTTGCGCGTTCTGTTGCACGATCAACAATTTGTACTACTTCATCTTCCATTTCAAGTTCTGTTTGCTTTATGACTTGTTCTCTTGCTTCCTCAACAGATAACTGTGAAATTTCTTGGAGTCTAGCGCGCTGTGCATCAATAATTTTACCAACTTCATGTTCTCTACTTTGTAACGCACGTTCCTTGTTCTCTAACTTAGTTTCAATGTCTTTAATCTGTTGATCTTTTTTCTCAATTGATTCAGATTTTCGATCCAAATTGTCCTCACGCTTTGTAAGCCGCTTTTCCATCATTTTGATTTCAGTTCGCTCAGCTTTAACTTCTGCATCTAGCTCTTCGCGTTGTTTAAGTAGTTCTGATTTGTTTGAGACTATAGCTTCTTGTTTGAGGTGCTCCGCCTCTTTTCGTGCTTGCTCGATAAGTTCTGCTATATCTTTCTCTGCAGCTACTGCTCTATATACAGCCCAGTAGTGCCTGCCCAGGACACCAGCTAGTATACCAACCACAAAAATAATTGTTTCTATCATTATATCCCCTTTATTACACAATTATCTGCAAAAGTGCAGTTTGTTTTTTAATAATTAAAAACTTTGGGATATAGATGTAGTCAAGTGTAAAGCCATGTATTTTAAAGACTTATAGATTAATAAATATAATTTGTAACCCATTAAATACACAAACATTTTACCAGTTGGAAAGATCAATATTTCTTATAATTATATATAAAACATCAAAGTAATTATAATATCATAATAATTTTATATTATGTATAAAAGTTTAAATTTAAGCCAAAAAAAAACTGCTATAACATCTTTCGTGAAAAAGGTAAAAACATCTATATCAAGATACTAGTTTTAATTATAAACACAATTAGTATCATATTTAAACATTAATTAATTTTATTTTATTTGATGGGCAAGGTCAAGAATAACTTATAAAAAAAAGATACTACACATTTACTTACTGAAAATGTCAATAATATGCTTTTTTTTGTTAAATACTTGACCAGACAGGGTATTATATCTATAATTTTTTATCTATTTAAATTTATGTATTGTCAAATAAGGTAGATCAAATGGCTGATTTGTACGAAATTAACAATATTATTGAGAGCGCAAATCGTAGGCTCAAGGAATTACATCAATCTTTAAAAATTGACAATAAATTATCTCGTTTGGCACTAATTGACGAAAAAATGGCTCAAAGTGATTTCTGGAATGATTCAAGTGCCGCTCAGGATACTGTTAAAGAAAGAAAAAGTATTACTGTAATTACTGACCCATATACTAAGTTTCTTGCTGAGTTATCTGATGCAGTAGAGTTGCTGGAGCTTGGAAAAGAAGAAAATGATGCTGATACTATTGATGAGGCTGCAGATTTGATCTTAACCTTACAAGAGGATTTGACTACTTTGGAAACAATGGCATTATTGTCTGAACCTCATGACGCGGAGGATGCTTTCTTTAGCATTAATACTGGTGCTGGCGGATCAGATGCTTGCGAATGTGCTCAGATGTTACTTAGAATGTATACACGATACTTTGATTTAAAAGGATGGAATGTTGAGACTTTATCATTTATCGAAGGTGAAGAAGCGGGGATAAAAAGTGTTGATCTAAGAGTTAGTGGCGAATATGTTTATGGCATGCTAAAGAGTGAACTTGGTGTACATCGGTTAGTAAGAATATCGCCTTTTTCAGGAAGAAGAGAAACAAGTTTTGCTGCTGTTGATGTTGTCCCTGACTTTAAGAATGAGATTAATATTGAGATTGATGAAACGGAGCTAAGAATTGATACTTATCGAGCTGGCGGGAAGGGTGGTCAGCACGTAAATACGACAGATTCTGCTGTTAGAATAACCCATATTCCTACAAACATTGTTGTTGCAGTACAGAATGAACGCTCTCAGCATTCAAATAAATCAAAAGCAATGGATATTTTAAAGAGTAGACTTTATGCTTTTGAAGAAAACAAGAGATTGCTTGAAGCAAGTGAGCACAATTCTACTAAGATGATTAATGCTTGGGGGTCACAAATAAGAAATTATGTTATGCATCCATATACGTTAGTAAAAGATGTTCGTACTGAGCACCAGACTGGAAATATTCAGGGTGTACTTGATGGAGATATTGAACCATTTATAGATGCATACTTGAGATTTTTATCGTCTAAAAAGTAGAAAATATTCTGAGTAGTCACTACCTTTTGGTTTTAAAAATATTATAATAAAAAAAAGTTATTAATTTTGGTGTATTTATTACTGTTTGATTATAAAGGAGACTGAAATGTCTTTGAAAAAATTACAGAGTGTTGACCCTGATGTTTTTGATATCTGTTGTTCAGAACTTAAGCGTCAGAAAGATGGCATTGAATTAATTGCCTCGGAAAACTTTACTTCCCAAGCAGTAATGGAGGCGCAAGGAAGTTGTCTTACAAATAAGTACGCCGAAGGTTACCCTGGAAAACGCTATTACGGTGGTTGTCAGGAAGTAGATAAAGTTGAGCAGCTTGCAATTGACCGTGCTAAAGCTCTCTTTGGAGCGGAGCATGCTAATGTTCAACCGCATTCTGGTTCACAGGCGAATATGGCTGCATACCTCTCTTTATGCCCCGCCGGATCTAAAATTCTTGGTATGGATCTCGCCCATGGAGGTCACCTTACTCATGGTTTTAAGCTGAATTTTTCAGGTAAATTGTTTGAAGTTGCAAGTTATGGTCTTGATAAAGAAACTGAGACTATTGATTATGATGCGTTAAAAGCAACCGCTAAAGAATTTAGACCAAATATTATAATTTGTGGTGCTAGTGCTTACCCTAGAATTATTGATTTTGCTAAATTTGAAGAGATTGCTAAAGAAGTTGGAGCATACCTTGTCGCAGATATGGCGCACATTGCCGGTCTTGTTGCTACAGGGTTACATCCAAGTCCAGTTCCTCATTGCGATATCGTTACTTCAACTACTCATAAAACTTTACGGGGTCCGCGCGCAGGTCTTATTTTATGTAAAGAAGAACATGCCAAAAAGGTAAATTCCGCTGTATTCCCTGGTATGCAGGGTGGTCCATTAATGCATGTTATTGCAGGTAAGGCTGTTGCGTTTAAAGAGGCAGCTAGTCCTGAATACAAAACGTATATGCAGCAAGTAGTTAAAAATGCAGCGGCTATGGCTGAGGTCTTTGTTGATAGAGGTTACCGCGTTGTATCAGGAGGTACTGATAATCACCTGATGCTTCTAGATGTAACTCCTAAAGGTATTAATGGCAAGGAAGCTGAAGACGCACTAACCAAGGTAGAAATTACTGTTAATAAGAATCAAATCCCTTTCGATCCATTGCCACCAATGAAATCTAGTGGTATTCGTATTGGTACACCAGCTGCGACTAGCAGAGGACTTGATGAGAATACAATTCGCAAGGTTGCAGAAATTATTGATGAAACTTTGTGTAACATCAATGATGATTCTAAACTGCAAGAACTCAAAAAGCGTACGCTTGCTATAACTGAAGAATTTCCACTATATAGTGACTTAAGCTATATTTAATAATAATTACTTAACATATTGAGATAAAAGAGGATAATAAATAATGAGCAAATTACATATTGTAGCTGCTGACGGTATTAAAGGAAGTGGGCTAGATCATTTGAGAAAAGTTTTCGGTGAAGACGCTATTGAAGTTCGTGGTAAATATTCTCCTGAAGAGCTTATTGAAAAAATCGGTGATATTGATGCACTCTTAATAAGAAGTGGTACTACTGTACCTCGTGAAGCTATTGAAAAAGCTGGACCTCGCCTGAAAGTTATCGGACGTGCTGGAGTTGGAACAGATAATATTGATAAGGTTGCAGCAACTGAAAAAGGTATTGTTGTAATGAATACTCCTTTCGGCAATACTACTTCTGCTGCCGAACAAGCAATTGCGCTTATTTTTGCTACTGCAAGAAACACTGCAAGAGCTGATAGATTGATGCAAGAAGGTAAGTGGGCGAAGAAAGAACTTGTTGGGGTTGAAGTAATTGAGAAGACTCTCGGACTTATTGGAATGGGTAAGATTGGTTCTCATGTTGCAAAAGTAATGAGTGCGGCAGGAATGAATGTTATTGCGTATGACCCATTCTTGAGTCAAGAGAGAGCAAAGCAGATAGGGGTTACTCTTGTTGAGCTTGAAGATCTCAAAAAGCAAGCTGATTTTATTTCACTACATACACCATTGACCGACAAAACACGTGGCATGCTCAATAAAGAGTTCATGCTTGGACTTAAAAAGGGTGTTAGAATTGTAAACTGTGCACGTGGCGGTATTATTGATGAAGCTGCTCTTGCAGAGCTAGTAGAATCAGGTCATATTGCTGGGGCTGCTCTTGATGTTTTCGAAAAGGAACCAGTTACTGAAGGTCCAATTTTTGGGGTAAAAAACATTCTGCTTACTCCACATCTTGGTGCTTCAACAGATGAAGCAGAAGAAAGATGCGGCATGCAGATGGCTCAGCAGGTTGAAGCATACTTTAATGAAGGCGATATTATCAATGCGGTAAACCTCGATATTACTCGCGAAAAAGAGTTGGCTAATTATGTTGACCTTGCTAAGAAATTAGGAAAAATTTGTACAACAATTGTACGTGGTGCGCCTGTTAAAATTGAAGTTGCGTGTTCAGGACCTGTTTTTGATGGAAAAGATACTGGTGAAATAGCTGCTGGGGCTGTAATTGGAATGTTAAATTCATTTATTTTTGAGCCAGATGGGGTTAACTTAGTAAATGCGAAGCATCTTGCTAAAGAGCGTGGCATTGATATTGCTGAAACGGAAGCGACTGGATGTGGGGTTTATCAGAATAGAGTGGATGTTATTGTTAGCAGTTCTGAGGTATCATGCAGAGTAGGGGGCACTCTGGCGGGCACAAATATTTGCAGATTAATTGCTGTCGATGATGCAAATATGGATGTTCATCTTGGTAAGCATTTACTCCTTCTACGCTATCCTGATCAACCAGGTTATGTGGGCAAATTTGGTACTATTATCGCTAACCATGAAATTAATATTGAGAATATGGAAGTAGGTTGTCTTGAAAGCCGTAAACGTGCAAGCATGGTAATTGGTTTGGGTGAAGCTGCTAGTGAAAAACTTATTGATGAACTACTTGCTGTAGATGGTGTTGAAAAAGCATTTTATGTCTCTCTTTAATGGAGGAATATATATGAGTAACAGACTTAAGTATTTATTTGGACTTTTCTTAGGCATTTTATTTGTTTTCTCTGCAAACGCTCATGAAGCTGCGGATATGCCATCACTCTCTAAGGGTGATTATGGTATGAGTTTTGTCACATGGTATGGTAATAATTCATATTCTATTGCGTACGGAGTAACTCTTTATGTTGATCCGGTAAATATACCAGAGGGACAGCCAAAAGCTGATGCAATCTTGCTTACTCACACTCATCCTGAGAATTTCAGTATTACAGATATACAAAAGCTTCTTGGTGGTTATACTCATATATACGGTCCAGCAGATGTAATTGCCAGGATTCGCGATGAGAAATTAAAAGTTGGTGAGGATCAACTTCATATTATTAAGCCTTTTGAAGAAGTCGTAACTGGCAGTTATAGCTTTAGAACTGTTCCTGCTTACAATACAACAAAAGCTCTTCATCCTCAAGAGAATGATTGGCTTGGCTATATTATATCCGTTTTAACTCCTCGTGGAGACGCAAAGTTATATTTCAGTGGTGATACTAATAAGACTGTTGAAATGGATGACCTTAATGGTAAAGTTGATGTGGCTTTTATTTCAATTAACAAAGAGCATGGAATGGATTCTGTATTAGAAGCTGTTAGTGCTGTAACAGTTATAGATCCAGAAATTGCTGTACCAATGGGATATTCCGGTGACGCAGGTTCTGATGTTGAGGCAGATCAGTTTGTTGGTATGCTTTCAGAAGTTGATGGCATTGACGGAGAAATGTTGAACAAAAAGTAGTTTTTATTAACCGAAAGAAAGTATTGGAGAAGTAATGGGTTGTAAAGTTTCGATTAAAGATGGCGTACTCACTGTTCCAAATAATCCTATTATCCCTTTTATTGAGGGTGATGGTATCGGACCTGATATCTGGGCTGCTTCTGTAAAAGTTTTTGATGCTGCTATAGAAAAAGCATATGGTGGAGAGCGTAAAGTTGAGTGGAAAGAAGTTTTAGCTGGACAAAAAGCTTTTGATTTAACTGGGAGTTGGCTACCAGATGAAACTGTTGAAGCATTTAAAGAGTACCGAATAGGCATAAAAGGGCCACTAACTACTCCAGTTGGTGGTGGTATTCGTTCGATAAATGTGGCCTTGAGACAACTACTTGACCTATATGTATGTCTTCGTCCTGTAAAATACTTTACTGGTGTTCCAAGTCCTGTTAAAGCTCCAGAACTAATAGACATGGTTATCTTTAGAGAAAACACAGAAGATATCTATGCTGGTGTTGAGTTCAAAGAGGGAGAGGTTGAAACCAAAGATTTCATTGAGTACATGAAGAATAATTATCCTGAAAAATATTCAAAGATCCGTTTCCCGGCAACAACTGGTATTGGTATCAAACCTGTCTCAAGTGAAGGCACAAAACGTTTAGTTAAAGCGGCTATTGATTATGCAATACAGAATAAACGTGATAGTGTCACTTTGGTTCATAAAGGCAATATTATGAAATTTACTGAAGGTGCCTTTCGAGATTGGGGTTATGAGCTAGCAAAAGAAAGTTATAGTGGAGTAGATCTTGATGGTGGGCCGTGGCAGGTCATAAAGGGACAGAACGGTCACGAAGTTATTATTAAGGATTGTATTGCTGATGCATTCTTACAGCAAATCCTTCTAAGACCAAAGGAATATGATGTCATTGCTACTCTGAATCTAAATGGTGATTATGTTTCTGATGCTCTTGCTGCCCAAGTTGGTGGTATTGGAATTGCCCCAGGTGGTAATATTAATTATTCTACTGGTATAGGTATTTTTGAAGCAACTCATGGAACTGCTCCGAAATATGCAGGACAAGATAAAGTAAATCCATCATCTGTTATCTTATCTGGCGAAATGATGTTTAGATATATGGGATGGACAGAAGTTGCTGATCTACTTCTTTCTGCAACAGAGAAAGCAATATCAAACAAGACCGTTACTTATGATTTTCACCGTCTTATGGAAGGTGCAGCTCTTCTTAAATGCAGCGAATTTGGCGACGCTTTAATCAGTAACATGTAGTATAACACGAGCAAATGCCTTACTGGATGTTTTTTCAATGAATATAATTCATAATGATTACATTAACAGCGTATTTAATGGTAATTATGCCAAGATATACGGGTTTATGATAGAATCTATCGAAAATACAGGAAATCGCTCACAGCTTGCTAGTTTATACCAGCAGATTAATAATTCAGGACAATCTCTTGCTCTGCCTCTTGCAAATAATCAAGAGATTGTTCGAACTTTTATTAGGATTGGAGTTTTAAAGAAAAAATCACAAGATGAGTATAACAGGACTGTGCTAAATCATCTTGTAAACTCATTTGCCAAAGAAGCAGATAAATCTCCTGCACTTGTATCTGTTATTATTCGTCTTTTCTCTTCTGGTCAATACGGTATAGTCCCCACACCTGTTTGTGGATCTTCGCCAAAATGCAGTAAGTGTAGGATGACTAAGTTTTGTCAATTTTTCAATTCACCGCCTTCTGATCCAGCTAAAGCAGGATTATCAATAGCCAAACGTATAAAATTTGGAGCTGAGAATAGCGTTACGCTTGTTGAGCTTTTATCCGTTCTTATTGGAGGTCACAAGCCATCATATTCAAGTAAAATCACAGCTGAGAATATAGTATCGCGTTATTCAACCCTAAGATCTCTTTCAAATGCGTCTTTATCTGAATTAAAGGATATGCGTAATGTTGGTGAATCCGCTGCTCTGAAAATATATTCTGCACTTATTTTATTTAAACGCTTTGTTGAAGAGAAGAGTTTGGATAAAATATTCATTAAAGAGAGTAAAGATTTATTTGATTTATTCAAAGTTGAATTGCGCGATCAGAAACAGGAGAGTTTTTATATTGTTATGCTTGATAGCATGAATGGTATTATAAGGCAAAAAAAGATTGCACATGGAGGATTATCGTCGGTACAGGTAGTTTCATGTGAAGTGTTCCGTCCTGCACTTGTTGAATCAGCGGCATCTGTGGTTTTGGTTCATAATCATCCGTCTGGTAATCCGAAACCATCTGATGAAGATATAAGATTGACCAAAGATTTAGTTAAGGCAGGGGATTTACTTGGTGTTGAAGTTGTTGATCACATTATAATTGGTGATAATACATATATAAGTTTTGTAGATAACAATATAGTACCTTTTAAACGTTCAAAGGGTATAAATATAAAATAATATTAATTAATGGAGAATTTATGAAATCAAATTCATTTGTGGTATTAATGTCACTAGTACTGGTCGCTATTCTTTCTGGATGTACAGGCTCAACAGAGACAGCTGTAAATGATAATTATAAAGAGACAGCTAAGAGTGAAGTTGAACTTGTGCCTGCAAGAAAGAGTGAAGCTGAAGGCTCAAAGACTATAGTTGTCGAAAGAGATGGCAAATTTTATGAAATGCTGAAAGAACATGAACGATTGTGTCATGATTGCGACAGATAGCGATATTTTAACGTACTATCTGATGCAATAGAAAGTACGATAATGAAAATTAGACAGGAAATAAAAGAAGATTATAATACAATTTATGAATTAATTAAGACTGCATTTGAAACAGCAAAAGTTTCCGCTGGCACGGAACAGGATTTTGCTGTTATGCTTAGAAATAGTAATGGTTTTATCCCTGAATTAGCGCTTGTAGCAGAAGTTGACAATTCTCTTGTTGGTCATATTATGCTTACAAAAACATATATTGCTTGCTCTGATTCAAAATATGAAACCCTTCTGCTTGGTCCAATTTCTGTTAAACTTGAGTATCGAAATCACGGAGTAGGGGCGAAACTTATAACGCATTCTTTGAAGTTAGCTCGTAAATTCGGTTACGAATCAGTTGTCTTAGTTGGTAATCCAAACTATTATAATAAATTTGGATTTAAAACTTCGACAAATTTTGGGATAAAAAATTCTAATAAAATACCAGATGAGTTTGTACTCGCATGTGAATTAATCCCAGATGCATTGGAAAAGATCAATGGCGAAATTTATTTTGAGACCATTTAGCTTGAACTGTAATAGTTAATATTTGTTTTTTGAAAGGATAATCATGAATAAAATCTTATGTGTATTGATAGCTTTTGTCGTTGTTGTTTTTGCTGGCTGCGCTCCAATTCAGCCACCTTCATCTAATGAGGAAGTTGCTGTTGATGAGTATAGTGATGAAGAAGTAATTGTTGAGAGTGATGATGGTATGGATCCTGAAGAGATGCGCCTACGTGAAGGTGACGGATATATGATGAATCTTGTTGAAAAGTATACAGTACCTGTAGCTGAGGGAGATTCCGAAGCAACTCCGGATCAGGTTCTTATAGATTCTTCTGGCAAGGAATATAAAATTGTAGATCATATTGGTCCAGATACTCCACAGGAATAAACTTCTATTTCTAGCTATAGTTTTTGACCTCAAGTATTGACTGTAATATTTAAATTGTAGTCAAAATACTTGAGGTTTTTTGTGTGCAATATATAATCGTGTTGTATAATTAGTTTAGGTAATTAATGGCTTAGAGCAGGGGGATTGATCATTATGAGTAAAATATTCCAAGGCAAGAAAATTTTGGTTGTTGGTGGAAGTTCTGGAATTGGCTATGCTGTAGCAGTTGCTGCTGCTCAAAAAGGTGCAGAGCTTATAATTGCCTCAAGAACGGCAAGAAGTCAGCATGAAATTCTCGCATCAAAGTTGGGTGAGAATATCATTACCTGTGATTTGGATATAACTTCTAAGTTAGATATTACCGAACTATTTTTACAAATAGAATCTATTGATCATTTAGTAGTTTCAGTTAGACCTGATACAGTACCAACTTTATTTTCTGAAACTGGGATTGATTCTGCGAAAAAGGCTTTTGATGTTAAGTTTTGGGGACAGTACCAGCTTATACAGCTTGCATTACCTAAAATAAATGAAAATGGTTCGATTATTTTGACTAGCGGTATTGCTGGAGCAAAGATATATCCCAAATCTTTGACTATGTCGCTCATTAATAGTGCAACAGAAACACTCGTGAAGTCACTTGCGGTTGAAATAGCACCTATTAGAGTAAATGCAGTTAGCCCCGGATTCGTTAGTCCTAAGCCGACCACAGTAAAAAATTATGCCAAAACATTCCCACAACAGCGGCTGGCAAATGTAAATGAAATTGCTAATGCATATATTTATTTGTTGGAAAACTCATATATAACCGGAACTACAATAACCGTTGATGGTGGGGCGACTTTAGTCTAGTTGTTTCCAGAATTTTATTGGCTGATTGTTTTAACTCAGTAAATTAATAACACTTCCAATCTTATTTTGCGGTAATCCTAGCTGCTTTCCTAAATTATTAACATCATTTTGCAGCATAGGAAGTATTTCCGTTTGCAGTTGTTTTGCTGCTTTTGCGTATCTCTCACACTGCTCGGGATTATTTGAGTTGTTGGCTATTTGTTGAAAGGTTTTAATTCCATTCTTTGCACCTTGGACATCACCAACTCGCATGTTATAACCAAAGTAAAGATCCATGATATTTGAAGTAATTTTCATGTTTTTTTCCAGTATACAACAATAATTTCTTTATATTATCGTATCTTGCAATAAGAACCTTAGGGTTATTTCTTATATTGTTAGTAGTTTTTCGTTATTTTTAATAATTTCTGTCAAAGGTTTGCCCCAGAGGTTGAGTTCAAGGTTGAGTTCCTCGATTTTATCTTTAACACCAAGCTTTTCCTCGCAAGATTCACAAACACTAAATTTAACACCTGCTGTTTTTGCATCTAAAATCAACTTTATAATAATGCGAACTTAATCCCATAATTCCCAATTTAGAGAATTAACTGCATACATAAAAACCATAATTTCTGCAGTTGTTTCATTATTATTTGTCCAAAGTATATTATATCACAATTATGTATATGCATATTAATATTACTTACTATACTCTTAATAGTTGTTTTGTCCAGCAATGTTTTTAACTTGCTTTTATATCAAAGATATGCAATATACGTAAAAGTATTAGTAATACAGTCAGAATAATGATCAAAACTCAATGTCCGATAATCTATGTTATGTTATATTAAGTATTGAAAGGTGTGATGTATGCTTAAATATCGTGTTTTAAAAATCATTCACCATGTTGTTACAAGAACTCTTCAATAGAAATAATCTCCTCTGAAATTGAAGCTCAATATATCTCTGGCAAAACAAAGTCGCTCAGACTATTACAGGCTGAGCAATATAATAAAACTCTAAATTGATCCGAACTTGAGGCTGGCATACAATTTTGTGATTATTTAAAAACAATAGAAAATTGGGCTGTTGATAGATTTGTTATTGATGGAGAGATTATAGTCCCAGGATTAAAAACTATTTTTACACCTGGACATATTTTACTATTTTTAGAAGGAAATTTTGTTTTTATTGCTGGTGACGCCCTTACTATTGATGATAGTAAACTTCAAATTGCGAATCCAAAGTTCACTTTAAATCCCAAACAAGCTAAAGAAAGCATAAAAAAAATTATTGATTTAGAACCAGAAAAAATTATCTGCTATCATGGTGGCTCTACAAGCTATGATATTAGAAACTCACTTATCAAGATACTCTAGCATTTATAAATATCCTTTTTTGAAAGAAATTATAAAATGAAAAAAACTACTTTGACTCTGTTCCATGGCCGGTCATGCGATAGAAATAATTTGGCGTTTCTTGGCGCACACTCAGTAGCATGTGAAATTTCAGATATGTTAGATATACCAGTTATAACTATTGGAACTCCTGAACAGCCTCTGAATTCAAATTGGGAGCATGAGTTAGCGGAAGCGAAACCAAGCTTGGTTACTATGTCTGAACATTATGATAGTATCTTACTTGCAGATTCATTGCCGATAACTATTATGCCGCGATGTGCTGTTGGACTATCGACTTTACCAATTGTTGCCAAACACCGCCCAGACGCCTGCCTTGTTTGGCTTGATGCCCATGCAGATCTAAATACACCTAAAGGCTCAGATACAGGATATCTTGGAGGCATGGTTATTTCTGGAGCAGCTGGATTATGGGACTCAGGACTAGGAAAAGGACTTGAACTTAATAATGTAGTCCTACTAGGGACTAGAGATATAGATACGTCTGAAAAAAAACTGATTAAAACAAAAAATATATCTGTGCTTCCACCTCAAGTTAATCTTGCAGCTAAGTTAGAAGAAAAAATTGCCGGGCGCCCTGCTTACGTTCATATTGATTGTGATGTTCTTGATAATGGTCTTGTACCTACTGAATATCAAGTACCTGGGGGATTGTCTTTTGCTGAGTTACGGGAAATCTCTGAGGTTATTGCAAAGGGTGAGGTCGTAGGTCTTGAAATCGCAGAATATCAGCATGAATTGTTGTCTGATGGCATCGCCCCAAACCCATTTAACCTTGTTGATACACTTAAGTCGTTGATTTATAAATAGTTATATGTTTTTTGCACTAAAAAAACAGTGCGCTTCATGCACGTATAACAGAATAATATACATAAGTATATTTCTTCTCAAAAATGTTAATTTTATATATTATTAGTATTTGGCATTAAGCAAACTATATCATTTATGATTGAGTATCGTCAGTGCAAACTCGGTTTCGTCCCAAACTTTTTGCCTGATATAGCGCTACATCAGCTCTTGATAAAACTTCATCTATATCTTGATCAATATCATAAGCTTGAGCAACTCCGATACTGATGCTAATAGATATTTCAATTTGCTCAAATTTAAAACTGGAATTGGAAATATCATCACAAATTGATAGCGCAATATTTTCTGCTTCACCTTGCGATAGTTTCGGTTGAATTACAGCAAATTCCTCTCCCCCAATTCTTCCAATTATATCATTAGCTCTAGTCCATTTTTGAATAATTTCTGCAACTGACCTTATAACCATATCGCCTGCTGCGTGTCCGTAAGTATCATTTACTCTTTTAAAGTGATCAATATCCATAATTAATATGGAGTAAAATTTCCGGCTTTTTTTAGCACGTTTGTATACTAAATTACCATATTCAAAAAAGCCATGACGATTGTTCATTCCTGTTAAAGAATCTATTCTTGCTAATTTATCGGATTTACATTTAGCTTCCAAAAGTTCGTATGTACGTTCATTGACTAATCGCTCTAGTTTTGCATTCTGGTTTTCTAAAAGCATAGTAATTTTTCTTTCTGCCTCTATTTTATCATTCAAGTTGGCATCACGAATACGTCTTACTTGCTCTGTCATGGCGAATGACAGGATAAGTATTTCAATTAAATATGCAGCAGGAAAAGCAAATGGTTTGAATGTAAACCATGTACTAGATTTAATATCAAGAAGTCCAGCTATAACATGTGCAGTAAGTATTAGAAATGGTGGCAACTGTGAAAAAAACAAAAAAAAGCCGTTTTTAGATCCTCTATGCCATGAAATAGCAAGTGCAATAGGAAGGATCAAAAGAAATATTAACGCTATAATTCCATATGCTTTATTAAGTATAATAATATTAGGACTGAATGTGAAATCATAAGGAGCATATATTGTGTAAAGCGTGACGAGTGCTGAAATAAGCAGAAGTGTATAGAGAAATAGCCAAATTTTTCCTGTTCTATATTTTGGCTCTAAAAATACATAACAGAAAAGCAAGAGCCCTGCTTCAAGGCAGACACCTGACATAAGATAAATATCTCTCAATGAAATCTCAAAAAATGTATATAATGTTTCAGTATAAAAGAATGAAAATCCCAGACCAACAAATACCATTATTGTCAAACAGTATATAGCGTAAACAGCATGTATCCAGCTTCGAAGCCTCCAAGAAAGCATTATATTGTATAAAAAAAGCATTAATAGGCAGGTGAAGAATGAGTAAATTATAGGCTTAGCAAATAGAAATTCTTGTTGCTTAGCCAAATTAGTCATTACGAAGAATTTTCTGAGCGGTAGTTGTTCATGCTTAAATTTTAGTGAAACATAAACATCATATGAACGTGCAAAATGGGAGTCTGAAAATTTAAACCAATGTGCACGCATAAAATTTGTGCTCTTACGAAAGATATCTATATCATAGAATATCTGTACATTGTTAGATTTCTTCTCAACAGTTATAACAGTAAGGTCTTCCCACATACCCCTGTTCCCAACTCCTATCCAAAAAGGGCCTGTATTTGGAGAGATAGTAAATGATGCTTTTTGCCAGATTGATGACGGCAGTTTGGGAAGAAGTTCAGGATAATTCTGAGTAATAAATTTCTTAATCTTACTGTTATCTTTCATGTCATTGAAAGTATTGATAGTTATCTCCTGTAGAAGATCTATCTTATTATTTTTCTCAGTAAGCTGCTTTGCATAAGAAGGAGTTACAGTACAAAGGATTATTATCATTGTTACAGCTAAGTTAGTAAATCTAAATCGCATCGATTGTTTCCTGAACAATTAAAATAACAAGAGCTTATTATATTATGGCTATCCCCTTTAAGGCCTCAATATCATTACCGGTTATAACATCAATATTTTTCTCTATAGTCTCTACAGGCCAGTTCCACCAACAAATTTCAAGCAAACTTTTGATTGTTTCTATATCAAAGCGTTGCTTAACTATTGTTGCAGGACTACCTGCAACAATAGTATATGGAGCTACATCTTTTGTCACTACCGAACGTGCGCCTATAATTACACCGTCACCAACAGTAACACCCGGCATTATCACTGAATCCATACCAACCCAAACGTCATTTCCAACAACGGTATCTCCTTTGTTTCCAGGAGTTAAAAACAATTCACTAATTTCGTCTACAGTAGTCTGGGGTGCCATCATAAAATTATAAAATGGATAGGTTGAAAACCCTCCCATATCATGATTTGCTGAACTTGTAATAAATTTTACGCCGTGTGCAAATTGGCAGAATTTACCAATAATTAACTTTTCAGGGCTAATAGGAAATAAGTATGGCGCAAGATAGGATGCATAATCTTCAAGTATTTCAAAATTATGATAATATGAAAACTCACCCACTTCAATTCTTGGATGGTTAATAAAATTTTTTAGGTGTATAGCCTGTTTGATCTCTGTGCCGTCAGGCATTACCATGGGATATTTTTTCCCTGCATTAATATGTCCTAAGCTCATTAGTAATCCTTATTACGGTACATTAGAATCTATCTATTTCAATAATTAAGTGAGAACATGAAAGTCCTCACTTAATTATTGAAATAAATTTATTGGTAAACGTTAAAACTTACCAAATTCTGAGTCATCTAGAATGATCTGCTCCTCAGGTTTTACAATTACCTCTGGGGCAAGTTCTTCATCAGATAATGGAAGCGAGTTTGTTGCTATCTCCTTGCTCTTTACCACAGGCTTACCTTTTTTAAGAGGCTTTTTATCAGAATTTGCCTTTTTATTAATGTCCTTGAGTTTGAAGTGATCAATGAGATTTCCAAGCGTAATCGCAAGACCGGCCATCTCTTGAGCAGAGCTGGCTGTTTGTTCTGCATTAGCAGTATTTTGCTGGGTTACAGAATCGACCTGCGATAATCCGGTATTTGTCTGAGTAATTCCTTGAGCCTGCTCTTTACTTGCTGAAGCAATTTCATTTACAAGATCAGCGGTTTTAATGATATTATCATAAATTTTATTAAAAGCATTTGCTGTTTCCTCAGAATTTTTAACCCCATCTTGAATCTCTTTATTGCTGTTCTCAATAAGGTCTGCAGTCTCCGCTGCAGCTTTTGCACTTCGAGCGGCAAGATTTCTTACTTCTTCTGCTACTACCGCAAATCCTTTACCATGTGCTCCGGCTCTTGCTGCTTCAACTGCTGCGTTAAGTGCAAGAAGATTAGTCTGAAAAGCTATATCATCAATTGTCTTTATAACTTTTTGTGTTTCCTCACCATTTTTAGTGATTTCTTGCATTGATTTTGTCATTTGCTTCATCTTATTGCGTCCAATATCCGCAGCATCTGCCGCAGATTTTGCAAGAGAATTAGCTGCATAAGCATTATCTGCGTTATTATTTGTTTGACTACCAAGTTCAGTCATAGAAGCGGTTATCTCCTCAAGTGACGCAGCAGATTCAGTTGAGCCAGCAGATACAGAGTCTGCTGCAGCTGATAACTGTGCTGCACTTGATTCTACTTTTACAACAGTAGCGCTTACTTTCTGCAATGTCTCGTTAAACTCCTTAATAACTAAATTAAGGCTTGAACTAGACTCTAGTATCCCATCAATAATTGCCTTATTTGCTGTGGCGATTGCGCCTATTTCGTCTTTTCTCGTTCCCAATTTTGTCAGAACTTTTAACCGCTCTGAGTCAGTTTTAAATGAATGCTCCTTACTCCAGTCACCTTTTGCAAGGTTTTCCTTCATTATAAGCGAGAGATTATTTGTATGTCCAGAAATGCGCTGTACAGACTCAGTAATAAAATTCATAGGTTTTACTATGCTTCTTGAAATAATTATTGATAAAATTATTGAAATAACTGCTGCAAGCGAGAATATTATAATAATTTTCTGATGAATCTTATTCCCTGTTTTTTCGGCATTTTTTACGAACTGTGCTCCATTTTCAGTTGCTCCTATTTTAATTAAATTAATGATATCCAAAGAATCTGTAAAAATCTTAGGAGTAACAAAATCCTCAACTGTTGTATCATTATTTCGTATTTTAGCTTTTTGATTTATCACATATTTTGTCACTACAGGTTCAGTAGAATTAATCAAACTTTCAAGTTCACTGATTTTATTTTGATCGCCTAAAAAATTCTCTTTAAGTATTTGAATATTATTAAAAAATTCTCCTTGAACAATTTCATATTTATTCTCAAGTTTTTCGAGTTCATCAGTAGATTTTGCAAGAGTTATGTCATGCATAATATCGATTGTCAAATAAGCATTAATTTCTGCTTCGCGTATAGCAAGCCCAACAGTATAGGGATGTTCAAATAACATTGTCGTTGTATGTGAAAGATTTGTTGCATCAATATAAGCAGAAGCTCCTCCAAAAACTAATAACAAAGTTACAATGCCGAATCCGATAAGCAATTTTAAACCAATTTTAAAGTTCTTCATAATTTAAACTCCACTAATAAGTATATTTAAGTATTATATTTATAGCCTATAAGCTGACTAATTCAATATGATTTACAAATAATAATACAAAACATGTAAAGCTTCATAAGAATTAATTTACTCAAAAGCTTAAAATTATACGTGTGCATAATTTTAATATTCATCTGTGCATATTAACAAGTAGTATTATTTTACCCTTGCTCGTACAAGACTAAATTTTTGATACTTTTAAAGCATACCAGCATTATTATTATTATTTTTTACTTGCTCAAGATATGTCTTATTATATATTTGTAATAGAATTATCTGTTATGTGCTAATTTTAAAATGGAGATAAATCAATGTCTTGTGAAATAAGGAAAGAGATCGCATCTCGTGTCCGTGAACTTAGAGAATGTTGCAACATCAGCGTGGCTACCTTGGCTGATTTAATTAACATCTCATCCGATGATTATCTTAAAATGGAAGAAGGCAATATAGACTTTCCAGCAAGTGCATTATATGAGATTGCAAATGCACTGAAAGCCGACCTTACTGAAATTCTTACAGGTAGACCTGCTCATGTAAATGTTTTTTCTGTGACCAGGAGCGGAACAGGCGTTATTGTTAAACGTAGAGATCAGTATGGTTATGAAAATCTTTCTGCAAATTTCATCAATAAAAAATGTGAGCCATTTATTGTTACTGTTCCAGTAAGTTCAGGCGTCCCTGAGCAAAACTCGCATTTTGGACAAGAATTTATCTATATGCTTGAAGGTGAGATGACCGTTAAAGTGCTTGATAGTGAGGTCCGCCTTGCTGTCGGTGATTCAATTTACCTTGACTCCACCAAGGCACACTCTATGAAAACGATTGGTGATACACCAGCTAAATTCCTAGACGTAATTCTTTAATATTTGATTATAACTACTGTGTTAATATAGTTTGGAGAGATTATAATATGTCCCTATTGAGTAAGTTTTGTGAAAAGACAGAATTTGAGTCTTATGAGGATTTTGCAGAGAATTTCGCTATAAATTTTCCTGATAATTTTAATTTTGCCTATGATGTTGTTGATAATTATGCAGAAACGAATCCAGATAGTATTGCATTAGTCTGGTGTGATGATAACGGTACAGAAAAGATTATCAATTTCCGTGAGATGAAAAGATTAGCTGATAAAGCTGCAAATTTCTTTGCATCCCATGGTATTAAAAAGGGTGACCATGTGATGCTTCTTGTGAAGGGTTGCTATGATTTCTGGTTCTCTCTTATAGCACTACATAAGCTAGGTGCTATAGCGGTACCAGGTACTCATATGCTTACCTCACATGATCTGGTGTACAGATTTGACATAACAAAAGCAAAAATGATTGTATGTGTTAATGCGGATGGGCTACTCAATGAAGTTGATCAAACTAGTCAAGAATATGATGGCGAGTTTGTAAAATGTGTTATTGATTCAGACCGTGAAGGCTGGTTAAATTTTACTGCCGAGGTAGAAAATAGTTCTGAAGAATTTATACGCCCAACTGGCGATCAGGCAACGTGTAACAGCGACACTCTTCTAGCATACTTCTCATCCGGCACAACAGGATACCCCAAGCTCGTAGTACATGATATGCTTTATCCTATTGCGCATATACTGACAGCAAAATACTGGCAAAACGTGATTGATGGAGGTCTGCACTATACTGTAGCGGATACCGGTTGGGCAAAATGTGCCTGGGGCAAAATATATGGTCAGTGGATTTGTGGTAGTGCTGTGTTTATGCATGATTATAATAAGTTTGATCCTAAGAAGACACTTGAACTTGCTTCAAAATATAATGTAACAACTTTTTGCGCACCTCCTACAATTTATAGATTTCTTATACGTGAAGATCTTTCACAGTATGATTTATCAAGTATAAAGTATGCTGTCGTCGCTGGCGAACCTCTTAATCCTGAAGTATATAATAAGTTTTATGAAGCAACAGGCCTAAAACTTTACGAAGGATATGGGCAGACAGAACTTATTATTACTGCCGCAACGTTCCCTTGGATGTCACCGAAACCAGGTTCTATGGGGCGCCCTACTCCACTTTTAAATGTTGAAATAATTGGACATGATGGTAAAAAAGCTGAAGCTGGGCAAGAAGGTGAAATTTGCCTACGTACTCAGCCCAAAATGCCGATTGGTATCTTTAAAGGCTATTACAAAGCTGAAAATGAAACAAATAATGTCTGGTATGACGGTGTTTACCATACTGGCGATGTTGCATGGATGGATGAAGAAGGATATTTATGGTTTGTTGGTAGAACAGATGATGTAATTAAAACATCGGGCTATAGAGTGGGTCCTTTTGAAGTTGAAAGTGCTCTTATGGAGCACCCCGCTGTGCTCGAATGTGCAATCACAGGCGTGCCAGATAACCTAAGAGGTTCTATTATTAAAGCAACAATAGTACTTTCAAAAACTTATACTGCAAGTGACGAGCTGAAAAAAGAACTTCAGGAGCATGTTAAGAATGTTACTGCTCCTTACAAATATCCTAGGGCTCTTGAATTTGTCGATGAATTACCAAAGACGATTAGTGGTAAGATCAGACGCGTACAAATTCGTGAAGAAGATAATAATAAATAAGTTAAGATAATCGTTCCTAAAAAATTTAAATCCTGCATTTTAATGACTTATTAGATGCAGGATTATTTTATTCTTAACATAAAATATTCCTAGTAACCGTTGACAAAATTTTAAAATCATAGAGAATAATGTAGATTTCATTGTTTTAATATTTTATTAACAAGAGTATAGGGGAAAAAATGCCTACATTCCGTATTGAAATAACATGTTCGGATATTAAGAATGACTCTGAAGGCAGAGAGATTTTACATTCTTTCCATGACTATGGATTTAAAGGAGTTAAAAAGGTTTACTCTGTTAGAGTATATACAATATCTGGTAATTTTGAAGCCAAAGACGCTGTAAGAGCTGGTAGGGAATTTTTGAGTGACGCTGTTGTTGATAAATTTACAATTGACGAGCCAGTATTGTCTCCTAGTTTAGGAGTTGCATCTGAAACAATGCGTAAAATTGGCGTAATGGATCCTGCAGAAGAATCAGTTAAAAAAGGCCTTAAAGAAATTGGTATCAATGCAGATTGGGTAAAAAACAGTAAAAAATATATCTTTATTGGTGATATAACAGCAGAAGACTTGGAAAATGTAAAATATAGACTTCTTGGTAATGAAGTAATTGAAGAGGTTGAAATTGGGCATAATGTGAAGGTAAAAGCTCCCGTAAATAGCCATTATATACTAAAAAAACAGAATATGAACCTTGATGGTTTATCAGATGAACAGCTTCTAAAATTATCTACAGACAAACAACTTTATATGAGTCTTCCAGAGATGAAAGAAGCACAGAAATATTTTAAAGGACTTGGAAGAGTTCCTACCGATATTGAAATGGAAACAATCGCCCAGACATGGAGTGAACACTGCGTCCATAAGACCTTTAAAGGAGTTGTTAACTACCAGAATAAAGATACTGGAGAATCTGAGGTTATTGATAATCTTCTTAAAGAAACAGTAGCAAAGGTAACAAAAGAACTTGATAAAAAATGGTGCTGGTCTGTATTTGTTGACAATTCTGGTGTAATTGAATTTGACGGTGAAATGGGGGCTGCTTTTAAAGTTGAGACGCATAATCACCCTTCAGCAATCGAGCCTTATGGTGGAGCTGGTACCGGTATTGGCGGTTGTATTCGTGACCCGATGGGTACTGGTCTTGGTGGTAAGCCTGTTATGAATACAGATGTGTTCTGTTTTGGGCTCCCAGACATGCCTAGAGAAGATGTTCCTAAGGGATCTCTTCACCCTCTTCGTATTATGAAGGGTGTTGTTGGTGGGGTGCGTGATTACGGTAATAGAATGGGGATTCCAACAACTAATGGTGCTGTCTTCTATGATTACCGTTATACGGGAAACCCTCTAGTTTTCTGTGGTAATATCGCAATGATCCCTAAGGATAAAGCTGAAAAGCGTTTCCCTACTCCAGGCCAACTTGCTATTGTTATTGGTGGTGGTACAGGACGAGACGGAATCCACGGAGCGACTTTTAGTTCTGTTGAACTTGATGAAGAATCTGAGATGGTTTCATCAGGTGCAGTCCAGATTGGAAACCCAATCGAAGAGAAAAAAGTTTTGGATTTCTTGCTTCGTTCTAGAGATGCTGGACTTTATACTTGTCTTACTGACTGTGGTGCTGGAGGTCTATCTTCTGCTATCGGTGAAATGGGTGAGACTTGCGGCGTTGAAGTTGATCTTGATAAAGTCCCGCTTAAGTATGAAGGCTTGAATTATACTGAGATTTGGATCAGTGAAGCACAGGAACGAATGGTAATATCAACTGATGAGAGCAACTTGCAGGCGCTTTTTGAACTCGCTGAAGAAGAAAATGTCTCTATCACTCCAATTGCTAAGTTCCGCGATGATAAAAAACTTATTCTTCGCTATGAAGGTGAAGTTGTCGCAGAAATGGATATGGATTTCCTTCATGATGGCTGTCCGAGAATTACTCGTGAAGCAGTCTGGCAAACACCAGTTAATGATGTTCCTGAACAGAAACTTAAAGATAGCTATAATTCTGAGCTTTCAAATATCCTCGGTGCATGGAATGTATGCTCAAAAGAATGGATAATCAGGCAGTATGATCACGAGGTACAGGGTAATTCTGTAGTCAAGCCGCTTGTAGGGGCAGAACATGATGGTCCTGGAGATGCTGCTGTAATTGCTCCAATCTTTGGTAGCAAGAAAGCTCTTGTTGTAAGTAATGGACTAAACCCTAAATTCTCAGATATTGACCCATATTGGATGGCAGCGTCTGCAATAGATGAAGCAGTACGAAATATTATTGCGACTGGTGGTTCAATTGACCGCTGTGCAATTCTAGATAATTTCTGCTGGGGTAACTGTGACAAGCCAGACAGACTTGCTGGATTAGTCAGAGCTGCAAAGGCGTGTTACGATTTTGGTACAGTATATGGTCTACCATTTGTTTCAGGAAAAGATTCGCTCAACAATGAGTATGGGGTTGGTGATGACACTATTTGCATCCCCGGGACACTTTTAATAAGCGCGATGGCTGTGATGGAAAACCTCGATCAGGCAGTAACAATGGATTTAAAAGACGACGGAAATGCGATTTATATTGTTGGAAAGACATACAACGAACTAGGAGCCAGCCATTATTATTCACTTGAAAATAAAATTGGTAATAACGTGCCAAAAGTTCGCCCTGAAGAATCTCTAAAAACATACGC
This sequence comes from Planctomycetota bacterium, assembly GCA_963678205.1. Taxonomy (GTDB): domain Bacteria; phylum Planctomycetota; class SZUA-567; order SZUA-567; family SZUA-567. The sequence continues at coordinate 2,342,731 of OY782760.1, forward strand.
TGCTCTTTCTGAATGCAGTAAGTCTGGGCTTGCTAGAGCTATGCATGACTGTAGCGAAGGTGGGTTTGCTGTTGCTATTGCTGAGATGGCATTTGCCGGTAACAGAGGAGTGAATATTGATCTTTCAAATATGCCTGTAGCAGATATTGAGGGAGATGACTCCCCTGCTCAGCTCTTCTCAGAAAGTAACAGCCGCATTATTGTTGAAGTAAAACCTGAAAATGAAGCTAAGTTTAGTGAAATTATGCAGAAAAATGGTGCTGTATTTGCAAAAATTGGTACGGTAAATATGGGTTCTACTGTAAATATTAAGAACATAGCAGGAAATGAAGTTATTAATGCAGATTATAAAGAGTTGAAGTCTGCATGGCAGGCTCCTCTTGCACTTTAATATATAAAATATAAAGGATTTATTATGCTAAGTATTACTGTTCCAGTATTTACTCTAGTCGTTACGATAGTTCTCGTTGTACTATACTTCTCTTTGCCTAGAAATCACCAGCTTAGAAACTTAGCTGGTCTAGGGTCTGGGATCGCTTTAGCAGCAACAATAATCACATTTATAATGACAATGATTATCAGTATTCCTGCTGGTCATGTTGGTGTTGCGACACTCTTCGGTTCTGTCCAACAAGAACCATATCCTGCGGGCATACATCTTGCCAATCCTTTATATGAATGGCGTTTATATGACGTAAGACAGAAGACACATAGCGAAAAAGCTCTTGTTCCGTCACAGGATCAGCTTCTAACAACTTTTGACGTATCTGTTCAATATAGTATAAATCCAGATAAAACACCGATGATTCTTCAAGAAACTGGTGATGTTGATGATGTAATCAATGTTCACCTAACCCCTAAGTTAAGAAGTGTGTTACGAGAACAGGGTAAAAGTGTGAAGAATGCAGAAGATTTTTACTTAGAGGATGTGCAGGCAAGGCTACAGAACGCTCTGTCAGCTGCAATGCGAAATTATTTAGAGCCACGTGGAGTTACTATTAGTGATGTGCTCCTCCGTGATATCCAGCTTCCTACTACCATTCAAAAAGGTGTTGAAGCGAAGAAGCAGAGAGAACAGGAAGCAGAGAGGCAGAAGGCTGAGTTGCGCCGCTTTGAGACAGAACAGAGGCAAAAGATTTCTCAAGCACAGATTGAGCGCCAGGCAGCAGAACAAATAGCGATTCAGAGAAAATTGCTAGCTGATGCAAAAGCCTATGAAATTGAGAAGATTAATACTGCAGTAGCTTCAAATCCAGCGTATATAAAACTTGAAGCCCTAAAAGCTCTTGAAGCAATTAGCATGAATCCTGCTTCAAAGATATACTTCCTTAATGGTGATAGCCCTTCTCCATTACCGTTAATGCATATTGGAGACCAAGAGGTTAATTTAAGAAATAAGTAATTTAATAAATTGAGGTTGATATGTGAGCATATTGACCTCTTGTTTAAAATAGAGAGAGGAAAAATGGCTGATATTAAGAAAATGTACCGCACGGTAATGGATGATAATTTCCCTGAAGAAATGACTATTTCTTTTGGAGATCAGAAAATGATCTATAAAAAGCGCACTTGGAAAATTGAAGATAGTGGTGAAATTATTGAAAAAGGACTTCGCTATGGTGAAAACCCTGGGCAACAAGCAGCTCTTTATGAACTAATTAGCGGTAACATTTCTCTTGGCGATTGTCAGTTTATTACACCGGGCAAAGGTCTTGTTTCATGTTTGAGCGAGGAAGGTCTTCTCCAATTTGGTAAGCACCCTGGAAAAACGAACTTAACAGATATCGATAACGCTTGTAATATTCTTCGCTATCTCAATGCCACTCCTGCTGTAGCAATTATGAAGCACAACAACCCTTGTGGTGTTGCTTATGGAACCAGTGCTGTAGAAGCATACTCAAGGGCTAATGCTTGTGATAGACTTGCTGCTTTTGGCGGTTGTGCTGCTTTTAATGTTCCAGTAAGTAGAGATTCTGCTGAAGCAATGTCCGAGAATTACCTAGAAGTTGTTGTCGCACCAGAATTTGAGGAGGGTGCAGTTGAAATCCTTCAAAAACGTAAAAATCTGCGTATTGTTCAAATCAAGGATATTGCAAAAATAAGAGAATACAGAACAGAACGCTTTATTGATTTTAAAAGTCTTATTGATGGTGGTATTGTGGTTCAGCAGTCACCTCTCAATAGAATTATGTCTGCAGAAGATTTTATAGCAGCTGAACACACTGCTAAAGACGGAACTGTAACTAAAATCATGCGTGCTCCAACTCAACAGGAAATTGATGATATATTATTTGGCTGGTCCGTAGAACAGGCGGTAACTTCAAATTCTGTTATTTTCGTTAAAAATGGTGCAACTGTAGGTATTGGTACTGGAGAGCAGGATCGCGTTGGAGTTGCAGAAATTGCGATATACAAGGCTTACAAGAAACTTGCAGATGATATAGCCTTTAGAAATCATGGATGTTTGTTGTTTGAAGTTGAGAATCGAATCAAAAATGGAGAGTTAAGCTCTGATCTTGCTGAAGCCATAAAAGATGAGGTAGCAGCAGTAAATGGTGGAATCAAAGGGAGTGTTGCAGTATCTGATGCTTTTTTCCCAAAGCGTGATGGAATTGATGCGTGCATAAAAGAAGGAATAAGTGCTGTTGTTCAACCTGGTGGTTCACTTGGGGACAAAGAAATTATTGAAGCTTGTAATGAGTCTGATGTCGCAATGGTGTTTACTGCTCAAAGAGCTTTTAAGCACTAAGTTTTATAAATAATATATTGATAAAACATGATTAGGAAACAATATTATGAGTAATAACAAAGAGTTAAATCTTAAAATTTCTGCTGATTCATTTGAAGTAAAAAATCTTGAAATTAAAGATGGCAAGCTGGTGCTTGTACTTTCTGCAGAAATTTCCAATACCGAGATTGGAGAATCAACCTTTGATTACAAAGTTGAGAATCATCAAATTTTTGACGATTTAAATAATGACACTAAGACTACAGCTAATTCCGAAACAGTTGTATTACCTAATGAACGTGAAATAGATCATGTTGATGCAATGAATGAAGAAAATTCTCGATATGGTGAACCACTACCAGATGTTGAGTGGCAAGCCATAAATAGCGACGATGATCTTGTTGATGAAATAGAACTTGACGATTTAGAGGAGCCTTTTTTACTTGCTGAAGATAAGCAAATACCTAATATTGATATGACCAAGGGCATCTCAAATATCAATGCATTAGAAAGAGAAGATACAGCTGACGTTATTCATAACGATATACCTGGTAGTGTTAAAATAAGTGGAAGCAATAGTGGCAATATGTTAATTGCTGACGAAGATGACTCTTTGCCTGATTATCTTAAATCTGCCAAGTTATCCCAGAATACACAACAAGAAAATCCTAGCTCTACGCAATCTGTTTTTGATGAAATCAAATCATCAGATGACACTCCAACAGTGTTGTTTGAACGTGAAAAGGCCCCTAACAAAATCATGCAGCAAGATTTAACGGAATCTACTAAATCAAGTACTGATTCGAGTGCTTCTACGCTGAATGAACAACCTGCAAGTAATATTGCAGATAACTCTAAACGTGTTAAGTTTCTATGCCCAAGATGTCATACACCAGGGAGTCAATCAATAGAAAGTATTGGCAATATTATAACATGCAAAAATTGTGGACGGGCACTAAAACTAAATATAAAGCGTTAACGCTCGATTTTTAACATTACCTGAATTGAAAAATCTTATGAGCAAGAGTCGGGTATCAAAATTTGGTAGAGTTGCACTTGATTTGGGTTATCTCAATATTAAACAACTCGAAGAATGTTTACAGCTACAAATACAATATCAAAAGGCAGGGAAAGAAGTTCCTCGCCTAGGAAGTTTGCTATTATCAAAGAAATACATTAATTCAAAGCAACTAAAAACAATATTAGAGAAGCAGAAAGATACAAAATACACGACAGCATCTGCTTCTACTGCTAATATTCTGCAATTTTTCCCAGCAGGAACCTATATTTTTAAAGAAAGTGATAAATCTAATAATCAGCTTTATCTTATTCATGAAGGGTGCGTTGATTTTTATAGGGCAGACAGACTTATTGATTCAATTTCTGGAAAAGGAAAGTTCTTTGGGGAAGTAGCATTTTTAACCTCAAAAATTTATACAGAATCAGCAGTTACAGCAAAAGACTCAAAGATATTTGTTATTCCCAGCAAAGAGGTTGATTCTTTTTTAAAGAGTAGACCTGAAATGGGTCTTAAAATTGCTAAAAATATTGCTGAAAATTTACACAAGCATATTATTGAGTCAGCCCCTCGCCTTACTAGAATCAACAAGAGTACTGTAGCTTTACATATTGAACCAATAATAACTCCAGAATTACAACTAAGCAAGAACACTGAAGTACAAACTTCAGCAAAGATTAGTAATAATCCTAAGCCCACCGATAAAGTGGAGCAAAGCATATCCTTTTCTTCCACTCCTTCTGAAATTGACTTTCAAGATAAACAGTCATGTGAAGAATCTGCTGACGAAATATCTGAAATGTTTATAGAAAATAGCGCTTTAGCTCCTGATCAAATTATACTTAAGGAGGACTCCGGAGAAGAAGACAACGCTGTTATTACTTTGTCTAAATTAAAGGATAAAAATATTCATGAGCCAGAAATAGTTTCTGAACCAATTGATTGCTCAGAATTAATTTCATTAATTAACAATCTATCGCCGCATTCCTTTTCAAATACAATTGTTTCAGCAGTTAAAGATGTTGTTAATATTTTTATCCAAATTGATGAACTGGATACAGAAAGAACGGCTTTTCTTAATTCAATTAACAACCCATCTGAAATATTAAAGTCTGAAATAAATAAACAGAGAAAAGAAATTATTAGAATTCCACCTTTGGAATCGTTAAAGGCGTCCTATAATAGAATCAAAGATATTTTAGATAACGACGCTAAATTAGAAAGCAAGCAGTCAGAAGCAAACGAAGATTCTCCTAACAATGAACCATCTGATAGTGAGTTAAATGCTACTGATAATAATGAAAACTCTGAAAATATTACTGTAAAGACAAAAATAGATGCTACTATTAAAGAGGCATATTCTTTCTCATTAAAGCAAAAAGAGTTACTACTTCATAGGTATACTATCTTACCAGATGTAATACATACATGCATGAATTATTCTTCAGACGAACCATTTTTAAAATCTCTATTAAAACATAGTATTGACGCGCAGGACCTATTTGGATGGGGTGTATACCAGATGGCACTCAAAGAGTATTCTGACAGTCAATCTGATAAAATTCAAGCTATTAAAAATGAACGTGAAGATCTTGAATCTAATCTAAAATCACTGGTCGGCAGACTTAAAATGAGTAAGAAAGTTGAAGAGGAAAGAGAAATACGATTTAATGATTTATTGAGTAATGAAAAAAAATACAAACTTATTCAGACTATCGTGAGAAGAGAGTTAAAAAATATTGAAAAAACAATGGTTGAAGAGTTTTGGAAAATTTACTTCAGGCTCTCACATATACTTATTTCTGAATTATCCGGTATTGACAAAGTAATGGCTAAATGTTTTTTACGCTGGGGGTTACTTGGGTATAACGCAAAATGGATAAATAAAGATAAATGCATTAAGTTGCTTACTTCATGTTCAAGTGCATTATATGCCCCCATATACTCTATATCATCTACGTATTCTTACTATGCAGATGAAATTCTCGAATTGACTGCAAAAGGATATATTCCTACTTCACCAAATGAAGATCTAGAACTTAATCATAGAAATTCTCCTGAATGGAAGTGTGACAAATCATATAAACGTTATTGCTATTTAAAATTACAGTATGGCACTTTAATAGACGTTCTACAGGTTCAAACTGACGAGGTAAATAGTATAGCTGAAAAGCTCAATGTTGCCCTTGAAAGAGAAAAATCTTTACGGAAATTACATTCAAAAACTCCTAAGCACAGAGAGACTGTCTCTGCAGTAAAGCAAGAAATTCAAGGATATAAAGTAAGGAGCACTAGAATAAATTCTATTATAACCAGAATTACTGATGAGATGCTGCCACAAATTGTCGAGGATACTCAGTCTGCAATATCAAATATTGAAAAGTCAGGAGTAAAGCTACATGTTTCAAAAATTATTAACCATGAAGTAGCTACAATAAGACGTTGTTGCAGGCTTGTCGCTAAACTTAAAGAGCCATTTTTGCCTTTTGTACTTCGGGATCATTATAAAGAAGATAACGATATTATAAATGATCGAGAATATATTAGTAAGTTAATAACAGAGTTTGAGCAAAAAGATCCTCTTGTATTTCAAACAAATCTTGTACCTAGTGCCGCGAGAAAACAAAGAGTTCTTGTCCGAAAGTGTCCATTTGTTTTGATAGCACCTTCATGTGGAATTCTAGGATTTGTAATTTCACCAAGATCAGGTCTTGAGAATGGAAGAATTACTGTTCCTGCCTATTATGAAAAAAGTATGATTAGCAAAGATGTATTCTCAAATGTATTAGCAGATTTCAGGTTTGATTGTAGTAAAGCTGACGCTGGTGTTGACATTATGACCAGTGATACTCTAGTTGCAGCCTATGCTACATATCGTTGGAATATGCGAAAAAAGAAAAAAGAGGTCAGGATGAAAGCGGCTGTATATTTAGATGAAACAGAACGCTTAAATTGGAGAAGGCATTACAGTCAATATATAAAAAGTGCTTTTGAGAGTGGAAAGTATCTTTTTTTTAAGTGTCCAGATTTGTATGATGTTATTATCAATAAATTTATTGATTTACCTGGGGCATGTGAAAAATTGAAAAGATGATTAATTAAAACTTTCCTACAAGATAACACAGAATCCAGAACTGAGCAATAAACATAAATGTTGCAGTAAAGGCAAGTACAGCAGAGAGTCTATACGCCTTTAATTCTTTTCTAGTGTAGTATGAATATACTAGAAGTGCAAGACCAAGAGATACCGCTGGAGCTCTAAAACCTGACATACCAGTAAACCAAGGGAGTATTATTGAACAAATCCCAATAAGGCTACATCCAATAAGACTGTTTTTAATTAGATAATATAGCTTTCCACTGATCACGCCGTGAGTTTTATCAGGATATTTTTTAGTAATATATGGTCTGAGTGAATACAAAAGAATAGCAGGGAAAAACCACGCAATAAACTGTAAATTATGTCGGTGATGTGAATTTATAATCCCTGATATTGCAAAATAAAGCATAAGTATAAATAATATAATAAGCAGAAGATTTCTACTTGGGAGCCATTTTATTTTATTACTTATTATCATGCTGAGAGCTCCGGCTATTAGACCAACAATAGCTCCTGCAATAACATCGCTAGGGTAGTGTTTTTGATAAAACACTCTAGAAATAGCAACCCCAGTTGCGGCCACAGAACTTAAGACCACAGAGGTAGAAGAACTTGTCAATATCTCTGGTAAAATGAATGCAGTCGCAGTATCTCCACTTGGGAATGAGACATTAGAAGAATGGTCTGGCCTTTCGCGCCCTATTATGCTTTTTATTGGGTGAACTAAAACACCAACAAGAATTAATGCAATTATAATACGCTTGAAAGTCCGTCTTTTCCCTGCAAGTCCAAGAATAACCGCAAGCAGTATCACTACATCAGCTTTGCCAAAAAGTCTAACTATCTGAAAAAATTCCCCAAGTGCACGTTCTTCATTTTCAGCAAGAATTTTATGTGAAAGAGCCCATGAGCTTATTGAATTGTCAAAGAAAAATAGAAAAAACATTGCTGCAATAAGAATTGAAATACTTAGCATACTCGCAATAACAGAATTTCGCTTACTGCCAAATTTAAAATTCATTAATGAATACCTCTCTACATTGTTGTATTATCTTTTGCTTTATCATCGTCATTATTACCAATATTTTTAAAGAGTTTTAAAGGCGCCGTTATGATTGATTTTCCTACTTTGCCAACTTCACCGACAACTCCGGTAACACTACCGACTAATTTAATACCGATCTTTCCAATACTTGTAAAGATAGACCCAAATCCTGTTGCTAATGTCTGCCCTGGGCTTTCCCCTCCAATATCCTGTAAATGCAAATTTAATGGCACAGGAATTGAAGCAATGCCAAGTAGTAATGTTGAGCTTAACCTTACAACACCATTAGTCACATATAAATCACGAATTAATGTTTTACGAGTAGAACTTGCATCATTTTTTTCGTCCGTAAATATCAACTGTAAATTTTTCTTAAGTACATCAAAGTTGTTTGTCGTAATTGCAACTTCATAATATGCATTTAACTCATCAAGGTCAATACGGTCAATAATAATTTGATCGCTGAATAATGTCTGAAAATCGGGCTTTATTTTAATAGCTTTAGCATCTACGGCTTTATGATCAGAAAATCCATGTGGATTATCAATAGTAAAATTAAGTAAAGAAATTGAATTCCCTGACACGTCAGCTGTTCCACCAGAGAACGCAAAACTAAGCGAGTTTGTTGAGTCTGGTGAGCCTCTGGGTGATAATATAACATTGGTTGCACCTATAGACGAGTTATTATTAGGGGTTCTTGTCACTTGAACCTTGGTGTTTACTGGGGCAAAATATTTCCAGTAACTATCATCAATATGAATTTTAGCACCATTTACCATGCCAGAGAGGTCAAAAGGAAGTTTCTGGCTAATATTTTTCTGTAAAGTTGCTAAATCAAGTGGAGCCAAATCAATATCAGCGGTAAACCTGTCCCCTGCACTATCTAGAAGTAAATTATTTACTTTTACTGTAAAAGGCCCATCCAACTTTATAGAACCTACATCAAGAGTAAATCTATCCCTGATTGGTTTCAGGCTGAATTTCGATATAAGCACTGATAGCGGCCCGCCTACAAGTGAGGCCTGCCGTACTTTTGATACGTTTTCAGAATCATGACTTGCAAAAAAATCGAGTTTGAGTGGTTCATTGATTGGTTTATAATATCTATATGGTGATAAAGCATTAAAAGAAATATCTGAATCTGTAAAATCCAAACTTCCTTTAACAATAATATCTTTTGGCTCAAACTGAAAAATAAGTGGAGTCTTATAATTTGAAATCAATCCATTTATTGAAAGTAACGGCCAAACTGAAGATTTTGACATATATGATGCTTTTGCAGCAACGCTTCCAGTCATTGCAACAATATTTGAGTTCAAACTATGATCAATATTAATATCTTTGGCAGAAATATATTTTCCTTGAAGAGCTCTTAAATTTGAACCTGCTCCAGACTTATCAAGTTCTTTAATTTTAGAAATTGAAATATCAGCTTTAGTTACATGAAAATTATTATCAATAGACTTAATGAATTCTTTTAGCTTAAAATTCTCAATATTTTTAAAGAAATCTATAACACTACCATTAAAAGTTATATTCGGAATCAATAGATCATTACGATTTGACTCAAGTGTTGCAAAATTATGTACCTTGAGCCCATCAGTTTTTTGAATATATTCCGCATTAAATTTGAATGGTGCAGTGACATCAACCGCTACTTTAGGTAAAAATAATCGCCAATTATATAAATCACCTCTTACAGTAGCTGAAATATCAGACAGTGATTGCTGTATCTCAAACCACTTATGAGCAACAATTTTATCAGTCATTAAAATTGGATCAATAAAAAAGTCTTTATGTGAATTAACAGAGATAAGGTCTGAGGTATAGTTAAAATCCTTAATCAAAGATTTTGCGCCGCCATTAGTGTGAAAAGCCCCGCTCAAAGTAGCATTGTTAAAATATAATAAAGTAATGTCATTATCAGCAAGTTCGCCTATATCCTTCATCTCCTCTTTAGAAACCGAAAGTTTCCCCTCTATTACAGGTAAACTTCTCAATGTCTTCCGCCAATCTGATTTATCAATTGTCATTAAATCATAACCACCAGAGCTAAAGTTTATAAATGAGGAAGGAGTTCTGAAATCAAACTGATCAAAAGAAATAATCGCATTTGAAGCCTGTTGCTTAAAAACAATGGCGGACTCAATATTAATTAGACTTTTTGCTAGATTATAATGTATAAAGTTTAATTTCAGATCTTTTAGCTCTGCTTTGACACTTGCCGCAATGGTATAGTTATCCAATGCCCTGTAGTTGATATTAGCGTTAACAGCTTCTCTTAAAATACCCTCAAAAGTAAACGGAAGTTTGATATCACCTAGCACAGAGTTAAACCTAGCTTTAAGGTTATCAAAAATTACCGTATTATATATCCCGCTCTGTGCAAACTTTACTTTCCAAAGTTGCTGCAATTTTTCAAAAGTACCCTTAATCGTTAGCTGCAAGTTGTCATTATCTGATGCGTTAAAACTAAGATCATAGATCTTATTTGGTTTTGAAAGCAATTCTATCTTAACGTCAATTGGAGAATTCTTAAATTCACTTAGTTTTGAGTTGGCAGTAAATTTACATATAATATTACCTGATGTATCCGCATCAATTGTACCGTCGATTACTTCTGAAATTTTAGAAAATTTAAGTGATTTAAATATCCCTTTAAAATTATCATATATTTTTGCAAGGTCTGCTCTGTATTTTATAGAAGTAGTAAGTAACCTATCATTATTAGTGAAATCAATATCCAAAGGCTTGATAGAGCTAAAATCGAGAAATGGCATATTAAATGAAAAGTTGAGGCTTCCTTTAAGGGGGGTAAGAACATTGCTTTTGGTAACAATACTGGTGATCTCACCTTGAATAGGCAACGCAACCTTTTTGTCCTTTATTGTGGTACTAACATCCTCACCATTTAATATATAGTTCCCCCTCCATGCACCATTTCTTTTCCAATTTAGCGCAAGTGAATGCCTGATTTTACCATAAACATTAAATCCTAATTTCTTCCCAAGTGTTGAGGATGAAAATAATGACAAATCAGAAAGTGCATCAATTGTTGCTGTGAACTCTGTACCAAAGTTACCGTTTATTTGTGATGTTGCAGTAAGAATTTCACCAGTAGGATTATAGAGGTTTAGTTTTATAATAAGAGGGCTTATTTCAGACCATGTTTGACTAACGTCAACTTTACCAAACACATCAAGCACAAGCTTAGGTGTAATACCCATACGATCTTTATTAATAGCAAGGTAGCCAATACTGTCAGAGTTCAATTTTGCTTTAACCAAAACATCACTCATTGATGTAGAATTTACATTTACCCATAATGAAATAGGATCTTTTAGAGTTAATGCAAATTCATTAAATACCAGTTTATTAATTCCAAAGTATTCAAGATATCGAGCTAAATCAATATCATCAAAATTTGACTTAATCTTTATTTTATTAAGGAATCCTAACTTTGAATTATTATTAAACTCACCTTTCTTATTCAAAGTTGCATCAATATCAACAATAACACTACCAATAATATTATGATGAGTTCTGGATTTAAGTGTAATGGTCGATTTAACAATTTCTTTAATTCTACTTAACGAGACATTAATGTCTGAGATTCTGCATTCGTCAAGCATTTTCAGGTCATCAGTCACTTTTATTTGACTATTGGATATGCGTACAGTTCCACCGGCTTGTTGCCAATTAATACTACTTAGCCATTTTTTCCATGGTAAATCGATAAGCTGATTAAGAGATTCTGTAATGTTTGTGGTATATTTTTTTTTACCTGTAGATTTATCAACGATAGTAAAACGATGAACAAATAAGTTTAGAGCATCAATTTTAATATTACTGTATAATGACTTATCTTTGTAACTTTTAATTAAATCAAGCTCAAAACTTAATTCCGAACTAGTTAAAATTGGATAATCAGGGTTGTTTTTAGGAATAATTTTAATCCCAGCCAACTTAACCTTCTGATCAAGCCATGAGGTAGTCAAACTATCGATTTGAATTATTGCCTGGGATTTATCACTAAAAGCAGTTATCAAACTTTCTTTTAAATATTCATCATTATATTTTAATTTTAAATACATAACTCCTGAAGTGATTAGAATTATTAAAGCTAGTAACCCTATAAAAATAAAACGAAAAATACGTCTTTTGCAACCTCTTGGAGGGGTAGAATTAGGTTGATCTGATATAACAGCTTTATCAGAGTAACTATTATCAAATGAACTATTAGACATTAATATCCTTCATTTAAAGATATATTAGTAATAAATTACTGGTCAAATATTGAAAAAAATTCACTATAGCTGCAACTACTATAAGGCTTAGACTTATGAACCCTTATAGCATTTTCAGGGCAGAACCCCACACAACGCATACAATCCTGGCATTTATCAGCAAGTACAGCTTTATGATCAATTATCGAAATATTATTAACAGGGCATACTTTTGCACACACACTACATCCCGTACATTTCTCTATGTTAACTTTTACAGGAAAAGTTTTCTGGAGAAACCCTGTATTAACGCTTAATTTGTATATTAAATTATAAAATTTTGAAGCAATCTTGCCTTTATATTTGAATGGTTCTTTATTATTTATAAGCTTTTCAATAAATTCATTTGATCTTTTTTTACAAATATTAAATAACCTCTCATTCTTATCCTCATTCACTTTATACTGCATAAAGTTTGATGGAAGAATAAAACCCTCATATCCAATAACATTATACCCTTTTGATTCAAAAATAGGCGTTAGTTGTGCGCAAACATGCCCATCAGAGCCCCCCATCGTTGAGAAAAAGAATAAATCAGTACAACATTCTGTTTTTGGGAGCTTATTGATAAAATCTAGAACAAGAGGATAAGTGTTGAAGCAAACAATAGGAAAGCCAATGCCTATAGTATGTGTGAGATTAATTTCATCTGACTTTGTCATTTGGGAGATTTGATGTAACTTACAAGGTACAGAATGAGCTGTAAAAGCTTCTTTCATAAAATTTGCAGTGAGAAGAGTATTGCCAGTACCGCTAAAAACATATAGTTCAACGTTGTTCATAGTATACTCCTAAGTATAACTTAAATTTAAGCTTTTTGTCATTGTTATTCTACCATAATTAATAATTCTTACAATATAACAAACTTATATATTTACCAAATATACAAGCATAAGTAATATTGCAGAAATTCTGTTGAGCTGCTTATATAAGGTGTATTTATTTAATTTGAACTTTGAAAAGATCCATCAGCCTTACAAATATCCTCAGCAGGACATTTAAATTCACCAGGTCTAATTCTCGAACTCTTTTTCCTATCTGGTTGCAAATATACTAGATCAGCTTTAGCAAGAACAACTTTTGTTCCAGGATCAACACTATCTGTAAGCCAGACATTCCCGCCAATTGTCGCTCCCTTACCGATTACTGTATTCCCACCTAAAATGGTTGCTCCAGCGTAAATAATTACGTTATCTTCAATAATTGGGTGGCGTTGTTCACCTCTAATTGATTGCCCTTTTGCAGGAGCAAGAGCACCGAGAGTAACTCCCTGATAAATCTGAACAGAATTACCAATTCGGCATGTTTCACCAACAACAACACCTGTACCGTGATCAATAAAAAAACGTTCACCAATTTTAGCGCCAGGGTGTATATCAATACCTGTCATGCTATGTGCATGCTCACTCCATAGTCTAGGAATAAGAGGGACATCATGAGCAAACAGTTCATGAGCTAGTCGATGAATTACAATAGCTTGTACTGCTGGATAGCAAGTGATAACTTCATCAATACTTGATGATGCCGGATCTCCGTCAAAACCTGCTGCAATATCTTTTTTCATAATTTCCCTAATTCGGGGTAAAGATTTTATTAAAGACATTATAACTTTTGAGGCGCGCTCTTTTACATTGCACATTTCACAGCACCCTTGATTACATGCATACCTGAAAGCACGCTGGACTTCATTTGTAAGTTCCAGTATTATATGATTAATCTGATCACCAATATGATATTTTAGGTTTGCTTTAGTTACAGGATGCCCCCCAGCAAAGTATCCTGGAAAAATCACATCAAATAACCTGTCCAGAGATTTTAGTACTATATCACGATTGGGTAGATCATGCCCTTCCAGTTGATTGATACCAATTCCATCATTATATGAATTCATTAGAATATCAACTATTGGAGTTATGTCTTCAACTTCAATTTTATTGTTTTTCATAAAATAAATTTCCATTCTAAGCCGTATTAATATAAACAATTATTAGAAATTATAAAAGGAGTACAGTATTTATTGTCAAATATAAGGATTATATCTTCTTTTATTTAGAATATTCAATAAATTTTTAATGAATTATACTGATACTATAAAACAAATTATAGCAGTTTTGTTAAAATTTTGTGTATAATCCAACATTATTACATAAAAATTTCTTTTATTTATCATAAAAACTGGCATAATGTAGTAGAATGTATTGTTATATAATACATAATGGGGAGAGTTATGTATTCACTGAGTTAACTCTTTATAAATAAAAATAATATGATAATTACTTTGTTGATGGTAGTGAGGAGACTAAAAACCATGCGTGGTAGAATTATCGCTCTAATACTGGCTCTGACTTTACTTGTCAATTTTCCTTGTGGAGTTGCTGCTGAGCCGCGTTCATACCAACCACCTGCGAATACACCGGTTATTCCATGGAAGCGATTCAGTATTGCTTATGCAGTTAGAATTGTTGGAAATGCACTTACTTCAAAGGTTGAGTTTTATATTACAAATGATGGTGGCCTTACATGGAAGAAATATGGTGAAGATCCTGATAAGCTCAGCCCAATGGTAATAACAGTTCCTTCAGAAGGAACATATGGACTTATTACTGCAGTATCAACTAGTGTACGCCCCGCAATTCCTCCTCGACCAGGAACAAAACCAGATAGATTTGTTATAGTTGATCGAACACCACCTGCGGCTGAGTGGTTAAGCCCAAATTCAGAAAAAGTTTTACTGACTGAAGCAGGTATTGAACTTTCATGGACAACCAGTGATAAATATCTAGGACTTACTCCTGTTGATATTGAGTACTCAACAGACGGAGGTAATTTTTGGCTTCCACTAAGAGAGAAACTGCCCGCAAAAGGTAGCATTCACTGGAATCCTCCCGTACTTGAAGGACAAACAAATATTGCTTTAAGACTTATTGCAACAGACTTGGCAGGGAATAAACGCATTGTTAAAAATAGAACTACTTTTACTTTGGATAGCACTCCACCAGTTATAACAATTTTAGGCCCTTCTTCTTCTGGTTCATTTAAATTTGATGTTGACTACACAGCAACTGATAATGAAAGTGGAGTAAAAAATGTGGAATTGTATTATACAGTTGATGGTGGTACAGAATGGTTTTACTATGGACCAGACAGTGATTTAAGGTCACCTATCAACTTCTCCGCACCTGCTGCAAAAGAAGTTGGATTATATATTGTCGCTACAGATAACACTGGCAATAAGAATTCACCTCCTGCTCGTGGAGCAATGCCTATGGCGTATGTCACCCTAGATATGGATGCACCTCAGGTTTCAATTTTACCTCCATTCACTACAAGTGGAGAAGTCATCGCGAAGGACAACGTTGTTGATATCAGATGGAACTCAAGTGATGCAAATATCAAAGAAGGATCTACTCTAATACAATTATCTCGTGATGGTGGCGCTACATGGACAGATCTTGCATTTGATAAGCCTTCCAATGGGTCATGGCAATGGGTTCCAACAATTGCGGGTAATAACCTTTTACTCAAAATCAATGTATCAGATTTAATGGGTAATATTGGTACAGCAATAAGTATGCCATTCTCTGTTGATGAAAAGCGCCCTACAATGAAATTTGAAAGTATAACACCAATTAACAATGGTGAAATTTCAGAAATATCTCAAACTCAGAGCATTCCTGACCAGCCTGATGATTTATGGTCTCCAGCAGTACCATCAGTAGTTGATTTAGAATCTGAGACTATTACCGACCTTCCAGAAAAAGAGATTACAAAGGAACGTATTGATTTTACTGAGCCTGATTCATCTCCAATTGCTCCGATAGAAGAAAAAGTTGACGTAGAGCAGATCTCAGAAACACCAACAGTTGATATTACTGATACTGAACTTGACATCCCTGCCCCAATTGAGGATGCTGCGGTACCTACTTTAAATGATAATTTCGCTAATAATGAAATATCTAACGAAGATTTTTCTGTAGATGATATGAGTGATGATAATGCTTTAACCCCAGAAGAAAATTCTAAATCTATTGATGAAATTCCAGCTCCAGCTACTAGCGATTTTAGTGATCTAGGACTTGATAGTATTCCTGATGTTCCAGCTATAGCAGACGATAATACAAATGACTCGAACCAAAGCAATACTGCCGAAGTTGATGATTCTGTATTTAATAGTGAAGATCTTGAAACTATACCAGAACCTGGATCTTTTGATACAGAAGAAACAACACCTAGTGACGATATGACTATTCCATCAATACCCGATATTAATAATTCAACTGCTAATGATTTAGATGAACTTGATATTACTTCTACTTCAGAAGATACTACTAAGGTTGAAGAAATACCAAATATTCCGGATCTTCCTGGTAAGGCTACAGATCAAAAGAACACTGATGACTTTGGTCTACCTCCAATAGAAAGTGGACTTGACGATACATCTAATACCCTTGATCTTCCTCTAGACCTTGATGCTGCAGTTCCTCAACCATCAAATGATTCAACTGAAGAACTATTGGCTCAAGCTCAAACTGCTTTTGAAGAAGAAGATTTAGAAACAGCAGAATCCCTTGCTAAAAAAGTAATTGAACTTGATCCAAATAATGCTCAGGCATATGCAATCACTGCAAGTGTACTGACAGAAAAAGGCAATTATGACTCTGCCTTTGATTACGCACATAAGGCAATTAATATTGCTCCTGAAAATGCAGAGTATTTACAAATACTTGGTTATGCACAGTACCAGAAAGCTGTTGAAATTAACAAGATGCTAGGAGCTTCTGATCTTACTCCTACACAAGCATCACGTCTTGGTTCTCAGCTCATGACTGCACTTGATCAATCAGATGAGGCTTACTCTAAAATGCTTTCATCAACAAATGAGTCTGATATTAAGGAAGGGTACTATAGACTTGCTCAGGTTTCTTATTTCAGAGCTACTCGTATTGCAACAGATGAAGTAGAAATTGCAAATACCTTAAGAAAAGCAATTGCAAATTACCAGAAAGCCTATGCTATTGGAGAGCCTGACTACAGAGAGGTTCTTCAGATTGGTATCTGTAATTACAGGCTTTCAGACTACCCTCAAGCTGAGCAGTGGCTTGAAAAAGCACAAGAAGTAGCGCCAGTTGATAGAGCCCCTAAAGAAGCGTTCTTCTATCTTGCACTAATCAATGAAAAGACTAACCGGCCAAATGAGGCGTTGCCTTTCTGGCAAAAAGTTGCTGAGTTTTACCCTGCAGGAAGTTCATACAAAAAACTTGCAGAAACAAGAATCTCCGCATTATCAGGGATGTAAAGCTTTCGTTTAAATACTTAACAATACAAAAGAGGTGAGAATTAATATCTCACCTCTTTTATATAATAGTAATAATATTTACCGCAAAATCTATACCTGAGCAAGGGTACTATCAATAATTTTATGATAGTATCGAAGTCGCTCCTCAGAATCAGAAAAGTTCCCATTGAAATTTCTTGTTTCATCAAGATATAATAGTGGAACTTCGATTTCTTTTACACTCAAATCATTCTTTGCTGCAAGTATAGTCATCTGCATAAACATACCATATCCAGTTTCTGTTATTGGAAGTTTAACTAAAGATTCCACACGGTATGCTCTAAAACCGCAAAATGCGTCTGTTAGGTTGTAACCTGTAATTTCATTGAGACGCTTAGTAACTTCAATATTAATTTCACGCCTATCCTGATATTTAAGCGCAGGTAGATTACTCTTATTTAAATAACGTGAGCCCCACACAAAATCACATGAGCAACAGCAACCACACTTGTCAATTGCTTTAAAAAAACATGAAATACTCTCAGGATTATGCTGCCCATCTGCATCCATTGTTATAATGTTTTTATAATTATTGCCGTATGCCCACTTAAACCCCTGGAGCAACACACCACCTGCTCCAGCATTTCTCTCATTAGCAATAACAGAAATACCCTTAATTTCCTTAAGAACAGCCAAGCTGTCATCTGTAGAACAATCGTCAACAGCAAGTATATCTCCTGCCCAGTTTTCACGGATAGAGTGTATCACATCCCTTAAATGAGGTATTTCATTATAAACAGGCACAATGATTAATGTATCATGGTGCTTAGTATAAACTTTACTAATTTCAGTATATTTTGGTAAAAAATCAAATATCATTATTAAAAAATCCAAATTTTATGGTCAGTTGTAAGTAAATCTACTTTACATATTGTATCGAAAAACTCTCTACCGAGCAAGCTATAAAAATATAAAGAAGAGATAGTTAATTCCTGATATTTTCTGGCAGGGAGTATAAACTTATATAGTCGAAAGAACTTACTTTTAGCATCTTTTCCAATTGGGCTATTTATTTGAGCTATCTTATTTTGCTGATTAATAACCCTAGAAGCAAACTTATCTATTTCATTTTTGATTTCATTGTGATTAATAATACCCAAAGCAGTAAGTTTTTTATAAAAGCTTGTGTTAAGTTCTTCAAATTGTAAATTATAGCTATTAAATACCTCCTCAAGCTCTTTATTCGCTGAGATTAACTTACTATAAATAACTTCCCAGTCAAAATTATTAGTAAGAATTTGATCTCTAGAAACAGAGAATTTCTTTAATTGCTTATTTATGCTAGGTGTCAAGAATGTTCCCGTCGCTCTTGGAAGAATAAGCGGAATTTGCACTTTTAGCTCTTTAAAATTCTTTCGCAATTGAACATGATACGCCAACTCTCCTCCTCCAGCAATATAGATCGCTGCAGGAAAAACACTACCTTGAATGATTGGTCTGAGCCCAGCAACGGGAGAAAACTTATTCGGATCAGTTTCGATTTCTCTTACTAATTCATCTTCATTAAATTTAAGATTTAATTTTTCAACGAAATATTTTTTATCGTCATACTTTAATCTATAGCGGACACCATTTTCAATATAAAACAAAAAAGTATTTTCTGGTTTTGCATCAGGTAATTGCAGATTATAACCATTTTTTATCATCTCATTAGAATCAAGATTCATGTTCTTTACTAGTGTACTATGTGACTTTATCGCCTGAAGCACAAGGGGTTTTGATATTTCACGCAAGTATTCTGGTTCAATTGTAATCAATCCATATTTTCCAAATAATTTATTTATAAATCTACTGAAAAATTCACCCAAATTATCAGCTTTTGAATCCATTATTTCATGTTTGATCTCTGAGATAAACTCTGTTTGTGGCAATGACTGCAGTATAGCATCAATAAAATTATCTGAAAGGCCAGATCTAAATGACGCCATCTTATTATCAAACTTTCCATCTAAAGAATGATTAAGAATATCATAGGATTTATCATAAAAGGAAACTGTGTTATATTCAGCTAAGTTATGATCTTCTGATGCCACCCAGAATACTGGGACAAATTTTTTAGACAAATTCAGTAAATTTAAGCTATTTGTTAATGAAATAACGCTAGCTATTTTAAGGAAAACAAATAACGGTCCACCAAGTAATGAGGGCTGATGCCCTGAGACAACAGCAATTGTATTTACTTTTGAAAGTAGCTCAATATTATTTCTCGTTTCTTGCGTGGCATCAATTTTATCAGCGTAAACACTCAATGTATCGCAAAGCTCATCTCTATTGCCATCCCAGTTATATTGTTCAATAAATTTAGAAATTGAATCAATATCAAA
The DNA here is from genome assembly GCA_963678205.1 of Planctomycetota bacterium. Classification (GTDB taxonomy): domain Bacteria; phylum Planctomycetota; class SZUA-567; order SZUA-567; family SZUA-567. The sequence continues at coordinate 2,362,567 of OY782760.1, forward strand.
TGGAGAATACTCTGAAAAATCTTTATACCTCAAGCTACCTTTTGCCCTATAGTCATTTGTATATTTATTATATAAATTTAAATTATCACAGATATTTTGAGAATCCATCCGAGCCTTTCTTTAAGATATTAAAGGATACCATTGATCATAGAGTTCAAATGAACAGAACCGATAAAAACACCATTTCTGCTGGTAACAATAGCAATCCTCGCGCCCTCTTTACGCATAGATGATATTGCATGCAATAAAGGCGTTTTCCTATCGAGTAACATTGCTTTGTCAGCAATCTCAGAAACTGGTTTATCCAATTTATCTTCATGATTCATAATAGAATTAATTGTTATGATATCGCCTGTAAATCGCATAAACTTAGTTCTAATCAATGCCCTTGCGTAGCCATTTTTCCGTATTTCAACACCAGCTTCACGGGATGTCATGGTGTCTTCAACTGTAAAAGTATCAAGTGGGGTCAACATTAGTTCCCAAATTTCCGTTCTTTCTTGTTCCATAACTCTGCTTGCCATCTGATACTGAATAATACTTAACTTTCCTTCAGCCGTTTTGGCTTCAAGATTTTCATAAAGTCTAATTTTACCAATTAAATCATTACCAGAATGACCTTTTTTATCAAGTATATATTGTAATAAAGTGCCAAAACCACTTAGGACAATAGCAATTGGGTAAAAAATGTACTCACATAACAAAACAAGCTTTGCAGAAATAATCAGTGAACGATTTGGTCTACCAAAAGCAATTCTTTTTGGTAATGATTCTGCAAAAATCAAACAGAAGGGGGTTAAAATAAGGGTTGTTATTAATTCTGTATTCTTTACAGAGTATATAGTAAGATAGTTAGTTAATAGGTTGGTTGCAACGAAAACAGAAAGATTTGTACCAATCAACATAGTTGTAATCATCCTGGGCATATTTTTCAGCATATTTAATGCTAAAGTTGCGTTATTGTCCCCAGCATTAGAACTTGCATGAAGACTAATTGTATTCACACTATATGCTGCCGTTTCAATCCCACTAAAAAAGCCTGCAAAGACAATAGCAATAAGAATACCCGCGATTAAAAATATTACAATCACAACGAATCCTCCTCAATATCATCAAATTTAACTTTTGCGGTAACCTTTTGAATTCTTCTTTTAAGAGTGTTTATAACAGTAAATTCAACACCTTCATAGACTACGCAATCACCTTTTCGAGCACTCCTTCCTAAAATATCAGTAATTAAGCCCCCTATTGTATTACTACGTAGAGAGTCTACCTCCAGACAGAATAGATCTGCCCAATCTCTAATTGACAACTTGCCATCAAGGATATAACTACCATCACTCTGTAGTTCAGCTAATTCTTCGGGTAAAGATTCCTCATCACCAAAATCACCAAAAAGTTCTGATAGCACATCACCAACAACTAATATTCCTGCACTACTACCTCTTTCATCAAGAACTAGTGCCATTCGATTCTTTTCCTGAACAAAATGATCTAAGACTACATCAGAACGGTCGTAAACAGAAATGTAATTAAACTTACGATAGTATTCAGTAATTTCATGATTACCTGAACCAGCAAAGAACAAATCTCTAGCATCTACCCAAGCAATATATTCATCATCTATACTTGATCGTACAGGTATTTTATTATGTCCGGACTCCTTTGCTTTAAAAATCACATCATCAATACTTGCTTTGTCAGAAACAGAAAACACATCAACACGATGCGTCATAATTTCACCAACTTTGATTTCTGGGAGCTCAATTACAGATTCAAGTAACTCTGCTTCTTGATCGGAAATTGTACCTCTATTTCTCTCTAACTCTAAAAGAGCAGTAAGCTCTTTTGTATGGGCTGTGTTACGATGTTTTACATTTATTATTCGTTCAAAAAACTTTAGCAGACTTTGTAAAATAAATCTAATAGGTAAAACAAGTTTATGTATGTAATATACCGGAATAATTACAATTCTTGCAAACCAAACTTTCAATACAGAAGCACTAGATTTGGGAGCAATCTCGCCAACAATCAAAACCGCACCAAATGAAACAACACCGAAAATAATACTTCCAATTCGTCCATACTCAGAATTTACAGATTCTACAAAGAGTGATGCAACAGCAAAGAATAGGATATTTACTATCATATTCCCTAGCAATATTGTTAGAAGAAATTCAGGTAGTTCATTGTATAGAGAAAGGATAAGTGAATCCACCCACAATGTACTTTTGCGAAGTTTATTAAGATCAGAATTTTTGAGTGAAAAAAGAGCAGTCTCGCATCCCGAAAAGGTTGCAGACATTACAAGCAGGCTGAAGAGTAAAACTATTTGACTCAAATTAGATAGTATGAACTTATCCAAGGTGTTTTCTCATAAATTTTGAAAGAATTAATACCAAATAATTATACTGATAATCTAGAAATAGTCTAGGTTTACTTGAGTTATAGTAAATAATATAAAGAGACACGGCTGGATATCCAGCCGTGTCAGCGAAAATTATTTTTTCTCAGCTTTTACCCAACGCTTACGACCACGAATTTTAACCTTTTTATAACCTTTTTCTTTTTTTGCGCGTTCAGCAGCAGCTTTTTTCTTCTTGTTCAACTTAAGTTTGAATTCCATACTTTTCTCCTATATAATTAAATAACTACAAATTATTTTACAGCTTCTTTAATAAAATTAACTACATCTTTAATACTCATTCGCTTCTGTTCCATTGTGTCACGATCGCGGATAGTTACAGTATCATTTTCAATAGTTTCACCATCAACAGTTATACACCATGGTGTTCCAACTTCATCCATTCTTCGGTACCTACGCCCAATAGCGCCGCTTTGATCATACAGAGCATTAACTCCTTCCCTTTGGAGAGCTTTAATAATTTCCTGTGATTTCTCAGGCATGCCATCCTTTTTAACAAGAGGGAAAACAGCAGCTTTGATAGGGGCTAGTCTAGGATGAAAACGAAGAACAACTCGTATATCTTCCTTACCATTCTTATCTGTAAGAACCTCTTCATCATAAGCATCACAAAGAAAGGCAAGAGTAGCCCTATCTGCACCTGCAGCAGGTTCGATAACATACGGAATATAGCGTTTTTTAGTCTCCGTCTCAAAATAAGTAAGATCTTTGCCTGTTGCATCTGAATGTTTTGAGAGGTCATAATCAGTACGGTTAGCAATACCTTCAAGTTCGCCCCATTCACCTTCACCTTGATCATTTTCAAATGGGAAGAAATATTCTACATCAGCACAAGCTTTCGCATAATGTGCAAGTTCAGATTCTTCATGATCACGGAGCATAAGGTTTTTCTTTTTAATACCAAGATCAATATACCAATTAAGACGGTAATTTCTCCAGTATTCATACCACTTGTCATCACTTCCAGGTTCAACAAAGAACTCCAGCTCCATCTGTTCAAATTCACAAGTCCTAAAAGTCAAGTTTGAAGTTGTAATTTCGTTACGATAACTTTTACCCTGCTGAGCAATACCAAATGGTGGTTTCATACGTGATGAATCAAGAATATTCTTGAAATTTACAAACATACCCTGTGCTGTTTCAGGACGAAGATAAACAGCGCTAGAACTAATTATCTCAGCAACTTTAGCTTTACGAGCGTCCCTGTCTAGAGAGGCAATTTCATCAATTTTATTAACAATTTCCTGCATCGGGTCAACAGGCCCAAGACTTGTTCTAAACATAAGGTTAAACTGTCTTTCATCAGACAAATCGCCACAACCACAAACCGGACAGACATAACCCTGCTCACCGACAACCCCTTTTTCTTTTTTACCTTTAGATTTACCACCTAAATTATATTCAACTTCTGTGCCAGGATCTTTTTTAGGAGCATGATCCGCTCTGAAACGTTCTTTACAATTTTTACAGTCAACAAGTGGATCGCTAAAGCCAGCAAGATGCCCAGAAGTTTTCCATACTTCAGGATGCATAATAATAGAGCAGTCAAGTCCAACAATATTGTCTCTTTTATGAACCATATCCTGCCACCAAGCACTTTTCACATTACGCTTTAGTTCAACTCCAAGGGGACCGTAGTCATAACATGCCTTTAGCCCACCATAAATTTCAGAAGACTGAAAGATAAAACCTCTTCTTTTTGCAAGAGATACTATCTTTTTCATTGTATCATTTGCCATTTAAATTTCCTTATGCACAAATAGTTATTAAACTAAATATTATTATTTATCGATTAAAGTTGTAAAAAAAACACTATATATTATAATTAAATGTAATATATAAAAGTTGTTATAAATAAATTTTGTTCAATATTACGTGTATTATCTTGTATTTCAAGGCTATATATTAATATTTACTTTTTTTCGCTAAAAAAGATACTCAATATACTTGAGAATTATTAATATTACGCTATATTTTGTAAACACGAATTTATCAAATAATTTACATTGGAGTATTAATGAATAGAAAAGAGTTCAGAGAGTTTTGTCTTTCCAGGCCAATCGTTCTTGATGGTGCAACAGGAACTGAGTTAATTAAGCAGGGATTACCTATTGGTGTATGCCCAGAGTTATGGGTCTATGAAAACCCAGAATCTATAATAAATGTTCAAAAAGCGTACAAAGATTCCGGTAGCGATATTGTCTATATACCCTCATTTGGAGGGAATAGACCAAAGCTTAAAGAATTTGGTATTGAAGATAAGCTGTTCGAATTAAATAAATCCCTCTGTGGATTTAGTAGAGAAGCTGTAGGGAGTGATTGTCTTATTTTTGGAGATATAGCACCCACAGGAGAACTAATAGAACCATTTGGTCCTCTAGCCTTCGAAGATTGTGTTAAAATTTATAGAGAACAGGCAGAAGCTCTCCTTGCCGGCGGCGCTGACGGCTTTGTCGTAGAAACGATGATGGATATTCAAGAAGCCAGAGCAGCGCTTATAGGTATTAGAGAAGTTGCTGAAGACGTTCCTGTAATGGTAACAATGACCTATGGTGAAGAAGGCAGAACTCTCACAGGTACAGATCCTAAAACTGCCCTTATAACCCTTCAGGCATTAGGAGCAGATGTAGTAGGGTGTAATTGCTCTGCTGGACCTGAAAAAATGGTTGAGTGGATTGCACAGATGAAACCTTTTGCAACAGTTCCACTTCTAGCAAAACCCAATGCAGGACAGCCAAAACTTATAGGTGGTAAAACTATCTTTGATATGCCTCCTGAAGAGTATGCTTTAAACTTTACTGGACTTGTTAATGCAGGTGCAAACCTTATAGGAGGATGTTGTGGCAGCTCACCTGCCCATATATCTAAAGTGAAGGAAGTCGTCTCTTCGCTTTCTGCTCCAGCAATTGTCAGAGAAAAAATTTGTGCTGTCAGTTCTGTTAGAGATGTTGTTGAATTTGGCTCAGAAAAGCCTTTTGCTGTTATCGGAGAGAGGATCAATCCCACAGGCAAAAAGAAATTACAGCAAGATTTAAGAAACGGTAGCTTGAATCTAGCGAGAACATACGCAATCGAGCAGACAAGTGCTGGCGCTTCGCTTCTAGATGTTAATATGGGACTTTCTGGTATAAATGAACTAGAAATGATGAAAGAAGCAATTAAAATGCTTTCACCTTTGAGTAGTTGTCCTCTTTGTCTTGACAGTACAAGCCCAGAAGTAATGGAGGTAGCATTGAGGTTGTACCCAGGCAGAGCGCTCTTAAATTCAGTAAGTGCAGAAAAAGACCGCATTGAGAAAATGTTGCCACTAGTGAAAAAATACGGTGCAGTTTTTATTCTTCTACCAGTTACCGACTCTACAGTTCCTGAAGAACTAGAAGAACGTAAAGAAGTTACTCTATCAGTACTTGCTGAAGCAGAAAAGCTTGAACTTGGTGTTGAGGACTGTATCGTTGATGGCCTAGTAATGACAGTAAGCTCATCGCCAAAAGCGCCTCAAGTTACAGCTGATTTTATTGAGTGGTGTTCAAACACGCTAAAAGCTAATACAACAGGAGGAATCTCAAATGTATCTTTTGGCATGCCAGAAAGAAGCGTTTTAAATTCTGGTTTTTTAAACCTTCTTATTGGTAAAGGCTTGACCACTGCAATTATAAACCCATCTTCAGAAACAATGATGAATATTAAGTTTTCTACAGATGCGCTGTTAGGTAAAGATACAAAGCTTCATACATACCTTAATAAATATACTGGTGCAGTTAGTCATACAGTGCAAAAGAATGATAATAATATAACTCCTCTAAAAAAATGCTTTAATGCAGTTATATACGGTGAAGAAGAGAATATTGCTGCTATTATAAGTGAAGCTATTTCATCAGGTGAAAAACCTAGTGATATCGTTGATAATGCACTTATACCAGCTATCGTTGAAGTTGGTGAAAAATACGATAAAAAGGAATACTTTCTACCCCAGCTTATGATGAGTGCACAGGCTATGAGCAATGGTTTTAAAGCACTGGAGAGTGAATTGACCGATCAAACTCAGCCAGCAAAAAATAAAATAATTATGGCGACAGTTAAAGGTGATATTCATGATATTGGTAAAAATATTGTATCATTAATGCTTGGAAATTATGGCTTTGAAGTTATTGATTTAGGAAAAGATGTAGATGCTGAGACAATTATCAACACTGCCGTTGACCAAAACGTACAGATAATTGGCTTATCTGCACTGATGACCACAACAATGCCGGAAATGTCTAAGGTTCTTGAAGCAGCGAGAATTAGAGGACTTACAAATTTGAAGTTTATGATTGGAGGAGCTGTAGTTGATCAAGAGTACGCAACAGAAATTGGTGCTTCAGGATATGCTGCAGATGCGGTAGAAGCAGTAAGAGTTGCAGAAAGATTATCTAAATAACAACAATAGGTACTTTATGTTTTGCAAATTTATCGATTCGTGCGCAATCTTCAAACACTATCTTGCTGACAAACCTCAGCAAGCGCAACAAGTAATGGACAAATACTGCAAAAAAGACTATGAATCATGCGCACGATATCGGTTATCTAAAATAATTAGTGAGGATGCGGTACCGTTAAAGCTATTTCCAGATATGATTAACATTGCGAATCAACTTATTAATAATGCTGAAAAACAGCGCAAAAGCGACATTACACACTCACAAGTTTTGATTAACAATATCCAACCACAGGATATCTTTGATTTTGCTTTGGATTTACTCTCTGAGTCTACAGACAATGTAATGGCACACTCGTATAGAGCTGGCGAGCAAACCATGAGAAAATTCAGTTTGTGGTTTAAAACTGATTTACAAAATTACTATGCTAGAATTATTCAGATCAAAATAAAGCATACTGGAATTAGAAGTAGAAAACGCGGGAAAAACCCACTTACTTTCTTTTTGGAGAATCTAAGAAGAGGAAGACCACATTCAGAGTCTCTCCGTCCAAGACCTCAAAAACCTGAAGATGTTTGTGCCTTTCATTTTGAATCACTAAAAATAAGAATTGCTCTTTTTAAAGGTTTACAATCGAAGCCATTGCACCCTGATATTATTGATGCTATTGAATCACTCCTTAGCGTTGAGGAAGAACGATTTAATTTGGGAGCAGAAGGTCTTGTAAAAAAATTTACAACTCAAACAAATTAAGTGTAGGTTCAGCCCCAACACTGAACCTACTTTGAGCAGCAAAGACGACTGGATTGTATATTATTGTTAGGTATTACTTGTACCCCTTACCATTCCACTCCTGAAGTTTAACCCAATCTATCCAATCTTTCTCTACTGCATCAATATTTTTTCCAAATGCAAGCTCAACAATTTTTATACCGTTATTACTGTTTTCAGGATTGTTTCTAAAAGCCTTATATACCCTTTCCAGTACACCGCGCTCTTGCAGATATTTACAAAAATATCTGCTTTCTGAATAATGCAAGCTTTCTCTTAGCATTCTAAAAACTTTAGTATCACTTTGAAACAAGAGTTTTAGCGGCGTAAGTCTATTAGACTTAATACCTCTGTGTAGTTCAGGTAACCTCCAGTTTTGCTCCCCTTTCAACCGACCATCTTCTACTCTACATTGCTCATAAAGACTTGCTAAGCCCTCAGAAATCCATATTGGAGCTCCTGGAAAGTCAATAGCCATCAACGAATGAGTCAACTCATGTACAAGTGTTCCCGGACCCGTTGAGTAGTTTAATACTATGTATCTATCATTATGCCCATAATGCCCATATGGACTTATTGGCGACATATTGAGTACTTTCTTAAGCCCTGCCCAATAACTAGCTTTGTCTTTAAATATATATATAGTTACAATATCATCTGCTTTCTTGTCAAAGAACTGTTCTGAAAGTATTCTTTTACAATTGTCAAAAACACCATTTACAACATAATCAGCATTACTCTTGTCTAGATTAGTTGCAATGATATAATTTTGCTTTTGATAGACATTAAAATTTTTACCTAATTGCTTTATTAAGCCTTCTTTTGTTCGAGGGATGTTGATGTTACATTCATTATATTCTCTGGCACTTACTGAAGAGAGTGTAACAGTGCAGCATACTAATACTATTGCAGCTATCAGGTAGGTAAGACGTAATAATCTTATTTTCTTCATTTGTCCCTCAAATTTGATAAAAAGACATCACAACAATATACTATTAATTTCCATGTATTAAATAATCCTTTTAGCCTTTTCTATTAAAATTGATATGATTGTTGTTTTTTTACTGGTGAAATAACGTAAAAATGTTATTCTAAATGTAGATGTTTGTTTATAGGGGACGACATTTAATACAAGTACTTAACTTTAGGCAACCCTCATGCCAAAACTAATGGAGGAAAATTATGAAACGCTATCTATTTATTGCCATGCTTTGCGTATCTTTTGTATCAGTTTCAAATGCAGCAACAAAGTGTCAGACAGTTGACATTGAAGTAAAAGACTATGTTCCTGTAACAAAATGTACAATTGTTGAAAAGCAAGTTCCTGTAAAAGTTTACAAAGATGTCAAAAAAGTAATACTTCTTACTGAAGAAAAGCTTGAGTTTCAAGAGAAGGAAATCAACACAAAGAAAAAGGTAATGGTAGAAGAAGAATACACTGTTAATACTATTGAAAAAGAGATGGTTGAAGAAACAATAATGAAAAAAGTTTGTAAGCTTGTACCTAAGGAAATGACGAAAGAAGTTTGTAAAACTGTTACCGAAAAAGCTTGTGATCCTTGTACTGGTAAAATGATAGATGTTCCAGTTCAGGTTAAAGGAACAGCAACTTATACGGTTATGGAAAAAGTTATGGAAGAAGTTCCATGTATTGTAAAGAAGTGCGTGGAGAAAACTGTTCCAATTACTAAAAAACGTATGGTATGTAAGTGGATACCTTCAACAGCAATGATCAAAGTTGCGGTATGCAAACCAGTTCAAATAAAGAAAACTGTAGTCGTGCAGGAACCCGTAATTGAGATGAAAACAGTCAAAGAGAAAGTCTATACTACTGAATTTAAAGAAGTTACTAAAACAGTCAAAAAAACGGTTGAAGTAAATATTTGTGACACATGCAAAGAAGTTGTCCCTTGTGATCCATGTAAAAAGCCAGTTCCTTGCGATCCTTGTGCAAAATAAGTAGTTCAAACATATACTATTTCTATAAGACACTAAGCATATATCTTGGTGTCTTATTTTTATTTATTACATCAAAGCTCTAGAATATTCTGCCAATCTTATTATAATTATAACATTTGAGCTAAAAAATTCAAAGAAGGCTAAAAAATGAAATATATGTATATGTTATTAATTGCAATTGTTACTTTTGTTTCAGGATATAGTGTTCAATGTTTTGCAAATGAACAAGAGCCCTTGATTATGCATTTCTACTATACTCCCTCTTGCCCCCTTTGCGAGCCGACAAAACAGGTCGTAGAAAGTGTAGAGAAAAAGTATGCTGATCAAATCAAAGTTATAAGGCATAATCATTCAGAGAGTGAGCAATCTTTCAATTCAATGGTTATGGCTTTAGAGTATTATAAACGCAAAGACACGCCTAATCTTGTTGTATTTGTTGGGGATGTCGCCTTAGGTAATGATGATATAAATAAAAAACTTGATGTAACGATTTCGAAGTTGCTTACTGAAGGAAAGATAACTCCAGATTTTAAAAAATTTGGTGAAGCAAGCAATGAAGAGATACGCAAGCTCTATTCTAACCGTGCGACCCTAGGTGTAATTATTGCAACAGGTTTATTTGATGGGTTGAATCCATGCGCTTTTGCAACAGTCATACTCTTTGTTTCCATGCTTGCAGGAATTGGACGCGACAAACGCACAATCCTTGCTGTTGGTATTTCATTTATTATTGCTGTTTTTCTAACATATTACGCTCTTGGTGCCTTATTTTTTGAAATTATGGGAGCAATGGAAGGATCAGCGTCAATAGTATTTAAAAGTATCGCTTTGGCAATAAAATGGATATCGTTACTTATGGTTGTAGTTGCTGGCATTATATCACTTATTGATGCATATAGAGCGTATAGAAGTGGCGGAAGAGACAAAATGTTATTGGTTCTTCCTGAAAAGCTTAAAAATAAGATCCGAAAACGCTTGAGAGTTACAGCTCATAGTGGTTCTTTAATTGTGGGATCGTTTGTTAGTGGTATTATTATCTCTTTTCTTGAGGCTGCGTGTACTGGGCAGACATACATGCCTATAATTTCCGCTCTCGTTGCTGATAATACGACTGCAAGTAAAGGGTACTGGCTTCTTCTTGTCTATAATATATTATTTATTATTCCACTACTCGCAGTATTCTTTGCTGTATTCTTTGGAATTACTAGTGAACAAATTGGCAATCTTGCTAGAAAAAGAGTCTGGATAACCAAGACTCTTCTTGGGGTTATGTTCTTAGCTATTGCAGTATGGCTTGGTAGCATCCTTGTTCCAACTATCATCAATTTTTCAGATTCTGGTAATACCTCCAAAGCAGTGACCTTACAAACAACTTCATCAACGTCGTCTGCGGCAAAAACCATAACACACGATGACGGAGTTGACGAAAATACCGACAGATAATATAGAATTTTGTAATTTATATAAAAGGGTTGTAATGGATTATATATACTTTATTGTTGTTGGTGTTGGACTAGCACTGGATGCTTTCGCTGTTTCTATTACAAGTGGTATTTCTATAAAAAATATGAAACTACGCCATGCCCTGCGTATTGCGATTATTTTCAGCGTTTTTCAAGCAATGATGCCTATAATAGGCTGGATTATTGGTGATAAAGCGAGAAGCTTTATTGTATCAGTAGATCACTGGATTGCGTTTATTTTGTTAGGAATTATTGGTTTCAAAATGATATATGAGGGATTGAAAATTGACAAAGATATAGAGAAAGAGTCCGATCCACTCAATATCCATGTACTTTTTGTACTCGCGATTGCGACAAGTATTGATGCTCTAATTGTTGGACTAACACTATCTGTAGTTAATATTAGTATTCTACTCCCAGTTATTATTATCGGGGTTATAACCTTTATTATGTCTTTTTCAGGTGTATACCTTGGTAATAAATACGGTCACGTCTTTGACGCAACAAAACTTGAAATTTTAGGGGGTATAATTTTAATCCTTTTAGGAATTAAAATTTTGATTACACATTTATTCTTCGCTACTTAAGATTTCATCCATATAAGATAATAAGCTACTGGTACTTAACCAGTAGCTTATATAAAATACATTATACCAGATTAATTTTATCTCCCAATATCAGAGCGAATCTTAATTATTACTCTTTTAAATAAAGTTCTTGCAAGGTCTACATCTGATACATGAGAAATAGAAATTATAACTTTTCTGTACTTGGCAAACATTAACAATCCTTCCTTTTCATCATTTGCCTGATACAAGGGGTATTCTTTACCATCGACATTTAAAATAGACTTTTTATAGTTATCCTGCCCTCTAAGCAAACCTCTAAAACTATCTGCCGCTTCTTCAGCATCACCCTCATCATTGAAATTAGATATGTAAATATTTGCTTCCAGACCAACGCTGCTAGCAAATGTTGTTACAGAAGGTGGTAAGAACGCAAAATTCATCGCATTACCAGCACTTACATATGCATATTTTGAAGATATACCCTCTACATCCAAATATCTGAAACCATCAGGTTTCCAGTTATTTCCAGGAACTTTAGTTGCAATATATTTTGCAAGTGGAACTAAATCTGGAACATCGCCTTTCCCTGAGTATACCAGAGCAAAAAACCAGCGGCCTTTAAAGAAATAGAGGTTTCTACCATTATTTTGGACATCAAGAACCCCATCAGCCCCTACATCCACATGCTGCCCTTTTGTCATTAGTTTTCGTCTTACAAAGTAGTAAAAAACACCTGCAGCACCATTATCACCTGCTAATCTATACGATTCAATGCTTAAATAGTTAGCTTCTCCGCCAAGAGTATACTCATTATGAAAGAAATCAACCAAACCATAATTATCAAAAATAGCGGTATTATTTCCAAGATATTCATCTCTTTTTTTGGCAAGAATATACGTTTTCCTTTTACCATCAGCGATAAGACCGGGGTACTCACCATTTACTGGGAGTAGACCTGAGTTTGATCCAGATACAGGATTTGAGCATGAAATACATGTTATTAAAACGAATAAAATAATTCCAAACCACTTATACATATTTATCTCCTAGTGTATAGAAATGGCTAATAACCTCAAATGTTAGTAGATACTATGCATGCGATTTTTTAGTACCAAATACCCTAGGTTTTGTCCATGCATCAATAAGTGGTACGCAAGTATTCATAATAAGTATAGAGTAACAGCATCCTTCTGGATAAGAAGATGAGTACATTCGTATCATTGCAGTAATTACCCCACACCCAATTGCAAATATAACTTTACCTTTCCTGGTCATAGGAGTAGTAACATAATCAGTATCCATAAAGAAAGCACCAATCATCAACCCGCCACCAAAAAGATGTAATAACACAGGACCAGAAAACCACTCAGTATATCCAGTAGCCTCGCCAGGAATATAAATTTGAGATGGTAAAACCCAAGTAATAAGAGCAACAGTCAATATGAAGCATACTGGCGCTTCCCAAGTAATAATTTTTTTATAAAGCAGGAATAAACCGCCAAGAATTAATGCTAGAGCTGAGACTTCAGCAATACATCCAGGCTCAAGCCCAAGAAAGCTATTCCAGACTAAAGTGCTATAATCTGGTAAAATCTGTTGTGCGGTAACACCTTTAGCAACAACTGCTTGATCTGCAGAAAGAGTCATCAGTTTTGTAAGAGGTGTAGCTTGAGATATTACATCAATTCCATTATCTGCGCCAGCGTTAACAGCGTCTACCAATTTATCACCAGCCATATGAGTTGCTTTTGAAACAGCATCAACAGCTTGCTCTCCGCCATCTTTTACAGCATTTGCTGTTGATTTAATATACTCACCAAAAGACCCGTCCATAGTGACACGTAATCTATCAAGTAATTCTTTTCTCTTTTCATTAATCATCGGCCAGCTTGGAGAATTAATTTGAGTAGGTATAGAAACCTGCAGAAAAGCTCTGGCTGCCAATGCTGGATTCCAAATATTACTGCCAAGACCACCAAAAGCTTGTTTGACCACACCCATAGCAAAAATACCTCCTACTATCGGCACCCACCAGCTTACATTGGGAGGTAGAACAGCAGCAAGAAGCAATCCACTTACTACAGCGGAGTAATCACTAATTGTTACATCAATTCCTCTCATTTTCTGACAAATAACTTCGGTCACAAGACATGACAAAATACTTATAAGAGTAATTAACATTGCATACCAACCAAATACGTAAAAACCTACAAGAAAAGCTGGAAGTAAAGCCAAACAGACATTTCTCATTATAGATTCTGTGCTATCTTTGGCCTTCAGGTGTGGAGCTGCTGAGACAATATAATTTGTTTTTGGATCATTCATAAGAAAACATACCTGATTTTATATTAAAAATACAATAAATTTAAATAACATTAACTATTTTTTTGCAGCCTGTTTTTTTGCTCTTTCTTTGGCCAATTCTCCCTTAGCCACCTTGATCCACTGAACAATTGGTCTTCGTGAAGGGCAAATATAAGAACAACAACCACACTCAATACAGTCTGCAACATTATACTCTTTAGTATTTAAGTACATACCTTTTTCACCAAGTATACTGAACTCGCTTGGTAGTAAGCCCATTGGACAAGCATCAACACATCTGCTGCACCTAATACATGGACTGTAATTAAAAGCCTTCTGATCAGTCAAGGCAACAATTCCACTCATACCTTTATTGACAGGCATTTCTAAATCAAAATGGGCTGCACCCATCATAGGACCACCATAGATTAGTTTATTCGTTGCGACTTCATCAAATTGACTCATCTCAAGCAGCACCCTAGCAGGAGTACCAATTCTTGCTATATAATTTGCAGGATTTTTAACTCCAGAACCTGTAACAGTTACAACCCTTTCTGTTAAAGGGCGTCTTAAATATACAGCTTCATAAATCGCATGTGCTGTTGCAACATTGCTGACACATACTCCAATATCCATAGGTAACCCGCCACTAGGAACCTCTTTACCAGTGCACGCAAAAATAAGTTGCTTTTCTGCTCCTTGTGGATACATTACACGCAGCAGTTTTGCTTCAGCCAAACTGCCCATTTCTTTGAGTGTCTTATCAATAACAGCAAAGGCATCTGGCTTATTTTCTTCTATCCCTATATAAGCCTTTTTCGCACCAAGTTGCTTGACTAAAAGGTCGAGTCCAATACATATTGTTTTTGGGCTTTCTAACATTAATCTATGGTCTGCTGTCAAAAACGGCTCACACTCAACACCATTAAGAATAACTGTATCAATCTTTTTTTCTGGTGGAGGAGATAATTTTACATGAGTTGGAAAAGTAGCGCCACCCATTCCAACAATTCCAGCCCATATCACAGCAGTTTTAATTTCATCAGGAGTAAACTCTTCATTCTCTTTGAGCGGAGTATTACAGCCAACTTCCCATTCATCAAGACCATCACATTCAATAACCACTCCCTGGCATTTCATCCCCATGGGGTGTGTTATTGACTCAATTCTTTTTACCACACCAGAAACCGAGCTATGCACAGCAGCAGAAACAAATCCGCCAGCCTCACCAATAACAGTCCCACGTTTAACATTTTGCCCCACAGCAACACAAGCTTTTGCTGGAGCGCCAATATGCTGTTGAAGAGGAATCGTAATTAATTTAGGAATTTCTGCCTTTTTTAATGGGCAGTCTTTGGAGTATTCTTTATAATCATGTGGATGTACACCACCTTGGAACAATTTTTTCATGATAAATCATCTCATTTTGATAGGCCAAAAAAACAATACAATTCTAAAGTGCGTTTTCTCTGTTAATTCTATCCGCTCTACGATCCTTACGCTCACTTCTAATATTCATAATAAGGTTCTTAGGACAGACATTTACACATTTACCACATAGCTTACACTTATCATAATCAATAACTGCAAGATTATCAACAATATGAATAGCATCAAACGGGCACTCTTTCACGCATTTTTGACAAGCAATACAAGCATGATTGCATGCTTTATTTGCCTTTGCTCCTTTATCGTGATTCTGACACCTAACAACAATCACACGACTTTCTGGATCAAGCCTAATAAGATTGCGTGGACAAACCTCAACACATTTTCCACAACCAGCACAAAGGTCTTCATCAATTTCAACAACATTGTTTGCATTAAGCTTCATTGCACCAAATGGACACGCTTCGATACAGCTTCCTAGCCCTAAGCAACCATATGGGCATGCCTGAAATGAACCTGCAAGCCCCATAACACTCGCAGCTTTACAAGTTGATACTCCAGAGTATTTAAAACGTGGTCTTACGCCATCACCATCACACTGCACAACTGCAAAATTAGGCTCTGTTGCACTTGCAGTCATTCCCATAATATTAGCTATTTTTTCAACAACAGCCGCTGCACCTGGTGCACATAAATTAATTTCTGCACCCTTAACTACGATCCCTTCTGCATATGCTGCACAGCCTGCAAAGCCGCACGCACCACAGTTTACCCCGGGTAAAACCTCAGTAACCTCTTCCGTTCTTGGGTCAACCACCACATGGAACTTCTTCGATGCAATAGCAAGAACAAGACCTAATATTGCACCAAGAACAGCCATGATAATAACAGGCGTAATAATTGCGATTATATCCATATATAAACCATTCAATTTATCAAAAGTACTAAATAAATAAACTACAGAATTAAGGCAACCTTATTTTAGATAAAACCTTGGAAGCCAAAAAATGCAAGAGCCATACAACATCCAGCAAGAAAAGCAATCGGCATTCCTTTCATACTCTCAGGAATTGGAGCCGATTCCAGCCTTTCACGCACACCAGCCATAAGATAAATAGCAAGAGTAAAACCAATGCCGCCAAATACGCCCAACAGCCCTTGATACCATACTGCTTGGGCAAGTGAATATGAGGGATCAGCAAGTTCAGTAAGTTTCATTTGCGTTACCCCAAGTACTGCACAATTAGTCGTAATAAGCGGTAAAAAAATACCCAAAGTCTGGTACAAAGCAGGAGCAACTTTCTTCAGTACAATTTCTACAAACTGCACAAGTGAAGCAATGACAAGAATAAAAGAGACAATATCTAAATATTGCTCCATATGGTATTCTTTAAGGGCAGGATGTAAAAAAATTCCCTTATATATTAACATTGTTACTACAGATGCCATTGTCATTACAAAAATAACTGCACACCCCATACCAATTGCAGATTCTCTATTTTTACTAACACCGAAGAATGGACAAAGACCTAAAAATTGACTCAGAACAAAATTCTGAGTAAATATCAGCCCAAACATCAATGCGAAGTACTGTTCTAAAGTAAATTCCATTGTTAAATTCCTTACAAAGTAACGTTTTAACACATACAACAAATAATCAGAGTCAAAATAAACTATTTAATTATATCAACACCTGTAAGCAACTGTTTTTCTCGTTCAACTCTACCATGATTTAAATTCTTTTGAATCTGTAAACGTCGATCTCTACGGTTCTTAAAGTATGCTGCTGCGCTCAATATTAAACCTACAGTCAAAAATCCCCCTGGAGAAAGAATGAAAATTTTCTGAGTAAATGGCTCAAGACCATTAGCAAGAGGAATACCATAGAATGTACCCGCCCCTAGAATTTCTCTAAACAAAGCAATCAAACAGAGAGCCAAGGTAAAACCTAACCCCATACCAATACCATCAAAAACACTTTCAATAACACCGCGCTTAAATGCAAATGCCTCTGCCCTGCCAAGTATTATACAGTTTACAACTATCAAGGCTAAAAAGATACCCAAAGAAGCTTTAAGACTTGGAAAGTATGCTGCCATTACTAGCTTAACAACAGTAACAAATGTTGCAATAATGACAATAAATATTGGTATTCTTATTTCTTTAGGGATACCTTTCTTACAGATGGAAATAAGCAAATTTGAACAAATAAGCACAAATGTTGCAGCAAACCCCATTCCTACAGCATTGGACACCCCTGTAGTTACAGCTAATGTTGGGCAGAGCCCTAAGAGAAGAACCAGAACTGGATTCTCCCTAATAATTCCTTTTGAGAATTCATTGACTACACTCACGTCAGCTCCTATAAATATTTATTTCGCGATATTTTACATAAAAATTACTGATTTAATTTACTTAAAGTTTATAACATGAATACTTGGAATCAAGTAAAAAATACAGACAAAGTTATATCGTAATCAATACAATTTAACTGTTAAATTATTTTGTTAGTTAAGATATCCATTTCTGTAAAGAGGATTTCCTTTTTTCAAATCCTCTAAAATATCTTCTGGCAAGTAATTATTTAGCGCAAATTTATCTTCAACATATTTTCCTAGTTCTGAAATTTTATTTGATATTTCATCAAAAGGTCCTTCTGTGACAAAAGTCTTTATTGTAGAACACATAATCAGAAGATCATTAATTTCCGCATAATATTGCTTCCTTTTCTTATCAACTGTACTGCAAATATCTTTTGCCTGAATTAAAACCGCTTGCAGATCATTTCTAATTGATGTCGTTTGCTTTGCTATAACTTTAAATATATATTCTGGCTCCATATCTTTGGGCATATCACTTCTTTTTTTAAGATTATCTTCATTTTTTAAAGTGACATTTGAAACAGAGTACAAATGCTCCTCTGGATAATTAAGGTAATACATGTTTCTTGACTTAATTAGCTCTGCAATATCCTCTTTACATTTTTTCAAGCAGTCTGTACCAATATTATGATATACCGGCAACTGTTCCTCATCTACATTTTCCTTCAAAATTTTTATAATGCTTTTTGCTTCAGAACAAAAAGCATCTGCAAGTACTTTATATCGCAATGCAACAAGAGAATCATTTTTTACACAGTGATCCTGCAGTGTTCTAAACTTATTAAATCTTACCTTACCTCGCTGGTTTCCAAGTAATGCTCTAAGAGCTGGAGAAGAGGAATCCTTTATCATGTCATAAGGAAACAGATTTTTCAAAACCTTTTTCAGCATTAAATGCGAAGACATTGCATGTTCAGTATTTACCGTTTGAACAATTTCTCTTGCGACACATACTCTAGTTGCATATTCAATTGGGCCACACGACCCCTGTAATTCCCAATATATTGAACTAAGCCAGTCAAAAAAATAACTACGAGATGGCGCGAACTCTGAATAGTATTCACGCTGTTTCATAAAATTAACTTCAGCTTCAAAAGGTCTGTCTTCATCTCTTTTCATTTTATCACCTGTGAGTGAATATAAAGCACTGAATTGTAATTATATTAGTCTGCGGTTAAATTAATATTAATAATTTTTCTCATCTTGTCAACATAAAGTAATTTCAAGGTTTAAAGGAAACAATAACAAAAAATAAAATATACTTTACATATTCTTTTTATAGTAACATAATATTCAAAAAAAAGACAAAGCTAATTTATGTGTGTATTAATTTAAAAATATGGTAAAATAAATAAAGGATATGGTTTAATGAGCATATTTTTTTATAAAATTTTATCTTTGTTCTTTTAAGACTGCATAAGTTTTTTTATAATATAAGATGAATAGAACATTGAAAGAACATTTTCTATCAATATTCTATTCAAGCTTTATTCAATTATATTGTTTTATACAGAAAGGTCCACTTATTATGGATAATATATATTTAGATAACGCAGCAACAACAAAAATAGATGAAGAAGTATTCAAAGCGATGGTGCCATTTTTAACTGAGAACTATGGTAATCCTTCATCAAAATACTACAGCCTTGGGCGGACCGCACGAAGCGCTGTTAATAAAGCACGAATTCAGGTAGCAAAACTTATAGGCGCTGAGATACCAGAAGATGAAGACAAAAAAGGCGAGATAATTTTCACTTCTTGTGCAACAGAGAGCAATAATACTGTACTAAAAACTGCTGTTGAAATTACAGGAAAAAAAAGAATTATCTCCTCAACAATTGAGCATCATGCTATCTTAGAGACCCTTGAATATCTTGCGAAGAAGGGAGAAGCAGAATATACACTATTACCTGTTAATAGTACCGGTACTGTTAATCCTGAGGATTTGCGTAAAGAACTCAGCAAGAATGATGTTGCACTTGTATCTATTATGTTTGCAAATAACGAAGTTGGTAGTATCCAACCCATAAAAGAGCTAACACAAATTGCGCACGAACATAAGGTTCTATTTCATACAGATGCAGTACAAGCTGCAGGAAAAATATTAATTGACGTTAAAGATCTTGATGTTGATTATCTAAGTTTGTCAGCGCATAAATTTTATGGTCCCAAGGGTGTGGGTGTTTTATATGCAAAAAAAGGGGCTAAAACAGTGCCATTAATTCATGGTGGAGCTCAGGAAGCTCATAGACGAGCTGGCACATTGAATGTTGCCAGTATTGTAGGAATGGGTAAAGCAGCAGAGCTTGCTAATGAGGAAGTTCATGCTGGAACTTCACGAACAGCAGAACTTGTAGAAAGACTTTGGGAAGGACTTAATAAAACAATACCTAAGATTTATCGTAATGGGGATTCTGATAATAAACTACCAAATATCTTAAATATCAGATTTGTAGGTGTTGAAGGTGAAGCTATTCTTTTAAGACTTGATATGTTTGGCATTCAGGTTTCTAGTGGCTCTGCATGCTCAACAGACAGTATTGAGCCATCACATGTACTTCTTGCCCTAGGAATAGCTCAGGAAGATGCGCACGGTTCAATGAGATTCAGTTTGAGTAAATTTACAACCGAACAAGATATCGATAAAGTAATTGAAATATTACCTTCACAAGTTAACCTTCTTAGACAAATGAGTGTGACGTGGAATGGATGATAATCCTGAAAATGTAGTTGAAATGCCTTTTTTACCTTGGGTAGATGTAAAATCAACCAATCCGGTTGAAGCAACTGGTATTATCCTATTTTTCTTGCTTATTGGTTTTTGTTTATACTATTTATTTAAAAAAAAGAAAGAAGAGCATGTTACACCTCATATAGAAATTAATCATGCTTCGACTCGCGAGGGTTTCAGTTATTTTGACAATCAGGAATTTGATGCTTCGAATGTTAATTCTACACTCAACCTTCCAAAAGGCGTTCGTATAACTCTTCAAAGAGCCGGAGATGAAAAGCAGTACGAAGGTACTATTATTAACATAACTGATTCTCATTTTATTGTTTTTATTAATAATGATCCTGAACACAAGTATAGCCCCGTAAGAGGTGAAAAAACTCTTTTTTTTGCTGAATTAAATGACATGCGCTGGTCATTTTCTACAGAATTTTCTGAGATATATGATGAAGGTGTTAGAGGTTATATTTTCTATAATACTTATGATATCTTTATAACTCATAAACGTAAGGAAGCAAGAATATTCAAGGAACTTCCATCACTGTTCTCAGTTATTCCCAGAAACATTGTTTGTGGTCCTATTCCTATTGACGATCTTATAGATAAGGCACAGGGTGAAATACCATCAACAATACATGATATCAGTGCAAGCGGATGTGCAATACACACCCGATCTCCCCTGAGTTTTTTTGAAGGGGATCTTGCTGTCATTAGCTTTATATTACCTGGTTCACCTGAAGAGCATACTATCTTTGCTGGCGTAAATAGTATTAAAAAGGTTAATCATGATGCAGGTGGAGGCAGCATTCTTAATTTAGAATTTTTAAAAACAAATGTTAAAATAGATAATATAATAAAACAAATGGTAAGTTCGCATATTGAAGAAGAAATCATTACTTAAATTAATATTAAACTGTAATTTGTAATGTTTTCATTAGGCTTTTCTACCTGAAATTGGAGAGTATCATGACTGAGAATCATCATAGAAAACTTGAAAGAAAGAATTTAGTTTATTTTCCTGAAGTTATCAATAGCGATACAAACCAAAAGGTAGGTCGAATTATTGATTTAACAACAGAAGGGTTTCTTATTGTAGGTGACACACCAATAGAAGAAGGCACATCGTTCAACGCTTCAGTAACATGGGTCGATGAAGTAAGAAAAGAAGCAACATTCTCCTGCATTATACATGTTGTATGGTGTAAAGAAGACATTAATCCTTCATACAGAGCAATGGGCTGTAAGATTGATGAAATGAATATACATACAAAGGAGAGCATTAAAAGATTAATTCGAAAATGGGGCTTTCCTAATTGGCAGTGATTTTTAAAAGAGCTATTAGACATAGTAAATTATAAAGTATTTTATTCTATGTATAGCAAAGATATAAGGGGATATTATGGATTATACAGATGCAGTAATGGAAAACTTTCAAAATCCAAAAAATGTTGGAGAAGTTGAAAATCCTTCAGGCATAGGTGAAGTTGGAAATCCAACATGTGGCGATATGATGAGAATCACCATAGCAGTTAAAGACAATAAAATAACCGATTGTAAATTTAAAACTCTTGGTTGTGGAGCGGCAATTGCTACTAGTAGTATCACAACAGAGCTTGCAATAGGTATGACTCTAGATGAAGCTATGGCTCTTACTCGTGATAAAGTTGCTGAAGAACTAGGCGGCTTGCCACCAGAAAAAATGCACTGTTCAAATCTTGCAGCTGATGGCTTACATGCAGCTGTTGAGGATTATTACTCTAAGAATCCGGAGTAATAATGCAGGTGTTTACAAAAAATAGAATAGTTCGATTGGTTATACCAATTGCAACTGTAGCGTTTGTAATTTTTGCTCTTAAATTCAATGATTTTAAGAGCAAAAATATTGAATCCAATATCTTCCAAGAACGTTTTGGTCCCATAATGGGGACTTCTGGATACGTTAAAATTATTCCATCCAGCTCAATGAAATCTTCGGCACAGGACATATTCAATGCTGCATATTCAAAAACTAAACATGCAGAAAGCATTCTAAGTCGCTACAATCCTGAAAGTGACATATCAAAAATCAATAATGCTAAGCCTGGAGAAAAGATAAAAATTACCCCCCTGACCTGGAGAGTACTCTTAGAATCAAGAAGATTTTTTCAACTTTCAAATGGAGCCTTTGACCCCAGTATTGGTGCTATTATTGATGTTTACCCTTGGGTAGAGAAAGAGGTACCATCACTCCCTAAACAAGAGGTAATTGATACAGCACTAGCTAAATCCGGATTTGACAAAATTCATTTTGAACGTGAAGGTATGTATATCTATAAAACAACATCAGGCGTAATTCTTGATCTTGGAGGAATTGCTAAAGGACTTGGTGTTCATATCTTTGCAGAAACGCTAAAAGAGTCTGGTGTTGAAAATGCAATAGTTGAGATTGGTGGCGAAATTTCTATAATTGGAAAACCTGAAATCGAACAAAAAACAGAACAGATTATAGGTTCTAAGCACAAAATATGGTCGACTGGCATTAAAAACCCTAGAGGCAAAGGAATTATTAAGAAGCTTGAATCTGAAGGTGGTGTATCGATTGCAACCTCAGGAGATTATGAAAAATATTTCCTAGTTGATGGTAAACGCTACTCACATATTTTAGACCCAAAAACAGGCTATCCTACTTCAGGTGGAATAATTTCCGCCACTGTTGTCACCAAGCGATCGTGTACAATTGCTGACGCACTTGCAACTTCAATTACTGTGCTTGGAGTTGAAGAATCTAGGAAACTTTTAAAACTTTTTACTGATACAACTGCCTACCTAATTCTTGATGATATGAGTGAAATAACGGTCGATGGCGGTTTAATGGACAATGATGCATTAGAGGTAATGACAAAATAATGGCTAATCTGGGTATTGATATTGGTTCAACAACAACTAAAGGTATATTACTTGATGATTCTGGAAACATTGCGCGTAGTAAGATAACCCCTACTGGTGCTTCCCCAATAAGCGCTGGGCAGAATGTAATTGCTGAATTATCAGCTGGTATATCAGTTGATAAGGTTTATATAACTGGATATGGTAGAGGGTTATTTAAGTCCGCTGATAAAAAGATAACAGAGATTACTTGTCATGCAGCAGGCGTTCATTATTTATATCCTGAAGCGATTGGTATTGTTGATATCGGTGGCCAGGATAGCAAAGCGATACATCTTGGAAATAAAGGCAATGTACATGATTTTGCGATGAATGACAAATGCGCGGCTGGCACAGGAAGCTTCCTAGATAATATAGCTAATAAATTTAAGATTGATTATGAATCAATGCTTGATCTATATCATTCTTCAGACAAAAAAGTAAATATAAATTCAACTTGTGTTGTTTTTGCCGAAAGTGAAATTATTGGCCTTCTCGCAAAAGGTGAGAAGATGGAGAATATCTTTAAAGGTGTGTTGCGAGCGATTGCTATGCGCGTTTGCCGTCTTTATTCTCAGGTTAAAATTCCTTCTAATACTGAGATATACTTCACTGGTGGAGTTGCAAAGAACGAAGCAATGCGCAAAGCTTTAGAAGAAGAATTAAAGGTAAATGTAATTGTTGACAAAAGAGCTCAACTTATGGGAGCACTTGGAGCAGCTGTGTTAGCCAACAAATCGCGTTAAACAGATAAAACAAAAACCTACTTATTATTACTCAAGTACTCACTTACCCTTTCTTTAACATTCTGTTCTATATTTCTGTACCAGAACGCATAATCATATATATGATAAATCCCAGGAGGAAAACTACGGACATCAAGTTCCTCAGGTGGTGCTGCAATCAAGGCATGAGAATAAGGATCAATATATGCACCACAATAGTTTTTTATCTCACGATTTATCGTCCCGTCATTATTGAAGAAAACTGCCCCTGAATTATAGTCTTTCCCGACCTTTTCATAACCAGTACTCCAGTTTAGAGGATTAATACAATATGCTCCTTTCAAAAGAATAGGTGAATTCGTTGCAGATGATGACTGAGTATTAAACGAAATAATAACACCGACATCATTACTTTTTTCAGCAAGTCTCATCCAAGGGTATTTCAAAGGGTCATCCTGAAAGACTGTATAACCAATAAGATATGCAGCAATTAACCGCTTATTTATACTAGGATCAGCCATTATTATCTCGTGCATCAATTCAATAAGCATCATTGATCCTTGACTATGACCTGCAAGTATAAAGGGTCTATTCAAATTTAATTTAGAAATATAGTACTTAAAGGCACTTATAACATCATTACGAGCAATACTGAAGTACTCGGTACTCTCCAAATCACCATCATAGCTCATGAGTGTCCCAGACATTTGACGGTAAAACGGCACATAAGTATTTGCTATTTGGGAATACGCAGTCAATTGCGAATTAAGAGGGAGCTTAATTTTTGCAAGCATTTTAGAGTCAGTGCAATCCATATTTAATTGTTGACTATCAGCGTAGACAGTAGGATATACATAAAATACATCAACCTTTTTATTAGGCGTTTTTGGGCGTATTACCCATGACGCAGAGTTTGAATAGTCTGTTGGTGGTACACATTTATCGCTGGCAAATGTGCAATTAGCAATTAGTAAAACAAAAAGCATAATTATATTGCAAAAAATAATATTCATAAATCCCTATCTATGGCAAAATTCTGATAGGAGTCCCCTTCTTTGCAAATTCCCAGATTTTCCCCATAGCTACTGGCTGAACACCAATATTTCCTGAAGTCTTTTTTCCTGCTATTCCATCTCCGCGAATCATAACAGGCCCCCCTAATGGTGTATCAAAAGGTGGTAATTTACCTGCTTTATTTGCAGCTAATATTGCCTCATATTGAGATTTAGTAATTAGTTTATTTTTCAAAGCCTTTGCAGCATCTTTTGAATTAGGGTAGTTCAATGTCATATACATAGTCTTACCTTTAAGCTCGTGCTTTAAAATATAATAATCGCCTATTGGAACAAGCGCATCACCTTTTTGGGATTTACCTTTAGAAATGTTGACAGGAAGATTGATGTTATAAAATGTGTACACATATTTCTTACCTTCAATTGCCCCGAGTATGCCCTTACTTAAAAATACTACAAGATACTTAGTAGAGTATTTTCTTTTTGGAGGAGGAGAAACTTTGATCTCATGAGGGGTAATACCTATTACTGTATGAGAAATAGACTTATGTTGCTGCGATGGAAAAGCGAGGGACTCAACCTCAGGAATAGAAGATATGATCAACGGCTTACTAAAGAAGTAGCCTCGATATAATACTCCAAGAATTAAAGAACAAAGTATTATTACTAAAAAAAAAGTGTGAAGTATATTTTTAAAATTAATATTAATACCTCATAATATAATTGAAATAATTAGTACAAAATTTTTTACTAAAAACTTATACCACTTCTAACAGCAAGTACATTTGTAAGAGCACCATCCCAATTATATAGTTCTGCACCATATTCAGCAATAACATAGACACCATTTGAAAATTTATATTGAGTGTGTAGCACAAACTTATTAAAGTCTGTAATTTTTGACCTGTCTGAAATATGTAACCACTCAACCATACCGCCCAAGGTTAATTTATTAGTAATCGAATATAAACTTCCTACAGATACTGTATCGGTATGATAACCCTCGATAAAGCCCCAGTTAAAACCATGTTGGTATTCTGCAAAAGCCTCTAAATCATTAGTAATATTCCAGTCTAAACCAATGCTTACTGCATATTCGTCCTCAATCGCATCAGGACCGAATAACCCAGTATCCCCTCTTTGAGAATCATGCTTCCTAACGCCAGAAATTTCAGCAACAAGACCATCAAGAGGCGTATTCCACCATATTCTTGCTGCAAAGCTACCAAATCCAGAATCACCCGAAGGAGCAACTCTGTCATAAATACCAATCTCATCATCCATCCCATCAGGTTGAAAAAATGAAAACTCAGCTTTAATAGCATCTTGCCAAGTGTAGGACAATCCTGCAAGCACGACTCTATCAATCTCACCAGGATGGTATATAACATTAGCCGAACCAGGTCTCAACGTTGAAAGATATGGAGAACTGAGTATTGTTGGCCCCTCACTACTTCCGTTGCCTTCAGTATGATTATAACTCTGAATTATACCAAGCGTTCTATCCTGCCCGTACGGCACCTCTCCTGCACCAAAGAACAATCCGATTGGGCCACCGCAAATTGAATTCCACATCATTAGTGCTTCTTCCATAACCAATGATTGTTTTCGATATGGAGAATCGCTCAAATCAAGTTTTATCGCAACACGCAAATCATTATTAATAGCAAAATCAAATCTCAAGTTTGTATTATGCAAATACCAGCCACCATCATATCCAGTTCCAACGCTGTTATCGCCATGAAAAACACTTCCTATATAATCTACAAACAGCTCACCACCTATCATTAAGGATGCATTTCCCTTAGCTGATCTCAAAGATTCAGGTATATAACTTGCATTGTTTTCATTTATGTTACTTTGAACAAATTCAACATTACTACTATCAAAATAATCATAGTCGACCGTATTCACATCATTAGCAAACAGGCGCGAAAAAAAGAAACAAAAATATAAAATCAATGAAAATGCTACAAGTAAATAGTTACTTATAAACATATTACATAAGCATTTAGTTTTATCCAAAAACTTCAACAATATCCCCTATCTTTAACTTTCAACTTCTACCGGATATTCTACATTTGAGCTATCTCCTTTTCAAGCAAAATCTTAAATAATATTTAAGAACTATTATTCGCAAAACAATTACACACAACTAACTTTTGGACAAAATGATTAATCTTTTTTGCACAGAAAGCTTTAATTATTTTAAATTTTTAAAAAAAAACTATAATTAACTTGACTTACCAGCAGATTCTAAGTAAATTAGTTATATCTAACAATTTTACACAAGAGGTGAATTTAATGAATGTAGAAATCTCGGCTAGCTTAGAGAATTATTTAGAAGTAATTGCAAAACTTTCCAAAGAAGATGGTTATGCATTATCTAACGACATTGCAGACAAAATGGAAGTAAAGCGATCCTCAGTAACTGTAGCTTTGCGCAATCTTGCTGAGCTTGATTTAATTATTTATAAAAAATATAAACCTATAACACTTACCGAAAAAGGCAAAAAGTGCTCAGAGCAGATTATTTATAAGCATAAAAACATCAAACTTTTTTTAACTGATCTCCTTGGAGTTAATGAAGATAAAGCAGATGATATAGCCTGTAAGATGGAGCATTTTATTGGCAAGGAAGTAACAGATAGGTTTGTTGCTTTTACAAAATATATTAAATCATGCCCAAAAAACGAACAGGTTTGGAAGGATAAATTTGAAGAGTTCTACCGTGAAGGAATCGACACTAGAGTATGTATATCAAATAAAAAATAATATAGTCTAATATAAAGAGAGAAATCATGAGAGCGTTAACTACACTTGACAATTTAGGAATTGGTCAAAAAGGTAAAATAACAAGAGTATCTCCTGAATTAAATTATCGTACTAGATATGCTGGTATGGGTATCATTAGGAACCATACTGTTGAGGTTAAACGAATTGCCCCACTAGGTGATCCTATTATACTCAAGGTAATGGGCTATGAATTATCACTCCGCAAAGGTGATGCTTCGTTTATAGAAATTGAATTAGCTAACTAAACATTACACTATAAAAAGTTATGCAGTTTTTTTTTGCCTGTAATATAAGAGACAGCTAACTTTTTTGCATGATACTAAGCACAAAAGGTAACAAATGAAACACATAAGAATTGCACTTGCAGGAAACCCAAATTCTGGGAAAAGTACAATATTTAATGGTCTTACTGGAGCAAATCAACATGTTGGAAACTACCCTGGTGTTACAGTAGAAATCAAAACCGGCGAATATTTTTTTGATAATAGCAAAATATCAGTTATTGATCTTCCAGGTACATATACTTTAAACACTAATTCTCCTGAAGAACTAATAGCAAGAAATGAAATTATTGAGCAGCCTCTGGATTTGATTGTTAATGTTCTTGATTCATCAAATTTAGAGAGAAACCTTTATCTAACTCTTCAACTATTAGAGCTTGGTGTTCCTATGCTTATTGTACTCAATATGATGGACACGGCTAAGAATAAAGGTATACAAGTTTCTCTTGAGTTAATTAGCAAACTCCTTGGTTCGCCAGTAGTATGTACTGTTGGCTCTAAAGCAACAGGCATTATTGAACTCAAGCAGGCTATAAAAAAGTACTCAAATTCAGCTGCATGTACAACATTTGATATTACAAAGCATGATATTGGCTGTGATATGGCTGATTACGTCCGTAAATTGACTTCGCTACTCAAAGATGCACGAGTTGATAACGGAATGATTCCACTTTCTTGGTTTGCAATAAAGCTTTTAGAAAAAGATGAAGCTGTTACAGAAAGGTTGATTAAAAGTCACGGACAAGAACTCCTTGATCAAATAAGCGAACTTATCAAGGAATTTGAAAGGCATATTGGTGAAGACTCAGAAATAGCTGTTGCTGAACACAGATATGGCATAATTACCGGTATTTACAGAGAAAGTGTAACGACAACTCTACAAAAACGTCAGGATATTAGTGAAAAAATAGATTCTATTGTGACTAATAGGATATTAGGGTTACCTCTATTTTTTCTACTGATGTATTGTGTTTTCTGGCTGACATTTACAATTGGCGAGCCATTTATGGGCTGGATTGAGGATGGCATTAATTTTATTGCTACAAATATCGACAGTTTGTGGCAGACTGAAAGCATACTTAAATCTCTAGTATTAGATGGAGTGATTGCAGGCGTTGGTGGAGTTTTAATCTTTTTACCAAATATTATGCTCTTATTCTTAGCTATTGCATTGCTGGAGGGTACTGGGTATATGTCTCGTGTAGCTTTTATAATGGACAAGCTTATGCATAAAGTCGGAATGCATGGTAAGAGTTTTATTCCAATGATTATTGGTTTTGGATGCTCTGTACCAGCAATTATGGCAACAAGGACTCTAGAATCCAAACGCGACAGAATGACAACAATGTTGGTTGCCCCATTAATGAGCTGTGGAGCTCGTATACCAATCTATGCGCTAATTATACCAGTATTTTTCCCTGAACGCATCCAAGCTATAGTAATGTGGATTATTTACTTCATTGGTATTGCCCTAGCTATAGTTTGTGCAAAAATTTTGCGTTCAACAGTTTTTAAAGGAGACGATGTCCCTTTTGTAATGGAACTTCCTCCTTACAGAATACCAACATTTACAAGCATAGTTATTCATCTATGGCAGAGAGCCGGTCTATACTTAAAAAAAGCTGGTACAATTATTTTAGCTATATCAATAATTCTCTGGATAGCATCGACATATCCTCAAAAGGAAGTAATGTCAAAAAACTATGTATCGATAATTTCGTCTATTGATAATTCCAACCTCTCTAAGGAGAATAAAGAAGAAAAAATAATTGAATTAAATAATGCTGAAAGCGCAGAAAGGATGGGATATACCATTACAGGTAGAGTAGGTTCACTGATTGAACCAATAATAAAGCCTTTAGGTTTTGATTGGCATATTGGTACAGCTCTAATAGGTGCACTTGCAGCTAAGGAAGTATTTGTCTCTCAGCTAGGTATTGTATACGCAGTAGGAGATTCAGAGTCTAATTCCGAAGCCCTAAGAGAAGTTATCGGTAAAAATTACACAGCTCTTCAGGGGTTCTGCATAATGCTTTTCTGTCTAATCAGCGCACCATGTATCGCAACGATTGCAGTAACAAGACGTGAAAGCAATTCTTGGAAATGGGCATTATTCCAATTATTTGGTCTGACAGCACTTGCATATACTATTACGCTTATAGTTTACCAAGGCGGTCTATTACTTGGTTATTGAATAAAAAAAGCTCCATCACCAAATTGATGATAGAGCCAAAGAAAATGGAGCTATTAAAACTTACTCAGCTGAGATAGCCTCTACTGGGCATTCACCAGCACAAGCACCACAGTCTACGCAAGTGTCTGGATCAATTGAGTACTTTTCGCCTTCTTTGATAGCTTCAACTGGGCATGCAGACATACAAGCACCACAACCAACACAAGCGTCAGAAATTTTGTAAGCCATTTTTTTTCTCCTTAAGTGTATTATAAATTAATAGGTAAATTAAAATTAAGTTCTTTTACCAATATGAGATATTTTACAATACTTAGTTACATATTACAAATAGTTTTTACAAAAATTTATTATAACGTTATAGCTTACAAAAAGTTAGAGATATCTAATTGAATCTAAATTATTCTGAGCGCGTAATTAACGTTATGAAAACTTATTTTTAAGCATAAGTAAAAAAATTAAATAAAAATAGTTAGATTGGTAAGTATTTCTATCTTACACCATTTTACACACAAGACATTGGTAATTAATACATTTTTCTCTCACTACAAAAGGAGCAATAATGAATATAGAAGATATCATTTTAATGGTAATTATTGCCATTGCAGCAATTTATACATTAAGAAGAATATATTTAGTCCTATTCTCTAAAACTCCACCAAAATGTTCATGTTGCAGTAAGTCAAATTGTTGCAACATTTCAGAAAATACCTCAGAAAGTGACCACGACTGAAGGTAATTACAACACAGTTAGTAAGGCTGGAATCTTAGATTCCAGCCTTACTAATATAATCAGAGCAAAAATGCTCCAATCAACCCGCCCCCAACAATACAAAGAATGGGATGAACTTTAAACTTCAAAGATAAGACAACAGTTAATATACAAATTATCACTTTAATAATTACACTACTATTAACTGTCAAACTTGAATCAAGATCAATTACAGAGTTAGTAATAATCATATATGCAACACTCAAAATAATACTAATTGCAGCAGGTCTAAACCCAGAAAATGCAGATACAACATATTTATTATCTTTAAAGTTCTTTAGTGTAAAGGCAAGAAGAGAAATTATAATAAACGATGGAAGAACAAGCGATAATGTTGCTACAATTGCACCAGAAATACCAGCGTATTCAAAACCAATATATGTAGCCATATTTATCCCAATAGGTCCAGGGGTGGACTGTGAGATTGCAACCATATTATAAAATAGACTAGGATCTAAATACCCAGGCTCAACCAAGTATTCATGCAGTAGACCGAGTGAAGCGAGCCCCCCCCCTATTGTAAATAGCCCAACTTTGAAAAAAATCACAAATAAAGTCAAAAAACTCACTACTTTCTCCCTTTATTGCAACCCATACCCCAAGCCCCATAAATAATAATCCCCAATATACCACTACCAATTACGACAAAAACAGGAGAGATATTCAAAAAAACAATAAGTATAAATCCTATAAGTACTATTAGGCCACCTAAAAAATCTTTTACAGAACGTTTACCAAGTTTATATACTGTTGATAATAATAGTCCGGCAACAACAGCTCTTATGCCAACAAAAATACTCATAATAAGCGGTATTTGGTTAATTTCATTAATAAAGTAAGCAATACAAGTTATTATTATTAAAGACGGAGCAATCATTCCAAAAGTAGCAGCAATTCCACCAATTATTCCACGTTGTCCAACTCCCACATAAGTAGACACATTGAGTGCAATAACACCAGGAGTTGATTGTCCTAAAGCAAAAACGTCAATTAACTCATTATGGGTGAGCCAATTCCTTTTTTCAACAACTTCCTTCTCAAGTAAAGGAAGCATTGCGTATCCACCACCTATTGTAAATAAACCAACATAAAAGAAAGTAACCCAAAGTGTTAACAGACATTTAAACATTTTAACCTTATCTATATCAACTATAGCCTAGCCCTGATACAATGCGACGAAAAACATAATTTAATATAACTCATAAATATTATTTTATCGCTCAATCACAAATTTACAAGTAAACGATAAAATTAATTTAATACTGGTATTGCAATTAAATTTTCTGCATCCTTTGTGACACAACTTGTATTACTTATCACTAATAAAATTGAAAAATTTATGTTATATCGAATTGATGCCCAGAAAAGGTAAAGATAGATATTTTAAGGCTGTGACTGCTCTTTAAGCTCTATGCTATAAACAAAAAATACGCCTTATATTTCCAGAAGAAACAACGGAATATATTCAATTTCCTACTTGCAATATTATACTTAACAAACGGAACGATGGTAGATAACGAGCATTACGTTCAGAAAGTTGTAAAGCCATATAAACCACTTCGTTACCATAAGCGCAAACCTTTATTTACGTAAATTTTTATCACCATCGAGTTCTCTTAATTTTTCAATACTTTCAACTCGTCCAATCAACACAAGAGATGTATTCGCCTTAAAAACAACTTCCTGATCAGGCATAAAGTTTGTTTTACCGTTATCAAGATCTCTAATTGCAATAAGATACGAGGAAAAATTTTTTCTAATTCCGACATCTAAAAGAGTCATTCCAATAAAAGATTCAGGAACTTCCAGCTCAACGATTGTATGCTCCTCTCCAAGTGAAAAATCATCAATGACATTTGGGTTCACAATTCTTTTGCTAAGTCTTAATGCCGCCTCAGATTCAGGGAATATTACATTTGTTGCACCGATTGCTTCTAAAATTCGGGCATGATCGTCAGAAAGTGCTTTCGCATGGATTGTTCTAATCCCAAGTTTCTTTAAATGAAGTACAATAAGAATGCTAGCTTCAAGATCTTCTCCTACACTTACAATAGCCTCATCGAAAGAATCATCAACAACAGTTGATATTTCATTGAAATTTGTCGCATTCAGTCTAAGGGCTTTCTGTACATCATCGGCAATTTCATTAATAGAGCTCTGCTTTATATCCAAAACAAGAACTTCCTCTGTTCTAGCAAGACATTTAGCAATCTCTCTTCCAAATTGTCCTAAACCGATTACACATAATCTTTTCTTCATCCTACCAAGATCCTCCCTTCAGGGTGATTAATATTGAGTGGTAACGAACGTGGAATAGCTAGCGCAATTGTAAGAGTTCCGAGTCTTCCAACAAACATAGTAACAATTATCCACAAACTGCAAATATCAGGCATTTTATCAGTAAAATCTAGAGACAACCCTACTGTTGCAAATGCTGAAATCTGCTCAAACAATAAAGTTAGAAAAGGCGTAGATTCTGCAAAAGCACTTAAAATAACAACACCAAGAACATTCCAGAAAATTGCAAGAGCAATAATCTTAGTTACCTTTGTTA
The DNA here is from genome assembly GCA_963678205.1 of Planctomycetota bacterium. Classification (GTDB taxonomy): domain Bacteria; phylum Planctomycetota; class SZUA-567; order SZUA-567; family SZUA-567. The sequence continues at coordinate 2,396,213 of OY782760.1, forward strand.
CAATAATATTAGGTATTTTCCTTCCAAGTAGAGTTATCTCATTGCTTCCAGTAATAATGTTTTTTATATGTGCTAGCCATACAGCGAGAGTTGTTATCTTTAACCCACCTGCACATGACCCAGCTCCTCCACCAACAAGCATCAAAAGGATTATTATCAATATTGAAGGGATACTGAATAAAGTCTGATCAACAGATGAAAATCCTGCGGTTCGCGCAGTAACAGATTGAAATAATGATTCAAACAATCCAATATAATCTTTTTTATAATTTAGCAAGTAGGTTGAAGCGGTTCCTGTTATTAAGAGAAGTATTGTCATAAGCAATACTACTCTCACATGAAATGAAAAAACTCTTGGGTGAAGTATTTTTTTATTTTGTAAGATACATTTAATAAATGCAAATAGCTCTGCAAGAACAAGATGACCAAGTCCTCCAAGAATGATCAGAGCCATAATAATACACCTAGTATATACCGAAGTGCTCTGCAAGCTATCATTATAAAGAGTAAATCCCGCATTACAAAATGATGAAACAGAAAGGAAAAACGCGTTCCACAAAGAACTATTTATATTACTGCCCTCAATTAATCCAAAAAATATAAATAAAGCACCAATTAATTCAATGCTTAGTATAACAAAAAACATAATTTTAAATGTTTTTATAAATTCACTTGCGAGATCTCGAATTGCAAAAGCATTATCGAGAATATCACGCGTACCAAGAGAAATTCTGCCGCCCAAAATTGTAAATGAAATTGCAGCAAATGTCATAAGCCCAACCCCGCCAAACTGTATCAAGCACAGTATAACGAATTGACCATACCAATTAAACGAACTGGCAATATCTATAGTTGCTAGACCAGTTACACAAGTTGCAGAAGTTGCTGTAAATAAAGCATCAATAAATGAAACATCTTTACTCTGGACAAAAGGCAACATAAGAGTTAAAGTACCAATGCAAATCAGAAGACCAAATGTATAAATTAACAACAACTGAGGTGAGGTTTGTTCAATAACACCTCTCCAAAGACTCACAACTCTATTAAACATTGGCAAGTATCCCACTTACAGTAATTAATTTCACCCTTAAATTCAGCAGAAACAATACTTGACTGAACAAAACAATCTGCTGCTGTTGTATAAAACTCACATTCAAAATCGCACTCAGAAAGCCCCTCATTTACGTAAAGTAGCGAAAAGACTCTTCGAGCAATAGCTTCTGCAGGATCAATTACATTAATACTTGATCCTGCAATATCTTTAATGCGATCAATAACTAACGGATAATGTGTACATGCTAGAGCTAACTGGTCAATACCTTTTTCTTTTAACGGCTGTATCCATGAAGCAAGCATCTCTTTAATTATTGCTTCTTCATAATCATTTTCAATAGCTTCAGCTAGTCCATTACAAGGCTGTTCATAAACTTTAACACCTTTTGCAAAACGATTTATTACACCTGCATATGGGTCACCTTTAAAAGTTCCTTCTGTTGCAAGAATTCCAACTGAGTTTGTTACTGTTTTTTCAGCAGCAGGTTTTACTGCAGGCTCCATACCCACAAATAAGACCTCAGGAAATAATTTTCGTAAAGTATGTAAGGCTGCTGCACAAGCTGTATTGCAAGCGATAACAATTATTTTACATTTTTTTCTTAGTAAAAATTTTGTAATCCCCTTTGAATATTCAAGTATTACTGAAAGTTTTTTCGATCCATACGGCATATTTGCCTGATCAGCAAAATATATAACACTCTCATTCGGAATAAGTTTTCTAATACTTCTATAAACAGATATTCCGCCAATTCCAGAGTCAAATATTCCTATCGACGATTCTTTTTCCAAAACGTTCCCCTGCTAATATTTTACTTTGGGACAACCCCTGTAAATTTCTCTGGCCCCATTATAAAAACCCTACTTCTGCCAATTCCCAATAATAGCCCAATCATAAAGAAAGTTACAATCATAGAACTACCACCATAGCTAATCAAAGGAAGAGTGATACCAGTGGTGGGCAGGCTTGCAGTAACCACCCCTACATTTTCTAATACCTGAGCACCAATAATTGTAGAAATCCCGACAGCTACCAGCTTTCCTGAAGGATCACTTGCATATCGCGCAATATGCAAGCCTCCTAAAATTAGCACCAAGTATGCAACAAGTAACCCGGTAGCAACATAAAATCCACCTTCCTCAGCAATCACACCAAAAATAAAGTCTGTGTGCTTTTCAGATAACAAATCAAGAGATGTCTGGCTACCTTGCCCCCAACCCATTCCATAGATGCCTCCAGAACCAATAGCAATGAGACTTTGAATAAGCTGCCATGCTTCTCGAGCGCTATAAAGTTCAGGATTTAAAAAAGCACGAATTCTATTCTTTTGATATTCTTTCATAATAAAGAGCCACATAGGAGCCACGCCACATAAACCGGCAACAGCAACAACGGCAAGATGCAAAATACGGGCACCACTTGAAAATACCATAGCAACCAAAAGAGGAGGAAAAAGCATTCCAGTCCCAAGGTCTGGTTGCTTTAATATAAGTCCCAAAGGAATAACTGTAACAATAAAAGGCATAATAAGACCTCGAACTGTTGCCTGTTTTTCATGCGAGCTTAATATTTTTGCCAATAAAAGAATAAGAGCAATTTTCATTAACTCTGAAGGTTGCATATTAAATCCAGGTAACCTGATCCAACTTCGCGCGCCATTAATTGGAGACGTGAATAATACTCCAACGAGAAAAACAAAAACGCCAATATATATTACAAAGGAATGCCTGATTAAAATCCTGAAGTCAATTATAAACCCAGCTGCCAATGCAACTGCACTAACAAGAAGCCAATTCAATTGTTTATAATAATATTCTTCATCCGCACTTTTTAGATAATATAGTCCAATGCCAACGACTATAGCAGTCGAAATAACAACAACCCAGTCTATCTTCCATCCACGATCATTCAAAACATTCAGCCTATATAATTAAATTAAACAAATACACTAACCCAATGCACCATTACTATCAGACTCGCTTTCGTACTCATCCCACTCTTTATCTTGATGAATTTCATGGTCAGTATTAATCTCCTGAAATTCATCAAGATGAAAATACGCCTTAATAACTCTCTTTACAAGTCGGGCACAACTTGCTCCGCCATGATCACCATATGGTATAAGAGCAACAACTGCAATTTCCGGTTCATCGTAAGGAGCAATTGCTGCAAAAGACGCATGTGTAACCCGGTTTTTTCTCCTACCCGCTTCAGCAGAACCCGTCTTTCCAATATACTCAAACCCTTCAATCATTCCAAGTCTGAATGCAGTTCCTCTGGGATATTCTCCTGTTTGTACAACTTTCCACATACCATTTTTAATAAGGTTAACATTTTTATCAGAAAACTTAAATCTTCCTTTAGGATAATTTAAAGTTGGATCAGAAGGATCATACTTAAGATGCGGCACAACCTTATAACCACCATTCACAATTGTTGAATAAGCTACAGCAAGCTGTATAGGAGTAACATCAACTGCTCCCTGACCAATAGAAAGATGATAATTTTCCCCTAACGACCAACGAATACCAGTAAAAGCATTCTCAGGTAAATGTCCAACCCGTTCACGTGGTAAATCTATTCCCGTAACAGACCCAAGCCCGAAATCTCTCAACCATGAAGATAAGCGTTTACCACCAAGTGCTTGTCCTGCATGATAAAAAAATACATTACACGAAACTTTAAGAGCATCAGTAACATCCATGCTGCCATGATGAGCTCTATTCATACAAACATACTCTTTATCTCCAATATACTCAACTCCTTCACATATATAATGAGTATTCGCAGTGATTGCACCTTCTTCTAGTGCAGCCATACCAACCAGAGGTTTTATTGTTGAACCTGCAGGTGATGCACCTTTTACAACTCCATAAATTGCCCGATTGTATAAAGGAAACTTTTTATCGTCAATTATACTTTTGTAATAATCAGGATCGTGAATTTTGTTGGGATCATAACTTGGTGTACTTACCATTGCATAGATTTCACCATTATGAACATTCATAACGACAACAACTCCTGGGAACTCGTCATACCCCAGTCTATTCAACACTTTTCTGTGCTTTGGTTCTCTGCTCAATTTTTTAAGCTCATCATTGAGTATATTGCTTACTTTTTGCTGAAAATCAACATCAATTGTAAGTTTTAGATTCTTGCCATTAATAGCATCTTTTCTCATTCCAGCATTAATAAATAATCTTGGACCATCTGGATTAGGCTTAACAAGTTTTTCTACTCTCCAGACATGTCTGCCACGCAATTCTTGATTATACCACTGCTCAATACCGCTTCTGCCCACAGTTTCATTTGAAAAAGTGCCGCCTGATAGATAATAATCTTTACCTTCACTTCTGCGTATACGTGGCTTGATCATTTCTTCCTCTTCAGACCCAGGCTCTATTTCAAAAAACAGATGACCACTCTTAACAATTTTATTATCCCCAGGAACCAATTCGTGATTATCATCCCAATAACCACGAAGCTGCTGATACTCGCTATTTATCAAGTTACCTGTATAGCCGGTAATATGCGCCATTAATTCACCATAAGGATAAATTCGTTTATATCCTCCGCGAACATTTAATGCCTCAAACTTATCTTTTGTATATGGATTTAACTGAATTTGCTCAATTTCTTGATATGACTTGAGTGAAATATCGTTGAGCATAACACGCGGGTCTGTAAAAGAATGCATTATATCTCTTTGACTTTTATAAATACCACTCTTACTTTTAACACTTATTTGTGAAAGAATACCAATAATACTATTTACTACTCTTTCCTTTGAGTTTTCAATGGAGCTTATTTCTGCATCGTTTTTTAAGAGTATTTGCGATAGTTCTTCTACAAAATCGGAGTGTTCTAGCAGATTTTTCTTAAGAAGATTTAGTTTTATCTCACGCTGTGTGCCAGCAGCAACAAGTGCCTCATAAACACTCTCTGGAGTTAGCACGTCAATATTACTGATAAGTTTACGCTTGCCAGCAATTTTTTTATAGCTTGCAAGCTGCATCCATAAATCAAAACTCGCGGTATCACCAGCAAGCACTCGCCCACGTCTATCAAGAATACTACCTCTAGACGGTGGAATTGGTCGAAGCCTGTGAAGCCTTCGTTCTCCCATTTTTTTGTAGTATTCAGAGGTATATACCTGTAAATACCAGAGTCTGCCAATTAACAAGAAAAAACCGACAGCAAAGATGAACCCTAGTATGACTGTTCTGCGTCTAAACATTTATTATTAACTTTTACCAAGTATGTATTAATATTAATTTAAAAATCTAAATCAGAATAAGTACCAAAAGAGATATATTTAGCACCTGCTCTCTTACAAATATTCATAACGTCAATCACTGTTCTATGCTGAGCATGCCCATCCGCCCTTATAATTACTGATACCTCTTCTTTTGCTGCATTTGAAAATATAGACAACTGACTAATCTTTGTTTCCAGTACCTCAGTACTTAATGGCACACTATTGAGAAAAACCTTCCCTTGAGAATTAATATTTATTATTAACTCATCGTTCGTTCTATATTCAGAAATTCCTTCTGAAGCAATCGGTAGGTGAATCACCTCAAATCCAAGTAGTTTCTCATCTCTAAACATTGAAGTTACACATGTTGCAAACAACATAAGAACAAAAAGCAAGCTTAGAAAAGGAATAATCAGGTAAGCAACACTTTCAACATCCTCACCTCTACCTTTAAAATTCATATGCCACCTCAGATCTAGTTTGAATTATTCTCTCGTACATCAACAATAGTCGCAGCAATCTCCTCTGCTGCGCACTCAAGTTCATTACCAAGCCTTCCAACTCTGGCAAGACAGACATAGTATGCTCCTAATGCCGGCACTCCAACAAGCAAACCAAGTATAGTTGCCCCTAATGCTTCACTTATACCTCCAGCCATCATAACACTTCTCATACCGATAGCACCTTCACTACCTAGAGCAGCAAATGCCTTACTTATTCCAATCACAGTACCAAGCATTCCAACAAGTGGAGCAATAACTCCAATATGCGCAATATGTGATAATCTCTGTTTTAGTGCTCCAATCTCACGTAGTCCTTGCCCCTGCATAGCAGCAATAATTCTCATATGTGATGTATTATGCAGCTTTAACCCAGGTAATATTATATTAGAAAAAAGTGTAATATGATCATTTAGATATCCAATAGCACTTTCAATTTTACCTGCTCCAACCTCATCCTTTACGAATGAGACATCATCAAGAGGCATAGCAACTCGTCTTCTCGTTGTCAGCATTACCTTTGAATATAAAAATACTGCAAGTGCCAGTAAAATTGCCTGAATTATAGTTATCTCAACATTTACAGAGATTAATTTGAAGACTAATTCAGCAGAACCTGCAGCGTAACATTGTGAAGAATAAAACGTTATAACAACAAGCAGTAATGACAAATATCTATACACAGTAATAACTCCATATTAAGTAACATATTAACACATAAGCTTTTAGTAATATTTTATACTTTAGGGTAGTCAAGTCAACTCAAGTTTATTATAATATAATAAACTTATATATGTACTACTTAAATAATCGAAAAATATTATGTCAATTTTAAATATAACAACCCAAAAAAAAATACTTAGAGACAAGATTAAAACTATTATATCAATAATACCTGATTCTAAGCGTCAAAATTATGACAAAGCGCTATGTGAATCTTTTATTACATTTTATAATTCCACAATGCTTATTGAAGCTACAAGACCTTTAACCATACTTACTTACATGCCTCTTCCTGATGAACCGAATATAACCAATTTAATGCTATCTGCACCTTTTTTAAGTGCAGAAATAGTCCTTCCAGTCTCTGAAATTAATGGTGAGCTTACTCTAAAAAGATTAACTGAAACTGTTTGTACTGGACGCTATAATATTAAAGAACCCTCCTCAAACAGCCCAATTGTCAACCACGAAGAAATCGACTTGGCGATAATACCTGCAAGAGCACTAGGAAAATCTGGTGAACGCTTAGGAAGAGGAAAAGGATATTATGACAGGTTTTTAGAAAAATGCTCGTGCATAACTATTGGTCTCTGCTATGACGAGCAAATTTTTGACGACATTCCAATGTCTGCTCATGACAAATGCATAGATTATGTAATAACACCAACAACTGTTTACTATAACAACAAACAGCTTTTATAGGCATTAATACTAATTTAATAGCACAATGTACGTGCTATATTAAATCAATCTAAATCGATGACATAGTATACAACATATAATATTGAAATTATTAAAAATTAAAAGGATTTCAACTGTTACGACAATTGAAATCCTTTATAATTAAAGTTCAGCAAAAATAGATGTCTAATTATTTCTGCGATCTTTATACCATACATTCATACTCTCAATATTACCCGAAATATTAGTATTATTTTTGAGCCTTCCTCCAAAACAATACCCTGCCTTAGAAAAAGTTGTATTCATTCCATAGCTACTAGCACGTGCAATTGTGTAGAAAGTATTAATCCCCTTCTGACTAGTGCTACTTTCCATCAAACCAAGCAGTCTGGAAGCATAACCTTTTGAGCGAAATTCCGTAACTGTTGCAAAATCCGTCATCTCCGCAGAATGTGTTTTATAGTCAATTTCAGCAGACGAAAGAGCAACAATTTTAGCATCAATTTCTACACAATAATAATCAATATGATCTCTCATAGTATCAAGCAAGTATTTAGAATCAAAAATTGGAAATGGGTAGGTAGGAAATACCTCCATATACACACTTACCATCTGAGCAACGTCGTCCTCAGTACATTGCCTTAATGTTCCATAAATATCAGGCGGTGTCCTATCTACATTATTTTTTGATTGAGCACTACTAAACACAGAGCAATAAGTATCAACATTTTGCTCAAACAAACGCTCATCATCTAGGTAGTAGGTCAAATAAAACAGATCTTCATTATCTAAAAAAAAGTTTGGTATGAATGCTTCAATTAAAAAACCTCTATTGACATAATTTGCAAGATCAGAAGATTTAACCTTTGCAATAATTTTAGAATATCCCTCATTATTTGCAAGGAGAAACAAATTATCAATAAGTACTTCACAAGCAGTGTCACCTTTATTCATCAAATAAATTCTGTCATTGAACTTTCCGTGATGTATTACAGTACCACAATCTAAAGTTTCTATTTTATCATACATTGCGAACATCCTGTTAAAATCATTACACAACAAAACTCATGCGAAATATGAAATTAATCATTATCACGTCTTTCATATCTGGCGTTGCCTTCAGGCACAAGTGAAATTGTTTCATCATGATCTGCAAGTAACTTTTCTATTCCAACGGCCTTGCGTTCATCAGAATCTTCAAGGGACAGCATTAAATCACAAACATCACATTCTCGGTCACAAAAATTTGTTTCATATGAATCTGGTTCCTTATATGTCGTTATCACCCCTTCATAGTTTCTTAAAACAACCTTATTCGTCGACCATGATATCAAGTAATTTGGCATTACTGGTATCTTCCCTCCTCCACCAGGAGCATCGATTACATAAGTTGGCACACAAAAGCCACTTGTATGACCTATAAGACTCTCAAGAATCTCTATTCCTTTACCTACCGGAGTTCTAAAATGACTCAGACCTTCAGATAAATCACATTGATATAAGTAATATGGTCTGATCCTATTCGCAACAAGTTTATGAACTAATGAACGCATTATACGTGGGCAATCATTAACCCCTGCAAGTAACACCGACTGGTTTCCAAGTGGTATACCAGAATCAGCAAGTTTTGCAATAGCTTGTTTTGATGAATTTGTTATTTCACGTGGGTGATTGAAGTGAGTGTTAACCCATAAAGGCTTATATTTTTTTAAAACATCAACAAGAGCTGGGGTAATTCTTTGTGGCAAGACAACAGGTGTTCTTGTACCAATTCTAACAACCTCAACATGCTCAATTTTGCTAAGTTCAGAAAGTATCCAGTCAATATAGTCATCTGGTAACATAAAAGGATCACCACCACTCAGCAATACATCGCGAATTTGAGGGGTATTCTTAATATACTCAATTCCTTTACTTATCTGTTCGCGACAAGGAATGGTATTTTGATCTCCTACTTTTCTTTTTCTTGTACAGTGTCTGCAATACATAGCACAGCTATTACTAACTAGAAGAAGAACTCTATCAGGATAGCGATGAGTAAGTCCAGTAACAGGGCAATCCTTATCTTCATGCAAGGGATCATGCATATCAAGAGAAGTTACAGTAAGCTCATCAACAGTTGGGAAACACTGTTTAAAAATTGGATCATTCTCAATGTTGTCGCAATCTACAAGAGAAAGATAATATGGAGTAACAGATAATGGAAATTTCTTAACTATATTGTTAAAATTAAATCGAATCATTTCTGGAAACTCTGCACCAAGTAATCTTTCTGCCTGGTTAATATCAGTAACACAATGCTTAAGCTGCCACTTCCAATCCAACCAATTAGACAAATTGGCTCCATTAATCTCACTTAGAATATCTTTTTGTTGTTCACTTAGTTTTAAAATAAGACAAAACCTCCTATATAAAGTTAATCTGACGGACTCGGAATCAAATTAGGAGAAGCATCAACATCCTCGACCTTCATTAATTTAACAATCCTCTCCAATGATTCCGCTATTTGCTGCTGTTCATCACAAGACAGGTTCATTAACGACTCAGCAAAATGATCCTGTAACAATGAAGGTGAAGTATCAAGTATTTCTATACCCTTTAAAGTTGGACAAACAAAAACTTTCCTCCTGTCACTACTTGAACGCTGACGCTCAACAAATCCTTTTGATTCAAGTCTATCGATAATACCAGTAATGGTACTTGCACTCAAATTAACTTTCTTCTTAAGATTTGACAGCGTTGTACTTTCAGTAGAAACAACTTCACGTAAACAAAGAAGTTGCGGTGCTGTAAGGCCTAGCCTTGTATTCAACTGGCGAGAATAAATATATACCCCTCTAATAATCCTTCTTAATGAGCACAATATTTGATCTTCAATCTGACACATAATAAATCCCATAATAAAGATTACTACACAAAAATTTCTTGCAAAAATATTTTCTATACGAAATATTATAACAGAAAAGAAATTCTTGTCAAGATTTATTACTTTATTGAGATCTAGATCTAAATGCTCAGTTAAATAATATTTGAAAATATACCGCAGAATCCTAACGTAACAATCCATTAAAAGAATATTGATATAAAATTCGATCTATTTATAAATATTGCTACATTACATCTAAATTTACTATATGAATTTAAAATGTAACTCTTAATTCATACAAAATTTATAATGTAATATTTATAAGCACAAACTTTATTGTTGACAAGGAAACAAAAAATCTAATACTTTGTTTCCCTGGAATCAAATTTTATATATTCGTAATACAAGAATAGAGAAAATGATGTAATCATGGATATTATAACAAGTCTGACAAGAAATATTTCAAGTATTGCCACGAAAAGAAGTGCAATGGTTAAATCTAATCTGAAATTGTACACTTTTAGCTATACATTTTCAGAGATGCATACTATTGACTATATAGGTAAAAATGAAAGGCCTAATGTTACAAGGATTGCTAAACATCTTGAAATGACAAGAGGTGCAATTAGTAAGATAGTTAAACGGCTTATCAAAAATAACCACATTGAAAGCTATAAAATTAAATCCAATAAAAAGGAGATCTATTTCAAACTAACTGCTGAAGGTCGTCAGATTTTTTCTGAACACCGTGAAATTCATGACAAAGTACATAAAATAGATTCTGCTTTTTTTAGTCAAGTCGATGATAAATTACTCAAAAGCCTCAATCAAGTATTAACCGACTACAATGAATTTCTACTTAAGAATGCAGATGTATTCAAAAACGAATAATTCCTATAAAATTTAACTTTATTCACATAAAATCGCATTGGAGTCATAAGTGACAACCCATCAAAAAAGTATTTACTGCTTCTACGTTTTTTTAGCATTTACTGCACTTGCCCTTGGGCTAAGTTTTGACACAATCTCGAATTATTTAAGAGATGCATATAATATTGGCGCTTTAGAACGTGGATTTCTCGAATTCCCACGAGAGTTTCCTGGAGTAATTGGTATTTTTATTGTTTCTTATCTTGCATTCATTGGTGACATACGTATTGCAATTATTGGTGAAATTATCTGCATTATCGCTATATTACTTTTAGGAACAATACTCCCTAGCTACACAATAATGGTCATGCTTTTATTTATGTTTTCAGTAGGTATGCACTTATTACTAATCCTGCAAAATAGCATTGGTTTATCACTTATTAAAGATGATAAAAAAATGGGGACTGTGCTAGGTAGGTTTAACGGTACATCAACTGCATTTAGTATGGTAGCTATGGCAATTCTTTATATTGGATTTAAAACTGGGTATTTTTCTTATTCCACAAACGTTATAAAACCTTTCATTTTATGTGCGATCTCCATGTTTTTTGCAGTTCTTGCATTAATAATGTTAATCTCAATTCTAAAGCAAAAAATGTTACATGACAGAAAAATCAAATGGATCTTTCGTAAAGAGTATAAATATTATTACTTGCTCACTATTATGTCAGGTGTCCAAAAACAGATAATGTTCGTCTTTGGGCCATGGGTTCTTATTGAAATGCTTAATAAAAAAGCAGACACTATTTCAATGCTCTTCTTTATCGCAACATTTATTGGTGTGTTCTTTATCCCATTTCTTGGAAAACTAATTGATAAATTCGGAGTAAAGAAATTACTCTATGCTGACGCGATATCATTTGTTATGGTATATATTTGTTATGGCTTACTGACTTCTGGTTTCAGGAGTGGAATATTATCAACTGTTGGTATACCACTCATTTTAGCATACATATTGGTCATACTCGATAAGATGTCGATGCAAATGACAATAATACGAACAGTATACTTGAAAAACATTCTAGTAGAAGAGACCGACCTGACAAAGACATTATCTATGGGAATGAGCTTAGATCATATTGTAACGATAGTAATTGCAGCATCAGGCGGTTTAATTTGGTATAAATTCGGAGCAGAATATATATTCTATAGCGTTGCAGTACTCTCACTTGTCAATGTATTTGTTGCATACAAAGTAGATCCAAAAACATTAAAATCACACTAAATTAATATCGTTATTTATGCCAAGTTTAACAATGGCTATATTCTAGATAACGCGGCAACTTGCATTTTCTAATCCTCCAACGAAATTTGTTTTGATGACTCGTCGACAACTGTCTTAGAGTTGACTGAAGTTCCTCCCCATCTATCCTTACTTTCAGCTTTATAAAACTCATGCTGTTGGCCAGCAATCTCTTTTGTATTGCTAGTTGCTGTCCCATTAAGAATAAACCTCCTGACAAGTTTTTGAAGTATACTTACAAGAGAGTCCATTTGTGCGGCAGAACTTGCAGTTTCTTCCGCACAAGCTGCATTCTGCTGAGTAACTGAATCAACTTGAGAAAGACCAATACTTACCTGCGAAATTCCATCTGCCTGCTCATTTGATGCTTTAGCAATCTCATCTACTAAATCACTTGTCTTTTTTACATTTTCCACAATTTCATTCAAAGACTCAACAGTTTGCGCAGAAAAATCAACCCCAATTTTGATCTCATCATAACTATTCCCTATTAAGTCCGCTGTCTCAGCAGCAGCAGCAGCACTTCTAGCAGCAAGATTCCGTACCTCCTCAGCGACCACAGCAAATCCTTTACCATAACTTCCAGCACGAGCCGCTTCAACAGCAGCGTTAAGAGCAAGTAAGTTTGTTTGAAATGCAATATCATCGATAGATTTAATTACGGACTTTGTTCTCTCAGCATTTTCACTAATTCGTTGCATTGTTCCACTCATTTTTAACATTTGCTCCTGCCCAGTTATTGCTACATTTGATGTTTCTTTTGCCAAATTATTTGCATCATTTGCATTCCGAGCATTAGCTTTTGTTTGAGCCCCCATCAATGTCATAGATGATGAGATTTCTTCTATTGATGCGGATGACCTAGCTGCTCCTTGAGATAACAAGTCAGAAGTACTTGAAATTTGAGATGCAGCAACCTTTACATTCGATGAGGTAGATTCAATATCGTGTACCATTTGCTGCAAACTCTCAAGCATATTCTTCAATGATATTCCCAAAAGATCCCTATCAGAACTAACTTGAATTTTTCCAGTAAGATCACCTTCAGAAATCATTTTAGCAACCTCAGCCTTAGTTTTTAAATTTCTAACAACACCATTTAATGCTGAAGCCATTTCATCTAATTCATTAGATTTAGACATACGCCATACTTTACAATCCCTGCAGTCGCCTCCATTCAAAACAATTTCACATGACGGTTCAATAGCAAATATACCGGACTCAACCCAGCAATGTACTTCTTTACCATATGATGGACAATCAACGTTATTGCACTTTATCGTCTCAGAACATTTAATAGCATTGCCCATTTTAAGATGAGCAGTAAGATCACCCTTATTTAATTTACCCGCAAAGGAAATTGTCTTTTTTATCTGTTTAAAGACCTTGAAAATATAATACCCAACACCACCAAGTATGATTATAATTGAAAGAATCATACCAATTGCTGTTAAAATTTGAAACTCGGTAATTTGCGCATTTGCATTATCCTTAAGAATCTTAATTGTTGCCATATCTTTTGTGATATCAATAGAGACAACAATCACTCCAATAGGTTTATTCGTAAAATCTTCAATAGGCATTGCAGACATATAATTGTCATCAAGCTGTAAAAATGCCTCCCCCTTAAAACCTTTATCTAGCAATAAAACCTTAAGTTGTTTTGAAAACAAATTATCATCTGAAGTGCTTACTCTAACAAATTTATTCTCAAGAACAGGATATTTATTTTTATCTTGTAATTTTGTTGCAATATCCAAAAATTTATTACTCATATAGATACCAACATTGACATCATCGTCTTTGGATAAGTTTTTAGTTGCCTCAGAAAAAGGGACTAAAAACTCATCAGATCCAAGATATTCCCCATCTTTAATTATTGGACACAACCCACGAATAACAAAACCACCACGCCCAATCTCAATACCTGATACATTTTTCTTAGAATCTTTAACTTTTAAAATTGTTTTACGAAATGAAGACAGGTCATCAGTGATGTCTACTTTTTTACCATCGATTTTAGACTGCCAACCCTTTCGCCACACCCTCGCAAGGCTATGGGCATTTTTTGTATGAAAATGAAGCCGATATTCTTTTTTCCCCGTTGAATCTAATATTGCCTTAATTTGTGAATTAAATTCATTCTTAAGAATTTTGCGAGCTTTTTTAGACTCATCATCGTGAACGTTATTCAAATCTCCTTTATTAGCAATTTCATAAGCTTCTAAAACTTTTGGGTCTGTTGTGTATCGTGCAGCCTCTTCTATTGCCTTTTCTTCAAAAACATCCAGAAGAATACTATATTGAGAAAATATTGCGCTACATCTACGCTTCCATTTATCTTGCATCTCAGTTATTAACGAGTCCGCCGAACTCTTTACCTGATCTTCAAGCACAGTACTAATTGCAAAATATACAGAAAAACAAACTGCAAGCAAAACTATAATAAGCACAAAATACAACTGTTTTTGTAAACTCATAACAAACTCCCAAAAATATCGGCTTACGATATGCATCAATATTAAACAATTAATATTAATTATTGTACACCAATATTTCTTTTTGTTCCACTATAATAATCCAATAATTTACCCCACAACAAATGATTAGTAATATAGTAACACAAATTAACATAAATAAGGCAATATCATGAATATTAGTGAACCGGTCGACCTCTTCAAATACGATATGCACAAATCAGACCATACCATATTTAATAAAAATAGCACACACCGCTTTACAGTGAGTACCGAAATTCAGAATAAATTTCTTCTCTGATCCTTACAAGCTGTTTTTATATTATGAATATTTGAATTTTTAAAAGCTGATTCAACCTTTTTTAGACATAACGCTTGAAATTATATCAACAAACTCACAGCATGTTACACAAACTTATCGTCATCGGTAATCTACCCAATATTGCCCCATAGATCCTTGTGGCGGCGTACCTCAACGATCTTCTCCTTACTTGCGTCATATTCGCAGCTTAAGTCATAAACTCCTGCCATAATTCAATCATAAAATTATATGTTATTTTTTACTTTACAAAATATGTGATACATATTATCTTTAATTATATACAGTATAATCGCACTTATCAAAGCCAGAGCGAATACTGGAATGAGGTATAACATGAAACGAATAATCCTACTTCTCATACTCTTCTGCACTACCACCTTCTCAGGAGAGTTAATCATTTGTAAGGTAGTAAGAATAATTGACGGTAATACTATATCCGTCAACATTACAAATGATACGGCCAAGATCCGCCAGTACGGCATCGACACACCAAAATCTAAGCAAGATTACGGCAAGGAGTCAACAAAGTTGCTCAATAAAGTAATATGTGACCAGTTAATTTAAGTCTCAGTAATTTAAAAAGATAGATACGACCGGCTAATAGATAAGATCATTTTAAAAGTGAGTACATCAACCATACAAAGTGAAAAGAAGGTACCGCCCAGCATTACAAACAGTACTCCAAGGATTATTGATCTATATATATCTAACAATGGGCAAAGCAAGAACAAAATGGCTTTTGGAGTCAAGAGAGAGCTCAACTGCCCTGTGAGATTACAGGCACGGAACTACGACTAAGTCACGATCACCGCCAGTCAAGCATGAGCAAGTTCAAAAGTCAGCCAAAGAAAAACGTATATACTGGCTGAATACAAAGAGCTAAAAAGCATAATTGAAGCTGCAGATGGTACGCAAATACAAAGAGTGGTAGATATTGCACGAAGACAGTAGGGTCGGCGTGTGGGACTTGTTAAGGATAGAAGGAGAAAATATGAAAATCAAAACAAAATTGTTTCTAGGTTTCGGGATCCTTATACTTCTTTTGGTCGCTATGGGAGTAGGAGGACTATATGGGCTTAAAGAATTATCTACCGGCATAAAAAACATTGATAGATATATGAAAATGACAGGTGAAGTAGCAACTGGTAGAAATAATGTAGGAAACATGGAAGCCGCATCACTACGAATGATAGTATATAACGAGAAAAAGTATCATGATAAAGCAACAGCAAGACGTGAACAAGCTATTTTGGGATTTAAAAACGCACAAATTTTAATGAAAAACCAGAAGAATAAAGAGGAAGCAACAAATGTGCAGGAACGTGTTAATAGCTATTATGAATCTATTGATTGGTGGTGGAAATTATATCTAGAAAGAGAAGTACTGACTAAAGAGTTAGATAAAAATGTAGATAATATTGTTAACTTGCTCACGGGTCTGATTGATAGTGGTAGAAATAATGCAGAAGATAGAGCAAAGGAGAATAATGGTAATATAAGTATTGATCGGTTTAATAGAAACAATATTTATATTGGAGCAAGAAACTCACTATATAGGGCATTAATAGCCCAAGGAAAAGCAAGAAAAGCAGTTTTAAAAGATCAAATAATTGAGTCCGCAAAAGTATGGAAGAATGAAATTCGCACAGGCATAGAACGACTGCAAAATGCGTATGAAATTGCCTCCGATAACAACAAAGAAACAATTGCAAAAGCTCAAACAGCTATGAATGATTATAATAACCTTACAGATAAATTTATAAAACTAGGCTCAAAAATGGCGGAAAAAAGTACAGAAATGCGGACAATTAGAAACACTACAATGCCACTTGTTAGGGGAATTCGCGATTCGGTTTTATTAAGAGCAGAAGCAGCTGTTAGTGCAGCAATGAGTGATGAAAAGGTTATAATAACAACAATCACGATTCTAATGATTTTTGCTATCATATTAGGGTGTATTACAGCATTTATCCTTTCTCGAGCAATAGTAAAGCCTGTAATGGCTGTGCTGTCTGGAGCGAAAAAAGTATCCGTAGGAGATCTTGATATTCATCTAAATGAAGGTAAGGATGAGATGGGCATGATGGGAGAAGGCTTGAATAAAATGATTAGTCAACTACAACATCGTGCAGTCTTAGCAAAACAAATCGCTTCTGGAAATTTACTTGTAGATGTGAATATTGCATCAGATAAAGACGAATTTGGAAATGCCTTTTCAGAGATGGTTCACAATTTAAATGACATTATGGGTGGTATTATTAATTCAACAATTCAGGTTGCCTCAGGAGCATCTCAGGTTAGCAGTGCTTCACAAGCTTTGTCACAAGGTGCTACTGAATCAGCTGCATCGTTAGAAGAAATAACAGCATCGATAACCCAACTTAAAGGACAAACAGTAGCAAATGCTGATAATGCAACTCAGGCAAACCAACTTGCAGCTGAAGCTGCAAATGCATCTACTGCAGGTCAAGAAAAAATGGAACAAATGACAAAATCAATGGTAAAAATAAGTTCAAATGCAGAGCAAACAAGTAAGGTAATTAAGACGATTGATGACATTGCCTTCCAAACAAATCTACTTGCACTAAATGCAGCTGTAGAAGCGGCAAGAGCAGGCATACATGGCAAAGGGTTTGCTGTAGTTGCAGAAGAAGTTAGAAATCTAGCAGCTCGTAGTGCCAAAGCTGCGGCGGAGACAGCTGAGCTAATCGAAAATAGTAATAAGCAGATAAAAGAAGGGGTTGTTATCTCAGAACAGACTGCAGAAGCATTAAATGAAATTTCAATTAATATATCTAAAACATCCGACCTTGTTGAGGAAATTGCGATAGCATCAAATGAACAAGCTCAAGGTATCTCACAGGTAAATACTGGGATTGTTCAGATTGATACTGTAACTCAAAATAATACAGCAAATGCTGAAGAGACAGCGAGTGCTGCCGAAGAGATGTCAGCACAAGCAACAATATTGCAGGACCTCGTTAGTAGGTTTAAGCTAAAGAATCAGCCTATAACTACTGTAAAAAGGAAAATCCCCAACGAGGATCAACCACTAGGTTTTGATTTCATGAATGATAATAGCCAGGCAGAAATGGTAACACCAAATGAGCAGATAGCTCTAGACGATAATGAATTTGATAAGTTCTAGAAACGGATTTTTTCTTATCATTAGCGGTATATTCAAATTTTAAGTGCAACACTTGGACAAAAGAAAAGATTTTATAAGAAGTATTCACCTAAAGAAATAGATCTGGGAATGACTGAAAAATGTATTAGACAAGAGCAGAAAGGTTTGTGGGGAGATACAAACCCAACTGCTCCATAGGATTACAGACAAGGAACAAATCACTCAGTTCAGACACAGCCAGTTAAGCATAAGCAAGTTCAGGCAAGTTCTGAAGTCAGTCCAAAAATAACGCCAATACTGGTTGAATACTAAAAGCTACCAAAGGAACAATCAAAGCTTTATGGTACGAGAATACAAAGAATAGTAGATATCATATAAAGTTCGAAGGGGCGGCGTGTGGAATTTGTGGAAGTAAAATTGTGTGGAGCTGAATAATATGCTGTTGTATTTGAGTGGAAGGCTGTATATATACAGTTGGAGTATACAAGAGCCAAGTAAACGATATAAACTGACAAGCAAAACAGGAAATGTTGATGCCGTTGCTGCTAGAACATTATGTAGCATCTAACAATAAACAATATTTATAGCACAAAAAAGTATTAATTAAAAAAGAATATGCTATAATTAAAATATGGAATCTGAGATGAAGCACAGTCGGTTGCCACTGCAGGTAGAGACCTGAAAACTGACGATAGTGTTTGTATTATTCATGATTCGTACATACAGATTTAGGATAAGCTGAATGGCCAAGATATAGCTGAGCTATTAGTTCATAAATAATTAAAATCATGTTTTGCTCTGTTAAGACCTACCTAAAAGCGTTTGTACATTTATAGTTAAGCTGGTTGTTGCTAACTGTGTTTCAGGCAACGGTAAAATAATTCATCTAGTGTTGAAATTATCTCTCAGCCGAAGTAACTGTAATACCGATAGTTATCGACGACAATCAGGACGGTGGAAAGTGAAAGATAAGTACCTTGGTATCCAAAAGAAACATATTGAAATAATTGAAGAATTATTGATTGCGACTTACCGTAAATCACTGACAACTTTATGAGGACTGAGCTATGAATACTATCGAATTTGGAGTTATTTCTGGGGAATGTCACATACGGCTGGTACTTATTGCCGATTATTCAGAGGATGTCATAATGTTGAAAGAGGTGCTTGAAAAAAGCCGGCATTATCACTTTGTGATCAAACACGTATTGTCACTGCTTGAAGCGGAGCGCTATTTCTTACAGAACACCGCTGATATAGCTTTGCTGGAACTGGAGATTGAAGGAAGGGAAGATTTCAGTGTCTTGTCACGAGCCAGGGAATTTTTGGGGGTTGTTCCCTTGATTACCCTGGTGACTGCAGAGAATGCAGCATTGGGCATGGAATCACTCAAAGTCGGGGTACAGGATTATATCTTAAAAGATGCCGTTCATGACAATGAAAATAAATTGCCTGAGATTGTCGGTAAATCAGTGTATAGAGCTAAGGTTCAGAGTCGAGAGAATTTGCGGAGCGCATTTCTCGAACATATACGTCAATCGACTGATACAGAGCTGATAATTAAGGATACAATTGCTGATTTACGCGCATACACAGGGATATCAAATATTAATCTGGTGTTGTATAATGCTGATATGTCAAGTTTTAGCTATTATGACAACAAAGGTAAAAAGATAAAAGCGCTATATCATACAGAATCCGACTGTGAACATCAGGCGCTGGCTCCTATAGCATTATATCAAATAGTACTTGGCGGTGCTGCCGGAAGATACCCGA
The DNA here is from genome assembly GCA_963678205.1 of Planctomycetota bacterium. GTDB lineage: Bacteria > Planctomycetota > SZUA-567 > SZUA-567 > SZUA-567. The sequence continues at coordinate 2,416,170 of OY782760.1, forward strand.
ATAATTCAAGTGCCCGAGGAAGTTTTTGGGTGAATAACTTTCCAGAGTTTTTTGAAGAACATGTTAAAGCCGATTCCTCAAGCTTCATGGACTGTGAGTATATTGCTCAGCGTTACAGTTCATTGGCGCTAATTCCGCTGCAGACGCAGGGTGATATAATTGGTCTACTCCAGCTGGTGGCAAAAGATGCAGACAGGATAATGCGTGCTGAAATAGAATTTCTTGAAGATATGGCGATGATTATGGCAATTATTCTACAGCAGAATATGCGAATAGTTCAATCAGCCGATAACGAGATAAAATTTAGAACAATTTTTGAATTTTTACACATCGGAATTATTGTTGAAGATATTGGCTCTGCGGGTATTGCAATGGTTAATGCGAGAGCTCGTGAGCTTACTGGCATGCCTGAAGAGGTAATTATTGAGAAAGGAATCAGATATTTCTTTCCAGATCTGGCAGCGGGGACGGATAGATTAGTGGAAGAGTACTTTAAACCGCATGAGACCTATATGTGTTCAGAGGCACGGAGTATTCATGTGCTGCGTGCAACTAAGGTTGTAACTATTCGAGGAAGGAAATTACGTATAATCAGTTTCAGTGATCTGACAGATAAGGATAAATCTCAGGAGGAGGTTATCAAACTGTCACGTTTTCCCAATGAAAATCCTTATCCAGTACTCCGTGTAGCGGTATCTGGTAAAATTCTATATCATAATGCTGCAGGACGAGATTTTCTTCCCTATATCTGCGCAGATAATAATAATCTTCTTAACCCCGCGTTTTTCAGGTTAATTAAAGACTGTTTCGATTCTGGAGCATTATGCTCACAAGAAGTGAATTGCGGTGAAAGACTTTATTCTATTTATTTGCGTCCGATCCTTGAAGAAAATTATGTAAATATTTATGGTGTTGATATTACAGACCAGCGAAGGATAGAAAAGCAATTGCGTCATAGTGAGAAGATGCAGGCCATCGGGCAACTTGCTGGTGGAATCGCCCATGAATTTAATAATCAGCTGGCTGTTATAAACGGTTTTTCTGAGCTGGTATTAGGATTCCCCCCAGTGGCTGAGTCGGCAAAGTATTCAAATATGCTTCAAGAAGTGATCCGCGCTGGAGAGAGGGCTGCCGATCTCACTAGGCAGCTCTTGACCTACTGCAGACAAAAAGAGGTGTATCTAGATATTATTGATGTGAATGAAATAATATTAGATATGGAAATGATGCTGCAACGTATTATTGGTGAGGATATCGCACTGTTGACAAATCTCGAAGCACAGCCTTATCTAGTTGAGATTGACAAGGGACAGTTGAGTGATGTATTGATAAATCTCTGCGCCAACGCCAGGGATGCGATGACACAGGGTGGGCGCATAGTCGTCACTACTGAAAACGGCATGTGGCATAATGAAATAGTTGATGATGAGAATGCAGTGCTTTCCGGGCCATATATCCGTATAACTGTAGCTGATACTGGCCAAGGAATGGATGAAGATACCATCAAACGGATATTTGAGCCTTTCTTTACCACTAAACCTGTAGGTAAGGGAACAGGATTGGGATTGGCTATGGTATACGGGGTAGTCAAAGAACGCAGGGGAACTATCGCTGTGCGCAGCAATATAGGAAAAGGCTCAGTCTTTGAACTTTGTTTTCCGGCTTCAGGAAAGCAGAATTCATCAGCGAGCTCTACAAGTGTTATCGAGACTGTTGACAAGGCTCAGTTGCAGGGAAGTGATACAATAATCGTGGTTGAGGATGAAAACGGTGTCCTCATGTATGTAACAACGGTGCTGCGTGATGCTGGGTATACTGTCCTGCAGAGTAATAACCCAATAGAAGCAATCAGATTGTTTGAACGTAATTTAGATTCAATTTCAATTATTCTTTCCGATGTCGTAATGCCGGAGATGTCTGGATTTGAACTTATCAAGCGGTTACGCGAGCAAAAACCGCTACTGAAAGCGGTATGCATGTCTGGATACAGTCAGGACATGCTACACAAAAAAGCCGATATAGAAGGTGATATTCCGATTATTAATAAACCTGTAAGTCCTACCGAACTACTAATGGTTATTGATCGGATAAAGAACAAAATTTAGTGTGAGCACTGGTAAAATAAGATTTCTGCTATAAAGTTTTTTTGTAGATGTAGTGTTGAATTTTTGAGAAATCATGCCTCTTAGGCTGATTTAGGTGGTAGATGACTAATTATAAGGTAAAGGAGCGATAAAACAGCAGTTGTGCTAACTTTCTGTTATTTTTAAATTTTTAGAATTATGGTTTGCATTATTAAGATTAATTCAAAATTATATTAGGAGTATTTAGTATTGCAGTAACCTGTTTTTCATATTATCTATTAAAGAAGCTCACCAATCATAAAACTGGTTGGAATATAAATCATAAATGAATAGAAATAAATTGCACATTCACCCCAGTTCAAAGTAGTACAAATTTTTTTTTTTTGAATCCGCGTAAAATTACGCCATACCGAAAGCAGGAAAACAAAAAATTAACGAAAACATAGTGAACACAAACTAATACCCAAAAAGGAACTCTCCCTGTTACAAATTAAGAATATGTAAATAATTTCTTATACTATAACCAGTCTCTATTTACAAGACATGTCAAACTAATAATAAAGCACGCCAAGAGGTAGGCGTGCTTTATTATTAGTTTGACATTTTTAGCGTATACATCAACGCTTAAGTTAAACGACTAATTCTTTCCAGCCCACATCTCAATCTCAACAAGAAAGGTCTCTAGCAAACCAGTCTGAACAGCAGTACGACACGGTAGAGGTTGATCAAAATATGTCACATAAACTTCATTAAACCTTGGCCAAAGATCCAGATCTGTCAAGTATACATTGGTCTTAAATACATCATTAAGCGTACAGCCCGCATATGACAATTGTTTAATGCAATTCTCCATTGTAAACTTTGTTTGCGATTCTATATCATCTCCAATAACGACACCGTCCATATTTATAGATGCTTGACCAGATATCAATACAAACTTACTCGCATTTACTTCTAATACTGGAGAGTATGGACCTGCGGTAATATGTTGTACTGCACCTTCTGGAATTTGTTTAATAGACACTATTTCTCCTTTTCAAATTTATAAATTACAACTATTTAACTAACTTCTGTTACTATCTAAAACTTTTTAAATAGTTAGCTTCAAATTCTTGAAACTTTTTTATTACAAATGGTAATTCATCATCGTAAATTGTCATAGGATTTATATAGAAGAACTTACCCTCTGGTTTAATAAATACCGGAGATTCACCATTTCTCATTTCCTGAGCAATCTCGCTTAAATCTAAATCCCTGTTGACCGTCACTCTGACAAATGCCATTGGTTGACCTGCTTCGTTTGGAAAGACTCTCTCAACACTAAATAGCTCACTCTTAGATAAGGCGCTTATTATCTTCTGAACCATATCCTCTGCTCTTTTATCTTCCTCTGCTGGGTCAATCTCCATATATTGCTCAATTGCTGAATACAACCCAATAATTTCCTCTCTGCCAGTTTTTAGCATCCTGCCAAAACCATAGTTTGGAAAATTAGTTTCATGTACAATATCCATAAAGTCACTCTTACCTACAATGAGACCACTTGATTGAGGTCCACGTAAGTATTTTCCACCGCTGAATATCGCTACAGTTGCCCCCATTTGAGTAAACTTCCACAAATTTTCACGTGGTGGTAACTGAGCGGCGGCATCAACAATAACTGGTAAATTATATTTATTGCCAACTAAAATTGTTTCTTCTAAAGAAAGAGCTCCAGGAGTATCCAAACCATATGGAGACGAAATAAAGTAAAAAATAGCTGCAGTATTTTGAGTTATACAACCTTCTAGGTCTTCAGATGACATGCTATCTGGTATATTCGGATAGCCTGCCCAAACTTGTTTTGCTCCAAGTTGCCTGATTACATAATCGTATGGAATATGCTGTGCTGACATACTCAAAATCTCAGCTTTTGTAATTTCAGCTACTGATAAATATCGCGCTTTTTTATCATACATTTTTGCAATTGCACTTACTGCACTGAGATAAATCCCTGCATCGGCACCGTTACATATTGCCGAGCTCTCATTATTCGTTAAAGAAGCGATTCTCTCCTGCACTACTTGTTGAAGCTTACTTATCTCCACATGATTTCTTGCTGCCTCAGACATAGCATTAAGGGTTTGCTCACTCATTTTTGAGCCACCAACCATAGTATATGTCCCTGCTGCGTTTATTAAAGGAGCCAACCCTAAATCATTATATATTGACATCTACTTTTTGCCTTTCAAATTAAAGAGCTATTATATTACAATGGAAGCACAGAATACTCTTTATCCTTATCATACCCATAATCGTTAGGTAATTTGCGATAAGGTGTAGCTACTCTTGCATTCAAGTCCCATACCAATTCACCTGCCCTAAATGTCATCTCACACTCGAGCTTTTCACTACCTCTGTTAGAGCCACAACTAGTATCTTTAAAATTAAAATCGCCCTTACGTACTGACCAAATTGCAACATCAGCTTCGGCATTAACATCAAGGTTGCCAAGATCGGGTCTACTATACAAAGCAGCCGCAGAACTGGTACAGAGTTTAAAAATATTATAATACGAAATATCACAGCATGACTTTACTTTAGATATTGTCGTCTGCATATCAATTGCAGTATTCATGCTCAAAACATGTAAATCAGTTGAAATTGTATCGGGGTAAAATTTTTGTTCCATCGCAGGTATAGCATTTCTGAATAAGAAACTACCACCACCATGACCAAGATCAAATTTAACTCCCTTCTCTCGCGCCTTCCATAGATATGGATAAACAATATTATTCTCATTAACGACTGGAACAGGACCTCTGAAACAATGGGTTGCAATATCATTCTTTTCAAGATAATCTTCAACAAGGGCTTGAAACGGGCGTTCTTTCTTGAAAACCCCAAAATCAACCATAATGGGACTACCTACCTTGCTCTGCACCTTCTTAGCATAAAGGATATCGCGCCAATCTGGCTTTTCATAGTGTGCAACCTTGATACCGACCAAGATATCTTTAAATTCTTCATAGCACTCAATGAAAGCACCATAATCATTATTCTCGGGGTACTGCTCTACCATTAATGAGCTCATTCCATAATCAGCAATATTCATAAGCGCTAATACTCGAGTCTTAACTCTACTTATCACACTTGCTTTAAAATGTTCAAAATTACGACAGCCAGCTGTACCTGTATCAACCATAGTAGTAACACCACTTTTGAAACTATGCATATCAGGCTGTATGCTAAAATCTCCCGCCCATGCATTTGGCATGTTGGTAGTATAGTACACATGAGTATGCGCATCTATAAGTCCTGGCGTAACCATCAAATTAGTTACATCAATAACCGTTTCTGCCTCAGCACTATCTAATTTTGTAGCAACCGCGGCAATTTTACCATCATACCCAATTGCGACATCACGCACATCATTAATAGAATTTTTAGGGTCAATAACCCAACCATTTTTAAGTATGTATTTATATTTTTTCATTTGAATCTCATTTTATTTTAAGAACGTAAGCAAAGAATGCGAAACCCATGGACTCATAGAAATCCAAACATATACTGCCATAAACACTGCTATGAACATACACGCATACTTCATCGTTGATAATGAGTCAGACTTTGCTATCCCCTGCCCAATAAAAAGATTAACTCCTACTGGCGGTGTAACAGCACCAACCATTGCTCCAAGGGTAATAACAATACCAAAATGTATTGGAGATACTCCCATATTTTTTAATATTGGCAGAAATAATGGTGTATATATTAAGATAATCGGTGTGGCATCCAAGAACATGCCAGTAATAAATACAAGTAAAACTACAAACAACAGGATCATATTAGGATCATGAGTTATAGTCAACACCCAACTACCTATAAGGAGTGGAGTCTGGCTTATTGTCAAAAGTCTAGCAAGAGCTGTAGCAAATGGAACAATAATAATTACAGCACCAACTGTTTTACAAGTCTTGAGTAGAATAGTCTTGATAGAACTAAGTGTCAACTCTTTGTGAATAAAGAATCCAACAATAAATGAATAAACCACCGCAACAACAGCTGCTTCTGTTGCCGTAAAGACACCAGAGTAAATACCCCCTAAAATTATTACTGGAGAAAATAGCGCCCACTTTGCATCCCAAAACGTACTTCTTACACTTGTAAATGACATCTTTATGTCAGGGTGTGCGACATCGACACCGGTTACTAGTGCATAAATAGTATTTGTCGCTATCAATGCTAGCGCCACAAAAATACCTGGTAAAAATCCCGCAATAAACATATCTGAAACAGAAACCTCAGCAACCACCGCATAGATGATCATTACTACTGAAGGCGGGATAATAGCACCCAAAGTACCAGAAATAGCACCCAATGCACCAGAGTACCCTGAACTATAACCTTTTTTGTTCATCTCTGGAATCATCATACCACCGATTGCGGCTGTAGTTGCACTTGCTGAGCCGCTAATTGCTCCAAAGAATGCGCATGAAAGAACCATAATAGATCCAAGGCTACCGGGAAGCTTGAGCAATATACTTGAAGAGAATGCTACCAAGCGTTTAGAAAGCCCACCTGTTTCCATCAAATTACCAACAAGTATGAAAAGTGGCACGGCTATATATGAAAAATTATTCAGTCCGGTAAACGTCACTTGTGAAACAATTGAAGTTTGTACATCAGCGAGGTAAGCAAACAATAAGGCGGCAATACCTAGTGAATAGGCAATAGGAATACCAAATATTGCTAATGCCAAAAAGAACAATAAAATTACTAATGCAGTCATCCTATTTCTCTACCTCCAATTCTTTTTTTCTTAACGCATTAATGAAGCGTTGCACATAACGAACCCCGATTAAAACAAACATTAATAGCTCTATCCCATACATAAAACTCATCGGGATCTCTAGTGCTGGAGAAAGCTGATCAACAGAAAAAGCATTCTTAATCATATAAATGGTTTGATATGAGATAAAGAAAGAAAATCCTGCACATATAAGCTCTACACACCGATCACGTACCGCTTTAATTTTTTCCCCAATCAGCAATTCAAGCAACTCAATCTTGATCATAGAGTTATCTCTTACTGCAATAGAGGCTGATAAATATACAAGTATGATATATGAAAAGCGTGAGACCTCTTCAGACCAATCAAGAGGCAGATTGAAGACAAAGCGAAATAAAACCTGTATAAAGGTTATACAGCTCAATATCACAATCAAAACAACACTAATTTTATCATCTAGTCGACTAAGCAACATTTCACACTCCATTTGATTTAATAATGCCCAACTAAGCACTATGCTTCCATTACCTTTATACACTAATTATTCAGAATGATTCTAAAATAAGCAAGGAACCAAAATTTTACTATCAAGTATTTAAATTAAGTATTGTTAATACACTTACATACCCATCTCGCTCTTTAAAAGCTTGAATAATACAGGATCACTCTTATTGCCGTACTCCTCAATAACGCTGAAACCTTTCTTGAAGAGATCTGCTTTAACTGAATCATCAACATCATTAATCTTCACCTTACCAGTAGCAATTAACTTATCATAAGCGTCCTTCTCACCAACACTCCAATTGTCATTCATATAGCTTCTAGCAATGGCGATACCCTCTTCAAAAATCTTTTGATCCTCTTCCGACATATTATCAAAGTAACTTTTACTAACCACAAAACATACAAGCGACGCTATATCTTTAGTCAGTGAAATATATGGTTGAACCTCTTGAAAGTTATTACTTAAAATTGTTGTAAGTGGGTTAAACTGACCATCTACAACTCCCTGTTGCATTGCTGAGAATAGTTCACTAAATGACATTGGTACCGGATTTGCGCCAACCTCTTTGAAGAAATCTAACAAAAATGCATTTTGCACACAACGAAGCTTTATACCTTCAATATCAGCAGCCGTTACTATTGGACGTACACTATTTGAAATGTTTGTAAAACCTATAATACCAAAACCAAAGCCGATTAGATTAGATTTCTTAAGAGTAGCAAGAAGTTCACTTCCAAATTTACCATTTAGCAAACGCTCAATATCATCAGCATTCTTTAAAAGATATGGTGATGATAAAAGATTAAAACTCTTATCAAAGTTTGAAAGAGCAGATGTACCACTTGGGCACATTTGAATAATGCCTTGCTGCATTTGCTCAATGGCTTCCTTGTCATCTCCCAACTGATTATTAGGAAAAATTTGAACATCATAGCGTCCCTCAGTCTTTTCCTCAACAAACTTTTCCATAAGCCTCAAACCAATTACTTCGTTGTTGGTCTCCGGCAAACCAGCCGAAATCCTAAACACCTTTGGCCCTGCTAAGGCTTGACCACAATTTGCTACGACTAAAACAACAGTAAAAATACCTAGTAAAAAATTTTTCATAAGTCTCTCCATTTCAAAATTAATAAACTGACAAGATATCATACTAAAATTAAGTTATATTACTACAATAATCATACAATTATTATGAATACATAAAATAACCAATAACGACAACCTGGTATTATATAAATAGCCAACTACTTAAAGTCAATACCTACATATTAGTAGCAAAAGTTCTCCATCAATGCATTAAACTTTAACTTATTGCCTATAGACTATCATAAAGACAGTCTCTAATCAAATAAATTTTTAGATTTTTCAGAATATTTGTAAGAGACCTCCGCTTTTGACAAAGAAAAGCAGCGGTGATTCAGCTTAGTAAGCATAGAATCATCTTACATTTAGTTAGATTTGAGAAAATTAATATAAAATAAGGTGCGTATGACGAGTACTAGAACAAAGTATTAAAAAAAATTGGCTTACCTGCTCTCACTCTCAGGAGAAAGGTTACGAACTTGTTCAAGATAATTATATAAAGTAAATTTTGATATTCCAAGGAATTCACAAACCCGTTCGCTTGATTTTGATATTAAAAAGGCACCCTTTTGGTCAAGAAGAGAAATAAACTGTTTTTTTTCATCACGGTTCATGATCTCAGGCTTAACGCCAATCTGTAAAACCGAATTTTCAATCAAAGCGCCTAGTAGCTCATTAACATTACCCGCAAAGATTTCTCTACCTTGGCTTTTATGAGCAGGCATAGCCTGCTGCATACCTGAAAAATTCTTGAGTTTATCAATTAAATTACCTAGTCCCGTAATATCAAAATTAACACAAAGCGACCCAATCACTTCATCTTTTGAATTTCTCATAAAAATCGTTGAAGATTTTACCAATTTACCATTATGTAGGTGAGTTATATAGTTGTAATCATCCCCATTTTCAGAAGGATTTCTCAATACTTCTAACCCAAGATTGCTGCCGCAATCACCAACTTTTCTACCAGTAATATGACCATTCTCAATAGCAACAATCGTATGATTATAATCCTTTGTTAAATCGTGCAAAACCACCTCACATTCAGGACCAAATTGCTCTGCAAGCATCTTTGTTAAGCGTTTTAAAAACTTTAATTCATCCTGTATTTGTTCCATAATTTTACCGATATAACCTATCTTTATTAATCAATTATTCAGAGTTTCACTACTTACATGTTATCACAAAACAATTCTAATTATTATAACTTAGCATAATAGAGTATATCTCCGAAAAGCAATATTGTCAAACTTATTTTTTGATTACTAACGGTTGATTTCATACTATATATAATATTATCCCCTAATATCAGATAATTTATTATAATATTTTCACTATTTATCAATTTACAGTTTTAACACACTACTTTCCGTGTGACTTAATTGCCAAAAGATTCCCATTTATAAATATAATCAAGGGATATCATGATTAAATAACCTACGCAAATAATATAAAAATTTTAAACTAAGACATAAAGACCTTCTTCTAAGTTATATAATATGAACTTTTATATTCCTAATATCTATTTTATCTCACCTATATTCATATTTTTCAAGATTATCATTTATGATATCATTAATAAGGCCATAAATATTAACTATAATTTCACCAGTACTAATATATTAATCTGAAATAGCAAGTAAATTGAGTTACAATTTTGTTGAACCATTGGCAAATGGTGAAGTTTTAAATGAGACGACTCTTATAGAAATAATAAGGAATGGTATTACTGAAAAAACAACCTACGCAACCCATCTAGTTTTAAAATCATAAGTGTTCAAATACCAACAATAGGTAGAAAAATTCAATTTAATAGTTAAATAGCAATAAAAAATCAAAATACTTACTCTGCATAAATCAGCTCACCCCAGAACAATACAGACCCACCAGATCCGCGTTTGAAGGTATTCCTGATGGCACCAGAACAAGTAGCATCAACATAAAATGGGATAAAAAAAGAGGTTACAATATAAGAAATATACACTGAGGGACAATCAAAATTAAAACGCACTGATAGACACCAATGCGGTTTCTTTTAATACCAATCACATACAAAAAGCAAAGGTTCACTCCAATCCGAATAAAGCCCTTGACATCCGCCTAATATGGCGGTATTTTTAGACTGTATAATTTAAATACTATCAAAAATGAGGCAATATGCACTATCAGACCTCAAAATTTTAATCTAACAATAGAATCCATTATTTTAAATAATAATATCGAACTACTTAAATATATTTTCAACCCCAAAAATAAAATTATAGATAAAAAAGAAAAAACGAAATTATTGAAATCTACATTAATTAAAGCAGCAAAAATCTCAGATTCACCAGATATGATCAAAGCAATAGTAAACCTAGGCATAAATATTAACTTTAAAATAAAAGACGGAGTAACCCCATTGCACATAGCAGCATCTTTAAACCCAAACAAAAACATTATAGAAAGCATGATAAACCTTGGCGCCGATATCAACGCAAAAACAAACTATGGCTATACACCATCAGATTTTGCAATTAATGCAAAATCTAAACATCTAATAAACAAATAATATGTAAACATCCCTAACTAATTTTATATTGTATGGAAATAAATAAATGTCAATTCAAACAATTATTAATGAATATTCTGATGACGATAAAAGAGAAATACAAGAAATAATAGATCGGTGGATTTACAATAATAAAGGAGAGGAAATCCCAGATTCAATTTTACTCAGATTAAGAACCAGTGAGCAACGTGTTCCTACTCGTCCTCCTAATTCAAACGAGTTAAGGTTTAACCCTTATCTTTACTTTGAAATACAAAAGCTAGCACTTGAAATTTCTAACTCAAATGACGCAACAAGCATAAATAAAATTATTACTGCATTCAACAGAAGAATACATTCTTTCGGCGGTGAATATGGCTATCTTAATTATGCAGATTTTGTAGGTTTTAATCTTGCGACACAAGATTCAGTTACAAATCTAATTGATCTTTCTGACATAGATTTTCAATGTGCAGATTTTTCAAGTTCTAATTTTAAAAAAGTTCGTTTTGTTTATTCCAACTTACAATATGTTAAATTTTATTTTACAGATCTTAGTCAAGCTCACTTTACAGGAGCACTACTTGCACATGCAGAGTTTAATGGAGCTATTTTAAGTAACACCACTTATACTCATAATAAAAATGATGATTTAGAAAAAATTAATCTTAATAATACCACTTATAAAAATTTAATCTCCCCGGCTGAAACTATTGCAATAATCGAATATGGAACAAACCTTGTTCTAAGAGAAAAACATAATACCTATAATCAATCAGCAATAAATAAAATAACTAATGACTGTTCATTAATTAAAGACAATAAAAATCCTCATGTAATGATTTTTAACCAAAACGAACAACCTACATATAAATTTAACAAAGAACTTTATACACTTATTTCAGATCTATCATATAACCTTGAAATTGCAAATACAATTTCAGATCAATACTATGCAGATCAGAAAAAACTTAACTTAATTCTCAAGTTCAATGAATCTGTAAAAAAAATACCAATAGAGATACGTAAACTACAAAATACTTATTTATCAAATATGTCTTTTAACCCTAAATATCAAACTTATAAATATTATACCTCAAATATTTATTGTCACTTTGATAATATAGATTTTACAAACTCAAATTTAGCAAAAACAGATTTTAGTTTTTCTTCCATGAAATATTGTATTTTTAATAAATCAGATATAACGAACTCAGTATTTTCAAATTGTGATTTAATAAATTCACAATTTACCGATTTATCTTCATCTGAAAAAGCATCGTTAATTTCAGCAGATATTACTGGTTCAGATTTTAGAAATCAAGATTTAAACCAAGTTAATTTTATGAATTGCATAGCCCAAGAAACAAGATTTGAAGAAACAAACTTTAATTCTTGTAATCTTAACAATATGAAATATGTGCCAAACCTCTATGACAACTTTAACAAAATAAATTTCTCAGGATCACAATATCACAATGCAACACTTGAACCTGACGTTTTATCATTTATTGAATACAACCACAAAAAAGAAAAATGGGAAGCTATTCTTAATGATAACAACATAAAATATTATGAAAAACGTGCGATAAAGTGGTTTTGGAATCTAACTAATTATGGGTATTCAACAACATCTATTGCAAAAAAAATATTTAAATATACCCTTTATTTTACATTTGTTTATTTCTTATTTGGGGGTATTGGATGGTCTGTATTAACGTTAGAACCGGATGTTAGTCTTTTCTCACAATACCCAACCTTAAACTGGCTTCAAATACTACTTGAATGCTTCTATTTTTCTATCGTGACAATGACAACACTTGGATTTGGTGATATTACAGTCATACCTGGCAATTACTTAGGTTACGGATTAGTAGCATTACAAGTAATACTTGGATATGTAATTCTTGGTGCTCTTGTAACAAGATTTGGTACACTTTTTAACTCCATTGGACCAACAATTACACCTGATCAATACAAAAATAAATATAAACCTAAGAAATAAATACCTTAAAGCTCAAAAAACATTTATTTAAACACTATTCTATTAGGCGCTGCGCCCTATGTACCAAATTTATCAGTGGTGCTATAAGCAAATCTTTCCGCAGAACTAAGTTGATAATAATTCATTAACTAAGTCAAATAGACAATATATAACTACGTTTTGATACCAAAATGAAAAGAAACTCAGCCTCAATTTTACTAAATAAAACGCTTGATAAATTCAAAGCTTAAATTAATCCTTAAAAATTATTAACAATTATTTGAAAAAGAGCAAATAAGAATTTAATATAAAATTTCACACACCTCTTAGAATATTTAAAAGCTTTGATTCAAACATCGTTCCCAAAAGCCTAAATCATTAAGGCTAAAATCTATTGAATATTTTTCCCATAATTGCTCTTCTAAACAGTCTTTATAGTCACGAATAAATAAACATAGAGGCTCAAACAATTTATTCAGTTTTTTTATACCTGCATTAAAAGTATTTAACCTATAACCGCCATCTTTATATATAATGTAATTATTTTTAAGGGACTCATCTAATAAAAACTCAATGTCTACGGAGGATTGAATAATACTAAAGTCATTAATTGTGTCAAATTTCCTAAAATAATACAGTAATATATAAAAGTCATCAATAAATTTAGTTAACTCTTTATATATAGGTTCGCAATAATTCATTAATTGCTCAAAAAAATCAGATGAATGTAACCTTAAATCTAAAACTTCTGATGCGTTCTTTAATTTTTCAAGTTCATTTATAAATTTTTCTTTTTCTTGATTTTTATACTCAAGATCAATTATCATTCTCTTTTGATAATCATACTCTTTTTGTAGCTCAGCATATTTATTAGCCGTTACAAATTCTGGTTTTTCTAGACTATCAACAATATCAATAATTTTGCGTAAAAAACTGTCTCTTTCACCTGACCATTGCCCCATATTTATCCCAATGTCCATAATTTTAGAAATTTCATCCGCTATATTATCAAGATCTATAGATTTTGTTATTTCTGATGATTGAATTCCCGATAGCATTGCTTTTAATTCAGAAAAATCTACTGGCGGTACGACAATAGGTATCACTATATCTTTAAAAAATAAAGATGCCCCAAGCTCTTCTAAACAAAATTGACTCGCAAAATAATTTCTTGATAATAATAAAACAACTATTGTCGCATCTTTTAAATTATCTTTTATGTTAGAAACAAATGAAAAACCGTTGCCTATCATACTTGGTAAACTTGAACAAAAAAAAGAGCCCCTCGCAATATCTAAGCCTGTTTGTAGTAATCTAACCAATTCATCTGAAACTTTTTTATCTTTGGAACAATGGCTAATAAATATTCTTTTATTATTTTCCATCTCACTCACTTTCTATAGATTAATTCCGAGCAATATTGGAACAATTCATCTACAACAAATCAAACATTAAGTTATAATATCACTAATTAATTACAAGTAAAGCACAAATTATGAGAATATTTAAACGCTACGGCAACTATTACCTAGACTACACCTTCAAAGGAAAACGTATAAAAAAGCGTGCTCCAGGGCGTACTCACGCTCAGGCACTTGAAGAACTAGCCAGAATACAACGTCTTATAGAACGTAAAGACGACGGAGCAATTGACAACTCCTTTCCTCTTGCTGGAATCTTTAGTGAATACCTTGATAGCGTTAATGTCTCAAAAAGCACTTATACACGCTATAAAGGGCTTTTAAACCGCATGTTAAAGTATTTCGAGGAGATAGGTATAACATCAGTATCAACCCTTAAAACGCATCATATTAGAGAATTTATAAGTAGCCTCGCAGCCCAAGGTATGTCAAACAAAACCATAAACGACCACATTAGCCGCCTACAGGCAGCAATGAAGTACTGCCACACCAACGGTTATATTGCCAGCAACCCAACTCTTGCAATATCCAAGCTTTCAAAAAAGCAATCAGTAGAGCGTAGACAGTTTACCCAGCTTGAGATCCAGACATTACTTGAGAACATAACACCAAGTATCTCAGATCTCGTTAAATTTGCCTTATACAGCGGTTGTCGCAAAGATGAGCTGCTACACCTGCGCTGGAGTGATTTGGACCTATCCAGTGATGTTATCCAGATCAGCTCAAAAAAAGGTAGCTGGGGCGAGTGGCGCCCCAAAACTAGAGCAGGAATTAGAGAAATCCCAATTATCGCGCCATTAAAGGAACTAATCGAAGAAATGCTTACCAAACGCGATACAACTATTGACTGGCTCTTTGTCACCAAGGATAATACCAGAAGAGGGAATAATGTAAATCGCTCTTTCAGACACAGCGTCGACCGCATGTTGACAGCCCTGCACCCAGAGTGGAGTGAAGAAAGAATCACAGAAGAAAGAAAGAAGCTAGTTTTTCACAGCCTAAGACACACATTCGCCACCAGACTAGCGAATACCGGTATTCCCCCAAAAGTACTCCAAAAAGTAATGGGACACGAAAGTATAGAGACCACACTCAAGATATACGCTAAAGCCGAACAGGACGGCCGAGATTACCTCACAAAGATTGCCTGGTAAACTATTCCACTCACCAATAATAAAATAATCCTAAAATAAGGGACAAAAAAGGGACACTTTATCCCCATATTCCCACGAATTCACACGTATTGACAGATTTTTAAACTACTGAGAACACACAAAAGAGAAACCGTAAACCCTTATTAACAAGGATTTACGGCTATTTTATCTTGGCACGCCCGACAGGATTTGAACCTGTGACCGCAGGATTAGAAATCCTGTGCTCTATCCAGCTGAGCTACGAGCGCATAAATATATACATCAATTAATGAGCTATTAATATATACAGATATTTAAAATTAATTCAAGTATATTTGTTAATTTATTATTATTTTTTTCAATAATATTATGATATATCGCTAATAATTTTTTCCAATAATTCTATAGCTGGTTTGAATTTATACTTATTTATAAGCGTAATTAACTCTTTTACTTGGTTGTCACTATTACCCGGCCAACTTTTTCCTGACAACTCAGACACCGCTTTTTCACATTTTTTAGGTTTTCTAGCCCTAATATGTGGAGCGACATCTTCAAGTAAAGCAAGCAATTCTGTTGTTTCACCACTCTCCTTAGCGCTATTTATTATCATTTCTTGTGATGGCACAAAATCGTCAATACTGCTTATCACCACTGTAAGCTCACGACCAAGTCTATCAAGCATTTCAAGAGCACTACTATCATCATTATTAAATGCATTCTCAACATTTGACGCAGCTTGCATTAAATCCACTGCTCCAATATTTCCGGCAACCCCTTTTAAACTATGCACATAACGTTGCGCTTCCTTACTATTGTTATTCTTAATCAACAATTTAATATCTTCTACAGCATTTACATAATTATTTCTAGTTTTCGTAAGAATATTTTTATACACATTTAATTTTCCACCAATACGCGCCAGACCTTCATTTATATTAATACCAGCCACATTTGAAATAAAATCATTGCCCTCAATATGACTATCAAGCACCTTACTAATATTTGTTTTAGCAATATCAATAGGTACAGTTATCTGAGATTCTGAAAAACCAGAAACCCATTTATTTATTGTATCAAGTAGCTTAACAGGATCAATTGGCTTAGAAATATAATCATTCATTCCATGAAATAATGCTTTCTCTTTATCTCCAGACATTGCATTTGCAGTCATAGCAATGATTGGCAATGAACTAATACTAAATTCATCACCTAAGTTTCGTATTTCTTTAGTCGCAGAATAACCATCTTTTATTGGCATTTGTATATCCATCAAGACAAGATCATACCTTTTCTTTTGAACCATATCTATTGCATCCTGCCCATTATTCGCAACATCTACATTGCTCTCAGTTTCTTCTAGCAAACCAATAGCTACTTCCTGATTTATTTCATTGTCTTCAACCAATAATATATCTATACCTTTAAGTAAGTTAAAATTTTCGGTACTATCCATACTACTATCACTATAAATCACAGATTGCACTCCAGCCTTGTGAAAAACATGCATCACCGAATCAAATAATATCGACTGTGTAACAGGTTTTACAAGGAATCCATCGATTCCACACTGCTCAGCACTTTTTGCAATTCCTTCACGCCCAAAAGCAGTTAGCATTATCATTTTAGGTATTGTCTTAATTTTTTTACTTAGTTTGATTTGCTTCGCGGTTTCAATTCCATTCATACCAGGCATCTGCCAATCTAGAATAACTAAATCATACATATCACTATCAGTACATGTCTCAAGAACTTTTATCGCAGCATCACCGCTTATCACCTCATCCACTCTAAACTCCATAGAGCCAAGTAATCCTTGCAATATTTCTCTTGATGTTGCATTATCGTCAACAATTAATACTTTTAAATTACGAAGGTCAGGATCAGGAACAAGTCTTCTTTCCTTGACAAATTTAGACTCTTTTAATTCAACAGTAAAATGGAAAGTACTCCCTTTTCCTTCTTCACTCTCAACCCATATTTCTCCTCCCATTAACCGACATAAATTCTTACATATTGATAGCCCAAGTCCAGTTCCGCCATATTTTCTGGTTGTTGACTCATCAGCTTGAGAAAAAGCTTTAAATAATTTCATTTGCTGGGCTTGAGACATTCCAATTCCAGTATCAGTTACTGAAAATTGCAAAACAGTACTCTCACTAGTGGTACTTTCAACATTAATTCTAATTACAATTTCACCATGATTAGTAAACTTTGCAGCGTTATTTACAAGGTTGATAAGAATCTGAGTTAAACGATATGGATCACCATAAAGAACATTTGGAACATTTGGATTAGCCTTTACTAATAACTCTATATCTTTCTCCTGAATTTTTGTTGCTATCATTGTTGTTACATTTTCAACTATTTCATCAAGATGAAAATCAACATATTCAATGGATAATTTTCCAGCTTCAATTTTTGAAAAGTCAAGAATATCATTGATAATATTCAACAAAGCTTGGGCTGAAGAACCAATTTTTTGAACAAAGTTTCGCTGTTTCGCGGTCAAATCAGTTTTTAGAACTAAATGCGCCATTCCCATTATTGCATTCATTGGGGTTCTAATCTCATGACTCATATTCGCCAAAAAATCACTCTTTGCTTTTGTAGCTTCTTCAGCCTGATACTTTGCATTTTTCAAATCTTCTTCAGCATGTTTCTGTTCAGAAATATCTTGAAAAGCCCCATATACATATTTTTTATTACCTATTCTATCATTAATAAGCTTGCCAACAGCGTGAACCCATATTACTTTACCATCTCGGGGTCTTTTGTAGGGAAAAGTAGCATCATAAAATTCATACCGTCCTTCAATCGTTCCATTGAATTTTTCAAGTTGGATTTGAGCAAGTTGACTATCAACAGAATCTATCCTGGAGTTAAACTCATCTTTTAAATGGTACTTTCCGTCTGATCTATAATCTTCACCCAATAAATTAATCCCTCTATTTGAAAGGAAGTAATAGTATGGGTCAGAAAAATCAACATGCCAGTATCCAGCATGAGTCAGCTCAAGCGCCAAGTCTGAATGGAAACTATTCAGTTCAATTTCACTTCTTGCTCTATTTAACTCTGTGATATCTCTAAAAGTAATTACAGCCCCAACAATCCCTTCGTCAGTAATTATCGGTACACTCGTATAATCAGCATCAAAGCATGTTCCGTCTTTACGCCAGAGAACTTCACACTCGACATGATGTTTTGTACCTTCCATATATGACCTATACACAGGACTACTTTCAAGTTCATACACACTACCATCCTTATGTGAATGATGTATCATACCGTGAATTGGCTTACCTAATAAATCTGAATCGTTATAACCAAGCAACTCAACTGCAGCGTCATTAATAAACGTGACTTCATCTTTATTGTTCACCCCGAAAATACCTTCAGCCGCAGTATTTAAAATCAATGAAGTTCTATCTTTTGCTTCCAAAAGCTCGGCAGTTCTTTCGTCAACCAATTCTTCAAGATGTTCCTGATACTCAACCTTTTCAGCTCTAGCCTTTTCCGCATCCTCTGCTAGACTTATTGCAGCAGCTCTTTCTTCTTTAAGTTGTCTTGAACGATTTAGGGAAGCGTTCTCAAGTGAACGAGCCTGTATTCGCTCTAGCGACAAAGACCCTACAAGACTAACTAGAATCGTCAAAAAGTTCAACGTATACCTCAACCGCTCTTGATCAACAACTGGAACTTGCTTAATAGCACTAATATAATCCTCAACATCAAACCCACTATCAATTGCTTTCTGCGTAAATTCTCCCAAATCTGGTTCTTCAAGGAAAACCTGCCCAGCAAATACATTAGCTACATGCCTACCTTCGATAAAAAGAGGAGCTGCAACTTCTACAAGTCCATTACTGCATAAATTTACAATTTCTCCTTGTTCTAAATCAAACTCAGGAAAAACTGTATTATCACACTTAGTACACTCTTCATAAGTCTGCTGATTTATTCTATGAAAGTCACAACATAGCCTCCTTATTCTTGCTGAGGCAATGACATTCCCATCAAAATCAATAATTGCAGTAGAAATATTTACCGCAGAACAAAATTTTTGTAATAAGAAATCAAGATCTTCAACAGGAAGTAACTCACCCAGCGGAATTTCATCAACGCTAGTACTTTCCATACTATCATCATCGAGTAAATTATCATCCGGGCTAACAGCAGCCCAATAAGCTTCTTCAGATTTCTGATATAGCTGTTCATCACCAGAATCCTCATATAAAGAATTAAGCTCAGACTTAAGCTCAAGTATCCTTGCCTCTCTAGCCATAGTCAAATTATTGAAACGCTTTATTTCTTCAATTCGATTCTTTCTATCAATCATACTTGCAATTATATCAACAGCAGATGTCAAAAATTCCTTTTCCGTATCTAATTCTTCATGTTCACACTCAAGATAAAATACTAGTATACCTATTTCATCACTACCATTTACTATTGGAACAATATACTCAGAATGCTCGGATACTAAATTATTAAGTTCTTTTTCTTCACTAGTATTCCTCTGAAGAAAGACAAGCTTTCTATTATTTAAGAATTGAATATATTCGCTACGAACATCCGAACATTTATTAAAATTATCTAAAAAATTATTCGGCATAGATTTTGAACAGAATAACTTTAGTTCATCACCATTATTTTCATACAAAAATATCGCAGAATGTTCCGACTCAGGAAACCATGACATTGCTCCAAATACTTCAAGAGCATTTGTAAGAATACTCTTCAGTGATAAGTCAGAAACTTGTATTGATAAACTTAATAAACTATTTAAAGAAACCTGTATTTGTGAAGATATTCGAAGTTTTGCACTAGTTTCTTGTAACTCAAGAGTTCTCTCTTGCACACGTATCTCAAGTTTATCACGTGCATCTTTCAAGTCTGCTTCAGCCTGCTTTAGCTGTGTTATATCATGCCCCATTACTAAAACAAAGATAACCTCATCGTTAGCATTTTTAACAGGAATAAACATTTGATCCCATAATACTTCATTCCCTGTCGCCGACATAGTAGAATGCTCAAATCTCAAAATTTCTCCTGCTAGAGCTTTTTTAATCGTTTCATTTATAGTGACATCAGATCTTTCCAAATTAGACCACAAACCTGATTCAGAGAAAGGTACCCCTATTAAATCCTCAATTTTTAATCCCGCGAAATCTAGAGCAATTTTATTTGCATCAATAACCAGACCTTTACTGTCAAAGACAACCATTTGCTGAATAGACTGATTAAATATCGCTGAAAAACGTTGTTTTCGGCTCATCAATTCATTATACCGTAGCTCTGCAATAGCCTCCCACTCATCACGGGCTTTTCGTAATTTAATTTTTGAGCGTTCGCCGTTCCATAACACAAAACCAACAAATAAAAATGAAATAAATAAGGTTACAGCCAGAATACTAATTATTATACTCTTATCAGCATCATAACCAGCAAAGACCTCCGCTTTGTCTACTTCTGTCATTATCCCTATGTTATACTTGTAGTTCCATATCCAGTACCCTAATACAGGAACTCCTCTATAATCTCGATATTCACTTAGTTGATAAGTATTTCCATCATTGATAGCATAATTTACGCCATAAGTTAAAGGCATCTGATCGAATGCATTTTTTGGTTTAAACCCCTCTACAAGGTTTCCACCAGGATCTTTCAACAGAAAATTAGCTATTAAAGAATCTCCTTTTTTAACCAATCCAATTTTTTCAAGATCGTCGTGGTATTTACTTGGTGATAATATCTCACCATGTTCATTAAACGCATAGGTTTCACCAGTGCCCATAAAAGAAGCTTCTTTAAAGATTGACGAAAAATCCATTTGTGGATCATAACCAATAGCCAATACTGCAAGAGGTTCACCAATAGAGCTTAAAATAGGGCTGAGAATATACATATTCGGTGTTTTAGATTTTTCTGTTGAGTTTATCATAGTTGATGACTCATCTACAAATGGAGGTAAAAATACCGTATGTCCATTGAACACTCTATTAATCACTTGAGGGTACATATGAGCAATAACATTTTCTTTACCAATTAAGTTATCGCTTTTAGCAGCTATAGTTAAATCATCTTGTGAAATAATGAAGTATTCGGTATTTTTGCCTTTCTGATTTTTTCGGTTCAAATACGATCTTACCCAAGGAAGCGCAGGATTATTTATAATCTTATCCCTAGTAAGCCCACCATTAACAAATTTCTCTGTGAAGGTAATAATTTCTCTTTTAGAGGCAAGGTCTTGTACTAGTTCTGATTCAATATGCACCCACTCATTAAAATTACTATTAGCAGCATTATTAATAGCAGCGAGTACTTCTTGAATATTTTGTTTTGCTCGAGATCTTATATTGTTCAAACCAATAACTGCGGCGATGATAATAACACTTAAAACTCCTAGCATTACAAATAACCCTGCAAAACGTAATATTCTTTTCTTAATTAGTACTGGGATACGATCAGCTAGCTTCGTGGATAACCCCAAATATATCAACAATGACAATAAAAGTGTCCCAATAACCAATGCAAGCATGGTATAAATTGTTTGTTTGCTTCCAATATTAGTAAAAATCAATAATTCATTATTTTCAGAATTACTACTGAACCATTTACTAAACAGTTCACTTCTTTCATACTGAGTAATTGAACTCAATACCTTATTAACTATTGTAGTAAATTTTTCCCAGTCTTTTCTTATCCCTATTCTCAATCCAGAGTAGTCATCACTTTTAAAAGTCACTTCATTACTTACAATTAAATCAGTTACAGTGTTTTCAAGTATTAAATAATTGACGACTGCTACTTCACCAATGCAAGCATCAACTTCACCTTTTGATACCATGTTTAAAGCTTTAAGGACGCTTTCAACTTCTAAAAATTTTACATCTGGATAGTTTTTTTCGAGTGCTTCAGCATAAAAGTATCCTTTCTGTAAAGCTATTGTTTTACCCCTCAAATCTTTCAGAGTCGATATTTTGTTATTCTTATGACTTACAATTACTGTTGAATTCTTTGCGTACGGTTTAGTAAAGTTTAAGAACTGACTGCGCCCTTTAGTTTTTACAATATTCAGCATTAAATCTAATTTTTTATCCTTGATCATTTCAAGTGAGTTATCCCATGTAGCTCCTTGAATATACTGAATTCTTACACCAAGTTTTTTTGCTAATAAATTCATGCAATCAACAGAATATCCCATTGGCTTGCCATTCTTATTAAAATTAAATGGCGGCCAATTTTTCTGATTTAAAACTTTTATTACATTATGCTCCGAAAGCCACATTTTTTCATTATCAGTTAAAACATCAAAAGTACCAAAATCTTTACTATAGGTATTTTCAAGCCACATATTATTCAGGTAGTTCTTTTCACTATGTGTGACATTTTTTATAGCCTTATTTAGTATCTCTTGTAAAATGGGCCAATCACTTCGAACACTCATTGCTAATCCTGAGGATTTTTCATTTGAAAAAGCAACAATTCCTCCTACCGCAAGATTATAAAACGAATACTTACTAATCAAATATCTCATCACAGCATCTCTGCCTATTGTAGCATCGGCTTTTCCCAATGAAACATACTTGAGTGCTTCTGTATAATCATTTACATCAACAACAGTAATATCAGGGAATTTTGATCGTATAACGTCACCATAGAAAAATCCATTAGGAATGACGACTTTTTTTCCACTAAGATCGTCGATTGAAGAAATGAAATCCTTTTTATTGCATACCACAACTTCAAATGAATGAAAATATGGGACGGTAAATAAGAGGCGATCTTTTCTATCTTCCGTTTCTACAATATTTAGTACAATATCAACTTTTTTATCTAGTCCCATTGTTAAAACATCATTCCAAGTTGAGCCCAGAACATACTCAACAGTAACTCCAATTTTTTTAGCAATCAGATCCATATACGCAATCGAATAACCCAATGGTTTACCATCAATATTATAATTAAATGGCCCCCAGTTTGCTTCATTTGATACTTTAATTACTGGATGTTCCTTAATCCATTCTTTTTCCTTATCATTAAACTCAATAGGTATATTTGACGGAACAAGCATGTTTTCACTTGCATATGTAAAAAAAGTCATCACAAGATAACAAGTAACAACAAATAAATAATGAAATTTTTTACTTATATTACTAAACATATATTCCTCATTTTTAAAACTATCTTAAACGTACAAATTAACGTACTATTTATTAATAAAATATAACTAAAATATCTTAATGTTCTTTTGACGAACAAGAAACCGATAATATCATCATTTTATTATTTAAGCACTTATAAAATTTTATGTCAAGCAATAACTATGCTAATATTATCATCTACTAATATCACAAACTAAAATTAAATATAACAGAATTTTGATTGACAGAATATAATAAGTATGCAAAATTAGTTTTAGTTAATAATCATAATATTTTAACCTCATTAATATATTTATCTAAATATATTATATTACGAAAAATTCTAATATGATTGACTTCACAGGTTGCACAATCCTTGTTGTTGATGACATTATTACAAACATTGACATACTTGTAAACGGATTGGAAAAAGAAAAATATGATATTGCAGTTGCCGTTGACGGACCAACTGCACTGGAATTAATTCCAAATGTCAACCCCGATTTAATACTACTTGATATTGTAATGCCTGGGATGAGCGGATACGAAGTATGCAAGGCATTAAAATCTAAAAACTCTACTAAGAACATTCCCGTAATCTTTTTAACTGCGCTAGATCAAATTAAGAATAAAAATAGAGGTTTTGAACTTGGAGCTGTTGATTATATAACAAAGCCTTTTGATATCTTTGAAGTTCGTTCAAGAATAAAGACACATTTAGAATTAAGTTTGAGCCAAAAGATGCTAAAAAAACATAATGAAATTCTCGACCAACGAGTAAAAGAACGTACTACAGCTCTTACCAAGGCAAATCAAAAACTCGAACAAGTCCAAATAGAGGTAATTATGCGTCTAGGCCTTGCAACAGAGATGCGTGACGATGAAACAGGTGCTCATATTAAACAAATAAGAAAGATTGTTGAAGTTATTTCCGAACGCTATGGTAGATCTAATAATGAAAGTCAGCTTTGGGGACTTGCAAGCACAATGCATGATGTTGGCAAAGTAGGGATTTCCGACACAATTCTTCTAAAGCCATCAAAGTTGACAAGAGAAGAGTTTGAAATAATTAAGACCCATACCACTATAGGTGCAAAAATTTTAGATAATAGCGATTCAGAACTCATTCAAGTTGCAAAATCAATAGCACTTAGCCACCATGAGAAATGGGACGGTTGCGGATATCCTCACCAATTATCAAAAACACAGATTCCGCTTCCAGCTAGAATTACAGCAATTGCAGATGTTTTTGATGCCCTTATATCTTCAAGACCATATAAAGAAGCATGGGAGCTTAATAAGGTCATTGACTACTTCAACGAAAATTCAGGCAAACATTTCGACCCTGACCTCACTGAAATTTTTTTATTTTCAATACCAGACATTATAAAGTCTAGAAATATTAGCACTAAAACAAGTAGAGAAAAAGTTACTTAATGTTAAATTGATTTAATACATTCCTCAAGCATTTCTACAGCTTCTTTATACCTATACATCTCAACTTTTTTCATTACTTCAACCACCCGCTCTGAAATATCCTCAGGCAATGGCAATCGCTTGAGACTATCTATTGCAAAAGTTATATCACGTGGTTTAGAGGATAGTAATGCTGAATGCAAGGTTGATAGTTTAGCTTTGAATCCGCGGGCTGATTCTTTCGACTCAATAGTCTTTAGCTTACGCAATACTTCATCAATAAGCATCTTAGCTTCATTGTAATTATCCCCAAAAGCAAGCATATCAATCTGACGTAAACATTTATAAAGTTCTCTAGGAAGCGCTATAGTAAATGTTGAATTAGCGACTTGTTCATACTGTTCAATTGTTCCACTTTCTAAAGCTTCCTTCATCTTAAATAAATATTTTTCTAATTCAATAACTAAGTGATTATCAATATCCTCACATTTAGTTTTTATATTATCAAACGCTTCCGGATATAAAAGCTCTGCTTCATATAGCGAATTTTCAAGAACTACATTTACCTCAGAAAGAAGTCCTTTAATTTCGTGCCACTGCTCTGAATCAATCATTACTTCTGCTTTTCCAGCAATTTCAGCCAAGACAATTAGTCCAATATTAGCGCTTGCTCCTTTAAGCTTATGTATATCAAATATAAGCCTGTGCTTATCTAAATCCTCTAATGCTGAATTTATTTTCATTCCAAAGTCAACAGTACTATTTACAAACTCTTTTAAAGCATAAACAAAATATTCCTTACCAATTGAAGATTCTAATGATGCCAGATGAGCAGAATTAAAATACTTCAATTCAGATTTTCTAACCATACTCTTAGACGTTTTAATTAAACTTACCTTAATAACACGTGCAATTTCATCTAAGAGATCATTTCGATTAATTGGCTTATTAACATATCCGTCCATACCAGCAGCAAAGCACTTATCTTTATTAGAGCTCATAACACTTGCAGTTACTGCAATAATTGGTACATTTGCCATTTTTGTCGGTAACTTTCTAATTTTTTTTGTTGCCTGTATACCATCCATATCTGGCATTTGCATATCCATGAGTACAACATCATAATGATGCTCTAAACAAGCCTGTACAGACTCTACTCCATTATTTGCAATTGATATTTCATGCTCGCATCCATCAAGCATTCCCAAAAGAACTTGCTGATTTACTTTATTATCTTCAACAATCAAAATGCGAATTGCCGGTAGTTTATATTGAATATCTGGGTACGACTCAAATAGCTCTACTTCATGCTGTTCACTTTTTTTAATAGGGATATCAAACCAGAACTCACTTCCTACCCCAGGTTCACTCTTAACCCCTATCATACCATTCATCATTTTAACTATTCTACTAGAAATTGAGAGCCCTAATCCAGTACCCCCATATTTTCTTGAGATTGAAGAATCAACCTGTGAAAAATTCTTAAAAAGTTTTTTTCTTCCAATATCATCAATTCCAATACCTGTATCCACAACTGAAAAAAACATTTTCCCAGCAGTATCAGCCCTAACATTTAATCTCACACTTCCTTTTTCAGTAAATTTAATAGCATTACTAATAAAATTAAGTAGCACCTGCCTTATTCTGTTTGGGTCACCAACTATAACCTTTGGGACATTATCATCAACGTTAACGTCAAGTATTAACCCTTTAATTTCAGCCCTATTAAACATAAGAACCTTTACCGACTCTATCAATTTAACTGGTGAAAACGGAATATTTTCAAGCTCAAGTTTACCAGCCTCTAGTTTTGAGTGATCAAGAATATCATTTATTATTGCCAATAATGAATTACTGGAATCATAAATTGTCTGAGTAAATCCGCGCTGTTTGCTATCAAGTGATGTTTCCAGCAATAACTGAGTCATACCAATTATACCATTCATTGGAGTGCGAATTTCATGACTCATTGTCGCCAAAAAATCTGATTTAATTCTCGCATTTTCTTCAGCGATCTGACGCTGTCTTTCAAGCTCTAAACCCATAAAGTATATTGATAAATGGGTGTGCACTCTGGCTCTGACCTCAGAAATTTCAAATGGCTTAATAACAAAATCAACAGCACCTAACTCAAATCCTTTTGTTTTTGAGTCAACATCTGATAATGCAGTCAAAAATATTATCGGGATTGAAGACGTTTTTTCTGAAGCTTTCAACCTTCTGCAAACTTCATACCCATCAATATCTGGCATCATAACATCTAAAAGGATTATATCTGGTAACTCTTCGTCGATAGCCTCTAAAGCTGACTCACCATCCATTGCTACAGCAACTTCATATTCATCAGCAAGAGCCTCTACTAGAATTTCAACATTTTCTTCTGTATCATCAACTATCAAGACCAATGCATCACTTATAGATCTCATTTTATCTCCATCTAATATAATAATATAACATTAATATTAAATATGCTTAGTATAATATGTCCAAATAAACCAAATAAACTCATAATAATCCATAATTATTTATAATACAGCCAAATTACAAATTAATTTTGCTTAAATACGAGTCAATTTCATGGAATATTAGTTCAAACTTAATCGATTTAATCTATATAAAATGAACTATAAATAATGAATACACAATAATTCTGAGAATAACACACAATGTCAATCTAAGGTATATTATTATATAAAAGGTGAAGTGTATAAAGCACCAAATATCACTTCACCTAAATTTTTAAGAATTGTTCTCTATCCCTCAAGCTCAATTAGTTTTTGCTTGTAGAATTTAGTAGTTTCTTATTATTGATTGAAATAACGTCTCTTGAGCTTTCATACTCTACTTCAGTTGAAATATTACGTATATCCAATTTGAACTGAGCCATCAATTGATTCAAGTGCTGAGCTTGGGAGGACATCGAGCTTGCCGCTGAAGAAGTTTCTTCAGCATTTGCTGTATTATTTTGAGTAACTTTATCAATCTGCTGTAAGCCTATACTTATTTGATGTATGCCTTCAGATTGTTCATTGCTGGCAAGTGAAATTTTTCCAAGAATATCTGCTACCTCTACTACATCAACAACAACACTTCCTAGAGATTCTTTTGTATTGTTAGCAATTTTTGCGCCATTTGAAAGTTTTGATACTGTCTGATCAACAAGCTCAGCGGTTTCTTTTGCAGCTTTCGCACTTCGCCCTGCAAGATTACGTACTTCTTCAGCAACGACTGCGAACCCTTTACCATGATGTCCGGCTCTAGCAGCTTCAACAGCAGCGTTCAAAGATAACAGGTTTGTCTGGAAGGCAATATCATCAATCATTTTAACAATTTTAGCAATTTCTTGACCTGCTTCTTGCATATCAATCATTGCCACCACCATTTCTTCTACATCTGAGTTTCCCTTTTCAGCAGTCTGTCTAGATTTATTTGCTAAACCACTGGCATTTGTTGAGTTTTCTGCATTTAACTTTGTCTGTGAACCAATTTCAACAATCGAACTATTGATCTGCTCAAGAGAAGCAGCAGTCTCTGTCGCACCAGAAGACAATGACTGACTTGCTTCAGCAAATTGCTCTGAGCCATTTGTAACCTGTGCAATTAAATTAGACATAGTTGCTAATGTTTTATTAAGTCGCTCTTTCATATTTGTAAATGATTTACCAAGAATATCATTTTCAGAGGCGATATTAACATTTCCTGTAAAATCACCATTAGAAATCTGCTCAGCCTCTCTAGCTTTTTGATCAATATATTTTCTTAACCCCGCAGCAGCTATTGTCATACTCCCTACTTCATCCTTACGCTTATACATTTTTAAAATTAAATCCGCATAATTTTTATTGCTAGAAGTATCTCCAATACTAGAACGCTGAAGAAAATCCATAATAACAGTTATTGGGGCAGTTACCAAATTTGTTAAAAGATATCTCATGCAAATACCAAGGACCACTATCGTCAAAATTCCACCAATCATAATAGTATTACGAATTAGTGACACATTTTTATCAATATCATTAATACTAGTACATACAGAAATTGACCAGCCAGTATGTTCATCTGTTTTAAATGCACTCATAATCTCAGAACCATTTACAAAGAAACGTTGTAATCCATTCTTACTATTAAGAATAATTTTTCCCCAGTCAGACTCATTTAAATTATTCTTCATTATTTTGTCTGCATCTCTATGAGCTAATACAGTTCCCTTTTTATCAGCTACAAAAGTATAGCCATTTTCACCAATTTGCAACGGCTCAACGTATCTTTTTGAGAATATATTGCAATTTATTACAGCTGTGACAAAACCAGATATTTGCTCATTAACTTTTATCGGTGTCATAACCACAAAAATTGGATTACCGTCTCGTTTGCTAGCAATAATGTCAGAAATGATCGTCTTGCCACTTTTTTTGCAATCTATAAAATATTGACGTTTTGATAGATCTAACCCAATCGTAGATGGATTAGATGACGCTATTATGGTTCCATTTTTGTCACAAATATTCAGTCCCTCATAATCACGAAATGATGTAACAACCTCTTTAAGGCTTTCGTTATCATGATTAATCTCTTCAGGTTTTGGTTTACTAGTTACTACTAATTTTCTAAATTTGTCACGTGTAGCTTGTGATTGACAAGTCGCCTCTATGCCATTTACCCACTGAGCTATTTGCTTTGATAGTAATGTTGACATTATCTTTTGATCACTCGATATTTTATTCTCTAATATTTCTGCAGAAGTATTATAAGAAATATAGCTCAAAAGAGCTATACATAAAAACACAATCAAAATTGTTGGCACTAAAAATTTAGCACGTAACATCATCTTCATTCTTTTTCCTCTCAAAACTTAAACACATATTTTCAATATTAAACTAAATTGATTTTTAAAAACACATATAAAATCAAGGGCTTTTACATTACTCAAAAGCAATAACTCTTTACATATTCAAAACAGACATTTATACATTATTAAAATCTAGTAAAGAATCCAAACCTGTTTAAATCAAACATAACCTTTATTTTTTCTCATATGCTAAAAACAGAAGTAAAAAACTTATATTACCTCAAATATTTTTTTTGTCAATTTATTTACAGCAAATATCGCAAGTATAACTTCACAAATTACTAAATTAGTTCTTCTATTAATATTATATCCTCAACCTGAGAGAATAATAAAGTGCAAATAGTTAAAGTACTCACAACACTTTAAGTTAGAAATGAACAGAATCTTATCCTAAGATAAGATTCTATTAGTATTGCTCTACATAATTTACATAAAAATACATAAGCATCTAAAGTACAAAGAAAAGCAATAAGTCATAGTTGAAATAGTTGAAGGTAAAGACTTTCAAAAGTAATTTGCACCCCAACAATAAAACACTCTAAGTTATATTTAGTCAAATTGAACGATTCTAATACTGCGATGTGAAGCATTCAGACGACGAACAAAAATAACCACAGATTATCCATCACTAATTCTGACTGTGTTAGCCAATACAGCACCTAATGATAATATTGCAAATTAATTTATTTAAAATAATTTGTAAAATTAATTTCAGGGTTATTGTTCATTTCAGAATATACTCTATACTCCTGCTGGTGTTTCTGAATTTTCTTTTCATATTGTTTATTTTCTACTTGTTCTTCTCTAATCTTTTTTAATTTCTCAAAATAACTCAAAGAGTAAGTATCTTTTTTTTCCCTAAAACTATTTATATCGTTTTTTTCAAATTCACATTGACAACTAACGCCACCATTTTCATCAACTAAGAAGCTTACTTTTGATACTCGAGTACCACTTGGTAGGCGGTCATGAGTACTAAGATATTGCGGAAATGATTTAGCCAAACCCATTAACCTATCTAAATTTTCTGCGGCTTTCTGATCTTTAAGCGATTTTTCAATATATTTTGGAGATACATTCAACGTTGTCGTGCCATTATTACTAAATAAGTATGAGTCGCTCATATTCAAATTAACATCAGGATATTTTTTACAGAAAGAATTAAAGCATTTATTTTTTGAAATAGGTTTTGCGGATATATTGTTTAATACAGGACTATGCATGTCATGATTTTTCATCGTACTTATCTGCATAATAATTACTCCTTAATATATAGGTTAAAAAATTACTAATATTAATTATCGGCACCATATATTAATTATTTAAAAAAACAAACATAATCTCATAAACAAACCAACAGCAAACCATTTAACCTTTATTATAAAACATATTATAAGCATCAAAAATAATTCTAAAATTTAAAAAAAGTAGTAACAGATTGGATTTAAATTAACTATTCAGTTTCATCGGTTTTTTGCTTTTGTGCAATAGTAAAGCTAAATGTTGTACCGTCATTCTCAGATGTTGTAAATTCAATCTTCCCCCCCAATATTTTCTCACCAAAGAGTTTCATTGAATACGTTCCCAACCCCCTACCAAGACTTCCTTTGGTACTAAAATTTCTTTGGAATACCCTTTGGACATCTTCTTCAGGAATTGTCGCAAGATTATGAATATTAAATGTCACAGTTGTATCACTATTAATACTATACCACAGCTTAACTTTCTCTCCATAATCTGTTGCTTCAAGTGCATTTATAGCCATATTTGTAAGAACTCGCATTACTATTGCAAGATCACTAATGATATTTATGTCTTGAGTATGGTTATCTTCAATTACAAACAACTTTCCGCCACAAGAATTGTGTAGAGATATTATGTTATTAACCTGTTCCAGCAGTTTCCTGACATTTATCTCACTTAACTGAAGCTGATAAATCCCTTGCATACTCTTGGATAAACACTGTTGCATTTCGATCTCTTTCCTGAGTCTATAACAAGAGTTCTTTATAATACCAAGCATTTCCTGTTGACTCTCCTCGTGTGTAGCTAAATCTACCGCAACATTGAGACTGGTAAGAATATTGTTAATATCATGAAAGAAAACACGTTCAATTACAGAAAGCTCCTGTTCTCTGGTTATATCTCTAAGAAATACCAATACGAATTTATACTGCTCAATCTCAACATATCTGGTCTTAACATTAAACATCAAATCAGTGACAACTCCATTATCCTTACTTTTAATAATGCAGTTTGATTCAAAAGACTCTTTATTATTTAATGTTGAGGCCATGGCAATTGCGGCCCCACAAGTTGTGCAGGCAATAGTGGTGCCGCAACCATTTGGATATGCATGAGCAAATTCACATTTAATAACCTCACCAAGCCTATAACCCACAAGTGAATCTACCTCTTTAACATCCAAAGCTTTTAAAAAAGCCCTATTAATTGCAATAAGTTGACGTTTATCATTTAAAACAGCAAAAAGCCCACATGCAGTAGTAAGTAAAGCATCTATTAGTTGATTACTACTTATAAGGTTAATCTCTTTTTCTAATTCTTCAGGGTTAGCTTTTTTTGATGTTGCAAAATAAGTATCCATATTCAGCCTTTATCATATCATTGAAATTACAAGAAATACTTATAATATTTTAATACCAATATCAAATACTTTCAACTTAATTTAAGCAGTAAAAATATTAATTTCTTTACTCTAGTTTACTATTGATATCAGTTATAGTAAAAACCTAATATAAGCAATTATATTTGGTGAACAAATAATCACTAGCAATGACAGCTGCATTTACATTTATTTATAATAATCAAGCAACCACTTGTTCTTTCCTTGCCTATTACGCGACATTAAGTCAACCATTCTTTCCAAACTCTCACTAACTTGCCTATTCATTGCGATGGCAATAATCTTCACAATTACTTATCCAAGGAGCAGATCTTTCTGCTTGTTGCTTTAATGCAAATTATAAAGCGACACATTATCAACTAATAGGATTTGGTAACGTAACAGCGAAGGCAGATAGTTACTATGGATATATTTTAATACCATTACAAGTATTACTGGGATATATTACTCTTGGTGCTCTAATAACTCGCCTTAGAATTTTATTTACATCTCTAGGGCAAACAATAACCTCGAAAATATATATTAAATCATTAAAAAAACCTTTAAAAAAACTGAAGAATTTGGTTTAATACTTCCTGACAATGGTCGAGAAGATATATCAAATTCAAAACAATCCAAAGACAAAAAAGAATAATGACTTTTATAATATAAAACTACAACCTATCAAGATCAGTGTCCCTCAGATCTTTTAGGGTAAACCAAGTATAATATCTCTTACAGATCGTTGGTGAGTGCCCTGCCCACATAGAGATTTTGTCATGAGATATCCCTGATTGAGCAAGCAGGGTACAGAAGGTGTTTTTGGATGATATATTAATATGTTAGCAATTGTTAATAAATATAAAGCGCTTTGCTTTGTTTCTGTCTTTTATGTTAAAAGTGGAGCTAGATTAATGAGAGGATACTTATGCCCGACAAAAATGTTTCTGCTGTACCTGAATATGGGAATGTTTTCTATTGGCTGTCTAGAGTTGAGTCAATAACAAAACCTGTCGATGTTTTTTATGTATATCCGACTATATATGTTGATGCAATACCAGAAAATATGGATATTGCCAGTAAGAATTTACGCGATAATGCCAAAGGACTGTTGAAGTCGCAAGGCGGAGTGTATTCATCCTATGCCAATATTTTTGCTCCATTTTACAGGCAGCAATCTGCTGCTACTCAAAGCATGGAGGTAAATAATGGCGGTCGAGATGGCTTTAATGATCCTATTTTTAGAGTAGCTTACTCTGATGTTGAGTCTGCTTTTGATTATTACCTGCGGCATCTCAATTCAGATCGCCCATTTATACTTGCGGGGCATAGTCAGGGATCTATGGTAATTATTGAATTAATGCGTCGACGTCTAGGTGATTCTGAGCTTCTGAAACGCTTTATTGCTGCTTATGCTATAGGTTATACCGTCAAGAAAAGTGATCTGCAGCAATACCCTCAAATGCGGCTTGCTCAAGGAGAGACTGATACGGGAGTAATTATAACCTATAATACTCAAGGTCCTACAGCCAAAGGCTCTCCTGTTTTGTTGTCAGATGCAGTAGCTATAAACCCACTTAACTGGAGAACAGATGCTATGCCTGCTAGTTCTGAAAAAAATATTAAGGCAATATTTTTTAATGATGTAACTGGAGAAATAGTAGAGCAGATTTCACATTTTTGCGGTGCCTGTATTGATATTAATACAGGTGCTTTGATCGTTACTGATATGCAACAGCCAAAGAATGTTGATTTGATTAATATGGGCCGGTGGCCTAAAGAAGTATATCACCGTTTTGATTATGCCTTTTTTTATAGTAATCTAAAAGCAAATGTAAAAAAAAGAATTGACGTTTATTTAGCACAAAAAAAATCTAAATAAAATAGGTCGGAAAAATTCATGAATTAATGCAAAACTTAAAGCCTATCAATATCCGTATCTCTCTGATCCTTTGGAATAAACCAAGCATAATACTGCTTACAGATCGTTGGTGAGTGCCTTGCCCACATCGAAATCTTATCAAGAGACACCCCAGATTGAGCTAGTAGCGTACAGAAAGTGTGTCGGAATGGATTCGATCCGATACACTTTGGGGGTGATATCAGGATCACACTGAGCTCGTAGATAGTCAATGAGCTACCTAGAAGCGCCCACAAAGGTACTATCAGACTCAATTGGCCCTCCCCCGGACTCTCTTTACAGTACTTCTGAAGCTTCTCAAGCAGTGACGCAGCGAGCGGTATCGTTCTTGTTGTCCCACTCTTACTCTAAACGATTATAATCTCAATATTGAAGTTTATATCAGCCCACCGTAGCGAAAAAGCTTCAGATCTCCTCATTCCGGTATACAGACAGATCCACACCGCCAACCCATACTTATTAGTCAGCGCTTTTTCCAGGACAACTTACCTTTCAGATCTTAATAGATAGTGAATATCTGAGTTAATTTTCACAGCTCGAAGCTTCTTAATATCCACAAACGGATTGAGCGTCCAAAAATGGGTAGCAACCGCCCAATTATAAAACGTCTTAATTATAAGCACTTTCTTATTTCTAGTAGATATAGATTGTTCTTAGCCAACCTTAGAAATATACTTTTGTGCTTCAGATACCGTTATCTCTTGTAGAGCGCCAATTTTATTGAGATCATTTTAGAGAACCGACCCCAACCCTTAGTTACTTCACCTGTGATCACCTCGACGTACTCTTTAACAATAGACAGACCATCACTACTTTTGCTGATGAGATGAGATTTAAAGAATTTCTGCACTGAGGATTTTTTTAATAGTTCTGGTGACCACGGTTGACTTCCAGACATTGCAAACTTGATCTTGGCTATTGCCAATGTTGCTTCAAGTTTATTAGGAAAAATTATAACATACGGGGTTTGCTCTACTCACTACTTTACACAGTAGGAATCTCTATCCTTATATATCTTGATATTTGGAAGCTTATTTATCGCCATTTCTCACCATAATACCCCATAACTAACCATTATTCATCCGCACCACTCGTCCGCAAGCCTTATAACAGCCCTATCAAAACTATCAACACAAATAAAAAAAGGATTGTAAGTCATTGACTTACAATCCTTTAAATTTGGTGCGGAAGAGAGGATTTGAACCTCCACGAGTGTTACCTCACTTGGCCCTCAACCAAGCGCGTCTGCCGTTCCGCCACTTCCGCAGTTGAGATTTAAAATAATACTGATTACTGAGAAAATGTCAATACTCAATTAACCAAATATAAGATTTTTATCACATTATAATTACAAAAAAGAGAACTATACAAGCAAGCCTGTATAGTTCTTTTAGAAAGAACAAAAGCACGTCATGTCATCACCCTCAATTAAATTAACCCTTGATTAATCATTTTAGCAATACTGTTCTTAACATTAGCAGGAGTTAGAAGTGAGCCGCTGTCAATCTTTTCAAGGATTGCTTGAATTTTTTCTTCTCTAGGATCAGGAATTTCGCTAAGTTTATCAACCGCATCGTCACGCATTTTATACATACGAGCAGTATCAGAAACTTGCGCTGTATCTTTGCCTGGAGTCCTAGGAGTACGACTCTCATCACGCTCAGTCTTTTTACGAGTATTGTCGTCCTTTTGAACTGTCCGGCGAATGCTCTCAAACTCGCCCATTCCTTGTATAGAACTCATAAACCACCTACCTTTCACACAGCCGATCCCTGCGCATCAACAATAAATTAAGTGCAATTCCCAAAGCATCTTAATTTTTATAATTTAACCTGTAATGAAAAGAAACAATCTTTATACAGTTTAAACTTTTTACAACTTGTACAACATACATAAGTAAAAAATGCAAAAACCAGATCAAATAACTAATCCAAATATAAAATTAACAGAGTCATTATATCTTATTTACTGTCAATCTTGATGTTACATTTTAATTAACGGTATAAAAAAAACAAACTTTAGAATTAAATTATTTTTTTTAGCAACAATACATAAACGTAATCACTTAAAGACAAATAACTTACAAGAAATAATCCAAAAAACCAAATATTTTTTCATATTTTTATAAAAATTTATGCAAGAAAATCTTCCAAGTTATCAGCTTATTCTCCTGCATAATCTAAAAATTGTCCCACAGTTTTACAAAATTCCCTTGTATCACCAACCAGATACATACTACCACAAACGACAACAAGCCCTTCATTACCAGAAATATGCATAGCCAGATCTACTGCACTAAGTGGATTGTCTTTTACATCCTGAGTAAGGTTTGGATATAATTCAAGTGCTATTTCAGCAAGTTTATTCGGCGAAACATGCCTCTCGCTATTATTAGTAGTAAACACAACACTATCAAATAATGGAATAAGAATTCTAAGCATAGCCCTGGCATCCTTATCTTCATTAGCACTGAAAACTAAGATTTTAGGCTTTATTGCATCAAAGTACTTCTCAAGACACTCTGAAAGTGCCCACACGCTCGCAGGATTATGCGATGAGTCCAATATAATCCAAGGCAAGGAACTTACGACCTCTACCCTACCAGGAATATTCAAATCAAGCCATGCATCCACCATAATTGTTGGCTGAATTGCCGTTTCTAAAAACTCTTCAACCATAGCAACAGCTACCGCAGCATTATCAAGTTGATGATCACCAATTAAAGGCAAATTAACATTTTCATAAGTAGCTCTGGAAGTTTTAATTCTAATTTTTTGGGAAACAAATTTACTGAAATCATATGAAACACATTCCGCACTGAAATCAAAACCTAACTTTATTTCCTTAGATTCTTTTTCAACAGCAAAATTATCAATAACAGTCATAACGCTATCTTCCTGCCTACCGACAACAACAGGTGTATCATGCCTTATAATACAAGATTTTTCATATGCTATTTCGTCAAGAGTTTCACCAAGTATAGCTGAATGATCATGACTTATTGGAGTTATAGCAGAAACAACAACCGGAAGAGTAGGTACATTAGTCGCATCAAGACGGCCACCTAGCCCAACCTCTAAAACCGCAACGTCAACAGGTTTTCTTGAAAAAGCAAGCATTGCGATAGCAGTCAAAGCTTCAAAATATGTTGGTCTATCATCATCTTCCATAATAGATGCAGCTTTATGAACAAGCTCAAAACATAAGGCAAATTCATTTTCATCAATAAACCTACCATCAATCTGTATACGTTCACGTAACTCTATGATATGAGGAGATGTATATAGTCCACACTTCAAACCTATTCTTTTAAGAATAGCGGTTGTTAAATGCGCTGTTGACCCTTTACCTTTTGTCCCGGCAATATGAAATGCTACAAAGTTATTCTGAGGATTACCAAGAACATCAAGTAACCGTACCATCCTTCTCGTACCAAAGTTATCACTATTACTTAAATATTTACTTGATCTCTCGTAATTTATATAACTTTTAAGAAGCTTTAGGGCTTCATCATACAACATATAACATACATCCTGACTAGTAATATAAAAAACATACTATAATTTTAAACAAATATAAATTATTATACTAACAATTTCATGCTATTAAAAGATAAAAGTAAAACAGAATAAGAAAAACTTAAAATTTTACGAAATCTTATAAAATGCGAATAATGTAACCATATCAGGATTATGCCTATAAACCAAATCTAAACACTTACAAAATCAGGCGAAAATCTTGGTGCAACTTCTATGTCAATATTTTCAATACTATATTCTAGATTATACTTCAGGCTATTAAGAGCAATTTCTTCACAAGGACAATGTCCTAAAACAATTGCAGAAATATTATAATACTCAAGCTCTTCTGCATAGTGATAACCTAATTCACCACAGACAAGACAATCTGCACCACTTTTTATGACCTTACTGATATCAGCCCCACTTCCACTCCATACAGCCACTCGTAATACTGGGCTATCATTACTTTCAAGCACCTGTACAGCTTTACTTGCAGTTTCCTTTTTTAATTTTTTTGCTAAAGCAGTCAAGGAAGTACTACGGTTTAAATCACCAACTCTTCCCAATCCATATGAATTGAAAGACTGTATTTTAACAAAATCATACGCAGGCTCTTCATACGGATGGACCTGCAGAAGAACTTTTTCAATCCCTTTTTTCAAGCTCTGTGGCAATACAAGCTCAAGCTTCCACTCTTCCCCTTCATGAAGCTCGCCGATATCACCAATGTACGGCTTTGCTCCAATTTGTGGTTTGAAATTCATTAAACCAAGAGTTCTATGGCTGCACTCAGAATAATTACCAATCTCCCCTGCGCCAGCTTCACATAATGCTTCACGTAATTCTTCAACATGATCTTCATTGACATACACACTTAGTTTTAGAATATCGTCCCTAATTAATGGATCTACAGGTACTCTATAATCAATACCAACAATATCTGCTAAAATATCATTGATCCCACCAGGAGCTACATCAAAATTCGTATGTGCATTAAAAAGAGCAATATCATTCTTGCAAAGCTTGTAAGCAATATTACCCAAGAAAGTATCACGGCAAACACTACTAAGAGGCCTAAAGAATCTAGGATGATGAGTGACAATCATTTGAAATTTATTTTTTACCGCATAATCAATTGTCTTTTCTGTAGCATCAAGTGCTAGCAAGACTTTTTTAACTTTACTAGACCTACTTCCTGCCTGTAGTCCATTAGTGTCGCTATCATACGCCATCCAGGATGGAGCGATATACTCCATCATTTTTATAACATCTTCTACATTTGCCATGACACCTCCTGGTTATCAACCATTAAACGAGAATTTTAATTATTTTTTCAGGTACTCCAAAACGTGCCAATTCTTCTTCTGTATCAAGGTCACTTACAGAATGTGGAAACACCACCCACTCATCGCCTTCAAATTCACGGACAAAGAAATCAGGCTTGATACTTACAGTACTATTCTCTGGTTTATAGTATAAAGTAGCAATTGTGATTAATTCAATCTGAGGAAAGTTTTCTTTTAATGCAGCAATAGTTGCCTCAATAGTCTTACCACGATCAAAAATATCATCTACTAGCAAAACACGAGTACCTGCACCAAGCTCATCTTTAACTTCCTCTAGAGAGCCTATCTCTACCTCTCCAGCAGACCCAATATTATCATAACTTCTGGTACGGAGTGTTGCAAAACCAATTGGCTTTTTCCAATACTTAAGTAAAAACTCCTGAATATAAAACGCAATAGGAGCTCCACCTCGCGTAATTCCAATAACTAGATCATATGGAATATCTGTAGAAGTGCAGATATCATAACTAATATTCCAACAATCAAGTCTTTCGTCATTAGGTCCAATGAAAACCTTCTTTACCTCAGAACTCATCTTTTTTTTCCCGCAATTAAAACGGGGCGCATAAAACGCCCCTGAACAATAAAATAATACAAATTACTATACACCTAGATCAATTTTACCTACCAAAGGTGCTGGTAAAGCAAAAGTTCTTGCCCCCAGCTCATTATCAAGCATAAAGATACCGCCACCGCTATTTTTTTCTATCAATTCAAGTTTACCAACTATTGTAGTGAAACTAGATTCTTCTTCAAGTTGTTCATCCACAAACCAGTTTAAAAAACTGCATACCGCATGATTTTTCTCTGCTACAGCTATATCCATAAGCTTATAAATTGAAGAAGATACAACCTTTTCATGGGCTAGTCCTCTTTTTACAACATCAAGTGGACTTTCAAAATTGGCAGGAGGCTTTTCAATAGCGGGTAAATCTACTTTTGCACCTGCTTCTAGCAAAAAGTTATACATAATCATTGCATGAGACAACTCTTCTTGTGACTGAACTCTCATCCAATTTGCAAAACCCTCAAGACTATTATCTTCAAACCAAGCAGCCATTGCTAGGTAAAAATATCCAGAATAGAATTCTCTGCCTAACTGAGTATTAAACTCGGAAGCTAATTTCTCACTCAACATAATATTCTCCTTTAATATGATGTTTATAATATTTACAATTATATTATATAATAAATATTATAATTTCATATTATAAATACTTCTTTTTTAAAATATAAAATATACAGTTTGCAAATCAATACAGTTAAGATATATAATATAATATAAATTGTAAAATTTAATCATTTTGTTAAGGAGAATTATAATGCCATTAATACAAATTACAATAAGCGATATTGCAAAGATAAATACACTTGAAATAATGAATGAAATTAGCCGTATAGCTGGAGAAGAATCTGGTAAGGGAGAAGCAAGTCTGATGGTTTCAGTCTCTGAAAGCAAATTTATAATGCGTGGGGTTCAATCAAAATGCGCATTTGTTGACTTTAGAGGAATTGGAAAAATTGAAAAAGATATTAATGCAGCTATTAGCAGAAGAGTATCAGACGTTTTAGTGCGGAAAGCCAATATTCCTACAGAGAACATATATCTAAATTTTACAGATATTCCTAGAGAAAACTGGGGTCACAGCAAAGGTGTATATTAAAATGGATAATAAAGATGATACCGAAATTTTTAGTGAAAACACTGACATTATCGATGAAGAAGATTACGAACTGCGCATCGTTCTTCTTATTGAAAACACTTCATGTGATGAAAATGTTATACCAGAGCATGGGCTCTCGATATACATCGAATTTAATGGGCAAAAAGGGTTGTATGATGTTGGACAGAGTGATCAGTTAATTGAGAATTCAGAAGAAATGTTTATCAATCTTGAAGAGCTTGATTGGATTGCAATAAGCCATGGACATTATGATCATACTGGCGGATT
Source organism: Planctomycetota bacterium (assembly GCA_963678205.1). Classification (GTDB taxonomy): domain Bacteria; phylum Planctomycetota; class SZUA-567; order SZUA-567; family SZUA-567. The sequence goes on from OY782760.1 coordinate 2,457,456, forward strand.
AAAGAGTGTTTTAAAGACCAACCCAAATAAAATTAATGTGTTTGCCGGAGAGTCAGCATTCAAGCCAAAATACGCCAGAAGAGATAACGATATAATTGAAGATATAGGTATTCCTTTCAAAAAAGAAGAAATTAGTGAAATTTCAGCAAGTGTTACTGAAGTAAATGGTAAAACTGAGATTTCTAAAAACATATTCTTGATAGGGCCTGCTCCGATGATTGAAAGCTATGAAGGTCCCTCTCGTTACATGCTTGTAAAAAATGATAATGGCGATTATGCAAATGATTTAATGAATGATGAGCGTACACTAATTATTAAAACAACTAAAGGAATAGTAATAATAACTGGATGTGCTCACAGAGGTTCAGTCAATATTACTAAAGACGCCATGGTTCAATTTCCAAACGAAAAAGTTCTTATGGTGCTTGGAGGGTTTCATCTTGGGAAAACCGACAACGAGTCAATTCAAAAAAGAATTGAAGCTTTCAGTCACCTTAACATTAATGGGATTGGGCTTTGTCACTGTACAGGGGCAAAAGCTTGTAAAATGTTCAAAGAAACACTTAAGGACAAATGTTTTATCGCGCCTGCTGGTACTGAGATCGTTATCTAAAAAAATTCATCAAGTATAGCAAAAGATACTCGTGGTTTTGACCTGATTCATCCTAAGTAAAACATCAATATACTTTAATACCTTAACTTATATCAAGTTAAGGTATTAAAATATCTAGAAGTTGTCTTAACGTTTCCGTATCTTTGTTTTTAAATACTTCTTGCAAACTATTTCAACTTCATCAAGATCATACTCTCGCAACCGTTGAATAATTTGACGCATTAACAAACTATTCTGCGATTGTCTTCTCGATTTTGTCTTCGCCATAATATTTTATCCCAAACCTACAGAACGAAAAAGATAATAACATATAATAAATTATGTGTAAAGACTATTTTGCTGGATGCATATCAATAATTTTTAGCTCAAGTCGAGGTGGATCATAAAAATCATTAAAATTAAGAGAAAAAACAATATCCCATTTTCTTGTTCCCTTGTCAATTATCTCTAGAGGTTTAATATTATTAAAAACAACGGCTCTATAAGCTGTTCTATTTTTCGCTGCATTAAAGGTAAAGTGCTTGTTCTCACGCCCCATCAACTTTGGGCTTCCTGAAACTCTAATCCCTCTACAGATGAAAACAGGTTGAGGATTACCTTCACCAAAAGGAGCAAGCATACGCAACTCACGTAACAACGAATCATTAACCTCAGTAAGATCAACTTCACAATCAATATTTAGTGTATGCTCAATTTTATTAGCTTCAATCTGTTTTCGGCATTGTTGATCAAGTTCTTTTCTAAAAGCATCAATTTCACTTTTATCAATAGCAAACCCGGCAGCTTGTTCATGTCCACCAAATGTCAGAAGTCTATTTCTTGAAAAGCTTATAGCCTTATATAGATTTAATCCAGGGACACCTCTTGCAGATCCTTTTCCTTTGCCTTCACTATTGAATGAAATAACAGCAACAGGAAGGTTATAATCGTCAGATAGTCGACCAGCAACAATACCTATAACACCTTCGTGCCACTGGTCAGCACAGACAACGAGAACAGAGTCTTTCTCTACATTATATTCCCTATCAACAATGTCTCTTGCGTGCTTCAATGTTTCTTGACATAAAGCTTGACGTTCTTTATTTTTATTGTCAAGAATTGTTGCCAGCTCAGTCGCCTCTTCATCTGTTTTAGATATAAGTAGATTCAAGGCTAGATCCGCAGCACCAAGTCTGCCAGCGGCATTCAATCTAGGGGCTATAGCAAAACCAATATCTCTGCTTGTTGCTTTAGATGGATCAACACGCGACACTTGCAGTAAAGCTCTTAATCCAGGATATGAACTACCAATTCTGTTGAGTCCAAATGAAACCATAACTCTATTTTCACCTGTCATTGGCGCTACATCTGCAATCGTACCAATTGTAACAAAAGGAAGAACAGAAAGCAAAGCTTCCTGTAGAGTCTTACCAACCTTTTCATTACCAGTATATGCTTCACATACAGCCCAGGCAAGCTTGAACGCAACACCTGCCCCAGTCAAGTCCCTGAAAGGATAACTCGCATCATCACGCTTTGGGTTAATAACAGCAAGAGCATTCGGAAGATCCTGCCCACCAGGTTCGTGATGGTCTGATACAATTACATCAATACCAAGAGCATTCAGCTTATCGATATTCTCATTTTCACTTGTTCCGCAATCAACTGTAACCACAAGCGAAGTATTTGAATTCTTTGCATGCTCAATAAATGAAGTAGAAATACCATACCCTTCTTCCATCCTACTCGGAAGATAATGAGAAACATTTGCTCCCATTTCAGCAAACACTGTAACAAGAACAGCTGTAGCAGTAACACCGTCAGCATCATAATCGCCAAAAACAATTATTTTTTCTTTATTACGAATAGCCTGAACAATGCGTTTAGAGGCAATCGCCATATCACGCATCTTTAAAGGAGAAAGAAGTGTAGACAATACCGGATTGATGAAATTTTTAGCTTTTTGCAAATCATTACCAACCCTCTGCGCCAAGACTTTTGCTGTGACGCGAGAAATATTTAGCTGTTCAGCAATTATTTTTGCATATTCATTGTGAGATGCACGCACAACCCATTTAGGTTTTGCAATTTGGCACTCGTTATCTTGTCCTGAAATCATTAATAAGCAACCGTTAAAAAATAAATTAATGTTTATATTATACACAATCTAACATTGACTGCAAGAAGCAATTACTAATATTGAAGTTGTATAACACTACAAAGTGATATATGTAATGCAAATTATACATAATAATTTTATTTAGCATAAAGTACCATATATAGGCATATACAATCATATAAGTACATATAGTGCAAAATATTAAACATCTATATTACAACAAAAAACGCATTTAATGCACTATATCAACATATAAAACATTAGCATGTAATTATAATTATGCTATATTAAGCTATAATCAAAGAAAAAATGTAATTACCCATTGACAATGATTAGCTGGCTAACTATAATGATGCTATGTTTTTACTAAATGATTTACCTAACGACAAAGCGCTTTCAAATTTCGTCAAGGATTTTCCAAATTTGGAATTTACCTCAGTATCAGCATTTCTACGAATTGTTAGATTAGGCAGCATATATTTGGAGAAGCTTGATAAGCTGCTAGGGCAATATGGCATAACGCATGGCCGCTGGATAACACTTATCTTACTAAAAAGGCAAAAAAATTCGCAAAAGCTACCCTCAGAGCTAGCCAAACAGCAAGGTGTGACCAAGGCAACAATCAGCGGTTTGATAAAACTGTTAAATTCTGAAGGCTACATTGAAAGGTCATCAAACCAATCAGATAAACGAAAAAATATTGTTATTTTAACTAAGAAAGGTGATGACTTGCTAAATAATATTATGCCAGCATATTATGAGTTTGTTTCAGACTTACTTAAATCTTTAAATCATGATGAACAAGAAGTTCTTATAAAGCTTCTTGATAAACTCATCTAATTTTTTTACACATATAGTTAGGAAGCTAATTAATTTTAAGGAGTAAACAATGAAATTCAGAACACTAGGAAAAAATGGAATAAAAGTTTCTGCATTAGGTCTGGGGTGCATGGGAATGTCTCAATTTTATGGCCAAACAAATGATAGCAATTCATTAGAAGTCTTAAATACAGCAATTGAGCTTGGCGTTAACTTTTTTGATACGTCAGATATGTATGGTAATGGTCATAATGAAGAATTACTTGGTAAGTTAATCAAAATGTCAAAGAATAAATTTATGGTTGCAACAAAGTTTGGTATAAAAGCTAGATCAAAAGAAGGAGCTTGGATTATAGACAATTCTCCTGAATATATTAGACAATGCTGCGATGCTTCGCTAAAAAGACTTGGAGTTGATTGCATAGACCTATATTACCTTCATAGATTGAATCCCAATCAACCGTTAGATGAAACAATAGGAACACTTGGAGAACTTGTAAAAAGCGGAAAAGTCAAACATATAGGATTGAGCGAAGTTTCAGCTGAAACAATCACCAAAGCTCACAATATATTCCCAATTACAGCCATCCAAAGTGAGTATTCATTATGGACAAGAAATATTGAGCACAATGGAATTTTGAGTACTTGTCGGAATTTAGGGATAGGTTTTGTTCCTTATAGCCCACTAGGAAGAGGTTTTTTAACAGGTACAATTAAATCCATAGACAACTTGGATAATAATGACTTTAGGAGAGCAACACCCCGCTTTCAAAAAGAAAACATTGGAGCAAATTTAAAAGCAGTAAAAACTATCGAAACTATTGCTGAAGCAAAAGGATGTACCACCTCTCAAGTTGCGCTGGCATGGGTTCTTTCACAAGGAGAAGACATTATTCCAATCCCTGGCACAAAAAGAATTAAATACCTAGAGCAAAATATAGAATCAATTAATATCCAATTATCAGATAGCGAATTGGAATTACTTAACAAAAGCTTTACTCCTAATGAGATAATTGGAAGCAGGTATTCAGAATCAGCGATGAAGTCATTACCATACTAGCTAAAACTTATTTTTATATACCAAAACAATAAAATAATCCCTGTTTTACATTCAGGGATTATTTTAGAATATCATATATTGTATTTGTTAACTAGATAGTTCGATAAAACTTTCAGTATAACGTTCAACGCCGTTAATACCTATAGCAACAATCTGCTCTTTAGTTATGTTCACAAGGTCTCTTAAGGTATATGGATCCGTATTGTCTAAAGCCGCTTTAGCAAGTATACCCGCCCCCATAGCTGTTGCCTCTTCTAAGTTAGTCGTATACACTTCAGCTTCAGGATACAATTCAGCTAACAATTGACAATACGCCTGATTCTTTCTAAAACCGCCCTCAATAAATAATTGTGTATTATTTATTGAATTTGTATAATCAATTGCAATTTTACTCTGAGCGGCAATAGAACAATTTAAAGCTGCAAAAGATCTCTCATAATCTTCAAAAACCATACTAGCTATTTCTGGAATCTGCAGTTCATCTAGTAAATATGCTTTACCTTTATAAACTACTTTGGGCTTTGAATCTGGCAAAATACCCACGCCAACTTCAACAGATGGAATGAAGAATAAGTCTGAACTAGTAAGCACTTCTTGATATAATTCAGGACAAAAATCTGGCATACCTTGTTGCTGGTGGATGCTCTCAATTAGCTTACTATATACCTCAAACTCGCGACCTCCCATAAAAACAGCGGTCTTTACTGGATTGGCAAAAGCATCAAAATTATAAAATATAGTCTTACCAAGCTCACTGTCCTTTATCGATGTGTCGTTACTACGATGCATAAGTACACACCACGTACCTGTTGAATTTAGGACAAAATCCTGCTCATTGGTAATAATATACGGAAGAAGGCTAGAATTTGAATCGTGTATACCTGCTGTTACAACACAGTCAGGACTCAAACCTGTTTTTTTACAAATTTCAGGAGTAACATTTCCAACTCTAGTCCAGGGGCTCACAAAAGTCTGCGGTAATAATTTTTTAATACCAAGTTCATCCGCAATTCTTGAATATCCCTTTTTACTATTATCATATAGATAAGTATGACATCCAAGATAAGTAGGTTCAGTAACCGATACTCCTGTAAGACGTTTTACAAAAAACTGTGGATAGAATAAAATTTCTGCAACATTCCTGAACTCATGCTCATACTTAAGTTGTAAATAATAAATAAGCTTTGCACAATTTATCATACTTCCAATGGGTGCTGTATGAGTTTCTCTCTGTAATACTTCTTTTGAGCCAAATTTATCAAAAAAATCCCTATCAAAATCTTCTCCCCCATCATTCGTATACGCCAATGGAGGAATAATAAGAGTCCCATCTTTATCAAGACATACCAAACTAGCTCCCTGAGTCGTTACAGCAATAGACTTTATATCATACTCATCCGTAAACTTGGTCAACATTTCAAGAAACCAATTAAATATCTGTTCTGGTTGCTCCAACCTGACTCCATCTGATTCATATTCGCTCAAACTAGTTTTTTCTTGAGCAACAATTTTAAGTTTTGAATCAAGAATGAGTGTTTTTTTATTTGTCTTACCTATATCTAATACAGCAAACATTATATCCCTTACTAATAAATTCAATAAGTATTTTCACATTTGAAAAAACAATAAGTAATGTAAGTCTATTTTAACTGAAGAAGAATCACAATTACTTGAGGAAAATGTCCGCGAGCTCATCAAGTTGGGCATCAGTCATACCTGCTGGGACATATCCTGATGAAAGGCATTGAAGATAAATTTTGGCACCTTTATTAGCAACATCTATAAAATCAAATGCCATCTCAGCATCAAGTCCAGCTGCAATCGCACCATGCATACTCCAAATTGCAACATCTTTGGTCTTTAATGCCTCCACTGTTCTATCAGCAAGCTCTTCTGAACTTGGTGCTGAATATGGTGCTAGCCCAACTCCTTTTGGAACATACACTCGTACTTCCGGAAGCATACTCCAGACTGTTCTATTGAATAACTCTTCACTTCTTCCAATAACTGGATGATGTGAAAGAGCGATGAGTTCGATTGGATGCGTATGAAGAACCGCCTTATATGGGCTACCACTCTTGATTATCTCAAGGTGCATCTTTACATGAGGAAGAAGTTCACAACTTGGTCTAAATTCAGGGTCATTGTTTCCTCCCCAGATGATATAATAACCAGAAGCATCATTGTTAAAAGTTATTAGGCAAGCAGAAGTCTCTGGTTTGCTCAAATCTCTCATACGCTTACCAGTGCCAGTGACAAAGAAACTCATATCAGCAGCCTCTTTTGCCACTCCTTTTTGTTCAACGAACACAAAATCAGACATATCGGAAGGTAGATCTCCAATGCACTCTGTTAGATTAAGAGATAAATTTCCGCCATTACGTTCAGCCCATTCACGCTGCCACAAAAATTTTGCAACTTCCGCTGCTTTGGTAATTTGATCTATTACTTCATTATTTGGTTGGATCGACTTCATAATACATTCCTTTCATAAAATTCAGAGTTATTTCTTAAGAAAAATGAACTACCCCCTTTTGCTAAGAATTTTTAGTTCATAATCTTTTACTTGGTCATACCAATTAATACCATCAGGGACATTGTTTCTCACGCAGTACATATCCCAAACAGCAGCAAAAGGCATACACTTATTTTCTTCCTGCATTACAAGTCGAGATGTAAAATCTTGTTCAAGTTCTACTTTTCTAATATCTGCAGTAGGCGTAAGAGCAGCGATGAGTAAAGCCTTGATCATATTTCGCATACCAATGACCCATGCAGCCACTCTGTTGACGCTGGCATCAAAGAAATCTAGCCCAATGTAAATTCTATCTTGATAATTATTTGAAATTATCTCGTATGCAATATTTTTTAAGTCGTCAGAAAGAGTAATAATATGATCACTATCCCATCGTACACCACGGCTCACATGAAGTAAAATTTCATCAAGATATAAAAGACAACTACTAATCTTATCATCAATCTTTTCAGTTGGATGAAAATGCCCTGCATCAAGGCAAAGCAATTTCTTATTCTTAATTGCATACCCCATATAGAATTCATGAGATCCGACAACATACGATTCAGATCCAATTCCGAATAATTTGCACTCAACAGCTTCACGACAGTTTGAAGCAGATAGATCTTTTGCAAAAATTTTATCTAAAGAATCAATAAGTCTTTCCCTAGGAGCAACTCTATCAGCGGGGACATCCTTATAGCCATCAGGTATCCAGTTGTTCATTACTGAAGTAATACCCAAAGTGTCCCCAAAATATGCTGCTACTTCACGTGATTTAATACCATGCTCAATCCAATAGTCGCGTATTGCTTTATCAGAATCCGCCAGAGTAAAGTTGGTATCAGCCAGTGGATGTGAGAAGTATGTTGGGTTATAGTCCAATCCAATACCTATTTCCTTAGCCCAATCAACCCAGCCAGTAAAATGTTTAGCTTCAACCTGATTACGCTCAACCTTCTCGCCATTGGTCTCAGCATAAATTGCATGCAAATTGAGTTTATGTTTACCAGGAATAAGTGAATAAGCTTTCTCAACGTCACTTCTTAACTCTTCAGGTGTAGTTGCCTTTCCCGGGTATGCACCAGTAGCAAGAATACCACCGCCATTACCGACAGTACCTTCAAACCCTGAAACATCATCCCCCTGCCAGCAATGCATAGAAATTCTAATTTTAGAAACTGTATCCATTGCTTTTTCAACATCAACACCAATCTCATGATACTGTTCTTTTGCTATATCAAATGCATTTTCAATTATAGACATATCAAACCTTTCAAAACTAAACTCAAACTTATATTAATTATTAACAATTTATAATAATATTTTTGATGGAAAATTATTACTAATTTTAACTCAACTATATACTAGCACTTTTCCGATAAGAATATTACTGTTGTCGTTTAATACCTAATTCACTATGTGGAAATAACTCCGCATAATTGCATATTTAAAAAACTATAGCTCAGCTAAGCTCAGACATATAAAACAAAGAAGGATTCAGCAATGAAACTATCTCGTCATGATTTCTTCAGTGTCAGTCAGACTCAACTGCCATTTTCAATACTGTACAGACAACCCCAAGTAAACTACCCACTTCACGAGCACGAGTTCGTAGAACTGGTTGTTGTTACTGGAGGAACTGGTATACACTTTACAGAAAATCTTTCATACAATCTAAAAGCTGGTGATGTATTTATAGTCAACCCCGGAGTCCGCCATGGGTACAGAGATGTAAATAACCTTACATTGATCAACGTCCTCTATAACCCAGAAAGTTTAATGACTCATCTAGCTGACATAGGTACAATGCCAGGGTTTCACGCATTATTTAAAATTGAACCCCATTTTAGCTCACAAGACACATCCAGACTACTTTTGAGTAATACACAACTTGAGAAAGCAGTTTCTATAATTAATTCAATTGAAGAAGAAATGAAAAATAATGAACCAGGATTTATATTCTTTTCAAAAATTTACTTCCTTGAATTAATCGGTCACCTTGCCCGCAGCTATAACTCGGCTGAGTCAAAAAAAGCTCCCGAAATTTTGAGGGTAGCAGAAGCTATATCCTATATTGAGCTAAACTACACAGATGAAATAAGCCAAGAAAAACTGGCTAAAATTGCTAATTTATCAAAAAGTCACTTTTTGCACGTGTTTAAAAAGACAACCAATACTACACCGCTATACTATCAAAAAATGCTTCGTATAGAAAAAGCCTGCTCACTCTTAAAACAAACTGATATGTCTATTACAGAAATAAGCTATATGTGTGGCTACAATGACAGCAACTACTTTACCAGACAATTTAAAAACGTAATGAACATCTCTCCAAAGCAATACAGGAATAAAATAAACTAAATTCACAAAAAAGCATTACTCCAAATGAAACACCTCTTTAAGCTCACTTGATATTGGACTATTATCAGAATTGCATGGCATAATATCCTTCATGTAACGCCACCACTTTTTACAGCAACCAGTTTCACTAATTGTATTCCATAGATCTTCAGATTCTATTTCAACATAACCAAATAAGGCATTGGTTTCCACATCAAGGAAAATGCTATAATTATTAACGCCATGATCTTTTAAGGTTACTTTTAAATCATCCCAGATCGGATTATGGCGAGTTTCATATTCCTGCTCCATTCCCCGATCAACACTCATAACAAATGCTTTTCGAATCATGTTAATTCCTCTCATATAGATTTACTGTGATGCAAATAATATTAACGATACTTAAAACTAATTACGTTGAGCATCAAGTTCTTTTTGTTGTCTTCGTAATTTTCTATTTTCTTTTACTTTATCAAGCATACCCGGAAGCAGAACAGCACCAATTAGAAGGAACCCTGTTGTAATAATCATAACTTTTCCAGAAATACTCATAATACCCATGCCATATTTTAAATACCCAAGAAGGAAACTTGCAATCAACACACCGATTATATTTCCACGTCCTCCCATTATTGATACGCCACCAAGTACTACCAGTGTGATACAATCCATTTCCCAGTTTGTAGCCATATTAGGCCTTGCACTACCAATACGAGATGTAAGGAACACCGCCACAATCCCGGAAAACATACCGTTAAGCATAAAATTATAGAATCTAATACGCTGAACTTTAATACCTGAGAATACTGCAGTAGAAGTACAATTACCAATTGCATATAGTTTGCGACCATATCCTGTATAGTGTAAAACAAAGCCAATACAAATTGCCAGGAAAAGATACACAATCAATTCAAAAGGAACATCGCTATCAAAGATATACCCTTGACCAAGGTAAGCAAAATCTTCAGGGAATTCAGTGTACGCCTTATTTTTTAATACGATCTGGCATATTCCACGAAAAACTGATTGAGTACCAAGTGTTATTGCAATCGCTGGAATTCCTATTGTTGTTATTAGTAATCCATTTACTGCACCTGCTGCCGCACCAACAGCAACACCGCAAACAACCATAACCCACGGATCCGCACCAATACTTGCAGTATACCCAATTACAATCGATGAAAGTGCAACAATCGAAGCAACCGATATATCAATATCACCACAAATAATTACAAAGATCATTGAAAGGGCAAGAATTGATTTTTCTGTAAAACTAAACGAAGCATTCAACAAATTAAAAGAATCAAAAAAATATGGCGCTTCAAATGAAAAATAAACAAACTCAATAATTAATATTATTCCTAATATAGCTTCCCAGGATGTTAGACCTCGAATAAGACGTTCTTTAAGAGAGTTTTCAGAAATAAGTCTACCCTCACTAACTAAAGCATTTGACATTTCATTCATAGCTATTTCAACCTCCTGTTAAGTACTGTCTTATTACTATTACGAGCCATAAGTTCATTGAATACCATTGCAATAATAACAACCATCCCTTGCATAAACATCTGATAAAAAGCCATATTCTTAATCATCGTCAATGAGTTACTTAGCAACCCCATAAAGAGAGCACCTAGAACTACCCCCCCTACAAGTCCACTACCACCTGAGATGCTCACTCCACCGAGCACACAAGCTGCAACAGTCATCAACTCAAATCCTGTAGCCATTTCATTTACTGCAGCAGCATAACGTGCAGCCCATAATACACCAGCGATACCACTGATAAGTCCACAGATAGTAAAAATTAAAAGTTGAAGACGTTCTTCTTTAATACCAACGAGAACTGCTGCTGCTTTATTACCGCCGATAGCATATAGCTCACGCCCAGTACGTGTGAACTGAATAAAATAATATATTGCTAAACTAGTTAATATTGCAAAAAGTATTATATTTGGAATACCAAATAAAGTACCATGCGGGATATTTGTAAAACCTTCAGTCATCTCATGAGCAGTAACCCACTGCCCTTTACTAAGGACATAGGTAAAACCGCGAAATATCCCCATAGTACCAAGTGTAACAATAATCGCAGGAATTTTGCCATACGCAACAAGAACACCATTAAATAGTCCCAGCCCTGCACCTGTAAGCGCACCAGCAACCACACACCATATTGGCGAAAGTCCTGGATAATTCATATTAATAAGAGCCCCCAGCATACCACAAAAAGCGATCATTGAACCAATTGATAGATCAATTCCGCCAGTTAAAATTACTAAAAACTGTCCAAGCGCAACCATAATAAGAATAGAACTATCAGCAAAAATATTTGCAAAATTCCCTAATTTTAAAAACCTTGGCATTCCAATAGACATCGCCATAACAGATGCAATTATAAGTAAGACAAGCATTGCTTCGCGATTTTTATGTAATGCTTTTAATCTTTCCATTTAAAATATCTCCTGAACAACATTAAGAGTAAGCAAAACTAGCAATACTCAACTTCGCTCACTGCAGCTTTAATAATAACTTCTGAATCTGCTTCATCCCTAGCGAACTCAGCTGTCTTTATACCTTCATGCATAACTACAACTCTATCACTCATACCAAGAATTTCAGGAAGCTCAGACGAAACAAGAATTACAGCTAATCCTTGTGAAGCAAGTTGCGATACAAATTCATGAACCTTTGCCTTTGTCCCCACATCCACACCCTTAGTTGGTTCATCCAAAATCAAAATTCTAGGCTCAGTTGCCAACCATTTTGCCAAAACTACTTTTTGCTGATTACCACCACTAAGCGTATCAACATCAACATGTAGTCCAGCAGATCTCACCTCCATCTTACGATAAAATCTTTCAGAGATTCTTTTTTCTTTCTTCTTTTGAATAACTCCAAACTTACACATTTCATCAAGTAAAGCCAAAGTAATGTTCTCACTAATATTCATCTTGAGAATTGCGCCTTGAGATTGGCGATCTTCAGGAATATATGCGATTTTTTGATGCATTGCGGTCTTCGCATCGGTTATTACTGTTTCCTTGCCCCAAAGTTTGATAGTACCATAATCAAGTTTATCAATCCCAAAGATAGCTCTCATAACTTCAGATCTACCCGCTCCTACAAGACCGAAGAAACCAAGAATTTCACCCTCATGAAGTGTAAATGAGATATCTCTGAAAAAACCTGAGCGACTAAGATTCTGTGCTTCAAGTACAGGTTCTCCAATTTTAGCATCAACCTTAGGATACATTTTATCAAAAGATCTACCAACCATCATCTCGACAATAGAGTTAATACTTGAATCAGCTATTATCCCCTCACCAACATATTGTCCATCACGCATTACAGTAAAGTAATCACAGATCTCAAAAATCTCTTCGAATTTATGTGAGATAAAAACAATTGCTTTGTTCTCAGCTTTAAGTTGACGAATTATCTTATAAAGCTCTTCTACTTCATTCAAACTCAAAGCAGATGTCGGCTCATCCATAATTATTACTTGAGCATCAATCGACAAAGCTTTTGCTATTTCCACCATGTGTCTTTGAGCAACACTCAGATTCTTAACTATTTCATCTGGAGCAATATCAAGTTCAAGTTTATCAAGTAGCTCTTGAGTGCGCTTGTACATCTCCTTCCAATTCAAAGGAGAAAACCCATTGCCTTTTTTAAGGTGATGCCCCATAAAAATATTTTCCGCAACAGAGAGCTCAGAAAACATACTAGCTTCCTGATGTATTGCTGAAATTCCCGCAGCTTGGGCATCTTGCACAGTATCAAAGTGAATTTCTTTACCATCTAATATTATCGAACCGCTAGTTGGTTGATGAACTCCTGTTACAACCTTGATTAACGTAGATTTACCTGCGCCATTCTCACCAATCAGTGCATGAACTTCACCGCAACGAGCTTTAAAATTAATCTCATCTAGAGCTTTAATACCAGGAAAGAATTTTGAAATTCCTTTAAGCTCTAATATAGGCTTTGTATCCAAAAATATATCCTCCTACATAAATACATCTATCTAATTTCGTAGGTAATAATAAAATATTATTTAAGTGCATAGCTTTGCAGCTAAAAAAGACAAAACTATGCACCTTATAATTTACAATTTTCAAATATTACTAGAAGATTTTTGCAAATTTAGCAACATTATCCTTATTAAAGACGTATGGCTTACCCATTACAGTTACACCGTCTTTACCAACTGTAATTTTACCCATATGGCCAGCGTCAATTACATCACCTTCTTTACCTTTGATCTTATCTGTCAATAATGCTTCACAGATATATGTTGAAGTGTAACCAAGATCAACAGGGTTCCAAAGAGCCATCTCTTTACAAACGCCATTTTCAATATACTGTTTCATTTCTGATGGTAACCCAAGGCCAGTCAGTTCAACCTTACCCTGCTTTTTATAATCTTCAATTGCTTTTGCACAAGCAAGCAGACCAACGGTTGTAGGTGAAGTAATACCTTTTAAGTTTGGATATTTGCTGAACAGACCAGCTGCTTCACGGTAAGACTTATCAGCACTATCATCACCATATACAACTTCTAACAACTCAATATCTTTATATGCAGGGTTATCTCTTAGTTCTTTTCCCATTGCTTCAATCCACAAATTTTGATTTGTTGCCTGAGAAGAAGCAGAAACAATTGCGAAATCGCCTTTTCCTCCCATAAGCTTCGCAATCAATTCAACCTGCTGTTTACCTACTAGATCTACATTACTTGGCACTAAGTCAATGATTCTACCAAGTTTACTGATACCTGAGTCAAAAGAGATAATTTTGATGCCTCGTTTCATTGCTTTTCTACATACAGGGATAAGTGCATTTCTATCATTAGCAGAGATAGCAATAGCATCAACCTTCTGAGCAATAAGGGTTTCGATAATATCTATCTGACCTTCAGCAGTAGTTTCTGTTGGTCCCATATATATAACTTCAACATCACCAAGTTCTTTTGCAGCATCTTTTGCACCATCTGCGCAAGCATTGAAGAAACCATTACCCATCGATTTCACGAGAATTACAACTTTGTACTTCTTATCAGCTGCTGATGCAGTATTACATGCAAAATTCATAACAAAAGCCAACGCGACAAGCAGTACAGTAAGTTTCAATACAGTTGAAAATCGTTTTTTCATACTTTTCTCCATAATAAGTGTACACCGAAACAATAAACAATAACAAACAACGATATATATGCATGATGCATTTACATTTCACAAACACAGGAATGAGTAACTATTATGATTGAATTTATAGAAGGATAACAAAAATTTTAATTGTTAACAATTTTAGTTTACAACTCAAATTATAGTTACGCCTTAACAATTTTATTTTTCATTAGCACGTTTTAATTGAGTCACATTTTTTTTAAATAATATTTAATAAATAAAATAATAAGCTACTTTTAAAATACTGCAACACAGTAATTATTAAGTATTTACATTAAACATATAAGAACTTTGTAATTTTATTTAACTATTATTTTTTCTGTTTTATATAGTTTTATAATAAAAAATTTACGCTATAATTGATATTTTACCAAATACAATCAGGAAACCGCTAATTAATAATGTATATGGAGATAATAGAATGAATAAGAATATTGATATTTATGATTATGTAAATGTAATGCTAAAAGCATTAAAAAACGGTGTTTTACTGACAACAAAATCAGATGATAAAGTAAACAGTATGGCTATTTCATGGGGACAAATAGGAATAGAATGGAATAAGCCAATTTTCACCACTTATGTACGTATCGGGAGATTTACCTATGAATTACTAAGCAAGAATCCAGAATTCACAGTAAATTTTCCACTAAAGAACACCAACATTGCGCAATATATTGCCTTTTGCGGCACAAAATCCGGCAGAGACGTCAATAAACATACAGAAATTGGACTAGACTTAGTTGGAAGCCCAAACATCACTGTTCCAGGATTAAAACAACTTCCCTTGACCCTCGAATGCAAGGTTATATACCGCCAACTTCAGGATAAAACCAACATCCCTTCAAAATTAAAAAAAGACTTCTACCCAGAAGATAAATCAAGTGAATTTTATGGTTCAAACTGTGACTATCATGAAATGTTTTATGGTGAGATCGTTGGAGCTTACATTGCAGAATAAATTGTGCTGAATTATTTAATATCACTTAATTACTATCATTTATAGCTTAATTATGAACTATATAATATATGCAGAAAGTAATTCATCAACAAACGTTTCATAACTCATATTCTTTGCTAAGAAGCCAAACAATTAGCTTTATATTTTTATTTTATGAACTTACTGCACCGTTGATAGACTTATAATTTTTAAGCTCTAAAATTGGCGTTAGTATCTACATCATGGTTATGAATAATACAAATGAGGATCTTGCATTAATGCTGAGATCCTCATTATAAAAATTATAAAAACAATATACTACAAAGACTTTTCTTCAGAAATATAATTTCGGAACACTTCAATACCACGCTTATTAGCGCAAAAACCACCACACATACTACAAGTACCTTCTTCAGCTGGAGTACGGCTATCGTGTATCGCTTTTGCGACATCAGAAAACATAAGCTCAGGATACAGCTCATTCCATCTCATATCACGACGAAGAATAGAAGCTCTCTTTTCGCCCTCTCTGCGATCAGGATATTTAGCAATATCTCCAACTCTAGTTGCAATACGGGTAGTGCGCACTCCAATGCGTACGTCTTCAGCATTCGGCAGAGCAAGATGCTCAGCAGGTGTAATATAACAGATCAAGTCTGCACCAAACCTAGCTGATTGCGCCGCTCCGATTGCAGCAACAACATGATCATAACCAGCTCCCGTATCCGCTGGTATCGGACCAAGTACATAATATGGAGCATTGCCGCTCATACGTTTCTCAAGTATAATATTAGCTTCAATTTCATCCAGCGGGACATGCCCAGGTCCTTCAACCATCATCTGGCACCCCATATCCCTGCCAAGCTCTGCTAGCTCACAATTTGTTATCATCTCTGCCATCTGAGCTCTGTCATGACTGTCATGAATTGCCCCCGCACGAATCCCATTCCCAAGCGACAACACTGCGTCATATTTTTTCATTAAAGCACATACTCTGTCAAATTGCTTATATAGTGGATTCTCTGCATTATTATAGTCCATCCAAGAAACCATAAAAGTCCCGCCCTTTGATACAAGTCCACCATAGCGGTAACCCTGTTTACGTAGTCGCTCAATCGAATACTGATTAATACCACAGTGTATAGCCATAAAGCTCAATCCATCAGCCAGCTGCTGCTCAATAAGATCAAACAAGTATTCAGGATCCAGCTTATTAGGATTCTGAGTCTTTCTAGCTGTTTCACAAAAAGCTTGGTAAAGTGGCACATTACCAACTGGAAGGTTTGTAGCCTGTAACACTTCACGCCTAATGGCATCAAGATCACCTCCTGCAGAAAGCTCCATCAAAGTATCAGCACCCTCTTCTTCAGCAGCTTTTGCTTTTTCTACTTCTAGCGAAACATCACAAATATCAGAGCTGGTACCAATACTGGCGTTTACCTTTGTTCTCAGCCCTGCACCAATTGCTGTACACTTCTGTCCTTTTCTCGAGGTATTACAAGGAAGAACAATCGTACCTTTAGCAATACCATCACGGATCTCTTCAGCAGAAAGATATTCATCATTAGCCGCGCTCATCATTTCATTCGTAACAACTCCTTCACGAGCTAACTCAAGCTGACTTTTCATCTTTTCTCCTCTCCTCTATATAATATAAATAAATATGTCAAACAATAAAAAAGGATCCTAGCTTAAATAGCTAGAACCCTTTTCCATAAGATCCAATTCAGAGAATGACAATCCCCATCCTCAAGCATTTCCTTAATTCGTCTTCTGACTCGTAGTATTAGGAACTTATATTTCCAGCGCTACTCCCTATCCTTCCCAGATAAAATCCAGTGGCACCACTAGGTTTCACTACCACATACAGCGAAGGGATCGTTGTGGAGTCTCACCACATTCCGTTAATTAAGATGCATAAATCTAAATTATATTTTTTGCAAACAAATTCGTACTAATTAGCAGCAACAACGCTTACAGAATTCTTCTTACCCTTACGAAATTCAACAACTCCGTCTTCAAGAGCATAAAGAGTAAAATCTTTTCCCTGACCAACATTTGGACCTGGATGAATTTTGTTTCCAACTTGACGTACAATTATGTTACCAGCAACAACTTTTTCACCACCGTATTTCTTAATACCTCTAAATTGTGGATTGCTATCACGTCCGTTTCTACTAGAACCTTTACCTACCTTATGTGCCATTATTCAGCTCCTCATTTAAGATATCACACTGCCTTAACACCCGCATATAAATAAATTTACATCCTGCGGATCTAACAGTGGCAATATGCCACCTTTAAGTACCAGCCACTCAATTAAGCAGAGATACCTGTAATTTTAACTTTTAAATACTTCTGACGATGACCTTTAACAGTTTTGCTATCCTTACGCCTACGGAAGAACACACATCGTGTTTTAGGACCTTTCACCATTTCAAGTACTTTACCACTTACAGAAGCACCTTCTACGTTAGGAGTACCAATTTTTGTTTCATCTCCTGTGATCAAACGTACATCATCGAAAGAAACTTCACCACCTACCTCAGTATTAAGAAGCTCAACAAAGATTTCATCACCTTCTGCTACTGTATACTGTTTTCCACCAGTTTGAATTACTGCTTGCATTTTAATTACCTCTTTGAATTATATGTAATTTAAGAAAATCAAGTGTTACGATTGTATTGACTTACAGTAAAAAATCCAGTGATTTTTTACAAAAAAATCAACTTTTATAAAAATTATTTAAAATTTCTGTTAACACCAATAACATCAAAGGTTTGATCGAAGAAAACAACAGACTATTTATTTAACTCTATTGATTAATTTTTTCAATACTTTATGCGAATCAGTGTTTAAGATAATACAAAGAGTAGTAACACTTTCAACAAAAAATTAAAAAATAATACTTTTTTTTTAGAAGAACTCACCTCCCAGCAATTATATCTCTACATAACTCTTTAAATATTATAGCGTTTTGAATAACAAGATCCATCCAAAAATTCATACTCTTCGCATTTGTCAAGTCAGTCCAATTTGAGAAATACTGCAAAAATTCAATGTCTAGCTCTTTTTGACCTGGTTGTGGATGAATTTCCAGTGTGAATGTTAGTTTTTCACTAGGAATATTCCCAAGAGCTATCTCAAGTACTCTTCTCAATCCCAGTATTCCATAAATTCCCCCGATAGATCCAATCTCAGGCAAAAAAGTTGGAATTTCCCAGAAAAATGGCAAATGGTCACAAACTCCATAAGGACTAAATGTAGACATTGGATGCCCATCATGTAAATGAAAGTGTACTGAAACTCCAACCTTGCAAAGTTCCTCTATAATAGAAAACGATTCTTTCCGCCCATTATTTACTGACTCCTCGATCTTTAGAAATGTCTCTAAAGACATATCTAAATCAGGTTTAAGATCACGTACATAAATGCTGGGATGCTTCTTATAAAAATCTGCTGTAGTTGCATTGATAGCAAGATGCCCTATATCAATACAAACCCCAATATTTGGCAGATCTTTAATTTTCCGGGCAAGATCATAATAAACCTCAAATGGCAGACCAACAGCATACTCCACATAAACAACGCCATCAGTCTTACCTTCTAGTTTGCTACTCAAATTTTTTATATATTCCAGCCCCTTGCCAAGATCCTCCCTATACAACATAGTATCGTGAAGTACATACCCACTTATCTGATCGCCACCCGCAAAAACAAAATCACAAATAATATCAGTATTATCATGATCAAGGGCAACGGAATACGGCAGATGGACTGTAGAACTTTTACCACGCGGAAGTATCTTTAACGTTTGTGAAAGATGACCAGGACTTGAAGGATGTATCTCAGCGCCCATTCCTGCTCGTTCATATCTGTCTCTCCCAAGATATAACAGAGCATCATCACCCTTAATATGATAATTCAAAAGTCCATTAATATCAGGTATATTCATTTTATTCCTTTTCTATACCAGACTGAGCCCTAGACTGAACAACATAGTATTTTTCACCAGAAAATGCCCCCTCAATATCCTGTGGGACCCCAAAATGGTTTTCAAGCTCGAATCCAATAATGCATAGATCACGCGCGATACGATATAATTTATCGCCTAAAAAAGCTTCAAACTTAGAATAATCAATAACTGAAGCTGTCAGCTTTGAGTCAATATCAGATAATACCAGTGCATTAGAGATATCTGCACAACGTTCAATTTCAACTCGATCATCCTCTTTATAATACTTAATACTGCAAGGTGAACCCGCCTGATTTGCTGAAGCGAGAGTCTCACCGAAACCAACAACAAGTTCAATACCAGCTTCTCCGCTCTTTCCAGTTATTGGGTTTGCCGTATGCATTACAAATGCATACTCAGCATTTACGATCTCCTGAATTAATACGCCCATATAAAGTAGTGAGTGAGAAATTCCATATTTTTTTCTACTTAAAACACCTCGTTTTGTCCATTTTGAAGCCCATACCTCTTTAATTGCATTTTCAATATTCTCAAACGTGACACCGATTACACTGTCATAAAGCCCAGCACCAGCAAAACCTTCAAGGTCTTCACCACTGGAGCTAGAACGAACAGCAAATAGAGTATATGGGGTAAATTCCTCCACAATTCCTTGTAAAATATTCTCAGGAACCTTGAGACTCAATATTACTTGAACAATATCTCCCAGCAAGTCGTCAAGTTCATCTAAACTAACAAAATCAAGCTTAGATACTATATTATTGTACTCTTTGAGTGACTCTGCATCACGTTCTAGGCAAAGCTCCATAACACCATACGGAATTGCCATAACTTTTGGAGCAACAAAACCAGAAAACCTTTCTGACAATTCATATAATTCAGCAGAAGCCCCTGCTTTCGCCCCACAGTTTTTAGCTCTGACATCACCTGCTTTCAACACTGCAATTTCATTCGCTACGTCAACCTCTGGCACAATCAGCTCAGATTCAATTTTTGCATAATCATCAGTAATTTCAGGGACAACACAAACTCCATATTGATTAAACTCAAGGCTGATCTCAGTGCCAAGCATTTCTTTATATGTTTTTAGAGAAGCAACACCTTCAACGGCAGCAAATGGCACGCCACCACTTCTTGAACGCACTCCTAGATGCGAAAGGTGAGCAATAGGATGAGAAAGGAGTATCCCTTTTACGGATGCCGGTATTTCTTCATCACCTTGAGCATGTTCAAGCACAACGATATATTCACCTTCTCGTTCTTCAAATTCTTCAAGAGATTTCGCTTGAACAAGTATTCCTTTAGCGAAACCGCCATTTACCACACTCCAAGGAGCAAATGCTAATTTTGCCCTTAGAACTCGCTGAGTTCTTCCTAGAATCCTTGAAAGTTGAAAGATCAAGTTTGCTCTTATATCCCCCTCACAGTAAACTTCAACAGCATGTCTGGGAATTTTAAAAGCCTTACCTAATGCAACTACCGCTCCGGTAAATTCCTGAGTAACAATATCAGCAAAAGTTGAGCACAGGCGCATACCTCGCTGTATCGATGCCCATAATCTCAATAATACTAGTTGATCTGGCTCACTTAGAACATCATGTTTCCAGCATTTTACTTCCGAAAGAATACAAGAACATTCCTCTTCCATAAAACCATTTAAAACTATATGTTCAAGAGCCGTTATTATGATATCAAGCCCCCCCTCAGCTGCACTTTCATTCGCATTAAGTTCATTAATACTTTCACTGATAGTAGCAAAGGCATAATCCTCAAGCTCGATATCGGCAAGGTGCAATATGGAAAATGAAAATGAGTTGTCAGGAGAGTGAAACTCCGCAAAAGCCTTTCTAACTTCCAAAGCACTACGAGCTCTATCTAAAGCATTCTGGCTGGATTTCACCTGAATAAATGAATCAATGACATCTGTTAATTCAACAAAAATATCCTTAATTTTCAACAAACGTTTTTCAAGGCTAATGGCATTAAAAAACTCTTTGAGTTCATCATAGAACAATTTAAACTCATGCACAAAAGATGCAGAATAATCTGTATTTTCAGCTGTAATAATCTTTAAAATTCTCTCTGCAGTTTTTAGGTCTTCAGGTCCCGCACTTCTATGGAGCTTATTCTGAAGGTTATGCTTAATATCAAGTTTTAATTCTTTAGGAATATCATTTCTATGTGCAATATCTCTAATACGCGTTAAAGGTTCATGCCGCATAAATTCTTCTGCATGTGATGGAAGGTATGGATAAATTTTTCTAAGTATCCAGGTATTTGACTTATTTGAAATATTTGCAATAGCATCTTCTATCTCCATAGCTGCCTTAGCGTGATGACAAGGCCGGTAATGCCCTCCATCTTCCACACACGGTATCTCCGCAGTAGATAGAAATCGCAAATATACTGCAATTGCAGCTAGGTCAGGATTATCAAGTTTACGAGTGCCAAGAAATAATTCCTTTACTCCTTCAAGCCTTCTCCGCCAGCTCTTGCGTACCTTACTAAATTCAAGTACTTCCCTTATAACCCAACTATCAGATTCTGGGATATTAGCAAACATCTCAGATAGCAAGATATCTTTCGGAGCTGCTTGCTCAGCAACAGGTTTATCAAGCTCTACCGCATCCTCAAGTTGCCTAGACTCAACAGTTAACTCTACAGCGACCTCATCAGAATAATCAAGCTGTGCTTTAGCTTCATCACCAATAATACCGGATAACCGTACAAATATATTATTAAGTATTTCATGCTCATCCGGCCACTGCTCCATTATCAAGCTTCCAGAGTAATTTCGCTCCTTAAGCCTATCAATAAATAACCTTACTCCTGTATCATTTTTAGCTGCTGCTGCAGTAAATAATGGCAAATGACTATCACTATCTCCCCAATTTTCATGAACATGCGCATGTATAATTCGTACATTCTCATTAAGTCTATCAATAAATCCTATATAGTCATTTCTAGTCGCTTCACAACAATTTGCATGTCCAATATCGATACACATACCCACATGCCCAGTTGATTCAGCTCCAGACTTTTCCAATTCATTAAATATTGCATTAAAATTCTCAGGAGTGTGCATCGGAGTATTTTCAATTGCAAGTTCAATCCCCCTTACGTGTGTTGCAATAATCACAGGCTCCAACGACTGAACAAACTCCTTAGGGCTTGAGCTCTCGTCATAATGTATATTTATTAGCTTTGCACCAATTTCATCAGCCACCTCAACAGCCTTGAAAATATCCTTCATACCCTCATGAGTCAAAGGAGTTGCAACGCAAGATGCATGAACAGAAAAACGGATACCATTTTTTTGAGTTATCTTCATTAACTCAAAAGCACGTTCATTGCTTAGGTCGTCATAAAACCATCCTGTACTCCACCCACCGTCATACTCTCTTTTATCGGCAAACCACTCAAAAGCCGTAAAATGCTGCGCCAGAGCATACTCAAATGGTTCTTCTGGATTAGTAGTAAAAAAAGCTGTCTGGTTACCAATATAAAAAGTCATGCTTATAGTCCAATCTGTGGTCTATTCTGAACAATATAATATTCACCATCCTGTACCGCACCTTCAATATCCTGCGCAAAGCCACATATTTTTTCTATTTCAACCCCAATTCTGCCAATTTTTAAACATAAATCATTTCTAAAATTTGTATCAGTCAGAAGTTTCTCATCAGTATAATCAAGAGTTGTAATTTCAGGTTCATACGCCAGATAACTGTCATATAACCCAGCCCCAGCAAATCCTTCCAGATCCTCACCGTTTGAGTCAGATCTGAAAATAACTCCACCACCAAACAAACCCTGACTTTTCCCAGGCAGAGAGAACACTTCAATTTTTTCATCATTTTTATTATAGGTAACCCCAAGCGAGCGCCCTGGATAATTTCCAACCAGTGTTTCACCAAGTCCCAAAACAACCTCAGCAAATATTTCATCAGGGTTGCCTGAAATAGGGTTAACAGTATGAATAACAAAAGCATAATCTGCTTTTACAACCTGCTGAACAAGCACTGCCATCTGAAGTTTTTCATGTTCAAGCCCTAAATGCTTTCGAGAATAATAAGCTCTATTATTCCATTTTGATGCCCACACCTTTTTTACCGCCATCCAAGTCTCGTTCCACCCAGTATCCTCAAAGCTGCATCTATTCCATATCGACATGAATTTATCTTTAAAACCTGCTGGCTCATTTAATTTTAATATAAGTTTTCGTAACTTATCCAAATTATTATCGGTATCGTTCTCAACAAGGGCGACAAGACTACTGTACACCGATTGATACTCAAGGTTTTCTTTTGCACTAATAGCCTTTTCAAATGAACCAAATGGGACAGCCATTGACATAGGTAATTTTATCCATTCAGGCAACTTACCTAGAAGTATATTCAGGTTGTTAGACTTACCTCCAAGTATACCTCTTGAAAAATCTTTTCGCTCAACAGCCCAATCAGTAAATTCACGTATTTTAACTGATGAAACATCAAAATGCTTGGTAGTAGTATTTGCCGCAGCTTCACTACCTTCTTTAAAGAGTATTCCACCTGTAGGAGTTGAAGAAAGAACAATACTCTTACCAATTAATGATTCGACCTCATTCCAGATGTCATCATCAAAGCAAGCGCCAAAAACAACCCCAAGATTTCGCGCTCTAACCGATAAGTGTGAAACTAAATCTGGAGCGACCCTGGTAATAATACCAATAACCCCACTAGGGACTTCTTCATCTCCACCTACAACGTCAGTAATAAGTATTGTTGGTTCATCATAGACAATAGCTTCAACGTCATGAATACTTCTCACAGCAACAAGTATCCCTGAAGCACTGCCAGGACCAATAACCTGCCATCCCCCCATTCCTGCTTCAGAACGTAAATGCTTCAGCATTACATGGATTACTTTTGACAACGGAAAACTTTCACCACCTCTTACTGTCTCCTCAGAGAAAAGTTTGACCGCCCACTCATCGCACTTGCAGGCGTTACCAATGTACTCTGCAATTGGCTGAATTACCTTTGAAAGCACTAAGGCATTATCCTGGACAACTCTAGCAAACCTCTCTGCAACAGTAACTCCTTCGAGTGCACCGAGACCTGATAATTGTCTCGACTCCGCAGTAAGTCTATCCCAGTGTTTTTTCGCAAGCTCAAGCTCACTTGAACCTTTACCAACAAGTGACATCTGATCTAAAGCAAATCTTAATACATTTACTAACCCAGTATAGTCATCTTGATTAAAGTTTTCAAACTCTCTACGAACAACATCCTCAATAGCGAGGTCAAGGTATACAAGATCAAGCAGTTCTGTATCGTCACTCACTCTATCAAGATATTTTCCAAGATTACGACGACAAGCAATAGCTCGCTCAATCCTGTTATTGTCGTTATCCAATAAGGAATAAATACTTCCATTCAAATTTTCATCTATTCTACAACTAGCTCTAGATAGTGCGGTAGAAAGTTCCGCCCCTCCATGAACAGTTTGTAAAATATTGAGGTAATTCTGAAAATCATGGATCAACGCATCTTTTACATCTGCTCTGAAATCCGGCTCTGTCACAATTGGTCTATCGTAATTTTTCAGTCTTTCACGAGTTACACCCTCTTTTGCTAGCTCTTCATAAAACAACCCAACATTACCATCACTCCTTAAAAAAGCAAGGTAAGCCTTACAGATTACAACATCATCAGGTGTTGTGTTATTATGAAGTTTCTGATGCCACTCTTCCATAAAATGTCCGTGGGTTTCCTTAATATGGTTACGATGCATAATATTTAAAATTTCATCGCGAATCATTTGTCCCTGACCGCCATCACCGCCACGACCTACAGTATTCATAATTCTTCTGACCCAATATCTATGCTCAGGGTAGTCCACCCACAAACGTGCAAAGACATATGTCAACTCTTTCTGACTATGTGCAAGCTCTCTTGGCTTCGTATTATAATTTCTCTGCCAATCAAGTTGCCTTGTAGCGCTATACCTCAACCAGACATAAATAATTCTGAGTGACCACTCTGTTATCTCATTTCTTCTGATAAGATCCATACAGAGATTATATCTATGCATAAGGGTCCAACTGGAGTGCCCAGCTTCACATCCTATAATTGCTTCAATCATATCAACATACTCATGCGGTACAAAGTCAGGTGTTTTATTTTCAACAAATAATGGTAAAAATATATCATTCCCACTGAATTTTATCCATTCATCATCATCTGATTTGTAAAGGAGAAAGACAATAGCTTCCGGACCAGACTTCACTGAACCAGGGATACTCATTCTAAGTTTTGACAATCCTTTTTCATTGGTAAAAGCAGTACGTACCGCCTTATCATCATATACCACAGATATTTTATTGCGCAACGATAATGGAGGACAGCTCCATCCGTTATTAAATCGATCTGTAATTCCCCAGTGCAGATAAACAGTTTCAGAAATATTTGTAACCATATATATTTCATAACCGCCCTCTACCTTCACTCGACAAAGAGCCAAGTATTCACCAGTATCTAAATGATAATTTTTCCAATAAGTTTCATCATTGGGCTCACAATCTGGGACCCATTCCTTTAAAGCAACTTCTGGTAACAGCCCAGAGCTTTCAACATACTTAAGGCTTAAATTAAAATCATACCGGCCATTTTTCACAAATCTATTTTCATCTGGATAATATAAAACAAACTGAATTGCCTTCCATTTTATCGGAGCATTTATCCTGAACTGTAACGTTGCTGAACCATTATTTATAACAAACGGAGTACGTACAGCCAAATCATCAAATTTTGCAGTGCCTTTCGGCCATAATGTTTTTGGTGCAGCCACCCATTGCCCAACACCATCAACCACAAGCCCCCAATGAAGCAAACAACTCGCTGTTTCATTCATTGCAAAAACAAGTGTCACACCATCGTCATCATAATAGTTGGTAACGGTTAACGGCGCTTTATCTTTACCAATAGCAAACTGCTGTTGAGACTGCATCTGTTCTGGTTTTGAATTCTCGCTCATGCTATTCCTTTTAATTACAAAAGTTCTATTTTAATACTAAAATTATAACAGTTATATGTTTTTTTGCTATTACTATTTATAGCTAAAATGCTTATAAAAAAATTAGTAACCACTGCAAAGCGGTTACTAATTATAACAAATCAATGTATTTTTATCAGTAAATAATAATTATTCAGCAAAAGAATTATCAAGCATATACTGGTAAACACCTTCTGTATACGATGCGACATTATCCCAGTTGAACATGTCTTCACAAGCTTTACGCCCGTTCGCCCCTAGAGCTCTACAATGCTCATGGTCAGCGAGCATAGAACCAAGTCCATGCGCAAGTCCACCTGGATTAGCATCAACAAGGAACCCATTAATATTATGCCAGACGAATTCACGTGGTCCACCAGCGGTAGTTGCAACAACTGGCTTACCTGCAGCCCATGCTTCAAGTATTACAATACCAAAAGGTTCATTCCTGCTCGGTACTGCAACAACATCAACTGCTCTCATTAAATCTATGTACTTATTTCTAGGTAATGTGTCAAGCATAATTATTGAATCACTAAGATCCATTTCCTTAGCGATAGAAACAATTTTCTCTTTTTCTGGACCAGAGCCAGAGATTATAAATTTAGTCTCTGGGTAAGAAGCAAGCACCAAAGGCACAGCCTCCACAAGCATATCCATACCTTTTTGCAAGCTCATTCTTCCAGCTGCAAATACAGTTGGAGCCATTGGTCCGATACCATACTCTGCTTTTATCGCCGCAGGATCAATAAAGCCGTCAAAAGCATTAAAATTTACACCATTTGGTACAACATGCACTTTTTCATGTGGTACAGCATAAATTTTTTCAACCTCTTCAGCAAGGAAACCGCTTACACATATTATTTGATCAGCATGAAAACAAGCTTCAGCTTCTGCATCACGAATTTCTTTGGCAAACCCATCAAAGAAGACATTTCCATCACGGCCATATTCTGTTGAATGAATTGAAAAAAGAGCTTTAATGCCGTACTTTTGCATCGTTAACTTCATCGCATAACCAGTAAGCCAATCGTGCGCATGAATTAGGTCAAAATGACCAACCATAGAAGTAATGTCTGAAAACTTTTCAGCCATAGCCTCACACATTTTTCCCATCGTAACAATAAAGTCTTCTTCTATAACTTCATGATCAATTCTATGATAATGCACACCATCAACCAAGCTATAACTATCAAGATTTTCTTTTCGCCTAGTAATAACATGAACCTCATGTCCACGCCTTTCGAGTCCAGCCGCCAATTCTGTTACATGTACGCCTAAGCCCCCCATAAATATAGAATGTAACGATTCCCACGAAAACATTGCGATACGCATAATCAAACTCCTTTTTTACACCCAAGCACCCAAAAATAATCAACCTAATAGCATCAATATTTATATTTATTTTTACACAATAGTTAAAAACACACTAATATTTCTTGAATTATTTTGAGTATACCTTTTTAATTTGGAATGTATATCAAAAAAAATCATTAATCAACATTTATACTAAATAAAACAGAATCTTTTAAATGAAATTTCTCGTAATACTTACAAAGTAATGTGTTATAAAACCAACTTTTATTAAAAAAAATAAATTTTTTAATAAAAACAAGCCATAAATAAGAAAATTACTGGCGTAACACCATTACTTACCAGTAGAATTTTTTACAATAAACTGTTATATATATCAAGTGCTGCAGGAAAAGGCTGAAGCGCGCGTTCGAAGATTCCAAGACTATATGCAATAGTCAGACCATAGTTTGTAACAGGAACCCCCTGCTCCTGACATTTTAAGATTCTATTCAATACCTGCCTACGATTGGTCATACACGCCCCACAATGAATGACAAGCTTGTATTCAGATAGATCATGATCAAAATCATGCCCCTGAACGTGATGAAAATCCAGTTCCCCACCAACATATTGCGTAAGCCACCTAGGAATTTTAACAGTGCCAATATCATCAGAAATGGCGTGATGTGAACAAGACTCAGCTACAAGAATTTTGTCTCCAGGTACCAAAGATTCAATTGCCATCGTACCAGCAACCTGAACATTTAAGTCTCCTTTAAATCTAGCAAATAAAATTGAAAAACTTGTCATCGGTATTTCAGGCGGTGTATCAGCTGCAACCTTTAAAAAAGCTTGCGAATCAGTAACAACCAACTTTGGAGATTCTTTCAACCGACCTAAAGCAGATCTTAACTCTCTCTCCTTCACAACCATACAATAGCTATCATTATCAAGTATATCCCTAATTGACATTACCTGAGGAAGAATAAGCCTCCCTTTAGGTGCTTCTTTATCAATCGGTACTACAAACACACACATCTCACCTGGCGAGACTAGATCACCAAGAATAGCAGGAGTATTTACAAATTCGTCAGGGGCAAGCCGAAGCAACGCTTTACGTACCTCTACCACGTTATCCCCAGATTGAGCTGATACAGAAATAAATTGTATATTATTTAGATTTAACTCGTCTTGTATTTTTTTACTAATACCACAAATATCGGATTTATTGAAAACAACAAGTAAAGGTACATTTCGCTTATTTATTTCTTCATAAATAAAACTTTCGTAATCACCCCAGGTATCTCCATCAGTAACAATTACCCCAAGATCAACTCTATCAAAAGTAAGCTTGGTCTTATCATTTCTAAGCTCTCCAAGTTTTCCCTCGTCGTCAAGCCCAGCAGTATCAATAAATAAAACAGGCCCAAGTGGCAAAAGTTCAATTGGTTTTTCAACTGGATCTGTAGTTGTACCAGCTACATCAGAGACAATTGAAACATTTTGTTTAGTGATAGCATTGAGAAGGCTTGATTTACCAACATTTCTTCTCCCGAAAATCCCTATATGTAATCTCATTCCTCTCGGAGCTTTTATCATAGTTTTCTCCTTAGTTATTATTTCTCAGATAAATTTTATCAGCCAAATCCATTAAATATTGACCTGCTTGGGCACCTGCTACCCCCATTTCACGTGTTGAGTAAGTATTACGATTTAAATATGTATCCTCTTTTGTTGCATAGCCCTTCCAGCTCCCGTTAAAACTTGTAAAAAGGACAGGATACTCATCCTCATATTCTTTTGTCAACTCTCCAGCTATATCAACAGGCATTCCAATTATTGCAAATTCCCCAATCTGTAAATAAGACATATGGATAGGTCTATCAAATAACCAAGAAGCAAGAATAGGCAGCATTCCTGTATGCGGTCCTAAAAGAGAAAACCGGGCTTTAGGCATTTTTATTGGTAAGCACATACTTTCAAGGCTGTTTACCTGAACAGATTTAGTTTTTGTTATTGCAGGATAAAGTTTTTTAGCAAGAGAACTTCCAAGAAAATTTACACCTTTTTGATGAAGTACAGTTGACCTTGCATCCCCAACAGACCCTGCTGCAAACAAAACTCCTTTTGCACCAGTTAACTTCTTTAACTCTTCACAAACTTTGCCTGGATAATCAGAAGAAAATTTTATTACATCTTTTCGTATTACAGTCGCATGCGCTGCATATGAAGTTAAAAGAGCAATAATATCATTATCATTATTATAATCGACAAAAGCAATGCCCGTAAAATACGGATTTACATCATGAAAACCGCTATTTTGTTTTGCTGGGTTGACTTTATAAACTCTATCCTCAAGCCACTCTCTAGCATCAACTTTAGTAAATTTTACCTTCGCTTTAACAAGCCCTTTTCTAGATTGTAAAATAGCTGACACAATTGAATCTTTCAAGTGATCATAGTACTTTTTAGAATATTTTCCATAAAACAGTTCAAACAAGGGATGAGCGAACCAACCACCAACTCCAGAATGAGTATGTGTCGAGGTAAAAAAGATTTCATCCCTGCTCAAGCCGGTCTCTGTATAAACATCGTTGATTATATCCCCCATAAGCAGCATTACATCAACGCCAACAATAGAGACTGTAGCATCACCAACTTTAACAGAAATAGCTTTGGAATAACATGGAGTAACAGACCCTTTACTATCTAAAGTTTTTCTATCTGTATACCCCATTATCGGCTGCCCTGCCTCTACCTCAATCTCTGACTCAGCAAAGCCAACGTAAAGCTCACCTTTACCTTTAAGAAAATCTTTTTTATTAAAATTTAGCATTGTTTGCGAGTAATACTCTGTCTCAGTGTATTTTTTATTAACAATCCAAACAGGTCCAACAACTACAAATATCAATGCTAAAAGCCAAAGTATGTAAATAAAATTTACCGGAACAAAGTATCGTTTTAGTATTTTCAATTTATTTGCCTTATTTAATACTTGTAAAAAAAACATATTATTTACATTATTATAATATATACTAAGGCAATAATCAATCGTTGCAATAGAGGTAATATTTCTTATAATTTAAATCTTTACTATCAAATCCTGTTGGATTTTACTAATAGGTATAACATAACCCTTTTACTAAATAACTGTTACAAGGTATATATCATAATATGTCCGCAGAAACGTTTGCTCTACGAGAAGATAATTCTAAGCTGAAAGGAATGTTCAGCCCGCTAAATCTACCTACATACGATAAATATATTTCATTAAATTATTTAAAATTTCTTGTCGCCTGTATAATTATGGTATTAGGGCTTGTGATTCTTGTCGATTGCCTTGATAATTTTGATGAGTTTTATAAATACGCAAACAATAATGATAAAAGTTTTTCCCAAATGCTTTGGATTCTTGCCAAGCATTACGGAGCATATGCACCATCATTAGTTATTCAACATATGTTCTCGGCTCTTCCTGTCGTAGCAGGAATAATTACTGTTACTAACTCAACACTTAATAGAGAGCTTACTGTACTGAGAGCATCAGGTATATCACTTCAGAGAACAGTTCTTCCAATTTTTATTGTAGCCCTTATAATATCAACGGTTTTCACCTTTACTAGAGATATGTATGTACCAAGTCTACTTAGAAAAAGCTTTGTTATGAATAACCGTTTAAGACCTGCCGAGACCATTCCATTAAAAATTGTTCTAAATGATGGTAAAACAATTCAATTTATTGAAATGGGGCATTATGACGGAGAAAGTGGACAAGCATATAACATTAGAATTGAAGTCCGTCAACTTGAAGATTTCCTTGAAGGTAAAAATATCTTCTATGCATATAGAGCTAAGCGCGCATCACTACAACCATATATTGATGTTTCTAACCCTGATGATGAGCATCTAAATAAATGGACTGCTGAAGATGGAGCATCTATTCTTGTTCAAATGAATAATAATCGGGTAATAAAAGATTGGGATAACTCTCTTCCTACACTTGTCACACAGGCTATGCTCGAAAGGCAAGTTTTAACTGAAAAAGTAATGACGTGGGATGATCTCATGCGTTTAAACACAGACTTGGAAGTACGACTTGAGATTAATAATCGCCTCAGTGAACCTTTGCTTTCAGTTGCAATGATGGTAGTCTCACTTGCTATTATTTTAAAACTTACAGCTTCTGGTCAAGAGGCTAGCTATATTTCAAATGCAATTATAGGTGTAGCTACCTGTGCTATATTCTTTATGCTCAGATCAATCTTCTTTTCTATGGGCGAAGCAAGTATTTTACCGCCGATAATTGCAGCTCAGGGACCAACAATAATCTACTTGATATTTGGTTCAATTTTACTAACACGAATCGAATACTAATTCAAATTTAACAGGCATCTAATTGAATTAATAACAACTGTGAGCAAAATGTTTATAAAATCAGTTTACCCTTTTTTCCCAACTGATCATACAGACTGGATCATTGGATTATCTGGTGGTGTTGACTCTATTGTCCTATTCGATTTATGCGTTGAATATTGTAAAATTTCTACCAAACAAATTAATCTACACCCAGTACATCTAAACCACCTTACACGTGGGTTAGATTCAGATAATGACGAAATGTTATGTGAAAAGCTCTGTAAAAATAAGGGATATAAATTAACCTCCCAGAGAATGGATATTGTCGAATTTTCTAAGATTAACACCCTTAATTTTGAAGAGGCTGCACGAAAACAACGTCATAAGCTCTTTATTGAAACTGCAAAAAAAAAGAATCTTGATAATCCCGCAATTCTATTAGCTCACCATAATGATGACAATCTGGAAACAATTTTAATGCGGCTTCTAAGGGGAAGTGGTCTAAGAGGACTACGCGGGATGAAACTCAAAAGCGACCTTCCTAACTATCTAGGGTACTCAAATAACTTTCAAATATTCAGACCACTCTTACATGTTGATAAGAGTGAACTTACAGACTATGCAAAAAACAGAAAATTATCATGGCGAGAAGATAAAAGCAATAAAGACACTGACTATACAAGAAACCTATTTAGAAATGTTATAATTCCATGTCTGAGAATAATCAATAAAGACATCCCTAGCAAAATTAAAAAATTAAGCAAGCTATCAAGCAGTGTTGAAAACATTATTGATATAGAAATAGACAAGATTGAGTTCTCAATAAACAAATTACATACTTATATTGATGCAAACTCAGCAAAAAATGTTGAACCAATTTTTTTTATCCGCCTTGTTGAAAAAATTTGTGCAAAATTAAAGCAGGAGTTCATACTTCCGCACAAAGCTTATGACAGCCTGCATAAACTTCACGCAGGTAAGATAAATGCAACAGATATAGCCCAAGATTTACATATTTATCTCTATAACAACAAATACTATATTTACAATAAAAATAAGTCAAAAAAACATATTGACTATAAGAGTAAACCTGATAATTTTTTCTTT
Source organism: Planctomycetota bacterium (assembly GCA_963678205.1). Taxonomy (GTDB): domain Bacteria; phylum Planctomycetota; class SZUA-567; order SZUA-567; family SZUA-567. The sequence goes on from OY782760.1 coordinate 2,490,809, forward strand.
GAAAATGAATTCTTTTCACTGCATATTACCCGTACAGTATTAACGGGAAATATACCTGAACAAAACAATCCTAACATAGAATATATCCCTATATCTTACAGTAATTCGGAACTAAGCTTATTGTTGCCAAAATCAAGCGAATTAGTCAAACCAATAGGTTTTACAAGGCATCAAAAAATATCTAAAATTTTTAAAAATCATTATATACCAAATCACATAAGAGGCAGAATTCCTGTTATGTATTGCGGGAAAGATCCCATATGGCTTTTAGGCATATCCTTATTTGATAAAGGAAAATTATCAAACGTAACAGGCGAAGTATTTTGTTTACGTTATTTAGAAAAAACACTTTGACAACATTCTTAAAAAGTCTAATCTTAATATAAGTTGCTATTATTCGCGAATTTTACTATATAATTTAAATCAAATGGAGATTAAATATAATGAGGCTAACAAGGATAGTGGCCACGCTTGGTCCTGCATCTTTTGATGAAGAAGTATTAAGGCAACTAATCACTTCAGGGGTTGATGTTTTCAGACTAAACTTCTCGCACGGCACACACGAATCACATAGAGCGGCATTAGAAACGGTGAGGAGCCTTTGTTTAGAACTCGATAGACCGGTAGGAATTCTTCAAGACTTATGTGGCCCAAAAATCCGTGTTGGCAAAATGTCTGATGGCAAAATAATGCTAGCTGATGGAGAGGAAACGGTCATTGTATATAATGATGTGGTTGGGACAGCAAATGCATTCTCCTGTTCATACAAGTCACTGGCTAGAGATGCTGAAGAAGATGACCATATACTGCTAAATGATGGTTTACTTGAACTTAAGGTCATAGCAATTGAAGGAAATGATGTCCGTTGTAAAGTTATACATGGCGGAATACTTAGAAGCAATAAAGGTATGAATTTACCAGGTATGAAACTCTCAACCCCATCAGTAACAGCTAAGGATCTTGATGATTTAAAAGCTGGACTTGATATGGGGGTTGATTTTGTTGGGCTCTCTTTTGTTAGAGAGGCATCAGATCTTACTCCAGTAAAAGAACTAATTGCATCACACTCCCAAAAGCCAAAAATCATTGCTAAAATTGAAAAACCAGAGGCACTAAATAATTTTGATTCCATTCTACAGGCAGCAGATGGAATAATGATAGCCAGAGGAGACTTAGGAGTTGAACTTCCAGTAGAACAACTTCCAGCAATTCAGGAAGAGCTCATTTATAAAGCAAATTGTGCTGGTAAAATTGTAATCACAGCAACACAAATGCTAGAATCTATGATTAACAACCCTGTTCCAACTAGAGCAGAAGTAACTGATGTCTCTGTAGCTATTAGTCAAGGGACAGACGCAGTAATGCTATCAGGTGAATCAGCTGCAGGAAGTTACCCTGTTGAAGCAGTTGAGATGATGTGTAAAATTGCTGTTGAAACCGAAAAAAGTTTAAAGCGTAATCATGACAACTGGAATTGGCGTAACCTCAAAAGGAACCACCCTTTTGGGGAAGCAACAAGTGATGCAGCCTATAGAATGTGTGAAGATTTAGATGCTAAAGGGATTGTAGCACACACGACAACTGGACAGACTGCCCTATATTTATCAAAAAGTAGGCCTTTTGCGCCAATAGTAGCCCTTACAAGTAACCGTAAAGTAGCTAGACAAATGAGGCTTTACTGGGGTGTTGAACCAGTATACAATGGCAATATGCATAGCAACAGCGATGTTAGAAAATTTGCTATAAAGTATTATACCAGAGACAAACATGCCAAGTCTGGTGATAGCATCATCATAATGACATCACGTCCCTTTGGACAAATAAACCACACAAATGGTGTAGAAATTCTTAAAATAAAGGAATAAAAAAGTGGCAAAAACAGATAGAGTTTTGTTTATTGGTGCACACCCAGACGATATTGAACTTGGAGCTGGTGGTCTTGTCTACCAGCTTATTAAATGTGGAACAGAAGTAATGGGTATTGATATTACTGATGGCGAGCTAACTCCAATGGGAGACAGAGAGATTCGGCAACGCGAATGTCAGGCTGCATCAAATATTCTTGGACTAAAAGACCGAATATGTCTTGATGAACCAAATAGAACATTGATGGATACTGTTGAAGCAAGAACAAAATTAGCAATAGAAATAAGGAAATTTCGCCCTGACAGAATAATAACGCATTTAGAAATTGATGCACACCCAGATCATTGCAGTGCATATGAAATAACTAAAGGAGCTGTACTTTTAGCCAGAATTCATAAAATAGACCTGCCTTACGAACCATGGCGAACAGGAAGAATATTTAAATACCCTTGTTACCACCTCAAAACTGTATATAATCCAAATATACTATTGCATCTAACAAGTGAAGAATTTCAAATAAAAATGGATGCTGTCAAGTGTTACGAAAGTCAATTTGTCTGGCACGAACCAAACCAGGCAATCTTCGATGAACTTGAAAGAAGAATGCGCCAATATGGTAGTATGATTGGAGAAGAATTTGCTGAACCATACTATACTGAGAGTCCCGTAGGATTTTCAAAACTGGAAAATATAATTTAATTTTATATTTAAAATATAGAAAGAAAGAAAAGTGGCAGAGCTAAAAATTAATGGAAATATTAGAAAATATCCCTCTGATAAATTTCCGTCACTACTTTCAGATTTAATTTCAGAGCTCAATCTTGATGAAATTTCAATTATTGCTGAGGTTGAAGGAGCAATTATCAGAAAGGACAAGTTTAATCAGACTTATCTAAAAGATGGTATGAACGTTGAGCTTGTAAAATTTGTTGGTGGTGGGTGAAAAAATGAAAGACATTTAATTTTTATTTTAATTTGTAGATAGTAGGGAAAAAATGAATAATGATAAATTAATAATTGCAGGAAGAGAGTTCAACTCCCGTCTTTTTGTAGGTACTGGAAAATTTAGCTCTTCAAAAATTATGAAAGAAGCTATTACAGTTTCAGAGAGTGAGATGGTTACAGTAGCACTTAGACGCGTAGATATCTCAAATCCAGGCGATGACATGCTTGAAAAAATCGACACAAAAAAATGCCAGCTACTTCCAAATACTTCTGGAGCTCGTGATGCAGAAGAAGCAATTCGTGTTGCTATGCTGTCAAGAGAAGCAAGTGGTATTGACTGGATCAAACTAGAAGTAACACCAGATCCATACTACCTCCTTCCTGATCCAATTGAGACACTTAAAGCTACCCAAAAACTTGTCAAAGAGGGCTTTATTGTATTACCTTACATTAATGCTGACCCAATACTGGCTCTACATTTACAGGATGCAGGAGCTTCTACAGTAATGCCACTTGGGAGCCCAATAGGAAGTAATCGAGGAATTCAGACACGTGCAAATATTGAAATCATTATAGAACAGGCAAAAGTTCCAGTTGTAGTTGATGCAGGTCTAGGTCTTCCAAGTCATGCAGCTGATGCTATGGAAATGGGTGCAGATGCTGTTTTAGTCAACACAGCTCTCGCAGTAGCTGGAGACCCTGTACAAATAGCAAAAGCATTCAAACTTGCAGTTCAAGCTGGAAGAATGGCATTTTTAGCAAGTCCAGCAAATGTAAATAAATATGCTGAAGCTTCAAGCCCACTAACAGGATTTTTAAACTAATATACTTACAACTTACAAAATTTCAAAAAATAAACCCCACTATACAAGCAGGGTTTATTTTTTATATCTTAAACTAAAGCTACCAATTACTCACCATTGACCTAACAATAGCTTGAGCAAGTTCAGCAAGGGCATGTTCATTTGCATTAGCATACGCCCCACTCTTAGTAGAGTTAAAATTACCAGCAGTGGAACTATCTTTATTACTGGCAACACTTCTCTTATTAATTACAAAATATCCCTCTTTATTATCATATAGCGAGAACCTTGCAGAAATTACAGTCTTCATAGAAGATGGCTGATAGTTTTTATCATATTCAAGACCTGTATTAGTTACACTAAAAATATCCCCTGATAACACCGCATCTGCGTCTTTATTTACAACTTTAAATCTAGGAGAAAGATTAATCGCTTTAATAATTTCACGCGTAAGATCTCCTTCAAGCTGATTATAGTATGTTGAATTACCAAAAGTCAGAACTTCAATAGTTTTAATATTTTCAGGTAATTCAGATTGCGTAGTATATGCACACCCGACAATAGTCAAACAGGCAACTATCAAACCAAATATTTTAAGTGATAAACGCATATTTACTCCTACGAAAAGTTAGATATAAATTAATATTATTAAGCAAACATAAACATAGTTAAAACTCCTCAGAAAAACTCCAATCATTACTCTCGGCTGCAGCTTCATTAGCTTTAACTCTTGCAGTACTCTGAGCTTTTTCCATTATACTTGAGTCATGTTTCATAGACATCGGAATAGCAGATGCTGATGTTTGAGTCTTAATACTTTCAGGCGCAGAATCATAAGTTGGTGACTGAGGCGAAGCACCAAACAAGTCGTCCTGCTGAGTACTATGTATATCAAAATCTTGAGAAGCAACCGCACTTTGAGGTCGTCTATGTTTTGCTGCAGCCATAGGAACCGCTGATGCACCAAACCCAATAGGAGAAACAGGAGCATTCGATGTCATAACTGAAGGAGCTACAGGCTTAGATTCCACACGCTCTTCAACGTCAACTTTATTTTTAACAACAACCTGTTTATTTGGCTCAGTAGGGTCAACAAATTCATCAGTATTCTCTTCTTCAAAGTCAACATCAGTAACATTATCAAATCCACCATCTTGAGCAGTCTCTACAGTCTCTGTCTCTATTTTTTTAGAGGCATATTTATCGCCCATTGGTACTTCAGCATTACCAGCTGGTAATGGAGAAGCAGCTGTTGCATCTTCTTTTGGAATATCAGAATCAATACCAGGTACTGGGACATCATCAGTATGCACATAATCATCACTATTTGAAGCAGTAATAAATGTCGGTGGTTTTTTTGTAATAAATGGAATATTAAATCTACCTGAAGCTTCTTTCTTTTCAGGAATTTTTACATCCCCAATGATCCTTCGCGCTTTACTGGCATAAGAGGTATTGGGAAATCTGATAATAATTTGTTCTAAAGAGAATTTATAGGCAACGGTACTTTCTCGTGTACCTCTATTTTTATAATAATCAGCGGAATCCCAAAGTTTTTTTGCCTGGATCTCTTCAAGTTCACGTATTTCAGAGTCATAGTCATCAACAGGAGCAAAATCCGAATCACCTTCTCCTTCACTTTCTGCAGCAGCTTTTTTTGCCTCACTCACAGCTACACGCACTGAGTTTATATCAGCTTCTCCTTGCATCACTTCTAGAGTTTTCTTTAAAATACGCGCTTTAGTTACAAGATCACTACTCATACTAAACTCTGTAAGGACTCTATCAACATACACAAGACCTCGAGCAGGCTCATTAATATCTTTATAACAACTTGCGATAGCAAGTAAGGATGCACCTGCATACGGTCCTACAGAATCATTTGCAATTACTGACTCAAAAATTTCAATTGCTGCACGCTTTCCAACAACAGGGTCTTCATTATCATCTAACAAATTTACCCTTGCTCCCGATTGAAATTTTCGTCCAATCAAAAACTCAATTTTAATAAGATCACTCTTCTCCGCAGAGAATGGATAAGACTTAATTACCTGTTCTAAAGCTTTATAGGCATCATAATAATTTTCCATCAAGAACAGACAATTTGCAAGACGTTGCAAACCTACTCCTGCCTCATCACTATCAGGAAAAGCTTTTAACAAGAGGAAATACTGACGAGATGCGTTGAGATACTTGCCTTCTTTTTCAAGTTTATAAGCATATTTAAGCTGCTCAGCAGGATTAGGCAAAGCTCTGCCGGTAGTCTGTGACCAACCTTTATCTTGGCTCCACTCCCAATCTGCTGCTGCATATACTCTAGCAGGAAGTAAAATAAAGGTACAAACTGCAATTAACACCAGGCTTTTAAGCATATTTTTTATAAAACATTCCATAGAAATACTCTTCATCCAATCCAACTCCACTAGTTATTTTAGTTTTTCCAATTTTTCAGCGGCCTTAGTGGCTGCTTCAGTTTTTGGAAAGCGTTTAACAATATCATTTAACAAAAACTTTGCTGCATCTATAGATTTCTTATTACCACGTTTGATATAAAAATCAGCCTTTTCAAGCATAGCAAGTGATTGTGTATCATCAACAGCAGCTTGTGCATTTTCTAAACTCCTCTCAAGTTCCGGAGAATCTTTTGCAACAGCTTTGGCTTGCACCATTCTATTTAAAACTTCATCCAGAACTTTTCCCTCTAACCCTTCATCAGCAGATTTACTCTTTTTGGCGAGTACTTCTATAAGCTCTGCCTGAGCCTTAACAGTCTCCTTAGAATTCGGAAACGTTTCAACAAGATGCCTATATTCATCTTCAGAAGCTTTAAATTCACCAATTTCTTTATAACACCGTGCGCTCATTAAAAGACCTCTTGGCGCATATGGACCTTTAGGATCATTATATGTTACAGTTTTATAAATTTGAGCTGCGGCTTCCAGACAACTTATTCTATCAGGAAGCATATTACCATTACTATCTTTTTTAAAGGGAGCACCAGTTGCCTCTCTATCTCCCATTTTAGCCAGCCTTCCTGCAAGATCAAGCTCCATTTTTATTCTAAGGGCAACCCCATCCTGATCAAACTGTTTTGGGAAACTATTCTCTAGAGCAGAAAATGCCGCCCAATAGTGCCCTTGACGAAACTCACATCTAGCTAGGCCAAGATACGCTTCCTCAAGCTCATACCCTTTTGCACCATTATGAATAGCCATTCTATATATAGCTTTAGCATCATCAATTTTTTCACCGCCATCAGCAAGTTCGAGTCGTTTAGCACTTAGATAAATATGTTTACGTGATGGTTCTTTAACTTTTCTTACATTACTGCTATCTGCATACACGATGCAAGACAATGCAGCATAAATGAGAATTGAACACATGACAATAGGTCTGAATGCGTAATTATTTATAAACAAATTTATATATATCATATATATTTATAACCTTCTAAAACTCTGATTACCACCTAATAACTTCGCTAGCACCAAAAAAGATTTACATTTAAAATCAAGAACATAATTTACGTAATCAGCAAGAGCCTGAATAATATTACTCTTTAAAAAGGAGATCTTTGCGTTCTGCATATTATCAGCAATATACTTGATGCTCGCTAGATCACCAGCATCAAGTATAGTCAAATTATTTGTTTCAAAACAATCTGCACAAATAACACCTCCATGTTTAGGGCTCAACACAAAATCCACTACTCTGTCATTTCCACATTTTAAACAACTTGACACAATGGGTTCAAAGCCTAAATCTTTTAATATCACCCAGATTGCACAAACGAGTGATGACATTGGTTTCAAGTCTGTCTCATCGCCACTGCAAAGAAAATCTTTTAGAGAATCAAATGCTAATTCATGCTTATCATATAGCATACAGCTTTTTAAAAGTATTTCAGCAAGCACGCTTGTGCATACATAAAAAACTGGAGACTTTCTAATCTTCTTAAACTCAATCAGTAAATTCGCGCCAGTTGCAAGGTCTAAATCCGATCTCTTTTTTTTAAAAATAGTAACTTCTTCAAGATTGAAGAGATCAAAATGACCATTCATTGAGCTTTTTTCTCTTCTAGCTCCCTTCGCCAGTGCATTAACCCTGCCATACTCTCTGGTAAATAGATGAAGTATATAACTGGTTTCACTAAACCTATATTTTTTTAGAACAATTGCTTCGCAGTTTACATACATGTATCTTCTCATAAAGCCAATAAAGAATGCTCTACTAGAAAGTATCTTTATCGACTAAATCTCCTTCTAAATTTAGTATTTATTATACATATTTTAGTATATCAACTTCAACCGTAAAATTATAATTATCAACAAATAAGGGCAGGTATATCCTGCCCTTATAAAGAAAAGTATAGAAAGAAAGGTATATACTAATTTTCCTGAATATCCTCGAATAAAGCTTCACAATATTCCTCTGGATCAAACTGTGCAAGATCATGCTCTTTCTCACCAGTGCCAATAAACTTAATTGGCAGCTTTATTTGACGGTTAATAGCCAGAGCAATACCTCCCTTAGCGGTTCCGTCTAATTTAGTAAGAACAAGCCCTGTAACCCCCACACCTTCTGTAAATTTTTGAGCTTGAGATAACGCATTCTGACCTGTTGTAGCATCAAGGACAAGCAATACTTCATGAGGTGCCCCAGGTATTTTTCTCCCAGCAACTTTATAAATTTTATCAAGTTGCTTCATGAGGTTATCTTTGGTATGAATTCTGCCAGCGGTATCAACAATAACATAATCAATATTACGTGCCAAAGCAGCTTCACACGCATCAAATACAACAGCAGCAGGATCAGCGCCATCAGCATGCTTTACAATATCAACACCGACTCTATTCGCCCAGATATCAAGTTGTTCACCAGCTGCAGCTCTAAAAGTATCAGCTGCTGCAAGAAGCACCGACTTATCATGGTCGACAATAAATCTTGCAATTTTTGCAGTACTTGTAGTCTTACCAGTACCATTTACTCCAACCATAAGAATAACAGTAGGACCATCCTCATTCTTACCCAACTTCATCTCATGTAAAGCTGGAATACCCATAACGAGAAGTTTTCTAAGCGCAGCAAGAATCTCTTCAGCGTTAGTAATTGCTCCATCTTTATGCATTAGTCGTAATTTTTCAACCATCTCAATGGATACAACAGGACCAACATCTGAGGTTATAAGTGACTCCTCAAGTTCATCCCAAAATGCATTATCTACGACCCTGTTACCCTTTATCAGACTATTTACTGGGGTAAAAACAGATGCAGTCTTCTTCAATCCATTCTTTAACTTACTTAGAAATCCAGCCACAATTTTTCCTTTCGCTTACGTAATGATTCAAGCAAACTATACGGGACATAAGGCATACCAAGGTTTGGACCTGATTTATTTGAATGAAAGTCGCTACCACCAGTTACGACCAGCTCATTATTATTACAATAATGGAGTAATTTCGCTTCTACATCAGGAGAGTGCTGTGGATAATAAACTTCAACCCCCTGTATTCCCCAATCTACAAATAAATCCAACTTTTCGAGTAATCCACTAGGTCCAGGGTGAGCCAACACACTTATACCTTTTGCTGATGCAATCATTTCTATCCCCTCTAGGATAGTCCATCTGTCTTTGGGTACATATGCTACACCTTTATCACCGATATATTTTTCAAATGCCTCGCCTACAGTACTGCAGACATTCTTTTCAACAAGTAATCTTGCCAAGTGAGGTCTACCTATTGAAACGCCATCCTTAACAGGTAAATCCTCATACGAAACACGAATGCCTAGCAATTGGAGTTTTCTTACCATCCTCTCCATACGAGACTCTCGATTTTCCTGCATTTTTTTTAGAAGCTTACGCATAGAATCATCAGGCTCAATCAAAAAACCTAAAACATGCGCTTCCATACCTTCATATTCACAAGATAACTCTACCCCAGAAATAACTTCTATACCTCGCTCTTTTCCAGCTTTTATGGCAAAGGGTATTCCATCAACATTATCATGATCAGTAAGAGCAATTGCAGACAAACCATTCCACTGAGCTTCTTCTAGTAATTTGTCTGGTTCCAATACACCATCAGAAAAACTACTATGAGTGTGCAAGTCTATTTTTTTACCATAACCATTACCTGTAGCCAATATCTATTCTCCTTGAGGATACTCAATGCCACTTGCGACTCTATCAAGTATGCCGTTTACAAATTTTCCAGAGTCTTTCGCCCCAAAGTTTTTCGCCAAAGCTACAGCTTCATTAATAATGACCTTCTTAGGTGTTTCTTTCTCCATAAGTTCAGCACAAGCAATGCGCAGCACATTACGATCAACACCTGCCATACGGTTGATACTCCAGTTTTTTGCATAACTGGCGATTAAAGTATCTATATCATTCATATTGCGAGATACCAGATCAATTAAATGATGGGCAAAATTCCTCGCTTCATCAATATCAGTATGCTCAAATAGAAAATCCATTACAGAAACAGGATCAGAATCATTGCTGAGATCACACATAAAACAATACTGTAAAGCCAGTCTTCTAGCCATACTTCTAGGACGCATCATTAATTTAGCTCCGCATAAAGATTGACCAACTCAATTGCTGTAAGTGCAGCATTTGTCCCATTATTACCCGCTTTGGTACCTGCTCGCTCAATTGCCTGCTCAATAGTATCGCACGTCAGCACACCAAATGATACAGCCTTATCAGTACTCATCGCAACCTGAGCAATACCTTTTGCTGCTTCAGAACTCACATACTCAAAATGCGGGGTTCCACCACGAATAATAGCGCCAAGTACGATAACACCGTCATAGTCACCATTGCACACGCGCAAAGCGGTTTGAGGCAACTCAAACGCTCCAGGAACTTTTATAGTATCGATATCTTGCTCATCAACACCATGCCTCAAAAGACAATCAACCGCACCTTCTACAAGCCTATCACAAATAAAACTGTTAAAACGACTTACAACAATAGCAAATTTTTTACCTTCTGCAGTCAGGTTTCCTTGAATAACCTTACCCATAATACTCTCCATTTATATATTATAATGATCAAATCAATTTTTTATTAATGTTATACCGTTATTATAACTCACATTTTGCTCTTTACCTAGTTACAATACATGGTTTAAGAACACAAGAAAAATATTATGTCCTTAAACCATGTATTGTCAAGATGTTAAATACTAATCAAAATCATTATGGCTTACTTAGAGCTATAGCAGTAATACATTTAAATTAAAAGTCTTCATCAAGCATATGACCAAGCTGAGTCTTTTTGGTACGAAGATATTTTTCATTGTGCTCTTTGGGTTTCATTATTATTGGTACTCTTTCAACAACTTCAAGCCCATATCCAGAGAGTCCAGAAATTTTACGTGGATTATTTGTAAGAAGCCTCATCTTATGAACTCCAAGATCAGCAAGAATCTGTGCACCAAGGCCATAATCCCGCAAATCTGCAGAGAAACCAAGAGCAACATTTGCTTCTACAGTATCAAGCCCATTGTCCTGCAATTCATAAGCTTTTAGCTTATTATCAAGCCCTATTCCTCTTCCCTCTTGCCTCATATAGACTATTACACCCTTACCTTCCTTCTGAACCATCTGCATAGCTCGATTCAACTGCTCACCACAGTCACATCTGCAAGAATGAAATACATCACCAGTTAAACACTCACTATGAACCCTGACTAGAACTGATTCTTCGATCAAATCACCACCAGGTTTAATATCACCAAGGGTTAGAGCCAGATGAGTTTCACCTGTAATTTCCGAATTATAGCAATATAACATAAAATCACCATATTCAGTCGGCATAGTCGAACTTGCTACACACTCAACGAGCTTTTCAGTATTTCGACGATAAGCAATAATCTGCTCAATACTACATAGCAACATATCATGTTTTTTGCAGAATTTTTCCAAATCAGGTACACGAGCCATAGTACCATCCTGGTTCATGACTTCACATATCAACCCAGCAGGAGGAAGCCCTGCAAGTTTCAACAAATCCACAGATCCTTCTGTCTGCCCCATTCGCTTTAAGACACCACCTTCAACAGCCCTGATAGGCTGGACATGACCTGGGCGAACCAGATCAGAAGCGCTTGACTCAGGGTTAGAAGCAATACGGATAGTTTTTGCTCTATCTTCAGCGCTTATACCAGTTGTCACGCCCTCTCTTGCCTCAATTGTAACAGTAAAAGCAGTACTGAAATTAGATTCATTTTTATGAGTAATCAGTGGTAAGTTCAGCCTATCACAATATTCACCATCCAAAGCCAGGCAAAGCCACCCTCTACCCTCTGTTGCCATAAAGTTTACAGTTTCAGCAGTTACACTACATCCAGCAGCAACAAGATCTCCTTCATTCTCTCGATTCTCATCATCAATTAGAACAACCATCTTGCCTGCTTGCAAATCCTTTATTACATCTTCAATTGGAGCGAGTTCCATTTTATTTTCCTTAAATTTTTGGATATATATAAAATAATATCAACAAACTATTTAAACATATTTCCTAGATCAATACCCAGTGAAGAAAGATCCATTCCACCAGTTAATCCTTGCAAATCATCTACTTTTGCTTGCGACACTTTCTTCTGAGCGTCATTTACTGCAGCAATAACAAGATCACATAGCATTTCCGAATCTTCAGGATCAATTACTGTCTTGTCTATTTCAATATCAATCAAAGTTCCTTCGCCATTTACTTTAGTCTTTACCATATCTCCGCCAGCGCTACCGCTAAAGGTCTTTTTTTTGAGCTCTTCTTGCTGCTCTTTAACCTTCTCACCCATAACCTGCGCTTGTTGCATTAATTTTGCTATATCCATTTTTACCTTTCACAAAATATAATTTATAAAAATTCAAACACTTATTATTAAATTTGTTTTTTCCAGTGCCCAGACGAAATGTATCCCCAAGCAACCCCACAAAGAACCCCACCAAGATGCACAAGATTAGCAGTACCCATTCCAAAAAATCCATAAACAAACCAGATCATCATAAACCATACTACACCAGGGTTAAGTCTCATACCATATTTTGCATCATACTTCCCTCGTATCCATAAAAAGCAGAGCAAAGCATAATTTACGCCACTCATACCAAGAAAAGCCGGTCCAGAAACAAAATATTGCAGTAAATTAGGAAGAGCAGAAAAAACCAGGAACATCACAAACATGTATTTACCACCATGCCTTAACTCTATCAGACTACCAAGCTGCCTAAGCCACATCATATTAAAGAGAATATGCATTATTCCCATAATCTGAAAACGGCCACCTTCTAATAATGGGAAATGCAGCAATGCCGGGGTAAAAGGTCGCCAAATCTGAAATTTCAGCAGTTCATCAAGCAATGAAACACCTGGCTGATAAGGATTAGAAATCATAAGCAACCCTTGAATCAAATTTATCATACTTGGACTCAGAACTTCAAAAACCCAAATAGCCACACAAATACCAACTAGAGTAGAAGTAACAACTGTTGATCCATGTCCGTTACCCCATCTTGCTCTAGGATCTCTTTGATTTTTAATATACCGATCCTGTTCAACCTTTTTTGCTTGCTCAATTACTTTTGCATGCGAAACTGCTTCTCGGTAAATACTCTTGTCCTCCTGAGAATGAAATTTTGCTATTAAATCTGCAGCGAGACCAAGTTTATCTTCATCTATAATCCAAACAGAAAATTTACCACCTCTCTCCTGATCAACTTTTGAATCAATACCATTCTGTAACAGATAAGCTCCTAAAAGCAACCCGTCATCACTACTACCTACCTCTCCAATTAAACGCATCTATCAAGCATCCTCTATATTAATAATACTTCCCTCAAAATTTTCTAAAATAACCTTCACTCCACGCTCTCTCCCTGCATCTAACATTTTCTGCGCAGGTGAAACAAATTGCTCACTATGCTCCGAACTAGCTCCTGAAACAGCAGATGAACCATTTGCATACTCAGTAGTTATTGCATCCCTGAGCACTAGATGTATTGATATATGACACCCTAAAACCTCAGAAGCGCTGTCTGCAATTCTTTGCTTGCGATGCTTCTCTTCAAGCTGCTCATAAATAAACGTCCCACCCCCAGGAACAGACAAATAAAGTTCCCCAGATTCATATCTGTCAATATATACATCACTCATAAAGGGAGCATCAGTTCGACTCTTTGAAGACAGACTTTCTAAAATTCTACACCACAGCTCTTTCAAGTCTATATCAGATTTAACAACAACTTCCTTCTGTGAAGACAGCGCCAGCGGTTTTGGCAACTCAGCAGAAGCACCCGCATCATCCTCGATATAAACAGTACCTTCTTCCTCATCTACATCAATATTGTCTAGTATTTTTGCAGTAGTTTCAGCTGAAAGAGGTCCAGTGCTTACAGTCTCTTCTCTCCAAGGCAGGTCTTTTGCTTCTTCTTCACAAAAATTCACATCTTCATTCTTCGGAACAAACCCATGAACCTGCTCTGAAGAAAGGATATCTTTATTTTCTACCGTTAAAACAGAACTATCTTCAGGTATAGAATTTTTTTGCAGTTCAGTATTTTGTTCGTTTTCTATTTCAATCTGTTCAATAGACTTAGCAGTTTCTGACGAGGCTATACCGAAATTAGCATTTGGGGATAGATTTTTTTTTACCGCTACTCTTTCTGTAATATCCGGAAGAGGAGCACCTCTAGCATATGCACTAAGCTTTTCAACAATATCGCCAACCGGAGATAATGACTCAAGACCAGCAAGCCTAGCGATAGCCATTTCAAGTGGGACAAGAGGATTGGTCAATGCTTTGCTTCTAATTCTAGTTCTTGCCTGAGTAAACATATCCAGCATCAAGAGAACTTGCTCAAGACTCAACTCTGATGACAATTCAAGGAGCATATTTTTCGCAGGTCCATATGCCGCAATACCATCATCACTGCCAACAGCAATAACATGCATCAAATCACGACCAAATGAGATCAACTGATCAAGAAAATCACCGACATTGGTTCCTTTTGAGCTAACTGTATCAACAAGCTTTAAAGCTCTAACTAAGTCATGTGAAACTACAGCTTCAAATAGCCCTGCAACGGTTTCTGCTCCTGCAACTCCACGAACCCGCTCAACATCCTCACGAGTTACACTTCCAGAAGAAAAACTAACAAGTTGATCAAGCAGCACCAATCCATCTCGCATTGAACCGCCGCTAAATGCAGCCACTGCCGCCAGAGCATCATCAGTTATCTGGGCATCCTCACTCTCAATTAATCTCTTGAGATATGCACTCATCTTTGATGGAGGCACAAGGCGAAAATCAAAACGTTGACAACGTGAAAGTATAGTACCAATAATTTTATGTGGATCTGTTGTCGCAAGAATAAACTTAACATGAGCTGGCGGTTCTTCCAAGGTCTTTAACAGTGCATTAAATGCGGCAACAGACAGCATGTGCACCTCATCTATAATATAAATTTTATATCTTGCTCTTGATGGCACATACCCAACCTGTTCACGAAGGGCTCTCACCTGCTCTACTCCGTTATTTGAAGCACCATCAATCTCCTGAACATCAATATCTTGACCTCTTAAAACATCTTGACAAATTGCACACTTACCACACGGAGAATTAGTGGGGCCATGCTCACAGACAAGAGCACATGCAAAAATCCTTGCCATTGATGTTTTACCACATCCATGAGGTCCGCAAAATAGATAAGCATGAGCAACTCTTTCTGCTGTAATTGAATTCTTTAGTGTCTGCGCAACATGCTCCTGCCCAATCACATCATCAAATGTATGCGGTCTATACCGCCTAGCCATCGCCTCATACATATAGAAAGCCTTTCACTATTAATATGCAATCACACTGAGAGATCTAACAAAAAAACAAATATAGTTTTATATCCAACTATATTCATTACTAATTATTATATATATAATCAATTCAAAATCACTAATTATTTATAATATTATTAATAAAAAAAGCGGAATCCTGTAAAAGGATTCCGCTAAAATCTCAAAAAAAAAGTGGTAGATAGAGGGAACCGGAAATTCCAACACAAGCATCGGTCAGCTTAGGGCTGCTCCCGTCAAGGCCTGACCCGGTTAGGCGCCGTCGCATTGCTGGGCCGATTCCCACTATCTACCACTCATTTCGGTTTATTGATAATATTTAAATGAGGGTAGCAGTCAAGAAGATATAATATTATTTTTTTATTTTTTACTTCCCGATGAGAAGAAACTACTTATTCCGGCTACCATATCTGCAGTAAGATCTCTAGCACTATCAACCCCTAATTTAAAGATATCACCAAGATGAATCCTTAAAAACGCTGCAGTCGCCTTGGTATCTGGAAGTCCCCAGGCAATTTTCTCATGCACATCTTCTGCTTCCCATACATCACCTCTAGCGCTAAATTCATCATAATAATCAGATTCATCAAAATTATCTTCGGCATTCTCTTCAAAAGAGGTATAATCTCCCTTACTCCACCGTTCATACTCTTTACTCTCACTAAACGCCTTAAGCTTGCCAATACGAAAAATATATCTTTCATTGCCATGATATAGATCAGACCAAGTCCTAAATACAGGGCATACAGGAGTATCATTATTTATGCGTTCAAATTCAGCATAATCTTTAAGCAAGGACTCAGCACAATATTCACCTATCCCGTCAGTGGCAAGTTTTCCATAAGCAGACAAAATAAGATCAAGATCTTTAATAAGCACCAGCATTCCACGATCTGCAGTAAGCTCCGCTTCTACAGCCCATTCTTCAAGCAACATTCTTGGTAACGCAACAATACTTTTGAAAATACCAAAATTATCTGAAGCAGTATGTAGCAAATCACGTATCATATAAGACTTTAAATGGTTTGAATGAATATGAATCAAAGCCTGAGCGACCATAACTCGCAGTTCTTCAGGAAGTAGGAGTTTTACTAATTCAGTTGTTACAATAAGAACAGGATCTGTCTCACCAATACAAAATATCTTAGGCAAAGAACTTCTTTGAAGATAAGCAACAGGAGCATCTATCCCAAGAATTTCTGAATAATCCTTTATAGCACTAAAAACATCAGGAAAACTATCGTTTGTTATTCTAATACAGTTTGAACTATATGATAAACGAGAAAATTTCTCATATCTCTTGCGAGATAGTTCTTTGCTGGCCCAATCAAATCCTTTTAGCTTCATAACTCTAGAAGTAATCAGTTTATCATTTTTTGTACAAAAAAGCTCTCTTGCGATCACTGGGTTTTCCTCAGTCATACCAACTCTCCTCAGGTCTTATTATTAAAACTATAACAATTTCATTATAGCCCTAAGCCGCATTTCTTTCAAGTGAACTCTGCTCCATCTCAATGTTTTTCTTTGATTCTGTATATCCCCGATAAGTATCGAGTAATTCAACCCGCATATTATGAATGTAATCAGGATCGTCAACTTCTTCCGGACTACTTACACGTTGAGTCAGTCTTCTATAAGCCGCATCCAGTTCAGCATCTGTCGGAGGATTGAGCCCCCCAACCCAACGCTTATCAATATTATTGACATTATTCTGCATAAATCGCATTCCAAATTCTGCATAAATCGCATTCCAACGATAGCCGCCAGCACTCTATCTTCTCTTATACTACTCTCTTCTTTAAAACTTAAAAGTTCTCCATTATTTATCTTTTTAGAGAGTATATCAGCAGTTTCAAGCTTCTTGGCAGGTAGCTGCTTTGGAACCAATTTAGAAAATTGTACCGTTTCATAAGAGCTTACAATTTTTCTTGCACCAACTTTTGAAGCAAGTGTTACCGTATCTACAGTAGAACTCAAAAAACCCTTATTACCGTCATCAACTTCATGATTAACTGACGTTTTAATACTTAATTGTTTTTTGCCGATATTAGGGTCGACTAAATTTATACTATTCATGATCAACTCCTTTAACAATAAATAACACTCCCTTACCTTTAAATCGACAAAAATACCATAATTTCTTGAATAACTTTTATTTTTTCCTAAAGTATTTGACTATGAGAGCGCAATAATATATAATTAATAAAATTAATATTAAGGATTTAATACAATAATGATAAATTTAACTAACCTACTACTCGTCGTCGTCGTGCTTATTACTACCACAAGCTGAGTAGCCGGGTTAATATTAAAGTTTTCCACAACCCGGACTGAAAAGTCCGGGTTTTTTAATAGCCAATAGGAGAGAATCAATTATGAAAGGAACAAAGCTATTTGTTGAAGCACTTCGCAATGAAGGGGTTGACACAGTTTTCGGATACCCTGGTGGAGCCCTGATCCCTTTATTTGATGAACTAGTAGACGCTGAAGACATCAACTTTATCCTTCCAAGGCATGAACAGGCAGGAGCGCACGCTGCCGATGGTTATGCACGTGTTACTGGAAAACCAGGAGTTGTTATCGCAACTAGCGGTCCAGGGGCAACAAATCTAGTAACTGGCATCGCTAATGCACATATGGATTCAATCCCAATGGTTGCTTTTACAGGTCAGGTAAAAACTCACCTTATTGGTAATGACGCATTTCAGGAAGTTGATGTAACAGGTATTACACGCTCTATCTGCAAACACAATTACTTGATTAAAAATCCAGAAGAGATGCCGCATATTATCCGCGAAGCGTTTCACTTGGCAATGACCGGCAGACCTGGTCCAGTAGTTGTTGACCTTCCGGTAAATATAACTACTACAGATATCAAAACCCCGGTCCAAAAAGATGTCGACCTTCCTGGCTACAACCCAAAAATTAAAGGGAACCCACATCAAATTGAAAAAGCGGCAAAAGCTATTAATGAAGCAAAAGCCCCTCTACTATATATTGGTGGTGGAATCATTTCCAGTGGAGCAGAAAAGAGAGTAATTGAACTAGCAGAAAAAGGTAATATCCCAGTAACATCGACCCTCATGGGTCTTGGTGCATTTCCTGATACGCATCCTTTATCTCTAAAGATGCTAGGAATGCACGGAACTGCCTACGCCAATTATGCAACCAGCAACTGCGATGTTCTTATTGCTGTTGGTTCAAGATTTGATGACAGAGTAACAGGCAAGCTCGATGAATTTGCATCAAAGGCAACTATTATTCATATTGATATTGATCCTACATCAGTAAGTAAAAATGTCCCGGTAGACATTCCGGTTGTAGGCGATGCAAACACTATTCTTAGTGAATTAATAAATGAAGTTAATGAAAATCCTAGAACTGACTGGCTAAAACAGATAAAGGAATGGAAGGAGAACCATCCACTCAGCTACAGTGCTGATGGATTAAGACCACAGTATATTATTGAAAAACTCTACGACCTTACTAAGGATCAAAAAACAATTATTTCAACAGAGGTAGGTCAGCACCAAATGTGGACAGCTTTATTTTATAAATTCATCAAAAGCAGAACACTCGTAACAAGTGGAGGCTTAGGAACAATGGGCTTTGGGCTGCCAGCGGCGATTGGTGCACAAGTAGGGAAACCTGATCATTTAGTTGTAAATATTGCTGGTGATGGATCTATCCAGATGAACATCCAAGAGTTAGTTACACTTAGAAACTACAAGTTACCTGTTAAAATTTTAATTCTAAATAATGGTTATCTAGGAATGGTTAGGCAATGGCAGCAACTGTTTTTCAATAAAAAATATGCCTTCACAGACCTCAATAACAACCCAGACTTTGTAGATATTGCAAATGCATACGGTATAAAAGGCATAAGGTTAGAGAAAAAAGAAGATACAGAAAATATCCTCAAAGAAATGATAGCGCACAATGGGCCAGTACTAGTAGACGCCAGAGTAGAACGTGAAGAAAATGTATTCCCAATGGTTCCGGCAGGCGAAGCAATTGACCGCATGATAGGCGGAATGGCATAAGCGTATATAAACTTTTTTCGCAGACTATACGCAATTTATATTTAACATCTGTACATGATACTCAACAAATATTCATTAATAATATGAATAATTTTATAGAAAAAAAGACAGTATAATATTATGATAAACTTAGCATTAGTAGTCGTAGTCCTAGTAGTAGTGATACTTCCTGCCACAAGTTGAGCAGTCTGGTAAGTTTTGATTTTTTTTCAGCCCAGACTGCAAAGTCTGGGCTTTTTTTATAATTAAATACGGAGATAACAATATGAAAGGCACAACATTACTAATAAAAGCACTTCTTAACGAAGGAGTTGATACAATTTTTGGGTACCCTGGAGCAGCATTGATCCCACTTTTTCATGAAATGGCAAAAGAAACTGCCATAAATTTTATTCTACCTAGACATGAGCAGGCAGGTGTACACGCAGCAGACGGATATGCCCGTGTTACCGGTAAACCAGGCGTAGTTATTGCTACCAGCGGTCCGGGAGCAACCAACCTTGTTACTGGAATCGCAAACGCACATATGGATTCGATTCCAATCATAGCAATTACCGGTCAGGTAAAGACCAACCTGATTGGTAACGATGCCTTTCAAGAAGTTGACCTCACAGGCGTTACTCGTTCAATATGCAAACATAACTACCTGATAAAAAATCCAGAAGAATTACCGCATATAATTAAAGAAGCATTCCATATTGCAACAACAGGACGCCCCGGCCCAGTTGTTATTGACCTTCCGGTTAATATCACTACAGCTGATATTAAGACACCTGTTCAGACCGAAATCAATCTTCCGAGTTACCGCCCTATTACCGTCGGTAACCCAAAGCAAATTTCAAAAGCAGCTAAACTCATCAACAATGCTAAATCACCATTATTATATATTGGTGGAGGAGTCGTTACAAGTGGAGCTGAGAATGAGATACTGGAACTTGCTGAAAAGGGCAACATTCCGGTTACCTCAACGTTGATGGCACTCGGTGCGTTTCCAGATACTCATCCACTATCACTGAAAATGCTAGGCATGCATGGTACCGCATATGCCAACCATGCTACCAGCAATTGTGACTTACTAATTGCAGTTGGAGCAAGATTTGATGACAGAGTAACAGGTAAACTTGATGAATTTGCTACAAAAGCCAAAATAATTCATATTGATATTGACCCTACAACAGTCAGCAAGAATGTTCCTGTAGATATCCCTATAGTTGGAGATGCAAAAAATATTGTATCAGCTCTCATCAAAGAAATTGAAGAAAAAGACAGAAAAGAATGGCTTGAACAAATAAATGCATGGAAAGAGCAGTACCCGCTACACTATAATCAAGACGGACTCAGACCACAATATATTATTGAGGCGCTTTGCGAGCTTACCAAGGATAGAAACACGATAATCGCAACAGAAGTTGGACAACACCAGATGTGGACATGCCTATTTTACAAATTCACTAAAAGTCACACTTTAGTATCTAGTGGAGGTCTTGGAACAATGGGTTTTGGGCTCCCTGCTGCAATGGGCGCTCAGATTGGCAAGCCTGATCACCTAGTAGTAGATATCGCTGGTGACGGATCTATTCAAATGAATATTCAAGAATTGGTAACATTGAAAACGCATAAATTACCAGTCAAAATCCTAATACTTAATAACAGTTATCTGGGTATGGTACGTCAGTGGCAGGAATTATTTTTTGATAAAAATTATGCATTTACCGATCTTTACGACAACCCCGATTTCGTAAGAATTGCTGAGGCTTATGACATAAAAGGGATGCTCCTTGATAAGAAAGAGGACACCGAAAAGATACTTAGAGAAATGATCGATTGCGATGAGCCTGTAATTGTTAATGCAATAGTTGAACGAGAAGAGAATGTATACCCAATGGTACCGGCTGGAGAAGCAATTGACCGAATGATAGGAGGAATGGCTTAACCCCCGCACAATACACACAAAAATGTAGAATAATCAAAAAAAGCAACACACACTGCTAGCAAATTAAGGCTGATCATTACGTCCAACACGTTGATCAGCCTTATTTACTATCAAATGATCAAAAATTATCGATTTAAACAGATCTTTTCGAGATTTTTTTATCCTTATTACAAAAAATCGACATTCTAACATGATTTTAGCATGGTTTTCAAGGTCTTTTTGAGTATAATACATAAAATTTTATATAAGATATCGATTTGTATATTTAACAATACAAGTCGATATTTTTTGGTATTTTTATTTGGTTTATTGAAACGTAGAAGGAAAAATACTTATGAGTAATTTCACCCATGAAGTAGAGCAAATGTGTCCTGTCAACAAGGGAGCAAAACACGGCCCTGCTCCTATTCCTCAGGAAGGCAAATGGACAAAATCAACAGCAATTGAGGACATCAACGGTTTTACACACGGTGTTGGCTGGTGTGCACCTCAACAGGGAGCATGTAAGCTCACTCTCAACGTGAAGAACGGTGTAATTGAAGAAGCTCTTGTTGAGACACTTGGTTGTACAGGTATGACACACTCAGCAGCTATGGCTGGTGAAATTCTTCCTGGAAAAACTATCCTTGAAGCTCTTAACTCTGACCTTGTTTGTGATGCTATAAACACTGCTATGCGCGAACTATTCCTACAGATCGTTTACGGTCGTACTCAATCTGCATTCTCTGAAGATGGTCTTCCAATCGGTGCTGGTCTTGAAGACTTGGGTAAAGGCCTTTGTAGTGTAACTGGTACAATCTACAGTACACAAGCAAAGGGTGTTCGCTACCTAGAAACAACAGAAGGCTACATTACTGAGATTGGTCTTGATGCTAACGACGAAGTAATCGGCTATAAATATGTCAAGACTGGTGTAATGATGGAAAACATTACTCAGAAGGGAATGAATCCAGCAGAAGCACTTGAAAAGGCTACCGGAACATATGGTCGTTTTGCAGATGCTGCTAAAACTATCAACCCAAGAGTTGAATAGTCCACACAATCTGCTTTCTGTTAAAAAAAAATTAACTATATTTAATCTTAGGAGATGATAAATGGCATTATTTGAAGGATATTCACGCCGAATCAAACAGATCGAAGCTTTGATCAGTCAATACGGCATGTCTACAGTTGAAGATTGCGATAAGGTATGTAAGGAAAAAGGTCTTGATGTTTGTCAGATCGTCAAAGATGTACAGCCAATCGCTTTTGAAAATGCAGGTTGGGCATACACTGTTGGTGCGGCAGTTGCGATCAAAAAAGGTCAGACAAAGGCTGCTGATATTGCTTGCACAATTGGTGAAGGTCTTCAGAGCTTCTGTATTCCAGGTTCTGTTGCAGACGACCGTAAAGTTGGTATTGGACACGGCAACCTTGCTTCAATGCTACTCAAAGAAGAAACAACTTGTTTTGCTTTCACAGCTGGTCATGAATCTTTCGCAGCTGCTGAAGGAGCTATTGGCCTTGCACGTTCTGCAAATAAAGCACGTAAGGAACCTCTACGAGTTATCCTTAACGGTCTTGGTAAAGACGCTGCTCAGATCATCAGTCGTATCAATGGGTTTACACACGTTGAAACTGACTTTAACTATGCTACAGGCGAAGTTAAAGTCGTAAGTAAGAAGCCATATTCTGAAGGTGAACGCGCTGCAGTAAACTGCTACGGTGCAGATGACGTACGTGAAGGTGTTGCAATTATGCACCTAGAAGACGTAGACGTTGCAATCACTGGTAATAGTACAAACCCAACACGCTTCCAACACCCAGTAATGGCAACATACAAGAAAGAATGTATCCTTAAGGGTAAAACATTCTTCTCTGTTGCTTCAGGTGGAGGTACAGGTCGTACTCTACACCCAGATAATATGGCAGCAGGTCCTGCGTCATATGGTATGACAGATACAATGGGGCGTATGCACAGTGACGCACAGTTCGCTGGTTCTTCATCAGTTCCTGCACACGTAGAAATGATGGGACTAATAGGCATGGGTAACAACCCAATGGTTGGTGCATCAGTAGCTGTTGCAGTAGCTGTTGAAAAATCAAACTAATTAGTTTTAAATTTATAATTTATATCCCTCATTTACCAATTGAGGGATATAATTAATAATACCGATAAAACATTTGGTATTACTGCTTAAGAGAAAAAAATGGCTATTATTTACTTTGTCCGTCACGGGCAGACAGAACACAACGCAAATCATATCATTCAGGGCCAGATAGACTCTCCATTAACTGAGCTTGGAAGGATTCAAGCAGAACAGACTTCCAAAGAACTATCAGACATTGAGTTTACTGCTTGTTACTATTCACCACTGGGCAGAACAACCAGTACAGCCCGCATTATTCTAAAACATCACAATATTGAAGCTCGCCCCAAGAATGATCTCATGGAATTTAATATGGGAATTCTTGAAGGCAAAACTAATGACCATACACTACATGGCGAAAAATTTGAGAACTATGCGATATATCCTCATAAATATACAACACCTGTTGAGAATGGAGAGACCTACGAAGCTCTTACTGAACGAGTATTCAACTGTTGTAAAGATATTGCAGGTGCCCACGCACCAGATGAAAAAATACTGATTGTCTCACATGGAGGTCCAATCCGCTCAATTTTAAATCCATTAATAAACAAGCCACTAAGCGAATTCTGGCTAGCCCCAGATGTAACACCTGCCAGTATCAGCATTGTCAAGTGGGAAAAAAATACACAACCTGAATTATTAACTCTAGCTGGCATAAATAAAGCTGACATCAGTTACGATAATTCACGGTTAAATAAATTTATAAGACCTAACTAAGGCTGAAAGAAAAATGTCACTATTATACTTGGTCCGCCATGGACAGACAGAATACAACGCAAACAAGATTGTCCAAGGTCACTGTGATTCCCCATTGACTGATCTTGGAGTAAAACAGGTTAAGGAAACTGCCGCTAAACTCAAAGATATAGAATTCTCAATATGCTATCATTCACCATTAGGCAGAACAGTCAAAACCTCTGAATTAATTTTAGAACATCGTGATATAACTAAAATTCCAAAGGATAATCTCAAAGAAATCAATTTAGGCACACTTGAAGGGAAAAACTTTTTTGACGTAAAATATGCTACGGAATTTGAACTTTTCTGGCGATACCCTGAAAAGTACACAGCAGAGAGTAATAACGGCGAGACCTATGATGCTCTTGAAAAACGTATCTACGAATGCTGTAAAGAAATTGCAGACAATCATGGTAAAGATGAATCAATATTAATAGTTTCACATGGCGCAGCTATTCGCTCATTTCTAAACCCATTGATCAATAAGCCCCGCAATTCATTCTGGTCAGAACCTGATGTTTCACCTGCAAGCATTAGCATTGTTGAGTGGAATCCAGATAGCAAGCCTAAGCTAATATCATACGCTGGTCATGCTGCAAACACTTTAACAACAAACCGTAACTAAAGGAATAAACAAATGCCACGACTTTATCTAGTGCGCCATGGCAAAACTATTTTCAACGAAGAACGACGCTACCAAGGCGGTGGGTGTGACTCTGACCTTACCACCCTAGGTATTGCTCAGGCAAAAGAAACCGCAGAGAAACTAAAAGAAATAAGCTTTGCTAAGTGTTACTCTTCTCCGTTAGGACGTGTACAAAAAACGACAGAGATAATACTAAAAAACCATAATATAGCAAATGAATTGAATGACTCCCTCAAAGAATTGAACTTTGGTAATTGGGAAGGCATAAAGTTTGATAAAGAATTTGCTCCTGAACCGATGTACAGAGAATTTTGGGAACACCCTGAAACTTTTACTGGCGAGAATAGTGGCGGTGAGAATTGCACCGATCTGATGAATAGAATTTATTCTGGGATAGAATCAATTTGCAAGAAACATGAAAATAGTGAGAAACTACTAATTGTGTCACACGGCGGAGCCATCAACGCTTTTCTAAATGTCTGCCTAGGAATACCACTTGAAAAATTCTGGGTACTCCCCCGTATTAAACAAGCGAGTATAACAATTGTAGACTGGAATAAAGGCGAAAAACCTGTTGTTGTTCAAATTGCTGGCACCCCCCTAAAAGAGATTGAGTACTTATAAAATATGAAAGGTTGAGATATGGCATTATTTTACTTGGTTCGTCATGGACAGACAGAATGGAATCTTGCAGGAAAGATGCAAGGCAGAGAAGATTCAGATCTTACCGCGCTAGGAAAAAGTCAAGCTGAAGCTGCAGCAGAAGAACTTAAAAATGAAACGTTTAACTACTGCTATTACTCTCCAATGGGTAGAACTAAAGCAACTTCAGAAATTTTGCTAAAAAATCATGCCCCCGTTGAAAGACAGCCAAATGAAGATTTTCTAGAAATTGGTTTTGGTATCTGGGAAGGAAGCCACAACTGCCGCTCTGACCATAAAGAGGTACAGAGTGAGCAAGAAAGAGAACTTCATAATTTCTGGTTTGCTCCAGACATTTTTAAAGGTGCACCAGAAGATGGAGAAGATTTATACCAACTTCAAGAACGTCTTTATAAGGGAGTTGAAAAGTTAAAAGAAAAGCATAAGGACTCAGATGTTATACTGATCGTTTCTCATTGTGCTGCAATCAGATCCTTTTTAAATAAATGTATCAATAGAAACATGAAGGATTTCTGGGAAATGCCGAAAACTGCTCCAGCAAGTATCAGTATTGTTAAATGGGACAAAGGAAGTACCCCGGAAGTTCTGAAATACTCAGGATACGATATTTCTGAGGTTACAATTACAAAATAAACAACATTAATACGTAGGCTTTATTATGAATACAATCACCCCAAAAAAATGTGCAGAGCTAATTAAAGAAGGCAACGTCTGTGCTTTTTCTGGTGCAGGTATTTCAACAGCAGCTGGCATCCCTGATTTTAGAGGAATTGGAGGATTATACTCATCCGGTAAGTATGACCCAGATACTGTCTTTGACATTGGCTATTTCAAAAAAAATCCTAAGCCATTCTTTGACTTTTCAAGAGACTTACTCAATGTAGTAGACAAATTACACCCTACAAAGACCCACCTGCTCCTTGCCGAAATTGAAACAAAAGGACTTTTAACATCAGTAATCACCCAGAACATTGATCCACTTCATCAAATTGCCGGTTCAAAAAAAGTTATCTCTTTACATGGAAATTATGCAACAGCTCATTGCAGAAATTGTTCGAAACTGTATGATTACTCCAGCATTAGAGAAATGATTAAAAATACTGAAATCCCAGAATGCGATGAATGCGGAGGTGTAGTCAAACCCGACATAGTATTCTTTGGTGAATCTGTATATGGAATTGATGAAGCTATTTTGCAAATATCAAATTCAAAACTTCTACTTGTACTAGGGTCTTCACTTGTTGTTCACCCTGCTGCAAGCTTACCGGAACTGGCAAAGAAGGTTGTTGTGGTTAATAAAGGTAAGGTAAATTTTTTACCAGGTGAAAACAGATTTTTTGTAGATTCAGATCTTGATAGTTTTTTTGAAGCTGTAAATAAATATTTATTATAATTTTGTGGTGAGCTATGCGGTTGCGGCGTCCTAAGACGGCGAGGAAAGTCCGGCCACTATAGAGCACGGGATGTGGGTAACGCCCACCAGAGGTAACTCTAGAGACAGGCAACAGAGAATAGACCGCCGATGGTGTACTTTGTACACACAGGTAAGGGTGAAACGGTAGAGTAAGAGACTACCGCTCTCTTGGTGACAAGAGAGGCACGGCGACTGTCTCCCAGTGCAAGCGCAAGTAGAGACCCCTTGTATGCTATGATATCCATCGAGGTATCGGCGGAGTTGCTCGCTCCGCAGCTGGGTCCAGGTAGCGTGCTAGAGTCTATAGGTAACTATAGACCAAGTCAAATAACCGCACACGACAGAAGCCGGCTTATCGGCTCACCACTTTTATTCTTATACCGCCTCAGTACAATATTGAGGCGGTATATTTAAAATCTACCATTATTTCCATCAGTACGTATTGAATAAATCATTTTATCAAGCAATGTTCTTGCATAAATTGATGATGTATTCATATAACTTATTCCATAAAATGCATACCCTACATCTCTAGCAACATAGAATAAAAATTCATCAATTCGTTTAAATTTAGGAGAAAAAAGAGTAGTGGAAGTCCTAGCCTGTAAAAACTTAGTACGAAGTTCAGGATTAGAATTTAAGTAACTAAAAAAGTCCTTAACACTAACATAAATATTCTTCACACATTTATTTTTTCCGACACAAGGATAACTCTTGAAGACATCCTCAACATATAATAAAATTATCGCAGACATAACTTTATAACTACTATTACTTTTTAAAAATCTATCTTTGTATGTATTGGCAATTTTTATGTCTCTCTGATCAAGATAAAAGGTATAATAAAGTTCTGCAACACTTGAATTACCCTTAATATAAAAATCTGTAGTCAGATTAATATCTTTAACATTTACCTGTTTACCATCAATTTTAACACTATCTCTAGCATATGCCAAATAAGACAAATTTAAAGTAACTACTGCCAGAATTAATAATTTAATAATAAGTTTATTCATTATTTTCTCCAAAATTTAATTTAAAATTTTAACATATAAATTCTAAAAATCAATTATAATGTAATGAATAGTCACTAAATTCATATATATAACTAAGATATAAATATGCAGATATAACCAAATCTGATAAGGAATATCAAACGATGAAACTAAAAATTCTACAAATTAAGCTTGCTCCAAACTATACTTCCGACTCTTTACAAGAAGCGGTCGCAAAACGACTCAATCTCCAATCAAACGAAATACTAAATATAACTATAGACCGCAGATCTATTGACGCTAGAGACAGGTTAAAAGGTGAAATATACTACATTTTCAACATAACTGCTGAAGTAAATACTGATTTAAACATAGAACAACTCTGGCAAGTTACAGAAATCAAGGAAGAACCCGATTATGTATTACCTGAATGCCCAGCTAGTAAGATAAGACCTGTAGTCATAGGTGCAGGTCCTGCCGGCTTATTTGCTGCTCTTACTCTCGCCAAAAATGGACTAAAACCAATAATTTATGAACGAGGGAAAGAAGTTAAAGAAAGAAAAATTGATGTTGGACTATTCTGGGGACAAGGAATTATAAACCATGAAAGTAACGTTTTATACGGTGAAGGAGGTGCTGGAACCTTCTCAGACGGCAAAATAACCTCACGCTCAAAAGATAGACGAAGAACCCGAATTGTAAGACAAACTTTTTTTGATGCGGGTGCAGCTAAAGAAGTTCTTTACGATGCCGCTTTCCACATTGGAAGTGATAAGCTTGCACAAATAATCCCTACAATTAGAAAGCAAATTATCAATCTTGGCGGTGAATTCCACTTCAATAGTAAACTCTCCCGGTTTAATATTGAGAATGGTAAACTCGCTGGTCTTATCATTAACAATCAGGAAATTATCGCCGATAAATGCTTTCTAGCTACCGGGCATTCTGCATATGACACTTATAATATATTAGAATTATCAGGCGCGGAACTAGACTCAAAACCCTTTGCAACTGGAGTACGAGTTGAAATTCCTCAATCCGTAATCAACCTCTCTCAATATGGTAATACTGATTTTTTAAAACAGCTTGGCTCAGCATCATTTTCTCTCACACTTGGCAAAGACTGTTATTCGTTCTGTATGTGTCCCGGAGGCAAAATTATTCCATGCTCTACAGAAGCTGGTAGCTTATTCACCAATGGCATGAGTCTTTCAACTCGTACAGGTCAAATGGGTAATGCAGCCTTTCTACTCCCTCAAAAATTTGACACATTCAGCGACGGTTATCAATTTATTAAAAGGCAAGAAAACGCGGCATATAATCTAGGAAATAGAGACTTCTCGCTGCCACTAACAACAGTAAAAGAATTCCCCTATTCCTGCAAAACTTTACCCGAAACAAGGAGCTGCAATCGTTCAATTCCTGCAGACTTCACTAAAATCCTTCCAGAGAAAATGTGTGATGATCTCAAGATATTTATTCCTAAAATGCTTACAAAGATGAAAGGGGTAGAGATTGACTCTGCAATAATTGCTGGACCTGAAACCCGCAGCTCTTCACCAGTACGAGTAGTTCGCAATGAAAAAATGGAATGTACAAAAATTTCTGGATTATATCCAATCGGAGAAGGAGCAGGTTATGCAGGAGGCATTATGAGTTCAGCAATTGATGGTATAAAATCAGCAGAAATATCCATGATATAATATATACAAAGCCGGTGAATAAACTTACATCATGAATTCAAGACTCTAATCCAGCTACCTCTTTCTAATTTATCAAATAGCGAATTCATCTTTTCTTCAGAAATGTGATGAAGCTTGATACAAACTAATTTTGATTGCTTTATCGTAGCAATAACTTCGCCCAGCAGGATTTTACTTATGCCATCAGGCCAGGTAATCTTTAGTTCCAGAACATAATTAAGATCTTCCGAATCAAGTTCGATATGAAGTAATAGTCCCCCTCTACCAACAATAACGGTATCACCAGGGCGATATATTGAACGAGTAGGCACCCTAAGAACTCTATAACTCAACTGCATTTTTGATGGTAATACTTTATATTGAGACAATAACGCATCAACAGTATCAGTAACTTGCTCAATTTCATTATTATTTTCAGAATTAGGAAGAAATTCAATAACAGTACTTCCTAATTGAATGTGATCCCCGTATGTAAGTTTATGAGTTTTTACAGACCTATTATTTACCAATGTACCACAACTAGACTCAAGGTCTTCAATGTAATACAATGCATCTCGAAGAAATAACTTTAAGTGAATTCTTGAAACACTCATATCATGAACGCAGACATCAACACGTGACTTGTCACGCCCAATAATAAGCTGCTCACTACAGACGACATAATCTCTCACACCGTCAATAACATCAAAGACCCGTAAAATTGCAGCCATATACTCACCTCACTTCATAAAAAGATTGGTAAAGTCCAAGTCCGTTAGCAACATAAACTCAATTTATATTAACCAAGACTAGGCAATTTAGCTATTTGTTCTTCTATAAGCTTATCATCAAATTTTGGGAACAATACTTCAGGCACTAAAATTTTATGCCCAGACTTCAACTGTGACTCAGCAAACCAGTCACCATCCTTAATAGGCTCGATATCCATTATACCACGAAGTTTTTTAGAAGCAAATGGCATAAATGGCGCCATAAATACAGATAGGGCTTCCACAACCTTTAGTCCAACATAAATTGTTGCCCCGCATTTTTCCATATTGTCTTTACGAGATTTCCATGGTTCTTCCTCACTGAAAAACTCATTGCCTTTTCTGGATAAAGCCATCAACCGGTCAAGCGCATCTCTATATTTATGCAATTCAATGAGCTCAGCAATCTCACCTCTAGCGACTTCAATCTCTTTGAGAGTTTCAAGACCAAGTTCAGAAAGATTCTGATCACTAGGCACAACACCATCAAAATATTTATTACAAAAGGCAAGATTTCGTTGGATAAAGTTACCCATATTATCTGCAAGTTCACCATTATTTCTATTCTGGAATCCCTTCCAAGAAAAGTCACTATCACTATTTTCTGGTGCAATTGCAGTAAGATAATAGCGTAATGGATCCGGTTCAAATACGTCAAGAAATTCATCCACCCATACGCCATATTGTCTGCTTGTAGAAATCTTACTGCCTTCAAGATTCAAGAACTCATTAGCCACAACAAAATCAGGCATACGATAATCACCATGCGCCATCATCATACCAGGGAACATAACAGCATGGAAGACAGTATTATCTTTACCTATAAAGTGAACAAGACCATTATTTTCATCTTGCCAGAAATCTTTCCACATCTCTTCTTTACCTTGAGATGCAAATAATTCACGAGTAAAAGTAATATATCCAATAGGAGCATCAAACCATACATAAAGGACCTTACCTTCACCCTCTTCAAGCGGTACAGGCACCCCCCAATCCAGATCACGTGTAACGCACCTCTCACGTAACCCTTGATCTAACAGCCCATAACTAAATCTTTTAACAGATTCCCGCCACTCAGGGTGCATATCTAGATATTCTCGTAAATCCTCTTCAAAAGTGTCAAGGCGAAGATACCAGTGCGTTGTCTCACGAACTTCGATGCAGCCTTTACCGGTTCTTCCCTGCTCTTTACACACCATACATACCGGATCAATAAGTTTTGTAGCATCCATTGGGCGTCCACAGCTTTCACACTGGTCACCACGTGCGCCTTCTTTATTACAGTCTTCATTATAACATGTACCTTCAATATATCGATCAGGAAGGAACATATTACATTCAGTACAGTAAACCTGTTCAGCACAACGCTTTGCAACATGCCCTCGATCATGAAGTTTCGTGAAAAATTCCTGAGACATTTCATTATGACTCTGAGTATGCGTACGACTATATATGTCAAAATCAATACCAAGCCCTTTAAAACTTGTTTCAAGAATACTATGATAGCGATCTACAATATCCTGTGGAGAAACACCTTCTTTAATAGCGCTAAAAGTGATTGGAGCCCCATTCTCATCAGATCCACAGACAAACCATGATTCTTTCCCAATAAGTCTCAAAAAACGATTATAAGTATCAGCTGGAAGATACGCCCCTGCAATATGTCCAATATGAGGTTTGCCATTTGCATAAGGCAAAGCTGCTGTAATTAATGTTCTATCTTTAATCATTATGTTCCTTTTCCTATAATAATTGATCCCCAACTTATTTTACATATTTTCTCTAAAAAGACGATCAAGTCAAGACAAGAAGAGAGTACAAAAGAATATTTAAAGTTTATAAAAATAAAAAAATAGACCTATAGTCACACTATAAGTCTACACTAGTAAAATTTTAGATAAATATATTAAGTTCTAAGGTATTCCTTTAGTGCTTCAATTTCTTCATCAATCGCTTTTTCACTTGAAACAGACTGTCTTATTTCATCACGAAGCATTTTCTGGAAAATATTTCTGCCTCTAAAAAGATAATTAGTGATATCTGTTTCGCTTACATCTAGTTGATCTGCCATTTCCCGATAGCTTAGTGATTTACTAGAACCAGTACTTTCGAGAAATAACTGTAGTGCTTTATAGTACTTTTCTTTTTTTCCAGAACTACAAACTCTTGCCATATTTTTAAGGGTAGTTTCAATAAGAGATAAAGCCCACCTTCTGTTAAAATCATCCTCAGCTGTTTCATGTACTGATAGTTCAGGTAGGATAAAATCCTCTCCATCATCATCGTTAGGTATGACGATATTTCTATTAGCCTGCTTTCTACTCTTTTTTGCGAGCTGTTTTGTAAGGAAACGATTTACTGTAACTAAAACAAAAGTCCTGAAGCGCCCCCTTGTTTGGTCGGCAGTAGCAACAAAATTTTTTTCTAGAAAAGTAGCAAAATACTCTTGAGTCATATCTCGCGCATCATCATGAGATAACCCACGACGTCTAATATATTGATATACTGGTTTCCAGTAGGTTGTACATAATCTTGAGACACAAGTGTGCCTATTTTCGCCTTCTGGATTTTGCGCTCCAATTACGACACTCCACGCAGTAGTCCTAAAGTGAGTAGGTCCAGAGATTAGATCCATTTCAGCCAAAGCGAACTCCTTAATTTTTATCTACAAGAAATGAGAACAAAAATCCCATTTAATAATATTATATCGTCATAGAGAACAAATTAATCCAAACTATTTAAAAATAATTTTGCTATAGCATACTCAATGTACAGGTGCTGATCAGTCGCGATACACGCCTGTAAATTTCGTTTCGCGTTAGCGGAATCTCCTATTGCCAGTTCATAGAGCCCAATATAAAAACGTATTTGACAAATTGTTGTTAGATCAGAAGACTCCTGAATTATTTTATTATCTTCCGGACTTGCAGAGTACTCATGCTCCTTTTCACTAATCAGCTTTGCAAAAGGATCCCCTGCTAGCTCCAAAACATCCATTACATCAGCCTCACCTAACATAAAACTAGCAAGGGCTGAAATCCAGATTTTACCTTCATCTACTGATATACTGCTGCCAATCTGATTCGCATCATATGGTAGCCCTGCCATTCGCAGAGCCAGCAAACGCATAAGGGCACAGGTGTTGCTATCAACAGTCCCCTCTGCTATTGCCTTTTCAAAGTCACTTATTGCATCAGCATATTTTTCCTGTGCAAATCGAGCCATACCACGTTTGAGTATCAAATTTCCAATTTCGTTCTTATCCGCATGTTGCAAAGCCTGACTAAAGTAAGTTTCTGCTTTATAAGGAAAACCCATATACATCGCAAGAATACCATTATTATAAATAATATTAACATCACGCGGTGCAAGTGTTAGGGCCGCTTCATAATCTTTTTTTGCTGCTTCATATTTTTTTTGCCCAATATAAACAGCACCACGACTCATATAGCTCCAAGCCGCTTCTGGATCTAGTGCTATAGCTTTATCAAGATCACGAATCGCAGCATCAGGCATATTAAGGTTTCTATACAGAATATATCCTCTATTTCTAAGAGCCCATATAAACTTAGGATTCAGTTTTAATGCTTCAGTATAATCATCTATGGCCAGAGTATACATTTCAAGGTCTTTATAAGTGTCACCGCGATTCAAGAAAGCAGAAGAACTGTCGCGTCTTGAGAGTAAATATTTACTATATGCTTTGAGTGCGAGCTCAAGGTTCTTGTGTTCAGGGGATTTCTGATATATCAAGCCTCTCAAATACCAGATATCACTCAAGGCTGGATTCTTCTTTTCAATAAGTTCACAACGTTTCAAAGTATTTGCATAAATCGAAGATGCTAGTTCAAAACGGTTTTTATAGTTTTCATCCGTTGGAGAAAGCTTTAGTATTGCACCCGCTTCAATAAGATCTACTCTGGCCTGCCCCAACTCAGCATACTCATCATCAGGAAAGAGCTTTGACATCTGTCTGAATTTCTCACGTGCTTTCTGAGTATCATGTAAAACATCAGCATAAATAAGCCCTGCTTCATATAAAGCCATAATATATGAAGAATCAATTTCAAAGGCTTTATTATAATCCTCTAAAGCCTTGTTGAACTCCTGAGTAATCCGGTAAACGCTAGCTCTCATATCATATGCTTCAGCATACTCTGGATCAATATCTATAGCTTTAGTATAAAGTTCGATAACAGGTTCAAGAATCTCAAACTTGAGTTCATACTCATTAGCAGCTTCAGCAGCTTCTCGATTTTTCTCAAATATATCATTTCCGCGTTTAAGAATTCTGCGCGCTTCGTAACGTCTGCGCATACTGACTTTACGCTCTCGCTCAGCCCTTTCAAATTCGACTTGTTGTGCTTTAGCTAATTCTTGCTCTCTTTCCGCTTTGATCTTATTATTAAGAGCGTATCCACTCACCGCAAATAAAGCGATAAGGATTAAAAAAACCATTACTTTGCGCTTGTGTTTGCGCAAACAACGCCATGCTTTGCTGAGTGGGCCTTCATCATAGGCACTTACTGGTAACATCTTTAGAAAACGTTCAAGATCACTTGAAAATTCATGAGCATGACGATAACGATCTTCAGGTTTTTCTGCCATAGCTTTAAGCACAATAGCTTCAAGTTGAGGTGCTATACTTCTATCCCGCTTTCTAGGAGGAACAATCGGAATGCTTCGGTAACTCGCTTTAAATTCCTTAAGACTCATTTTGCCTACATCACGAGGGTGCTTACCGGTGAGTAACCGATAAAGCATTGTTCCTAAAGCATAGATATCAGCTCTTTCATCGTAAGGTTCTTTGTCCATCCGTTCCGGTGACATATAATGCATTGTGCCCCCAGAAAGCGTTGATACATCCACTGTATCCTTGGCTTTTGCAAACCCCCAGTCTATTAAGTATACCTCCCCAAATTTACCGAGTGATACATTTCCGGGTTTTATATCCAAATGCAGCACACCCTTTGAGTGAGCAAAATCAATTGCATAAAGAACCTGCGAGAAAATATTTAGCAAACGCAATCGATTGTCGACAAGAGCTGTACCACCTTCTTTCTTGATCTCAACCAAGAACTCATTCAAAGTCTGCCCCTCAATCTTTTTCATGACAAATAAGGGGCTATCTGCTTCATCACGTGCAAGATCATAAGTTGGAATAATATTAGGGTGCTCAAGACGACCACAGAGCTTCGCCTCCTGTTCAAGCATTCTTTCATGCGCAGGATTATGTGTATACTTGAGAGCTTTTATCGCGACAACACGCTCAAGGAGCTTATCCCGGGCTGAGATTACTACACCTTGCCCACCTTCACCAATTGTTTCACTGAATGAGTAGCGATCAGATAAGTCCCTGTCCTCAATACCACCAATTTCAGAACCATCAAGAAGTCCTGTCAGAATATCTTGTGGAAGATTCTGAATAGATGAGTCAACGTCAGAGCTATTCTCTGTCATATCAATAGAATTTTCATCCATATATTAGTCCAATTAAATACAACACAATTATTAACAAACACAAGCACCCAACTGACACACATTTCAGGCGCTCCTGCTCCTGCTGCTGTGTACTGAAATCATTAGAAATAATAAGAGTAGCCCTTTTTTTAAAACTTTTCTCAAGCTTGAGTAAAACAGCTGCTTTCACTCATTTATTATATTACTCAACTGCGAATATACGTTATTTACACCCTTTTTCTAGGAGGTACAAAACCTTGGGGAAGATCATAATGAACATTACTAAGGAGCCTCTCCCAATCTATATCACAATATAATGATGTCCCTCCAGCAACACCAAGCGGTAACATCAGAAGCCCGGCAAATGGGATCATAAATAACACATCCATACCCGCCCCAAACCCAATAATTTTCCATCTATTCTGGTTGATTGCAGGTAATTTACACTCATGTGGCAGATAGTTTCTTGCCATACCAACATCAAGAAATCCAATCCCAGTATAATAGGCGGTCACAAGAAACAATAAAGTTGCTCCAACAAATGGAATTAATAAAAAAGGCAGCGCTATCAAACTATAGAATACCTGCTTTAGCGCAAACTTTAGCGAACTCACAACACTTATAACCGTAGCCTTCATATCAAGCCTGAGCGGTCTATCAGGTTCATCATCTCCAGCTTGAAACCCAATACATATCTGATTCTCAAGTTTCTCAGACAATATATCATTAAATGGCGCAGCTATAACCATACCTACAAGTGTAAAGGTAAAATAACAAAGAGCAAGAACCAATGGCATAGTAAGAGTCCATTTCAAAATACCAGCCATGCCATTAATAAGTTCACTCAGCCAAATCCCAGTACCACCCCAAAAATCCCAAGAAATCTCAGGAATTTTAATAAGAGAAATCAACCAGACAAATGTTGAAATTAATAATATGTATATTATAAAGTTAACAATTAAAGGCATAAGAGCCCATCGTTTAGTTCTCTTGGTACTTAACAGCAACTTAGCACCTTTAATAGGGAGCATAAATCCGGAAAAAAAATTTTGAATATTGTTTAACATCAATAACTCCTATAATAATTAATATAACAAAAACACAAGAAAGGCACTAATGCATCATTACTTATTTAGCAAACCACCTTGGGTTTTAGACCTTTCAAGCATAATTTCTGCAGCTTTAAGTTTGTTTTTTTCTACCTCATCTTTACTCATCTGTTTCAAGTCATAAGGATCTTTTCCCAGCTCTCCAAGATCATCATCAAGCAAATCAATAACATCTGAAAAGTCACCGGATTTGGCTTTTTCAAGAACAAGATTTGGTGAAGTCACATTACTATTTCTGGTTGAATTTATCCCCTGTAAAGGTATCTTTATTCTTTTTTTACCATCAAGTTCAAAGACAAAATCAGTATCAGCAATAGCCTTACCATAGCGGTCGGTACAACTAATTATTAATGTATAATTTCCGCCACCCAACCCTTGTGGTATACGATAATATATTGTCGCATGCAGATCATGAATAGGTCCATTATACTCAGGTGAATATCTGCCGTAATTATCCTGCCTTTCAATCACATTCTGAAGTTCATCTCGTAGTTCAAGTGCAAATTCAAGATTACATGCATACATTCCCTGCTGTTGCACTTTAAACCTAGCACCATCAACCTCAATGTATAAAATAAGGGTATCTCCAGGCTTCGGATCTCCACCAGAATACGGAGTATAAAGTCTAAAAGATTGCACCTGATCAACATGAACAGGCGAAGAAAGTGATAGCGGGGTCTGCTTACTCAATAATTTATCAATAGTTGAAGCATATATACCTGCCTTGGAATAATCTCCAAGCTGCAAATATAAAGTACATGCCAAGAGTGGCCATTCAATATCCTCAGCAGAATTTGCTCTGGTTTTCTTTAAAAAAGACAATGCTTTAACTGGCTCACCTAATAAAGACAAAACTTTTACTGCAGATAACTGTGCAAGTCTATCCCTAGGTTCAGCTTCTGCCTTCATAACAGACAGCTCTTCTAGTTTTTTAGCAACCTCCTGCTCCTCTTGACTCAATGATTTTCTCTGCACCTGTGCTTGAAGCCTGGCAATTGCCTCATTAAGATCTCTAATCTGTTGAAATGAAAGATCCCCTTGCCGTACGATACTCTGCAATCCCTGCAAAGTGTCCTCTATATTCCTAAGATTCCCAGCGTTTTCATCAGAATATGAAGAAAAACAAACACCGAACATCAGCCCGCAAATAAAGAGAACTGTTAATCTTCGTACTAATGATTTCATAACGTCACTCCACTGAAAGCTTAAATTAACAAACTATACACTAATACTCAATATATTTACTTTATAAATTTTATAGTTCAATATCAAAGTATTTCTTTAGCACAACTTCTATCCCTCCACGAGGCAAATCAGGAACGATAAACTCCTTATCAATATGATCTAGTAACTCACGTGGAGCACTTGCAACAGCAAGCCCAACCCCACACTCTTTGAGCATTTCATAGTCATTCATTCCGTCCCCCACAGCAACCCAGTCATTTAAAGATAACCCGACAATTTCATTCATCTTCTCTAAACCAGTAGCCTTATTTGCCCCAATTGGCAAAAATTCAACATACATTCTACTACTAGTTGTTATGTGCACTCTTCCGCCAAAACGCTCATTAATTTCCAAATCCATCTGCGCCAATTTCTCCGGCTCACTCCCATCAGTAACAATAATTAAAGCCTTAGTAGGAGCCTCTTTAATTGTTGAGTAGTCTTCAGGAAGTATCTTATATGGTACTTTATTTATGCGGGCATACATCTGTGAGTATTTATTGTCAACAAGTGTGTATAAACAATCGCTATAATATGTATTCAAAGAAAGCTTACGCTCCTTTGCATACGCAATAATTTCCTGAGCGATATCATAGTTCAAACTAGTCTCGTATAAAGGTTTATCGCTATCTGGATGCATTATTCTGCAACCATTATAGCTTATAATAGGAGTATTCAGTCCAATCTCTTTCCAAAAAGGATACATCGCTCGATGCATTCGCCCCGAAACAAGATAAACTCCTACCCCAGCGTCCTGCGCTTTACGAAGCGCAAGAGTCACCTGTTCTTCAAGCTCCCCCATCTCATTGAGAAGCGTACCATCCATATCCAGTGCCAATGCTTTATAACTCATTTTATCTGTCCTATTGAGTCTAAAAAACTCTCCAATACCATACTATTTGACGCAAAATTTGCATGCAAATAACTCACCAAAACACGTCCCTTAGAGAACCCTTCCTCTCTAAGCTCACCATCAATATCCCTGCCAAACCGTAGTCCATAGGACAATTTCCACTCAGCAGGAAGTTCACCAACAATCTCTGAATAATGATACTCATGCCCACGAATTTTAACGCCAGCACAGCCTAAAATAGAATCACTCAATATTTCAGCTTCAACGTAACCAAGGGTTTTAAAACGTTCCAGCATCTTCACCCTTACCGGAAAAACCCCACACATATCAAACATTTCTCCATTGTGAGCACAAATTCCCTGGCTCATATACATAAGTCCCCCGCACTCAGCATAAATTACTTTGCCAGACTCAGCAAAATTACGAATACTTTGAAGCATTGAGATATTGCTAGCCAATTCCTCAGCTTTACACTCAGGATAGCCTCCACCAATATACACTCCGTCAAGCCCTTCAGGTAATTCACGGTCAACCAGAGGGCTGAACTCGACAAGTCTACATCCAGCTTCTTCCAATGCATCCAAGTTATCTGGATAATAAAAATGGAACGCCTCATCCATAGCGATCCCGATATTATACTCATACTTTTTATGTGAGCGATCTAAATTTTCTTTATGGCTATGTAACGATATTTCTTTAGCTCTGTCGAGTAGCAAATCAATATCAAATGTTTCTTCAACACTATCAGCAAGCTCAGAAATCAACGCTGAAGATAAAAGCTCAGTATCTGCACTCACAAGACCAAGATGCCTGCTCGGAAGCTCAGGTATTGCACCACGAACAAGAGTTCCTGCAAACGGAGGTAAATTAGGAACACTCGTTACTACCTTCTTAATAATGTTCCCATGACGAACCGACCCCGCGAAATTAGCACCTACTGCCGCAAATTCAGGTGCTCCTTCAAAGCTACAAAATCCAGAAATTATCGCAGCAAAAGAACGCGCCATAGCTTTACAAGAAGAGAGGAGAAATACAGGGATATTCAGTGTCTTGGCAACAGAAGCAGTAGAGCCAAAATCAGAGTCCGTAAAGATACCATCATAAAGTCCCATCACCCCCTCAACAATACAGACATCGGCCTGCTTGCTATCAGAGCATTTCTCAGCAGCGTTAAAAAAGAGTTCACGAACATACTCTTCTCCTGTCATCCATAGATCAAGATTATAGCATTTGCGCCCACTTACGATACTAAGATATGTTGGATCAAGAAAATCCGGTCCAACCTTGAAAGTTTGTACCGAGAGCCCACGCCTGCGTAGCGCAGCAACAAGTCCAAGAGCCACCGAAGTCTTTCCGGATCCGCTTGAAGTTCCACCTATTGCCAATGCTCTCATAGCTTATACCCTCATCTATTGTGTATACTCTCTAGCAATATCAACCAGTTGCTGTAATTTCTGAAGCCCCATAAGAGGAGTCATATTATCAATATCAACTTCTGCCAGTTCAACCACTAGCCTATCATTGGCCTTGGCTTGAGGGGCAAATAACTCATTCTGCACCTCACGTGCAGCAGCTCTCAACACCTCACCCTCATGCACAATGTCCCAGTCTCGCTCAATTGCCTGGGTTTCAAGCCCATCCAATATTTCTCTAGCTCTGTCTGTCACGCCTAAAGGAATACCAGCGAGGCGAGCTACATGGATACCATACGACTTATCTGCTGAACCTGAAACAATCTTATGAAGGAAGATCACATCACCACCCCAGTCACGCACCGATACATTAAAATTTTCTGCTCTGTCTAGAATAAGCCCAAGCTCTGCAAGTTCATGATAATGCGTCGCAAATAAAGTTCTAGCTCTAAGTTTATTGTGAATATACTCCGTAATCGCCCACGCCAGAGACACTCCATCAAAGGTCGATGTACCACGCCCCACCTCATCAAGAACAATCAGAGATCTGCTTGTTGCATTATTCAAAATATTTGCCGTCTCAGCCATTTCAACCATAAATGTTGATTGCCCCTTAGCGAGATCATCTGCAGCACCTACACGAGTGAACACTCTATCAATTATACCTATTCGTGCTTTAGTAGCAGGGATACCTCCTCCCATCTGAGCCATTATCCCAAGAAGTGCAACCTGACGAATATATGTACTTTTACCAGCCATATTAGGACCAGTAATAATATGAACCAGTGCATTACTATCAGAGAAAGCTGTATCATTAGGTGTAAATTCACTCAAGGTAACATCAAGTACCGGATGACGACCACCGACTATTTCTGTCTCAATATCTATTGCAATTTCAGGGATAATATAGTTTTGAGCTGATGCCATCTCTGCCATAGACTGCAAGGCATCGAATACAGCCAAAATATGCGCAACCTTCTGCACCCGCTCTACCTCACACGCAACTTTATCACGAACCTCAACAAAGAGCTTCATTTCAAGAGCAAAAATCTTATCTTGAGCACCAAGCACCAGTTCTTCATACTCTTTCAAATCCTGAGTAATATACCTTTCAGCATTTGCCAGAGTTTGCTTACGAATATAAGTATCTGGAACTTTATCCTTATGAGTATTAGTCACTTCAATATAATACCCAAATACTTTATTAAAACCGATTTTTAATGATGAAATTCCGCTTCGCTGCTGCTCCTCAGACTGGAAATTCTTTATCCAATCCTTTCCACCAGAGGCAACAGCTCTAAGCTCAGAGAGTTTTTCGTTATACTCACTTCTTATAACCCCGCCATCTCGAAGATTTACAGGTGGCTCATCAACTATAGAACGCCCAATAAGCTCTACAACATTCTCAAGCAAGTCAATAATACCTGACAAATCTATGAGATGCTGAGAAAGAAAAGCTTCAGAGAGTTTTACTAAATTAGGAAGTTTAAGCAAGCTGTTATGCAAATTTATCAGCTCTCTTCCACCAGCTCGTCCTGTAGTAATACGAGCCATAATTCTTTCTAGGTCACTGATACCAGAAAGAATCTCACGTAACTCACAACGAAGTGAACTCTGCTCCAATAATTCCCGCACTGCCCCCTGACGATACTCAATATAATGCT
This sequence comes from Planctomycetota bacterium, assembly GCA_963678205.1. Taxonomy (GTDB): domain Bacteria; phylum Planctomycetota; class SZUA-567; order SZUA-567; family SZUA-567. Next base: position 2,533,021 of record OY782760.1, read on the forward strand.
GGTCAATAAGTGGCCGTAAAAGCCAGTTTTTCAGCAATCTTCTACCAGCTCCAGTACAGGTTCTATCAATAACTTTAAAAATAGACATACCGCTGCCTTCTGAAAGCAGCGTCTGAGTAAGTTCAAGATTTCGCTGTGTCGTTCTATCTAGAACAAGGTAATCTTCACGATTTAGACGTTTGAGTGACCGCACGTGAGTCAAAGCAATTTTCTGAGTCTCCTCAAGGTACACAAGTATAGCACCAACAGCAGCAATTGCTACAGGCTCATCTTCGATACCAAACCCCGCAAGATTATCAACACCAAAATGCTCTTTTATCCTCATTCTACCTTCGCGCTCAGAGAATTCATAACCGTCACGTTTAGTAACAAGTCCAATACTACGCGCATATAACGCTTCACTAAGAACATTACCATCCTGCATAAGCTCAACAGGAACAAGTGTCTCCGACACCCCCATCTGCTCAAGCTCATCACCAACGCTATTTATACCAACAACAGACACATAAAATTCACCTGTAGAAATATCAACACAACCAATGCCAGCATATTTTCCAACAACAGCAACAGAAGCGAGATAATTATTATTATCACCTTCAAGACATGATTCTTCAATGAGTGTCCCTGGAGTAACAACCCTTGTAACCCCACGCTTTACAATACCTTTAGCTGTAGCAGGGTCTTCAAGTTGATCGCATATTGCCACACGAATTCCAGCTTTTATCATCTCTTTAAGGTATCTATCCAGAGCGTGATGAGGGATACCCGCCATAGGCATAGCATTTTCTTGCTTCTTACTCCTAGTTGTCAGAGTAAGCCCCAGCACTTCTGCAGATTTCACTGCATCTTCCCCAAACATTTCATAAAAATCCCCCATCCTGAAAAACAGGACAGTGCCAGGATTGGCTTCCTTCATTGCCTCCCATTGAACCATCATTGGTGTAGTATTATTTTTTGCCATCGCACCTTATTCTTCTACGGTAAAAATTGATACTTTTATTGTACTTATACCCCTCACCAAAGGCAAGGGGTATAACCCTTCAAATCAAAATATTATGCTGTTTTTTAAGTATTTTCTATCGCTATTACAAAACTTATAAGAAAGTGACTTTATACAATCTTATTTAATAAAGCCCCGGCTCTGGCAACAATATCCTTGGTCTCCTTCTCTATTCTGCAAATCAAAGTATTCTGCTCAAAACTCCCCCGAACATTAGCAAAATCCAAATCAACATCATCAATCAAGCCATAACCAATGCTCATATTCTCCGTAAATTCTTTATATGCATCACGCTTAACAAGCTCAAGTCTGATCTTAGCAGCTTCCCGCCAATTAACAATTATCGCCTCCATCAAATCTTTACTTTCCTTACTTTCAGGATCAATATTTCCAATCTTTGAAAGCAACCATTCCCACTCATACTTTTTGTAAGAGCCTGAGAGTTCTGATAAAATTCCAGAAATTTCGGAATAACCTTTTATCTTACCTTCAGTGATATCATCTATCAAGTCAATAATATAACCTTTAGGAGTAATAAGTCCCGCAATATCACACCACTCTCCAACAGACTTTTCATCGGTACAAGATTCAGTAAACCTTACCCCACTACAATAGTAATCCTCCAATACTTCAGCAACAATACTTCCATAATAAAAATTCACAGCTGCATGATATCTTGCTAATGCTTTACCAATAAATGCTTGAGGAATTTCACCCCCTATAGAATTATTTTGTTCCAGACCACCCTTACGATTCATGCCTTTTAAAACTTTTATTGCCTTAAGGATCATATCAACAGTATATGGAGAAAGTGCCAAAGAATTTACAATGTCAGGTGAGCTTTCAGATCTGCGATCACGCACCAGCCATTTACTCATATCTCTTTCAAAACCACTAGTGAAAATTACTGCCCCCGGTAAAAGAACACTATTTCCACTCTCACTCAAAAGAAGTGAAAATGGGAATAAAGAAGTATCAACAGCCTTATCATGCCTGCCAATAACATTTGTAAACGGAGCAATCTTTGATGGCCATATCAGATAGCTCGAAGAGCCCGTTTTTCCTCCCCTCTCCAAAACACCTTGATGAATGGGACCAAGTTTAAAACGATGATTAGAAAAATTACTACCACTACCAGCTGTATAATATGAATATATCCCAGCTAGCAATAACGTAGCTTTATGATGAGATGAAGTAAAAGGAGCTGCAAAAACAGAACATCCTTCACCTCTGAAACACTCTGAATTTGCAAAAAACAGCGAATTCTCAGCATTAAATCCATAATCTAAAATAGCTGAATCAGCGACAAAACATTTATTAATTATACACCCAACTCCCACACGGCCATTAATAGAGACAATCGAATTCTCAACATTAGATCCTGCACCAACAAAACCGTTAATTGTTGAATTTTTTATACTATTAGCACCTGCTATCTTCCCATTCTCTCCAACACAACAATTAAAGAGTTCCCCAACATCACAAATAGTCGCACCAGAAGAAATTACAGTTTTAGTCAGATCCAGAAGATCTATCTTATTTTTAATAATAAAACTGAAATTCTTTTTAAATTCTGGCATCAAGCAGAACGCTTGAAGATACGCAGACTGAGCTGAAAGTTCTGAATGCAACAATACATTTCTTCCACCAGATTCAATTACTACTGAGGCCTCAACTCCCAATCCAAAATTACCAGAACCATCACAAATTATAGCTCCAACATTTTCTATTACTACCCTATCACCTATTTCACAATTTTCGATAATTCGCCCTATTCTCCTGATTTTAGTATTCATACCAATATGCGAATTCTTTATAACTGCATGGCTAACTTCACATCCGGACGCTAAGCTGACATTAGAAATAAAATCCGTAAATTTTATTTTGGACAGATCAAGTTTATCCGCAATTGTTATGCATTCCCAATTAGTTGCAGCACATCCTTGAGAAACCAAGACATCAATTTCACGCTGATCAAGTGGTCTATACTTCTCCATAAAAAACCTTTATTATATTAATTAAGTAAATATTTAATAAAATCTTATTAAAGCTTAAATTGTACCTTTATTATAAGAATTACTCCTAAATAATTTAACAAAAAATACTTTGATTCAGTGATTATTTATAAATTGTTTCCTTAAAGCTTATTCTTTACATTTGTTTATATAAACGTATAATAAATTTAATTTATTACATTTAATTACTAGATGAGTAAGGAATTATGGCAGGACAATTACGACAAAACATTGTTCAAAGGTCGCGTGAATTTGGCAAGAACAACCGTCCCTCGTACCATTACACACATATATCACTTAAAACGATATTAATTATAATTGCTTTTTCATTACTCCTGTTAACCCCTTTTCTTATTGGCTTCTCGATAATACGTACAAACGTAGGAACGATTGCGCCAGATGATAGGTTCAGCAGGGTTGACTTTCAATGGAAAGTTCCCAATAGCGATAAAATCTTTAAGGAAGTCGAGAGTACACATTTACCAATTTTTGAGAATGTACCGTACAATGTATGGATGAATACTGTCTTTGAACCAATTGCAGAACTTATGGAAAAAGCCGTTGATTTTAGAAATTCCCAAAAACTGCTAGAATACGCAAAAACACAAAATATTGAATTAACGTCTAAAGAGGCAGATGTCCTAACCAGATATCTATTGAGTGATATTGATCAGGGAATATATTCAGAACTAATCAACCCAGCCCGCCGAGCAGTAGGACAATGGATCTACTCTAAAGGAGTAATTAGCGATGAACAGTATAACCTAGCTATGGCAAATGGTGGAACAAAATCAATAGAAGTAATTCGCCCAGACAACCTTTATTCCCGCGGAACAATAATGGTTATAGGATCTGAGAATAGTCCAATCAGTTTATCACAAACCAGTACGTATCTTCAGAAAGGTCTATATGATAAGTTATGGCTGGTTCGGCAAGCTTTAAGAGAAACTATAGAGAATATTCTACTACGTAGGGTTAATAAACACCCAACCCTAATTTACCAAGAAGCTATTTCTGCAGAAACCCTAAAAAACAGGAAAGAACTTGCTCTTAAAAAAGCAAGTCAGATCAGCAGAGGTGAGCTTATCGTTGAGCGAGGCCAGCCTATAACAACAGAAGTTTTCAAAAAACTCAGAGCTGAAAATGAAGCATTCAATAAACAAAGAGGGAGTAGTTTCAACATTAAGAATATCTTGAGTAAATTTATTCTATCATTTCTGGTATGCTTACTGTTCTATATTATTCTAAACGGAAGAGTCAGAAAAAAAGCTTTAATAGGAACTGCGCTGACATTTATAATTACAGTTTTTATAACTTATCTTATTTTACTCAATGGACGTTCAATAACCCTTGTTCCTATTGGTTTTCTTGCTGGTTGCGTAGCAATAGGTAGCAGACGAACTATAGGGATGCTTATTACGGGCATATATGGATTGTTTATTATTTCAATTTCATATCAACAATCTGCTGAAATCTTAGCAATTATAACAAGTGGTTGTTTATTCGCTCTGCTTGCGCCTGTAGAACGCTTCAGATCAGGAATTTTAAAAACATCAATTCTATGTGGTATAGTTGGAGCAATGGTTTACTTATGCTGGTATATTAGCGATGGGATAGACATTACTCTTCCAAGTACTGTCTCAGATTTTTTATCTTTAAATTTCAGCGATTCTATCAATATTCTTATCAAACACTCTTGTTGGATATTCCTTACCTCAATATTATCATTTGCCCTTATACTTCTATGTCTTCACCCAATACAGCGAATTTTCGGTGCTACGCCAAATATAATTCTACAAGATTTACAAGAACATCCTTTGCAAAACAAACTACTCCTGAAAGCACCAAGCACATATTATCACAGTTCAATTGCTGCAGCACTTGCTGAAGCAGGCGCTTATTCCTGCGGTGCAAATGCCCTGCTTTGTCGAATCTCATGTTTTTATCATGATATTGGAAAGTTGGTAAAACCTGAGTATTTTACTGAGAATGAAAGCGGAGTCAGCAGACACGATATTCTTACTCCAAGCATGAGTGCTTTGATTATTGTGAGTCATGTTAAAGATGGTGTTGAAATGGGCAGGCAGAATAAACTTCCACCTGCAATTATTGATATAATAGAGCAACACCACGGCACAACTCTTGTGTCATACTTTTTAAGACAAGCTAAGGAAGAAGCTGAAGACCCAGACGAAATAGATGAACAACAGTTCCGCTACCCTGGTCCTAAGCCACAATTCCCTGAGGCAGCAATAGTAATGATAGCTGATTCTGTTGAAGCAGCAAGCAGATCTCTTGAAGGCGCAAGCAGTGCAAGCATTAGAGCTTTAGTCCATAAAATTATAATGGGCAAACTGCAAGACAGGCAATTTGACGAATGTTCACTATCTTTTACTGATCTTGCTAAAATAGAAGACTCACTTGTTAGAGTCCTTCAAAGCATGTTCCACTCTAGAGTAAAGTACGACCAAAAAAAATCTAAATAACAAATATAATAGAGATTAAGAATGTATAAACTTTTAATTAATATTTTTGACGAAAGATCAGAGCAAACCGAAATGCTCCCATATGAACTTATTGAGAGAGTTCTTTCTGAAGCATACTCCTGTAGAGCACAAATGGATGGCTCTGTAAATATAATGGTTGTTGACGATGAAAAAATCGCAGAAATGAATGAAGCATACCTTGATCATAAAGGTTCCACAGATGTGCTTGCCTTTGACGATGGTGATATTGAAGAGAATCACCTCTTACTTGGTGATATAGCTGTGAGTGCAGATACAGCCCGTAGAGTTGCTACCCAAAAAGACATGAGTTACATTGAAGAACTAACACTTTATACACTTCACGGCTTACTCCATCTACTCGGTATGGATGACAAAACCGACGAATTTCGTGAAGAAATGATGAAAACTCAAGAAGATGAGTTTGCAAAACACGGATTAAAGTTTGTCAGATAATTACTTACTTTTAGAAAAGGATTTAAAACTACTACTCATATGGAAACAGCAGAAATTATAATATCAATTGTTTCAGCAACATTAGGCTGGCTAACTGTAGCTTACGAATCAGCGCTTCAAGAACTTAGTATTTCAAAACTTGACGACATGATTGAAGAGAAACAAAGTAGTGAACTTCCAGAGAATTCAGAAAAATCATTTGTACTTAAAAATATTATTGATAATATCAATAATTTCCGCTTAGCTACAGCTCTTGCAAGTTCATTCTTTCTTGGCTGTTTTCTTATAGCATTGACCCTAATTTTTCTTGATAATAACAGTATGCAGGCATTTGTTACAGCCCATCAAAGTGATCTTCCAGTTCCGTATCTTCCTACAATTATTCCAATTATTGCTGCACTTACTATAACTGGAATTATAAGAGGATCTGCTCAAGCTATAGGAGAAAGTAGATCAGAGATTGTAATATACCTCTTCTCTATTCCAACTTGGATTATCACCCTCCCATTCAGACCCATAAGCAAAATACTGCTTTTTTCTTCTAAAATTATTGCTCGAGGTATAGGGCTAAAAGTCAATAAAACAACTGACGATATTGAAGACGATGTTATTGCAGCAGTTACTGACAGCGAAAAAGCTGGTGTTGTTAATGAAGAACAACGAGAAATGATTGAAAGAGTATTTGATTTCAACAATACGGATGTAGCTGATATCTTTACTCCAAGAACAGATATGCAATCAATTTCTGTTTCTGAATCACTTTCAAATGCGATAAAGATATCACTTAAGGACGGTCACTCTAGGCTTCCAGTACACGAAGATACAAGAGATAATATTATAGGTGTATTTTATGTTCGAGATGCACTGAACTACTGGGAGTTTGAAGATAAACCAAAACTTCAGGATATAATGCATAAACCTCTTTTTGTTCCTGAGACGCAAAAAGTTGTTGATCTGCTACAACTTATGCAAAATATACACACTCAAATTGCAATCGTCCTAGATGAATATGGTGGCACTGCTGGTTTAGTCACAATTGAGGATATTCTTGAAGAACTTGTTGGCGAAATTCAAGATGAATACGACATCCAAGATTATGAAAGCGGAATTACCTCATACAGCAAATACCATATTATAAGTGAAGGTCAGACCCACGTTTATGATATAAATAAAGCTCTTGATGAAGATCTGGTTCCAGAAGATAGAGATTATGAGACAATAGGCGGCTTTGTTCTTGACAATCTTGGACACATCCCGAAAACCGGAGAAGAATTTAAATACGAAGATCTTGATGTAAAAATTCTTGATGCAGATGAACGGAAAGTTTTAAAAGTAGAAATTAAACGTGAAAAAAATGATAAATAATTATTCAAATTTGAAAAGTAAAATTAACAATGCAAGAAATAACTAAAATAATAAAAACAATACAAGCTTTGCGTGATAAAGACACTGGATGCCCATGGGATCGAGAGCAAACTATGTCAACTCTAATTAAACCACTTCAAGAAGAAACTGATGAACTTATTGAAGCAATGGAAGATAAGGATAGAGAACATATCGCTGAAGAACTTGGAGACGTTATCTGGAACGCATTTATGCTACTTGAAGTGGCTGAAGAAGAAGGAATTGCAGAAAAAAGTAAAATTCTAAGTGATGTAAACAACAAAATGATATGCAGACACCCACATGTTTTCAACGGCATAGCCGCAAATTCAAAAGAAGAAGCTATTAAAGTTTACAGTGAAGCAAAAGAAAAACATAAAAAGAGCCATTAAAATGTTAAATAACCTTGCAAACTACCATTTAGACAACCCAGTTGTATTGCTTGCATTACTTATCTCATTTTGTTTTATTTTGTATAAAACTTATAAAATGGTCAAACACATAAGTAAAATTATCAAGAAAAATCCGCCAACTCATGAAGCCAGCACTCAATCAGAAGAAAAAAAGCAGGCTATTGATAACTTCAAAAAGATCCATGCTAAAGCAATAGACAGTAAAGCTAAACTCCAAAAAGAAATTTCAAATAACCCAAAGAAATCAGCCGAAGCTTTTAGAAAAATGATGAAACGCTGAGACCAATTAAAGAAGATATTAGTTATTTAGTATTTAATACGAATAAAGTCTAGATTTACTCTAGCATATCAGTAAAATATTATGCTACTCAATTTTTGTTGAATATAGCCCAAATGCATGAAAGAGAATATCAAAATGAGTAATTTTAAAATAAAACTTGCTGATAGAGCCGCAGCAACAAACATTAGTGGAATTAGAAAAGTTTTCGATCTGGCAGCTAAGCTGGAATCACCTGTAAATCTTTCAATTGGCCAACCACACTTTGATGTACCTGATGAAGTAAAGCAGGCTTCAATTGCTGGTATTCAAGAGGGAGCAAACAGCTACACTCCTACCCAAGGTAGATCAGACCTGATTGAGGGTCTTTCCAAAACATTAGATAATAAATATGGGCAAGGTGAAATTATTGTTACCTCAGCTGTAAGCGGAGGATTAAACCTAGCTTTCCTGGCACTACTTAATCCAGGAGATGAAATTCTAATTCCAGATCCATATTTTGTAATGTATAAACAGCTTGCCCTTATGTTAGGGGCAAAACCTGTATATTATGATACATACCCAGAATTCAAACTACCAGTAGATAAAATTGAATCACTGATTACAAATAAAACAAAAGCAATTGTTTTTGGCAGCCCTTCAAACCCAACTGGCATTTCCTATACCGAAGAATCCTTGAAAGAGATAACAACAATCCTTCGTAAGCGGGGTATCGTTGCACTTTCTGACGAGATCTATGAGATATTTAGTTATGATCATCCAACTATAAGTATCTCTAACTTCTATAAAGAAGGAACGATTATTTTAAAAGGATTCAGTAAAAGCCATGCAATGACAGGGTGGCGTCTTGGATATGCAGCTGGCCCAAAAGAAATAATCCAGACTATGGCAAAATTCCAACAATTCACCTTTGTTTGTGCACCATCAATAGCTCAAGTTGCCGGATTAAAAGCTCTTGATACAAACATGTCAAAATTTGTAATAGAGTACAAGCAAAAACGTGATATAATTTACAATGGTCTTACAAATATAGGATATGATGTAGTAAAACCAGATGGTGCATTCTACATATTCCCAAAAGCTCCATGGGGCACAGGTGAAGAGTTTGTGGCTAAATGTATTGAAAACAACTTACTTATAATACCGGGGAATGTCTTCTCCGAAAAGAATACTCATTTCAGGATTTCATATGCTGCTGAAGAGAAAACAATTCTAGCAGGACTTGAAATACTTGAGCGACTATTTAAGGAGAACTAATATTATATGCGTATACTAATAATTGGCTTAGGAAGAATGGGATACTCTCTAGCAGAACAACTTGAGAGTGAAGGTCATAAAGTTTACGGTATAGACACAGATAAAGCTAATGTCGAACGTGCGAGTATTAAACTTGATATTATGTGTGCTCAAGGATCTGGCTGCAGTTTATCAACTCTAAGAGAGCTTGATCTTGAAGGAGCTGATCTTGCAATTGCGGCAAGTGGGTCTGATGAAGTAAACATTGTTTCCTGCCTTGTCGCAAGAGAGATTGGAATCAAGAGATGTATTGCAAGAATCGAAAGTGAAGAGCTTGTTAGCAACCTCCGCGAAATGCCCCTGACGACTCTAGGCATTGACGAGTTTGTTAACCCTAGAGAAGAAACAGTTCGTCGTCTAGCCGATATTGTTCGTACTCCAGGAACAACAATGACAGCTGAGTTTGACAATAGCAAATTTCAGCTTAGAGGGTTGAGAGTTGAAAAGGACTCTCAATTAACCTCTCGTCCACTTGTAGAGCTTCAAGCCTTATTCGTTGAACACTTTCTTGTTGCAGCGGTACAACGTGATGATCACTTAATTATCCCTAGAGGTAACTTTACAATTCAAACAGGAGATATCATTTACGTTCTACTCCAGACAAATACCTTCCAAAATTTCATGTCATTATTTGAATTTAATAATGTAAAGACAAAAAGAGTTTTTGTATATGGTGCATCACAACTAGGCATAGAACTTGTTGAAGCCTTAGAAAAATATGTCCCTGAAGTAATTCTTATTGAAGAAAACTGGGATAACCGTCAAAAAGCTGCTGCTCAAATTAATAAAAGTGCAATTATAAATGGCTCTCCTCAAGACATGACACTGATGAAGGATTTAAAGATCAATAATGCAGATTTCTTTGTTGGCGCAAGTGATAGCGAAGAGTTAAATTTTTCGAGCGCATTACTTGCTAAACGATTGGGCTCAAAATATGGTGTCATGATTACCGACCACCCTGATCATGTCGAGTTATTTGATACATTACCAATTGATGCTGTAATCAGCCCTGCGACAATCTCTGTAGGAGCAATATTAAAAGCCGCCAGATCCGGAGCAGTACTATCAATGTTTAATATTGCAGGAGGTCGTGGTGAAGCTTTAGAGCTTATTGCTCAGCCACACAGTAAAAACGTTGGGAAGGCACTAAAAGATATTTCTTTCCCTGAAGGAGCAATGATTGCTGCTATTGCAAATGAAGAAGGGTTCCAGATTGCATCCGGTAATACCACTATTAAAGCTGGCAGTACTATTATTTTGATTTCAAAGAAAAAAAATATCAAAGCAGCTTTAGAGCTATTTGAATAAGAATAAAAAAAACAAGCTTATATAATGTAATAACTCATAAAGCAACTAATCTCGTTTCCATATAAGTAATGAGATATCGTCAAATTGTTCCCCACGTTGGAAACCATTCACAGTCTTGATTATTTCTTCCCCAATTTCATCAGGCGTTTTCAAACTGCAAGAATCCAAAACTTTTTCCAATCTCTTCTCTGAAAATATTTCATTATTTTCTGAATGAGCCTCAGTAACACCATCAGTATACATGACAATAGAGTCACCATGTTCAAGAGTAAATACTCCTGCCCCATAATCAACACCAGTGAATCCTCCAATCAGCATTCCTTTTACTCGCTCTGAACGTTTCAACCCTATACTAGAAATAATATAGACAGGATTATGTCCAGCATTTGCATATCTACACTCACCAGTAAGAGGATTATAATAAACAAGAAAGACCGTCGCAAACATGCATTCAGAATTATGTCCAGAAATTGTATTATTTAATCTTAAAAGTGTTTTGGCAGGATCAGGCTCCACTGGACAAATAGCTCGTACAAGAGTGCATACCATAGTCATAAACAATGCAGCAGGAACCCCTTTACCCGATACATCACCAATGCAAAAAACCACACAACTATCACTTATTTCAAAATAGTCATAAAAATCTCCACCAACCTCACGCGCAGAAGAATAAAATGCATATGTAGAATAATATTTACTATTTAATAACGCTTTAGGTAAAATTGAAAACTGAATACTCCGCGCAGCCTGCAATTCACTATCTATTCTTGCGCGGTGACGTTCATAATCTTCTCTTTCCTTCAAGCCTTTTGCCATGAAATTAAATTGGTGAGTTAGATATCCAAGCTCATCTCTAAGATTTGTTTTAATATTACAGTCAAAGCTACCATGGGCTATTTTCTTTGCTTCTTTAGCCAACAGTACAATTGGTTTTGTGAATTTTGAAGAAACAATCCATATGATAATTGAAAAAGCTATAAGTAAAAGGACAGCACTACCAAGAAGCCCATAATTCAACAATGCAACTTGTGAAGAAATCAAGTCGTCATTTACCTTATATGCAATAATCCATTTAGTAATCGGATCTTTTACAAAAAAGAAAGTATCTTTTACTGTTTTTAAAACGCCAATTTTACCCAAGAATTTATTTTTATCTACGATATCTTGATAAGCTTTAGCAACGGGAAGATCTTTTATATTTGAGCCTACAAGATTGGCATTACTGCCAAACACTAGAATATCTCCCTCATCAGAAATAACACACCAGTTGCCCATCACATCATCTATAGACGACATACGATGTTCTAATTCTCCAACATTAACATCAAGAGCCGTAAATCCAATTATAGCATTGTTCTTTTTTATAGGTGCGGTCATAGTTATAACATATTTTTCATTGCTTGCAGCAACATACGGTTTACTATAATATACAGCATTAGTATTTGACTTATCATCAAAAAACCGTGTACTCTCAACAAACCATGACCTTGATTTTACATCATAATTTTTAGGAGGGATCCAACTTATACTTATAAACTCCCCATCAAAAAAAGCAACATAAGGCAAATTTACAGAAAAACGAGGACTTTCGTATTCTATTAGATCATCAACTTTCTCACGAGGAAAATCCTGAAAACTAAGAAAATTAGCAAAACTTCTAATTTCAAGACTATCCTCATCAACCCAATGACTCACAAGCTCAAAAGCAAGCTTAACTTTTACTTCAGCTCTTTGATAAACCATATTTTCAACAACTGAATATGAAGAATAATGCAGAAAAGCCCCAATCAAAAGTACAACAATAGTCAATGAAACAATAAATTGGGTTAAAAGCCTGGTTCTTATTTTCTTATTAAAGACTGGAGATGTTGTCATAATTTATTATCCAAAAAAAAGGATTTACAAAAAAATATAGCTTCTGTAATTATACAGAAGCTATAAATATAAGTCAAAATTTTACAATATTTTTAGTGATTTAGGCAACCTCACCCAGCAAATGCTTCAATAATGAGCTGACTTTAGTTCGTAAAAAATGCCTAGGGACCAGCATGTCTATTTGCCCATACTCAAGAAGGAACTCTGTTCTCTGAAAGCCCTCTGGAAGTTCTGCATTTATTGTAGATTTTATAACTCTAGGCCCAGTAAAGCCAACAAGAGCCCCAGGTTCCCCAATAATTATATCGCCAAGAGCAGCCCAACTCGCCCAAACACCTCCCATTGTAGAGTCAGTTACAATACTAATAAATGGAAGCCCTGCTTCTTTTAGTTTACCCAACGCTGCTGAAGTTTTTGCCATCTGCATAAGTGAGTACATTCCTTCATGCATTCTTGCCCCACCACCAGAACCCGAGACAATGATAACAGGTAACTCTTCCTTAATAGCATATTCAATAATTCTCGTTAATTTTTCACCAACTACAGATCCCATTGAACCAGCAATAAAAGCACTATCAGTTACTGCAAAAGCGACCTTACGGTTTTCAAGTTTTCCTTCTCCAGATCTAACAGCAGACAACATGCCTGTCTTATTTATTTCCGCTTCAAGTTTATCTTTATAACCTTTACCACCACCTGAGAATTCGAGTATATCCTTACTCATAAGTCCAGCATCATGTTCAATAAATGATCCTTCATCAAGCATTATTTCAATTCGTCTATCCGCTGATATCTGAGTATGGTAATGACAACTCGGACAAACCCCAAGGTTCTCCATAAGCTTTGTCTTAATGATAATCTCTTCACAATTCTTACATTTCATTGCAACCCCAGTCCCATCCTCAGAAGGCTGGATCTGTTTCTTATCATTCTTTGTCAGATTCTTGAGTTTATCCCATCCAAAAAAAGCCATACCAATTATACTCCTATTACACAATTAAAAAATCAGAATTATTAAAACCCAACCAACACAAAGCAAAAATAATGATCTAAGCTTCAAGCATATTTTTTACAGCAACCCGCATATCATCACTTTTAAACACCGCAGTACCAGCAACCAATAAAGTCGCCCCTGCATCTTTAATCGCTCTTGCATTAGCAAGACATACTCCACCGTCTATTTCAATTTCAATATCTCTATCACCTATCAGCTCTCTTGCAACCTTAACTCTATCAAGAGACTCATCTATAAATTTTTGTCCCCCAAAGCCTGGAAATACTGACATAATCAACAATCTATCAATTCTATCGAGAAAAGGTGCCACACTCTCAACAGGCACATCAGGATTGATAGAAAGCCCTCTGACAAGTCCTCTTGAACCAATATCATCAAGAATGGTAGTTGGATCTGGACATGGCTGTAAGTGCACAGTAATACCATCTGCCCCACATTTGTGAAAAGTATCAATATACCTACTAGGCTCATCAAGCATAAGGTGAACATCAAAGTGAAGACTGGTGATTGGTCTTAACGCCTCAATAACACATGGGCCAAATGAATAATTTGGAACAAAATGACCATCCATAATATCAAGATGAAGAATATCAGTTCCAGATGCCTCTACCCTTTTAATTTCATCACCCAGCTTAGTAAAATCTGCAGCAAGCAGGGATGGCGCAACTCTACATTTCATCAAATAATCCTAACATAACAAATTTTACACATTACAGCATTAATCCGGTAACAATTCACAAAATAATCGATAAAAGTTGGATTTGAATATTATATATATATAAGAACCAATAATCAATAAGAGATAATTTAATATTATAACCACAACGCTACAATTTAATTCCTAAACCAATGAATAATAGAACACAAATAAATTTAATAAAAAAAATAAAAAAAAATAATTTTTTGTTTCCAATTCACTGTAAAATACTGTATTATAATTATTATGATTTAAAAGTACATATTTTTAAACCCCAAGTATGTACATTAAAAGATTTAGGGGTATATCATTAATCTGCGAAAGCAGAGTATTACGGAGAAGCATAATGGCAAGTGGCACAGTAAAATGGTTCAATGATCAAAAAGGTTTTGGTTTCATCATTCCAGATGATGGCGGTGAAGATCTATTCGTACACCACACTAACATTGTTATGGATGGTTTCAAGACTCTTAAAGAGAATCAGGCAGTCGAATTCGACGCTGGTCAGGGCAAAAAAGGACCAGAAGCTACAAATGTCAAACCTTGCTAAGTAAGTTTATAGATATAAGCAAACTAGGCTTTTGATGTTACTCCTAACCGTTTTTCGGTTAGGAGTTTTTATTTACACTTTTATTATTAGAGTTTTTGAACACAAAACTTCATATATTGATTTTTCTAATGGAGACAACATATGGCAAAAAAACTAATAAAAGATAACGGTGGATTTATCTTTTCAACTTCAGACGGTGAATTGTGCTCAAAATGCAGTAAGCCTATTAATAACTGCATTTGCCGGGATCTCGCAGCAAGCTCTATTCCTGAAGGAGACGGAGTTGTAAAAATTAAGAGGGAAACAAAAGGTAGAAAAGGATCTGGAGTAACACTACTTACTGATATATGCCTAAATAAGCCAGAACTTAAGCAACTAGCAAAAGAGCTTAAAAAAAAATGTGGCACTGGTGGGTCTATAAAAGATGGAGTAATTGAACTTCAAGGTGATGTAAGAGAGCTAGTCATGACAATATTACATAAAAAAGGTTTTAAAGTAAAGATTTGTGGTGGTTAGATTTACATTGATTACACTACTTATTAAAAGTAAATTCAGCTTGTTTTTTAATATGAAATTCTTATACTTTCAATTAAAGTTGATTATAAGGAATATAGCATTTGATAGAGCAAAATGTTGTGATTAAAGACAGTGGAATTGATTATAAATTTTTAACGCCTGAAGAGTTGCTTGAGATGTATGTCTCAGGTGATGAAGATGCTTTTAGCGCCTTAGTTAATGTCATTGGGCAAAGACTCTTAGGTTTTATCAGTAAATTTACAGGCGATTATCACATTGCAGAGGATGTCTTTCAGGCAGTACTATTCAAAATTGCAACTAATGCTAAATCTTATAATAACCGAGCAAGTTTTAATACATGGATCTACGCAATTGCTAGAAATGCATCTATTGATGCACTTAAAGCAAATAATCGTTATAAAACCGTTTCAGCTTATGCCAGCCAACCTGAAGGTGAAGATAACGTTGACAAAGCGATACTCCAAGTTCTGTGTAAAGCACTACCGCCAATTGAGCAGCTTACTGTTGAGGAACTTGGCAGACGCATAGCTTCTGCTGTAACAGTGTTACCAGAACCACAACGAGAAGTTTTTCTTCTGCGAGAAGATGCTGATCTATCGATAGATGAGATTGCAAAAATTATCGACTGCAATAGAGAAACGGTTAAAAGTAGAATGCGTTATGCTATAAACAAACTCAGAATTAATCTAAAAAAAGAAGCAAAGCTTTACGGGCTATTGGACAGACTTTAAGTTGAAAATATACTAATAAGAGGTCACAAAGCAATAATGAAAGAAGAAAAACTAGATACTATTCTAGATCACCTTTACGGAGAACTTGAGCAAGAAGCTGAAGAAGAATTTCTCAATGAAGCTTCAAGTTCAAAATTACTTGGCAACCGTCTAAACGAGACAAGGCGTTTACTTACTGCTTACCGCCTTGGCCCTATTATGGAAATCTCTAAAAACTCTGCCGAAGACACACTAAAAAAAGTCAAAATTGCACAAACAGAAGAAAAGATTCAAAATCTACAGCATAATGACAAAAGCCAAAAGACACAAACAGAGATGCATAATAACGAAGTTAAAAATGTTACTATGACATTAGATAACAATAGCACTCAAAGTGCTGTACAAGACTCTATTGACAATATATCATTATCTAATACCGAACTCTCTACAACTTTTATAAAACCAGAACCAAACCAAAATCCAAAGAAAAGACACAAACTAAGCTTATTGACTACAGCAGCTATTATTATTGTTGGCTTAGGGTTAGGAATAGTAATTTTCAATACCTCTACAGAAACAAATGAGGCAAAACTCATAAATGATAATTCTCCTGAACTTACACTAAAAGTTGGGAATACCTCAGAATCAAGTTCATCTCTAAATACGACAAAAGATATTAAGCAAATAGCGAATAAATCTCAACAAACAACACCGAAAAGTGCACCTGATATTTCATCTACATTACTCTCCTCCACAACAAATAAAGAGGAAGTTGATGACATTTTAGAAGAAATTAATGAAATTTCACTTGCAGTTACTAGTGATGAAATAGAAGTTATAGATAAGTCAGATGAACTTACTATTACTGACTCAGATGCAGATATTCTTGACATATCATCTTTAGATATTCAAAAAAACAACGAGTTACAATTTACCCCATTAGAAGAAGAAATTGACAGTATGCTTCCTGAACTGAACGAAAATAATACCGTTCAAAACAAGCTTAATACTGAAAGAGCTAACACTCCTAAGGAAAGACCGAGTGTTATTGAAAATTTTATTTCAGAAATTGAAACAAAACAAAAGGACAAAAATATTGATCCTAATAAGCAAGATAATGTTACTGAGGCTAACTCTGCAAATATAAACTTAAAAGACAATATTGCAAAAAAAAATGACCATACTTTGCCATCAGAAACTAAACTTCAAAATAACGAAGTAACCCCTAGTCAAATCCAGCAAAAAAAAGAAACTTATGAACTAACCGAGGTGAAGCAAAATAAAGAAAATACTGAGACTGCTCAAATTGAACTAAATAAGGAAGCTAAAAAAACAACTGAGGCTGAAACTAATAAAGAAGATTCTAAGACTGCACAAATTAAACTAATAAATGAAGCTAAAAAAATAACTGAGACTGAAATAAAGAAAGAAGACGCTAAGGCTGCTCAAATCAAACTAATAACAGAAGCTAAAAAAGCAACTGAAGTTGAAATTAATAAAGAAGAAACTAAGACTGCGACTGCACAAATTGAGCGGATAAATGAACCTGAAAAAATAGCTCAGGCTGAACAAAATGAAGACGACACTAAGACTACCGAAATTGAACGAAACAAAGAAGCTAAAGAACTTGCTAAAGCTGAACGAAAAAAAGAAGAAGCTAGACTTGCTAAAGTAGAACAACAGCGAAAAGCTGAACAACTCACTAAAGCTGAGCAAAAAAAAGAAGAAGCTAGACTTGCTAAAGTAGAACAACAGCGAAAAGCTGAACAACTCGCTAAAGCTGAGCAAAAAAAAGAAGAAGCTAGACTTGCTAAAGTAGAACAACAGCGAAAAGCTGATGAACTTGCTAAAGCTGAGCGAAAAAAAGAAGAAGCTAGACTTGCTGAAGTAGAACAACAGCGAAAAGCTGAAGAGCTTGCTAAAGCTGAGCGAAAAAAAGAAGAAGCTAGACTTGCTGAAGTAGAACAACAGCGAAAAGCTGATGAACTTGCTAAAGCTGAACGAAAAAAAGAAGAAACTAGACTTGCTGAAATAGAACGACAGCGAAAAGCTGAAGAACTTGCTAAAGCTGAGCGAATAAAAGAAGAAGCTAGACTTGCTGAAGTAGAACAACAGCGAAAAGCTGATGAACTTGCTAAAGCTGAGCGAAAAAAAGAAGAAGACAGACTTGCTGAAATAGAACATGAAAAACAAGATGCTAAAATTGTTGAACCCATACTTCTAAAAGAAGGCCATGAACTGTACTCAATAGATAAGGAACCATTAATGGCGCTAAAAGAAAACGACAAATCTCCTATTGCCGTTAAAATTTCTCCTACTGCAAATAAGCCTGAAAAAATTGAATTTGAAATATCAGATACTGCTAACGACTTAATACATAAATCCGAAGCGTTATACCTTCAAAAATCCTTCCTCCAAGCTCTCTTTGGAGTAGAAGAAGCTCTTTCACGTTCACAGAACAAAAAAGAAATAACAGCTGCACTTATTCTTAAAGCACGTATAGAACTGAAATTGAAAAGTTTCTCTGACGTTCAAAATACTATTACCAAGCTTCGTCCATTGTCACCTCTTGAAGCGTCAGCGCTTCAGGTTCTTCTCAATGCTGGTATCAATCATATACGATCAGAAAACATTAAGGAGAACATTGCGGCAACCCCAGAAACAGCTATAATCTATGCTGAACCTAAGCGAGAAGTGCTTAATGCTAAAAAAATGACACTAGTTAAGCCTGTATCCAAACGACAAAATAAAACAAAAAAGCGATCATTCAATCCTTCAACGGATACCTACTATAAACGTAAATAAATTATTTACTCCCTCTTGGATTTAGTTATAATTATACTATAATATTAATAATATAATTAATATTTTATTTATGAACAAATTACATGGAGTTATAAATATGCCAACATATGATTATGAGTGTTCTGCATGCGGATATAAGTTTGAAAAATTTCAAGCAATGAGCGATAAGCCTGTAAAAAAATGCCCTAAATGTGGAAAAATGAAGACTGAAAGACTTATTGGAGCCGGTACAGGTGTTATATTTAAAGGTAGTGGTTTCTATGAAACTGACTATAAAAGAAGCAGCGAGAAAAAATCATAATTTCACATAAATACTTATTATAGTATAATTTAAGGCACTAAAAAGTATGTTAGAAGGTAAAAATATTATACTTGGTATTACAGGAGGTATTGCTGTATATAAAATTGCTGAACTTGCATCACTTTTAAATAAAAATGGTGCTAATGTAGATATTATTATGACTGATGCAGCTCAAAAATTTGTTACTCCCCTGACCTTTTCAACACTTACCAATAATCAAGTCAACACAGATATCTTCAAAGAATATGTTTCTAAGCCTGGACACATTTCACTTGCAGATAAAGCAGATTTGATGGTAATAGCGCCAGCTACGGCAAACACTATAGCTAAAATGAGTTGTGGTATTGCTGATAATCTTCTTACATCAACATACCTTGCAACTAGAGCACCTATACTTATTGCTCCTGCTATGAATGACAATATGTACAGCCACCCAGCAACTCAAAATAATATTGAAACATTAAAAACGCTCGGAATAATAACAATTGGACCTAATGAAGGTATGTTGGCTTGTGGAAGATCAGGAAAAGGTAGAATGAGTGAAGCTAAAGAGATTTTTGACAAAATTTCTAGTATGCTTACACAAGAAAGATAACTATATTATTCTGCAAAATATGACTCGCCAAACATATCAACTGGCTTTACAACCTTTATTTTTCTTGAGTCATCCATCTCAATTGGAGTCAGCGGTTTTATTGCAGTAAGATGTGATTTTTCAAGTGCTTTTATATCATCAAAATCTGGCGCATCAGGGGTAATATCTATATGATACTGGGACTCTGAAATTTTAAAATTTCCAGGAGTTCTAGGTGTTTGTGGGGTGCTTGGCTCTCTGATCTTTATTAGATTACTCTCTCTCCCTCTTTCAGTTGAATCTTTTTGACCAACCGGAATACCGTTTATTGTCTCTACACTCTTATTACAAGTAGCCTGAACGCTCCCATATACCATGTTCTCAGGAACTGCGGCTAGAATTGCTTCTTCTGATAATTTGTAAAGCTCTGCACAAATTTCTCTATTATCTTTTTCCATAAGAGCTTTCCACACAAAATTTTCGGGAAGATATGGCAAATCGGTCCAACAAGCAGATAAAACAGCCAGTAGTTTTCTACTTTCAGGATACATCAGCTTTCGACGCCCCATACTTATCGCATCAGAAAATCCTTCTGACCTTCTAAAAAGAAATAAAACTCGTGCAAGTCGGCCAACTAATGTAGATTCTTTTGGAAGCTTTCTCCACTCAGCCAATCGTACTGATCTAATAATTCTTGCTACTTTCTGTGAATCAGCATTCAAAGCAGCGACTTTAATAAGATCATCCTTTTTTTCTATTTTACCTTCTATCGCATAGATTATTAATGAGTATACAGCTCGGCAAACTGCATCACAATCGTCATCAACACACCCAAGTCTGCCCGCATGCACCGCAGCTCTCATACCATCAGCCGAGGGAACAGTATAAGCAAAAGCAACTGTACTTGCCAACACAAGGCTTCCCAAACGAGGGACATTACTCTTAGTTGTTCCTAATTCATTAAGAATCATTGCCACATACTCAACTTCAGGATCCTCTATATTTAAAATTGCATATAAACGATTTGGCTCATACCCACCTTCCTGTATCATCATTTTGCAAATTGCAGAAATTTGTGCTTTTTTACAAGAAAAACTTTTTTGATAAGATGGTGTATCGTTATAATCAATCAAAGCCAAAAGTCCAGCTTTATGTCTGGTGTTTGAGAATGCAATATCATTCGCATTTGAACAAAAAGTATGCCCAAATACCAAAAAAACAAGCATTATTATACCCCAAAAATTCCAGATCAAAATTTGTCGCCTTTTGCAAACAATCAATATGATATGATTTAATTTTATCCGGTGAAAGTTGATAGTCAAGTTTTTTCTCACAATTCTCATTATTATAAGAGGTTATGAGCAATGAAGTCTATATAATGGTACAGGAATGCATAAAAATAACGCCACCCGTTGCGATGGTGGCGTTGAAGGTCGTTATGCCATTTGTCGCTGAAGACTGCCTTAAAGTCTCCATTTAAATTTGTGCCTTAAACAAATTTACGCCTTGCAACAATATTTTAGCCATAACATGTTATATTACATTCTTAATAATCGGCAATTACAGAGTAATCTTTAATTAATCTTTACATTTTTTTATTCGCAGTAATACTACTGAATCGTATAATTCAAGAATGCAATCAAATTATTAAGGAGAATTTAAATGTACAGTTTCCTCGCAGCACTAACCTTTCTAACAGTAATTCCCATACCAAATCATTTACTAGAAAAGTGCAAATTTGATGGTTCTCAGAAATACTTTCCACTTGTAGGGCTAATTATTGGTATATTTGTTTCTCTATTATGTTACTTGTATTTCTTAGTTTTACCAGAGATGGTCGCAGCAGCTCTTTCAACTGTCACTATGATAAAAATTACTGGGGGCTTGCATTTAGACGGACTCAGTGATACTGCAGACGGTTTTTATAGCCACAGAGACAGAGAACAAACCAAAGCGATTATGAAAGATAGTTGTATTGGCAGCTTTGGCTCAATTGCGCAAATATGCCTAATACTCATCAAAACAGCAGCAATATACGAACTGTCTAACAGAGCCTTTTTAGCACTATTTCTTGCACCCATTGTTGGGCGAACAGCAATACTCTTTGTAAGCCATATAATTAAGCCCGCCACTACAAACGGTCTTGGATTTTCGATCAATTCCAGTACTGATAAAGTGTCTTTGATCTTTGGAATTGTTATATCATTTATAATCGCTATTATCTTATTTAAATTCCTTGGCATACTTTCGGTAATATTGGCTCTTGCGACCCCTCTTCTTCTAGGTAAAATTAGTGAGAAAAAAATTGGCGGCTACACAGGCGACGTGCTGGGAGCTAGCTGCGAAATTAGCGAAATGATGATTTTGGTTGTTCTCAGTGCATCTATGGTTTAAAGGGGAAAAATGTCTCACGGAGGAAATATCCGCCAACTCAGAGAACAAGCGGGAGAAGGTGTAGAGGTTTTAGATTTCAGTGCAAGTATCAACCCTCTAGGGTTTCCAGTGTGGCTTCGTGCTGAAATATCAAGGAATCTTGGAGAAACAATTCACTATCCCGATATTGATTCAAAAGAATTTATTGAGACTGCAGCTAAGGTTTACAATGTATCTGAATCTGAGATTATTCCAGCAAACGGAACAACAGAATTGATTTTTGCAATACCAAGAATTTTCCCTCTTAAAAAAGCAATTATTCCTGAACCAAGCTACAGCGATTACCGTAATGCTTGTGAAAAAGAAGATATTAAAATTAAAACACTCAAGCTTTCTGGTAAAAATTATTTTAATTTGGATACAAAATTACTAGACCAAGAGCTGACAAAACCTTCGCTAGTATTTCTCGCTCACCCCAACAATCCCACAGGAACGTTACTAGATTTACGTAAAATAGAATCAGTTATAGAGAGTCATCCAAAATCTATATTTGTTATTGACGAAGCATATCTTTCATTTTCACCAGACGACGAAGAACTTAGTTTTATTAAATATATTCACAAATTTAACAATCTCATAGTACTGCGTTCACTTACGAAATTTTATGCACTTCCAGGATTACGGTTAGGGTTAGCATTTTCCTGTAAAAAACTATCTCAAAAAATCCATGATTATTTACCTCCATGGAGTGTGAACACTTTATCTCAAAAAGTAGGCACTAGGGCAATACAAGATATTAACTACCGAGAACACACAATAGAACTGCTAACTAAGTGTAAAGAACAACTTATTACTGAACTAAAGGGAATAAACAAGTTAAAAGTATATCCAACTGCTGCAAATTTTGTTCTGTGCCAATTGAAATCCAGTATCAGCTCTTCAGAATTATTTAAGCTCCTCATAAAAAGTGGTATTGCAATCAGAGATTGCTCAAATTTTAAGCACCTTGATAACACCTACTTCAGGGTAGCAATAAAGAGTATCGCAGAAAACAAGCTCCTTATCTCTGCATTATCCAGCACTTTGATCCCAAATTATACCAAGTCAATTGCGCTCAAAAAAAAGACTCCCTCCCTTATGCTCCTAGGGTGCAGCTCAAACGCAGGAAAGAGCATTATCGTTTCAGCACTTTGCAGAATTCTCCTTCAAGAGGGTATTAAAGTAGCACCTTACAAGTCACAAAATATGGCTCTAAATTCGTTCGTTACTAAAAGCGGTCTTGAAATGGGAAGAGCACAGGCTGTTCAAGCACAAGCATCCAAACTTGAAGCAGACATACGAATGAACCCTATACTTCTAAAGCCCAACACAGATACCGGATCACAGGTGATAGTAATGGGCAAGCCTATAGGAAATATGCGGGTAAAAGAGTACATAAAATATAAAGACACAGCATTTAAGTTTGCAAAAGATGCATACGACTCTTTAGCTGCTGAATATGACGCTATAATACTTGAAGGAGCAGGAAGCCCTGGTGAGATAAATCTTAAAAAACATGATATTGTCAATACCCGCATGGCAGAATATGCGAAGTCCCCCTCAGTACTTGTTGGTGACATAGACAAAGGCGGAATATATGCTTCATTTATTGGAATGTATGAAACTTTTGAAGAATGGGAGAGGAAACAGGTAAAGGGATTTTTAGTAAATAGATTCAGAGGCGATGCCACTCTGCTTAATGATGCTCATAGGTACGTAAAAGACTTTACAGGTAGGGATGTACTAGGAGTAGTTCCATATATCAAAGATCTTGGGCTGCCAGAAGAAGACTCTGTTTCATTCAGTGATAACTTCATACCGCATGGTACAAAAGACGCGGATCCTCTTGACATAGCTCTTATCGCCCTGCCTCATATATCAAACTTTACAGATTTTGATGCTCTAGCAAATGAACCGGACATTAATATTCGAATTGTAAAGACACGTCAAGATCTAGGCACTCCTGACTGTATATTACTTCCTGGCTCAAAGAATGTTATAAAAGACTTAAAAATACTCAAAGACAGCGGACTCGCTAAACGAATCATTGAGCTCTCAGCTGAAAGAATTGTTGTCGGAGTTTGTGGCGGCTTTCAAATTCTTGGAAAATCATTGAGTGACCCTTATAATATTGAGGGTGGAGGAAGTATAAGCGGTCTAAACCTTCTTAAAATAAATACAACTCTTGCAAAAGAAAAAACATTGATAAGAACTGATGCCGAACATATAATTTCAGGTAAAAAAGTTCATGGTTATGAAATTCATCATGGAGAAACAATACTACTTAACCAAGATTCGCTATTCAAAAGGACTGATGGAGGCATTATTGGTGCAGGTAATACTCATATTTGGGGAACTTACCTCCATGGAGTATTTGATGCCGATGGATTTAGGAGGTATTTTATCAATACTATTCATAAATCATTAGGACGAAAACACTCAGATAAAATTCGCTATAGCTATGATCTTGAACCTGCTTTTGACAGGCTTGCTCAAACAGTACGCAAGTCAATCAATATGGACGAGATCTACAAACTAATGGGTTTATAAAATGGAACCGGTATTAAAGGCAAAATATATTCAGTTATGCAATGAAATTGAGCGACATAATAAAATAGCTATTGCTTTCTCAGGCGGAGTAGACAGTACGTTACTCATGCATCTTAGTAAAGAAGTGCTAGGTAGTAATGTATTAGCTATTACAATAGTATCTGATTTCTATCCAACTTGGGAGCTGAGTTATGCTGAAAGAGAAGCAAAAAAAATTGGTATTAAGCATAAGATCCTAGAAATAGACCCTCTAGCAATTCAAGAAATTTCGAAAAATCCCCCAGACAGATGCTATACATGTAAAAAAATTGGTTTTACGCTTCTCAAAGATTATGCAGAGAATCTTGGCATTTCATATATTTGCGATGGGTCTTGTATTGATGATCTTGGCGATTATAGACCTGGATTTATTGCAGTTAAAGAACTTGGAATTTCTTCTCCATTTATAAATTTTGAAATAAATAAAAATGAAATAAAAACTATTTCACAAGAACTAGGTATAGAAGGATGGGCACGCCCATCATGTTCTTGTCTAGCATCACGTATACCATATAATGAAGAAATAACAAAAAGTAAACTCCAACTGATAGAAAACGCAGAGGAGTATTTACATGCTCTTGATATTCCAGAAGCAAGAGTTAGGCTACATAATAATATTGCCAGAGTTGAAGTATTTGAGACAAACATTAAAACTGTTTTTGATAATAAAGACATAATTTCACGCTATATAAAGTCCCTGGGTGTTACATATGTCTCTGTAGAACTTGACGGTTATCGAACAGGAAGTATGAATACCCCCCTGCAAGAGAGAGAATAAATATGCAGAAAAGTAACAAAGTAAATGATAAACCTGCAACAAAATCGTCAAGTCTAGGAGAACATCTAGAAGACCTAAGAGTTCACTTATTAAAGGTATGTGCTGTACTCTTGTTAGGGTTCATTATTGCTGCTTATTTTTATAAAGAGCTCTGGGATATTGCAATGATTCCTAGAGAACGAGCTGCAGAAATAA
Organism: Planctomycetota bacterium; assembly: GCA_963678205.1. Lineage (GTDB taxonomy): Bacteria > Planctomycetota > SZUA-567 > SZUA-567 > SZUA-567. The sequence continues at coordinate 2,558,711 of OY782760.1, forward strand.
TGGGTGTAAACTCGGCAATTGCGTTTCCGCTACAGCTTATTGGCCCAGCAGAAGGCATCAGTATTATTGCTGGGCTATGCTTCAAAATTGCTCTAGGTGTTTCGCTGCCATTTATTTTCTATGAGGGATGGAAATTCATTACACCTGGGCTTAAAGAGAAGGAAAGCAGAGCACTTCGTTTAATTTTACTTGCTGGAACAGTTCTATTCTTTGCTGGTGTAATTGCAGCTTTCTTTATCGCCATTCCCACAGGACTTAAATTTTTAATAAGCTTTGACAGCACCCTATCTGGTACTATCACACAATGGCGAGTAGACAATTACTTCAGTCTTATGACAATGGCATGCTTTGGCTTTGGTATATGCTTTGAAACCCCACTTATTATGCTCTGTTTAACAACTGCTGGTCTTATTACTCCAGCAACAATCATAAAATACTGGCGACACGCTGCAGTAATAATTGCAGCTCTTGGTGCACTATTTACGCCTCCAGATCCACTAACAATGATAATGCTAGCTGGGTCAATGCTCCTACTCTTCTTTTTAGGTTACTACTTATCACTACTTGCATACAAAAGACACAACAACAACAACAACGATAACTTTGTTGAAGATAACCTGGGTGAAGACTAAACCGACAATTAATAAAGGAGTGGCGCAAGCCACCCCTTTATTAGTATCACCAAACTAAGCATGATTAAATACAATTTTATTATCGCTTAAATTTGCTATAATATTGCCACCACTACTAAATTCTCCTTCAATTAAATCCAAAGATAATGGATCAATAATATCCTTCTGTATAACACGTGCAAGAGGACGTGCGCCAAAATTAGGATCATATCCTTCATCAACAATATACTCTTTGACTTCAGGAGATAGCTCAAGAATCAGCTCTTTATCACTCAACAGTTTATTAAGCTCTCCTATCTGAATATCAAGAATCTTAATTAGTGCCTCTTTATCAAGTTTATTGAATATAATAGTTTCATCGATACGATTCAAAAACTCTGGTCTAAAGTGTGACATAAGCACACTATTAACCTTCTGACTTAATTCTTCAGCATCCATAGATTCGCTATCCTGAATATATTCAGATGCAAGATTTGAAGTCATAATAACTATAGTATTCTTAAAGTTAACAGTTCGTCCCTGCCCATCAGTCATACGCCCATCATCAAGAAGTTGAAGTAATACATTAAACACTTCAGGGTGAGCTTTTTCAATTTCATCAAATAGTATAACGCTATAGGGTTTACGTCGTACTGCTTCAGTAAGATAACCACCCTCTTCATACCCTACATATCCAGGAGGGGCACCAATAAGCCTTGCGACAGAATGCTTCTCCTGAAACTCACTCATATCAATACGTATCATACTGTGCTTATCAGCAAACAAAAACTCCGCTAAGGATCTAGCGACTTCAGTTTTACCAACTCCAGTTGAACCAAGAAATATAAACTTACCTATGGGCCTATCAGGACTCTGAATACCAGCTCTAGCCCGTCTTACTGCATTAGCAACAGCTTTAACCGCCGCATGCTGAGCAATGACTTTTTTATCAAGTTCATCTTCCATTGTAAGTAGCTTATTAGTTTCCGTTTCAAGCATTTTTGCAACAGGTATTCCTGTCCATTTGCTAACAATTTGAGCAATATCTTCCTCACCGACCTCTTCTTTTAGTAAGCCATCACCTTTTGCATGCATATCCTGCAATCTAGCATTCTCTACATCAAGCATTCTAGTTAATTCAGGAATACGTCCATGGAGCAATTCTGCAACTTTTTCAAGATCCCCCTGCCTCTGGGCAAGCTCAGCCTCAGTTTTTGCTGCTTCGATCTCTTCATTATAGTTCTGAATAGCGGTAATTGCCTCTTTTTCATTTTGCCATTTTGCAGTCAAAGCATCAATATTTTCTTCAATATTAGCTTGCCTCTTTTTAAGATCAGTAACTCTACCTTCTACACCTTTTTCTTTTTCAAGAGCTTTAAGCTCTATCTCAATCTGCATCTTCTGCCGAGTTAAATCATCAAGCTCGCGTGGCATAGAATCAATCTCAATTCTAAGAGTAGAACAAGCCTCATCAATCAGATCAATTGCCTTATCAGGCAAGAACCTGTCACTGATATAACGCTCTGAAAGAGTAGAAGCTGCAATAAGAGCATCATCCTTTATTCTAACTCCATGATGAACTTCATAACGCTCTTTTAAGCCTCGAAGTATAGCAATTGTACTCTGAACTGATGGCTCACCAATCTTTACCGGCTGAAAACGTCTCTCAAGTGCAGCATCTTTTTCAATATACTTCTTATACTCATCCAATGTTGTCGCACCAATACATCGTAATTCACCTCGTGCTAAAGCTGGCTTGAGCATATTGGCTGCATCAGAACTACCCTCACTTGCACCAGCACCTACAATTGTATGTAGCTCATCAATAAATAGAACTATATCTCCAGCAGAATTTTCAATCTCAGTAAGTACTGCTTTAAGACGTTCTTCAAACTCACCTCGATACTTACTGCCTGCAAGAAGTGATCCCATATCAAGCGATAATAGTGAGCGATTTTTGAGTGACTCCGGTACATCTCCTTCAATAATTCTACGAGCCAATCCTTCAGCAATTGCAGTCTTACCAATTCCTGGCTCACCAATTAAAACAGGATTATTCTTTGTTCTACGAGATAACACTTGCATAACACGACGTATTTCTTCATCACGCCCTATAACAGGATCAAGCTTACCTTTTCTAGCTAAGGCAGTCATATCACGAGTATACTTTTTAAGTGCTTCATACTTGTCCTCAGCGTTTTCGCTGGTCACTTTTGCAGACCCCCTGATACTCTTCATTGCATCCAGAAAGTTGTCTTTGGTTATGCCATTGGTTGTTAAAACATTGCTAGCTTCACCATTAGAGTCAATGACTGCCAACACAAGATGCTCGCTTGCGATATACTCATCACCCATATTTTCAGCATAAGTAAAAGCATTTTCCAGAATTTTTCCTAGTTCTCGATCAATTCCTTCGCCTGCATCAACACCTGAGACCTTTGGAAGTGTTCTTATACGTTCATTTACTCTTTCAAGCACAAGTTCAGGTTCAAGTCCCAAGCGTTTTAAAATTGGGACAACCACGCCTTCACCTTGACTCAGTAAAGCAGCCAAGAGATGTAGCGGAGTTATCTGTTGGTTTTGATGATTCTGCGCTATCTTCTGAGCTACTTCCAGAGCATCTCTGGACTTAATTGTAAATTTATCAATTCTCATATTTTATCTCCTATAAAGGTTTCTTTCAAACTATCCGTAACAACAATTGTTCCAGTTTTAATACGAAACGCAAACAAAACACATTACAGTCTATGATTAAATAAGTTATACAATATTATCACCAAGAAAAAGTATTTTGTAACCAACAGCTAGCAACCTATTAAATTACTGTCAAAATGACAAATCCAACAAAATTTCAGTAAAAAAAGCTGAGGGAGCCCCCTCAGCTTCAAACAAAATAAATAAATGTGAAATTATTTTACAGCTTTACCAATACTAAAATCTTTAGAATTAGCAATAAAAGGTGACTGTAAAATTCCACTGGGTCTACTCCAAATACTCATTTCATCACGAATATTTTTCCATAATTTATAAGGGGTAAGAACAGATGTAGAATTCGCTATACTTTCAGCAAACATTTCAGAAAAAATAGTTTTAGTACCACTCTCATCTAGCATTGAACGATCCCATCTTGCAGCAGAAAGAATTATAGTAGCTTCAGGAATAGCTTTTCCAACATCAGCTGCAATATCTTCCCATATTTCAAGAGTGCTGTTTTCGTTGTTAGCATCAACCACAACAAGAAGGTTCTTGCATTCACTCGCACGAATAAATTTTCCTACCAGATTTTTCAAAGAAATACTCGAATCAGAAAAATATAGCTCCAAATCAATACTTCCATCACTCTGCTTAAGAGGTTTGGCATCTCCAGAAAAGAAAAACACTGCCGAATCTCCAGATTTCGAATCTGTAGCAAGTTTAGCAATATCACTTGTTAATGTCTCAGTAGTTGTCTCATCACCACGAAGAAGCATAGACTCAGTATATCCAGCATCTACAAATGATTTTGCGATAAGCTCGGCATTACTCTCAGGTGCTGACAATTTATTCAAACTCAAACCTGAATAATCGACCCCAACAACAAGGGCACGCTTTGTCCCATCAGAATTAACCGGAACAGAATCTTTACTCTTGTTAAGGGCTCTCTCAACCTCATCTGTAACATGAGAATGAAATTTTCCTCTACCAAACCATGAGAGCTTACCTTCTTTATCAATTATAGCAACATAAGGATACTTATTAATAACCCCAATGTACTGATTCATAAATGATCTATCTTTATCCTGAATAATTGGATAGTCGCCCACTCTTTTCACCAGATATTCTTCAATTTTATCATCAGAAAACTCTGTTACTCCAACAACAGTCAGATCTTCTTTATGTTTAAGAAGTAATCTATATAAATGTGGAGCAAACTTATCACAGCTTCCGCAACCAGGCTTCATAAAATAAAGTAGTGTGACCTTATTATCAATATTATCCTTTAGACTTACTTTATCTCCACCAAACCATTTATTGCCCTCAGGAAAATCAACAGCAGTATCACCTATACTAAGTTCAGTCGCACTTGAATACGCCGAAAAAGAAAATAACAGTAAAAACACAAAACATATATATAATAGTAATTGTTTCATTATACTCTCCACTCAGTAATCAATAAATTTCTCAATCAACTTTATTTGAAAATTGTAAAATGTCAAGGAGTAATAATGCTAATTTAAGTCATACTCAACACGTAAATACATGCCAAGAGGTAGAGTATTTCCCTTACCAGCAATATTCATATCACCTGCACTGACTCTTCCTGAAAGCAATAATGGGACACTGCTCTTAACAAAATTTAATTGATCTGAAGTTTTCCATCCCGTATTATGCGATGTTAATAAAAAGAATAGCGGTTCATCAGAGAATAATTCATTTGCTAATCTCAGAAGCTCCGGCATATCTTTTTCAAATTTCCATATTTTCTTATTCATACGACCAAAAGCAGGTGGATCTAGAATGATTGCTTCATATTTATTTCCTCTGTTCACTTCTCTAGTCATAAACTTGAGTGCATCTTCTGTAATCCAACGTATTGAATCTTGAGCGCAACCAGATAAGTCAGCATTTATGCGCGCTCTAGTGTTCGCACTTTTAGCCGCATCGAAATGGCAAACCTCAGCTCCAGCACATGCAGCTGCAATTGTTGAACCTCCGGTATGAGCAAATCCATTTAGAACTCTTACTGGCTGCCTGGCAGCATTGATCTTTTTATCAATCCATTCCCAGTTCTGACTCTGCTCTGGAAAGACTCCAATCTGACCATTACTTGCAGGCTCAAGCATAAACTTAACCTTACCAAGCTCAAGTAACCATTTCTCAGGAATTTCACCTTTCCAAGTCTTTGTCAGTAAATCAAAATAAATATCAGCTTTTTCCCAGCATTCTTGACTTATTTTTTTTTCCCACATAGCCATAGGTGCAGGTCGATCACAAATAATTTCACCAAATTTTTCCAGGCGCCGCCCTTGACCACAATCAATTAATTTATAATTCGTGATATCCAATTTATTCCCTGTCTGATTTATAATTATAAAAAATACGGTTACCTTTCTAAGGTAACCGTATAAATTTTATTTATCCTCAGCATTATTGCAAAAGAATTAATATCTTATTTTCTAAAACACATGCCCAATGTAATACCAGAAAATTGCAATGCATGCCTTAAGACGTATTTTTAATCAATCTTCATTTCAGCCACAACCCAATCATGAAGTGTTGTTGGAGGAACGTGCACATGATATTTCTGTCTCATCCTCTGGGTAGCTTTTTCAAGTGTCATTTCCTGTTTTACGACAAGATCAACTGCTGTTCGGCGAACTCTATTAGTAAATCTACCAGAAGGCTGTGCAAGATGATCCATAGGCAGAGAAAAATGTTTCCTGCAATTTACACAATAATGCTTAGAGTAGGTAACTTCAAGAATAGTTGGCGCACTAATTCCAACCTCTCTGAGCCTTCGATGTCCTATTGAATGTCTTTTACTTATAGTTCCACATCTTGAACATGGCGCTGTTTTTCTCGAGAGGTTAATTTTTCTGATTTTTGTACCGCGTGGAACAACATTATTATTGGGCACTTTGTTCTCCTTAACATTTTTTTCCCACAGTCAACACAGAAGCGACCCCCAACTGTGTCTCATTAATTAATTTCTTATACTAAGCTATCGTCCTTTAAAGTTAGCCAAATTAGTCTTTTTACGATTCTTAGTTATTTTTTTTATTTTTTTTGCGTATATTACCTTGCTATATAAGTACTTTTTATTTTCAATGTATTTCTTTTAGAAAATAATTCGATATCAAGGGTTACAATTAGTATAATATGATAAATTTTTCTTTAATTTTAAGAGATATCTGATGAATGATAAAAATATCACAAAATTCTTAGATCTAAGCCATCAGGAGCTACTAGAAGAGCTTCCTGAAGTTTCTCAAATAAAAGATTATTGCATTTTGATAAAAGACTTTTTTAAAAATGATATATCTGATAATCAATTCAAATCATCACTCAAAAAGTTTGGCGTTAGTGATAAAAAAATACAGAAAGTATTCTCTTTAATCAGTAAATTTAAAAAAGATAATGATTAAGTTTTAAACGTATAGGATAGATATGGAAGAAGGATTTTCAAAACCAGCTAGTTCCCCCTTGGTTGCTTATTTTGACTGCAGTCGAAGACCTATTGCATGCTTATATTTCATACTACCTTTTTTGATAATATACCATGGCGGAGTCTGGATTTTAAGATCCCTTGAACGACCAGTAGCTAATGGTGCAGACATAATGCTTGCAAAATTACTTAATATTTTTTACTACGGTAGTGTCTGGCTATACTCTCAAGTTTTCCCAAATAGTGAAATTTCAGAAAGTACGGTTTTATGGGTCATTAAAATTCTGGGTTCTTTTTTCAGCTTTCTTTTTATAATATTTATATTGATTTTAAAGCAGCACCTAAGTAACACCTCATGGAAGCTGAGTAAGCATACTATTATATATATGTATCTTGAAAGTCTGGTATTTGCAATACCGCCGTTTATCCTTGTCTGGACAGTAAATAAAATAATTCTTTTACGAGCGGACTTATCTGCTGTTGGAGAGTGGCTTAATGGGCTGGTTCTTTCAGTAGGAGCTGGCGTATATGAAGAATTTCTCTTTAGAATGATTTTAATGTCACTATTATTTTTAGCACTACCAAATCTTTTAAAAATCAAAGATCGCTCATTATATATAGTCGTCATGCTTATACAAGCAATAATATTTGCCGTATTTCACTATCTCCCTTGGTCAACCGAAATATTCTCTCTACCCATTTTTACATTCAGGGTCATTGCCGGTTTATACTTTGGTTATATCTACCAAGAAAGAGGCTTTGGTATCGCTGCAGGCAGTCATGTATTTTATGATATTGTAGCAGAAACAATTAATGATATATATTAACCTCTAGCAAATTTATAACTCAAGACTTCCAGCAATCCAACCAGAGCAAAGGACATCCCCCCCAATAACACTACAATCAAAATCGTCTAAACAAATTGCATCTTTCATCATTTCTAGTGAAGAACCGGAAACAGGAGACAATCCGCATCCACCAAGCATTTTAGGAGCAATAAATGTTATAACACGGTCAACCAATTTTTCACGAATCAGAGCACCGGCCATACCACTGCCACCTTCACAAAGGATGCTTCTAATTCCAAATATACTCACTAATTCTTTCATAGCTGCAGTCAAATCAAGATGGCCGGATTTTCTCATTACAAGTAAAACCTCTGCACCCGCTTTTTTTAAAACAGAGACTTTACTATCTTCCACATCATTCCCGCAAAGAATAATAACTTTGCCGCCACCACTTGAAAAAATCTTTGCATTCGTAGGCGTAATTAGGTTAGAATCAATTATTACCCTAAATGGCTGGGACAAAGAAAAATCCCTGACATTTAGTCGCGGATTATCCTTCAACATTGTCTGAGAACCAACCATTACTGCATCCGACTCTGTACGGAGTCGTTGCACACTGTTGCGACTTTCTTCTGAAGAGATCCATTTCGAATCGCCAGAAGCAGTAGCAATACACCCATCCAATGTCATAGCATATTTCAAAGTAATATGAGGTAATCCTGTTTTTATGCATTTAATAAATCCGTGCATAACTTTTTTAGTAATATCTGATAAAAGTCCAACTTCAACACTAATCCCTGCTTGAGTAAGCGTAGCTACACCATCACCACTAACCGGATCAGGGTCATCAACCGAAACAACAACACGCTTAATACCTGCATTGATAAGAGCAATTGTACATGGAGGGGTCTTTCCATGATGACTACATGGCATTAATGTTACAAATGCAGTTGCGCCTTTTGCACACTGCCCAGCCTGCTCAAGAGCATTTACTTCAGCATGGGCTTCACCATACCTCTGATGCCAGCCTTCTCCTACAATTCTGCCCTCATCAGAAACAATAACACAACCCACAGGCGGATTAGGACTTACCCACCCAAGGCCATTCTTTGCCAGCTCAATAGCTTTCAGCATATACCTTCTATCATCCATTATAAACTCCAATATCTATTTCAAATTATTAGTATACTTAATAATGATATTATAAAAAAAAGAAGCCTCTACAAAAGAGGCTTCTCACAAAAGCTTTTATATAAAATTACTATTTATCATTATTAGAAGGTTCTTCAGCGCCATCAGCATCTGTGCTCTTCTTATAAATACAATTTTCCGCGTTTTCACAGCCATCAGCACCACCTTCGCAAAAAGATACATTTCCCCCTTCAACACTTATAGGTTTCCCATTGATAAGGGCGTCAGTAACTTTTCTTCGTGCGTCGGTTAAAATTCTACCAAAAGTTGCGCGAGAAGTATTCATTCTCTTAGCACCATCTTCCTGATACAATCCTTCAAGGTTGGCTAATCTCATAGCTTCTAATTCATCAAGTCTTAATTCAATAATTTCTGTCTTTTTAATTGGCACGCCAGCAGGTTTGAAGAGAGTAAAAGTAGGAGTAAAACACACTCTTCTTTTCTTGTGCGGTCTAGACATTTTTATTTCTCCATTCTATTTGAGTAATATTTTTGCTATTTGTAGCCCAAAATAATGCTAATACTACATTTAAAAATTAGTATAAAGTGACAAAATTAGTATATCAGTTAGAAGATATGCTCATTAATACTGAAGCGTACACACAACATTGATCGTAATAAAAACAACTCAACATATTAAAAAAAAATTGCTAAACTAAACATAAACTTATAAAAACAAGCAAATTACAAAAAAAATAGTTATGCAATATCTCAAAAATCTATATTTAAAAAAGTGTTTAGCGAAATTAAACTTTAAATTAATCTCAATTTTAGTATACTATATTAATATATATTTGTCAACATGATATATAAAAAACATCTCTCAAAAGTCACTTTAAATTATGAGTCATTGTCTCATAATTTAAATAGTATTTTTTATAATTAGACAATCACGAATATATAATATGCCCAAAACTAATAATATAACTCCTATTCATCAAACAATATTACGGTATACAAGTAATAATGCTATTGCGGAAAAATATGACAAGTATTTTAAAGACAACCCACTATTCATATTTGACTGCCAGTTCCTGCATGACAATCTGACTCCTCCCGGAAAAGTTCTAGACCTGGGATGCGGTACCGGCAGGCATCTGCTTTTTTTAGAGAGCTTAGGATTTGATACTTTCGGTGTTGACTTGAGCGAGCACTTTCTAAAGATAAGTCAGAAGAAACTACTATCATTTGGTCACCAGAAAGAAAAACTAATAAGAGCTGACATAATGCACCTTCCACTTAATAAAACTATAAAATTTGATGCCATCATTATGATGTTTAGCGTTCTAGGTTTAATACAAGGCTATGCTAATAGAGTACACATTTTATCCTCACTTCATGCAAATTTAAATAAGAACAGCAAAGTTTTGATTCATATTCATAATTATGAATTTAGATACAATTCACTATTAAGAAAAATTAACACTCTCAAAAACTCTCTCTCATCTGCAAATTTAAGGGAATCTGGCGATAAAATTGTTCATAACTACAGAAAGTTACAGGACATTTTTATTCATTCTTTTACTCTTCAAGAGATTATTAAATTATTTTCTGACAGTGGATATACAATTAATAACCTTGTTGGCTTAAATGCGAATAGAGACGGTTTATGCAACGGCAATATTAGAAAAGAGGCTAATGGTTTTCTATTATCAGCCTCTCCCAAAAAATTAATTTAAGCAGAATCATATGTTATCTAGTATACCCTTGACATACTAATAAACTTATGATATTATTTAAGTTGTCTTATGATTAGTGTCGTTTATATATGTGTACTAATAATCATAGAAATACTTACCCTGAGCAAATAGGAATGTAAGATGCCAAGTGGATTGATTAAGTGGTTCAGCCCATCTAAGGGTTACGGTTTTATAACACGTGACAATGATGGTGAGGATATTTTTCTCCATTTTTCTGGACTTGCTGAAGGACAAGAACGACGACTCTTTCCAGGAGATAAAGTCGAATTTCAAGTAGAAGATGGCGAAAAAGGGCTTAAAGCAATCAATGTTACTTGCACTGAGAAAGCAACACCTGAAAATTAATTATTTTTTTATAACATTATAAATAGTTTCTAATAGGAGAACTCCATTGCGGTTTTACGATTCATTAGCAGCGATTCCTCAAGACAAGCTTGCAGATATGGTAGGTGGAAAATTCCATTTAACCAAACTTCTTTCATTACGTTTAAAGGATGTAAAAAATGGCGCCCCTCTATTTGTTGAGCGCAAACCAAACGAAGCACTGCTTGCAGCAGTATGCAGAGAAATTGAAGAAGGTTTTATCACTCTTGAGACCTACGAACCTGTAGTAGATCATGATGAGGTAGATTATGACATCAATAATATTCTTGGTATTAATGAAGATGACATTTAATCAAGTTTTATTGTAGATTTTAAAAGCCCCCTGATATATTATATCAGGGGGCTTTTTTTAATCTACACTCTCACGTTTTAGCAATCTATCAAGTCGCTCCTGCTCAACCACGACATTCAAAGTCTTACCATTATTTACCACAACCTGCCCAGGAGGTGCTTTTTTTGCTTTACGAATATTCTTTGCCTGAGTATAGTGTACATCAGCTCTAGTTGCTTTTCTTGCCTTTGAAAAATACACAGCAAGTGTTGCTGCATCAAGCAGCGTTTCTTGAGGTAAAGCCAACCCCTGCTGCTTACTCTCAAGTCTGACAAGAACATGTGATCCCTGAACTCCAGCAACATGAAACCACCAGTCATTACCTCTGGCTACACGAATTGAGAGATTATCATTGTCCCTCGCATTTTTCCCAACATATATAACAATACCATCATAAGACTCAAAAACTCGTACTCCGTTAGGCTCAGCTTTACGCTTACTAACAGCAGGCTTCTTCGGTTTTAGCCCAGCCACATGTATCTTCAATTCATCAGCACGTAACACAAACTCTTCCTCAGGAGGAGTATCCGCAGAAACACCTTCCTCCCATGCAACATACCCTTCTAAAAGATCACTGATCAATTCAATTTTTTCTCGAGTTGATGCAAGTTGTTTTTCGATTATTCCTTGCCCCTTATGAAGTTTCCTCTGTTTTTTAAAGTACTTTTTAGCATTATCCAAAGGCTTTAAATGCTGTTCTAACTCAATCACGCGCAAATTGGGTAAGTTATACATATCAGGAAGCTCTACCAGAGTCATCCCACGTTTTACCATATCCAAATTTGCTTTTATTATCTCACCACACTCAAGAAAATAATTTGCTTTCTCGCACTCTAGAAGTTCACTTTTGAGCTTATCATACTTCTTTTCACTTCGTTTAAGAGCAGTTCTAATCGCCTTACGAAGCGGCGTCCTCAACTGATTTGGCACAACATCATTAAATTCTGTCACAACACCCCTTTACGATTTATAGTGTAATTTAATATTATCAATAATACCTTCAAAAAAATTAGAGTCAGCCTCTAAATATTTACTAACTTCTTTACGGTTATTACCCAAGTTTATATCTTTATAATATACGCTATCACTTTTTCTTTTTAAAATCCCAAGTTCAATGGCATTCAAAATCATCGTTTCTACATAAGAAAATCCTGTAGAATAGTATAATACCAGCCAGATATTGATATTTCGGCAAGTTAAATTACCCTTTACTATACGAGCCAATAGGTTAACCCCTACTGCTTTCTCATCTCTAATAATATTAGACTTTTTAAACAACTGGCACCTAAGCCCACTTTGAAGTAATACAAAATCCCCACCTGTAGATTTTTCCAAATAGGCAGTGACTGAGTCATGTCTCTGTCGAACTTGGTTGATAATCACAAATGTACAACCAGTACGTTTTGCAATATATTTTAACCTGCGAATACCGCGTTTTATAATGGTGTTATCATAGCTTCTTTGATAATATTCACAATCTAATCTTGACTTATTCAGTTCACACTCAGAACTATTTTCGTCATATAGTATGAAATTTTTATTATTAATTAAATATTCATCAAACTCATAACAGGAACTTGGCATAAGAGCTGTCAATGAGTCTAAAATTACAAGATCCACAGCACCTCCGAGTGCAAGAATTTCACAAATGTCAAAGACCTCTTCAGCTCCCTTTTCATCACAAATTGACATTCTATCAACATCAACGCCTATAGTTTTAGCAAACTTATAATCAAATTTACCCTCAATATCAATATAAGCAATATAACCTCCAGCTCTCTGCACTGCCACCGCAAACAATAATGCAAGAGAACTCTTACCTGTATCATCCTGACCAAAGATCTCAATCAACTCACCTTGTGGAACCCCATTATAACCAGTGGCAAAATCAAACCCAGAAATACCCGTTGCAAAACCTTTCTCAGATTTTTTATAGCCCTTTTTACTTGATAAATTATAAAGAATAGATTTCTTATACCCATCCTTAACAATTTCAAGATAGCGCCCCCAATCTTCACTAGGTTTATCTCCCTCGATATTCACTATTCTGCCGGTCTTTCTTCAGTCTCTTCCAATACTCAAGCCTTTTATTGATTTCTTTTTCAAAGCCAAAATTACCCGGCTTATAAAATTCCGTTCCAACAAGACTATCTGGTAGATACTCTTGGCCCGAGTAAGAATCTGGAGCGTCATGATCGTATTGATACCTTTTATGATAGCCTAATTCTGCCATTAATTTTGTAGGAGCATTCCTAATATGCAAAGGCACGGGGTCATTCCTTGTATTACGAACCATACCATCTGCCGCCATAATAGCGACTTCAACAGCATTAGATTTTGGAGCAGTGGCAAGATAGATAACAGCCTGCGTCAGTGCCGTATTGGCTTCAGGCATCCCCAGAAAGTGAACAGCATCTTTTACAGCAATAGCTTGAACTAGGGCATTAGGGTCGGCAAGCCCAATATCTTCACTAGCAATTCTTACCAGGCGTCTAGTAATATACATTGGATCCCCCCCACCTTGAAGCATGCGGGAAAGCCAATAAATAGCTGCTTGTGGATCAGATCCTCTAATGGACTTCTGTAATGCAGATATAAGATTATAATGCTCTTCTGCACCTTTATCAAAAGCAATAATTCTACTAGCAATAGCCTCTTTTATTATTCCAGAATCAATAAACCTAATACCATCATCATTATCAGGAGTTCCGGTGACAGCAAGTTCAAGCGCACCAAGGGCAGCTCTAGCATCACCATTAGCAAAATTAACCAACATCTCTTTTGCCCCCGATTCTAGTTCAACATTATACGATCCAAGCCCTCTAATCTCATTACTTAGAGCTGAATCCACAATAGCACTAATATCAGTATCAGTCAATTGTTTTAAAGCATACGTTCTGCACCTTGAAAGCAATGCGTTGTTTATTGAAAAAGATGGGTTCTCAGTTGTTGCTCCAATCAAAATAATAGCCCCAGACTCGACATGCGGCAAGAAAGCATCTTGCTGAGACTTATTGAAACGATGTATTTCATCAACAAAAAGGATAGTCTTCACTCCACTAAGAAGCATTCTTTCTTTAGCTTTTGCAACAATTTCACGTACATCTTTTACCCCCTGTAATACTGCAGAAAATGAGACAAAATGCTGATTAGTAGTATTTGCAATAACCTTTGCAAGGGTAGTTTTGCCACTACCAGGAGGTCCCCAAAAAATCATACTGCCAACAGAATCTTCTTCAATGGCTCTACGCATAAGAGTACCACGCCCAATTAAGTCATCCTGTCCTACAAATTCTTCGAGAATCTGTGGACGCATTCTATCAGCAAGTGGTTGACTTCCAGAAAACAATCCCATAATAACAGCTACTTTCTATACTCCAAGACTCTACTCCTACCATGTCGCCTGTCTTTAAAAAGAGTTACTCCATGCCAATTTGGAGGATCAAGTCTCTGGTGTTCAAATCTAAAAATAATTCTACCTTCAGGAGCCAGTATACGACTAATACCATTCATAATTTCTTTAACATTATCAGAGCCATTCCAATCTGGCATATCAATAAAAGGAGGATCAACAAAGATTAGATCGAACTCATCATAAACTGAAGCCAAATAGCTCTCAACTCGTCCTTCAAATATTACCGCATTATCACTAAGTTTTGCTTTATCCAAGTTATATCTAATTGTCGATACAGACTTTCTCTCAAGCTCTACAAAAACACATGAACTCGCACCACGACTAAGAGCCTCAATTCCAACAGCCCCGCTACCAGCATATAAATCTAGAACTCTCGATCCATCAATAATCCCACATAATGAATTAAAAATTGCCCCTCTAGTTTTTTCGAGATATGGTCTTGCACTTACACCATTTTCCACTTTTAAAGGTACACCTTTAGCACTACCAGAAATAACCCTCATACCTCACCTTTCCGATTATAAGAAATTATAGTTGATATGATTATAAACTTTCCTTGAATTATAGCAATAATTCCAATATAATTTATTAATATTTGTAAATTATATCTTATAAAAATATAGGAGGTTAATAATGTTTAGAAAGTATATTATAATTGTACTATTCATATTCCTAACTTGCAGTTACAACGTGTTTGCGTCACCAGCATTTCTTCCCCTAGTAAACGCTATAGACGCAAGAGACTACAATACAGTAAATAATATGTTATTGGCAAATACCACCAAATCACTTTTAAAAGAGCGCGATAGTTCAGGTCGAACAATTCTACATTATGCGGCAAACAGAGGAAATACAAAAGTACTTGGTCTTATCTTAACTGCAGGTGCTGATGCCAATGCACTTGATAATGAAGGACAAACACCACTCTTTTATGCTGTTAACCGGTCGTATGAAGATAATGTACGCATGCTTATCAGCGCAGGAGCAAATGCAAATATTGCTAACAAACTCAAATTTACACCACTCCTTCTTGCAGCACAAAAAGGTAAGCCTAAAATAGCAAATATACTTATTCGCTCAGGTGCAAACGTAAATGTAACAACGCCATCAGGTGCAACACCTTTGTTATTTGCAGCAGCGAAAGGCAATCATAATCTAATCGAATTACTCTTAAGAAGTGGAGCAAATATGAGAGCCAGAGACAAGCTAGGAAATACAGCCATGCACTACGCCGCAAAAAACAACCGCAATAAAGTTGTAAAAGATCTGCTACCTCTTATAAATAAGCGTAATAACAAAGGACAAACACCTCTTGATATTGCTGCTATGAACGGTGAGAAGAGCAGAAATATGACATCTGAGCTTTTAAAGAACGGCGCTAAAACAGGCAAATAAAATTTTATTCTTTTCAACTTATACTTGGCTTGCAAATTGCAGCAAGCCAAGTTTTATGTAAAATGACCCTATGAAATTAAGAACGACGCTAGATATAACAATAATTTTACTCTTCATCACAATAAGTGTATACTATGCTTATAAGTATTTGGCTCCCCAAAATAAATCTGCCAATATTGTACGACTTGCAGAATCGCCGACTTCTATTACTGACGAAAAAATAAAAACTATTATCTCTGAAACGAGCGCAAGTGATAGTAATATATCATGGTATCCAGACAAATTATCAAATCGCTGGGAAAACATTGAAATATTTCAAAGCGGTTTATTTTCAGGTAACAGTCAAACTCTTTCAAAAAGGTTAGTTAAAAAAAATAATCCCGAGGATTTGGGGTTTCATTTTATTATTACAAACGGCTATGGCGGAGCAGATGGATTGGTAGACGCTACTACTTTCTGGAAAGCCCAGAAAGACACATTACCGCTACTGGATGCAACACAAAATGTATTGAACTCTAAGTCAAAAGAAAGTTTGCATCATACAATCAGTATTTGTCTTATCGGCGATTTTACAGCCAGGGCACCAACAGCCAAACAGATATCCAGTCTTAAAGCATTGCTCAACTACCTATTAGAAGAAACCGCTGTAAAGAGCTTCAATATTAGCTTTAATTCAACAAGCACTTTACAAAAAATTAGAAGCCCTAAATTTCTACCTTTAGAGCTTCTACTAAAAACTCGTACTTCAAATTAATTTCTCTATAACCAGCTTCTTAGTGCATCCAGACCATATTTCAGCAAATACTCTGCACGGTCTTGAGAATCAGCTTCAACATAACATCTCAATTCAGGAGCATTACCGCTTGGACGGAAATGAACTACATCAGAATTCTCGAACACCATTCTAAGTCCATCTGTTAAGTCAATAAGTGAAATATGCCCAAGTTCTGGGAGAAACTCTTCCATACCTTTATGACCTTCATCAACTAATTTATTTATTTTGTTAATACTAATATCTGAAGGTATTCCCTGTAATCTATCACTTGCACCAATACGAGCAGGCAACCATTTTATCAGTTCAGAGATAGGAATACCATACTTTTTAATTGCTCCAAGTATCGACAAGTGAACAATAATAGGGTCACGAGTTGGAAGAGGAGCAAGTATTTTATCATCAATATTGACTGGAGACATCTGTAAAAAACCGCCATTAGCCTCGTACCCTACAACAGTCTTGCCGGGATTACTTTTATATAGACTCTCAAGTACAGCAATAACATATGGAGAGCCAATCTTTGTTCTTTCAACAACTTCAAATTTTCCACATAATTCAACTGCAGTATTACTACTTACTGGCGTAACGACAAAATCAGCAGAAAGAAAAGAGGCTGTAAGTATACCAGCAATATCGCCACGAAGCCAGTTCCCTTTTTCGTCACTAATAAGTGGTCTATCACTATCACCATCCGTTGAAATTATTGCATCTAACTTATACTCAGAAGCAAACTTAATAGCAAGCTTGACGTCTTCCTGTCTGATTGCTTCTGTATCAACAGGGATAAAGACATCACTTCTTGCAATTGGTATGACTATAGCACCTAGTCTTGAAAGCAAGAGATTCATAATATCCCGTCCAACCGCCGAGTGCTGATAGACACCGATATTCATCCCTTTCAAAAAGTCTACAGGAAATGCCTGAAGCCATCGATCAATATATGCGACCCTAGCACCGCTATCACACTCCCCAAGTGCATTAAGGTCTTCTCTAAATATATCATTTTCATCAAACAACTCAGGGATAGTTACATCTTGTGCTTTAATGCCGGCTTCATCTTCTTTTAATATTTCCCCAAGTGCAGTATTATACTTTATGCCATTTCTATCATCAGGAATGTGACTCCCGGTAACCATGACAGCCGGAATTCTATTCTGCAGACCATATAAAGCAACAGCTGGAGAAGGTACATAATCTGAATTGATAACCTCTAACCCGGAGTCTTTTGCTGCTCTAGCAACAGCTTCCATAATTCTTGGTGTACTCGGTCTAAGGTCACCAGCAATAGCAATTTTATCAATATTAAATTCTGGGTGTTTTGGCTGCCATTCACACTTTAAATACTGGATAAAACCTAAAGTGTACACATAACAAACCATATCAGACATGTCTGAGACCAGACCTCTAGCACCACTTGTACCAAATTTTACGTTTGAACTATCCATAAGATCTGAAATATTAATAGGTATATTCATTCTTTCTCCAAAGCAATTATCAATTTTACATATTATGCAGAATAAGTGATAGTAAATCAAGCTATCATTTTTATCAATTATAATCGGAAATTATCTTTGCAACATACTGTAAAAAACCGTATATTACAGTTGTACCCACTAAGTGTTTTTTGGTAACTTTACCTAGAAAGTAACGGTGATATGAAGAAGACATTTGTACTAGACACAAACATTTTGCTACACAATCCTGAAGCACTCTCTTTGTTCGAAGACAACACAATAGTACTCCCGATTACAGTTATTGAAGAACTTGATAAATTCAAAACCAACAATGACGAACTTGGCCGTAATTCTCGATATGTTATTCGAGAATTAGACCGCTTGCGGAAATCAGGCAATATTAGTAAAGGAGTCCCAACAGAAAAAGGCGGTCAAGTAATTATCTACCTTGAGAAAGATTTAATCCCAGAAACAGGATTGAACAGAATCACCGCAGACAACCAAATTATTAGTGTTGCGTATCACCTTTTTAGAAAAAGCAAAGAGACCAACCCTGAAGAAAAAGTCGTCTTTGTATCAAAGGATATAAACTGCAGAGTGAAAGCTTCTGTGCTTGGTATTGAAAGTCAAGACTTTGAAAGTCAGAAAATTAATATTGATGAATTATATTCTGGTATTACTGAGATTACAGTAAGCAGTGCTGAAATTGATAAGTTGTACCATGACCATGAACTAGAACTTGACACCGATAAACTTAGACCGAACGAATTTGTACACCTAAGCGCTGTTGACAAGTCACAACAAACAGCTCTCGCCAGGCATTTAACCCATGGGCTCCTAAAACCACTGAGTGACAAACCAACAAAATGCTATACTATACGCTCAAGAAGCAAAGAACAACAAATGGCGCTGGATATTTTATTAGACCCTGCTATTCAGTTAGTTACTCTAGTAGGCAAAGCAGGTAGTGGCAAGACTCTTCTTGCACTCGCTGCTGGTATGGAAATGGTAATTGAAAAAAGCTTATATGACAAAATATCAGTTTCCCGCCCAATTATTCCAATGGGAAAAGATATTGGCTACCTTCCTGGAAGTAAAGACGACAAGCTAAATCAGTGGATGCAGCCCATATTTGACAATCTTACTTATCTGATCAGCAAGAAAGAAAATGAACTGGACTCATTAGCAGCTCATAGAGAAGTTGACAATTATATATCTACTGGAGATATCCAACTTGAGGCCTTAACCTACATACGAGGTCGCTCAATACCTAAACAATATGTTATAGTTGATGAAGCCCAAAATCTAACACCACATGAAATAAAAACGATAATCAGCCGTGCTGGTGAAGGAACAAAGATGGTACTTACTGGAGATCCACAACAGATAGACAGCCCCTACCTTGATGCTGAAAGTAATGGGCTCACCTATGCCGTAGAACGCCTTAAAGATTCTCCGCTGCATGGACACATAACCCTAAAACGCAGTGAAAGAAGCCCATTATCAGAAATTGCAGCAGAACTTCTCTAATATTACTGAATTAATATATTTAACTATAAAACAATAATCTCACATGAGGTTATTGTTTTATTATAATAGTACTCATCATTGATTTCCTAAGACATACCTTACTAATCCTTCACCCATTAATAATATATTTACAATACATCTAATCTTTTTCTTGACAACAACTCATATCTATGAGATTATTAATAATATAAATTATATAATACTAATTAGGAGCGCATAATGAAAGCTACAGAAGGAAAAATCGGAAGAGTATTTATTCTTAGCTTGGAAGAAAATGATAAATTACCTCACTGTATTGAAGAATTTGCCAGAGAAAATGACATCAAAAGTGGCTATGTAAATTTCATTGCAGGAATAAAAACAGGAAGCATAATTTCTGGCCCAAAAAATAGTGATTCCAGGCCAGTAGAGCCATTAAAAGTTGATATAAAAAATACCCATGAAAGTGCAGCTATTGGTCTTATTGCTAGAGATAATGAGGACAACCCAATTCTTCATATTCATGGTTTTCTAGGAAGAAACGGTGAAACAACGAGTGGATGTTTTGGTAGTGGTGTTGATGTTTGGGTAACAGGCGAAGCAATAATATATGAAATACTTGACGCTGCTTGTGCCAGAGAAATTGATGATGACACAGGGTTTAAACTTCTTCAAGTTGGAAGCAGGAAGCAGACAGAAATATCAAGTGTCACCGAACAAACCCAATCAAGCAATATCCTACCTGTGGATACAAGTGATGGCTTCAGCCATATAATTCATATGTTTAATTCGTCATTAAATTAGTTTATATAGGAGAAATAAACTAGGTTAATTTAACAACCAGTGTATTTCTCCTGTTGTACTGTTGTAACACCATGAAAATCACTCTCTTTCAAACATGACGGTATGCACATATACAGCCACAAAAAAACCGATCCACATTCCAAAGACAACATCACTCAGATAATGCCTCAATAAAATAACCCTACATAATGCTTGCAATACAGCAAAAAGGATTAACATCACTTGAGCAAACTTATTTTTGAAGAGTAATACCAAGCTCATACAAAGCGTCATCGCTCTTGTTGAATGTCCAGACGGGGTAGAATGAAAGAAATCCGCATTCTGAAACCATTGCATGCCATAAACTTGGTTATCAAAAAATTCCATCGGTCTTGCTCTACCAAAAAAATACTTTAAATTATCATCAAACAACATAGCAACAATTAATGTAATCGCTACAAATAAAGTTTTATTTGCAAATGACTTATTATTAAAGAATAAATATAGTAAGACTAAGCAGAACGCAAGTATCTGAAAAACAATATGTCCACATAACGAGTTAAATAATTTAATCATTGAAGAATTCCTGAGCATCAATTTATTCAATGCAAACTCAGAAATACTTACATCAAAACCAAAATACAATATTAAATAAGTTACTGTCAGAAGTATAAAACTCATAAAAAATGTTTTACGCGTATACCTGATTTGCATAAGCAACCTCATTAAAACCTATTACTATTTTAAGTTATTAACAAAAAACTTATCTCTATATTCATCAGCAACAGCAATAGTATGCTTAAAAACATCCATTTTAGGCTCTATAGAGATATCTTTTAAAACTTTATTTCGAGTACTCTTTATAAATTTATTAATCATATAAAGCTGGCTGAGCTCCTTATATGAATTAATTTTTTTTAACATTAATTTAATTCCAACTGGCAAAAAAGGTGTTGCTACAGTTTTAACTCCAAATAACGCGGCTAGATATGGTCTTTTAATAAGTGGTACACCTCTAGTAATATATCCTTTACTCAAGTATTCATTGACTGCATTAACAATTGCATTATCCACCTCAATTATCTTCAACCTTTCATCAGAAAAAGAATACTCTCCTATAAGAGAAAAATTTGAATTTTGACATACAGAAGCAACTACTGGAATATTGTATTCCTTCCTATCTAAAGCTTCTCCAATAAGTTTCATGATAGGATATTGCTCTATATTATATTTTTTTACAAACGGCTCCGGTGCACCTGTTTTATAATAAAGCATATTAATAAGAGTAACACAATATAGTGAATTAGGATAACCTACCCCTTTATAATAAGCTATCTTACCTTCCTCAGTCCAGAAATCATTTAAAATAATATGTTCATTATTATATTCCAGCAATTTCTGACATTCGATATTAAACTTATCTCTATTTAATAAATCACCAACTCTTAAACGGACAAGCCCAACTTTGTAATATTTTTCCCAAAAATCATCAAGAGAAGACACAGCTATTCCACAAGGTTGCATATGTAAAATTTTGCTGCAACCAGCAGAATCGTAAAAAAGAACCCCCGCATGACCATAACCAGAATAAGCAGAACCGAAGCCACCAAATACAGCAGGAAGAAAACCACTACAACGAGCAAGTATAATATCGCCAGCCTCAAGCTTGCAGCCTCCAGGGATTGTTGGAGTCGATTCACAAACAAACTCACCTTTACTACACCCTGAAATAAGAATTGCGACAAAAAAAATCCCAGATAAAAAATAACGCCTGCTCACTTAACAGCCCTTCATTTCAGATATTACATTAAGATGAAGTTACTACTTCGAAAAAAAACTTTTGAGTTATAATAAGATAAATCATTTTTTACAATTAGTCAAACAATAAAAAAAGCATAACTTAAATTCAAAGTTCTGCCCGTAAAATTTAATAATTAGTATATTTCATATCCAATAAATGAACTTAAAATATGATTTTTTTTCTACTCTGTTTTATATCAGCTCTTTTCTTCTTTGACTTGAGACGTCGCACTTTAGAACCAAAAGTAGCAGCTGTTTTTAATCTGTGTTTTTTTCTAATTAGCGAATTTGACAATAATTCAGCCACTCGTTCAACAGCAATAGTTTTGTTATAAGATTGACTCCTACTCTCTTCCACAGCCACACGCAGCACTCCATCTTTGGAAATTCTATTATGCAGCTTCCTCTTTATACAAGCCTTCTCTACAGGAGTAAAGACAGCAGAACTATCGATTGAAAAACATACAACTACACGTGTAGATGCCTTATTTACATGCTGACCACCTGCACCACTTGAGTGGGAATACTCAAACCATAGCTCTCTTTCAATTTTTAATTTCATATGAAACCGCCATAATAAGTTACAAAACTTCGTGCCGCACACTAACATTTAGTAAAAAAACTAACAAATAGACTGACTTAAATATATTATCTAATTTTTCAAATAACCTCAGTATAACAATCAGTAATTTTTTTGCACATTAAGCAAAAGCTATGCACTTCTTCAGCTGTTAGTGATTTCTTAATCAAATCCATTATTTCTTTTCCAAAATCTTCAACTCGATTTAAAAAAACTCTTCCTTCATTTGTGAGCACGATATCATAAAACCTGCGATCGTTAAGGCGTCGTTTCTGTTCAACATACCGCTTTTCCAACAAACGCTTAGTTAATTTTGAGATACCTGACTGTGATATCCCTTTCATTTCTGCAAGTTCTTTTGCCGTTTTAGCTCCATGCTTACTCAAAATATCCAAGATATAGTATTGTGCAGTAGACACACCTTCTACATTAAATCTATTTGTATATGAAACAATCATACATTGAAAAGGCACATAATTTTTTTCCAGTTCACTCACTATAATCAGCCTTTCTCTTTACCATTTCTTAAATGATCAGTCAAATATCTTGCTGTAATCGAGTCTTTACATTTTAGGAGATTTTCTGTTAATCCCGAAAACAAAACATTTCCTCCCTTATGCCCAGCATATGGCCCCAAATCAATAATCCAGTCAGCTTGACAAATGATATCCAAATTATGCTCAATTACAATAAGTGTAGATTTTTGATCAACAAGACGATTCATTAAGCTTATTAAATTATTTATATCTGCCATATGTAAGCCAGTTGACGGTTCATCCAAAACATAAATATTTTTCCCAGTTTCTATCTGTGATGCTAGTTTCAATCTCTGTAATTCCCCTCCAGAGAAAGTACTGAGTGGCTGTCCTAATGAGATATAATCAATCCCAACATCTGACAGTCTTTTTAAAACCTTACTAATTTTTCTTTCAATAAAAAAATCTAACGCCTCTAAAACTGTCATTGCAAGAATTTCACTTATATTCTTCTCTCTAAGCTTATATTGAAGAATATCATGAGTAAAACGTTCTCCCTGGCAATCCTCACAAACAGCACTGACAGTATCCATATAGGCAAAATCGGTATAAGTAACCCCAAGCCCTTTACAAGTTGTACATGCTCCATGTGAATTAAAGCTAAATAATGATGACTTAACACCATGTATTTTAGCAAACAATTTTCTGATAATATCAAAGACACCTGTGTATGTTGCAAGATTAGACCTTTTTGAAGCTTGTATTCCTTTTTGATCAATGTAAATAACCTCAGAATGAAATTTCGGTAGTACATGATTTATAAGAGTACTTTTTCCTGAACCAGCGACACCAGTAACGACAGTCAGAACTCCTTTTGGAATATTTACTGAAACATTTTTCAAATTATTCAGTGTTGCATTTTTTATTTCAAGCCAACCACTAGGGACTCTAATTGTTTCTTTTAAGTTTGATCTATATGATAAATACTTTCCAGTAAGTGTTCCTGACTTATTCAAGCCATTTAAATCACCCTGATATACTACTTCCCCACCTTTTCCCCCTGCTCCTGGTCCCATGTCTATGATATGATCGGCAACTTTTATAATGCTAGGATCATGCTCCACAATCAGCACAGTATTCCCTTTTTTTACTATATGCCTCAATAAATTATGCAATTTACTAATATCATGAGGATGCAAACCTATACTTGGCTCATCAAAGATATATGTAAGATCAGTGAGACTACTCCCTAACTGAGAAACCATTTTAATTCGTTGTGATTCACCGCCAGAAAGGCTAGAAGTCTCTCTATTTAAACATAAATACCCCAACCCAATAGATACCATTTGCTCAAGCCTGTTTACTAATTCTATAATAATTGCCCCAGCAGTTGGTGAATTAAGCGACTTGACAAATTTCAAAAGTTCATTCACCTGCATTTGTGTACATTCTGCAATATTCTTTTCATTTATTTTACAAAAAAGCACTTTATCATTTAACCTATTACCTTGGCAATATGTACAGTTTTGTTCAATAATTATATGTTTAATTTCTTTGCAATACCTTGCAGCTTCACCTACATCTTTTTGTAAAAAACTTCGTTCTATACGTGGAATAACTCCCTCATACACAGCAGATTTATGCCACTCAGAAGGAGGTTTTTCTATTTTTACACTCTCAGCATAAAGCAATGTATCCAATTCATCTTGAGTATAACGCTCAATTTCCTTATCATTATCAAATAATCCAGAATCAGTATAACGTGTCAATCGCCATCCCCCAGGCTCAAAAGTTGGAAACTTAATAGCACCATTATTCAAAGATTTACTAGCATCCAGCAAATGCTTAACATTAACAGTTTTTATCCTGCCTATTCCTTGACAATGACTACACATTCCTAATGAATTATTAAATGAAAAAGAATTTGAATATCCTATAAATGGTCTTCCTATACGTGAAAATAGTAGCCTTAATACTGAATAAATATCAGTTACAGTCCCAACTGTAGACCTTGAGTTCCCCCCTATTCGTTTTTGGCTAATAATAAATGCAACAGGCAAGTTTTCGATATTATCTACATCAGGCTGCCCATAATGCGGCATACGATGACGAATAAAACTACTGTAGGTTTCATTTAATCGTCTTTGAGATTCAGCTGCTAGTGTATCAAATACCAGAGAAGTCTTTCCTGAGCCAGAGACACCAGTAAATACAGTAATTCTTTTTTTAGGTATCTCGATGCTAATATTTTTTAAATTTTTTTCTCTCGCTCCTGATACCCTAATATAATTATCTTTCATAAATTATCCATAATACATGAAACACTCAATATATAACCATGTCAACTAAATTATACTTTACCTACGAAAAAAGGCAAGACTCTAGCTTTATAAAAAAAAACGCACTCACTGAGTGCGTAAAAAAATTAAGTTATAATTGTAAGGTCTGCTGTATATCAATAAACATCACAAGCAAAAAAATATAAAATATAACAAAAGCCTTTCCCTACGGAATTTAACCATTGCAAACTAAATAACTGATATAAGCACATAAACTCTGCAAAAACATAATCGCTACTTCTAAAACTAAATTACAAAATGTCAAACTTGCTATAGGCATATAATACAACTAGATAGTAATAAGATTTTCTTTTTCTTTAATAAGCTTAGTTAAAGGCTCACCCCAAAATTTCACTTCTATCCCTAAATTAATAATGATATCTTTTACCCCAAGTTCAGTCGCGCAAGCTTCGCATGCACTAAACTCAACTCCCGCTTCCTTAGCTTCTTTGATTAAGTCTTGAATATGCTTATTTTGCGCAACAAGTTTCGAAGTAGCCCCCCAAATAATAACCCTAACTTCTTTCCAAAACTCCTTTTTAAGCGAGTTTGTAGCATACATCATGACCATAAGTTCTGAAGTAAGTTCATTATCATTTGTCCAAAGAATATTTAATTTATTACGATTCATTTTTTCACGTTTCCTTAAATTGCAGTATATCAGAAATATAATATGTTATATCCAAATATAACCTTCAGTCAAACAAAAACACACTTATATGAATTTCAATATTTGACATACAAATAGATAGGATATCAATATACGTGAATTAACATAAACCTATTATGCTCTGAATCATCAATTTGTATCATAATAAAACAGGCACACTCAATGAGTGCGCCTGAAATAACTAAACTTATCAAAAAACAATATGAATTAGTTCATGTCTAATTCAGCAAGCTTCTGGTATAACTTCTGACGAAGTGTTACCTGACTCTGACCAAAATCAAGCAGAGCGTTAGAACGATCTGGATTAACCTTGTTTAGACTCATGAAGCGGTTTTCAGTAAGTGCGAAGTCTTTATAACTTATAGTAGAAGCCTTGCTATCAAGAGTAAGAGGGTTCTTACCTTCAGCAATATTTCTTGGATCAAAACGATATAGAGGCCAGAATCCAGAATCCACAGCCTTCTTCTGCTGAGCAAGACCATTACAATGTGGTGGATTCATTGGAATACCCTGAGCAATACAGTGACTATAACAGATAAGTAGAGATGGACCATCATAGCTTTCAGCTTCCTGGAACGCCTTAACAACTTGGTTGTCATTAGATCCCATAGCACATTGAGCAACATAAATGTTACCATATGTCATAGCGATCATACCTAGATCCTTCTTAGGTAGTTCACGACCATTTGCTGCAAATTTAGCAACAGCACCAGTAGGAGTAGCCTTAGACATCTGGCCACCAGTATTAGAGTATACACCAGTATCCATTACAAGAACGTTTACATTCTTACCACTTGCAAGGACGTGATCAAGACCACCGTAACCAATATCGTACGCCCAGCCATCACCACCGACAATCCATACACTTTTCTTAACAAGGTAATCAGCTAGAGTATATAGCTGCTTAGCCTTAGGATCATTGTTTCCTTCAAGCTTAGCCTTAACTTCAGCAACACGAGCTCTCTGCGCTTCGATGTCAGCCTGAGTAGTTTGAACAGCAGTAAGAATTGCATTCTTGATTTCATCACCAAATAGTGGGCAATCCTTTAGAAGCTCACTTGCAAATTCTTGGAACTTATCACGAGTTAGAGCGAAACCAAAACCAAATTCAGCATTATCTTCAAACAGGCTGTTTGACCAAGCTGGACCACGTCCATCAGCATTTGTAGTGAATGGAGTGGTTGGTAGGTTACCACCGTAGATAGAAGAACAACCTGTAGCGTTAGCAACGATCATTCTATCGCCGAATAGCTGAGTAGCAAGTTTGTAGTAAGGAGTTTCACCACAACCAGCACAACATCCGCTGAATTCAAACATAGGCTTACGTAGCTGAGACCCCTTAACAGTACCCATGTTAACCTTATCTAGGGAAAGTTCTGGGATATTTAGGAAGAAATCAACATTCTTTTTCTCAGTCTGACGCATTTCTTCAGTCTTGAAGGTCATGTTAATAGCCTTCTTATTTGGGTCTTCCTTGCTCTTAGCAGGACATATGTTTACACACTGTCCACAACCAGTACAATCTTCAGCGAAGCACTGAATTGTTGCCTTCATGCCTTCATACTGCTTAGTCTTCGCTTCTGATACTTTGAAGCCAGCAGGAGCTTTAGCAGCAACGTCATCATCATAAATCTTCATACGAATAGCAGCATGAGGACATACTAGAGAACATTTACCACACTGAATACAAAGATCTTCTTCCCAAACTGGGATATCACGTGCAATATTACGCTTTTCATACTGAGTAGTAGCTACAGGGAATGTACCGTCAACAGGCAGCTTACTTACAGGGATATCATCACCACATTGAGACATGATTGTAGAAGTAACATCTCTGATGAACGCGTCATCTGGAGCACCTGCTAAGATTGGAGGACGAGCCTGACCATTTACAGTCTTACCTGCGTAATCTACTTCAAATAGCTCAGCAACAGAACCATCAATAGCATCATAGTTCTTCTGAACTACTTCTTCACCCTTCTTACCATAAGCCTTTTTAGCAGCAGCTTTGATAAGTTTGATAGACTCATCTTTATCTAGTACACCTGAGATATAGAAGAAGCAAGTCTGCATAACAGTGTTGATACGTACTCCCATACCTGTTTTCTGAGCAACAGTACCAGCATCAATAACATAGAACTTAAGTTCTTTATTAATAATATCTTCCTGTACTTCCTTAGGTAGGTGATCCCAAACTTCATCTTTAGAGTATGGACTGTTAAGAAGGAAAGTAGCACCCTTCATAGCATTCTTTAGCATATCATACTTTTCAAGGAATGGCCACTGATGACAAGCAATGAAGTTAGCCTGACGAATAAGGTAAGTACTCATAATTGGAGCGTTACCAAAACGTAAGTGAGATACTGTTAGAGAACCAGCCTTCTTAGAGTCGTATACGAAGTAACCCTGAGCATAATTATCAGTGTTATCAGCAATAATCTTGATTGAGTTCTTATTAGCACCAACAGTACCATCAGAACCAAGACCATAGAACATGCAGCGAGTAACAGAATCTGGCTCAATATCAAGTTCCATATCATATTCAAGACTAGTATTAGTAACATCATCGTTAATACCAACAGTAAAGTGATTCTTTGGTTCAGATTTATTTAGGTTATCAAATACAGCCTTAACAATAGCTGGTGTAAATTCTTTACTTGAAAGACCGTAACGACCGCCAACTACTAGAGGCCAGTTACCACCGAATAGGCTACTATCATTCTGCATAGCTTCACCAAACGCAGTACGGATATCAGTGTAAAGAGGTTCGCCAAGAGAACCAGGCTCTTTAGTACGGTCAAGCACAGCGAAACGTCTAGCACTCTTTGGAAGTGCTTCGATAAAGTGCTTTGTACTCCATGGACGGTAAAGACGAATCTGAAGAAGACCCCATTTTTCACCTTTGTCAGCCCAGTGAATAACAGCTTCTTTAGCCGTTTCAGCACCAGACCCCATAAGAATAATGATGTTTTCAGCATCTTCTGCACCAAAGTAATCAAATAGCTTATACTGACGGCCAACCTGTTTAGCAAATGCATTCATAGCATCTTCAACGATAGCAGGTGTTTTATCATAAAATGGGTTAGAAGCTTCAAGACTCTGGAAATAAACGTCAGGGTTCTGAGCAGTACCACGAATGAATGGCTTATCAGGACATAGACCACGAGAACGATGAGCAAAAACATCTTCATCATCAATAAGAGCTCTAATATCAGCTTCATCCATAACTTCAATCTTCTGAACTTCGTGAGAAGTACGGAAACCATCAAAGAAGTGTAGGAAAGGTACGCGAGCTTTAAGAGTAGACATCTGAGCTATCATAGCTAGGTCATGAGCTTCTTGAACTGAATTTGATGCAAGCATAGCAAAACCAGTAGCGCGACAGTCCATAACGTCAGCGTGGTCGCCAAAGATAGAAAGAGCGTGGTTAGCTAAAGAACGAGCAGAAACATGGAATACAGTACTTGTAAGTTCACCAGCAATCTTGTGCATATTAGGGATCATAAGTAAAAGACCCTGAGACGCAGTGAATGTTGTAGTCATTGCACCAGCCTGTAGAGCACCGTGAACTGAACCAGAAGCACCGCCTTCACTCTGCAACTCACTGATAAGTGGAACAGTACCCCAGATATTTTTCTTACCTGCGGCGGAAAATGCATCGCTCCATTCACCCATAGGTGAAGATGGTGTGATTGGATAGATAGCAATCACTTCATTTGTTGCGTGAGCGACACGTGCGACAGCTTCATTGCCGTCCATAGGAATCATTTGACGCGCCATAATACCTCCTCATTAAATAGAAAAAAATAGTTACCACGACTATTAATTAAAAAAACCACTATAAAAAAGCTTTTATTTTAAACTCTAAGAATCAACTTCTAGCAAATATTAAATCAACAATTCGGTCAAATTATTGAAATCACTATTTCATTCTCTCATATAATTGAGTCTTTGTCAATAACTTTATCAATAATACTAATAGAAATCTTACCACAACTTTCTCTATAACCTACTATTAATAAAGTGTTAATAAAATATTATGAGCCCGATGCTCAAAAAGAGAAATTTTTATCGATCTACAGTACATCCCACATACAATTTTGTAGAAAACACTTAGCTATAGCACATAATATTGCAATAGTACCCTAATATCGTCTTTACAAAAGAATATGTTTAAGATTATGCCTAAAAATATTTTTTTTTACAGATTATACTACAATTATAGTCATAATCATGTTACTAATTATATAAAATTAGTATTACCAACATATACGCTGTATCAAAGTTCACAAAGAAGGATAAAAAGATGAAATCAAAAATCCAAGTTGTAAGAATATTTAGTCAACTCATATTCTTGGGAATATGGTCATTTGGTATCTATTATAAGTTTTCATACTTAATATTATTTTTACTTGGTACAACATTGATATTTGGTAATTTCTTCTGTGGGTGGGTATGCCCTTTTGGAAGTGCTCAAAACTACTTAGGGAGAATTGGTAGTCTAATCACTAAAAAGAAGCTTAAAATGCCAAATACCGTCCATAAATATCTAAAATATACCCGTTATGTTATTTTTGCAATAATACTATTAAAAATTGCACCAAATTTTATCTATGATTTAAACGGCTATACAAGTTTCCTTTTTACAGCCTATGACATCATTGATGCCACATTTATTCTAAGCTTTTCAAATATAATAATGATAACTTACCTAGTAATAGCCCTATTCTTTGATAGACCATTCTGCAACTATCTGTGTACCGAAGGCGTTAAATTCGGTTTGTCAAATATCCCCCGCATATTTTCAATAAAAAGAAATAAAGAAAGCTGTGTTAATTGCAAATTTTGTGACAAGAAGTGCCCACAAAACATTATAATATCGTCAAAAGATTATGTCAGAGATATACAGTGCATTAACTGCATGGAGTGCATTACAGCATGCCCCATAAAAGATACACTAAAATATCAATATATAGGCTGGAAAATAAGAAAGCCACCAAAACAAAAAAACTAGTCTGAACTTTTATAAAAAAACAGGACACTCTATCAACGAAGTGTCCTGCTAAAATACTATTAATTATTATTTATCTATATTATTTGCAGCATTCTTAGCTCTATGCCTGAGAAGCTTCTCTCTAGCAGACATAGCCTTTTCAACCGCACCACTGGCTTGTGCCTCAATAATTTCTTTTGAAAGAATGAGAGTTTTATCCTTACTATTCTCAACCTCTTTTTTTATCTGCTCAATTTTAGGAGCCGACTCAATACTACTTCTCTCAGCTTCTTCAGACTCTTCTTCACTCAGATCACTAGACTTTGATAATGTAATTGGGTG
Source organism: Planctomycetota bacterium (assembly GCA_963678205.1). Classification (GTDB taxonomy): domain Bacteria; phylum Planctomycetota; class SZUA-567; order SZUA-567; family SZUA-567. The sequence continues at coordinate 2,590,392 of OY782760.1, forward strand.
AAATTTATCAAGATGATGCTTAACAATATTACCTTCTGACGCATATATAACTTCTTCAGCAATATTAGCTGCCTGGTCAGCAATTCGCATAAGAGACTGTGCAATAAACATAATATGACAACTTCTTTCAATATTTCTCGGCTCATTAGTCATTATTTCAACAAGTTGTCTAAAAATCAAACTCATTTCAGATTTAACAATCTGTCTTTCATCAATAATCTTCCATGCAAGCGTTGGATCACTCTCAAGCAAAGAATTAATACTCTCACGAGTCATTTCGCATACTTGGTCTACCATTGGTATAAAATCTACAACCTGTGCTAAAATACTTTTCTCAACAAGAAGAAACAATACATGCTCACAAATATGAGTAGCCTGATCACCAATACGCTCAAGGTCATTATTAATTTTAGCTGCAGACATAACAAATCTGCACTCATCTTTACTTAGAATACCGCTATTGATCATCGTTTGACAATGCCGGTCAATACTAAGTTCCATTTCATCAACTTCATTATCATACTCAATAACGTAACAAGCCAACTCTTTATCTCTATCGAGCAGACTCATCATCGCTGTAGAGATTGCATACTCACACATCTCTCCCATCGCTACAAGATTACTTTTTAACTTATTTAGTTCTAACTGTGGCATATATTATGTCCTTATAGTTCTAAATCCAAACACCAGACTCTATTTACGAAAAAAAAGATAACAGTGACAATGACCATGTTCTTCCACTTCTTTTTTATGGAACTCACATGGACAAATTATTTTGTCATCAATTTCTTTATTTCCCGTAACCAATCTGCACGGGCAATAAAACTCTCCTTTTTTTTCTTTAATTTTAACCATGCCTTTAATAACCTTTTCCAAGATTTCAGAATCAGGGTTTAAGACCATCCCTTCTTCTTCAGCATGCATTTTTAGTCTTAAATATAACTCATTTTCTATAGATGATAATTCCATATTAATTCTCTCTAATATTACTCTTTCTTATATACTTAATAATAAACCCTAACATTAAAAATGTCAAGGAAAGTATTACATATCCTGATCTTTACTTTCTCTCTTGGTAAAGACAACAAGTCTTCTATTTTGATTTGTATTAGGAAGATCATATTTATAATCAGCAGTCATTTTGTAAATTCCTTTAAAACCTTGCTGCGCATCTGTAATCTCCTGCCCGCATGACGGTCCCTTCATAAATACAACCTCACCTCCGTCAGAGATAAAAGGCTGCACTCTTTTCAAGGTAGCAGGTATAATTTCTACAGCCCTCGTAACAATAGTATTCGCCTTTAAAGGAGAATCTTCACGCACACTTTTGGGATAAATTATCACATTATCAAGCTTCAGTTCTTTTTTAAGTATCTCAAGAAAGCGCACACGTTTACCTCTGCTTTCTGCTAAAACAACCGGCATATCAGGTCTACGTATAGCTATCGGAGCACCAGGAAAACCCGGACCAGATCCAATATCAAGGAGTGGACCACGCAATTCATGAATATCCGCAACTATTGCGCAATCGATAAAATGTTTAAGGACTGTCGCCTCAATACCCATAATGCGTGTTAAATCAAGCTCAGCATTCATCTCTCGCAGTAAGAGATAATACTTCCAGAACTGCTCAAGTTCTTTACTGCTGACTTCAAATTCTCGCTCATCAAAAAGCCTCTGCATATAATTAATAGTCGCTTCTTCTTTCTCGTAGAATGCATAGTCATAAGGGCGTTTCCCACTTGCGAATCCTTTTTCTCGATTCGTTGTAATATTTTTAGAAGGATTTTTTTTCTTAAATACTTTTTTCTTAGTAACTTTCTTACTAGTATTTTTTTTATTATTCTTTTTTGCTCTTTTAACATTTATATCAAAGTCAGAAAGATGCCCTCTACTTGCACCGTAGCTAGTTTTCTTTTTTGAAGTCTTCTTTTTTGCCATCGATTTATTCATCTCCTTAAGTAAATTACAATATCTATAATATTCTAATTAATCTCAAATACAAGCTTGATTTGAATTAATTCCGATTGATTACAGTCTCCGTTCAAATATAATAATTATACAATAAATAAAGGAGAGAAATTGTTAATTCCAGAAATAATCTATGAAGACAACCATTTAATTGTAGTTAACAAGCCCGCAGGTATACTTACTCAAGGTGACAGCACTGGCGACACATCTTTATTTGACTGCACAAAAGAATATTTGAAAACTAAATATAATAAACCCGGGGATGTTTTTTTAGGATTACTCCACCGCCTTGACAGACCTGTTTCAGGAGTGATTTGTTTTGCACGCACGAGTAAAGCCGCAAGCAGAGTATCAGAACAATTCAGAACAAAAAAAACTCAGAAGATTTACCACGCAATTATTGAAGGTATACCTGCCCGTAAAAATGCCCACCTTAAAAACTGGCTTATTTCAACAAAAGGCAATAAAAGCAGCAGCAGCAAAATAACAATTAACAAGCAAAATAACGCAAAACAGGCTGAATTAAAATACTTGGTTTTAAAAACACACAATAATCAGTCACTAGTTGAAATAGAATTACTTACTGGTTTAAAACACCAGATAAGAGCTCAAATGGCATTTATCGGCACACCCATTTCTGGAGACTTCAGATACTCTCCTAAAAATTTTACCCCACAAAAAATTAATAGTGGACACGCAATCCTTTTGCATGCGCGTAAACTGTCACTTATACATCCAACAAGAAAAGATGAACTTACCTTTACCGCATCCTATCCTAATTACTTTCCTAATCTTTAATATTCAAAATAAATATTAAATAATATTTTTTAAAATAAAATATTAATCTTGTTACTTTTTAAAAGATACTTCCATTATCTATACAGAAGCAGGAAGAAAATATTATTCTTCTACCTAATTACAGTAAACATTATAAATAATGGAGAAACAAATGAAAAAGATATTACTTAGCAGCCTAATTATTGCTGCTGCTCTAGCCCCAATAGCACTGGCCGCAAACTCCGATACACCAGTCTATCCAACAACACTTTCGAGGTGTAAAGCAACTCAAAATGAGAATATCACTTGCTCAGGAAGATGCGAATCATGCTCAAAATCTGATTGTCCAAGACGCAGGCGTCCTTACAGGCAATAACAACAGTAAAATTTAACTCAAATAAACTGTAATCTGAGAATACACAAGAAAATTTCAGTACTAGCTCTTAAAATTATGTTTATTTTATTATTTTCAAGTACATAATACACATATAAGAAAAACTCAAATAAATCCATAATATCAATCAATAACGATCAAAAATAAACTAAACAAAAGCACCGACATATAAAGAGACATGAGCAAACAGAAAAATACGATTATCTTAAAAAGTATAATCACTATAAAGCTTGTAATATAAGTCCTGAATTATATTACTTTCCGAGAAGACTCGAACATACTAACAAAAATCATAAAGAAATTCTAGACTCTAGAGCAAAGCGATTGTTTTAATAAACAATCAATAACTTACACACGTCATTAAATTAGACAACTTACAAATACAAGGAGAAATCATGAATACTAAATACGTTGCAGCCATTATACTCGGCATTTCCATGCTATCATTATCATCACGAGCAGCAGATACTTCATCAAATCAGGTTGGCACCAATACTATGGCAGAGGCACCAGTAAACCATTACATGAGACACGGAAGGCGCTTCTCAAAAAATAATCAGAAATTTGTCGATCAGAGAATTGAATTTTTCAAAGAATTCAAAAAGTCCGAAGCAGAACTATTTGATGATATTAAAGACCTAGATAAAACTGAAGCAGAAGGTAAAGTCGAAGCCTTTTATAACGAAGCATTTCAAAACTTTCCGAAAAGAAGCAACTGCGACATAGATAGAGTTATAAGCTCAATAGAGGAGCTAAAAATACCAGTTGAAACCAAAGCTTTAGTTATAGAAAAAATTAAAACAACTACCAACACTCGGAAAAATCTAATACAACAAAAAGCTATTGATTTTGCTAAAAGCTTGCTTGATCTCCCACAACAAGAAAGAAAAAAAGTAATTTCTGACTACAACAAATTGGTTGGACGCCATATAATCAATATTAAAAGAAACGGTCTTTGCATGGAGAATACGAGACCTGGAAGAAATAAAAAAATGCAAAGACATCCACATTATCAGAGAATGGGACCTCAATGCGTCATTATGAATTTTTATGGACAGAATGGTATGCCTCAACAAAACACGTATATGCCACACCATATGAATAGAGAAAACCATTACAATAATAAACACCTTAAAAGAATGCACCACAACCGAGTTAAATCATTTGAACAAGAGAGACGTCCAGTCGACTGTCCATTTGCTACTGAAGGCCAACCAGAGTAAACAACTCTGAAAAAATATAAAAAAGAGTACGTCCCACTAGTACTCTTTTTTAAAAAATTGATACGCTCTAGACTATTAAGATCCCAAACAAAAACAACTTTTTAGCCAACACTACATGAGAGCCTATGGTTAATTTCATATTAAAATAAACCACTCTTATTTCAAATATTTTAACAATGAAACATTATAACTTAAAATATTTAATAAGAAATAATTATAAAGGAGATAATGATGAAGACATTATTAATAATTCTTGCTGCAGTATTAGTAACGACCATATTTACCTCTTCAACTTTTGCACACAATGTTTTTTTCGGTCGCAACCTGAGAGCATTTACCAATATATCACAGGACTTCTGTAGCAGAAAATACTCAAATCGTTCAAATAGCCGATCCGACATTCAGAGAAGAAATACAAATTATAGTCAATGCCCTAGAATCGATACGCAAAATATAGCTTATTAAACAGATTCACTATTAGTTACATTAAATTTCAATATATAAACACAACGATTCGCAATCATATCTAATTCTGCTATTATTATGCGTCATAGATCAAATAATTTAACCATTTATGTTGATTTTTCTTACCGAGTATGACACAATACATATATAATTAATACAACTTAAGGAGAAAAAGTAAATTGAAATCATTGTTACTAATACTTGGCAGCACACTTGTTATATATTTATTCGCAGCGCCTGCATTTATTAACAACTCTACACATCAAGAATCCACTGTTTACGATGCTATAACCGGTGCAACAAAACATGCAAAGAAGCAAAAACAAAAATCAAAAAAAGACAAAAATCAGGCAAAAACAAAACAAACAAGTAATAATAAGTAATATATTTATAAAAAAAAGAGTACGGATCTTTTCCGTACTCTTAAATAAATGCCTAAAACCAATTATAATCCATTCAACCTTGAATCCTCAAGGGTTGCAAAATAATCTGTAATAGTTTGTGCTCGACGAATTTTGTCAAAAGCACCATCAGCATGCATTAAGTACTCAGCAGGACGCAATTTAGCATTATAATTAAAACCCATTGCATGCCCATGTGCACCAGCATCACGAATTACCAGATAATCCCCAATCTCAATTTTAGGCAACATTCTATCAATTGCAAATTTATCACAGTTTTCGCACAAGCTTCCAACAATGTCATACTTTTCTGTCTTCTCAGCTGCTTCTTTACCTAGAACAACAACATGGTGATACGCGCCGTACATACCAGGTCTCATAAGATCAGCCATACTTGCATCAACCCCTTTATAACTTTTATAAATGCTTTTTTCATGAAGTACCTTTGTTACCAAGTAACCGGCATCGCCAGTGATCATTCTCCCCATCTCAGAGAAAATTTTTAACTTTTTCCCTGACGGAACAATCAAACGCTCATATTCAGACTTAATTCCCTGCCCAACCTTATCAAGATCTACTGGTTTATCTTCAGGCTTATATGGGATACCAATTCCACCGCCAATATTAATAAATTCAAATTCGATGCCAATTTTTTCACTAATCTCAAGTACCGCCTCAAAAAGAATACGCGCAGTTTCAACAAAATAACTATCAGTGAGTTCATTGGAAGCAACCATTGTATGCAGTCCAAAACGCTTTACACCATATTCTTTCAAACTAGAGTAAGCTTGAATAAGCTGCTCATAAGTTAAACCATACTTCGCCTCAAGAGGACTGCCAATAATTGCATTACCTTCCTTAGCTTTACCCGGGTTAAATCTGCAACATGCTATTTTAGGAAGTGCCCCGACCTCTTTCTTATAATAATCAATATGAGTAATATCATCAAAATTTATTATTGCACCTAACTCATGTGCCTTAACAAATTCATGAGCAGGAGTCTCGTTAGAGGTGAACATAATGTTTTCACCAGAAATTCCTACAGCATCTGACATCAAGAGTTCTGGTAAAGAGCTACAGTCTGCGCCAGAGTTTTCTTCATGCATAATATCCAGTATTCGAGTATTAGGACACGCCTTCACGGCATAAAAATTTTTATATTCACTGCACCATGCAAAAGCTTTCTGTAAGCGTTTGATATTGCTCCGAATTCCTTCTTCATCATAAAGATAAAAAGGTCTTTCTCCATTATCAGCAATTATCTTATCCACAATTTCCTGCCCAAAAGGGAGCTTATCCTTCTCTAGCATGTTTATCTCCTAGCATCTAGCATACTTAAAATTTTTACCAAATATTCAGTTTACAATATACAACACATATATAGTAAGCCAAACACTCAATTTTATAATGTTAACCCTATAATAAGATTACTGTAGCTCACAATCAGAGCTACAGTAATCATTATATAAATACTACTATAATTTATGAAGTAATCAAGAGACTATCTTCTACCTCTGTTATCCCTACGTGGAGGACGTGAATTACGAACTGGTGGAGTATACTCTTCACCTCTCTCTTCAAGAATAACTGCTTTGCGACTCAATCTTATCTTACCCTGATTATCCACTTCAAGAACTTTGACCTTGAGTTCATCTCCAATATTAACAATACCGTCAATCTCTTTGATAAACTGATCACTCAACTCAGAAACGTGGCACATACCTTCAATTCCTGGAAGAATTTCAACAAAGCATCCAAACTCTCTTACACCTGTTACTGGACCAGTATAAATCTTTCCTGCCTCAGCAACCTGACATAGTCCTTGCACTTTGGCAATAGCAGCTTTTAGTGCATCTCCATCAGGAGCACAGATAGTTACTTCAGCAATATTACCATTCTCTTCAATATTAATATCACAGCCAGTAGCTTCCTGCATACCCTTAATTGTTTCACCACCCTTACCAATAAGTTTACCCATAAACTCACTTGAAACTTTGATAAGCTCAAGTCGTGGAGCATGCTCATTGATTTCTGTTCTTGGAGTATCGATACAAGATGTAATACAACCAAGAATGTGATTTAATCCTTCTCTTGCTTGCTTAAGAGCTTTCTTCATTGTCTCCTGAGCGATACCAGTAATTTTGATATCCATCTGAAGAGCGGTAATTCCGTCCTTAGTACCACAAACTTTAAAGTCCATATCACCATAGTGGTCTTCATCTCCAAGAATATCAGTGATAATAACAGGTTCTTCACCTTCATCCTGAATAAGTCCCATAGCAATACCAGCAACAGGAGACTTGATAGGTACACCTGCATCCATAAGAGCAAGAGTACTACCACAAACAGTCGCCATAGAAGAAGAACCATTCATTTCAAGAACTTCACTTACAGCACGACATGTATAAGCAAAACCATCATCATGTGGCATCACTGCCTGAAGAGCGCGCTGAGCAAGCATACCATGACCAATATCACGACGACCAGGGCCACGTGGTGGACGCGCCTCACCAACAGAGAAACCTGGAGCCTGATAATGGACATACCACATTTCATCATAAGGTTCGTGTAGACCGTCAACCTTCTGGGCATCAAGAGACGAACCTAGAGTCATAGTAATAAGAGCCTGAGTTTCACCACGTGTAAAGAGCGCAGAACCATGAGTTCTTGGAAGAACTCCAATACGACAATCAATCGGACGAACAGTATACAAATCTCGTCCATCTATACGATCATTATCTTTAATATATTTACGAACAACTTCAGTTTTAACAATTGAAACCGCCTCTTTTACTTCATCAGCTGAAGGGCCTTCTTCATCACTGCCTTCTTCAACAGCAAACTCTTCAACAAGAGCATCCTTGACCTCACCAAAAGCTTTACCACGGCCATCCTTATAAGGGGTCTTCAATGCCTCAGCAATACGTTCTCTACCTGCTTTTCTTACTGCATCAAGACATGCAGGAAGTTCTGGTTCAGCAAATTCCATTGGCTCTTTACCAGCCTTCTCTACAAGTTCTGATACAATTTCACAGATCTGTTTGATAACTTCATGCCCTTGATAAAGAGCTTCAAGCATAGCCTCTTCAGAAATATTATTAGCACCCGCTTCAACCATAGTGATAGAATCAGCAGTACCAGCAATCGTCAAATTAAGATCTGCTTTAAGAAGCTGCGTCTCAGTTGGGTTGATAATGAACTCGCCATCAAGCATACCAACACGAACAGCACCTACAGGACCAGCAAACGGCACACCAGACAAGCTACATGCACAAGCTGCACCGATCATACTAAGTACGTCACCTGGGTTCTGCATATCACTTGAAAGAACAATTGACTGAATAATTACATCACGCTTATATCCTTTTGGAAATAGCGGACGAATAGGACGGTCTGTAAGACGCATGGTAAGCGTCTCATGAGTTGAAGGAGCTTTCTCGCGCTTAAAAAAACCGCCTGGGAACTTACCAGCAGCATAAGTCTTTTCACGATAATCAACCATTAAAGGGAAGAAATCTCCGCCTTCTCTCTCATCACCAAGAGCCATCGCAGATAAAACTACAGTATCACCATACTGCACAAGACAAGCTCCTGCAGCCTGTTTAGCAACAAGACCAGTGCTAATCTTAAGGGTTCTACCAGCTATTTCACGTTCTACAATTGTTTCATTAAATCTAATACTTTCCATATAATCTCCATTAAAAAAAACTTAAGCCTTATAAACGACGATTACATTAGAGTATCAGTGTTCAATCCATACCTTTAACGATATTAAGAGATAGATTGAAGACTGAGTTCCAGTAACCCCCGATTCTACAGCTTATTCAAAAAAATTAATAAATACAGGGTCGCACAAGGCGACCCTTAATAATAATTAATCTAGTTTAGCACGTAACGCAAGAGATTTAACGATATGAGTATAACGTTCATGACTCTTACGACGTAAATATTTCAAAAGCTTGTTGCGAGTATTAACCATACCAATAAGACCGCGGCGTGAGTGGTTATCTTTTTTATGCTCACGTAGATGTTCAGTTAATTCTGCAATCTGTGTTGTAAGTACTGCAATTTGCACTTCAGGGCTACCAGTATCACCTTCTTTAGTAGCATACTTCTTCATAATTTCTGCTTTTTGCTCAACAGTTAATGCCATAATTTTCTCCTCAAAAAATAATACACAATATAATATACAAATTCAACATTATTATTAAATATCAACGAATATCCACTTAAGCGCAAGACAATAGGTAATAAAATGAATCAGTATATTCTGAAGTGATATAGTGAGATGAATTAACATTGACAATTATGTCAATAAAATCCTGACAACCGTGAAAGTTATCATTAAGTCCAGCCCACCACATTCGCCGTATACCAACTGTTTATACCCTACAGCATTTACAAACGAAGTAGAAGTTCATAATAGATCTTGATATTTTATTTATATTCCCTTAAAATTCAAGAGGTTTAATAATATTATTTCTAAAATTGATATATAAGACCGTTTATTTTTAACATAAAATTAATTTCTAGTCTAGATAGCTCAATTAAAATAGATATAGTTTCATAATTATTATCATACTTAGCCTTAATAATGCAAGAATATAATCAAATAACCATTGTCTCTGGAACCGACAAATCTAAAAGACTGATGTCATTTTCTAAAATACCTAACATAAAGGAGTTTAGCGAATATGAATCAATATGTACATGGGTATGACACTAAAGAAAACAATAGGCTTGAAGACCAAGCAACAACTTTAGTCGATTACTTGCACTGCGATACCAAGTATATTGCAGGTGAAAAAGTATTAGAAGCAGGATGTGGAGTAGGAGCTCAAACTGTAACTCTAGCGCAGAACAGCCCTGATGCTCATTTTACATCTATTGATATTTCACATGACTCAATTAATGAGGCAAAAGATAAAGTAAGCAAACTTGGGATAAAAAACGTTACTCTTGAACAAGGAGATATTTTCAATCTAAAATTCAAGGACGAGACTTTTGACCATATTTTCATATGCTTTGTTTTAGAACATCTTTCAGACCCTGCAAAAGCCCTATCTCACTTGCTAAAATTTTTAAAGCCCAACGGGACAATAACAGTTATTGAAGGAGATCATGGATCTGCCTTTTTCTACCCTGATAGTGAAGACGCTAGAAAAGTTATTAATACACAGGTAATTCTACAAAATAAGGCTGGGGGAAATGCCAATATTGGCAGAGCGCTATACCCGGTACTCAACTCAACAGCGCTAAAGGAAATACAAGTTTCTCCAAGAATGATATATGCTGATGGCAGCCAACCTGAACTTATAGAAGGTTTTACCAAAGCTACCTTTATTGCAATGATAGAAGGAATTCGTGAACCTGCAGTAAAAGCAGGCATTATTGATCAAAACACTTTCGATAAAGGTATACATGATTTATACAAGACTGCAAATGAAAATGGTGTTTTCAGCTATACATTTTTCAAAGGTATTGCCAGAAAATAGCAAAATTGAGTCACTCACACTATAGCCTTGAAAGCAATTCATACCTGCAATATATGTAAGTAAGTAATATTAAAATCTCACTACAAATTATCAAAGTATTGTAAAATAATTTACTTATGTTTCTAATAGTATTCTTTGTATTTTAATATATCCCAACATACAAAGAATACTCTATAATACAATTAATAGTTTTTCTGAAACTTTTTTTACGCGGTACGAGCTGACACTCCACTTCCAGAATCATCCCTTGGATGTGCATCGTCATATATTGCTTTCATTTCTTCACCGGTTATATGAGTATATATCTGAGTTGAAGAGATATTCTCATGCCCAAGCAGTTCCTGCACGATACGAAGATCTGCCCCACGTTGAAGTAAGTGCGTTGCAAATGAATGCCTTAATGTATGCGGAGTTACATCACATGAGAGGCCTGCCTTTGAAACGTAGCTACCAAGCATTCTTCTAATACTTCTAGTTGTCAGCCTGCTACCCCTAAAATTAACAAACACCGCACTTTGATCAAATTTAATATAATCATGATGCCTGTATTTTTCTTGAATATAATCCTGCAAAGCTTCTGTAGCATACTTACCAATAGGATTGATTCTTTCCTTCATTCCTTTTCCTCTAGAACGAATAGTCTGCCTTGCAAGATCAATGTCTTCATGATTAAGACCTACAAGTTCAAATGTACGCAATCCTGCACTGTAAAGTAATTCAAGAATTGCTTTATCACGGAGCCCAATAAATGTGTTTAAATCTGGAGCAACCAAAAGCTTCTCAACATCTTCAACACTTAAGAAAACAGGCAATTTTTTTTCTAGTTTTGGGGTTCTAATATTTTGGGCAGGATTTGTATCCATTCTACCGCGTTTCTGTTGAAATTTATAGAAACTCCTCAAAGCTGCCGTTTTACGTGCAATTGTCTGCTTACTAATACCTTTTTCGGTAAGTTCTGCCATAAATCCTCTAATAGTTGTATGAACTACCTGGTAAGGAAATAGTTCACGTTCATCTTTCGAACCAAGATAGTCATAAAATTGCGAAAGATCCACACCATAATTTCGTACAGTATGTTCCGATAAATTTCTTTCATTCTTAATATAGTCAAGAAATTCATGAACAGCAATATGGCTACTCTCACTAAATACAGACATAATCTTCTCCGATCCAATCCAACATTTTAAAATAGAGAGGCAAAATATAAATAATTTTAGCACAACTCTTTATAAGATTTAACTTCAATTACCAATACTACTTTATCGGTCACTACTCAATTTATTCTTCATCTAATCTACAGACATTCCGGTTATAGTTGACATGAAGCTAAATTAAAGCTACGAACAGAACGAGTGGCTAAAAGCATTTATTACCAGTAACGTTTCAAAATACACTGTTTTCATTTTCCTCAAACGACTATCGACTTTGACTTGTTGCTACCCATAAATTAGTCTTCATACTCTTTCGCACTAAATTTCCTTACCAACTTACCAAGATTCTCTATAATCTATCTACGCCTCTAGCTCCACAACCGCTTAACGACTTATTCACCCTCCCATGAAATTGCCATCTATAGTACTAACCTATATTTAAAACAGAATATCATATAATATTTGCCCTTACACTTGGTATGCAAGAAGCCCCCCTTGCATATTATCCTAAAAGCTCTTACTCCTAAACAAGAACATATCGATCAATAGCAATATATATAAAAAGTATTATCTTATATAATTCCTGGCTTCCAACGCATATACCAGTTGTTTTATGTTTCACACACTTCTTGTACTCAACAGATTAAAGTCATAAAAAAAATGAGCTGATGCACCATCAGCTCATTCGATAAATTTCAATTTTCTAAAAAAGTCTTAGAAAAATAATTTTGGCCCAGCTATATCTTTCTCAGCTTGAGTTGTTACATTTTGAACAGAAGATTTATTAGACTTTGATCTAACATTTGAATCAATCCTTGCAGGAGCAATATCCATATTGAAGTTTTTCTTGTAAGAATTATTTTTTCTTATTGCTGGTTTCTTCTCAAGATCAGATGGAACTGCTAGAGATTTGAATGAATCCTCTACCCTCTTGTGTGAAAATTTCTTATGATTTTTCTTTATCTTCTTTAATTTATTCTTTACTACTTTATACCCCATAACTGTAGTATTTGTTTCATACTGATACTTACCGATAGAGTACTCTAAATCAACAACGGCAACATTGTAAGTAGCAACACCTTCCCAATATAATTGTTGAGAACTAGCAAGAGTATTTCTTGCATCAAGAATATCAAGGTAATCACCTGCGCCTTCATCCCACTTGATAGTTTCCTGTTGTAAAACTCTCTCTGCCTGAGCAACATTTTCCTGCTGCGACTTTACCCAGTCAATTGAAGAGAACAATTTAAGAACAGAAGCTTTTACTTGTTCTTTTATCGTGTCAGTAGTATCTTCAGTAATAAATTCATAATTATCAAGAATTGCTTTTGCCTGTATAATACTACCACGTACAAGTTGACCACCACCGGCAAGAACATTCCAACTCAACTTAAACCCAGCACTCCAAGACCAATCCGTACCACGTCTGTCTAAACCGCCACCTTGAGAACCACTTGAAGACCATCTATTTTCCTGCCCCCAACTTGCAACAGCAGAGAGTTCAGGATATAGAGCAGATTTTGCCTGCTTTATATTTTCTTTTTGAATATCTTCATTCAATTTATCAGCTTTTAACTCTGGTCTTGAAGCAAGAGCTTGTGCAGTCAATGAATCAGTTGATCCAGGATCAATTTCCGTAAAATCAAGTGGTGTGGTTAAAATAAGATCCGTATCAAGTGGAGCCCCAATAAGTCTCAAAATATTAACTCTATATACATCGTAATTGCTCTTAGCCTTAATATAATTTGCTTCAGCAATTTTATATTGCACTTCATATTTCAATACTTCAATTTCAGCTACATCATCTGCTTCATATCTTCGTTTAGTCTTCTCCCAATACTCTTTTGATATTTCAGCCTGATCTTTATAAATCTTCACTAATTTTTCATTATATAGAGTAAAGAAATATTGCGTTCTAATAGTCTTAATAACAGCCTGCCTAGACTGCTTAATATTTTCGCTTACCCAGTCTTCATAAATCCTTGAAGCCCGGATTGCAGAAATAATCGACCCACCTTTAAATAAAGGCTGAGATACATTTATACCATATGAAGAAGCATTTCTAGCAGCAGGAGTACCCTTACCAGCATTATCGAACTCAAAAGGCCTTGACTGCGACCAAGCAGAATCTCCAGTCAAACCTAAAGAAGGTAAGGCTCCTCCAATTGCGGAGACTTTTTTACCTTTCGCAGACATTTTCTGAGTTAAAGCTTGTTTGAATGTTGGAGAATAATTCAAAGCCATCATCTCAGCGTCATCAATTGAAAGGCTTAAAGATCTATTCTCTGCTGTTGTTGACGGATAAACGTAACCAGTATCACCTTCAATTACATCAACCCCTGCATCAGCATCATAATACATTGTAGTACTATTCAGCTTGCCTGTATCACTTCCATCATAATAAACGGTTGGCAGTTTTCCTAAAGCTTTTTCATCCTCAAGATTGACCACAACCCCATTGTCATCAACTTTCAAATCTGTCGCGCCATAATCATCAGCATAAGACTTAACCCCAAATACGGCAACAAAAACTACAAATAATATAATGATTTTACTAATCTTCATAATCTTATAATTCCTCTACTTATTCCACAACTATAATGAATTATAAACTACTTCAAATGCAGAACACATAACAAGTTCAATAACTTTTACTCGTGAAAATTACTTACATGAAAAGATTATAACTAATCGTCATTTTTTTTCAACAACATTACACATTTTATCAACAATTCTTCAACTTTTTGTTTAAATCAACGTTAAACAAACACCTAAGTTCTTTTATAATAATAGGTACCCGTAAAAAAACCCAATTTTTAAACAAATTCGCAAAACAAGCACTCAGCCTAAGCCTTTGATATATCACAACTTTAACCGGAAATATCAACTTCATTTTTTTTTTTTACAACAGCACTAATTCCACTAAAACAGTTGGTTTTTCAGAGGTTTGCAAATCCCCACACATCACTCAATCAAACTATCAACATTTTTTCAACAAAACAATCAGTTGCATCACAGTTCATCATTAAGTAGAATTAGTTTTATAGAGATCATAACTTCTGCTAACAAGTATTAAATGCATTAAGTTTATTCTATAACATTTTTGGGGAAGATCATCTTACATAATCACAAGTTTGATCTAAAATTTATACTAAACACAATGAGAATTGGTATTCTAGTAACTTAAAATACCATAATTTAAAGCATAAGTTAAATTTACCCAAAAATCACAATTTTAATCGTAAAAATTTTTTAGTAGCAATACGTTAATTACAAGTAGAAACTAGAGAATATGTCAAACACAAGTATACTAGCTCAATGGAATGAAGTACAAGAAGCGCTCAGAGCAGCACTTCCTGAAGCTAGTTATAACACTTGGATAAGCAACCTCGCAGTTGAGAAAATTTCAACTAAAGAAATAATACTTGGTGCTGCAAATAAATTTGTAAAGCAATGGGTTGCAAAGAATTATCTTAAAACCATTTCAGAAGCAGTCAGAACTACACTTGGAATTTCACCAGATATATCAATAACAATCTCTGCAGAGAAGTTCCGAGCACACAGACAAAGCGTAGAAGAAGAAATCTACTCTATCTCTGCTGTAAATTATCAGAATGACCAGATTACTAATGATAACACTTTATCAAATACTGTAGCCTTGCCTCTTTTCAGTCAAAGCAAACATACACTGGCAAACTTTATAGTGATACCGCAAAATAGTTTTGCTGTTTCAGCACTCAAGCAAACAATTGCTCACCCTGGTGAATATTCACCAATTACAATATTTGCTGACCATGGTCTTGGCAAAACCCACCTGCTACATGGATTGTGTAATAGCTTTTCAAATGAATACCCTGAAAAAAAGATCATTTGCTTAACGGCACAAATGTTCGTT
Source organism: Planctomycetota bacterium (assembly GCA_963678205.1). Lineage (GTDB taxonomy): Bacteria > Planctomycetota > SZUA-567 > SZUA-567 > SZUA-567. The sequence goes on from OY782760.1 coordinate 2,606,164, forward strand.
CAGCAATTCTCTGCAGCAATGATGAATAATAATATTGATGAGTTCAGAAAAAGACTCTGCAATGCAGACTTACTTGCTATAGACGATTTCCAAAACATGGGTCTAGGTAAAAAAATTGCTTCACAGAAAGAGTTATCAGATATACTTGACACTCTAAGCAATACAGGCAAACAAGTTGTTTTATCATCAAACTCTGCTATTCATGAGTTGTCAGGAATAAACACAATGCTTTCTAGCCGTATTTCATCTGGACTTCAAATTAGATTGGATCCTTTAAATATACCTGCCAGAGAGAAACTATTGCGGATGCTCGAGCCATCTCTAAATTTTGAACAAGTAACTGAGATTGCTTCCAGACTTAGTGGTGATATACGCGAAATTGAAGGGGTTCTAAAAACAATTAGAGCAATGAACAAATTCACTGGCAACGCTGGTACTAGCGCTAATTTTATTGACTCTCTAAATATTTCAAAGAAACGAACTTGTTTTACTATTTCAGATATTATAGGAGCGGTGTCTCTTGAATTCAATATTCCAGTTTCAGACATCAGAAGCAAAAAACGAACTGGCGATATTACCAAAGCCCGCAGAATTGCAATTCACTTATGCAGGCACATTACTGATTTCAGCTTAACAGACATTGGGCTTGAGTTTGGTGGACGCAAACATCCGACAATTATGAACATTCTAAAAACTACTCCTATAGAGTCAACCAGAATTAATCTGGCAAAACTTGAAAATCTCATAACATCTTTAGGAGCAGACATTACCACTTCAGAATTATTAAGTAAACAAAAAGAAATATTCTAAAAGCTCATCTAATTTTTTACTAGGATAGGCAGAAAACATGAAATACGATTCTATAATTATTGGCGCAGGATTATCTGGGCTGGCAGCAGGTATACGCCTCAGCCACTTTGATAAAAAAGTGCTCATTTTAGAATCTCACTCCATTGCAGGCGGCATGAATTCATATTTTATTAGGCAGGGTAGATCAATTGATGTTGGACTCCATGCAATGACTAATTTCAGCCCTGCAGGTGCCCGCAATACACCTCTCACAAAACTTTTAAGACAACTCAGAATAAAGCATACTGACCTAGGACTTGTTGAGCAAGGTTTTTCAGAAATATCTTTCCCTAATAAAAACTTGAAATTTAGTAATGACGTCAACCAATTTAGAAGCGAAGTACTGAAAAAATTTCCCTCTGAAATTGACGGATTTGATAAATTGAGAGATCAACTCAATAACTTTGATTCCACAGCTTTTCTAAATGAACCAGAGAGTGCACTTACAAAGCTTGGCCAATTTATAAAAGATCGAGAACTCATTGATATGATCCTCTGTCCTGTCATGTTTTATGGCAATGCAATGGAAAATGATATGAATTGGGCAGAGTTTGCAGTAATGTGGGACTCAATCTTTGAAAGTGGATTTTCCAGACCAAAGAATGGCATGAGCTACATTATAAACCTTTTGACAAACAAGTATACCGAAAATGGCGGCGAGCTAAAATTCAATAAAAAAGTTGCTCATATATCAAAACTCCCATCAAAAGAATTGGAAGTAACACTTGAGGACGGCAGTAAATTTATATCAGACCAAGTATACTCTAGCGCAAGATTGGTTGAAACTTCAGCCCTTTGCGGAATAGACAAATCGGAGGCAATCGGCAAAATATGTTTTAGTGAACTTGTCCTATACCTTGATAAAAATCCAAAAGAACTTGGATGTGAACAATCAATTATATTCTACTCATTACGCAAAGAATTCGAATATTGTCAAGCACAAGAGCTTATAGATCCTACCTCAGGGGTTATCTGTATGCCGAATAATTTTGAATATCCTGAAGAATTAGGAGAAGGGATTGTCCGTTTATCAATCAGATCAAGCTACAACAAGTGGCAAGAATTGACAAAAAAGGAGTATAAGCAGGCTAAAATAGTATGCACAGATAAACTAATAGGTATTCTTGAAAATTATATGCCAAACATTAGAGCACATATTAAATTCGATGACATGTTTACACCACTTACAATAACCCGCTACACTGGTCACATTGGTGGGTCTATCTATGGTTCAGCTACTAAGATACGCGACGCAGCGCTAGAAATGGAAGGAGTGTACTTAATTGGTACAGATCAGGGCTTCCTCGGTATAATAGGCTCACTACTCAGTGGTATCAGTGTTGTAAATCGATACGGACTCAAATAAGATGCTTTCAAGGGTTCCTCTACTCTGGTTTGCAATATCATTTATTACTGGCATATCTCTTAATATATACTTACCTATTAATCAAATAATAATACCATTATCAGCGATTCTATTTATAACAATTATCATAACCACATTATCTTACGTCAAATCAAAGCACACTGTCAAAAATAAGTCAATAACAACTAACTGTCTAATCCTGTCTTTGTGTATAGGGTTTATCATAGCCGGTATTCTCCGTCATAATACCCAAAATAACGAATTAATTCAACCAACAGCTCTACTCAAACAAAAAATTAAATCCGTTAAATTCAAAATTCTTGAACCTTCCGATCTGTTCCTAAAAGGTACTAAGTCAGGAAAGTGGCAAGTAATAGCTTCCATAATAAGTATAAATAATATACAACCAGAAAAATATACTAAAGTAATACTCACTGGTAAAGGTAACGCCACACTTCACAATTCAGATATTATAAAAGCGAAACATATCCTTGTACTCAAACCCAAGCCCTCAAGCTTTCCTAATGGATTTTCTAATTCACGCCATATGTACACTCAAGACGTAAGCACCAATATAAAAATACTCGGGAAATATACCATTCATCATTCAAGTAGCCCCAGTATACTAAGTGTTATAGATCGAATCAGAGCCTATGCTATCCAGAATACATTAAAGTATGCGAGATATCAAACTCAAGGGTTTCTTGCAGCTACAATTTTTGGATATAGAGACGCTATAAACGTACACCTAAAAAATTCATTTAGGCGTACAGGTATCGGACACATTCTCGCTATTTCAGGACTACACGTAGGCTTGATAATATTAATAATTAATTATATTTGTAAACTTTTCCAGTTCAGCCCACGCAGCAGGTCAATTATAACAATTATAGCCTGTATCATATTCTTAGGTCTATCGGGTGGAAGAAGTACAGTACTCAGAGCAAGCATAGTGGCCTTTATTTATCTCGGCGGGATTTTAATATTTAGAAAAAGTAATTTCATAAATTCTCTTGGAGCAGCAGCCCTTATTATTTGTATAATAAACCCATTGCAAGTCTTCGACATTGGCTTTCAAATGAGTTTCATATCAGTAATTTTTATCTCTATGCTTGGTCAAAAGTTTATCCCTTATATACAACCTTTAAAGCCAGAATATTTATTTCAAAGACACCATATTCAATATTTTTTAAAATCATTACCATATAATATTTCAATTTTGACAGTGGTCACAATCAGTGCTTGGCTGGGGATTTTACCGCTTACAACTTATTATTTCAAAGAAGTATCACTCATTAGCTTTTTGACGAACTTGCTGATTATTCCTCTCATGCCACTCGCAATTTCTGGTGGAATATTATTACAATTAACTCCATTACTTCCATACAAGCTAACAGCTGTATTCACAGGGATTTGCTCATTTCCTGCCAATGCTATTCTTAAAATAATCAATAGCATTTCACATTTACCAATAACCTCAATGAAAGTTTTCCCTCCATCAAAAGAAATAATATTACTTTATTATCTTTTATTCATAATCCTTTTTACCTACCCATTGGTTTTCAAAAAAGCAATAAAGCCACTCTTTATAATATTATCAATATCTATAACAGTACTTATCTTCGCATTATTTTACTTTGGAAACAATGAGTCAACAACAACTACAGCATCTATCGCTTTACTCAGAAATAAAACCAGTGAATCTGTAATAATTCAAGGTAATAGCAATTCAGATAAAATCAATAAAGCCAACTCCAAAACAAACAACAACTATACTATTTTACTACTACAAAACACCTCATATCCTACAGAAATTATTGATTATTTATATTCCAAAAGAATCCGCACAATTGATGTAGTATACTTTGTTACAAACAACCAAGAATTTCCACTGGATTACTGCCAGTGGCTTAAAATTAAAAAAATAGAATTTGTAAGTAAAACAGAAAAAGAAGTAACTTCAAAATTAAAACCTAATAGTGATATAAATATTAATATCACAAGAAGTAATACCGGACGCATCGTATGGTATAATATTATCAATCAAAAAATTAATATACTTATAACCACTTGGCATAAAGAATCAGTCTATAATGAATTTCTAAAAAGCAAGCAAACTGGCTACAACTCCCCTTTCAAACTACTAAGAATCAATGTGAAAAAGCCCCTTGATAAATACCCAGCAAAATATCACTCAGAATATATAATCCGTGACAAAGATATTTACAACAATCCTGGAAGAAAAAATTATGGCTTGATTTTTATAACATCTAAAAAAATAGAGGCTTGGAATGGGGTAAAATTTACACTTCTAAAGAAGTACCATTTACAGGCAGACCATCCAGCCTACCAATAAACTCAAGAACCTTCTCAACAGCGCCTACAGGAGTACTTGCTCCAGCAGTTACTCCAACAACAGAGCACTTCACAAAATCATCCTGCTCTAATTCACAAGCATCTTCAATGTGAATCACCCTAGCGCAATGCGTAGCTCCAATTTCTGCAAGTCTTTTGGTATTTGCGGAATGCCTCCCCCCCACAACAATCATTAAGTCAACCTCGCCTGATAACTTTAAGGCTTCATCTTGACGCTTCTGAGTTGCATCACATATAGAATCAACAATTTTACACTTGGGGTACTTTAAAATCAAATATTTTGAAATTTTATCAAAAAGTTTTTGACTAAAAGTTGTCTGCGCAATAAATAAAAATTCTTCTGGAAGATTAATCTCTACAAGATCTTCAATTGATTCTATCACCTCAACACCACCTACTGCATGCCCGCAAAGCCCGACAACTTCTGGATGATTAGAATCACCAAGAATCAAAACAGTTCCACCAGCAGAAGAATACTGAGCTATAGTTTTCTGACTGGATAGCACATGAGGGCATGTTGCATCTACGACCTCTACTCCACGCTCAGCAAGTATATCCTTACAATCTTGCGCAACACCATGGGCTCTAATAATCACAACACCAGAGTCAGGTAACTCTTCTGAAACCTCTATCCCAAGCTTTGCCAGATCTGAGACAACCTTTTTATTATGTATCAACTCACCAAGAGTGTATACTGCTTTACAAGCAGTCAATGCGGTCTTTTCAGCAAGATCCACCGCTCTTCTCACCCCCATGCAAAAACCAGCCGTTTGCGCAACAATTACCTTCATTTCAATACATCTCCAACTCCATTCAAAACATAATTAGGAGCATATGGGAAATTATTAAGATCTTCCTTTGCAGTACACCCGGATAATACTAGTACAGTCTCAATCATGCTCTCTATACCTGCAATAATATCCGTGTCCATTCTATCACCAATAATAACCGTGTCTTCTCTTTGAACCTTCAACGCATTCATTGCATGACGCATCATAAGAGGATTTGGCTTTCCAAGAAAGTAAGCTTTTTTCCCAGTAGCCAGCTCGATAGGAGCAATCAAAGATCCTGTTGCAGGAGCCATGCCTGTTTCAGTTGGTCCATTAAGGTCAGGATTACATCCTATCAATTTAGCACCATTCATAACAAGATTTACTGCAGTTGTTATAGTTTCAAAATTATACCCAAGACTTTCGCCAACAACAACATAATCAGGATCAATATTATTCATAGTAAACCCAGCTTCATACAAAGCATTGATCAGCCCGGCCTCACCAATTACATAAACACTTCCTTTCTTTTTCTGGCTAGCTAAAAAATACGCCGTAGACAGTGCACTTGTATAAAAATGCTCTTTAGCAACGTTTACCCCGAGACGTTTTAATTTATCAGACAACTCCTGAGGAGAACGTTCACTGGAATTAGTTAAAAATAAATACTTCTTATTCTCATCATCAAGCCATTTAACGAACTCTCTTACACCATCCAGAAGCTTATTACCATGATATAATACTCCATCCATATCACAAATAAATGCTTTTTTTAATCTTAATTTTTCCATAATAACCTCTCTTACAAATCATTTTATCAAAGTTTAATCAAGCACTACAAAAAACCTTTGAAAAGATTTAACACACTGTCAAGCATTAGAAGAAGTGGTATACCAATAGTCCTGAATATTCCAGCAAAAGCAAAATAAGCAATAAGCATTCCCGGCAAGGCCATTGAAGGATTCCATATGATATTCAAATACGATTTCATATGCTGTACTGGAATAAACAAACATGGTATAGAAGCTCCATCGAGTGGTGGAACAGGTATTAAGTTAAAAACAGCAAGCACAACATTAAGGTTTACGGCCAGCCTCAGAACTTCATAAGTTATATCAGCCTGTCCATTCCAAAGTCCAAACTTAGTTACTAAAATTAAATTTAAACCCAAAATAAAGATAAACCCAATAGCAAGAAGAATATTTGAAACCGGTCCAGCCAGAGCAACCAAGCCAAAGCGCTTTGGATTTTGCTGAGCCCATAAATAATTAATCGGTACACTAGCAAAACCTAGCGGCCAACCTATAAAAAAATATGTCAAGATTGGTACGATAACCATACCAAACGGAGTTCTTTTAATATGAGGGAGAGGATTTAAAGAAACAAAATATCGAGCAGTACCATCACCCAATTTACATGACATCCAAGCATGGGCAGATTCATGCACAACAAAACTAAAAAGGAATACCATATATGCTGGTACCAGCATTAACAAATCATAACTAGTTATATCACCCATTATTATCCAATCAGAATTTTATCATTAAATCTTATTTATTCAGAATTACCCCACCATGCAAACCCAGCCAATTTACCCCTAGCAAACTGTGAATAATTTACTCATTTATAGCACCAGAAAATATATCAGTAACTATTATTCAGCCCTAGCTCGATCGTAAAAACACAATAATCACAATCAATACATAATTAAAAACAAAAGATAAGCACTTAACAGCAAAGCTCACCTAAGGTAAGAATATTTTTAGTAAAATAAATATAAACTTTCGTCAATATTAATTTTACCTTCAAATCACTTTTGAGCAACCTTGTAACAATAATCTCATTTAAATGATACCCAATAAATCTAACAGTTACAAGTTCTTCTCCAATTACTAACATTTTTTTCTTTTCCGACACTACTTCCTCCGTATAATTACAATGAAGAATAAAATATTATTATACTTTTACAATCCTAGTCAAGGACAGACTGACATTGGCATACTTTAGCACTAGTATTAGAAATAAACTAATACAATTTCTATTAATGATTATAATTTTTTGTAGAATTTCCTTCTCTCAGGATATTCTCGGTCCAACTCCTTTGAAGGACAACCCTCCTATAAATTTATCAGACCATATTATACTTGGAGAAGAATTGAGCTATATTGCCAGTTGGGCAGGATTTCCAGCCGGTAGTATCAGGACAAAAGTCTGGAACAATTTTAAAGAAATAGACTCAAAAAAAGTCTATTTATTTGAAGCAACCTTAGAAACAAATGATTTCGTTTCTTTTTTCTACTCTGTAAAGAACACAATTCATAGTTTTACCGAAGCAGAAACAGGATATAGTAGAGTCTTTATCAGAAAAATAAATGAAGAAGATTACCAGTCAAATGACAGAGTAGACTACTATTACAACCATAAAGACGCGCTAGGTGACCTCAGCCCAGAAATAGCGGTTTCAGTTATTCGTAACAACACTATTGAAAAACTTCCTATTCGCAAAATTCCGGGAAAACTTTCAGACCCACTTAGTTTTGCCTGGCTTATAAGAGGGCTTGATTTTAGTAAATTAGGAACAAGAAAGTCAATCCTGATAAGTGACAGATTTGGTACAGGAATAGTTACTCTCACCCTGCTCTCTGAAGATAAGCTCACCATTCCCGGATTTGGTAGATTCGATTGTTATGTAATTAAGCCAGAAGCATCAACCTATGAAAGCAATCAAAATCTATTAAAAATTGAAGGTAATGCAAAAATATGGGTTGAAAAAAACACCCGAATAATACTAAGGGCTGAAGCTGAGTCACCTATTGGACAAGCAAGCGCTGTATTAACAGCTAGTAAAAAAACCAACCTAAACAAATTTAGAATTGATAAAAATAATAATAAGGAGGAAAAATAATGAAATTTCATATAGTTATTCCAGCTAGGCTCGAGTCTTGCAGATTACCTCAAAAGCTACTTCTTGCCAGTAGCGGAACTCCTCTTATAAACCATACTGCATTACAAGCACTAAAAATAATAAAATCTGCTCCTGAGCTTTTTTCAGGAGTAACAATTGCTGCTGATGATCAAATGATTATTAATGCTGTAAACAGTATTGAAAATAAATCAGAAGGCCTGATTAAAGCAGTCATGACAAGTATTGATCATAAAAGTGGATCTGACCGAATTGCTGAAGCTGTAAAAGTCGGCAATATTAAAGATGAAGCTGTAATTAATATCCAAGGAGATGAACCAGATATTCCAGTCGATGCAGTTGTAAATTTTGCGAAATTTATAACTGAGCTTGATAATTTTCAGATGGCAACTCTTGCATATCCGATTAACGGTGCCTCAAATATTCAAAACCCTAACCTAGTTAAAGTAGTAACTGATAACAATAAAAATGCTCTCTACTTTTCACGCTCTCCCATTCCATATAATAGAGAGTTACCAAACGGTACTCCCGAAACAGCATTGGGACACATTGGAATTTACGCATACAAAGTATCTGTAATTAATAATTTTGTATCACTTCCACAGAGTCAACTTGAGAAGAGCGAAAAGTTAGAACAGCTAAGAGCGCTAGAAAATGGGATTCCAATTGCTGTTCAGATACTTGACAAATCATTACCCAAAGGAATTGATACAGCAGATGATTACGAAGAATTTTTACGTAGGGTACAAGAATAAGATTATAAAATAATCTTGCCTCATTATATTCTAAAATATAAAATACTATTTTTAATCACTAATTTTGAAACAAATATACATATAATGTCGCATGAAAAACTTTATTTCTATTTAATTACAATTATATGGGCATATATAATTGCCATTATCGGTCCCATAGTCTTTTTGGGACAATTAAATCCTGACGGATCTGGAATGCCTATTTTTGAATTTTTCTTTTCAAATTTCTTTTTTTTAAGCACTTACATCTTTAATGATCAGACAGCCGTTGAAATCTTTATAACCAATATGTTTTCAACACTAATTATTGGAATTATAATGAGCTGGGCAATTACAAGACTAGCGGTTAAAAAAGAATACACGAATAAAGACAGTGTAATCAAATAATTCTAACAACGCAGTAATATTATTTAAAAATTTCTTATAATTAACTATTAATAATGGGAAGCACTATAAATGAAACAGAGTAGAACAATTTTAAAAGAAGCAAAAAAGATTGTAATCAAGGTCGGCTCCAGCTTACTTGCAAATCTTAATGGTCATGAAATTGAGATTAAATTTTTAAAAGAGTTAGTAAACGCAATCAGTATTCAAAAAGAAGCTGGCAAAGACATTGTACTTGTATCATCAGGTGCAGTAGCAGCCGGCTGTGTTGAACTTGGACTAAAAAACAGACCTGAAACACTGGCAGAACTTCAAGCTGCTGCAGCTGTCGGCCAATGCACATTGATGCAGATTTATAAAGAATTATTTAACAAAAACAACCTTTCTCCTGCTCAAGTGCTACTTACAATAGACGATCTCAAACACAGACCGAGATTTCTTAACAGTAGAAACACATTACGTGAACTATTAGCCTTTAATACAATTCCAATAATAAATGAAAACGACACTGTGGCAATTGAAGAGTTGCAGCTCAAAATGAGCGATAATGATGCTTTGGCTGTATCTGTTGCCCAGTTAATAGATGCAGATGTTGTTATTATCCTTTCAGATGTACCCGGACTTTACGATCGCCCCCCTACAGAGGAAGGTGCAAAACTAATTGGGCATGTTGCTACAATTACACGTGATCATTTTGAAGGAGCGAGTGGATCTGTAAGTGGTGTTGGTAGCGGAGGCATGTCAAGCAAGCTTGGTGCAGCACTTGGTGCGGTAAGCGGTTCCATTCCACTCGTAATTGCTGAAGGTCACAAAAAAGACATCATTAAAGACATTTTAAACGGTAATGAAGTAGGAACATTCTTTGCTCCCCGAATTAAAAAGACCAACCTTAAGCGACAGTGGATTGCCTTCTCTCGCCCAGCAGATGGAAAGATTATCATAGATTCTGGTGCAGAAATAGCGCTTACTAAACGTCATAAAAGCCTTTTACCAGTTGGGGTAAAAGACATAATTAATAATTTTGCTGAAGGCGATACAGTCAGTATCTTGAATGAAAGTGGAGACGAACTTGCTAGAGGAATCAGCAATTATTCATCGGTTGACGCAAAAAAAATTATTGGAAAAAAAAGTAATGAAATTGAAAAAGTCCTAGGTAAACTGAGTTTCAAAACAATTATCCATGTAGACAACCTTGTTATATTATAAACACTCTTTTGACGCATCAAACAACTTATTTTGGAGCAAAATATTGAATACAAACAACAATCAAAATCTATCAGATATTAGCATAAGAAGTCAGATGATTTCTGAATATCAAGAGGCAATTCTGTTTCTTGTAAATTCTGGCGATTACACCCCAATGACCACAAAAGAGATTGCAAAAAATTTAGGAGTGTCTAAAGATACCCAGAAAATATTTAGAGAGGCAATAAAAGACCTCAAACACAGGCATAGACTAATGAAAATTCGTGGAAGTAAATGGGTACTTCCAGAACACGGAGAACACATTAGCGGAACAATAAGAATTACCCGTAGTGGCTGTGGTTTTCTTATTCCCGACGATACCACAAAAGACGATATCTTTATCGGTGAAGAAAACCTGCTCAATGCTCTAGATGGAGATAAAGCTCTGGTCTCAGTCGACTCACCAAAGGGTAAAGGTTTCAGACACTACGGTACCGTTCAAAAAGTAATTGAGAGAGCATCATCAAGATTTGTTGCCGTAATCAAAGAAGACCTAACTGCTGAAGCAGAAGATATTAGAAACCCCTATCATTATATAATTGAAGACGCTCCAGAAAACTTAAAGCCTGCAACTAAAGTAATACTTGAAACCACTGTATTCCCGGATAATATCAATGATCCAAAAGGCAAGGTAATTGAAATACTAGGACCATCTGGTGCACCAGATACTGAAATCGCTGCGATTCTTGCAAGTTTTAATGCTCCTGGACAGTTTCCTGAAGAGGTAAAGGATGAAGTATACAGACTTGGCGACTCAAATCCATTCAGCAACAAAAGTAATAGGCTAGACCTTACTAAAACGATAACTGTCACTATTGACCCTGAAACAGCCAGAGATTTTGATGATGCTCTATCTATAACAAAAAATGATGATGGAACTTACCGTGTAGGAATTCATATTGCTGATGTTTCTCACTTTGTAAAGGCAGATGGAATCATCGACAATGAAGCCAGAGATCGCTCAACCAGTATTTACTTACCAGGCAGAGTCATACCAATGCTCCCTGAAGAATTATCAAACGACCTATGCTCACTAAGGCCTGATGAAGAAAGATTTACTAAATCAGTATTTATCGATTACAGCAATGATGGTAAAGTCCTTGACTATAAAATTTATCGGAGTGTCATAAAAAGCACTCGCCGTATGACTTACCCTGAAGTGAAAGAACTTCTCAGCAATAAGCAAACCTATAATAAATTTGACAACAAGGAGATCCTTACAGTTCTTGATAACCTTCACACCCTTTCAAAGACACTAAGAGAAAACAGAATTAAGAATGGTAGTCTTGAATTGAACATGGCAGAATACATTATTCTATTCAATGAAAACAATGAAGTCGAAGGAATGGAGCCAGTTGAGCACGACTTTTCACACCAACTAGTCGAAGAATTTATGCTTGCAGCAAATGTCTGTGTTGCACGCTGGTGTCATGATAATGGACTTCCAGTTCTTCACCGTATCCACGAAGCTCCGAAAGACGAAGCAATAGAAGAACTTTCTGAATTTCTAACAAGTTCAGGACATCCATTCAAGGCGCCACTAAGAAGAGAACGTTTACAGGCAATTCTTAATTCTGTAAGAGATAAGCCTGAAGAACATTCCATAAATTTATCCATCCTAAAGAGTTTTCAGCAAGCAGTCTACGGTTCAAACTCAAACATAGGTCATTTTGCACTTAATTTCCCGCATTATTTGCACTTTACCTCTCCTATAAGGCGCTATCCTGATCTATACTTACATCAAATGCTTGACAAAGTTTTTGATGAGAACTCCAACAAACTTCCCAAAAAGCACCACCGCCATTTTGAAACAAATCTCAAAGAACTTTCGCTCCTTGGAACCCATACCTCAGGAATGGAACGCAGGGCAATGAAAATCGAAGAAGGAGTCAAAGATTTCAGAAAACTTGAATTACTCAAAAAAAGTGGCGAAAAAGATTTTGATGCAGTTGTAACAGGTATTAGAAAGTTTGGTATTTTTGTAGAACTTAAAGAATATTTTGTTGAAAGCCTTATTCCGCGTCGCATGGTTGAAAACCTTGGATACACAACAAAAGAAGTAGTTCCAAACAAAAAAGTGACTAAAAAAAATGAGACAAAAGGCTTCCATCTTGGCCAAGTAGTCAGAGTAAAGCTAACGAATATTGATTTAGCGTCACGAAGTTGCGAACTCAAACTCCTAAAAGTCATACACTAGCACATCAAAGCACAAAAAAAATTCATAAACTCTTTACAATATGTTACTTATATCTACGCAAACGTTAAAACGCCAAAACATAAATATAAGCATTTACGCATTATTTTTACGTTTTATGTGAAAAATAATTTGCTTAAGATAACATGTGGGGTAAAGTATAAATACAAAAGAGATAATTTGTATTAATAATTTAAGCTTTAAAAGCAATAGAAAAAAAAATTCTAACTAAAATATTTTTTAATTAAAATATAGTGCAAATTTATCTGAATGCTACTTGTTTTATCTAAATTGTTTAGTAAAGGATCAAACCATGAAAAGACTACTCATCGCTATGAAAGACAGTTACCAAAGCCAGAAGTTAGCTATTGTACTCTCTAATTCATATGACTCGGTGACCGTCGACAGTACAGCTAAACTAAAATCTTATATTATGAATCTTGATGTGCCATTTTTTACGATTATTTTTGAAGACTCAGAAAACTCTGATTGCTTCAGTGCAGAAATTGAAAAACTCCAGAAATCAGATAATATTACAAATCCTGTAATTCAAATAACTTCAAAAAGCGCTGAAATTACAAGCAACGACTCTAGAATAATTTTACAAAAACCATTTGGTGTAAAAGAATTACAACAAGCAATAAACACACTTGAAACGCGCGCAAATTCGTCAAATATTGCAATTGCCTGACTAGTTTTATAATCTGTGATTTATGATTTTTTTTAACAAGTTAAATTTATTTTCAAAAAAAACTTTCGGTAATATCGGTGAAGATATTGCTGAAAGTTTTTTAATATCCACTGGCTATAAAATAATTGAACGAAATTATCGCTCAAAACAAGGTGAAATCGATATTATTGCAGTATTTGATGATATTCTTGCATTTATTGAAGTAAAGACAAGAAGCTCTACACGATTTGGCCTTCCTGAAGAAGCAGTTACAATAAATAAACAGCACCGCATTTCTAAAACTGCAAAATATTACTTAACCAAAAGCAAAAATTATGATAATTTTTCTTATAGAGCAGACATTATTTCAATATTGTTATCTAAAGACAACACCCCTACAATAAATCACATTATTGATGCTTTTCCACTTTTATAGCTTATTGTTATCATTCACAACCTCACACTTGAATTTAATTATTCAACTCTTATAATAAGTTTTAACTTATACTATAAAACTATTTTATTTTTAGGGACATAAGATGACTCATAATTGTACTATTTATAATAGACACTATCTGGTCTTAATCATATACTGTGCAATTTTATTTGGCTACTCATTAATTGGCGATCGGCCACTAACAATGCATGAAGCTCGCCTTCCTCAAACAACAAACGAAATGGTAAATAATAACAATTGGATCGTTCCCTATAGCGGAGATAGACCATGGGTAGAACGCCCTCCTCTTCCTCACTGGATAATGGCAACAATAACAGCTCCTTTTGGCACTATTGACACCACTTGGAAAGCCAGAATTACCCCAGCATTAATGGGATTACTTGCGGTTTTGCTCATTACTAATATTGCTACCCGCCTATTTGGAAGTGCTACCGGGATACTTACTGGTTTTATTCAGGCAACTTCTTTTGAGTTTTTCAGCTATTCATGGCTTGCAGAAGATGACATTTTCCTTTGCACACTCATCTACTTTATAATATATCTGTTTGTAAAACTTGAGTTCAGCTCAAAGTATAAAGATCATCTAAATGAAAGTATTAATCCAATTGGCATGCGCCCAATTCTAGTTTTACTATTATTTATATGTATTGGTTTGACCAATATGACTAAGGGCTTGGTCTTTGGAACGGTAATGTGCAGTATACCAATAGTTGGATTTCTTCTATGGAATCATGATCTCAAAAAGATTTTAAGATATGTCTGGATATGGGGCTGGTTTATATTACTAGCAGTAGGGGGAGTTTGGGCTCTCTACGTTGGTTACACAATAGACGGAGCTCATGATGTGTGGTCTTCAGATCTATTTGATAGATTGAGTAAAGGCTATCTGCAGGAACCATGGTACTACTATATTAAAGAAATGCCTGCAATAACATCTCCATGGACGATATTTTGCTTAATTGGAATTATTGTCTGCTTAAAGCCGGTTTTTACAGAAAGGTACTCAGCAATAAGATTTACTTTCTGTTGGGCAATACTCCCGCTTATTATCTTTTCTTTTTCGCAAAGCAAGCATCATCACTATATGCTACATATAACAGGTGCCTGGGCCATGTATGCAGCCTTATCAATGCGCTGGGTATGGGAATGGATACTCTGTATTCCACAAAAAGTACGTAACCCTTTAGTTGGTTTAATACTATCGGTTCTATTAACTATCCCACTCTGGTTTATATATAAGCAGCTCCACTCTACCTTACTTTGGACCGGAGTTCTAGTCACTATAATTATCATTTGTAGCACACTTCTTTTCTATGGTTTTTCAAGACGTCAAGGAGCCATCTCATTTGCTGCATTTATATCAGCAATACTATTTATAGCTATGTATGGGTATAGCTTCGTGGCCCCTTTCACTGATCAGACTGTTGATGACACTAAATTTTTGCAGGCGATTAAAGACAACGTACCCAAAGACGCAGTTCTATTACACAATGCTAATCACCGAGGTGGCATGGACTTCTTCAGGGTTATGTTCTATATCCCATCAGAAGCAACTCTTATCCATAATGAAACATATCTGCTACAAAGTAAATATATTGGTAAAACAGTCTATTTAATTGACAGATCATCTCAAGAAAATAAGCTCAAACAATATGGAACGATTATTAAAATAAGCCAAAGTGTACACTCAAGAAGAGAAAACGAACACGCCGGGAAACTTACTTTGTATAAACTAAAAATCAATCCAAATTTAACACCTAAAAAATACAAAAAAATAGATGCTATGCAAGCAATGGGCAGACGTGCTGGCCCATACCTTGACAAATAATTGGAGAAGGATATGTATATATCCAGATATTTGAAACCAGATTATATACAACTTGGAATATATAGCGGACATCTTGATGATATCGATGAAGCAAAAAACCATGATACAGAATTATGGAGACTAAAGACAGAGGTTATATCTGAGCTAGCCAATTTGTTTGACAAAACAGGTGTAATAAGAAATAGAACACGCTTTGAGACTGAGATAATAAACCATGAAAAAAGTTCGAGTAGTGCTACCGGAAATGGTATCGCGGTTCTTGATATACGGAGCATGACTCCAAAATCAATGGGGATAGTATTCGCGCGCAGCCAAGAAGGAGTTTGGTTTGACTCAACAGACAATGAACCTGTACATATAATCTTTGGTATCGCCTGCCCTTCTTACGACACAAAAAAAGCTCAACATTTTTATAAGTGGATAGCGCAAAGCTTTCTCCAAGAAGATTGGCTGCCTTCTGCTTTGCTATATGCTGAAAACGAGCATGAAATAATTGGTATTTTATCAAGTCTCCAGTAATTCGTATTGAGAATACTAAAAAAAAAATTATAACCAGCATACTTTTACTGAAAGAGAATTACATTTTTCCATAATTACTATATATATAACACATTTTAGATTTAAATCTAAAATTAAGTGATAGTTTTATCTAATCAAATATTAGCAAGGGAAAAATTGTATGCTCCATGAGGAAGACCAACGTAAGGCATACCTGCACTTAATGACAAATTTTATTATGGAAGAATCCAGGTTAGAAATAACCCAACCCTCCACTATATCAAATGATAATAACAAAGAAAAAGTTAAATACATGATTTCTCAGCCTGCAATTGGCGAAATAGAGCTCTCACCTAGAGGAGCACAGCTATATAAAATGCTAAAAACTGGTATGACTGAGAGCAAAGTACTGCAACTCAGTGGTAAAATATGCTTGGAACGCGGATATGTATTACAGAGCGATATAATCAAAAGATTATACATGCATCTTGATATAAACACCCAGATTTGGGTAGAGCTAACACAGAATAATATAAATCGAGAACCAATCGTTACAGAAATAAGTAAAATTGAACTAAAAACAATGTGGAAAGTATATCACAACAATGTACTCAAAGTAGCAAAATAAGACTACGCACATTTTACAAATTAGGTATAAAAAAATATACCGCTCTAATCGAGCGGTATATTTTATTGCTTACTAAAACATATCATCATCAAAAGCAGATTCATCGACTGGTAAAAGCTCACCAAAAAGAGTTTCCTCATCTTCGCAATGAGGTTTTAAATACGCAACAGGTTCAATACCCAAGCGTTTCATTTCAGCCTTAACTTCATCAATTTCCCTACGCCATTTAATTCTTCCATCAAAGCCAATAACATTGTTATACATTGTCTGAGCTCTTTTGAGTTCACGCTGTAATGCCCTAATTCTATCTGAGTCACAATCACCGTTATGATCTAAATGTTTATCTTTATCAGAATAAATCCGCCCTTTACGCCAAAGTTGGCCATAATGTTTACGGCAATACCCCTTCGCATGTACAGGGTTATCACAACCATCTACAACACATTTCTGATTCTTCTGCATTTTTCCCCCTTAAATCTTTACATTTCCCCTAAGACTTTAAAACCATCAACAAATGACGAATGCTATACTTAACAGTAAAATGCGCTGATATTATTTTTGTCCAGATATTGCTGATAAAACTCCACAATTTTATCATTTTAGAAATGCTTCTATTTATAATAATAAACCACAATTCGCAATTGTCAAGTTAAGATAATAAAACTGCATATTAATAAAATCGTAACATATGGGATAATATACTGATTATAAAGAAGTTACACCAATAAAGATTTTTTACTATTTCCGAATGGTGTTGTAAAATTATGCTAGTTTACTAAAATATTTTTTAAGAATCAGTAATGGAACTATTATACCACACAGTATCCCTAAAACAGTTAACACCTCTTTTGAAAACGGGTTTAAGGCACTAACTGCCACAATAAGAGAATTAAATAGAGAAATGCTGATAAGTCCGTCAGTATAGAAGTTATTTATAGATGTAATATTTTTTTTAATTAAGACCTTACAAACTGGAAAAACAAGAAATAATACATTAACCCCGAGTACAACAAGTGAAACAAAGGCAATATTAGTCATTAGAACAAAGATAACTGGGATAATTAAAAAAATAACCAAGGCAAAAATAGTGACCCCGATTCCTTCAATATTTTGAGTTATTTTTAACTCTGGGGGTTGTGTCAATTCTTTATTATTAGGCAAAACCAGGGAGAGGTTTCGTCTAATCAAATTATCACTTATTTTACATGCCAAATCAAAATCATCAGTTCGTTCAGAATCAAGACTACCTGGATAAACAGAATCAATCTCTGTTGACAATTCAATTGACTCCATTTCTACATCGTTTATCTCTTTTTCACACTCTGTGCGTACTTCAATAATACTAACATTTTTAATAATTCTCAATACAATTAAATACGCAAACAATGCAGCCAATGGGATATATACTACTGGTTCAGTAACTAGAAAAAAGATATATGAATGTGCACTCATTCCTAATAAAACTATTAGAATATATTGCATTGCAAAGAATATTGCTTCCAAGATAGGAATATTTTTAATGATTGAGTTGAGCATTAAGCAACATAAAATATAACAGGAAACAATAAAGAACGAAAATAATGAAACAGTCATACTCAACATTAATGCTATAACAACTAGAACACAGGCGATAATATAGCTCAAACTCATTGACACATTAGATGTAAAAAAATGATCCCTACTTTCCTTTGAATCCGCCAATTCAAACATCCCATTCCAAACAGCACCTCCCCATCCAAGACAGATAGCACAAATCATGACATGTGATAGATAGCCCATTTTTCCCACTGCTAATCCTGAGAAGACAGTTGAGTAAAACCCGGTTAACACACCCGAAATAGCTAAAAAAATCATAGGAAATCTGATTAAACTAAGAATATTCAATATTATCCTTACATAATAAAACTATCAGTTAAAATATACTGTCACCCAAAACCTTTATTGAATTATATCTAGATTAAATAGAATTTCCATTGTAATAAAGCTCCAAAAGAGTAAAATACAAAAAAATTAATACGATCATGTTTGTGAATGCAGCACATTTGTGAACCTATATTTAATAGAGGGAACCAAAAAAATGTGCCTGTACGGTTGTGCCGTCAATAAAACGGATTGCTGTCCTGCATAATGAGGTGCCCACCTGGAACATTGCGGTTCCAGAATCTGTTGCTACACGGCATGATGGTTTAGTTTTTTACCCGGTTTATCCGGGTTTTTTTATAAAAATCACTACAAAAAAATAGTTTACTCACATATAATATTATTTAATCAATACTTAAAATTTTAACATCTGGAGCAAAAAATGAGAAAAGTATTCATATTATCACTATTTATATTATTTGCTATAATATGCAGCACTTCTTTTGCGGCAGACGACATCCACTACCAAGACATCAAGTCTTTAAACAAAATCATTCCTCAACAAAATAAATATTACAAAATATCGTCAAATGTTAAAATAAATGGTGAGTATTATACTTTTACAATCATACCTACTGATTCAGCAAAAATGCAAGTTACCAGCATTCCATCTCTAATAAAGACTATTCACGAATTAAGTGTAATTGAATGGTACAAAAGCACGCCTCAAGGAAATCAAGTGTGGAAAGGAGCAAAAGACTCTGTTAAAGGCATCGGAAAAGGTGCAAAATCAATAGTCATGCACCCTGGAGATTCAGCAGTAGCTATCGGACGATCTGCAGCTAGAACCGGCAGAGCTATCGGCGGTTTCTTTAAAGGACTTATTAAGAAAGAGCCAAAAAGTAATACTGGTGAAGACCTTAACAAAGGGGCAGGTAATTTTCTGACAGCGGAACTCGCTCGAAAAGCTGCATATGATTTGCATTTAGATGTTTACTCAAAAAATCCTATGGTTATAGCACTACTAAATGAGGTAAGCAAAGAACAATGGGCTGGTTCAATTGGGGTTTCTGCAGCAACATACTTTGCAACTCCTGGACTAAGCTCAGTAAGCTCTATAGCAACTGGCGCCCTTACACCTGGAACAAATATTGATGTTACAGAGCGCATGATAAGAGACAACAGCCCTGCAGAGCTCAACAGAGAGCTTTTACGACAGTTTTCCATCCAAGTAGGATATTCTAACCAAACAAACGAATATGAAATTTTTAAAGAATTTTTAAATAATCCAAACTTTAATCCTCGTCAGAAAGCATACATTACACTTTACCTTACACAACTTAATAAGTTAAAAAACATTACAGCTGCACTTAAAGTTTTGTCATACTGTGATAATATTAAAACAGCCTCTATTTTGTACCACCAATTACAGCTTTTAGCTGCACTTGAAATAAATGCAGCAAATATCAGTTTCAACAGTTTTACAACTAGTAATAATAGAATTTATGGAATTATCAAAACAGGTGACTTAGTTGCGATACTCCCATTTGACTATGCAACAAATAATAAATTCATGAAAAACGAGCTTATGATGATTCCAAAAGGCACTAAAACTAGAAGTATCTGGCTTCTAGGTGATGCTACCAGTAGTTTTACAGCTTTAGCAAAAAACAATGGCTTTAATGCCGTCTATGATGGAATCATGAAGTTTGGAGCTTTTAAGCTGGGGGCAACTGGTAAATAAGACAATCACTATTGCAAATTATTTATATAATAATAAAATTTGTATTTTTATTAATTACTATAATATAATTTGTGTAAGGAGCATATTGAATGGACTTAATTGAAAAAGCAGCACAAGCCTTCAAAGATATATTTGATGGCAAAGCAGAATTTTGCGGAGTAGCGCCGGGTCGTGTTGAAGTACTCGGAAATCATACTGATTATAATGAAGGTTTTATCCTTTCAGCAGCAATAGACCGTGAAATTGTTTTATGTGGGAGAAAGACAAAAGGAAATACTGCTACAATCTATGCAACATCATATGCAATCAAAGAATCATTTGACACGTCAGCCCCTTCTATGAACACCAATAATTTCTGGATCAACTATATTCAAGGTGTTGTAAGTGAATTAGCAAAAATTGGTATTGAGATTGGTGGTTTTGAAGCAGTACTTGATGGTAATGTTCCTCTTGGCGCAGGACTGTCCAGCAGTGCTGCACTTGAAGTTGCTACTATATATTTATTAAAATCACTATTTGGTTTTGAAATGAACCCTGTCAAGATTGCCCTTACAGCCCAGGCTGCAGAAAATAATTTTGTTGGTATGAACTGTGGAATACTTGATCAGTTCTCCTCAACAATGGGTAAAGCAGATCACCTTGTCTACCTCGACTGCAGAGATCTCAATAAATATAGGCACATTCCACTTGGCAATAATATTGAACTTGTCATAGCAAACACAAAAGCTGAACATGCTTTGGTCGATGGTGGGTATAACCGACTTAGAGAATGCTGCTTTTCTGCTGCTGATCATTATGCTAGCAAATTATCGCCAAAAAAAGTTACCCATTTAAGAGACGTCACAGTTGACGAAATGAATGCAAATAGCCAGACACTTGCTGAAGATGTAAGAAAGAGAGCAAAACATATTATCACCGAGAACCAACGAGTTATTGATGGTGTAGCCGCTCTTGAAAAAGGTGATCTGAGTGCAATGGGAAAATGCATGAACCGTTCACACATCTCAAGTAGAGATGAATTTTTGAATTCATGTGAAGAGCTTGACATAATGTATGATTGCGCTGAGGGTATTGAAGGTCTTTATGGACGCCGTTTATCAGGCGGTGGCTTTGGAGGGTGCACTGTAAATCTTGTTGCTGCTGATAAAGCAGATGAATTTGCAAGCGAACTAGCAAAGCGTTATAAAGAAAAAACCGGCATAGATGCAGAAATGCACCTATGTAAAGCATGGGATGGAGCTCATGCAATAAAACTATAGCATTATAAAAATTTCTGATGTGTCGTATTAATGACACATCAGAAAGTATATAACTTCGCTAAAACTTAAAATAGGATAAATACTATGCCCGGCGATATACCAAATATTAATGCTAAAATTTATCGCGCATTTATCCAGATCATACTTATTTTTTCTATTGGTGCACTAGGTTTTAACTATTTTCTCAAGGACATATCTCTTCTTGAAGCATTATACCTTACAGTTATAACTCTAACAACTGTCGGATATGGTGATATTTCCCCATACCAGAATTCCAGTCCAGATGAACGCATACCTGCGCTAATTTTCGCGATTTTTTTGATGATCTTCGGTATGTCTGCATTTGTTTATGCTGCTGGTATACTGACTCAATACATCACTTCCGGAGAACTTCGCCGACATCAAAGAATAAAGAAAATGCAAAAAAAAATTCAAAATTTTTCTAATCATTTTATAATTATTGGTGCAAGTGAGACAGGTTGTTATATAGCTGACGAATTAAAATTACTCAAACGGAAATTTGTAATAATCGATACTTCGCAAAAAGCTCTTGACAACTACGCAGAGAACGACAAAGCAATCTACTATATCAGAGGAGACGCAACAGAAGAAGCTACTCTAACAAAAGCAGGACTTGCTAGAGCCAAAAGAATTGCTATAACCCTACCAAATCCCAAGGACACATTATTGCTAATTCTAACCCTAAAAGAAATGGCTTCAAAAAATAACTGGAACTTTGATATTGTATCAAAATGTCCAAACGAGATATTTGAAAAAAAGTACCGCCTTGCTGGTGTTGACCATATTCTTAAATCAAATTTAAGCACCTCGGATCAAATTATTACGGAGCTATACAGGCCAGTATCTAAGACATTCATTGATAGACTGAAAAAAGACCATAATAATGTTATCCGAATTGAAGAAGTAACAATTTTCCCAAACTCTATTCTCGTCGATAAAATTCTAAAAGAATCAATGATTAAAGAAAAAACTGGTCTTAGAATCTGTGCTGTAAAAGAGTTTTCAACTCAAAAATGGCATATCAATCCCAAAGGGACCTATAAACTCAAGTCTGGAGACATTTTAATTTTTGTTGGATCTTTGAAGAGCTCAAACAAATTGAGGAGACTTACAGAAAATGTATAACAGATCAAAAAAAGTTATAATCTGTGGAGATACTCTACATCCATTAAATGTTTTAGATACACTTTTCTCTAAAGACTCTCAAGAGATTTATACCATACACGAAAGATTTGTCCCCAAACAAACAAATTTTTTAGTAATCAGCAAGGATCCGGAGCTAATCAAAAACTGTAATAATAAATATACTAAAATAACAACTGTATTTGATGATGCTTCAGATGATGAAGTTCTAATTACAAGTGGTATAAAATCAGCACATGCAATTGTTGTATCGTATTCAGATGATAGGGAAAATCTTCTTGTCATACTATCAATTCGCCAACTCAATCCACATGTTAAAATTATTGTTACTTGTTCAACTGTAGAAACAATGCGCCCTAAGCTTATAAGAGCCGGAGCAAACTCTATAGTATCACCAAGCACAATAGATGGAGCTAAAATGGGCTCAATGCTGATCCGTCCTCACACAATTGAACTTTTAGAATCGTTCCTTCGCAGAGACGACAATCAATTTTCAGCACAGGAAATCTATATTACAGACTCTGATAAAAATAAAGGATGCACAATCAAAAATTCAGAATATGCAGAGGCTGATTTGCTAATTATCGCAATTTCAAGAGACGATTCTGATGACATTATATATAATCCACCAAGTACACGAATCATAAACGAAGGTGACGTACTTCTAGTACTAGGCACTATACCCAACTTTCATAAACTCTCACCATATACCCAATATCATTTAAAAGATATTGAAATAGATAACACAATATAATTATTCTGTAGATGCGTATACTTCAAGCTTACGATACAAGGTTTTAAGTCCAATACCAAGACTCTTTGCAGCTTTAGTCTTATTGCCACCGAGACGCTCAAGCTCGCTCAATACATATTTTTTCTCAATCATCTCCAAAGGTAAGCCTTCATCAAACTTACTTTCAGAGGTTTGAGTCTGAATAATTGATTCCTGCGGACTACTACCTGTTATTTCCTCTGGTAATTGAGAATACTCGATCACCTCACTTGGAGTGCGTACAACAGCACCCTCAATGGCATTTTCCAGCTCACGTATATTACCAGGCCATTCATAACTCAAAAGACCTTTTACAAAGTTATCGGAAAATTGTTTTTTCATATTGTAGCGGGAAGAATATTTTCTTAGGAAGTGCTCTGCAAGAAATACAATATCTTCTTTGCGTTCCCGTAGAGGTGGAATTCTAATCTTAACTACGTTTATTCTATAAAAGAGATCTTCTCTAAACTCACCTTCTTCACACATTGTTTTAAGATCTTTATTCGTTGCACAGATAAGTCTTATATTTACAGGTATAGTATCGTTCCCACCAACCCTTTCCAGCTCTCTCTCCTGCAGAACCCGGAGCAATTTCACCTGCATATCAAGGGGCATCTCTCCAATCTCATCAAGAAATAAAGTCCCTTCCGCAGCCATTTCAAACCGCCCTTTACGTAAACGCAAAGCACCTGAGAAAGAACCTTTTTCGTGTCCAAACAATTCACTCTCTACAAGTTCGCGCGATAAAGCCGCAACGTTTACCTTTACAAAAGAGTTATTAGCTCTAGATGACAGTCCTTGGAGTGCATTTGCAACAAGCTCTTTACCAGTACCACTCTCTCCTTCTATAAGGACAGTTACATCTGTATGCGCAACCTGTTTAACTAGCTCCTTTACCTGAGTAATTGCTGGAGATGAACCCACAATTGAAACAAGATCCCCCTTTTGCTCAACCTGTCTTTCAAGGGCAACAAGATGTAAAGCATTCTTTACAATCACTCTGAATTTATTAAGATCAATTGGCTTTGTTACATATTCGTACGCCCCAAGTCGTGTTGCGTCTATAGCGTTTTCAATAGACCCATGCCCTGTAATCATAACTACCGGCATTTCAGGATAAAGTTTTTTCGACAACTCCAAAATTTCAAGCCCTGTGCCATCAGGTAGTTTATAATCTGTAAGAACAAGATCAAAAACCATCTCTTCTAAAAAAGCACAAGCTTTAACTTTATTTTCAGCTACCTTTACATCATGCCCAGCATCAAGCAAAACCTCCTCAATGGTCTCTCTAGTTGCTTCATGATCATCAATAAGCAATATATTACAACTTTTACTATTCACTTAGCGCTCCCTATTTACTCTTTCTTTCTTTATCTTTCCGCAAAAGAGACTTAACTTTTTCCATCCACTCATGATCAGTCGGTGCAAGCTCGACAAAACGGTTTAAATGATACAACGCCTTTTTCCTGCTTGGCTTATCAATCATATAAATATGCCCCAATTGAAGATGTGCATTATACTGTTCCGAGTCAATTTTAAGTATACTTAGCAAGACTTTTTCAGCCATATCAACGTGACTATCTTCTCGATAAGCGGTTGCAAGGTTATATCTTGCCGGAATGTTTTTTGGATCATGTTCAATAACCCACTGAAAAGAGACAATAGCTAATGGCAGCAACATTTCATCAAGCTCACACAATCCCTGATAATAACGCGACGGAATAAAATTCTCGTTCAATTCCCAAGCTTTTCTAAAAAACTTACGCGCAAGTACTTTTTTCTGCCCATCAAAACCATAATAATAACAACGCCCAATATTATAAGCGGCAAGATAACTCTCAGGGTTTAATCTAAATGCTTTTGCCAGTTTCTGGACAGCTTCAGCATACTTCTTATCATACATCAAAGATTGCCCCCAAAGTAACCATGCATCAGACATTTTAGGGTTTAACGATACTGCCGCCTCAGCATTTTTAGCAGCAATGCCATAATTTTTCAAATCTGAATATGAAAGTCCAATCCAGAAGTAACATAATGCATTCTCAGGGTCAAGTTTTAATGCACTTTTAAACCTCGCAAGAGCTCTAGCTTTCTCATTATTAGCTAGAAGTTGAGATCCTTCATATATATAGTTATCAACTTTATACTGTGCCTGAGAATCAAGAGCTATACCAGTCACAGAAAAACAAGATAACATTATAATTGACAAGAAGATATATCTTACTGCATACTTTATCATTTTTATTATTTCCTAAACATCAGATTAGTTTTAAGTGAAGAAATATATTTTACAGATCTTCGCTTAATAATACAGTAAAAAATCATATATGTATTATTCAAAATAATATATCAAATATTGAATTTATTTTTTCAGATATTATGATATAATGATACAAATTACTTATTTATTAAAATGGGATGACTATGCGTATTGCAATTTTTTCATGGGAATCACTCTACGCAATAAAGATTGGTGGAGTGGGAATACATGTTTTTAATCTTGCCAGAAGTTTACAACATCTTGGTAATGAAGTTCATATTTTTACCAGACAAGGTGAAAAGCTCAGCCTCAAAGACATGGTTGAAGGCATATATATTCATAGACTCCCTTGCAATCACGGGGAGAACTTCTTCAATGAAGTAAAATCATTCAACAATACACTTGTTTATTATTATACTGAAATAAGCAGCAATATCGGTAATTTTGATATTCTTCACTGCCATGACTGGCTTACTTTTGATGCAGGACTTCGGTTAAAAGATGAGGTCAAACTTGTTGCTACTTTTCACACAACTGAACTTGGCAGATCTGGGCAATGGCCTGAATCAGGTATTGCTAAGGAGATAAGTAATCTTGAAAAAACAATGATAAACAACAGTCAAAGGCTTATTGCAATAAGTTACGAAGTTAGAAGAGAGCTTGAATTACTCTACAAAATACCCGACTGGAAAACAAAAGTTATTTACAACGGAATAGATATCGAAAAAGTTAGATTTACTTCTCAAAAGCCTAATACTATTCGCTCAGAATTAAATATTAGTAAAGCGTCAAAAATAATTCTATATGTTGGGAGCTTTAATCACAAGAAGGGAACAGATATACTATTAAGCACATGCTCAAAGGTACTGACCAATTGTAATGATGCTGTATATGTGCTTTTTGGCAATGGAGAAATGGGCGGAAGAGTTGAAGCAATATGCAGAGATCATCCAAACCGTATCATAGCAGTTGATTCACAAGAGCAGGCAATGCTTCAGCAACTTTATAAAGAAGCTTATATAGTGGTCGCACCATTCAGGTCAGATCCCTTCGCAGCTATCACCTTGACTGCCTGGGCTGCTTCAAAGCCAGTAATAAGTCTAGACAAAGGAGCAAGTTCAGAAATTATATATAATGATGTAAATGGTATAATTAGTACTGAAAAATTATTTGCTGAAAATATTGAAAAGCTTCTCCAGGCACCTGATAGTGTCAAGTGGCTTGGTAATAACGCAAAAGCTACAGTTGAAACAGCATTTACTTGGAATGAAGTAGCCAAAAATACTGAAAAACTCTATAAAAAAATCAAATAAATTCTTACCAATATACTCAAAATGAATGAACAACGTGGCAGACAACACCCCAGATTTCAAGACTTGCTTCGTCAGGTACAACAATTGGTTTATACCTTGGATTCTCGGAGACTAACTCAACCTTTCCATTATATATTGAAAGACGCTTTACCGCAAGTTCCCCGTCGAGAACAGCAATAACAATACTTCCATTTTTTGGAGTCAAGCTTCTATCAACAATAAGTATATCATTAGGAAATATCCCAACACCTGTCATGGACTCACCTGTAGCCCGAGCAAAAAAAGTAGCAGGAGGATTCTTTATCAGGTGCTCATTAAGATCTAGCTTTGCCTCAATATAATCATCAGCAGGTGAAGGAAATCCTGCTTCGACCTTTGATTGATAAATTGGAATTTTAAATCCCTTACCTTCTACATATTTTACAATATCATGCACAAGACATTCAGGTACCTTTATAGTAGTCATAACTTCACCGACTTTACCAGGCCTATTCTTATCGCTCACTATCATTCCTCAGTTTTTCAACAATCATTAGGACTTCTTCCGCATAAAGGTTATCACTAATTCCTAATTTTCTTACCTTGCCTTCATTGAGAACATACCCCTCAATCAGATCAATACCCTCTTTATGCATCCAAGCAAGGAAGTCCTGAATAGATAAACAGTGAATATTAGGAGTATCATACCAGTTATACGGCAACCAACCTGTTTGCGGCATTCTTCCTCTAAGGGCAAGATCCAAACGAACCTGCCAAAATCCAAAATTAGGGAATGTAACAATTCCTCTACGCCCAACTCGAAGCATCTCAACCAAAACCTTAGTAGGTTTCATAAGTGTTTGAAGAGTTTCTTCCAGCACAACATAATCAAATGATTCATCAGCAAAAGAGGCTAGCCCAGAGACAATATCAGATTGAAATACAGGGACTCCAGCACGTACACACTCCATTACAGCGTCCAACTCTCGTTCAATCCCCTGCCCATGAACTTCCTTCATATCACGCAAACTAGCAAGCAATTCTCCATTGCCACACCCAAGATCAAGCACAGATGATCCTACTGGAATTTCCTGCTCAATAACTTTATCCTGCCAGCGCAAGGCTTTACCATGTGCATCAGTGACAGGTTTTGAGCCAGAACCCACACTTCCTAAAAAACCAATAATACTCCCAGACGCAACATTTAGCAACGCCGGATCAACCTGTTTCTGAAGAAGAGTTATCAGTTCAAGAAAAGATTCTTTCTCTATTTCTTCTATTTTTCTATCCATAATTGATATATACTCCAGTACTGAAGGTAATTTAGTTTTTCTAACACTCTTCATTTATTTTTAAATTTAACAAAACTACAAGTTTAATGTTTTTTTTGCACTAAGAAAATTTCGAAGCAAGGCGTCTACTTCTTCCACCTGTACCAGAAACGCATCATGTCCAAACGTAGACGGAACATCAACATACGTTACAGGAATATTGTTTTTACTAAGTGCAAGCGCAAACTCTCTACACTCTTGAGGTGGATACAGCCAGTCAGAACTAAAACTAACAACCATTACATTACTTTTTATTCTCTTACACGCTTCTTTTAAGTTTCCCCCACCCCAATGGGCTGCAGCATCATAATAATCCATAGCTCTAATTATATAAAGATAACTGTTCGCATCAAAACGCTGCACAAATTGCTGCCCCTGATAATTCAGATAACTCTCAACTTCAAATTCAATTCCAAAACCAAACTGAAGCTCCTGACTACTCTGAAGTCTTCGCCCAAACTTCGTATGCATACTCTCATCAGATAAATACGTAATATGAGCAAGCATTCTCGCTGCAGAGAGACCTGCTGCAGGTAACTCTGAATCATAATAATCACCATTATTAAAATTAGGATCATTACGAATCGCATAACTGCCTACAACATTGAATCCTAACCCCTGAGCAGAAAGCCTTGGCGCAGCTGCAAAAACAATGGTATTCTCAACAAAATCAGGATACGCAAGTGACCACTCAATAGCCTGCTGGCCACCCAGTGACCCACCAACAACAGCATAAAGTTTCTCAATACCAATTTTATCACAAAAAAGCTTTTGAAGTCTCACCCAGTCATGCACTGTAACAACAGGAAATCTCAAACCATAAGGCTTATCTGTTTGCGGATTTATAGAAGCCGGACCGGTAGTACCGTAACAAGATCCCAGTACATTCGTACAAATTATACGATATTTATCCGAATCCATAGCTTTACCAGGCCCAATTACCGCGTCCCACCATCCAGGCTTATTTTCACGCCACCGCCTGTTTCCTTCCCAGTCTTTATCCCAACCTGCAGCATGGGCATCTCCTGAAAGTGCGTGGCAAACCAGTATAACTTTGTCTCCAGAGCCATACTCTTCATATTCAATTTCAATCGGCCCAAGCGAGCGCCCACACTCAAGATCAAAAGGTTCCTGAAGCGAAGCGACTTCAAGCCGCTTTGCTTCAGTCCACCCTACAGAATCCGGTGCATCTGGTCCACTATGGTTATCACCATTTTTACACATTACGACCAAACTCTCCATTTATTGTTAAATTTTAATCATCAATACAACAAAGTTACTGCCTATTGTGAAATAGCTATCTTTAAAGCTTGATCAAGATCAGCCTTGATATCCTCAACATCTTCAAGTCCAACAGAAAGCCTGATAAAATCAGGAGTCACCCCTGCTGCAAGCAATTCTTCTTCAGACAACTGCTGATGAGTTGTACTTGCATTATGCGTAACAAGGGTCTTGGCATCAAGAAGATTAGCCAGATGTGTTGCAAGTTTGACATTATCACATAGCTTTGCACTAGCTTCATATCCACCTTTTGGAGCAAATCCCATAAGAGCCCCAGGTCCTAGCGGGTAATTTGCGCAAGCACGGTCATACTCAGGGTGATCCTTTAGACCAGGATACTCTACCCATGCTACAGCCGGGTGATTATTCAACCATTCTGCTATCTGCTGAGCGTTTTCACAATGTCTTCTTGCACGTAGCGGTAAAGTCTCAACCCCAAGCAGGATCTGCTGAGCGTTGAATGGAGACATACACGCTCCAGTATCTCTAAGAAGTCCACACCTAATTTTAAAACTAAAAGAAAAACCAGGAATCGCTGCTTTATCATGATTTCCAAAAGCCTCCCAGAAGTTAAAGTCATGATAAGAGGCATCAGGTCCATCAATTTCTGGGAACTTACCATTAGCCCAGTTGAACGTCCCTTTTTCAATAACAATCCCACCAAGGCTGGTGCCATGCCCGCCAACAAGTTTTGTAAGTGAATTTACAATAATATCAGCTCCATGTTTAAATGCATCGAATATTGGTGGAGGACTGACAGTATTATCGACAACAAGTGGTAAGCCGTGCCTATGAGCAATATCTGCTAAAGCCTCAATATCCTCAACATTACATTTTGGATTACCTAAGGTCTCACAATATACAAGCCTAGTATTCTCATCAATTGCTGACTCAACAGCCTCTAAATTTGAGGTATCAACCAAACGCCCCTCTATGCCAAATCTTGTCAATGTTTTAGTAAGAAGAGTTACAGTCCCTCCATACAAACAGCTTGACGCGACAACGTTCTGACCTACAGCGGTTAAAGTACAGATAGTATAGAATATAGCTGCGGTTCCAGATGCAGTACAGACTGCAGAAGTACCTCCATGCATTGCAGCAAGTCTTTTCTCAAGAACATCTGTAGTTGGATTCATCAAACGTGTATAAATATTACCAACTTCTTTAAGCTCAAAAAGATTAGCTCCATGCACACAATTCTTAAAGCCATACGCAGTAGTCTGATAAATAGGCACAGCTCTAGACATTGTAGTTGGATCAATTGTATATCCTGCTTGTACTGCTTTAGTATCAAGTCCTTTATATTCCATAATTAAATTCTCCTTTAAAAGGTATAGGGCAACCTAATAACCCCGTTTCTTTATATAACATAGTCATGAATAATGCCAGAACGCATAATCCGACCTTTATCAACAAGCTGCTTAAAATTAACACTCATATACACATCAACAAGTGCTTGTGCTGCTTGATCCCAGAGTGGCGCAAAGAGCTCATCCTGCCATTTAGTATGGTCAATACCATCAACAGGATAGAGATCACCTTCAAATAAGGTAATAACATCACCAACTCTAATATTTTCTGGCTTTGTAGCAAGAACATAACCACCGTCCTTTCCTCTCTTACTCTCAACAAGACCTGCAGAGCGCAGTTCTCTCATTATATTCTGCAAAAACGCGGCCGGTATCTCTTGCTCACCAGCTATAGATGGAATCGTTTTAGGTCGAATCACAACACTATCTGCAAGCGAATAAATAGCTTTAATAGCATAAACTGTTTTCTGAGCCAATCGCATAATCCAAACCTTTCCGATCAATTTTGTTTGGATTATACCATATTTTATATTCTTTTCAACCACTTTTACATTTTTTTAAAATTTTCAACCTATTATTCCAAATCAAATCCCAACCAATTCATGATCACCAAAACAAATACAACTAAAAACATTCAATAATTTCGATTATTAAGTAGCAATTTCAATAAAAACAAAATATAATATATTATAAATAGCCTATATACACAGGCAAAATACAGCTGATAAAAAAAAATATCCTTTTTATACTTTTTTATATTGACTTATTTCGCAAAAACCATATTATTTAAATCTCACCAAGGGAAACGGTGAGAAAAACAAACAGGAGCGTAGCTCAGTTGGTAGAGCACCGCCTTTTTAAGGCGATGGTCATGGGTTCGAGTCCCCTCGCTCCTACCAAAAAAATATAGTAGTAACTAAAAAATTAAAAGTGTTCCTATCGTCTAGCCCGGTCTAGGACACCAGCTTTTCACGCTGG
Source organism: Planctomycetota bacterium (assembly GCA_963678205.1). Taxonomy (GTDB): domain Bacteria; phylum Planctomycetota; class SZUA-567; order SZUA-567; family SZUA-567. Next base: position 2,638,358 of record OY782760.1, read on the forward strand.
CAACAGGGGTTCGAATCCCCTTAGGAATGCCAAATTTAAACCTTCTAACTCCAGTTAGAAGGTTTTTTCATGAATTAAAACCCCTTTTATCTTATATTTCATGTATAATACTTTTTTTACTCTGGAGCCCACAAATGTCGCTAAAATTTTATATTACTGATGTTTTTACATCCACAAAATACTCAGGAAATCAGCTAGCAACAATAATTGTAGACTCAGAACTACCAGAATCTACAATGTTAAAAATAGCACGAGAATTCAATTTCTCAGAAACGACATTTGTAATTTCACCTAAAGCTAATTCAAACTCTTTCAAAACTAGAATCTTTACCCCTGCTTCAGAAATACCATTTGCTGGCCACCCAACCTTAGGTACAGCGTTTCTTATGCATAAGTTTTATAGCCCAAACACTGATAAAATTATATTGAAACTAATAATTGGCAATATACTAGTTAATGTGTCTTCTCATATACTCTGGATGACTCAAAAGAAAGCAACCTACCACGAATTTTACACTAAAGATGTCATAGCCCGTCTACTCAATATTGACGAAGGTGAAATTCGCACAGACCTCCCTATTCAGATAGTAAGCACCGGACTACCAGCTTTAATCATACCACTCAAAAGTCTAGATGCAGTTAAAAGAGCCAAACCAACTAATAATCTGTATAATAAGCTTTTTAATGGAAAAAATGACCTAACATTGTATGTCTTTTCTGAAGAAACGTACAGTAATGATAATGACTTCAATGCCAGAGTATTTTTCAATGCTTTTGGAATTAGAGAAGATCCAGCTACTGGCAGCGCAACAGGATGTCTTGGGGGGTATCTCAGCAAACATCTTAATAAAGAAATTAATATTTCAATAGAGCAAGGGTTCGAAATTGATAGAAAATCTATTTTGAAACTCAATGTAACTGATAATATAATAAAAGTTGGTGGTTCAGTATCACTTACAGCTAATGGTGAATTGCTATAACCAGTTACTATCAGCCTAATACATTCTGAATAGATAAAGGCGGTTGCATTAATACAACCGCCTCTATCGCACTAATAGTAAAACTATAGATTATCTTAGCTTTTTAATAATGAACCTTTTATAACCTTTTCTAACCCCTTTATATGAACTATTAATAGAGGTTGCTGTAATACCTAGTCGCATTTTCGCAGTCTCAATTAAAGACACAAGACTAGGAAGTGTCAACAGAGTCAAAATAGTAGCAAAAATCAGTCCAAACATCATAGCCACAGCCATTGGCTGCCACATCTGAGTTGACTCGCTTGCATACTGAATTCCAAAAGTACTTGGATGGAAATCCCAGCTTATACCAGTAACCATTGGCATAAAACCGAGAACAGTAGTTGTTGTAGTTAAAATCACTGGTCTAAGCCTAGTTACACATGCCTCCTCAATCGCCTCTGGTAGAGTCATACCCTCATTACGCAACTGAATAATATACTCAAGAAGCACGATCGAATTATTCACAACCACACCTGCAAGGGAAATCACCCCTACACCAGTCATAATAATCCCAAACGGCATTTTAAACAAACCAAGTCCGAAGAAAATACCGGTCAACGACAACACTACAGAGGTCATAATAATAAATGGATAAATAACTGAATTAAACTGAGCAACTAGGACAAAGAAAATAAGGGCAATTGATATACCACCAGCATAGAGAAGGAAATTACTTGCTTCACTTTGGTCCTCATCTTCACCCGAAAATTTATAAGTATATCCAATCGGAAGTGTAAATCCCATGTCCTTAAGCTTATTAATCAAAGTCATACGCACAGCAGCTCCAGAAGTCTTTGTCTCATCAACATCTGCGGATACAGTTACAACACGTTTATGATCTTTTCGTTTAATAGACCCTACCCCATTGGTATATGACAACTCAGTAACAGTTGTAAGAGGTATCAGCTTGCCTGTTGAGGACGGAATAATTAACTGTGATAACGTATCTACTAAAGCTCTACTCTTATCATCAAGTCTAACTAAAATATCATAATTATCATCGCCATCTCTAAAATCATCGACCGTAATACCATTAATAGCTGTTGATAATACTTGCCCGATAGCATTGCTGGAAAGTCCAAGAAGTGCTGCTCTTTTTCTATTAATATCCAATTTTAAAGTTGGTTGAGATTGCCCAGCGTCATCTGAGATATTCCTTGTAAATGGAATCGTTTCAAGAATTTTCTTAAATCTTTCTGCTGAAGCTGCAAGTACCCCAAGGTCATCACCAGAAATTTCTATCTCAACAGCCCCACCAGAAGGAGGACCCATTTTTTCTGTTTCAAAGGTAAAGTCAGCACCCGTCAGAGTCTTTATTCTTTTCTCAAGCTTTTTAGATGTTTCATAACTTCGCTCTGTTCGTTTTTCCATATCAATAAAATCAACAGTAAGTACATTATCATCAACAATAGAATTTGTTTTAGTATATGTCTGTTCAATATTCGGTATATCACTAACAGACATATACTTATTACCAAACTTATCAGTCTGCTCTTTCATTTTAGTCGCATCATCAAAGCTAATATTCTCATAGTCAGCATTGGAAAAACGCTTTTCAGCATCTTTCAATACTGAGTTACAATATTCCAGACTTGCGCCTGAGGGCATTGTCATCTTTAGTTCCATTTTTTGTGGATCAGTTGATGGGAAATACTCCACAGGAATTGAATATCCTATTCGATACATCCAAAAGCTTATGGCAAGTATTAAAGCTAGGCCTGATCCTAAAAGAATACTCACACGAGGAAAGACCCTCTGCTTACCGCCATCATCACGAACACCTAAGAAACTACGCAGTAATTTTCGGTAATTGGCAATGAAGAAATTATCATTTTTTACATGCTCCCCTAAGACTTTGTGCATCTTCTTTTTCTTTACCTTCATCAACCCTGATGCCATAGCTGGATTAATGACTAATGCAACAAATAAACAACACACAAGCGTTGTAATAACCGTAATTGGAATATACTGCATAAACTGCCCCATAATTCCAGTCCAGAGAATAAGAGGAAAATATGCCCCCATAGTTGTCAGTGATGAACCAATAATTGCCCATGAAACTTCTGCCGTCGCCTTTTTAGCAGCCTCGAATTTCCCCATTCCACTCTGCATAAATCGGTAAATATTTTCAATAATAACAATAGCATTATCGACCAGCATCCCAAGAGCAATTGTAAGACCGAATAAAACAACCATATTCAAAGTCACGCCCATTACATTAAGGACAATAAAAGAGAGCAACATTGAAAGAGGAATTGATAATGAAACGAGAATAGCATTTCTCAATCCCATTGCCAGGCAAACAACTAGTACAACCAGCAAAAGACCAGTAACAATATTATTCTCAAGGTCTGCGACTCTATCCTCAACATCTTGACCTTTATCTTCTAGAACATTATAAGAAACGCTTTTCGGCCATCCCTGCTGCGCTTCTTTAATAGTTTTCTTGACTTGACTTACAAGTTTTACAATATTTTCGCCGTTCTTCTTTTTTACATAGACATTTACACTATCACGACTATTAATTCTACCATCAGCATCCAAATCTTTATTTCCATCTTCAACTGTAGCGATATCATTCAGATATACAGGCGAACCATCAGGTGCAGTGGCAACAACAATATTCTCAGCCTCTGCCACATCTTTGAACTCACCATTTATTTTTACCTGAAACTTTGCATCCTTTGTTCTTATACTTCCCCCCGAGAAGTCACTATTCTCCCCAGATACAACACTCGCAATATGTCCCATATTGATTCCATATAACGCCATACGCATCGGATCAACTTCAATATGTATTTCTCTCTCAAATCCACCATTGATATCAACCTCCAAGACTCCAGGAATAGCTTCAATTCTGTCCTCCATATCTTCCGCAATATCACGCAATGTACGTTTATCAGCACCTTTTAACGCAAATACATAAAACGGAGTTTCCGACAAATTCAAGTCATAAACAAGAGGATCTTCATCAAGGTCAGTTGGTAGTTCACTTTTAGCTCGATCTACCGCGTCTTTTACGTCTGACTCAGCTTGATCTATATCAGTACCATCAACAAATTCAATAGTAATTTCACTCGAACCTTCATATGAAGTAGAAAGTATCTCTTTTACATTATCCAATCCACGGAGTTTATCTTCAATTTCTTTTGTAATTTGGGTTTCAATAATTTCAGCAGATACACCTCTATAATTTGTCGAAACAAAAATATAAGGTATAACCACCTCAGGTTCTGCTTCACGTGGCATAAGCAGATATGAGATATACCCTGCAATCGCAAGAATAACAGTCATCACATAAACCGTAACCCTTTTATCTACCGCCATATTTGATATTATCATTTTAAATTTCCATTTATAATTTGAATAACAGGATCGGGTTAAAAAACAAGAAGGGTTGCCATATATTATTGATTATATGACTTGACAACCTCAACCAGTTCTCCGTCTTCCAACTGCCTCTGCCCTTTTATGACAACATTATCACTTGATGACAGACCAGAAACAACTTCGATCTTATCACCACTGATAATCCCAGTCTTTACCTCACGAATACGAGCGACTCCATCCTCTTCAACGTAACAAAATGCATGATTACCAACAGGTATTACGGCATAGATTGGAAGAACAATTGCATTTTCCTTAACCCCTCTAATAATTTCACTTTCAACAAACATTCCAGGGCGTAATATACCATCACTGTTATCAACTTTCATCTGAAAATTATACGCCTGAGCTCCATCAGTCGGTTCCTGTGAAAGAAAAATCTTTGTGCCCGTCATAGAGATATCTTTATCATCATTCACGAAAATTTTGGCTTTTTCAAGCTTTGCTACCTTACGCACATCACGTTCTGGAATGAAAACATTTACTCTAACTTTACTAATATCCAAAATATCAACAATAGAAGTTCCAGAACTTACCAATGCACCAAGTTGAATATATCGTTTATTGATAACACCGTCAAAAGAGGCTTTTATTTCCGTTCTATCTAAATTCAACTTTGCTTTATCAAATTTAGCTTCAGCAGACAAAGCTGGAGCAACAATTGAGTCGTACTTTGATTGTGAAATAACCTTCTTTTTAAATAATTCCTTATTTCGCTCAAGATCACTCTCAGCCTTATCAACATTTGCTTTAGCCTCTTTCACTGCTGCAACATATTCACGATTATCAATCTTAGCAATCACGTCACCTTTTTTTACAAAATCTCCTTCATCCTTTAAGATCTCAGTAATTCTTCCTGTAACTTCTGCTTTAATAGTTACACTCTCCCATGATTCTACAATCCCAGGCAAAATTATGGAATCCACAATTTCACTAGGCTTAATATTTGCAATTTCAATATTCGTTCTCTTCTGCAGAGCACTCTTTGCGATCTCTGCAATTTCAATCTTTTTCTCTTCGCTCTTTATCTTAGTAAGTTCCATATAAATACCAATAACAACAACAAAGACAAGAAGCATTGCTACAAACGGAATATTAGAGTATACAGCACTCTTAAATCTTCGAGTGAAACTTGATTTATTTTCCATTAGTTATTCCTTATAAATTAATAGCACATAAAAAAATTAAAATAATTATTCATCATCTACTGAGACATAATCAAAAAAATCACCATTTTTTACCATCTCTGTAAGATCAGCGTAAATAGTCTCAGCCATTTCCCTTTCCAAAGAATCATAGTCAAATTCAGACGACAATGGTCTCCAGTTAAGACCGTCAAGATATGTATTAATACTCAATGACATTGCTTCTTTAGAATTTTTTATTAACGAATTATTCCCAAGACATTTATAAAAATTACTATGCATACTGGATGATTTACCCGAATCGCGAAATAAAGCGTCGTAACTGATTATAATACTCAAAATAGTATAATAAATATCGGAAGCCGTATGCTTACCCAGTTCAAGAGTGCCGTTATTTACAGCCTTTTTAATCAACTCAGCAAACCTCAAGTACATTCCATTACGCATTTCGTTATGATATTCCCTCAATTCTTGACTAACTTTATTCCAAATTGACTCTACTCCCGCAATATGAACAAGCCTATGCAAATTTGGATTGAGTTCATTATAAAGTTTAGCGCCAACACTACCTGCAATAAAAAGAGCCCTTTCGGAAAGGCCTAAATCGTAAGTTCTGGAAATAATTTTAGCTCGCTGAGAAAATCCATCACACAGGATTTTAAAAAGTATATCCTCTTTACATGAAAAATGCTTATAAACAGTTCCTTTAGCATACTCTATTTTCTTTGCCAGTTTGTCAATGGTAAAGCCAATATAACCTTCACTTTGGAGCATATTGAATGCAGTTTTTAATATTAGCTGCTCTCTTTCCTTATACTCCCTCTCCTTCCTTGTTGCAATACTCATATATTTCAATCCTTAACCAAGAAAAACTTTAAAAGAATATTATTAAAAGAATTGTATGATTTAATGACCAGTAGTCAAGAATAACCCATTAGACACGATACAATTTATTTAAAACAAAAACTAAGTTTTGTTTCCTTGCAAAAAAAAGCTAAACCAGTAAAATAATTATATTATTTAAGTCTTCATACCTAGGAAAGATTAATGGTTATTCGTTGTCCAAAATGCAAAAAAGTTCTCTCTAAAATTGAAATTAAAAATCACAAATGCCCTGCTTGCAACAGTGAAATTAAAATCACCTCTACGACATCGGTTCTTAGGTACGCAACCACATCAGCACCAAGACAAAGATCTAATCATAATTTTATTGAATCCGATTTTTTAAAACCTGAAGACTCAAAGCCTATCATAGAACCTGAGACTCCTGAGTTACGAGTAAACACCAACCCTCGCAATTTTTCTATTAAAATTAAAGACACACATGTAATGTCAAACGCCGCCCCTATTGATTCAATAGATTATGAAATATCTGACACCATAGGTAGCGGCGGAATGGGAATAATTCTCAAAGGCAAGCAAAAAGCTATCGGAAGAAATGTTGCTATAAAGCTATCTGATTCTACCAAAACAATAGGAAAATCTTGTACGCAAAAACTCTGCACAGAAGCTGCAATTACAGGCAGACTTGAGCATCCGAATATAATCCCAATATATGACCTTGGGCTTAATGAAGAAAACAATGTTTTCTATGCAATGAAGCTTGTAGAAGGCACACCGTGGTGTGATATAATTGATGCAAACTCATTACAAGAAAATATTGAGATACTTCTTTCAGTTTGCAACGGAGTCGCTTACGCCCATAGTCAGGGCATAATACACAGAGATTTAAAGCCAGATAATGTTATGATTGGAAAATTCTCAGAAGTACTTATAACTGATTGGGGACTTGCCGCTGGCGCAGATGATGATTCTTTTGCTCCAAGAGTTAATTATGAGGATGCGATTGCAGGTACTCCAGCATATATGTCACCTGAAATGGCACTTGGGTATGAAGACAAAATCTGTAAAGCTAGTGATATTTATCTGTTAGGGGCAATTTTATTTGAAATTCTTACAGGACAAGTTCCCCATACTGGAGCTAGTATTATTCAATGTATTGCTAACGCAGGAAAAAATATTATTGAAGAGCCATGGATAAAAAGTGAGTTGCTAAAGACTGCCATGAAGGCGATGTCTACTGATATAGAAGAACGATATCAGACTGTAGAAGAATTCAAAAAAGCAATAAGCACTCACTATGAAAGCGTTAAACTTTCAACAAAAGCAAAAAAGATTTACGCTCAAGGTAAAATCAGTAAGGACTATGGAGAAATTCTCAAAGCAATTTTGTATTTTCAAAGTTCACTTGAGCTATGGAATGATAATGAAGAAGCAAAACGTAACCTTGAAAGCGCTGTAGACTTCATTTCCGGATGTGCCAAGGAGCAGGGAGATGAGAAGTTTATTCAAAAAATAGCATCAATGCTCATATAACACATTTGTATATTAAACTCTATTTATAATTTCCCAATGTTTATCTATTCATAACACTTAGGTCACAAGTGTTACTAATTCGTATACTCTTGACATACTCTACCTTGCACATAAAATAACCTATCTGATATTACAAATTTTAACTAAAGATCTTAAAAGGCTGAAAATACCATAATGAAAACAGATGTATTGATTGTAGGTGCCGGACATGCGGGATGTGAAGCGGCATTGGCTGCAGGTAGAATGGGACTAAAAGCATTGGTTGTAACTATGTCAATGGACACTGTAGCTCAGATGTCATGTAATCCTGCAATTGGCGGTCTTGCAAAAGGTCAGCTTGTCCGAGAGATTGATGCGCTGGGCGGAGCGATGGGACTATGTATTGACGCAACAGGAATTCAATACAGAATGCTTAAATCTTCAAAAGGCCCAGCTGTACGCTCTCCAAGAGCTCAAGCTGACAAGTGGGCGTATCAACATTGGATGAAACACTACATGGAAGCATCTGAAAATGTCAAAATGCTTCAAGACAGGGTTACCGATATTATTACTGAAGACAACAAAGTAATCGGAGTAAAGACTGCTATTGGACTAGAGATTGAAACTACAGCAGTTATTATATGTACAGGTACATTCCCAAGGGGTAAGACTCACATTGGTGATCACATAGCACCAGGTGGACGTTTCGGAGAACCAGCAGCTGTAGAAATATCTGAAAGCATGGAACGGCTGCATCTTCCACTTCTTCGTCTAAAAACCGGTACCTGCCCACGTGTAAACTCCAAAACAATCGACTACTCAAAAATGGAGATCCAGCCTGGTGATGAACCACCTCAACCATTTTCATATCTTACAGAGTCTATTGAGCTTGAACAAGTACCCTGCTGGGCAACCTGGACAACAGATGAAACTCAGAAAGTTATTGAAAATATCCTTGCCGAGGCGCCGCTCTTCTCCGGGCAGATTGAAGGTGTTGGACCACGATACTGCCCATCGTTTGAGCTTAAAATAGCTCGTTTCCCTGAGAAAAAAAGGCACCACGTCTTTGTTGAACCTGAGGGAAGAAATACTGAAGAAGTCTACTTAAATGGTCTGGCAACCAGTATAGACATAGAGTCGCAAGAAAAAATGGTCAGGTCTATCCCTGGCCTTGAGGATGCTGAAATTATGAGATACGGCTACGCTGTAGAATATGATGCAATATCACCTAAAGCGCTGAGAAATACTTTAGAGACCAAACAAGTTGAAGGTCTATTTCTTGCAGGACAAATAAACGGCACATCAGGCTATGAAGAAGCTGGAGCTCAAGGACTTTATGCTGGCATCAATGCCGCTTTAAAGGTTCAGGGGCGCCCTCCATTCATTCTTGGGCGCGATGAAGCTTATATTGGTGTACTTGTTGATGATATTGTTACTCGTGGTACAGACGAGCCATATAGACTTTTCACAAGTAGAGCAGAATACCGCCTTCTTCTAAGACAGGATAATGCTGATTTACGCCTTGCTGAGCATGCAAGAGGACTTGGACTTATCAGTGAGAATAGAGCAGACAAGGTGAAAGCCTTGAAAAAAGAAATTTCTAAAACTATCAAGCTACTGGAAACAAATCGCTACGAAGACAAGACACTGGCACAGCATCTTAAAAACCCTGATACTAGTTTAAATTTTCTAGAAAGCAAAGTTGGAGAACTCCTTACCGGCATTACCAAAAGGGCAAGCGAACAGGCTCTTATAGAGATTAGATATGAAGGATACATCAAGCGACATTTAAATCAAATACAAAAGCTTAAGCGCAATCATACGATGCCAATACCTGATGGATTTGACTATAGTATTATTTCTGGCTTGAGGCTTGAAGCCAAAGAAAAACTTAGCGATATTGCACCAGAGACAATCGGACAAGCAAGTAAAATATCAGGAGTATCACCAGCCGATATCTCACTACTAGCCATCAAGGTAAAACAATTTAATGATGCAAAGAATAGCCTGCAAGCTTAAAATTCAATTCCTTTTCTTGCAGGCAATCCAGTTTCATAGTAGTGCTTTAAGGGATTAATTTCACTAACAAGATCAGCAATATCCAATAATTCCTGCGGTATATTTCTACCAGTGAGGACAATTTCCAACTTTGCTGGCTTATTTTTTAAAATATACATAATTTCATCAATATTAATAACCCCAGACTTCAAAGCTCCAAGCGCTTCATCCATTATAACAAGGTCAAATTTTCCGGAATAAACAGCTTCACTTACCGAGTCAATCCCCTTCTTAGCAAGCTCTAACTCTTCCTTATATTGGTCTAATTTGTTTTTATCAATCCACCTTCCACTGCCAAAACGCTCAAGAGTAACACTATCACCCAGCATAGACAACCCATTAATTTCAGCACAATCACGTCCTTTTATAAATTGACCAAAATAAACTTTAAGACCTGCCCCTACAGCTCTCAATGTAAGCCCAAGTGCTGCTGTAGTTTTACCTTTACCATTACCGGTATAAACTTGTACACATCCTTTATCCCAACTAGCCATAATCTACCTTTTTAAAAAATAATAAATAAATTTTAAAATAAAATTACCTATTAAACACAGTATAAATCAATAATTATTAGAATTACAGACCCAACTTTTACCAGAAAATAAAAACTTTTCTTGAAGCGACCATTACAGTTTTATATTATTAGTTTATAAATAATAATATATTTTATAATTTACTAGAAGTATTATAGTGAATATTTAACAAATACTACTTATAATTTTAAAGTAGAAAGATTGCTTGAGTTCAGCATCAGAAATTATTTCTAATACACTGACTCTTGCCCAATTAACACTCTGAATCGGCAATCTGGAGGAGATAAATGAGTACTGCAAAATCACTAGAGACTACTCCCCCACGAAGAAAAGCCTGCCTGAAAGGTTTTTCTCCTGATGGTGCTGAATTACGAATTTGCAATAACGGTGAATTCGAAATAGCAGGAGGCAATCCTAAAAACTACAATACACTGGTTCGTCTAGCAAAGACCTATCTAGCTATTATTAAAGCCAATGGATACGACATTTCAAATATAACTCAAGAAGATTTTTCTGATATCAATTCAATTATCAAAGAGTTAAAAAATCAAAACAACTCATAATATTCTATATTTTATTCTCCTATTATCAATAAATACTACCATCTAGTCATATTTTCCTTGCCAAATACGTACAACAAGGGTATTATATCCTAGTTATTTTAACAATATGCATTGATTAAGTACACATCATAATGGAGATTAATATGAAACACCTCTTATTCCTTGTACTGTTTGGAATCAGCCTCTTAATAACTGGTTGCACCCAACAACAAGTTACTAAGCAAGAAAATGACTTTATGGCTAAATATAAAGAAGGAAATGTTGTAGTATACTTCTGGGACAAAGAATGTAGGGCTTGCCAAATACAGAGTAAAGAGCTGACTGCAGCCAAAGAATCATTAGATTTTCCTTTAATAAGAATTATTCCAAATGACGCGACAATAGCCAAATATAACCTTGAAGCATTCCCAACCACTCTAATATTCCATAATGGCAGAGTAGCAAAACGTTTTGAAGGTGTTGCATTCAGAGATCAAATCATAACAGAACTTGAATTTTTAACTAAAGAAACTTCTGAATTATAAAAAAGCTAGAATACCTCTTGACTTATGAGCTAAACTATGTATTTTATAATACTTCAAATTAAGGATAATTAAATTTATATAAATTTAGAGCATAATAATAAAAAGGAAATAATAATGGCAAGAAATACTAAAAAAGCTGAACGTGAAGAGCTAGCAAAAGCTCGCCGTAAGGTTCGTAGAAAACTAAGCGCTCATAAAGCAGCAAAACATGGCGGATCAAGCAAAACCAGAGCAAAGAAGACACACCCACACCGAGTTACATCGGCTCTACGCTAGTATTGCTTAATAAACCGATTTTTTATAACCCCCACTTATTATAAATAAGCGGGGGTTTTTTAAGTATTTTTAATAACCTTGGCTTAAGATCTTGTATAAATCTTATAATTCCCAAAGTTCCATAACGAGATATTTCTATTTTTTCTTTCCAAATAATTTTTTAAATAATCCAGGCTTAGAATTTCGTATATATTCAATAACACCCGAAGTTCCACGAGATATTTCTATTTTTTCCATTTTTCTATACCCCGATCCGTAGATATCATCTCTATTCCTCAAAATATTTAAATTATCATCAAAACCTTTATTTATCAAAACTTTAGATGCAACCCACTGACAAAAGCCTTCCTCATTTTTCAAATTTAATTTATACTTGGCATTTTGTGCTACCCATGCATGAGCCCACTCATGAGCCAAAGTTTCATAAATTTCCTCAACAGGCAACCCATCTTGTATAAGAACTACAGAAATCCCTCCACGTTGCTGCATAAGCCCCATTTCATCACCATTCATACCTCTGCCTTCTTTTACAATATCCTTGCAAACTTCAAGAGCAGCAGGAGATCTCAAACTCAACTTTATACTTATTAGAATGATATTATCAACTTCACTAAGAATATCATTAATTTTAGCTACACCTCTAATTGCTCTCTTCTTACATTCAGAACACATTGCGAATTTACGACCAAAACTTGCACGTTCATTAGTTGGAGCCGAACAAAATCTGCATTTTGGATATTTTTTTATACACTCTCGACAAAATTTTCCACTTGAAAGAGGAAATATAATATATTTTCTACCTAAAAGGTTACCGCAAACTCTACAAATATTCGGGTGCTCAGCGCATTTCTTACAGACGTATTGGGATTTTAACATATTGCCAGTAGGTTTCCCACATTGAATACATTTAGCTTTTCCCATACATTCATTGCAAAAGATATCATTATCTTTAAATTTTACATACCCGCCATCAATCTCTTTTAAACATAAGGAACAAAAAACCTTTTCCCCAGCATTCAAAGCCAAAGAAAAGGTTATAATTAATACAATAACTATAATAGTGTTAAAATACTTCAAGATGCCATTCATACTGCTATCCAAGCTGAATCTTGTTGGACTGTGGTGCAGAATTTGGAACAACAATCTTTGAAGCTTCCTGTCTCTGCATCTCTCTAGCATCTTCAACAAGTTTGTCCATAGCTTTTTCAATAGCACTAGGAAATTCTTTTGCTGCTTCTTCAAGAGTTTTAGCTTCAAGTTTTGCCTGTAACGGTATTACTCCCATTGGACTCATAACACTTGTATGGGCAGAGATGAATTTCTCTCTTGAATCATCGTCTGAACCGTCAATTTTGATAGGCGACATTATTTTAAAAGTTGCAGATTTCAAATCAGAGACCGTCTCTTCTTTATATAATCCATCAATATCAACATCTAGCTGGTCTTTTAAATCTTGATTTCCAGAGCTCATAGTAATCCTTTCATATATTTGTATTAAAAATTTATTTTACTCTAAAACCACTCAGAATCAAGAACAATATACATATTACAAAGCTTTAAGTCAACAAATCAAAAATCCAATCATTTTGAAAATTATTTATTATAATTCTATAAAGTATAGAAGAATAAATTATTGTAATTGCTAATAAAATTGTTATAATTTATAATATCTTTTATAGGGCAAACACACCACTTAACAAAATTTTTAATATAATAAGGGGAATCAAAAAGATGAAACTTTCTATCATAACATTATTTACAATCTCTGCAATAGTTCTCACTGGCTGCCAAACGACGAATCCATCAACTCAGGAAGAATTAACTCAACTTTCTTTACAGGTAAATGATCTAAAAGAAACTGTTTCTGTTCTTAATGAACAGGTAGAGACACTTAGTTCTTCCACAAGTTCAGGTGGACTGACACTTGAACCCAATAGTCCTACTTATACTTTAGAAACAACAGATCCGACCCAACCTGTTGTTGAAATCACAAATATTGAACCTGCAACTGGTTCTAATCAAAATATTAAAAATACTTTAAAAACACTTTCACAAGACTTCCCTGGATCTAGCAACCAAAGCAAATACAAAGGTAAAAAATATATAGTTTCTTCTGGAGTTACCACATCTGATGTTCAAGCTGCGCTAACCAATGCTGGCTATAATCCAGGTGCAATAGACGGCAAGATTGGCAAGCGTACAATTAGTGCAATAAAGCGCTTCCAAAGATCAGAAAAACTCAAAGCAGATGGAATTGTTGGTAGGCGCACATGGGCACGCCTTTCTAAGCATTTATAATTAATTTTTGAGTAATAGCATATGCTTAGATTATTTGGTAATGATAATGAATCCCCATTTAAGGGGCAACAAACCGTTGCAACAATTGGAATGTTTGACGGTGTACACCTTGGACATATCAAGGTTTTAAAAGAGGTTATAACTACTGCCAAAAAAAGCAATTTGCCATCTATAGCAATAACTTTTGATGTACACCCTCGCAAAATTCTTGGTAATGCTCCAGCTCTTATATGCAGTTTGGAGCATAGACTTCAATTACTCTCACACCTTGAGCTTGATGCAGTATGGGTTATAAGCTTTACTGAAGAATTTTCAAAAGTTACTGCAAAAGAATTTACAGATAAATACTTAATAAATAGACTTTCTGTTTCAAAAGTAATTCTTGGAGAAAATGGTAATTTCGGATACAAGGGCGAAGGGTGTATTTCGTTTCTACAAAAAAACTACTCTGGTATAAAGTCTATCTGTGTGCCTAGAGTAATTATTGATGAAATCCCTGTTTCATCCTCTCAAATCCGTAAAAATACACGTAGTGGAAATTTAGCTGCGTCCAGAAAACTACTTGGTAGAGCACCATCTGTTCTAGGTAAGGTTGTTAAAGGCAAACAAATTGGTAGAACAATTGGCTTTCCTACTCTTAATTTAAACCCCGATCATGAACTATTTCCACCAGATGGGGTATATGCAACATTTACTAGATGTGGCGATTCTTTTTTTAAAAGTATTACAAATATTGGCACCTGCCCAACAGTCAATATGGATGCCGTCTGTCTCAGAAGCATTGAAAGCCATTTGTTTAACTTCTCTGGAAACTTATATGACCATACAGCGGAAGTTTTTTTTATTGAAAAAATTAGAGATGAAAAAAAATTCTCTGGCTTAATAGAACTTAAAGATCAAATTAGTAATGATATAAATCATGCTATAAAAATATTAGCAAAAAACACATATACTGATAGTGCGCCCTGCTAGCACAATTATTAAAATAAATATACTATGGATCAAGTATGAATAATATTAAAGGTCGGGTATTAATCATCGATAAAAATCACAACACTCTAGCCCCTCTTTTGAGCACGCTAGAAGATCATGGTTTTGAGATTATTCTTACATTAAAACTTTCAGAAGCACACGAAGTACTTTTCAAAAAAAACATTAAAATTGACTGCACTATAATAAATGTTATAGAACCTGTCAAAGATGATATTCATGAAACAATTTCCAGTTTGATTGATCATGAGGACAAGTTGAATACACCTTTAGTTGTGTATTCTTCAAAATTACCTTCCAAGACATCAGAGATATTATATAGTTTAGGTGTATACCAAATCATCGAAAAACCTTGTAGCAACAGAAATCTTTCAGAGATGATTATAAATATTATCAAGCTCAAAAATAAAGCTCAACCAAGCACAGCTTACTTAAATAATTTATATACTACTCTTTTAGAAAATACTCCTTTGGAGGTTGTAGTTCTCACCAGTTCTTTCACTATTGAAGAATGGAATAAATCTTTCTATTCCAATCATGATCATATTTTAATTGGTGATAATTATTTTAAATCTTGCTGTGGAGAAGACTTTAAAGAAATAGAGTTACATCCTGTAAAACGAGCTAAAAAAAGCGGAAACACAGAAGCTGGAAACATTATTATCACTGAATCAGCAGAACAAAAGCATTATAATATTATTGCAACCCCTATTCTCAATAAGATAGGAAGTATTGATAAAATATTAGTACAGTCTATTGATCGAACGTCACAAATCGTTATGGAAAAGAAACTACGCAGACAAGTTCAGAATTTCAATAGGATTCTTAAAGAGCAGGATAGAACTACTGATTATCTAATAAGTGTTCAAAAAGACCTTCAGAAAAAAGGAGCGGAACTTGAAAGACTTTCAATTACTGACGAGCTAACTGGCATTCATAATAGACGTAAATTTAACGAATCAATCAAACTCGAAGCGCTCAGAGCCTCAAGGTACAATCATCCATTATCATTGGTCTTAATCGATATAGACAACTTCAAAGCGATCAATGACTCTTTTGGGCATCCCTATGGAGACACAGTCTTAAAATTACTGACAACAGTTCTCCAGCTTTCTATTAGGGAAACAGATATCATTGCTAGGTATGGAGGTGAAGAGTTTGCAATAATTCTGCCTGAAACGGATCATGAAACAGGATTAGTGGTTTCTGAACGCATAAGAAGTAATATTGAAAAACGCAAGATGTGCCCGCCAGACGGCAGTGATATCAATATTACCGTTTCAGTTGGATTGGCGTCTTTATCATCAGAAAATATTGATCCTAAAAAACTTATTCAATTGACTGATGAATGCCTATATGAAGCAAAAAGACTTGGAAAAAATAGAGTAGAATCAATAAATCTAACGTAATTATTTATCATTAATTGCTGATATCAAATATCTACCATTTATATTTTTTGTGACTATATACTCTAGCCTATTTTGAGTACCTGCAATAATATTTTCCTTTATCATCTCGATATCAGTAGGTACTACGTTTTCTGAAATAAGAAACTCATTTTTATCAAACCAATGCAAAGAACCTTCTAAAGATTCCCGAAACTCCATACTCTCAACACCAATTTTCACTAGAACCATATCATATTCAAAGAGAAGGCTGTTATCTTTTGTAAAATAAATACTCTCACTCGCATAAGCAACAGCCTCAGCTGAAAAAACACTAAGTCCTGTTTCCTCAAGAGTCTCCCTACAAGCAGCACTCAGAATATTTTCCCCTGTCTCAACCTTTCCCCCTGGAAGAGCATAGTATCCACAATATGGAGCATTATTTCTTTTAATAAGAAGGATCTTGTTATTATACTCAATATAGCATAAAACAATAAGCATAATCAATCCTCATTTACAAAAGTATCATTTGGAATAATTTTAATACCTTTTAGCGCCTTTATTCCATAATCTAAAGCCTCTGAAAGTATCGCTTTTTCATCAATATCATCAGACTCGCAAATCATAGTATACATCTCTTTTAAAAAAAGACTTTCAGCTGTTGCAGCTTTACTATCAGCAACCTTAAGCATTTGGTCGATATCATACCCCAGGTGTAGTTCAGAAAAATCACCAACCGAAACAAATAATTCATTAGAAGGAATCAACAGCTCCGGTTTAAAATCATTTTTTTTAGTACCAGTAAAACTGAAACGCACAATATCATCTTTTAGCACGCCATTTCTCTCGCATTCATCTTTTGCATGCATTAATATGCTACTGTTTCCCTCAATATTATCGCAATGAATCCTTAAATCAAAAATTTTACGCTTATCGATACTATACTGAATTAATTGCTCTACACCGTTTCGAGTCACCTCACCAATAAGAAGACACCCATTCCTAGCTCTAAATTCGCAAGCAAATGGTCTGCCACTGTATGCGGCTTTTATCATACCATCCGCACTTTCAATTGTAGAAAAACTATGATAATGTCCTAAAGCAGTATAAGAAAACCCCTGAGCTAGAAGTTCTGAAGCAGTAAAAGGAGCCGTAACTTTCATTTTCTCTTCAAAAGTAAACTGTGTTCTTGCTCCATGATGCAGAAGAATACTTATTTCTGCAGGATCACGCGGAATGTTCTCTGCCATACGGTGTTCTGTTACAGCAGAGTTACCAGTAAATGGCCTCCCAGTTATCGAAACGTTTGCTCGTCCGGGGAGATAGATAGAGGAATATTCACGTCCAGAAAAAATATAAACATTATCTGGAATATCATCAAGACCTCGTCTTGCTCGTTCATATTGCGAATAAGGACAAGCTCCGGAAATATAATCATGATTACCTGGCAAAATTATTGTATATGGAAGTTTAGAAAAGATAGCAAAAACTCTATTTATTATTTTAGAATCAACAGTGTCATTATCAAATAAGTCGCCAACAACAAAAAGAACTTCAGCTTCTTCGTCATTAAAAATATCAACCAAAGTTTCTAGTGAAGAAAGTATTTCTTCTTCACGCTTTAGCCTAAGCTCAGAAGTAGTAGAAAAACACCTCGGCAACACTCTTGCGCCGAGGTGAATATCACTAATCTGAATGAATTTTAATGAATTATCCATTGCTCAATTCCAAATCAAACAAAGTTAATAATACTAAGAGCTATTTTGCTGTAGCTACCTCGCTACGTCTTCTCATTGCGTCTTCAGTAGATTCACGAGAAATTCTTGTAGCAATCAAGCCATCTTGACCAGTAGCCAATAATTCAGTCTTACCAGTATCCAGAGCAGAAACCACCTCTTTATACATTGAAGCAAATCCAAGATCATCACTGTGAGGCAACTCAAAGCTGTCACTTTTGCCATGTACAATAATTGCTTTTTGATTTCTATCGTAACGAATAACACCCTCAGTGCCGATAAGTTCATAGATAAATTCATTTACAGGTTCATTGGCAGTGTGGCAATAAGAGAAACTAATCTCAATCATAGTATGAGCGCCATTCTCATGATCCATATGCACCCAAGTATGGTCAGGAGCATCATAATCTTCAATCCAAGCACCAAAACCGCTAAAACTTACAATCTCTGATCCAAGCCACCAACGCGCAAGATCAATTTGATGTGTCCCACAATCAACCATAGGTCCACCTTCAAACATACGACCTTCACGTCTTCTATTGATACCATATTCACCAGTATCATCGTCATTGCGATACTTTCCATGACAATTCCAGTTAAAGATTAATCTAACTGTTCCAACTTCACCAATCGTCCCCTTCTGAATAAGTTCTCTAATCTTGGTTGCAACAGGCGAAAAGCGACAGACTAGACCAACGAATAGTTTAAGACCTGCCTTATTGACCATATCAATCATCTGCTTAGCTTCATCCTCAGTAAGAGCAAGTGGCTTTTCACATAGAACATGTTTCCCATATTTACAAGCAGCAGCACAATTCTCAACATGAAAAGGAGCTGGAGAAGTAATACTTGCCACTTGGAAATCCTGCTTCATAAATTCGTCAACATCAGTAAAACAAATTGCAGGGTCAATTCCATACTTATCTTGTATTTTAATAAGTTTTTTGGGATTAGGGTCAAAAACAGCGCCTAGTTCAATACCTTCAGTCTCAATAATGGCAGGAATGTGCCTGAATGTAGCAACAATACCACAACCCATAATACCAACTTTATACATAATATATCTCCTAAACTCCTGTTAGTACAAAAAGTAACAGAAAATTAATAACAAAATAAATTACCCAAATAAGACGTCTTCCATGCTGTACATTCCCGGTTTTTTACCACACAACCACTTTGCAGCTCTTACAGCTCCAGCAGCAAAGACATCTCGTGTTTGAGCACGATGAGCAACTTCAATAATCTCATACTCACTCCCAAAGAAGACGCTGTGATCACCAACAACAGAGCCCATACGGATAGCATGCATTCCAATTTCTTTTCTGGTTCTCTTCCCCGGACGCCCTTCCCTACCATGAACGAGATCACTATCAACATCACGTCCAGTAGACTCACAAATACTTTTAGCAAGGGCTAAAGCAGTACCACTTGGCGAATCAACCTTTTGATTATGATGTGCCTCAGTAATCTCAATATCAAAATCTCCACCAAGAGCTTTCGCAACCTCAGCAGTAACTTTCAAGAGTAAATTAACTCCTAATGAATAATTAGATGCGTGAATAATAGGGATAAATTTTGAAGCCTCCAGAACTTGAGCTTCCTGCTCTTTGCTCATACCAGTAGTGCCAATTACCATTGCTACTTTTCTCTCAACAGCTTCAGGAATTCTATTTTCAGTCCCCTCAGGCAGAGAAAAATCAATCATCACATCAGCATCTATATCAAGACAATTAGAAAGCGTAACATCAGATTGCACTAATTCAGGCTCAATCGACTCTATAGGCTGACCAATCTTTGGGTGCTGTGGGTAATCAATAGCTCCAACTAAATCCAAATTCTCATCTTTTGACGAAAGAACCATAAGCCTTCGCCCCATTCTTCCGGCGGCACCACTAATAACAACTTTATTACTCATTTTATTGACCTACCTTTGATATCTGTATAACAATTATTTATCAACATTATTTCTAATAGCGTCAACAATCTGGCCAAGATTATTCGCAACAGCGACAGGACGATTCCCATACTGACTCGTACTAATGCCATAACAGCCATACTGTTTTTTAAGATCTTCTTCGGAATAGCTGTGATACGCAACCGTCGCGTGTGGATCTTTAAGTTGATGTCCTGTGAGCACACAGGCTACAGTCTCATCTTTATCAATAATGCCTTCATCAACAAGCATTTTTGTACCCGCAACACTTGCTGCACTAGCTGGCTCACATCCAAGACCTTCACGGGCAACCCAAGCTTTAGCATCAAGAATCTGCTGGTCACTCACTGCACGGACAACACCATTGGTCGCATCAATAGCTCTCAAGCACTTTTTCAAATTTACGGGTCTATTAATCTCGATTGCAGAAGCAATAGTGTTAGCACGTTCACTATACTTATCAAGATATCTGTAGTACTCACGAATAATGTTCTGATCAACATTACCGCCATTCCAAGTAAGTCTTCTTTGGTTGACAAGATTATTAAGAGTTGGAGCACCTTCAGAATTAATTACAGCTATACGAGGCATCTTATTAATAAGACCAAGTTTATAAAGTTCAATAAAAGCTTTACCAAATGCGCTACTATTACCAAGATTACCACCTGGAACAACAATCCAGTCAGGAATATTCCATCCAAGCCCCTCAAGAACACGAAACATAATAGTCTTCTGACCTTCAAGGCGGAATGGGTTTACAGAGTTCACCAAATAGATACCTTCTTTTGGACAAACTTCTTGCACACGAGCCATAGCATCATCGAAATCACCTTTAATAAGAAGCGTAAGCGCACCATAATCAAGAGCCTGAGACAACTTGCCATACGCGACTTTACCATCCCCAATAAAGATTATGCCTTTCATTGCCCCGCTTACAGCTGCAAAAGCAGCCATACTAGCAGAAGTATTACCAGTTGAAGCACAAGCAGCGACCTTCGCACCAACCATTTTAGCATGAGTAAAGGCTCCAGCCATACCATTATCTTTAAAAGAGCCTGATGGGTTCAATCCCTCATACTGGAGAAATAAGTTTTTAACACCAGTAAAACCTGCCACTACAGGAGATAAACGAAGCTGTGTATGCCCTTCACCAATAGTTGCTCTTTTATCTTCACTAGCAAACGGCAAAAGCTTTGAAAAGCGCCAAACACCGCTTACTCCACCAAGCCCATTTACAGGAGTCTCAAACTTTCCAAGCTCTTCCAATTTTGCAGGAAGCTCTACTCTGTCCCAGTCATATTCTACATCAAGTAGTTCGCCACATACAGGACATTTCGGTAAAATTTGCATTATATCATAAGTAGCTTGACAGATTGGATTTATACATTTTTGGTATGCAACTTCATTGCTCACTACAGATCTCCTTAACTTTATAAAGATATAATTATTTATTTGTATTAAATTGTATGCTATTAACATATAAAGTCAAGCGCTATACTGCATTTTAGCGTATATTAACTACATATTCAACAACGATATCATTCTGTATAACAATTACTTATGTTTTTTTCTCAAATCATGAATTGCAATTTGAGCACAATTATACAAATTCTGACAAATTATATAACAGACCGGCCCAATAGCAGAAACTGGATTTAAAAATGTTACCCCAATCCAAACAGAAAAAATTGTGTTTTTCTGCCCGAGCACCTGCCCACTCTCACGTCTAAACTTTTTACCACCTATTAAATATCCTACTATAAAATTCAGAGCACATACTAGCACAACAATTTTCCCTGTATCCAGAATAACATCAGTCGGTATTGCATATTCAATTACAAAATGTCTCGCCTCAGAACATGCGAGCAATATTGCAAATGCCCAAAGATAAAGGCTCAAAAATTTCAGCCGCAAAGCAAAATCATATAATTTCCCGCCAAACTTTCTTACAACAATAGAAGCAATTAGTGGAACAAAAACAGTAATTGAAATTGTTGAAACCGTATGATAAACCCCAATTTCACCTTTATACTCTGCAATATGAGGCAATGCCAGAGGCAAAGCGACAGCCATTACAATATTTGTCAGTAAAACCCCCATTGCAGCAAAATGAGTTTTTTTCCCTAAAAATTCAATAACTACCGGTACAGCTACTCCAGTGGGAGTTGCTGCTACTAAAAAAGCAGCTTGAGAAACATCCTTACCAAATGAACTTGTTAAATAGTACACAGGAAGAGGAAGAATTAGATTCGCAAGTACAATAAATAAGAGTTCTTTTGAAAGCATCTCCCGGTCAAACGTGATGACTAGAAACCCAAAGAAAAGTAAAAGCATGACCAAAGACCTAATAAGCCATGACAAAGCATTTAAAGCTGGAAAAGAAAGCCCCAATGCTATAGCAATAAGAATAATGACTGTCTTCACAGTAACCTCCTGTATATTGAAATATTAATGAAGCTTTCGCTTCTCATGTATTTCAAATACTAAAATCTGAAATGCGTTATATATATTCTGAAAAATGATATACGCCACTGGCGCAATAACAGATATTGGATTGAAGAAAGTAAGCCCCACCCAGACAGCAAACATTGTATTTTTCTGTCCTAGTGATTGACTGCTCTCACGAGCGAATTTTTTTCCCCCAATTAAATAACCAAATCCAAAATTTACTACACAGATAGCGGCACTGATCCATGCAATACTAATTAGCAGATCAGTTGAGATATCATTTTCATTCACAAAAGCTCTGGCTTTAGCACATGCCAGTGCCATTGCTGCTAACCAAAGATAAAGAGTAAATCGTTTTGCCCAGACTACAGTGTTATATAGAACGCCCCCAATTAATCTCACCGCTACAGCGAGGAAAAGAGGCAGAAGAATAGTCACCATTACCGACAAAACAATTGTATATTCAGCATCTTCTCCTCCTGGGTCAATACGAGTTGCAACCAATGGGATCGCAAGAGGAAGAATTAACACCGGCAAGAAATTTGTCATGACCACAGCAAGTGAGACAAAATCTGTCCGTTTTTTGATAAATCCAATAACAATCGGCGACGCTATAGCAGCAGGAGCCGCAGCAATTACAAACGCTGCCTCAGCTTGACTCTCACCAATATATGACACCAGTAAATACACAGGAATTGGTATTAATAAATTTGCCAAAGTAACGTATAACAGTTCCTTTGATAGCATATCCCTCTTAAACTTTATCGTTAAAAACCCAAGACCAAGCATCAACATTACAAGCCCCCTAATCCAACCTGAAAAATAAGCGAGATCAGGCAGAAGTAGCCCTATAGTAATGGCAATGAACAGCAATGCAGACTTCAATTATAGACTCCAAATCAAACAGAAAGGGTATAATCATCATCTATCGACAAAGATTATACCCTAATAAAAATTATTAAAACAAAAGTATAATACTATGCCTTTCTGGCAAGCTGCTTTCGTTTAGACTCACCAAGTACACGTTTTCTCATACGAAGATTTTCTGGAGTAACTTCCAGAAGTTCATCATCTTCAATATATTCAAGCGCAGCTTCAAGTGAGAACAATCTTGGGGGAGCAATTTCCATATTCTTATCACTACCAGCAGAACGAACATTTGTGATTTTTTTAGCTTTACAAACATTTACGACTAGATCATTATCCTTACTATGCTCTCCACAGATCATACCTTCATAAACATTTGTTCCTGGAGAAATAAAGAATACACCTCTCTGCTGCAGCGAATCAATCGCATACGGTGTACTTGGACCTTTATCAGAACTGACAAGTACGCCTTGAGGCCTTCGCGGCACCTCACCCTTAAACTCCTCATATCCTTTAATAACATGATTCATTACAGCCTCACCTTTGGTTCCATTGAGTAGACGTGTACGCATACCAATCAAACCACGGCTAGGAATACTCATAACCATATGCAAACGAGAACCTCTCATCTCAGTTTTTTCAAGAACAGCTTTACGGTTACCTGTAATTTCCATAACCTTACCAGCAGATTCTTCAGGTACATCAATAGTCAATTCTTCGATTGGCTCAAATTTCTTACCATTCTCAACATGAAAGATCACATGAGGTTTTCCTACAGCAAACTCATATCCTTCACGCCTCATATTCTCAATCAAAATACCCAGATGCAGTAGTCCTCTACCAGATACGTGAAAACATTCACCAACAGTCTGTACCCTTAAAGCTACATTACTTAAAAGCTCACGTTTTAAACGTGCATCAAGGTGCCTGCTTGTAACATATTTACCTTCCTGACCAGAAAATGGTGAATCATTTGCCCTAAACTCCATCGTAAGGGTAGGTTCATCAATCGTTACAGCTTCCATTTGCTCCTGATTATCAATATCACACATTGTGTCATAGATATCAACCTTTGGAGCTCCTGTAATAATTGCAATATCACCAGCTTCTACGCGTTTTACTTCTTTCTTACCTATACCGTTGTAAATTCTCAAGGACTCAACACGTACCTTCTCGATAGTGCCGTCTCCCTTTATAAGTGCCACATCCTGCTTTTCAATAACACTACCTCTAAAGACTCTTCCTATCGCGATACGCCCTACATACTCACTATATTCAATGGATGCGACCTGCATCTGAAAAGGACCAAGTCTATCTACACATGGGGCAGGTATATATTCAAGAACAGCATCAAGTAGCGGCAGACAGTTATCAGACTCATCTTCAAGCTCTCTTTTTGCAAATCCTGAACGTCCAGACGCATAAATTACAGGGAAATCCAGCTGATCTTCATTAGCTTCAAGATCAACAAACAAGTCGAATACCTCATCTAGAACACTCGCAGCTCTCTCTTCCGGTCTATCAATCTTATTGATAACCACAAGAACTTTTAAACCTGTCTCAAGAGCTTTTTTAAGAACAAATCTGGTCTGAGGCATAGGACCTTCAAAAGCATCAACCAACAATAGTGCCCCATCTGACATTTTAAGCACTCTCTCAACTTCACCACCAAAGTCTGCGTGACCAGGGGTATCAATTATATTGACTCTTGTTCCCTTATACTCAATAGAAGCATTCTTAGAGAAGATTGTAATACCTCTCTCCCTCTCTATATCATTTGAGTCCATCACACAATCAGCAACCTCTTGGTTTTCTCTGAATACATCTGTCTGTCTCAAGAGAGCATCCACAAGTGTTGTCTTACCATGGTCTACGTGAGCAATAATTGCTATATTACGTAGATCTTCAATACGTTTTTGTTCCAAATTTTCCTCCAATTAATAATAAAACAACACTAACGCTACGATTATTCACTATCAAGCTTAGAGAATAACAGCCATTATTTTATTATTTTTATTATATACGCTCTTAAAATAAAAACTGACTAATTTCCACTATTATAGTAATAATATGCTCAACAACAATAGACTTAACAAGAAATGAATATTTTGTTAATAATCTATAAATACCCGCATATCAAAACACCACCAAATAACACTGGTTATTTATATAAAATTCCTGCAGTTTATAGCTATATTCACAGCTCAAATCAAACAGATATACATTTAAGTTTACCACTACCCAAACAGGTATTTTGATAAGAACCGATGCTGGAAAAATATCCAACATCGGTTCTTATATTTAAACTCAGAACAGCAATAATAATAAATTGCAAATACCGAGTATCCCTGACTACTTCCCTCCCCCAAAGAAATACTTCTCAATCATTAAACAAAGCAAATGATAAATAGGGAGGTGCAACTCCTGAACTTTATAAGTCTCTGTTTCAGGCACATGTATTGTGACGCTGGCAAGTTCTGATAACATACTTTCATTTTCACCAGTCAAAGCAATACGGGTAATCCCTCTTGCAGCAGCTACCTCAAATGCATAACATACGTTTTTTGCTTTACCAGAAGTGCTTATACCTACCAGTACATCACCAGTTGAGCCAAGCCCTTGTACAAGTTGTGCATAACTAAATTCACCATTTACATCATTTAAAAAAGCAGTATTAAGAGAAGTAAAGCTACCCAATGGTATAGCTGGAAGCGCCTGCTGAAGTCCCTCAGCGAGCTCAAGAGAAAGTCCTGCCTTCTGCTCATCAGAAAGTTCTCTATTATTCACAAATCCTTTTAATAATTCACTACTCCAATGCTCTGTATCGGCAGCGCTTCCGCCATTTCCACAGAGCAAAAGCTTGCCGCCATTCTTATACGAATCCCTAATAGCGGTATAAGCTTCAACAATGCTATTGGAGCATACCTCAAGTCGTGGATATCTTACTAGTAATTCATCAAGTAATTTCTGCATTTATCAAACCTTACTGCTTTAAATATACAAGACCACAAAAAGACTGAACAATAAACTCAAAAATAAGTGATTTTACTCTTATAAACGTTTAGAAACAGCATTTAAATCTTTTTGTAATTCATTTTTATCAATCTGA
Organism: Planctomycetota bacterium; assembly: GCA_963678205.1. GTDB lineage: Bacteria > Planctomycetota > SZUA-567 > SZUA-567 > SZUA-567. The sequence goes on from OY782760.1 coordinate 2,664,987, forward strand.
AGACCTTTAGAGTCTAATACTTTCATCCCAGGGTTTTCTTTTAAAATTCTACCAAAAAAGAAGAGTGACTTAGAAAAAGGCTTGAGAGGCTTTTTACTAATATTAGTCTCCAAGTCAGTAATATACTTAATTGAGGTAGTTTTTTTCATTTTTGCTGGGGCATTTGGATTTAAAGGATTTACCTTTGGAACCATACGTATATTCTTAATTTTCCAAGGGATAGCACCACCAACTTCAATCCACATATCTACAATTTCTTTACGCTTCTTTATTTCTCTACCTTCTATAGTCTTCAATATAAAATGATAACTCACAGAACCATCATCAAACGTTTCAAGTTTACCATCAATATCATAATAATCACGTAGTTGTTTGCCAGAAGCAACATCTGCACCAATTAGAATTGCAGCAATATTTACATCCTTATTACCCGCACTCTTCATATCTATCTGCTCTGCTTCACGTACTCCAGATTCATCTGCAGGCTTGATATCCCAGAGAAAAACCCCATCAATTAAGATTATAGCTTGCTGTTTTTCTGAAGTATTACTACCAATATCTCCCTTATCAATAAACAAAAGTTTATCTGGCATCTGAGCAAAAACATAAGCATCATTTGCCTTTGACTTTTTGAAAATTCCTCCCACCTTCTCTGTAATCACCTTTGCCTGCATTCGCTCAATCTTCTGCTGAACTTTAAATACCTTATCAAATGCAGCATCGACTTCTGCGGGACTCAATGCTTTCTCAGCAACTGCCTTTTTCTCACTGGCTAGTGAAACACTACCAACAACCGCCGCTAACAAAATCAAAACAGACAAAAAATTAAGATAAAATTTATTTATCATTACAATATCCTTAATAAAAATACTAATTTCAAACACTACAGTTTATTTTCAAACCGTCTCTTCATTAGAGACCACACAACCAGAGTAACACCAATACCAAACGGAATTAATGAAAGATATTGCCCCATGGTAAAAGCCTGCTCCCGAACAAGGTCTGTCTGATACTCTTTAAAAAATTCTACAAAGAACCGAAGTAGGAAATACAATGAGAGAAACACACCTATCAGTAACCCTGCTGGCCTGTTCTCACCACCAAATTTCTTATCAACCAACAACAATACGCCCAGCACAAATAAGCCCATTAAAAACTCATAAACCTGTGAAGGATGTCTAAGTACAGCTCCACGATCATAATACATAAATCTTACACCCCACGGTAAATCAGTCTCACGCCCAACAATTCCAGAATTCATGAAATTCCCTAGGCGCACCCCTGCAGCACCAATAGCAGCACTAAAAGTAAATCTGTCCAGCATTTCTATATATCTAAATTTATAAACTTTTGTGTATATATAAATTGCAAGAATTATCCCAATGGTAGCTCCATGAGAAGCAAGTCCACCTCGCCAGAAATACAATATAGTTATAGGGTCTTTTTTATAAATATGCCAATCATAGAAAAAACAATGCCCTAATCGCGCACCAATAATAGTGCCCGCGACACCGTAAAGCAGGAAGTTTTCTGCAAGTTTTTGCGCATACCCTCCCCGTCGCATCTGCCATTTCCAGAAAAGAAAAGCAATTATTAAGGTAATAGCAAAGATAATTCCATAATAACGAATCTGAACAGAGCCTATACTGAAAAGTACAGGATGAATTGAGTGAACAAAACCAACTGAATTATCCAATTTATATACTCCCTCTTTCCTCTTGTTCTATTTCATTCTCATCATCTATATCTTCAACATTTTCTGAAATAACAGAAACTCTATCTTCGACTATAGTATCAATTTCAGTTGATTTTCCTTCTGTATCAGATTCAATAACCACCGCCCCCTCAAGTTTACTATGTACCTCAGCAATATCCTCTCCAGAGCCTTCAACAACTTCAGGTTTAACAAGATCAACATCAATATTAGTAAGTCTTCTAAGTTCAGTAGCCATAGGAAGTACATCCAGAGAAGCAAGTCCAAATTCCTGAAGAAAAAACTCAGTAGTACCGTAAAGAATAGGATATCCAATGACATCCATCTTCTTGCCAACAGGCCTTATACTACCTCTTTCCATAAGCTGCCTCATTACCTGCCCACATCCAACCCCACGTACAGCCTCAACTTCAGCTCTAGTTACCGGCTGCTTATACGCAACTATCGCAAGGGTATCTAGTGCAGATGGGCTTAGCTTCTTATCCTTTTCTTCTTTTATTGCTCTTTTACCATATAAAGCTTGGACATTTCGTGCAAATTCTGCACGAGTAAGCATCTGAAATTTCTCAGCAATCTCAACAATTTCAAACGCTCGATCAGACTCTCTGTACTGAGTTTGAAGCTCATTAATTGCTTCAGCCACAACGTCTCGTCTTATACGACTACCCGCAGATTTAGCAATTTTATCTATACTTACCGGTTCATCTGCAGCAAAAAGCAGTGCTTCGACTATCTGGATAAGTGGCATGGAAAAATCATCTCCAGTAAGTTCAAATCCATCCTCTTTATCCTCTGGGACTCCTTCTGAGTCTTCACGAGCTTCCTCTGCACTATTACCAGAAATTTCATCAGAACCATTATCGACACCCACAACTGTCTCAGGCTCACCCCCAGAAATATTTTCTATCGTATTATTATTATTGTCAATATTAACACCGTCATCCGCGACCTCAACTAAAGGCTCTAAATCAGGGTTTATCTGCTCACTATTTCCACCATCAATAGAACCAAAAGCCTCTGTAGAGACCTCATCGCTATCGTCTAAAGACACCTCATCCGACCCCATTTTTTTCTCAGAATTATCTGTGAAATTACAGTCCTCTTCTTTATCACTATTATCTGATCTATCCATATTTAATTCACTCATATTAACAGCATAATTACCCAAGTAAAACGACTACCCATAATAACATTTTAGGATTTTACATTTTTATTACTCTCTGTCAACTCCAATCGTAAAACAGAACTTGAAACAGACTTATTTTTATGTAAAATTTCTTTTGTTTTTTATGTATACTTAATACTACCTAATCCATAAAATCATAAATTATGATAATAATAAGAGCTCTAAGAGCAAGGAAAATTAATGGAAGCCTTTGATACTGGAAAAAAAGACGTTGCCTACGAAAACAAACTACGTCCAAAAATTTTTGCTGAATTTCCCGGGCAGAATCAAATCAAAGAAAACCTTGAAATTTATATAAGCGCTGCAAAAAAACGTGATGAACCGCTTGATCATATTCTCTTTTCAGGTCCTCCAGGTCTTGGCAAAACGACTCTTGCTGGGATAATATGCTCTGAGATGGCGACTGAAATGAGGGTAACCTCCGGTCCTGCTCTAGAAAGGCCAGCAGATTTAGCTGGACTTCTAACCAGCCTGCAAGAAGGAGAAATTCTTTTTATAGATGAAGTTCATCGCCTATCTGCAGTTGTTGAAGAATATCTCTATTCAGCTATGGAGGACTGGGCAATTGATGTTGTAATGGAATCAGGACTCTATGCCAAAAGCGTTCACCTTAGTATTCCACGCTTTACACTTATTGGGGCAACAACCAGAGCTGGGCTGTTAACAGCCCCATTTAGAGCACGATTTGGGATACAAGAGAGACTGGAATACTATTCTCCAGAGTACCTTACTCAGATTATCCATCGCTCAGCAAGTATTCTGAATATAAAAATTGAAGAAGAAGGCGCACTTGAAATAGCCAAAAGATGTAGAGGTACACCACGTATTGCCAACCGCTTCCTTTCACGAGTCAGAGACGTTGCCGACGTAAAAGGCGATGGAATAATCACCAACGAATTTGCCAGTATTGGTCTTGCAATGCTCGGAGTCGATAAAAATGGGCTTACGGATATGGACAGAAAGTATCTTGAGTGTCTATTTAGGCACAATGGAGGACCTGTTGGGCTTAAAACAATTGCAATGAGTATTGGCGAAGAAGACGACACGCTTGAGAATGTATATGAACCATACCTGATTAGAGAAGGTTATGTTAGTAAAACCCCACAAGGAAGAAAACTGGCTCCCAAAGGGCAGTTTGCAGCAAGTCAGTATGAAAAAGAAAGGCTCTAACAATGGATAGAAAATTCCACGATTTCAATAAAAAAGCATCTGAATGGCTTGTCTCAGATAAACATATAAATCGTAGCGAAAAGATATCTGAGCACATCCGCGATAAAATTCAGCTAGATCGTAATACTACTGATGTTATGGATTTTGGATGTGGAACTGGTCACCTTTCCTTTATTTTGAGTCATTATGTAAGAAGTGTTACTGCTGTTGACGGCTCTAAACAAATGATATGCCTGTTGAATAAGAGAATAGAAGATAATAAAATACTCAACGTAAAAACGATCAAACTTGATATAGACCATGAGATTCATACTATCAAAAATAAAAAATTTGATTTAATAACAAGTTCAATGGTTATGCATCATCTGCAAAACCCTGAGAAAGCAATAAAAGAATTAAAAAAATTACTCAAGGATGATGGTGTCATCTGTTTGGTTGACCTTGATAAAGAGGATGGGTCTTTTCATGATAATGACCCTTTTATCCCACATTTTGGTTTTGACAGAGAAGAAATTAAGAAAACACTTGAGAAACTTGGTTTTTTTTCTATCACACTCCATACTCCTCTATCCATAAAGAAAACAGGCAAAGATGGAGTTACACGTAACTTTACTTTATTTATGGCTATTGGCAGCGTTAAGCCAACAACAAAAGAGGAACGTGCAATTAGAGGAGAGCCTCTATAATGATAATAAAATATACATTACGGATCCTTATACTCAGTATTGCAATAGCCCTGCTAATATTTGCCGGTTGCAAACAGAAACCAGACGCTAGTCAGACAAGCTTAGCAATGTATCCAGAAAAACTTGAAGGAGAAGCTGACATTAGAGTGCTTGTGCTTGAATCAAAGAGTAGTATAGATCTGATTGTTGGCGGAGCATACAAACTCAAGGTAAAAGAATTAGGTGGCAGAATTCAGACTGGAAGTGGTAATAAAGCAGTAAGTATAAAGGTGACTCCAATAGCCAACGGTATCAAGCTTGGAGTAAATTCCTACGAAGAAGCAGAGATCATTCCTGTAGGCAAGACCCAGTTGAGCCTGCGTTACATTGACTCAAAAGGTAATTCGATAACAAAGAACTTCCCAGGAAGTTTTATTTTTAGTAGAGCAAAATCTGGAATGATCATGGTTGTAACAAAGTTGCCTGTTGAGCGGTATCTAGTCGGAGTTCTCCCTAGCGAAATGCCTCTGTCATTTCCACCAGAAGCTTTAAAATCTCAAGCAGTTGCAGCGCGAACATATGCGCTTTATCAAATAAAAGCCCGTAAAAAGCAACCTTACGATGTTTACGCAGACGTGAGGAGTCAGATGTGGGTACCTTCAAAAGAAGGAGATCCTCGTTCACGCATGGCTGTAAATGCTACTGAAGGACTGATAGTTACAGATAATTTCAGACTCTTCCCTGCATATTTCCATAGCGACTGTGGCGGAGAGACAGCAAAGGCAAAATATATCTTCGCCTCAAGTGATATTACTCCATTATCAGGCAGGGAGTGCCCTCATGGTTTCCAAAGCTATAAATGGCGTTTTACTGTAAGTAAAACGACCCTATCTACTCGTATGAGTAAAGGTGGAGTAAGTACTGGCAGAATAATGAGAATCGAATTGCTCGACGAGAATAAACGCCAACTACAAACAATAGGAAGAGTGTATTTTGTGAAACTCTTTATGGATAACGGAGTTGTTCAAATAGTTCCAGCAAATAAGTTCAGAATAGCTTTAGGTGCTGGAAAGAACGAACTAGCAAGCACATATTTCAATGTATCAACAGACAGTACAGGCAAGAATCTTACCTTTGAAGGAAGAGGGTTTGGTCATGGTGTTGGCATGTGTCAACACGGAGCAATGTATCTTGCAAATGAGGGCGAGAACTTTGATGAAATAATAAAGTTCTACTACCCAGGTTCAACAATAGTAAAGGTATGGTAAATGAGAATAGTTCAAATAAATCTTTATCTAGTAAACATCCCATTTCGTTTTTCTTTCAAACACGCTGGTGCAGATAGAAAATGTGCAGAAACCATAATTGTCGAAGTAAAAACTGAAAAAGGTGGAACAGGCTACGGAGAAGCAATCCCTAGAAGTTATCTTACAGGCGAAACACTCGATAGCATATGGACAGATCTCACTGAATTCTGGGTGCACAAGGTTATGGATATTGAATTTAGCTTTTCAAAACCAATACATGAGCAACTTAGACCTCTGTATTATGAAGCCAGCAAATTACGTAAAACCGCCTCATACGGTGCGCTAGATATTGCAATACACAGTGCCGCTGCTTACACCAGAGCACTGAGTATATCTAACCTTATTGGCTGTCCACAAGGGGCGCCACTACTCACAGCACCTCTAGGCGGAAGATCTCTATCATCTATTAAAAAGAAGGCTGTGCTCTTCAAATTCCTCAGATTCAAAGATTTTAAGATTAAAACAGGTTTAGGAGATGATATAGCAAAAGTTGCACAAGCCAGAAAAATAATTGGCAACGCAGCCAATCTAAGAGTTGACAGTAATCAGGGGTGGAATTTTAATGAAGCAGTTGAACTTATACCTCAGCTGAAGAAATATGGCATAACAACCTTTGAAGAGCCTGTAAATAATATAGAAGAAATGGCTATTCTCAATAAAACAACTGGAGCTGACATGATGGCAGACGAGACACTTTGCACATATGAAGATGCTCAGAAACTACTCAAGCTGAATGCTGCAAACATCTGGAATCTCAGACTAGGGAAAAATGGCGGATTTACTGGCCTTATCGAACTAACCAAGCTTGCAGAAACTAATAACATAAAGACCAGCCTTGGAGTTCTTGTTGGGGAAACCTCAGTATTGTCAGAAGCATCAATTGCAATTTCTGGTCTCACAGATTTTGTTCATACTGAATATGGATTTTCAAAAATACTATTAAAGAAAGATCCATTTTTTAATGCAACCCCTGGCTACTTTGGTAAACCTAAAGTTGATTACAGCAGGTGTGGTCTTGGCCTGGCATTTTTACGAAAATCGGTCAAACGTTATATAAAACGCGAAACATCGCTCAATAATGGAGTTTATACACAACCAAAATTCCAGAAAAAAGGCTTACTTAGTGACATGTCATTCTTTCGAAAATAAGAGAACTAATATCATCTTTGCTCATACCTTCTGATAAAGAAATTCTCTGACAAGGGAATTTTCTAAACCATGTACATTGACTCTTTGCAAGATGCCTTGTATTCTTCTTGAGTGTATCCACTGCTTCTTCAAGACTTTCTTTATTTTCAAAATAAGGGAAAAACTCTTTATATCCTACCGCCTGAAGAGGAGTACGGGCGAAAGTCTCACTATTATGATAGACATACTCAGCCTCATTAAGAAGCCCTTTATCCATCATTATATCAACACGCTCCTCAATTCTATTATATAGCAAAGGTCTCTGCCAATCCAGCATAACCATTTTAAAATCATACCTAAGTTCACCTTGAAAATTACCAGCAGCTTCTGAATGAAATCCACTCCATTGATTTCGGCTGTCACTAACAGCTTTACCTGTAAGCGTAATAACCTCAAGAGCGCGGATAACCCTCCGCAAATCATTTGGATGATATTTTCCCGCAGATACTGGGTCAAGATCTAGCAAACGCTTATATAACGCTTCATTACCATTCTCTTGAGCAAAGTAATTGAGCTCTTCACGCAGAGCCATATCCTTCGGTGGAGCTTCAAAAATACCCTCAAGAAGTCCTTTATAATAGAGAGCGGTTCCACCTGATAGTAATGGCTTTTTCCCTCTAGATATAATATCGTTTATTGCAGAATCAGCAAACTCAACATAAGCACCAACAGAAAAATCAGCAAAAGTTGGAGGAATTATATCAAGACAGTGGTGAGGCACCTTTTCTCTCATTTCATTAGTAGCTTTTGCTGTTCCAATATCTAGGGTTTTATAAATTTTCATTGAATCAACTGATATGATCTCCGCCCCAAGCGTATGGGCAATTGCAAATGCAGCAGATTCTTTTCCAGACGCGGTTGGCCCTAGGATGATATAAATCTCATTCTTCTCACCCATTAAATAAATCCATTCTCTGCAAGAAAATCCTCATCAATTTGACTGTCAGGAGTATTATGTGCTGAGTTAACCCCGCAATTGAGCTGACGAGCAATATAACGCGCCAGCACATCAACTTCCAAATTAACATCATCCCCTACCCCAAGATACCTTAATCTTGTAGAAGCTACAGTGTGAGGAATAACACTTACAGAAAAAGTATCATCAAAAACAGAAGCAATAGTAAGAGATGTTCCATCAATAGTTACAGAACCTTTTTCTGCAAACATGGCTTTCAACTTTCCAGGCATTGTAAAGTACCATATTTCAGAACTGCCACCTTTATTAATTTCAGTAACAACACCAACAGCATCAACATGTCCCAGAACAAAGTGACCATCAAGGCTGTCTCCTACCCTTAGAGATGGCTCTAAATTAACCTTCATTCCCTTTGAAAGCTTTCCCAAAGTAGAACGCCTGACTGTCTCTTCAACTGCACAAAAAGTTGCGATATCCCCAGCAATAGAGGTTACAGTCTGACAGACTCCATTAATTGCAATTGATGCCCCTATTTCTGGGACAACCCCAAGTCCCCCAATATCAACAGACAGATTCTTTGCACCACCAGGTAATGGAATAGAAGCAACAATAGTACCAACAGCCTGAACAAGTCCTGTGAACATTATGTAATCCTCTTGATTTTTTTCACGAAATATATTATTCTATTACTACTAAGTATGATATTAAAATTAGCAGCGTTTTTCAATGCCTAATAAAGATATATATACTGTTCCTTTAGAATATGAAAAGTATTACAGTCGTTCTACTTATAAGGTTGATTATATTATGGATATCAATAAGGTTTCTGAGTATCGTGGGGCATGGCTTGATGTTATCGATAATGATATTGATGGTATCATTGTTTCAAACCGTGTACGTCTAGCAAGAAATATTGCAGAATATAACTTCATTCCAAAATTAGACCGCTTTGGTAGAAAATGCGTTATAGATGCAATTCAAACCGCAATTGATACTGTAGAAGGCTGCAATGAACTGGAATTTTTAGATACAACAGAAATAAACAACATCGAATCACAATTACTTGTTGAAAGACACCTTGCAAGCCATGAATTAATTGAAGAAAGCGATACATGCGGTATAGCATTCAATAAAAAAGAGAATATCTCAATTATGATAAATGAAGAAGATCATCTAAGACTGCAAGGTCTTGGTGGTGGGTTCAACCTTCATGAAACCTATGAAAAACTTGACGAGATAGACAATGCTTTTTCAACAGTTTTGAACTATGCCTATAGCAAAGATTTTGGCTACCTCACAGCCTGCCCTACCAATGCAGGGACAGGGCTTCGGGTATCTGTAATGATACATCTTCCTGCGTTAGCGATGACTGGGCATCTTGAAAAAGCTTTCAGAGCTGTTCAAGATCTAAGATTAGCAATAAGAGGTTTCTACGGAGAAGGCTCAGAAGCATTGAGTAATCTTTACCAAATCTCTAATCAAATAACACTCGGACGTTCAGAATTTGAAATACTCAACGACCTTATTGCTGTTATTGAAGAACTCGCTGAGTACGAAACAAAAGCTAGAGCAAAATTACTCCAAGAAAGTAGAATCAAAATTGAAGACAAGATAGATCGCGCATATGCTATCTTACAAAGCGCGAAAATCCTCTCCAACTCAGAAGCAATGGATCACCTTTCAAGTTTAAGATTGGGAGTAAATATAGGACTTATTGAAAATCTAAATTTAGAAAAGCTCAACGACATCTTTCTCTTTTCACAAGAAGCGCACTTACAATGTAGACAAGGAATTGAGTACTTAAGCGATGAACTTGACATTGTCAGAGCGGAATATATACGTGAGCAGCTCGACAGTATTGAGAGCTAAAGCACTCTTCTGTAAAACAGTACTCAACTAAACCTTATAACAATGCTGATATATATTTCTTAATAATCCAGACTAGAGTATTATTTGTTAAGAGACGTGTAAAAAATGAATGTTAAAATAAGTTCAACAACTGATTATCAGATGTGGCTGTCACTGGCCAAAGAAGTTGAGCCTCTCTTTGGCCCAATGGTTAATGAAAAAGAATTTCAATATGCTTTGAAAAAAGCTTTAAATAATAAGCGAGCATACTGCATCTACTCTGAAGAACATACACCTTCAAATAGTATTGTCGGTGGAATAATAATTTCGAAAGCATTGAATGAAATCCTATGGTTTGCTGTATCGAGTGCTTATCGCAAAAAAGGATATGGCCGAAAATTACTCTGTACTGCTTTGCTAAAACTTGATAAAAACAGAGTAATTACTGTTCAAACTTTTGATAAGTCAGCTACAGCAGGAACCGCTGCAAGAAAATTGTTTCAAGACTTTGGCTTTATTGATTCCCAAACCTCAAATATTAACCCTGCCGGCATTCCAACAATTATAATGTGTAAAAATTGCCCTTAATATTCCTACATTATTATTCATTAAATATGAAAATATTGGATTCTCATGCAATCAAAAAAATAACAGCAATGCTTTTATCTAGAAAGTTACTAACACAAAAACATATAATACGATCATAATCAATACAAATCATATAATAAATACAAAAACTGACCTCTCCCTTTAATATAGTTTTAGTTCATACTTATAAACATAATAAAGGTTTATTATATGAATAAATAAAAGCATTGCTCGCAATTCGCTGATAATTTTGAGAAACTGACAAACTATGTTGTTGGCTTTAAGAATCTTACGGCAATATTTCATAAGTTGCGAGAATATTCTTTGAAGGGAATATTCTTGAATTAGACTACGGCAATGTAACATATTCAAAAATCATTTCAGATACTCTAGTTGCAACAAATTACTCTGACAAAATGGTTTTGTCAGCTAAAAGACACTTAAAAGATTTTAACAATATTACTATTGAGAAACAAAACTGCATGGAACTTTCATATCATAATGAAACGTATGACACTATTGTTATGACAACCTTTTCCACTTCATTGGCAAGCCTCAAAAAGCCATTGCCAAAGCAAAAATGGTATCAAGACCACATACAACTGATTGTTAACAATTTCATAACTGAAGGCTTATCATTTTTAAATAAACTTTCTATGATTTATAGATATTTAAAAACTTACCAAAAGCCCTCAATGAATCACAAATAATTACATTATGACTGCAAAACAAATTTTAGAAGCAGAAAATTTTAAAATTGATAAGTCAAATTTAATTGGCTATAACGTAAAAGCTATTATGGTTATTGCCGAAAAATGTAGAGTACTATTGTCATTTTTTTGAAAAAATTACAACTGCTATGTTAATGTACTATCTCTCAAGTAAACTACAAAACCAATAACCCTCTGCAATACGGCAGAGGGTATAATGACTACATATATATAAGATAAGCTATATTTTTTTAGCTACAATCGCAAATTCTGAAGCACTTGGACAATATTTTTTCCCTGCAACATCACCATATATTGCTACTAATTCAAACCCATTTTTCTCAAGCTCATCACTGATTGAATCAATTGAAAAATATTGAAGCCAATTATAAACAACTCTAGTTTCTGATGAATCAACTATCGTATACTTATCCAAAACTACTTTTTCTTCATTATATTTAAAAGTATTAACAAAAGCATAATAATCCGAATCAGACCAAAATTTTCCCAGTTGGTTCTTTTCATATACAGCTTTTTCTTCAATCTTTTCAAATGCCTCGAAAGAGTACACATCAAGCAATACATGACCATCATCTTTGAGAGATTTATAAAATATGGATAATAGCTTTTTTCGCTGTGCCTGACTTAGTGCACAAAAATCACACATTATCATAGTTACTAAGTCATATGTTTTCTCAGGAGTAAAATCCAAATAATTCATATGCTTGTAATCAATATTTAACGATTCTTCTCTAGCCTTTTTTTTTGCATATTCAATAGATCTTTTAGAAAAATCAAGTCCAGTAACAACAGCCCCTGCCCGCGCAAACGCAGATGTATAATGACCAACAGCACATCCAAAATCACATACCGAACTAATATCTCCAATTTCGAATCTATATACGATCCACTCTATTGACGACTTAATAAAATTATAATTTCTTGATGATACATCTATATCCTCACATAGATGATACTCAAGCATCTTTTTAGATGTATACTCATCATCCCAAAGCTTTCGTGCGGTGTAACACTCAAAAGCTTCAGGTTTTTTATTAATATCCTGTAACGCTATATACATAGGATAACTCCCAATTTATTTAGTGATAGTAATTCAGAATATTAAATAAATTTAATAAAATGAATTACTAATTTATAATAACCCTTACCATATTTATTTTTTTTACAATCATCATATTCTCCTTTTCTATATATGCATTAGCAAAAGTTACTGGCTAATGCTAGACCCTAAAATATTATATAATCTCTGTTTGAAGTGTGAGCGGTGTAGACCCAACAACTTTAAGTTTAGCGAGTTTACCAATAAGATCTTTAGCCCCTTTCTCTGGAGCATCAAAAATACAGATCATATTAGTGTCAGTTCTTCCAGAATACCTATTCTTACTGCGAGCTGTCGGTCCATCAACCAAGACTTCAACCTCACAACCAACATACGAAGTCGTTCTTCTTTTACTAATTTTCTCCTGTGTATTCAAAAGAATTTGATTCCGTTCTTTCTTCACTTCCATCGGAACATCATCAACCATATTATCAGCTGAGAAAGTTCCAGGACGAGGGGAATATTTAAAAATATATGATGTCTGAAACTCTGCTTTGACAAAGAGATCTCTTGTAGCCTCAAAATCCTCATCGCTCTCAGTTGGAAAGCCAACAATAAAATCACTGGTGATTAATGTTCCAGAAGCATATTTATTTACAATTTCTAACTTCTGATCATAAATATCTCTAGTATACCCTCTCTTCATTGCCTGCAAGATTTTTGTAGAACCAGATTGCGCAGGCATATGTAGATGTTTACATACTCTCGGTAATTCCTCCATTGCCTGAACAAGTGGGATATCTACATCACGAGGATGACTTGTCACAAATCTCCATCTTAGAACATCCGGAATTTTATCATGAACCAACCTTAGCAATTCTGCAAGGTTTGAACCATTATCCTTGCCATAAGCATCAACATTCTGCCCTAGAAGAGTTATTTCGGTAGCACCCATATCTGCTAAGCGCTTGCATTCTTCTACGACCGCATTAGCAGGACGGCTCACTTCCCTACCACGTACATATGGAACGATACAGTACGAACAGAAATTATTGCAGCCACGCATTACCGAGACATAACCTGCATATCCTTTATGCAGATACCTATTATGAGCCGCCAAAACACCAGCGGTTCTAATAGCATCCTCACTAATATCACATACCTTTTCCCCAAGAATTGCTCGATCAACCATATATGCGATATTAGCAAATACTCGAGTGCCACACACAATATTCAAGTGTTTTGGAAGTATTTTGAAAAGTTTCTCACCAAGCCTTTGAGCAAAACATCCCATAATACCAATTATTTTATCTCGGTTCAACTGCCTTACTCTCTGTAACACTCTCTCTTCGGCATGTTCTCTCACCGAACAAGTATTGAACAAAATAATATCCGCTTCTTCTTCATCTTCAACAATCAAATACCCATTATCTATCAAAGACTCTTCAACAAGCTCACTATCAAGCTTATTCATCTGACAGCCAAATGTATGAATAATAACTTTCTTATTACAACTCATAATTTTAAAAATTTTCCTTAATTTTAAACAATCTCAATTTTCCATATCAGCAACCTGCAAAAGAATCCAGTCATAACATTCATTATCTGAAATTATTTTCTCATAAGCCGTCTTACTAATCTTATGAAATTTTAAATAAACACATTTTTTTTCAAGCGAATAATCAATAATTTCAGTAAAGAAAAATCTTGACTGCCCAGCCGGCCACTTGAGTTCAAGTTCTAATACATTATACTCCCCAAGCATCAACTCAGGAACAGTCAACCGAACCCCATCTTTCCCAAAAGTCACAGTATCACCAGTTTTAAATATCTTCGCTGCATCAACAGCAATAAACCTTCCCAGTACTTCAAGAGACTTTGGCAAAGGTAAATATAACTCTGAAATCTCAAATTGAGATAGCTTTGTTCCTTTTACTTTATACTTTTTCTCAAGATCACCCACCCTGAATTCAATGATTATCTGCCCAAGCTGAATATTCATTCCATCAACAAGCCTGAATTCTTTTTCTGGATGTCCATTTATTATAATTCCAGAACTCGAATTTAAATCTTTAACCAAATACTTTTCACCATCTTTTACAATTTCAAGATGTTCTCTTGATACGGTACTATCACTTATAACACAATCGCATAGTGCACGCTTTCTCCCAATAATAGTCCTATCTTTTGAAAGTTCATATTTATAAACGCCACGATTCGGATCAAAAATATTAATATAAGCCATAATGTATTCTAAAAACCTTATATTTGTTCAAAATAATACAATCAGGTTATAGCTGAATTTTATAGGTGTTTACACCTTTAACCTTCTGCCATCCTCGTTTTTCATAATAACTAATTCCAGATATATTTCCATCAAGAACATATAAAAATGCTTCATGAATATTGTATTTTTTTAACCCACTCATTGCCGCCTCAGTTAATGACATCATTATTCCCTGCCTCTGAAAAGGAGGCAAGACAACAGCATGTCTGATGGTTCCATACATACCATCAGTACCAGCAAGGATAGTACCTATTATTTTACCAGTTACATTATCTCTAGCAATGAAACTCATACCAGGATTTCGCTCTAGATACCGAGCCACAACTTGGTCATAATCATACTCTTGGGAATAGCAAATATTTGGGGTCACGTCCCATATTTTAAGTAACTCTGGAATATCCGTGGTAATCATCTCAGTTATAGTGTAATTTGGGCTTGTCAATTCACACCTCTATCATTTCACCAGGCATTTTTTTTATCCGTTCATAATCTGCACGTTCAAGTATAACAGAAATAATAACATCAGATCCTTCATAAACGGTATCACTTACAATACCGACCTGGTTTATCATTGCCAGCCTTTTCCCATCACCAGCAGAGAATTTCAGCTTAACTTTGCACTTACCAGCCAGAACCTTATCTTCGATTATTGCAAGCATTTCATCAATACCCTGCCCTGAGTGAGCAGAGACAACAACCGATTTTCCAATCTCACCTCTTAATCTTTCAAGTGATATTTCATCATTAATTTTATCAGCTTTATTAATAATATACAGCTTATCTTTGTCCCCCATGCCAAGTTCTGCAAGGGTGCGTTCAACAGAAACTAACTGAGTTTTAGCCATAGGGTCTGAGCCATCAATAACCACCAATAATAGATCAGACTGAGCGGCCTCTTCAAGTGTTGCATGAAAACTTGCCACAAGATGGTGAGGAAGTCTCCTAATAAAACCAACAGTATCAGATATTAAAATGTTACTACCAGTTGGAAGGATGAGTTTTCTTGTCAACGTATCAAGAGTTGCAAATAGCTGATCCTCAACATAAGCACTATCACCAGTAAGTTTATTGAGCATAGAACTCTTACCAGCGTTGGTATACCCGACCAAACAGGTAGTAAAGACATTTTCTCTACTCGCAACCTCGCGTGCCTTCCTGCTCTCAATTTCATCCAAATCATTTCGAAGAAAAGATAATTTTCTTCTGATGATACGTCTGTCCGTTTCTATCTGGCTCTCACCCGGCCCTCTAGTACCAATACCTCCACCAAGTCTTTCAAGATGAGTCCACTTTCTAGCAAGACGCGGTAACTCATACTCAAGCTGAGCAAGTTCAACCTGAAGAATTGCCTGTTTCGAAGTTGCTCTATTGAGAAAGATATCAAGAATAACCTCACTTCTATCAATTACTTTTAAACGCGCAGCTTCTTCAATGGAACTAAGCTGAGTAGAAGTAATATCATCATCCACAACAATCGTATCAGCGCCACACTCGTGTGCCATATCTACCATATCATAGAATTTACCTTTACCAAGGTAATATTTCGTCGTAGGTTTATCAAGTTTCTGAGTAATTGACCCAACAACTTCAGCTCCTGCAGTCTCAAGTAGTGCAGCCAATTCACTCAAAGGCTCTTCAGACTCATCATATCTCCCAGGCTTAATAACACCAACAAGAAAACATTTCTCGTTATAAATTGTAAATTCTTCTCTATCTACTCTTTCCTGATTATTACTAGTCATTCTGCCCTTTTCATAAAACTTTTAAATAAACAACACGAGTATATTTTAAAATCACAATAAAATATATTATAACATTATACACAAAAAGATTTTACAGTAAATAGAATCTTTAAAAAAAGTACACTTTCAGTAATTATTACTTACTCTATAAACAATATATTCAATTCTTTCAGGATGATTTGCGAATAAAAGTGACAAAAGTAATGTAGAAGGTGTATTTAAGAGCCGATTATTATTATATCAGCTTTAGATAGTATTATTGTAATATAAAGATTTGTAAATTTACATATTTTTATTATGAAAAAGTTTTTTTTGTTTAACCATATAATCTAAAAAAGTATAATAAGTATTAGAGATTAAATATGCTCATCTTCATATACAAGGTGAGGCATCAGTTATAAAGGAAATGCCATGAACGAACGCGAAAGACGTAAAGAAGAGTTATTAAATGAGTTAGCAAAAAGATATGAGGATTCTTCTGAAACCCTCAAGAATCTTGCTATGCGCATCCAATCCGCCGCTGAAGAGAGTCACGAACACACACGTATTCATGAAGGCAATAATAAAGATCTCCGAAATAATCTCGATGCAGGCCAAGGACCTCTACCCTTCTCTTACCTTGAATTTCTGGAATTTTCTTCATCTGCAGAATTTGAAAAATACAAAAAGATGCCTGTAATCACTGAACAAGATATTGAAACAACAGATTTAGACGAATTGATCAAAGAACTTCAGGGATAATAAATTCAACATGATAAGTTGACAATTTATGAATTTTTACTAAGCTATCCTACTAGGGTAGCTTTTTTATTTTTTTAATACACGGGAGAGTCTAAATAAATGTCAATTGGTATTCTTGGAGGGACCTTTGATCCGCCACATTTAGGGCATCTTAGCATAGCTAACTCTGCAATTAACTCAGGAAAAGTAGATAAGGTTGTTTTCATACCGACTTCGACTCCGCCACACAAAAGTCGAAATGATATAACCCCAGATAAACACCGCCTAAAAATGACCGAAATAATGATAAAAAATTACCCCGAATTTTCTGTTTCAAATATTGAAATAAAGCGCCAGGGACTGAGCTATACAATTCTAACTCTTAATGAACTCAAAAAATTATATTTATCAGACGAACTACACCTTATAATAGGTGCTGATATGGCGTTAATTTTCGGCACATGGAAGAATGCAGAAGAAATTATTAACATAGCGCCCCCGTTAATTGCAGCTAGACCAGGATACACCTTTAGTCAAGAATTCGGTATCTCAGAACCCGCAGAGCTGCCTATACAATGCAGAAAGATACTATTAAATGGAATTTTTCCAGCACCACAAAACGACATATCCAGTACTAAATTAAGAAAAGCAATTTATGAAGGTAAGTTTGATATTATTAAACACTATATTGATAGTGATGTATTTAACTATATAGAAGAAAATAACTTATACAAATAACACCTTCTATTTTTTTCATTCATTGACAAAAACTCATTATTTGTTAATATTATTAAATATTTAACTGCACAAGAGAAGCACTGGAACAAGTCCCAGTGGTCCAATGGATAGGACGGAAGCCTCCGGAGCTTCAAGTTGGGGTTCGATTCCCTACTGGGACGTTTATATATTTAATAAACAAATTGTGAGTGCTAATTATGAAAATTAAACTTATAGACTTTTTAGTGCACTCCAATGAAAAAATTTTTGAACAACGCCTTATCGTTTACACAAATCTAATATTATGTATTCTATCATTTTTCTCAATGCTTGCTATTTTAGCACTCGCTTTTTTTAAAC
Organism: Planctomycetota bacterium; assembly: GCA_963678205.1. Classification (GTDB taxonomy): domain Bacteria; phylum Planctomycetota; class SZUA-567; order SZUA-567; family SZUA-567. The sequence continues at coordinate 2,683,165 of OY782760.1, forward strand.
CCCATGGATACTCTCTAGACTTAAAGTTATTAACATTTAACACTATTTTCTGGCTAATCGGTCTCATTATAACTTTAATTATCGCAGAACTTACCCTTCATAATAAGTATTATAAAATCTCACGATTAGTTTCTACCTATGTTTATAGTTTTATACTTTTCCCTATCGGCCTGTATCTTAGTAGATCTTGCTCAATACCACCTATGTACTATGTACTTTGCATCATACTCTTTAATGTCATAGCAAAAAATAAAGAAAGATATATTATAAACCCATTCCTTTTTCTATCTGTATACGTTTTTATTATCATAAGTTACCAATTCCCTCATCTTTTACCACCCGCACCAAACCAGAAAGTTGTTTACATTCTATTTCTTATAGATATACCAGTTATATTGATCCTTATAGTATTATTTATAGGAGTAATAGTTGATACATTTAGAAAAGAACACATAAAAATGAAAAAACAGAACAGTAAACTAGAGCAAATCGTCCGCTCAGATAGGCTTACTGGACTTTATAACAAATCATACCTCAATGAGCAGCTCCCAGTACTACTGAATAATGCATATGAACGCAAATCACCACTTACAATATTTTTTATTGATATTGACTTCTTCAAGAATTACAACACATTATACGGCAACATTAAGGGAGATTCCTGCCTAATAGAGGTTGCAAATATTCTAAAGAAAAACTGTTCAAATATAACTAATCACATTTACAGATTTGACGGAGAAGAATTTATTATTATTTTTTCTGACTCTGACCCAGACTCGGCAAGAATTTTAGCTGAGTCAATAATAGAGGATTTCCATATCAGGCAAATTGATAACTACAGATCTTCAATATGCAACTATATAACAGTAAGTATTGGTATTCACTGCTATTCAGGGCTATTTAAAACTACAGCTGATCAAATAATTAAAAAAGCAGATAGTGCATTGTATACAGTCAAACGCAAAGGAAGGGATGACTATTATATTGATACTTCATATTCAGAGTAATAATCTGTTAAAAATTACCCAACAAAAGTTCAAAATAACCAACACACAATACTTCTGTAATAAAGTGAAGCTAATCAAGAGTAAGCTCCTGCGTTCCTCTCTAAATTCTTCTAACAGTTGACTTGCTTTTATTGATCAAATTTGCAAAGTTTTCAAGCAACATTCCATTATCCCCCCTTGTTCTTGAGATTCTTTTGCACACTTTTTTTGGGCTCATTTGCTTACTGATAATTTCACAATTAACCTAACCTAAAGATTAATACACTATAATGCACTACATATAATTCACAATAATCAAAGATAATTTCTTATATACAATAAAATTATTATATATGATTTATTAAAAGACATCCTATGCAAAAAGACTAACTACCCAACTTCACTATCTGTTTAAAACAGAAATAATTATAAACTTAATCAGATAATCAAAAATCAATTACCATGCCATCATAAGCAACATTAATCCCATGTGGGAGTTCACTTTCAATGATTTTATGCAAAAAATTCTTACCATGTGCAAGATGAGTCAACCAAGTTTTTTCCGCTCCAATAATATTAGCAGCTTCAACGGCTTGCTCAATATTAAAATGTGTATTATGTCTTTGCCTTCTCAGGCCATCAATAATGAGCAGCTTAACACCTTTAAGTAAATCATAAGTCTTATCAGGAATAAAAGAGACATCACTAATGTAGGCAAAACAACCGATTCTATAGCCAAATATTTCACAAGAGCCATGTTGTACTGCCAAAGGTATAACTTCAAGCCCAATAACTTCAAAAACATCATCAATAGGAAACAAATCAACTTTTGGCAAGCCTCCACCAATCTGCGTTGCCTCCCAAATATAATCAAACCGCTTCCTTATCCACTTAGCAGTTTGAGGATGAGCATATACTGGTATACTCCCCCCCTGCTTGAAACAAAATGGTCTAATATCATCCAAGCCTGAAATATGATCAGCATGATGATGAGTTATAAGTATTGCGTCAAGACGCTGTAAATTACTTCTCAAAATCTGATACCGAAAATCTGTTGTTGTATCAATAACCAGGTTTTTACCGTTATAAGTCAATAATATACTGGATCTAAGTCTATTATCTTTAGGGTCTTTGGAAGTACAAGTATCGCAGTCGCACCCAATCATTGGCACACCAGTACTTGTTCCACTTCCCAACACTTCACACCTTATTCCTAATTTTTCTTCCATTATTTACTCAAACCTATCTTTTTATCGAAGATTTTTCTCCAGTCTTCAGGCTTATAACTCATATTAGAAGAATTAAGCATTCTCTGTAAGACATTTCTTGCATAATACTGCACTGTTCTCTTCTCTCCAGTCAAATTAGGCGACGCTCCAGCAAAAGTTCTATTATCAACTAGAGCCTTAAAGAACAGGGTCAATGCTTCATTAGCAGCAATTAGTTTTTCTTTGTTTTCAGGATTATTTACAGCTTTTCTTATAATCATCCCAAGAGCATCAATAGTAACAACAACCCTTTTGTATTCTTGAGTTTGCAGTTCATGCTTAACAGCAATTCCCCTGTACTCAACCATAAGTTCCAGAATTTTTACAGCTTCTACTCCTCCAATAGATCCAAGAGCAGTTGCAATATGTAATCCCATTTGTTGAGACTGACTATCTTTTCTCAAAGCTTTTTTGATATAAGGTATAGCTTCTTGGGACTCCGTACTACCAAGACAGTCTACAATTGAAACCCTAATATCGAAATTTTTATCCCCAAGATAATCTTTAGCAATCAAAAAAATTGTTTTTTTCAAACGTTTATTACTCTCAATTTTTCTTTCTCGCCAAAGTTTTTCAGGCTGAAAATCAACCCCAGCAATTAAAGCCGCTTTATGCTCTTCAACCTCGGCATTAGAATAAATTGTTATTTCTTTAAGCATTATTAGAACTGCCTGCCTAATTGTATCGAATGGAGTAGACATATTCCACAATACATGGGACATAAGCATCTCAGTACCTTCAGCTCCAAGGTTTGCTAGCATCTTACATGCTAAAACCTGTGTAGTAAAAATTTCATCCTGAACAGGAGAATTATATGTCCTCCCCCTGCTTCTCCAAAACTCAATCCAGCTATTCTTATTATGGCCAACATCGACTCCAAGCATTCTAGTAAGCATAGCCAATGCTCTTTCCTGATTATCACTCTCCAACCCAAAATCGATTATTGCTTCAATCGGTTCCAGCTGCCAAGAGAGAGATGTCTCAACTCGTTTTCTAGTTGACTCCTCAACAGTAGAGTCATACATTCCAGTTATAACAGAAATAGGCGGTTCTCTTAAAGCACTAAGTAATCTTTTAGGAAGAGAGTACTCACTATCTTCAAACATATTAACAATTTCATACCGTTTTTCTTCGTCATTAATACAGAAAGCTGGCAAATGAATAATAATAGATCTTCTGACATCAAGATGTGGACTATATAGAAGCTCATCTTGAAGTGTAGGTATTACTTCAGAATCAGCAACTCTCGCAAAAATTTCTACAACGCCTTCCGAAATTTGTGTGTTATTTTTAGCAAGAGTATCCTTCAAAACATTCATTACTAACTCTCTTTGCCCGCTATCAGCAAGCTGAACAAGTTTTTTAATATACTGAATTCTAAATTCAAAAGGTGAATCCAAGCCTTTAATCAAATTATTTACATTATTTCTAGCTTGATAATCCAATTCCTGCTGCCACAATTGCTCATTAGCATTTACTCTTACTCCAACCATGAATAAGACAATAATACAGAGAAAAACTTTGTAAATTTTAATAACCATTTAATTTCATCCAACAAATTGTTTATAAATACTTATGCAATAACTTGCCAAACAACATCCTATTTGTATCATTATCAATATATTGATCTTTAAATAATGTTTAAATGATAATATAAAGCTTATTATCAATAAATAGCAATTATAGCAAATTAAACGAAGAAAGCAAAGAAAGATGAGTGACATTCCTAATTCCTATGAAGAGGCACAAATATTTATTAAAAAGAATTCTGTTAATAAGCGTTCATCAATTCTAAAATCTTTGGGGATATCAGTTCTAGGAGGATTGATAATTTTTTCTGTGTGGCTTTTTTATCCAATTGCTGCGCCTAATTTCGCTATACGCTCAATGCTACCTGAAAGCACAGCAATAAGTATCGAGGTACATCAACCAACTGAATTAATGAAAATTATTAACAAGAGCAAATATATTCAGAACCTTTACTCACTTCCAATCTGGTCAACTTTAGAGCGTGAATATCAACTAGAATCCCACCATACGTTAAGGGCTGATTCAGAGGCTTTTATAACTGATCTCAATAAAAGAGCAAATGAAATCATAGGAGCGAGAAATATTCTTGCAGCAGCAGGAGGTATATCGTTTACAAAACAAGGAAATCCCGAATATAACTCTATTGTCTGGTTAGACAATATCGCTTTTCTATTATTAAAAGTTTCTTCATACTTCAACACGCCTAATGAATATAATGGTATTAAGTACCATAAGATTCCAATTAATTCACAAGAAAATTTATATATAACAGTATCCACTACTCATCCAAGAGCTGTACTAATATCAACTCAACTTAATAATCTAAACAAATTTATTACTCCTTCAAAACACCCTGTAAAGACTGAATTCAGTAGCAGAAATGATATTATTGAAGTGTCCCTCTTTCCGGAAAAGTTCCCGGCAGGCAATTTACTATACATCAAAGAAGCGCAAAGAAGTGATATTTCAATTAGGTGGTCGATCAATGAAATTACAAGCGAAGGGAAACTAAATCTAAAGCTCCCAAAACCAGATCAATATTGTACCAAAAGTACTAATAACCAATTTACTATAAATAATAGCCGCCCAAGCTTATCCATTAATTTAAATCTTCCAGACAAGACAATATCTGAGAACTCAAATATATTACTCTCAGACCTAGCAAACTCATCAAACCCAGCTCTTAAGCCCCTTCATGACTTGACAGTACTCGATCAACTAAATGGTAATATATCGTTAATGATCTCTGAACCAAGTGCTGAAAGTGATAATGTGTTAAACTATACCCATTTTTATTTTGGAATGAAAAATGCACAAAATGCCCATAAGAGTTTGAACTCCGACATAAATTCAATTATTAATTCATACCGCAAAAGCAATGATTTTGGCTTGAGACTTCTAAGCTCACAACTAAAATTTCAAACATTACCTACTGCTTCAACCCTCAGACTACCACTCATTTCAGAAATAATTGCAGAATTCTCAACAAAACAAGACATACCATATGCAGAAATTAAGGTCAAAGCTCTACCTTCTTATCAACCTCAAATTGAAAAATCATCAAATAAATTTCTAACAACACAATGGCGTTATTCAAAGCTACTATCTAAATCACTAAATAGCACTATTCCAAAATCGATAAAAAATAAAACAATACTATACCTTGATAAACTACATAAAATCAAAGTTATTGATATCCTCAATTTTTTATCCTCTTCGGATTTTTTTGTTTTAAATTTTTGTGTAAATTTTGATACAATGCATAATACAATACTAACATTTACGGCATCAAACAAACTAAAGAAATAATGTTTTAAGAAATCCGCAAATAAGGAATAAAATGACTACTAATAATCCAAATAATAATGAACATGAATCGGAAAGAGTACTATCAAGATTTCGACCATTCCCATACAAAAAAGATGCCATTAACGCAGCAGAACAATATCTTTCGCTAAAAACATCTATCGCTGAGAAAAGAAAAATATTAGAAAGACTTTTAGTTTCAGATGATTTTTTTAAAGATGTTTGTCCAATTATATTCGAGTCAGTACAACGACTTGACTCACATACGATCCATTTAATTCTAGATAACATAACTAGGCTTATTATAAAAGGAGAAAACTTTTCTCCCATAACTGGTAACATTGCAAAATTAATGATTGATAAAAACTTCAATATTAGAGAGAAAGCTACAAACTTACTTACTCACATGGGAGAGGATGCCAACCCAGCAACCCCTAGGCTAATTTCATATTTAAGAAATAAGCTACCTGACATACAACTATCAGCTGTCAAAGTATTATCGTCAATTGGCCCAAAATGCGCAAATACAGCTCTGCCAAAATTAAAACTCTTTTCAAATAGCACAAATAATAAAAGACTCAGGGAAGCTTGTTTTAAAGCGATACAAATTTTAAAAGGAGAGGTAAAGCCAATACGCCCTGAAATCTACATAGAAGGTGTTGTAGCTACATCTTCATCTGAATATACTGAAAAAGATATGTATTCAGAAAATCAGACCGATACGACAAAACATCCGGCAAATAAATACCCGGCTATCAGAGGAAAATCAATAGTAATTGCTGAAGACCAAGAGAGTGTCCGTGCAATGATTAGAAAAGCAGTCACAGCTTGTGGGGCAACATCAAAAGAGACTCATGACGGAGCAATGGTACTGAAAATGCTCCAAGCTAAAATTGATATTGACCTTTTTATTCTAGATCTGATGATGCCAAGTATTAGTGGAGCTGAAGTACTTCAAGCAATCAGAGATAACCCAGTATATAGCATGACTCCTGTTATAATAGTAAGTGCTCGAACAGAGCGATCTATAAAACTGAGAATGGCACAACTCGAAGTTACTGCTTATTTCTCAAAACCTTTCAAGCTAACAGATCTACTTACGAGAATTAACGATATTTTTAAACAATAAAAACAATGAGGTTTGCCACATGGCAAACCTCATTGATAAATAAGCTATAATCTTTTTACTATAACATGCACTCTTTTAACACATTCCAAAATACTTTAATATTCTCAGGCTGATGAGTACGTCCATTTTCAGGTCTTATATTTTTTAGGAGACCTTCCTTTACAACTTCAATTGCCTTTGAAAATTCTGCAGGAGAAAGCTCACCAGAAGCTCTCACTTCTACCAACCCACCATCTACTGCTAAATATACAGCAACTGGATCATTTACAGCAAACATACTATCTTTAAACCCAGGGTATATATCACCTGTAGGAACAGCTGTAGCAATACCTTTTTCCTCTAGTACCCAATCTGTAAAACCATACATTCTATTTAAAGTATACAGGTCATCTTGATTAAACCCTTTTATTGGTTTACCACTCATAACCCAAGTTACACTCAGAGCAACTGGTTCTTCGACATTATAATGCCCATATACAGACCTAGCAATTGTTTTTACAATTGGACTTTCAGTTACTATTTTCTCAGTATCTGACTGCAAAAGTACATAGTTACTGTCTGCAGTAGATCCTGTGCCTGATTGTTTTGTCCTTGATTTTGAAACAATCTGCTTATCTACTTCAATCCACTCATCACCAAGATTTTCAGCACGTGGGATAATATTTTTAGCATATACCTTCCTAGTTGCATGTAGTGTCTTAACTGTCTTATTATTAATACCACTTAATTTTGCAGTCTCAGTTGTACCACTACAACCGCTTATAATAATGCCAGCGACGAGGGTAGCCGCAACAATTATTTTATTCATTATTATTCTCCGTAAATCAGTAATAAATTATATTTGCCTTTAATCATTACTGTTTTATCGGAAATAAGTTGAATAAACTTCATTCTTTCCGGTTAAAGTTGAACTTACTTTTTTATCTGAAATTATTCACAATTGTACTATGACCGCTTTTAATTAAACAACCCAAAATAAGCCTACAAAATTTTTATTCCAGGTTTTCTTGAGTAATTAAAGCAAAATACAATTCATAGTTGGGATTGAACACATACATATGCAATAAACGACAATGGTATTAGACTAAAAATTAACATTTTGATAAGATGCTTCTAAGCGAATCAACAGTAACAGACTCTATAAGAAATTTCTTCTCAGATGAGGTCTCACCGAATATTAGAGAAAAATATTTTGGCGATAGCCCGAACTCCTTGGCAAGTACTTTAATTATTGATTTATTAGCTTTCCCCTTCTCTGGAGCTGTTGTTACAGAAACTTTTAACGCTCCATTAAATACACCATTAAGTGCATTCTTTCTGGCAGCAGGCTTAGCCTTTACTTGAAGCACCACACCATTAACGATTTCTTTAAGTTCAATAAATTCGTACTCAGACAAAATTAATCTCCACGAGCAAGCTCTTCACTACGCTCTTTTGCTCTCAAGACAGCAGCAATTACAACTTCATTTAATCCCTTTTCAGACATTACTTTGATGGCAGCTTCAGTAGTACCATTAGGGCTAGTTACCTTACGTCTTAGAGTCTCCGCTGAATCAGTACTCTCGCTAAGAAGTTTTGCTGAACCAGTAACTGTTTTATAGGCCATTTTTTCAGCAATTTCAGCAGAAAGCCCTGCTCTAATACCCGCTTCTGCTAAAACCTCAGCAAAATAAAAGAGATATGCAGGACCACTACCAGAAAGCCCTGTCACAGCATCAAGCTGACTCTCTTCCACCTCATACGCATCACCAGCTGAACGGCATAATTCTAAGGTCATAGCTATGTCACCTTCAGTTGCACTTGCTCCTTTAGCAACCCCACTCACCCCTTCACCAACAAGCATAGGGGTATTTGGCATTACTCGCACAATTCTGACATTCTCCGCAACATTTTGTAGTGAGTCGATAGTAGTTCCTGCCGCAATTGAGATAAGAAGTTGTGAAGCAGTAAGACTTTTTCCAAGATTAGGCAATACCGAAAAGACAACCTGAGGTTTTAGAGCAAGCAGAAGAATATCCGCTCCCGCAAGTTCGGATATTTCAGCTGTAACTTTACATCCCATTCCTTTGAATATTCCTCGTCTCTCTTCAGACAGATCACACGCTATAATATTATCACTGGCAATAAGTCCTGCTTTTAGTACTCCTTTTATCAAAGCTTCCGCCATATTACCTGCACCAATAACACCAAGCATCTTTCCTGCAAACATCACTTCTCCCCTAAGTATTAAATCTATTTAAACAACTCACTTCCAACGCGAACATGAGTAGCACCTTCTTCTATTGCAACTTCAAAATCATTACTCATTCCCATAGACAAATTTGGCAATTCAATCTCAAGTTCTACTTCTATTTTATCCCGCAGATTCTTCAAACCTCTAAAGACCTCTCTTGTATCCTCCGCGTTAGCATATAAAGGAGCCATCGTCATAAGTCCAACAATATCTAGCTGCCGTTTAAATGCGTCTATAATCCCCAGTGTTGAATCGGGACATAATCCATATTTACTATCCTCACCGCTAATACTTACCTCTATATAAACCTCTGGATTATAATCGCTATTAACAATTATATCCAGTAACCCTTCTGATTCTGCACTATGAATAGCAGCCACACTACCAAGAATTTTTTTTGCTTTATTACGTTGTAAATGCCCTATAAAGTGCCAATTAACATTCTCAAGATCACTCATAGCATGAAGCTTAGGCAATAAAACCTCCACTCTATTTTCACCAAAATCTCTCATCCCAAGCTCATAAAGCTCACGAATCTCATCCTCACCTACAGTCTTAGTTACAGCTATCAGCTTAACCGAATCTTCCAGTCTTCCTGAACGTTTACATGCAGCACTTATACGCTCTTTTACTGATTCAAGGTTTTCTCTAATTCTACTCACGCGCTGACCTCCAACATTTTATCAATTGCCCTTACACCCTTTGCAGCTATTTGAGAATCAACCCTCACCTCAAACTCTAGATTTTCTAAACATCTTAGAATTTTTTCAGGATTAGCAAGCTTCATCGCTGGACAATCTGCAATAGGTAATAGAGGGTAGAATTTTTTACCTGGATTTTCTTTTCTTAATCTATGGAGAATACCAATCTCAGTACCAATAATAAACTCCCTATCTTTAGACTCTTTGCAATAATCCAATATCCCTGTAGTACTTCCTACCATATCGGCCATTTCAAGAACATCCAGTCTCCCTTCCGGGTGCAGACACATCTTTGCGGTTGGATACTCATGCTTTGCTCTTACAGCATACTGCAATAACATTCTGTCATGAACCGGACAATACCCATTATCATAGAATATAATATTATCCCTGCAAAGTTTATTAGCAACATACCTACCAAGGTTTCTATCCGGAATAAAGATTACTTCACGCTCTTTAGGTATAGATGCAACAACCTTTATAGCATTTGCAGAAGTGCAGCAAATATCACTCATTGCTTTTATTTGAGCAGTACTGTTTACATATGTAACAACAGCAGCATCTGGATGCTTTTCTTTCAGATCATCTAACTCAACAGGCGTAATCATATTAGCCATATCACACCCGGCATTTACATCAGGAATAAGAACAGTCTTATCTTGACAAAGCATAGAAGAAGTCTCTGCCATAAAATAAACTCCGCATGAAACAATAATATCAGCATCGGTTTTTTTCGCAATTTGAGCAAGCCCCAGACTATCCCCCAGATAATCCGCAATGTCCTGTACTTCAGGATTCTGGTAATTGTGAACCATCACAATAGCATTCTTCTCAGCCTTTATTTTATTAATTTTATTGATAATTTCTTCACTCATTGTATTATTAGCCTTTATGTCATTACTTTTATAAGTAAAGTCTCCCAAACACCCAAAAAATATATTATAAACCACTATTGAACCGAGTCAATACGACTTACATCATGATTTTACAATATATTTCAAAGGAAAGATATAATAATTGATCTAATTTTTATAAAAATTAACCCAGAAAGCGCGCATATGAGCAAGCTAACACTTAAAGTAATTGATAATGAATTCACAATACACCGATTTTCTGCTGATTATGAAATCCCTTTAGATCAGCTCACTTCAAAATTCTTTAGTATTACCAGAACAGAAGACGAATTATCAATTGTTTGCGATAGCACAGTTGAACTTTCATCAAAAGTTTCTGAGAGTGGCTGGAACGCCTTAAAAGTACTTGGTCCACTAGATTTTTCTCTCACAGGTATCCTTGCAAATATCTCAAAAATACTGGCAGAAGCAAGTATCAGTATTTTTGCACTATCTACCTTTGACACTGATTATATTCTGGTCAAGTCAGAAACCTTAACCAATGCCATCTCATCTCTTAAAAATGATCATTATTGTATAATATATAATTAAACCTAGATTATTTTATTATGATTTTTAAAGTAAGCTGTTCCTAAATGAATAATTCACAAAAAAAGTATTGAGAAAATCATAAATATTAGTAAAATTTTATCTTTATATTATATTTTAAGCGGTTAACGTATAAGTCGGTTATACATCTTTGTTAAACACTTTATATTAAATTAGGAGAAATCATGGCAGTTAATTATCGCGACCTTGGTCTTATGAATACCAGGGCAATGTTTGCTAAAGCTGTTTCTGGTGGTTATGCAATCCCAGCTTACAACTTTAACAACATGGAACAGATTCAAGCAATTATCAGTGCCTGTGCAGAAACAAGCAGCCCAGTTATCCTTCAGGTTTCAGCTGGTGCTCGTAAGTATGCTAACGCAACTATTCTTCGCTATTTAGGTCAGGGTGCAACTGAATATGCTAAGGAACTTACAGGTGGTAAAGGTCTTCCTATCGCTCTTCACCTAGACCACGGTGCAGACTTTGAAATTTGTAAAGCTTGTATTGACTATGGTTTCTCAAGTGTTATGATTGATGGTTCTCACCACCCATATGAAAAGAACATTGAGCTAACTAAGCAGGTTGTAGAATACGCTCACCAGTACGACGTAACAGTTGAAGGTGAACTAGGCGTACTTGCTGGTATAGAAGATGAAGTAAAAGCAGATGAGCATGTATACACTCAACCAGATGAAGTAGAAGACTTCGTTGCTAAGACAGGTGTAGATAGCTTAGCTATCTCTATCGGTACTAGCCACGGTGCATTCAAATTTAAACCAGGACAGGATCCAAAGATTCGTCTTGATATCCTTGAAGAAATCGAAAAACGTATTGCTGGCTTCCCAATCGTTCTTCATGGTTCTTCTTCTGTACCACAAGAATACGTCAAAATTATTAACGAAAATGGCGGTAAACTTGATGATGCTATCGGCATTGGTGAAGATCAACTTCGTCTTGCTGCAAAGAGTGCTGTTTGTAAGATTAACATCGACTCAGATGCTCGTCTAGCAATGACAGCTGCAATCCGCAAGCACCTTGCTGAAAACCCAGGTCACTTTGACCCTCGTCAGTACCTTTCACCAGCTCGCGAACTATGTAAAGAGCTATACATTCACAAGAACAATGAAGTTCTTGGTAGTACTGGCAAAGCGGAAGAGATCTTCCAGGTTGCTGGTGGTTGTGGCGGTGGTTGTTGTGGATGTGGCAACTAATAGTCATCATTACACACTGATAGCTTTATATACAAGGTCTACCATTATTGGTAGACCTTGTATATATTTGAACCTTCAACTTTAACCGAAAATATATACTATCACTTTAGACCACATATATTCCCAGCCGATATGAAGTATAGTATATTATAGCAAAATAACATATGAGGTTCAGGATGAAATTAAAGAAAACTATTCAAAATATTATGCTAATTGCAACCTTATCTGTTGCAAGCATTAATGCTGATGACGGGAAAGAATTTAATATTACCCCATCATCACCACTTGACCCTGATTTTTTCAATAATGATATTCCTGCTTCATATCTTACTAGTAATAAAGACAAGAACGCAATCAATTATGCTATCCTTGAAAGTGGTCCCACAAAAGAACTAAAAGAAGATGAAATATACATAGAACACTTATATGTTTCTTCAAAGCAAAAATATAATTCAAAAACTAGATCAAATAATTCAGAAGATATCTATCCAGCTGCGGCAGGAGTCTTTATTGATGATGACACAACAATTCCAGAGAATCTAGTAAGTATCGAATCAATTCCACAACCTGTCAAAAATAAAAAGACAAACACAAAAGGACAAACACAGAATTCACACGATGCAGGAGAATTTGTAATAGACGAAACCAATGCTATTACAGCTGAACCCGACAAACGCGATAAATACACAGCATTTCCAGCAGGTACATTTTCAATTGGCTATCAGATGATATACCTAAACTACAGAGAAAGAGACACAACAGCAGAGACAATATATAACGGTATAAAAGCCGAATATAGTTATACCTTTGACAATAACATAATACTAAAAGCCTCATCAAGTATACTAGGCGGAAAAATTCTCAATAAAAATTACGGCAGTCTTTACTCTGATAATAAATTAATTCTAGGAACAATTTTCAGGAGCAGTGATAAAAAATTCTCTGTCACTCCATTTTTTGGCTTTGGTGCAAGATATATGAATAATGTCTTCTCAACTGAAAACTGTATTGAGCGTAACACTCTGCAACTGTATATACCTGCAGGTATATATGCAGATTATACCCCAACTGACAATTACAATTTTTTTACTAATATTGAGATCTCACCCATCGCTTTTAATCAAAACTGGTCAACCTTCAATACTGGGCATTCAAGCACTAGCTCAGCCTTTAATGGAGTGAGCGCTCTAATTGAAGTTGGTTCAGAATTTAATGTAAATAATAAATTTTTAATAGGTATAAAACCTTTTTACCAATATATTTATAGCAGTACATCAGATGATTCACAAATAGGAAATTCAAATATACATATGGCTGGAATTAACGCATACATAAAATTCTAGAATAATACATTAAAATGGGTTTTCTGATAACAATCAGAACCCATAAGTAATATTACAAAAAAGACAGGGATTGGATTCCCTGTCTTTCTTAATTCAAAATCATATAAAACTACGAATTGACACGTTCAAGGTACTTTCCGTCTTCAGTACTTAGCTTTACTTTATCACCAGCATTGATAAATGGAGGGATCAAGACACTGAGCCCTGTTTCAACAACACCATTTTTGAAAACATTGGTAGCAGTAGCATTCTTTACTCCTGGATCGCACTCTGTAACCTCGAGAACAACTGCTGGTGGAAGCTCAACACCAAGAACACGACCATCAGCAACCATAACAGTAGTTTTGTTACCTTCAAGCAGATAATACTTATCATCCCCCAAAATCGTCTCATGAACTTCGACTTCTTCATAAGTCTTTTCATTCATAAAAACGTAAGTTTCGCCATTTCTATAAGAGAATGTACATCCCTGACGGTCAACATTTACTGTATCGACTTTATCTTCTGAACGAAAGCGATTTTCAATAATTTTTCCAGACTCAACGTTACGCATCTTGGTCTGCTGATAAGCAGGACCTTTACCTGGTTTTACGTGAGTCATTGATATAATCATATAAATTTCATTGTTGTAAAGAATCGCTTGACCGCGATTTATCTGATTGATAGGTAGACTTGGCATTCTACAAAAATCTCCATAAAAATAATTAATAAAAAAGGCATAATAACAAATATTTACCAGAGTTTATGGAAAGTCCCATAAAAGTCAACTATAACTGATATTTTTTATAGCAATAGTATTATCATGGATCACCCCGTATTCCCCCCCCACCCAGCATGGTAAGACTGTCAATTTTCCTGAATGGGTACTACCAACGACATCTTTTGTCATATATTGGTGCAAATGCCCACATATAACATGATCAACCCCAGAGTCAATAAGAGGGATAAGTGCTTCATCCTGCATAAGCAAATAATCACAAATAAGTTCTGTATTCCGTCGTGCATCTTTCTTATATACGTTAAAAGCAGTAAATATAGCATGAACCACAAAACGCGGCATAAAAGTAGAAAGTAGTCTTGCAGGGTTACCCATAATTAAATACCGAAGGAGTTGATGCAAAGTATCACCAATGCAGTACATATCACCATGAGAACAATGATAGATTACACCATCATTTTCAAACTGATACCCCCACCCTCGTAACTGCATCCCAGCATCAGCTAATACAGAATATTTATCTGATTCTATGCATGAAAAGCCTGAATAAGAACTACCATCAGGCGGGACAAAACCTTTTGAAAAGACAAAATCTCTGTTACCAAAGACAAAATTAATCTCAAGTCCTTTATTAATTGCATTAGAAAAGATACTAATAATTTCAGAGTAATCCCCGACATATATACCATTTTTTTCAAACCAGCAATTAAAAGTATCACCTACTAAAATCAATTTATCATAATCACTGCATTCATCAAGAAATGAAGATAATATTTTATTTTGCTCAATATCTCTACCAGGCTTGAGATGCATATCTGCTGCTAATATAATATCCATCATATATTTAGAGTTCACACCCCTACTTGAAAAGTTCAATACCACCATCACTTGATTTTTTAACTCTACCAGAGATAGATAATTTTTTTTGCACCTGCTTATTAATCATTAGGTCTTCTTTATTATCCCACGGGATTTCAGACATCGCCTGCTCCGTTTTAGAAAATACATCAGAAGCATCGGGTCCCAAAATCTGTGTCAGAGCATAACGCGAAAGTCCAAGTCCTTCGGAACGACAAGCCCAGACAGCAATTTTCAACTTACATAAACATAGTTTTTTTTTATCTACATTTGAAAGACGAGGCTTTTTTTCAAGTTCTTTAATCATGCTCACAAATCCATCAATATTTGGGGGCAAATTAACTTGTTCTTCCATTTCAATCTCCAATTATGAACAATTTACTATTTATACTATACTATATATTATCATTAATTCAATTTAATAATTACATTTTCAAATTCAACAAAAGTTTATCTAATACCATATTCATAATTTAGCAACTTTACTTAACAAAAAGTACATTTTAATGAAGGAATTAATGATAATCCTGATATTTAATTATAGCTTATAAAAGAATCAACAAAACAGAAAAGGAGTAAATTATGGCTGCATGTAAATTGTATAACAAAGAAGGTGACCAAAAAGCAGTAAAAATTCAAGAAAACATCGAAAAGAACTTTGGGTTTATACCTGAAGCCTTTCAACTATTTGGGAAAAATGGAGATTTCCTTGATGCTATGATGAAACTATCAGGAGCTGCCGGAAAAGACTTGGATCCAAAAACAAAAGAGCTTGTAGCATTTGCAGTATGTGTTACTAATGGTTGTGGTTACTGTGTAGACGCACATAAAGCAGCAGCATTACAGGCAGGAGTTACTGAAGAAGAACTAACATCTGTGCTTGAAGTAGTAGCAACAACAAGTGCATTCAATAAAGCAATTGCCCCTCAAGGCCTGAATCACGACATCAAAGCATAAACACAATCAAAAATATAAAATAGTATAGCGAGAGACGGGATCTTTCGCTATATTATTGTAAAGCACTACAACCGACCCCAAATAGTTCGCTTTTGCCTCCTACACTTTTTTCAACAGTAATCTGCACACCGATTCTCTCCTTGAGTGCAGACACATGAGAAATAACCCCGATCAGTTTGCCCTGCTGTTGAATCCTGGATAATGCAGAAAGTACTTTATCGAGCTCATCCTCATCAAGAGTGCCAAACCCTTCATCTAGAAATAACGAATTTACCTCAACCTTTCGGCTAGACATTCTGGAAAGTCCAAGTGCAAGAGCAAGACTGACAATAAAGCTCTCTCCGCCAGACAGATTCTTTGCCGATCGGATCTCGCCGGCCTGATCTTTGTCTACTACATCAATTTCCAACAGATCAGAAATACCTCCAGAGCGAGTCGAAGATCTACTTAAAAGATACCTATCATTCATTCTGCTCAATTCATAATTTGCATACTTAAGCATAATATCAAAGGTTAACCCCTGAGCAAAATTACGATATTTCTTACCATCAGCTGAACCGATAAGTTCATGCAAATCCCCCCATTTTCTGCAAATATTTTTTTGACAAAGGATTTCATTTTTTTTTATACTTAACAATTTATCAGCAGCCTCATTATTTTCAAGCTGGCTCTTCATTGCACCAATTTTTTGAATAATACTCCCGCGAGATGCTGAAACAGCATCCAATTTTTCAGTTACAATATTATACGACTCAGCATCGGCTAATCGTCTCTTTAATTTTTCAACTTCACTAATATTAATTTTTTTGCGATGAACAAGACTCTGAAAGCTATTCTGAAGCTCAGTATTTTTATAAGCTAGACTTTTTAGCACATCCGAATCAAGCTTAGAATCCACAAATCTCTCTTCACTGCCAAAACCAAGTTCAGATATACATTGTTTAAAATCACTTTCTTTTATGGATATAGAATCTTGCCTCTTCTTAATACCAATATCTAAGGATTCAATTTTAGCTTTACACTCAGTGACAGAATTATTTAGAGCTGAAAAACGAATTAATAATTCAGAAACAATTTTTTCTTTATCAGATATCAATAGTTTAAACCTCTGTTCTTCTCTATCGCAATCCTTCTGCGCATATAGCTGATGTCTATTACGAACCATTGATTCAAATACATCTGAGATTGAACTAAACTGAGTTTCAAGTTTTAATAGACGCTCCTTTTCACGGTCTAACCCAGTTGCTAGTTCTTTATAATGAGCTTCAGCCAATTCTTTATTCTTGGACAACTTTGCATATAATTCGCCATTCTCAATATATGACTTTACTCTTGACTTCAACTCATTCGCAACAATCTCTAGTTTATCCTCAGTATTTATTGAGCTAAAATCGCCGTACTTTGAAAGCAATCCAAGGGTTTCTCCAGTAAGACTTTCAATATTAGCCTTATAACGTATAATATTGTCGCTAAGATTACCTTGTTTACTATCTGCAGCGCTACACTCTGCCAAAAATTCCCCTGCAATCTTTTCTTGCTCAAGCAGTCTATCTTTGCACTCACAAATAGCTGTACTAGCTTTTATTATTTCAGAATCAACAGCCTTGATTTCACTTAAACGTTCTTCAAGTTTGAGAATTTCAAGAGACAAAATTCTATACTCAACCTTGAGAACACTATCAAGATCTTCTTTTGGATCAATACCAAGCTCAGAAGAAATACTTATAATAATATCATTATAATTCTGCAACTTATTAAAACCAGAATTCATAAGCTCAGTATAACTTTCAATACAAGTATCACATTTGACCACCGCTTCTTTATATTTTGATATTTCATTTTGAACTCCATGTAAACTGTTCTTTGAAGCTAGAAGCTGCGTTTCAATACTGCTATCACTTGGCAAGCCATCAGAAACAAATGGATGCTCAAGCGCACCACATAGCGGACAAGGCTCACCATCAACAAGTTCCTCTCTTCGTTGCGTCAGAGTCTTAATTTTATCTAACATTCTAAGCTCAAGTTCCAAATGTTCAATCTCGCGTTCAAGTTTTCTTATCTGAACATTATAAGTTTCAATTTTTTCTTTATACTCCTTAATTTCTAAAGTATAATTTTTTATTTTATTTTTATAAGTCTTAATTTCAGAATCATGTTCAGTAAGTTCATCTATAGTTTTTTGTAATTGTTCAATAAGTTCAAATCTCTTTTTACTAGATTTGAGTTCACTCTCACTGTCATTAAAAGTCTTTTCATTCAAAAGATTTCTACTCTTAACATTCAAAGCATCAAGTTGTGCCTGAATATTCATCAGTTCAATTGAAATTAGTTCTTTCTCTTTAAAAACTTTATTAGATTCTTCTACCAGTCTTTCATTTGATACTTTTAATTGTTCAAGATCTTGTTCATATTTTATTAAACTTTTTCTATCCTTATAGATACGTCTTAAATTTTCCAGAATTAATTCAAGTTCATTACACAAATTTTTATCCACTGAATTACAATTTAAATATTGCTCAACATGCTCTATTTCATTATTTATATTTAAGATTTGCTTTTTAAGATTTGCAACGTCCTCTGTAATTTTCTCGATATATTTTATATGCTCTTCTCTTTGTGTTCCAACGTCCTCCAGTTGTTTGCGCTCAGCAATAATTTTAATGTCAATATCCCTAACAGATTTTATTAATATCAACTCATCATCAAACTCTTTCTTAATTACCTCAAGGTGCTTCTTCGTTTCCAGATTTGTAGCTTCAACTTCACTCATTTCTTGTTCAAGGAGAGGGAGCTTTAACTTTAGTTCATATAAGCTGTTTACGTCTTGCTCTTGAAGTTTGCGCAACTCAACCAATGCATTATATTCACTCCAATTAGCCTCAACCATTTCAGCATTTTTCAACAACTCTAAATCGGCAGCAAACTCTTCTTTACTTTTAGATACCGCCAATTCTTCATCCTTAAGATGACTCAGCTCACCCTCTAACTCATTTACCCGTTCATAGAGATTCTTTATTGTACGCAACGAATCTTCTTTAGCCCTTAGACTTAAGTCTTTCTCTTGAAACACAACAAGATCATTTTTAATGCTATGAATTTCATGCTCCTCCAGTAAGCTCATACTATCCGCTCCCGCCTGAAGTTTGTATAATTTATTATCTTCTTCCCGCCTTAATTCATGAACTGCAATCGAAATTCTGCTATAATCCATAGTATCAGTTATTTTTTCAAGTATCTCTGATCTTTCATTAGTACTTGCTTTTAAAAACTTGGAAAACTCACCCTGAGCAAGGAGCATTGACCGTGTAAACTGATCAAAATGCATACCTGTTATCTCTTCAATCTTTGCTTTAGTCTGATTTACTTTTTCTGTAACAGGTTTTGAATTTGTTATATCATCAAGCTTATGTTTACTATTCTGGAGAGTTCCGCTAGCTTTACCTCTTGCTCTTCTTTGAGACCAATGCGCTGAATAACATACTCCAGACACCTCAAAAAATACCTCTGCATAACACGCCCCTGTTCCACGAGACATTACCTCATTGGTACTTACAGATACAGTACTAAGTCTGGGGGTACGGCCATATAATGCCAGAGAAATAGCATCTAGGATTGTACTTTTACCTGCTCCAGTCGATCCAACAATTGCAAAAATGCCACTACTAATATACTCAGAAGAAGTAAAGTCAATCTCCCACTGTCCATATAATGAATTCAAATTATTAAAACGAAGCTTTAGAATTTTCACAATATAATTTACCTACTCTGCATTAAAATCTGATTCAAATATTTTATGTACAACTTGACTATAAAGTTCTTTTAATTCAGCCGCTTGCGCACCGCTGAGTTCATGTTCATCTAAACACATCTCAAAAACTCTTGAATGGTCAAGCTCAGCAAGCTCTATATCACAGTCTTGAGCGATCTGAGTAAGACTAAGCTCAAGCCCAGTATTATTTCTAACCCTGCAAACATCAAGCTGGGTATTGGTTACTGCCTGCTCAATCTGGTTCTTCAGATCTGAGCATATCTCACGCCCGGTATACTCTACCTCTACCCATATTGAAGTATTATCCCCCTTCAATTCAGCAATGCGATTTAAGATACTATCAATATCTCCTGATATTTTTTCAAGCCTCTGAAATACAGGAATCTCTAGTTCATTAATTTCAGGAATGGTTTTTCCGTCCTTAAAATCCAGCATAAACACTGCTTTATCCTGTGCCGCTTCACCAAAACTCATCGGCAGAGGTGAACCAGAGTACCGTTTATATTCTGAACCACCAACCAGCTGCTTTATATGAAGATGCCCCAAAGCATAATAATCAACATCCACAGGAAGGTCAAAAATATCAACATGGGCAAGTGAGCCGACATAGAGCTCGCGTTCAGAGTCATCACCACTACTGAGTGCATTTGCGGCAAATAAATGCCCCATGACAATCATAGGGACACCTTTAGGAGTAATCTCTTTTGCTTTAGAGACAACCGCAGCATAATGCTCTTTCACTCCATTCTTTAACTTCTCTGCCTTATCACCTAGAGTCTCTCCCGCATCTACTACTCTTATATCTCTCTCACGCAAATACGGTACAGCGCACACTACAAGCTGAGTTTTACCCACTTTGTCATTTACTGTTATGATTTCATCCAAAATATTTTCACGAGCAGCCCCGATAACACTAATATTAAGTGCTTCCAATATTTCCTTAGGAGCATCAAGTGAAGTAGCAGAATCATGATTTCCACCAGTAATAATAATTTTCTTGCAAGATGTATGGGAAGTTGCTGAAAGAAACGAGTAATAAAGCCTCAAAGCTTTATTACTCGGCGTTGTAGAATCAAAAATATCGCCAGAAATAAGTAGAACATCCACCTCTTTTTCACGAATGACTTTAACCAACCAGTCAAAAAATTTTTCAAATTCTTCATATCTTTTTTTTGAGAATAAAGTCTTCCCTATATGCCAGTCAGATGTGTGCAAAACTCTCAACATAACAATCCTTAAGCTATACAAAATAAAACAGAATGAATCTATAGATGTCCTTCATTACCAGAAAAACCAATCCAGCAAGATAGTTCAGGATATTTTACTCTACAGTAATCTTCAAACAAGAGCGGATTTTCACTATTGTCAGCAAACATATCCCAATGACCTGGACACACCATACGAGGCTTCAAGCTTCCACATAAATCAGCCGCTTCCTGCCAAGTCATACATCCCATACAATTCCTACGGTAACGAATAGAGTCTCGCCCATTTATAGGGACAAAAGCAATATCAATATTCCACTGTTCAAGTTCAGTCTGCATACCATTATATAGTAGTGTGTCTCCAGAATGATATATTACCATACCATCCACTTCAACAATATACTGTAAATACGGATATCCGTACTCATCTGTGTAATCAAAGGCTTCATGCATAGCTTTGATAGGGGTTATTTTACACCCAGCAATTTCTATAGGCTCCCCAACACTCATAGGAACAATCCTCTTTTCCTCAATACCATCATCATTTACAAGTTTATCAACAGCAATAGTTGGTACTAGTAAACTAGCTAAAGTCGAAGCAGCCATGATCTTAGGTAGAGTCGGATGATCAATATGATCAATATGATCATGAGTACAGAGAACAATATCTGCATTATCAATCAGTTCCGGTGCAAGCACAGGAGGAAAAATCCTCTTGTGATACAAGGACAAAAATAAATCAAGATATAAAGTATGCTTAGATGTCTTTACACACCACCCCATCTGCCCAAACCACCAGAAATAAAGTTCCCCATCAGCAACATCAACTTCCTTTATCCGTGAAATCAACTGATTAGACATGTATCCTCCATTATTATGTATTGAAGCTATAAAGCTAAAAAAACTAACCTATGCTTCAGCCTCATCCTTTGAAACGACCAGAGCTCTATTAGGATCTCCAGCAAGATAGAGTGTCTGAGTTGGGAATGCAAACTCTATTCCTTCAGCCTCAAACCTCTTCATGATTTCAAGATTCACCCACTCATTAAACTCACAGAATGGATACCAATCAGCAGGGAAATACCAGTATGTCACAATAATTTCAAGGTTATCAGCATTCATATTTGTAAAGTATACACGTGGAGGGTAGTCGTGGCGCATACCTTGATGATTATGAAGAATATCCTTTAACATTGAGACAGCTTTTTCAACTTTCACAATTGGAGTATCATAGGTTATGGTAACGGAAATTTCTTTCTTAAGGTATGGTCTGCGTGCAATATTTCTCACAGCATCACTGACCGTTACAGAGTTAGGGATAGAGACCTGATGTCCATCGAGTCTTCTAATACGGGTAGTACGCATCCCAATCTGCTCAACAACGCCATCATATCCTTTTACTTCAACCCTCTCTCCAACAACAAAAGGCTTATCTGTCACAATTGTAATGAAACCCAGAAGGTTCTTCAAAGTATCTGTTGCCGCAAGGGCAACAGCCATACCACCAATACCAAGACCGGCAACAAGTGTTGTAATCGAATTTCCAGTCACCACTGAATAAATATGCAGCACCGCAATAATAACAATGATCACCTTAATCGATTTACTCAATAGGCTGCTTATTGCATTGCTAAGTCGAATTTCCGTTTTGTCCATCCACTTTATTACTACAGTCTCAATCACATCTGACAAATTATAGAAGAAGACTGCAACAGCATACGTTATAATTACATCAAGTGCCCAGGAAGCAGCTTCAAGTACAACAGGCACAATAATTGCCAAAACAAAATATACCCCTATCCAACCAATCAAAAATTTCAAAGAAGAACGCAAAGCTACAACAACCGAAACAAACAATGAATTCCTTGAAAAGGGGTCACTTGCATCCGGGTTTTTATTTATAACTCTGTTAAAATACTTTTGAAAAAGTTTATTAATAATAATAGTTAGAAAAAGAAAGGCAAAAGCAATTATCCAACGCCAGACAGGTCGGCCTAAAAAACTGGACTGAAAATATGGTCGTATCGTGTAAGGAAGATAATAAAGCAGCTGACGCTCATCCAATTTTATAAATGAATTAGCTCTATATTCAAGAATATCATTATAAATTCTCTCTGCCTGATATCTTATAGTTTCAGGACTCTCAGGTCTCTGAAACATTTCTTTTAATTTTTTTGCTTTATCGATAGTATAATTCTGCACATAGTTTGCTGCTGTCATTTTATTTGAGTCTTCATAAAATGTCTTTACCCCTTTTTGCCTTAATAAAACATCAACAAAGTCCGGTCTGACATTTTCAGCAGCAATTATCAATAGCGACTTTCCTCTTACACCAACTGCATTAGGATCCACCCCTCTCTCTATCAGAGCTTCGAAAACCTCCAATCTGTTGTTTATTATTGCAATTGCTGCAAGTGGGGTTCCACCAATAGTCAAATTAACGTCAATAACACCCTGATCTAGTGCTTTTGTAAATTCTGCGATATCACCTTTTACGACAAGCTCTTGAGCTGCTTTTTCTGTATCACTCAAACTCTTTAATTTTTCAATAGCATTATCATCTTGCTTTTCATCTGCGCATACCGCAACTGAAAATAATAGCGCAATAGAAAATAATATAATCAAAATGCCACCTATTTTTTTTGTAGATATCATAAAATTCCCTTAATTTCAAGAAAACTGATATTAAAAAAGCATAAAAATTATAGACAAACACCTTCATAAGACCATAACATATGAAGGTGTTTTTTTATACTAAATAATTCTTATTTCTTAGTAATTTTTTCTAAACCTCCCATATAAGGTCTAAGAACTTCAGGAATAACAACAGATCCATCTTCCTGCTGATAACTCTCAAGTATTGCAACCATTGTTCGAGGAAGTGCAAGTCCAGAAGAATTAAGAGTATGAATAAACTTAGTCTTTTTATTCTCGTCCTTATAACGAATATTTGCTCTACGTGCCTGAAAATCTTCAAAATTACTACAGCTTGATACTTCAAGATACTTGCCAACACCAGGAGCATATGCCTCAAAGTCATAACATTTTGCAGCAGAAAAAGATAAATCACCAGTACATAATTTAAGAGTTCTATAATGCAATCCCAGACGTTGTAAACAGGTTTCGGCATTTCCTCTAAGCAACTCAAGTTCATCATAACTTGTTTCAGGCTCAACAAACTTCACCATCTCTACTTTATTGAATTCATGCACTCGAAGCAACCCTCTAGTATCTTTTCCAGCAGCTCCAGCCTCACGCCTGAAACAAGCAGAATACGCAGTATAATAAAGTGGCAATTCTTCACGATCAATAAATTCATTACGGTGAATATTTGTAACAGGAACTTCAGCTGTTGGAATAAGGAAAAGATCATCACCTTTATCACAGCAATACATATCATTCTCCATTTTAGGGAGCTGCCCAGTACCTATCATAGAATCTCTATTTACAAGCAGTGGTGGAAGCCACTCTGTATAACCATGCTCAGTGGTATGAAGATCCAGAAAAAACGAATACAAAGCTCTCTCAAGCCTTGCCCCAAGACCTTTATACAAAATAAAACCACTACCTGAAAGTTTTACACCACGTTTAAAATCAACAAGGTCAAGATTTTCACAAATATCCCAGTGAGCTTTTGGCTCAAAGTCAAACTTTGGCACCTCACCCCAAGTATCTATTTCTACATTTTGATTTTCACCATCACCTTCAGGTACATCTTCTGCCGGATGATTCGGAATAGAAAGAATTATTTTCTGAAGTTCCTCTTCAACAAGCTTACGACTATCTTCAAGTTCTTTAATTCTACCAGAGATATCCTTCACCTTCTCCATAACCTCAGCAGCATCTTCTCCTGCTTTTTTCTTCATCCCTACTTCTTTACTTGCAATATTTCTTTGAGCCTGCAAATCCTCCAATTCTGATATAACGTCGAGTCTCTTTGTATATAGCTCAACACCAGCATTAATATCAATATCAACTCTCTTCAACTTACATGCTTCAGTAAGATATTCAGGGTTATCCCTAAAAAGCTTCATATCTATCATTATTAAGAACTCCATTACTAAGAATTATAATTTACTATTAAAAAATGCATTAACCTTCAAGAGCAGCCATAGCTTCCTGTAGAGTCATACGACCATCATATAATGCCTTACCAGAAATAATACCAAATAAATCTAGTTTGGATAATGCGTTGATATCTTCCACTGAGGTCACCCCACCAGAAGCAATAATTGGAATATCAGTAGCTTTGGTCGCTCTTTCCATTGCTTCTATATTTGCCCCAACTAAGGCCCCATCTCGTGAGATATCAGTATAAATAATCGCCCCTATTCCACTACCAGAAAGTTCAGCAAGAAAATCTTCAGCTTTCTTCTCACTAGTTTCAGTCCACCCTTTGATTGAGACATAGCCATCTCGAGCATCAACCCCTACATTCACATGCCCTGGTATTTTACCGATAAGCTCATCAAGAAACGCTCTATCTTCAAGAGCTTTGGTTCCAATAACAACCCGATCAACTCCATAGTCAACAAGCCGTTGAGCTTTTTCAATAGTCCTAATACCACCACCAACCTCCATAGGGATATTTACAGACTGAGCAATTTCTTTAATATACTTCTCATTCTCACTCACCCCATCAAAAGCCCCGTCAAGATCAACCACATGCAG
The DNA here is from genome assembly GCA_963678205.1 of Planctomycetota bacterium. Classification (GTDB taxonomy): domain Bacteria; phylum Planctomycetota; class SZUA-567; order SZUA-567; family SZUA-567. The sequence continues at coordinate 2,708,995 of OY782760.1, forward strand.
ATATGTTGCTCCATCATCAACCCACCTCTGAGCCATACTCACAGGAGAATCAGAGTATACCGTTTCTTTGTTCTTATCCCCCTGAAACAATCTTACTGCTTTACCACCCTTGATATCCACCGCAGGCAAAATATGCATTGTTACTTCCTTCTATAAATCGAACCATTATATTTTAATAATAAATTTTATCAAATAAAGACTAACTCCTAGGAGTTTGTTACACGGTGTATAACAACAAGTTGCTTCAACAATTTCTCCAGTTCTGAGAATTTTATCATATTAGGACCGTCACATAAAGCAGAATCTGGATCGTCATGAACTTCAAGAAATATTCCATCAACACCCGCAGCTACAGCCGCCTTTGCAAGCACCATTGCCATCTGCCTATCTCCACCACTACATCCCCCCTGTCCACCAGGAAGCTGAGCGCTATGAGTCGCATCAAATATAACCGGCGCATACTCTCTCATTACAGGCAGCCCTCTAAAGTCACTCACAAGATTATTATAACCAAACGACGCCCCCCTTTCAGTAATGCAAATCTTTGAATTACCAGAAGAAGCCACTTTATCTACAGCATTTTTCATATCCCATGGAGCCATAAACTGCCCCTTTTTGATATTTACCACCTTACCACTCTTTCCAGCAGTCACAAGGATATCTGTCTGCCTAGATAAAAATGCCGGAACTTGAAGTATATCAACAACTTCAGCTACTTTTTCAACTTCAGATTCTGAGTGAAAGTCAGTAAGTATAGGCAAGCTGAATTTTTCTCCTACCTCTGCAAGAATCTCAAGTCCCTTGTCAATTCCAGGCCCTCTGAAATTTGTAACACTTGAACGATTTGCTTTATCATAAGAGGCTTTAAATACATACTTTATTCCTAAGTCAGCTGACAAACATTTGAGCATCTCAGCCATTTTCATAACATGCTCTTTAGACTCAATTACACAAGGTCCAGCAATCAACAACAGCTCGGAACCTCCTCCAATCGACAAACCGTCAGCAAATTCTACTTTTTCTATACCAGCCACAGCCTTCCTCTCATAATTTAAAACCTATAATTAATTTATAAATCCATAAATTAACAGCACCAAACAACTTAATTAACCCTATGAAAGTTCATAATATCATATATAATATGCTATTAAATCATACAGGCTATTTAATAATGTGCAAGTTGATTTTTACTAATATATTCAAAACAATACCGGCTTAATTATATAAATTAATTGAAAATTCATACAGATTTATACTATAATTAAGATAAATATTCTAGGTATTACACCAAAATTTAAAATTACCCTATTATAATACGAAATAAAGCAATGTACCCAATTTCTAAACCAACATCTAAACGTTTTTTTATTCTTATATTGCTCACCCTGATACCTCTTTTTGCTGGATGCGCCAAAATAGATGCTCAAATAACTCTAAATCAAGATGGCTCAGGAAAAATTATTATTACAGAATTACTTACAGAAGAAGGTAGAAATAGAATAGCAATGCTCAGCAACAGTAGAAAAATTCCTACTATTGATATAATAGGATATTTTACTCAAAAAAATGAAAAAGAACTAGCAAAGGGAATATCATATATTAGCAATGGAATAACTTATAATTCTATTAAAATTTTTAAGCTTGCAAATGGCTCGATAGGCAAATCAACAACTTATACATTCAAAGACATCAATAAAGTTATATTATTCAATAGAAACTCAGGAAATAAAGAGAATCTCAAATTTGAATTTAATGGAACCATATTAAAAATTTACTCAAAACTGAACAACAAAGAAAAAACCGACATTACAAATGCTACAAAATTATTAGGTTCAATGCCTTCTATTATCAAAGAAGCATTTAACAATATGCGAATAAACATAACTTTGAACACAGAACAAAAATTTAAAACAACCTCAGCTAGCTATCCAAATATGGATAGGAATATAATAACATTTTTAAATGTTGATATTGGAAAGCTTATTGCAACACCAGAAGTAATCAATACACTAGTTAAACTTGATAAAATACCAAAAGAAAAACGGTATCGAACTCTAGAGCCATTTAACAGCTGGTTAAAGATTGAAATAGAAGATACAATTACTGTTTCATTCTAAATAGAATGTAGGAAGGTAATAATGATAAGCAAATATAATAATAGCGTAGTAGTTCGAGACCCAGGAACAATATTTATTTGCTGGGAACAACCAATTGATATTCATAATAATAAAAAATGGCTCCTTATTGCCAGTAATATTTCTACTGGTGAAAAAATAACACAAGAAGTACAACCGGAATCAGGAAAACATTATCTCCACTCACTACAACCTGATACATATTACTCTATTATAATTGCAGAGCATAATTCCAGCAAAAACAAATTTTACAAACTAATTGATTTTGGAACTATACATACTTTAAAAAGTCAAATTAGTGAATCATCTGACCCTGATGAAAAATGGAGAACAGACCTTGAGTCATTACAAAGACTTACGGGTACTGACTGGATAGGAATCAGCAGCTGTAATGGACACTATAATGTTTGATAATGCTCAGCAAATATTTCAAAGCATTGTTCTACATGCCCACCTTCCATATGTTCGGCATCCAGAATATCCAAAATTTTTTGAAGAAAACTGGCTATTCGAGGCTATTAGCGAGTGCTATTTACCCTTAATAGAGATACTGCACAAGTTAGATAATGATAGTATAAGCGGTAAAATAACTTTCACCCTTACACCGACTCTAACGTCAATGCTTCAAGATAAAATTCTAGTTTCTAGATATAGCCAGAAACTATCTGAACTCGTAAAATTATCAGCTAAAGAAGCACAAAAAAAAAGAAAAGATGATAGTCTAAAACGTGTCACCTCATTTTATCATAATCATTTCTGTAGACTACAAAAGCTATTCGATGAAACCTACAATCAAAACATAATCAATGAATTTATTAAACTTAGAGACAGTGGAAGAATAGAAATTATTGGCTGTTCAGCTACTCACGCACTACTTGCCCTTACCAACAATAAGAATGTTATAAAATCACAAATTGAAACCGGAGTAAATTCTTATATAGAAACATTTGGCTCCAAACCAAGAGGGATATGGATACCAGAATGCGCATATACCCCACTTATATCTGAGGTAATAATAGAAAATGGAGTAGAATACAGTATTATTGACAGCCATGGTATACTCCATGGTACACCTATGCCAAAATACAGTGTTTTTGCCCCAATTAAGGATAAAAATGGATTAATCCTATTTGGCAGAGATCCTGAAAGCTCCAAACAGGTCTGGTCTTCCGAAACCGGCTATCCTGGAGACTATAATTATAGAGAATTCTATAGAGATCTTGGATGGGACGCTAAGATTGAGGACATTCAAGAATACCTTGTTTCTCCTGAAATCCGACATGACCTTGGACTAAAGTATTTTAAAATATCTGGAAAAGCAAATTTGGATGAAAAAGAAATATACAACCCAGAAGTAGCAATAAAAATAGCTAACGAACATGGCAAACATTTTGTTATTTCAAGAATAAAACAAGGACAAAGGCTCTTTAATGAATGCAATAGTAAAATTCATCTTATGAGTCCGTATGATGCAGAACTTTTTGGGCATTGGTGGTTTGAAGGACCAATCTTTATAGAAAGCGTACTTCGAAATGCTAATAATAGTAAACTTACCCTTCTAAGTCCTTCAGATTATATAGATAAAAGGAGGGAATTGCAGACTATAGATGTGAGCATCTCTAGCTGGGGGAATAATGGATACTTCGAGACTTGGCTAAACGGAAGCAATGACTGGATATATCAAGAATTAAGAACAGCCGAAGAAAAAATGCAAATACTTTGTAATAAATTTAAAACCTCACCCACATCACCAGAAATTAAATTCGCGCTCAACCAATGTGCCAGAGAAATACTTTTGGCTCAATCAAGCGACTGGTCTTTTATACTTACTACAGGTACCACTACAGAGTATGCGACCAAGCGAGTAAAAGACCACATGGATAATTTCAATACAATATACGACATGATTCGCAACAATAATGTAGATATCATATTTATAAGTGAGCTATTCGAAAAGAACAACATATTCCCAAACATTGATTATAGTGTTTTTTGCTAAATGCAATGTATAATATTGACTTAAAGTTATATAAATTTATAATATATATACTTTTTAATACCATGGTAATACTAATTTAAAGGAAAATATAATGGCAGAAGACTACAAAGTAGCAGACATTTCCCTTGCTGACTGGGGACGTAAAGAACTTGACATTGCAGAACACGAGATGCCAGGTCTTATGGCAACCCGTAAAAAATATGGCCCAGAAAAGCCTCTAAAAGATGTAAGAATTATGGGCAGTCTCCACATGACTATTCAGACTGCTGCTCTGATTGAGACCTTGGTAGAACTTGGCGCAGATGTTCGCTGGTGTTCATGTAATATCTTCTCAACTCAAGATCAAGCCGCTGCTGCTATTGCTAAGTCTGGCGTACCTGTTTTTGCCTGGAAAGGTGAGACACTTGAAGAATACTGGTGGTGCACAAAACAAGCAATGACCTGGCCAAATGGTAAAGGACCTGAGTTAATTGTTGATGATGGTGGTGATGCGTCTCTTCTTATACATAAAGGTTACGAACTTGAAAACGGTAGTAACTGGGTAAATGAAGCAGCAGATAGTGAAGAAGAAGGAGTTATCAAGAAACTTCTTAAAGATATTTTCGCAGAAGATAAAGACCATTGGAAAAAAGTTGTTGCTGACTGGAAAGGCGTATCAGAAGAGACCACAACTGGTGTTCACAGACTATACCAGATGGAACGAGAAGGAAAACTTCTAGTCCCTGCTATAAATGTTAACGACTCAGTAACAAAGAGTAAGTTTGACAATGTATATGGTTGTAGAGAATCGCTTGTGGATGGTATCAAAAGGGCAACAGACGTAATGATTTCTGGCAAAGTTGCAATGGTTTGTGGTTACGGCGATGTTGGTAAAGGTTGTTCCGACACACTTTCAGGACATAGAGCACAGGTTTCAGTAAGTGAGGTTGACCCAATCTGTGCACTTCAGGCATATATGAGTGGATATCCAGTAAGAACTGTTGAAGACATGCTCCCATATGCAGATATATACGTAACAACTACTGGTAATAAAAATATTATTACCGCTGAACATATGAGTAAAATGAAGGATCAGGCAATAGTATGTAATATTGGCCACTTCGATAATGAAATCCAGATAGCGGAACTTACAAAAATTCCTGGTATTAAAAAAATCCAGATTAAGCCACAAGTTGATAAGTGGCTATTCCCTGATGGGCACTGCATTTACATCCTTGCTGAAGGACGCCTCGTTAATCTTGGCTGTGCTACAGGTCACCCATCATTTGTAATGTCAAATAGCTTCACAAATCAGACTATTGCTCAAATTGACCTTTGGAAAAACAAAGACAGCTATAAGGTCGGTGTGTATACTCTATCTAAGAAACTTGATGAAGAGGTAGCACGTCTGCATCTTGACAAACTTGGAGCACACCTTACCAAGTTGAGTCCGGAACAGGCAGAATATATTGGCGTGACTGTAGACGGCCCATTTAAACCTGACCATTACCGCTACTAATCTGTACCTACGATTTTCAAAGCTTCATACTATAAAGCCTTGCTCAATGAGCAAGGCTTTATTATTCGTTGATTTAAAGATCAAATTTATTTAGACTTCCACATTTCTTTCAGTCCTATACATAGAGCTATTTGATTCTCAGCTGCCAACCTCTGCTCCGAAGTTCCTCGCGCAATTGGCTCTATAATATGCATTGCCTCATCAAGGTTTCCACTAGCTTCATCTATATGCCCAAACGGCTGGAGGATTTTTGCTCTTCTTACAAGTAAACTGCTTAGTAAAAGTTTTGCTTCATCATCCTCTGGTTTAGTTTCAATCCTATTCTCAGTTGCAGAGATAGCAGTATCAATTATATCCATGCAGTTTCGAATAATTCTCTTTGCCTGATCATGATTTTCAGTCCCTAGAGCGGCCCTGGCTATTTTATATAACTGCCTACTTACTCCCTCTGCAGCTAGTGACTGACCATACGCTGACAGTTTATCATCATCTCTTTTTTCAAGACAAGCATGAAATGAACTCAGTGATTGTTGGAAAAATTCATGAGCTTTTTGAGCATTCTTATAATCAAAACATTGATATCCTAAGTATAATGCAGCAACCCCAAGCCCTCTTAATGCCAGATAGTTATCAGGCTCGTATTTTAAGGCATTTTCATACGCCATTAAAGCTTCCTGAACTTTGTCAATATTATACCTGCAGTCACCCAACTGACGCCAGGCATCTGCATGCATCGGAAGGTCGTTGAGATAATCCTGCAAAAGCAGCTCTGCTTCATGAAGACGTCCTTCTTTCATAAGGTCTAAAGCAACAGTATACCTTTCATCATTATAATCAATATCAAATATATCAACAAAATCATTCTTTGGCTCTTCAATCTGTTCAATATCGACTTCGTTTCTATCAGCATCTTTACTTGCATCTAGCAAATAAATCGAATTATCATAGTTAAAGAATTCTGAGGGAGAAAGTGGTCCAAGGTTATTCACTCCTGGCATCCATTCTGTCAAATTTTTCTTAGCTTCAGAATCAATTCTTTCATTAATAGCATAGTAAGAAACAAGTAAGCAAATAAAAACACAGCTAGCATTAATCCAATAATTCCTATATTTCATTATACAGCCCTATATATCTAACTTTTTTCATAATAAACTCAAACTATTGATTTATCGTCAAATTAACTATTTATGTTAAACTTTTGTTTGTTTTTCCGGTTTAACTTGCTATAGAAATTAAATATTGATATATTAAATATATTGAATTTAATTTATTATCATTTAATTGCTAGGAGTAATCCTTTGACAAAGAATCGCAAAAATAGAAAAAAAGCTATAACTAGACCTCATAATGTGGCGGCAATAGATATTGGCTCTACGTCCGTAAGATTGAGGATAGCAGAGATAGGAGTGAACGGTAAAATTACACTTATTGAAAATTTGGTGTACCCTGTCCCTATTTCAACTGATTCATTTTCAAATGGTTATATTACACCAGATACTCTTAGAATCTTATGCAAAGCTATGAAAAATTTTGCCCATAAAATCTCTGAATACAAAATATCTGATGTCAATGCGATTGGAACCAGCGCTCTACGCGATGCAGAAAACGTTGATATCATACTAGATAGAGTAAAACATGAATCTGGTATCGCCATTAAAGTAATAGATCAAGTTGAAGAGAGCAGATTGAATTTTGATATGGTAAAACCGTTTTTAATGCATAATTTAAAAGGTTGCCGCAAAAATATTCTTTATATTGACCTTGGGGGAGGCTCAACTGAAACCTTACTTATAAAAAACCAAAAAGTTGTTTTAGCCAACAGTATGCGCCTTGGAACGTCTAGACTTTTCCATAGCATTAGAGATAGTGAAGGTATTGAACGTAAAGCTCTTACTCAGAGTGTTATTCGAAATGTTGTCAACTCGACAATCAAGCATTTTGCTGATTATAAAATTGGAGAATATATAGTCGCAAACATACACTTGCACTATCTTTTTAAAGGGCAAGACGGTGTTATAGAAATTGAAGGAGGGCTAGAAGTTCCAATAGCAACCTTCAATCGCATAGCAAAAAAACTTTCAGCGTCAAGTGATCAGAGTAAAGCGGAAGAGCTTCATATTTCTATAAACGAAGTTGAACTTCTCAATCCCGCTGTTCTAACTCTGCAGCGATTATTTAAAGGATTAAAAATTAAGCGATTTTTTACTGCTGACATTGATTTCATCCAATCAATAGTAAATGACATGCGTATTCAGCTTTACGGAATGAATCCAATTATTGAATTCAGAGAGCAAATAATTCAATCGGCAAAAGGGCTAGGCGAACGTTTTGACTATGATGCAGAACATGGTATAGCTGTGGCTAATCTCGCAGTACAACTTTACGACGAGATGTCAGATATGCTTGGTTTATATGGTAAAGATCGGCTATACCTCGAAGTCGCAGCAATATTGCATGACATCGGCATGTTTATAGGCGATCACGCGCACCATAAACACTCACAATATCTTATTGAGTGGTCAGAAATTGTAGGCTTAAATCAGTATGAAAGGCGTAAAATTGCAATGGTTGCCAGATACCACCGCAAATCTAACCCACGTACATCTCATGCAGATTATATGAGTCTTACCACTGAGCAAAGAATTAAAGTATCAAAACTTTCAGCATTATTACGAGTTGCAGATGCACTAGACCGTCCTCACAGACAATCCATCTCAAAACTTACTGTCACGGAAGAAGACAACAACATCATTATTACAGCTACCAGTGTTACAGATCTTCTTGTTGAACAAATAGCTGTAAAAGAAAAAGGTCAACTTTTAAGAGAGATAACAGGAAATGACATTGTTATACGTCAACTTGTTAAATAAAATTTAATTTTAACACTCAATGTATTTACAATATAACTAGGAACAATAATGAGTAATAAATCTATTAAAAATTTAATGGCTCCAGAGAATTTCATCAACAGAGAACTAAGCTGGTTGAGTTTCAACTTCAGAGTACTTGCCGAAGCAGAAAACCCAGATGTTCCTCTTCTTGAGCGTATTAAATTTATTGCAATTGTATCGTCTAACCTTGATGAGTTTACCGTAGTTAGAATAGCGTCAACAATTAGAGCATATAATGAAGGTTTAAACATCAAAGATGTAGCAGGGCTTACTCCAAATGAAGTGCTTACTCAAATGGCTCTTCAGAAACGAGAAATGATCAACCGTCAATATCACTGTCTCCAAAATATTCTTATACCACAATTAAAAAATGAAGGCATTGAATTTGTTAAAACTGTTGACTTAACTGAGTCCGATCTTGAGTTTTTAGAAAACTACTTTCAGAATCATGTTTCACCTGCCTTGACTCCAATGGCCATTGATCCAGCCCACCCCTTCCCGCTTCTTGCAAGTGGCGCGATTTATGTAATATTCAAGGTAAACCCCATTGAAACAGTCAGGGAGCACTTTGTTGTAAAAGCTGAGACAATTCTAGTTCAGATTCCTGGTAGTATGAACAGATTTATCAAACTTCCAGCGGAAGAAGGTATGACCCGTATTTCGACACTTGACGACGCAATTAAGCTTTTTTCAGGGAAAATTCTCGGTGGTTACGAGATTAAAAGCGCAAGCACCTTCAGGGTGCTGCGAGATGCGGAAATGAACCTTAATGATGAAGGATCTGATGACTTATTAGGTGCAATGGATGTTGCTGTAAAAACTCGTCGTTGGGGAGCTCCTATAGCTTTAGAAGTTTCAGCGAGCACAAGCGATATGGTTAAGGATTACCTCTGCACTAGACTTGAACTTGATGAAGAAGATGGTGGAGTTATGCGAATGCCATACCTTCTTAATTTGAAAGATCTCTTCGGCTTTCTAGGAGTAATAAAACGCCCAGACCTCTGTGAAGAGCCATGGCCACCTCAACCCATCGAAGGTCTGCAGTCTGAGGATATCTTTGAAGATATCAGCCGAGCAGATCAATTCATAAGCTTACCTTACCATAGCTTTAATCCTATAGTAAAACTTGTAACTCAGGCAGCAAATGACCCAGAAGTATTAGCGATAAAAATTACTCTCTACCGTGTTTCAGGTAATAGCCCACTTGTGCAGGCCCTCATTAGAGCGGCACAAAACGGCAAGCAAGTTACAGCGTTAGTTGAACTGAAAGCCAGATTTGATGAAGAAGCAAATATACACTGGGCAAGAGCACTCGAATCAGCAGGAGCTCATGTTGTATATGGAGTTGTTGGCTTTAAAACACATAGTAAAGTATTAATGGTTGTTCGTAATGAAGAATTAGGTATTAAGAGATATGTTCATCTTGCAACAGGTAACTATAACGATAAAACAGCAAAGCTTTATACGGACTGTGGTATAATGACATGCAATCCAAGCTTTGGAGAAGATGTTTCCGGATTCTTTAATGTAATTACAGGTTACTCATTACCGCCACGGTGGAACATGCTTACAATAGCCCCGACAGATATGCGTAAACGAATTCTTGAAATGATCAATCGTGAAGCCTCAAAAAGCACACTAGAGAATCCCGGACTTATCAGAGCAAAAATGAATTCATGCATAGATCCCAAAGTAATCGAAGCGCTCTACAGTGCTTCTCAATCAGGTGTTAAGATCGAACTGCTCGTTCGGGGACTATGCAGACTTAGGGCTGGCGTAAAGGGATTATCAGAAAACATTACTGTTAGAAGCATACTTGACAGATTTCTTGAACATCCAAGAATCTTCCATTTTAAAAATGACGGATCCAACGAAGTTTACATGGCTAGTGCGGACTGGATGGAACGTAACTTCGATCAAAGACTCGAAATCCTTTTCCCAGTTATCGATCCAGAATGCAAGAAGCAAGCGCTTGAAATCCTAGATGTTGGTTTTAAAGACAATGTAAAAGCATGGGAAATGCAACCAACTGGAATATATGAACGAGTAGAAAAGCCTAAGTCCAAGAGCAAGCAATGTAGAAACCAACAATGCTTATATCAAAAAGCTTGCGAACGAGCACCAAAACCCAAAATTAGTCCTGATGGCATTTTCATTGCTAAGACCAAACCCAGCACCAATTAGCCAATCTATTTTTTGAACGTCATAATTATTCTGTCGGAACTAAAGCACCTCTGATAACTCAGAGGTGCTAATTACTATAAAAATCCAGTAATTTTTATTAACAATTACACTTGATATAATTAAATATCAACCAAAACAATCATTAAAAAAAGAGAAAGGCAGTGGTTGAATGAATACCGACAAGCAAATTTACGTCCTATACAGAGTACGAGATTATTAGAAATATCTTAGTAGAAAAAGTGTATTTTATAACAATAAATTATTAACCTGCATGGCAAATGCACTAATATTTTGCGACTTCAAATACTCAAAAGGCAGAAATTATAATAAAAAAGCGACTGCCGCATAAAAGGCAGTCGCAAAAAAAAATCTATTTAAGCAATTAGTTACCAAGCTCAAGACGAGCAAAGTCAACAATCTTAGCAGAACCGCCAAGTTTCTTAGCAGCAGCGTTAATCATTGCTCCAACAGTCTGTTTACCTTCTGGATCCTTAACAAAGATCTGTTCTTCAAGGCACTTTTCTCCATAAAACTTACCTAACTTGCCTTCAAGAATCTTTTCCTGAATATTTTCAGGTTTATTTTTAACTTCATCAATAAAAATTTCTTTTTCTTTAGTTACTAGTTCTTCAGGAATACCTGAACGATTAAGAGCAACTGGACGAGTCGCAACTGCATGCATACATACATCATTAGCAGCTGATTTGAACTCACTATCAGCATTTATACCATCAACCTCTAGCAGGCAGATAGCCCCAGACTTACCATTGAAGTGCGAATAAGCACCGTAAACACCATTTTCTGGAATTACAAATGTTGCAATATTCTTAACAACAACGTTTTCACCAATAACACCAATAACAGCAGTTACAGAGTCTGCTACAGTACCCTCTTCAGTAGGAGCAGCAACTAATTCATCAATATCCTTTGCGCCTGAAGCAAAAGCAGCATCAAATATTTTGTCAACTAAAGCAAGGAAACGTTCATTCTTAGTAGTTGGTTCCTGTTCACATTCAACCTGTAAACAGATAACAACTCCATCCTTTTCGCGAACAGACACAAGACCTTCACCTGTAGCTCTATCAGCCTTTTTAGCAGCTTTATCAAGCCCTTTTTTACGTAGGATCATTTCTGCTTCTGCAACGATACCGTTAGAATCAACAAGAGCTTTCTTACAGTCGCTCATACCCATACCTGTAAGCTCTCTAAGCTCTTTAATCATTGAGGCGGTAATTTCAGCCATTATATTTTCCTTTATAATATATTATAATCTAATAAACTTTTTCTAAATACTAACTACTCAGCGTCATCTGGCATAGTGAAAGCACCCATCTTAGATAGGTTAGAAGGTACATCCATACCTTTTTCATCAGACTTACCAGCAGCTCTTGCCTTAATAGCAGACTTATTAGAAGCATTTTTAGCTCCCTCTTTAATTGCTTCACCAAGTTTATTAAGAAGAAGCTGAATACTTCTCTGTGAATCATCATTAGCAGGAACAATAAAATCGACTGGATCTGGATTACTGTCAGTATCTACAATACCAATAAGAGGAATTCCAAGTTTCATAGCTTCAGCTACAGCGATGTCTTCCTGAGATGGATCAACAATTACAATCGCACCAGGAATTTCTTTCATGTCGCGAATACCTTCGAAATTTCTGAAAATCTTTTTCTTCTCACGAGTAAGACTTGAGACCATCTTCTTGGAGAAATTTTCAATAGCACCTGTTTTCTCAAGAGCTTCAAGTTCTTCTAGACGAACAACACGTTTACGCATTGTGTCCATATTTGTTAAAGTACCACCTAACCATCTATGTACAACAAAGTAGCTATTAGCTTCACTTGCTTCCTGACGAACAATATCAGCAGCCTGTCTCTTTGTACCAACAAAAAGAATTTTTTTACCGCTTGCAGCAACTTTGTTTAAAAATAAACTTGCTCGAATAAGACCTTTTAAAGTTTCACGAAGATCAATAATATGAATTCCACCTTTTTTCGAATGAATATAAGGTTTCATCTTTGGATCCCAGCGTGAAGTCTTACTTCCGAAATGCACTCCAGCTTCAATAAGCTCTTGTAGAGTAACGTCTGCCATTTTTTCTCCTATGGGTTTAACAAGCTAACATATTGATATTCCATGCGTTAAAGCACGCCAAGGCAATATATCAGCTTAAAAAAAGTAATGTGCCAAGCACAATAACATATCACCAGACCCGCATCGGATCTGATTTTGTTTTTAATATATTCATAACTCCTGTAAAGTCAATAGCTAAAACAATTTTTTAACAATTTTTATCACCATTAGTTCATAATTTTATCTGATATAACAGCTATTCATTTTTGATTTATCCTAAGATCTAGTTTTTTCTTGATTTTATTGCATATCTATATAATAATATATAAACAGAGTTTTCATTATAACTCTGTGTTTTTTCTGTATAATCCAAAAATAATGGAGCTTTAGTAAATTATGAAAAAAATTATAATGGATGTTGGCGTGAAATATCCTGATATCACTGGATCAACTGCACAAGCATTTATTGATGAATTACTCAAGCTGGAAAAATCTTCTTATGATGAAATTGTTTTAGATTTTAAAGATACGACATCAATTAGTTCTATGGCTATGGGTACACTATACTCAACCTATCATACACTGGCTAACCAGAAGCGCAGCTTGAAAATTATCAACCCAAGCACCAATGTTTCACGGCTACTATCTCTAGTCAATATGAATGAAATTATGGAAAAATAAGCTATAAAGCACTAATAAGCCATTGCTATTTTTTAGAAAAGGATTATATTGCAGCAATTTAATGTCGACCCAAGCAAAGAGCAGACCGCTCTTGAAAACCAAAGAGTACTAATAGCTGATGCGGACATTCAGTCCCGCAATATTCTTTCATTGGTTCTTCGTAAACTTGGTGCAACAGTAGAAGAGCTAAGCAGCGGTAAAGATGCTTACGAATTATTACAAAGAAAAACATACCGTAAGAGTGAGAGTATTAACCTAATGATTATGGGCATAGACTTACCCCAAATGGATGGGATAAATCTATTACGACTTATCCGTGACCACAATTTACTCAAAGAACTTCCAGTATTTGTTCTTCACACGACGAAAGAAGACAGAGAGCTCCACGAGTGCCGTTGTCTTGGTATCGCTGGAAATATCCCCAAACCGGTCAATGTTGTAGATGCTGTATCATCCATTGCCACTGAAATTTCAAAATTAAAGAAAGAAAAAAAAGACGAGCCTTCTCCTAAGAAAAAAATAACCTGTGAATACACTGACACTGGTTTTCCTATTGAATTTCTTAATATTCCAACCAGAGAGAGCTATCCCTTAACAACCTCCTTCTACAGATGCCCTATCTGTGATCAGATTTTTTCCGCGCCAAAACTTAAGGATAAATCACTACCTTCTGATCCTGCAGACCATTTGCAAATTGGATTATATAGCACTGGAAACACTGACTTTGAATATGTCGTTCCTTTGCTTATTGAAATAATCGCATGTCCAAGCTGTCTATGGACCGCAGACCGAGAAGGTTTTTTACGCATATGGAATCGAGACTCAGCTAAATATCATGAAATAGTAAGAATACCAAGAAACCTCTGGGAATTCCCATCTTTCACACTAACCCCTAAGGTAAAGAATGAGTTTGCTCTTTTCTTAAGAAAACGTATGGAATTTGCACATAAGATAAGCGATTTAGGAGAAGCATTATTCTCTATTTCACGTATAGATAGAAAATTCCCCAGAAATTTCCCAGATACTCAAATAAGTATAGATTTGGCTCTATTCTGTAATGAATATATAATATCAAATTCTGATACTAGAACTCGCTCAATTCTTCGTCATAAAGGAGCAGAGTATCTAATAAAGAAACAGCACATAACCAATATGATGCTAGAGAGAGTGCGTAAAAAAGAAGATAAAAAGACTCTCTTTACCAATAGGATAGAATCGATAATTAAAGCTATGGAATTACTCCTTAGAGTTGATGAAATTGATTTACCGACAATCCAGCACCGTTGCAAGTTTTTACGTCAAAAATATTTTCTTGCACACATGTTAAGCAATATTCTGCCAAATCCAGATCAAAAACTCCGTATTATCCAACACAAAGATAATGCGCTTGCTTCATTAAATGAATTACTGGCAAACTCAATCGCAAGTAAAAACAACATTGAGGCAAGAATAATAAACAAAGAACTTGATGTTATTGTAAACCACATAAATCTTGCAAAACTGAATTTTCCAAGCTAGTTGTTTACTTCTTTATAAAATTGTATATTTAATTCAAAACCTCTTTTATCTCATTAAATAATGATAGCAAAAACAGGAATGTGTGAACTATCCTGTCTCAATTGAATAAAATTATACCAACATCAGCCTTATACAAAATTTTTATGACACCACTACAGTATCCAAATATATTTCATGCGTATAACTCAAACTAACAACAAAATTAATATAATAATTAGCACACATCTACTCAACTATAGTTGCGTACTCACAAGCTTCCTTCATTATTTTTACAGCAAATAGAATATTTTCAATCTCCTCAAAGCCATAACTTATCCTAAGCTCCCTACTGCCAGCATCAACACAATCACCATAAGGATTCTGACAAATTTCACCAGGGACATAAACCACTACTGGCTTCTTCTCACCTTCCATATCACACAAATCATACTTAGCAATACCAGTAGTACGTGTTAAATAAGAATAAAATTTTGAGCCTGTCCCAGTCTGGACATTTTTGAAAGTTATATAAAAGTAAAAACCGCACTCCCCTCCACTAAGACTTTCCAGCCAATCAGATAGTTCACTCTCAATTTTACGCCTAATCTTTTCGGCCTTATCCTTATAGGTGGCATTAACTTTTTCTATCTGACTATCAACAACATTATCTAGCATCCACGCCGTTGCTTCCTGCATTATCAATGAATTTGAAAATCCAGTATCTGCTGTCTTCTGTACAATTGCAGAAAGCACTGTTGAATTATCACCAATAATATAGCCTATACGTAATGCAGGCGCAAGAATTTTTGAAAAGGTTCCAATTTCAAAAACAGGAATTGAATATTTTTCATGCAATACAGATTTAATTTCAGGACAATTTTTACCATGATTCAGTGAATCATATGCACAGTCAAAAATTACAGGTATTTTTCTACCCAACATTTTCGACACGTCAATTGCAACATTAATAATTCCTATTCTATTAGCATATGAGATTACACTCCCGCTAGGGTTATTGACTGTTACTATATATAAAAACTCAAGTTTATCAAGATCACTTGCCCCCATCGTCAAGAGGTACTTTTTTAACGAGCTAGGTTCAAGGCCTGAAACTCCTTCTTTAATAGTTCGTATTTCAAAACCCTTTCTCTCAAGAGTTTCGCAGTATATATAATAATACGGATCAGCAGTAACAACTATTCCTTTTTTAAAAATATCGCCTAAAGAATCTAGAATAGACGTTGCGCCATTTGCACCGACAACAAGTCTCAATTCATTAAGTCTATTTTCTAATAAGCCTGGGTCCCTCCTTCCCATGAACCTCTTTATTGCGCCAATAAGATTTGGCGATCCTTCAGGTCCTCCATAATTCAGCGGCATCCTATGATCTTGAGGATGAGTGCACACGTATTGAATTGCATCTATAACTTCTTCATTTGGCATGGTCTCTTCATTTACATAACCAACCCCTAAATTTATGTCTATACCGTCTCTAAAAGTTTTAGCAAATTCACCAGTCATTTTTGCAACAGGCGAAGGAATAAGAGATTTAGTTGCAAACTCTGAAAGCTCAATATCTTTTATGTTCTCAGGCATAACTCCCCAATCATATCAAAATCATGCGATTTCCTGATTACCAGGATCAAAATAATGTATATACACGCTGATATATCATAAATTATATAATATATTACGTCAATAGCGAATCATAAAGTAACACCGCTTTAACAAAATTTAAATTTTAAATTTGACTAAACACAAAAATATCGTATATTAACTTAAGTGAACACGCGTTCAGAATCAAGTATTGATAAGAGAAAAGTATGAAAATTAACAGTACAGAAGTTGCTAAAAAAGCAGGAGTATCACGCAGTACAGTTTCCAGGGTAATCAATAATAACCCTAATGTTATAGAGAGCACCCGCCAGAAAGTTTTAAAGGTAATTGAAGAACTGAACTATACTCCTAACACCAATGCTCAGACACTTGCTGGTAAAAAAAGCAGTGTTATTGGACTCTTTATTTTTGAAAGTAATTTCAACAAAGAAATAGCAGGCTCAACTCTTGAATACTATATGAATTTTGTTTCATCATTAGGGGAAGAAGTTTTCAGATATAGACACCAGCTTTTAATTGATGTTGTATATAATCAAGAGAGCGAGATAAGAGTAAGAAGCCTTTTTCAAAATGGCAACATCTCATGTGGAGTATTTATTGGAGCCGAAGTAAACAATAAGTTCATCGAAGACTTTATTCATACTGACAACAAAGTTGCCCTTATAGATTACTCAACCAATCCTAAACTCATAACAGATACTATTAGTTTAATCAATACTGACGATTTGGTTGCAGCTAAACACATCACTGAAGAATTAATAGCAATGGGATGTAAAAAAATCCTGCACATATCCGGAAACCTTACAAAGCTCACAGCAACGCAACGAGTAAAAGGTTATAAGAAAGCAATAAAAAATTCAGAGTTAACTCTAGATAACAATCTTATCTACAAAGGAGATTTTACAAATATCTCCGGATACAAAGCAATTATTAACTGCATAGAAAAAGGCATTGAGTTTGACTCAATTTTTGCAGCAAATGACCTTATGGCTAGAGGGGCAAAAAAAGCAATAGAGGATAAAGGATTAAAAACTGTGCCGATTTGGGGGTTTGATAACTTACAGGGCAGTTTACCATTAGGCATAATGAGTGCAGATCCCTGTCTTGAAGAAAGTGCAATAAAAGTAATCAAAAGCCTACTAAATCCAAATAGCGAAAACAAAAAAGTTCACTATACTCCAGTGCGTTTAATAAGAAATATGGACGACTACTTAAATTCTTACCGCTTCACACACAATAGATGCAACTTTGATCTCTCATAATAACTTTCTACTATTTAAATAGGCGGATCAAATACAGAGTCAGCCAAAACTCCTTCAAATAACCGATAAGATTTACTTGCGACATCAGCCAACTGCTTATCATGTGTGACCAGCACCATTGCCGCCCCCTGACTTTTAACTACATCAAAAAGCATATCCATAACCTCACTTCCGCTCTGAGGATCAAGATTCCCTGTAGGCTCATCACAAAGAAGAATTGCCGGGTCAGTATATAACGCTCTTGCAATAGCAACTCTTTGCTGCTCTCCACCAGATAGTTTTGATGGTTTATGCTTTAGACGATCTGATAGCCCTACTTTGTCCAAAAGCTCAAGTGCGAATTTTTTACCCATATTTTTACGAGCAAAATTTCCAGCAATTAACACATTATCAAGTGCTGTAAGATCACCAAAAAGATGATACTGTTGAAATACAAACCCTATTTCCTGTCCCCTTATCTTTGTCTTAGCAGCATCGCTTATACAAGAAGTATCAACACCATTTATAAAAATTTCTCCAGAAGTAGGAGTATCAAGAAGACCTAGAGTATTTAAAAATGTGCTCTTACCGGTTCCACTGCGACCAATAATCGCAATACTCTCACCACTATACACCGAAAATTCCAAACCTTTGAGGATTCCAAGTTCCTTCTCGCCATCATGAAAACTCTTATACAACTTTTTAGCTTGCATAACAGGTTCAGTATGTATAAATTCACTCATAGCATTTTCTCGCAATTTATATAATTTAAAATTTATTCTTCTTTTAAAGCAGTTACAGGTTCTCTACATCCAGCAGAAAACGCGGGATACAAGGCTGACAACAATGATATAAAGAGAGCAGCACCTGCATAAATAGCCACTTTCCATGTATAGATAACAGGCGGACTCGTATGTCCGAATAACTGCGGAGAATAAAAAGGTTGATCTGTCAAAAACTCCCAGATATCACTCAAATTAAGTCCAACAAGATACCCTGCTCCAACACCCAAGATAACCCCCATTAAGCCAATAAATAACCCTACAAGTAAAAAGATACCTATAGTATTGACTCTCTTAGCTCCAATACAACGCAGAAGCCCTACATCCCTGACCCTTCTACTAGCGAGAGTTGCAAGTACAGCAAACACGCAAAAACCCGATGAAAGATTCATAAAAAAGAGCACAACCTCCATTAGCATATTCTCATAAGCCATTCCATCATGGATAGATTTCCAGCGTTTCTGCCAAGTCGTACTATATACCCCGCGATAACTCAACCCCAATGCAGGGACGATATTCTTAAGAATTGGTACTTCCAGCTCATTTGCTTCTTCAGGATTATTCAAAAAGAAAGAAAGTCCAGATACACCCTTTATTTTCTGCTCGCCCTCAGTCATAAACAATTGCCGTGCATCATCTAATTTAATAAAGAACCCATTACGATCCTTAAGAGGTGAGCCACTACTGAAGATACTACTGACATAAAAATTTTTACTTACAAGCTTATTTGAATCTGGAGGAGAGTAACTCACAGTCATGGTATCGCCAGCTCTAACCCCTAAGCGCTCTGCAAGATTTATTCCCACAAAAGCAGGAGAATTTCCGCCAGTATCGGTATCAGGAACAACCCATTCTGGATTTTCAGGATCTATTCTAATATCCTGAAGATGTTCAGCAATAGAAGACAACTTCAATTCTTTCTTAAGATCAATACCATACGCCACACCAGGTTCTGTGATCATTCCATGCTTAAGAAGTGCATAATCCATAATTAATGGAGTAAAGCCTTTTACACCTTTAATATTCGAAATATTAGAAAGATTTGCCTCAGGAATTGGCGTTCGGAAAGAAATCGCAACTTGTTCTCCGAGATTACGAATGCGCCTTTCCATATCTACCAACATTCCATCAGTAACACCTATTACAACAATAGAAGCCATCAAAGTAAGCCCTACTACCACAACAGCAATATAATTTATTATTCTAGCATGGACATATATCCAGGCAAGTTTTATCATATACATCAAAATATCTCACTAGAGGTTGTTGAATAAATTGTCATCATTAATTATTTATTATCATATTTTATAAATATGCCTTCAACGCACAAGGAATCTTTTTTTTTATAAAAAATGATAACGAGACAAGTCTTTCTAATGCTTTATACACCTATAATAAAACTAACCATAATAACGTAAAATTATTCACATCAAATTATTAAGAATTTAGTTGCATATCACATTATAATTCATAGCTCTGCAGCATATTACATAACAGGACAATCCTGCAATATATTATATAACAAGATATTAGCAACTTCTATTTAGCATATAATATTATCCTAAAAACTAAATTCTAAATCTGCGATTCTTTCAAAAAATATTTCTTGCTGTTTTGTGCATACTGGGTAAAATATAATTATTTATGAGTAAAAATATTTTAATTAATTTAACAATACTTTTTATATTTCAATTAAAATATAAATAAATTGGAGATATTATATGCCAGCGAACAGAGCAGAAATTGATTTAGCAACTCGCGGCGAGCTTGAAAACATGATGGCGCTGGACGGTTTACCTTACACAAACTTGACCTGCATTTTTGGTTATAATGTTAAATATGTTTATATTTTAAAGCTAATTCTGAGAGCCTTGAATTGCACAAAACTTGTGGCTAGCAAAAAAAGTATCAATCTTGACGTGCGAGCTTTTATAGAGATGCCCAAAAGCTATGAAGAATCTGAATTATACATAAAGTGGAAAGACTTCAAAAAGGACAATCTAGGATTCAGTAGTAACTTTCATATTGATGAACTTAAAAGCTACTACTCCGAACTATCAGAGTGCAAAAACTACTATATAGAAAACATTATTAATAGAGGTAAAAGTATTGATTTTTATAAAGAATGGAAAGGTATTTTAGCAAAATGTGCAACGCAGCACCCTGACTCAAAGAATGCATTCAGAATTACTGAAGCCAAAGATCCTATGAATATTGCAGTAAAGCCCTTTCAAGTACTACGAGGTTCAAGGCTTATAAAAATAGAAGAACTCTCCGACTTCAAAGAAGCAAAAGTAAACGGTAGACTTGAAATGGTCAACTATATGTATATTTCAGGACTAGATGATATAATCCTATTCCTAAAAGGATCATTATCTTAAAGCCCACCCAAAAAAAAGATTTATACAACATTGATTTACTATTAAATTAAATAATTGCAAATCCTCTTAGTCATAACCAATATAATTCCCATAAATTGTAATAACGAAAACAATATCATAGTTAAATTACTAATTAATATTTTCAAAACTCCAAATATTCCTTACACATCCAAGTATAAAGATCTACAATCTTTTTAATTAGATATAAATCTAAATAACATTTCATAATTAAAAATGGAGAAATAGAATGAAAATCACAATTATAGACAATAATGGCAAAGCAAGAGAGCTTATAGTACAAGGAAATTAAATGCAACAGCTATCATTCGTAGTGATACTAAAACTTGAGCCCAAAATGTAATAAAAAGATCTATTTGATCTTACTACTGAAAGTATTATAAATCCTTAAACTCATTTTGTATCTATTAACCTTACATTGAAAAAATATGAATCAAGTAAAGCTCCCCCCACGTCGAATCGTAATATATATACTTATATGCTTAAATAAGACTTTATAAAAATCAAATGTTTTTGTAAGACAAAATGAGAGTTTAACGCTAAATCATTATATAAAAACTACATACACTTCAAAAAAGTGTATGTAGTTCAATTATATATATTACTAAATCATAAGAGAAGATTAAGAAGCTTTAGCAACAACCTTTTTACTTCTAGGTTTCTTACGTGCTTTTACTGAACGAGATTTTTTCTGCTCGACTTTTTTCTGAGCAGCACCTTCAGCTTTAACTCGCTTCTTATTCTTAGAAGTACCATTCCACATACCTGCATTTAATCCTTCTTTACGAAGCATACTTGCAACTGTGTCACTTGGTTTAGCACCTTCGCTAATCCAGTACTTCACTCTTTCAACATCAATTCTTATCTTTTCATCTGCATTAGATGCAGGATCATAGAAACCGAGCTCTTCAATAGGACGACCATCACGACGCTGACGGCTATTGAAAACACAGATGTGATAAAATGGAAGATGTTTACGTCCATCACGTTTCAATCTAATACAAACAGCCAAATTACTACCTCCTCTTTCTTTTCTTTCTACGTTCTTTTTCTTTCTTACGATTTTTCTTTTTATCTTGTTGGGCCTTTGCCCCTTGTTTCTTTGATTTACCAAAAACACTTCCCATACCTGGCACACTAGGGAGTTGCCCTGGATCTTCACCTCTTTCTGCTGCTGCCAACATACTTTCTGGGTCAGCGTCAAGACCTTCCATACCTGCGTATGTTTCTGAAGAGAACATACCAAGTTTACCCATTTTCCCTATCATTTTCTTCATTTGGGTAAACTGCTTGAGCAGTTCTTTCACAGGCCGAGTTGCTGGTTCACCATTTACATCAAAATTTCCAGAACCCTTTGCAATACGTTTCATCCGGGGCAGACCAATGACTTCAGGATTCTGCCTTTCCTCTGGGGTCATACTTTGAATCAAAGCTTCAATCTTTTTGAATCTAGACTCATCAATATCCAAACCTTTTAGTTTACTGCCAATACCTGGTAGTAAACCAAGAAGATCTTTAATACTACCCATTTTTTTAATCTGTGCAAGTTGTTTTTGAAAATCTTCTAAAGTAAATTTATTTTTTTCAAGCTTGGCGCGCATCGCTTCAGCTTCTTTTTCATCTACAACACTTTGAGCTTTTTCTACAAGCGAAACAACGTCACCCATACCAAGGATTCTGCCTGCCATACGCTCAGGATGAAACTCTTCAATGGCATCAAGTTTTTCACCAACTGTTACATATTTGATACAAACACCAGTGAGTTCTCGTAAAGATAGCGCTGCTCCACCACGTGCGTCACTATCCATTTTGGTCATTACTGCACCTGAGATACCCAATCGCTTATTAAATTCCTCTGCAGTATCAACAGCACTCTGCCCAATCATCGCATCACACACAAAGAGAATTTCAGATGGCTTCGTAGCCTTTACGATCTTCTCCAGCTCATTCATGAGCTCATCATCAACGTGTAGACGACCTGCAGTATCAAGAATAATTGTATCTAAATTATTAAGTTTGGCAATTTCAAGACTCTGCTTACAGATCTGTACAGGATCACCACCTTCTTGAGCATGTACCTGCACATCAATCTGCCTACCAAGTACACGTAACTGTTCAATCGCCGCTGGTCTCTGTACATCAGCAGCAACAAGCAGTGGTTTTCTGCCTTCGCCTTTGAAACGTGAAGCAAGCTTACCACAAGTAGTAGTTTTACCAGCACCCTGCAAACCGCAGAGCATTATAACTGTAGGGCCATCTGGATTAAAGCTAATTTCTTCTCGTTCACCACCAAGGAGGTTTACAATCGCATCATGTACGATTTTAACAAACATCTCGCCAGGATCTACCGCAGTCAGAACTTTTTCGCCTTGCGCCTCTGTCTTGATACGTTCAACAAAAGATCTTGCAATACTAATGTTAACATCAGCTTCCAGTAATGCCACACGTACTTCACGTACAGCCTCATCAATATTACTCTCTGAGATTTTACCTTGCCCGATAAGGGACTTAAACGCCCCATTCATCCTATCCGTCAAGCTGTCAAACATAATAGTACTTTCTATACCAAGAACCAAATGATAACATCAATATCACATAAGCTCATAATTTACAAAGTTTAACTCAATAATAAACACGAAATTACAATCAACTCACAATACTACTTACAACCAAAACCCTGTCAATACCTGAATAATCCGGCAAGCTTACGACACTGGAGTGAGGGTAATGATGTTTTACTATCTCAGTGACGCCATCACTCTGTCCTGCCCCAATCTCAAGCAACAAGACACCATTTGCAAGCAAATATTCACTCACTCTCCCAATGATACTCTTATAACAAGCCAAACCATTGTCAGCTGCATATAAAGCTAGAGCTGGATCATACCTAGATACTTCTGGCCATATTTCTTGATCACCTTCAATAAGATATGGAGGATTTGAGACTATAATATCAAATTTCTCTCTTGGGTCAAGAGCATCAAAAAAATTACTCTCAACAAACTCAACGTTATCAACAGCCCCCAAGTTTTCCGCGTTCATTTTAGCAACACTAAGTGCCTCTGGACTAATATCGATACCTACAGCACTTACATTCTTCACATGCTTTACAATCGAAATAGGTATACAACCTGTGCCGGTTCCAAGATCCAACACCCGTCTTACCACACCAACATCTCGACTTGTTAAGTTAGCCCCCTCAGACGCACCATGCTCTTTTTCATACTCCCGTATAGTATTAAGAATATCAAGCGGAATATCTTCTTCTTTAAACTGAGCAACCTGTTCTTTTAATAACTCAATATTTTTTCGATCCCACTCTTTATAAAACTTAGCAGATCTTTTTTCCTTTGGGGAATCATCCAATAGCTGTATTGCTTTCTCAACTAAAATTTCAGTATCAGGTCTAGGAGAAAGGACATCATTAGTAACCACAAAGTCAAACCCCATAAATTCTCTTTTACCAAGAATTCTGCTTACTGGCTCTCTAGCAATACGCCTGCGAATCATATCGCGATACTCAGATAATTGCTGTTCTGTCAAAAACTCATCATATATTGTATATAGCTTGACTCTTGTACAATCAAGAACTGAACATAACAATACTTCAGCGTCAAGTCTAGGAGTAGGAATCCCCTTCTTCTGAAGGTAGTCAGCCGTTGTCTTAATCAAATCCAACGGTAGCCACTCACGCTCACTTTCAGCCATATTTTCCCACACTTACAACTTATTCACAGATTATAAAGCATACAGAAACAACAATACTACTCTAGCGACTGCATTCGTCCATACTCCAACAGTGCATCAACAAGCTTCTGCAGTTTACCATTAATAATATCAGTAAGAGAAAAATTCTTACCAAGTCTATGATCAGTACACCTATCTTGAGGATAATTATATGTACGTACACGCTCAGACCTGTCACCACTACCAACCTGACCTTTTCTCTCAGCCGCTCTGGCTGCTTCTTCCTCACGCACTTTGAGTTCATATAAACGCGTACGCAACACACGCATTGCTTTCTGCTTATTCTTTAACTGACTCTTCTCATCAGCAACGTGCACAATAAGACCTGACTCTAGGTGAGTAATTCGTACTGCCGAATCCGTTGTATTCACAGACTGCCCACCAGGACCGGTAGCACGTACTGTTTCAACTCTAATATCCTGAGCTTTAATATCAACTTCATATTCCTCTGCTTCAGGCATAACAGCAACTGTTGCAGCAGAGGTATGAATTCGCCCCTGACTCTCAGTAGCCGGCACACGCTGCACACGATGCCCACCACCTTCAAACTTCAAAGCTGCAAACGCGCCTTCACCCTGCACTGAAAGAATAATTTCTTTGAAACCACCCTGCTCAGCCGGACTCGCCGACACCTCTTCAACTTTCCACCCTACAATATCAGCATAAGTAGTATACATGCGCACCAGATCACCAGCAAACAAAGCAGCCTCATCCCCACCCGTACCAGCACGTATTTCTAGCATCACATTTCTATTGTCATTACCAGCTGTACCGTAGAGAATATCAAATAGTTTTTCAGACAACTCTTCAATTGCAGCCATCTGATCCTTGAGTTCTTCCTCAGCAAGTTCAGCAAGTTCGTCATCTCCACTATCAATAAGCTCTTTACTCTCTGAAATGCCGTCTTGAAGCTTGAGGTATTCCTTGAACATCTCCATTGACTCTCTAAGCGTACCATATTCTCGAAGCATATCAGGATATTTAGAATCCTGCGCCCCTTCAGGAGAATTTATTGCATTTTCGAGTTCTGTGAATCTAACCAATCTTTCAGCTAATTTAGCTTTTGCTTTTTCCTCAAGCATTATTTTCCCTTACAGACCAATAATGAGTCAATAGATTCCAGTATTTACTTGCGATATATAATTATATCGAATAGAACCATACCAACAAATAAATAAGCACCTACGTATTAATAGAAAACTCATGCTCGAAACAACGAGCATGATTAGAGAGAAAAAGAATATTGTCATATCAATAACACACTAGACACAGTATCACAAAACGACGCAACGCCTTATCAATAAAATCAAAAGCAGCCACCAATAAGCGACACCCATCTCTCTAGAAAACACAAACCTCTCCCCCTACATAAAACCCAGAGAGAGGTCAATATCTCTATTTTACTACTTTTTCTTTGCTTTTTTCTTTGTATAAGGGTTACCACCTTCAGCACCAGCAGCACCAAATCTCTTCTGGAACTTCTCGATACGACCTGCAGTATCAACGAATTTCTGTTTACCAGTAAAATACGGGTGACACTGACTACAAATAGTTATCTGAATTTCTGGTTTCGTAGATTCAGTCTCAAACTCAAAACCACAAGCACAACGAACTTTTGAAGGTCCGAATTTTGGGTGAATACCGTCTTTCATTATTACTTCCTTTATATTTCTAAAAAATTATTACAACAATTTTACAATTTTTAATGAAAAAAGCAATTATCTACAACAAAAACATCAATAATATTCATTATATATAAATTATATATAACATCAAGTAATTCAAGTAGATAAACAATCTCATACCATCTTACCAAGTATATGAGGGATTATATTTTATAATAAAATCCCTCAATGTCAATAGTTTATGCGCTTGCTTCAACCTTACTTGCATCAATTATTTTCTTAGTCAAGTTAGCTGGAACCGGCTCATAATGTGATAAATGCATTGTATAATCTCCAGAGCCTTGTGTGATAGCCTTAAGCGTAGAAGCGTAATCCTGTACTTCTGAAAGCGGGACTTGCGCCTTAAGTACTTGCAGATTACCAAGTTGCTCCATTCCAGTAGGACGTCCTCTTCTTGTAGAGATATCACCACTTATGTCCCCAGTATACTCTGAAGGGAAGGTTATCTCAATATCAACAATCGGCTCAAGAAGAACTGGCTTACAGTTTTCAGCAATTTCAGAAAATGCATGTTCTGCCGCTGTCTGAAAAGCAATATCCTTTGAGTCAACTGGATGCTCTTTACCATCATAAAGTTCGCAGACAATATCAACTACCGGATATCCAGCAAGAAAACCTTTATCCATTGCCTTTTGAACGCCTTTTTCAACCGATGGGATATAAGATCCTGAGATTACACCACCAACAATTGAATTAACAAACTCAAAGCCTTTTCCGCGCTCATTAGGAGATAATCTAATGTGAACTTCAGCAAACTGTCCTGCCCCACCTGACTGCTTTCTGTGACGATAAGAACCTTCATTTTTCTTTGTAATTGTTTCAAGGTAAGGTATGCGGGGAGGTTTAGTCACAACCTCAAGGTTATATTTTGACTTCAATCTACCAAGCATGAACTCCAGATGCAATTGTCCGACGCCTCGAATTACTTGTTCATTGGTTAACTCATTACGCTCAAAATGAAATGTCGGATCTTCTTCACAAAGCTTATGCATATTAGTTGCAATTTTTTGCTCATCTCCTCGGTTCTTTGCTGAAATAGCAAGACCGGTCATAGGTGTTGGAAATGGAAGTGAATGAAATACTGCCCCGAAGTCACCAACAGAAATTGTAGAGCCTACGTGCAAAGATTCAATCTTCGGAGTGCATACAATATCACCAGCAACAACATCAGTAATCTCTTCATACTTACCGCCCTGAGGACGAAGGAATTTTGAAAATTTCTCTTTACTACCATCTGCATCAACAAACAACGTATCACCTACTTTTGCAGCCCCAGAAAAAACCCTGAAGAAGCTTAGTTTACCTACATGCGGATCAGAAACAACCTTAAATACCTGCGCTTTAAATGACCCTTCAACAGATGGCTCATATACTTCTTCATCACCGTTGTCTTTCACTATATCACGATGTGTATGAAATGGATCTGGTCCCCACTCTGCTACTCCATGCATCAACTGCTCAACACCAATATCCTTCTCAGCAGAGAGGCAGAAAATTGGAACAACCTGCCCTCCACACACAGCTTCTCTCAATACACCCATTACTTCATCATGAGAGATATTGTCACCGTCAAGATACCTCTCCATAAGTGCCTCATCACACTCAACAGCAGACTCAGTTATTTCAAGCCTTTTGGCTTCAAGCCTGTCACCCTGATTACTTTCATTCATAACTCGAAGAGCACTCTTAAAGTCAGCACCTTCTCCATCATTAATAGTAAAGGCAACACATTGTTTACCAAAAGTATCTTTAATGTTTACTAACAACTCTGCAAAGTTAACACTCTCAGCATCCATACGTGTAACCACGATCATTCGCGCCACACCTTCCTTCTCTGCCAGATCCCAAGCCTTACGGGCAGACATTTCAATACCTTTTGAAGCATTAATACATATTATAGCAAGGTCAGCGGCATCAATTCCACGTACTGTAGCACCAATAAAATCCGGAGCTCCAGGAGTATCTATAATATGAAACTGTTTGTTATCATATTCACAGTTCATTACAGACGTACTCAAGCTATGCCCACGAGCTTTTTCATCTGGATCAAAATCACTTATAGTAGAACCATCAGCAATTGAACCCAATCTAGTTATCACCCCTGCCTTCAGCAGCATAGATTCAGCCAGCATAGTCTTCCCAGACTGGCTATGTCCACAAAGGACAATATTCCTTACATCTTTGGGGGTATAATTTGCCATTTCACGATCCTTTCAAACAATCCTTCACGTATTCAAAGTGTATTGCATGCAATTACACATACACAACATTAAAATTATATTAGCAAGAGGCCAGATTAACAAGCATATAATAATTACCAAATAAATTATTTTCCACACCTGTTAACACCTAGAACTCCAAACAATTTATACCTAAAATATACAAAATTACCTTATACACTATATTTTAGTTTATAATCAATTTCCGAAGTAATCAGCAAAAGAGCAATTCATTTATAAAAATACAAAATATATTGAAAGAACAATTATGAATAATAACTCTGCTAAAGAGACAGCTGCTGTTTACTGCCTTTTTTGTAAAGCTCACAGAATAAGATAAACAACTTTAAGTAGTAACGTAAAAGATTAGATATAGTTTTCTGTAATTTCTATATTACTGCAATATACTCACTTTCTAAAAAATTCACGGACACTTTCAAGTTTAAAAACCAAATCACACTTAATGTTGCCCTTAAAACTGAGTTAGGAAAAGGTAACAATTGAAGAAATTACTGAAGTGCAAAATTCAACAGAGTACGTCAGCAATCTGGTATTTATGAAATATGTTTAATTAATTATAATCTTGAAACAAGAAGGGTAAATATAGATAATCTATATACTATCGATTAAAGAGATAAAAAAGTTACGATATTATCAAATTATATTTTTTCTTAAGTGTAGTACCTTTAGTCTGAATCTATACGATATTTAATACACTGCATGCAGTATTATATTAAAAATATTGTTAAGTATACACTTAATTAGTATCGTGAAAATATGATAAGTTTAATTAATCTTACAACTTCTCGGGTTTTCCAAAATAAGAATGATATGTTATGAAAGTAGTTATTCTTGCTGGAGGATATGGTACAAGGATATCTGAAGAGACATTAATTACTCCAAAGCCTATGATCGAAATTGGTGGTAAACCTATTTTATAGCATATCTTGAAAATATATTCTAATTATGGTTTTAATGATTTTGTCATACTTCTAGGGTATAAAGGGTATGTTATTAAAGAATATTTTTCAAATTACTTCATGCATCAAAGTGAAGTCTTGATTGATTTATCAAATAATTCAAAAACAATCCTGAATAATGAATCTGAACCGTGGAAAATACATCTAATAGATACAGGTTTAGATACTCAAACTGCGGGTAGAATTTTACGGGCAAAAAAATTTCTAGAAGATGATAGCTTTATGTTGACTTATGGAGATGGAGTAAGTGATATAAACATAAAAAGCCTTCTTGAATTCCACAATTCAAAAGATGGAGTTGCTACTATGACATCTGTTTTACCTGAGGGTAGATTTGGGGCTGTTAATGCTGAGGATGATGGGAAAGTTACTAGTTTTGCTGAAAAACCTGCTGGTGATGGTCAATGGATTAATGCAGGATTCTTCGTGTTTAAGCCTCAAATATTTGACTACATAGCAAATGATACTGTGGCTCTAGAGAGAGAACCACTTGCTAAACTCGCTGAAAGTGATAATTTTTACACCTATAAGCATAAGGGATTTTGGCGTCCAATGGATACTATGCGGGATAAGCTTTATCTCGAAAACCTTTGGGCTACAAATGCTCCGTGGAAAACTTGGAAATGATAAATTTATTTAATAACATTTTTGAACAACGAAGAGTCTTTATTACCGGTCATACAGGCTTTAAAGGTTCTTGGCTAACACAATGGCTTACAAAAATGGGTGCTATAGTCTATGGATATAGCCTTCAATCATCTACAACGCCAAATTATCATTCTCAACTTGATAAAGAATATCAAGATACAATCGGTGATATAAATAATTTTGACTCAATATATAAAGCTATTTCAGAATTTAAACCAGAAGTAGTATTTCACCTTGCAGCCCAACCCTTAGTTGGTGCGTCATACACTAACCCTATATCCACATTAAATACAAATATTATTGGGACAGCAAACCTTCTTGAATGCATCTGTAAAACACCTTCCGTCAAAGCAGGTGTCATTATTACTACCGATAAATGCTATAAGAATACTGGAAAGAAAAAATGCTATTCTGAGTGTGATATACTTGGAGGAAGTGCCCTTATAGTGCTTCAAAAGCTTGTGCAGAGTTGGTCGTAGATTGCTATAGAGAATCTTTTTGTCAGACCAATAAACAACTGATTGCTACTGCTCGTGCTCGAAATGTTATAGGTGGGGGAGACTGGACTCCATCTAGATTAATTCCTGATATTATAATTAGCGCTATAAAAAAAGAAACACTATGCATACGACATCCCGAGGCAACTAAACCTTGGCAACATGTGCTGGACTCGTTAAGTGGCTACCTTTTGCTTTCTCAGAAATTATTTGAGGGAGAAGAAAAATTTTCTCAGGCTTGGAATTTTGGTCCACCAGATAACAAAACTCATAGTGTTTCTGATATTATTAATATTGCTAAAAATCAATTAGGAAGCATTCAAGTATCTTATGACAGCACCCCTTCTTTTAAAGAGGAGATGCTTCTCTCAATCAATTCAATTAAATCTAGAAACGAACTTGGTTAGGCTTCAGTATGGGATACAAATAGTAATTTTATTACTAAGACTATTGAGTGGTATAAGGAGTTCTATAGGGGTAATATTATCGCCGATAGACAAATTGAAGACTATATTAAGGACGCAAAAAAGCTTGGGCTAAACTGGGCAAAATAATAGGTCTATTTCAACTATATTGTAATAGAATAAATAATTAATTGCTTAAAAATGCATCTATAATTATCTGTGACATATAATCTAATTTATCCTTAGTCATACCTGGATAAACTCCTACCCATAAAAAATTATTCATAACATCCTCTGTATTGTAAAGATTATCTATAATACGATAATCTTTATTTAGAAGTAAGTGATCAAAACATGGATGTTTTATGATATTTCCTGCAAATAAATTTCTAGTCTGAATTTTTTTACTTTCAAGAATCTGTACTAGTTGATTACGATTAATTGACGTATTATGTTTTAAATAAATTCCAAATCCAAACCATGCTGGAACTGCTCCGTCTGTATTTATTATAAAACCCAGTATATTATTTAATACCTGGAGTTTTTCTAGCAAATATGTAAAATTTTCCCTACGGGCTCTAATAAAATCTTCAAGCTTATCTATTTGTGCAACGCCAATTGCAGCCTGCATCTCAGTTGCCTTTAAATTATAACCAAAGTGGCTATATACGTACTTATGATCATATCCAAAAGGAAGCTTGCCATATTGCTTATTAAATCTATTCTTACAGGTATTATCAACGCCAGGAGGACACCAACAATCACGCCCCCAATCTCGCATCGAAAGAATAATTTTGCTTAATAATTTATTGTCCGTATAAACTGCACCTCCCTTCATGAATTATATAATAATCCTAATAAAACTTATGGGATAAAGATTCTCCAACATTTTCCAGCAGAAGAATTCGTCTTAGAGACTTCAAAAGTACTTGCTCTTGAAAGCAATAAATAATCAATTCTTGAAGGTTTGCCTGAAAAGTGGTTCAATCAAGGAGCAAATGAATATTTATATGAACACCACATTTAATATGAGTGCATATTAGCTAATTAATTTTTTTTACTGCGACACTCTGAAAATGGCTTTATGTGTATTATAATTTGTACAATGATAAATAGATAATTTCTATTTAATATTGATTCATAGTCTAACGAGCAATCTCTATTAAACATAACAGATTAGAGAACTCATTTAAAAATATTCAACCCATTCTGTAACCATATATACCTCTAAAGCGAGCATGTAATGCAATAGTATTCCTCTTATCTCAGAAGTAGACGACTTTTGCTAAATATTTGTAATACACGATTATACTAACCTAGAGAACCATACACATTCTTGCCTCTGAATACTCTGCTTTAGCGAATAAATCAAAGCGTACCTTACTGACTCTCTTTTCCAAAGAACGCAACCGATTTTTTAGTATCTCTACCTCTTCTTTTATCTTCTGCTTTCTCAACTAAGCTCTCTGTTTTCTTTAGCAGAATCTAGATATCTAGTAATGCCTCAATTTCGACAATAGGCGTTACTTTTCTTTTTATGCCAATTGTCTAAGCGTAGCTTTAGGTATATATAATTCTATCACTGCTTCTAAGACAGTATACTTTACTCAGCAACAAGCTTTAGCTCTTCTTATTCAAATTCCTGTAAACACCTTCTTGTATTTTCCATGATAAACATCACTAAATGATTATAACGATTAGTTTTTTAGAATTCAACAATTTCCAGATCTCTGCACTCACCCTCTCAACAAATATTAATATTGTTGACAAAAATAAATTTGAAATTTACAATTACTAATTATTATTCATTTTTGAATAATAACATAAGTCTAAGAGAAGTTAAAATAATCAATTGGCATTTTATTATGTTTATGGGTGGAGGATTCAAATAATGGAAGTAGCTAAAAAAAAAATCCCCTTTAAAACTCTTCTAAGTTTTCTTGGTCCTGGCTTTTTAGTTACTGTCGGATTTATTGATCCTGGAAACTGGGCAACAAATATTGAGGGTGGATCAAAGTTCGGATATGACCTTTTATGGGTCATCACCTTGAGTACAATTATGCTAATTGTAATTCAAAACATGGCAGCCAAGCTCGGTATTTCAACAGGAAAGTCTCTAGCAACAAACATTAGAGAAAACTTTTCCAAACCTACCTCGGCTTTTCTTGGAACAACTATTGTTCTTGCCTGCGTAGCTACAGATGTAGCGGAGCTACTTGGTGGAGCAATTGGCTTCAACCTATTATTAGGATTTCCTCTATGGATAGGTGCACTTATTACCGTCCTTCTTGAAGTCTTTCTTCTAGTCAGCCAACGCTACCACCGTATAGAAGCAACCATCATGGGATTTCTCGGGATAATTGCTTTATGCTACCTTATAGAAATTGTAATAGTACAGCCAGATTGGACAACACTAGCTCCAGCGATAGTAGTTCCTAATATCAATAGTCATAGTATATACATTGCAATGGCAATTTTAGGTGCGGTTGTTATGCCCCATAATATTTTTCTACACTCAAATGTTATTCATAGCCGTAAGTGGGGTATTTCAGAAAACGAAAAATTAAAAGTTCTCAAATTCGAAAAAATGGACACAACTATCGCCATGATTTTAGGTTGGGCAGTAAACTCAGCAATGATAATTGTTGCCGCGGCTGTATTTGCTGGTAATGGAATAATGGTCGACAGCATCGAACAGGCTTCTGAAACCTTAAAACCCCTTGCCGGCCCTCTTGCAGCTCTTTTATTTGCTATCGCTCTAGTATTTGCTGGTATTGGTTCATCAGTTACCTCATCAATGGCAGAGGTAAATGTAATTACTGGATTTTTAGGTAAACCTGAAGACCCCAAGACATTACTATACAGAGTTTCGGTCTTCATAACCGCAATACCTTCATTTTTAATCATCTTGTTCTCAGTAGATACGTTTAAAGTACTTATTTTCAGTCAGGTTGTCTTGAGTATACAGCTGCCATTTACTCTTGTCCCACTCTTAATCCTATGTTCAAAACGTAAGGTTATGGGGAAGTTTACCAGTGGAAAATCCGAATTTACTGCAGCTATTATAATTTCGATAATCGTTATAGCACTAAATCTATATCTACTCTATTCTACACTTGCAGGAGATTCTTAACATGCAAATATACAAACAAATTTTGATCACTATGGACTGCTCACCAGTTGATGACGCGATAATTGAACATGTTTCAGCTTTAGCCCTACAAAACAATTCAATAGTGTCTCTTATACACATTATCCACTCACACACGATTGAACAGGATAGAGCATTACATAAAGATGCAAAAATATTTTTGAATGAAAAGTGTAAACTTTTGCAGAGTAAAGGTATAGAAACCCACATAATATTAAAAAGTGGCGAACCAGAAGAGGAAATAGTCTCAGTAATTAATAATGGAGAGTTTGATTTAGTTGCAATGGCAACTCACGGACACGGCTTTTTTGGTGACACTTTGTTTGGAAGTGTTTCACGGGTACTCAAGCATAAAACGACTGTCCCTCTTCTTATTATTGGACCACAAGCAAAATAAAGTCCCGAAAAGAAAATGCTTAAGTTGAAAACATAGTTTAAAAATAAACTAGAGCAAACTCTTCTTCATTTAAAATAGAACTTAACAAAATAAGCTTTCTGATACTAAAAACATCTCTGACTACCAGAATTACAAACCTGCGGCAAAAAATACTGAGCTTAACTTTTACAGGTAACCATCATACCAAACAAGAAATATACTAATATATACTTGCCATAATGCAAATTAATAAAACTCCCCCAATACACTTATAGCTGAGGGAGTTTTACAAAATACAATTGCTACAATCCTAGAATAGCTTTTGATTTTTACAGAGTTTATTATCCTTAAAATAACTTTCTTGCTACTATCTAAATCAGTAATATAATCAAGTTATTAACTCTTATCTTTAGTCTCACAAGGTTTTGACGGATTCTCAATGCAACCACATTTTTTCTTAGACTCTTCACAACACTTGCTTGATTCACTCTCTTTATTCGCTTCATCATTACAGCCGCATTTGCTTCCACACATAATATCTCCTTTAGTATTTAAGTAACTGCGCATATACCTAACACGCAACAAAATAAAAAAATTAACTAACCCTATCGCACTTAAACTACTCAAAAATATTCTTTACTACTGCGTTCCAATTTGATAATGTTTCATGATTAATGCGATAATGCACAAAATATCCTCGCTTATCAGCTATCACCAGATCAGCGCTTCTTAGTATCCGTAAATGCTGAGAAACAGCTGCTGGAGAAATACACAGATTCTTTGCCAAAGCATTAACGCATAAAGTTCTACCCTTTAGCAACTCAATCATTTTAATCCGAGTATCAACCGACAAAACCTTGAACACCTCAGCAATTCTCACACTATCGCACAAATCACACCTCAATCTAATTAAGTAAGTATGCATATACTTTACTAAAAAATCACATTTTGTCAATCAAAACTTTAAATTCCACAACAACTATTTCCCACCCATTACAACCCACTTCTAAAACAGCCCCCTTAAAGCATTACTCTTCCTTCATCCCCTTATTATACTTTACCAATACAGCTTCATATGTACTGTAAATTCGTTCGAAGTGTACACCTTTAAAATGGTGACTCTGTCGATGTTTTATTACGTACATCAATCCCATCCGGCCAATGCCCCTCATACCAGAACCATGGTACCTTACCTCAATGCAAGGACAACTTTTTGAGAATTCAGACATTACTCTAAGATTTTTCTCAGAGTTTA
Source organism: Planctomycetota bacterium (assembly GCA_963678205.1). Lineage (GTDB taxonomy): Bacteria > Planctomycetota > SZUA-567 > SZUA-567 > SZUA-567. The sequence continues at coordinate 2,744,957 of OY782760.1, forward strand.
CCATTACATCCGACCAATAATTATCAGAATCATACTCCCTGCTACTCATTTCGACATAAAACCTCTTCGCCAATCTTATCTTCTCATAGCCTGAATCAAAAATAATTACCATTATCTGAGGCTAACTACTCACTACCACCTTATCCAAACCACCGACCAACTACTCCAACCCTTTTTTGCACAAAAAATTATTTTACCATAAACAACACAGCTACACCCTAATTCCAAAACTATCATACACTTAAAAATCAAAATCCCCTTATCAAAAAACAACACTAACAAACCACTAATATCACACTACAAAATATACAAAACTCATACTCAACAAATGCCCTCTATTAGAGCACAGAAAAACAGCCCAACAAACTGACGGTTCAAAAGCGCAACACAACCACCAATAAAAACGCCTTTAGGCTCTACACAAATTAACTATCTTTAATTATTAAGACATCCTACTTAAAAATATTTTTTCGTCAACAAAATATCTAATAGAAATTAACTTGTAAAATATTTAACATTGGTATAATTTATTCACAATTTCAAATTACAAAAAAAACACCCGAGAATCCTTTAAATTGTACATACATAAATTTAATTACATACTCCTAAGATGCTATATAAATTACACTATATCTATAATCTTTTTTTTGCTGACTTAATATTTTCAATCTATCAAAACTCTCAATAAAACCTATTATAAAAAACTATCTTAACCACAGTTTAACATATAACTTAATCAAAGTCATATTGCCCTAAACCTTAAACACTAAATCTTAAAAGTCATTGCAATCGTAGTGTTACAAGATGCCTGTAATTAATCCTTAAGCCAATGACATGCACAGAATGTACAAAGAAATTAAGATCTTAAAACAAGCAATAATGTTTTGCACAAATAAAATTCAGCGTATTTATTACTCATTATTTTGTAAGCACCTCATCAATGAATAAAGCATGCTTAGATTAATTATCATATAGCTGAATATCCAGTAATAAGTATGAGTGCTGCTCTAATAGGGAGTAGAAGTAGCTATTACCAATATCAAATAAGACGACAATATCAGTTTATAATATAAAATATTCATACAAAGCACATTTCATATGAGTTCTTCAGTCATATATGCCTATAGTTAGCACATGAAGGTTATATAAGTAATTTCAAAATTTTACTTACTGTCAGAAATTATGCATAACATTATGCATAAAACACCATATTATGTATATAAACAAAACACTGTTCTTCAGTACCAGAGAATTTTCAAGTATTGTTAAATCCAAATAAAAAGCTAAACACAAATTATACTACCTCAACTAAAGACTTAAAATAACTGGTAATATTATATATATCAAGAAATCAAAATAATTTATACATTTCATAGTCCTAAAACACTTGGTTTACAGGAAAATTGTGCTCAATTCTTAAGCTCTGTATAAATATGAGTTAATTCATATAGTATGAGAAATCCTGTTGAACAACGTAATCGACTAGGGAAATTAATGTTTTATAGTGATATAGGTAGCCATTATAACAGAAATAAATTTCCCGATTATCTATTACGAAAGCTATGAACAGTGCATAAGTTTAAAAATAGTTCATACAATTTATCATGCTCATGAACCAGGTTTTAGAAGAATTAAATTCTAATTTATCCAAAGTAAAGCTTTAACTATATTTAAGAGGCCAGATCGTAGTATTAGTTATACTAAGACATTCAATAATAATGTAAAATTAATCACACTTAGAATATTTCAGCCAACAGAGTATAAGAAGAAACACGAAATAATGCGTAAAAAGTTAAAGAGAAATGCAGCATATTTCCATATCACTACAACTACATAACCTATAAATATTCCGCTATATTAATCATATATACTCTTTATCATAGATTAGGACTAAATATTATACAGTATTTATGCGCCTCTTAGTATTTATAAACAAGCTACTTAATAACCATTATGCCTTTTCTTTATAAATACCTAAAATTTGAACACCTCTATTATACTTAAGAAAAGTATACATTTACATAACACTGAATTTCTCTCCCGCCTATATAACAACTTTATGCATCACACACTTTGTGAACTCAACAGCTAAAAACATAATAAAAAAACACTCCCTAAATCAGGGAGTGTTCAAAACCTTTAAAAAGGTAAGCTTATTCAGCGGCTGCTGTCTCTTCAACAGTTTCTACAACTGTATCAGCAATTTCGCTCTCTACAAGTTCAAAAATAACCTGTGGAGCACCGTCTCCAATACGAGTTCTAGACAAGTGAAGGATACGAGTGTAACCACCAGGTCTGTCAGCGTAACGAGGAGCAATTTCATTGAACAAACTAGCAACAATGCTCTTGTTATCTAGTCTAGAAAGAGCAATTCTTCGATGATGCAAAGTGCCTTTTTTAGCTAGAGTTATCATTTTTTCAGCGAATGGACGTGCTTCTTTAGCCTTAGCAGGAGTAGTAACAATTCTGCCGTGTTCGAATAAAGAGCAAACCATATTACGAAGCATAGCTTTTTTATGCTCTGGTGTGCGGTTGAGGTGACGCCCGCGTTTCATGTGTCTCATGGCTCTTCCTTATAATTTATATCACAAATTAATAATTTAAAATTTAAACATCCATACCAAACGAAATACCACGTTCAGCGAGTTTCATCTTAATTTCTTTCAGACTAGTCTTACCAAAGTTACGTACTTGCAACATATCAGACTCATTTCTACAAACAAGATCTCTAATAGTCTTAATACCTTCAGCAGATAGACAGTTAGCTGCACGGACACTTGGGTCAAGCACACTAACAGGTTGATCAAGCTTCTCTGCAAGCTCATTATCAACCGGAGCAATATCCTGAGTTTCTTCACTGACACCCGGAGTTTCATGAGGTACTTCAACACCAATTTCGTTAAACTTAACAATTGGGTTGATATGCTTTCTCAAAATAATACCAGCTTCAACAATTGCATCCTCAGGAGTAATAGTACCATCAGTCCAAATCTCAAGAACAAGCTTATCATAGTTGGTCATCTTACCAACACGAGTTTCTTCAACTCTCCATCTTGCTCTTCTAATAGGAGAGAAAGAAGCATCCAATGGTATAACTCCAACATCAGAATTAATTTCCCAAGGGAAATCTTCACTTCTCACGTATCCTCTACCTTTTCTGAATTCAATTTCAGCATTAAAGGAAGTATTATCATCGACAATTTCGCAGATTACATGATCAGGATTAGCAACTTTAAGGTTAGTAGCACCCATTAGATCGCCAGCAGTAACAGTTCCTTTGCCAGTCTTCTCAATCTTTAAAATTTCAGCGCCTCTTCCAAGGTAGTTTACTAAAATCCCCTTAACATTTAGCGCAATATTAATGACATCTTCATAAACACCAGGTATAGATGCAAATTCATGCATAACACCTTCAATTTTCATAGATACTGGTGCGGTACCTTCTAACGAGCTAAGCAAGATACGCCTTAAGGAGTTTCCTATTGTAATTCCGAAACCACGTTCAAATGGTTCGATTAAAAATTTACCATAACTTTCAGATTTTGAAGCTTCATCAACAGTAACTTGAGTAGGAAGTTCAAAACCTTTCCAGCGTATACGCATTTATATTCTCCTTTTTAGCAGTTATATGACAATTTAATATAACTGTGAGTCAACTAGGAACAGGGCGACCACGTACTATATACAGTTAAATTATAAAACTATACACGACGACGTTTACGCGGACGACAACCATTATGAGGAAGAGGAGTTACATCCTCGATAGCTTTGATTGTCAAACCTGCAGCCTGTAGACCTCTAATAGCACTTTCTCTACCACCACCAGGACCTTTAACTTGAACTTCAACTTCACGTAGTCCCATTTTAGTGGCTTTTTCAGCAGCTTGTTCAGCTGTACGCTGAGCAGCAAAAGGAGTGCTTTTTCTACTGTTTAGAAAACCAGAAGTACCAGCAGATGCCCAAACAAGAGAATTTCCATAAATGTCTGAGATTGTGATAATGGTGTTATTGAAAGTAGCTTTTACGTGAGCAATACCTTTAGCAACACTTTTCTTTACCTTCTTTTTGCGATATTTCTTCGCCATTTTATATGCTCCATTTTATATATAATGATATCAAATACTAACGCATAGCCTTAACACTCTTCTTACCAGCAACAGTCTTTTTACGACCTTTTCTAGTACGAGCATTTGTTCTTGTACGCTGACCATTTACAGGGAGACCACGACCATGGCGAATACCTCTGTAACAACCGATTTTCTTGAGACGAATAACATTCTGGTTAATCTGTCTTCTCAATTGACCTTCGATCACGTAATCATTTTCAAGAATACTTGCGATCTGTTTAAGCTCTGCTTCTGTAAGATCTTTAGCACGCATTCCAAGTTTTAAATCTAATTTTTCACAAATATCAAGTGCAGTTTTTCTTCCAACCCCGTAAATATAAGTTAGGGAAATTTCAACAATTTTGTCGTTTGGAATATCAACACCTAAAAGCCTTGGCATCTATCTCTCCTGTGTTAGTGGCAACCCACTCCTGTAATAATACAAATATAGGCAATGAGTATGTACTCAACCATAATCATAAACTATTTATAGGATAGTCATTTTATCTTAACAAACAAGTACTATTAAATTATTTTTACCCTTGACGCATTTTATGTCTAGGGTTAGCCTTGCATATAACACGAATAATGCCTTTTCTTCTAATAATCTGGCAAGATTCACAGCGTTTTCTTACTGATGGTCCTACTTTCATTTTACAATCTCCTGCATATTATATAATAATAAATATTAACTTCTATATGTAATTCTGCCTTTTGTTAAGTCATAAGGAGATAATTCTACTGTCACAGTATCTCCAGGCAAAATTTTAATAAAATGTTGACGCATTTTGCCAGATATATGAGCTAACACTACATGCCCATTCTCAAGTTCAACTCTAAACCTTGCATTCGGTAAAGCTTCTTTTACAATCCCGTCAACAGGTATTGATTCTTCTTTAGCCATATTAAATCTCACTTAAAACAGAACAACCACTCTCTGTAATAGCAACTGAATGCTCCCAATGTACAGAAAGACTTTTATCTTTTGTTACAACAGTCCAACCGTCTTTTTTCATTTGAACCTCGGATCTTCCAATATTAACCATAGGTTCAATAGCAAGAACAGTTCCAACTGGCAACTCAATATCTAAACCAGAAAGAGTATTTGAAACATAATTAGGAACTTGTGGAGGCTCATGCATATCTCTTCCTACTCCATGCCCCACAAATTGCTTTACTACACTCATACCCTCTGATTCAACAACTTCTTGAATCTTTGCGCATATCTCTCTAAGTATAACCCCAGGCTTGAGAAGTGCAATAGCTTCATCAAGAGATTTTTTACAAACATCAGAAAGTTTTCTAGCTTCACTACTTACATTTCCAACAAAAAACGTCCTAGTAGCATCGCCACAAAAACCATCAAGCTTAGTTCCCACATCAATACTAATTATATCTCCATCTTCTAAATAACGCTCATTAGATGGTATACCATGAACCACTTCTTCATTAATTGAAGCGCAAATTGATGCAGGAAAAGGTTTTACCCTACGATTATGACTTGGATAGCCTTTAAACGTTGGGATTGCACCATAACTTCTAATCAAAGACTCAACAGCAGAGTCAATTGCTCCTGTAGAAATTCCCGGCTCAATCATATCCGAAACAAGCTCAAATGCATTTACAATTATATGATTAGCTTTTCTAAGCTTTTCTATTTCCTGAAAACTTTTAAGTATTGGTCTTTCCATTTTACAAATATGAGGTTTATCTTCTACCTCTAACCTTTCCACCACCAACACCAAAGCCTTCATAATTTCTCATAAGTAGATAACTCTCAACACGCTGTACGACATCAAGAGCAACACCCACAACAATAAGAAGTCCTGTACCACCTAACATTCCTGCTACCGTATAGTCAACCCCAAGTACATTACTAACAAATTGAGGAACTACAGCAACAAATGCAAGGAATACACTACCTGCTAAAGCTATACGAGTCATTATTTTCTCGAGATGCTCTGCTGTTCTTTTACCTGGTCTAATCCCAGGCATATACATTCCACTCTGCTTCAAATTATCAGCCATTTCAGTCGGATTAAATGTTATCGCTGTATAAAAATAACAGAAGAAGACAATAAGTAAAATATATAAAACAGTATACAAATAAGCACCAAAGCCAAAGAAGCTAGATAAATGCCAACCAAAATATTCATCAACCCAACTACTTACAAACATTGGTACAGACATAATTGCCTGAGCAAATATAATTGGAATAACACCAGCTTGACATACTCTTAAAGGTAAAAACTGCTTCTGTTGAGCAACCATTTTTCTACCACGCATCGCTTTAGATGCCTGAACAGCGACCCTTCTTGTACCTAATGTTATCATAACAACCGCAAGAGTCATAACAATAAACAAAACAAGAATAATAGCAACTGTAAATGGTGTCATACCATCTGTTTGTCCAAAATTAGCAAAAATATCTTTTAATGCTCTTGGCATTCTTGATATAATACCGGCCATAATAATAAGAGATATGCCATTACCAATACCAAACTCGTCAATCTGTTCACCAAGCCACATTAAAAATACAGTACCAACAGTTAGACTAATTGTTCCGTAAAAATAAAAACTTGCACCACGAGCACTCTCTGCAACAAATGCAGTACCACTCTGTTCAGAAGCACCAATAAGAAGGCTACAAGCCATTACTGCCTGAACAATACATAACAAGACAGTAGAGACTCTCGTGTACTGATTTATCTTTTTTCTTCCAGCCGCTCCTTCATGAGCGATTCTAGACAAAGCTGGTACGATTGCAACTAACAACTGAAATATAATAGATGCCGTGATATATGGCATGATTCCCAGACCAAAGAAAGATCCAGAACTCATAGCACCACCAGACATCATATCAGCCATTGAAAAAATAGTTCCGGCAGCTCCGCCACCAGAAGCCATTTCGCTCATAAAATCACTTAAAGCTTTATAGTCAATTCCAGGAGTAGGTATAAATTTACCTAAACGAAATACGAGAATCAAAAGCAGTGTAGCTGCGATTTTACCACGTAATTCTTTAACACCCAGAACTTTCGATAATGTCTCAAACATTGTAATCAGCCTTTATTATTCAGAAGCCTCAGACGATTCTTTCTTAACAACGACAGCTTTACCACCTGCTTTTTCAATTTTCTCAATAGCAGATTTACTAAAAGCGTCGGCAATTACTGTTAATGCTTTAGTAATTTCACCAGTACCAAGAATCTTGACCAAACCACCTCGGTCAACATTGATACCATGTGCAGCAAGTGTCTGTGCATTAACTTCCTCACCAGCCTCAAAGTTGTTTTCGAGCCAACTCAAATTAACAGGAAGATACTCTGTTCTAAAGTTAGCGTTATTGAATCCTCGCTTTGGAAGTCTCTGACGTAACGGTGACTGTCCACCGATAAATCCTTTCAAGCCACCAGCACCAGAACGTGAGTAATAACCTTTATGACCTCTACCTGCTGTCTTACCGTTTCCACTAGCAGCACCGCGGCCAATACGTTTTGCACGCTTGTGAGCCTTTACTCTATTATTAACATCTGTAATGTTCATTGGTATAAATCCTTAATTAGTTAATTGCTTATAGCTCAATGCCACGTAAACCTTGAACAATGTCCTTACTTCTCAAACTTTGAAGACCTTGAAGAGTAGCCTTAACAATATTTCTTGTATTGTTATTACCTACACTCTTAGTAAGTACATTCTTAAGTCCAGCAGCTTCAAGAATAGCCTTTACGGCTGCACCAGCAATTACACCCGTACCAGGACGAGCTGGAATAAGTATAACTTTCGACGCACCAAAACGACCAACAATCTGATGTGGAATAGTATCACCTTCAGCAATTTGGAAAGACTTTATATCAGTATGTGCAGTTTTAATAGCTTTTTGAATTGCGCCTGGTACCTCTTTAGCCTTAGCATAGCCAATACCAACCTTACCTTTACCATTACCAACAGTTACAAGAGCACCAAAGCTTAATCTCCTACCACCCTTCACAGTTGCAGAACAACGATAGATATCGATAAGAGTCTCAGAAAATTCCTTTGCAGGTCTTTCATCTCTATCACGTCTCTTTTTTCTATCTCTACCTTGTCTTGAGCGATCACGCCTTTGTGGAGCAGGCTTAGACCCAGCACTAGATTTTTCAGCTGTTTTTGTTACTTCAGGTGCATTGTCTGTAGCACCATCTACATTGTTTTCTGCCACAATTAACTCCTAAAAACATAGCCTATAGACTGGTGCTCTAAGCACTTCAACTATAGAAAAATAAAGATCAATTTAGATTACCAAACCAGCTTCACGAGCAGCGTCTGCAAGTGCTTTTACACGACCATGGTATTTTCTACCACCACGGTCAAAAACAACTGTTTTGATATTTTTTTCAGCAGCAAGTTCAGCAATTTTTTTACCAAGAACAGTAGCTGCCGCAATATTACCACCAAATTCATTGAAAGATTTACATGCTGTTGTAGCAGTAACAACTGTCTTTCCAACAGTATCGTCAATAATTTGAGCAGAAATATTCTTTAAACTTCTTTTAACCAAAAGTCTAGGTCTTTCAGTAGTGCCAGTAATTCTATTACGTACCCTATTCTGACGACGTTTAAGGTCTTTTGATTTTTTCTTGCAAATATCCATTATTCTACAATCTCCAAGTATTGCTATAATCGGCCAGACGATATATTTCTCATTAAGAACCGAAACTCTTACCTTCAAGCTTACGAGGCGTTTCACCTAAGTAGCGAATACCCTTGCCTTGATATAAGTCTGGTGGTCTAACTCGTCTAACCTGAGCAGCAATCTCCATAACTTTCTGTTTATCACACCCTTTAACAGTAAAGTCCATATATTCACGACTATTACCTTTAGGAATTTCAAATTCAACTCCTTCAGGTGCTTCAACATTTACTGGGTGACAATATCCAGCACTGATAACAAGTGTTTTACCTTTAAGCTCAACACGATAACCAGTACCAACAATTCTCAAACCCTTTTCGTACCCCTGAGTTACACCGATAATCATATTATTTATGAGTGAGCGGTACAACCCATGCATACATTTACCTTGCTTGCTATTATTAGTAGGGACAACAACTACTTTGTCGTCTTCTACTTTAACGCTAATCTGAGGAACAAGCTTTTGTTTTACTTCCCCTTTGGGACCCTTTACAGACACTTCCTCTTTACTGATATTAACAGTAACCCCAGATGGAAGGTCAACAGGTATCTTGCCAATACGTGACATGTCAATTTCCTGTTACAAAATGCTAAAAATTTAACCTTGTACTAATATATAGTACACAGTACTTCACCACCGACATTCTGAGCACGGCACTCTCTATCAGAGAGCATACCTTTATTTGTGCTGACAACAGCAATGCCTAGTCCATTCAATACCTGAGGTATATCAGAAACCTGTCTATACTTACGACATCCAGGCTTAGAATATCTCTCAATTTTTTGAATTACAAACTCACCTTCAGGACCATATTTTAAATCGATACGGATTTTGTTCTGAACAGGCTGTTCTATAATTTCAAAGTCTTGAATGAAACCTTCTCTTTTTAGAACCTCAGCAATGCTGAGTTTTACTTTTGAAGAAGGCATATATACTTCTGATTTTCTGCAAGACAAAGCGTTGCGAATACGTGTTAACATATCGGCGATCGGATCGGTCATACTCATATTTTTTATCCTATCCTTTACCAGCTTGATTTCTTCATGCCAGGAATCTCACCACGGTTGGCTAAAGTCCTGAGACAGATACGGCAAATCTTAAATTTACGATAAACAGCTTTTGGCCTTCCACATAACTCACAACGAGTGTATCCTCTAGTTGAGTATTTAGGAGGTCTTTTACATTTGACTTTGAGGGCTGTCCTGGCCACGGTCTACTCCTTATATCTGTAGCTTACTTTTTATTTTCGGCAAATGGAACACCAAGAAGTTTCAAAAATGAACGACTCATCTCAGGTCCAGTACTATTCTTAATAACAAAGGTTACATCCATACCGAAGTTATAATCAGAATTATCGGCATTTATTTCAGGGAAGATGCTGACCTCTTCAATACCGAGTGAGTAATTACCTTGCTTGTCAAACGAAGTTGCTCTAACACCATTAAAATCTCTAATACGAGGTATAGCAACATTTAATAGTCTATCTAGGAAACTATACATTTTCTTTTGACGAAGTGTCGCACGGCAACCAATTCTATAACCTTCACGTAACTTAAAGTTACTTACAGCAATTCTTGCCTGACAGACAGCTGGTTGCTGCCCTGCGATAGTAGCCATGTCTTTACGTGCCGCATCAATCATTTTAGAATCTTCGATTGCTTTACCAACACCCATATTTAGGCATACTTTTTCAATTTTAGGAACACAATTAATATTTTTGATACCAAATTGCTCCATAATAGCAGGAACCACTTCTTTTTCATACTTTTCGCGTGTTAGTGACATTTTAGTTATTTCCCTCCAATGACTTCATTGCCGGTTGCTTTAGCAATGCGTACTCGGCGGATTTTTTTCTTGCCATCAACTTCGCCTTCAACAACCATCTTTCCAACACGAGTGATGCTATCACTAGCGGCATCAACAAGCATTAGATTTGAAAGGTGAATAGGAGCTTCCTGCTCAATTCTACCACCGCTCTGAGGATTATTAGGATCAGTCGGCTTTTTATGTTTAAAGACCATATTTAGTCCTTGAACAACTGCTCGACCCTTTTCAAGATCTATACTGATGATCTTACCACGTGGTTGGCGATCTCTTGGGTTTTCACCCTCTGCAAGTTTGCGCTTTAGACCAGCTGCATTCTTGCCTGAGATTACTTGTACCATATCGCCCACACGTAGTTTGGTTTTGTATTGCATTTTTTTCTGTACCATTTTCAAACTCCGAGTGCCTATATAACTTCAGGCGCAAGAGAAACAATTTTCATAAAATTCTTTTGTCTTAACTCACGCGCGACAGCACCAAATATACGTGTGCCACGAGGGTTACCATCATTATCTACAATAACAACTGCATTAGTATCAAAGCGAATAGAAGAACCATCCTCACGTTTGACACTTTTCTTTGTGCGCACTACAACACCTTTGCATACTGTACCTGGCTTTAAATTAGAACCAGGGATAGCCTTTTTTATTGTCAGAACGATGATATCACCTAGACTTGCGTAGCGTCTTTTTGAGCTACCAAGAACTTTAATACACATAGCTCTTTTAGCTCCAGTGTTATCTGCTACATCAAGCATTGTCTGCTGCTGAATCACGATATCTCTCCGATTATTCAATAAATACTTAAACTATTAAAATCAAATCTAAGAAAAGATTGATTATCCTTTACGTTTCAATACTTTAACCAATCTGAAACACTTATTTTTAGAGATCTTTTTAGTTTCCATAATCTCAACAGTGTCACCGGTTTTAGCTTCGTTGTTTTCATCATGAACTTTATAAGTAGTTCTTCTGTTGACACCCTTTTCATAAATAGGATGTTTTACCTGAGTATTAACTTCAACAGAAATAGTCTTATCCATTTTGTCACTAAAAACAGTTCCGATAACAACTCTTCTAGTATTACGGGAAGCGACTTCACTCATTATTCACCACCTTCCTGATCTGCTAAAGCTGTTTCAGCCAAAACAGTCTTCATTCTAGCAATATCTTTTCTTAGTTGTTTTAGCTGCATTGGATTGATTTCATCACCAAGAGCAACTTTACAGCGCATTTCTAGGAGCGCTTTCTTCTTTCCTTCAATTTCAGCAAGGATAGCAGGCTCCTCCATGCTTCGAATTTCACTTATCTTCATACTGAATGTCTCCTCTTAACCATACATGTCTTTACAGGGAGCTTATAAGCCTGAAGACGAAAGGCCTGTTTTGCTAGAGTTTCAGTTACACCAGCGATTTCATAAAGAATTGTGCCCGCTTTAACTTCAGCGAACCAATAATCAACATCACCTTTACCCTTACCCATACGAGTTTCTGCAGGACGTTTTGTTGCAGATTTATGAGGGAAAATACGAATGTGAATTTTACCAGTTCTGCCTAGCATTCTGTTAGCAGCAACACGAGCGGCTTCAATCTGTGCAGAAGTAATACGACCTGCTTCAAGAGCTTGAATTCCGAATTCTCCAAATTCAACTGTATTACCAGCAGTAGCCTGACCTCTAATTCTGCGCTTATGCATTTTGCGGTGTTTTACACGCTTTGGTAATTTTACTGGAGGCATTATTTCATCTCCTGTTCTTGACTGTCCTCGACATCACCTTTGTATAACCAAACTTTGATGCCGATAATACCCATTGTAGTACGCGCTTCAGCGAATCCAAAATCGATATTAGCGCGAAGTTTCTGTAATGGAAGGTTTCCTACAGAGTAGCCATCAGCACGAGCAATTTCAGCTCCACCAAGACGACCTGACACTCTAATTTTAATTCCATATACACCAGAATTCACACAAGTTTCCACAGCTTTCTTCATCGCACGTCTATAATTTACACGCTTAATGATCTGCTCACCAATGCCTTCTGCAACTAACTGCGCATCAATTTCAGGCTGCTGAACTTCGCGAATCTTAATTTGAACTGATTTATTGTTAACAATGTTCTGCAAATCAGAGCGAAGTTTATCTACTTCAGAACCGCGTCTACCAATTACAATACCAGGTCTAGCGGCATGAATGATAACCTCTACATCATTCTCAGTTCTTTCAATCTCAGTTTTTGCTACCCCAGCGAAAGCAAGATTCTTTTTTATATACTTACGAATCTTAACGTCTTCAACCAAGAAGTCACCGTAGCTTTGCTTATCAGCGTACCACCTTGAATCCCAGTCTTTTGTAACGCCGGTTCTAAATCCTATCGGATGTACTTTTTGTCCCACAACTTACTCCTTCGGTCATTTATTGACGAACATCAACCTCAACACATAGGTGACTACGACGACGTTTATATGGATGAGCCATACCCCTTGAGCGTGGGCGCCAGCGTTTAATACGCATACCTTCATCTACCCATGCTTTTGAAACGTAAAGAGCATCTACATCATCTACTCCACCATTTTCAGCATTAGCTTGTGCGCTTCTAACAACATCAAATAATAATTTAGCTGAGCGCTGTGGAGCAAACTTAAGTATAGTTAGCGCTTCACTAACATTCTTCCCCCTGATCATGTCAACAACAAGGCGAGCCTTGCGTGGACTTACAGGTGAGAATTTGTGCTTGGCGATATAAGCCATTTTAAATTCCTCTTAAATCTAACCTATTATTTATCATGTCCGTGATAGTTACGGGACAATGCGAATTCACCCAGTTTGTGCCCTACCATAGATTCAGTAACTAGGAGTGCTACAAAACTACGACCATTATGTATGTCAAACTTATGACCAACAAACTCAGGAACAATAGTACATGATCTTGCCCAAGTCTTTATTGGTTCAATCCTACCAGCTTCCTTCTGTTTCATAACTTTAATATAAAGTTTATCATCAACATAAGGACCTTTTTTAGTGGAACGACCCATGTTCATTCTCCGTTATCCAGTAAAAACTACTTCTTCTTACGTCTTGCAATAATCATATTATCAGTGCGGTGATTCTTCTTACGAGTCTTACCACCACGCGCATAAACACCAGTTGGACTACAGAAGTGCTTACCACCAGCACGCCTCTTTTCACCACCACCAAGTGGGTGGTCAATTGGGTTCATCGTACTACCACGAACAGTAGGCCTCCAACCCATATGACGCTTTTTACCAGCTTTACCAATCTTAACCATACCGTGGTCTTTATTACCAACAGTACCGATTGTAGCACGACAAGTAATCTCAACTCTTCTCATTTCACCTGAAGGCATAAGAATAATCGCATGCTTACCTTCTTTAGCCATTAAGGTGATGTTCATACCAGCAGCCCTACCAAGCTTACCGCCCTGACCTGGATTAATTTCAACATTATGAATCTGCATACCAAGAGGGATACGAGAAAGTTCAGTGCAGTTTCCAACTTCAGGCTCAACACCTTCACCGTTTTCAACGTGCATGCCAACTTTCAAACCTTCTGGAGCAAGAATATAACGTTTAATACCATCTTCATAATGAAGAAGCGCGATATTCGCTGAACGATTTGGATCATACTCAATTGTTGCAACTTTTGCTGTCTTACCATCGCGATCATTTCTTTTAAAATCAATGATACGATATATTTTTTTAGCTCCGCCACCACGATGACGAACAGTGATAACACCTCTATTATTACGCCCGCTGTTCTTGACAAGGGTTTTAACAAGGGTCTTCTCTGGTTTATTTGTTGTAATTTCCGCATAGTCTAGCTGCGTCATATTACGAAGAGAAGGAGTTATCGGTCTAAATCTTTTAATACCCATTATTTCACTCCGAATTCATTATCTCTTTAAATATTACTTAAGAACTTCAATTGACTGATCATCAGCCAGACGAACCATTGCCTTTTTAATTGGGCGGGTACTGCCAATATTTTTGCCATAGCGACGCTTTTTACCATGAGTAAGAATAGTCCTAATACTCTTAGGAGTCACTCCCCAAATAGTCTGCAAAGCATCTCTAATATCAACTTTTGTTGCTTCAACATCTACAACGAAAGTATATGTATTCAGCTTATCAGCTCTCTCATATCCTTTTTCAGAGATATAAGGGCGTTTAATAACGCGATATGGATCCATATTATTTATACTCCTCTGAAATTGCCATGAGTGCATCCTTAGTGATAAGCACTTGCTTAGGCTTCAAAACACCGTAAGTTGTAAGTGACTTAAGAGGACTCATTTGAACCCTTTGCAAGTTCCTTACACTTTTCCAAAGAACCTGATCCGCTTCTTTTGTAACAACAAGGCACGAAGCATCAATCTTAAGATTCTTTAAAACCCCAGCTGCTTCCTTTGTCTTTGGAGTATCCATTGACAATGAATCAACTACAATAAAATCACCATCTCGTAGTTTACCAAGAATTGCGCTCTTAAGAGCAGCACGACGTGCTTTCTTTGGCATATCCTTTGAATAATCGCGAGGCTTTGGACCATGCGCAACCGCACCGCCACGACTACCTACACGACCAGCATACCCCTGCCTAGCACGACCAGTACCTTTCTGGCGAAAAGGCTTACCTGCACGACAAATCAACTCACTTCTTGTTTTTGTACTGTGAGTACCAGCGCGTTGATTCGCCTCATACATAACAACAGCCTGATGCATCAAAGGATAGTTAACAAACGCTCCTAAGCAGCTGTCATCAAATGAGATCTTCTCAATCTCTTTACCGCTTCGATCATAAACTGGTAATTCGATCATCTTCTCTTTCCCTATCCGGCTCACCGAACCGAAAACCCATGTGGCTGACAACATGACGCAGCAGACCTGTTACTTTATGCCTAAACCACACCATCCACATAACAATAAAAAAAACAGGCTTCCACTAACACTCAATGGAAGCCTCCCGCAATCAACATAATATCTATGCAGATCCACGAGAGCCGACAGTTCGCTGTCAAAAAAAACTTTACACGTCAACCTCAACGCTTGAAGGCTCCTTAACTTAAATGTTTTAAAAAGTATATCTATGATTTCATGTTTTACAAGAGTGTTTTTTATTTTTTTATATAATTTTATCCAAAAAGAAATGACCACACTTAACAATCGATTAAATAATATCAATTAAAATCCAACAACACTAAACCCAATATACCATAACTCATTATTATAAAAAAACTTACTACAAACACACAATCAAGAAATATCCACAATCCCTATTATACTAATTCAATATAATTTCTTTAGATTATTTTATAAGTTTAATAAAATTTATTAGTATTAACGAAAATACTATTTAAATAATTCATTTAATTATTATTTGTATGACAGAATAAAGCCATTATCATACCTCAAATTATATTACCCCATATCACCCAAGGAAACACGTATTATCAAAGTATATCATAAATATACAAATACACCTTCTATCAAAAAATATGGAAAACCATACAAGTTCTCAACATTACTGATATTTATCTCTAAAAATCAAATCATACTTGAAAAAACAAAGAATCAATTTGCTTCAGCCATCACAAACAACAGTCTTCCACATCCAGGACATACAACTTTATCTAAAGACCTGTGAGCGATAACAATATTCTCTAAACTTGGAGAAACCTTTCGAAAGCACTTCTGACATGCTGAATCCTTTAACTCAGCAACAGCATACCCCTTTCCCCTTGCAAGGGCCTTATTATAAATATCTATTGCATCACAGTCAGCTACTTTAATATCGGCAATCTTAGATTTTCTCTCACTTATCAGTTTCTGCTGCTTTTCTCTGATTTTTTTCGCATCTGATGTATTAGTTTCTTTCACACCCTCAAGCTTAAGCTCTTCCTCTTCGAGTTGTGCGTTTTTTTCTTCAAGAACCTTTTTCAGTCCATCAAGTTCTTCCATAAGGGCTATCTCTTTTGACTCATATTCACCTATATTTTTCTTAACATCTTTAATTCGCTCAGTAATAATCTTATACTCTTTAGAATTTTTTATAATACCAATCTTCTGATCGAGCTCTTTCGCTTCATTCTCAAGACTTTTAACATCTAATCCAAGAGTGTCTATTTCTGTTGCACACCTCATACATGCCTCCTGAACTTCACTGCGAGCTGCTTTCACCGCATCACAATGCTGTTGCTGCATCTCGAGCTCTTTAGGGCCTGCATCAATTTTTCTTTTAAGCGCAACCAACTGTCCATCAATCTCCGCGAGCTCTCTCAACTTTCCCAAGATACTCATAATATAACCCTCCAAGCCAAAACAGTTACCGTATATACCTCAGCAACGCACAAGAAATAACCAATACTTCAAGCAAAGCTTATACATTACTCAACAAAAAACCCTACCCAATATCAATCAGGTAGGGAAACATATTATTGTTCTACTATATCCTCTAAAAAGCCATTCAATTTTCTGCTTCTAACCGGATGCTGTAGTTTTTTCAGTGCCTTTGCCTCAATCTGCCTTACACGTTCTCTCGTAACATTGAACTTTCGCCCAACCTCTTCAAGAGTATATGTATAGTCATCACCAATACCATACCTGAGTTTTATAATTTCTCTCTCTCTAAAGGTCAATGATTCAAGCACATTATCAATCTTATCCTTCAACATTTCATAACTAGCAACATTGACCGGATTATCAACAGTAGTATCTTCTATAAAATCGCCAAAATGACTATCATCAGCGTCTCCGGCTCCTATCGGTCTATCTAATGAAATAGGATGCTTACTAATCCTCATAACACGTCTAGCTTCAGTGATTGGAATATCGGCTTCGACAGCAATTTCCTCAACTGTAGGTTCTCTACCAATTCTCTGCACAAGAAGCCTTGTAATTCTCCTGAGCTTACTCATTGTCTCTATCATATGAACAGGAATTCTGATTGTACGAGCCTGATCCGCAATAGCCCTTGTTATAGCCTGTCTTATCCACCACGTAGCATAGGTCGAGAATTTATACCCTCTTCGATACTCGTATTTCTCAACAGCCTTCATAAGACCGGTATTACCCTCCTGAATTAGGTCGATAAATGAAAGACCTCTATGCCTATACTTCTTAGCTATAGAAACTACAAGTCGCAAATTACCGCTTGAAAGATGCTGCTTAACCTTCTGGTACATCTTATAGCGCCTTCTAATATGACTAGCTCTAGCTCTAAGTCTTTCAAGTGGCTCCTGTGCTTCCATACGAATACGAGTCAACTTATCTTCAGCCATCTCCATCTTACGCGTTTCAATAAGAGTAGCCTTACTTCCTTTCTTAACAATAGCTCCGATTTCCCGTTCAAGTCTATATGACTCCATGGCCATATCCTCGATACGCTTCTTAACCGGCATAATACGTTTTGTACGAAGCCCAAGCTCTTCAAGTAACATTGCGCTTCGTCTTTGTTTGAGTCTAAGTTCAGAATATACTTTGGCTCTCGCTTTAGCAGACAAACCACCTTTTTCTAGTTGCTTCCATAGATCTACACATTTTTCATACAAAACCTCAAGAGTCTTAATATGACCTGGAAGTCTAGATAATATATCATTTTTACCAATACCTGCAGGGTTGGTTGTGCGCATTATTTTATCGAGAGTCTCTCTATTCTGCGCTACCTTTTTATTGAGTTCCATCACATAACGTATAGCGATAGGACTTTCAAGCGTGCGCTTTCTAAAACGCTTACATGAAAGTTCAATCTGTTTTGCAAGAGTCACTTCCTCTTCACGTGTAAGTAGAGGTATACTCCCCATTTCAGACAGATACATTCTTACTGGATCATGAATATCACCGCTGTCCCCCTCAATACTGACGGCTCCATCTTCCTCTTCAACCTCAGGGCTTTCATCTGGCAGTACCTCATCACTAGCCTCATCTTCTGAAGCATCATCATCATCATCAAGATCAACACCTGCTTTAGCTAAACGTGAAAGTACAGCATCAATATCTTTACCTGTAACGACATCTTCAGGAAGAACTTTATTAAGTTCACTATAAGTTATTGATGTTTTCCCTTTAAAAGCTTCTAAAATTTCCCCAATTACCGCTTCAGTTAAGACAATAGAAGGAGCCTCATCTGCTGGCTCAATAACATCCTTTTCATCAGAAGGCTCATCATCATCAGGAACAAGCTTTGCAATTTCTTCATCATCGAGCTCATCATCATCATCTACCTCATCATCTACTATCGCGGTTTTAGCAGTAGATACCTTCTTGGTATTTGTTTTTTTCACTCGAGTCTTTTTCTTTACAGCAGCGTTTTTTGACTCTGTTGTCACAACTGCTTTTTTACCAACTTTAGCAGTCTTTTTCTTAGTAGTTTTCTTTTTTGATACTTTATTTGCACTCATGCTCCAGGCACTCCTGCTTTCTATTATCTATTTGAGAATTTAAAATATCCAAAAAACGCAATAACCGAAAAAGAGCCTATACCTTAGCCTCTTTCACGGTAAAAACAAATTTCAGAATATTATAGATTATAAACATAACCATATACATTTCAACAACTAACATCTTTTTACAGAGAGATAAAGACATAAAGTTATTTTAAGCAATTTTAAATTATATACGAAAAACTTTTCCCGTCTACCTTTTCTTTTTAAAATTATCAGAAAATAAATATTTAACAAAACTATACAGAAATTCTTACAGCAAACATACTATCATTATATCCTACTATATCTGTTAGGCAATAAAACATATCGACAGCAGAGCAATTATTTACGATTCAAGCCCCTTATCTCTTTTTCAATATGAAGTTTTTCAAGCAAAAGATTATCTGCAAGTTCTTTATTTCCAGAAAGTTCTGCTTGCGAATATTCTGAATTAAGCTCTAGTCTTCTTTCTTTTAATTCATCTATTCTAATCCTAAATAGAATCTCATCCAATTCGATATCATTCAAAGTTTCGTCATCAGTTAGAGACACGCCAGAATTATTTATTGAGTTACCACCTTTACCAAAATCAACAAAATCTATTAATAAATCTCTTATCTTTTCATTTACCGTTTTTTGCAAAATCCTTTCGATCCTAATTTCATTAGCTTGAGTAGTAAACCACTCATCTCGAATCAAACCCGCACAAACATGCTCATTATCTCCAAACCACTCATCAGGAGGATAGTTATCAACAATTTTGTTACACCATGCTTTATCAACGAACATATACCGAAGTAATCTTTTTTCAGCCTTTGCCCTTGCCTGCTTATTGGCATCAACAATAACTGGAGTCTGCTCCTGAGGTCTATTAGTAAAATATGCACGTTTACTACCTTCAGCACCAGATTTTGATTCCACGTTTTTATACCAGAGACTCTTCTTATTGCTGGGTAAAGGCAGAGCTTCTTCGCTTATTCCTGAAACTTCCGCAACCTTACTACGCATAATATTCCTCCGTAATAAGTTTGGGCAGCGATTTACCAGGTCCATTATTTTCTCAATAGCCGAAGTCTTCCCAGAAAGATCTGCGGAAAAATCCTTTCGCCCTAGTTCCTCTTCAATAATAAAAGCAAAGCTTTCTTTAGCAGTTTCAAGAAATTCTCTAAATTTATCTGCTCCATATTTAGGCAAGAACTCACCCGCATCCTTTACCTCCAGGCTGGAGAGCACCCATAAATTTACATCCTGCTCCATAAATAACTCAATAGCTCTTAGAGTTGCCTTCTTACCAGCATTATCATTATCAAACAACGCAACAACTCTACCATCATTATGGATATACCTCTTCAAAAGGCGTATATGTTCAACCGTAAGACTTGTTCCCAGAGTAGCAACAACATTTCGGACCCCATATTGATGACACATTATCGTATCGGTATAACCCTCTACAACATATGCTGTCTTTGTCAGCCCAATTTCCTTTGCGGCAAAATTAAGACCAAACAACAAGCTGCGTTTCATAAACAAAGGTGTCTCTGAGGTATTTATATATTTACCCCCAGCCTCAGGTTTCTCAACTAACACTCTACCCCCAAAACCTATAGGTCTCTCCTGAAGGTCAAATATAGGAAACATCACCCTGCCTCTAAAGGCATCATATATTCTATCAGCCTCCTCATTCTGCCTGAATATTCCAGCCTCAAGTCCAACCTGTTTTGCCTGTTCTATTTTATGTTCACCACTTAGCGCAACAACCTTTTTCAAATATGCACTGAGCAAGCCGTCCCATCTCTCTGGTGCCCAGCCTAGCCCCCAACCATCAATTGTCTCTTTCTTAAAACCTCGACTTAGCAAATAATCTCTAGCAGCAGCCCCTTCTGAACTATCAGCTAATGCCGCCCTAAAATAATCAAAAGCCTGTTTGCACGCCCAGAACAGTGCCTGTTTCTTGTCTTTATTAACCCTACTCTTCTGAGGATCATTACTCCGCCCACCTTCATACTCAAGGGTAACTCCAGAACGCGAGGCAAGTTTTTCAATAGCATCTGGAAACTCACAACGCTCCATAAGCTGAACAAACTTTATCACTCCACCACCTACCCCACAGCCAAAGCATTTAAAAATCTGAAGCTGAGGATTAACATTAAATGAAGGAGTTTTTTCATTGTGAAAAGGGCACACAGCAAGAAAACTAGAACCAGACCGCTTTAGCTTAATACCATAGCTTTCAACGATATCTACAATATCGCAACTATCCTGTACACGCTGAATTGAGTTCTCACTTATTAATGGCACGACATTCCTTCCAATGCTTCGTCATATACAGCGAAACTAAACTTAAATCTACCAAAAAAAGGCATAGTATGAATCTGTAAAATTCATATTTTCATATTAATACATACTAAAATCTAGCAAGTACAAAAATGCTGATTCAAGACTCATTATATTTTAAATAACGACTTCATTATGCACAACAAGTAAATAAATCCTTTAATATTATACATCAATTCGACAAATATAAAAGAGCCTACTCAGCTAGAGCAGGCTCTCAAACAAAAATCGTAAATTCTTGTTATTATAGGCTCATTGCCTTAGCAATTAGGTCAACAACGCGGTTAGAGTAACCCCATTCGTTATCGTACCAGCTAATGATCTTAAGCATGTTTTTACCCATTACAGATGTGCATTTAGCATCAAAGATAGAACTGTGTGGGTTCGCAATAATGTCTGAAGAAACAATTGGATCTTCAGTATATTCTAGTATACCCTTCATTGGACCTTCAGCAGCAGCTTTGATAGCAGCATTTACAGACTCAACAGTAACTTCTTTTTCAGTATTAACTACTAGATCTACACAAGAACCAGTGATTACAGGAACACGCATCGCCATACCATCAAGCTTACCCTTAAGAGCTGGGATAACCTGACCAACAGCAACAGCAGCACCAGTAGTAGTTGGGATGATGTTAGCAGCTGCTGCACGAGCACGACGCATATCACTATGGATCTGGTCTGCAACATTCTGGTCATTAGTATAAGCGTGAACAGTAGTCATTAGACCTTCTTTAATACCGAATGTATCATTAAGAACCTTAGCAACTGGAGATAGGCAGTTAGTAGTACAAGAAGCATTAGAGATTGTCTTGTCAGAAGCCTTAAGTGCATCTTCGTTAACACCCATAACAATTGTAGCATCGATAGCATCTTTAGCAGGAACAGTAAGAAGAACCTTCTTACAGCCAGCTTTACCAATGTGACCACTGATAGTAGCCTGATCGCGGAAGAAACCAGTAGATTCAACGATAACGTCAAGTTCTACACCACCCCATTCGATTTCAGCAGGACCGCATTTACCACCAACGATTTCAATCTTTTTACCATTAACAACAATAGCAGAACCTTCAACTGTAACAGTACCGTTGAAACGGCCCTGAGCACTGTCATACTTTAGAAGGTGAGCAAGTGCTGCAGCATCAGCTAGATCGTGAATAGCAACAACTTCGAAATCTGCACGTTCAGCCATTACACGGAAAACAAGACGACCGATACGACCAAAACCGTTAATACCAACTTTGATTGCCATGAATAAATCTCCTTAAAACATCAATAATAATAAATCAAAACTACAAAAATTGTAACTTTGTAAAATTTTTCAAAACATAAAATATCTATATTATAGTATAGCTTTTTTAAGCCCTTAGGTGGCAAATTATAATGTATTATTTATAATTGTCAAGAATTTATAATAACATAAACGCATTTTTAAATATTTTTTTATCGGTTTACCCACAATGATTTTAAACACCTAACATCACACCTATTACGTAGAAATATATCAACAACCCCGTAATATCTACAACCGATGTAATAGCTGGGGCAGCAATTACAGCTGGATCTAATTTCATACTACTGACAATTATTGGTAAGACAGCACCAATCAATGTTGATGAAATAACCTGAATTCCAAGAGCGACAGATATTGCAATACCAATTTGAGGTAGAGAAAAATCCATTGGTATTGCTGAACCACCAGATAGCAATGCAATTTTCCAATACGCTAAAAACATGAGAATTACTGATACCATCATTGATATCTTCAACTCTTTAAAAAGTACTTTTAATACATCTTTAGAGCGCAATTCACCAAGTGCTAAAGCCCGTATAACCAGAGTCGCAGACTGGCTGCCTGTATTACCCCCAGTGTCAGCAAGCATTGGCATATAAATCGCTAAGATCACCAGGCTGGACAATACATTCTCAAAAGTATGAAGCACATACCCAGAAACAAGTCCGAGTACTGCCAGCCCTACAATCCAGGTTATACGTTTCTTAAAATGCTGCCATGCAGAAATATTCAAATATGACTCACCATTATCACTATCACTTGATGAAATAGCCATAATTTTCTGCATATCTTCTGTCTGCTCTTTTATTAAAACATCAAATGCATCATCATAAGTTATTATACCTAAGACTCTTCCAATTTCATCCACAACAGGTATTGACAAAAGATCATAACGCTGAATCTTTCTGGCAGCCATTTCCTGATCTTCTAAAGCTCTAACAGAAATAACCTCAGAATCAGCAATTTCACTGAGTTGTACTGAATTATCAACATTGACCAAATTTACAACTCTAACAGAGCCGCAAACTCTCCACGCTTTATCTGTCAGATAAATATAATGCAAGTTATTGATATCATCAAAATCAGCTATAGAGTTCTTTGCAGACTCAGCATTCTCTGAAAAAGGAACTGTTATAAAAGATTTAGTCATTACCGCCCCAGATGTACCTTCTGGATATGCTGCAAGAGCTGAAGCGTGTGTTGAATCCTGTTCAGGAAGTAGGGACAGTACACGTTTTTGACGATTTTTATCGAATCTTTTGATAATATCTGCCTGCTCATCAGACTCAAGAAAATCTATAATTGACGCAATCTCTCCATCTGAAGATATTTTTGCGATCTTAAGTTGCAGAGAATCGCTAAAATAATTAAATATTTGCGCTGCTTTATGTGGATTAATTTTTGAGATTACATCATGAATCTCAGAAATAGGCAACTCTGACAATTTTTTAGCTATATCTGCGGAATGTGCTGTTCCACAGAGCTTTCTAATTTCTTCAACATTATTTTCATCAAAAATTCTATATGAACTAGCAAAATTCTTTTTCACTATCACTCCCCTATAAAAAGGTTATGAAAAAACCCTACACACACGTGATGCATAAGGTAGTTATTATAATTAATAATAGAATTTTATACGTTTTTTTCTGTATTACAAGTTAAGTTAAGATTAGAAAGAGCTACAACTATAAATTATAGCGCCTTGAAAGATATAGTTCATATTAAATATAAAATATATTAAAGGTTAAAACCGCCAACTCTTGTACGGATATCAAAGCATACAGGTTTTCCCATAGCACCTTTTGCCTTCCAATCCTTGAGTAACTTCTTTAACATCTTAATCTTTTCTTTTGTATTAATCTCACCTGGGAAATTTTCAGAACAAGTTCCCCAAAGAATCGATATATTGCTATTTGTATCAACAACCAACCTGGGTCTTGATCTTCCTGGTCTTTTTAATTGATCAATAAAACTTGGAGAACTAACTTGTATTTTCGTTATACCAAGTTCTTTGCCGAATTCAGTATTTTTCAATGCTTTAAGTGCTTTTAAAGCACCATCAACACCATCACTATGCCATACCTGACCATTTGCAGGTCTATGATCAATATCCCCACTAATAACAGGTAAATCCTTATACTTAACCTTTACTCCATCAGCAGGCAATAACACCCCATCTTCTGCTATCAACCAGTAATATCCATTTTGCTTCAATTGAGCAGAGACAAAGCGCGGAATAAATTCAATATTAATTCTATTTGGATAAACTCTTTTTAGAGAACAAACCTCCTCTACCCATGGACTCTTGCCATACACATCTTTTACTTCATCAAGTAGCCCAGGCCTCAATAAGCTCACCCCACTAAAAGCATTACTAAGCCTTTCAAACTCTCTCAATGCCTCCGGTGAATACTTACCATCATTAGAAATAAAAATAGATGGCTTAATTTTAAAAATATCGCACTCAATTCCACGTTGCCATAGCTTTACAATGCCAATAGCAAGTAAAGCGAACAACAAAAACATTGGTAGAATATAGCCCAGTGTCCTAATCACACTGCCTATTATCCCGCCAACTTTTATTTCTTTAGGTTTTGTTTTCCCTGTTTTTAACTCTATTACTTTATTAACCATTATTCCTAATTCGATTAACTAGACTCTATTTAACTTATAATAAAGAATCATACTCTTCTCAAATACGCCATATTCAATATTTCAAGGCATAATTCATTGAACTCCAGACCTCTTACTTTTGCTGCTTTAGGAACCAGGCTATGAGATGTAAAACCTGGTATAGTATTTATTTCAAGCGCAACAAGATTACCATTACTTCCCAGAATATAGTCAACTCTTGCAAGATCTCTAATCTTGAAATTACTGTAAATTTCTCTTGTTAGATCTGAGCATATAGCTTGAATATCTGTACGTATATTCTGAGGCGGGCACAAATATTGTGTCGTTTCAGCATTATATTTTGCATGATAGTCATAAAACTCTTCAGCAGGCTCCATTTCAATAATAGGTAAAATACTGCCATCAAGAATACCCACAGTAAACTCAATTCCCTCGACATAGCATTCAATAATAGCTTTATCACCTGATTGAAGTATACTTTCAACAGCTGGATATATTTGATGCTCCTCTTTAGCAATTACAACTCCTACCGAGCTTCCACCAGTATTAGGCTTTACGACAACAGGGAGTTTTATATTACTATTATCCATTTCCTCAGAAACTCTATTTATATCTTCTATACAGATCCAAGGAGCGACAGGTACTGCCATCCTTTGCATCATAATTTTGCTCAAGTTTTTATCCATACACAATTTACTTACTTGAGAACTACTTCCAGTAAACGAAATTCTGTTTCTTTCAAGCAATCTCTGTACAGTTCCATCTTCTCCAAAAATTCCATGCAGAGCAATAAAAGCGATATCACACCCTAAGTTTAAGACCTGCTCTTCACTTCCATCAAGAACGACCTTACGTACATTGAGTTCAAATGATTTCAATGCTTCATATACAGACTGTCCGCTATCTAGGGATACTTCAACCTCAGTTCCAATTCCCCCACATAGCACTGCTATATCTAATTTTTTAAGTTCATCCAAGTTTATTGACTGCAATTTTCCGCACCTCTATATCTATATCTCCGGCTCCAATACAAATTATTGTTGAATACTCAGGAGCATACTTAAAAATAAAATTATTTATTTGATCAACTTTAACTTTTGAATTATCGACATTTCCACCAATTATCCGCAGACTTTCGCGAATTAATTCTGAACTAACCCCTGCAATCGGCTTTTCACGTGCTGGATAAATCTCAGCAACAACGACTAAATCTGCTTTTACCAGTTCTCTAGCAAAATCTTTTGCATAATCTCTTGTTCGAGTATACAAATGAGGTTGAAATATAACCATAATCTTACCAGAAGCATCCAGCTCTCTAGCTCCTTGCAACGCTGCCTTTACTTCAGTTGGGTGATGAGCATAATCGCTGTATATTTTTGAAGTATCAAGAGTATGAATAAGCTCCATTCTTCTTCCAACAGTCTTTATCGTTTCCAGAGACCGAAGTCCATCCTCCAAACTTACGCCAAATTCTTCACCAATAAGTAATGCTGCAAGAGAATTTAAAACATTATGCTTACCACAAAGAGGAATTTTTAGCTGCCCAACCTTAGTACCAGCATAAGTTAAGTCTGCAACCTGCATACCATTTATATAAGATAATTTCTCAGCACATAGCCCAATTCCAGAGCTATTTATTCCAAAAGCCTTCTTACGTCCTTGATGATTCACAAAAATTTCAGCGCAATGCTCATTATCATAACCAACAATTAGCAACCCAGTATTAATCTTTTCGGCAAAAATTCCGAAAGCCTCCACTACTTTTTCAGAAGTTCCATAGTAAGCAAGATGCTCTGACTCAATATTTGTAATAACTGCTACATCGAGTTCAGGTTCTAAAAAACTCCCATCACTCTCATCAAGTTCACTGATAAAGACCTCACCACCACACCTATAATTTCCATTCATTTCGTCAGTTACACCACCAAGCAAAACAGTGGGATCAATACCATTTTTTATCAATATATGTGCTGCCATCCATGTAGTACTAGTCTTTCCGTGCGTTCCAGCTACGCCTACACCTTTATATCCCGCCATTATTTCAGCCAGAAACATACCACGTTTTATTGATTTTTCACCTGCTGCAACCAGTTCTGGATGCTCAATCGAAACAGCACTTGTATATACCAGCTTATCACAGTTTTCAGAATGCACCTCTGAGTGCCCTATACTAATTTGAGCTCCAAGTTTTTTGAGCATATCGGTCTGATCATTTTCAGCCCTGTCACAACCGCTAACTATTGCGCCTCTATCTAATGCCATTCCAGCAAGTGCACTCATTCCAATCCCACCAACACCCATAAAATGAATCTTTTTCCCTGCAATGTTCATACTACACTTTCTCTCCAACAAGTTGTATAATACTCTCAGCTATTTCAGATGCTGACTCTGGCCTTGCAAGTAAGCGCACCGATTCAGCCATACTATCACGTAACTTTTTATCCTTCCAGATTCTTACTACCTGCCGGGTCAAAATTTCTGGAGTAAGCAATGACTGTTCAAGTACAACAGCACCATTTTTTTTAGCAACCCATTCAGCATTGAGCAACTGATGGTTATCCATAGCTGTTGGTAACGGCACAAGAATTGACGGCAGCCCCGCTGCTGCAAGTTCAGCAATACTTCCTGCTCCTGATCGCGAGATAGCGAGCTTTGACTCTCGATAGCACTCTGATAATTTCCCAAAGAAACCATGAACAACAGCATCAACGTCTAGTTGTTTATATGCTTTTCTGATACCCTCTTCGTTACCAGCCCCAGCAACATGTATGATTTTACATCCTGTCTGCAACTGTATATCCTTTATGGCTTCAAGTACAATATCATTGAGTTTCTGCGCACCCTGAGATCCACCTATTATTAATAATGCCTCACCGTCTACCGGCTTTTCTTGAACCAGCCCGCACATCTGCTCACGCATAGGTGAACCAAGATCATAAAATTTAGCCTTAGTATTTATAAACCTCTCTCTTGCACATCTGAACTGTAAATAAATCCCCTTTGCCCAACGTGAAAGCAAACGATTTACTCTACCTGGAACTGAATTCTGTTCAAGAACTACTACAGGAATACCTAACAGTTTTGCAGCTATCCCAGGAGTAGCCGCAGCAAATCCCCCAAGAGCCACCATTACATCAGGCTTATACCTTTTAAATAATTTTATACTTTGCCATATAGAGAGAATGAATCTAGGCATATTAGATAAATGTGATAAAGATAGAGGAGAACCTCTACCTGCAGATAGAATATCAATAAAATACCCTGCTCTTGGGACTATCTCCATATCAAGACCATGAGAGGTTCCTATAAATGAAACCTCTGCATCTGGGTCGATTTTTTCCATTGCTTTTGCAAGTGATAATCCAGGAAATAAATGCCCGCCTGTACCTCCTCCAGCCATTATTACCCTCATGCAACATTCCTCTTATCATACGACTCATTTCCAAGTTCAAGCACCGGCTCAACATCTACCTTTACTGGAATTTCTGGTTCAATCCTTGTAATACTAACTAAAGCTCCAATCATAGCCAGCGCAACACAGAGCCCACTTCCACCAAAACTGATAAATGGCAATGAAATCCCTTTAGGTGGAATTGAAGCCGTAACCACCGCAATATTAAATACAGCCTGCAAACCAATGATTGAAGTAATACCATAAGCGATAAGTGCAGTAAATTTACTTGGGGCGTGCTTTACAAGTCTTATGCCTTCATATACCAATACACCAAAAAGCAGAATAATAACACATGTACCAATAAGTCCAAACTCCTGTCCGGCAATTGCAAAGATAAAGTCAGTATGAGCTTCTGGGAGATAGTATAGTTTGGAGACTCCTTCACCTAGTCCCATACCAGTAAGCCCTCCACTGCCTAGAGCCACTTTACTCATCCATATCTGATACCCTTTTCCATCTTTTTCCCCTGCATGCCAAGCTTGAATTCTTGATGCTATATAGTCCATTTTAGTTATTGCAATATAAGCTGCAGGAGGAATTGTTCCGGTAAGAGCAATAAGAGTATGCCAGAGCTTTGCTCCTCCAACAACAATCATTGATCCCATTACTGCTCCAATTAGGGCAGAGGTACCAAAATCTGGCTCCAGCATAATACAACCAAGTACGATAGCTGTCATAATAACTGCTGGTACAAATCCTTTAAAAAATGGAAGGCTTTTGCCACCAAATCTAGCCAGAAAGCTTGACATAACTATAATCATGCCAATTTTTGCCACCTCCGAAGGTTGAATATTAAATCCAGCAAATCTAAGCCACCTTGATGCGCCATTAACCTTTGTACCAATACCAGGTATCAACACTGCAAGTAACATAATGACAATCAAGCCAAATAGTGGAATAGCTATTTTTTTGAACTTTTGAATATTAATAACACTCATAAATAATAGGGCTAAAAGTCCAACGCTAAGCCAGATCAATTGTTTTTTCAAATATGTCAATTCAAAACCGGCGTTACCAGCTTTGACGCAGCTCGCAGAATATACCAGAACCACCCCAAGCCCTACCAAAGTCATAGAGACAGCAATAATACGATCACGAATTGATTTTAAAATATGTCTTTTCTCATTAATACAATCATTCATATTTCTATGTATCCATCTTGTTATTAAAAGTTAATATTAAATATTAGTGCATCTTCAAAGATCCAAGACCAATCACCGCAAGTATCGCCCCTACCATCCACAATCTTACAACAATGTGATTTTCATTCCAGCCAGACAGTTCAAGATGATGATGATATGGAGCACACTTGAACAATCTTTTACCTCTCAGCTTGAAAGACGCTACCTGTAATAATACAGACCCAGTTTCTATAACAAAAATCCCCCCAATAATAGGAAGAATTATCTCATGTTTACTAATAAGTGCAGTATATCCGATAAGCCCCCCAAGAGCTAAACTTCCAGTATCACCCATAAACAATTGAGCAGGCTTGGCATTAAACCAAAGAAACCCTGCAACCCCTCCAATAAGAGCCGCCATAAGGATACATAGTTCCCCGCTACCAGCAATATATGGTATTCTAAAGTGCCCGGCCATAATACTATTTCCTGCAATATATGCAAACACGGCATATGCAGCAGAAGCAAATACTGAACACCCTCCAGCAAGTCCATCTAAACCATCTGTCAAGTTTACAGCATTTGAGCAGCCAATGATAACTAGAATAGAGAATGGATAGTACAAGAATCCAAGATCAAGTTGAAAATTATCCCACTTAGTAAAAGGCAGGAGAATTTTAGTTGTATTTTCACCACCATATGCACTTAGCCCAAAACATACAACTCCAGCGATTATTATTTGACCAAATAATTTCTGCCTCTTGGTTAATCCATTGTCACCCAAGCGCTTATATTTCATAAAGTCGTCAATAAATCCAAGTAAGCCATATAAAATAAAAATAAATAATCCCATAGTTACTAATGGATTGCGTATATCCAGTAACAAAAGAGAAGATATAGTGACACCAATCAACATTACCATGCCACCCATAGTTGGAGTATCTGCTTTTGTAGAATGAAGTTCTGATATCTCCTTGCTGTCTTTTATCATATTTTCAGTAACATTACTGGTCTTCATATGGCTTATGAACTTAGGAATAAGCTTTAGACATATAGCAAAGGCTATTAGCATAGCTAATGCTGCTCTAAATGTTATACTATCAAAAACTCTTAATGGACCATAACTTATAGACAAATCAGCGAGGAAACGCAGCATTATATACCCTTTATTATCTGACAAAATAATTACAAGACATGTCACTTATCGTCTAAATGTATTACAATAGTTTAATAAATAATACATATTCCTGCAACCTAACAAATTAAAGACAATTTAAACAGTAAAATACTGCTAGTTGAGATTATAATGTAATCCCTATAATCATAAATACTTTGATCACATCCTTGCTTTACACATAATATGCAAAGTAAAAAAACCTTAAAATATTAAATAAAATCCAGAATCTCAGGTTTAATGACACCTATATTATAAATAAAGTTCTGAATCATTAGCGATTCAGAACCAAAGACAAAACTATGTTTAATTATACTAGAAATGATGAAAAATTTTGAATTGCACAAAAACTACATAATTTTTAAAGCCGAAACAACTCTACCAAGCTTCATAGCATTGGAACCTTTTACAAGAACAGTATCCCCATCCTTTACTAATTCTTTTAAATGCCCAAGCAGCGACATAGTCCCTCTAAAATGTTTTATTACCTGATGAGCATTCTGCGCATGAGCCCCCTCAGCAAGCGACATACACATCTTACCTACCGCAAGAACAACATCAATATTACTAGCAGCCAACCACCTTCCCACCTCAAAGTGTATACGTGCACTATCATGCCCCAACTCAAGCATATCACCTACAATAAGTACTTTTCTTCCTGTATCAAGGCTTTCAAGAGTATTTACACCTGCTCTGAGACTCTCTGGATTGGCATTATAGCAATCAGAGACTATTTTATATCTCTTAGTTTTTATTATACTCTGTCTATCTTCAAGTTGTTTATAACTTTTAATCGCCTCAGCAGCTTCTTCAAGAGAAACACCCAAAAATTCTACAGCAGCGAGAGCAGCAAGACAGTTGCCTATATTATGTTTTCCAAGTAAGGGCAGTTCGAATTTTACTCCACTAACCGAAAATGTCGATCCACTCCAAGAAAAATCAACATATTCAGCCATATAATCAGCGGAAGTATCAATAGCAAATGTTTTTATCTGAGCCTTACTCCTCACACCACTTTTGAGCAGCTCGGAAAATCTGCTTTCAGCAGGAACTATTGCCAACCCATCATCAGGAAGCTGCGAGAATACATCCAATTTTTCATTTGCAACTCCAGCAATTGTACCAAGACCTTCAAGATGTGCCGGTGCAATATTTGTAATAATAGCAACAGTAGGCTTTGCAATTTCAGCAAGTCTTGCAATTTCGCCCTGCGCATTTGTTCCCATTTCCAGAACAGCAAATTTATTTTCAGAAGTATTAGAAAGAATTGTCAGAGGTAGGCCTATTAAATTATTATAATTCTTAATTGGCTCGCAAACGCTGCCTTTTGAACGAAGTATATGAGCTATTAAGTGACGAGTTGTAGATTTACCATTACTTCCCGTAACTCCAACCCATGGAATTAGAGGCTCCTGCCAGCGATATATCATTGCAAAATCACCTAATGCCCTTGACGTATCACTAACAACAATACCGTCATGGTTATCAAGTAAAGTAGAATCAGAAACAATTGCTGCAACAGCTCCTTTATCAAAAGCCTGCGCAGCAAATTTATTACCATCAAAATGGTCCCCTTTAAGAGCAATAAATATTTCACCGCCAGATATTTTTCTTGTATCAGTGGATATACCTCTTACAGATATCCCCCCATCACCAATAATCTCACCACCAACCCACTCAGCGATAGATTTCAACTCGACCTGCATTACTTCTCCCCATCTGCTAAACTACTATTTTCAAACTAATATACATATTTTATCGATATTTGAAATGCAGGTCAATCTTTATTCTCCCAACAGCTTTTTATTATAAACAAATTGCATAGATTACAACTATAATTATCCCAACAATATATATTATTATTTATTGAGACATTATAATATAAATAAAGAATAAGCAAGTAGTTGCTTATTCTTTAACTCAAAATAACAATTCATCTTTTAATTAATAATCATACAACAAATTATCATATTCTACAATTTTTTAAATCCTATCTTAAACACTAAATGTCATTAAAAATTGCTGAGATTACTTCTCGATCATCAAAATGGATTTTTTCACGACCAATTATCTGATAGTCTTCATGCCCCTTACCAGCGACTAGTACAACATCACCCTCTTTAGCAATATCCAGTCCAGTCAAAATTGCCTTAGCTCTGTCAAATTCAACCAAGACCTTGGGTTTATTCTTTATACCATTAAGAATATCATTCATAATCTGCTCAGGATTTTCGGTACGAGGATTATCATTAGTAAGTATTACTGTATCTGCTTTATTCTCAGCGACACTTGCCATAAGTGCCCTCTTTCCGCGATCGCGATCACCGCCACACCCAAAGACAACTATTAACTTTCCTTTGGTTATCTTTCTCAATACAGTCAATGCGTTATCCAGAGCATCATCGGTATGAGCATAGTCGACAAAAGCAACCCTTCCATCAGCCGACTCAAATCTTTCAAGCCTTCCACCAGCTCCACTAAAATCGCTAACAACATCAATAATCTCATCAAATTCTAACCCTGCAGAATACAGTACAGTCATCGCTTCAAGTAAGTTTACCGCATTATATTCACCAATAAGTGCCGAGGATATTGAATAATGTCTATTTAATACCAAGATATTAAGAAATGTTTGATTGACCTCATACTCAGCATTAATAATTCGGATATCATCACCAACATTATGCCCAACCTTAATAACCCTAGCCCTTGTATCCTGTACAATTCTCTCAGTATAAGAATCCGCACTATTTACAATCGCAACACTTCCAGCTGACAATTTATCAAAAAGTCTCTTTTTAGCTAAAAAATAATTCTCCATATTTCCATGGTTATCAAGATGATCACGACTTAAATTCGTAAACACTGCATAATCAGCATTATCTCCAGCTACTCTCTCTTTAGCCAATGCTTGAGACGAAAACTCACATACAGCATACTCCGCATTATTAGAAACCATTTTACTAAGATATCTTTGAAAATCAACACTTTCAGGTGTAGTTAATGGCGCAGGAATAACTTCAGATACTAGATCATATTCAACTGTCCCCAGCACCCCACATTTTTTATCAAGCTTCTTAAGTGCATGCGCAATAATCTGAGCAATGGTAGTCTTACCATTTGTTCCGGTAATTGCAATTAATTTTAGCCTAGTCTCAGGACTGGAATAGAAATTCTCCGCAATCTTTCGTAATGCCAGGCGAGTATCAGTTGTAAGCAACTGCCCTACACCTATATTGTTATTGAATGTATCTGAAAGAACAAGCGCCGCCCCTTTCTCAACTGCTTGTTTGGCATAATTATTACCATCTGTATTTGCACCATTAAGTGCTGCAAACAACGAACCGTCTCTAACCTTACGACTATCATACTCGATAGAAGTAATATCAATTGAGTCATCACCTCCTATTAACTCAGCATCAATACCAGCCAGAACTTGAGAAAGCTGCATTATTTACCCCTTCTTTTTTTTAGGACTCATTGGAACCTTATAATAATTCAGGGTACCATCAATAATATTCTTTACAGCTGGAGCAGACACAGTACCACCATAATGTGATTTTTTAGGTTCTCGTACAGAAACAAGCACAATCACTCTCGGTTTTTCAATTGGAGCTACAGCTATAAAACTTCCGACATACCTTGTTGGTGAATAACCTTTATGACCTGCTGCAATTTCTACTGCATTACATGCAAGCTGAGCTGTACCAGTTTTACCACCAACAGTATACATTTTAGATCTTGCTCTTTTACCAGTTCCAATTTCCACAGTATCCTCAAGCATCTTAAGAATGTCCTCTGATACCTTTGAACTAATTACTTTTCTTACTGGAGTCACAGGTACACACTTCTCTAATTTTCCATCAGAATAAATATTTTTAATCAACCTTGGTTTTAAAAGTATTCCGCCATTTGCTATTGCAGAATATGCAGTAACAGCCTGTAGTGGAGTAATAGTAACTTCCTGACCCATAGGGATAGAGCCCATACTATAAGATGTCCATTTACTTGGGTGTCTCAAAGTACCTTTGAGTTCTCCGGCAATTGGTACACCTGTCTTCTCGCCAATACCGAATTCTTTTAGGCCTTTATATAAATTTTCTTTGCCCATAATTGCAGCAATTTTAGCCATACCAATATTAGAACTTTTTGTAAGAATAGTAGATACTGGCAAAACTCCATAACTATGAGTATCATGAAGCACTCGCCCATTTTCCGGCATTCTCCAGGCTCCTCCCTCACAGTTAAACTCAGTAGCAGGTGTTACAAATTTCTGTTCAAGTGCCGTAGACATTACAATTGACTTAAAGATACTTCCCGGCTCAAATACTGAAGCAACAATAGGGTTTAATCTGTTTTTTGCAGGAAAATCAGCAGGAGAATTTGAATTAAATGATGGATACCCAGCCATGGCGAGTATATCTCCAGTTGCTGAATCCATAACAACCGCTGCCCCGGAAGTACCACCATTTTCAACCACAGCCTTTTCGAGTTCTCTCTCTGTAAGATCCTGAATATAGCTATCAATTGTCAACTCTACATCAAGTCCTGGCTCAGCGCTTACTAATGCAGAACTTTCATCAGCAAGCTTTCTACCAACGGCATCTCTCTGAACACCTCTACTCCCAGCCAAGCCTCGTAGAATAGAGTCGCATGTTTTCTCTATTCCTTCCATCCCCTTACCATCTATATTACTGAAACCAAGCACCTGAGACCCTGTAACGCCCTGAGGATAACACCTAGTATATTCTACTGGAAAGATAAGACCCGGAAGTTTTAAAGCTTTAACTTTATCAATTTCTTCCTGATTTAACCGCCTCTTTACCCAAACAAATCGTATATCTTTCTTCATTACACCAGAATAAACCTTATCCATTTCAGCCGGAGTAAGCTGCAGAGTCTTAGCAACCTTACTAACAATTTCCATCCTATCCACTCCGCGCATGTCAGCAATTTTTGGATCAAAAGCGCAACTTGGCGTCTTTACAGATAAAGCTAAATCTCTACCCTTGGCATCAATAATCCGCCCCCTTCTTGGTGACCAGGTTATATTACTCTTAATATAACCCTGTGCACTACCTGATAATTCTTCATAGTGTACAAGCTGAATCTGATACAACCTCCAGATCAGCCCTGCTAATAATACAATAATAAGGCATAAGAAACAGATCCCCCGTCTATAAACTCTTATATTAAATTCATATGGTAAATCACAAATATTACTCACCCTAATTTTCCTCCACTACATCTTTATAATCTTCAACACTCTGCAATGGTTTCATACCAAGCTCATACTTATCATTATAATTTTGCAGATTGTCTGGTGACAACAATTCTGATAACTCTACTTTTTCTCTTAAAAGCATCTCTGATACTCTCTGCTCCTCTTCAAGAACTTTTGCCAACTTATATCGAGCCTGTGTCTGTAGACTTTTCTGATTTACAGTATAAATACCGAGTAAACACACCAAAATCAAAAATAAACAGTATGTAAATAATCTTACTCTAAAAATTGTTCTACTCCTGTTAGTTAATAAATAATAGGTTAAATTAAATTTTTTCAACAACTCTGAGCTTTGCACTACGAGCCCGCCTATTTACCTGACACTCCTGATACGATGGTTTTACAACCTTCTTCTTTGTCAGTTTGATAACTCCTTGCTCAGCCAGCTCTCTCATACGATATTTAGCAATTCTATCCTCAAGAGAATGGAATGTTAATAACACAAACCTCCCCCCAGAATTGAGTGCTGATACAGCCGCAACAATACCGTTCTCAAGCTCCTTCAGCTCCTGATTAACTTCAATTCTCAGTCCCTGAAACGATCTAGTAGCTGGATGTATACGCCCACGTCTATGTACCGCTTTTTCAATTATTCCCGCAAGCTGAAGTGTTGATTCAATATTATTGTTCTTTCTATACTCAACAATCATTTTAGCAATACGCCTTGAGAATCGTTCTTCACCATACTCATAAATTATACGAGCAAGCTCTTCCTCACTATAAGTCATAACAATATCAGCTGCAGTCATGCCAGATGATTTATCCATACGCATATCCAACGGTCCTTCACGCATAAATGAAAAACCTCTCTCAGCCCTATCCAACTGCATACTAGAGACCCCAATATCAAGCAAAACTCCATCGACACCAGAGACTCCCAATTTTTTAAGAGCTGTTAACATATCAGAGTATCGGCTGTGACAAATATCGACCTTACATGGTGCATTTTTTAATCTCTCAGTTGCAATTTCTATAGCGTTTTCATCTCTATCAAGTCCTATAAGATAGCCAGACTGACCAATTTTTTTAGATATCAATGACGAGTGTCCACCAAGCCCTAAAGTACCATCTAGTATAACGCCCCCCTCTTTAAGGTTTAACCATTCCAACACTTCGGTTGGCATTACTGACAAATGCTCTGAAAAATCAAACTCTTCACACATAATTTATTATTTTCTTTCTTAAAATTTCAATATATAACAATATCGACAAAAATTGATAATTAATTGAGTCAATACATAAAAACTTTATATTACTAAATTTAACTACTAAAACCCCATTAAAAAAGGTTGAATCCCGAAATAATCAGAGTTCAACCACTAAAAAAAACACTATAAAATTTATGTCAAAACTTAGTAACTTTTACCTGTCTTGCTGTCAATAATAGCAATTAAATATTTGCTCTCAACGCCAGTCATTGCAAGGATATTTTCCTTTATCCCTTCAATATCTTTCACATTTAAACCATTGACTCCATCTTTACGGAGAATAATCACTTTAATATCATCAATACTTCCAACTATATCCTTAGAAACAAGGAGCACCCTAGCTTTTTCAACACCCTCAGCCATAGTAGCGATCATATTAGAAAGCATATTCTGGGTGGCAAGTCTATTCTGAACCTTATACTCCAAACTTCCTTTACTAGCAGTAACATCAGTAAAGGTAAAATTTTCCACTCCTGGGATAAATCCCGCAAGTGATAAAATATCCAAAGCAAGACCTGCTTTTCCATGCTCTACCATTACCCTACTATCATGAATTTCTGCAACAACAGAAGCTTTATTAATTATTTCTACAGCCTTATGTCTAAGCTCATCACTATCAAAAGAATAAGCAAGTTGATCCATCAAGGTACCATTATTATCAAATATTTCGTCAACAAGCCCGGTATTTTCTTTGATTAAATTTATTGTAATATTATTATTGTCCTGAGACTTCTCACCCTTAAAAGCAGAAAATAAATATACCCCTAACCCGCCAAGAGCCAGACTCATAATAAACACAACTATTCCATGAAGTACCAATTTCATAAATGCACAACCTCTGACTCTAAAGTTATTAAGCTAAACCAATTCTTGCTTCGTAAAAATCTATAAAAGTATAAATGCAAAATTACTAACTCGCGTCAAGATCCTTGAGCATCCTCTGAAATAACTCCATAGGCATCCCTATTACATTTGAAGTACTTCCAAGAGTAGCATTTACAAAAAAACCACCATTACCCTGAATTGCATAACTCCCAGCCTTATCTTCGCCCTCACCAGATTCTATATAATTATTGATTTCAGCCTCAGAGAGTTCTCTAAACTCTACTTCTGTTCTCTCAACAGAAGCTACCAACTGCTTGGTAGCTGTATCAATTATGCTCACACCAGTGAGAACTTCATGAGTCTTACCAGATAATGCTGAAAGCATCTCTCTAGCTTCATTCTCATCCGAAGGCTTACCAAGTATTCTATCACCAAGCGCAACCACAGTATCAGCAGCAATAACAAGTTCACCATTCTCCATTCTAACAGCAATTTCACTAGCTTTACGCACAGCCAACATTTTTGCAAATTCTCTAGGTAGCATTCCAACTACTGCGCTCTCATCTACATCGGCAGAGATAACATCAAAATTCAATCCAAATTCAGTAAGTAATTCTTTCCTTCTTGGTGAAGCACTTGCCAGAATTATTTTTCTCTTTTTTAGCGGCGTATACCTTCGAACAACTGTCTTAGCAAGTATATCACCAACCCGCTGGCGTTTGACAGTAACCGAAGCAGCAACAGTTGCGATCAAATACCAGATTCTCATTGTTCCTATAGGAACAGGGAAAAAATCTATGATTCGAGCTGTATTTCTAATTAGTACCTGAGCTAGTGAAGGTCTGCCACCAGTAGCATTTCTTACCCTGATTCTAGCAAGAGCTTTACCAATAGTAAACCCAAATATCAATTCAGCAATCAACATATAAACTGTGAGAGAAATCAGCCAAATAAAGAAAAGCACGAGTTCTTTTGCCGAAAATACTGAATCCATAAAATCTATACTTTGAGCATTTAGGTAATAATACGGTATAGGCATTACAAAGAATCCATCAATAAAAAGTGCAAAGCCACGGTCTAATACTGACGCAAAGCCACCAATTCTTTGAATTCTTGCCTCTTTTATCATTCTCGCAAGACGGGCATCCTTTGGAAGCGCTGAGTTACTACCTTCATCTGCATCAAGTACAGTTCTAAGTTTTTTCCTTCTAATATAGAAAAGTACAAGTAAACCAACACTTATACCAAGTAATATGTAGTTGAATATAATTTCTGAATTAAATAGCTCGCTCCATTCTCTCTCTTCTTTTTCGAATTGCCCTACATCTTTCCAAATTCCATCTTCAAAATTTACAGAATAATATAGCTGAATTCCGGCTTCATCTGCTCTAGCGACAACAAATCTTCCATTTATCGATTTTATATCTATTCCAAAACCTGCTAAAGCCAGACTCTCTTTTGAGAATGGAATATCCGCAATACTCCTCCATCCATCATCTTTATTATACTCATAAATTGGCATTCCACTTCCTGCAAGACCTTCTTTACCTCCAGCATCTTGAATAAGAACAATTCTATCAGCATCACTACATGCAGCAAAACCTCCTGATAAGGATATATTCTCACCTATTACAGGCAATTGCTTCCACTGACTGCCATCATAGACTGCGCCGCGAATAAAT
Source organism: Planctomycetota bacterium (assembly GCA_963678205.1). Taxonomy (GTDB): domain Bacteria; phylum Planctomycetota; class SZUA-567; order SZUA-567; family SZUA-567. The sequence goes on from OY782760.1 coordinate 2,785,000, forward strand.
CCTTCAACCTTTCTATTAGCAACTTCACGCCAGAAGATTGCAGGGTAGCCTTTATATTCGATAAGTTCTGCAATTGCGACATCCGTAATACTTAGTATCGGACTATCTATATTTTTTACTTTCCAGCCATCCTTCTTCAACTCATAAAAAGACCATGGCTGACCTTCTTCTCTACCAAACCCTAATATCGTATTTCCCACTTTAGCAGCACTAATAATTTCAAGACCGTCTGTCCCTTCATAGACAAGATTTAATTGAGTAAAATCTGCATTTAAAATGTTAAAGACCGATCCGTTTCGAAAGATAATTCCAACCCCTGACTTATCAAAAGCCTTTGCTATTAGCGCAGAAATGTAGCCATTGAATTCCCCACTATTTTTTAATACCGTTTTAGCGCTACCAAGATCCTTATCAGCAAGCATTATAGCAAACTTATCAAGGCTTCCTCCACCAGCAAGATCATACATACCATAAGTGAGCATAACCTTACCATCAAGTTCAACAACTCTTGGGTCAATCTTACTCTCATCCACACAACCTGTAAGAAAAATAAGCCCCAACATTAAAATAGCATTTTTTATTATTTTCATATATTTCATTCTAAGTATTGATTTACTTTATTATATTACTTACCTGTCACTGGAGCAGAAGATGCATTCAGCATTAACGTCACGACTCATTTTATTAATTCTCATACTAAGGAAATCAAAAGAAAGAAAAGACCTTTCAAGACCTTGTCCAACACCAGTAAGCATCTTTACCGCTTCTACAGCCTCTAAAGTTCCCATAACCCCAACAGCAGGGCCAAAGACACCAACATCTTTTGCTCTATTATAATTCACCGGTGCTTCAGGCATAAGACATCTCAAGCACGGATTACCCTTGGATCTCACAAGTGACATGATATGACCTTCAAACTCAAGAACAGCCGCACTAAGAAGAGGAATATAATTATTCCAGCAATAATCCGCAAGAAGGTATCTTACCTCAAAATTATCGGTACAATCCAACACCAGATCATAATTATTATTGATAAATTCTGCTATATTATCTTTACTGATAATCTTTTCATAATGTACAATATTTGAAGAATGACTGATTTGTGAAAGTTTACTATACGCCATAGAAGCTTTTTCATAACCAACTTCAGGAAGACCGTAAAGAACCTGCCTCTGTAAATTTGAAAGCTCTACTTCACCCAAGTCAAATATTGATATATCCCCTACTCCTGCCGAAACCAAATAAGGCAAAGCACCGCATCCTAGCCCTCCACATCCTATAACACATATTTTAGAGTCGAGTAATTTTTTTTGAGCATCAACTCCAAACTCTTTTAAAAGAATATGCCTGGAAAATATAACCTCTTTTTCTTTATTCATATTTCGTAATTGTAGTCCTTGACAGTTTCTTATTTTTACTAATAATTATTTATAAATAAAAACCTTTTCATTTCAAAATGATATTAATCATTTGTTGTTAATTTTATAATAAAGACTAAATACAATCAAGGAGTAAATACGATGGCTGATTTTACAGTAACTCTTCCAAGTTTAGGTGATGATGCAGGTGACGAAGCTAAGGTTTCTTTCACCTACTTTGAAGAAGGAGACAGTGTTACAAGTGACGATGATATTATCGAGATGGTCACAGACAAAGCAACATTCAATGTACCTTGCCCAAAAAAGGGAAAAGTAAAACAGATGCTAGTCACTGAAGACGACACGGTAAAAGTTGGTGACCCTATCTGCATCCTTGAAATTGAAGAATAAAAAATATGAGTAAACTCACGTTCATAACCAGCACCACTGAGTACCATCTAATAAGAGAAATATCTCATGGCGGGATGGGCTGTGTTTACGAAGCCGACCAATACGGCACAGAAGGCTTTATAAAGCGGGTAGCAATCAAAACTATTCTTGATAAACACATTGGTAATTCAGATTTTGTTTCCCGCTTTATAAGCGAAGCCAAACTTGTTGCAAACTTGGTTCACCCCAATATTGTCCAAATATACCAGCTTGATAAGTTCAGCGACGGATATTATTTTGCAATGGAATATATCAATGGTATTAATTGCAGTGAACTTTTGAGCATGCACAAATCAATTGGGATAAACATCCCTATAGATTTTGTAACTTTCATTATCAGCCGCATTGCCAGAGGGCTTGAATACGCTCATAATTTCACTGGAGCTGATGGAGAGCATCTGGATATTGTTCACAGAGACGTCTGTCCTAAAAATATTATGATAACATCTGAAGGTGAAGGAAAACTTGCTGACTTTGGTATTGCAAAAGCAAGAAATTTTGCTCCAAGTAATGAAGGCAAGCTCCTTCTTGGCAAAGTTCATTATATGAGCCCAGAACAAGCAATGCTCGAAAAAACCGACGCAAGAAGTGATATTTTCTCATTAGGTATTGTATATTACGAGCTTTTAACAGGTGTATCCCCTTTCAAAACGGACTCATCAATCAACAGCCTTAATAGAGTTAGAATGTGTAAATTACCACCTATTACCGAATACAGAAAAGATATTCCCAAAGAACTATTGATAGTTCTCGGTAAAATGCTTGCCAAGGATCCAGAAAAACGCTACTCTAGTGCAGGCGAGCTAAGTACGGATCTTGAAATGCTACTATACTCAAATGGATACGGTCCAACCATAAAAAAACTTTCACAATATCTTAAAAAAGTATTTCCAGATTTTACAAAAAGCTCACCTACAGACACATCAATTATAAATTTTATGAACATACCTACAGATATTAAAACCCAAAAATTTGATTACGAAGACACATATATCAGTTCAAATGACAGTAACATCAATGGAGACAAATTATCTTGAGCATACATTCAATAATACCCGGAGTAGGTGCAATTTTCTTTGGACTGCTTCTTACTTTAACAGCATATGGAATAATAGGTGGCTCATTTACTCATAAAGATTTTACAAACTGGCTAAATAATCGCAGAAGATTTTATAAAATTTTAGGGCCGTTACTAATTCTTATTGGGATAGCAATTCTATTATTCAGATAACTTTTCCCAAAAATTAATGTATAAAAGGATAAGTAATATGAAGAATACGAGAGAAGCACAAAAAGCTGGCAGCTGGTACCCAGCACGACCATCAGAACTTAATAGCTTAATTAAAACTTTTCTTGAATATTCATCGTCGGAAATTGATCTCAATGAAATCAGTAAGCGCCACTGCTTGGCGGCCATTGTCCCACACGCTGGGCTGGCTTTTAGTGGAGAATGTGCCACTAGAGCTTATTATGCATTATCCCATAAGCACCCCTCTGCAAAAACTCTTATTATTTTTGGTGCAGTACACTCTTACTGCCCAAGTAGTGCGGGAGTGTGGACAAATGGAGAATGGGAGACACCTTTAGGAAACTTGGAAATAGATTCAGAACTAGCCGAAAAAGTTGTAGCACTTGACTACGCAACGGAAGACTTCTCGTCACATATTCCAGATAATGCAATTGAACTACAGACCCCACTCATAAAGTATTTTTTTCCTGATATAAAAATTCTTCCAATTTCTACCCCACCCAGCCAAAACAGCATCAGGTTAGGAAAGGATATAGCAATAATTACTGAAAACTCAAAAAATGATTACATTGTTATAGGTAGTAGTGACCTTACACATTATGGATCAGCATACGACTTCAGCCCAGCAGGCACCGGAATTAATGGAGTAGAGTGGGCTAGAAATAATGACAAAAAGCTAATTAAGCTAATAGAAAATATTGAAGCCGAGAATATTATACCAGAAGCCGCTTCAAACCACTCAGCATGCGGAAGTGGCGCAATAGCAGCTACTCTCGGTTTTGCTCAATATAGAGGCATTCGCTCTGGTCTAACATTAGAACATGTATTGAGCTATGATATAATGCCTTCAGACCCACCTGAACTCAGCGTAGGCTATGCAAGTATTGTTTTTTAAACATTTTACTGTAAATAACATTATTCTGTTATCAAAAGATGTATATTACTTGACAGAAGACAAAAACCAGCTATTATATTATACTGTTGATATTTTGTTGAAAAAATATTGTAAGTATTTACAGATAATTTTATATAAAATGTGATTAAACCTTATGTCTGAAAGCTCTCGTCTAACTAACATTTATTCAATAAAAGGAGCAATCTTTGATGCTCTTAGTCAGTTGAGCAGCGCAATGGTTGATAGTGCTGAATCAATAGAATTAGTACTTCCAAGTGTTTTAAAAAATATTTGTAATGTATTAGAATTTGAACGAGCAACATTATACACCTTGGACGAAGAGGGTTCACACCTTGAAGCATTTGCTGATTCTGATCTGCCTGCAACTGATCTGCAACCACTCAAAATTGATGCTGACGAGCCAATAGAACTTATAGCAGAAGATATTTATCTGTTACTCCCCGAGAGCCCTAGCAATAAAATTATTTGTGTGCCATTACTGCTAAATGAAATCCCTTATGGCGTAATCTGCTTTTATAATAATAACAACACAACTTTATCACCTGAAATAAATCAAATTATCAATACAATTTCAGAACAATTAACACTTGCAATCTACTCATGTTTCTCAGAGTTTATTGATAGTGTTGGTAATGATTTTGAGCTACTTCCAGACCCCCCTGAATATGACCATGATGCTGAGCTGGTTTCAGAGAGCACTCCAAACATGGTAGATTTCGCAGCATCACTTCAAATACTAAGGAGTGTTGAAGGTGGCGGTGACTTCCATGATTTTATGCACCTGCCAAATAATAAAATTGCGATAACAATTGGGAAAAGCTCAGGTAGAGGCGAAAAAGTAGAAAATATTCTTGGTTTTATTATTCCTCAAGTAAGAGAAGAGCTTAATAATGGTAAAGCTCTTTCTGAAGTCATCTCACTTTTAAATGAAAAACTTATCGAAAAGAGCGAACGCGGCTTACTCGTATCAATTGCTCTTATGATACTCAATACCCGCACTAGAAAAGTCAGTATTTGCCGTGCAGGCAGTGTAAAAATGTTGCGTTTTAAAGATGCAAAATTGTCATTATTTGAAGATGGTCTTGGTCCTCATCTTGGTGCATTCAGTGGAGTAAAGATAAAGGAAATAGAGCTCCAGTTCGCCCCTAATGACTCTTTTGCAGTAATGACTGATGGCATAAACAGAATTTCTGAAAATTCCAATTTCTCAATTGATCAACTTATTAATAATTTATCAACAAGAATGACCGACAGCCCTGACGAGCAGATTGCTGATCAAATTGCAGACCTTCTAAGAGCGCGCCACACCAGTTATACACCCGAACTTGATATTACAGTCCTCAGTCTTCAACGTTTACGTAAACCAAAGTCTATCAGTCAAAGATTATTCAAGAATAAATAATGTACTACTGTTTGTCCCATAGCTCACTGTTAGTTATTATTCTTTCAGTATTAATATCCTACAGTGTTGGCTGTTTAAACAGTGCATTTTATCTGACAAAAATACTAGCAAAAAAAGATATCAGAGAAGAATACAGTCACAATGCCGGAGCAACAAATACCGGCAGAATCCTTGGTAAATTTGGTTTTATCGCCGTACTCTTTATAGATATTTTCAGAGGATATGTTGGCATAATTGCTGGTGAAATAATACTTAGTACAGACCAATTCTCCGGGCTACTGCTTTTTAGTATAGTATTAGGACATATCTATCCAATCCAGTTAAAATTCAAAGGCGGAAAAGGAATTTCTTGCCTGATTGGTGGATTACTCGCTATTTCCTGGCATTTAGTACTTCTTTTTATGCTTATATTTAGTGTAATTTTTATTATCACCAGAAAAAAAATATCCTCCGTAATAACAACCCTTATTCTATTTACTATTGGCCTATACTTTTTTAATACTTCAACAATGATTATTGTCCCAAGTATCTTTACCACCGCTTTGATCATTTACACATATTACAGAATGAATAAAGAAGCACTGCAAAAGCATTAAAAAACCTCTTGAGATAAACTCAAGAGATTATAAATTTTGTTAGCAAATAGTATTACTTAAGCTTTCTTTGCCTTATGAAGCTGTACCTTACGAGTCTTAGGGCAGTACTTTTTAACTTCTAAACCCTTATGCTCTTTCTTTAGACGTACAACATAATTTGCTTCACCACAATCCTTACAAATCAGCTGGTAAACTTCAACTTGATTTTTTTTCTTTGCCATCTCTGTATCTCCTTATATATAAAAATAATTTAAATTTAATAACATTGAAGAATCATTATAACCAAAAAGAGCTGGCAGTAAAGATTCAAGAGTAATATTTTATTGGAGTGTCCTCAAAGTTCAAGAGTAATTATAAAATAAAGTAAATATTTAAAATAAAAAATTTCGCAATAATATTCTGAAGCTATTTATCAAACCATTATATTCTACCACATTATCCTCAATATAGCACACTAAAAATTGCTTCTACAGTATTTTTAACAATTTTATAATAATATCCTAAAGACACTTGACTAATAATACTTAAGCCATATAATATCGTCCGTGCTTAAGAAAAGAGTACATTAAAAAACATACATACTACCCCATGGTGTAATCGGTAACACAGCAGTTTTTGGTACTGCTATTTAAGGTTCAAGTCCTTATGGGGTAACCAGATTGAACAAGAGTCAGCATTTTCTTAGAAAGTGTTGACTCTTTTGCATTTAGGGCGGTTCGAGCTTCTTTTGCTCGCAAAAAGGTAATTCCGTTGGGAAACCTGAGGTGTTGGAAATCAATAATTAACATTCCACTATTATTCCCTAACAAAAACACACAAATCACTTAAAAAGTTATTATATAATATATGATGCAATTTATATTGAATAATTATATATATTCATGTATGATAAATATTATATTTCTGCCACAAATTACTATCAAGAAAGGTATATTATGGATAAAAAAGTATATGAAACTATTTTAACCCAAATTGATACCATGAGAAAGAACTTTGAAGCTTGTAATCCAATACCAACTACAGTCACAACAATTCCAGGTGAATCAGAGGATGAAACCAAACAAAGAATTGCTGTAGAAGAAAAGCGAAATGAACTGAATAGTATAGAGACCAAACTCACAATTGTAAGAGAAAGTTGCGAACTAATAACAAGACTTTTAATCAATCAGCAAAATAAAATTAAATAGTCTTTATTAACGCCTATTTTTTTGGCTTATTTTTCTTATTTCACATATGCCCTTAAATTTTTAACATAGTGCATGTAACCAGATAATAAAAATATCATAAATACAAAATTAGCAAATAACTAAAGAGGGTATACTACAAATAAACTTAAATTTAATATTTTCATTAATCAATAATAAAATCTTCTGACTTAAAGTTACTATAATACCGCCCCTGTTGAGCAATAAACCGTAGTACACAATAATCTGGATCATTAGTTGCACATTATCATCACCATCATTCCAAATCATTTCTTTTGATACACTATCTTCAAGCACCACCATTACACCTTTGAGCATCCCTCCTCTAAAATCTCTTTTATCATAACAATAAATACAAGCTTTATTATTAATGCTATATTGCTGTACTCATAATGAAGATATATTAATAGTAAAGAATAGTTTTTAATACCCTCTCTTCGGCTAGGTGCAGCATTGCTTTCGTATTTGGAGAACCATCAACATCAACGGAGCCTATTATTGTACAATTAGCTTTAGCAATAATTCCACCAATAGTTCTATCAACATCTCTCATGCCAACTCCACTTAAAACCGATTAATCAATTAATTGCTTTTATTGATTATAAAAGCACAATTTCTGACAATAACTGTTTTCACATATACATCGTAGGCAAAAATGCTTCAAGCAACCCGCCACCACAACGGAGGCTATCAATTTCAAATATTGCAACACTTGCTTTACGTACATGAACAGTAAGAGCATTGGTACCTAACAAATGCGCAATCAAATCCCCAAGATCAGGTTGGTGTCCAACCATTATAACTGTATCCTCAAAGGCCAGTTCTGTTATAACCTCCAGAGCATCATTAACCGACATACCACACCCTAATCTTTTATCCTCAACAAAAGTATAATAATGAGCTGAGTTTTCTGCAACTAATTCTGCTGTCTGGGCAGCCCTAAGATATGGACTAAATACAAGTATTGATTTATCAAGATCATTTATAGATGATAGAAACGCTCCTACTTTTTTTGACTGCTTTCTACCTTTTGGAGTAAGATTTCTTTGAAAATCACTTCCAGCATAGTCTTCTGCATCGGCATGCCTAATCAATATAAGTCTCACATTAACCTCCTATCCTCAAAAAACTTACTACTTATTGCCTTATACTTTATAATCTGTAAAATATAACAAAAAAGTTATAAAATATAAAGCATTATATTTTATATTATAAATTTATGAAGTTAGAAAAGTATTGGGATATATTATAAATATGTTAAAATTAGGTCTAGCACTCGGCGGTGGCGGAAGCAGAGCGATGTGTCATATCGGAGTAATTAGAGCTCTTGAAAAAGCTGGGATAAGGCCTGAAGTTATTGCTGGAAATAGTATGGGTGGGATTATAGGTGCAACTTATGCCTACACACAAGATATTGACAAAACAGAAGAACTAGTAAGTTCTCAATTTAGTGGAGGTGGACTTTTTAGACCCCGCAAAGGTGACGGTCTAGAGCTTAAAAACGGAGTATTCCACTATTTAAAACGAAATTTCAGAGCACTTACAATTGCTCTTGTTTTATCATTCAGACGAGGATTTCTTTGGAAAAACCCATGCATTAAAGCTGTAAAGAACCTGCTACCAGAGTCATTAACGTTTGAAAACCTAAAAATTCCATTATCAATTGTAGCGTTGAATTCAACAGATGGCACTTTAGAAACTTTTACAAAAGGAAGCCTCAGAGAGCCAGTTATAGCAGGGACAAATGTTGGAGTAGTATTCCCTCCATACAAATGGAACGAAAAAGAATATTTTGATGCTGCCCCACTTTGCAGTATTCCGGTGGAACAAGCAAAAAAACTGGGTGCTGATATCATATTAGCTGTAGACATACGTTCAGAAGTATCTGGCAAATATAAAATTTATAATGGATTTGATACTATTTTTCGTATTGAAATGGTTGAAAGTAAGTTTATAAATGACAAACAGGCACAAGAAGCGGATTTTTTAATAAAGCCACAGACTGGTGAACTCTTTTGGGGAGATTTTTCAACAATAAAAGATGTTATAAAGTCAGGTGAAGATTCAACAAATGAAATTATTGAGAAACTAAAGGAAGCATTAAATGCATAACAAAGTTGCGACATTGATGGTAAGTTCTGAGGATAAAACAGGTATTGTTGCCTCTCTATCAGATATGGTATTTAGATATGGCGGGAATATTATTGACGCAGACCAACATTCTGACGAAGATACAGGTATGTTTTTCATGCGTATTTCATGGGCTCTTGAGGGGTTTACGCTTGATAGAGGCGGAATTGAAGACTCACTCAAAGTCCTGGCCAAAGGCTACAAAAAGATGGCATGGAAGCTCTGGTACAATGAGAGTAAACAGAAAATTGCAATAATGTGCAGCAAGACCTCACACTGCCTATATGACCTACTACTTAGAGAAGCTATGGGAGAGCTCAACGGTGAGATCTCACTGATACTGAGCAATCATCCTGATCTAGAAAGTGCTGCAAAGCATTTTGCAAAGCCTTTTTATTATATTCCAATAAAGAAGGAACAAAAATCAGAGGCTGAAGCAGCACAGCTCAAATTACTGCAAGAACACGAAATAGACTGTATAGTTCTCGCACGCTATATGCAGATCATTTCGCCAGAATTTATCAGAGGTAGAGAAGGAAGAATTATCAACATCCACCACTCTTTCCTACCAGCATTTATTGGAGCTAAACCCTACCATCAAGCAAAAGAACGCGGGGTAAAGATCATAGGGGCAACAGCGCACTACGTTACAGAGGATCTCGATCAGGGACCAATTATTGAGCAGGATGTTACTAGAATTACCCACCGGGACTCAATACAAGATATGATAAGAAAAGGCAGAGACCTAGAGAGACAGGTTCTCAGTCAAGCGATAAGACTTCATTTACAGCACAGGATACTGACATACGGTAACAGGACAATAATCTTTAACTAGTCACACTTGAAAAGTCTGCATATTTCACTATAATTTAGCGAGAAAAATATCATAAAATTTATCATAAAGGACAGCTATAATGCGAACAAGAACTGAACGTGACAGCATGGGAGAAGTTGAAGTACCTGATGATGCTCTTTATGGCGCACAGACAAGGAGAGCCGTTCTCAACTTCCCTGTAAGTGGCTGGTCGCTACCTACAGGTATGATCAAAGCAATGGGACTTATCAAGAGAGCTGCAGCCCAAACAAACCATGAACTAGGCAAACTTGATGCTGAACGGACAGCTTGGATTGAAAATGCAGCAGAGGAAGTTATTGGAGGCAAGCTAAATAAACATTTCCCTGTAGATGTATTCCAGACTGGTAGTGCTACATCTTCAAATATGAACGCCAATGAAGTTATTGCAAATAGAGCAATTGAACTTGCTGGTGGAAAAATTGGCAGCAAAGACCCTGTACACCCTAATGACCATGTCAACATGGGACAAAGTTCAAATGATGTAATGCCAACATCCCTCCACGTTGCAGCTGCGCAAAGCTTAAAAGACGAGCTTATTCCGGCTCTACAACTACTCCAATCAACTCTGGCGGAAAAAGAAAAGATCTTTGCAAAATTTGTTAAAATAGGCAGAACTCACTTACAAGACGCAACACCTATAACTATGGGACAAGTCTTCAGTGGTTTCACAGCACAGATAAAGAACTCAATCAAAAGAGTACATAATTCACTTGGTTCACTTTCTGAGCTGCCTCTTGGCGGTACAGCAGTTGGAACAGGTCTCAATACTCACCCTGAATTTGCTCCAAAAGTAATTAAAAAACTTGCTGAAGAAACAGGAATTGCGTTCTTTGAAGCAGACAATCATTTTGAAGCACAAGCTGCAAGAGACGCTATTATAGAAGGTATGGGAACATTAAAAACACTTGCAATTAGTCTCAACAAAATTGCTAATGATATCCGCTTTTTAGCTTCAGGTCCTCGTTGTGGCTATGGAGAGCTCCAACTCCCTGAAATTCAGCCTGGAAGCTCAATAATGCCGGGTAAGGTAAATCCTGTAGTCTGCGAATCAGTAATGCAGGTGGCAGCATTTGTTGTCGGTGCTGAAGCCTCTGCCTCATTCTCAGCAGGTACACTCAGTAATTTCGAGCTTGCAGTAAACATCCCGCTCCTTAGCTATAACTTCCTTGAATCATCAAGACTGCTTGCAAATGCCTGCAGAATGTTTGTCAGCCACGCTCTAGACGGGTTAGCATGTCATGTAGAAACTTGTGAAAGTTACATTGAAAATTCACTGGCAATGTGTACAAGTTTGGCACCTATTGTTGGGTATGACAATGCCGCAGATATCGCAAAAAGAGCCTACGCAACAGGCAAGACAGTAAGAGACGTTGCACTAGAATCTGGCGAAATAGATAAAGAGACCCTTGACAATGCACTTGAGCCTATGTCTATGACTAAACCATCAAAATAGTTGATATTTATTAATCTGGTACAAATTAAATATATAAGGTACATAACTAATGAAACATTTTTATAACGCAGCAGCAAAAATTTTAGCCCCAGCCATTGATATGGAAGTGTCTGAGGTCGAAGGACTACTACTATTACCACCAAAGCCTGAACTCGGAGATATTGGCTTTCCATGCTTCTCTCTTGCGAAAAAGCTCCGCAACGCACCTCCAAAAATCGCAGCAGAAATTGTAAAAAAACTTGAAATAGTAGAGCCATTTGCTGAAATCAATCCAGTTGGTCCATATATTAATTTTGTACTTTCACAAAAAGCCCTTACTGAAGCTGCTGTTACCAGTGCTCTTTCTAAAGACTGGGGGAACTCTAAAGAAGGAAAAGGTAAGACAGTAGTTATAGATTACTCCAGTCCGAATATCGCCAAACCTCTTGGGGTACACCATATCCGCTCAACTATGCTTGGGGCAGCGCTTAGCAGGCTCTACGCAACAACTGGCTGGAATGTAGTTACAGTAAACCACCTTGGCGACTGGGGAACAAACTTTGGACAATTAATGGTAGCTTATACTGCAGCAAAGAATGCTGGGGAGAATCCTCAGACTGATATTGATTCTCAGCTCAAGCTATACGTTAAATACCATGATCTTAAAGAGTCAGACCCTACTCTTGAAGATGAAGCAAGGAACTGGTTCAAAAAACTTGAAGACAATGACAAAGAGTCAGTTCAACTCTGGACTATCTTTAGAGATGAAAGCATCAAGGGTCTTGAAAAGTTATATGCGCGCCTAAATGTGAATTTTGATCATTATACAGGTGAAAGTTTTTATAATAACAAAATGGCGGCAACAGCAAATCGAATAAAGGAAAAAGGAATTCTTGAGCAGAGCCAAGGAGCACTTGTTGTAAACCTAGAGGAATCAGCAGGAATCAAAGAACCTTGTCTGATTCAAAAGAGTGACGGAGCTACAACCTATGCAACGCGTGATCTCTCAGCAGCGGAATACAGACATTCTGAATATAACTTTGAAAAAAGTCTTTATGTTGTTGCTAACCAGCAGGAACTTCACTTCAGACAAATATTCAGCGTTCTTAAAAGAATGGGATACGACTGGGCTAACGGCTGCGAGCACGTAAAGTTCGGAATGCTCTCATTTGGTGCGGGAGTATTTGGTGAAGAGCGCACAACCGGTTCAACCAGAAAAGGTAATGTTATCTTCCTTGAAGACGTTCTCAACCGATCTGTTGAAAAAGCCAGAGAAATTATTTCAGAAAATGCTAGAGATGAAGAAGTAAAAGCTGAAATTGATAACCTCTCAGAAGCTGTAGGTGTAGGTGCAATTATCTTTACAGAATTTATGCAACGAAGATCTAAGGATGTTGTCTTTACCTGGGATAAGGCTCTTAACATGCAGGGTGAATCTGGACCATACCTTCAATATACCCATGCCCGTTTGAGTTCTGTTATCAAAAAAGCAGACATTGACACAAGTGGAGCAGACCTAACCAAACTTACCAGTAGACTGGAAAGAAACCTTATGCTAAAACTTGGTGACTTCCCTACAATAATTAAGACCAGCACCAAAGAAAACGAACCAAGCATGGTCGCAGAGTATTTACTCGATCTCTGCTCTGAGTTCAACAGGATGTATGCAGACAAGCAGAACCACCAGATTATTACAAAGGACAAGAAATTAAGCGCAGCAAGAGTACAGCTTGTTGAAGCGACAAGAAACACACTTGCCAAAGGTCTAACTCTACTAGGTCTTAGTGCACCATCACGAATGTAAAGAAATTATAAACAAGCATAAACAGGATTAATTATAATGAACAAAACAGACAACACTAAAAATAATACTAAAATAAAAGAGAAGAGAAAAGGCTTCCCCCCTGCACTCGTGATTTCAACAATTGCCATAGTTGTCTTTGTACTCTGGTTCTGCCCTAAAGCTCTCATGAATGCCCGCATAGAACAGACAGAAGAGCGGGCAGCTAAGATTCTATTAGATCAGAATTTTATTACTACCCAAGAGGCTAAAGAGGTAGATGGCAAAATTGAACTCATTCCTGTAAAAAAATACACCGACTACACATTTTTTAAAACAGCAACTTTACCTTCAATAATATATGCTATTCCAAAATATTATGATAAAACAGCCAAAGCCACGTTCTGCCTAAATAATGGCATAGTATACAAGAAAGATATTAAAGATATATCTTCACGCTCAAAAATTCCGCCGGTAGACAGCACCTGGCAAAGCTTATAAGGTAAAAACCAAATGTTACCGATCTTACTTACCAACAGACAGGACAATATCAAAGTTCTAGTTGTAGGAGGAGGCAAGATAGCCCTTCGCAGGACCAAGTTGCTTATTGATTCTGGAGTAAGTAAAATAGACCTAATTTCTCCTGAGTTTGATAACGGTTTTGATAAGTTCAAGACCATGCTACTCTGCCAAAAAACAAATTATTTTCAGCAGAATCTTAGCCAGTACACACTCATACTCGCCTGCACAAACATTACAGAAGTAAACGATATGGTTGAGCAAGACGCACGAGAGAGTCGAGTCCTATTTAATAGAGCTGACAAAAGAGAGTCTTCAGATTTCTATATACCTTCTATAATCAGACGAGGAGATATTACAATCAGTATCAACTCGGGAATTCCTAGTTTATCAAAAAAAATCAAGAAAAATATTGAAGCTATATTACCAAAAGAAATTGACAAAGCCAGCAAAAAACTGAATAAGATCAGAACATTACTTAGTAAGAGCAAAATAGAAAAAAACAAGATTAAAACAATACTAGATTATTTTTCTAATCATCATAATAAACTTGATGAAATAGATATTGCATCGCCTACTGCGCTCTCAAATATACTTAATTTTCAAGAAGCAATATCTAAATCAGATAAATAGACAAATAATATAGACAATTTACTTAATATTACATATGATTAGCTCAATAACAACATAAATGCTCACACAGACACTGTTCTCAGAGTTCATAGAGTTAATTTTTTTATATAACAATTTAATTTTTAATAGTATCTTAACAAAAGAACGGAGTAAAACAATGCCACCAATTATTTGTTCTATTGATGACATTACCAAAGAGTACAACGACAAAGCCATTTTAGACGGTATTTCATTATCATTCTACCATGGTGCAAAGATCGGTATCGTTGGCTTTAATGGTGCGGGTAAGTCAACACTTCTCAAAATCATGGCAGGTCTTGATAAAGACTATGGAGGTGAAGTCAAAATCAAAGACGGATCATCAATCATTATGATTGAACAGGAGCCACAACTGAATTTTGAAAAAAATGTTCGCGAAAATATTGAAGAAGCAGTACAACCTATCAGAGAAATGCTAGCAAGATACGAGGAGATCGGAATTGAAATGGGTGAGAACCCAGACAAAATGGATGAGCTTCTTGAAGAAATGGATAAACTCCAACAAAAGATTGACTCTACAGACGCATGGGAGATCGACAGGATGCTTGATCTAGCAGCAGATGCACTCTTTCTTCCACCAGATGATGCAAATGTATCAACACTTTCTGGTGGTGAGAGAAGACGTGTCGCTCTTTGCAAAGCGCTCCTTCAAAAACCTGACATCCTATTGCTTGACGAACCAACCAACCACCTTGATGCAGAAACAGTGCAATGGCTTGAGGATCAGTTGAGAGAATATCCGGGGACAGTAATTATTGTAACCCATGATAGATATTTCTTAGACAACATTACTAAATGGATTCTCGAGCTTGAAAATGGTAAAGGAATTCCATTTGAAGGTAATTACTCATTATGGCTAAAACAGAAGGCAGAACGCCTTAGACTTATTGAGAAGAAAGAGACAGAAAAACAAAGAGTGCTCCAAAGAGAACTTTCTTGGATCAATACAGCTGCCAAAGGTAGAAACAAAAAGAACAATGCCCGAATTGAGAGGTATGAAAAACTTGCCAGCCAAGAGTTTGAAGTTAAGAATGGCGATATAGTAATCCAGATTCCATACGGCAGAAAACTAGGTGATAAAGTAGTAGAGTTTAAAAATGTCAGCAAAGGCTACAATGGAGTTACACTTATTGATAATCTTTCATTCGATATCCCTAAAGGCGCTATTGTTGGTATTGTAGGACCTAATGGCATGGGAAAAACAACATTATTCAGAATGATTGTAGGTCAAGAGACTCCTGATAGTGGTGAAATTCAGGTAGGAAAATCCGTAGACCTTGCGTACGTTGATCAGAATAGAGACGAGCTAGATGACAACAAAACAATTTTCGAAGAAGTCTCGTGCGGCAATGAAATTCTTGAAGTAGGCGGTAAAAAGATGAACGCCAGAGCCTATGTTGCACGGTTTAATTTTAGAGGTCAACAACAGCAAAAAAATGTTGGGCATTTATCAGGTGGTGAGAGAAACCGCGTACACCTAGCAAAACTTTTGAGAACTGGTGGAAACCTTATTCTGCTTGATGAACCAACAAACGATTTGGATGTAAATACACTCAGAGTTCTTGAAGAAGCACTGGAAGATTTTCCGGCCTGCGCAATGATAATAAGTCACGATAGATTCTTTTTAGACAGAATCTGCACACACCTTATGGTATTTGAAGGTAATGGCAAAGTTAAATGGTTTGAAGGCAACTTTACAGATTACGAAGAGCAATTAAAGTCTCAAGGCGAATCAACGTTCACTAACCGACGCAGCAAGTATAAAAAACTGCCCCTTTAAATATATTACAAAATATCCTTACTATAAAATTGATACAGGTACTATAAATGTAGCACCTGTATTAATTTAGTAATAAAAGATACTCATAATAATATTTCAAATAGTTAGTTACTATCTTAAAATTAATTTATTATATAATAGCCTGAAAGGTCTAAGAAATGTTTAAACAAGCAGCAATATTTGGATTATTAATATTAGGAGGCTTAACATTAACGGGATGCTATAACAAAAGTGCAGAAAGACCAAGTAGCGACCTAATAACCAAGCCGACCACCGACTTTACTGTATTTAAAAGTAAATTCTAGAGTAATATAAATCGAATTAAGGTGTAGACTCTATTTCAGGAGCTGTATCTTTTTCAATTTGTATTTCCTGCCTGCTTAAGCCGTATACGACACCACCAATTGCGCCATAAATAAGCATACCTAGCCTATAGCATAACATCATAACAGCGGCGCGATGTGCATTTTCAGGTAATGCTGGAGTTGCGAGAGTGAATATCCAAGCAAAAGCAAGCTCTCCTTGCCCTGCTCCACCAGGCGCAAGAGGAATGAAATTAACCATAAGTCCAGCAAAGACAAGAAACAGCATAATTGAACCATGAATACCTTGAATTTCAACAGCCTCAGCAAAACACAAAAAAGCTACATAAGTTGCTAGGTGCGACAGAATTGAGATTAAAATAACATATACTAATGTTATTTTACTATTTTTATAAACACCAATTGACTTAACAGCTTGTAAAAATGCTCTACCGACAAAGGTAGAAAAATTATAAGTGCTTAGCTTATCGGCAAGAAAAAATGAAATAAAAAATAAAGCAAAGAAAAATATCACAGATACAACTGTCAGTATCCCATACCCTTTAGCAATACTTAAAAATTCATGAGTAGAACTTATAAAATCAAGATTTATACAAATCCCAGTTAGAACCATAAGTAATAGAGCCGGAAGCCCTAATAACCTATCAAGAAATACCGATGTTGTTACAGGCGCGACAAGTTTGGAGTTCCCCTTTGCCACTTTATATATCCTGTAAAAATCCCCTCCAGTAGAACCAGGTATAAAGGTATTAAAAAAGAACCCTACAGTAAGTAACTTTATAGAAGTAAGAAAAGTAAGCCCTATTCTCTGTCCGCTCAGCAGTATAGACCACCTCCATGCTCCAGTAACAATCTGGAGGCTAAGAATACAGAGTCCAAGCAAGACCCATGGCCAATTCTTCATGGCTCCTTGAATTTCCCGCGGATTTATAGTCCCATTAGCAATAAGAAAGACTAGAAGCCCAAAAGCAAAACACATCCTGTGTGTTGGAAGTGATTGCTTTCCTAAGAGAGTAAGAATAGCACCTGGCATGAAAGCTACTGCCATAGATGGAAGTAATTGTCCATCTAAAAATAACGGATCAAAAAATCTCACAGAAAGAAGAAGTAATAAAATTATATCAAAAAATAACAGACCCCACTCAAATTTTTTAGGTCTATATTCTTTCGAATTATCTAAGCTGCTCAATAAACGCCTCAATTCTTGTTAAAGTCCTGCCATCAGTTACAGCAGGCCGATCCCCTTCAATAGTAAGTACAGGCACATCAAAACTGCGTCTCATCAGCAAATCATGTATCTGCCTATGACAAAAGCTCTGGGTATAATGTATCACCCCATCAAGACGACGCGAACTAATTTCTTTATTAATAGCATTAATCCTGAATTCCGCTGAATAAGGATATGTATAGTCAAGATAAGTATCGGCAATTCCTTTACCAATACTCTTAATCATTGAAAACTCATATGGAACTTCGTGATAAATTACCCGTGCACCGAGTTCATCGATAACATCATTCAGATCAGAAAGAATTGTTGGTACCCCGAGTACGCCGAGTCGTGTCATACCTGTTTCAGCCGGTCTTGACTGAACTTTTACGAGTAACTCATTTTGGTATTGTAGACATTCTTCAACATCACCTAAAAAATCAGTGAGGTTCAGCTGTGATAAAAACAACTCAAGACTACTCACATTCATTGCCTCAACCGCAATATCATCTATTTTTTTAGCTACTCCACGGATACGATCTAGTTTTTCTTTCCAAAAATCAACGTCCATAAGTTCCGCTGAAAATTTTTCTGAGAAACAACATAGCTCTCTATTAAAAAAATCTAATGTTCTATGATAAGGATATGAGAACGGTATAGTTTCAACCCCATCATTCTTCCACACATCCTCAAGAGCAATATTCTGCGAACAATCACCTTCTCTTACTGCTGCAATTTTACTAAAGCCATGCTTCTTTGCAGTAGCATACAACCCCTTTACCCAAGCGCATGAATTCTGCGGAAAACCAGCTTTTTCAGATTCAAGAACAATATCATATGCCTCTTCTTCAAGCACAAACAAATTATTAAGATCAACAGGAATATATCCACCAGCAAAGATTACTTCAACTGGCAGTGTTGTTGTTAATCCAACTTTAGTACCGGCCATCTAAATTCCTATTAATTAATAACTTTCTAAAAATCGATCCGCAACCATAGCAACACGCATTTTTTCAACAAATTCCGCGCCAAAAAATATCCCTACAAGGGCGTATCCAAGTTCAAGAGCAGTACCAACACCTCTACTTGTAACAATATTATTATCGACAACAACTTTATCTTCAAGAAGAGTTACATTCTCAGCCATTTTCGCAGCCTCTTCCATATTTCCTGGATAACAAGTTGCTTTCTTCCCATCTAAAAAGCCATTTGGAGCGAGAACTTTAGCAGGAGCTGCGCAGATCGCCGCAATATGCTTACCAGCCTCATTATGCTTTTTTACAAAATCCACCACCAGAACACTCTCGGCAAGATGAACAGATCCGGGCATTCCTCCAGGCAAAAAGATTAAATCATACAAACCAAGACTATCATCAAGCACAACATCTGTTAACACTGTTATTCCCTGAGCACTAACTATTTCCTTCTTTCCCAGACCAGCGATAGTCACTTCAACGCCAGCTCTTCTCAAAACATCAATTGGCGCAATAGCCTCTACACTTTCAAATCCATCAGCAAAGACAGCTAGACACGAAACCATTATTATACTCCTTACTATAGTCAAGAGTCACAAAATACGATAAAAACCACTCAAATTAGCCTTATAAAGGAGCCCTGCCTCCAAGCCAACTACGAACCATTTCAAGCCATTCCTCATTGAAATTTATATCACTAGTTATCGCAATGAACGGAGAATCACTATAGCCTCCTATACTATAGACTTCAATACCTGGAAGGTCAAACTTCGCAAGAAATTCTTCAACAGAATCAATAGAAGCATTATAGAACCCAAACTCAATCCTATCCCTTAAATATATTCTAACTCTAAATGTCATTTTATTACCTCTTAGCCAGAAGTAGTTCTTATGCGCCCAGCTAATTGAGAAGGTCTCGTCTTTTACGTCAACAATAAGCTTCTCAAGAAATTCCATCAAAGATGGAGTAAGCCTCTCAAGGTAATATGCTTTACCTTTAGCCTTCCACGGTTCAATAAGATCATGAGACTTAGCAATACTACCGCGCGCATCAACCGAAGGATCAACCCTAGGTACAACCTGCTCAGCAAAGAAAATTTCCTGTCCGCCTACTAAATATTTAAGGTATTTTAGCCCTTTAATATTTACCCCAGCACCTGAGAGCCATTCAATTTCATTTACGATTCTTGTAGAAAAACCCTCAGAAGCAATAATAACTCTCTGCTCTCTATTTAGAATATCAGAATAATCTGCAGCGTCACGATTAAATGTTGAAGCAAGCAGGCTTGAGATCTCAACAGATTCTTCATCCATCTCTACCCCCATATCCTCCCACGAACGCCTAACCTGTTCATTTTGAGGAAGTTCCAAGAATTCAGCTGCAATTTTACCTAGTCCATGAGGGGTCAAAGAGCTTATATGCGATGCGAATTCCATTGCACGTCCATCAATACGTCTTTCACTATCAGCAACTCCAATATTTATAATAACAGCAACTGCTCTGCCAAGTACATCAACTGCCAGCAACTCCTTTACCCCTTCAACTTCTGAAAAGTAAAAATTATCTGACTCTCCAATAACCACTAGCGGTTCACCTAGAAAATGTGGCTGAACCTTGACCCTTGTCACAATTTCATTCAAATTATCAAGATCTAGCTCAACCGCGTCTAATTGCTGAAAATGCTTTCCAGCGCCAGTAAATACACTTCCCATCATTACCACCTTTATAAATACAAGTAACTCTTAACAGAGCCGCAATTTATCATAAAAAATACATCAAACTCAAGAAGTAAATTATAGCATTATTAGATTAATTCGCTATGGGTATTTTTAATATATAAAGCTTTTTTATAATTAAATCGCCTAACACCTTGTTATTAAGAACGATAATCAAAATTTTATACTTGACCTTTAGGTATAAAATTGTAAGAATATATTTACGGAGAAAGTTGATGAATGAAAAAGACAATCCTTTCATATTTTTGGAAGACTTTGATGTAGCTCATGTTGCACAAATTCTTTCGAATGAACTTCCCTTTGTAGCGGGAGCAGCTTTATCACGCACTTCTGCGTTATTTAATGCCAAAGTTATGGCAAATATGCCAGATAGCATAAGAAATGAGATAGCCTCCGCAATCAGCAAGTATCGTTCTATACCCGCAGAAGTCCTATACGACATAGCTGAAGAGCTAGAAAAGAAACTAAATAAACCAGGAAGCAAAAATTTTGATCAGCAAAAAAAATCGCTCCTTGCAAATCTAGACCTTGGAGCCATTATGCAGGATATAAACAACCTAAAAACCAAAAAGAAACAGCCACCAAACAGTAGAGCAAATAAACCAGAGCCTGTTGAGTCCCGCATAATTAAACCTGAAGAGTATGACGCGTACCTCAGGGGAGATACTTCAAATAATTCACAAAATAACAACAAATCAGCCCATCAGTCAAAGATTGTAAACCCTTCTGAGTTTATTCCCGAAAACCATAACCTTTCAGGTAAAACTCCAATTAGCAATTCAGGAACCAACAATGAAATGATGGTATCACGCCAGCTAAATCCAGAGACTAAAAAAGAGCTTGCCTTACAACAGGCTCTCTTGCATACTCGTAGCAAGAAACAGGAAACCAGAATAACCCCAAAATCCCCAGTAAATTCAGCAAAAACTAATGGTAAAAATTACAAAGCCCAGAAAATTGACGGCATGGCACTTGCAGCACATATTCTCAGAGAATCATCCCCAGAGCTCAGAAAATTAGTTATGGATCAAGTCCCCGATCTTTACAACAAACTCAATGATAGAATGTTTGATTTTGCTGACTTAGAACATAGTAACAGAGACGCAATAGGGAAGATCTTTACTGGTCTTGAGCCAGAGATAAGCGCACTTGCCCTTCGCTTCGCTTCTGATGAGCTAAAAAACACCGCACTAACCTCAGTAAGCAGAAGAAAAGCCACATTAATAATTGACGAATTCAAAAGAACCGCAAGTGCAAAAGTTCGCCTCACAGATATTGAGGATGCGCAACAGGAAGTCATTGATTATGCTATAATGCTCCAGAATCGTGGTGAAATTATAATTGACCCAAGCGACAGCAGTATTGTATAGTATCTTTTTTTCCATATCATTATATTCATAATTTCTAGATATACTGGATATTACCAAAATATAAATATTACATAAATGCGAAGAAAAGGTACCATATGCAGGAAATAAGCAAAACGTTTCAGAAAATACTCCCACGTGTTGAGATGCCAGGTCAGTATGTCGGCTCAGAAGTAAACTCCATTATCAAAAAAGACTCAAAATATCACTTTGCTCTTTGCTTTGCCGACACCTATGAAATTGGTATGAGTAACCATGGACTGCGCATTTTATATGAGATTATCAATGCTCAAGATGACTGGAGCTGCGAAAGAGCTTTCTCACCACTACCAGATATGGAGCATGAACTTAGGGTTGCAAATTATCCATTGTGCACACTTGAAACAGGCAGAAAACTTAGCGACTCCGATATAGTCAGTTTTTCATTACAGTATGAACTCGGCATAGGAGCTGTCTTCACAATACTTGACCTTGGAAGAATTCCGATCAAACGTGAAGAAAGAAAGAAAAATGACCCAATTATTATTGCAGGAGGCCACGCAACTTTTAATCCCGAGCCTTTCTCAGACTTCTTTGATCTTTTTTTTATTGGTGAAGGTGAAGAAGGTATTCTAGAAATTTTAAAACTCTACGAAAACATTTCAACTCTTTCTAGAGACGAAAAAATAAAAATACTTGCAACCAAGATAAAAGGCTTATACGCACCATCACTCTATGAAACAGAAGAAGTGGCTGGCTTTATTACTGTCAAAAAACCAGATGACCAAACAACCCCATTCCCTATAGAAAGGCGTATTGTTCATAACTTCAAAGATCTGCCAATACCAACAAAACCGATAGTGCCTTTAGTAGAGACCGTACATGAGAGAATTGTATTGGAAATAATGCGAGGTTGCCCAAACGGCTGTAGATTCTGCCAAGCAGGGAATATCTGCCGTCCTGTACGTGAAAGAGACGTTACAGCACTCCAGCAAGAGGCAAAAGAATGCTACTTGAACACTGGCTATAATGAAATTGGTCTAATGTCTCTCAGTACAAGCGACTATACAGGTTTCAATGAGTTGGTAGAGTGTCTTGATAAAGACTATGCACCTCTTGGGGTAAATCTTTCACTACCAAGTCTCAGAGTCAACCATACACTTACTAATATACCAAAGAAATTTAAAACTGTGCGAAAATCAGGCCTGACCCTCGCTCCAGAAGCAGGAACAGACCGCCTAAGACGAGCCATTAATAAAGATGTAACCGATGAAGATTTACTTGCCTCATGTGAGGAAGCTTTTAAACAGGGATGGAGAACGGTAAAATTATATTTTATGATAGGACTTCCCACTGAGACAGATGAAGATTTAATCGGCATTACCGAACTTGCAAATAAAGTGGCCAAGCTAAGAAAAGGGGGCGGAAGAGGAGCTGCAGTTACAGTATCAGTGAGTAATTTTATCCCTAAACCCTTCACACCATTCCAATGGGAAGGTATGGCAACAAGAGAAGAATTACTTAGAAAACAGCGTTTAATATCTGATAATTTACACAATAGGCAGGTCGATCTGAAGTTCCATAATACAGATGGGAGCTTTCTGGAGGGCGTATTTTCGCGCTCAGACAGACGCCTTGGAGCAGTAGCACTCAGAGCCTGGAACAAAGGTGCAAGATTAGAAGCATGGGCAGAACATTTTAATCCTGATCTCTGGAATGAAGCACTTGAAGAGACAGGAATTGACGGAGAATATTACGCTAGCAGTTACCGTGATTTGGATAAAGCCCTTCCCTGGAGTCATATAGATTCAGGACTTAGCACAGAATTTTTCAAAAATGAACTCAAAAAATCAAAAGAAGGCATACCAACACCGAGGTGTGACAAAGACAGTTGTGCTGGATGCGGTCAAATTGGCTGCAACTATTTAAAAAAATAACAAAGACTTACCGAGGAGAATTTCTTTGAAAGTAATCCATAATTCATTATCTATTACAGCGTACATTCTGCTCGTTACTACATTTTTACTATCTGGAACTGCTTCTGCAGCAGGAGTAGTTCCAGATAGATATAGAGCAAAGCAAATTCTTTCCAGTATGACCTTGGAAGCGAAAGTTGGTCAACTATTTATTGTTGACCTTGAAAGGCTAGCTAGACAAAAAAATATCTTAGAACTCACACCTGAAATAAAACAGACGCTAGAAAGGTATCAAGTCGGCGGAATAATCCTTTTTGCTCAGAATTTAAAAAATAAGCGCCAAATAATACAACTTATTAAAGATATTAAAAGTTCAGAAACAATACCTATGTTCGTGTGTATAGATGAAGAAGGAGGGAGAGTCAGCAGACTTGAGCATACTGATCTGTTAAAATTAGAAAAACTCCCAAGCGCTGAAGAAATTGGCAAGAAAAATGATTCAAACTATGCTTATAACGTTGGAGAAACCATTGCAGAACAGCTCAAAGAATTTGGCTTCAATGTTGATTTTGCCCCAGTAGTAGATATCAATACCAATCCTGAAAATACAGTTATCGGTGCAAGATCATTCGGTAACACCCCTGAAATTGTATCCAAGATGGGAGTAGAGATAATTAAAGGACTTCAGGACAATAATATAATGTCCTGTGCAAAGCATTTCCCTGGACATGGAGATACCTCGACTGACACACACAGCGCTCTAGCAT
This sequence comes from Planctomycetota bacterium, assembly GCA_963678205.1. Classification (GTDB taxonomy): domain Bacteria; phylum Planctomycetota; class SZUA-567; order SZUA-567; family SZUA-567. The sequence continues at coordinate 2,809,615 of OY782760.1, forward strand.
ATATAGAACATGATCTGCAACGCCTAAAAAATGAAGAATTTATTCCATTTCAAGCAGCGATTGATAATGGCGTAATGAGCTTGATGCTTGCCCATATTGTTGCACCAAAGGTCACTGGCGATAAGCTACCTGCTACTATGTCAAAAACATTTGTGAATATTTTGAAAAAAGACATGAACTTCGATGGACTTATTATTACTGATGCTCTTATGATGAAGGCAATTTCAGATAATTACAAATCAGCTGATGTCTGTATCAAAGCGATTGAAGCTGGTGTGGACATCCTACTAATGCCTGATGTCATTGAAGAAGGGATAAACGCAGTAATAGAAAAAGCAAAAAATGACAAAGCTTTTTTGAACCTTGTTAATAATGCAGTAAATAGAATCTTAATAGTGAAATCTCGATTAAACCTCTACAATTAATTGTTGACAGCGAAATCACCAGATTTCTTAATATGGAGAGAACAATGTGCTGTAATTCAGAGAAAAATGAAACAGAAAAGACATGCTGCTCTACAATAGGTCAAGCAGAAACGAAATGCTACCCAGAGAAAGAACCCACCAACTGCTGCGCAACTGCCGCCTCAGCATGCAGCAGCACAGTATCGCCCTGCACCGACAAATATGCTGAAAGCAGAATGATCCAGGAGTGCCTTGAATACGCAAGAGAAGCCAAAGCAGCAGGACGTCCAATTATAGGAATAATGTGTGAGTATGCTCCAAGAGAACTTATAAATGCCATAGGTGGAGTTGCAGTCTGCTTATGTGGAGGCTCTCAAGCGACGGCAGAAGCTGCTGAAGTAGAACTATCACCTGGTATATGCCCCATTATCAAATCTACTTATGGTTATTTCCTCCAAAAATCCAACCCATTTCTAGAGATAGCAGACCTGCTCGTAGCCGAAACAACCTGCGACGGTAAGAAGAAGGTATTTGAACTAATGGGTAATACCCAAGAATGCTATACTCTGGAACTTCCACAAAACTCATCGACAACTGAAGCAAAAGAATTCTGGAAAAATGAATGCATTAAATTTAGAGACTTTCTTCAAAAGCGCTTTAATACAAGAATTACAGATGAAGCACTGGAAAGTGCAATAAAAAACATGAATTATGAAAGAAGCCTTAGAATGAAACTCGCGGAATTAATGACAAGAAGCGCTCCTCCAATATCAGGCAGAGAACTTCTCGGTTACAACAGCATAATATCTCCATTACCATGGGCAATAGAAAGATATGAAATTGCTCTTAATAAATATAGGGTAGCAACTGAGTGCTCAGGAATCAAGGACAGGAAACGCGTATTAATTACCGGCGTACCGCTGGTACATGGCGCTGAGCGAGTGATTGATTTGATTGAAGATAGCGGCGGTTTGGTAATCGCACAAGAAAACTGTACAGGAATCAAGCCGCTAACACAGCTTGTCGACGAGAATTCTACCAATCCGATTAAAGCTATCGCAGAGAAATATATCTCTCTACAATGCTCTGTAATGACACCAAACACAGGACGAAAAGAATTACTAACTAAACTCATTAAGGAATACTCACCAGACTGTATAATTGATCTTTCATGGCAGGGCTGCCACACTTACGATATAGAATCAAACATTGTGAAGAGCATTGCAATAAGCTTTAGTATTCCAATACTTAAAATTCAGACAGACTACTCAACCTCAGACAGCCAAGCCCTTATAACAAGAATTCAAGCGCTATTTGAAATCTGCTAAATCCTACTTTATATTAATATTAAATTAAAATGCAGCTTGATAAGTATACACAAGCTGCATTAACTTGGTGGAGGATAACGGGTTCGAACCGATGACCTCATCGCTGCCAGCGATGCGCTCTCCCAACTGAGCTAATCCCCCAATTAATAATTTTAACGTATTATAAACAATTCGTTAAAATGTGTCAATCCTTCTCAGAAAGCAAAATGAAACTGCTTGCAAAAAAATTATTATTAATAATAATTAAAATTGGCTAATAGCTAAAACAGCAAAAATTCAACACATTCTAGTAAAGAGACAAAAATGAAAGAAAGACGAAAACCATATACCTTCGATAGAGTAGTACGAATATGTATAAGCACGCTACTTTTTATCGCACTCTGCTGGCTGCTTAGTTATCTAAGCGAAGTACTTATTCCTTTTGTAATCGCATTTCTGATTGCATACTTGATAAATCCCCTTGTAGGTTATATTCAAAATCACCTCATAAAGAATAGAGTAGTTGCCGTTCTCCTGAGTCTAACACTAGTATTTGGGGTTATAATTGGTGCTGCAATTATGGTATTACCGATAATCGGTAGTGAAGTCCGGCACATGGGAGGATTTATTTCCCAAGTAAGCTCAGACACCGGAGGTTCTCTTACTAAGCGTGCTGAAGAAATAGTTCCAGCTGATGTATGGAATAATATTAAAGACTTCCTTAAAAATTCAGAGGTTACAGAATACCTTAAAAGTGAAAAATTCATGGCATCATTCAGAGATGCTATAAATAAAATCATGCCTATAGGTATGGGTATTTTTTCAGGAGCAATAAGCATTATTGTTGGTCTTATTGGAGCATCTGTAATCTTACTCTACCTCGTCTTTCTACTCCTAGATTTTCAAAAAGTGCGTAATGACTGGAAAGTACTTATCCCTCACGCATACCGCCCGACAGTATCAGCCTTTGTAAAAGACTTCAATGCAGGTATGAACAGATATTTTAGAGCGCAGGCAACAATCGCATTTATCGTAGGAATTTTATTTGCAACAGGTTTCAGCATTATTGGTTTACCGCTTGGCATTCTAATAGGCTTGTTTGTTGGCGCACTGAATATGATTCCATACATGCAAGTGATTGGTTTGTTCCCATCAATTCTTATGGCTCTTGCCGCATCTCTTGAAACAGGTGAAAGTTTTTGGTACATGAGTGGACTTGTACTAATAGTATTTGCAGTAGTACAGACTATTCAAGATACGATACTTACACCAAAGATCATGGGAAACGTCACTGGCTTCAGCCCAGCTATTATTCTTCTATCGCTATCTGTGTGGGGAAAACTATTAGGAATACTTGGTCTACTGATTGCTCTTCCGATGACCTGCTTACTCTGGGCATATTATAAGCGGGTACTATCCGGCAAAATTGAGGATTCTACACTATCCCTATCTTACGATGTAGACTCGGAGGTACTTGATGAAGATACGGTAATGAGCTCTGAATCTGATTCCTTATGACTTTAATAAAAAGCTACAGTTCAATTTACGAACTGTAGCTTTATCAATTGCTACGATTTAAATTGCCCCGATGCTGAGAATAATTATATATCTAAATGTTTACCAGTCAGAAGTTCCTCACTTATTCTCTTATGACGTTTAATTTTTTCCTGAACCTCATAATCATTCATGATAATTTTAATAAGATAGGTCATCCAGAGGGATGCCAACCCAAAGCAGATACCAACTGAAAGCACCCATACAAGAGCAATAACCATTGGATTATTAAAAAAAGTAACCATTATATTATTTCTTTCTTACATTCTCAGCAAATATTACAAATAAGTTTTAACACTACTTATCAAATAATATCGGTAAAGAAGAGAAAAAACTTATATAAATATTACAATACTATTTTTCTGTAAGCTTTTTAATCACTAAATTAGCCAGAGTAAGCCCAAATATTCCGGTAATTGTTGAGAGACTACCCAAGGCATTACGCCTTCTTCCCTGCCCCGTACATGGAGTAATATCTTCAGTCATCAAAAAATCGCGATAATTATCTGGAAGCTCTTCATAAGAATATACACAGTCAATGCCACTATCTACCCCTATGCGCCTCAATCTCTTGCGAACTCTTCTAGCTAGAGGACAATTTTTAGTTTTTGATAAATCACATACTTCAATCATAGTAGGATCTGTTCTCAGAGCAGCCCCCATACTGGAGACAATAGGAAGCCCACGCTCAACAGCACCATGCAGTAGCTTTACTTTAGGGTTCAACGAGTCAATTGCATCAATAGCAATATCTGGATCTCCTTCAAAGACCTGATCAAGTGTATCTTCCCTAATAAACAAATCTTTGTTATCCACACAGCAATCAGGGTTTATATCCAACAACCTGTTTTTTGCGACATCAACCTTTTTTTTGCCGATTGTCGAGTGTAAAGCAAATAACTGTCTATTAATATTACTCTCAGAAATAACATCAAAATCAATCACTCTTATATTATGAGCCCCAGCTCTTACAAGTGACTCCGCAGCATAACTTCCTACCGCTCCCATTCCAGCAATTATAATATAAGCATCCTTTAGCTTCCTAAATCCAGATTTACCAAGAAGTGACTCAGTCCTGACAAACTGAATAGTATTCCAATCGCTTTCCATCAAATATCCTCTATAAATTTTTCAAAATTCATTGTAATATTATCTACTAAAGAGTTCTGATCAATCCCTTTTATCCTAGATATTATTTCATACAGATAATGAATATTTGCTGGAGAATTTAACAATATATTATTATAATCCAAATTAATCCCAAATTCTGAAAATATATGTATTGAAGGCAACTTCATATCAGGAGAATCTGTTTCAAGTAAAAGACGATCCAAAGGAATATACTCCAGCAATTTTCTTAACTTTGACTCACCATTTTTTAACGCAGAAAAAGACAATGAAATAAAGCCCCCAAGATTAAGAATATCACTGGCCATCTGAATAGAACCAGTAAAGGAGTGAACCATAAAAACTGGCAATATTTTCAAATTTTTTATAATTTTAATTATTTCATTATGAGCTTTTACAGAATGAATCGACACTGGCTTTCTATATTTTAAAGCCAATTCAAGCTGCGAAATAAAAAATTTCTCCTGAACAGCCAGAGAACTTGTTACTCTGACCCTATCAAGTCCAACCTCACCAACTCCACAACGTGCTATCTTCAAAATACCTTCAAGATTCTGAGTAAAACTTTGAATAGAAAGATTTTCAGTGACACACCATGGGTGAATGCCCAGAAAAGGAACAATACAATATTTTGAAGTATTAGATAAAACCAAAACTTTATTCCAATCTTCCGGGGATACAGTATTTATCGCATGAGTATTACAGCCAATTTCACTAGCAGTATTTAACACCAGCTCTATTTTATTATTAAAATTCTGTAAATGCGAATGAGAATCTATAAAATTCATAAATTTTACCTAGCCATAAAACCAATGATCACTATAATAAATAAATTACTAGCAAATAAGGATTTTTACTAATCAAATAGTATAAATATTCTATGCTTTTCTTAGTTTAAAAGCACACTTTTTAAAAAAAAATAAAAAATAACTATTGATTAGAACCACAGTACCAATATAATCCTAAAACCTAAGAATAAGACATGGCGAGGTAGCTCAGTCGGTAAGAGCGGTAGATTCATAACCTACAGGTCGGCGGTTCAAGTCCGCCTCTCGCTACCATAAATACTAAAGTACATATGTACTTATAATTTTTATCATTTAGATTAGAGAAGGTAGAGGTAAAAAAAGAAATGCCAAACATTAAGTCAGCGATTAAGCGTGTACACCAGACAGAAAAACGTACAGCTCGCAACCGTGTTCGTAAAGAACGTCTAAAACAAGCTCTTAAGTCATTTAATCGTGCGATAGAAGCTAGTGATAGTGTAAAAGCTCAAGAGCTATTTAAAAAAGCCAGCAATCTAGTAGACAAAGCAGGTAACAAGGGACTAATGCACAAGAACGCAGTAAACCGCAAGAAGTCTCAACTAGCTCTCAAGCTTAATAAAGTTTCAGCTTAGTTTAGTAGTCAAAACCGACTTTCTCTAAAAGTTTGAAAGAACTCTTGCAAATGTAAGAGTTTTTTCTTTACATATCAATGAAACACCTTTCCACAATGCAACACGTTTTAAGGACAACAAGATTTGATAAAATAATTTCCCAGACCTAATAACCTTAAACGACAACAATATTTCCTAACATATTTTTCTTCAATTAGTTATATCTTCAAATTTTATCAAATATCTTTACATTGGCTCTTGAAATCACCCCTCCAGACAGATAAAATCTACTAATTATTTTATTATTCAAGTTTATCTGAATAATATTACAAACTACAAACAGACACCTTATTTATATTTATAATAGTACAATTTGATTGCTTTTAATTATAGTTAATCATACTTGATCCTTAACAAATAATATGGAGAACTAATGGCCTGGTTAGGAATTGATATCGGTAGTATCGGACTGGGAATAGTCCTGCTTGACGATAAAGCAGAAATTATTTTCAAATGTTACAAGCGCCACCAAGGGGAAGCACTCAGTGCACTCCAATCAGCACTAAATGATATTGATAAAAACGTAGTAAAGGGTATTGCACTTACAGGCAGCGGAACAGAGCGCCTTAATATTGGTGGAGTTCGCATTGATCCTATTGTAGCAGGTGCAGAAGGTGTAAAGAAGACTTTACCTGGAGTTAGAAATATTATTTATATTGGTGGAGGTTCTTTTTCGCTTACACAACTTGATGAAAACGGCAAATACACAAGATCAAGCATTAATTCAGCCTGTGCCTCTGGCACAGGAGCCTTTTTAGACCAACAGGCGACACGCCTGCAGATTCCGCCAACAGAACTAGCGCAAAAAGCGATGAGTTATAAGGGGCATGCTCCAGGCGTTGCTACACGTTGTGCAGTTTTTGCTAAAAGCGACATGATCCACCTTCAGCAGGAGGGTTTCTCAGTTGAAGCTATCGCCGCCGGTTTATGTGCTGGTCTTGGAAGCTCAACTGTTGACGGGTTGCTTGGCGGCAGAAGTATTGAGGGCAAAACAACTATCATCGGCGGTGTGGCAAAAAATACTGTAGTAGTAAATGCAGTAAAGGAAAAAATTGGCACAGAGGTCGTTATTCCTGAGAATCCTGAACTGATCAGTGCACTTGGTGCAGCAAATATAGCAATAAAATATAATGGAGAAGGTGGAGTAAACTTCTCAGGACTTCGTCCAGAGGATGATCACAAAAAGCAGAGCTACCTGCGACCTGCTCTTGAGCTTAAACTTAGCGACTACCCAGATTTTAAAACTGCAGAACACTGGGTAAATGAAGACAAATCAGAAATAGCTATAGTAAAGCCTTCAAGCGGAAAGCTTACTGTTTCTTTAGGTATTGATATCGGTTCGACATCGACTAAAGCAGCTATTCTTGACAATGACAATAATGTTATCGGTTGGATCTACCGCAAGACTGCTGGTGACCCTATCAAAGCAGTCCAGCTCCTTTTCAAAGCTTTCAAAGATATGCAACAGCAAGGAGGCTTCACCCTTGACGTTAAAGGTGTTGGTACAACAGGATCAGGACGTAAAATGATTGGTGAACTTATAGGTGCTGATTTAGCAACAAATGAAATCACTGCTCATGCTACTGCGGCAAGTTTTATCGACCCAAAGGTTGACACTATTATCGAGCTTGGTGGACAGGACGCTAAATTCACCCAACTGCAGAATGGCATGGTATACAATTCTATCATGAACTATGTTTGCGCAGCAGGTACTGGTAGTTTCATTGAAGAACAAGCTCATAAATTAGATATTCCACTTGCAGAATATGCAAATAAAGTTATGGGTCTGGAGTGCCCCAAAACATCTGACAGATGTACAGTTTATATGGAAAGAGACCTAGATATTCTTCTTGCTAGAGGCTGGAGTAAAGAGCAGGTAGCGGCTGCAGTACTCCACTCTGTGCGTGACAATTATTTGAATAAAGTCGTTGGAGGACTACATATTGGTGATCACATATACTTTCAAGGAGCAACAGCCAGAAACAAAGGTCTAATTGCAGCTTTTGAAGTAGAGCTTGGGAAACCGATTCAAGTCAGTCCATTCTGCCATGTTACAGGCGCTCTTGGTATGTGCCTGCTTGCAAAGGATAGAGTAGCTGAGGAGAAGAAGTCTGAGCGATTCGAAGGATTTGATTTTGCAGAAAAAGAAATCTCAGTAACTTATGAAGTATGTGAACTCTGCCACAATAAATGCAATCTGTCAATTATCAAATCAGGCGATAAATCTCTTGCTTGGGGTTTAAAATGTGGAAGAGATTATGATGACGAAAAGGTAAAAGTAAAGAAAGTAACAACTTTTGACTGGTGGAAAGGTCGTGAACAAGCTTGGGCAAAGCCTATCAAAAGTATCAGAGATGGCGGACCTAAAATTGGCATACCGAGAAGTCTTGGAACCTATGGTTACTATCCATTCTGGAACGCATTCTTTGCGAATCTAGGCTGCATAGCAGAGCTCAGCGGCAGATCGACAGAGAGTGTGCTTCACAAAGGGCTAGAAATATCTCAAGCTGAGTATTGCGCTCCAGTGGCAATGAGCCATGGACATGTTCGTACTTTACTTGATAACCCGAAGTATGATTATATCTGTATTCCCCACATGATTAGGGAACCCGTTCCAGAAGGATTTACCGATGCCCACTTCTGCTGCTATGTCCAGTCACATCCTTCTGTGCTGGCTCAGACCAATGGGCTTAATTTTGGCAAGAAACTACTAAGTCCACTTGTTCAGTTTAATCTTCCAGAGTCAGTCCAAGTAGCACAGCTTTCGGAAACTCTTTGCGGTCCATTATGCGTAAGTGAAAAAGAAATTAAAAAATCTTTACGCAAAGCAAAAGCTCACTTTGCCTGGTTTAACAGTGAAAGTAAGCGCCTTGGTACTGAAGCTCTTAAAGCTATTGAAGAACAGGACACAATGGGTATCGTCTGCATAGGACGTCCATATAATACCTGTGACGGTGGAATGACACTTGATTTACCTAAGAAGATTGCGGAAATGGGCTACCCCGTAATCTATATGGATCAACTGGATTTTGATCTTTCATCAATTCTACCTGAATATAATAACATGTACTGGCATTATGGGCAAAAAATACTAGCATCAGCAAACTATATTGCCAATAGTAAACGCCTGTTTGGGCTTTATTTTACAAACTTTATGTGCGGACCTGACAGCTATATCATGACGTACTTTAAAGAAGAAATGGCAAAAACTGGCAAACCATATCTCTGCCTGCAGTTTGATGGGCATGGTGCAGACGCTGGATACCTTACAAGAATTGAGGCAGCACTTGAAAGTTTCCACCTTTACTCAGGTATTACTCGTCCACAATAAAGTATTATAATTAATTTAAAAGCTTCTAACTCAATCAGGAAATAAACAATGGCAAGAACAGAAGAAAGAAAATTAGTCCATTCCAAAAAGGGCAAGGTTCTATTTGTTCCTAATATGGAGCCATACTGTGTAAAAATCATGCACAGTGTATTTACCACACTCGGTTATAAGTCAATTGTACTTGAAGAGAGTGATGAAACGCTTGCACTAGGGTTTAAGCATACAAGCGGTGGAGAATGTGTCCCCTGCCCTATTACAACTGGAGCACTAATAAAAGCTATGCAGACCTATGACTTCGCGCCTGAAGACGTAGCTTTATTTATGCCTACAGCATGTGGGCCTTGCAGATTCGGCCAATACGCAAAGCTCAACGAAATCATCTTCAAGAAAAAAGGATGGGATAAAATCCAGATAATGAGTCCAAGTGCAGAAAATGCTTATGACGGCATGCCACTCAAGGCTCGAGTAAACCTCTGGAAGGCTCTCCTGCTTGGAGATATCTTCAGGAAAATTGCCTGTAAGATTCGGCCATATGAAATCAATAAAGGTGAAACGGACAGAATTATTGAAAAACATATGGATAAAATGTCCAAGCTATTTACCCAGTTTGATGTTTCAAAAGCATCCCAACTGCTAAAAGAATGCGTAAAAGAAATCCAACAAATAGAAATTACTGATGAAAAACGCCCACTAGTTGGTGTCGTTGGTGAAATTTATGTTAGGTCAGACTCATATATTAATAATGATCTGATCAGAAAGATTGAAGAGCTGGGTGGGGAAGCATGGCTCACACCATTCTCAGAATGGATTTTCTATACAGTAAAGGTTACAGAACTTCTTAGACAACAACATTCAACAAACTCAAAGAATGTTTTGCAAAAACTAAAATCTGTAAAAAGCAAAGCAATAAACTGGCTTGAGACAACTTTTGTCTTTGAAAAATGGGAAAAAGAGTTTTACGCTGCGGCATCCCCTATCCTTGATGACAGACACGAATGGGATGTTGAAGATGTTATGGAAGAAGGACTCAAGTATATCCCATGGCAGTTTGAAGGTGAATCTATACTTACTCTAGGACGTGCAAAATTATTTGTTAAAAAAGATGGAGCAAAGGCAATTGTCAATGCTTCTCCTATGTTCTGCATGCCTGGAACTGTAACGACCAGCATTTTCCCAGTAATAGAAAAAGAACTTGGAGTACCAATTATCTGTAACTTCTATGACGGCTCTGGAGACCCCAATAAGAGTCTAGCGCCAGTAATGCACTATCTGGTTGAAGAGCATAAAAAGCAAAATGTATAGGACAGTATTACTATCTTAAATAATAAAAACAGCCACTCCTTTAATAGAGTAGCTGTTTTTTTAGACTAACAAAAAACCATTGGTAATTATGCAATAACTAGATTTACCTTCCTTTCTTTAATCCACATCCATAACGACATAATTAAAGCTAAAAAGATAAAGATTACAGGATACTTTATTATATCAACCAATTCAAACCCATAAGACGTAGATATACCAAAGAGAACCTGAAATAGGCCAGCAACCCCCCAGCTCCCACCAACAACCCAGCCCGCTCTCTCTGTAGGGGTAAGACCCCGAGAGTACTTAGCCGCAGTAGCAATTACCGGGAAAATAGCACTCCCCCAAGTAATACCAAGAAACAATGTTACCAAAATAAGCATACTGCCAGGCTCAACAAAAACAAATATCAAATAAGCCACTATTGCTAAAGCCTGAGTAATAACTCCCAACAAATAACGAGATACTCTTTTAGACATCCATCCCCACAAATACGATCCACATGCACCAGATAGCCCGAGCAATGCAATCACAAGCCCACTCCACTCAACTGCGGTATTCGCACCATATATAGTTTCCAGGTACTTACTGTAAATGGTATACAAAACTGCAACTGGCGTAACTAGACATGAAGTAAACAACACAAGAGTAGCTATATGAAAACTAACTTTATTAGAATTTCGCTTTTTTTGGCGAATAATCGTACTCTCGCTAAGTCCAGCATAAGCGATTCTCTTTCTGATAGTGAAGATCAATGCAGTGCTGAGCAGACCAGGAATAGCCAGCAACCAATACCCATTAAATTGAAAATTCATAAACCATTGAGAAGAAATAATAGCTCCACAGGAAAAGCCAAAAAAACCTCCTGAAAGAAAGATAGGTACTCCCAAATGCTCATGATCGCCACTGGCAATATGAGCAGCAACTACGCCATCTGGGTGAAAAATACCTGTACCAATCACACTTATAATCGCAATAACTATAAAAGATTCATAAGAATCAATCAACCCGATACAAGCCATCAGAGCAGAAATAGCCGGTCCTATAAGCAAAAACAGCTGCTTAGGAAATTTTTTCGAAACATTTGCAGCGAGTGGCTGAATAATATTCACAATAATCCCGCATACTCCCACAACTCCAGCCAACGCGCCAAATGAAACATTTAGCCGCGTCTCAAGAGCTGGCAGAATCGGCATCAAGAGCCCAACATACATATCTACTACAAGATGAGCAAATGCAAGAATCAAAAGATAGGCCATATTAACGATAGACATAGATATTCCTAAGATAAGACATTTTTTTTAACCACCTTAACAAAGCAAAATATTACTTAAAAATTATAATATGAAATAATACTATTTAAGAAATCCAATGTCAATCTGCTAAATAATTATTATCTAATGCTCATTTTCCAATTATTAAAAAAACTCAGAATAGCTCTGGTGTTGTGTAGATTTACGAATATAATTGTTACAATTTTGAAATACATGGTTGATCAGACCTAATTTTTCATATAATTGAAGTAAAAAGAAGTTATTTTTCTTACCCTATATATTATGAAAGAGTATCGGAAATGACCAAAGGTTATGTTGCACTTGAAGATGGAAGAGTTTTTGAAGGCGTCTCTTTTGGAGCAGAAGGGAAACAGAGCGCTGAGGTAGTATTCAATACCTCAATGACAGGCTATCAAGAGATTCTCACTGACCCTTCATATACAGGTCAGATAATTACAATGACCTACCCCTTAATTGGAAATTATGGAACAAATAACGAAGATATTGAATCCAGAGGAATTTTTTGCTCTGGATTTATTGTAAGAGAATACTGTGAATATCCATCGAACTTCCGCAGCACTCAAACCCTTGGTGACTATCTCAAGGCAAATAACATACCAGGCATTACCGATATTGATACAAGAGCGCTAACCAAGCATATCAGAACTGCAGGAGCGATGAGAGGTATTATTGCCGCAGGTGATTACAACCCGATAGAATTAGTAAAAGAAGCTCAAGCAGCACCAATGCTTGAAGGTAGAGATCTTGTAAGTCAGGTAAGCACAACAGAAAAATACATTTTTGCAGAACCATGCTACTGGATAAACGAAGAGAAAAATAAAAAATATAATGTAGCAGTTTATGATTACGGAGTAAAGAAAAACATCTTACGTTGTTTATACAGTCTTGGATGTAACGTCACAGTATATCCTGCTACAGCCAAACCTGAGGAAATACTGAAAGATAATCCAGACGGTATTTTTCTATCAAACGGTCCTGGAGATCCAGAAGCAGTTACGTATGCCATTGATAACGTAAGAGAACTTATCGGCAAAAAACCGATTATGGGCATATGTCTTGGGCATCAGATTTCTGCACTTGCACTTGGCGGAAAAACATACAAATTAAAGTTCGGCCATAGAGGAGCGAATCACCCTGTAAGAGATGAATCTACCAAGAGGATTGAGATCACAAGTCAAAACCATGGATTTAGTGTAGATATGAATAGTTTCCCTAAAACTATTGCAGAGGTAACTCACATCAACTTGAATGATAATACAGTAGAAGGTTTAAGACATAAGACGGAGCCGCTGTTTTCTGTACAGTATCACCCAGAATCATCAGCTGGACCGCACGATGCAGATTACCTGTTCACTCGCTTTATCAAGATGATGGAAGAAAACAAGTAATAAGATGGAGTTTGCAGAAGCAATAATTTACATTTTAATAGGAGGAGGAGCTGGTATTCTCGCAGGGATGTTTGGAATAGGGGGTGGAATACTTATTGTTCCATCAATAGTACTCCTCACCGGCATGAACCTGAAAGAAGCATACGGAACCTCACTAGCAGCGCTAATGCTACCTGTTGGAATTTTTGGCTGTATGGTTTATTATAAAAAGAAATTACTGGATATAAAGGCAGCACTTATCATTGCAACCGGTATAATGTGTACTGTAGGGATTGGAGCATACCTTGCAAATATCCTTGATTTAATTGTACTCAAAATAACCTATAGTATCTTTCTTTTTTATATCGGTTTGAAATTTATAAAACCACTGCAATTACTAAGAATAGCGGTTAATAAAATAAAAGCAGAGGCCAGAGCTGATAAGCCTCTGAATATGCAGCAAGTAAGTTTAAATTATACAGTACTGAGTAATAAAAGTTCTTATATAAAATGCTTTATCATTGGTACTCTTGCAGGGATCAATGCTGGTTTTTTTGGTGTTGGAGGTGGGGCAATCATAGTCCCGCTGCTTACTATATGGCTAAGCTTTACCCCAAAGAAAGCAATTGCAACCTCCCTTGGAGTACTTCTGCCCCCAATAGGATTACCAGGGGTACTAGTATATTATAGTGCAGGTAATTTAAACTTTCATGTTGCGGCCTATGTCGCAATAGGACTATTATTAGGGACTATATTTGGAGCCAAGATAACAGTACGCCTGCCTGCAGGACTGATAAAGACTACATATGGGGTACTCCTTATAATTACCGGAATTAAGTTTACACTGAATATTTGATAATTAATTAAGTTTATATATTACAATCATTTTAATGAAGGACAGTGCAAAATGCCTAAAAGGACAGACATCAAGAAAATTTGTATTATTGGAGCTGGTCCAATTGTTATTGGACAAGCGTGCGAATTTGACTACTCAGGCGCCCAAGCTTGTAAAGTACTTAGGCAGGATGGTTATGAAGTAGTTCTTCTAAATTCAAACCCAGCTACAATCATGACAGATACTCTAATGGCAGACAAAACTTATATTGAGCCTGTTACCCCAGAGTACCTTATAGAAATCCTCAAAAAAGAACGTCCAGACGCTTTACTGCCAACACTTGGTGGGCAGACAGGCCTAAACGTTGCATTTGAAGCAGCCAAGACAGGCATTCTTGAAGAACTCGGTATTGAGATGCTGGGAGCTGATGCAGATACAATTGAAAGAGCTGAAGACAGAGACCTGTTCAAACAGACAATGGCTGAAGCAGGTATTGACCTTCCAAAATCAGGGCTAGCCAGAACGATAGATGAAGGAATGAGCCTTATTGAGGATATTGGCTACCCATGTATCATACGCCCTGCCTTTACTCTAGGAGGTACAGGAGGTGGTGTTGCCTGGAATAAAGAAGAATATGAGCACTTTCTCAGAACTGGTATTGAAGCCTCACTTGTAAATGAGGTTCTAGTTGAAGAATATCTTGCAGGCTGGAAAGAATACGAGCTTGAGGTAATACGTGACAAAAGTGACAACGTAGTTATCGTATGTTCTATCGAAAACCTAGACCCAATGGGAGTACATACTGGTGACTCTATTACAGTAGCTCCGATCCAGACTCTTACAGACCGCGAATACCAGAGAATGCGTGATGCAACAATTACCTGCATTAGAGCAATTGGTGTTGAAACAGGAGGCTGTAATGTCCAGTGGGCACACGACCCTAAAACTGGCAGAACCGTTATAATTGAGATGAACCCACGAGTAAGTCGATCTTCGGCACTTGCCTCAAAAGCTACAGGTTTCCCTATTGCAAAGATTGCGGCCAAGGTAGCTATTGGTTATACGCTTGATGAAATCATGAATGATATAACACGTGAAACCCCTGCCTGCTTTGAACCATCTATTGACTACTGCGTAATCAAAATTCCTAGATTCAACTTCGAAAAGTTCCCAGGCTGCGATCCAAAACTAACTTCAGCTATGAAGTCTGTAGGCGAAGCTATGGCAATAGGCAGAACATTCAAAGAAGCACTACAAAAAGGCATGCGCTCACTGGAAACCGGAAGAGCTGGTTTTGGATGTGACACAAAGGAAATTGATTACACAATCCTTGATAAAGAAGAAATACGTGCAAAATTAACTATTCCTAATTCGGAGAGATTATATTACATTGAGGCTGCCCTTCGCCAAGGAATGAGCATAGACGACATTCACGAATTCACCGGTGGTATCGATTACTGGTATCTCAATAACATGAAAGAGATTGTTGATGAAGGTATGAAATTAAAAGGACTCACTCTTGAGAGCGTTACAGTAGAAGAACTGACAAAAGCTAAAAGAATGGGATTCTCGGATATCCAACTTGCTCACATCTGGCATACAGACCAGTCTGAAGTTAGAAAGAAGAGAGTGGATAATGGTATTGAAGCCGTCTACAAACTGGTAGATACCTGCGCAGCTGAATTTGAAGCTTACACCCCATACTACTATTCAACCTACGAGCAGGAAGACGAGACTAGAGAAACAACAAAAGAAAAAATTATGATTCTTGGTGGCGGACCAAACAGAATCGGTCAGGGTATTGAGTTTGATTACTGCTGTGTACATGCTGCGTTTGCTTCAGGAGACGAAGGCTACGCTTCAATTATGGTAAACTGCAACCCTGAGACAGTTTCAACTGACTATGACACATCTGACAAACTCTACTTCGAACCACTTACAGTTGAGGATGTACTATCAATCATAAAGCGCGAACAGCCTAAGGGTGTAATTGTCCAGTTCGGAGGTCAGACTCCTCTTAATATTGCCTCACAATTGAAAGCAGCTGGAGTGAACATACTCGGCACACCTGTTGAAGCAATCGACCGAGCTGAAGACCGTTCACAGTTCAAAGAAATGCTTAATAAAGTCGGTCTGAAACAACCCGGAAATTCTACAGCAATAGAAGTAGAAGATGCAAAAGTAAAAGCCTGCGCACTTGGGTACCCTCTTGTAATGCGCCCATCATTTGTTCTTGGTGGTGCGAAGATGGAGATTGTGCACGATGAAGAAGGGCTTATTAAATACTGGAGCGAACTTGGAGGTTACTGCGCTAAAGCTGATCTTATTATCAGTGAAGAAAGACCAATACTCCTTGATAAATACCTTGAGAACACCATTGAGGTTGATGTAGATGCAGTATCTGATACCAAGGACGTCTATGTTGCAGGTATTATGGAACACATTGAAGAGGCGGGAATTCACTCTGGTGACTCAGCCTGTGCACTGCCACCATTTACCCTGACTGAAGAGACCCAGAATAGACTCAAGAAAGCGACTGTTGACATGGCATTAGAGTTAGGAGTAAAGGGACTCATGAATGTACAGTTCGCTATTCAAGGAGACGAAATCTATGTTCTTGAAGTAAACCCAAGAGCAAGCCGTACCGTGCCATTTGTAAGTAAGGTTACCTGTGTTCCTCTTGCAAAGGTTGCAACTCAGGTAATGCTTGGTAAAACCCTTGCAGATCTTGGACTGAAAGATTTCAAGCCAAACTTGAAGCATGTCGGTGTGAAAGAAGCAGCACTACCATTCAATCGTTTCCCTGGTACAGATTGTGTACTAGGTCCTGAGATGAAGAGTACCGGTGAAGTTATGGGGATTGATACTGACTTTGCCATAGCCTTTGCAAAAGCTGAATTCGGTGTTGGCATGAAGCTTCCTACCTCAGGTACAGCCTTTATTTCTGTTATGGATTCAGATAAAGAGATGCTTCCACCTCTTGCACAAGACCTTATAAAACTTGGCTTTAAACTTATTGCAACTCGTGGTACACACAGAGCTCTTTCAGAGAATAATATTGAAGCAACAGAGATCAAAAAACTTTCAGTAGGTTCACCAAACGTTGTGGATATGATGATCAATGAGAAAGTTGATATTCTAATCAATACACCCAGTGGTAAAAATCCTCACAAGGATGAGGTTAAAATCAGATCTATTGCGACTGAACGTGGACTACCGCTTATCACAACAATGCGTGCAGCCCAGATGCTCTGCAGAGCCATTGAGGCCCATAAAAATGGTCTGACGATGAATGTCAAATCTATGCAAGAATACCACGCTGAAATTGAAAAATAAATTTAAAACTTATAATGTTTTACACAATAAGCCTCTTCAATTTTGAAGAGGCTTATTGTACTTACTAAAAAACACAAATATTCTTAAATTTCTTCGTGTCCAGCTATTACTTCTCTTAAATAATAATAACTGTCCTTAGGGACACGGCGCTTATCATTGAAATCTACATATACAAGTCCGAATCTCCTTGTAAAACCAAGTGCCCATTCATAATTATCTACAAGAGTCCATGCATAATATCCATTGATATTTGCCCCCTCATCAATAAGGCGTTTTATCTGCTTTAAGTGCTCCTTAAAATACTCTATACGCTCATGATCATGCACCCTGCTCTCATCACTGCCAGCAAGCTTATCGTCAGCAGCACAGCCGTTTTCAGCAATATAAAGCGGTAAGCCATCACCATAATTACGCCGTACCTGATTTATAAGCCTATAAAGACCTGTCGGTACAACATCCCACCCCATTGGTGTTTTTTCATAATGTGTCTGAACAAAACTGAATTGCTCAGGAGCACTAGGATCAAACTCAACCGCGCTCTCAGTATAATAATTAATACCTAAATAGTCTACTTTCTCACCGATAATATCCATATCCCCTTCCTCAACCGGGACAGTAACATTACGCGCTTCAAGAATTCGTGATGGATACCTCTTCTTAAATATCGGATCAGTAAACATATAGAAACCTTCTTCAGCAGCTCTATCAGATGCTAAAATATCTTCAGGGCAATTTGTAGCAGGTCTAGGATACATCAAATTAAGAATTGCCCCAATTACCCCATTACACCCTAATTCTCTGAATTTTCTTACAGCTAGACCATGAGCTAAATTCAGTGTATGCGCAGCATCAAACGCCTTCTGAGTCTGCCCGACAAGTCCAGGAGCATGCTCTCCTGTTTCGTATCCCAGAAATGCCGGACACCAAGGCTCATTTATCGTACTCCACATAGTAACCTTGTCAGCAAGGTTTCTAAACGCACTTTCAGCATAAACTTCAAAAGCATACGCCATGCCTCTATCACACCATCCACCATTATTCATGAGATGCATTGGTACATCCCAATGATGCAGACACACATGAGGTTCAATCCCATTCTTATGTAATTCATCAATGAGTCTGTGATAGTAGTCATACCCAGCTGCATACTCCTCATTTATTGACTCAGGAAATATTCTAGGCCAAGATAATGAAAAGCGATAAGACTTTACACCTAGTTTTTTCATTAGCTTAACATCTTCCTTATAGTGATGAAACTGATCACTGGTAACATCACCATTATGGCCATAAATTGTCCCACCATTTCGCGCAAATACATCCCACATGCATTCAGCTTTAGGTCCTTCTCCACGACCTTCTACCTGATAACTCGATGCGGCCACACCCCATAAAAAATCTTTATCAAAACTTCTCATATATTCTCCTTATCTAGTTACAAATTGCCTAGAAATTTCGGCATACTGCAACACTATAATTTCCAGCCAAATGTAATGACACACTAATTATTCAGCAACAGGTCTCAAATGAAGCAGATGTATTATTTTGTTATCATGATCAGCTAGTGAAGGATCAATATATGGATTATCTTCATTTGCCCATCCTGTCAATCTTGATGTATTGTAGGTAAACCACTTACCATTGTAATATAGTGGTATCTGTGGAATTTCGTTAGCATACATCATTTCAATCTTATCAACAATATCCCTTTGTTTCTCTTTATCACCGGTAATTTTCAACTCTCTGATCAATGCATCGCGTTCTTCATTTGGATAATTTGTCTGAGCAGCCGACCACCAGTTATTTGTATGAAAATATGAAGAAGACATTGTAAAATCATAGAACTTATATATTGTAGGCATCAAATTATTGCTGCAGAATTGCGAATCAAAATTACCTGTCCCCCAATTTTCAATATACGCGTTTGCTTCAGGTGTTGCCACATTAGCGTTTATTCCAACTTTACGAAGTCCTTCAACCGCAATCTGAGTATTATTAACCCAATCCGTCCAGCCACTAGGCACCTGGATATCAAATTTTATTTTAGTACCGTCTGGATTTTCTAAATATCCATCATGGTCAATATCTTTATACCCAGCATCCGCGAGAATCTGCTTGGCTTTATTTAGATCAAAGGTATAATACTCACTCCAGACTTTATCTGCCTCAGGATTTCTCCAGCTCCAAAGTAAGGGAGGCAGACCGGTCGCAGGGTTTCCTCCTTTGACATAGCCATATGCTCCAATATTCATCATATCTTTTCTATTCATGGCCAGCGAAAAAGCTCTCCTGAAGTTTATATCTTTAAAGGCTTTTAGATTGTCTTTATTTTCTGTCATCATATTCATCGTAATTCGTACACCATCATGAGAAGGGAACCAGTATTTTTTATTTTCATCACCAGCAACATACACTGACTCTATTTCAGGTATAAAGATATGTGCCCAATCAACCTTGCCAGATTGCAACATATCATATGCTGCATCATTTGAATTAAACTGCGGCCAAAAAAATTTATCAATTTTTAGTTCATCTGCTTTCCAATAATACGGATTTCTTCCCATAACAAATAACTGAGGAGTAAATTTAATAATTTCTGTCAAAGCACCTGTTCCCACTGGATTTTCAACTACTTTTTTTGTAGGTTCCTCTACATTCTCCCATATATGTTTGGCAATAAGAAAAAATTCATTAAATAATGTACTCTTACCAAACGCATTTTTATTATTCAAAACAACTTCAACTGTAAAGTCATCAATTTTTTGTACACTTTTGAGTTGGCCTCCATCACTCCATAATCCACCAAAATCTATTTCAGGGTGATCTTTTAAATAATTAAAATTAAACTCTACATCATCGGCTGTAAACTCAACCCCATCACTCCATTTTATACCTTTTCTGACCTTTATAATAATTGTCTGTAAATCATCCTCGAGTAATACTGATTCAGCAAGCCAGGGTATTTCTTCATTAGTCATACCGTTGTAAATCACTAGCGGTTCATATACAAATCCTTTTGCAGATTCTAACTGTCTTAAAAATGGGTTAAAATTACGGTTCCACCCAGAAACAAACTGATACAGCCCTACAATAGAACCAGATTTTGCTTGAGCTTTATCATTGACTATAAAAGAGCATACAAACAAAGAACAACACAATACAGACATCAATACTTTTTTCATACAATCCTCCAACTAATCACTTTCACCAAGCCACACTTAAAATCAACCAACGCACACAAACTTTTAAAAACACGAGCACAATGGAACCGGTTTCATAAATACAGTTAAATAATATATAAATGTTACTCAAACTCCTCACCTTCTGCACGCGCGTTCATAAATATGGAAAAAAATCAACACTTTTATTCTACCACGTACTCTCTGCTACGCAAATTTCTTTACAATAAATTACAAAAATGAATAAAATAAACTTATGCTAAATAATACAATCCATTGATTTTAAACAAGGTACAAATATACATAACAAAGCGCTACTTTTAAAAAAATAGCGCAAATAATACAAAATCTAGCAATATAACAGTGATTTACTTAATGACGTCCGTCACCTTTCAAAAACATCCTCTCAAGATGCTCATTTACATTTGATTCAGCACTTCTAACGACCTGAGTTCCTACATATAATAAAACAGATAATTTCCAAACGCTTTCAGGGGCTCTTATTATACCAGTGCGAATATCATCACTCTTATCAAGTCTCTCAAGCTCAGAGTCAATAGCATCCTTGATTGTCCCTCTAAAAATACGTTTTTCCTCATTTTTATTAACATATTTAGCTGGAGGCATCCTTACACCACGAGCAATAAGAACTGGGATCATTCCATCCTTCTCTACCCCATCCATATCAAATCCTTCAAATCCAATTTCTTCCCCAGGAATAGCAATATGAGGCTTATCTGTTGTAACCTCTCCGTCATGCATATATACACACCCATCCTTACTATCTGTCAAACAAACATAAGGAAGCTTGGTTGGCCCAAAGGTAAACAATAGATTCTTTCTTGATTTTACAATTTTAGTATCAGACCTTGCAAGTTCAATTGCTTCGTTAAAATCCATTAAAACCTCTCCTATAACAATCATATTTAAAGCTTAATAATTATCATAAATTTATTATAAAATGCAATGGTAATACTATCAAAACAAAGAACTAATATTAGCTCATAATCCTTATTTCAAGGCAAAGCCTTACCTTGAATTCAGAAAACACCTTATCTCTAACATATTCAACAAGATTTGCAAAGTCTGAATAAGTTGCAGAAGCTTCATTTACAAATATATTTCCATGATATTTTGAAATAGAGATACCACCTATTTTATATCCCTTCAACCCTAATCGATCTATCATAGCACCTGCTGACAATTCATATTCAGGATTTTTAAACACGCTTCCACAATTGGGCAACTTGATACTACTGGTTATCCGATCTTTGATAATCCTGCTTGCACGCTCAGTAAGTACCCCAACCGGTGCTAATTCACAAAATTCAAACTCAGCTCCTAATACAATATATTCTGTATTATGCTGAAGCATAGATTTTCTATAACTATACTCCATTTCCGAAACGGTGAAAGTACGAGCAAAAGATGTTTTAGTAGAAAGAACTCTGATGTTTTTAACAAACTGTGAAACACTACCATACCTGCTTCCAGCATTCATTACAATGGCTCCACCAACTGTTCCCGGTATTCCTGCGAGAGCCTCTACCCCAGAATACCCTGCCCTACATCCCTCATAAACTAAACGAGATAACTTAGCACCTGCACTTACAGATACAGCATTTCCAATAAAGCATAGCTCACGTGGAGAAAAGTTCAACAGTGAAATTACATCCCTGTCAAACCCATCAGCAAAGACGACATTGGTTCCACCACCAAGAATTAATGGATTATTCAATTCTTTCAGTAAAATCAGCAACTCGTTTTCAGTTTGTGGCATATAGAGAAAATTCCCCAATCCACCTATATGGATTGAGGAATAATCAGCTAAATCTGGATTCTTAATAATCTTCATTACTTCTCACAAAACGCATGTAAAGTTCGATATTATTCAGCACATTGAGCAGCAGTAAGTGCAATAGTATCTACTATATCTTCCCACTTACAACCACGAGACAAATCATTCACAGGCTTAGCAAGACCCTGAAGAACTGGACCAATCGCTGTAGCACCAGCAAGACGTTCAGTAAGCTTATAGCAGATATTTCCTGCTTGAAGATCAGGGAAAACAAGAATATTCGCTTTACCAGCAACTGTGCTGCCAGGTGCTTTGCTTGCAGCTATATTAGGCATAATAGCAGCGTCACCCTGTAGTTCACCATCAACATTAAGTTCAGGTGCACGCTCCTGAGTAAGTTTTGTAGCAGCAATAGTCTTATCCACCAGCGGATGACAAGCACTTCCCTTTGTCGAGAATGAAAGGAAAGCAATATTTGGCTCTCTCTCAGGAAGTAAATTTTTGAAAGAATCAACAGTTGTAATAGCAATATCAGCGAGCTGCTCTACTGTAGGTTCAGGAACTAGACCACTATCAGTATAGAACAAAACATCATTAATTGAGTGGTATGGACTTGTCTCTGGAAGAATCATAATGAAAAAGCTAGAAACAGTATTAATACCAGAAGCTGTCTTAATAATTTGTAGAGCTGGACGAACAGTATTCGCAGTAGAATTAACCGCACCTGACACGTAGCCATCAGCTTTACCGAGCTTTACCATCATAGCCGCATAGTACATAGGATCAAGCATTATTGCTGCTGCTTTTTCTTCAGTCATACCTTTTGCTTTACGCATTTCATAGAATTCTTTTACAAATTCATCTCTATCCGGACTAGTCTTAGGATCAGCAAAAATTGCAGAATCAACATTGACGCCGATTTCAGCAGCTTTAGCCTTAATTTCAGCTTCGTCACCGATCAACACAACTGGCCCAAGACCAATTTCAGCAGACTTTGCTGCTGCTCGAAGTGTTCTTTCATCCATAGATTCAGGTAGAGCTATAGTTTTTTGTTTTTTAATAGCAATTTCTTTTAAATTTTCGAGTAAACCCATTTCATTCTCCCCTTTTAATAAAGAATTTTTTAATATAAAATAAAAAGTATATGATTAATAATATAAATAATCAGCTTATCATCAAGAAGTATATTTAAACTTAGAGCAAATTTTATAATAAACTAAAAAACGCCTTAATGCAAATCGCTAATTGCAGTAAAGCGTTTGAATTCAAATTTAAATTATAATTATAATAATCTACCACTAGGCGACATATTTAATTCAGGTGCGAATCCATGAACCTCAAAATACTTCTTTCTCATGCATTTATTGGAATTCTCAAAATTTTCACAATAAGAAATAATCCAGGCCTCTTTTGCTACCTTAGAGCTTCCTTGATATTCATTAAAAAAACCACATATTTCCAGTCTTTCGCATTTTTCATCAACCATAACAACCTCTAGATTATTATATCAATGTTAATAAAAAAATAAACGGACAGTCAGCCCGTTTATTTTCAAATAATTTATTCTTTTTCAAGTGCTCTATTTACGCGAGTTTCTTCAGTAAGCCTTGTAGCTTTACCAATTCTATCACGTAGATAATAAAGTTTAGCTCTCTTAGTGCGTCCACGACGTTTAGAAACAATTTTATCAACACGAGGACTATGAAGAGGGAAGATTCTCTCAACACCTTCACCTGCAACAAGACGCCTAACAGTAAACTTTTCATTTACACCCGAACCTGAACGTGAGATAACAGTTCCTGAGAATATCTGAACACGCTCCTTTTCACCTTCAACGATACGGCAATGTACGTCTACTGTATCACCAACAACAAACGTTGCTTCTTCATCTTTACGGATTTTGTTGGCTTTATCCAACTCTTGAATAATCGGATGACTCATTCTTGTTACTCCCTAACTGTTAAATATATGTTAAAATAGAATAAATATTAAAAATTTTTAGAATTATATATAGGCATTTACAAAAATCAATGGGATTTTTAATAAATAGATATAATAAATAAACTTTAAGGGAGCCAAGGCAAATATGCAGAAAACCCCAACAAATAGCCCTAAATAACACAAAATAAAACAATCACTCCAACATGGTGAAGTGATCTCCCTTTATCTCCTCAAAATATATCAGAAATCACTTAAACTTCAAGGGTTATTATTATTTTTTCTATATTTTTTATTATTTCGAATATATTATTTTTTTATGTGAATTAATCCTAACCTTAAAATCAGCATATTCTTGCAAATATCAACCACCTAGTACCATAAATATTTCTTATTAGAAACAACTAGTTTTCTATTCATAACCCACAAAATTTTATTCTGATTAAAAACAAGAAAATAGCATAACTTATAAATTACTCAAGTAAATTGCATTAAAATATTTATTAATTTTTCATAATACCTATTGACACAACACGTTAAATATAGTTAACTAACTAAATATTCAGTTAGTTAACTTTTGGGAATAAATATGTCAACTACAAACAAAACACGAAACGCTAAAAGAACAAAAGAAAAGATCCTCAAGGTAGCCGAAAAGATCTTTGCACAAAAAGGCTATGCAAAAACAACAATTGATGATATAGCAAAAATGAGTAATACTTCCGGAGCACTTATTATTTTTCACTTCAAAAATAAAGCAACCATTTACTCTGCTGTAAAATCTGCAATTATCCAACGCTATATTGACAACAACACAGACAAGGAACCACTTGGTGACTCAATGGAAGATAAAATTGCTTTTATTGTTACCAGCACATATGATTTTTACAAAAAAAACCCTCGTATGCTTAGGCTTTCCAATTGGGCAAAACTTGAAGGAGACATCGACCCCTGGCCTGGTGAAGATGATCTACACCATAATTTTATTAAAATTATAGAAGAACTCCAGAATTCAGATCAAATTCGAAAAGACCTTACACCGATGAACATACTGATAATGATCAGCGGCAGTATTCATATCTGGTGGGAATACCATAAACACTTTATAAATCACTACCCAGATGATATGAGCAAGAGCACAGCAGATGATAAATACAAGAATGAACTTTTGCTGTTCATAATGCATGGACTCAGTAAACAATAAGGATTTAATGCTTTATTTTACTATAACCAAAGGAGATACTATGAAGACGCAACTTCCATCACCAGACATGAGCACTGCACATATTTTCGGATTATCAGAAGAGCTTGTAAAATGGCAAATGATGAAAACAGCTCTTGAATTAAATGTTTTCGATTATTTATCAAACCCAAGTACATCAGAAGAAATTAGTAATAAACTCAAAACAGATCAGAATAATACTGAAACCCTACTAAATGGCCTTACTGCTTTAGGATGCCTAAATAAGATATCTGGCAAATTCCATAATACCCCTTCAACAGAAGCGTGCTGGAAATCAACTGGTGAAACCTCTCTAGCAAAATCATTTTTATTCTACTCACACTGGGTCGAACCTATGATGAATGGAGGCATGACAGAACTGGTCAAAAATGGTGCACCAAAAAAGAAAAATTGTACAGATATAACCAATGACGAACTCTGGAGGCAAGCAGCCTACGCAAGTCTTAATCACACCAGATGCTGGCGTGCTAAAGCAATGGCCAAAATAGCCTCAAGCCTTCCAGAATTTAACAATTTTAAAAGGATTCTTGATCTTGGAGCTGGGCCGGGAATCATTGGTATTGCTGTTGCTCTTGAAAAATCAGACCTTGAATGTGTGCTATTCGATCAATCTAAGGTATGTGACGTTGCGGAAGAAGTTATTGCAGAGTACTCACTAGGCAGTCGCGTATCAGTAATGCGCGGCAGCTACCATAAAGACCCTATAGGCAGCGGATATGATTTTATTATGGCAAACTTTACCCTAAACTTCTTCAAAAATAACTTAGAGCCTATTCTAAAAAAAGTTCACAATGCATTGAATCCTGGTGGAATCTTTATGGTGACCTCTGACGGTATGGAAGAGAATGGGGTCGCTCCAGTGGAAACTGTTATAAGCTGGCTTCCAACTACTATGCAAGGTATAAATATGTCAATAAAAAAAGGGGAAATAGCTAACAAGCTGTTGAATGTCGGTTTTACCTCAACAGCAAGACACACTATCGAAAACGCTCCATTTGAATCACACGGACCTATTGAAGTCACAATAGGGAGAAAAGCAAAATAACTATTTAACATTAAAGCGCCTCTAGAGTTCTCAACAGAGGTGCTTTAGTGCATTCGATTAGTCATAGCACTGACATTCTTAATAGCTAGATGCGCCGAGGAAAAAGCCCACTGCAAGTTATAGCCACCGCACCTGCCGTCAACATCAATAACCTCCCCCGCAAAATACAAATTTTCAGCAAGCTTACTCTGCATGGTTTTAGGATTAATCTCTTTTGTGAAAACTCCACCACATGTAACCATTGACTTTGCAAAACCTTCAGTCCGACTTACTTCAAACTTCGAATCTACAAGTATCCCAAATACCTTGTCTTTATAACTATTCTTCAGTTCAGAAAGTTGAATATCACCCGTACCCCCAGCCACAGAGAAAATATAACTTACAAAACGCTTAGGAAAATACTCACAAAGTAAGCTGTAAAAGCTCTTTTTTCCAGCCTCAATCCTCGCCCTAGCAATAACGACCTCCCAGAACTCCCTATTGTACCCTCCCCACGAAACAAATATCTCACATCCTCCATTATCATTAATAGCCTGACTTATAAAACGTGACAGATCAAGAATAACCGGACCACTCAGCCCTTTATGTGTAAATAAAATATCTCCAAAAAGCTTTTCAGATCTTTTCCCCAACCCAACCTGCACAGTTGCTTTTAAAGAAAGCCCAGGCACATCAGCACCATTCAAACACGGCACAACTAGACCAACAAGCCCCGCTAGAGGCTGCAATACCTTATGCCCTACATCTTTAGCAAGTTTAAAGGCGCTCCCGTCAGACCCAAGTTCCTTCATACTGCATCCGCCCCCGGCAATAAGCACAGAACCACCAAAAAACTTTCTGCCTTTACTGGCAACACCACAAACAGTATAGCCCTCTTGCAAAATTTCGTCAACCTGAGTATCAAACTCAAACTCACCGCCAAGGCGCAGATACTCACTTTCAAGCACCTTTAAAACATCTTGCGCCTTATATGAATCAGGATAAACCCCACCTCCATCTTCAATCACACATTTCAAGCCCAACGACTCAAAGAAAGTCATTATCTGCTGAGGCAATAAACTGTAAATTGCAGAGCGAACAAAGGTCTTCTTCCCAAAATACCCTTCAAGCAACTCTCCAACTGGAATGTCACGAGTCAGATTACACCTTCCCCCTCCCGTCGCAACAATTTTCCTCCCAGCTTTATTCAACCTTTCAACAATCAAAACTTTAAGCCCAGCTTTCACAGCAAAAACCCCGCCAGACAATCCCCCAGCCCCACCACCAACAATAATCAGATCATACTTCTTACTCACAGAGACACTCTTTCATTCACGCAGAAAACTTTTCATCCCCCGCACTTATCAGAATAGTAAAACCATATTCACACATGCTTTAATTCTATTCAATATAATATTTAAATGCATAATCAAAAAAATAAACAATCCCTTCATATATAAAATTGACCTATTCAGCAATTAATCATCGAGCAAAACTTTCTTCAAATATTCCATTTTTTCAAGATTATCGCCATAAAAATATATGTCACGCTTTTGAAGATACTCAAAAAGTTCATAACCCTTACTTGCATAATACATAATTGCATCAGTTTTACTTGGATCACTCTCTTTATAATACTTTACAAAGTAATAACAAGCTCTGGCATAATCATTCATGTAAAATGTATTTTCGGTATCTTTCCCAGTGAGTTCTTCAATAAGTAATAAAGCATTATCCAGATCATCCTTAGCTTCCTGGTATCTTTCAAGGGTAAAGAACAACTCTACCCTTACGTTATAACTTCGAACCAGACAAGAGGCAATAAAGACGTCAAAAATTTTCATCTTATTGAGTTTACTTAAAATGGCAACTGATTTGTCGCAGTAATTCTCACTCTCCGTATATTTCTCCCTAAGCATTTCAACCTGAGCAAGTCTACAATACGCAACACCAAGCTCTCTTTCCCAATCCAGATTATCTAAATCAATAGCAACTAGATTCTCAGCAATAATCTTACATTTTTCAAAGGCATCATATGCTCTTTCAACAAACCTGTGATTCAATAGAAGATCACCAAGAAAATTATATAATATCCCAAGATGCTGCTGCCATCTTGTATTATTAGTGTGAGTATTTGTTAGTTTTACAATCTCAGCAATACTATTTTCAAAATCATCAATTTTTCCTTTATCACGTGCATCAATTGCTTCAAAAAAGAGTTTATTGAAATGTCTTTCATTTCTAGTTATTTCAATCGCGCTCTCAATTTCTTCCTCTCTAGCATACTCAATATTTTCCAAATCTTTTAAATAGTGCTCTATCTCATCATCAAGCACAGCTTCACTACCTGCAGGCATAACTATACCTGCTTCCATTTTTTCGATCCGTGCTTCACGCAAACGATCAGCCTTATCCGGTATAGTCTGCACCTCTTTCAGTAGGTCTTTAAACCTTCTAGCTGTTATAGCAATTTCCTGCCTGTCTTTCCTCGCAGTATTCTTCAAATTCCTAATTCTTTCAGTCTCAGCCTTAGCAAAAGCAAAAATATCTTTTGCATCATTGAGCTCATTTTTAATATTATTATCAATAGAATTCACGGAAGCTTCTATACGACCTATCTTCTCAAGTTTTTCTTCAATATCGGCAACATAACCTTGATACTTTTCCTTTAGCTCCACTGCTTCTTTGAGCTCATCTCTGGCCTTATCTAGATCCCGCTGCATCTCACTCAGTTTATTCGATCCTGTCCAGTTAATTACAACACTACTAATACCAAACAGTGCAAATAAACCAAACACAGAATAAAGAGAATTACGATACATCTCAATCGTACTCATAAAACTTTCAATCAGTAGCTCAAACTCACCTACAGAACTAACTTTTTTTGCTGCAGTTGCGCTTGCAGGAGTATCAGAATATAGATGTATAATATCAAGAACAAGATTTAAAATTATAGGGGACAAAATTACAAGTGTAAACAAGACAACATATATAGCTGCCCGTGAGGAAAACGTATAGTTATTCTTTTTACTTTCAGACATGATTACTCCTATGCAAATCAAGCAATTTATAATCAATATGCTACAATGCAGAAATTAATTTGTAAAGTATATTCTTATAATTGCTAGGCATTATAGAAATATACCGACCTGAATAGTCTCTATAAAAATTTAAAAGTTTATTAATTAAATAAAAAAATGAACACTAAATAAAGCTCATAAAACAGTGAACTAGTTGAGCCACGGCAAAGTCATACCCATGCATACCAGCTATTGGTGCAAGTTCTACAAAATCTGCCCCAATACATTTGCGACCTTTCAATACATTACGAATTAGACTTACAGACTGATACCAGTCAAGCCCACCAGGAACCGGAGTGCCTGTTGCAGGCATAAGTGATGTGTCCCAGGCATCAACATCAAATGTAATGTAAATATTATTTGGACATTCATCAGGCAAATAAATATTTCTAGCCCCTTCCATCCAGATATCCTCACCATCTTTATACCAGATATTATGGGCTTTTCTATAGTCATTCTCTTCAGACGAGTAACTTCTAGTTCCAAATTGATAAAGTGCTATACCGAGTTCATGTGATCTTCTCATAACGCTGGCATGGCTATATTTTGTCCCAGTATAGCTCTCACGCAAATCTGCATGCGCGTCAAACTGCACTACTGCAAAATCTGTACCATACTTTTTATGTAAAGCACGAATAGCGCCAAGTGACACCGTATGTTCCCCCCCAAGTATTATCGGTAATGTATTATATTCAAGTGCTTTTGATGTTGACGCTTCAATCTTATCTAATACATTTTCAACATCATCATCACACTTTATTTCACGTTCGGTATATACGCCTTTTTCAGTAGGAATAATAGAATTTTCCAGTAATTCAAGCTGATATGAAGCTTCAAGAATAGCTCGTGGTCCTCCAGCTGTCCCACCTTCATACGAGACACTCTGTTCAAGCGGTACTGGTATAAAATAAAAAAAAGCATCTTCTGGGTTAGACGGTTTTACATCTTCTCCATGAAATAAGAGTTGACTCATAGCCCTCCCTTTTTTGCAAGTCTATCACGATAATCAAAGTAATCAAATTCACGAATCATATCAAGAGTTCCACGTTTAAGTGAATAGCGGTAAAGTGTAGGCAGCTCAACACCATTAAAAGTATTATTCTTGACAAAAGAGTACAGAGCCATATCCGTAAAACACAACCGTTCATTACATGTCAATTCAGAGTCAAATGAATAATCTCCGATTATATCCCCTGCCAGACAGGAAATGCCGCCAAGTCTATAAGTATACGCTCTCACTCCAGCTTCTGCACTACCTAGAAGTTCAGGTCTATACGGCATTGCCAATACATCCGGTAAATGAGCCTCAGCAGAGCCATCCGTTATAGCAACATGCATACCATTCTCAACAATATCAAGCACACTAGTCAAATAAAAACCTGCATTAAATACCACAGCCTCACCCGGTTCAAGATATACTGTTACATTATATTTATTTCGAATATCGGTAATCATACTACAGAGTGAATCAATATCATAATCATCTCTAGTTATATGATGCCCTCCACCAAAATTTACCCAGGTTATTCTCTCATTAGAAAGCAACCATCCAAATTTATCCTCAAAATTACAAAGAATTCTACTAAGAACATCCGCTCCTTGCTCACACATTGCATGAAAATGAATCCCACTAATACCATCTAGTGACACTCCATTAAGCTCATCAGCTTTAATACCGAATCGGGAACCAGCAATACAGGGATTATACAGATCCGTTTCAATCTCACTATACTCAGGGTTTACTCGTAGTCCCAGATCAATATTACGCCCAGATATAGCATAATGTGACTCAATTGCTTTACGATGTATTTCAAGTTGTGAAATTGAATTGAATAGAATATGATCAGAGTACTCAATAACACGTTCCATTTGACTAGAAGTATAAGCCGGAGCATAAGTATGTACTTCTTTGCCGAATTCTTCCCGTCCAAGTCGTGCCTCTATCGGCCCACTTGCACAGACACCAACCAAATACTTATTGATAATATCAAATAAATCCGGCAATGCAAACGCCTTAAGAGCCAGAAGAATCTTTGCTCCAGATCTCTGCTGAACCTGACGTAGGATCTTACAGTTTTCCTCTATCAAATCTTCTGAAATAAGGTAGCAAGGAGTTGCTACCTTATCGCAAATATTTTTTGGACATTCATCAGAAAATGACTGAATCATATTTTAAACCTATTCAGGAAGGTCACCATCAAAATCAACAACCTGCCATGGCAAGCCATACTCATTCAATGAATCCATAAACTTATCAGGATCAAGCTGTTCGACGTTAAACACACCTTGACCTGCCCACTCCCCAGTAAGCATCATCATAGCACCAATCATTGCAGGCACTCCCGTTGTATACGATACCGCCTGAGCCTGTACTTCTTTATGGGCCTCAGCATGATCGCAAACATTATAAATATACTTTTTCTGCTTTACTCCATCCTTCTCACCGTCAAATACACAGCCAATAACTGCCTTACCTGTATAATTACTACTCAATGTTCCTGGATCAGGAAGCAGAGCTTTAAGAAATCTGAGCGGAATAACCTTCTTCCCTTCATAATCAACCTCATCAATTCTAGTCATACCCACATTTTCAAGCACTTTAAGATGTGTGATATACGCCTCAGAGAAGGTCATCCAAAAACGGATCTGCTTCAGACCATTGATATGCTTTACCAAAGATTCCATTTCTTCATGATATAAAAGATAACTCTCACGTGCACCTGCTACAGGATAGTCAAATGTAAAATGAACACAGCGATCATCAAGAATCGCAGGAGTCTTAACCCAATCTCCAGCCTTCCAGTGTCGTACTTCCTGAGTAACCTCACGAATATTAATTTCAGGATTGAAATTTGTTGCAAAAGGATGCCCATGATCTCCAGCATTGCAGTCAAGTATATCAATTTTCTCAATAGAATCAAAATGGTGCTTCTGAGCGTAAGCACAGAAAATATTTGTTACTCCTGGGTCAAAGCCACAACCAAGAACAGCCATCAATCCCTTTTCCTTAAATTTGTCTTGATACGCCCACTGCCAACTATACTCAAAATGAGCTGTATTTTCAGGTTCATAATTTGCCGTGTCCAAATAATTTATATCTGTTTCAAGGCACGCATCCATTATAGTCAAATCCTGATATGGAAGC
This sequence comes from Planctomycetota bacterium, assembly GCA_963678205.1. Classification (GTDB taxonomy): domain Bacteria; phylum Planctomycetota; class SZUA-567; order SZUA-567; family SZUA-567. The sequence goes on from OY782760.1 coordinate 2,842,316, forward strand.
GCTACATTTACTACAAGTTCCGGTTTGTATTTATTTAGAACTTCTACCAGTTCAGACACATTATCAGCATCAACAGCAGTAGTCTGCACCTCAACACCATATAGCTTCTTTATCTCTTCAGCAATAGCATCACACTTTGATACCGTTCTACTGGCTAAAATAATCTCAGTAAATACTTTACTAACCTGAGCACATTTCTTTGCTACAACATTGCCAACACCGCCAGCACCGATAATCATTACTCGTGACATAGCATTCTCCATTTTATCCGCGAAACTACTTTGATAGCACCAATAACCATATTAACTTATTATAAGTATTATGCACTACAAAAAAACTCTAAATTTTTTCAAAGTAGGTATATCCTTGAAGTCCATCAAAAAAAGTATTCAAGATTTTTTTACGATCTCTTGGTGTAATATACCCAAGTTTAATAGATTCTTCAGCAATTTTCTTTAGTCTATTCTTCATATCCTTTATATCATACTCAACATACGACAGTACATCACTGACAGAATCACCTTCTAGCTCGCGAATAAACTCATAGCTACCATCTTTCTCTACATGAATAGAAAGAACATTTGTATCCCCAAAAAGATTATGCAGATCACCAAGTGTCTCTTGATACGCACCAACCAAGAAAACTCCAAGGTAATAATCTTCATCATGGTTGAGTTCATGAAGACGAATACTCTTTTTCATATGTCGGTAATCAGGGAATGAATCAATCTTGCCATCACAGTCGCAGGTGATATCAGAGATAATTGCCTGACGCGATGGCATTTCATTCAGACGATGAATCGGCATTACCGGGAATACTTGGTCTATTGCCCAAGCATCTGGGAGCGACTGAAAAAGGCTGAAATTACCGTAATAAATATCGTACACCATCCCTCTAATACTCATGATAGCTTCAGGGACATTATCCATCTGATATGATAATTTAGAAATTTTAATCATAATATGACTGATCATGTTCTCCGCCTGAGCACGCTCACGTATTGAAATAGCTCGGTGTTTGAATAACTGTTGAGCCTGATTTCTATAGAATAAGATATCATTAGCGCACTCCTGAATATTCTTTAAACAGAGCATATCATATGTTTCATATAAATTCAGCACAAGATCAATAGCAGACTCAGGTATTTCTTTTGAAAACTCAGGAGGGGTGAATGATGCCACATCCAGAATATCAAAGATAAAGAGAGAATAGTATGCAACTGTAGCTCTACCGGATTCAGTGATAATTGTAGGATGTTCTGTTTTGCTCTTGGCGAGTGAACTCATAATAGTTTCAACAATATCTATGCAGTACTCTTCCATAGAATAGTTACGGCTTGAGTGGTAATTTGTCTGTGTTCCATCATAATCAACCGCCAGCCCGCCTCCTAGGTCAAGATGCCCCATCTTCGCGCCTTCAGCCACAAGCTCCTCATAAATTCGGCACGCTTCGATTACTCCTGCTCGAATATCACAGATATTTGGTATCTGAGATCCTATATGATAATGTAATAACTGTAAACAATCCAGCATACCTTCGGCTTTAAGCCTGTCAAGCACTTCAACAGTATGATTCATACCAAGTCCAAAGACACTAGCATCACCTCCAGACTCAGCCCACTGCCCACTTGCCTGAGTAGACAGCTTGCTACGAAGACCGAGCATAGGTTTTAAATTATGTTTCCTAGAACGCTCAATAATCAATTCTAGCTCACCCGGCACCTCAATGACAAAAAACACCTTGAATCCCATCATCTGAGCTTGCAGACCTATATCAATAAATTCTACATCTTTGTAACCATTACATATTATAAAGGCTTTTCTGTTATTAAGCATACTTATAGCAGCAAGCAATTCAGGTTTACTACCCGCCTCAAGACCATGATTGAATTTTCTGCCAAATGCTGAGACAGCCTCTATTACCTGTTCCTGCTGGTTTACCTTTACTGGAAATACTCCTTGATATTTTCCATTATATCCAGATTCCTTTATAGTCTTTTTAAATGTCTGATGTAGAAGCGCTATTTGAGAACCAAGGATGTTCTCAATACGTAAAAGCACTGGCATTGAAAAGCCCCGTTCTTCTGCCTCTTTAACAATCTTATGCAGACTTATCCTAGTCTCATTAGACAAGCCAAATGGTGACACAACGACATCACCCGAATCTTTATCAATTGAGAAATAGTCAGCTCCCCAATTATTAATTCCATACAACCCTGCAGCTTTTTCTGCATTCCAATCTGAATCTTCAAAATAATCTTCTACCATCCGAGTACCCTTCAAGTTACACAAATTTTGTTGGATAAAAGATAACATTTTTAATCTTAATTACAAGTAAGTTTTATATTATTATTTCCAAAATAATTTTTTTGAATTTATCACATTCAACCCATAGAAAAAATTTACATTCACCACCTCAAGCGATAACGAGATTTTGCGCATAACCTTTCTAAAACGACTTAAATAATTTTAAATTTATCTTGAATAATTCTTTATAAAATGATAATACCATTAATAATGAACTCTACATTCACTTTTTATTTATACAGGCTTACCATGGTTCAACGAAAGAAAGACACAATAAAAAAAATTAATTATTTCTGAGGCACTAAAAGAGTTTGCAAAAAGCGGATATTCAAAAGCAACAATTTCAGCGATTGCCAAATCTGCAGATATTGCAACCTGAAATATCTATCATTACTTTAAAAGTAAGAAAGCATTATTTCTTAGTATCATCCCTAAAAATTTCCTTGATAGTATTCTTGAAATGATAAGTCAAATAAGAATGTTAAATATCAACCTATGAATCCTGCAACCCTTTATAGTTTACTCAGCTCTGCAGGAGTTCCCCAAAAAAACATATCCCGTCTAAGTGAAATGTACAGTATTGTCAGAGCAGGAAAATGTGAACCAATTACCCCTGATACATGGATTATTTTAAAACATCCATTAAGATCTTTCAAAGAATTCACCTACATCAATAAAACATACTGGTTATAAAATAGTTTAAACCACATACTTATAAACACAAATACTAACGACTAAAATTTTTTCACGTAATTATAAATATATAAATAAGTTATGATAAAAATTTACACTCTATCTAAAATTAAGTATTAATAAAATAAAAAACATCTTATAATATAGAGAGAACATCAAATATTTGTTATCATCCACAAAGTTGTAAAAGGAGCTAACAATGCCTTACTCTATCAGAACGATGAAAAAAGAAGAGATCAAATTAGCCATAGAGTTTGCAACTAAAGAAGGGTGGAATCCAGGAATAAATGATGCAGAACTTTTTTATACGGCTGATCCGGAAGGTTTTCTTCTTGGTGAATTATATCAAGAGCCTATAGCAACAATTTCTGCTGTAAAATATGGTAAAAAGTTCGGTTTTATCGGCTTTTACATTGTTAAAGACGAATATAGAAAGAGAGGCTATGGTATAACCATTTGGAAAGAAGCAATGAATAGACTGCGCGGTAGAAATATCGCTCTTGACGGTGTAATAACTCAAAAGGACAACTATAAAAAATCAGGTTTCAAATACTCTTATAGTAATATACGATATGAAGGAAGAACACAGTCGATTTCAGAGCCAGATATACCTTGCATTAATATATCATCTATGCTCTTTGATGAAGTAATAAAATATGACTCAGACTTCTTCCCAGAAACTAGAGCAAAATTCTTGAAAAACTGGGTAAGCCAACCACAAGGGATCTCCTTGGCTGTATTAAATAATAACAGCCTTTCCGGATACGGAGTAATAAGAAAGTGCTACAAAGGGTATAAAATTGGGCCACTATTTGCAGACACTGTTTTTATTGCTGACTCCTTATTCACTTCACTTATATCCAAAGTAGAACCAGAAAATCCCGTCTATCTTGATATTCCAGAAGTAAACAAAGACGCCTACAGGCTTATAACTAGACATAAAATGGCGCGGGTTTTCCAAACAGTAAGGATGTATACATCTGAACCACCCAATATATCACTCGACCGCACCTACGGAGTCACCACCTTCGAACTCGGCTAAATCCACCAACAGGAAAACAAATCAGACACAGCATTCACCCAGAATCACTCCTGAGTCAACTTTCTATTTTAATAATACATAATCAACATTCACACACTTTACATGTCACTATTTACTCATATTTTGTCGTCATCTGCAATTGCTAAATAAATTTTTATCCCTTAAAATATACATCATAATAAATCAAAGATGAAAGGATATATTATGTCAAATAAAACCATACTTATTACCGGAGCAAGTTCAGGCATTGGACAAGAAAGCGCGCGATTTTTCTCTAATAAAGGCTGGAATGTCATTGCCACCATGCGCTCTCCAGAAAAAGATACCGTGCTAAGTGGCCTTGATAACGTATTTATTGCCAAACTAGATGTTCTGGACAGAGCCTCTATCACCCAAGCAGTAAAAGCAGGCACCGATCATTTCGGACAAATTGACCTCTTACTTAATAATGCAGGTTACGGTGCGTACGGTATTTTTGAAGCGGCCAGTTACGAAACAATTCGTCAGCAATTCCAAGTAAATGTCTTTGGAGTGCTGGATGTTATCCAAGCTGTCTTGCCGCAAATGCGCAGTCGCAAAGATGGCATGATTATTAATGTTTCATCAATGGTAGGTAAATTTACCTTTGCAACCGGCACACTATACCATGGCTCAAAATTTGCTGTAGAAGGCATTTCAGAAGCGTTGAGTTATGAGTTAGCCGCTATTGGTATTAAAATGAAAATAATCGAGCCTGGTGCAGTCAAATCAAATTTTGTCAACGCACTTGACTTCTATAGTAATAACAAAATGAGTGAGTACCAGCCTGTCGTTGATGCAATAACCAAGTACGCAGCCGCAGCCCGTAATAGAGGTATCAGTCCTAAAGAAGTTGCTACAGTAATTTATACAGCGGCAACAGACGGCAAACATCAACTACGCTATCCAGTAGGTCCTGATGCTATAAAATATATTGAATTCAGAAAAAAACTAAGTGATGAAGACTTCTTTAAAATAATGCGCGAACGTATGGGAATATAATATGCACTTAAGATATTTCAAAAAACGATCGCATTATCTCAAATATAAACTATAATATATTTAAAATTATCTTCTATTTCAGGACTAGGCTGTGAAAAATAATAAGTTTAAACTCAATTCAAAATGGAAACTTTTGTTAAATGATTTAAATTTAGACATAACCTATATTCTACATACAGCCGGACTTCCTTTAGATCTTCTTACTCGCAAGGATGCAACACTGTATCCTTGCGATTTTTTCAAACTCTGGGAAATTATTGAAAGTACTGCAAAGCCTATTGATATTGCTCTATACCTTGGGAGAAAGATAACCACTGAATCTTTCAGTCCAGCTGTACTCGCCTGTATATGCAGTACAAATTTAGAAAAAGCCTTAACCCGTTTATCTCAATATGAAGTATTAATAAGTCCGATTGCACTTGACATCGACAAGGATCCACACAAAATTAACGCAACAATGCGCTGCGCAGAGTATGACAGTGAAATCCCAACAAGTTTAATATTATATAAATTCGTTATTATCACACAGATAGCTAGAATAGCAACAAGAACAGATATCTCACCAGTCAAGATTACTCTAAAAAAACTCCCTGTAGACCTAAAACATTACCGGTCTTTTTTCTCCTCACCCATTCTTAGCTCAGAGGAAAACACAATTTCTTTTTCTACCAAAGATACAATTCAGCCTTTTTTAACAGAAGACAGAATGATGTGGCAGTATTTCTTAGAAGGGCTACAAGCAAACGTTCCAACTGAGCCAAAGAAAATTGATATTCAAACCCGTGTTAAACAAACATTACTTGAAACCCTACCGAGTGGTTTATGTACTCTTGATAACATTGCAGATAGATTATCCATGAGCAAACGTACACTACAGCGACAACTCAAAGCTGCCAATATCAGCTATCAGCTTATACTTGATAAAACTCGCCTTGATTTATCTAACCATTACTTGTCTGCAACTGATATCTCGGTAAAAGAGATAGCCTATCTTATCGGCTATCTAGACACAAATGCATTTCAAAGAGCTTATAAAAAATGGACAGGCATAACACCATACCAGTTTAGAACGGATAGTGTTTATTTATAAATCGATTCATGCTAATTTTGTTATTACCGCTGATTCTCTTCTGCCTTAAAATTATATATTGATTTAACATAATAAATAATTTTTACACTCTCACTTATCACATTAATTATCAACTCTTTGTCTTTATAAGCAGCTTTGGCTTCATCTAGAGTTCGCCTAGTCACGATGTAGTATACCCCCGCTCTTCTCATCCTAGCAACTGCATACTCCAGCTTTAAAGCTTTGAACGCCTGCCTTCGCCAAGTACTCTTCAAGCCCAAGTGAAGCAGAATTATTCTAGCCCGCATTACCCTTACCAACTTCAAGAATAAGCCCATTCTCCATATTAAACGGTATAACCAACCTCTGCTCTTTATAAGTTACTACCGCCCCTTTTCTTATAATCCTATCTTCACCAACGTAATTATGCACAGACTCTACTCTATCTATACTTTGAACACCAAGATATGCTAAGATCTTCTGAGCAATTGCTCCTCGGTTAATTTCTGCAAATTCAGCTACGCACCTAATATCCTTCAAATATTATTTACCTTCACAACTATATGTCAACACAGCCAAACCTTTCTCTTCACCTTTACAAGCGTTCTTCTTTGCAATATTCTGATAGTATATCGCTATATCCAACCCAAACTTCCTGCTCCACAATGAATCGTCAACCACTTATTTTCATTACTATCAATTCCAATTTCAATAAAGTGATTTCCACCACCGAGACTTCAAACCTCAAGTATATTTCTCTTAAGATTAGATTTTATCTTGAATGAGATAGCTTCAACCTCATCATAAAAAATTTTAAACCTCTTTTCAATGTCCTGAATTTTATTAATAATCTTTAAACCATGCGCAATTTTATGGTAACCCCATTCATCAAGAAGAGTCAGATTAATTTCAATCTTACCAAGGTTTAATGAGAGTACGCCACACGAAAGCTCCACCCCACAATATTGGGTATAATGTAATCATTCATTCCAATTGTAAAACCAATACACGCTCAATATCCAAGATGACAGTCTGGCATAATAACTATTTTTGAATCTCCAAAATATTTATTACTGAGAAAATGCAAAATCTAACTCTTAGTTCCATGATAAATACAAGTTCTGTCATTCAACATTGCCTGCACTTTATTATATTTCCAATCAATTCAAACATAATTAAATTTTCAACATTATCATAACGACAGACACCTCTAATAATATGATATATTATAACATATCATATATCAAAAAGGCTACCAATATAAAATAACAGGGTACAGGTATATAATTACCTGCACCCTATCATGCTGCGTTTATAATGGAAAATCAACTAATTCTATTTTTTAGGCTTTAAGTGTAATACGTGATATAGTTTATCGTCATGCTCTGCAATAGCTGGATCAATATATGGATTATCTGAACTAGCCCATCCTTCAAATCTTGAAGTATTATACACAAACCAGTTGCCATTATTGTATAGAGGAATATATGGTATTTCTTCAGCATGAATCATTTCTATACGATCAACAATCTTCTTCTGCTCTGCTTCATCTCGCGTAACCTTGAGTTTATTGATCAACTCATCACGTTCTTTATTCTCATACTTACTAACATTTGATGACCACCAAACCCTTGTATAAAAGAATTTAGGACTCATAGTATGCTCATAAAAGCGATGAATATTTGGGATAATACCACCAACACCACACATAATACCATCAAAATCATCTGTTGCCCACGATTCAACAAACATACCAAGCTCGGGTGTTCTCACATTTGCATTTATACCAATTTTTCTTAGACCTTCAACTGCGATCTGTACTGAGTTTACCCAGTCAGTCCAACCACTAGGGGCATCTACTGTAAATTCAAGCTTGCTTCCATCAGGATTTTCGACATAACCATCATGGTCTAAATCTTTAAATCCACCATCCGCAAGTTCTTTTTTAGCCTGCTTAATATCATACTTTTCATACTTACTCCAGATCTTGTCAGCTTCAGGGTTTCTCCACTTACTTAGTGCTACATTAAGCCCTGATGCAGGCGTACCAGTCTTCACATATCCATATGATCCGATCTCGGCCATAGATTTTCTGTCCATAGCATTGCTAAACGCTTTTCTGAAGTTTACATTATTAAATGCTTTCCTTGCACCTTCATTACTTGTATGCATATTTAAAGCAATTCTTAACACTTCATGAGAAGGGAACCAATATTTTTTAGTTTCGTCACCAGCCACATATACTTGGTCTATCTGTGGAATAAAGATGTGCGCCCAATCAACTTTTCCTGATTGTAACATATCATAAGCAGCGTCATTAGAGTTATACTGTGGCCACATCATTCTATCAATTTTTAGCTGCTCGCTATCCCAGTAATATGGATTTCTTCCCATAACAAATAACTGTGGGCTGAAGCGTTCAACCTGGGTAAAAGGACCTGTTGCAATCGGATTTTTTACAACAACCTTTGTTGGCTCTTTAATATCTTTCCAAATATGTTCTGGAACCATCCATATTTGATTAAAGAGATTGCTCTTACCGAAAACATTCTTTTCCTTCATTACAAATTTTACCGTATAGTCATCGATTTTTTCAACACTCTCAAGCCTACCAGTATCACCCCAAAGTCCATTACTATCTATCTCTGGGTGATCTTTAGGATATGTAAAATTAAAAACAACGTCATCTGCATCAAAAGTTTCACCATCGTTCCATTTTACGCCTTTACGTACTTTAAGAATAATGGTCTTCATGTCATCCTGTAAATTTATCTCTTCAGCAAGCCATGGGATTTCCTCACTATTCATACCGTTATAAATAACCAGCGGTTCATATGTGAACCCTCTTGCTGCTTCAAGTTGGATAACAAATGGATTAAAGTTTCGTACCCATGCAGTCACACTCTGTTGTAAAACAGTGAGAGTAGCAGGAGCCGCCTTAGCTATATTAGCAGCACAGACACTAAAAATCATACCTAGTATTATTAACATAAATATCTTTTTAAAACTTTTCTGAATCATTCCTTATCTCCTTATAGTAAGATAATATTTAATAAAAATTACTACCTGCCGATATAAGTAAATCTTGAAAAATCAGCGCTCTTACCACTACCTGTAAGATCACTGCAAGCCATACCAACAAAAGCACCAGTAAATGAAGAATGCTCTCCTCTTCCGCCCTCATCTGAGACCAACGTCATATCAAGAGTACCTCCAACTTTCTTCCACATACTTCCTTTGATACGGTATGAGAATACCAGGTTATCATTATCAACATCAGCTTTGAGTTCTATTTCAGCATCATCTGGTATTGATATTTTTTCTGAAAAAGTCATTTTATCGGTAATATAATCACCCAAACTACTTATTACCTGCAACACCTTGCCCATGACGTCATCATTCGTTACTGTTAAATAATGAAATTTCGAACGGTTATAATAGCATACGAGCCCTGCATATTGCTGGAAAGAATCTGCAGTATACTCTATGTTAGTAGTTGCAGTATAGCTAAAATCAACCTGACGTCTTGCTACTAAAGCCTGTTCAAACCAAGAACCAATAGACTCACGCCCAGTCAACCGCAAGTAACCTTCTCTTTCAGTCAAAGAAAAAATTCGCTCTGGCTCAGGTGTTCTAAGCCACTGGAAATCAATTGGCAACTCCTTACAGTCAAACTCATAAATATACTCTTTAGCTGTCTCATTAATACAGTCTACATCTGTAACCTCACACTCCATCTCTGTATCAGGAATTTGAGTACCATTCTCAAGATAGAGCCAGCCATCATCCTTCCACTCAACCTTTGCAATTGAAGTCTCTCGACCTAGAACGCATTTATTATTGGAAGTCATTGGTCTACCACAAAGAAACACTGCATATGTTGAACCATCCTCTGCTTCAATAAAATCACCATGCCCACATTTCTGCAAATAATTGTCAGGAGCATCCTTGGTAGTAACCAGATATTTATTTGGATGTAATTCATATTTACCCCAGATATTCTCTGAACGCGCCATAGTCATAGCATGATTTCTGCTAGTTCCTCCTTCAGCGGTAATAAGATAATACAGTCCATTACGCTTGTAAAGGTGCGGTGCTTCAGTTACTTTCAGTTCTGTGCCTCTAAAAATTAGTTTTGAATTCCCAATAAGTCTCCTCTCTTCAAGAGAAAATTCCTGCATCAGAATTCCTTTAAAAGTATTCTCACCGCTAAGATGATCCCACTGCATATTCAGGAAGTACTTCCTGCCGTCATCATCATGAAATAAAGATGCATCAAACCCCCCAGAGTTAATACGGATTGGCTCCGACCATTCCCCGCATATATCTTCAGTATAAACAATATAATTTGTAACATCTAAAAAGCTACCATTGAATCTCTTAACATCCGAGTACACCAACCAAAACATCCCATCTGCATAGCTCAAACACGGAGCCCACACCCCACATGAGTCTGGATTACCCCTCATATCAAGCTGAGACTTTCTTGACAAAGGCCTAGTAATAAGCTTCCAATCCCTAAGATTTGTCGAATGATGAATCTGAACACCTGGATACCACTCAAATGTCGATGTCGCGATATAATAATCATTACCAGCTCTAGTAATAGATGGATCCGGATTGAATCCAGGCAATATAGGATTCTTAACCTTACACTTCATAAACAACTCCTATAACGAACACAAAACATATAAAAAGAAAGGAAATCCCTCACATGGTATTTCCTTTCTTTTCTCAAATTAGAATTAGACAAAATGCCCACATGATATCAGAGCAAATCTGCACACGGTTAAAAGATTTTTATTAATATAGAATAGATTTGAATTTAAAGAGGACTATTGTCTACGAAAATATACTGCAGATAATATGTAATTTTTCAAAATCAATTCCAGCAAAAAGCTTTCAATATGCCGCTATTAATTTACACACCAATATATTTGGCTAAATCAATGTATAGTTGTCTAATAGAGAAAAGAAAGCAACCGTAGATAAAACTGTCCCAAAGTTTTTCTTTGCTTTGCCGGGCTGGTTCTAACCAGCTTTGTTTAAAAAATTAGTAAAAACCAAAGATTATGACAATATTATTTGGACTAAATTAATACTAGCTTAGTTTTGTCACAAAGTTTCTTTACTTATTAAATTTACTATACTTCATAAAAATTTGTTAAGCAAGCCCGCATAACATTTTTTTTAAGCATATATTTTTATTGCTAAAAAAAAAAGGTGCTACAAACAGCTGCTTTTATAAATACCTCAGCATTATTTTATAGCGCACAAACTGATAATACATTATATTTTGATACAAAATTCACACATATTCATTGCAAATAAAGCACAATAATTTTATCCAAATAATTTTAAATTCTATAACTAAATTTAAATAAAAAAATAGTTTAAAAGTTTAATTATTAATAATTATAATACCCGAAATTATGTTATTACTTATAGCGTTATATTATGCAATTACTAAAAATATCAGACGACATATAATACTTGCCCTTATTTCTATACAGACGGAAGCAATAATATATCGTATTAAATTAGTATGATTTAATCCCGCAAAACTTAAATATCAACTAGGTTAATAAGCATAATATTCCTCGCTTCGTATCAGTCAATTATAACGAATAATTGCCCATATATTAGACATTGCTTTTACCACTATAACCACATAAGCATAATTTAACTTTAGTATATACACATAAAATACATTCTATGACATATAATTTTAATCTCATAGCATCAAACACATGTAACAAATATTAAAAAATAATTCTACAACCAATTGCTTTTAATACGACTTTGACGTAATATGTGAAAACTGTAGATAAGGAGTTAAAAATCCATGATAAACTTATCATTGCATGAAAAGACAAAAGATATAACCGAGCTAATTCTTAAAGCAAAAAGCGAAGCATTTGCTGAAACAGCTAATGAACCAGAACCAGAACAAGTCCAGCCAATCAAATGGCCTATAAATGCTACAGTTGGTCCAGGTCTTGAAGGTGCAATTGCCTGTGAGACAAAAGTAGGCTATGTTAACGGGAAAAAAGGCTGGTTAGTATACAGAGGTTACAATATCTTCGACCTCTGCGCATATTCAAGTTATGAGGAAGTATCATTTCTGCTTCTATACGGGCACCTTCCAAATAAAAAAGAATACGAAATTTTTAATAATCAACTCAGGGCATCTAGAGATATTCCAAACTCATTAAGATTAATGATGGGTTTTCCGTTACAAGAGATGAATCCAATGGCTGCACTGCGTATTGGAGTGAATATGCTTGAACAAAGGCTTAACTGGAGGCATATGGAATTCACTAGTGATAATGCAGCAGATGATTCAGTTAACACCGACGAAGATGCAATTCCCCAGGAGGACTTCCCTAGAGGCGAGGAGAAAGCAATTTATGAGTTTAAAAAATCGCATTTTTCCTATGTTAAACCAGCAAATGCTCGAGACATCATGGACGATGGAGCAAGTATAGAGTCGTGCATTCAATTAATATCAGCGATGTCGGTTCTAACCCCTGCAATATCAAAAATTCGTCATGAACAAATGCCAATTGAATGGAGATATGATCTTAGCCACGCAGCTAACTTTCTATATATGTTTACAGGCAAAGTTCCTAATCCTACTGAAGAAAGAATTATGGATATCGCTTTAATTCTTCATGCAGAGCACGGAATGAACTCAAGCACATTTGCTTCAATGGTTGTTGCCTCAACCCTTTCAGATATCTATTTTTCTGTAGGTGCTGGACTCGCTGCGCTCAACGGCCCTCTTCATACCGGAGCCAATGAACAAGTATTTAAAATGCTCAAAGAAATTGGTTCTGAAGAAAATGTCCCTGACTGGCTTGATGCCACTCTTAAAACCAACAAAAAGATCAAAGGATTTGGACATAGAGTATATAAAGTACTTGACCCTCGTGCAAGAATTCTTGCTCCTATTGCTGAATACCTGAGTAACGATAACGCCGAAGCTAAAAAGTACTTTGGCATTGCAAAAAAATTAGAGAATGAAATAAACAAAATTTATGATAACGACAAAAGTGTCTTTCCAAATGTTGATTATTATTCAGGAATTCTATATGGAGCATTAGGCATTCCAGATGAAATGTTTACATCTGTATTTGCAGTTGCTAGAACTGTAGGCTGGACTGCTAGAGTACTTGAATATCTGGAAAACAATCGCATCTTCAGACCAAGAGCGATGTATACCGGTGCATTTGAAACAGAGCTTAAATGCATTGATGATAGATAACCTATAAGTTACAGTAACACTATAAAATTAAGCAAACATAAACGCCCGAGTTCGACTCAGGGCGTTTTATATTTTTAGCAATATATTTTACGTAAACTCTCAATTTAACAAATTCTTAAAGCATTTCAACTAGATACTAACAAAATCATACATTACAAGCATCACAATCCCTACATACCAGTCAAATAATATCCACCATTTTATTTTAAAATTTTGTTCATTATGCCTTTAATATTTGAGTAGCATTTCTCTTACAATTTATATCAGACAACAAAAATCCTTAATAACTATTAAATAGACGAAATCTAAAATGTATACCATAGAAAAGTTACTTTGATGATTAATCACGTTAACTCTACTTTATTACAAAAAAAAATTATCACGGGCAATCTGGATATTCGTATAAGTAGACTCAACAAAACTTTTTAATAAAGTATCACTGATGAGTTTAATAATTTTGAGTCAGATTTTAATAGAGATATTAAACAGTACCTTGCAGAAGAGAAAGATATAGCCACTACTGTTAAAATCGAAGAAATAAAGTCAGCAAACTCACTGCATCTACTCAAACACTAACTTCTTTATAAACAAAAAATTGAACCTATACCAGATTCAAATAATATAATAAAACACTTGATTTATTATAAAAATCATGTATAAAGAACACTGTTCACCAAAGAAAGATATCATGCAAATCCCCAAAAAAGAAGTAAAAGCTAGAATATTAAATGCAGCAAAAGCCGAATTCCTAAACTATGGATTCAAGGGAACTTCTATGCGTAATATTTCAAAAATTGCCCAAATAAGTACAAGCAACATATACAACTACTACACTAATAAAAATGAACTTTTGAAAGACGTACTCAAACCTCTTATGAATAAGTTCAAAGAAATACAAACGAACCATAACGCTCCAGAATTTCTAAATTTAGAGGTCTTTGAATCCCCAGAATACAAAAACACCCATATAGAACTATTTGTTGATCTCATTTGCACATATAAAGAAGAACTCAAACTCCTGCTATTCCACTCATATGGTTCAGATTATGAAAATTTTAGAGAGACTTTTTCTGATAACCAAGTAAAAATTGGCAAAGAGTATCTAAAGCTATTAAAAATTAATCATCCAGATATAAATATTAATATTCCAGATTTTTTCATGCATACATTCAGTAGCTGGATATTTGGAACAATAGGTGAATTAGTATTTCACGATGTATCAGAGAAAGAATTAAGAGTTATTCTAGACAATTACTTTACATTCACGATAGCGGGCTGGAATAAATTAATCGAAAACAGTAATTAAAAAAATTTAGACAAATTCTGAACGTTGTTCGTTTTTAAAACTGCGATTTATATAACAAAGAAAAAACATGGTTACTTCATTTTATTTAAGGTAGTTGATTCTGGTTGATTTATTGGCTCAAGCAAGCATGATGCTGGTGAAATATTTTAAGACTTTGAGCCTGCTAAAAGTGCCCTTACATAGTCGTAATATCAGAGATCATGTTTCGACGGCACTTGTAAGCCACTATAATAATTTTACATAAATCACCTTACCTGGCTTGAACAGACATTAATCATAGGAGAAAACATGAAAAAAAAACAAGGGATCCCCAGATTACTTGAAATAGCCGGAAAGAAGAAAATCTGGCTTATCAATTCAGTGATAATTGCTATAATAAGTACAGTTGCACAATTTATACCATATATTACTATTTATAAAATCCTTCAAGAGTTATCAATAAACGCGACTCACCCAGAAAATATAAATAATGGATATATATGGCACTGGTGTTATATTACCCTCGGTTCATTTGCAGTTTACGGCATATTCCTTTTTATATCACTTATATTATCACATATAGCAGCATTCGATATTTTATATGAATTGCGAGTAAAACTCAGCAACAAATTAGCAAAACTACCTCTAGGCTTCTTCTCAAATAAATCATCAGGTCACATAAAAAAAGTAATGGGTGAAGATGTTGAACGAATTGAATTATTTGTTGCCCATCATATACCTGATATCATTTCTTCAATATTATTTCCAATAATGATCATAACCTATATGTTTATGGTAGACTGGAGGCTTGCTCTTATCGCAATGATAGTATTTACAGTTGCGCTTACTATCGGAGCAAGTATGAATAACTCTAGAATGAAAATAATTGCCCAGGAATATATCAAAGTACTGGGAAAAATGAATGGGAGTATTGTTGAATTCGTAAAGGGTATTCAAGTAGTAAAAGTTTTCACAAACAGCACCAAAACATTTGAAAGACTTAACAAAAATATTAACGACTATCAAAAGTTTTCATTCAATATTACTAAGCAATGGGCAGGTCCCTATATCGGTTTTAACTTTGTTCTTGCTGCCACTATACTTGTAATAATTCCACCAGCAATTTACTTTCTTATTACAGCAGATTCATATTCAGAATACGTTCCAACGGTACTTATGTTTATCGTACTAGGCGGCAGTATGTTTTTTCCAATGCTAAAGTTAATCTGGATAGGTGGAGTAATTTCACAGGTAAGCGTTGGTGTAAATGAGGTAGACAGTATCCTCTTTCAGAAAGAATTGCAACAATCAACTAGTCGTGCACAAATTAAAAACTACTCAATTGAATTCGACAATGTCTCATTCTCATACGAAAAAGAGGTCATACTCAAAAACATAAGTTTTACAGCATCAGAAGGTACAATTACAGCTCTTGTCGGACCATCTGGCGGAGGAAAAACAACTATAGCCATGCTTACTGCAAGATTCTGGGATACAGCAGCAGGTGAAATTAAAATCGGAGGTGTACCACTACGACAAATACCTTCAGATCAGTTAATGGATATTATTTCCTTTGTCTTTCAAGATAGTATTCTCTTTTTTGATACTATTGAAGAAAATATACGAATGGGAAACAGCGATGCAAGCTTCGAGGATATAGAGAAAGCAGCTATAGCAGCTCAATGCCATGAATTTATCTCAAATCTTCCAGATGGTTATAACACATTAGTTGGCGAAGGAGGCACCTATCTTTCAGGTGGGGAGCAACAACGTATCTCACTTGCCAGAGCAATTCTAAAAGATGCACCAATCATTCTCCTTGACGAAGCAACAGCTTACTCAGACCCAGAGAATGAGAGCAAAATTTTAGAATCATTTTCACATCTGATAAAAGGAAAAACAGTAATCGTAATTGCTCATAGATTAAATACAATCGTAAGCTCAAATCAAATTTTATATATCAATGACAAAATAATTCAAGAACGCGGCACACAAGCAAATTTATTAAAACAAAATGGTAGATATGCAAAAATGTGGAACGCATATACAACAGCTCAAGACTGGGTTATAGGTAAACAAATCGGAGAATATAAATGAATGTATTTAAAATAATTCGCATGGCATCATTAGGAAACCCCAAGCTATTTAACAAAATGATACTCTGGACATGTCTAGAGTACTTCCTCAGAGGTGTGCCTTATGGTATATCAATGGTAATAATCCTTGAAATATTCAAACCACTTCAAGAACCTGAAACAACACTAAATATCCAAACAATTATTTATGCATGTATAGGGCTTGCAGTCTCTCTAATTATGCTTTATTTTGCGAGCAAAACTGCATATTTTGAATCATTTGGAACAGGTTATAAAATAACTTCAGACGGAAGAAAAAAAGTCGTCGAGCATCTACAAAAATTACCTATGGGTTTTTTTAACAGCCGTGATCCTGGCGATATAGGAGCATACATTGTTCACGACTATAAAAACATCGAAGAGATGGTAACTCACATGGTTCCTCAATTATTTGGAGCTATATTCATGCCACTTATTTTAATATGTGCTTTAAGTTATTACAATTGGCAACTGGCACTAACTTCAATCGTAGTAATTCCAATATATATTCCATTTGTATTTATTGCAAGCATAGTAGTTGAAAAATTAGGGCAAAAACATCAACAAATAAAAATTGAATCTTCTTCAAGAATGCTCGAATACATTCAGGGGATCAAGTTAATTAAAGCTTTTAACCTGACAGGCACAAAATTCACAAGACTTGAGAATGCATTTAGAAGACTTAGAAATATCAGTATAAAACTAGAAGCCGTTCCTGGATCAGTAATGTCATTTAGTTCTGTAATACTCAATAATGGTTTTATCATCATGATTATTCTTGGTTATAATATGCTTACCTCTAATAAGCTCAGTTTACCGGTATACATTATGTTCTTAGTAATGGGTATGCGAGTATTCCAACCATTTCTAAACGCAACAAGGTTTATAGTAGAAATGAATTATATGAAACTAGGAGTAGAACGAACAAACAAACTTCTAAAATTACCACCACTAACAGAAGGAAAGCGACTCACAGAATTAAAAAGTATAGACATAGAACTGCATAACATAGAATTCAGCTATCACAACACAAAGGTTATCGACAATATTTCTCTACAAATACCCGCGAACAATATAGTTGCATTTGTCGGTCCTTCCGGCTCAGGCAAAACAACACTTACCCGCCTTATCGCTAGGTTTTGGGATACAGACAAAGGCAAAATAACAATTGGTGGAGTCAACGTTAAGGATTATACATCAAATATCCTTATGTCACAAATTGCAATTGTATTTCAAGATGTATACTTATTCCATGACACTGTATATAATAATATAAAGATGGGAAGAGAAAATGCAACAGAAGAAGAGATTACAAATGCTGCCAAGCAAGCTCAATGCCATGGTTTTATCCAGTCACTTCCAGAGGGATATAACACTGTGATTGGCGAAGGAGGCAATACCCTCTCTGGAGGCGAGAAACAGCGTATTTCAATTGCCAGAGCAATTTTAAAAGAAGCACCTATAATATTGCTTGATGAGGCAACAGCATCACTTGATCCAGAAAATGAATTGTATATCCAGCGAGCAATTAATGATCTTGTAAAAGATAAGACAGTAATAATGATAGCACACCGACTGCACACTGTAAAAGCAGCCGATAAAATCTTTGTTATTGATAATGGTAGAATTTTAGAAGAAGGAACCCACAAAGAACTACTTACAAACAACGGCTTATACTGTTCACTCTGGAACGAACAACAACACGCAAAAAATTGGCAATTTACTAATTAACTATTTCATGTATCACCCACAAGTACTATTTTATAAATATATAAAGGACCACAGGAGACAACATATCAAAAGAACAATTCAGATCAAGGTTTGCAGGCAGCTTTTAGGAACAGGTATAATGCGTTGCTGGGGCAGACACAATTAACTAAATTCATCAACATTTATTAGACTTAAACCTTACAGAAAATATACTTGAAACGGGTTGCAGACAGGCATGTATTCAAAAACTCTTATCAAGAATGCTACTCATCTCACAATAAATGACCACTAAGATGAGATGTTAAACACATCCAAAATCAATTTACAAAGTTATAGTAACATCACAATAACAAAAAAAACTGCCTTGAACTATTACTTCAAGATAACTCTTTTGATTCAATAGTATTAATAAATTTACTTCACATTATTTCTAATCCTCAATTAACACTCAAAGAAGCAAAAATAGTATTAAAGTCCGGAAGCAAACTGGTAATAATCAGCTTTACCACAAATGAATGCTCTTTATCAACAAAATAGACATGATCTACAGATACCTTAAAACCTACGAAAAACCACCAAAATCCGCCAGAACTCTTACAACTTCAAATACAAGTTCTATGCTTGAATCAGAAAATATAAAGATAAATTTTAGCAAGCTATTTGGAAATAAATGTAAAGTTTTAATGATGACCGCAAAATATACCGATAAATATACTTAAAAGAATAAAGGTGAGGCAAATTATGCATCACCTTTATTTTAATTTAAAGCTCAAATATTCAAACTTTCTAGTGCTTTAATTCCTGACTTTTATAATATTGAATAGCAGCCCTACCTATAATATAAGCTGTTGCTCCACCAGCAGCACCGCTAATGCCATATTGAACCAAATCCGAACCATTAGTACTAGATTTTCCTGAACCAACTAAAAGTATAGCCGGTATTGTCGCCGTGATAACAGCGATAATTTCAGGTACACGAGCTTTATCATCGATATCCCTACCAAAGATAAGAGCAATCTTCAAAATAAGAGAGACATGCATACGTGAAAGAACTACAGTTCGTCCAGCAATCCCTATTATACGCAACGTACTATTACCACCAGATATTCCATCCTGCCAACGAGCTAAAATACCAGCAGTAAAGGAAAGAGCTGCTTGAGCATTAACCAGCCGTCCAGAGAGTTTGACAGGAGTATCATCTGGATATTTTCTCTTAAAACTTCCAACCATATGCCGGCAATGACATTTTCTAAGTCCCATGAAGAAGAATAAAAATTCTTCAACAAAAATACTCTGCTGCTTATCCTTCTCAACTAACATAGAACACCTTTATATTTCAATATATTTATGATTCAAGAACAAACTTTCTTATACTTCTCTTTCAGCCATAATATCTTCAATATTATCTTTGAGCTCAGCAAGTTTCTCATCGCTCATGTCTTTTAGCACACTGCTATTATCAGAAGCTTGAGAAAGTTTGCCTGCACTACTACTACTTTGACTGCGTTTAGCAAAATACATTACAAGCAACGCTGCCCCAGCTCCAGCTACAGCTCCTTTAAGCAATCCATCAGTAGACATATACATATCCTTTCAAAATCCAATTCATTATTAATCTTCTTTATCGCCTTTTTCAGCACGAACATCTTCTACCTGCTCTTTAAGTTCTTCAAATCCACAAGAAACAGCATCCCATGTACTTACCGCACCAGAAATAATTGCTTTTCTTACTTTAGGATGTCCAAGTACAACAGCAACTCCCGCTCCAGTAAGCAAACCTTTAATATAATTTTTATCAGTAAAATCAAACCAGCTTTTAAGCGAACTCTTCTTTTGAAGCTCAACAGCCTGCTGCTCTGGTATCACTTCTTGAACAGGATACTGCTGAGTAGCATACTGATTATAGTATTCATAATTTTGTGGAACACTCTGATACTGAGGGTATTGCTGGTATTGTTGATAATAATACTCTGGTGTTACCTGTTGTTGATTATAATCCATTTTTTCTCCTTTATTATTTGATGTACTGTAATTCGCTTAATTATTACAATATTACTCTATATAAACAACATCTGCTTCTTTCTCATTAACAACTTTTTCTGCAATTGTTTTTTCTTCTCCAGGGAACGTCAACAGTCTTGAAGAGTTGATAAGTATGCCAATTGTATGAGTTATATGTAGCATACCCGCCATCATAGGGTTAATGTACCCTGCTGCGGCCATTATTGCACCGATAATATTCGTCCCAGTAGCCAAAGCAAAGTTCTGATATATTACACTTCTTGTTTTTCCACTTAAAACACGTAATCCAACAAGTTCATCCAGTCCATCATTAATAAGAACGATATCAGCCGCCTCAAGGGCAACATCTGCTCCACCAATCCCCATTGCCACACCAACATCAGCTCTCACTAAAGCAAGTCCATCGTTAATTCCATCACCTACCATTAATACTTCACAACCATCCTCTTTAAGTTTATTTATAATCTCGTCTTTCTGATCAGGCAGCAGTGAATGATGGTACACATCAAAACCATAACGCTCAGCAATATATTCAGCTGCATACTTACTGTCACCAGTAAGCATATGTAATTGGTTGACTCCTGTATTTCTCAACTTTGCTAATGTCTGCGCAAGCTCCGGTCTCAGGCAATTTTCAAATCCAAGTATACCGGCAAGCAAATTATTCTTAGCAACATAAGTAACCATCATACCGTGACGAGCCATCTTGTCGCCATCTGCTTTATATGACTCAACCTCAACACCCGCTTCAACCATATACAGATAGCTACCAATATAGAATTCATCACCACCAACCGCAGCACGAACTCCTTTACCATGTACAAAGTCACATTCATAATGAGGAGATGGTTTAATACCCTGCTTACGCGCTTCATGCTTTATTGCTTTTGCCAAAGGGTGCTGGTTATGCAGCTCAGCCGATACAGATATTTCAAGTATATCATTAGAAGTAAAATCATTGAATTCGAGTATTTTTGTCAACTCCGGCTCATGCGAAGTAAGAGTCCCCGTCTTATCAAAACAATATACAGAAGTTTCAGAAACCTTTTCAAGATATTTTCCACCCTTTATCAGTATACCTTTTCGTGCAGCAGCTCTTAGAGCAGCAGTAACAGCTGAAGATGCAGCAAGCACAGTAGCACATGGACACGCCATTACCAGCATAACAGTTAGAGCACGCGCAATGCTTCCAGTTATAAACAATGTCAATCCAGTAGATGCGATACCAATACGTACAAGCTTATGAGCTAAATTATCCGCCATAACTTCCATAGGCGCACGATTCCCTAAATTATCTTCCACCTGACGAAGAATATAGGAGAGATAAGTGTCATCACCAACAGCTTTAACCTCAGCCTGTATCAGCCCTCCGTCAACAATAGTACCGGATAAAATTTTATCTCCAGATGTTTTTTCAACATGAATACCATTACCAGTGATTGAAGCTTCATTCACAAGAGCATTACCGTGTATGACCACTGCATCAGCTGGTATTTTTTCCCCTGCGTGAAGAACAATTATTTCACCTGGTTTCAAAGATGAAACCGGAACTTCCACCTCAACACCATCTTTCAAGATGAAAACATCTTTGGTCGCCACTTCGAGAATACTACGAATTGAACGTCTTGATTTTTCTGTAATCTTATCAGTAAGAAGTTCTGCCCCTTCAGTAATCCAAAGTATTTCAAGGGCAGTCAAAGCCTCTCCTAAAAATACGGCCAGCAAACAACTCGCCCCAAGGAAGGTATGCAGAGTAACTTTTTTAGACTCTATCGTATCTTTGACAGCTTTTTTAATAAGCGGTATTGTCAATAGTGAAACTGTAATTCCTAACGGAGTGAATAAAGTTTCAGCCAGTGTAATTTTTAATATATTACAACATACAAAAGCAGCCCCCGAGACAATACTTGCAGCTACAAACCTCCAAGTTTGAGACGAACTTTCTTTAGAAACGACTTCATTACAACTAGAACAACTAGCAACAGAACCGTCTGAAATATATTTCTCAATTAAAGCGCGAAGTATCAGTTCAAGTTTAGCAAGTAAATCCTTATGTGTAATTATCTCAGTATCATAAACCAAAGCAGTACTATAGCACTTCATATTATCACGAATATTTATTACTCCAGCAATTGCCGTACACTGATTTATCCATTCACGCTGCATAACAGCTCGCTTTTTAAGAGAACCAATCTTTACGCGTAATCTTCCTCGGCTCTGATGACGTATTTTTATCCCAGATTTATACAGTTGTGACTTCAACATACTTTGCTTTCTTATCTGTTAGATGTATTCTTGCAGAACCTTTAATTGTTTTTAGACATATTAACTCATCACCTGAATCAACATTATTTCCCGAATATAATTCACTCACATGCTCTAAACCTTCCAGAACAATTTTCTGCTTACGTGAAATCCCCAAACCTTTCATAAATGCAGCAAATTTTCGTCCACCAACAAAACCAGTAACCTCAAAATCCATTTCGACTCTAGCAGAGGAAAATTGCTGCACTTGCCCTTCTTCATGAGATCCTAAAATTCGAGCCGCAGTAGCTTCACCGACTTTAATTCGATCTCTATTATTAATCCTAAGAACATATTCCATCGGCGGTAAACGTCTCATAAGACGGACTTTACTTCCCGGCTTAATCCCCAACATATCCAAAGACTTCTTGAGCCAACATCCCCCCTTGACTTCAACCACGTCAGCATCATCTTTAAACCTTATCTCACCAAGGGTTTTCTTGTCTCTATCCACCTGAAGAATGACCTTGCTTGTCAAACCACCACCAAGCACAACAGATCCTTCTGAACCTTTAATACGCAGTGACGGCAAATTTGTTGGAAGGTGCTTATGACACTCAGACCCAACCCTCAATCCTGCTCGACCGAGTTCATTTTCTATTGTTTCATTGGTAATTGCATCTATTCGCAAAAGTTGCTCAAACGGAGCATTACTTAAATTCATTATTTTCTCCGTTATCAGATAATTGTTTAATCAAATTTTCCGTCTTTCTACTCACACGCGCCCCATTAAGTAAATATAAAAGTGAGCTAACAGTTGAACCATTATGAATTAACGCCGAAGTAAATGGTGATAATTTACCAAGCGTTGAAAGTAAGAGAGTAATCGTATTGATACCAATTGAAGTCTTCATACCAGCACTAATTTTCTCTTGTGAATTTCTTGCAAGTCCATAAGCATAAACCAGAGACAATAATTCATCTCTAAGAAGTACTATTTCAGCCGCTTCTCGAGCAATATCTGACCCTTCTGCCATCGAGACACCTACATCAGCGGCAACAAGTGCGGGTGCGTCATTTACCCCATCACCAACAAAAGCAACGGAGTATCCATCTTCTTTAAGCTTTTCAACTACAGTAGCCTTATCCTGCGGTTTTAATTCCCATCTGGCTTCAACACCAAGTTTCGAAGCAATTGCCTTCGCCGTAACTTCGTTATCCCCAGTCAACATAACCATACGCTTTACACCAAGAGCTCTAAAGCATTCAAGGCACAACTCACTCTCTTCACGCAAAGTATCAGATAAAGCAATTATCCCAATCAACTTGTCATCTTTAGCAATATATAGAATAGTGTTTCCATCTTGCCTCCATTTATCAGCTTCTGTATCAGCTATTGAACAATCCACTTTTTCATCGTCATGTATAAAATGCCTGCTACCTACTCTTATCAGACTGTCATCAACGTATGCCGACACTCCATGAGCCACAACAAAGTCAACCTCACTTGTATGCGGAATATTAATATCACGTTCTTTTGCCGATTTAACTACTGCGCGCGCAATAGGGTGCGTATAATGTTCTTCTGCTGCGGCTGCAATAGAGAGAATAGCTTCTTCATCAAGACCATTAAACGGCACGACACCAGAAATACTGAACATTCCAGAAGTCACAGTACCTGTCTTATCAAATACCAAGGCATCAATTCCAGCCAATTCTTCCAATGCAGTTGCGCCACGGACTAGCACACCATGTTGTGCTACTGCATACATTGCAGCTTTCTGTGCTGTAGGACATATTAACTTCATTGCACACGAATAATCTACAGCAAATACAGCTGCAGTGCGAGTTAAGTCTCTAGTCATCAGAAGCACAGCAACTCCAGTAGCAAAGCTTACCGGTACCAAGCTATCAGCCAACTGTTCTGCTTTATTTTGCGCTTCAGACTTACTTACTAATGATTCTTTTATAAAACTGGTAATACGCGCTGTAGACACTTCAGAGCCAACAGTCCTTACCTCAATTTTGAGTCGCCCTTCCATAACTACACTTCCAGCAAATACATTATCGCCTTTTTTCAGCGCTACTGGTACACTCTCCCCAGTGACTGAAGCCTGATTAACTGTAGCCTGCCCTGAAGAAACAATCCCGTCAATTGGAATCAACTCACCAGAGCCGACAACAACAATATCCCCAAGATGAAGCTCACTAAAGTCAATCTCACGTTCAACCCCATCATGATCAACCCATACACTCTCAGTAGAAGGATGGAGTAACGTTTTTAGAAGTTTTGTTGAGCGATGCCTTACAGATTTCTCAAGATACTCACCCGCATCAAGCATAAAGCGCGTCGCACTTGAAGTAAAATAACGCCCCTGAATAGTCAAAACCGATAGAGTTACAGCATCAAGCACCTCTACTTTCAACCCATCTTTAACAAGAGTCTCAACTCCATTTACAATAAACGGAAGATTTCTTGCCCATGTATAAACAGGTTTTACAGAAGATGGCAAAAAGCTACCCAAGAGAGTCAAACCAACCGAGATTACCAGATTAAGAATATCTGGTGGACTCTCATTATCGGCAGGTCCATCGAAGGTCTCACACGGCAGATCACATAATTTTAAAAGAATGAGTTTACGATTTTTTTCACCATACTCATAACAAATTACAACAGAGCCCAGTTTACGATTAAATCTTATATTATGAATTTCTGCAACCTTACTCAACGCAGCTTCAAGAAGATCCTCTTGCAGACTTTTAATACGTAAAAAATTACTGCGCACCCTCAGCCTGCCCGGGATATCATGAGCCAGAACAAGATCACAGCCATTATGTGAAAAGACTTTCATACTTAAAACCAATTCTTTCTATGGTTATTGATAATCTATATTCTCTTTATTATCGAATCAATACAGATTAATTGTCATTCTGCAATATACATTTATACACTGCAGAACGACAAGAACACACTATTTTTTTTCTTCAGTTTCTTTTGAAGCAGTACAATCCACTTTTGGCATAACTTTATTCAACATATACCCTGCTCCGACACCAGCGGTAGCAAAGATTGCAAGTGAAAGCAGGCCTTTAGTACCAGTCAAGCCTGCAGCCATTGCTCCTGCAAATGACGACGCACTGCATAGAGCAGTATCACGCCCTGCAACTTTAGCAATATCTTTAACTCTATCTTCTGCGCCTTTTTCTGTCTGAGAGATCCCTTTTGCAGTACCAGCAACAGCACCAACAACAGCACCAGTAATTGCCGCATTTACCGCATGTTGAGTATAACTATAATTTGTTACTTGAGCACTAACCGGGTATGTTCCCGGAACATTCTGATAATAAGTCATAAAATCCTTTCAATTATTCTTCAGCAGTTTCTTCTTCTGCAATTTCAGCTCCTGCAAACATAGCACCAATAACCGATCCAATACCATCACGCACAGTCTCACTTGTAAAAATAAACCCTGCAGCTGCCCCTACGATTGCCCCCTTCCAGAAATCACCAGGTGCTTGCTGAACCATTTCAGCAATTTGAGGCAATTCAGGAGTCTTACCGCTAGCCATATCAGTAAATATCTCAAGATACTGGCCATAACGATTCATATCACCCACTGCAGATTCCTGAGCCTGCCCAGATGCTGCCTGTTGCATTTGTGGTTGAGGCTGAGCTTCCAAGCCCTGTGGAGAAACCATGCCGCCCATCATCTGAGGTTGAGCTGCCATACCTTGAGGAGGAATCATACCACCCATCATCTGAGGTTGAGCTACCATACCTTGAGGAGGAATCATACCACCCATCATCTGAGGTTGAGCTGCCATACCTTGAGGAGGAATCATACCGCCCATCATCTGAGGTTGAGCTGCCATACCTTGAGGAGGAATCATACCGCCCATCATCTGAGGTTGAGCTGCCATACCTTGAGGAGGAATCATACCGCCCATCATCTGAGGTTGAGCTGCCATACCTTGAGGAGGAATCATACCGCCCATCATCTGAGGTTGAGCAGCCATACCTTGAGGAGGGATCATACCGCCCATCATCTGAGGTTGAGCTGCCATATTTGATGGCATTCCACCATTTGGCACTTCAGGCTGAGCAAACAGACCATAACCGGACGCTTCACCATAAGAATTTACACCCGTAGTTCCCGAACCTTCAGGACCTTCCGGATGAAGAGGCTCATGAGGAGCCATTCCACTACCCTGATACTGCATAGTACCAACACCCATACTCGGCATTTTGTACTGCCCTTCAGAACCAGTCATTACTGATTCAGCATGAGCACTTCCGCCTTCTGCCGTAGTAGCTTCAGAAGAACAAGAACTACTTTCCATATTAATCTCCTATAATACAAATTATTTCACCGTGAACACAATATATAGAAAACATTGAACATTAGGTTCCCGATTTTCTCAATGGCAACAAACCATATCTTTAAAATTAATACAATAATTAAATCAATTAAATCCTACACAAACTATTTTTTCCAGATACTATCCGGCACCTCATCAGGAGTAAAAGAAAGATCCTCTTTAGTCAATCCCTTTACATGCAGGCTCAACTCCTCAAGTACCTGCGGGAGGTTTTCATCTTTAACAGAAAGAATACTATCTGAATAACTCAATAAATATCTTACAACATCTCTAATAAAAGCCTGAACCTTTTTAGAGTCTGTCTTGTCTTTATTAAAGCTAACTAGAAGACTTCCTGAAATATTATTCACCTTTATTTCATTCACCGACGGTATTTCTTCAATAATAGCTTTCAAATGATCAACAAGCGGTAGCATGTCTTTTGTAAGCCTTTTAAAAACCTTTATACCAAACCGAACTCTACCCGGAATTTCATGAAGCACAACCGGTCTCGTCTCAACCTCAATTACTTTTTTCTTAATACGTGATAAAATCATTAAACTCTCTCTTTTACCTTAATCTCAGCTTCAAAAAATACACTTATAATAGAACTTTCAAAAATCATGCCATATATGTTCCAACTTGATAAATAATAACCGAAAGAATAAACGAGCCAATCATGCTACCAACACATGCAAATATTGTCCACGCCCATGATGACTCACGAGCCATAACAACAATAGTCACAAAGCAAGGACAATATAAAAGCAAGAATACAAACACACTTATCACAGCCGGCATTGTCCAGCTGGTGTCTTCCCTCATCCTATCAACAAAGCTTCTATCTTCTCCCTCAACCACCTCATCAGGATCAGCTTCACCGAGTGAATACGCAGTAGATAGAGTAGAGACAATCACTTCTTTTGCAGCAACCCCTGCAAAAAGAGCAATATTCACCCTCCAGTTAAACCCTGCAATATGTGTAATTTTTTCAAGATTTGTACCAATTCGCCCAGCGACTGAGTAACGTAAAGCCTGTTCTGCACGCTCTGATTCAATTGCAACTTTTTTATCAGTCAGTTCTTCTCCGCTATACTTATCAGATATCTGCTCTACTTCAATATCAAATTTACTATTAATCTCTTCTGGCAATTGAGGAAACGTCATTGCAACCCACAAAAGTACAGAGATAGCAAAAATCACGGTACCAGCCTTCTTAACATACTGCCAGACTCGTTCAAGCGTATGGACTGCGACCCCATAGAAAGTTGGCATGCGATAAGGAGGAAGCTCCATAATAAACGGAGTTGACTCCCCTTTAATTACAGTCTTTCTCAGAAGCAGACTAACCAGCAGCGCCGCAACCCAGCTGCCCAAAGTGAGAGTAAGCATAACCGTATCTGCATTATCAGGAAAGAACGCCGCACACAAGACAAGAAAAGCTGTAATCTTTGCGCCACACACGAAGAATGGTGCTGTAAAAATTGTCGCAAGTCTCTCTCTCTTACTTCTAAGAGTTCGTGCAGCCATTACACCTGGCACAGCACATCCTCCCGGTATTCCACCAGAAAGAATAAACGGCATAACCGATGCCCCATGCAGTCCAAATGATCGCAACAACCTGTCAAACATATACGCAACACGCGACATATACCCGAGATCTTCGAGAAAAACCAGCATCGCAAACATTATCAAAATTAGTGGTGCAAATCCCATCACTGCTCCAACCCCATCAATAACTCCGCTCACAATCAGGCTCTGCATCAATCCTTCTGGAATAAACCGAACTGCTAAATCAGCAAACCACCCAAACAGATCCTCTACCCATCCCTGTGGTATCGCGCCCACATTAAAAGTAACATGGAACATCAGATATAAGATACCAACCATAATCAGTGGCCCCAATAAGCGTTGAGTAAGGACTTTATCCACCTTATCAGAAATATCATAGTTTACTTTTGAACTTCTAGTAACAACATCTTTCAGGAGTGCATTAATATACCCATAGCGGTGATCAGCAATCAAAGCTTCCGGATACGATTCCAATGATTTCTGAATATGCTCTTTTAATTTATCAACCTTACCCAGCAGTTCACGGTGGAGTTCACCCAAGCCTTCCCCCTGTTTAAGTACAGCGGAATCCTCTTCTAAATACTTCAACGCAGTCCATCTTGCAGGATACTTATGAGTCATAAATTTATTCTCAGATATCTCACTACTCATACTATCCAGCATAGCGTCAAGATCAGCACCATAACTAATCATCAGAGGCTCACTTGAGTCTTCTTTTTGCGCTTCAAATATTGACACCACATGCTGCATCAATTCACTCTTACCTACTCCACGTCGCGCAACACATTCAATCACAGGAGTTCTTATAAGCGAACTTAGTTTTTTAGAATCAATATGAACTCCGTTTTTACGTGCCGAATCCATCATATTAAGCCCAACAACAACCGGGATTCCCATCTCCATAAGCTGCACAGTCAAATACAGACTACGTTCAATTGCAGTAGCATCCAGCATACACAAAATCACATCGGGTTTTTCATTAATAATCACATCTCTTGCAACAACCTCTTCAAGCGAATATGAACTTAAAGAATATGTTCCCGGAAGATCAGTAATCTCAATATCATAGTTATCCGCATGAAACACTCCCTCCATGCGATCCACTGTAATCCCTGGATAGTTCCCAACTCTTGCCGTTGCTCCTGTAAGAGCATTAAACATTGTTGATTTTCCACAATTTGGTTGCCCAGATAGAGCAACTTTAATAACCTGTTTTTTCCGACCGTTATTCATTCACTATTCTCTCTATAATTTTTAAAACGAATGCATATTAACGCGAACTAACAAATAAAGAACCGCTTAAAAAAATTAGCGCACACTAACATACGTTTCAAATTTTTTACTCTTCTGATGACTCACAATACACATAATCAGCCTCATTATTACGCAGAGTAAGAGTAAATCCTTTAAGCCTTATAGCGACAGGATCATACAGAGGTGCACGCCCGACAATAGTAAACTCTGTTCCCGGAACTATCCCCATATCTCTTATTCTCCTGCCCAACTCTCCTTTTGCAGACACTCTAGTTACAATCCCAGTATCATCATTCTTCATTTTTCGAATATTCATATGCATAATAAAATCACCTGTATTAGATGTAGCCAAAATTAGGAATACCTACTAAAGTTTTATAGATTTAACTTTGTTTGTCATAATATAACTCTTTTCGTATGTATTTCAATTCAAAAATAAAATTATTATTAAAATTCTATATTAAAAAGCGCCACAATCACACTATCAATAATCACGCAACAATTAGTATATCAAGATGTTGACAATAATAATTAGTTTAGAATTAAACTCGTTATTCTATATTTCACTTAACCTTTACCATACAACTCCATCTATCAAAACAGCCATTTTCTTCACATAAATATCAATACAAAGTTTTAAATAATAAATATTGCAAATATTGCGCCAAGCCTTACCATTCCATACTTCACAAATTTAATAATTTC
Source organism: Planctomycetota bacterium (assembly GCA_963678205.1). Lineage (GTDB taxonomy): Bacteria > Planctomycetota > SZUA-567 > SZUA-567 > SZUA-567. The sequence goes on from OY782760.1 coordinate 2,872,979, forward strand.
CAATACTTTTATAAATAAATCGACATTATAAAAGACAACACTATTGACTGAAAGTTAATTGAGACTAATATTGTTTTTTTAAACTAATAAACCTTAGGAATAATAAATGAACTCAATATCTTTACGGTTGCTTCCTCAAAAGAGCAAAGCAGAAATAACAAGAATAATCGCCAAAGGAGAGCTTGCAAAACGTATCAGAGACATTGGCTTAAATCCTGGAACAGAGTTAGAGGTTATTGGCAAAGCGCCACTAAAAGACCCTGTAGCAGTAAGAGTTCGAAATTTCACCTTAGCATTGAGAAACAATGAAGCAGATCATATATTTGTATTACCGGTACAACCAAACTAATATTAATAGAGACAACAATGAAAACATATCACAATTTAATATCTATTGCATTAGCAGGTAACCCTAATTCTGGCAAGACAACAATGTTCAATCTTCTTACCGGAGCCAGGCATAAAGTTGGAAATTATCCAGGAGTTACAGTTGAACGAAAAGAAGGAATCGTAGAGTACAAAGCAAATTGTATTAATTTCATTGACCTTCCTGGAACCTACTCATTAAATTCTTATTCTCCCGAAGAGCTAGTAGCCAGAAAATATCTACTCGAAGAGTGCCCACATGCTGTATTAGTTGTAGTTGACAGCACAGCTCTTGAACGAAGCCTATACTTTATCCTCCAACTTTTAGAGATTGGACTTAAAGTAATTATTGCGTTAAACATGATTGATGAAGCTGAAAAATCTGGACTTAAAATAGATATTAAAAGCCTTCAAAATGAGCTAGGAGTCCCAATAATTCCTACTATTGCCCGCACAGGTAAAGGGAAGTCTGAAATTCTTAATGCAATTATTCAGCTCTCAGTAACACCAAACCAAGCACCATTAAAAATCAATTATGGTCAAGAATTAGAACAAGCGTTAAAAAAAATGACAAACTTAATAGAATCTACAAATTTTCTAGACTTCAATTATAATAACAGAACAACAGCAATAGGTTATCTTGAACGAGACGCAGAGATAACCAACAAAGGCAAACTTGAAAATCCCGATATTCATAATATTCTCACTGAAGAAGCAATTGAGACTACACGAATAACAACCAGTTTATGCACATACACACCAGAGTCAATAATAGCCGATCAAAGATATGACTACATCTCAGCTCTTATCAAAAATCGAATAAACTATAGTAAACGAACCAATCAATTCAAGAGAGATTTTACTGAAATTATTGACAGACTAGTTACAAATCCTCTATTTGGTACAATATTTTTATGTCTTGTATTATATGCTACGTTTCTATTTGCAACATCTTTGAGCGAGTGGCCTATGGGAATCATTCAAACCGGTTTTGACTGGTTAAGTAAAATTGCCCAACAAATAATTCCAAATGGTCTTTTAAAATCATTAATAATAAATGGCGTTATTAATGGTGTAGGTTCCGTACTAAGCTTTGTTCCTATAATTGGTTTGATGTTTATCGCAATTTCAATGTTAGAAGACACGGGGTATATGGCACGAATGTCTTATATGCTTGACAAAGTATTCCGTATTTTTGGTCTTCATGGAAATTCTATTGTGGCTCTAGTTGTATCCGGTGGAATAGGTGCAGGCTGCGCGGTTCCAGGAGTAATGGCTACCCGCACGCTAAGAGATCGCAAGGAAAAAATTGCAACAATAATTACTGCACCGATGATGAGTTGTGGCGCAAAGCTACCTGTTTTTACTGTTTTATCAGCAGCGTTTTTTCCAAATCATATTACAGAATCATTATTCACAATAACAATACTATCGTGGTTATTTGTATTTACTGTATCCAAGCTACTGAGATCAACGATAATTTCGGGAGATTCAACACCTTTTTTAATGGAACTTCCACCATACCGCTTACCAACACTCAAATGTCTTATTCTCCATTCATGGGAACGAGTCTGGCAATATATACGAAAAGCAGGTACAGTTATTCTCGGTGTATCTATTATACTTTGGGCAGCGATGACCTACCCAAATATTACACCCGAGAAAGCAGCATATTATCAAAATAGTCGCACATCCATAACAGAGAATGATAAACTAAACAATGCCGAAAAAGAAACAGCATTACATCAATTAGCTAACAATGAAGCAGAAGACAAATTAGAAAACTCTTATGCTGGAAAGATAGGTAAAATGCTCGAGCCAATAAGTCGCCTTGCAGGGTTTGATTGGAAAATTAACATTTCACTTGTAGGCGGACTAGCAGCCAAAGAGGTTATTATTTCAACACTCAGCACAGCATTTTCGATTGGAGAAGTAGACCCAGAAGAAAGCAGCTCACTGACTGAAGTATTAAAAAATAATAAAGCATTCTCAACATCTACAGCAATCTCTCTAATATTGTTTTCAATTCTCTATGCGCCATGCTTTGTAACAGTAGTTGTAATTGCAAAAGAAGCTGGAGTACATTGGGCATTATTTTCCCTTGTATTTAATACCCTTCTTGCTTTTGCTGTATCAGCTACATTTTTCCAGATTTCAACACATTACTTTAATCTATAATGATAAAGAATAATTCTTTTAAATGAATAAACTCAAACTATCAACCAAGTTCGCAATAATCCTGGGGCTACTAATAATACTCCCTAATTCATTACTCATGTTGCTACATGAGACAAAGAACTCATTTGATGCTCATCTTCTTCTTTTTATTTATACAACAATGATATTTGTATTTATTTTTCCTTTATCAAAAATAATTGCCTATATAGTGACAAATAATGATCTGTTACGAATCAACAAAAGACTTAACAAAGCAAAAAATGGTGAGTATAAAGAATATTTTTCTCTTCCAGTCCAAAAAGAAAACGAAGATGAAATTGTTAAATTAAAAAGAAATATAAACTGGCTCATACATCGAGTTTCAACAAGAGAAAACACACTACATAACAAGTTAGAATCAGAAAAAAACAGCAAAAAAGTATTCAAAGAAAAATCATATATTGACAGCTTGACGCAAATTTATAACCGCAGGTACTTTGATGAGACGATAAACTCACTACTCAAGACTTCCTATACCAACCAAACAAATATCGCATTAATAATAATTGATTGCGACCACTTTAAAAGCATAAATGATACGCATGGTCACCAAGCGGGCGATTCTGTACTTCAGCTCTTAGGTAAGATTCTTTCAAAATCAGTCCGCAGTACAGAAGATTATCCATTTAGGTATGGTGGAGATGAGTTTGGTATAGTACTACTAAATACTCCTGATTCGCGCTTGCAAACAATTGGTGATTCAATAAAGAACAGATTTAAAAGAGATAACGAATACTCAGCAACCCTCTCTATAGGCATTGCCAACTTACGCCCAAGTTCTAATTGTACAATAACTCCAGAAAATTTAAAAGCTATTGCAGACAAAGCTCTATATGAATCAAAAGAAAACGGCAAGGATCAGGTTAATATAAAATTCATTACCGAATAATAAATCAACAAATATGCAATGTAAAAAATTTTGGCTTAAAGTAGTAAAACCAAACAGCTCCCTTAAAAATTAACAAAACCAGAAGGAAACAACAGCCCTATTCGTCCACAAAGTATGCATAAAGATTTTAATTCTCGTGAATGGATAACTCATTATAAGTGTATTAGCTACCTTCTTGGAATTTGTTTTACACACTATTCAAGGAAAATTTTTGTCGCAAGAATCATCAGTGAAACAAAGATGCCCTATATCACAGATATAACTGCAAATAAAATTAAAAATTATATAGCGACATTTAGAGAACTCGAAATCGCTGCTAGTACAGCAAACTGCGTTGTAGTTAAATTCAATACATTCTGCAACTGGATGTATAAACAAAATATAATCAGAGACAACCCTATCTCAAAAATAATCACACTCAATGAAAACGCAGATAAGAGAATTGTCCGCAAAGCTCGTACATCAAATAAAATCGACAGACTCCTTCAAGCAACAGCCAACTCAGAAATAAGATATAAAATGAGCAGATATGAAAGAGGTCTGATTTACAGACTGGCATTAAGCTCAGGATTGAGAGTTAAAGAAACAAGAACGCTGGAGGTCAATAACTTTGATTTTTCAAAAAAATAGCCCAAGTAACAATCAGTGCAAAAAAATGAAAAAGCAAGTAGAGAAAATGTTCTCCCACTCAAACCAGACCTAGCAGCTGACCTGCAAGAATACTTCAAAACTAAACCTACAACAATTCCTCAGAACTTTGCTTTTACCAATCTTCCTGGCGTGGTGCCCCAATGATAAAGAAAGACCTGAAATAAGCAGGAATAGAACTTAAAAACGATCTTGGGCGACTTTACTTTCATGCTTTACGCCACACATACGTCACATTACTTACAAAAGCCAATGTTCACCTTAAGAAATGCCAGAAACTCATGAAGAACACCAAGATGAATACAACAATGAGCCTCTATACCCATGTTGTTCTTTCAGATAAAGCCGAGCTCTATCTTCTCTACCAGAGTTCAATATTGTCACAAATTTTGAACAGAAAACTGGTAAAGGAGGTATAATAAATGACATGATAAGCGCAAAAATACCCTTAAAATCGGAAATTCTGGGTGCAAGTAAAGTAGTAAAATTAGCACATAAAGAAAAAGGTAACCCTTTATCACTAAAGGATTACCAGTTTGATATATCTGGAGCGGGCAATGAGATTCGAACTCACGACCCCCACCTTGGCAAGAAGACACAGTCACACGATAACTCATTAGATAACAGAATGTTGCACAATTCACAACACAAACAAGCGCACTCAAAAAGTAACCACGAATTCACCAGATCAAATAACATGAATTCGAGCGCCTATAATAGTAAAGATAATTCTCACAATACAACAACAACAATCATAGAAATAACCAAACTAAATATCCCAGATATTCAAAAAGCAAATCTAATAGAGTTGTTGCTTACAAAATTGCTGCCCTGAACGTAACAAGTCCAATATTATAAAAAAGTTACCAGACAACAAAATAGTAATGGACACTCAAGCGGACACTTATAATAATTTATTACAAACATCATTAATCCCAGAAGAGCTCAAACAAATAATACAAACCAGTTAAATTTCACCACACATTAAACTAGCAATAACAGCATTACTAGACACCTTACTCCCTACTTAGTAAAAAAACCTCTAAAACGGCATAGTTTTAGAGCAAACTATGAGATTAACAGCAAGACAAAACTATTGCAAAAAGACATAGTCAGACCTGTAGTTTTGTGAATATGGGCACATCTTTCGACCTATACTTTACAGGCTATGCAATAATCAGGAGGTGCTACATCTACATTTATTTATCTCAAAAAACATTTGATAGTATAAACTTAATATTGATATCCTGTTATCCTCATTGAAATTTGATAGATAATTCTCGCTATATAACTTGCACATTTCAAGCAGTGAAAGTTTATAAGAGATAATAAATAGCTATTCTGGTTCTTTATTAATGTAATCCCCTAGTTTATAGCCCTTATAAGGGTACCCTTCTTTGATATTCCAAATCCCATCATATTCATTGTTAAGTGGCCTGCCGTTCATTTCTCCTGGACTAAAATTATATCTTAGCAATAGAATTATATCTGAACTTACAGAAGAACTCTGGAGGTAGTAACTGTGGTTGATGCCGACGCGTTTTGCCTCTGATATAATTATGTTTACATCTGGAAGCTCTTTGAGTAGTGCGAGACTTTCTCCTGTTAAGCGGCTATCGTTTATTACCCCTAGACGCCTCATTCCTGATCTCAACCATTCTGATAAAGCGAGCGCTCTATCTTTTGGTGCTCCAAAAATAGATAATTTCTCTGGCATCTTCAAGACATCAGCTCCAATAACCCTCTGCTTCATAAAGTTGACATCAACATCAGGAGCAATAAGGACAATATTTCCAAGGTTGTATCCTTTACCAGGCTCCAAACTTTGTGCAGTATTGAAAATAGCCATTTCTGTCAGGGTATTGACAATGATATCGCACCCACGACTATGTCCTACTAAGTGAATTTTTTCGACTTCTGGCATATCACTCAGTGAAAGTAGCAGAAGCTTTAAATGCGCAACAGAAGCATCTCCAGCTTGAGAATCCGCAAAATACCCTTTTAAACCGCCTGCTGCAGCCGGCCAGGAGTAAACGATTGGTACACCAGTCCTACCCATAAAATGCCAGAGTTGCGACCAGTCATCAATACCTTGATTAAAAGAGGTGTTAAAGCCGTGTAAAAAGATGTATACCTCTTTTTTGTTGGCCACTTTCAATTTTTTGTCTACAGTATTTATAAACTTCTTTAATGCTGTTTCCTGAGCTTTATCGTATGCCCCTTCACCATGGTGTTTGTCATAGACCTTTTCGAAAAGCTGTCTCGGGAATTGGAGTGTTTTCGCTATTTCTGTAATGTTGGTAATTCGAACAGGAAGGCTCAGATCTCTGAACTTTTCATAGCTTAAGACCTCTAATTCATCCCAGTTTAACTGCCAACCCATCTCCACTCTGGCTTCGCCAATAGTGATGCAATTGCTGCGGTTTGAAGAATAATACTTCTTCTTGCCTTTTTCGGTATCTAAAGCTTTTTCACGATCTGTTACATAAATAATATCTACCGGATTAGTCTTTAAGGTTTCAGGAGTATCAGCAAAGAGATATTTTTTATTCTCTCCGGAGTACAGATTTGGTTGATCCATTAAAAATTCTGTACTACCGCATCCCATAAAAATAATGGTAAGACATGGTATTAGTAGTAGAAATAACTTTTTTCCCATCATATGCTACCCCTTGTAAAATTTAAGTAAAACACTAAGCTATCTTTAACAATAAGATATTCTGTATACATTATTGTTAAAGATAGTTCAAGATAACACACTATAAGAACTTAGACTTAGATTATCCAGTCATAGACCGTAGTATTTAATTATATTGGTTATTTGGTATAAACCTTAATCGAGGCAGTAGTGCCAACTCTCAAGGCAATTTTACTGTTCTTTTCTATTTCAGGTCGTATCTTTACTGGTATTCGTTGAGCCAACCTTATCCATTCAAAGGTAGCGCTGATATCGGGGAGGAGATTATAGCCAGATCTACCGTCATTTTGAGATATCCCCCAGCCAATACTCTCTACTTTACCAGTTAACATAATATCTGGATAACTCATAAGGGTTATGGCTGCAGTGTCTCCAGGACGCATTTTCTCAATATCAGTTTCCTTGAAGAAACCATATAACCAGAAGCTATTCGCATCAATAAAACCAAGTGCGGGCTTGTTTTCTATCATTTGAGAGCCATTTCTCAAGTTTAGGCTCGTTACATATCCGTCTGTAGGTGCTATGACCCTTGTGAACTCAAGGTTCAGTTCGGCAATGCGGAGATTTGACTGCGCAAGACGTATCTTTGCGTTGGTGTTGTCAGCATTGCCAAGATCAGCTTTAGCTTTTCCTAGCTCAGCCTCTGACTGTAACAGCGCAGCCTGTGAAGCAGCTATCTGAGCTTTTGCATTATTATTTTCTGCAAGTGCAACATCATAATCAGCACTAGCATTGTCAAGCTCCTTCTTAGGTATCACATTGTCTTTATAAAGATCTTTCTTTCGCTTAAATGTCAGCTCGCTATCTTTTAGACGTGCGACAGTCTCTTTGAGATACATTTTAGACTGTTCAATCAGAGCCTTATAGCGTTCCACACTTGCGGAGGCAACTTTTACCTGCATTTTAAGAGATTTAACCGAGTCAATTGTATCCTGAAGTTCTGCTCGGGCGTGCTCTAATTGAGCCTCATATACACGAGGGTCTATTTCAAATAACAACTCACCTTTTTTGATGAACTGATTATCACTTATGGGCAGAGAAACAATCTGCCCAGAGACACGTGGAGTTATTTGAATAATATCAGCGGCAACCTGACCGTCTCTTGTCCAAGGATTAGCGGAGTAGTCAAGATACTTCAATATGATTAATACTAGTGCTACTAGAAACACAAATACAGTGGTTATAATTCTTATTGTTTTCATTTTTATACCTGGTCAAGTTAAAATGGAGAAATCGTATAGCCAAAGACAATTGTGAGTATTATTATAATAGCCCAATACACACCTGCTGGCCATAAAAAATATTTTGAAATATTATAATGGTTCAAAATAATAACCAGCACAGAGGTTGTTGCTATTGCTGCTGCTGCTGCGAGCAACAATGGAGGTAGATAAACACCCAATATATTGATCTCTTGAGGAATCGTTTCCATCGTATAATATCCTGATTAAATAAGTTAAAAACGAGGCACAGTCAAAATGTCCCATGAAATTTTCCTCATTGCTAATTTACATGCATCTATACTTTTTGCAAGGCTCCTGAGTGATGAAATCAGAGCGTTGATCTCATTTGAAGAGTCCTTTGTATCTTCAATACCGTTTTTAAGCACTCCACTATTCATGATATCAGCTAAATTAAAGGTTTTAATAATATCGCTATATTTATAAATACTATTAAAATTGCAAAAAGTAATGTCTTTACTCAGTCCGACAAAATCATTAAGAAATGATTCGTTGAACTCAGATAAAGTGCTTTTGAATTTCTCATTAAACAATGAATCATCAATGGTCTCGACAAGGGCTGTCGTTCTTTCAAAACGGCATAGGATTTCTTGACTGCATAAGATGAAATTATCGAGCTTTTCTTTGTTTTCTTCTTCCGAAGTGTTAAAATAAATATAGTCTGAAAGCAGTGATAATTTGCTTAGCGTTTTCGCAGGATTTGCCAGTAATTTATTGTTGATACGTTTTTTCAAGTGTATCTTTGCAGATGCAGAAAATCTGTCTAAAGAAGCAAAATTGTATAGCTGCTTGAAGAAGCGTTTTGATAACAGTATAAATAGTTTCTCTGGAGAAGTTGTCTGAGGTATTTTAAAGATAGTACTTATCAGCAATAGTGATAGGATGAACATAAGTATTATAGTGATAATCCCAAAAATGCTGTAAGTCTGATGGTTTGTAATACTAGTTATAGAAATTAACATCGTAAGGCTTACAGACTTTAATACAGCTTGATTTGGTTTGTTAAATAGATAGCTGATGATAAATACAAATATAAATATGGCAGGACCAAGCTCGCTGAAACTTGATAGGGAAGTCATTACAAACAGATAGAAAATACTTGCCATAAAGATTGATACGCCAGCTGGAACTACTAATACCCCTGGTGGAATATGAGGCATTGTTGATAATGCCATAGATATAGAAACTGTCATCATAATAAATAAGACATCCCCTGGTACCCTAAAAAATATCCAAAGTATGAATGCAACCCACATGGTCAAAAAAACACGGACTGAGGCTAGAAGTCTGTCTTGATCAAAGGATAATAGTTTGCTGTAACCTGAAATCTGTGTCTCCCTAATACTATCGTCGCGATTGCAAAAAGTGGAGTTTAGATAAGAAACTATCTCATTAATTTTTTCAACAAATAGTAAAATCAGTACCTGCTCAGATGATGAATAGGCTGCAAGCTGCTCAATTGTAATAGTAAGCGGTTCTACATCTAGCAGCTGTATTTCCTCATTATTATTGAGATATTCCATCTGTTTTGTAAAAGTCTCGGAGATAGTGAAAAGTGTAGTTCGTATTGTAGGTAAAGTAGTGTTGAGCTTTAAGGTTGGAAGTTCGTCAATATCAACCAATATATGCTGATATACTGAATTGATAAGAGTAACTGATTCTAGTAGTTTGAACCAACGCTTCCTGTCATCCCAAAGCTCACTGCTGTCAAGTTTGGCCAGATCATAGACCTTTGATAAACTCAGCATTAGCCGTGACTGTTTTTTTAGAGTATTTACTATTTCTGAATTATTTTGCACATCATCAAGAGCGTTTATGAGTATAGAATTACTTTGTAAAAATATAGCAAGTACATCTTGGGAAGTTGATTTTAGCTCTTCAAGAGATTTTTTAGGCCATAATATTGTTCCTATAAAAGTGTGCACTAGAAAACCTGTTCCAGTCTCAAGAGTTCTCATTATAGCAGTATTAAAGACATTTATCGAGTCCGTTTTACCTTCAAAGCAAATAACAGCGCAGACGAAACCGCAGACGTTAAAAAAAGACTGATATTTTCCGGCGCCCATAAAGTAGGTGCACGCAGCAGTGTACAGGGACAGACTCGTCATAAATAACAAACGATCCTGCGAAAACAGGCTGATAAGGCTAAATGCAACAATCACGGCGATAATCGTTCCGAGAAAACGCATTAAGCCTTTCCCAAAAGATGCTCCCAGACTAGATAGTCCGCACATAGCCACTGCTAGGCCTGCCCAGTATGGTTTATCCCAGTTCATACTCAAGGCAATTCCGTATGCAATAACTACAGCCAGAGCGAGCTTTATCGCTTCCTTAAATCGCTGTGAAAGTATTTGGTTCATAGTTTATTCTTTATTAAAAAGATAAGACACGTAAAACTCTCAACAATATTTTAATTTGCTTTCTCAATGCTCAAGAAGATATCTTCGTTAATAATTCTTGAGTTAACAAGTTTTTGCAGTTCATTGTTCTCAATAGCACACAATACTCGCCCGGTGATGCATTCTGTAATAAGCATTGCCTGTCGCGGATCTTTCATTTTTAATGAAACTATTCCTACAGCAGCTTGTTTTTTTATGTGTGATTCATAGACATCGTTTCACTTTTTTCCTCAACTTTTTTTGTAAGTATTTTGCGTTTCTTGTATACTCCCTGAATTCAACTTCTAAATGCGCCCTCGGTGAGCGCTAACTTACATTCTTATATAATACTTCATTCGGTGTTCTAAAGTCAAGTTTTTTGCGTGGACGATTATTTAAACGATTCTCAACAAATCTTAATTCATCACCACTCACATCTCGCAGATCCATCCCCTTAGGGAAATACTGCCTGATCAAGCCATTCGTACCTCGCTCCCAAGAATGATATGGTGCAGCAAAATAACTCCTGCAACCAAGTGCTTTATTCACATCTGTATGACCGCAAAACTCACGACCATTATCGTAGGTGATAGTATGCACTTTCATATTCTCAAGCATCCGAATAATTTCTTCCGCCACCAAGTCCTTTGTCTTCTTTTTTACGTGACCAATAACTGTGAACTTGCTTTTTCTTTCCACCAGTGTAACAAGATATCCACGTTGATGACTTCCGTTAACAAGGTCAGCCTCCCAATCACCAAAGCGTTTTTTCTGCGCCACTATTTTCGGACGTTTCTCAAGGCGGATTCAAATTCCAAGTGCAACACTTGAGTTAAAAGAGAAATAGTAAGGTGGTCGATATATAGTTCGCCAAAACATACTATTTCAATTACTCAAGGAAAGCATATGAAAAAGGTATATCGCCACCTTACTTATGAAGATCGTACCGTTATCAAAATGCTATTGCAAGAGAATAAAAGCTATTCCTACATAGCTAGAATCATTGGAGTACACAGGAGCACCATAAGTAGAGAAATACTTCGCAATAGCGGTTACCGTGGATATAGAAATAAGCAAGCTCAAAGAAATGCGATGAAACGTAGAGCAATACCCAGAACAAAAAAGCTTGACGAATATATTATAAGGTTTATTATCAGGAAACTACGACAGGATTTCTCTCCTGAGCAAATTTCTGGTATTAGCAAGAAATGCCTTGGGATAACGGTTTCTCATGAGAGTATTTATCAACTGATTCTTAAAGACAAAGAGAATGGTGGAAAGTTATACCTGCACCTCAGAATTAATGGTAAGCGTAAACAGAAGAGAAGGTGCAGAAGTACTGATAATAGAGGGCGAATTACGAATGCTATCAGTATTGATAAACGCCCCAGAGCAATAGAAAGGCGCAAGAGAATAGGTGACTGGGAAGCTGATCTAATAAGTGGAGCAAATCACAAAGGATAGCTTGTAACCTTGCTTGAGCGTAAGAGCGGTTTTCTAAGGCTTGGGTATGTAAGAAATAAGTGTAGCGAACTTGTAAAAGATGAAATAATCCGTTTGCTCAGAAGCTTTAGAGTTTACACGATTACGTATGATAACGGTAAGGAATTTGCGGTCATGGCGATGTGAATGAAGTATTAAATAGTAAGAGCTTTTTCTGTCATCTGTACAGTGCCTGGGAGCGCGGTAGCAACGAGAACACAAACGGCTTACTAAGGCAGTATTTTCCTAAAGATCGAGAGCTATTGAATGTAACTCAGAAAAGACTCGAAGCAATAGAGAAATTGGTTAACAGTCGACCAAGAAAGAGACTGGGATTTAAAAGCCCGCGTGAAGTTTATAAACGGGCTTCATAGAAAGTGCAAGTGTTGCACTTAGAATTTGAATCCAAGACATATTATAATTTGAATTACTCTTACAATTCTTCGAAGTATCATTATTTTCTCCAAAATCAATTCACATTATTCTAGTAACCTATTTAATAATATACCTCTTGTGCAGTAATAAGGTCTGTTAGACAACCACAATTAATCTTTATACCGCTGTATCTCTTTTCTTTTCATATTCATCTGGGCAAATATACCTAAAATATTAATAACACATGCACTTATACAAATTGAAAACTTATTATACCCCATGCTGCACCCTAATATTCTTCAACCACATATTTGCAAAATCCCTCTGCCCCTTCTGCATACCCGGATGTACTTTCCACTTCTCACCACTCAAATACATACTCTCCTGCACAACATGCATATAGTCATTATGATAATACATCGGAAAGTATCTGCCATCCTTATACAGAAATAGCATCTCAGGATCTCTCATAGCGTCTCCATTCTGCCTCCCATAATGAGCTAGAGAAACAATATCTTCATTATCTGGGTACATTCCCTCATAAGGCTTTTCTACAGCCAGATACATATAACTAGAATCATTATCAAGTTTCAAGTATCCCTTACCCTCAGAAATAGCCTCATCATACAAAGACATAATTCTGTCAAAAATCTCAGTTGATTCCATATTAATTGGATATGTATTCATTTATTACCCTCCAAACCCAGCAAAATATAAAACTGTAAACCCTGTGCTAGCTATATAATGATCTTGCTTAACAATATCGTTTATATCAATCTCATACACCTCAATATAGTCCTCAATACTCATCTCTTGAATATGATTGCAGATATCACCCAGATTATCCCAATTAATCCGCGGAGCAGTACGCATAAGTAGCTTAAACACTTCTTTGAGTCCTGCTTCTGTAAAGTGATCCTCGAAATATACATCACTCTTTACAGACTCTTTAAACTTCTCAATAAACGCCTCTTCACTGACAACGACCCTGAGCTTACCCACTGTATTAGGTGTAATTAACATGTCGCTTTCTCCTTTCCGATCAGTTCTTTTAATTCCATTTCTCGCTTGGCTATTCTTTCCAATAAATAATCTCTAAACTCTGGAGTCTGTTTCTTTGCCAGCAATATCCTAGTTGCTTTAATATCTGTCTTAATAAATTTCACTCTATCCATTTTCACTACTCCTTTAAAAAGTCTTACGGGTATGCTGTACAGCTGCCCCTGCTATTCATACGCCCCTGCTACACAGCAACCCCGTTCATATACTTCTATAGATTTACAATTGATAAAATATTAGTTGATTAGTTTAGAATAATGCCAGTTGATTGGTTGGCTTCTTGACCTGCTCTTTATCTTTTAATTTGTATTTACCTTTACCGATTCGTTTTCTACCGTAAAAGCTTTCTATTTCACCGAGTGAGAGTTTCTTTCTGCTCTTCTTTCTCCAAGCCGGATCAGGGTTATAATACCAAGCTTTTTTATTCCCTGACCAGCGAAAGCGGTTTCCCTTGAATACTGTTTTGTGCTTTGCAGTTTCCCCAGTTACCCAAAGCCACTCACCAACCAGCTTGATTACAAGACCATCCAGATTAATAATTGCATTGATGATATTAATAAAATCCTCAGACAGTTCAGAACTCTCTACATACTCATCATTACCCACATGAACCTTCTTACCCTGCTTTAGTATTGCGAATAACTTTTCGTACTCATTATTAATCTCAGCCATTACCTCAACGCTCCCACCCTTATCAGGATGATACTTGAGAGCCAACTCTCAATATTCTTTTTTTAGATCTGCCAACGTCTCTAACTTCATATTAAAATACTTATACATGATTAATTCTCCTAACTGATATAAATAAAATTGTGCTACTGATTACAATTTCAGATAAGAGGGCAAGAGTAAATTTATTAGCAGGAAAATATAATAAATCTTCGCTAAAGCTATTAAAGCACAACCGCAGATAAAGTATTATCAATTAAGGAAAAGAAGGCTGAGAGGTTACTGTATAACATATCCTAATACAGAGTAAACTGACTGGTTTCCAGTCATCTATCATAGACTTGATTCTATTAATAGCAGTAGATACAGTGACGAGTCTCGTCATTTTGATTTGTGGCTTTTAAATTTCAAATTCACGCCAATTTTTCCAGACCGAGGGGGTGGGGTTCCGGAAGGGGCACCCAAATAATATAGGGATACCTCACCAAAAAATTCCTGACGAATTCCAAAATAACTAACCGCAATAAAAGGTGCTATTTACGATTACTGTTAAAGCAATATGATAGCTGGTTCTAGTTACAAATTCATACATATTATAAAATATAAAAGGAGGGTATTTTAATTCCCCTCCTTTACCAAAGGTTGTCATTTCAAAATACACCCCTTGCCTATAAGGAGCTAAGTTTAACTTATACCCTTTTCGCTATTTTTAACGGGCATGCTCTACAGACGGGGCGTTTGTACAGCAGTATACGGGTATGCTCCAGAGCAGACCTAACATGTAAATAGAACAAGTAAAGTATATATAGAGTGAAACTTGTAGTAATTTGAATTTACTACCTACTCTTAACAACAAAGAGAATTGATAGGCATTTAGCCATAATAATTCAATTTTAGCTAAGATATACGTTTATCAACTCTACAACCACAATCACCAAGCACTCAACACAAAGCCAGAAAACAGGTTATGCATACTCATCTACTTTATTATCTATTAAATACAAAAATAAATTGAAATTCCAAAGCACATAAGGATAATATAAATTAAAACCACTATATACAGCACAAAAACCGCCTGATATCTCAATAAAGCACTATAAATAGTGATTACACTACAAATTATTAATAAATAATCACTATTTCAGAAGTTTTATTGAAAGAAAATCAACTTTTACCGTAATTATAGGATATATGATTATACCAACTCAGAAAGATAGGAGGAAGAAATGACAGAAGAGGCAGCACTAACGACTAAAAACACTCCGAAGCAATTAAAAGAAGCAATCAAAGAGCTCATCAGTCTTAATGCCGATGACTCTTACTTATTTAATAAATCGACGGCAGCAAAATATCTTGGACAAATTAAGCTTATAGAAACACACAGAGATGAGATATTAGCTAAAGATACATTCTCGTGCTCGAATTTCTCACTAGCTGTAAAGATGTTTCATCAACTTGAAAAGAAAATTGCAGATGAGTCGGAGAAATATAAACGTCTTCTAATCTGCACAGGTCTTGCATACCTCTATAATATCAATTATTTTATAGCAATGAGCCCGGAGGAGGAATACTGCTTTAGAATGGAAAAGGAGAGAGCTATTCAAGATTTCTTTAATAGCATTGAAGATAAAGACTCTGGATACTGCAAATTCTTGAGCGAAAAATATGATAACTCAGTACTACATTCCAAGAGGATAGTATTCAAAGAGATAATTGAACTTAAAATCAATCAGATAAATCCTATGGAGTACTATTGCAACCTTGGAATGCTAGAGCTAAACATTCTTAGATTCCAATTAAAAGAAGCAATTTTAATATCTCAGCAAAGATATAAACCTCTATGCGATATATTCAACGACCCATTTATAACTCTTCACCAAATTAATGAAAAATACGAACCTATTGTCACTCCAGATATCATCGAGATATTCAAGTCCAACGGCTACAGCTATGAGGATATGAAGGCACTACCACTAAACGCAATGATAAATGAAATACTTGAAGGCTACACCTCAACAGATTACCTGCTTACAGAAGACAACGAATTAGGGAGTAGTAGCACTCTTGATAATTTTGAGGCGAATAACGACACTCTTACAACTTCAAACAAACCTAAAGGAGTAGGCTTGCTTGACGCAGCAATAGTTTTCCACGACCACGACCTAGAAGTAGCAAAAGCAGCTAAAAACAGATACCTTCACGGCGTAAAAAGAAAGTTTGCCGGTTTCAGTGATCAGAAGTCAACCCGTACATACGCAACCAATATTGAAAAGCTTATCAGCTATCGTAAAGCTGGCAGAATACTTGAAGATGACCTACACTAGTTTCTCGAATCCCAACCACCGAAAACAATAAAAAGATTACTTCACTTGGTATTATAGACAGCGCAACAAGTACAGCAACAATTCCGCTAATGACCGCAACAAAAAGTAAGATACATAGAGCATCAAATATCAGCATCCAAGTAACAGGCGGTCTGCTACTGGACTACCAAAAGCACTTAAAAAGTCGTGAACTAGCTGAAAAACATATAAAATGCTCGATATCTCACTGCGCGAGAATCATCAGTGAGACAAAAATGACCTATATCACAGATATAACTGCAAGTAAAATTGAGAATTATATAGCGACAATTAGAGAACGAGGAATCGCTGCCAGTACAACAAACTGCGCTGTAGCCAAATTCAAAGCATTCTGCAACTGGATGTATAAACAAAATTTAATCAGAGATAACCCTATATCAAAAATAAGCAAACTCAATGAAAAAGCTGATAAGAGAATTATCCGCAGAGCTCTTACAATAAATGAAATAGATAGACTCCTTCAAGCAACAGCCAACTCAGAAATAAGATATAAAATGAGTGGATATGAACGAAGTCTTGTTTACAGATTAGCCTTAAGCACAGGATTGAGGTTCAATGAAATAAGAACGCTCGAGGTCAACAACTTTGATTTTTCAGATGAAATAGCCAAGGTAACAATCAACGCAAAGAATGAAAAGGCAGGTAGAGGGGATGTTCTCCCACTCAAACCAGACCTAGTAGCTGACCTGCAAGAATACTTTAAAACCAAACCTATAACAATACCTCAGAACTTTGCTTTTACCAACCTTCCTGAGCGTGGTGCTCCGATGATAAAGAAAGATCTGCAAGAAGCTAGAATAGAACTTGAAAATGATTTAGGACGAGTTGACTTCCATGCTTTACGCCACACATACGGTACATTACTTGCAAAAGCCAATGTTCACCCTAAGAAGTGTCAAGAACTCATGAGACACGCCAAGATGGAGACAACCATGAGTCTCTATACCCATGTAGTTCTCTCAGATAAAGCCGAAGCTCTATCTTCTCTACCAGAGTTTGGTATTATCACAAATTTTGAACAGAAAACAGGTACCGCAGAGATAGTGAATGACATAATAAGCGCAAAACAAGCTCCCTCCAAAGCGCAAAAAAGCGCAAAAATACCCTCAAAATCGGAAATTCAGAGTCTTAATGAATCAGCAAAATTAACACATAAAAAAACTGGTAACCCTTTATCATTAAAGGATTACCAGTCTGATATATCTGGAGCGGGCAATGAGATTCGAACTCACGACCCCCACCTTGGCAAGGTGGTGCTCTAGCCACTGAGCTATGCCCGCTTATTTTACTATTATTATTTGAGTTACAAAGAATACAAATTATTCTTAGAAACTTTTATTATCGCTTTCATTAGCGACAAGAAAGATAATACGAAAAAACCAAATTCAGTCAATACTATATTTTGATTTTTTTTATTATTTTTCTTACACTGGATGATCAATATCAAAATACCCTAAAAATATAAGCAAATCATTTATTGGCCAATGACAGAAATTTTTTTACCTCTTCTTTAAATAATTCGTGATGAGAATGAACTATTGTGCCATGACCATAATCAGAAACAGTTATCAACTCAGATTCTTTATTTTTTAATTTATAATAAATATGTCTAACTTCCTCAGCACTTACATAAGGATCATTATCTCTGTGAATTAGCAGAGCAGGAATATCAATTTCTGCAGCATAATCAACTGGATTAAAACGATAAGGGTTGTATCTCAGAATAAGACCTCCAGTGATTGCAAGAATATCAGCAAAGACCCAAGAAGGCACCTTGAAAGCCTCAATTCTATGGCGTATTGTAGCCAACAATCTATCAAATGGGGCTTCAAGAATCAACGCGTCAACACCTGTTACTTCAGCAGCATCAAATGCTCTAAGTGTAGCTACCGCCCCCAGCGAAACTCCATATATTATCAATCGTTCAGGTTCAAAGACCGCCTTTATATACTCAATACCAGCCAAGACATCGCGGTATTCAGCATACCCCAGCGATGTTTCCATCCCAGAGCTGTCTCCATGTCCCCTCAGATCCAGTAAAAATACATCATACCCTAAATCTAAAAATACACCAGCAGCCTCAATATTATCTGTTTTACAACCACCAAACCAATTTAGTAAAAGCACAAGTCCTTTCGCTGATGAACTAGTTATATGCCACCCAACAAGTTTTATTCCGTTTTCAGAACTCAACTCATGACGACTATACTCCCAGCCATAAACAGAAGGAAGAGCAGTAACCCTGCTTCTATACGCGTTCAGACCCAAAAAAAACATTCGAAGTATACTTAAAAGCCCTTTATTAGGCTTATAGTTCTCAGGTCGCTCTTTAAAATGTGTCATTGCAAACGCATGATTTCTAGCAATTAAAAGAAGTAATACACAAAAAGCCAGAATAATCCCCAAAAACCACATACCTATACCTCAACAATAAGCTTTGGCACAAAATCTAGCCAGTCACATGAAGTCAGAACGTATCTTACACCGCCCATCTCGCAATCAACAGCTTTATATGGCTTGCTCCTGTCAAGTGCATGCAGATGACCATAAATTACATAATCAATATTATATTCTGCGATTATCTTAGTAAGTTCATTAGGCTCAGGATTAGCTGATATAGGCGGAAAATGCGTCATGCATATTTTTATATCCAGACTATCCTGTAATGTAGAAAGGCTATTCTGCAAACGCCCTATTTCACTCTTACATATCTTAATATCATCAACATCATTATGCTTCTTGTTTTCTTTTGACTCACTCACCTTAGTTACTTCAGAACCCTCACCATCAGAACCAGCAAAAGGCCAGTACACGAATGGGTAATTCCAAAGCCTAGTACCACCAATCCCTACTCCATTTATAACACAAGAATTGTTCTGAATAACCTCAAATCCATCCCCCGCCGCGTCACGCACCTTCTTAAGACCAGACCACCAATAATCGTGATTACCTCTGAGTAATACTTTTGTCCCAGGTAGTGACCGAAGTAGAGCCAAATCTTCAGCAGCTTCATCAACCTTTAAAGCCCATGATATATCTCCACCGACCAAGACCACATCATCCTCAGAAACAATATCAGACCAATTCTCAATAATTTTCCTTGTGTGCTCACTCCAGTTATCACCGAATATATCCATCGGTTTATTCGATACCGCTGATAGATGCGGATCAGACAACGCAAAAATTTTCATAATTGCTCAATTTATCCTTATAGTTAAAAATTACGGTCTGGTAAAAGGTGAAAAGAATCTACTATATTCAAGCTCTGCAAAACGATCAGTCATACCGGCAATATAATCTGCAACAATCCTTTCAACCGGCTCATCACCAATTCTATTCTGATGCCTTACAGGCATAGTATTCGGATCCTCTATATATGTAAAAAACAATTCCGTAAGAAACCTTTCAGCCTTCTTAGCCATTCTTATAACTCTATAATCTTTATAAAATGCATCATACAAATAACACTCGAGTTCTTTTTTCATGAGCGTCATCCCTTCAGAAGGAATAATAATCAACTCATCTAAAGCTCTTACATCTTCAACACTCTTTATACCCTTATTTAGAAGATTCTTTCTGGAATTCTCAATAACATCACCGACCAGCAAGTTTATAAGCATTCTAACTCCTTCAGAACACTTATTATATAACTCTAGAGAATTATAATAATCTTCCCCCATCTCCTCTATCACAAGCTGCCACAAAGCAAGCTGACGAAGATCACTTTCATCAATAATTCCACTGTAAAGACCATCATCAATATCATGATTATCATAAGCTATCTCATCAGCAATAACAGTCGCCTGCACTTCTAATAAAGCAGTTCCAATACCTTTAAATTCTTCAGGAATATGAGGATTATCAACACATAAAGGGTTGTGATGCTTTATAAACGCCTCGCGAACTTCATAACTCAAATTTAACCCTGGGAAATGGCTATACCGATGCTCCAATTTATCAACAACACGTAAACCTTGATGATTATGATCGAACCCACCAAAATCCATTAAAAGCCCACTAAGTATCCTTTCACCAGCATGCCCAAACGGAGTATGCCCAAGATCATGAGCCAGCGCTACAGCTTCAGTAAAATCTTCATTAAGACCTAGGGTACGAGCAATAGTTCTTGATATCTGCTCTACCTCAATAGTATGAGTCAACCTCGTTCTGTAAAGGTCTCCCTCATGATTTACAAAGACCTGCGTTTTATACTCTAGACGCCTAAAAGCAGTTGAATGAATTATCCTATCCCTATCACGCTGAAATGCAGAACGATAACTATGAGATGGCTCTTCGTATTTACGCCCTTTAGAACCATCATCCTTCATCGCATAAGGTTTGAGTTCAATCATTATTTATCCTTCAATAACATTTTTATAAAATACTAAATATAAGTAAAAATCCAGCCCTATAATCCACCAAAAAATCCCGAGCAAAGCAATATGATTCCTACCAATTCTTTATCCTCTTTTGCAACAAGTATTACAATTGGAATAGCGGCGAGTAGTGCAGATGTAGCACCATTTACCCAACCTGTCAAGCCAAATATACAGATATTTCTAATAAAGATTCATAAAACAATCGATTGCATAAAAGCAGAAAATATCGAATAACGATCGAGTTTTTTTTATATCATTGGAATAATATCAATTACACCCGCAGCAGCCCCTAATCCTAGAGCAACAAATATGTCACCCATAATGCTAGCCCCTGCTTTCCACCCAGTTCCTCCAGAATTCACATAGCATTTCTGAGAACTCACCAGTAAATCTTTCTTTATCAAGCAACCCTGAATTATAAAGTCTTTCCCTCATCCCGGCTCGCAACATTTTCAAATCGTCAACCTGCCTTGCTAGTGCAGATGCAATCTGTAAATACTGCTGAGGAGTATAAGCAATAAGCTGTTCAAGCCCAACCCTAGTAAGAATAGACGCACCAACTCTTGAGCAATGAGTTTTTCCACACAAACTAATTAACGGTACCCCCATATATAATCCCTCAAAAATTGTAGTTGTACCATTGTATGGGAATGTATCAAGAGCAATATCAATCTTAGAATATAGTTCCAAATGATCTTTTGTTAGCGAAGTAGGGGCTAGAAGAATAATCCTATCAGGATCAACACCATGTGCCTGAAATCTCTTTGACACATCCTCACGCCCCTGCTCTTCTCTAAGAGCTTTATTCTTGAGTAATAACTTGCTCTCTGGATTATCAAGGAGCAATCTAGACCAAAGAGCAACCATGTCCACATTAATCTTTGCAATATTACTAAATGCACCAAAAGTTATAAACTTATTATTCAAAACTGGTGATAAAGACACCTCTGGAGCTTCAAAAGGAGGCTCATAACATAAAAATCCACCTTTCATTCTCACCAACTTTTCAGTAGCAAATTTGTCTGCATCCCCTTCAGGATCGGTTATACTATCAACTATTCTATAATCTATCGTGCTAAATCCAGTGGTATCAGGATACCCAAGCCAGTCTACTTGAATAGGAGCTGCCTTATATGCACAAATATTAATTCTGCTATTTGACGTGTGTCCACTGAGTTCGATAAGTATATCAATCTTCTTCTGACGCATCTGTTCAGCAACATCACAGTCAAGTCTATCTCTCACCACAATAAATTCATAAGCGAGAGCTCTAAACTTATCTGTATACTCATCATCTGTTAAGTTACCACTGAATAGATATAATTTAAAACGATCTTTATCCAGCGCTTCGATTAATGGCATGAGAAAATATGCAACTGAATGCTCTCTAAAATCATTAGATAAAATCCCAATCGCAAGGGGCCTATCTACGCTCAAATCATTCTTAAAATCATCTGAAAAAGGTGTAATAATTTTACATATTTCCTGATCAAAGCGCAAACTTTCTGCAAACATAGTTTCTCTACTTAGACCATTCACATCATGCATAAACAACAAATAATTACTTCGTGCCCTTGCTAAGTCCGGCACATATTTCAAGACCAACTCAAGCGCCTCAAGCGACTCCTTACTCTTACCAATATCTCTATACAACGCAGACTGCGCAAGTAAAATATTAAGATCACCAGGAGCAATTTTCCTGGCTTTTTCAAGAAATCCCAATGCCTCAAACGGCCTATACATATTATTTAATAAAGTTGCTGCAGATATAAGCGGTTTCTGATGATCAGGCTTCATTTCAATAGCCTTAGACACACTTATGAGCCCTTTTGCAGACTTTCCGCAACTTCCCCAGAGATTTCCAAGCGCCACTTGCAACATCCAGCTTTCTGGAAATTTTACCAGCGACTCCTCACAAAATGGGATTCCCTTGGTAAAGTTCAATTCTTTCTCATAAGCAAGAGCTAGATATTCTGCTGCCTCCTGGTTATCAGGCTCAAGCTCATAAGCTCTGGCAAAAAACACATCTGCACCATTTATTTTACTCGAGTACAACAGACACCGCCCAAGTCCGAGCAAGGAAAGCAAATCAAAAGGATCAAGTTCAAGTACTTTCTCATAGCCCTTCAAGGCAAACTCATAATTTCCGCCTAATTCTGAATAATAAGCACCTTGAAAAAAGAGATCCTTACTTTCACCTTTAACCTCAATGAGTTGCGCGACAATCTCTACTGCACCCGCAAAATCCTTCATCCTGTTTAAGACTTCCAGCCTCGCCTTAAGACCTGCCTCAGATCTAATATTATTTTCCAAAAATTCTTTTGTTAAAATATCAGCAGTTGCAATATCACCTAATGATAATGCATTCATAGCTTTAACTAATTTTTGTGGTTTTGGTAAACTGCTATCCATAGAATTACTTCCCTTTATTACTTTCTTGTGCTAAAATCAGCACCGCATTAAAATTTTCTATAACAACGTAGCCATTTCCTGAAAAGCTGGGTAAAGCTTTCTATGACACTCAATAAGAGCCTGAGGCATAACCTTAATATCAGCAAATACCGGCATAAAATTTACATCTCCTTCCCACCTTGGCACAACATGGACATGCAAATGATCAAGCACCCCAGCACCAGCACATTTACCCTGATTTACTCCAATATTCACACCTTCTGCCTTCATTACTTTTCTAATAACAGCTTTACTAAGTGCTACAAGTTTCCAAATTTCAAGAATTTCATCTTCTACTGCACCCTCAAAATCACCATAATGCTTTGCTGGAGCAATCATTAAATGTCCGCCGTTATAAGGGAAACGGTTCAACATAACAAATGCCTTTTCACCTCTATACAAAAGTAGGTTTTCTTCTTCATTCCCTACTTCATTGAACGCATTACAAAAAAAACACCCTTCTTGTCTGGGTTCCTGATCCGTCACATACTGAAGCCTCCATGGCGCCCATAACCTCTGCACAATAATTCCTCCTAAATCTCCAGCCTCATAACATCATAATATTCACCATCAACTTTAATCAATGATACAAATACCCGCCTATTCAAGCAATTATAAAATTTTTACAAAAAAAGTACATACCATACTTATAGCAATATAATCATAAAAAATAGCGCTAAAGTACTATCTGGGTATTGAAACATCAAGCAATTTTAATATAATCTATATAATTTGTTATATCTTAAAGTCTTAATATTACTTTAGTCTAAAGAAAAATTAGTGAAAGGACGGTATGAGCACATACAACATCGGTATAATTCCTGGTGACGGCACAGGTCCAGAAGTAGTTGGAGAAGCAATAAAGGTTCTTGATGCAGCTGCAGCAAAATTTGGATTTACTCTCAACAAAACAACTTATGATTTCGGTGGCGAAAGATACATGAGAACAGGTGAAACCCTTCCAAATGGAGCAGTTGATGAATTACGCCAGCATGATGCTCTTCTGCTTGGAGCTATTGGACACCCTGATGTAAAACCAGGTATACTTGAAAAAGGTATCCTTTTAAAAATGCGCTTTGAGCTTGACCAGTATATCAACCTTCGCCCAGTAAAACTTTACCCAGGAGTAACATCTCCACTTGCAGGTAAAGGTCCAGAACAAATTGACTACTGTGTTGTACGCGAAAATGTAGGTGGCATATATTCAGGTACAGGTGGTATTTCAATGGAAGGTACTCCAAACGAAGTTGCAGTGCAAAGCATGGTCTATTCACGCTTCCAAGTTGACAGAGCACTACGCTACGCATTTGAATACACGAGCAAATATGGCAAAAAAACTCGCGGCATCGGCAAGAACAATACCCTAGCTCTTGTTGGCAAAACAAATGTTCTCACATACGCTTACGGTCTATGGGACAGAGCATTCAATGAGATTGGCGAAGCAGAATATAAAGACATCAAACGTGAATACTATCATGTAGATGCAACCTGCCTATATCAAGTAGAAAAGCCAGAGATATTCGATGTAATCGTTACAGGCAATCTGTTCGGAGATATTATTACAGATCTTGCAGCTATCACTCAAGGTGGTCTTGGAATTGCAGCTGGTGGTAACATCAATCCAGACGAAGGTGGCGTAAGTATGTTCGAGCCAATCGGTGGGACAGCTCCAAGCTTTACCGGTTTGAACCAGATCAATCCACTTGCAGCGATCTGCGCTGGTGCGATGCTTCTAAGAGAACGTGGCGAGGGTGAAGCAGCGACAAAGATTGAAGACTCCGTATCTATAATAACTAAAACAAAGCTCAAGAGCCTTGCGGCTGCACAGATGGGATACTCAACCACAGAAATAGGCGATATGGTAGCAGAACTTGTATCTCAGTAAAAACACAGTTGATACAATTTACAATTATTAATATTATACCGAAAAAACGAAAGGAATAATTGTGGGTAGCTACCAAAGAGTAATGCTCAAGCTTTCAGGAGAAGCATTGGGCGGAGAATCAGGTCAAGGATTTGACCAAAAAGCGGTAGAATCAATTGCTGCAGAGGTAAAAGAGGTTTCTGAAGCAGGCTATCAGGTTGCTGTTGTTATCGGCGGTGGTAATTTTATGCGCGGTACTCAGATCACAAGCATAGGGATTGAACGAGGTACTGGTGATTATATGGGCATGCTTTCAACAATTATCAATGCCATGGCGCTACAGAGTGTTATAGAAGCTATGGGACAACCAGTAAGGGTACTATCTGCTATCGAAACCCAACCTGTAGCAGAACCATATATCAGGCGCAGAGCTATAAGACACATGGAAAAAGGTAGAGTTGTAATTTTAGCAGGTGGCACTGGAAATCCATACTTTACAACAGATACAGCGGCATCATTAAGAGCTGTAGAACTTGACTGTGACGCACTATTTAAAGGGACTAAAGTTGACGGCATTTATACAGCAGACCCTGCTAAAGATCCATCAGCGAAGAAGTATGAAACGATTACCTACGATATGTGTCTTGAACAGAACCTAAAAATAATGGATGCAACAGCATTTACAATGTGTAGAGAAAATGCCCTCCCTATTGTTGTTTATTCCATCAATGAAAAAGGGGCAACTCTTAGCGCAATAAAAGGTAATAAAATTGGTACTACAGTTACCCCATAAAATAATTTATGCGGTACTTTTTTAATGATTATGATTTATTTATAAAATCAAAGATCGGAGGAATTATGTCAGCAGATAATGTAATGAGTACAGCAGTGGATGCTATGAAAAAAGCATGTTCTCATTTGAGTAAAGAGTTCAGAGCTATACGTACAGGTCGTGCTACTCCAAATCTTATTGAAAATATACAGGTCAATGCATATGGTGCAAATATGCCTATGAATCAATGTGGTACGATATCTGTTCCAGAAGCAAGACAGTTACTTATCAAACCTTTTGACCAGAATGTATTAAAAGAGATTGAAAAAGCAATTATAGCTTCAGATCTTGGAGTAACTCCACAGAATGACGGAAAAGTCATTCGCATAACTTTCCCACCACTAACAGAAGACCGCCGTAAAACTCTTGCCAAAGACCTTAAATCAAAGGGTGAAGATGCGAAGGTATCTGTAAGAAATGCGAGAAGAGACGGCATTAAAGATCTTGAAAAGCTTCAAAAAGACAAGATTCTTACTGAAGATGACCTGAAGAAACTAAAGGATGAAATTCAGGGAGATGTCAAAAAATTTGAAAAACAGATTGACGAAGAAATCGAAAAGAAGACCAAAGAAATAATGGAAATTTAGTAAGTCATTACAATATATATAATTTAATCAAACACTGAAAAGGTCTCAAAAAGCTTTTTCAGTGTTACTAATTAAAACCGCCCGTTTTTGAGTTTGTTCTAGCGAGGAGTCAACCATGCTTAAACAATTAAGCTTATTAATAATACTTTGCTTGAGCGCCAGTGTTTTTGCTGCTGAAGCAAAGAAATCGGTAGTACCTGAAATATTCTCTGAAAGTGATATAAAAGGAGATAATCCAGAATTCCTTGAGAACTATTTTATCATTGCAAACTTCGAACAGCGTCTGCAGTTAGCTGATGGCAAATTATCAAAAAAGAAAGGAAGAGTTCTAGTCATTGAAAAAAAAGGCACTATGTTTTTTGCTTTCTATTTCAAGACTGATTCAGGAAAATACAGAAAAATTGGCAGAACTCTAGCAGTAAAAAACACTTCATTTCCTAGACAGGACATTCACCCAGAATACAATATACCATGCTTGATATTAAATAAAAATGATGGCAAGGGAGCATACAGAGTATATCTATATAATGGAAAAACTGTAATTCAAAAAGTTAAAGAAGAAAATAAAGAATAGTATCAATATATTATAATAGAATTAGCGGAAATATTCAGAGAGGAGTTCAATTAACAATGGCGAAGAATACCTTACGCTGTGTCGAAGGAACTAAGGATTACTTCGGTAATGAAGGAAAACGCTTCAGTAAAGCTATGGCTGCAGCAAGTGACACCTTCTGGAAATACGGCTATGAGCAAATAACTACACCTGTTTTTGAAAAGACCGAGTTATTTGCAAGGGGCATTGGTGAAGCAACAGATATTGTTGAAAAAGAAATGTACACCTTCCAGCCCAGTTCAGATTCACTAACACTACGCCCAGAGGGAACAGCAGGTGTCGTAAGAGCTTACTTGCAGCACAGCATGCACAAGCAGGGTGGAATCAGCAAGCTCTGGTACGCAGGGCCAATGTTTCGTAGAGAACGTCCACAGAAGGGAAGACAACGCCAATTCAATCAGGTAGGCATTGAAGCTCTTGGCAGTTCTGATCCACTACTTGATGCCGAAGTTATTACAATGGGGCTGTCGTACTACAACAGTCTCGGTATTACTGGAATCAAAACAAGGCTAAACTCTATCGGTTGCAACGAGTGCAGACCGGGTTATATATCAGAATTAAAAAAAGCAGTAGAACCAATTCTTGACACACTCTGCAAAAGTTGCCAGGCAAGATTTGAAAAGAATGTTCTTAGAATTGTAGACTGTAAAAAGTGTGCGGATAAGACCAAGAATCTTCCTGCTAGCTACGACCACCTATGTAATGAATGTGACGAACATTTCTCAAGCACCAAGATGGCACTCGATGCATTCGGGGTAAACTACGATCTTGATAAATCGTTAGTAAGAGGACTTGATTACTATACAAAGACAGTTTTTGAATATACTTCTTCTGCACTAGGAGCCCAGGACGCAATCGGTGGTGGCGGAAGATATGATGGCCTTGTTGAAGAGCTTGGAGGCCCCAGTGTACCAGCAGTAGGTTTTGCCATAGGAGTCGAAAGAGTAATGATCGCGATGGAAGCACTCTCCTGCTGTAACTGCTCTGCTCCACTGATGGTTTACGGAGTAGGACTCGGAGAAACCGGACATAGAGCCATGTCTGGTCTTATTGCAAGGGTACGAAAAGTTGGTATGTCAGCTGATATGGATTACGAAGGTAAATCCATGAAAGCACAGATGAGAACCGCAAATAGACGCGGTGCATTACTAGCTCTTATTCTTGGTGAGAGTGAACTGGAAAAAGGCATCGTGGTGGTTAAAGATATGCGAGAAAAAAATGCAGAGCAGATGGAAATACCACTAGATCAATTCACAGAAACCTTACGCGGTATGATACCAAGACTTTAAACCTATATTGAATAACAATTTAAAATATATCCCTCTTTTAAAGAGGGATTTTTTTATAAAAAAAAATAAAAAAAATAAAGTCCGATAACATTGCACCGTTAATTTAAATACAGCCTAACTTATCGATAACAAACAGGTATTATTAATATATTACAGGAGCATGATGCTAATGTATGGTAGTTGTCTACACCCCTCTGGGGCGGGTTGTAGACAAGATCAAATTAGTTCCATGTATTATGGACATACAAGTTTAGACGCAGCTGTATACAGCCAGGGAGGGTTGGTATGAGTGCACATATTTCAGATAGACAGGAAACTCTGTCAGTATCAGTATATACTGATACAACTTCAAAGAACCCAGCAAACCAGAGTGATTCAAAATCTAAGCAAAACAACAATAGTAAGACCCAATCAAGTAACAAATCTACCGAAATTTCTTTAGATAGTTTTGAGTTTTCAAATGTTAAAAACTTTTCAGAACTCACCTACAGTGCTAAAGTATTTCAAAAAAGCAATATCACTGATAATGCAAAACCCAAAGAGACAGTTACACTTCCCCAATCAGTGGAAACAATAGCAAAAGAAGCCAACCAAAGATTGAATGATTATTTCGGGAGTGACTCAAGCAAAAGAAAAGAATACCAGAGTGCTCTTGATACTCTTGGAAACCTTGATCCTGAGCTCGCACAAAAAGCTTTCTTTCTTATTACTCTTCTTAGTCAAGAAGAGGCTACTGACTTTTTGTCAGACATATCCACATTTACCTCAAATATCCGACAAACTCTAACCACAGATTTCTCTATAAACATTGTTGCATCAGCTCAGTCAACATCTATTGATAATATATATACTTCAATGAGAAATGACACTGCAATGGCTATAGAAAAATACCAGGAAATAGTTTCAGAAAAATTTGATATTGAAATTAACTTTTTTTCAGATCCACTAGTACTTGATCTTGCCGGAGATGGTATTGAACTTACAAAAACGGAAGATGGCGTAGAATTTGACATAGATGGCGATGGAACAAAAGAACAGACCGCTTTTATAAAAGGTGACGACGCATTACTCTATCTAGATCAAAATGGTAATGGTACAGTTGATAATGGTAAAGAACTTTTTGGTGATCAAGAAGGTGATGCAAATGGCTACTCAAAACTTGCAAAATATGATGAAAACAATGACGGTAAAATTGACGAGCTAGATGCGGTATACACAAAGTTGCGTCTATGGCAAGACAAAAACGAAGACGGCAAGAACCAGTCGACAGAAAGCATGTCACTACTTGAAGCAGGAATCAAATCTATTCAGCTAAAATATAATGAGATTATGAAAGATGATAACAGAGGAAACAAAATAGGTCAGACCAGTGAATTTACACGAACAGACGGCAGTAAAGGATATAGTGCCGACATGCTATTTAGGACACAGGCAAAACATAATAGAATAAGTGATCTTCTGCTTGCATAAAGCAAAAAATCCCTACTTTTTGTTATTATAAAATTTTAAATTAAACAAAAACAATGATTCCTTGGGTAGAACATACTATCCTAGGAATTATTATATTTACTTTACATGTATTTTATCACACTAAATAACAAATAAGACTTTATTTGCAAATATATTAGAAAACAGCGTAAAAAATAAGAATAAATACACACCATCAATCGAATCTAACTATATATCAGATAAATGACACATTTTGTATATTTTAGGATCTAATCACTCAAAAAAATCCGAGCTACTTCAATTTAAAGAACAATCTTTAGATTATTCTTAATCAATTCAAGTTTTTCTTTTTTCCCAAGTTTTTTTACCCTTATTTCAGCCTTGCTTGCATTAGCTCTATTATCGAACTCTTGACTAAACACCAATGTCAGCGGCGTCCTTCCTCTACAATACTTTGCACCCTTGCCACTCTCATGTTCAGAAATTCTTCTTGAAATATCAGTCGTTATTCCAGTATAAAGAGTAGAATCCGCACACTTCAGAATATATAAAAACCACAAAATAAAATCCTCAATAAATATTTTACAACAACAACAATAAGCGTATACTTATTATATTAATTTGGTCAAATAAAGAAACAATATTATTTCAACTAAAAGGAGTATAGAATGCTGCAAACAAATGAATACTTTGATGGCAATGTAAAATCTATTGCACTGGATAATAATAATGGAAAATCAACAGTTGGTGTAATGGCAATTGGGGAATACGAATTTGGCACAAGCACGATTGAAATCATGACTGTTATAAGTGGCACATTGACTGTAAAACTCCCTGGAAGTAATGAATGGAGAATATATAAAAACGGAGAAAGTTTTGAAGTTGCTGCAAATGAAAAATTTGCTCTAAAAGTTGAAGAAGAAACAGCATACCTCTGCATATATAAATAACTAAGGAGCAGTTATGATACCAAAGAGTGAAATAGAGTTAAGACACACACGTTTTAGAGCACTGCTGGACAAATACGAACCAGACTGGTCTGTAGCAGTAATAACCAAAAAGATTTCAATTTATTACCTTACAGGCACTCTCGCAACTGGGGTTTTATGGATCCCAAGAGATGGAGAACCAAAGTTATTTGTTAGAGTGGCATATGGTAGAGCAATTGAAGAGTCACCCTTAAGAGAGATACACCGCTACAGAAGCTACAAAGATATATGTGAGGTTGTAGACATACACACAGATACAGTTTTACTGGAAAAATCCACCATGACCCTCAGTGGTTTTGAATTGTTTAATAAATATTTCAACTTTAAAGAAACTAAGAGAGTAGATGATATTTTAGCAAGAGCCGTGTCTGTAAAGACAGAGTACGAAGTAGAGCGCCTTAGAAGAGCAGGAGCAATTCACGAAGAGGTCCTTGAGAATATTGTACCAACCATTCTGCGAGAAGGTATTTCTGAAGCAGAGCTGGGGGCAGAAGTTTTAAAGAACCAATTAATACTTGGCTCACATGGAGCCGCACGTTTTCAAATGGCTGATACAGACATGTTCCTTGGTTATATCTCCTTCAGTGAAAACGGATTAATCCCAACTTATTTCGACGGTCCAGACGGTACAAGAGGAAACTGCCCTGCGGTACCATTCTTTGGTAGTATGGAAAGGCAGCTTAGAAAAGGTGACACTGTTTTTGTCGACACTGCTTGTGGACATGACGGCTATCACACAGATAAAACCAACCTATATACTTTCGGAAAATTCAACAATCAAGAAGCTGTTGATATCCATAACAAATGTGTTGATATCCAGAATTACACCGCATCGTTGATGAAACCAGGAGCAATTCCTTCTGAAATCTATAATAAAGTTTTATCCACTCTTTCAGAAGAATTTTTAGAAGGCTTTATGGGGTGCCCTGCTAAACAAGTAAACTTCCTAGGACATGGTACCGGGCTACATGTTGATGAATTCCCCGTAATAGCCAATAAATTTAACGAACCACTACAGAAAAACATGGTAATTGCACTAGAACCTAAGAAAGCTATCCCCAGCGCAGGCATGCTCGGCATAGAAAGTACCTATTTAATTACCGATTCAGGAGCAGAGGTTTTAACCGGTTCAAAATACGATATAATTAATATTGAATAAAACAAAAACCACATTCTGAGAAAAATCATAAAAAAGCGCGCTTTTTAGCGCGCTTTTTTTACAATAAACATAAAATACGATTTTCTTGCACATAAAATAATTTATTTTTAAAACCACAACTCCTTACCTAATAATAAGTTAACATAAATATAAAATTATTTTTCGATTTTTTATTAAAGTTTCTTTAGTTCCTCCCGTAAATAACGATGTAAGCATTATTCCACCTAGTTAAAATCTTCTTTCTACCCTGCTCAGCCTTAGAGCAATTTAAGAAAGATCCGGAATAATCTTACATAGCCTTGAAATATTTTTAATTTACGCCTTGCAAAAAAAGATGAAAGGAGAAACTGCCTATTAGTCAGGTCACCCTGTATTCCTGACGCTTGATTTTTAAAAAAAATATAGGACGGTGATACGGACTGCCGTGCATGGATGTGAATAGTCCAGGGGTATTTTAAACCCGAGTAGCCTTAATACTCTAAATACCCTAAATTTATTACATGAATTTCATGGAGGAAATTCGCTATGCCTATGATCGTTGCGAATAATTTAAATGCCCTATCAACGGGTATCGCCCTTAACAAAAATAACATTAAGCTAGGAACATCTCTTGAGAGACTGTCAACCGGCTACAAAATCAATTCAGGAAAAGATGACCCTTCAGGTCTAGTTATCAGCGAACAGCTTAGAGCTCAGAATGTTGGTCTTGAAAGAGCTGTACAGAATACACAAGAAGCGAATAACGTTCTTGGTATTGCTGAAGGCGCACTCAAGGAAATGAACAGCATTCTATCAAAAATGCGCCAGTTAGCTGTACACTCTGCAAATAGTGGCGTAACAAGTCCAGAACAGGTCGCTGCTGACCAGGCTGAGATTGACAGTTCTGTACAGACACTCGACAGAATCGCTCGTACAACTAAATTTTCAGACCAGAATCTTCTTAATGGTAATAAAGAACTAAGTTTTGATTCTACAGTACAGGTCAGTGATTCAAACGACCACAAACTACTTAATGAAGAACTCTCTTCAGTAAAACAAATCTTTAAAAAAGACGATTTTAAACTTAATATCAGTTTTTCTGGTTCTACTGAATCAGGCAGTTCATTAAAAGAAAATGGCAATGAGGCTCAAAAAGGCTATTTCGAGATAACTAAAGGTAAGTCCTCAGCAACCCAGTTAACAACAGGTAAGACTGGAACAGACGCTTCTAAGAATTATACTCTATCAGATGATCAGGCCTTTACAATTGCTGGTAGCAAAGGTAGTAGATACCTTTCATTTGCTCAAGGAACCCATATTGGTGAATTAGCAACTTCTATCAACAGTGTAAAAGATTCAACCGGAGTTGAAGCAACAATTATTTATGACTCAACTGCAACAGTAACAGAAAAAGCAAGCGTTAGTACTCAGGACATAGACTCAACAACTGGACATACAGCAGGTAGAGCAGATGTATTCAATATCAACGCACTTGGAGACATTACTGACGCCGGAGCAACAGCAATAAATATCAGTGACGCTTCAAAAATAAAGTTAGGGCAGAATGTTGACGGTTATGGTCGAGTCTATCTTAAAATGATTGATGATGATTCATACGAGGTATACAAAGATGAAAGCATGACCATGAAAGTTGCTGAAGGTGACATATCTTCAAATAAGTCAACTTTATCAGCTTCAAACAACTCAGATCTTTCAGGTATTAGTATGTCATTCACATCAGATGTAGCTGCGGGTATGACCTCAGTAATACAGCTAGGTGTTATGCAGGAAGACTCAGATGTATCCACAGGAGCATCAATTGGCACAGACACTGTTAATTTTGCAAACATGTACAATGCATCATCAACTGACGCTTCATTAGCAACCTCACACTTTATCAATTCTGGTTCATACCTTAGTGGTGTAAAACTTGGAGAAAATACTGATGAATCAGGAAAAATGTATGTTAAAGCTGACCTAAATACAACTGGTACTTCTCAGGTCTTTGTTTACAAAGATGCACGTATGCGTGATGAAGACCTTGTTGCTCAATCGGGTAAAGTAGACTTGACGACGAATACTAATGGTGTAGGCCTAAGATTATACGGTACAGAGACAGCAACAAGTGGTGAAACATCTGGTTTATATGGCACACTGAACTTCAATATGAAGACTGCAACTCAAGATATAGCATTTACAACAACTATCGATTCAGAAAATATTGGGCTTCGCCTAAGTAGTCAAGAGTATGGTAGTGATGAATTCGTCAAAATAAAGGTTGAACGTGGAGAAATATTTAGTTCCTACAATGAACAGAATGAAGCGGAACTTCTCGGTTCAGGTGAGGAAAAGACAAGCAACGGACGGGATGCCACCATTTCACTCAACGGACAAGAGTTGAAATTAGACGGGATAAAAGGTGAAGTTGCGAATTTGGATACCGCAGCAACACTCGTAATGAATGAAGGTACATTAGGTTGTACTACCGTAGCGGCTGTTGGTTATGACGAAGGCGCTTGGGGCTCACGAGCATACCAGATGGCAAACTCAACAGATAATTACATAAACCACGCAATAAAGACCACATCCGAATCACTTGGAGATTGGTCTGGAGGAATGCAATTCCAGCTGGGAGAAAGCGCAAGCGATCAGGATAGAACAGTATTCTCTATTCAGGATGTAACCGCAACAGAGCTTGGAAAGACTAAATTTACCGACACCTTTGGAGGAAATACTGACACAGATAAATTCTTGTCAATTAATGACCTTCTCAGTGGTAGTCTAGCCAGTCTTGGAGAAGATCCTGTAAAGGCACTTGCAATTATCGACCAAGCAATAGAAGATGTATCAGGTCTAAGAGCAGACATAGGAGCATTCCAGTCTAACATGCTTGATACCAATGCCAGCAGCTTAAATGTAGCAATAGAAAACATAACCAAGACTGAAAGCTATATTAGAGATGCAGATATGGCAAAAGAGTCTACTGAGTTCACATCGAACCAGATAATGGTTCAAGCGGGCACAGCTATGCTGTCTCAGGCGAACGCTCTACAGAAAAACGCACTATCACTCATTAGCTAGCACTGAGTATAACTTAGCTGCATAAGATGTTGTAATAGTACATAGGCTGAAGGGTCTGAGGAACGGAACGTGCAACCATTCTAAAGACCCTTCATTATTACTAAAGGTAATTGCCAAAATTACAACACACAGAATAAGGAGGTAAAAAATGGAAATAGTACTTACACCAGAGATGAAGGCACCAAGTTACAACACTTGCTCATCAAAAAAGACATCCAACTCACATACCAATATGCAAGTTGCTAATACTCCAGTGACTGAGAGTTCAGGACAAAAAGTAAACGGATCAGATATCAGCAATATGCATAATGTTAGAGAATCAATAAATGCTAATTTTTCTGATATAGAACAGAAATGTAAAGAGAGTCATGAAACTCTAATAAAGAGCATGCTAAACAAAAATATTGAATTTATAATTGATGAAAACAACAGTATCAGTTACGTAGAAATCACAGATGAGGCAACAAACGAGTTATTACGCTCAATACCAAGCGAAGCTCTGCGTAATGTACTCGAAAAAATAAATGAACACATTGATGAGATACTAAATACTAATATGGAAGAAAATAAAGGTCTCTTCCTAGATACAAATAGCTAAGCATTCACACCTTCAACCTTCCCCACCCTTAACTCCCCCTGATACTGCATAGCCAGTATCAGGGTTTCATTTTGAAATTATCTATTCGATTTAAGTTGATAATAGCAAATAAAATCCGTAAAATATAATAAAATTCCTAATTCAGATAAGATAGAGGTTTAAAAAAGATGGCAAACAAGCGCAAAAAGACGGGTAAAGAGCGACGCCAAAAAAAACTTGAAAGATTCAAAAAACAAAAGAGTCAGTATAGCTTTCACACTAATTCACAAACTAATTTTTCTGATATGAATCCAGAAGAAGCAGACCTTTTAAAGCAAGGGATGAATGCTCATAGCAATGGTGATCTCTTCAAAGCAGAAGAATGTTACAATACAATTCTTGCAAAAAACCCTGTAAACCCTCAAGCACTTCTGCATATTGGAATAATCCACTATAAACGAAATGAATTAGCAGCTGCGGATGAGTTTATGACACGTGCATACGAAAACGGTCTACGTGATGAAAGTTATTACATAAACTATGGTCTAGTATGCGAAAAATTAAACAGATATAAAGAAGCAGAAGAATGCTACAATAAAGCTATTTCAATCAATCCGAAAATAGCTACAACATATTTTAATAAAGGTCTGCTGCTTTACAAACAATTTAAATTTAAAGAATCAATTGAATGCTTTATAAAATCAGATGAACTAGAACCAGATAGCTGGCTTACCGAGTTTCAACTTGGTTGTTCACTCCAAGAATGTAAAAGATATGATGAATCTCTTGAATATTTATATAAAGCTCATAAAAAGCAACCAGAACATGCACGTACATTATGCGCTATTGGCATGTCATTATTTAGGAAGTATAAATATACTGAAGCACGGGACTACGTAGAGAAAGCACTCTCAAAAGAACCACAAAATGACATTTTCATATTCAACTACGCTTTTATACTGAAAGAAAGTGGAGAGAAGCTAAAAGCAAAAGCCGCTTTTGAAAAAGCTCTTGAAATTAATCCAAATAATATTGAAGCGCTCCTAGGTCTTGGAAGGCTACTGACAGAACTTGGAGATTTCGACTCCTGTAGGGAGCTTTTCCAAAAAGCAATAGATATCAAGCCAGACTATTATGCTCCATACGCCTCTATGGGTATCAGCTATTATAAGACAAGCACAACTGAGGCATTAAAATGGTTTAATAAAGCTCTTGAAATAAACCCAAATGCCGATGATGTGTATTCTCTAAAAGGTTACGCCTTAAATATTCTGGGAAATACCGAAGAAGCTGAAAAATCGCTTAGAAAAGCAATTGAACTAAGAGAAAATCACGCAGAATATCACCAGAATTTAGGTAATGTGCTTATGGTTCAGGCCAAGATACCTGAAGCACTTGAGCACTGCCAAAAATCAATAGAACTCAATCCAAACAGCAGCTTGGCATTCAGCAATCTACTTCTTTATATGCATTATATTCCACAATCAACCAAAGAAGATATCTGGAACCTACATAAAATATACTCAAAATTGTTCGAGCCCAAAGATCTTGAGCTTCGCCCTTACCTTTCAGAGCCGCGAAAAAACAGAAAAATCCGCATAGGTCTGGTTTCAAGTGATTTCCGCAAGCACTCTGTAGCCTATTTTATTGAGCCACTACTCAACCAAAAAGACACAAGAAACTATGAATATTATACTTACGCGAATGTAAAAGTACCTGACATTTTTTCACAAAGAATTGCAAACTTGAGTACAAAATGGCAGAGTATTCTTCAGCTTTCAGACGTACAAGCCGCAGAGCTCATACGAAACGACCAAATCGATATACTCATCGATCTGGGTGGACATACTGCTGACAACCGCTTAAAACTATTCTGCTTAAAACCTGCTCCTATTCAAGTATCCTGGCTTGGTTACCCAGACACAACTGGTTTGAATGCTATTGATTACAGAATAGCTGATGAATACACAGAACCAGAAGGGGCTGAAAATTTTTCTTCTGAAAAAATCATAAGATTACCTGGAGGTTTCCACTGTTACAGCGCACTTGCAGATTCTCCAGACGTAGTACCTCCACCATCGATAAAAAACGGTTATGTTACATTTGGCTCGTTCAATAATTTTGCAAAATGCAGTAATGAGACAATATTCCTCTGGAGCGAAATTATGAAGAATGTACCTAATAGTAAAATTATATTAAAAGCCCTCAGTCTTGGTGATAAATATGTACAAGAATATGCATATAATATCTTTAAAAATTTTGGTATAGAAAGAGAACGCATCACGATGCTTGCCCGTACAAGTAGCCTTAAGGAACATTTTGAAAATTATAACAATATTGATATTGCTCTAGACACCTACCCATATAACGGCACAACAACCTCATGTGAAGCGATGTGGATGGGCGTACCTATCGTATCATTTTTTGGAGTTAACCATGCTTCACGAGTCGGTCTTAGCTTGCTTAGTCATATAGGTCTACAACAACTCGCGGCAGGATCACCTGAAGAATTTGTCAATAAAGCAGTAGCTCTTGCAAATGAAGAAGAACTAAGGACTGAGCTTAGATCGACAATGCGTCAAAGACTCAGCAATAGTCCTATACTAAATGCCGAACATTTTGCACGTAAATTTGAGGCGGCTATGAGCGCTATTTGGAATGTATATTGCGAGAATCCAACAGGAAAGCATGAGCCAGAAGCCATGAACATTAAAAGCGCTCCTCTTACTGACAACTCTTCACCTAATAATCCTGCTGCAAGAGGATTTATTCTAAATCAACCACTGCAGCCCCAACCGAATCAGAGTATAAGCTTAAATTTTGGTTTTAATGCTCCTGAAGAAAAAGCAAAAGACCAAAATAACAACACAAAACCATCAGATGAAGGCCTCAAACTCAATTTTTAGGAGAGACTATGAACTCAGAACACAAGCGTTTGTTAGGTACTGCTTTATCAATGCACCAAGTAGGCAATATTAAACAAGCAATAGAGCTATACCACCAAGCGCTTAGCATAGATCCAAACCATACTGACACGTTACTCTATATCGCTGTTGCGTACTGTCAGAATAATGAATATAAGACGGCGAAAGAGTTTTTCGATAAAATAGCCCTTGAAGATGTTGCTACCAACCCAAACTATTTTATAAATTATGGACTTACCCTCAGTGAATTGGGAGAGTTTGAAAAAGCGATAGAACTACTTAAAAAAGGAACTGAGCTTGACCCGGAAGCGACAGAAGCTTATTTTAATTTAGGCAGATGCTACTACCGAATGCAAATTTATACTAAAGCAACTGGAGCTTTTGCCGAAGTACTCAATTTCACCCCTAATGATATCCAAGCGCTATCATACCTAGGGGCAATAAGCATTGAGCTTAATGAACTCGAACAAGGACTTAGCATTCTTGAAAGAGCTTTTAATCTTGGTGGAGAGTCATCATTTATAAGGTACAGTACCGGTTCAGCATTTGAGAAACAAGGTCATATACAAGAAGCAGAGAAACAATACCAAAGAGCTATTTCACTCGACAATAACAATATAAGTGCCCATCTTGGACTTTGCAGAACATACGCTAAACAAGGCGAATATATAAAAGCGTCAGAGGAAGTAGAAAATACTAGGCTTCTCTCAAACGGTAGAGTAGAAGATATTCTTGAATGCAGCCTCAGCACTATAGCTCATTTTCAAAATGATAATAAAGCAGCAGAGTTTCATGCAAAAAAAGCTCTTGAAATAACCCCGGAATCTAAGGAAGCATATGGTCTGCTTGCACTTGCCTGCAGCAATACTAACAGACAGCTTGAAGCGGTAGAGTATTTCAATAAAGCAACAAACACAGACAAACCGAACCTAATGCATCTTATTAATATGAGTAAGAATTATACTGCAATAGGGATGCCAGAAGAAGCTATCGCAACTGCTCAAAAAGCATTTGAACTCGATATAAATAGCTCAGATGCATTCAGC
Source organism: Planctomycetota bacterium (assembly GCA_963678205.1). Taxonomy (GTDB): domain Bacteria; phylum Planctomycetota; class SZUA-567; order SZUA-567; family SZUA-567. The sequence continues at coordinate 2,912,583 of OY782760.1, forward strand.
AGTCTTCTTTTTTATATGCATTATCCAAGCAGTATTTCCAGCAAAGCAATAACATCTTTACACAAGCAATTTGGGGATATCTTTAGTAATAAAACACCAACTCAAGAAGATCAATCCCAAGAAACCAAGAATAAAAAACCTAAAATAGGGTTTATCTCTGGAGATTTTTGCGTACATTCTATTCAGTTCTTCTTTGAGCCACTCCTTATAGAAATATCTCAAGCTTCAGAAATTGAGACTATACTGTTCTCAAATACCCCAAAAAAAGACCAGCTTACTAAGAGATACATCAATTACGCAGATAAATTTATTGATATCAGGCATCTTTCAAACAATGAAGCTTATGAAATAATTCGGTCTGAAAATATCGACATCATGATAGATCTCTCTGGGCATACGAATAACAACCGTCTTAAACTTCTAGCGATGAAGCCAGCAAAAATACAAATGACCTATCTTGGCTATCCAAATACAACCGGGCTTAAAGAGATAGACTATCGTTTAACAGACTTTACAGCTGACCCTGAAGACAAAGATGATCAATATTCAGAGAAATTACTTAGACTGGATGGCTGTTTCTTAACCTATCTGCCTCCTAAGCATCCTGAAGCAGAAGAAACATCAAGAGATCATATTGTATTTGGTTCATTCAACAATATAGCAAAACTAAGTGATGAAACTCTTATCAGCTGGTCTGAAATATTGAAAAAAGTTGAAAATAGTATCCTTCAAATTAAAAGTAATGGACTGAATGAGACTGATCTTGATACCATTCTTACTCCTAAATTTGAAACTCTAGGAATTTCTAGAGACCAGATAAAATACTCGAGCAGACAGAGCGACTTTTCTAAACACTTAAACTTATATAATGATATTGATATCGCTCTTGATACATTCCCATATAATGGCACAACAACTAGTTTTGAAGCACTATTGATGGGTCGACCAATTATAACCCGTTTTTCAGACACGCATGTAAGTTCTGTAGGTAAAAGTATTTTGACAGCTCTTAATGAAGTAGAACTAATTTCAGATTCTAGGGAAGATTACATTAAAAAAGCTGTAGCCCTCGCTAGTAACACAAAAAAATTAAAAGAATATCATAGAGTACTACCAGATAAACTATTAAAATCAGAACTTTGCAACAACAAATTATTTTATAAAAAATTTATTGAAGCCTTGATAAAAATACAGATAATATAAAAAAATTCACCCATATTAATTATTTTGGAGTCAACAAGTTGAGCGCACCTGATAACTTTAAGAAATGTAAAGAATGTGGGCATCAGATACTTATGGGATCTGACGATCTTTGCAAATACTGTAGAGAGAAAAAGACAAGATCACAGTATTCTGATCTCTTAAAAGCAGAGAACCATATCACCAAAGACAGCAAGTGGTTGAAAGGCTACAGCGCTTGGACTACAATAATGACAATACCTGTTGTCATACTATTATTAATTATATTCTTTTATGTGCTCTCTCTTATTTCAAAAGAAAGTTAGTACAAACAGACCACAAGGAACAAAAATAATGGAAAAGATTGATCCATGGAAACAAATAGATGCCCTTATAGCACTTTCACTTGAAGAAGATGTTGGCTCAGGAGATGCGACAACACTGGCTCTTGCGCCAGAATGCGCAACAATTTCAGCTGTATTTACAGCGAGAGAAGATGGTGTACTAGCTGGGGTAGAAGTAACCCAACATCTATTCAAAGCAATTGATCCCGCAGTAAAGATCACTCCTATTCTTAATGACGGAGATTCTTTCCAAAAAGGAGACAAATTAGCTGCGATCGAAGGTCCTGCACGCTCAGTTCTCACAGGCGAAAGACTGGCACTAAATATAATGCAGCACATGTGTGGAGTAGCAAGAGAAACCAGTAAGTATGTAAAAGCGATTGAAGGAACAAAAGCAAAAATTTACGATACACGTAAAACAAAACCCGGGCACAGAGCAATAGAAAAAATGGCTGTAAAACTTGGTGGCGGTGCAAATCACAGACAAGGTTTATATGATATGATTCTTATCAAGGATAATCATCTTGCACTAGCGAATATTGCAAGCCCAGCTGAAGCTGTTAAAAAAGCCCGCCAAAGTTCTGATTTAGAAATAATGATTGAGGTAGACACTCTTGAACAGTTTGCAAATGTCCTTCCAGAAGAGCCAGAATACGTTCTACTTGATAATATGGATCCAGAGACTCTCAAGAAAGCTGTAAAAATGGCTGATGATTACGGTGCAACTGGTGGGCGCAGGCCAAAACTTGAAGCTTCAGGAGGCATTAACTTTGATACTGTTACAGCTATTGCCCGCAGTGGTGTAGAGAGAATATCAGTTGGAGCAATCACTCATAGTGCCCCTGCACTTGACATTGGTCTTGATTACGCAGAATAAAGCCAATAAACCTAATTTATTTTTCATATCAAAACGGTAAATTCAGTTTGAATCTACCGTTTATTATTATCTGTTTCTTACAGCCATTATTGTACTTGCAAATGCTACTGCCGCAGTCTCAATACGGAGAACATTTGGCGATAAGTTTATCTTTCTAACTCCTGCTTTTTCCGCCAATTCAAATTCTTCTGGACTGAATCCACCTTCTGGACCAACGAGGCAAATACACTTATCAAACTTAAAATCTTTTTCACCAACTAGAGTTAAAATACTCTCACCAGTATAATCCGCCATAATGATATTAGAGGTAATACCGTTGATATACTCAGCAAATTTTACCGCCGGGAAGAACTCAGGTATCCAGCAGTTTCTTGACTGTTTACAGGCCTCAATTGCCCAGCGAGTATACTTTTCAACAGGATCATCTCCACCAGCAACGCTTCTATCATATACTATAGGAACAATTTTATCAACCCCTGTTTCAACAAGCTTTTCAATCATATATTGCTGCCTCTTACCTTTGGGTATAGCCACCGCCATCTCTATACGTGGTAGATTTTTTTTAACATGTTCAATGTCAGCAATTACTTCTATGTTAATTTTTCTGGATTTAAGCTCAATAATCTTTACTTTTACAAAGTTGCCTCTACCATCAAATACCTCAAAAAAATCTCCTACCTTCTGCCTCTTTGCACCTGAAATATGTCTAGCTTCTTCACTGGAAAAAGTATAATTACCTTTGGTTAGTTCTGGCAAATAGTATCTGGCAAGTCCCATATAACCTCACTAAAAATAAACATTAAAAAAAGAGCCCCTTGCAATAATGCGCTAGGGGCGATATTAATACCATTAATTGATCAATAGCACTAAAATTAAGTATATTGACCGCACTTACATGGGTGTTCTGACCAATACTTTACATACTCATTTTCAGTAACAGTACCATTGCCATCTGCATCAATTAAACGCTTTTCTTCAGGAGTACATACCATTTCTTCAGTCTTGATCACACCATCATCATCCTGATCAAACCAATAGAATTCCTCAGTATAAAAATAAACAGCCTCCTCTTTTGTCAACTCACCATCATGATTAGCATCAAGATCCATCGGTTCAAAACAACCACGAGCTTGATAATCATATTTTGAGCTACTGGCAATACTAGAGTCAGACTCACTACACCCAGCCATAATGACTATGGCAAACAATAAAACAATCCCACTAATAACTTTCATGATAAATCCCCCTATCGTTCCCCCAGAACAATAATAAAGACAAAAATAATTATCTGCATCCCGATCTCTCCTATAGATACGAGTTACAGAAATATAGAGAATCACATTACTACAATCTCTATAATTTTACTATATCATGTAAAAGTAAGTTTGCAAGCATTAATACTTAAGCTTCTGGTTTGAGTTGTTCCGATAATATTCCAGAAAGATATGCTGCCTCTGCTGCGGCTTGTTCAGCAAGCTTCCTATTACGCCCATCACCCGTCCCAAGGACAGCCCCGTCTAATGATAACTCAACTGAAAATATCTTATCATGCTCTGGTCCAACTGTATCAATAATTGCATAAGACAACTTTCCAAGTTTATACTTTTGCACCGTCTCCTGTACGAGAGATTTATAGTTGAGTTTTTTTGCAGTTTTTATAGCCAGCTCAATCTCACCACCTAATAAATCCAAGACGACCTTTCTAGCTTCATCAATATTACTATCCAGATATACGCCAGCAATAATAGCTTCAAACATATTTGCGTAGAGAGAGATAGGTAGGGTTTTACTAGTAGCAATCCCCTTACCTAAGAACATCAACTTACGCATGTCAAGTTTTTTAAGAACTCGGCCAATCACTTTTCTCGAGACAATCTCACCTTTAATATCTGTCATGGCCCCTTCAGCGCAGCTGGTACATCTTTTAAATAGCTCTTCACAGATAATAAAATCGAGTATAGCATCCCCAAAAAATTCAAGTCTCTCGTTATTATCTTCTTTTTGAGCCGTACTGCTACTATGCCGAAGTGCATGCAAAAGTTTGGATATATCTTTGAAAGTATAGCCTATTTCAGTCTGAAAGCGTTCCAAATCATTATCAATATTTTTATTCATAATCAGCACTACTTCTAAAGCAATTAAAGTTCCCTATTATGAGATTCTTTATAATAATCACAAAGTTTTCTTAATGTACATCCATGGCAATCAGGATTTCTCGCAAAACATACACGCCTACCATGAAGAATAATTCTATGCGAGAATTTTCCCCACACCCTCTTAGACAGTATTGATTTTAGTTCAACTTCTATTTTTTCAGGTTTACTCTCACTGGATAGCCCAATTCTATTACTCAGGCGGATGCAATGAGTATCTACCATTATTCCTGGTTTATTAAAAGCATTCACCAGCACACAATTTGCTGTTTTCCTACCTACTCCAGCCAGAGAGACCAATTCCTCCATTGTCTCTGGAACAGAAGAATCGAATTTTTCAACCATATCTCTAGAAGCAGAAACAATACTCTTTGCTTTATTTTTATAAAGTCCCAACGATTTTAAAATACGTTCAACCTCTTCTAATTTTGCAACAGCCATTTTGTCAGGTGTAGGGAAGCGACCAAATAATTCTGGAGTAACTGTATTAACTTTTTTATCTGTACACTGAGCAGACAGAACAGTAGCAATAAGCACCTCAAAAGGATTTTTAAAATTCAATTCACACTCAGCATCAGGATAAAGTACTTTGAGTTTCTTATGAATTTTCTTTGCTTTGTCCTTTAACAACTCAATATCATCCATCATCAAATCCTAATATAGTAATAAATATGTACATAATAACAGGTATAATGACTGAGTACTTATATCAATCAGAGTTGTAACAAACGGTCCACTCGCAAGAGCTGGGTCTACACCAAACTTATGACAAAGCATCGGTATACAAGTACCAAGAAGTACCGACCCCATTATACCACAAAACATTGCAATTCCAACCGTAAGCGGAAAGCGCGGAATAACCCCGAATACAGGCGGTCTGACAGAATGCTGAACATTTATTGTGATCTCATCATCACCACCATCCATATCCTGTTGCACTTGAACAGTTTCATTAAGAAATTCATCATTATGAATCATCTCTCCTGCAATAAAGGCCAGAGCAGTACCACAAAAAACTCCAATAATTATACCAACCAGGATCTCACGTCTAAGCAGCCAGAAAATATCATTAAATAGAATTTCACCTTTAGCAATACCTCGGACAGTAATAGTTGAAGCCTGAATTCCGACATTCCCCCCTAATCCCATAATCGCTGGAATAAAATAGCTAATTGCAACAACCTTACTAATTGTAACTTGAAATTGACTTATAATAAAGCCGAGCACACTCATTCCAACAAGTGAGACGACAAACCAGGGTAATCTCTTAAACGCTCTACGAAAAGCGCCTTCATCAAGAGGTCTCCCCACACCTACACCAGCCATACGATACATATCTTCAGACGCTTCTTCGTCCATAACGTCAAGAATATCATCAAAGGTAATAATCCCGATAATTCTTCTTCTCGGGTCAACTACTGGAAGTACAGGCAGATCATACTTTGTCATATAACGCGCGCACACCTCTTGATCTGCGTTTGGTCCGACAGTTACGGCGGCTCTCTCAATAAGGTCTCGAACCAGTGTACTGTTGGTAGCAGAGAACAAATCCTCGACACTGACCAGCCCTAAAAATTTCATATCTTCTCTACAGACTACCAGCGTACCTAAAGAATCCTCCTCAAGCTCTTCATTTATTATGAGCTCTCTAACTTCTTCTACAGTCATTTCTGGAAGAATTTGGACAAAATCATTAGTCATAATACCACCTGCAGTATCAGGTTCGTATCGTAACAACTCTCGGACCTCCGCTGCATCATTACGTGGCAAAAGTGAAAGAATACTTTCCGCACGCGAACGCGTCATAGAACTCATAAGGTCGGCAGCTTCATCCCGAGGCATTGATTCGACAATTTCAGCCAACTTCTGAGGTGGCATATCTTCTACATATTCAGCAGCATCTTCTTCATATGCTTCCTCAAGAATTTCCCCTTGTTCTTCAGGATCCATAAAAGAAATAATTTTATCTTGTACATCCTCAGATGAATCATGCAAAGCTTCAGCGACATCCACGGCATGATATTTATCTAGAACATCCTTCATTTCATCTTTACTTGAAACTTGTGATAATTCTTCAACCAGGTTTTCAACCACTTCATACCGACTGGTATTATCTATTTCATCCAAATGATCCATATTATTCTCTCTCTTAGAATCAAGTATACGTTATGTTTGGCTACTAAAGCAAACCACTCTTCAGTAAAGCTTCAGCAAGGACAAGATCTTCCTTAATTGTAAGTTTCATATTATAAGCAGATCCTAGTATTACTGATACATCCCTGCCAAGATTCTCAACAAGACCCGCTTCATCCGTAATATTCTCTGAAATACCTCCAGTACTACGTGCATACTCAAACGCCTCTATAATGAGATCCCTTCTAAAACACTGTGGTGTTTGTACAGCCATAGCGCCAACTCTGGAGATAGTCTGAATAATTTTATCCCCTTCAATTCTTTTCAATGAATCTTGTACCGCGACAGCCGGCACTGCAGCACCATAATCTCTTGCCATTTTAAAAAGAGCTTTTACTGTATCTTGCTTTATAAAAGGTCTAACTCCATCGTGAATCGCAACTACTTCTGACATCGTATCAGTGAGCATTATACCATTCCACGAACTCTCATACCTGCTTTCACCACCCGTTGTAATAAGTGTCACCCCTCTCTCTTTTAATTCTTTACCTGCCACATTCCTAGCATAATCTTCATCTTCTTTATTGACAACAAGAATGATTTCTTTTATCTCCTTCAAACCAATAAAAGCCTCAAGGGTTCTATTTATTATAGTCTTCCCTCCAACCGACAGCCACGGTTTACGTTTATGCGCATTCATTCGAGAAGAAGCCCCTGCTGCAACAACAACAAGACTAACCTCTGGTAGTTCTTCATTAAATCCATCATCAAAATCTTCTGAGTTGTACATTTTATAGCCTCTTGACTAGCAGTATATTAAATTGGATAATACTTAAAAATAACATTCCGCCCATCAACACAAATAACCACGCAGAATATTATAATTAATACACAATGATTTGTTAGCAAATAACAAATTTCTAACAGAATATATTAAAAAAACAAGTAGTAACTTTTCAGGTTTATTTAAAGAATTATAAGGTAAGTAAAAAACAATGGCAAGAAAGTTTTTAAAAGATAGTGAAGGTCTACAGCTCATTACCAGCACTCATAATAAAAGCCGAGCTTTTCAAATCGCAGAAACGATATCACTCGACCTGGGAATAAAGGCTGTCGTAACCAATGTAAAAGATCCAGAAACTGGAGGAAAAGGTCTTGGTATCTATGTAATCAGTAGTGACGGAGAGATTCCACCAAAAATGCTTGAAGAAGCAATAAAGCTCTGGAATGAATATATTTAACCTCTACTCACCTTCTTCTCTGGTATTTGCATAGAGGTAAACACCGGTCAGCACAAGGTCACTCTGTAACTTAGCTGGGAAATACTCAGACAGAGCCTGAGCCCATCCCCCAGTAATAATAATTTGAGGAACATCTTTACTCTTCATCACCAGCCTCCTCACAGCTTCTTTAACGGCTCCAATAAGCCCAGCAGATGCGCCATTGAGTATAGCTTTAGTTGTAGAGTTACCAGCTCCATTCTTTTCCCAGCTTATATCCTTCGAGTCTATCTCAGGTAGCATTGCTGCAGTTGCTAAACTCCCCAGCCACATTTCAGGTCCCGGCATTATCATACCACCTGTAAAGACCCCATCTTTGGTTACAAAATCAACGGTAATCGCAGAACCAGCCTGTATAACCACAACAGATTCATCAGGACAAAGAACTTTTGCAGAGAAAGCAGTAAGAAGTCTATCCACACCAGTCGTCTCAATAGTCTCTAGTTGATGAGCCAGAATTCTATCTGTCGCTTTAATAAAGGTTATTTCACTCACTCCAACCTGTTCAAGAGCCTCGACAATAATATCATTAACACTAGTTACAACGCTTGCAATAAATGCCTGTTCATCTTCAAGCTCAATTTCCGACAACCCATCAACAATAGTATCAGCACTAATGCCAGTAGTATCAACTTTACTTATCCAGACAGCTTCATCATCATCAAATTTACAAAACTTAACACAGGTATTTCCAACATCTATCGCCAACATATGCGCTCTCCCTTTTAATCAGGATTAAACAGACTATTAAAAACTTATTCTACCAGTATCTACTGCCACAATGAACAATAACCACTGTCATGTATTTGCCTTCATGTTCAATATCAGAGGCCATATCCTCCCAGAGGATTTCCCCCTCCTGCTCAACATAAAATGCCGTTCGTGCTTTACCCAACAATCCTTTTATTCTTAATAGCTCACGCACTTTCTCAATGTTTTTGCCTGCTTTATATAGGATTATAGTCTCACAAGAATCAAGAGATTTCTCTACTTCAGACAAATCTGTTGCTGGCATAATAAGAACCCGATCCTCCTGAAGACATATTGGCTCAGCAAACTTTGCCGCACAGGCCTGAAAAGCACTGATCCCCGGGATAACTCTCACAGACCTCTTATCAATCCTACCCTCCAGACAATTCAAAAGATAAGTACTAGTACTATAAATATTAGGATCACCTAGAGTAATTTGAGCAACAGACAACCCCTCTTTTATTTTCCCTTCAACAAGAACGGCTACCTCTGTCCAGCTCTTGACAGTACTGGTATTATCGCGTGTCATAGGATAAACATGCTCAATTATTTCCTGCTTACCCGGATCCAAGTACTCTTTTACACACTCAAGAGCAAGACTCTTATCCGCCAGCTCCGATCTTGGAGCGATAACAACATCTACAGATGAAATAATATTTACAGCCCGTACCGTAAGTAAATCCGCACTACCTGGACCAATCCCAACAGCGTAGAAAACACCTTTTTCAGCAACCTTCATGCCTCAACCTTTCAAAACTATTTCTTCGCTAGAGCTCTTTTCCAACGGCCAAGAGCCTTTGATACCTCTTTAACGCCGGCACTGCCAGCAGACTTATATGCACGCGGAGTAATCGCAGGATTCAAACACTTAAATACATCCTCACTAACAAGTGGTGAAACACCCTGCATAGTTTCAAGATCAAGATCACATAAACGACAACCACGTTCTTCAGCGATACGTACAAGAGTACCGGAGACTTCATGACAATTTCTAAACGGCAGACCTGCTTCTACCAGATATTCCGCAAGCACAGTCGCATCTAGAAAACCTTTTTCAAGCATCTGTGCAGCAACCTCTTCTCTAAATTTCATGGTTTCTGCAAAACCAGTAAGGCAAAGTAAAGTCATCTCTGCAGTCTTTACTGCATCAAAAAGCGGCTCTTTATCTTCCTGAAGATCACGGTTATAAGTCATTGGAAGCCCTTTGACTACAGTAAGCAAGGTCATAAGAGAACCGATCACACGCCCACTCTTCCCCCTAGTAAGTTCGAGTAAATCAGGATTCCGTTTTTGAGGCATGATACTGCTGCCAGTACTCCAGGCATCATGTAAAACAAGAAGATTCCATTCAGAACTTGCCCACAAGATGACATCTTCTGAGAATCTTGACAGATGAATAAACATAAGTGAGAGTGCAGCTAACACTTCTATTACAAAATCCCGGTCACTTACAGCATCCATACTATTGGGACAGATTCCATCAAAACCAAGCTCTTTACAAGTGATACTTCTATCGATAGGCAGGGTTGTACCAGCCATGGCACAGCTTCCCAAAGGCATAAGGTTTACTCTTTTTCTAGCATCTTTAAGTCGCTCGATATCTCTAGCAAGCATCTCAACATATGCTAAAATATGCTGAGCAATAAGTACAGGTTGAGCTCTTTGTAAATGTGTATATCCTGGGATAACCAGATTTTTATTCGCATCTGCAATCTTTACAAGCACACGCTGAAAACCAGTGACTAATTCAATAACCCCATCAATCTTCTCACGAGTCCAAAGACGCAGATCTGTTGCGACCTGATCGTTTCTACTACGAGCAGTATGGAGTTTCCTGGCAGGGTCCCCTATTTTTTCAGTAAGAGCAGCCTCTATGGACATATGAATATCTTCATATTTAATATCAAATACAAATTCACCGCTAGATATTTCTTTTGCGATCTCTTTCATGCCTTTACGAATTGCTGCAAGATCTTTTTTGGTAATTAATTTTACCTCAGCCAACATCTTTGCATGAGCCAAACTACCTTTGATATCAACTTCAGCCAATTCTCTATCATAACTTATTGATTCAGTAAAGACTTCCATTATTTCACTGGTATTTACAGAAAATCGTCCTTTCCACAACTTTGCCATACGCCACCTCTCTTTTGGTCAATTACTAGTATATTCACAATAATTACAATTGATTTTACGACTTTCGTCTTCAAACGCAACCAAATTCATATAAATGGTACAAATGCAGTACTTACCCGCGAAATTAGGTAATAACAATAAAAATCCTCTGCGGTAGGATTATCATATAATATCTTATTGATATAATACCAAGAAACATGATAATATAATCAATATATTTTTTTGCATCAGGAATTACAGTAATTACTACAATCGAGGAGAACAGTAAATGCCAAATAGACCAAGCAACAGCGCTGCATATGGGATGAAGATAAATCTGCATATTCCAAATATACCTGGTAGTTTTATGAGAATTGCTAAAGCAGTAGCCGATGCAAATGCAACGATAGACATTGTAGAAATGCTTTCAGATAATGGTCCATTCAAAAAACGCTGCGTACATATAAACTGCAACAGCATTGAACATGAAAAAGAAGTAGTACGAGTAATAGCTGAGTTAGAGGGAGTACAGATAGACGAAATAATCGATAAAACCATCGAGTATCATATTAATGGTAAAATGGAGATCAAAGGTTTCTCTCCTTTAGTAAGCAAAAGTGACCTTTCTATAGCTTATACTCCAGGAGTAGCCCGTCCTTGTAAAGTCATTGCTGCTGATAAAGAACAGGCTTATAACCTTACCTGCAAAGGAAATACTGTTGCAATTGTCACCGACGGCACAGCAGTACTAGGGCTTGGTGATATCGGACCGGAAGCAGCGCTACCAGTAATGGAAGGGAAATGCCTGCTATTCAAAGAATTTGCTGGCGTTGACGCAGTACCAATATGTGTAGCCACAAAAGATCCAGATGAAATTGTAAAACTAGTCAAATTTTTAGCTCCTACTTATGGAGGAATCAATCTTGAAGACATCTCAGCACCTCGTTGCTTTGAGATTGAAAACAGGCTAAAACAAGAACTTGACATTCCTGTATTTCATGATGACCAGCACGGGACAGCAATTGTAACACTGGCAGCACTATATAACGCACTAAAAGTCACAAACAAAAAGATTACCGATATCAAAGCTGTAGTCTGCGGACTTGGCTCTGCCGGTACAGCATGCGCTAAGATGTTTCACAACGCCGGCCTTAGCAATCTAATTGGTGTAGATAAATTCGGCGCAATCAATTCTAAAACAGATTGCGGTGATAACCCTGCTTTCAAGTGGTTCCAGGAGAACACAAATCCAAATAATGAATCTGGAACTCTCGATGAAGTTCTCAAAGGAGCAGATCTATTCCTAGGAGTTTCAGCACCTGGAATTCTAAGTATTGATGCAGTAAAGAGCATGAATGAGAATGCAATTATTTTTGCTATGGCAAACCCTGTTCCTGAGATAATGCCGGAACTTGCCTCAGAATTTGTAGGAGTAATGGCAACAGGTAGATCTGACTATCCAAACCAGATCAATAATGTTCTTGCCTTCCCAGGACTCTTTAGAGGTGCACTTGACTGCAGAGCAACAGCAATTACAGAAGGTATGAAACTTGCTGCAGCTCAAGCTATTGCTGATATCGTTGGTGAGGATCTTGCAACAAATTATATTATTCCTTCACCGCTAGATCCAGCAGTTGCCCAAAAGGTAGCTCAGGCAGTAAAAACCCAAGCTATCAATGAAGGTGTTGGACAGATTCATCCTACCCCAGCCCCAACTTTCAACAAACTTGAATTCTAAGAAAAAAATAACCAGCGAGCCAACTTGAAAATAAGTTGGCTCGTATTATATTAAATTAACTAGAAAGCGACTGACAAGTTATGTGCGGTATTGCAGGTTATACGGGAGGATTTATTGAAGGCGTACTCGATAATATGAGTACTTCGTTATCACATAGAGGCCCCGACGCTACAAATACGTTCAATACTCAGGAAGTTCATCTAGCTCACACCCGTCTTAAAGTTATCGACCTTGAATCTGGCGCACAACCGATGACGACACAGGACAAGCGGCTAACAGTCATTTTCAATGGTGAAATTTACAACCACAAAAAACTTAGAAAAGAACTGGAAAATAAAGGTCATAAGTTCCAGACAAATCACTCTGACACCGAAGTATTACTCCATGGTTATAGAGAGTGGAGAGAAGAGCTGCCCAATAAGCTCAACGGTATGTGGGCATTCTGCATCTACGACAAAGAGCTAAAGACTATCTTTATTTCACGCGACCGCTTTGGGCAAAAGCCTCTATATTACACCCATATAAGAGAAGGTCTAGTATTTGCGTCTGAGTTATCTGCAATAGAGAAGCACCCATTCTCCCAGACCAATATCTCAACATTAAGCCTCAAGAAATTCTTTGCTTACGGTTTTATTCCTCACCCGCACACTATATACGAAAGAGTACATAAACTCCCAGGTGGACATAACCTTACTTATAATATTAATAATTCCAAGTTATCAATCAAAAAGTATTGGAGCTATAATATAGAGCCAAATTACAATCTTCTTGATAAAAATAAAGCTGAACTATACGAAGAACTAAGAACACTTCTAAGCCAGGCAACAAAACGCAGACTTGAGTCAGATGTAGAACTTGGAATATTACTGAGTGGTGGGATAGATTCATCAGCAATTGCCGCACTTGCAGCAAAAGAGGTAGATAAATTATCAACCTTCTCAATAGGTTTTGATAATAAGTCATATGATGAATCTTCATACTCTACCCAGATTGCCAATCTCTTAAATAGTGATCATCATTTAAGTATTCTTACCTTGGATAAAACACGCGATTCACTAGCTGAGGTTCTCTCCAGACTGGACGAACCTCAAGGTGACGATTCCCTACTACCGACATATCTGGTTTGCAAGACAGCTAAAGAAAAGGTTACTGTAGCGCTAGGAGGTGATGGAGGCGATGAACTGTTCAGCGGATATGAACCCTTTAAATTCTGGCGCTGGGCAAGAAGATATAACCTCTACCTGCCTAGTCTGGCACATAAGGGGATAGAGATGTTGACCAATATTATCCCGGCATCAAATCAATACATGTCACTGAGCCTCAAACTTAAACGATTTTTCCATGCTTCAAGCCTGAAGATGCCTGTATGGATACCTGCGCTTATGGCACCACTACAGTTAAATGATATCGCAGAACTATTTGCAGATGAAATTGAGATTGATAATATTTATAGCGAAGCAATAGAGTGCTGGGATGGCTGTAAGAGCAACTGGGTTGGAGACAAGATAACCCAGTACTATGTCGATTACTATATGCAGGATGAAATACTCGCAAAAACCGACCGCGCTTCAATGCTCAACAGTCTGGAGCTTAGAAGTCCATTTTTAGATATTGATCTAGCAGATTTTGCCAGAAAACTGCCCCACCAGTTAAAAATTAAAAACGGTACAACCAAGCACATACTAAAAAAAGCCCTCGAACCAATTCTGCCAAAAGAAATTCTTTACAGAAGTAAACAGGGATTTTCTCCACCAACAGGAGACTGGTTTGCTAATGGTTCACTAAAGTTAAGAGGCGCAAATGAGCTATTTCACAACGACCAGACAGCAACACGCCTGCTCAGTGACCACCAGCATAAAATTAACGACAACCGCTTATTCCTCTGGAATCAGCTGACAATTGAATATTTTCTTGATAGAATAAAATGATGAACAATAAACGCATAATTAAAATAACTATAGAGTACGACGGTACCAACTACTCAGGCTGGCAAGTACAGCCAAACGCAGTAACAGTACAAGGCAAGCTAGAAGAAGCTGTCAAACGCCTTACAAGTGAAGAGACAAAAGTTTATGGAGCAGGCAGAACAGACGCAGGAGTACACGCCAGAGGTCAAGTTGCTACCTTCAAAACAAAGAGTGATATTCCAATAGAAAACTTTGCAAAAGCCCTCACCAGCAGGCTGCCAAAGGATATATCAGTAAGAAAAGCTCAAGAAGTAAACGAAGACTTCGACCCTAGACACGGAGCAAAGATGAAGTTATACCGCTATCAAATATATGCTTCAAATATTGCCCCTGCAATTGGCAGACAATACCTGTGGCATACTAGCTGGAAATTGAATATAGAAAAGATGAAAGAAGCAACGAAATACTTTGAAGGAGAACACGACTACACCAGTTTTTCAAATCAGGAATGCAATAATAAAGAAGCAAACAATATCAGAACTGTGACTGAATGTAACCTTGACTATCATGATAACATATTAACGATCGATGTTATGGGTAGAGCATTTCTATACAATATGGTTAGAAATATAGTAGGTACACTAGTTGATGTCGGTAGAGGCAGGATCCAGCCAGAAGACATCCCAAAAATATTTGAAGCTAGAAATAGACAACTAGCAGGACAAGGTGCACCAGCAAAAGGGCTCACCTTAGAATGGATCAAATACGACCAGAGCGAACGCATATAAAAACGCCTTATACGTGTTTTAGCTCAAATTAAATGTTATAGGCAATTATTACAACATCTTATCATACATAATTGACTATTATTCCCAAACAGCTATAATATGTGCAGTAAATAAATCCTTATTTGCAAAGGCACAGCTTATGTGGCATACTATCTAATACAATTTAAAATTATTCTAATTAATATTAGTCATTACTATATATTTCGTAATATTTTTCTTAATATAGTACTTTTTAAATAAATAAAATATAATGCATTTTATTTTATATAAATATCACATACCCTGCAACGTTTATCACAACAAAATAATTTGTGCTGATAATATGATCACACACAAATATTAGCAATAACTACTCACCATTATATTTATAAAAAGAAAACCTTATGACACATAATATTTCACACAAATTCAAGGTATTTGAGCTATTAAGATTTGCATTACCATCAATTATTATGGTTATATTTCTCTCCATCTACACGATTATTGATGGATTGTTCATAGTTCATTATATTGGAACAAACACATTTGCAGCAGCAAATATGTCATACCCAGTTTGTGCAATTGTATTTTCTATCGCGTTGATGCTAGGCACAGGCGGCAGTGCAACCGTAGCAAATCTCATGGGTAAAGGCAAAAAACTAGAAGCAAGACAATTTTTCACCTTTATCTTTTTAATAACACTGGTAGTTATTGGCTTATACTGCATTATTGGATCTATATTTCTTGATAGAGTTGTTACTCTATTAGGAGCAAATGATGTCCTGTATAGGGATTTAAAAAATTACTTAAGAATAGAACTCTTCTTTTTATTACCGGCTGCAATACAATCACTGTTTATATGCTTTTTTGTAACTGCAAGTCGCCCGAAACTCGGGTTATTTTATACGTTTCTTGCTGGCGCATCAAACATAATTCTAGACTATGTTTTCATTGTATTACTAAAGATGGGGGTAGAAGGAGCAGCACTGGCAACAGGAATTTCATATTGTATTCCAGCAGTTGGCGGAATTTATTATTTTACGAAATATAACAGTGAGCTATGCTTTGCAAGACCAAAATTTCGACTTGATATTCTCAAAGATAGCTGCTTTAATGGCTCATCAGAGATGACGAATAACCTCTCTAGCTGCGTAATTACTTATATTTTTAATATCACAATAATGAGATATGCCGGAGCTGACGGAGTTGCAGCAATTACTGTTATTCTATATTGCCAATTTCTCCTAACATCAATTTTTATTGGCTATTCAATTGGAGTCGCCCCTATTATTTCGTATCACTGCGGGGCTAAAAACACAATATATTTTAAACACCTCATTCGTATATGTGTGATTTTAACTTCGATAGCATCCGTTTTACTCTTTGCCGTTACTTTTTTTTCAGCAGAAGCAATTACTTCACTATTTGTAAAACCAGGAACCACTGTATTTAATCTTGCATTTACGGGTCTTGAAATATTTTCTTTTTCCATTATCTTTACCGGCTTAAACATTTTTTACAGCGCCGCACTAACTGCAGTAACCAAAGGAAAAGAGTCCGCAATAATTTCATTGTCCCGCTCTATAATCTTGATTATTATTGGTATGTATATTTTCGAATATTTTTTTAAAACCAAGAGTATATGGCTATCAATACCATTCGCAGAAACCGGAACCATCCTCATTACAATTTACTATATATCCCTGAAGAAAAAATTAACTATCTCCTAATAAAAAAGGGACTCATTAATTGAGTCCCTGAAATCATTACAACAAAACGCTATAGAAACTGTCATTTAATAAACCTTCTAATAACAAACCTTTTTTCCTTGCCGGAACCAGAATAGTACTGATTTACTGGTTTTCTAGACTTCATAATCTCCTCAAGACGCTCTTTCAAAGGAAGAATTCTTACCCCCCCTTTATGCCCATCAGGATAGCGCGGCCTGCTCTCAATAGTATTATTGCTATCAAAGACAATTACAATGTGCCCATTCCAGACAATCAGATCAAGGGGTTTAACCTGTTCTACAATTTGCTCCGCAGACAATCCTTTAATACTCACAGGCTCAGCATAATTTACCAAGTCGGAGGTATTTCTTGGTACAGCACCATTTGTAGCTTGATATAGCATACCAGAGCAATCAACGCCCTCAAGTATCCATCTACTCTTGTTCTCTTTGAGAAACTGCTCCAAATTTTCAATTTTACCTAAAGGATAGAATTTCAACTGTTCCGGAATACCTTGTGAATAATTCCCTCCCCACCGATAAGGTTTTCCAACCATCCCTTTCATTGCTGAAAGTATTTTTTCTTTAGCAGGCATTGTTTTATTCCGCTCAGGATCATCCTTAAAACATCGTACTACAAAATTAGAATCTATATACAAAGGTTTTTGAATTGGGTACTCATCTGTTTTTACTTCATAAACCTCGATTCTGCCAAACCTAAATTTTCTCTTATAAACAAACTTAGTTCCTTTAAGAGCAATAAACTCCAGCTCACGAATATGCCCCTTATCATCAACCTTGACCCGCGGTTCCATTGTATTATAATCATAATAAAGAGAGGGTATCTCTGAAATAGAGTATACAGGAGTTGGAAGAATAGCTCTTAAATTAATCCCCTCTTTTTCCGGATCAATTATACCATGTTCTGACTGTATCTCAGCAGCCTGAGCACAACCTAGAAAAAAAACGAAATACAGAAATACTACACCAAAAATACCTGCTAATTTATTACTCATAAAACTATCCTAACGGAATAACTATACGACCGAATTTCTCATTCACCACTAAAGCCATAGCTACATAAATTGCACTAAATCCACAAAAAATACCCTCATAACCAGCTACAACCTTTATAGAATGATTTTGAGTAAAGTCAGCAATAGCCAGTAAGAAAAATAATATTGTAAGTGACCCAAATATAACTTGATGTGCTTTATCACCTTTAAGTGTTCCAATATACATATATAACGTAAACAAACCCCATAGCACCAGAAAACACCCCATAAATTCAGCAGACACGGGTTTGATATTCAGACCAAGGTTAGGCAGAATCCAGATACCAACCAGAGTAATCCAGAAAAAGCCATATGAAGTAAATGCAGTGAGTCCAAAAGTATTACCTTTCTTATATTCAAGTATACCAGCTATAACCTGAGCTGCTCCGCCATAAAATAATCCCATAGCAATAACTATAGCATCAAGGGGAAAGAATCCAGCATTATGAATATTCAGAAGAACAGTGGTCATACCAAAACCCATCAGACCAAGTGGAGCAGGATTTGCAAGTTTATCACTCATTGTAAAATATATCTTTCATTATCAAAAATAAGAACTTAAATACAATGATATTAGGTTTAAATAAACAAAACACCATTGCAGGATAAAAAATCAGCTGTAAATATTAGTAATTTAATGACAATTTGCAATAAAGTTCTTACATTATAGATTGACCTTATCAGGAACCACCGATATTATTATTCTAAAACAAAATATTCATATAACCATATGCTAAAAAATCAAGACCGCTATTTAAAAAAATAACGGTCCTGAAAGATAAAGTAACACTGCCAACATCAATTACTTCTAAAATTTCCCAAACTCATCATCATCAAGTTTTATCTCTTCAGATGGTGCAATCATCCGGGCATTATGTGGTATTGTTTTAGCCCCCCAATTACGATCAGAATTATCGGTACTTTCAGCAATCACGTTTGAATTTTTTACAACAGGTTCAGCCTCAACGTTATGCTCTTCAGTTTTCCTTAGAGTAAATCTTGAGAACATATTCTTAAGTTCAACTGCCTGATGAGCCATGTTCTCAGACGCGCTAGCAGTTTCTTCTGCACTTGCTGTGTTCTGATGAGTAACCTTTTCTATTTGATCCAACCCATTATTTATTTGAGCAAGAGCATTTGCCTGCTGTGAAGAAGCATTTGATATATCTCGAATCAGTTCATTATTCTTTTCGGCATTGACTGTAATTTCAGAAAGAGCTTCAGCTGTATGCTCACAGATATCAACACCTTGAACAATCTCTTTATTAGATCTTTCAATCAACTCTGCAGTTTCAGCAGCCGCTTTAGCTGATCTTGCAGCTAGATTTCTAACCTCTTCCGCTACAACAGCAAACCCTTTACCATGAGTACCTGCTCTAGCAGCCTCAACAGCAGCATTAAGGGCGAGTAAGTTTGTCTGGAACGCAATATCATCAATTGATTTAATTACCTTCTGAGTAAGCTCACCATTCTTAGAAATTTGCTCCATGGACTTTCGCATATTATCCATGCGCGTCTGACCTATTTCCGCTGCTTTAGCAACAGTACTTGCAAAGGTATTAGCTTGAGTAGCATGTTCCGCGTTAACATTGGTCTGACTTGCAATTTCCGTCATAGATGATTTTATCTCTTGCAGTGCTGCCGCCTGCTCAGTTGCCCCCTGAGAGAGTGATGTACTTGCAGCAGAGACTTCCCTTGTTGAAGCAAAAACCTTTAAAATATCTTCACTTATAGTACTCAATACACCGTTAAGCCTATCTACCATTTCAGCGAAAGCTTTACCAAGCCTGTCTTTTTCTGAAAGCAAGTGAACATCAACATCTAGATTTCCACCAGCAATTTGTTCTGCAAGCTCAACTTTGCGGCGAAATTCTTCAGTCATACCATTCAATGACGCAGCCATATGCCCAAGTTCATCCTTACCTTCATAAAAATCAACATCAAGATCACCAACAGCAATTTTTTCAACTCCTGCAATTGCAGCATAAATTGGTCTAAGAAGACTTCTAGCAACTAGATAAACAACAATCGCTATAGAAATCAAAACAACAATCAGTATAATAATAGCAATAGTGACTGTGTCCTTGACCATAACTCTCAGTTCTTCAACAGATTTATTAAAGTTAGCTGCCTCAGCCTGCGTTAACTCTATACTCCTAACAGAAATATTATTTGCCAACTCACCAAGCCTATCTAGAATATTTCTAGTTTTATCAAATTGTTCTAATGCAGATTTATTAACAACTTCAAGTTGCTTATCAAGAAGACTTATCTCTTTATTTGACTCAACAGCTTTTCTACTTGCTTTACTCCAGATCGCATAATATTTTTTAAACTGATCATACTGCTCAAGCATATCCCTATCAAAGAGCTTGCTGGCTTTTTCCATTCTGTCACCAACCTGCTTAATATTAGCAGCGTTCTCTTCATCATACAACTTAAGTTTATCCACATCGTTAGTCAAACCTGTCTCTATCTCAAAGACTTGAGCCTGATAAGCATCACGGTCAGCATTAAGAACCAGAGCAATTACCTCGAATAAAACCTTACCAGTTTCAGAATTCTCTGAAACCTTTTTCTCTATCTGCTCGGTAATTACATCCATAAATGGTCTCATCGTATTAAATGCGCTCAGTGCTGCTGCAGCAGATTCTAAAAGATTTGTATGTAAAGCACTTCTTTTTTTCGCAAGATCAATTGAATGAGTGCTAGCCTCTTTCCACTTTGGAAATGCTTCCTGAAACTCTTTCAAGACACTATCAGTCTCATCACTGAAATTTTCAGCTGCTTTCACTGCTCTATCCAGCACCTGCTTAATATTCTCATCACTACTTGCAGCTTCTTCATTGATAGCGGCCAAATCATTGGTATTTCCTGCTTTTAACCTCGCAACATATGCCTGATAAGCATCTCTATCTGCATTGAGCACCATAGAAAGACTCTGTCTTGACTTCTCAATTGTTGGGATAGTACTATCAACCTTATCAAAGGCTCGTACCAGCTTATCACCACTGCTTACTACATTCTGAATTATCCAGGCAAATATACCAGACAAAACAACCAGTGAAATAATTGCGATGCCTCCAAGTATGCCAATTTTATTTTTAATTTTCATATTGAACACCTTTATATTTGCTAAAGACAAATCACAAAACACCCAATTGATTTACAAAATTTCACAACAATACACACTCATCTTTTAAAAAATAAAAGATGCACAAAAAATTATAGTTCCTAAAAGACTACAACTATCCTAACTGATTCAATTCTTCGTCATAAAGTAGCTTCTCACCATCAAGCAAAATTTTAACATCATCACCAATCTTACCAAGTCCTTTAATATACTGAGAACTCCTTGCTTTGGCAATTTTAGGTGGAGCAGAGATAAGGTCTTTTTCAATAGTCATTACTTCACTTACAGTATCTACAACTAAACCCAACTGTATATCATTTATATTAACAACAACGATACATGTTCTTTCGTCATAGTCCTTATTTTCCATACCAAATTTAAGTCTCATATCCACAACCGGGATAACCTGCCCTCTAAGGTTAACCACACCTTTCACAAAACTCGGCATATCGGGAACTTCTGTAATATTTTGAATACCCACAATTTCAGTTACATACCCGATACCCACACCATACACTTCAGCCCCCAGATGGAACGTAAGATACATATCATCGATAGTTTCGTCATCAATTAAATCATTATCCAAATCAGTACTAATATTTTTCACGTTGCCTGCAGACATTTTATTCTCCTTATCTACGCTCTATATTACTATTTATTACGTAAAATAATAAATCCCTCACTATTTTACAAATCTTCTATACTTAATGTAGCTCTTTAATTTCTTTTTTTCAAATATTATATCCAAAAAAAACTTATAATTATTATATTTTACAAAATATCGATTTATACATCCGTAAACTGATTCACCTCATATTTATTGATTTAACAAAAAATAAAATATATTTAATAACAAATGTTACTATTTTTTTATTATTGGGACAAAAACTAACACTCCCCAAAAAACTATTGCCGCAGCAAAAATTGTAACCACAGGATAGCCCCATATATGAGCAATAAAACCAGCTGCAAAAGCTGCAATAACACTTGACAATGCGGTTACAGCATTGAACAATCCCAGCCCCTCACCTTGTCCAAATGGAGTCAATTCACTCGCTAAAGCAGTTCCTCCTACAATAAGCGGAGACCAAGCAATTGGAATCATAGCAAATGCAAGTGGAACCAGAACATTCCACTCCTCTTTACCTATATAACATAATATAGCAAGCCCAGCTAAAGAAAAAAACAGCATAGCAACACCAATCAACACCACCCAAGAATTACCTATTTTTTTCCCTAAATTTCCTGAAGGAGCATACACAAAAGCCCCAATAGTAGCAAACACTGCATAATAGGTAGAAGATAATCCAGCTGAAATATTATATGATTTATCCATCAATAATGGATATAAATTCATAAACATCCACATTCCCAGTGTCACCAGAAACCAGCTAAGCAAATACAGACCAAACCTGCCTTTAATTTTTTTTAAAAAATCTCTTAATGCTATTCTAGTAATTAGCTGATAACGATGAAATGGTGAAAAGACAGACTTCGTACGCCGAGAAAAATGATGATGAATATGAAGCTGCGCATGAGCAAAAGATATCCCATTAATATTGGGCACAGTGAAACAACTTATTATAAATCCCGGCAACATTAGCAAACCCGCGAATACCATACCACTACTGGCATGAGAAGCAAATAAAGCAGCTGCAAACAACCCAAGAGCTTGACCAGTTCCATAAAATGTCTGTAGCCATCCTATACGCTGATCCCATTCTTCATGAGGGGTAACTTCAACAATATACATTGCTGAAATAGTATTACCAGCACCAGCACTCAGCCCAATGACAAGTGATAGCAAAAACCAAGCAGTCACATTCTGGGCAAAGACAAAACCAATAACACTCCCCCCCATAACAAGATAGCTTAGCAGGTACAAACTCTTATATAGTTTATACTTATCTGCAAATATCCCAAATATCGGAGAGGCCAACTGCCCCAGATAAAACGCTGCAACAATAACTCCTACCTCAAAGGCTCCGCAACTACCTCCTGTAATAATAGGTATAAGTATCGGCGCCAGTCCTAAAACAATTGCTCCCTGTAGTAAAAACCCCCAATACCACTTTGCTATATATCTAGAATTTATAATACTGATCATACAATAATTATTTCCCATCTTTCTTATTTTTCAAAATATACCAAAGAGGATTCGTTCCTTGCCTGTAGGCTTCACTCAGTCTACTAAAATCCCGCCCCAACCAAGCTAACAACAGTATAATTTGATTATAAACTGTTGTTTTAAATACTCCTAATTTAACCCAACGACGTGCTGAAATCAGTACATTCAATCCAACCTGCACAACAGGCCCGGATTTTCTGAATTCTTTAACTAAGAGTAAGTCCTCCATAATCGGTACATCTTGATATTTACCCAAACTCATGAATTCATCACGTCTTATAAATAAAGCCTGATCACCATAAGGCTTTTTAAAAAGTTTTGATCTTACCCACACCAGCTTTTCAATAACCCATATCCAAGGTATCCGCTCTCTAACCTGAAGCCCAAAGCAACCTAAAAATCTAGTATACTTTGAATTAATATTACGGACACAGATATCCCACCCAGGCAATAATTCTGAGTCAGCATGCAAAAACAATATTATTTCAGCAGATGATTGTTGCACACCATAATTCATCTGCTCTGCTCTGGAAGATTTATGCTTAAATAATTTAGCTCCCTCCTCCTCAGCAAGTTTCAACGTATTATCAGTACTCCCTCCATCCACAACAATACACTCAACGTCAAATCCGGTTTGTACAGAAGAGATACACCTTACGATATTCACTTCTTCATTCAATGTCGGAATTACCACACAAATTTTTGCTGGTATATCCTCTTCAAAGTCCACATCACTCAGTATTTTAACCAACTTATATGAATCAGCCTTTTCAAGAGTTTCAGCCAAAACGCCCTCCTCACCCCATTCAATCCCATGAAAAAACTCCGCTATATAAGTACTCAATCCTATCATATAATACCCGCCATCTGTTGCAGGTCCAAATACACTATCAAAAATATTCAAAGCCGCAAAACAAGCTGAAATATTATTCACTCTGTTATCAGGAGCATCACACCCAAGGAGGACGACCTTTTTTGCCCCACTTTTAAAGGCATTAATAAAAGCATTGGACATACGCTCTCCAATATCACCTCCTATCTGCTCTGAATATCTATATTCAGTTCCCAGCCACCCCTGAAACTCCCTAAGCTCACCTCCGCAATATGAAATCACAATGTTGTTTGTATAGCGGCTTGCTTCACGAAGAGTAAACTCTGTCATAAGTTTTTGAAGATTTGCAGCCCCTTCAGCTCCCAGTGCCGGGATAAGTCTTGTTTTAGATTGACCTGCTCTAGGAAACCGGGAAAAAATAATAATAACCTCTTCAGCATTATCCTCACCCATTATCTCTGAATCCTCAACCACCATGCCAGTAACATTTTAACAAATGGCGTCAGCCTAGATTTGCTGAACTCTCCTGCAATACGTTTAATACTTTCAGCCTGAGTAGGATACGGATGTATCACTCCTGACAGTTTCCTCAGCCCAACACCACATGTAATACACATTGTTATCTCACTGATCATTTCACCAGCGTGGCTGGCAACAACTGTTGCCCCAAGAATTTTATCACACCCTTTCTTTACCATTACTTTTACAAAGCCGTTATCTTCACCGTCAACAATTGCTCTATCAACCCTGCTTAAGTCAACTTTATAATACTCAAAATCCAACCCAAGATTTATTGCATCCTGCTCATACATACCGACATGAGCGACTTCAGGATCTGTAAATATCGTCCAAGGCATTACAAGATCACTTAGTTTTTTCTTACCTTTAAACAAAGCATTTTGAACAACAATTTGCGCTGCAGCATCAGCAGCATGAGTAAATTTCCACTTCATGCAACAATCTCCAGCTGCATAAATACGCTTATTTGAAGTCTGCAAAAAATCATCAACTAAGACACCTCTTTTAATGTCATACTCTACCCCAGCATTCTCAAGACCCAATTTTTCAACATTGGGTTTTCTACCCACTCCAATAAAAATAGCACCTGCAGTAATCTCTACCTCTCTATCTTCATTTTTAATCAATATTGTTTTTTTACTATCTTTATTCTCAACTCTTATAATCTTTGAATTTAAATAAAGACCTATTCTTTCATCTAAAAATACTTTATGTATAATATCAGTAGCATCTGGATCCTCACGAGGTAATAGTCCCCCCCTCTGAATAATAGTCACATCTGTTCCCAGACGAGAGAAAGCCTGAGCCAGCTCACACCCTATTGGTCCTCCTCCAATAAAGACCAGTTTACTTGGTAATTCAGTCAATTCAAAAATTGTCTCATTCGTATAATACTCTAAACTATCCAAACCATCAATCTCAGGTATAGCAGCTCTCGCTCCAGTTGCAATAACAGCTTTTTTAAATCTGATAATTTTTGAACCCACAGATATGGTTCTATTATCAAGAAAAGATGCTTCACCTAAAAAAACATCCACCCCAAGCTTCGAGAATTTCGCAACAGAGTCATTTTTACTGATTCGAGCTCTATTACATCTTAAACGCTCCATAACACGTGAAAAATCGCCGTTTGAAATTTCACCTACAGTCAAACCAAAATTATCTGCATTCATTATTTCATAAGCCGCTCGTGCAGAACGTATCAGACTCTTAGATGGGACACAACCATAATTCAAACAATCTCCACCGAGCAAATTCCTCTCAATAAGTGCTACGCTTCCTCCAAGAGTAGAGGCAATAATAGAAGAAATAAGTCCTGAAGCACCAGCTCCAATTACAACAAGGTTATACATATCTTTTGGTTGAGGATTTTCCCAACCAACTGGATGAACATTTCCTACCAGTTCCTGATTATATCTATCTTCCGGTTTTATAATAAAATCACTCATCCTCCTTCTCCTCCAACCTGCTTCTTGCTTTTTTTACAACTAAAGTCAGAGTTAAGACAATAATGACAAAAATTATAATCAACATCCATGGAATCTGTCCCTGATCTATTGCCGTTGTAATAGCGTCCGCCCCAACAACATATAGAACTGTTCCCGGCAACATACATAATGCTGACCAAAAAACATAAACCCAGAAAGGAACTTTTGTAAGCCCAAAACCAAAGTTCAATAAATTAAATGGAAACAATGGCACCAATCTGGTTATAGCTATAATAACAGCCCCATTTTTTTCAACAAGTAAATCAAGCTTATTAAACTTATCATTTTTTAAAAGAAGTGAGTATACAAAATCTCTTGCAATGTATCGCGAAATCAAAAAGCATATTGATGCCCCAATCGTCGCCCCAATAATCACAACAATTATTCCTAAAAATGATCCGAAAATTGCACCAGCCATAACAGTTAGAATAGACCCGGGAAGGATTAAAACAGTAGCAATGATATAAATGCCAATAAATATTAACGGAGCCAATATTCCCTGACGTACCACCCATTCTTTTATATTAATAATTTCATTATCCAGATGAAAAAATCTAGACATAATAATAAATCCAACAAGAATGAATATACCTGCAACTGGTTTAAAATATTTTTTTACTATACGTCCTCCACTAATAGACCATGTTTACAAATAATTAAACTCTATTAATTAAAAATGAACTGATATATCATAAACATTCTACAGCAAGCAAATCTAATTTATTTTTCACTACATGAAGTTCCAGAAGAGAAACAGGCAAAACACCTGTGATGTCGCAACATAACCCGAGCCTTCATCGCTTCTTTCAGAGTATGACCAAGATTATACCCCGCATCATCATCAACAAGTGTACACGCATACACTCCGGTCTTTCCTGCAATTTTAATAATCATTTTACTAAAGTTACACATAAATGCCTCTGTTTCTTCCACTGTTTTAGAGGTTGTCATACAATTTTCAGTTATTTGCGGAACATCTGGATGCGACTCTGGCGGTAATAAATCAGGAAATGATATAATACGTATGTCACCAGGAAGATTCGCAACAGCAAAAATATTTCGATATTTATCTTCAATCTCAGTGAAATTCTCATCTTTCGCTGATTGTCTGGCTACAGACACATTGAATCCCAGATCATATAACATTTTCATTGCCTCAAGAGCCATTTTGAAATGCCCTGCGCCTCTATTTTTATCGTGCTCCTCAGGATCAGGATAATCCAGACTTACCCTGAAATCCAATGGATTTGGCATTAATGCTAATTTTCTTATACCCTCAAATTTATTCCTTAGCGGTTCAGTTGCATTTGTAAGTACTAGGCAAGGATTAAACTCAAGTGCATAGTTTAATATTTCAATAATACTAGAGTTAACAAAAGGCTCCCCACCAGTAAACGAAAACTTCTCTACTCCTAGCTCAATAGCTTCATCAATATAAGGTTTGACATCATTGAATGTTATTGAGTCAAGCCTTGTACTATTTGGGCCAGAACCTTCAAGGCAGAATGGACAATTCAAATTACAAACGGTCCCTGTATGAAACCAGAGTTCATGTAATACCTGAGGTTGAATATAGCCTCTCGGATTACCCTCTGTAGTGTATAGCCATTCATCATGATTAATCATGTGTACCTCCTCTTCAAGGTCATATAACGCAATAAATTATTCATTAAATGCTATGATATTGTGGAAGTACCGTTAACAAGATTAAAAATTAACAATACCAGCTGACATGAAACAGGCCGCAATATTTCAACACGTCTATTAGCGTAATAATCTTTTGTTTATTTTATTAATATGCTTTTAATCTGCTCAGCTAACTCCTCAAAGTAAAATGGTTTTTTCATAACCCCAACTGCTCCCATCTCAACAACATCCTCTATTTCTCCTCCACCTGCATAGCCAGAAGCAATAAGAACTTTCACACTCTTATCAATTTTTATCATTTTCATAAATGCTTCACGCCCTCTCATCCTAGGCATAATCATATCTAGAATTACAAGATCAATGTTCTGATAATTCTCTTCGAAAAATTTCACTGCCTCATAACCATTAGCACAAACAGTTACTGTATACCCTAAATCAGTCAACATCTGAGAACCAATGATTCTTACGATCTCTTCATCGTCAACAAGCAGAACATGCCCTTTCCCTTTTATCTTTTTCTCAGGAATATCTTTAACAATGTGCTCTGCCCCATTGTCAACAATCTCTGGCAACAATAATTCAAATGTCGTACCATAACCAAGCTTTGATTTTACTTCGATAGCACCTTTATGCTGCTGGACTGTTGTAAAGACACCGGCTAAACCCATTCCTGTTCCCTTACCCTCATCTTTTGTAGTAAAGAATGGTTCAAAAATCTTACTGATTATTTCATCATTCATTCCTGAACCAGTATCTTTTATTTTTAAGGATACAAATTTCCCCGGATTTATATCAAAATTAGAACAAGCACAAAATTCTCTGTCTAACTCAACATTTTCAGTAATAAAACTTATCATTCCAACATCATCTAGCATTGCGTCCCTAGCGTTTATTGCTAAATTAAGTAGTGCATTCTGAAGTTGAGATGGATCACCGACTATTTTAGCCACCTTGGCATCAAACTTCTTACCAATTGTAATTTTTTTATCTATTGAGTGCTCAAGCATATTTATAACTTCTTTTAACAGTATATGAATATCAATAGGAACTTTTTTGCGCTCACTCTTTCTTGAAAAAGCCAATAGCTTCTCGGTAAGATCTGCAGAACGCATAGCACATATAGCAATATTTAGAGCATATTTTTTTAACTCTTCATTTTCAAGATTTTCAACAAGGAAATCACTATATCCTAAAATACCTGTTAATTGATTATTAAAGTCATGAGCAACCCCACCTACGAGCTGTCCTATTGCTGACATTTTCTCAGATTGCTTGATCCTTTCAGTAAGCTTTATATTTTCAGAAATATCTCTAATAATACATATAATATAATAACTTCCAGAATGATTAATTCGCTCAGCAAAGACACTCGCGTCAAATACCTCCCCATTCGCTCTTTTTAATTTTATATGAATATTCTCTAACTTATTTCCACGTTTAACTGAAATAAAATACTCTTTCAATACCTCACTATTTTCACATACCCCTAAGTCCTGAACCTTTTTTCCAATAACTTCAGATCTTTTCAAGCCAAACATACTTGAATATGAGTTATTAACATCAATAATACTCCCGTCAAAAAGTTTAATTAAAACAACGGTATCAGAACTAAGATAAAATAACGTTTTAAATCTCTCGTAAAACTCCGTACTCTGAATCTTCAGCTTAACAATATCGGTAATATTCACAAATATAATAGTCTCAGCAATAACTTCACCGTAAGAATTTGTTATAGGTGTAGAGTTAAAATTTATTACTAGGCACTCTCCACTATTGTTTACTAGATTTAAATGCTTACGTATTTTACTTCCTGACTTAATAATCTTATCTATAGATTTTCCCGTTAATTCAAATACCTCACCTTTAATATTTGTAACTTTCACTCCTGAAAAATAATTTACTATATGGTCATCGTCTAACGACATTTTAACAAAGTTCTTTTTAAAATGATTCGCAACCTCGTTAGAATAAATAATCCTACCAGTTGACGCTTTCACAATCAGAACCCCAACTGGGCTTGAGTCTAAAGCCGAATAAATTATCTTTTTATTTTCATTATAATGCTCCTCAATTTCCTTGTCGTTGGTAATATTACGCAATGTAAGAACAAGTGAAACCACTTCCTGATTAATATTCAACCTTGGCAATATCTTCAACTGAAAAATAGTAATACCCTTAGAGCCTTTAATTTTTACTTTATCAATAATTGATTTTTTAGATGCAACAATCTTATTAACCGATTTTTCCCAATAATCTTTAGAAATATTTAACACGTCGAGTGATAAAATATTCTTTTGGGATAAATCTTCAGAACTCATTATATAATAGTCTGAAATATTACCTGATACAAATAATATTGTTCCATCAAGATCTAGTTTAAAAATGACACCTGGAAATTCTCGAAATACATCATCATACCCTGTAGTTGTTGAATCCACCAAACTCTGTTTTTTGGAATTATCCAACAATGCAGCTATACTTTCTGCCAAGTATTCGAAAAATTCAACTATCTTTAAATCAAAAATATTAGGTCTTTTATCACACAAGAGGAGCAACCCTATGATCACCTCTTGCGAACGTAAAGGAATAATTACAATACTTCTATATCCTTCCTTTATACAGCGGTCTCTCGGCTCAAAGACATCAGGATTATTAGTAAGGCAATCAATATTGCATAATGAATCATTTACCCAAAAGCTACCATATTCAGTAACATTCTTACCTTTTACAGCACTACCAGAAAGACCCCAACCACAAAGACAAGATAGCTGAAATACACTTTTTCTATCATTACCAGAACACAGATCAACTTTTTTGCAGATCAACGATTTTTCATCAGCAACAAAACTTTCTGAAAAACCTTCTAAAGAGCAAATTTTAAAATCATTGCCACTTTTCAACCTTAGACCTACAGCACTAATGCCGGTTATTGATTTGATAATCTTTGGGATTTTTTTTCCAATGCTATTAGGAGAGTTCTCTGTTGATAACTTAAGAATTTCACAGGCAAGCTTAAGACATTCAGAATCTCTAAATAATATTGAGTCAGATTGACTTGCATTTGTAAAACAGTAATCGGAGCCTACCTTATTACCCATTGCTCCTCCTCTCATCAACAGTATGGTTGCAGAAGCCATTATGAAAATTTAAAAGAACGTTGAGAATATAACCCTTTCAATCATTAACCCATAATTTATAAATTCTGTCAAGAAAATTTACGGCATTTATAAAATAATATAGTAGACTGTTAAGTTTTGTTTTTTGTATGAATAAATAACTTAAGTTATTATATTATTAGCACTTTTTAAGTAATAACCAGCATGACAAATAACTAAAAACCTTTAATTATTAAACTCAACAAGTCACACATAACTACATAAAACCACTATAAACTCATCATAATTGTAAAAAAGCTTTTTTTTAATTCTAAATATATACTCAATACAAATTTTAAAATATCAATTATGTTTACCTACCACAAATAATATCACAAACTTCGCATTAAATCTGATTAAAATCAGTATTTTACAATTATTTGATTCTAAGCAATTACTAAAAAACTACTGAATAAATAAAAAAAAGCCATAATCATTAAATGATTATGGCATCTTTTGGAGCGGGCGGGGGGAATCGAACCCCCGTAATCAGCTTGGAAGGCTGGAGCTTTACCACTAAGCTACGCCCGCATTTCAAATGTATTTAATATAATATTGAAACAGATTTTGATTACAAGTAGTAAACTAAAAAAAAAAATACTTTTTTTGTACACGCAACAAACTTACTTCATAATAAAACGCAAACTCAATGTAAATATAAATAAACTGATTGTAAAACTAACATAAGATCATATTGTGCAAAAAAACTCACATTATGTCAATCTAAAAATGCTATCATATGATTATAATTTCAGCTATAACCAAAGATTTATTACTACAAATAAATCTTTCGCAACACCGGCCAAGCTACAAAAACAGTATTAACTGTTATGTATTATTCTCATATTACGCATTTTTAACCAAAAAACGTTAATTATGGAAAATTTATCCTTGTTTAGCAATATCCTTCTGCTTATTATATTACTGTACTTGATATTTTCATCTTTGTTTTTAGTAATGTGAGTGTTTATAATGGCAATTAAAAATGAAATAAGCAGAAAGATGCAACAAGAGTTTGGCAAGAAGCTTCGCCAAGCTAGGGAAAGCAACAATTATTCAAGAAAAGAGCTTTCTGTCTTACTAAATGTAAGCGAAAAGACAATTCAACTTTGGGAAACAGGTAGTACTTTTACTACCAATCTTTCACACTATGGTATTATCGAGAAAGAATTTGGTCTATCTTTTTCTGAGTGCATAAAAGAAATTACAAACATACCCCAACAGGAAGGAATTGAGGAGAACGCAAAAATTGGCCCCATCCCAGTAAGCTTTTCTACTAAATCTAAAGAAGTTTCTGAAAAATCATGTGAGATGATTGCAATACCTCGTGTCCACATGAGAAGACTCATCCACAAGAAATCTGGCTTTGATAAATCTGAAATTCTTGATTGGGTTTACGCCCCTGCGTCATGGTTTGAAAAGACCTCAAAACTAGTGGCATGCTTTATGAATGACCATTCAATGAGAGAGAACTTCCCGAAAGGCTCAGTTTTAATCTTTGACACACATCAGTTAAAAGACGATGAACTAGCAAACCAGTCAATTCTTATCCAGAGAGCACGTAGTTTCTTTATAAGAAATATCGAAGACAAAAAAGGTGAACTGCTATGCAAATCTGATGACTTAAACCTCAAGGACTTCGTATATGACAAACGCATAATGAAAGTTATAGGCAAAGTTGTTGGTCGCCTTACACATTTCAGATAAGATAATCTTATTTTATAATCAATTAAAGCTGTAGGATTTTATAATCTTACAGCTTTAAATTATTCTACTTACTCTCAAGAATAACCGCACTATGAGATCGGACTCTGTATTTACTACAGGAATAGCCTACATACTCCCCTTGCCTGTCAACATCAAATATGTCATCAGGGCTATCTAAAGATGTATCAACCACTCTCATCCATTCCTTTCCAACATTAGGAACGTCAATGTACACCCTCTCTTTAGATGCATTGAGCATTATAAAAAGCGATTTACTTTTAATACCATTCTTACTACAGCCCTCAATACAATCTCCGTCAAGCTTGAAGACCAATGTTTTAGCCACTGCAGACCAATCAGCTCCTTTCCCATGTTCACCATGCCAAGTTATACCTTTTCCATCTTTGAAAAAAGTACTCTGGGTAAGCACAGGATGACGTTTTCTAAACGCTATCATCTTTTTTGTAAAACGATGCAGGTCACTATTTGTATGGAGCAGTTCCCAGTTTACCCAACTTATTTCATTATCCTGACAGTAAGCATTATTATTACCTTGCTGAGTACGCCCAAATTCATCCCCAGCCAGCAACATTGGTACCCCCTGACTTATGAATAAAGTAAGTATAAAGTTCTTGATCATCTGTTTTCTTAAACGAGCAATACCCTGATCATCAGTCACACCTTCAATTCCAAAATTCATCGAATGATTATTGTCCTCACCGTCACAATTTTCTTCACCATTTGCCAAGTTATGCTTTTTGGAGAATGAAACAAGATCATTCAACGTAAAGCCATCATGAGCCGTAATAAAATTAATCCCTTGTTTAGGAGCTTTATGATACAGATCATCAGATCCGCATATTCTGCTTGCTACTGGGCTTACCATCCCTTCACATCCTTTCCAGAACATTCTTACATTATCCCGGTAATAACCATTCCACTCAGACCATCTGCCAAAATGAGGGAAATGCCCCACCTGATTAAGCCCTGCAGCGTCCCATGCTTCAGCAATAACCTTTGTTGCAGCAAGCACAGGATCTTTTGCAATACGTTCAAGCAATGGTGGGTTTTTCAACACCTCACCATCTTCACCACGCCCCAGAATCGAAGCAAGGTCAAACCTAAATCCATCCACATGCATCTCAGCTACCCAATACCTCAAGCAATCAATAATCAGGCTCTGATTTACTGGATCATTACAGTTAAACGTATTACCACATCCAGAGTAATTTTTATATTTTCCATTCTTATCCAATATATAATAGGAAGCATTATCAATACCTCTAAAGGATATAACTGGTCCTCTTTCATCGCCTTCAGCAGTATGATTAAAGACTACATCCAGATACACCTCAATCCCTACATTATGAAACTCACGAACCATCTCTTTAAATTCATTAATTTGATTATAATCAGAACCATTAGCAGCATAACTAGCTTTAGGAGCAAAGAAGCACACAGGAGAATACCCCCAGTAGTTTCTCAAAATATCACCACCTTCGTTATGTCTCATATGTTCATTCTCATCAAACTCAAATACTGGCATCAATTCAACTGCTGTCACCCCCAAATCTTTAATATATGGAATTTTTTCAATCAACCCTTTATAAGTTCCTTTACACTCTACCCCAGAGTTATCCATAATAGTATAACCTCTGACATGAAGTTCATAAATTATTGTATCTTCTAACGCTCTAGTCACAGGACGACTTCCCATCCAGTCAAAGTCATCAGTTCCTACCGCACAACGCCGCACAAATTCAGAGTAATCTTTTAAAGGTTCAATATCTCTTCTTATTTGCGGCTCACCCCATTTTGCACCACCTGTCAAAGCCTTAGCATATGGATCAACAAGAATACTATGCTTATTAAACATATTTCCTGCTTTTGCTGAGTTGTCACCATCCATTCTCCAACCATAACGAATATCATCACCAGCACCTAATACCTCAACATGCCAGACATTTCCAGTCAAGTTATATTCTTTACGAAGTTCTATTTCCTGCACAGCATCAGTAATAGACGGTTCAAAAAGAACAAGAGTGCAACTAGATGCATTCTTAGAATAGATTGAAAAATTATATCCATGAGCAGTCACAGTTGCCCCAAAAGGCAAAGGTTTACCATGACCGGTTATATATTTACCTGTTCCCATATTTTCCTCATACAAAAGTATATCAACGAAATAGAATTAGCTTACTCATAGTCACCGAAAAAATTTATTAACATATGATATGACTTATAGTTAAAAACTATTATCAATGTTATCATTAGTATTTTTTTTTTCAAGTAAGATTTGTATTTCCATTTTACTTGAAAGCTGTTATAATATTTTGAAATTTCTAAACTTAGTTGAAATAATAGACAGGAGACACTAATGAACTTTAATTCACTCAAAGACCAGACCTGCAGCGGTAACCTAGAGCTGGTAAAACACGGCCTTGTCAAACTAACATGGGGCAACCTATCTGTTGTAGACGAAAGCGGCGAGTATTTTGCAATCAAACCAAGCGGCGTGTCTTATGACAAGCTTACAACAAAAGATATTGTTGTTCTTGACTTTAATGGCAATGTTATTGAAGGTGATTACCGCCCAAGTTCTGATACGCCAACCCACCTGCTCCTACTAAAGGAATGGAAAGAACTAGGTGTCCGGGCAATGGTACACACCCATTCAACAATGGCTACAGCCTTTGCGCAAGCAGGTAATGAGATACCATGTTTTGGTACAACCCACGCAGACCACTTCAACGGACCTACTCCACTCACCAGAATTCTTACAGAAGAAGAGGTAAACTCTGCTTATGAAGAAAATACAGGAAAGGTAATTCTTGAAACTTTCAATCAGCGAAAACTAAGCCCTATTGAGTTTCCTGGAGTCCTTGTTAGAGGTCATGCTCCATTTACTTGGGGAAGCACACCTTCCAGCGCAGTTGCAAACAGTGTTGCTCTTGAAGAAATTGCGAATATGGCGATTGCAACTACTTCGATAAACCAGAACGCTGAGCCACTACCTGCATATGTTCTTAAAAAACATTTTGACCGCAAACACGGTAAAAATGCTTATTACGGTCAGGCCAAATAATTATATAATTATTTTTTATTATAATAAAAATTAAGTAGGCATCCTCAGAATAGGATGCCTACTTAAATTTTTATCAATTCTAGACTAACGAGCCCATTTGCGATGTTTTTTCCATACCCATAAAAGAAATAGCCCAACCACAATAAATAATGGAAAAACAATATACCAGAATCCCCAAACTCTGTCTTTTAAATAATCTGGCTCATCTATTGTTTCAGCCTTCATTTTTGCTTCTTGTTTTACAAACGTGGCTGAAGGTAACACTTCAGTTGTTGTTGGTACTTCGTTCATATCTGGATCAAACTGATTTGCCTTATTTACTTGAGCTCTAGCTTGATCTTCTGCATTCTTTTGTTTTTCAGCAATTTGATGTTCAAGAGTTGATATTTGCTTCCTGATTTTATTATTTCTCTCAGGCTTTTCAATAACTTCACCAGTGAGTACTGCAACAAGCGCAGACAAACCAAATATAAGAAACGCTACAAAAACCATCCAATTCTTATTTTTCGGTGTAGGAGGATTCTCTAAATGAACCATTACATTACTCCTCTTTAGACAAAGTTGGAAAGTATTTATCAATTTTTAATATGATTTAGCAAATACAACACGTCCTGCACTCTTCTTACCACAGAACACACACTCCCCTTCACCACTAGCCCTATAATCAAAAGGAATGCATCTTATTGTTACCTTGAGTTCATTTGCCTTCTCTTCACACTCATTAGAACCGCACCAGTGCATCTTAGCAAATCCGCCGTGAATCTCTGGATTCTTTTCATTCTTAGGCGTAAAAAATTTCTTAAACTCTTCAGTAGTATCAATATCAACGGTGTTCTCATCACTGAAAGCTCTTGCTCTTGCAAGCATTCCATCCTGTATATCTTTTAAAGTTTCAGCCACATTAGCGATAAACTCTTCACGCTTGATACCTTCTTTTTTCTCTTTATCCCGTCTACCGACAAACACACTCCCATTTTCTATATCGCGAGGCCCAACTTCAACACGCAGAGGGATACCCTTCTTTACCCAGCTCCAGCCTTTTTCTCCTGCATTTATATCACGATTATCAAGGATAACTCTCACTGGACTTCCGTCATATATTTGAGCAGATAATTCATCTTTAAGGTCATTACAGTATGCAAGTACTGTCTCTTCATCTTTTTTATTTTTAGTAATAGGAATAACGACCACATGCTTTTGAGCAAGACGAGGTGGAATTACCATACCATTATCATCTGCATGAGTCATAATCATACCTCCGATAAGTCTTGTAGACACACCCCAGCTCGTAGTCCAAGCATACTCAAGTTTACCCTCTCTTGACTGGAACTGTATTTCAGAAGCTTTTGCAAAGTTCTGCCCTAGAAAGTGACTTGTACCAGCCTGTAGCGCCTTCTTATCCTGCATCAGAGCTTCTATACAGAGCGTACTTACCGCACCGGGAAAACGCTCCGCTTCAGTCTTTTCACCTGTCAATACCGGCATAGCCATATACTCTTCAGCAAACATCTTATAAACCTCTAACATCTTGCGTGTCTCTTCGAGTGCCTCTTCTTCAGTTTCATGAACAGTATGCCCCTCCTGCCAGAGGAACTCAGCAGTACGTAGGAATAGTCTTGTTCTCATTTCCCAGCGCACAACATTAGCCCACTGGTTTACAAGAATAGGCAGATCACGATAACTCTGCACCCATTTGGCATAAGTCGCTCCAATAATTGTCTCACTGGTAGGTCTTACAATAAGCGGTTCCTCAAGTTTACCAGCCGGAACAAGTCCACCTTTACCATCATCTTCCAAGCGATGATGAGTTACAACAGCGCATTCTTTTGCAAAGCCTTCGACATGCTCCGCTTCTTTCTCAAGAAAGCTTTTAGGAATAAATAAAGGAAAATATGCATTCTCATGCCCAGTATCCTTGAACATTTTATCAAGTGCACTCTGAATATTCTCCCACAGTCCATAACCCCAAGGCTTGATGACCATACATCCTCTTACCTGAGATGTCTCTGCGAGTTCCGCTGCTTTCACAACTTCTTGATACCACTGTGGATAATCCTCTTCTCTTGTCGGTGTTATCGCAGTACGAGCCTTCTTTGCCATTGTATTCTTACTCCAGTCTATAATAACGATATTTATTTAAAATTAATCCCCAAAACCCTATTATAGCACAGTTTAAGTATATTTCAAGAGGTCAACGATTGCATTCCACTAGATAATCTACCTAAAAAAATCAAAAATACATTTTTTTTACGGTTAAAGTTGACTACATGACCATAAATACATACAATACAATTAACTTTTATTGTATTGTATAAAGCAGAAAAGGTCAGCAAAAGATATAATGCAGTATACACCACTTGAAATGCAAAATAAGCTCAAAGAAGTTTCAGGAAAAGAAATTCTCCTGATGCTGACTAATAATACCCAGTCAATGATTACAATAAAGGAATCGAACAAAGGGAGCATCTCTCTAAGAGCACATAAAATGTTTCTCAATGCAGGAGAGGAAATTATTACAGCTCTAGGTAAATGGATTGGTGGAGATCGTAAGGGAAGAGCCAAGATTAAAGATTACCTCTATGCAAATTCCTTGTATTATGTTGAAACTAAACCAATACAGAGACGGATTAATTTAAATCCAACTGGAAAAAACTATAATCTCCAGACAATGGCAAAAGAGATCAATCAGAAATACCTTGGTAACAGATCAAAAGCAGCTATAACCTGGGGGAGAAAAGTTACAAAACGTAAACCGAGTACAATCAGGCTTGGCTGGTATGATCCTGCCCGCAACCTGATAACTCTATCTCAGCGACTTGATAGACGTGATATTCCATATTATATGGTTGAGTACGTTCTTTTCCACGAGATGCTGCATGAAATCATTGGAATTGAGACAACAGCCAGTGGGCGCAGAGATATTCATAGTAAGAAATTTAATCTTATGGAGCAAACATATCCATATTATAACGAAGCAATAAAATTTGAGAAGAAGAAGTGGGGTGGAGCATAATGAGTGAAGAAGAGCAGAAAGGAAGAGGCGGTGCGGCAAGATATCTCGCAATGGTTGCGTGTGTACTTCTCGGCGGTTTTGTCTATGTCGGATGGAGAATTAAAAAAGGTGATGAGCTCAAGCAACAGCATCAGCTGGCTGCTGATATCCAGAGTAATATAAATGAAGGACTTAGCCTGACAATCCCCAAAGAAGATAATCCAAGGGTAATTAAGAGCAACATCAATGACGACGATATTCTAAGCGACTTGACAATAGGTAGTGAACAAGAAGAAACGACTATAGCTGTTGATACCCCTGACGATATTGATATCGAAGCGCTTCTGGCTTCTACTCAAGAAAGAGATATAACACAAGAAGAAAACAGTATAGGTGGAGTATCTGGCAATGACTTGAATATTCTACTCCCTGAAACAGAGCAAGTTATAACTCCAGAGGTTACCCCACCACCAGCTCCGGAACCTGAAACTTTTGCTCAACAACAAGAGCTATCACCTTCAGTCAATAATGACCTTTTCACCACTACTCCATTCTCAGAAGAGATAAGGGACAACACTCAAGTAATTGAGAAAGATAGTCTCACACAAGCTAAGGATTCTCCTTCAATAGATTCCCTAGCAAATACAACATATAGAGACTACAAGGTAAAGCGAGGAGACACCCTCAGCAAAATTGCTAAGATCCACCTTGGCTCAAGAAAGCGTGCAAAAGAAATCTTTGCTATCAATACAGATAGAATGCCAAATCCTAATATGCTCAAAGTAGGAATGGTTTTAAGAATTCCCTTTGATAGAAACTCACATAGGACATCTAACCATAAAATCTCTACTACTGATTCACTCCCTTCTATTGCTATGAAATATTATGGTAGCGCCGAACCTGCACTTATAGAAGGTATCAGAATAGCAAACCCCATACTCTCACGTGGAGGTTTTCAAGAAGGTACAAGACTAATTATTCCCCCACTTGAGGAAGTACAGGACACCCCTGTTGAAATATACGCCAATACCCCAGCAGGAAAAGAGAGGGTTTACGTAGTACGTGCCGGTGACACATTATCAAGAATTGCTGCAAAGAAATACGGCAACTCAAACAAATGGCGAGCAATATTCAAAGCAAACAAGAATAAAATTAGAAAACCATCAGCTATCAGAGCCGGCATGGTTCTAAAGCTACCTTAAAACCAAATATTTAAACAGACATTACTGCATAACTTCTAACCAGTACAATGTAGCAAAATTCCTCCTAAACTCCATGCAGTAATAAGCCACCCTCAGCTTAATCTCTGAGGGTGGCTTTATTTGCGTGACATTTTAATCTTTTATAAAAAGGTACAAATTAATAACAAGTAATAGTTAATATTGATAATGTAAGAGCCAAAAATTGTAGACGCCTACAGTACTTTTCTAGCCACTACCTATGAGCTTGCTCATATTTGACTGGGCTGATATACCATAAATGCTTGTGACAGTGAACAATAAAAAGAAGGAATCATTTAAAAAGTAATATAAAAAATCTATTACTCGACAAATAACTGTACTTTTATTCATAAGATTTTTCTAATTTAAAGACGAACTGGCATAAACCAATTCGTCTTTAAATTCATTACAGATTTCAAACTCAATTCCTTGAAAACCTATTGTTTAAGATGAGCACTACCTTTCGCAAATTCATCAATAGCCTTATGCGCCTTACTCGGAACAGTATACACTCCTGCCCCATTGATACAACCACCTTCACAGGTCATAACCTCAACAAGATTACCATCCTTGCAGCCATTATTCGCATAATCTCTGAGCTGATTAAGCCCTTCGAGACTCAACCCATTTACTGTCACACTCTTTACAGCTTCAGGATCATCAGCCACACTCTCAACCGCTCCAGCCACCCCGCCAACAAGAGCAAACCCTCTACCCTCACGGAATGCAAAACCTTCCAGTTCCACTTCTTCAAGTGTCGCAGTCTCAATGCTGGAAGCCTCAAACATCGCCCCGACCTCTTCAAATGTCAACACAAAATCAACAGCAGCATCCATCACACCTTCATATCTCTTTGCCACACACGGTCCAAGAAATACAGTCACCGCATCTGGATACTCTCTGCGCATTTTATCAGCGATATAATGCATTGGAGTAGGAGTATGTGATATATGCGGCACTACCTCCGGCATATGCTTGTTTGCAGCTTCAACATACGCTGGACAGCAGGAAGTAGTCATAAAGTCTTCACCATTTTTTATAATTCTCTCTGCAAACTCCTCCGCTTCATGCTGGCAAGTCTCGTCTGCTCCACTCGCCACCTCTACCACCCTATCAAACCCTAACTTTTTAAGCCCAGCAGCAATACACCCCATCCCACCAGAGAACTGCCCAGCAATTGCTGGAGCACACATCGCAATTACCTCTTTCTCAGAGTAAAACGCCTCAAGCACATCAATAATCTGCGACTTCTCCATAATAGCACCAAACGGACATGCCCTCATGCACCTACCGCAAGAAGTACACTTGTCAAAATCAATCTGTTGTTTACCTGTCTCTGTATTACGACTTATCGCATCAACCGGGCATGCCTCTTCACATGGCACAGGCACATGAACAACTGCATGATACGGACAAACTTCTTTACACTTACCACAGTTTATACACTTTTCAGGATCGATTTTGGCTTGATGATTGGTAATTGTAATACAATTTACCGGACAGTTAGAGACACACGGCCTGGCAATACAACCACGGCAAAGCTCACTTATGACATATTGCGCCCTAATACAACTTTCACACGCGATATCAAGTACAGTCAGCACATTAGGTTCAATCGTTTCTCTCTTCCTTGCTTCATCAGTATAGTGAGAAATCCTCGGAAAATCATCGGTAATTGTCTGTAAATCTATACCAATGGCAGCGATACACCTGTGTTTTATAACCTCTCGATCCTTATAAATACAGCACCTGTAATTATCATCCTGATATTCACGGGGAAACAGATTATATGGTATCCTATCCATATCATCAGGCTTACATCCATTATTATAAGCTTTCACCACTTCACACAGTACGCGACGACGAAACTTGGTCGCATGATTTACATGATCTTTAATCGACATAATTTCTCCACAAACACCCTCTGGCAGCATTCTTAACCAGAATTACCATATAATAAAACCGCAAAACAAGTCTTAAATTTTTACAAACACCATACCATTAAAATATAACACTTAACTTTTTTTTATCAAGTAATATATAACCTAATAACGCTATTATAAAGCAAAGATAAACACCATCAAAACTACTAATTATCTTAAAGCCAGAAGTCACAAATTCAATCAACACTTTAAGCCTATCAGTTTATATTCCACTCAACCAATTACAACATTTTAATTCTTTACTTAAATACTAGGCAAGAAAAAACAAACTCAAAACACGCCCTAAAACTGATTGTTTGCTAAGGGAGATAAGCCATAATCAATCACAATGCCTCAAGCTCAATGTTTTTACTTTATTCAAACCTCTACTACTTTTGAGTCATTAATAACCACAAAAAAAACTCTTTTAATTACTTAATTATACTTTAACCAAGATCTATACTCTTTTACACTCAGCATACCCGATACTATGTCATAGAACTTCTGTTCTGATTATACCTTCCCTTTAAAATGACAAAAATAACCAACCAAACGCATACACTATAATTCTACCCCAAAAGTCCGCATCTAAACCTGACACTTAATTAACACCCCGAGAAGCTATAACCCAAACACTTTTGTTTTCAAAAGATACAATAAACAACTTAGTCTATTCGCCGTATCGCTTTCTTCTACAAATAACAGTAATTTTAACAACTATTGTATATTTCAGAAAGTATATTTCATATAACAATGAATTTACCATCCGTATAGCTAGT
The DNA here is from genome assembly GCA_963678205.1 of Planctomycetota bacterium. Taxonomy (GTDB): domain Bacteria; phylum Planctomycetota; class SZUA-567; order SZUA-567; family SZUA-567. The sequence continues at coordinate 2,955,216 of OY782760.1, forward strand.
AACTATATACATCACACACTTCACATGCTCAGCAGGTTGCAGCCATAAAAAAAGTGCTTCACAGTATACTGAGAAGCACTAAAAAATATAATTCTAAGCGTAATTATATAATAACACTTAAATTCTTACCACTTTGTAATCTTACTCTTATCTAGAGTCTTAATGATAGTACCATCAGCAAAACGAACAGGCTTACCACCACTGTTCATTACTTCTTTACTATAGATTCTAGTACCAATATATTCACAATACTCAGTAGTACAACGATCACACTTAGCAGAGTTTGGGTTGTTTTCACAAGATGGTGCTGAGCAAGTACTACTACAACCACCTGCAACTACTACACCTAGACCAAGAACTGCAGCCATTAGAAATTTTTTCATTCCTCATTCCTCCAAAACTATTAAATAATTAGAAGCTAAAATACACTTTAAGTCCCCAACTAACAATACACCTGATACCGACTACCAGCTCGGAGGAAGAAATCACATTCAAAATAGAACATAACCCACCCAAGAATCAAATAGCAAAGGCGTACTATATTACTTCCTATAATATCAAAACTGTCGATATATAACAAGCTTTATAATACTTTTTTTTTATTTATTTTCATATATTCTTATTTCATAGGCTCAACACCAATATTAATAAATACTTATATAACACTAAAGATCAATTAAATCTCTTTACAAAGAGTCGGTTATTCCGATAATACTCTAATAAGTTATATAATATAAGGAAACAAAGATGCTCAGAATTGATATTTTAACCATATTTCCAGATATGTTAAATGGTGTATTTTCTGAAGGTATTTTACGAATTGCCCAAGAAAAAAAGCTCATAGAAGTTCACTCACATAACATTAGAGATTATTCAACAAATAAACACGCTAAAACAGATGACAGGCCTTTCGGTGGAGGTCCCGGAATGGTAATGACCGCCCAGCCAGTTATAGATTCTGTCCGCGCAGTTCAAAATCTGGTCGACACCCCCACACGCCTAATCTTCCTAGGGCCTGAGGGGAAACGCTTTAACCAGGTTCAGGCAGAGGCATTCAGCATAGCTGAACGCCTAATATTTGTATGCGGAAGATACGAGGGCTTTGACCAGAGAATTTTCGACATTTTACAACCTGAAATATACAGTATTGGCGATTTCATACTAACTGGCGGCGAGCTTGCAGCCGCTGTAATTATTGATGCAACCGCTCGCCTTATCCCAGGAGCTCTCGGTAAAATAGAAAGCGCTCAAGATGAGTCATTCAGCCTAAAATTTCAAGGCAAACAACTCCTCGATTACCCCCACTACACCCACCCCACAGAATATGAAGGTTTAAGTGTACCAGAAATTTTGAGAGGAGGAAACCACAAGCATATTAATGAATGGCGACTACACCAAGCTTATAAAAAAACAAAAAAATTACGGCCAGACCTACTTGAATAGCTCAATTCTCGTTATTCCCAAACCTCCCAATATCAAATATATTGTCAAAATAAATTTAATTCACCATCACACTATTTACTACTTGCGAGCACACCCACCACTAGATATAGTACACCAAGCTAAAACAATCTATATTTTTCAACTTTAACCGTATAATTTTGCTGGATTTATATTGAATTATATGTTAAAAATATAGATGATATTAAGTGAATATAATAATAGGGGTTATGTCAGCATATTATGGATGAACTAATTTTAAAAAAAATTAAACTAGTATATGCGTTATCTACTTGTTTTATTGGCATTCTGCTTTTTACGGGGACAAATGCATTTCCAGAGCAATATGGGGGGGGCGAGAAAAAAGGCAATATAGCGCCTGAAAGAAACTATGAACGGGAAACAGTGACATTTCCTCATCCAAAAAAGAATATTAGCAATGTAAACCAAATAAAAAACAACAGTGAAAAACCAAAGACATCTGCTTTAACAAATAGCGTCGTACCTATGATTGTTATGGGGACTATTGTATTAGGAATTTTTCTTTGGATATGTTTGACCATTGTAAAAAAACTACTCCCGGGGGGGAAAAAATTATTTTCTAGTCCAGGACTTGAGATACTGGGAAGGACGCATTTTGACTCTCAGAAATATTTGTCACTAGTTCGAGTAGGAACAAGAGTTTTGATTATTGGAGTATCACCAAATGGTTTTGACCAGATATGTGAGATAACAGATGCGGAAGAAATAACAGAAGTACTCTCAGCTGCTAAACCTAAAACGAGTACAGGGCAAAATCTTTTCTACAAAATGTTCCAAAAACAAATTTTGGGTAATGAAAATATTAAAGGGGTTAATAAAAAAGACGCTTCGCTAGCAAACTTTGAAAAAGATAAAGAGGTAATACTTGACCACAGAATAAACGAAGAAACTGAGTCAGAAATTATTGAAAGACAAGAACGTATAAGAAAAATAAGAGACCTTGAATCATAAACTCTTTGAATATAAATGTATCGGAATAAAATGATTAACGTTGATTTAACAACAGATAAGATTTACAATACAAAAACAGTTAACACTGTTTTTTTTGCGTACAAAAAATCAACTTTTATCGGAATTTTATTATTAACGCTTATAATATTAAGAGTTACGGCTATATCTAGTGCATTTGGAGCAGACCTACCTCCTTCACAGAGCTCAAGTGTTGGACCTGGTGATGTTACTGGACCTCAACCAATACCGCAAGGAGTAACAGATCTATCATTTCTACCTACTATTGATGAAGGGACACTAACTGCAGCAAAAACCCCCTCACAGGTAGCATCAGTACTACAAATTGTTGCATTATTGACCCTTATTGGTCTTGCTCCAGGCATTATGATGGTAACAACATGTTTCTTAAGAATAATGATTGTACTCAGTTTTTTGAGAAAAGCTCTTGGAACCCAAACAATGCCTCCTGATAAAATTTTGGTAGGTATTGCTTTTATATTATCAGTATTCATTATGGCTCCAACATGGGAAAAATCATGGGATGAAGGGATGAAGCCATACTTTGATGATGCTGTTGATCCTGCAACAGGACAGAAAATGACACAGGGTGAAATGTTCAGTAGAGCTCTCTCACCTGTAAGAAAGTTCATGTTCTCTTGTTTAACAGCAAATGAGGGTGAAGAAGAAGTTCGATTTTTCATGGGTGTTTCCGGTCATCAAGTTAAATCTGATGATGGTGGAGTATACTGGGTTGGCGAAAACAACAGGCACGTTAAAGAATTTACAGAATTACAATTAGCTGATATACCTACATTTGTTCTAATTCCAGCATTTGTAACTTCTGAGATGAAGAGATCTTTTTGGATGGGTTTTTTACTGTATCTTCCGTTCTTAATTCTAGATATGGTTATTGCATCTGTTTTAATGAGTATGGGTATGATGATGTTACCACCGGCTATGGTTAGTATGCCTTTCAAACTCATTTTATTTATACTTGTAGATGGTTGGCGATTATTAATGGAAGCATTAGTAACAAGCTTTCCACCTGATATGCTGGCATTTATTAATGTTATTTCATAGGGTGCAATATATTTTAAATATTCAACCAGTTTCAGGGAGAAGCTATGATTCCAACAGTCCAAGGCATAATTGACATTGCTCAGCAGACGCTATTTACTGCAGTGCTGCTTTCAATGCCAGTACTTTTGACATCTCTTGTAGTTGGGGTTTTTATAAGTCTGATTCAGACAGTAACGAGTGTGCAGGAAATGACAATTACGTTCGTTCCTAAGTTAATGGCCGTAATGGGAGTAACCTTACTTGCAATGTCATGGATGATTCAAGTATTGGTAGAATATACCGAAAACCTATGGTCACATATGTCTTTACTTTCTGGGGGGTAAATAAGAAAACAGGTTATATATTAATGTGCTTTGTAGTTTTAGTTTTTTAAAATAAAGAAGAGAAAATGGAATTTGGTGAATTCATTCAATTAGACCAGACTCTTATGGGCTATTTTGTATTTGGTCTTGTTTTAGTACGTATGGGTGGGATGGTTATGACTGCGCAGTTTTTCTCTTCTATGCAGATACCGACACGTTATAAAGCTATTATTGCTATATTTCTGACGTTGACAGTTTATCCTACTGCAAGAACAACCTGGCACTGGAATGAAAATATGATTCTCAACGGTTCTGATATTAGCTTCTTAGTCTGCCAGGAATTAATTATTGGAGTTGCAATAGGTTTCTTATCAAGCATATTGTACTCAGCAGTTGAACTCGCGGGTCAGCTATGTGGTCAACAGATTGGCTTTTCGATGTCGCAAGTTCTTGATCCACTAAGTAATACAAGTGTATCTATGATTGGTTTTTTGTGGTCGCAGATCGCAGGGTTAGTTTTTCTAATTCTCAATTTGCATTTATACATTATATGGCTACTTGACAGAAGCTACGAAATAATAGGGCTTGGAGACTTAATCTTTCCAAACTTTATGATTGCCTGCATTGAAGGAGCAGAAACACAAATTCAGCTTATGTTTAAAGCAACAATGCAAATAGCAATGCCAATTGTAGCAATTACGTTGATTATAAGTGTTATTATTGGCTTTGTTACTAGAACTATGCCGCAGATGAATATTATGGTTTTTGGTATGCCCTTAAGAGTTACGCTTGGGCTAATATCTGTTATGCTTTTGATTCCAGGTGTTTGTATGGCATTTTCTGGTGCACAGGAAGGTCATATATGGTTTGATAATGCTGGTGATGGGCTCTGGCATGATATGCTCGAAGCACTCTCTCAAACAATAGCACAAATGGCTCCAGAAAAAACACTTACGGCCAGTGGATACTAAAGAAAGTCTTTATTTGAATATAACCAAAGTGCAAAGGTTTAGGATATGGCAGATGATAGTGATGATAAAACTGAAGAGCCTACCCAGAAACGTTTAACCGATTCTCGCAAAGAAGGTCAGGTTGGAAAGAGCCAAGATTTAAGTGCATCATTAATTCTACTTTGCGGGGTTATTTTTCTCTGGTATCTTGGGCCTTGGATTGAGGAAACAATGGGCTCAGCAATTGTGCGTATTATTTCTGAGGAAATACCAAACACACTTGCACCTGAAGCTCAAGATATTGATGGGATACTAATAACAGGACTAGAATTTTGTGCATATGCTGTTGCTCCATTTTTAGCACTTATTGTAATGGTGGCAGTAATTGTAAATGTTTATATGGTTGGATTTACTATTTCTTGGGAAACACTTGAAATTAAATTTGACAAACTAAATCCTGTAAATGGAATCAAACAGCTATTCAGTGCTAAAAAATTTGTTATGTTGCTGATGAACTTGGCTAAAATATTAGTAATTATGCTTGTGGCATATCAATTTTTTGCAGGAATATACGGAGACTCAATAGTTCTATCTTTTTTAGAACATAGATCTATTCTGAAATATGTTATAGAAAACGTATGGGAAATTGCATTCAGAATGGCTCTTGTTCTCTTTATATTGGGGATCGTTGACTTTATATATCAGAAATGGAAGCACAATGAATCACTTAAAATGTCAAAACAAGAAGTAAAAGATGAACATAAAAATGCTGAAGGTGACCCAGAAGTAAAGGGTAAACGCCGGCAAAAAATGTATGAACTTGCTCAACAGCGTATGATGCAGGAAGTACCGGATGCAGAAGTTGTAGTAAGAAACCCTACGCACTATGCTGTTGCACTCAAATATAAACCAGATATGCAGGCACCAGAAGTAGTAGCAAAGGGTAAGAATAATATAGCTATGAAGATTATAGATCAGGCTAAAGAAGCCAATGTTCCTGTATGGCAGGAACCGTGGCTGGCAAGGCAACTTTATCAGCTTGAACTTGGAGATACAGTACCACCAGAATTGTTTCAGGCGGTGGCAGATATTCTAGCTCACGTTCTTGATGAAAATAAGCGTGCAGCGTTCAAGAATAAAAAACCCCCGGCAGCATAAAACGAATTTGAGCAGTTTGAATAAAATTAATCAATATTAAGGGAAAAAATGGCAGAAGCGGCGATGAATTTTAAGAATAAAGCAATTGACATGCTGAGTGATTTCAGCGCTGTCAAACAGTCTATTATTCCTGCATTTTTAATTTCAACGCTGGTTATTATTATCTATCCAATGCCATTATTCCTAATGGATTTTTTACTTGGTATCAATATTGCGCTTGGACTAATGGTACTCCTTGCCTGCATTTTTATTCAAAAGCCAAATGACATGACATGCTTCCCGTCCTTACTGCTCATACTTACAATGTATAAACTTGCCCTAAATGTTGCGACAACACGACTTATCTTAACCAACGCACCAGAAGATCTTGATCATGCTGCTGGTGAAATCATATACTCATTCGGAAACTTCGTTACCGGCTCAACTGGTGAAACTTATGGTTTTATAGTTGGTATTGTAATATTTATTATCCTAGTTGTTATTCAGTTTATAGTACTGACAAAAGGTATGACCCGTATTGCAGAAGTTGCTGCAAGATTTACTCTTGATGCCATGCCAGGTCAACAGATGGCAATTGATGCCGATCTCAATGCTGGCACAATTACCGAAGATGAAGCAAAAGAAAGACGTGAAGAAATAAGACAAATGGCTGATTTCTATGGAGCTATGGATGGTGCTGCGAAGTTTGTACGAGGCGATACCGTCGCAGGTCTTATTATTACAGGTGTAAATATTGGCGCTGGATTGATAATTGGAGTTGCTATCGGTGGTATGAGCTTTCTGGAAGCGGGACAGATATTTACGAAGTTAACTATTGGTGATGGACTGGTTGGACAGATTCCATCACTTCTTATAAGTATCGCTTCAGGTATTCTCGTAACCCGTGGTAATAGACGAGATGACTTTGGCGGGCAAATCATTGATCAGCTTCTATGTCATCGCAAGGCATTAGGAATATGTAGTGCTCTAATAGGAAGCATTGCATTCTCTGGACTGCTAGGCCTTACTCCTTTTCCATTCGTACCATTTATGAGCATCTCCATAGCAAGCGGTGTATGGTGGTGGAGATTAGGACAAGGTAAAGTCAAAAGCAAAAAACAAATTGCAGCAGAAGAAGCTGCTGCAGAAGCAGAGGCAGCAAAAGCTGCACCAGAAGAAGAAAAAGTCGAAAACTTTCTCAGAATCGACCCAATGGAGCTTGAGGTGGGGTATGGTCTTGTTCCATTGGTTGACGTTTCACAATCAGAATCCGGTGGTGGCGGTCTACTCAATAGAGTATCAATGATAAGGCAACAGATGGCACAAGAGTTGGGGATTATTGTGCCGCCTATCCGCATCAGAGACAACATGGATTTGCAGCCAAATGAATACTCTATAAAGATTCAGGGAAATCCTGTAACAAAAGCTATTATCGAGCCTGATAAATATATGGCAATGGATGTAGGAGCAATAACTGATAAAATAAGGGGTATTGAAACAGTAGAACCTGCATTTGGTATGCCTGCAGTATGGATTAATGAGAGCCAGCGTGAAAAAGCCGAGCAATATGGCTACGCTGTAGTTGATGCAGAAACTGTTGTAGCAACTCACCTTACTGAAGTCATTAGAAGTCGCTCACACGAACTGCTTACAAGTGAAGAGGTTAGAAGACTTCTTGATAATGTTAAAGAATCCATGCCAAATCTTGTACAAGCAGTTACACCAGAGCCTCTCTCACCATTTGATATCCAGAAAGTACTTGCAAACCTACTGCGTGAACGAGTCTCTATTAGAAACCTTCCTGCATTCCTTGAAGTTATGGCTGAAATCGGAAGACGCACGAGAGATCCTGAAATTATAACTGCTCACTGCCGTAATAAAATATCAAGACAAATTTGTAACGAATATGCTGAAAATAATATCCTGCATGTAGTAATGCTTGATCCATCACTTGAAGATACCATTGCTAAACGTATTGAACATAGTGATGCAGGATCATTCTTAACACTACGTCCAGACGCGCAGAAAAAGATTATAGATGGAATTGCTGAACAAGTTCAGCTTCAATTGCAGAATGGTTATTCAGCACTTATTATCACTAGTCCGCAAATTCGCTTACAGGTCAAGCGCATGACTGAGAACGCATTGTCTACGTTGGCTGTGATCTCATACAACGAAGTGCTCCCAGAATTCAAAGTAGAGAGTATTGGAATGGTAAAAGTTGAACTTTAATAGCTTTTAAATATAAAAAAGGAAGTAAAAACTATAACAATGTCGGATAATCAGCAACAGATCTTCCAAGGTAAAAATGTGCAAGAAGCCATAAGCAAGGTAAAAGCTGCTCTTGGTGAAAATGCATGTATTATCGAAAAGAGAGTTCGCAAAAATAAAAACTTCTTCAAGCTTGGCGGTGGAGAAGAAATTATTGAAATTATTGCAAGTGCTGCTCCAAGCATTGTTAATAGCGTTACACCACGTTACAAACCCCAAAAATCTAGAAACGCCCAATCATTACTTGATCAGGCATATGGAAACGCACAGGCAAAACGTCCAAAAACCCCATTAGAAATGTATAAGGAAGCCTCTCAACCAACACCTGTTTCATCAAAATACAATTCATACTCACATGAAAGAGATAATCACCAACAGGAACAGAGCATTTCTATACATCAGAATCATGATACTGTACAAACCCGTCAGTATACTCAGTCAGAACAGATAATGGTAAATACTGCAACCGAACAGTTGATGTCTGAGATGAGAAGAGAAATACTAAGATTAACCAGTATACAGGCAAGAGGCGCCATTCCAGAAGTAGGTGAGGCTCTTCTTGATAGCTACCAGTCACTTGTTGAAAACGAAGTAAACGCCAATGAAGCTCGTGCAATAGTAGAGAAGCTACAGAGAGATATGCCGTTCACTATTCTTGAGCGTGAGAATATAAATAAATATCTTGCTGAGGAGATTGCAAAATACATTCACGTATCTGGCCCATCCAGCTTTAACAAAACCAATAATCGTCCAACAGTTATAGCAATTGTAGGCCCTAATGGCGGTGGCAAAACTACTACTTTAACCAAGATTGCATTTGAAGCGGTAATCAAACAAGGGAAAAATGTTGGACTAATCACCGAGGATTTAAAACGTCCTGGTGCAGAATCCCAGCTCAGGGCACTTACCACTATAATGCAACTACCTCTAGTTACAGCCAATACACCATCAGTTATGGCTGATCAGGTACACAATATGTCTGATAAAGATTTGATCCTCATTGATACTGGTGGAATTCCTCATAATGATACAGAAAGTATTCTTGCACTAAATGAGATACTTCGTGTCGCTAATGTTGATGAAACACACCTGCTTTTGCCAGTTTCAATGACAGAGAGAACAACAATGGCAGTTGTAGAAGGTTACAAGGCTTTGAACTTTAACAGAATTATCTTCAGTAAAATTGATACTTCAGCAGCGCATGGAATGATTTTAAATATTGCAAGTAAAGTAAACACTGATATTTCATATATTACTTGCGGGTCAACCTGTGCAAATGGACTTTATACAGCAGATAGACTTGCTCTTGGTAAGCTAATTACTGAAAGTAACATTGAAGCTATAATCGGCAATAAGCAGCAAACGATTTAAACTGAATGGTAGAAAGGAGAAAAGATGGTTGTAAGAAGATTGGCTGCATTCTTCGCACTACTCGGATTTGTTATATTTGCTACTACTTGGATTATAAGAAGACTCTTGGGACTTTCTACATCAGATGTTATTTCAATGTTCAGTCAGGGGTTAGTCATAATTTTCGGCTATTTTATCATTGGAATGATTCTATCAAGAATGGGAATATCACTGATTAGAGAATTCCTTGACGAGAAAGAAGACGAAGAAGAAGATAAAAGAGAACGAGCAAGAAGTTTATATTTAAAAGCTATTTCAAGTACGCCAAATAGTGATGCAGTAGATCTAGACGATTTGTAATATATAGTAGTAGTAACAAGTTTATTCAATTATTTTAACAGGGAGAAATAAATGAGCAGATACAATGAATACTATGGACCACCTTCTACTCTTACCGAAGAAGAAGTAGCTGCACTATGGCAGGAATATGTAGCTAAAAAGCCTCAACATATTCGTGATTCATTGATTGAGCATTATATGACTCAAGTATACCAGACAGCTGAACGCATGGCTGCCAAACTACCTGACCATGTCAATGTAAATGACCTGATTGGTTGGGGCACCCTTGGATTGATTGATGCAATAAACAGATTCGATCCAAGTAGAGAAATCAAATTTTCTACATACTGTAGCTCGAGAATTTCAGGACAGATAATAGATGAACTCAGAAGACTCGACTGGATTCCAAGACTTGTGAGAGTCCGTGTCCACCAGCTTGAAAGAACCAGAGATGCACTATGCTCAAAACTTGGACGTATTCCAGATGATGAAGAAATTGCCAGTGAAATGGAAATGAACATGGATCAATACGATGACTTTATTAAAGATACTCGAGTAAAGAACATTGTTTCACTCAACCGTAAATGGGATGAAGATGATGATGGTGAGCTTGGTCAAATTGAAATGCTTCCAGATATGTCTGCCACCAATCCTCTTACAGAGCTTCAACGTTCTGAGATAAAGGAAATTGCAATTAAGGGTTTGAATGAAAAGCAGAAGCAAGTACTTGTAATGTACTATTTTGATAATTTAAATCTCAAGGACATAGGAGATATTCTAGAACTCTCAGAGAGTCGTGTGAGTCAAATACATGCTCAAATACTCGATTTCCTCAAAGAAAAGTTCAGCGAACGCCAACTAACACATGTACAATAAAACATATAAATATTTCAAAAATGTATGTTTTAAACTTGCATAAGCACCAATTCAGAGGGTATACTTAATATAGAGGGTAAAATTTTATCCTCAAAGAAGGAAATACTGTCTCTGAATGACAATAACTAGTGTAAGTTATGGGTTCTTTTTTGAATGAGGTGATAAAATGTCTTCTATTACTCTAGGCGATCAAGCAATGAAAGCAAGCTTTATCGTACAAATACAAGATAGAGCAGTAGATATTGAGCGTTCAAGCACTCAAGCGCATAATGCATTCAACGAAGAGCTTGCAAGAAGAGCTGAGGAAGTTGTAGAAGAGACAGAAGCTGCTGAAAATGGTGGTATTCGTAATGATGAGGAAAGAAAAGAAGGGCAAAAACAGAAAAAACGTCGTCGTAAACGCCCTGATGAACCTGATCAAGACGAAATTATTGAAGATTGGCCTATGGGTCCTGATAATGATGGGCATAAGCATAACCTCAATATCATAGCATAGTAGGTAATAACTATAGAAATAAAACAATTAAAATTAGTATTTTTCTATGTGGTAACTTAAACTCCCTGTAAGTTACCACATATTTTATAGTATATTTGCCAACTGATCGCCCTGAATAGGGTAATGAAGCTGTTTCACTTTATGTGAGCACCTTCTCTTTTTATTTTAGTCTTCACTTCTCCCCTCACTCATAAGTTGAATTCTTGTGAATAAACCCATATATTATTAATAATTAATTTGAATTAATTAATGTATATAAATAAACTTAATAATATACGACCAAGGTTGAGTATGACTGAAGGAGTCAACATAAATGAGTAATAATGAAGAAAAGAAACCACTTAAGATGTACCCAGGGGTAAGTCTTGGCAGCTCACCCAAAAGAGGCATGTCAAAATTTAAAATATTCCTACTTATATTGATAGTTGTTGCAGGCGCATCAGCGGGTGGCTATTGGATAAATAGAGAATTTATCAATGCTGAAATTAACGAACCGGAAATTATTGACATTGTCGAAGCCAATCCTCAACCAGTTGTTGTCCCAGAAGATAATACAAAAGACGAAGATCTAAATCTTACAGTCACTGAAACCGAGACCGCAACTGATTCAAATATTGAAACTAAGGAGCAAGTCAGTGAAGATATTGGCAGATCCCCTACTGCCTATGAAGCAACAAATTCAGATGATGATCTTGGACTGGAAGCTATTCTTGATGACAATGCAGAAGAAGAAAAAACTACGGATAATCAGATTAGTACACCTGAAATATCAAAAACAACAGATGATAAAGCGGAACCTAGTATCATTGACGAAACAATAACAGCTGTAAGTGATACTGTCGATGCAGTCAGCACAAGTGTAAAAGAAACAGTGACTGACTTGACAAGCACACCTACAAATAAAGATGAGGTTCTCGCTCAAATTAAAGAATCAGACTTATTACTTAGTAAAAAAGATTATACCGGAGCAATAAATATCCTTTCAGGTATGACAAACTTACCAGTAGAAACACTCGGTAAGTTAGCTCCTGATGTATACTACCGAGCTGGTCTTGCTAACAGATATGCAAAGAATGAAAATGAAGCTCAGAAAAATTGGCTCAAAGCTTATCAAGACTTCCCTTCAACAATATCTGGAAGACTCTCGGCTCTTGCACTAGCCGATACCTGGTACTACTGGTATGTTGACTCAAAACAAGACCTGAGCAAATGGGAATCAATAAGAGATGCGTATTCTACTGCTATTGGCATGGATGGAGCTCGTTTCTTACCTCAGGTCACCGAAGCTAAAATTGCTGAAAAATTAAACTATCTCAACGACAAACTAGTGTTTGACCCAAAAATGCCGGTAAGTGGAGCCATATTTCATAAAGTAGAACCAGGAGAATATATCAGTACAATTGCCAAAAACTACGGATTGGGTACATGGAGTTCAATCGTAGACATAAATAAGGTTGATCCAAAAAATCTAAAAGTTGGTATGACACTAAAAATTATGCAGGGTAGATTATCCATTCTCGTAGACAAGAAGAACTTTACTCTTTCATGGTATCTTGACGGCAAGTTCATCAAACGATACAAATGTGCAACCGGTGCAGTTGAAACAGAAACACCTGTTGGGCATTATGAAATATTCAAGATGGATGCAGAACCAAACTGGACAGACCCTAAAACAGGAAAAGTCTACAAATATGGTGAAGAAGGACATTTAATCGGCAGCCGCTGGTTGGCTATTAGAGGTGGCAATAAGACTGGTCTTGGCATACACGGCACCGTTTACCCTGATAGTATCGGCACAAAAGCATCAAACGGCTGTATAAGACTACTCAATAAGAATGTAGAAGAACTATATGGATTTGCCAGTATCGCTAATAACAATGAGTCTGAAGTAATTGTAATTGAGTAATAATTTAACCAAACTAATAGATTATTAAGTTTCATAAATAAAATACCCGCTCTTTATCAAGGCAGGTATTTTATTTATAAACTTGCTTAAAATATCGTCGTATATACCCTTAACTAATATTTTGAGAAATTACTGAAACAATATAGTGATATTATAAACGTACAATAAATACTTTTTATTTGAAAAGCAATAACTTATTCACCGTTAATTTAAAAGATTGTCAGCATAATTAATTACAACACAAAATATAGAAGGGCACCCAAATGATCGGATACCCTTCAAAACCAATACTTCTGTATTCTTAAACCCTCAGGCCGCTTAAAAATATATCCCCCTCTAGAACCAATTTGTCTGAGTTGAATAGTTTGGAGCTGCGGTAGGTCCAAACCAAGCAACTGGCTCTTGTATACCAGGGTTTACTGGCTGAGCTGGTGGAGTACCAATAACAACTGGGAGCTGTTGAGTTGGCACAATCGGTACACCATAAGATGCTGCATAGCCTGTAGGCGTATTCATAAGCATTGGCTGAGCAACTACTGGTACAGTAGACTTAATAGGCACAAGCTGTTTCTTAACTACCGGTCCGTTAGGAGTATACTCAGTTGCATATACCTCTTCATAACTTGTCACAATTTGTGTCGCCTGTGGTATTGCAACAGGAACTACTGGAAATTGAGCATTTGACATATAGCCATATGCACAATCAGAGCAACGATTCTGTGTAGTACATTGCGGACAATTTGCTGTTCCAGCGTTTGAGCCAACCTCAGGTACTGCTGCAGGATCTGTATAATAATTGTTTGTATTACCGCAACCTGTCAAAGCAATAGTTACGATTAATGCCACCCCCATAGCGAATAATTTCATTTCATTTCCCCCAATTTAGTTTCATAAATTATATTGATTATATTTGATTCTAATTTTCTCTACATCTTTATATACGGGTTGACATAAATACTCCTTGACCAAATTAAAGCAATCTCTTTCGGAAAGTCCTTTAAAACAGCTATAATTTATCTAAAATACTCAGATATAATTGTTTTATTTGAGCCATTTTAAAATAGTATTATCCTAATAAAGTACGTATAATAAACTTTATAAGCGAAGGAAATAACTAATTTTGATACAAACTAATTACGTAAAATACAGTTTTATTTTTTAAGTAAGAATATTAAAACAAATGAGATGAATATTCTCGAAAGGACTACTAAATTATGCAAAAAAAACTGTTATCGATTATGTTTTTACTAGCTTTATGCTCTATCCCTGTATATGCAGATCAAACAGAAAAGCTCCCTAGTGATGCCAAAACTGCCACTAATGTAGAAAAGCAGGATACTAATAATGATGCCCAGAAAGAAGCTCCAAAAGAGCTACCGCTTGCTAAAACGCCAGAAGGCTGGACAAACTCATTAAAAGACGCTATAACCAGAGCTAGGGCTGAAAATAAGTACATAATGGCACTCTTTACTGGTAGTGACTGGTGTGAGTACTGCACTCTGCTTGATAATGAAGTATTCAGTACTGAAACTTTCAGAAAATGGTCAGAGAATAATGTAGTAAAGTTATACTTGGATTTTCCAAAGTACCACAGTCTCCCAAAAAACATTTCTGCACAGAATATAGCAATATCACAGCGTCTAGGGGTACAAGGATTCCCGACAGCGGTATTCTTTACTCCACAAGGGCAACCGCTCACAAGCCTAGGATATCTACCAGGAGGAGGCGATACGTGGGTTAAACAGGTAGAAATGCTGCTTCCCAAAACACTAAAAGTAGAAACATCTCTATCTTCAGCTATAAGTAACAGTGCAGTAAAAAATATCCCACTTCTTCTCGGAATATATGACACTAAGTCCCCTTCTGCAATAAGCGAAAGTGAAGCTATCGACAAAGCATTCGCTTCACCAGAACTTGCACTTCCATCTGATAAAGAGATAATACTTGCTAAAATTGATTACTCGAACCTTAGTAATAAAGAAAAAGAATTGCTTGGTGAAATATCCCGTTCTAAGGCAATACCTGAATTCATACTCCTAAACTCAAATAGAGAGCCACTATTTGACAGCAAACAAAATAAGCTCAAACCTGCTGAACTTGCACATAAAGTTACAGATTATATTAACAAACCAGACTATGATGGTAAATGGCTGCAAGATTATACACAGGGTCTAAAACTAGCACGTCTATATAATAAACCTTTACTACTATTCTTTACTGGTAGCGACTGGTGTGGATACTGTGAAGAAATGCAAAAAAACATATTCAAGACTGAAGAATTTGCACAGAAATCAAAAGATTATATCCTTGTAGAGCTTGACTATCCTCGTAGCTTTGAGCTCCCAGATAAAATTAAACAACAGAATGAAGTAATTCTAAATGCCTTCAATATTCAAGGATTTCCAACTGTCGTTGTAGAAAAAAGCAATGGAATGCCAATTGGCGGCGTAGGCTATAATAGTCAGACTGTAAGTGAATTTTTTAATACAATTGAGCAGTCATTAAATAATTCATAAGTTTTTACCAACGTAGCTTAAACGATAAAGCACTCTCATATCTTATGAGAGTGCTTTATCGTTGCAGTCATTATTTTTTTACATTGACATTTTGCAAAATTTAATGCATAGTAAGATTATATTATGTGTAAATTCTTTAACATTTAAAAGGAATAACTATGGACTCTCTAAATGATTCGAATATCGACATTACGCCAAAACTTATAGCAAGCAGACCAGTACTAATAATTCTTGGTGTACTTCAAATACTCTTTGGAATTATTGCTTTGAGTATTCCCTGGGCTGCTAGCAAAGCAATAGCAGATATAATATCAGTACTCTTTATTATCACAGGTGTTGTTCAGTTCTTCCAAGTTATTTATAGCCACTTTGGAAGTAAAATGAAATACTTTATAGGCTTACTTATCGCGATCTTATACGTTGTAGCCGGATGTTACTTATTACTTAATCCAGAAAAAGCTGTCGTAACCCTCACCCTTGTTGTAGGTTGGTTTTTTATTATAAAAGGCGCAATCCTATTTGCTGAATGCTTGAGAACAAAAGCAACCAGGGGTTGGCAGATCTTCAATGCCGGAATTATTCTTATACTCGGGATACTAATTTTAATAGATATCCAAGGAGGGTCGTTGTCGATCATCGGCATACTTGTTGGTATAAATCTTGTTATCACTGGCTGGACAGCTGTATTATTAGGTCTGAGCCTACCAAAAGCAGAGTAAACTTTTATAGTGACTTATTAATTTCAGGAACGCTCTTACTATGAGCGTTCCCTTTTAATTGATACATCACCAGACCAGAATTCTTTTTGCTTACCATCAGGAAGCTCTATAATAAGTTGCCCACTATCACCAAACCCAACAAGAACTCCTGAAATAATATTACCTGAATTATCCAGTTCAACCTCCATATTATAGCGCCATGCAACCTTTTCCCAATCGCTTTTTATGCCGGCAAAACCACCATTTTCCCAGAGAGTAAGTGATTCACTAATATATGGTAATAATTCGTCGAGTGCTTCTTGCTGTTCGCTCCTAACGCCTGTCTCAATAAATAACGAGGTCGCAGATTTATCCAGACTAGCGGCTGCCTGAATACTCATATTCAAGTTCACTCCAGATCCAACAATGATATATTCCTGACCTTGAAATACAGCAATTTCTGATAAAATGCCACAAATCTTACTATCACCTACAAGAACATCATTTGGCCACTTACCTTTTGCATCCAGTCCTTTACTTCTCAAATAATTACATATTCCAAGTCCCGTTGCCATTGGTATGGTTGCAATTTTAGGAAAAGCCTCTGAGGTAGTAACAACAATTGAAAAAGTCAAATTCTGCCCTTTTTCTGTCTTCCAGACTCGGTCAAATCTCCCTCTCCCAGCAAATTGCTCAGCAGCTGCAAATACATATCCATTCTGATACTGAACACCATTCTCTATATTAGACTTTATTTCTTTATTTGTTGATCCAATAGAATCAACCCATACTGGTTTTTGAACAATCATTGCTAAACTCCAAGCTTTTATTTTATTGGCCATTAATTAATAATACCATAAATACCCTTGAGTTCTACAATATAGTCTGCTCAAAATAATTATCAATACTTTATTTTGAGCAAGTTACATTTTCCTAACTTAATCCAGAATAAAATACTCAAATAAATCATGTAATTCTTTTGTCTGATTGCTCAATACTACTGCAGATGAACTTACTTCTTCTGCGTCAGACGCGGTACTATGGATAATAAATTCAATCTGACCAAATTTATTTGAGATCAGCCCCACTTTATCGGTATCTGCCTTTGAGTTATCCGAAACTTATTGCATCTGAACCGTTCATTTTTTATCTATTCATTAACAGTTTATATTCTTTCAGAAGTACATTTGATCAATTCACTTTTTTGAGCAATTTCATCAACAACTTCTTGCCTCAACTGAGCTCTCTTACTTGCAGCTTTTGCAGAATGAGCAACAAGTTTCTAACCTTTTCAGAAGCAACAGTAAAGCCCTTACCATGAGAACCATCCCTTAATGCTTCAACAGCAGCGTTTAAGCCTAATGGATTTATCAAAAACGCAATATCATCAATTATTATAATAACTTCTTGAGTTCAAAAAAATCTTCACTAATTGCATACATTTATTTATTGAATACAATTATATTGTCATACGTATTATGCGATGCATGATCTACAACAACAACTTACTCCACGACAAATAACATAGTAATTTTTTCATAACACAACTCCAGAGCAATCAACAATCAAACAAATACCATTAATATACTTTCAAAATGAACATATAAAAATGCTTACTTCTCCATTATGAAGCCACAAATCCACACAAAATAATATTTTAATTGAATATCTTCACGCAGACATTCTTAGAGTACATATACTATAAAAAATTTTAAATATATGTTAAAATTCCCTATTTAAAGAAGAACAAACATGCACAACTCAAATCTACCCCAACTATAACATTTTATTTATTATTATTAATACATAAAAAAATCCTAAAAATACAAAAACATTCAGGAACAAGTTAGCACGTTCAGCACAAATTACGGTCATTATTTCCTGATACAAAACCAACAACAATGTATCTTTTTACATAATACTGTGTGATAAAAGATTACAATTAACATGTAAATTCATATGCAAATACACTAATAAATCCGGATATTTAATATTAAGTAAATATTTACTGGGTTTTAAAAAAGATTTTCCTTTTAAATAAATAAGTATTGATTAATTTGAGTAATATGATAATATTAAAATGATTAATTCAAGGTTGAACCACAAGATTAACGATAATAAGTAGTCTTGAAAATTATTTCGCTTTGAGTTTAACTTACTCAATACTTAAAAAAAAATTTAAAATTAGCATAAATTTTAGCGGTTTATATTTTATTTATAACAGACAGAGAAAGGTTTATATTATGGAAAATGCCTTGGAAAACGGTTTGGAGCTGTTAATTCTTGGTATGGGGGGAGTATTTTTATTCCTTATCATCCAGGTAATTCTCATGAGCATTTCAGCTAGTTTTTTCACAAAATACGCTCATCTTTTCCCAGAAAAAGAAGCAACACTAACCAAGTCAGTAAAAAAAGCAGGCAGTGCAGATGAAGAGGTTGCTGTTGCAATTGCAGCTATGAAAGCTCATGTAAAATAAATAAGCAACCTTATATAAGTAATCAACATTTACTTATGGCAGTGATTTTGATATTGAGATAATTTTTTAATTATACGTTATATTTCTTTAACATTTATTATTAGGAGAGTAATCGTGGCAAAAAAACTCGTCAAATTCATGTGTACAGCATTTAGAGACGGCTTTCAGTCTGTATATGGTGCGCGTGTTTTTACAAAAGATTTCATGCCGGCAGTAGCTGCAGCTAAAGACGCAGGTATCGACTGGTTCGAAGCAGGTGGTGGTGCACGTTTCCAATCATTGTACTTCTATAGCAATGAATGTGCTTTTGAGATGATGGATGAATTCCGCAGAACCGCCGGTCCTGATGCAAATCTTCAGACTCTTGCTCGTGGTGTAAACGTTGTTGGTCTTGAGTCTCAGTCTCGTGACATCATCAGTCTACACGCTAAACTTTTTGCTAAGCACGGTATTACAACAATCCGTAACTTTGACGCTCTAAACGATGCTAACAACTTAATTGACTCAGGTAAAGCTATTGTAGCAGCAGGGCTTAAGCACCAAGTAACAGTTACACTTATGGAACTACCTCCAGGATGTTCAGGTGCACACGATGTAGAATTCTACATGAAAACTCTTAAAGCTATTAAAGACGCAGACATTCCGTTTGACAGCCTATGTTTTAAAGATGCTTCAGGTACAGCTGTGCCAAGCAAGGTTTACAACACAATCAAGGCAGCTCGTGAGTTCCTTGGTAAAGATGTTCATATCCAGTTCCATTCACACGAAACAGCTGGTATCTGCGTTGCAGGCTACAAAGCTGCTCTTGATGCTGGTGCTGATGGCATCGACCTCTCTATGACCCCTGCTTCAGGTGGTACTTGTCAGGTAGATATCCTTACTATGTGGCACGCTCTTCGTGGTACTGAGTATGATCTTGGTATTGACCCAGATAAGATCCGCGAAGCAGAAGCTGTATTCAAAGATTGCATGAAAGACTACCCAGACAAACCAGAAGCGAAGGCTGTTGAGCCTCTAATTCCATGGAGCCCAATGCCAGGTGGTGCTCTTACCGCTAATACTGAAATGCTACGTGATAATGGACTTATGGACCGTTATGATGAATGTCTACATGCTATGAGTGAAGTTGTACGTAAGGGTGGATTCGGTACTTCAGTAACACCAGTATCACAGTTCTACTTCCAGCAGGCATTCAACAACGTAATGTTTGGCCCATGGGAGAAAATTGCAGAGGGTTATGGCAAGATGGTTCTTGGCTACTTCGGTAAGACTCCAGTTGCTCCAGATGCTGATGTTATCAAGCTTGCAAGCGAACAGCTAGGTCTTGAACCAACTACTGAAATGGTAGTAGACATCAACGACAGAGATCCTAATAAAGGTATTGCTCACGCTAAAAAGATGCTCACCGATGCTGGAATTACCGATCAGTCTGACGAAAATATCTTCATCGCTGCTGCTTGTAAAGAAAAAGGTATTGCATACCTCAAGGGTGAAGCGACTATTGGTGTTCGTAAAGTTTCTAAGAAAGCTGACTCTGGCGAAACTGCAACAACTGGCGGTGATGGTGGTTACACTGTTTCTGTCAACGGCAAGAAATATGAAGTTGTTGTCGAAGGTGGTAAAGCCAAAGTTAACGGCAAGTCTTATGACATCGACGTTAAAGAAGGTGTAAGTGCTGCAGGTTCTGCTCCTGTTGCAAGTGGAGAAGGCCAAGAAATTAAAGCGCCAATGCCAGGTGCAGTGATTCGTATCACAGCTGATTCTGGTACAGAAGTAAGCGAAGGAGATGAAATCCTGGTTATCGAAGCCATGAAGATGGAAACACCTATAAAAGCAAGTTGTGCAGGTACAGTTACAGCTGTCAATGTTGCTCCTGGTGACAAAATTGTTGCTGGTCAGGTTCTTGCAACTATCGGTTAATTTTTGAGTCCGCTGTTGAGGACTACGATCACATTTTCATTCTGCTTTATCAGAAATTTCTATAAAGCAGAATGAAAGTTTAAATGTAGTCAGGTTAAATTAATAACAAAGGAGTTTTACTTAAAATGAAAAATAGTAAAAAATCCCAGCCGGCTCTACTTGTTCTTCTAATGATTATGGCTATCTCGTTCTTTGGAGGTTTACTAAGCACTCCAGTTCAAGCTAGCGATAAAGTTGCAGAACAAAAGACCGAAAGTAAAGGGATTTATAAAAGTACAGGTATCTACGGATTCCTTAATGGTGACAGTGTTTCTAAAGAAAAAGCTCAAACCAGAGCAAACGAAGATCTTGAATCTTACGTACTTCTTAAAGAAAGCCTTAGTGGTGAAACTACAGCTGAAAATGCACAAGCTGCAATTGACGTTGTATCACAAAAACATAAAGATGCCAAAAAAGAAGGTATCTTCCCAATTGGTGTTGGTCAGTTCATAATGATCCTTGTTGGCTTGCTACTTATATATTTAGCAATTAACAAAGGCTTTGAACCACTACTGCTTCTACCTATCGGTTTCGGTGGTATTCTGGCAAATATACCTCTAGCAGGTATTGCAGAAGCAGGTTACGGTAGCATGGGTGACGGTTTCCTATACATCATCTACAACTTCGGTGTGACAACAGGTCTATTCCCACTAATCATCTTTATGGGTGTTGGTGCGATGACAGACTTTGGTCCACTTATTGCTAACCCAAAAACTGCACTGCTTGGTGCTGCGGCTCAGTTTGGTATCTTTACAACCCTAATTGGTGCTCTTGCTCTTGGCTTTAATCAGCTTGAAGCAGCATCTATTGGTATTATCGGTGGTGCTGATGGTCCTACGTCTATCTTTGTTGCAAGTCAGCTTGCTCCACACCTATTAGGTGCGATTGCGGTAGCAGCTTATTCATACATGGCACTGGTACCAATCATTCAGCCTCCTATTATGAACGCTCTTATACCAGCTGCAGATAAAAAGATAGAGATGAAACAACTTCGTCATGTATCACGTGTTGAAAAGATTGTTTTCCCTCTAATCGTTCTTGCTCTATGTGTACTACTTCTACCAGACGCTTGTCCACTTATCGGCGCTCTTATGTTTGGTAACCTTTGTAAAGAAAGTGGTGTTGTTGATCGTATTTCAAACTGCATGCAGAATGAACTTATCAACATTGTTACAATCATGCTTGGTCTATCAGTTGGCTCTAAGCTTCAGGCGGACAAGTTCTTGAATCCAGACACTCTCTTTATTCTTATTCTTGGTCTTATTGCCTTTAGCTTCGGTACTGCTGCTGGTGTAATTATGGCAAGAATCATGGCAAAATTCAGCAAGGATCCACTAAACCCACTTATCGGTGCGGCTGGTGTATCTGCGGTTCCTATGGCAGCGCGTGTTGTTAATGGTGTTGGTCTAAAGCACAACCCCCATAACTTCCTGCTAATGCATGCTATGGGTCCGAACGTTGCGGGCGTAATCGGGTCGGCTGTTGCAGCTGGCATACTTCTCTCGCAGTTACGATAATGTTTTAAGCAAAGGGAGAAGCTTTGTGCTTCTTCCTTTTTTTGAAATAAGTCGAAATCTTTATAATAACAACAATTATTATAAAATTTCTGCTAGAAAATTTTAATTAATGTGCTATAATATCAACTCAAGATTTTATAAATTCAACATAATATTCTAAAGTAAGAAGCATATACTATATTATTTCACATTACAAGCATTTGATTTAAAGTCCTATACCTTAGGGTATAATTTGTTTTTTCACACATTTTTAGGAGATTTAAACGATGGCAAGTCTATCAACTTATGAGTACTACCGTGACGATCTATCAAAGATCCCACCACTTCGTGCAATTGCTGAAACACTTCTTGCAAGTGACAAAGTTCGCGAAGTAACTTGTGCAGAAGCTTACGAGCTAGCACAGCTTCAGGGTGATGTAGCTGTTTCTGACATGCTAATGTACCCACCTGCAGCAGAACGTCTAGGCCTACCAAAAGGCGCTAAACTACTTAATAACTGCCACGGTAAAATTATTGGTCGTACTGCAACAGCTCGTCGTTTCTTCAACAAACTAGATGATGCTGGAAGAGAAAAGGTTCTTAAGGACGCTCGCGAAGCAGTCAGTGACCTTCAACTTCGTGGTGACCTAATCAAAGCTGAAGCTGTTGTTGGTCTTGATGAAGATCTAATGATAAAAGCAACAATCATCGGCGATGCTAAAACTGACGCTGTAAATATCTTCAGCTGGTTATGTAACTTCACTCCTTTCGCTGAACTTGCAGATAAATACGCTAAAAGCAAAAAGCTTCCTATTCTTGACATCATCGTTATCGGTGATAACCTATGGACTTGTAACGACTCATTCTACGAAAACATTGGCAAACCAATGCTTGCTCTTGTTGACGAAACTGCAAACGTAATCTACAACCTAGGTATGCGTTACTTCGGTGAACGCAAGAAGGGTACTCTAACTCTTGCATGGACAAGTGGTATGAAGGTTGGTATGGCTGCATGTCACGGTGGTATCAAAGAATTTGACTTCAGTGGATGTGATGATGCTGACGTTGCTAAGCTTGGCAAGAGAGCTGTTGCATTCTTCGGTCTATCAGGTACTGGTAAGTCTTCTCATACTAATAGTCTTGATAATGCTGGTACTATGCCTAAAGGTACAACAAAGGTTGTTCTTCACGATGATGCATTCCAGATTGACTCTGACGATAAGTGCTGCCGTGTTTGGGAACCTAGTCTATTCGATAAGACAGACCAGAGAGGTCTTGATCACCCAGAATGGAAATATGCTCTATCTGTAATGAATACAGGTATGATCCAAGAGGCTGGTTTGAAAAAGATTATTGGTCTTGACATCCGTAACGCAAATGGTCGCGCAATCTACGACCGTGACCTTGTTGGTGACTATGTTAATAAATGTGGTTTCCCACAGGCTCTTGTATGGTTAATGAAGGATACTTGTCTTCCTCCAGTACTAAGATTCACCGACAGCAACCTTGCTGTTGCTATGGGTGCAGCACTTATCACTAAGCGAAACCGTGCTGAAAACGTTACTGAAGAAGAACTTAAAAAGCTTGCATTCATTCCTTATGCTAATCCATTCCGCGTTTACCCACTTTATAAAGATGTTGAAGCATTCACTAAGGTATTTGAAAACGGTTCTGAATGCTACTGCTTCAATAGTGGCGGTATGTGGGGAGCAAGCGATACAGAACTAAGAGATGTAAAGCTAAGCACATCACTAACTCTTCAAACTGCGATCACTATCGGCCAGCTTGAATGGGAAGACTGGGATCTACTTCCAGGTGCTCAGATTCCTACTAAAGAAAGCATTGAAAAGATCATACCTGGATTCTACGAAAAGTATAACACTAACACTGTTGAAAATCGCGATGAGTACATTAGCACTCTAAAAGACCGCTTCCAACAGCGTCGTGACTTCCTAGCTGGTGCAGATCAGCTAGCAAATCAGCCAGAACTTCTAAAACAGCTTTCAGATTCAATGATGATCAAGGCGTAAGCTAAAAGTCATAGAATACTATAAAGTTTCTTTTAGTTAAATTTAGAGTCTTCCATAAAATGGAAGGCTCTTTTTTTATTATAATTAAATTCAAATACTATAAATATAAAACTTAATCTTCATTATCAATCGGAAGTATATCATCAATCGCCTCATGAGTTAAAACAGTTGGTAGTTCAATTACAAACTCAGCCCCCTGCCCTTCGCAACTATTTACTTCAATCGTTCCCCCATATTTATTAATTAAAAGTTTAGAAACACTGAGCCCCATCCCTGTTCCACCATCATGTTTTTTCTTAGTAGTAAAAAAAGGTGTAAAAATATTATCAAGAATCGATTTAGAAATACCACATCCTGTATCAAGTATACTGATAATTAATGATGACTCATCTACTGTCGTTGCAATAGCAAGTAACTTAATTTGCGATTCAAGCATTGCATATTTGGCATTCATCATTATATTGATAAGAACATGCATTATATCACTTGAACAGCAGAGAATATCTGGAATCTCAGGGTTAAGATCCTGCTTTATTTTGATACCTGAATCACTAAAGTCGCTTCTAACCATTCCTATTATATCTTCAATTAAATTATTTATATTTATCAGCCGGAATGACCTGTTATGATTAGAAGAAAGAGCGACAAAATTAGCTGCAATATCAATTGAATTTTCGATAGTGGAAATACTGCTTTTTACCAGTTTGATCTCACTCGCAGTCAAATTTGATTCACTCTCCAGCAATGAACTCAAATTATTCAGAACATCACTACTAGCTTCATTAAAATTATCCGCAATTGCTGTTGACAACTCACCAATTGACGCCATCTTCTCAGCATTGAATAATCTAGTCTGAGTTGTCATTTTATCATCAATATCCTGAAATACTCCGCTCAATCCAGAGATCACATCATTTTCCAATATAGTACGCGCAATCATAGCCACCCAGAGATATTTCCCTCCACTCATCCTTATCCTGATATCTTCTCTAATATAATCCATATCTCCATTCAAAAGAGCAGAAATATTATCATGCCATTTTTCAAGATCTGATTTGTGAATTATTGCTTTCATATCATCCAAAGTGGAAATGGTCCAGCCAGCCTCATACTTTAATTTTTCTGTAAGAGTTTCATCAATATCAAATTTATCAAAAAACAGATTATACTCAAACGAAGCTGCACCAGCTGCCTCAAGTGCCATATTAAGTCTACTCTGGCTACGCTTTAGTGCTGTAACAGTTTTATTAATTGACTCTTCTGATTTTCTCCTCTCAAGCAAGACACCAAACTGAAGAGCTGTTATCTCAATGGCATCCTCAGTTTCATTGTCCCATTTATCTTTTATTTCCTTACAACCAAGAAGTAATAACCCCCACTTCATCCCTTGGCAACTTATTAATGTAGCATAGAAGCCAACAATATTACTTTTATCTACTAAGGTATCTTCAAAAAACACAAGATGTTCTATAGGAATGAATACTATTTTTTCTTGATCGATTACTTTATCAAATAGAATATTCGCAGATTGTATTTCAAACACTTTATTCCTAAAATGCTCAAATTCTATGCTCTCACTCCAAAAATTATAAATTTTATAAAATGAAGCATCATGTCCAACATTATACCCGCATGATTCAGCAGTAACGGCTTGTGCCATAATAACTACATCAACTTCAGCACCTTGACAAAACTCTTCCAATGCATTTTCTAAAGCCTGATCAAAATCCTGTGAGCTATCAAGAATTTTTTGTGTTCCACATGTCAACGCATACAGCAATTTATCTCGTTTTACCAAAGCATTAAAAATGCGGTCCTGTTCATTGATATTTCTTATGACATATAAAACTATATTGTAATTCTGACAACTACTAATGAGAATTTCAGATTTCATTGAATTACCGGTCAGAGTAACCAAATTTGCTTCAAATCTAAGTCTTCCTCCTGTTACCCTAACCCGTTGCTCTATTTCCTTTAAATGATTAGCAATATTCTCTGACATAAAATCATTGAGAGTTTTTCCAATAATGCGCGCTTTATCCATACAAAGGAATTTCGAAAATTCAGTATTACAAAGAATAATCTTACATTGATCATCAATTATAAAAATACAATCCATAGCACTGTTCAGCGCACAACTGATCAGTAATTCACGTTCTATCTGAACGCTCTTTTGTTTATAAAAATAATTATACCAGACAATGATTACGCAGAATGTGATCAGTAAAATTATAACTGAATAAAACAAAAGCATTTCATATGGTATTATGCCCAGAAAATAATAACCCACATTAATCCCCTATAAATAATAATCATTAATTATTCTATAATGAC
Organism: Planctomycetota bacterium; assembly: GCA_963678205.1. GTDB lineage: Bacteria > Planctomycetota > SZUA-567 > SZUA-567 > SZUA-567. Next base: position 2,981,866 of record OY782760.1, read on the forward strand.
TTAAAAAAAAACGCAATCGATTTAAATTAAAATAGAATTAATATTATGTTTATGCTCTAATTTGTCGATATACGAATAAAGTGGATAAACTTATACACAAGTCAAAGGAAAAGGTCATGAAAAAAATACTTTTATTCAGTCTAATAATAATGTTTCAAGTTTCAGCTTTTGCTACAACCAAAGATACTCCAGCAGAGATAAAAGGTGAAGTTAGTAATGAATTTGAAGACGCAATAGCACCACAAATTTTAAAAGCCCAGCAAGATCTAGCTGAAGTAAAGAGACGTTTTCAAAATGGTTTAAAAAAAGATAATACCTTATATTTAACCATTAGAATTGCAGATCAATATGGAAACGTTGAACAGGTATACATTAAAACATATCTTTGGACAGACGCAGCAATTATGGGACAAATTTCTAATAATCTTTATAGCGTCAGTGGGTACCGAAAAGGTCAGTCAATTAGTTTTGATGAAAGCGATATACTTGACTGGACCCTTATTGATGAAACAGGCAAAGAATATGGCAACTACCTTGGACGTTTTGCAAAAAAATGGTTATCCCAACGTAGTACTAATTCAAAATAAGCTATAGAAGGCAGACAAATGGCAAATAATAGCAAAGAATCAGTTGAAAAGTATCACGATAGAGTTGCAGGTATCTATGACACTATTTACGATGGGAGTCCATACTGGGAGGCAGTATTTGAGATAACATGGAGACATATGCTCAAGTTTTTACCCAGAAAAATGTCCACAAAGTGCCTTGATGTTGGCTGCGGTACCGGTAGATGGGGGCTTAGAATTTTAAAGAGTGGTTATGAATGTGACTTTCTGGATATTTCACAAAAAATGATTGATCAGGTTAGTAAAAAACTCACAAAGATTCCTAATTCTACTTATGAGCCTAAATTATACCATACTTCAATAGCATCGATGAAAATGATAGATAATGAAAGTTATGACTATATCGTTGGACAAGGCGATCCATTAGGCAGTGCTGGTAAGCCAGAAAGAACTTTTAAAGAGCTTACCCGTATTCTCAGGCCAAACGGAATCATGATCATGTCTGTTGACAATATTTATGGAGGAATGTTCCATTATCTTAAAGAAAATGATATTGACGGACTTGAAAAATTCATTCAAAACGGCAGAACAAACTGGGTAACTGATGACACAAAAGAACAATATGAAGTAACTGCTTTTACCCCAAAAAAGATCAGAAGTATGTGCAAAGCCAGAGGCCTTGAAGTATTATCAATTATTGGCAAAACAGCCCTCCCATTAAGACGCTTTCAGGAATGCCTGAAGGACAAAGCAGCAAGAGAGCGGATAATAAAAATTGAAGAAAAGCTCAATTCTGTTGAAGCAATGCTGGGAAGTGCTGCACACCTAGAATTTGTTGCAAAAAAAACAAATTAATAATGGGCTAAAAGAATAAAAAGTAACACGGAGTGAGCCTAAGCCAAGTCTCACTCCGTGTTACATTTGTGGGGAAAATGCATACTTACAAACTACTTTATACTAGCACAGATATCAACAATATGGTGTCCTTCTGGATGCTCCTGAGGATTGTTTAAACACATTTCCATACAAGGCTTGTCAAAATCAAACTCAAAATTTTTTTCTTTCATCCAGCCAACCAAAAACTCCCAAGCATCTCTATATTCTTCAGGTTTAGTTAATTCACTATGCATAACAAGATACTTACCGCCAGGCAAAACTTTAACTTGCACAATATCATCTTCAACAGTACCTTCTGGTACTTCAATACAAACTTCTAAAGTTAATTCTTCTGGTGGGGTTACTTCAAGATCATCCTGATAAACAGAGATAAGAGCTCCTTTACCAAGAAAGTTTTTAGAGCCTGCCCAAGATATGATCTTCCCAAAGAGCTCTTAGAATACGGCAATATTGCCAATATAATTACCAACATAAGAAATATACGCAACATTAATCTTACCGAGATCTTTTACTTCTGGTTCACTCAAATTCATAATTACCCCTTAAAATAAAACCATAAGAAACTCATACTAAGCTGATCACAATATCAGCAACAACCTAATAATACTGATTATTATTTCAGTATCAAGCTAAAAATATTATATTATGTAATTTTATACTGAACAAATTAGCTGTAAAAAAAAAATGCATCACACATTATTGTGTGATGCATAGAGATTAGGAGTGTAAGGCGCTGGGGTTGAGCTTACGCCTTATTATATTGACCGTGGAGAGGAAGGAAATCGATATTTCTATCGACAATAGACTACGTTCTAGTAATCAAAGATGTTATACTCGGTGTACTGGAACTGAACATCAACCATTCTTCCGAGTGTACCATCGTTACGAGTGAAGCCACCTTGCTGAGTAATCTTATTACCAGCATTATTTTCTGAAATATCTTCATACCCAAGACCTAGCTCTTTAACCCCAGCCGCCTCAAGAGTCCGAATTTCATCTGCTTGTGACTTACCATCGCCATTAAGATCATTCCAAATCTTTAAATTCTCATATATTGAATCCATACTGTTTAAGACACCATCATTATTCTCATCATATTTTGCCATCTTTGCAAAGCCATTTAAATCGCCTTCCTGATCACCAAATAATTCTTTGCCACTAGAACAGAAGCCATCACCATTTTCGTCAAAGAATAGCAGAGCATCATCTCCTTGAACAAAACCTGTCCTTACCTCAGAGCCATCACCCTTTATATCATAGATAACACCATCTTGAACTGAACGCAAATCTATTCCATCACCATTCATATCAAGAACAACTGGATCCATAAATTCAACAAAAATGCTTACATTGATATACTTTCCTTCAAATTCTATCATGTCACCGCCATTCTCAAGCAAATCACTTTCATCACATGATGTCACTGCATACTGTTGAATATTCTGTAATTTTATTTTCATACTTAACGATCCAAAAACGTTCTCAGCTCCAAAAGCATCAACCTCCATATTGATTGCAGAAAGTGAACTTGATATCAAATTGCTACTTGAGGCGAGTGAGCTTTTACTTATTGTAGCAAGAAGATTCTGCACTTCTTTTTGAACGCCAAACAATTCATCTACAGCACCAGCTGTCTCTTGAGGTTTGTCCTTACTTTTTTCAAGAAGATAGTCAATCAAAGTGTTCTGAGTTTCGTTCTCTACAGCGAGCCACTGCTCAAGAATAGCAAACGAACTATTATATGAAGAAGCTGAATAATTCTTAAAATATGATTGAATATTTGACATTAAAGCACTAGTATTTGCTTTAAACTGATATGTTGTTTTTTCAAAATAGCTATAAGAAAAGGACTGTATTGACTGGGTATTTTTAAGTTCCATAGACTTAGATAATGCTTTAAGTTTATTGGTATGCTCTTCCATAAAATCAGAAACCATATTAGTAAAAAATGAACTACTATTATCAGTTTGTGATTTAGCCGCTGTAGAAGTGTTTTGGGATTGTGAGGAAGTAACAGCAAGTGTATCATCGCTTACATACATGAGAAGCCCTTTCTCTGAATACTTTACTATACGCTACAGGTATAGCAAAATTCTAGAAAATTCGTCCATGACTAAAGAGTAAGCATCCTTGCTTGATGTACTTATTAGCGGACGTCATGTAGAGATCTTTAGCAAGTAATGATATAATTTCCCTGCAAAAGTTGAAAAATAACTGTAAAAATACAATAAAAAGAAGCTACAAGAGTAAAAAATATCTATAACAAATAATCTATGATATACAACTACTCACAAAAAAAAGAGATTGTAGATTTATTCTACAACCTCTTTCTTAAAACTCATATCCTTTGTTTTATTCCTGAATTCTTCTATTTTATCTTTAGGATATTCTAGCCATGCTCTCTCCTGAAGTTCAAGTAGACGCTTTTCCAACTCATCAGCCATCCTCTCTTGCTCTGCTCTTTTCTCAGAGCGCTTCAGATTCTCTTTAGGATATATAGCATCACCAATGTATACTCTGAGTGGATATGGCCTTAGTAAGTCAATTCCATGGCTACGTGGCCAACAGAAGAATGCCCCCATAATATAAATAGGCTGAATAGGAGCATTTGAGCGTACAGCCAACATACCAACCCCAGCCTGCATTTCTTTAAACCTGCCATCATCACTTCTTGTGCCTTCAGGAAATATTACAACCGCTCTATTTTTCCCAAGCTTTGCACAGAATGCTTTAAGAGCTCCTTTACTACTTCCTCCATCCTCTACACGCGCTACAGGAAAAGCAAAAACACTCCTTATAAACCAACTGAAATGCTTATTAGTAAATAGGGTTGAACGCGCCATAAATGCCAAAGGTCTTTTTTTATAGGTACACCCTAATATTAAGGGATCGAGATAACTAGTATGATTTGAGGCGACAATCACTGGACCATCATTCACCAGTTTTTCATCACCTATAAACTGAATACCTCCACCCCAACGAAAAATCCTCATCAACCAAAATTTAAACGATCTATATAATCCTACACCCATAGAATCTCCATAAAACCTATGTAAAAAATGCCAAAATCACTATATGATTCTGGCACTAAATAATAGTCAAATCGACAATAAAGTCAAGCCCAGCAAAGCGATCTATGATCGCTCACCATGCTGAGATTCAAGAGCAGGCCCAAAATGGTCAAGTTCTTCCAAAAATATGCCAGTGCCCTTTACAACCGCTCTAAGTGGGTCATCAGGAACATGAACAGGTATACCTCTTGTCTCCTTGGTAATCAATTTATCCAATCCTCTAAGAAGTGCTCCACCTCCAGCTAGAAATACCCCTCTAGTATAGATATCACCAGCAAGATCTGGAGGAGCTCCTTCAAGTGTATTCAATACAGAATTTACAATCGCGTCAACGGGCTCCTTGATTGCCTCGCGTATTTCTTCACTACGCACAGTAATTGAGCGCGGCAAACCTTTTACCTGATCGCGCCCCATTACTTCTGTAGTCAACTCTTTTTCAAGCTTAAACGCACTACCAATCTCAATTTTAATACGTTCTGCAGTAGACTCTCCAACCACAAGATTATGCTGTCTCTTCATGTAATTAATGATCGATTCATCCAACTTATCACCTGCAACTCTCAAGCTTTCAAAATTAACCATACCCATCATTGATATAATGGCAACTTCTGTTGTACCACCACCAATATCGACAATCATATTACCAACAGGTTCATCAATAGGCATTCCAACTCCTATAGCCGCAGCTACAGGTTCTTCAATCAGATATACCTTTCTAGCACCAGCTCTCTCAGCTGAGATAGTTACAGCCTTCTTTTCAACCTCAGTAATACCACTTGGAACCGAAACAACAACTCGCGGACGAACCCATTTATGCTGATTATGAACACTACATATAAAATACCGAAGCATTGCTTCAGTTATCTCAAAGTCTGCAATCACACCATCTTTTAATGGACGAACAGCAACAATATTTCCTGGGGTACGCCCAACCATCATTTTTGCTTTAGTACCAACAGCCTGCCCATCATTCAGAACCTCGTTTGTTCCCTTCCAAACTGCAACAACAGATGGTTCACATAAAACAACTCCCTCGCCTTTAACATAGACGAGAGTATTACAAGTACCAAGGTCGATACCCATATCACGACTGAACAGTCCAAATATACGATCAAAAAATATCATTAGCTAGAACCACTTTTCAATTTTAATTTTATCTTTAACATACAGCAAAAATATGGTTTCTAATATGCAGAAACCTTAATAAGCTCAGCGGTGTCACCCACTCTCACACTATCAAGCACTGGGCTAATTACGTCACAAGTACTCGTAACAGCATGAACCTGAGCCACTCTGATATCTGTAACATGCTTACCATTTCTCCAAATTGCAAATCTGTTACCTTCACGAACCTTAGCATTACTTCTCCCAAGGTTAATAAAGACCTTTTTACTATTTGGATTATAAGTCAGAACTTCAGCAACAACTTCTCTTGACTTTTTGCTCAATTCAGAGCTTTTCTGAAGCATTTTCTCAAATGCAGAACTATCAATTAAATCGTTATCTGAAATATCAGAGAATAGCACCTCTTTTCCAAGCTCTATCTTATCCACTTCAGCCTTAGCACTTGAAACTTTAGGCTCTACGGAGTTAATCTGCTCGTTATTTTTAGCCAAAGCCAAGCTTTCTTTAGCAACATGATTCTTTTTTACAGCGACATAAAGAAGTTTTCTCAAATTCGCAGATTTTTCCAGAACATCATCATTACGTTTTCTAAGTCTTTCAATCTCTACATTTGCCCACTCAAGTGTTTCAGCAGAGTCTTTGATTTTAACAGAGGACAATTCCAAACGGTATGAAAGTTCTCTTCCAATCCGTTTAACCTCATTTAACTCTGCAACTTCTTTTTTGTACATATTAAGAATTTTTACAGAGTAAGCGCCAAAAAAAATCGCCGCTGACAAAGCTATCCAAGTAAAGAATGTCCCCGCACCCGGTCTTGTAATAAACGAGTTCTTTTCTTTCTTCTCCATCTATTTAAGTCCTTATTTTTCAGACAGTAAGAAATCAACAAAATCTATTCACAGTATTATCGGGAATTTATAGAATTATATCCAGAAAAAATATTTTCCTTAAAAATAGAGTGTTACAAAATTTAACGTTCAATATTGATTAAGCAAATATATAACTTTTTGCGCTTAATCAAAAAATTACAAATTTAGGTAATATAAACCGAGTTAATAACGACAACTTGACACAGTATAATTACTTTTTATTATACCTTTATTTCAATAAAACATCATTATTAATCATTTATTTACAGATAAATATTAAAAATATTTCAAGCAGCCTACCTAAGATAGACTGCTTGAAATAAATAAACTAAAATTTAAAAATAAATTTGACTAAACTTCAAGCTTAATATCAGCTAAAGTTCTTTCAATTCGCGTTATAACCTCATCTTTACCTATCAAATATAAGGTCTCACCAATTCCCGGACTGACAGTTGAGCCTGTGCAAGCAACACGCAAAGGCTGCGCAACCATCCCCATCATCAATTCTTTGCTCTCGGCGAATTCATTCAGCCGTTTCTCAATTTCCTCATCTGTCCAAATTTCTATACCAGAAAGGAATTTGGCTAATTCTTTAAGAGTAGAGAGTCCCTGTCCATCATTTTTCAAAAGATTCTTCTTTACCGCCTTTGGTACAAATTCATAATCACTACTAAAGAAATATGAAGTATTATCAATGAAGTCAGACACTTGGGAAACACGCTCACGCTGCGTTGCTGCAAGCTTCTCAAACCAACCGTCTTCATGAGACTCAATATTCAGCCCTTCCTTCTCTGCCTGTGCTCTAAGCAAGACAACAAAATCTGCAAATTCCATATTTTGTAAGTACTGCTGGTTCATCCAAGCAAGCTTTTTCATATCAAACTGAGCTGCCGAAGCGTTAACCTTATCAAGCTTGAAAGCCTCAGCCATTTCTTCTTTGCTCATAACTTCACGGTCATCACCAGGCGCCCAGCCACAGAGAGCAAGAAAATTAAAGAGTGCTTCTGGCAAAAATCCTTTTTCTTTAAAATCCCCTACATAAGCATCACCATCACGCTTTGAGTATGGTTTACCTTTAGCATTCACAATCATTGGGAAGTGACCATATTCTGGTGGAGTAAGACCTAATGCTTTATAAATAAAGAGGTGCCTGTAAGTATTCTCAACGTGATCATTACCGCGAAGAATATGGGTAACTTCCTGAGTAGCATCATCGATAACATTTGCAATGTGAAATACTGGGCTACCATCACTTCTAACAATTACAAGGTTACGAAGCGAGTCAACAGGTTTTTCACACCTACCTAAAACCAAATCATCAAAGAACACATAACGCCTCTTAAAACGGACAGAAACGACCTTCCCCCCAGCAACACTGTCAATTGCAACCTGTTTGTCACTTAGCTTTGATCTTACCTCTTCTCCATCTACCTCACAACCATCTTCAAGGATTAATTTAGGCTCTGTAAAAGTATCCCAATTTACAGGAGTTTTATAAGTTTCTCCACTATTAGGTGAAGTAACGGTATGAATAATTGTTTCTGAATCTGCAACAACTTCCCCACCCTTCCATTTAATCTCAGCATAATCACGTGGCTCTGAAACAAAAGATGGATCAAAAAGTTCCTTGCATATACGCAAATAGACCGGTTCATTACTATCTGCTTTAGACGCGATTCCACTATCAAGAAGTCTTTGTGCTGCATCCTTATGTGTTTGAGCAGCTTTTGTCTGGTAAAAGGGGTCTCCATCATAGTCAAGCCCAAGCCATTTTAGAGCATCAAACATCTTTTCAATAGCTTCTGGCGTAGATCTCTCAAGATCCGTATCCTCAACTCGAATAACAAACTCTCCCCCAACGCTCTTGGCGTAAAGCCAGTTGAATATCGCAACACGTATATTACCTATATGAACATTACCAGTAGGACTTGGCGCAAACCTTGTACGAATCAAATCACCTCTCCAATCAAAATTTATTATAAATTATTCAAAATTATAAACTATTTACAAATTTCTCTGCCTGCACAAACATCTCAAGTGCAACCTTCTCTGATATCCCTGCTCCCTTAAGAATCTTCATCGCATATTCAATAGTTGCCATCTGCGAATGCGAATGAGAGTCAGAGCCAAAAATCATCTGAGCGCCATATTTCTGAGCAAGTTTGGCAACATAACCATTACACAAAGAATGCCCTGCCTTAGCTGTAATCTCCAGTCTAACACCATTATCTGCTGCAAGCTGTACTTCTTCATCAGTGATAAGTCCTGGATGAGCAAGAATATCTGCTCCTGCTTCAATGGCGGCTCTATTTGTTCCAGATTTCACATTTTCTGAGATTGTTTCACCATGTACTATTACAACCTGAGCCCCAAGAGATCTTGCTAGATCAATACCTTCTTTAATATGCTCTGGCCTGACATGAGTCAACTCTACACCAGCAACTACCCGCATATGACCGAGCTCATTTTCTTTTTTTGCAGCCTCAATGAGTATTGGTAACGTTACTGGGATTGTAGCCAAACCAACATGATCAGCAAAACCCAGAACTTTGTAACCAGCAACTTCAGCCCACCTGATATGCTCAGCAGGACAAAGCTCACCATCAGATAAAAAAGTATGAGTATGCAGATCAATCATAATAAAATCCTCATTTTAATAATGTAATTGATATTCAAAGCTACTAATGCCTAGTATAATAACAATAGTATTATTATCAATAAGCTAACAGTTATTTCTTACTAAAATTTAAGCAAGTTTTTTATACATTGTTGTGTAATCATATTACAACAACCAGAAAACATTCACGAGATTTGATATAAAAGTGAGGTATGACTTAAGTATTAGGGGGCACTAATGGAAAGTTAAGAGTAAATTTACACCCAACAGGATGCAGGTTCTCAACAGAAATCGTACCATTATGACGTTTTACTAAGTTATATACGATCGACAAGCCTAATCCATGATTACTGCCTGTTGATTTTTTTGAAGAATTAAATGGTAAAAAGACATCTGCTGGATTTTCAAACGGTATTCCTGTTCCGTTATCTTCAATTTCTAGAACAACTTGCCCATCAATTGAATTTAAAAATACCTTAATATAACCATTCTTCCCCAACGCATCAAAACTATTATTGAAAAGATTGAGTAGGATCTGACGAACCTCAGCTCTAGAAGCATCTACAAGAATCTCTCTACCAGGTGTATACCACTGGATGTCAACCTCACGCTTCTTCGCTTCAAACTGGAGTAAATTTATAAGATGCGAAATCGACTCAGATATATCAAAAACTTCACTTTCAATCGCATCACGACCAGAAAAAGCTTTTAAATTATTGATAATTCGATGTATTTCCTGAACCTCTTCTCGTATTTGTTTGATGGCCTGAATAGAATCATCCCCTTCAACTTCTGAGGTGAGATAACTGGCATAGTTTTCAATAATACTTAGTGGATTATTTATTTCATGAGAAACTCCGGCTGCCAGAAGACCAAGAGCAGAAAGATTCGCTGATAAATTTGCCTGCTCACGAATATTCTCCTCAGAAGTAACATCCTCCAAAATTATAATTCTTCCTCCCTCAGGAGCGTCATCGCTGATATACTGAATTCTAATATTAAATACATATGCACGTGAAAAAAGTGTCACAGGATGTGTAGCATTTATACTTTCTCTTTTCTCAAAATGCTCATTTAGCAGTTCATTAAATCTCTCCAGACCAATTGAAGAGAAAACTTCAATTATACTACTTTTACCTAAGAACTCCTCATGTAGAAAATTTTTGGCTACAAGATTTGAGTACACAACATTATCATTCTTATCAATCATAATGATTGGCAAAGGGAGTTTCTGAAGCATAGCATCCATATAATATAGCATATCATGAAATGATGTCTCCTTCATTACTGCAGAATCATCATCCTCACTAAGATGCGAATAACAGAGTTCTATCAAATTATTACGAACCAGACCTGTAGTTACCTCACTAAATAAGATCTTTCCTTGTCTGAAAATACTGAGACGATCAGCAAACCAGCTCACAACATCAAGTTTATGGGTAACCCATAGAATAGCATTCCCTCTATCTGCATGCTCCCTTAAAAGTGCCGTCAATTTCTTCATACTCTTTGGAGCAAGATTTTCAAGAGCCTGATCCAATATTAAAACCTTAGGACGCCTGTATAAACGCCTCAAAACACTCAGTACAACCTTATCCCCTACGCTTAAAGTATAGGCCCGCTTATCAACAGGCAGATCAACGCCAATTTCTTCAAGCCAGCGCTGTGCCGTACGGATCATACCGTTTTCTGTAGAAAAAACTCTCTTCCACCCCTTATTTGTTCCTAAAACGAGATTTTCGCCAACAGTCAACTGTTCATAGATACCTGGGGTTTTCCATACAACCTCTACAGACTCTTTACCTCCAACCTTTTCTATATAAATAGTGCCATGATCACTATCAATATTTCTTGAAAGTAACTTGCATAATAGAGTCTTACCTTCCCCGTGGTTACCGATAAGAGCATGTATTTCCCCCGCATATAACTCAAAATTAACTCTATCAATAGCAATCATATCTTTATGATAATGAGTAAGAGATTTGGTATATAGCAAAGGTTTTAACAACATTACTTTATTCCATATTTTTCGATTTTATTATAAAGGGTTTTCCTGCTTATCCCAAGCTTTGAGGCCGCAGCTGAGCGGTTATTACCTGTAGAAGAAAGAGCATCAACAATGAGCAGTCTCTCAGAGGAACGGAGATTACCACTTAATACAGGATTTGTTGCGACCATCATTTTCTTAGGAAGATTTATCGCATCAGCCTCTATAATTTCCTTATCAGTTAGCGCAAGAGTTACGCGAATTATATTTCGCAATTCCCGTATATTTCCATCCCAGTCATACTCCAACATTTTCTCAATCGCTAGATCAGATAACCTCCGTTTCTCACCCTCGTATTGAAACTCTTTTATAAAAGTAGCAGCAAGTACAGGAATATCCTCTTTACGCTCCCTAAGAGGAGGAAGGTGAATACACGAAGCATTAAGACGATACATCAGATCCTCCCTAAATAGCCCTTGAGCAATAAGCTCACTAAGATCCTTATTTGTTGAAGCAATAAACCTGACGTCTACTTTAATCTGAGTGGCACCACCTATTCTGCGTATTTCCCCATACTGAATTGCTCTAAGAATTTTCGCCTGAGTAGACATCGCCATATCACCAATCTCATCAAGATGGAGTGAGCCTCCGCATGCCTGCTCAAACACACCTGTATGCGAATCTACAGCACCTGTAAAAGCCCCCTTCTCATGTCCGAAAAGTTCGCTATCAAGTAGTTGTTCAGACAAAGCAGAACAATTCAGTTTAACAAGCGATTGCCCCCTTCTATTTGAATTGTCATGAATCATATCAGCAATAAGCTCTTTACCAGTACCACTCTCACCAGTAATAAGAATTGGAATATCGGTAACAGCCAGTTTGCAGGCCTTATCACAAATTTCTAACATTTTCTCATTCTGAGTAATGAGCCCGCCACGTTTGACATTAATCTTTTCTTTGAGTTCACGATTTTCATTTTTAAGTTTTGTCATTTCAAGCGCATTATTTATTGTGCTGAGTAATTTTTCAAACTGTAGCGGTTTTTCAAGAAAATCGAATGCTCCAAGTTTTATTGCTTTTACTGCTGACTCAAGTGTACCATATCCTGTAATCATGATAACAGGTATGGTAGAGTCTATTTTTTGAATCTCGCGCAGAAGATCCAATCCACTCTCTTCACCTAGCGCAAGATCAAGCAGTATAATATCCGGTCTATTAGAATACATTATAGCTATAGCGTCTTGAAAGTTACGAGCATCACAACTGAGAAAACCTTCTTTTTTAAGATTAAGCTCAAGACTTTTGTAAATTTTATAATTATCATCAACTACTAGAATATTTGTCATTGTCACCTGTTTTGCTATCTTAATTTTATAATTTTAAAAAGTGCTCATACCGAACAAAGAAAAGTGTGTAAAGTGTGTAAAAAATACCCAACAACAACAATCACCATAGATAACTATACATGACATAAACTGACTTTGCAAGTTAATTGAAGAAACAATTGACAAAAGGTCAGCTTGAAATCATGAATTTAAAATCTTATGCTTAAAATATTTACTAGATTAGAATTCACAAAACCATAATAAATCAGGTAATTCCCTTAAAAAAGCACAAAAACTCATATTTTGCCAATCAAGTTTTAATGCTAATAGTAGCTCTTCCTACACAATTCAGTGTATACCTTTTACACACCGACACACTGATACTGTATACAAAATACACAACAAATATTTTAAGTATTATTTTGGTAACAAACAGCTCTTATAGAACAATATTATAACTATATTAAGTCATAACAAGTTATAAAATTTTTAAGTATTTACTCCATGCAATAAATAAATTTGGCACGCCTATTGTTAAAGATAGTTAGTAGATAGCATTGTGTGACAATTTAAGTTTTAGTGATGATAATATTAAATCAGGATATTATGCCTAAAAAACTATTAGCAGCAATTTTTGTTTTATATAGCTTGGTGTTCAGCTCTGTTCTTACAGCAGCAGAACCTAAAATTGCAGTCATTGTAAAATCCAGTGAATCTGAGTACTGGCAAATTGTAATGGACGGAGCAAAAATTGCAGGATTAGAACTTGGAGCCAATATTGCTAGTTTAAAAAAAGGGACTCTTGTTACAACTCAAGGACCTGTTGCTGAAAGCGATATAGACAAGCAGATTGCGATGCTGGAAAATGCAATCTCGACCAAGCCCGACGCTATTGTTCTTGCCCCATCAGCATCAGCCCCTTTGGTACCTGCTATTGAAAAAGCAGCCCAAGCTGGGATCCCTGTAATAATTATAGACAGTGCTGCAAATACTTTATCGTACACATCTTTCATATCTTCTGATAATGAAAAGATCGGCATACTGGCAGCAGAAGCAATGGCTGAAGCTCTAAAAAAAAAATATGGTAAAGCTGCTGGTAAAGTCGCTGGTATCTCTTTTTTAAACGGAGCAGGTTCACTAGAGAAGCGCAGGAGAGGTTTTGAAGAAACAATTAAAACCAAATATCCTGAAATAGAGATTGTAGATTATAGAGACGCTCAGGGAAAGATCGGCATAGCAATCAATATTGCTCAAGACTATCTTACCCGGTACGATGATTTGAGAGGTATTTTTGCCAGCAACCAGCCTACAGGAGATGAGACAGTACGTGCTCTTGATATGGCTGGCAGAAACGACTTGGCTGTAGTCGTTGTAGATGCTGGCCCAATGGAAGTTTGGGGTGTAGAAAATAATATTGTTGATTCAATGATTGTTCAAAAACCCTGGGCTATGGGTTACATGGGGGTTGAATATGCAATGAAAGCGATAAAGGGTGAAAAACTGCCTAAATTCATTGAAACCGACATAGTTACTATTACCAAAGAAATGATTGAAGATGGAAGTGCAAATGAATTTCTCGATCCTGTATCATTCCACAATAGAGAAATAGAACGCATTAAGCCTTGATATATTTTAAGCTACATGGATTTTACAATGCCTGAAAAAAACATAATAATAGAGATGCTTGACATTTGTAAAGAATATCCAGGCGTAAAAGCCTTGAATGGAATTAACCTATCTATTAAAGAAGGTGAAATAAGAGCTTTAATAGGCGAAAACGGAGCTGGTAAAAGCACACTAATTAAAATGCTGACTGGAGCAGAGACTCCAACAAGTGGGGACATCTTCGTTAAAAATAAACATATTACCCATATGACTCCGGCTCTTAGTGAAGAATTGAGTATTGCATGTGTCTATCAAACAATGATGGTCGCCAGTCATCTTACAGTTGCAGAAAATATTTGGCTCGGTAATATGCCTAATCTTTTTGGGCTTATAAATAAAAGAACTATATACAAAAAAACTACAGAGTTGCTTGAAGAACTTGGTTATTCAAATGCTATATCTCCAAAAGATAAAATTTGCGACTTGAGTATTTCACAGCGTGGGTTAGTTGCTATTGCTAGAGCTATATCACGAAATGCCAAAATTATTATATTTGATGAACCCACAGCAGTTCTTGCAAATAATGAAGTTGAGCTTCTTTTTAATATGATAAAAACGTTAAAGAGACGGAACATAGCTATAATTTATATATCGCATCGAATTGATGAGGTCTTTAAGATTTGTGATACTGTTACAGTCCTTAGAGACGGAAAGCATATAGCAGATATAGAGGTAAAAGAGACCACAGAAAAGGGGCTTATTGCAAAAATGGTTGGGCGTAAAATTTCTAATGCTCATTACATAAAAAGAAATATTGGCGAAGAAATATTTGTTGCAGAGAATCTCAATAATGAAAAACTTCACGACTGCTCATTAACTCTACGTAAAGGAGAGATTGTAGGCATATACGGGCTTCTTGGTGCTGGCAGAACTGAACTTCTCAGGGCAATCTTTGGAGCAGATAATATAGATAGTGGTCGCCTAAGTCTTTTCGGACGAAGGGCAGACTATAATAATCCGAGAGATAGTATTAAAGCAGGAATTAGTTTTATACCTGAAGATAGGCGTAATCAGGGATTATCATTACAACAGTCAGTACGCGACAACATAAACTTAACTGTTTATAAAGAAAACAGTATAATTGGAATAATAAAGAGTTCTGCTGAGTCTCAAATAGCTAGAAATTTTGTAGACAGACTTCAGATTAAGACACCAGATATACACCAAAAAGTAAAATATCTATCTGGTGGTAACCAACAAAAATGCGTTTTAAGTAAATGGCTAGCTAGAGACTCAAAGATATTCCTGATGGATGAACCAACAAGCGGTATTGATATAGGAGCAAAAGAAGAGATCTATTCATTCATAAATGATTTGGCAATAAATGGCGGAGCTGTACTTTGCGTCAGTTCATATATGCCTGAGCTAATGAATATTTGTGACAGAATTCTTGTTATGTCCTCCGGTAAAATTGTTGCAGAAGTAGTCAGAGGTGAGCCTGACTTTACAGAAGAGGCAATGCTCACCTACTCGCTGAAACCAGCATAGAAACACGGCAAATGAGTTTAATAAATATAGAATTAAGTGGAGCGTTTATGAGAGCTGGGAAACGAACAGGAATTATAAGCAAAAAAAGTTCGTCTAGTGTAACAACCGAAGTTGTTGTACTGCTTATTACCGCCCTACTCTGGTTTTATTTAAGTTTGAGTAGTGATAGTTTTTTTACCATTAATAATATTAAAAATCTATCTAATCAGATGGCTATCAATGGAGTAATCGCCATTGGAGTATTATTTCCAATCATCACTGGTGGCATTGATCTATCACTTGGAAGTATTATTGGTATAACCAATGTAATAATGGCTATTTTAGTTACAAGTAAGCTTGACTATCAATATTCTGTGACAACAGCAATAATTACTTCACTCGGCATAGCATGTGTACTAGGTCTGATCAACGGAATTTTAGTCTTTGATTTAAAGCTTCCACCATTTATTGCAACACTTGGCATGATGATAATACTACGTGGAGTAGCACTGATCATCTCGGAAGGACGTTCTATATACAGCCTTCCACGAAGCATTAGTGACTTTGCCAATACTGGCTTTTTAGGGATACCACATTTATTTATTATCCTTGTTTCTGTTGTTATTGCTTTTACCTTTGTAATCAAAGCAACAACATTCGGCAGATACATTTTTGCAATTGGTAGTAACGAGGAAGCTGCTCGCCTTTCAGGCATTAATACGAGGTTGGTTATTTACGGTGTATATGCAATTGATGGCTTCCTTGCTGGACTTGGTGGGGTAATGATTACCATGCGTACATGGGGCGGAAATCCAAATGCCGGAACAATGTTTGAATTGGATGCAATTGCAGCAGCAGTACTTGGAGGAGCTAGCCTCTCTGGGGCAGAAGGATCGCCACTAGGCGCATTTGTTGGAGCTCTATTTGTATGGACTATCTATAATGGCTGTAACCTCATGGGAATTGACTCTAATGTCACAAAAGTTCTAGTTGGCGCAATTTTAATTGTAACAGTAGCAGTAGACAGATACCGCAAAACCAAACAAGGTGATTTATAAAAAATTATCAAGCGTACTAAAATATACTTACAGGTTCAGAGTTAAACATAAAGGAGGATTATCAGTTAAGAAAGAGTAATATTACTTAAAAGTGATTTATAAACTACTAGATATGCTTTAGAAATTAATTTAAGACGTGAAAATATTCAGAGCAAACAACTTGAGTAATCAACTTGTAAAGTATAATTAATCTATATCTATACTACTACAATATCTTGAATTAATTTTTAAGAAAATACTACGTACATACATAGTATATAGTATGTACATTGTATATAAGTTATAATTAATATTTTACAAAAAAACACTTATATCGTTTTTGTCCATAAAATTATATCTTTTCTCTATAGCATAATTCGATAGCATGAAGTATAGTTAAAATATAGTTACTTCAATTCTAAATAACTGAAGTGATGCACTGTAATTTTTTCTAAAGTTGACAGACATGCTCCAGTAAAATATTTATTTTAAATTAGATCACCAGTCAGTATAAATATCTTTTTTCATACTTAATAAATTTAATTTGAAACCTTTAATATAAAAAGATATTATAAATCATAGTTTTGTACCAAAGATTATTACTCTTAGTATAAATATATTTAATATACACTCTCTAGATAAACTGATTACCTGCGTTTCATAGATACTCCAATATGTATTAATATATATCAATAATTTTTGTTTTGTGTTTTATTTTTGTTTGCAAAATAGATAGGAAAAACTAATGAATAAAACGGTCCTTTCTATGGAAAGCATTGACAAACGTTTTGCTGGTGTACATGCACTTAAGCAGGTAGATTTTGAGTTGAGAGAAGGTGAAATTCACGCACTAGTTGGTGAGAACGGTGCCGGAAAATCAACTCTTATGAAAGTCCTGACAGGTATCCATGAAAAAGACTCTGGTAAAATTTTAGTCGACGGAAGGCTTTTCAACCCAACAAGTCCTAAGGATGCATTACGTTGGGGAATTGGTATTATCCACCAAGAATTAAATATGATGGAACATCTTACTGTTGCACAGAATATTTTTATTGGTCGAGAATCAATGGCATCAAATGGAATTCTACTTGATGAGAAAGCTCAGAATAAAAGAGCTGCTGAACTTCTCAAACGCCTCAATGTTGATATCGACCCAAAAGAAAAGCTCTCAAACCTGACAGTAGGCAGACAGCAGATGGTTGAAATTGCCAAAGCTGTATCACACGATTTGAAAATCCTTATTCTCGACGAACCAACAGCTGCTCTAACGGATAAAGAGATAAACGAATTATTTACCATCATGCGCGATCTTGCATCTAAAGGTGTTGCTATGATTTACATCTCTCACCGCATGGATGAAATCGGTGAGATAACTAACCGAATTACAGTTATGCGTGATGGTGAGAATGCAGGTAAAGGTGAAACAGATAAGCTTTCAAAAGAAGACATTATCAACATGATGGTTGGTCGCGTAATTTATGAGGAACCAAAAACTGTGTCGCACGTCAAAAAAGACGCAGAAGCTGTACTTGAAGTAGATAGTCTATGTGCTGGTAAAATGGTGCAGAATGTAAGTTTCAAACTTAGAAAGAGTGAAATTCTTGGTTTCGCTGGTCTAATGGGTGCAGGACGTACTGAAACAGCTCGAGCAGTATTCGGTGCTGATCCTCATGAATCAGGACTTATCAAGATACACGGTAAACCTGTAAAAGTATTATCACCAATGGATGCTATTAAACACGGCATAGGTTATCTGTCTGAAGACAGAAAGCGCTACGGTCTAGCAATAAACTTGAGTGTAATGGACAATTCAATAATGACCTCATATGAAAAATTTGAAAAGTCAATATTTGTAGACTACCAGAAAGCAAAAAAAGTCACAGCTGAATATGTAGATAAACTAAACACCAAAACGCCCTCGATCAATCAGTTAATAAGAAATCTTTCAGGTGGTAATCAACAAAAGGTCGTTATTGCAAAGTGGTTGATAAAAAACTGCGAAATTCTAATCTTTGATGAGCCAACTAGAGGTATTGATGTTGGTGCAAAGAGTGAAATCTATCACCTTATGAATGAACTTGTTAAAGAGGGCAAGTCAATCATAATGATCTCTTCTGAGCTGCCAGAAGTACTGAGAATGAGTGATAGAGTTATTGTAATGTGTGAAGGTAAAATCACAGGTGAACTTAATATTGAAGACGCAAGTCAAGAAAAGATTATGCACTTAGCTACACTAAGGGGAAAATAAATGAGCTCGAATAATGAAATAGAAATAACACAGAAAAAAATCAACTGGCAAAAGTTTCTAGCTCCTGCCGCGCTGATTCTGATCTATATTTTCTTTGCACTATTTGGAAGAAACTTCTTCTCATACAAAACACTTGTTAATATACTTGATTCGTCATACTATATTGGCTTTCTAGCAATAGGTGTTACATTTGTTATCATTACTGGTGGTATTGACCTGTCTTTAGGTACAGTTATGATGTGTGCGGCAATTACAGGCGGTACCGCTTATAAAACATGGCATTGGCCAATCTGGGCGGCTCTACTTCTTATTATGGTTGTTGCGATTCTATTTGGTATCTTCAATGGTATAATGGTTTCCAGAATGTCGCTGCCGCCATTTATTGCTACGATGGGTACAATGATGATATCCATGGGTGTTGGTTCCATTGTATCAAACGTTAGAAGTGCTACATTCCCAACTAGATCATCTCCTGATGGCTGGTTCAAAGATTTCTTCAAACTCTTATCTTCGGATCGAACCCCGATACCAACAGGGGCAATAATACTCTTTGGTATAGCGATAATTGCTTATATTATTCTCACAAAGACAAAATTAGGTCGTTATATATTCGCAACTGGTAGTAATAAAGAAGCCGCCCGTCTCTCAGGTGTAAACGTTAAGAAGTGGGAAATGATGGCTTATGTAATAAGTGGATTTTGCGCAGGTCTTGGTGGTATCGCATTTGCTGCAGTCTATACAACAGTTATGCCTGCTCAGGGTGCTGGTTTTGAACTTTACGCTATTGCGGGTGCGGTTATCGGTGGTACATCACTTGCCGGCGGTTCCGGTACAATACTAGGTACAATGATTGGTGTATTTATTATGAGTGTACTCCGCTCAGGTCTTCCTTCAATGGATCTACAGGCACACTACCAGACATTCTTTACAGGTGTTGTTGTCGTAGGTGCTGTATTACTTGATGTTTATAGAAACAAAAAAGCCTCACAAGTAAAAGTTCTTAGTAAAGCAGCTGAATTCAAGCAACGAGAAAGCCAGAGAATAATTAAGCGTAAATCAGAAGGTGCTAGCGCTAAGGAAATTGCTGAACTTAAGGCAGAACTTAAAAGAGTATATGCTGAGCTAAAGCAACAAGAAAAAGTTGAAAAAATAGAAGAAAAAGCTCGTGAAGCTGAATCAATCCGTCTGTTCAATAAAGAAAAAGACAAAGAAAAATAGGATTTACGCTTCAAATAAATTTAAAAAAATATTGTAACAAAATGTTTGTGTGGCCCATTTTGGGCAAGGTTAAGTTTCATATCTTTTGATAAAAGGAAACAAATTATGAAATTGAGAAAAAGTTTATCAGTTGTTTTAGGTGCAGTTCTTGCAGTATCTTTTGCATCAGCTCCAACACTAACAGCAGCCGAACCTTACATCGCTGTTGTATCAAAGGGTGAGCAGCACGATTTCTGGCAGCAAGTTAAGCTTGGTGCGCAGAAAGCAGCAAAAGATTACGGTGCTGATATTACTTTTGAAGGACCTCCTTCAGAAAGTGACGTTCAAATTCAGGTAGAAATGCTAAACAACGCTATGGCAAAGAACCCAGTAGCTATCGCTCTTGCAGCTCTAAATACGTCAGCTGTTATTGACCAGCTTCAGCAATGTTTAGATGATAAAATCCCAGTAATCGGTTTTGACTCAGGTGTACCAAACGCCCCTAAAGGCTCTATCTATGCAAATGCTTCTACCGACAATTTCAATGCAGCGGGTCTTGGCGCTAAGAAAATGTTCGAAGCTATCAAAGATAAAATTGCTGCAGCTACTGATGACAAACCAGTTACTATCGTTGTTATGAATCAGGATGCATCAGGTGAATCTCTTCTAAGCCGTGGTAAAGGTTTCAGAGACAACATGATTGATCTAATCATTAAAGAGACTCCATTAACTGCTGCTGATATCAAAGTTACAGGTAACCCAGCTTACATTGATCCAAAAAACCCACAGAGTGGTAAAAAAGTGATCCTTGACATGATCGTTCCTGCTTCTGCTTCTGCAACAGATGCTACAGCTTCTGCTTCTGCCGTTCTAAACAAAGTTGAAGACGAAAACGTTTTAGGTATATTCTGCTCTAACGAAGCAACTGTTAAAGGTCTACTTGCAGCAACTAATGACGGTGAAGATCTAGGTTACAGCTACAAAGATCTAATTGTTATCGGTTTTGATGCAGGTGCTGGTCAGAAAAACGCTGTTCGTGAAGGTTACTTCCTAGGTTCTATCACTCAGGATCCATTCTCAATTGGGTACAAAGCTGTTGAACTTGCTTACAAAGCTTACAAGGGTGAAAAAGTTGCTGATGTAGATACAGGTGCAAAATTCTACAATAACAAAAATATGGATGATGACGACATCAAAGGTCTTCTATACGACTGATCTTATACCAAATTTACTATGAGTTATGTTATTATTAATAAAGATCTGGCTGCCTATAGCAGCCAGATCTTTATTAATAATACGGCAGTCTCATAAAATTCCTAAATAATATATAGCAAAATTTAAATTGATTAGAATATACTGCTCAAAACATCTATAATAAAAGGAAATATTTATTAAATTGACAGTAAAATACCAAAACAGTATATTAATAGTATATGATAGTTAATTATAATATAATGTTAATATTATTTTATCTTGTCAATTAGAGTTTATAATAACTAAGATTTTTTATTAAGGAGAATTTGGTATGCAACAAACTCGAAAAAAATTTATTTTTGCATCTTTGTTTGCACTAGTCTTGATACTTTCTGGTACATTACACGCGCTAGATAGTGAGAACATCAAGGTTGCTAAAGCCCTATCAAGTGCATATGCAGAAATATCAGCCTTAGGCAAACCAACAGTTGTAGCAATAAGAACTGTAAAAGAAATAGATATCAATAGTAATTTACCTCAGTTACCACCTAATATGCCAGATGAGATGAAGGAGTTTTTCAAAAAATTCCAGAATAACAGCGCCCCACATTCTCAAAAAGCAGAAGGTATGGGTAGTGGTGTTATTATCGACTCTAAGGGTTCTATTATTACTAATAATCACGTTATTGACAGTGCAACTGAGATTGAGGTCATCCTTGAAGATGGAGAAAAGCTCAAAGGTGAAGTAGTTGGAGCAGATCCAAAAAGCGACCTAGCTATTATTAAGATTGTAAACCCAGATAACAGAGTATTCAAGTTTGCAGAGCTTGGTGATTCATCGAAGATGAAAGTAGGTAATATTGTTATTGCAATTGGTGCACCATTTGGGCTAGAACAAAGTGTCACAGCTGGTATTATATCTGCAACAAACCGCAGCCAACTTGGCGGTAAACTACGTGACATAGTTTATAAAGACTTCTTTCAAACAGATGCAACAATAAACATGGGTAATTCTGGT
Source organism: Planctomycetota bacterium (assembly GCA_963678205.1). Lineage (GTDB taxonomy): Bacteria > Planctomycetota > SZUA-567 > SZUA-567 > SZUA-567. The sequence goes on from OY782760.1 coordinate 3,004,149, forward strand.
GGTCCACTATTCAATCTCGATGGAAAGGTTATTGGCATTAATTCTGCGATTTCATCAGCTTCAGGTGGTTCAGACGGAGTAGGTTTCTCAATTCCAATCAATATGGCGAAAGAAATCATCGGTGAGCTAGAAGAGAACGGAAGTGTCACACGCGGCTACTTGGGAGTTGCAATAAGAGATTTTACTCCAGAAATGGGTGCAGCTATACCAGATGTCAACGAAGGAGTGCTTGTAATGCAGCCATACCCTGGCACCCCAGCATTCAAAGGCGGTATGCGTATGGGTGACATTATGCTTGACTATAATGGAACACCATTAAAATCAGCTCAACAACTACAGAACCTTGTAGCGCATACCAAAATAAATACTACGGTAGATGTAACAGTAATGCGTGGCGGAGAGAAGAAAATTCTTCAGATAACTATTGCCAAGCAGCCTAAGAAGATGGGAATGCCAGAAGAACAAGAAATAAAAGAGTCAATGGCACCTGCCGGAGCCGAATACACGAGCACGAAGCTTGGTATTTCTGTTATTCCTATTTCTGAAGGAACTCCAGAAGAACAAGAGTTATACAAAGGCATGACTGGTGTCATTATCAAAAATGTTGCAGTTGGCAGTGAAGCCTTTGAAAAAGGTCTCTCAGCTGGGATTCTTATCAAGCTAATCAATCAGAATGTTGTTGAAAACATAACAGACTTCAAGAGTATTGATAAAACTATCGGGTATGACTCACAAATTCTACTACAATTCTTTATTGGTAAAAACCCTGGAGTTTTAACTTTAAAGACAAATACAGAAGAAGCGGCAAAAGAGCTAGAAAAAGACAAAAAGTAATCGATTAACTTAAAATCTTATTCAGTCTCACGTAATTCAATATGAATACGTGAGACTTTTTTATGAATAAATAAGTTTTTTAGTAATTATCACATCCAACTGATAATTTGAGCAAATAATTACAAAAAATTTTAAAATTTCATTGATACGTATTGACATAGACAAGCTCTATCAGTAGTATATTTAAATCATTATTAAATTGCCCCTTAGTCTAACGGCAGGACGGATGATTCTGGTTCATTTGGTCGGGGTTCGAATCCCTGAGGGGCAACCAAACTATAAAACGCACTGGTTCACACCAGTGCGTTTTTTCTTTTATACCAACCACTTACAAGATCACCCTGTTCACCCCAGTCCGAAGAAATCCCTTGACATCCGTCTATATTAACGGTATTTTTGACGGTATAATCTCAATACCGTCAAAAAGGAAATCACATGCCGCTATCTGACCTCAAAGTACGTAAACTCAAGCCAAAGGACAAACCATACAAAATATCAGATATGGAAGCACTATACATACTTGTAAACCCATCTGGTAGTAAACTCTGGAAAATGGATTATAGTTTTGAAGGCAAGCGCAAAACAATGTCATTTGGAAAGTACCCTGCCGTTACCTTGAAGAAAGCACGTCAAAGAAAAGACGAAGCGAGAGAACTCCTTGCTGACGGTATCGACCCAATGGTAAAAAAGAAAGAAGAACTACAAAAGGTGGTCGAGAAGACAGTAAACACCTTTGAAAACATCGCCAGAGAGTGGTACGACACATATAGAGCCAAATGGTCAGAAAAACACGCCGTCCGTATCCTAGCCAGACTAGAGAATCACCTATTTCCAACAATTGGCCACCTACCAATTAAAGAGGTAACAACAAAAGACCTCAGAAGCCTGATAGACATAATCAGTAATAGCGACCTCAAGAGCAATACTCGCAAAAATACCAACAAAGCCCCAACCATCAAACGAGCTCTACAGCACTGTAGCAATGTATTCCTCTACGCTATCCAAACTGAACGAGCAGACTATGACATCACTGTAAACGTAAAAGGTTTAACCCCACCCCACAAAGAAAAACACCACGCTTCAATAACAACACCCAAGGAAATAGGAGAATTCCTCCGCAAAGCAGACGATTTCAAAGACAATACCCTAATAAGTATCCTACTAAGACTCACTCCCCTAGTCTTCGTCCGCCCTACAGAACTACGAGAAGCCAGCTGGGAGGAATTTGATTTTGACGATAATCTCTGGAGAATCCCAGAAGAACGCATGAAGATGGGCAGACCACACATAGTCCCCCTAGCCACTCAAACCCTAAAATTACTGAACGAACTCAAACAACACACAGGAAACAGCGAGTTCCTATTCCCCTCTGACCGCGCGAAATCAGGAGTAATCAGCGACACCATCCTCAGAATGACAATTATCAACAAACTTGGCTACCACCAAGGCACAGTAACCCCACATGGCTTCCGCTCAACCGCAACGACTCTATTAAATGAGCTCGGATTCAACGCAGATGCTATAGAACGCCAACTCGCCCACGGCGAACGCAACTCCGTCCGCGCCGCCTACAACTACGCCCAATACCTCCCCCAACGCCGCGAAATGATGCAACACTGGGCTGATTACCTTGACAACCTTAAAAGCAACGATTAAACCTTATACTAAACATTGGAGTAACTATGACTTACATATTTGAAAATATTCCGGATTACAGAACACCTATGAGGTTAGCCTCAGACCTAAGGAAAAACGCAGCAAAAAAGGCTAATTCTTGGTGTTTAGATTTAATTGACCACATTATTACAAAAAAATATCCTACTCGGAAAACGATGACTCCTGATGAAGTTGATAAAAAAATAGAGATGCTTTACAATTCACTTAGTGAAGAACTTGAATTTCTTTTTGATATTACACAATTTTATAATCTACCCGAAAATCCTGTAAGATCAATATACAATGCTTTTAGCAGCATTGTTGAGTGCAATAATATTAGAATACACGACAACAAAGTAATCATAGATTGGGAAGAGAACCACCTTGCCTACTTACAACATTATGAACTATACAAGTTATTTAATGAAAAAAACAAAAAAGCTGCGATAAAACAAGCTTATAAAGGTAGAAAGCGCAGAGAGTGCCCTGCAATACGTGCAGAAATGCTCAGTTTCTTTTATATTGCTTATGAAATACTTCAAAGAGTCAATACAATAAAAAATAAGCAAGAAAGCCCTATTTCTACTTGTATTATGGAAATAATGCCTTATGACATTCAAGTCTCATTAGTTGGTTCGAGTGATATAAATTTCATAATGCCCGAAAAAAATCCAAATACACTTGATATTTATGATCCAACAAAAGATCAAAAATATAATAATCCCCGACTGTATCACCTTGAAGGTTTTATAATATACAGAAAAGACATTGCTCGTGAATTAGAGTTAACCCCTAGAACTCTTCATTCATATGAAAAAAGAGGACTAACTAGTGCATCAACATACTGGCCTCCTTTGCTAAAATATAAAAAAGGATCATCCTCTGCATTTTATGACCCACAAAAATTAATTGAGGCAATTACTCAATTACCTCAAATTTTTAACGGTGTTAACACAGAAGTTATTTTAAACAAAATTTTAAGTGGACTGTTAAGTAAAAAAGCTCCAAAAGACTATTTAATTATGATAAAACAAGCTAATAACAATGAAATGTAGCATAATTTATTTTCCACCCAAAAATGTATTTATAAAAATATATCAGAAATAAACTCAATATATCAGAAATTCAAAACGCAAATTTTTTATAAATTTCCGATATAATAATTTATCTCAGAAATCTCAACTAATAGTGAGGACAAATTTATTCGTCCTATTTTATTGCACTTCGGATTCGTCCGAACAACTTAGGAGATTTCTATGAGAAAGTTAAAAAATGATTATGTGTTACCTGAAGAAGGAGTTGTCAGACTCCCAGTGGTTTTGAAGGTACTGGGTATTGGGAAGACCACGTGGTACAATGGGATTCGTGCTGGCAAATATCCTAAATCAATCAAACCAAGCGTTGGCACAGTAGCATGGCGTGTTGAAGACATTAGGGCTCTCATATCGAAATTAGGAGAGCAAAATGAAAGATAACAACATCTTTGGGGCTGTCAAACAAGCCCTCACTGGTAGACTGCCTCAAGTGCTTGAATTTCTACAACCAGATGGTAGGGTTATCGGAAAAGAGTACACTTGCGCTAAAATCACAGGAGGAATTGGAGACTCCTGCAAGACGAACATCAACACTGGCGTTGGTAGCGATTTCGCAACAGGCGAATCATGGGGAGACATTATTTTTCTCACAGCTCTGATAAATAACTCATCTCAGTTAGAAGCAGCTGAATTCCTTGCTGAAATATTTAATATTGATGTAGCAGACTCAAATACAAATTTCAAAAAGACTATAATTAGTAATAGGACATCCCAAAATGTAATTATCAATCCTGTTCCGGCTAATGCTCCTCCCTTGCCAGCTAAATATAAAAAGGGAATTATACACGAGTACAAGAACGAACTTAGCCAAACATTATTCTATGTAATAAGAATCACAAAGTCAGGTGGAAAAAAGTCATTCTTTCCTGTTTGTCTGTGCACAAACTCTCAAGGATGTATGGAATGGAGAAAAATAGCGCCCCAAAGACCTAGATCACTTTACAGGCGTGAATACCTCAGAAAATCCAACCCCGACACGCCTGTTTTGATTATTGAAGGAGAAAAGACAGCAGATAATGCAGCAATACTCTTTCCTAACTATATCTGCTTAAGCTGGAGTGGTGGCGCAAATGCTGTTAAAGAATCAGACTGGTCTCTTATTTCTGACAGGGATGTGACTATCTGGCCTGATAATGATAAAGCAGGGATAAACGCTGCACTAGAGATAAGCAAACTCTTAGAGGATAAATATGCTAAAAAAGCTAAATTAGTTCTTCCTCCAGAAGCTCTACCAAAAAAATGGGATGTCGCAGATCCAGCACCCGATGGAATAAACCTGAATACACTTATTCAGACAGCAGCGTATCGTGAAGACTTTCTTAAAGCTTTGAAAGCCAAAGACTCTAAGTATCAAGTTGTAAAAAGAACTGAAGCAGATGAGGATTTTGACTTTACCATACCTAAATGGCCGATACTTTCTAAAGATGCATTACATGGTTTTGCAGGAGAATTTGTAAAACTTGCCACTGCAGAGAGCGAAGCCGACCCAGCAGCAGTCCTTGTAACCTTTCTTGCAAGGTTTGCAGCGGAGATATACAGCTTTGAGGTAAGAAAGGGTGCATACCTATTAATTGGAGATACCAAACATGCCCCACGCCTGTTTATTGTAGTTTGTGGTAATTCTTCTAAAGCTCGTAAAGGCACATCAAGTCAGCCAGTTACTCGATTATTTGAGAGAATTTTATGCTCCCCAGAGGACTTAGCTAAATTAAATTTACTTCCTCCTGCAAAAATCAGTGGAGGACCACTCTCAAGCGGTGAAGGCCTTGGGTTCCAATTGAGCGAAGACACATCGGATAAACGATTGTTTATTCTTGATGAAGAACTTGCAAGTGGACTCTCATGCACAAAACGTGATGGAAACACATTGTCAATGGCTATTAGAGTCTTCTGGGATGGTGGAACATATGCTCCACTAACAAAATCCAACCGAGTCACAGTATCAGGGGCTCACCTTTGCATTGTATCACATATTACTCAGCATGAATTATCAACTATGCTATCCTCAATTCAAATGAGCAACGGCTTTGGTAATAGATTTTTGTGGGTCTGTGCAAAGCGCCCAAAACTTGTAGCTTTACCTCGACCTATGCCAGAAGATGAACTTGCAAAGTTACAATTAAAACTTTGGCAGCTTGTAAAAAGCGCTCAAGGAGTTGGGGAAGTAACCCTGACTCCAAAAGGAACCAAACGTTGGTTTGAAGTGTACGAAGAACTTACAAAAGAACATCATGGACTATATGGGGCAATAACCGCTAGAGCTGAAGCACAGACTATTCGCCTAGCATTAATTTATGCTCTTTTAGATGGCAAAAAGGAAGTTGATGTACAGCACATCAACTCAGCACTAGCCTTATGGAATTATGCCAGTGACTCTGCAAAAGTTCTTTTCCATGACCGAGCGATTGACCCAGTTGAACAGAAAATTCTTTCCTCTCTAAGTTCAGGTTCACTGACTGCCAGTGAACTGAGTAGGGCTTTGAATAATCATGTACCCAAGAACAAGCTGAAGTCAATACTTATCAGACTTGAAGCATCAAATAGAATCACAACACAAACCGAGCAGACCGGAGGAAGACCAAGAACAATCATCACTCTATGCGAAAAAAGCTAAGAAAGATAAATAACTTTATTAACCTTAATTCTCTAAATTAGCTTCTTTCGCTTAATTCGCAGTAAAACCAACACAGCTATACTGGCTTTGTTGACTATTAAATCAATCTGTTTTTACAGTCAACATTCCAACTCAACGACACCGTGAAAAGAATCTGCTTATCACGGAGCGAGGAAACACGCCTTGTCGTTAAGCTGGAATAGCCAGCATACCCAACGTGGGCACAGACTTCGTCTGCTTCAAGTTGTGCTGGTCAGGGGAAGTATCCCCTTGAATCCCCTCATAGTTTATAGCTTCCCAAAGAGGGAAACTATAAACCGTACCGAAAGTCTCACGACTTTACGGTACTAATTAAAACCATAGAAAGGATTATCAATGAATCGTGATTACAACATCAAAGTACGTGTCTCCAAGATTGAGCGCCAGCATATAAATGAACTGGCAGCAGAGACAGATATGACTATCTCCGATCTTATACGACACCGCTTACTCAAGATTCGCCTTAGAAATACAAACCATGAAAAAGAGCTTATACGTCAAGTTGCTCGTATCGGCTCAAATCTTAACCAGCTTGCCCGTTGGGCAAACATTCATAAAAATCGTACTCCTTCATTAGAAACAGTTCTCTGGCTAAATCGTATATATGAAGAAGTCAAAAGTTTAAAAAACAGAAAGGAATAAGATGCTAGTAAAACCATTTGCGCATGGTAAAGGTAGTGGTGACGCAGCAGTATACTACCTACTCAGAATGGACTACCACGGTAGACAGGAGCACCCACCAAACATACTTAGAGGTGATTCTGAAATGACTAAAGAATTAATAAACAGTATTGATAGAGAATGGAAGTTCACCGCTGGTGTCTGCTCTTGGAGCGGTGAAGACACCGTCACTCCAGAACAAGAAGTAGAAATGATGGAAAGATTTGAAAAGCTTGCATTCGCTGGTTTAGAGCATGACCAATATAACATTTTGTGGGTACGCCATAGCCATGCAAATCACCATGAACTTCACTTTGTAATACCACGTATGGAACTATCTACAGGGAATGCATTCAACGCTTTCCCCCCTGGCTGGGAGAAGGACTTTAGTCACTTTAGGGATTATATGAATGTCAAACATGACTGGACAAAACCTAATGACCCAGACCGCAAAAGGATCTTTACTCCAAGTAACGCAGACATAATTGAAGCACGACTAACCCGTTGGGGACAGAATCCAACAAAGAACGAAAAAGATTGCGTCAGAAAAGAGATCAATAACTTTATTAAAGGAAGGATTGAAAATGGACTAATACATGACAGAGCTGATATTATTAGCACCCTACAAGAGGTAGGTCTACAAATTAATCGAGAGGGCATGAATTACATTTCAGTCAAAGACCCTGACAGTGATATTAAAATTAGACTTAAAGGAAAAGTATATGAACACCAATGGAGAGCAGCAAACGCTACTGGAGAAGCTACAAGAGACAGCAAAGCAGGAACAGAAAGCAAAGCAGGAACAGGAAACAATCCAGACGATGTACGAGGAGAACTTAAAAAAATTGAGCAAGGACTTACAACAGTCATCCGCAAGAGAGCTATATACAATGAAAACCGCTACCCTAGCACAAATCAGGAAAACATCGAGGAGGCTTGTAAGAGAAGCTCACTTGATGAACAGAACATTCCTAAAGTCATGGGTGAGGAATCTATTCATAGGAGCAGCTCTATCAATAGGGATGTGCATAGCTCTGTATTTCACAGTAGACTGGATTACAACTCGAATAAACGAGGAGACTCAAGAATACCGTTATTGGAGCAAAACCCACCAAACAATATGGGGCAACTTGGAGCCAGTCTTGAAGAAAACAAACGGAGTATATGTTGCAGAGAACGAGAAAGGGAAATTCATGGTATTCCGCAGAGGTACAGATTTCAAACAATGGGTAATAAACGGTCGACCAGCAATCAAGATAGACTAAACCATAATTCAGAGGACATTAGCAGTACTTTAAACTCAATTAATAATCAAGGAGATAATAATGACAATCAGATGCGAGATCGAATCCATAGTAATGGAGCAGATCGAAGAAGTAAAACAGGAAATAATGAACGAGTCAATGATCAATTTCGTAGCTTTGAAAACAGAGTATCTAAAGGCGTTAGAACCCATAATTCGCAAATTGGAATGCTTAGAAGAATATGCAGAAGTATTAGAGTCATTACAGAACAATTATGCAAAGCTAGAGAAGCTAAACAACGAGGCGAAAAGCAATCTATAAGTATCGACAATGATTTCGAAAGATAATAATATATCCCTCAAGTAATCGTATTTACTTGGGGGATATATTGCAAAAATTAATCTTATCTAATGCAAATTAACTCTAGATAATAAATGTAGATGCTCAATCATTCGCGTAATTTCAGTATCTCTATTTTTAAACCAATCTGTAGACCAAATCCGATAGATATTCCAGCCTCTGGATTCTAGTATCTCCTGTCTTAATCTATCCCTGTCTCGAGCTATTAAACTACTGTGATATGTTGCGCCATCGCACTCAATTCCGCAAATATATTTACCAGAACTATCTGGATCGACGACACCAATATCAATTTTAAAGCCATCTACTCCGATTTGAGTATGAGCAGCAAAGCCTGCTTTTCTTAATTCATGGAGTACTGCATCTTCAAATGGAGAATCTGTATTATCACTAACAGATACCCCATAATTTGGTAAATTGCCTGTTTCCGCAAATTCTAGGTATGCTTTTAAATCAGCCCTACCAGACCTTTCTCCATCCTTTATAGCAGGAACCTGAATATCTGATGATTTCATCGAAGTAAAAATATGTACACGTTTTCTTGAGCGAGTAAATAACACGTTCAACCTTCTCCAACCTCCAGCACTATTGATTGGTCCGAAATTCTGGTACACTCTGCCGTTATTGATATTTGGGCCGTAAGTCACACCAATTGCAATAATATCTCTTTCGTCACCCTGAACATTTTCAAGATTTCGTACAAATAATGATTCATCTTGAGAGAAAGTCCTGCAAGCAATCTCAAATTCTTTTGAGTTTAATTTTAGATTGTCGATGGCTTCTTCAATAACCGCAGCCTGTTTTTTATTTAAAGCAACAACTCCTAAAGATTCTTGTTCTTTTGGTGGTCGTTTTGAATTTGCGATAATATGATCTTTCACAAAATTAACTATTGTTTCTGCCTCAAGTTCATTCACTCCATCGTGATAACGTGCGCTTTCACAGTAAACCAATTTTATCCCTGCATCCGGTGAATGTGTAAATGCTGCTGGGGGAATAATTAGACGACTATCATAATATTTATCGTTAGAGAAAGATATTAAATCCTGACATTGGCTTCTATAATGCCAGCGTAACCATTCCTCATTAAAATTGCTGCACATTCGGTCTAAAATAGATTTCATGTCTTCAGAGCCATATGAATCATCAGCCTCTTCATCATTCAGTTTTGATGAAAATACATTTGTAGGAGGCATCTGATTTGAATCTCCAACGATTACTGCTTGCTTTGCTCTAGCGAGAGCACCAATCGCCTCTTCTGGGCGAATCTGTGATGCTTCATCCATTATTACAATATCGAACTCAATTTCTTCAGGTGGTAAAAATTGAGCAACTGATGCAGGGCTCATCATCCAGCATGGCATCAAACTCTGAATTGCGTGTCCTGAACGTTTAACTAATGATCTAACAGGTACATGACGTATTTTTTTAGCCAGCTCACGATTAATTAGACCCATTCCAGTATAAGTACTTACTATTCCTTTACTGTTACCTATAAATTTAGAGCTTGTATTATTAATACTCTCTAAAACCTTTTTCTTGATTATTTTTTGATTTAATGGAAATAAGTTTCTGTCATAATTCTTAAAATGTTCTCTTGATACTTCATGCTCAGCTCTTACAAAATCCCACATATCAGGGAAACGCTCATCGAAGATAATAGTTACCCAGCGATTATAAAAAGCTGCTTCAACGATAATCTGTAGTGCTTCACCGTTTAATTTGTGTTTTACAGCAAAATCCAGTAAATTTGTATAATCATTATTAAACCAGTTCAGTGTGAATTGATAATCACTCCATGCAGTAAGATATTTGCAGCAAGAAATTGCTGTTTTGATGTAATCATATCTTTGTTTTAATGATAATTTAGGATTTAATGGTGATATTAGAGAGTCTTGAGTTAATTCCCCAAACTGAGATAATTTATCTAGTTCAGTTGTTTGCTGCTCAATAAAGCGATTACAAGTTTGCAATATATCAGAAAAGCTAGAAAATCTGCTTTCTGTATCTTTAAATAAAATCCATGAAGTTAATTCATGTGGAATTAACTTACGGCATTCAATAATCCAGTCTAATGAGACAGTTATATCAATTGCATTACAATCTTCTGGTTCAATATAATTAACACCAAATCCATTCATATTTCGTAACATTGCAGTAATTTCAGTGTAATATAATCGCCATTCAAGAGAATAATGGAGTATTTCTTTCAACTCAGATAACTCACAATTTATACCTGGACTTACAACCAATATTTTACTTAGATAATTATCAAGTAACTCTGATACTTCGATAGAAAGAGTTTCAAGATTTGTTAGTGTAAGTGCATTGACTTCACTTACACTAAACTCTGGGTGTTTCGGTAACAAATCCGTAATATTGCTGATAAGCTTTTTACAGTTATTAACTTTTGTTTCAATTTCATCATAACGTTTATGTATATCCTTAATATTATTCAAAATATTATTGTGTATACTTTCTTGAGGGTAATCAGATTTAAATTTATGAGCAACTTCAATACAGTTTTCAAGTAATTCCCAGTCGGTGTCTACACCCTTATATAAATCTGATAACATTTCAATATATGTAGTATTATTTAATAAATTATCTTCAGCTTTAAGTAATTCAGATATTTTATCCATATTATTAATATAAGTATCACTTAAAATATCGAGTTTCTTGGTTGAAATTAATCTAGCTCTCCGCTTTACGTCAGCTTTATGCCCAAATGGAAGCCATGAGAAAAAGCTATCTTGAACTTGTTTTAACTCAAGCTTCAATTGTTTTAAATCCATTGAATCTGATATATCATCAATATTAAAAATTTGATTAAGCCTCTCTCTTTCAATACAAAGCTCATTTGCTTCACTTTTAGCTTTTTCAAGATATCGAGAAATATTAGATGTAAAGCAAATAGGAGAGACGGCATTAACAACATCAATATCAAGACTTAAAATGTAGTCAAACATTTCAGTATGTTGTACGATAAGGTTTATATTAAACTCAGTATTTTCTGTATTAATGAATCCGACTAACTCTGAACATAGCGCATTCAATTCATTACAAAAAGAGGTAATATCTTTAATGTCTTGTATAACCTTACCAATATTCTCAGATGTAAAAGATGACGCTAATGGGAAATTTTCTACTATACTATTTATTGACTCAATACCTGTTTGAATTTGTATATTTTGTAACTCCGTTCTTTTACCAATTCTCTCGACATAGCTTCCACTAAATTTTAGATACTTTTCTAACACACTTAAAAATTGCTGTATCTCTTCAATACTTGTTTTGCTCGAAGCAATACAGTGCCCGATATGATTTAAATAACTGTCAGGGATTAAAGACAGCTCATTAAATTTCTCATACCATTCTGCAAGATTAACAATTGAAGCATTTGTAAGTAACGGAATGCTTTGATGTTTAGAAACTTCTAAAACTAATTCATTTTGGTATTGATTTGCCTTAATTAAATATTGCTTGATAATCTCACTATGAGAGTGATTAATGCGCTTATTAAGAATAAATCCTTGCCAGCATTCTGCTTTTTGTGGCATTCCTTCATCCCATAATTGCTCCAGTGTTTCAAATTTTCTATGTATACTTTGAAGCTCCTCTTTCTTCATGATTTTATCAGTATCTGAAATTTTAGGTAACTGTAATATACTGCTATGGCAGTACTTTTCTATTTTACACTTAGTAGAATCAGCTTGCCAAATAACATCATGAACAGACATTTCAAGCTCAGGGATATACTTCTTCATTATGTCACAATTCGACTCTAAGCACTTACGTTCAATATTAAGCTTCTCAAGGTGTCTGCTTACTGATTGAATCTGCTTATCATACGAAATGGCTACCCTACTATTAATTTGACCTAATACTGACTTCGGACTAAGCTTATTAGAATGTAGCTCAAGGCAGAATTCCGAAAGCCCGACATTACTCAGGCGTGATGCAACTACATTTAAAGCTGCAAGTTTTTCTGCAACAAATAAAACCTTCTTACCACTATGAATTGCTGTTGCTATCATATTAGCAATTGTCTGACTTTTCCCAGTTCCCGGAGGCCCCTGAACAACTAGATTTTCTCCATTATCAATTCGCATCAGTACTTTCATTTGTGAAGAATCCGCATCTAATACAGTAGGAATACGATTCTCTTTGTGACATGCCTCAACTTCATTGTCCAGTATTGACGTTTGAGATATTTCTGATTCTTCTTTATTTTTACCGACAAGAGCTGTCGCCACATTGTCGTTGTTTAGTAAGTTACCATTTTCCCACAACTTCACATCAAGATCCTTATACATAACATCTTTTGTATAAGTAAAGAAGCCTATTCTAATCTGACGAATTACACGCCATTTCTTTTCCGTTGGCGCAGGGTATGCGCTCAATAGATTGTTTATCTTATCGAAATACTCTTCTAAATTTTCTAAATCTTCTCCAAGTTCTGGTAGGGTAAATGAATTATAATTATCCATCCACTTTTTAAGTACTAGATTATCTGTAATACTATCGCCAGAGTATGATACAGAGTAACTATTAATATTTATTGTTTGATAACCTTCCATTTCACCTAAATCATCGTAAACTGGACGCTCAATCTCCGTCTGAACCTTTGAAATATCAACAGGAATTAGAACTAACGGAGCCAACCTTGCCTTATCTTTATCGGATTTTGGGTTATACCATTGCAAAAAACCAATTGCCATGAAAAGCATATTGCTCCCAGCAGAATCAATATACTTATTGTAATCGCTATATATCTGCCTCATTCTTCCTTCATAATTTTTTGCTTTAAGACTTGTTTGCAAACGGTCATCTTGGTGTTTATTTTCAGCAATATACTCTTCACTTCTTGAATCTGGCAGTTCTTCAATATCCTCAATAATTGCCTTGCTCTCATTCTGATAATCTTCATCAGCTTGATTAATAGTCTCTATTGCAGATTTTGTTGAATTAGAAGCCGCATCGGAAGAAGTTACTATCTTTGAATTAGAATCTTCCTCTTTAATTTCAGCGTTATCACTGTTTTTTTCTGGTTCATAATCATATAATGGATCTAATACCATTGATGTATCATTATTTACAAGACAATCATATACTTGTTCAGGAAGCTCATCGATAATCTTTACAACCTTCGCTCCTGTATCCCTAAAATTAAGCAAAGTATTCCTCATCGTAAAATCAAGCAATTTTTCTCTCAAATTTTCTAGAGCCTTCACTTTATCTTTTTGACCAGAATATTCAGAATTATCATTAATCATCTTCTCACCTAAAATTTTTCTTAAAACTGAGCTAAATTCTAGTACATCATTACATAAGTCCATTATTCAGCTTCCAATACGACTACTATGAATTTTAAGATACTCACCTTATATCATATTCATTATTGATACTGCATATTATCATATTGTTCATTTTATTGTAACAAAAAAATATCATCATATTCTTGAATCATAGCAAATTGTAATATTAATCCCCAAGTACTATTTCTATTTGATGATTAATATTACAATTCAACATAACCATTTTCATAATACTAGTTATATATATCATAAACATTACAAGAATATCTAAAACACTTATCTACTCCACGCTCAACACACTCTTCAAAACCAAAATTCATTCGCAATAAATTTAATAGCCTCAATACACTTGGAGCGTTTATTGTTATTTTAACAATCTTTACACTCTTACCCATTAATGTTGATTCAAGTGTAAACCTCTGTAGACGTTTTATTAATATTAACAATATTTCGCTTTATTCGCTTAATTATCACTTAGTCATCATTTTATCAAGAGTCTGCCACGGAAGAAACAACTTCATAGGATACCCAGCTACCTGCTGAAAATCATAACGCAGATAAAACTCTTTTGCTTTATCATTCAAGCAGTCAAGAATCACCGCTATATATGGCATCATCTGACCTGTCGTGTGACAGTCAGAAAGAGCCTGTGCAAGCAATCTTTCGCCCAATCCCTGTCCTTGATACTCTTTCTCAATCCCAAGCCAAGCCAGAGTGATTATAGGCAGGAGGGTATGAGGTAATTTCTTCGTCTCTTCTGCTGGCAGTTCATCAAAGTTCACCTGTCCCATAGCTAAAGTATAATATCCAGTAATCTTACCAGTATCAGCAAGCAAAACACGAGTCACAGACAAACGCTTATCCTGTACCTGTCTTGCCCTCTTTTTAAGCCATTCATCAACAGCACTCTCACCACTAGAAAACTTACTCCTTGGGTGAGCTTTAGTCAATTGCTCTACCTTGAAACCTTTCGGAAAGATTACAGCCATTACTGTTTACCCTGCATTATCTTCCCTAGCCTACGCTGTGCCTTGGTAGGTCTACTAGGTGCTTGCAATGCATTCCAGAACTCTTCCTGCTCCGGTGCTGATAACTGCAACACCTGATGCTCAGCAGACGCAACCTCTTTCTTTGCTAGCGGTACAAGCACCAACCTGACATAATCAGATATACCGATATGCCTCTGCTCTGCTGCTTGCTTAATAACCTTTTTACTAGCAGGGTCTAACCGTGCTTGCAAAGTAGTACTCGTTGTAGTAGTCATAGTAAATCCTCCATAAACAGACAACCATATTGTAATGCATTATGCATGCATGCGCAAGCTGTTTTTCAAATAATAAAGGCTATACACTGACAAAGTATATAGCCCCAAAATCATAAAAGATATAATTCCCACCTATGTTTCAAGTGAGATACCGCAAAATCTACACTTCCTCGCATTAAGCTTGATAATCTCAGCACACTCAGGACATTCCTTTGTATCCGTAGACTGTGCAATATCCGCACCATACTGATTATTAGAATTGTTTGCATTGTTAAATACTTCTTGTGCACAAAAAAGCGTATCTGTATTTGCTTTTATACTTTCTGCATATAACGGGAAAATAGAATTTATATACCCAGAATGCAAATTGATAAACTTAGCAACTCTTTTCTTTCTCCTTCTCTTTATTATTATTGGAACAAAAATGAACACTCCAATAATCCCCCATGTTAAATAAGCACGACTTACTCCAGCTGCTCTTAACATCCCTGCAAGTTTATCTTCAGATAATATTACAAAAGCCATGAAAGCAAGCACTCCGAGGACTACAAGAAAATTTCTAACGTTACTATAAAACACTCTAAAATACTTCTTGAATAGTATTGGAAGTTTGGGATACGCGCACCGCAGGTTTAGCAATGAATAAAGCACACCAAAATATGGAATAACAAGTAATAAGTAACCTATTAACGGTAACTTACTAGTGTAATTAATTGTCCATCTATTAAATAAACCTTCCGCTTCTAAAGCAAATTGATCAGTCGCAAGATTATAATATCGCTCTACAACCAATGAGTCTTCACTATCTGTAGCAAAATACCCAAATATAACAATAGTATGACCTTCTCTGACATCAAAATCCGCAGGTAGCCCAATCTTAAACTCTGCATTATTCTCAAGACTTATAACCCATGCTTCATTCTTTACATGATGTTCTGTATTTGATGAAATTTTCTTATTATATGAAAATCCTGTACCTTTGCTCGCAAAACCCACACCACCGCCACCAGACACTGAAGAACTGGCATAATGCTGCACATCTGTTGACACAACAACACACCGAACAGCACTATACTTGTCAAGATCAAACTCCTTTAATTTTGATAGATTTTGTTTTGTCAATGATTTCTTATACCCTTCAGTAAGAGCATCAATTTTTGAACTATAATCGTCATCCATTGCAACCTCCTTAGTTTAGTAAATTATATCACTCTATATTATTTCTTAGTTTTAGCACCCCACTTAGTTTCAGAGAATGGTTTAGGGTCTCCAAACGTTTCTTCCATCCAAGCATCATGTTCATCGCCTTTGAGCATCTTCATTTTCACAGTTTTCTTACCACTCAACTCATCCTCTACTTCTGCATTAATAAACTCATTCATGATAGCCTTTTCTTCAGGCGTACCATTTTCAAAGATTTCTAAATCAGCTTTATTGAGCTCACTTATCAACCTTGCTTTTATTCTTTCTCTGTTAGACTGAGTAGCCGAAGGTTTACTGCTCACTTGTTTAGTTGAGGTAGCCTGAGCAGAATCCTTTTCTGACGCCCCAAAGTACTCTACCACAGAAATACCAAAAATAATGGTTGCCAGAGGTATTAAAGTTAACTTGTTCATTAATTTCATAAATGTTCCTTTCAATATTATAAAAATGCAATTTAACAAAACACAAATTACTCGTCCCATATCCCAATACGACACCGCCTTGCTTAAACTTCAGCCAGAGCAAGGTCTATTCCCTAGACTTCGTGCTTGCGACTGGTGAGCAAGTAAACGAAGTATCCTTTAAAAATTTATAGTGAGTTGCCAGTCCAGAAGAGGCCAGCATTAGATCGATATATTTGTCGTTATGGTATACTTTGGCAATATAGCGGTTATCCTTAGATCCATATATTTGCGAACTTGTGAGCAATAAATATGGGAACTTACCCTTACCAGTGATATACAGATCCACATGCTTGCCAAGAACTTGGTTTGTTAAGTATTGAGTTACTTCCGAGTAATATGGTTTATTCTTCTCAGGCGCATTAATCCCATAAAGCCGAACCTCAAGTATCTCATCAGTATTCGCCACCCAAACAGAAACCGTATCCCCATCCCGAACTTTTATAACAGTCCCAACCACATACCTCTCATACTGTCCAGCATGAGAACTAAATGAGAAAATACAAAAAAAGAATAACAACCAGAATCCAGCTAGATATGACCTACAAAGAATTGAATACCACACTGACAACTTCCCCATTATAGATCCCACAAATCCAACGGTTCAGCCAATAAAAAAAGGGCGCCGAACCGTTCGCACAGCAAGCGCCGCCAGACGCCCATACACAAAACAGTCGACACCCAACTTCTTGGGTACTCACTGTTTTGTTTGTGTATGATAAAATACTGGCGGTATTTGCTGTACAACAAAACAAAACTAACTTAACTAAATTGTCTTACTACATTACTACTTCTCAACACTTTCTTTATTCAAAATCTACAATAAGCACTAATAATACATGGTTATCAAAATGAATCAATCAGAATTTTATATTGAGTTTTCATTAATATAAACCCCGCTACATACACCTTAAAACCACCTACTATTCTTTTAACTCTTTACGTCTATCAAATAGTGACTTAACACCCTTTACTTTAGGCTCAGCTGTAAATAGAACTATCCTCTTTTTAGGGGTAGATTGTAGTCGAAGTACAACATTTCTATTGTTCAAATTTTCAGGATCACCAATATTTTCCCAATCTTTCTTACTAATATTAAATAATGAATTTAGTAGTTCTTGATCATTTCTTAATACACCGAATAACATTCTTCTATTTGCATTAAACTCTAGGCCTTTAAAGTTAAATTCATTAATAAAACTATTTGATTCAACATTAATATTATTCACATTTGGCAGTATATTTTTTAGCATATCAGATTTTTCATCACGGAATAAATCTGTAGCAATTGGTGATAGAAGCTTAATATTTGTAAAACTTTTTAGATTTTCTATAAAATGCTTCTGCATATCTTTGTCGAATACATGACCATCTTTAACAGCTTTCCCTGTAGAATAGTTATGGATCGTTTTTATTGTTTGCCCACCTGTAAGAAAAATATCTGATATAATAACAAGAGTATCTTGCTCATCGGTTTTATCAATAATATTATCGACACAGTTGACTATACTAGGATTTCTTATCTCATTTTTACTAGACAGTATATTATGAAGTCCATTTAAATCTGTAAGACCTTTAAGAGGAAAAACAATAGCTGACTCATCATTGACGTATTCCCTAAATTTATCAACAAACCAATCTATATCATCTTGTGATGTAATGTGATGAGCTAACACTAAATATAATAATGTTTGATACAAATAACTAACTGAATATCCTTTCTTTTTCATATAATCATTAGTTTTTGAACTGGTTAAAGAGTATTGATTAAATAGTAATAACCAATTAATTATCCTATATTCATATTTCTTTATATCTTTTCCACCATAGTGATCACTGAGATGAACCGCTACTTTATAAATCATTTCAGCGACATGGTTAATATTTTCTTCATGATCCCAAAGTAAGCGATGGTCAATATTTCTCATCACACCCTCATCATGAAGCGCAGAGTATCTTAGCTCAATAATTTCGACAATTTTTGTGAGACTACGAGGTAGCATTATTACATAAATTTTACTTCCAGAACAATTCATATATGAAGTTCTGTCGTTACTAGCAATATATTTTTCTACATTAGACAGTTTGACTTGTTCGAATGAAAGAGTTCTGTCAACATCTAACACAAATAGCTCATTTAATCCGTTAAATAAATTTTTCCCAGCAAAACTATATTTAGTATCTCTGAATAATTCATTTTTAATAATTATCTTGAACTTTTGCTCTTCAAAAGAGTCAAAACTTACTTCGGAGCTCAACGTTATACCTTTAATAACCTCCTTAATGCTTTCTCTAAGTTCATTTATCTCTTCTTCCATTTCAAGTATGCAAACAGACGAAACCAACGTATTAAACAATTCCTTAAGATTAGATTTCTTTACGTCTTCCTTTGATTTAAATATTAATTGTTTTATAAAGTCATCTTCTTTATAATAATTAAAATAAACCTTTAAAACCCGTGAATAAAAGTTAACATCATTTGGGTATTTTTCTTGAAAAAACCGATAATATGTTCTCCATTGAGCAATATGGATAGAACGAAACAACTTGTACTTATTCTTATTAGCTGATAAAATACTATTAAAATCCAATAATAATTGAATACAGTCGTTGCTGTTATCTTTTATTATATCTAAATAAAAACTATCATTGCCATTTGATAATTGTACTACTGCTTCCGACTCCCATATATCGCAAAGTACAATATCTTGTCTAGCAATAAGTCGAATAAATAGTTCATTAAAACCCGATAAATCATTTTCTACAACATCATTATCATCTGAAACTATTTTGTCACAATCTGAATAATATGGTATTAACGGGTAGTGATTTGAGGCTGCAATGTTGACATTAGAGTAAAAGATATTAGGGTACTTGGTTTCTTCATTATTTTTATAGTCTATACAACTGTTGTAGATACTGATTAATATATTTAACCGCTCAAGATTTTTCGTACCCTCCAAGAGAGAGTCAATAGATTTATATTTGTTACATAAATTGAATACAACAGTATTAGCAGTTAACTTATCGGAAATGACATACTCATAATCTTTTAAATTTGATGATAACGACTTAATCATTAATTCATTGAACTTCTTCAAAACAACCAAGTTATTAACTGTTATATTTTTTATTCCAGAATCACTATCTGGATATATTTTTGTAGAATTGTCATCAAGAAAATCTAAAAACCGATCTTCTTTTTTTAGTTCATTCAAAATACTTTTTAGTTTAATATTCCCATCCTCAGTACCTATAATTTTTATATCGTCTCTACTATATATTATTAATAGATAGTCTCTAAACTTTTGTATTAATCCTTCACAGTCATATTCAGTGCTAAGCCAGCCATCATCTTTATTTAAAGTAAGACCTATAATCAATATTGATTCAGGGATATCAATTAGTGCAGAGCTATAGTTAATAACCACCTCAAACCAATGTTTATAATTAATAACCTCATATTTGTTTCTTACTTCACTTAAAAGAATTCGCCATAATTTCATTATTATTGGTTTAACAGAACTATCATTTTCAAAATCTGAAGCAATAAAAAATATGGATAGAAGGTTATAAAATAGTGATTGATTTCCTTTTTCATGAAGATTATTGCGAAAAAAATCTTCATTTCCATTATCAAAATATTCATTTGCTCTTTTCCAGAAGTAACTTGCTAAATCTCTCAAAATATCGATTGACAGAAGATTATTACTGTAATAATCTGTAAGATCATCTACTAAATCAATAAATTGAATCTCTGTAAGAATATGATCAATATTAATATCAAACCAACTTTTATTAATATTAAACTGGACAGAACTCTTTAACAACATATGTAAAATTGGATAATCGATTTCATAAATAAATCTACTAATTTGGAATTCATATTTTAGGGCAATTTGAATAATACTTAATTTAACAACTTGTGATTTACTTTGCAAATTCTTGTATAATAGGACATAATAGTCAATAGTTATTTCCCTATCATTACGAAGTAGCGAATTGAGATAATTCTCAAGAGCTAAAGTATTCATTCGAGAAATTTGTTGTTCATTTAGCAATTCATCATAGTGTTTAAAATAAAAATCATCAAAGAATTTTTTGTATAGATCTCCTCTCCCATATTTATTCTCAACAATTCTTTCACCAATTCTTTTTTTCTCAATATTTAATGATTTGTCTTCAGAAAAATGCGAAAATACAAATCTAAAATCATCAGTTAAGCCAAATGATGACGATTCTAGCAACTCTTTAGCCTGTTCAATTGCTTTTGCGACTTCTTTTTTTGAGGCAACTCCTGCGTTTTTATCAACTTGATCAATAAAATACTTAGTTTGATTTTTATAATCATCAAACTTTTTTGCTTCACGAAACTCCTGTACATTCACATTTATACTTTTTTTATTATTCTTTTCTAATCCATTACTTTCGAGCCATTCATCAACTATGGCTGTAATTTCACTCGACCGTTCTTCTGAGCATGTAAAAATGAAGATATCATCAACATATCTAAAATAAAACTCATACCCTGTTTTCAAATAACTATTAATTTTTTCATCAAGACCTACTAAATAAAGTTCTGCAAGAAAACGAGCATAGGCTGGCCCTTGAGGAACCCCCTTGCTTTTATCATAAATTCGTAAAAGGTATTGGATGATATTACTATAACGTTCTTTATTCTTTGGTTCGAAGCTATCAATTCTGTTTTGAATTATCTCAATTGGTTGATCGAATAATTTTATACTAAGCCGTTTTATGTCAATTGAATCATAAAAGGACTTAATATCTATTTTTGAAATATAATATGAATCATATGCTCTGTCCTCATCATTAATAATTCCTGACAATTCTGAGGTAAAGTACTGCCACTGTATCAACCAGTTTTTAAAGATATGGCCACCCTGAAAGCTATCTTGAATTCTATATCCATAGGACGATACACTTAAACAATCATACCAGATAGTGTACAAATGAAACATTGCAATAGTAGATAGCATTTTTTCATTTGCACTTAATGCATATAACGTTCTTTCTTTGATCTCACTTTCATAACGTATAAACTTTTTTGTTATTGTGTGATCTGGAATATACATATTTGATAAAATATAAGCGTATTGACGATAAATTCTATGTACTTCAATTTCTGATAAACTAGCAAATGCCTCTAAATCAACAATAGTACTATAAATAGGCACTTCATCATTTATATAAGAATATTTTATCTGAGCTTTAGCAACATTCGATATTAAAGAATCTGTTAATTTAAAGATACTGCGGGTAGAATGCTCTACACCTATATCACGCAATAGCTCAATAGGACTTTCTTCACAATTACACGTACATTCTGAGCAATCATAACCAATTTCCTTGGAAACTTTTGCACAAGTTGGAGGATACAGGTTAGACAATAGTTTTATTTTATTTTGGGTAACCTCTGATTCATACCCTTCAAATCTGGAAAAAAACTCATTTAATAAATCAATACCAAAATTATTATTGTTACTACTTTTTAGCCTTGCGAGTAACCCTACAATAATTGTTCTTTCTCGTTCATTCAATGAAAATTGATAGTTATTGATTACTTTTTTTATGCATTGGCATTCTTTTAATTTTTTTAATATGTCATCCAAACTTAGTTCATTATTTTGGTGAATCTCTAATGATTGGGAAATGTAATCCTTTGAACCTCTTTCTGAACTCAAAAGTATTGACTCAGACAAATCTAATTTTTGCAGAATACTTTTTTCGTTTTCTTTTTTAATTAATAAGAGTAGATTATATTGTTTACTTAAAAATTCAGTATCAAATTCTGAAGGCCATGTAGACTTATCGACATTAAAAATATCAATATTATCAATAAGATAAGAATATTTACCTGATTTTTTATGGTACGACAAAGGCAATTTTACACCAAGCCCAATACGTTTACTTTTTGGGTTTGTGTTACTAGTTTTCGGATATAAATCGACATCTATCTTATCACTAGATGGAGTTATCTCATTGTATATTGTTTTAACTATACCGTATCCGATTGCCTTAGTAATTGGCTCATCAAATATTATCCAAAAATGAAATCCTCGATTTCCTGAAAACTCCAATGTATAGTTCACTCCTTTTTCAGTTAGATATTTTGAGGTATTCCTTACAGCTTCGAGCAACTCAGGAAAACAATTATCTCCCGACTCTATAGCTGCTTTAGTAATATCAAAATCCAAACATATCCACTTTACATATCCTTTAGCTTCCTGATATGTTAAAATACTACCTTTATTTTGTAATGAATGCTCAAGTTTTTGATGAGTCAGATGTGCATAATATGTTTGGTACATCCCACTTTCTGTTTGGTATGCATAATTCTTCGGAGTTGCGATAAAATTTTCAAATATCTTTTCTGTAATATCAGTATAAATCATGCCTTTTACCCGTCAAAATTACTATATTGTTTATCAGTAGTAAACACACTGAAAATCAATGAGATCAAATCAAATTTCAAACATATACTTTTTAAAATTATCAGACTGCACTAATAATTGTATACTATATACCTTCATGTAACAATTAAAATATGCGTTTTTATTCCTCCATTACGTCAATTGTATTCAAATATTACACCTCACTAACGAAATACTTTAAGACTTGTATATCACACTTGAAACAAGCTATAACTTGAAATTGCAACATAATCAATGTATAATTGTCGTAAATACAATAATAAAGGGTAATAATGATCAAATTTAACAAGTATATAAGCTCTCTCAAGCACCTTGAGCTCCAATATAATAACTATCAACGGCTTCCTGATGATCTTGAAGAAATTATGAAAGAAGCTGTCGAAGAGTCAGTCATTCAGCGTTTTGAAACCTGCTATGACTACATGTGGAAGGTACTCAAGTGATACCTCACTGAAGAATTAGGTCTTCCAGAAGTGCCAAACAGCCCAAAACCAATACAAAGAATTGCTAATGAGAATAACGTATTACCGTCAGGTATTACTTTGTGGCTGTCTTATGCAGATGCAAGGATTGGAACATCACACGACTACAGCGGTACAAAAGCACTCGATGCTCTAAAGCTTATGAACACCTTTGTTCCTGACGCTATCAAGCTATATGAAGCAGTGAGCAAAGAGAAATGGATATAATCATGAGTAAGACTCTATCAAAAGATATAGACTTATCACAAAGTGAACTCAACGAAATATCAGAGCTAATTAGTAAATACCTACCAAACACAGAGATTGGGCTTACGGTTCACGTATAAAACACACCTCTACCCCAAAATCAGACCTAGACCTAGTCGCAATCACCGATAAAACCAACTCAAGAGCCATCTACGACCTCATAGAAGCCTTCTAAGAAAGCAATCTCCCCTTCAGAGTAGACCTATTCATCTGGGACGAAATACCCGAAGAATTCCAAATAAACATAAAAAATGAAAATAATTCAATACAATAAATTTACAAACTTAATAAACACCTAGAACTTAAATAAAACAACTGCTAACAAATCCCATGTGATCTAACAGGTTATAAACCATCTATTATAAAGTCTATCAAGTAATGTTTTGAGAACTGCTATGACTGTATAGGGAATGTATACAATAGATGCTTCATTATAGCATTTAATCTTCCAGAACCCCCAAATCAATAGTAAAAACTATTAATAGAACACCTTATTTCCAGCAAATATTGCCTTAAACTTAACATGTGTGACGCTAAAAAAATCATGTAATTATAACGAAGAATAAAACAGAATATAAAGATATAGCCTACAAATAATCTTTTATTATAATCAAAACTGGATCCAATTCCTTTAGTTTTTATTTGACAAAAAATAAAAACTATTTTTAATCATATGTTATTATCTTGTTTCATTAAATAATTTTGAACGGATGTGATATTAATTAAAGCGCTTAAAAATAAGGAATAATTTTATGGAAAGCAAAAGGTACCGAGAAGAATTCTCAATTTATTTTGTGTGGCATCCAAATAACGAAAATATTGTTAAACCTATAGTAGAAAAATTATCCAAAGATCTACAAAAAGATTCAAAAAACCCGTTTTCAAGATCAATCCATATTCCCACTTTTTTTGTCACCACTAAATCTTCGGACACAACCCCAAATGTAATTACCGATACGTCCAAATCTTCATTAATTTTTATTTTCTGCTCATGCGATACAAAGTCTGATAGTAATTGGGACAATTTTTATAACAAAATTGTTAGTAATAACCCTAATAGCTCATTTCAAAGAATTATTTTGGAAGAGGAAGCCAATGAGAGTATACCAAGCCTTAATTCTCAGAGTTATATTAATTTTTACA
Organism: Planctomycetota bacterium; assembly: GCA_963678205.1. Lineage (GTDB taxonomy): Bacteria > Planctomycetota > SZUA-567 > SZUA-567 > SZUA-567. Next base: position 3,029,219 of record OY782760.1, read on the forward strand.
AAGATAATAGTAATGATCTATTGTATGTTAGAATTCTTCGTTCTATTTACACGGCAATTACAAAAGAAAGGATTCTTAAGCTATTTTTAAGCCACACAAAAAAAAATAAAACTACGAGTAAACTTGTACGTGATTTAGATAAATTTATCCATAATTTGCGAGGATTAGATTCATTTATTGATATATTTGATATTCCTGAAGGAAATGATATCCTTGAACAGATTGATACTAATGTCCCAGTATCAACATTGCTTGTTTTCAAGGAAGAGCTCTTTTCTTCAAGGAAATGGTGTCAATACGAGGTACTTATTGCAAAAGAAAAACAAAGACCTATTATATCTATTACATGCATGACAGATGATGAAGATAGATCGTTTCCACATTTGGGAAATATCCCTTCAATCCATATATCCGAATCACTATTCAATACAAATGAAACATATGAAAATTTAAGAGAAGACGCATTTTGGAAAATTTTAAACTGTGCTTTGCTAGAGTCAATTAGATGTGAATACGTAAAAGAATTGATGCATTTTAATGAAGATGAAAGTAATCCTATAAAATTAGTTAGACCACCTGAACCAGCTGATTTACTAAGGTTCTGTAAAGATATAAAGAATACTTCATACCATGTAATTTATCCAGATCCGCCAATTTTTAGTAGTGAAATTGATTTAATTGAAAAATTTGATATAAAAACGAATAGCTTTATGACATCACTTGATAGCTATAATTACAAAGGTAAAAACATTGGACTTTCGATCTCTAATCCAACAGAGACTGAACTGCAAAAGTATCATCAAAGTGATTCTCAACTTGATCAACTAACTCAGGAACTCGCATGCAACCTTCTTTACAGGAATGCAAGCTTAGTTTATGGTGGTGATATGAGAAAAAACGGCTTTACTGAAATAGTAATAAACGCCGCTGATTTTATTAGAAGAAGGTATCGCAATAACTCTGAACTAGACAACAAATCACACAAAATGGTAAAAAATTGTCTTGCCTGGCCAATATATAACGGATCAGATGCAAAAAAATGGATCTCCAATAATAATAATATTGCAGAAATAATTAAGTGTCCTCCTCCTGAGTGCATATCTAACTTTAATATAAATATTAATGAGCAACATTTATCCTCTAATAATATTCAAAATTATCAATTATACACTGCTAAAGCTATGTCATTATCGATAATGAGAAAAAACCTTATTGATGAATCAAATGCAAGAATACTCATAGGAGGAAAATTATCTGAATATTCTGGATTTATGCCTGGTATTCTTGAAGAATTACTTTATGCAATTAATGAGAAACAACCCATTTTCCTTCTTGGTGGATTTGGAGGACTTACTTCACATATATGCAACTTTATAAATAATAACACATCTGATGCTGATAAAAACAATCTTTTTAATTTTAGCTGGCACTTAAAGAATAATGAGCATTTAGAAGGAATAATTGCGGTTGCTAAGAAACACAACCCTGAATATATCCCAGATTATCCTGAAATACAAAAGAAAATAAAAGGCATGAGTTTCAATAATGGCTTGTCTGATGTAGAAAACAGCCGTCTATTTTCAACTCCTTATCCTAACGAAGCAATTCAATTAATAGTAAAAGGATGTGCAAACTGTTTGCAATAATATAAAAAGGAGAACAACGTGCCTGATATAACAACAAATAACAACTGTGATATTTTCATTTCATATGCCCATGCTGATAATATTGATGAAAATGGAAAATATGATGAAAAAAAAGGATGGATTAGCATTTTTATTAACAAACTTAAAGCAGAATATTCTTCTTTAACAGGTCGTCCTGAAAATTCTATTTTTATTGATTTCAAAATAAGAAATGGTACCTTATGGGAAGATGAAATTTCTAGACTCATAAACAAACACCCACCAAACACAGAAATCTGGGCTTACAGTTCACGCGTAAAACACACCTCAACCCCAAAATCAGACCTATACCTAGTCGCAATCACAGATAAAACCAACTCAAGAGCCACCTACGACCTAAGAGAAGCCTTCGAATAAAGCAACCTCCCATCCAGAGTAGGCCTCTTCATCTGGGACGAAATACCCGAAGAATTCCAAAATAACATAGAAAATGAACACATTGTACTAATTCAAAAATGACTGTATACCATTTCCTGTTTTTTCTTGAATAACTCAAAATTTATTGTATCATATATTCATTATTTAAATGTCAATATTGCACCAATGTGTAATATTTTACTATTTTCCAATAAATCCGTGATAATAAGGAATTATCAAATGGAAAGCAACATTAGTTATCCTTGGGAAACAATAACTCCATTTGATTTTGAACGCTTAGCCTTAGATTATGCACGTCACCACTTCCCGTATTATAAATGGCAATTAACATCTCAAACACGTGATGGCAATAAAGATGTTATAGCTTATAATGAAAATGAAGTATTGTCTGATATTCTCATAGACCAGTTTTGGGTAGAAGCGAAACATTCAAAGAATTGTAGCACACTAACAAAACAACGGTTAGACCCAACTCTTGTTTCGGCAATCATTGAACCTAATGTGAAGTCAATTATTTTTATTACTAATGGTTATTTTTCATCAAATTATGTTGCAAGGGCACAAGCTTTTTGCAAATTAAAAGATTATTTAAACGTTTCATTTATTGACAATTCCGTGGTGGAAAACTGGGTTAGAAACAACATAAGTATTAAAAAAAAATACTTCATAAATACGCTCAATAATAACAATAGTGATAGTGATATATTTGAAATCACATCATCATTTTTTATGAGGCAAATAGACTATATTAGAGGGGTATTCAAAGAAATTACTGCTTTAGAAGTAAACCGCACTCATATTTTGTATTTTGTTGTGAACTCAAGTTGTAATAGAGTTGTTAAAATTGATAGTATTACCCCAAAAATATTAATTCATGCCGGGTATGATGATTGTATTGAAATTAAAAAAGGATTAACTGGTATTCCTCTAGAAATTAAAGCCAATGAATTTAAAAACATTAAACAAATTATACTAAAACTTAAAGACCTAAAAAATTATACTTTATATAGTTATCAAGTTAAGTGTTCTTTGGTCCAATGTGACGAAGAAATTCGTGTCATAAATGAATCATATTTGAAAATTTCACAAAATATTTATGAAATTTTAACTCAAAACTACAAGCTAGGCGTAGGAGGAGTAATAACAATATGGGCAGAAGGAGGAAATGGAAAATCCTTCATGCTTTCAGAGCTTAGCTGTGCACATGGTATATCACAACAAAAAACGATTGTATTTTCTGAAGAATTGACGAATGCAAAACTACTCTGTGAGCTAATATTATATTTAAATTTCGGAAATTTGTATACTCTTGATAAGAATATTATAGATCAATTAATACTGAAACTCAATAGTTCAAACCAACAATTGTTTAATGAATTATTACTAGGAGTAAGTTCATCAAAAGATGCTCTTTCGTGTATAGATAATATCAATACTGTTTACAGTGATCAGGCTTTACTATGTAACCTAATAACTTCGAAGAATATCATTTTTCTAGATGACATTCATAAACTATCAAAACCATGCCTTTGTGTTCTAAACAAACTACTTAAAAACAGCAATGATAGCAATTTGTCATTAATATATCTGTCATTTGGAAGAGAAAATGAAATAGTATGTGAAGATGAAAAGCAAAAGCTAGTCAACATATCAGCATTGTCTTATGAGATTCTTTCACCAAATAAACAGGATATCAGAAGGACATTATTACAAAATGTAGGTCAAGAAATAACTGATACATACTTACCATTAGCAGAAACGCTAACTACTACTAGCTTAGATTTAGGAATATTTATATTGTCTTTACAGTCATTATCTTGTGATGAAAACTTAACATTGTTGATTGCAGATAATGAAAAAAAAATATCACAAAGTCTTGTTTTTAATAGAGCAAAATATCTAAAGAACATTTTTATACTTTTCCCAAAAATCAAATCTCTTGTTGATTTGATTTTTTCTGTTGAAATAGGAATTTATGAAGAATTTGTACTGAAATTTTTCAAATTGTCATTAATTGAGTTAGCTATTAAATATAAATTAATTCGCAGGGTGTTTTCATCCAATGAAGTAATGCTATTACCTTGGCATGACCTAGTTGTTGAGGCATTTAAAGCAGCTAGTATTTTGGAATATAACAGCAAAACTATTAATATTGTTATTAAATACATAAGTGAAAATCCTAATCTTGAGCCCTCATTATTACACATCTTATTAGAATCATCAAAACCATCTACAGACATAATTTATAGGTCGATTGAATATATAAAGACGCTAGTAAATAACACTGATTTTGGTATTGCTTTTTATTTATGTAAGGCATTATATAATGTTGTAATGAGTCACCCAATTGAACTACTTGGTATATCAAGTAGTGAGTCGTTATATATTGCTTATCAATATGCAGACTGTCTCAACCATTGTTACTCATCAAAAAAAGCACTATCTCATTTTAACGAATTATTAGATAAGTTTAGTGTAGGATTTTATAGTAATTCATTAAACACTTGGTCATACAAAATTATAGCAGAAATTGTTAATATTAAATACTGGCACTTAGATACTTATCGACTCACTACTTATATTGATGAAAAGTTATCTTTATTACAAAAACGATACAAAATTGACGATGCTGACTGTGATAGGCTTATTCAAGATGCTTGGTTAACACTTATGAATAGAAAAATGACTACTTTGATGTTAGAGGATAAATTAGATGCTTCCAAAGATTGTTTTCAAAAAATTAAAAGAACCGCTTTAAATATTAAACCTCAATATAATGCAAACTTATATATTGATTTTGCGAAAGCGATTTATATTTATGATCCATATGAATCACTGAGAAAACTAAGAATTGCAAACTTAATTCTAAAAACAAATATAAATGAAAAAAGAAGGTTTTTAACTTGTAATACTGAGATTGCGTACTTAAGATGTATTATAAATGATTCTGATATTTCTGAACTAATTGAATCTAGTTCATTATTACTAAAAAACAAGTACTATCAAGAGTATTCAAAATCATTATTAAAAATTGCTACCATATTAATATATAATGACCAGTTAAGTGAAGCAGACATGTATATATCAAAATATATGTCTTCTTTTTCTCTAAAAGAAGGAAATCGTAATATTTTTTTAATGGCTCAGACGCTGTCATTAAAAAATTATGTAAAAAGTAATAAGTATGAATATTATGATTATTGTGAAAATCATCTCCATTCAGTATCAAATTTAGGTAGTTCGTATATCGATATTGCAAAAAACAATTTAAATCAAAATGAATTAAATCGGAAAATAGTATGGGGGCATGAACCATGTACAGAAAGTTTCGTAGTTGATACGAGAATATGGTAGTATGTTCAGTCCCATAATTATGGAGTAAAAACGACGTTTCCATGAGTATCAATAATCAGATCATCACCTTTTCTTTTTCTATCAAGAAACCATTTTTTATTCTTCGAATACAATTCATTATAATTATCACATACAAATAATATTGATATGGGCTGTCTTTTAATAGAACTAGAAATTAAACTATATAAATCATAATTTGTATTATTGTGGATTTCTATTTTATCTAACACATTTAGCGGTAACACCGAAAAAGTGTGTTTCCACATTCGGTAATTGCTGATTAATATTGCGATATAGTCTTTTTGTAAATTAATTTTATTCATTTCTTGAGCAAGATAATTACTTAAATCTTCCTTTATTGCATTTTTATGCTTACACCAAAAATATGCTGCTTGTTGAACTTCATCTCTATTTATACAGTTCCTAGATGCTCCTTGAATATGATAAGCAATTGCTCCTGTATCGACATAGCACGCATAACCGCTTAGTGTTAAACGCAAAGAAAACTCCATTGCTTGAAAAGAATTAAAAAAATGTTCATCAAATCCATTATTATCATCAAATAGTGTTTTGGTTGTTACGTAAAATGCTGACGAGACGGCTTGACGTTTAATTAAAGAATTTTTGGGAACTGAATTTTGATTATTAAAGGCATTGGCATGTTTATTAATATAGTGGCCAAAGATATGACCTGTACTCTGGATTTTTAGATTTTGTGGATAAACTAATAGACCTTGAACAACCCCTGTTTTTTCCTTACATTCAAAAGCCGAGATTAATTTTTTTACTGAGTTTCGCTCTGGAAATGTATCTGTATTCAAAAAGCATAGATATTTACCTGTTGATCGTTTTACTGCAGAGTTATTGGCAACCGTATACCCTACTATTCTATTTTCTTGAATGATAACTGTATTATTATGTCGTGATTTAAAATTATTAGATAAACTTATTGTTTTTAAATTATGCACCCCATCAAGAAACAATATCACTTCATCTTGAATATCAATAATTGAGAGCAAATTATCCAGAAAGTTATCAAAGAGATTATGTGAGTCTTGAACTGCAATGATATAACTAATGTTGCTTCCCATTTGATAATTCCTTATTATCACGGATTAATATAGAAAGAATTATGCAATGCAGCTCTATGATTTGCCTTTTGTAAGTGTTCTTTCAATTGATGTGAAGATACATGAGTATATATTTCAGTTATTGCAATGCTACTATGACCTAATAGACTTTGCACATAACGTAAGTTTACACCTGCCTCAATTATATGAGTTGCTGTTGTATGGCGTATCATATGCGGTGTTATACGTCTATTTATTCCTGAAGACTTAGTGAGTTCATGTAAACGCCTGCGGACTAAATCTGGTGTTAATGGTTTATCTACATTATTTATAAGGAGTGAGGAAGAATTAGAATCATGAGTATGCATTTTAAGGTATGTGCAGACATGTTTTATTAATTCTTGATCAACAATAAATACAACCCTTTCCCTACTTCCTTTACCCTTAATTTTAATGCGACCAGTTGTTTCATCCCAATCGCTAATTTTAATATTACATAGTTCACTTATTCGTAAACCAGTTGCATATAGAATCTCCAGTCCAAGCCAAACACTAATATCTGTAAGCCATCCACGTTCATCAGCAAGGTTCTTTGCTGCAGTTAAGATCTTCAACATCTCAGAACTTTGGAAATTTCTCGGTAACTGTTTAGGAATACTAATTGAAAGCTTATACTCTGAAAAAAGATTACGCTTGATATACTTATTCGTTTTAAGCCAGTTAAAAATCGCTCTAAGGGCTGCAAAACGTCTTTTTATGGTCTTGGGAGCTTTGCCATCGCTATACATTGAAATTTGCCACTTACTCAATACTTTATCATTAAGTAACTCTTTATTCTTCTTATTTGGATACAACTATAAAATAAATGACTTCACATCACATGAATATGCTCTTAGGGTATTCTCAGACATTCCTGTCTGAGAATGAAAATTAATAAACTTTTCGATTAAATTAAACAACTCTGACTTATACATTATGCTCACCTTTCTTGCATAAAATGAAAATCAGAATTATATTGATTCTAACGACAGGAAATAGGATAATATATATTGTCGATCGACATAATGGAAAATACCGTCAAAAATACTGTCAGAATTATGAAACTTTTTGCGATTTTCGCGGAAGTTCAAAGCAGCACAAAAGAGTTTTTTTTTAATCCGCTTCAATTGACGGTATAGCCGAAGGCAGAAAAACCACCCAAAACTCATAACATATTGATATTAAATCGATTAAAAAATCATACATTAGTCTGAGGGCAACCAAAGCTAAAAGGCTGTAACCCTTAAAAAAGAATTGCAGCCTTTTTAAATTAATTTTATTTTGTATATTTTGCTTAATCAAAATAAATTGAAATGCACAACAAAATAATAAGCCTATATAATACAACAGCTAAGCTTGGTCAAACCAAATAAACTTAAATAATATTTAGATGTTTCTTCTTTCAATTCTTCAGAATCGTTTTAACTCAAAATTTATTCACCTGATTTTTCACATTACCATTAATATAAGATTTCAAATTATCTTCAGCAATACACATTAAACGTTCTCGAGCTTCACGTGGAGCCCAGGCTATATGAGGAGTAATATAACAATTTTTCGCATTGAGCAACACATTATCTGCCTGAATAGGTTCTGTCGACACAACATCAAGTCCTGCCGCAGCGACACTCCCACTTTCTAGAGCAGCAGCCAAATCCTCCTCTACAATGAGCGCCCCACGTGAAGTATTGATAATGATTACTCCTTCCTTCATCTTAGCAATACTGAACTTGTTAATCATTCCTTCGGTAGACTCCAATAATGGACAATGCAATGATATCACATCAGAGAGTGCTAAAACTTGTTCAAGTTCTGAGTATTTTAAGTTTTCATTTTCTAAATCTTTATTTGGATATAAATCATATGCAAGTACTTTCATCCCAAATCCTTGAGCAATCGTTGCTGTTGCTTGACCTATTCTCCCAAAACCAACAATACCTATTGTTTTCTCTGCTAATTCAATTAGTGGAAAATTCCAGTAACAAAAATCTTGGCTCTTTGTCCAGTCACCACGATAAACAGTCTCGCTGTGATTCTGTACATGATGACATATATTCAACAAATGAGCAAATGCAAACTGTGACACGGAAGCAGTACCATATGTTGGAATATTACAGACAGGAATACATTTCTCAGATGCTGCAGCAACATCAACAACATTATAACCAGTAGCAAGAACTCCAATGTACTTTACTGATGGGCAAGCATCAAGGATCTCTTTAGAAATTACTGTCTTATTGGTAATAACTGCTTCAGCATCACCAATACGCTCTATGGTTTCTTCTGACGTTGTTCTGTCATGGCACATAAAACATCCCAAACGTTCAAATCCTTCCCATGTCAAATCTCCAGGATTCAATGTATAGCCATCAAGAACTACAATCTTCATATAATAACCTCCCTATTTCATCAATTCCTCAGCGCTGGCAACAATATTTTCAATCGTTATACCATTTATTCCCATCAAATATTCATACGGGGCAGATTCACCAAATTTGTCTTGAACCCCAATTCTCTTTACTACACCTTTCCCGGCTTCAGCCACTACTTCACAAACAGCACTACCTAAGCCATTAAGAATATTATGATCTTCAACCGTTATAATTTTACCAATTTCTGCAATACACCTCTGCACTGCTTTTATATCTAAAGGCTTAATAGTATGCATATCAAGAAGTCTTACAGAGATACCCTTTGACTCCAATTCTTCAGCTGCTTCTATAGCTTTGGACATAATATCACCATTTGCAATAATAGCAATATCACTACCATCTTTTAACTGAAATGCCTTACCTATTTCAAATTCTGACGTTTCATCATAAACAAATGGAACAGGATCCCTCGTAAAGCGTAAATATACAGGCCCGTCATAAGATGCTGCAGCATGCACAAGCTTCTTAGCAGAATAAAAATCTGCTGGCATAATTACAGTCATATTTGGGATTGTACGAAGAATCCCCATATCCTCAATACACTGATGACTGGCACCATCATTTGCAGGAGTAAACCCTCCATGTGAGCAGGCAATTTTTACATTTTGCTTAGGATAACAAATTTCCTGACGAATTTGCTCTACCATACGCATACTGCCAAATACTGCATAAGTAGTAACGAATGGAATCTTACCTGTTGTTGCCAAACCGGCTGCGACACCAGCTGCATTCTGCTCAGCAATCCCCACATTCACATGCTGATGCGGTAATTGTTCAAAAAATGGAACCGTCTTACAAGATTTCCCAATATCAGCATCAACAACATAAATATTCGGGTTTTCTTTACCAAGTTCTAATATAGCTTCACCATAAGCTTCTCTTGTAGCCTTACCTGACATAATTAAAACCCTCCCTCAACTTCTGCTAATGCCTGTTCAAATTGCTCATCATTAGGAGCTACTCCATGCCACATTACGACATTCTCCATAAATGAAACTCCCTTACCTTTGACCGTTTTTCCAACAATGACCTTGGGTAAACCATTGGTACTACCTCTAATCACATTTAATATATCAACAATCTCTTCCATTTTGTGACCATTAATTTTAAAAGCCTCACAACCAAATGCGCCGTATTTTGCCCGTAGATCACCGGTGGGCATGACAATATCACAGGTATTGTCATTCTGAAGATTATTGTTATCCACATAAATAATTAGATTATCTAATTTATATTTGACTGCAGACATTACAGCTTCCCATATCTGCCCTTCCTGACTTTCTCCATCCCCTACAATACAAAACACTCTATAACTCTTACCATCACGCTTTGCGACAATGGCCATACCTACCGCAGTAGAAAGCCCTTGACCAAGCGAACCAGTACTAATATCTACACCGGGACATACTTTCATATCCGGATGTCCCTGAAGAATAGAACCCTGCTTCCTCAAGGTATAAATAGTATCATATGGGAAAAAACCCCTTAATGCTAAGCATGAATACAGTACAGGACAGACGTGCCCTTTTGATAATACCACACGATCTCGATCCTCCCACGTTGGCTCATCAGGCCGGACATTTATCTCATCAAAATACAGAGCCGTCATAAAATCAGAAGCAGATAATGAACCTCCAGGATGTCCTGATTGTGCTCTATGAATCATTGTCAAAAGTGTTTTTCTCAACTCTTTAGCTTTCTCTTTCAGAAAGTCTATTTTTTCATCTTTATTCATAATATTTCCCTTAATATATCGCTATATAAATTCAACCAAATCTATAAAATTTAATCCATATGAGAGCCACCATTAATATCAATATCCTCACCGGTAATATACGATGATTCATCCGAAGCAAGAAAGCAAACAGTTGAGGCTATTTCATCAGGGCGTCCCATACGTTTGACAGGAATATCAGCACATAATTTTTTCTGATCTTCTTCTGACTCAACCCCACCACGAATATCAGTAGCACAAATTCCAGGGTTTACAGAGTTTACAGTTACACCACCATCACCAATTTCACGTACAATAGCCTTACTAAAAGCAAGTATACCTGCCTTAGCTGCAGAATAATGTGAGCCGCCAAAAACACCACCGCCACGCTTTGCAGAAACAGAACTTATATTTATAATTCTTCCATATTTGTTCTCAAGCATACTTGGTAATACCGACTTTACCATTCTAAAGACCCCATTAAGATCTACATCAATAATCAAGTTCCAGTCAGCTTCACTCATATCAGCAAATTTTTTCTTTTGAGTTATTCCTGCATTATTTACAAGAATGTCAATCTTACCATATGTCTTAATAATATCTTCTGCCATCTCTATCAAAGTATCAAGTTGTGTAACGTTGGCAACACATCCCTTTGCCTCAATTCCTTTACTAATTAGTTTTTCAACATTTGCCTCAACACCTTCTTCATTGATATCGCATATAACTACAATAGCTCCCTGCTCTCCTAAAGCTTCTGCAATTGAAATTCCTAAACCTCTTACTGAACCTGCACCTGAAACTAATGCAACTCTACCACTAAGATCAAACATCTTTTCCCTTCCATATCAAATATCAAAAATACAAATAATTTTAATCAATTAATAAATTTGGTAAAACAAGCACAACATCAGAAATATATGTTATTATTACTAGTATTATAAATCCAACAATATAGAATGGAGCAGACTGCATTATGGATTCATGTAATTTACAATTAGCAATTTTACTCGCCAAATTTAAACATAATCCTACAGGAGGAGTCACTAAGCCAAGACAGAGATTAAAGACAAGCACAACACCGAAATGAATAGGATCAATACCAACATTCATACATAAAGGATATAAAATTGGAACAAATATAACCAATGCTGCACTAGCCTCCACAAACATACCAATAATCAGCATTAATATATTAATCATTAGTAAAATAAGATATTTATTCTGTGTAAAATCAAAAATAAAATCGCTCATAATTGCCGGAACTTGCGCAATAACAATTAAATATGAATATAACTTTGCAGCACCAATCAACAACATAATTGACGAAACCAAAAGAGAAGACTGCTTAAAAATACGGTAAAGTTTTTCTACGCTATTGATTCCCCGGTAAATGAAAATACCAACAAATAATGAGTATACTGCTGCAATTGCCGCTGCTTCTGTTACAGTGAATACACCAAACAAAATTCCACCAATCACTATAAATGGCATCAGTATTGCCCAAAATACAGAAATAAAGCTATTAACTTTTTCTTTAAAAGAACATTTAGGATGCCTAGGGTAATTACGCTTTTTGGCAATCACAGCCACAGCGATCATAAGCCCGACACCAAAAAGTATACCTGGAATTGCCCCAGCAATAAATAATTTCGTAACCGATGTACCAGTTATTATACCATATACAACCATAGTTATACTCGGAGGGATTATTGGCCCCAAACCACTTGAGAACGCAGTTACAGAAGCAGCAAATCCTTTTTCGTATTTTTCTCTAATCATTGATGGGATCAAAATACCACCAATTGAAGAGGTGTCAGCTACAGCAGAACCAGAAATACCCCCGAAAAACATACTAGCAAGAATATTAATTTGCGCCAACCCTCCCTGAAATGAACCAACAATTGTATTACAAAACTTAACTATTCGTTCAGTTATCCCCCCTTCCCCCATAGCATTTCCTGCAACTATAAAGAGAGGTATTGCCATCAATGGAAATGAATCCATCCCTGCAAAAATTCGTTGCATAAAAATTGAAATAGGTTCATCTAAAACAATTATTAATGCAGTAAAACTTGCAATCCCTAATGACGCAGCTATTGAGACACCAGTCACTGCAAGTATTAAAAAAACAATAAGTAAACTTCCTATTAACATTACTATCTCCAAGAATCCTACAACAGCTTTAAACAACTGTAATCATGGATTATGCAAAACACACAATTCACTATTTACATAGTTAAAATTTCATTTGGCTAATAAAGGCATGCTGAAAGCGACATTGACATTTCGTAAATTTTGCTACTTCTAGGTGTGAATACACAGTTCATTCAAAATTAAATAAGATATATTCCTCAAAAAATATTAACTTCATAGTACAACTTTACATATTTTAAATCTAATAATTGTTACTTTTAGCAATATCTCTATGCAATACAACTAAAAGCAACACATTGACACTTTAAGGAAATACTCTTATAGATACTAACACTGAGAATTATCTTTATTAACTAATATGTTATAACAACGCTCAACAATAAATATAATTGCAATTATAGTACCAATTAAAAATGGTAAATATGCCCAATACATTCTAATTTTCAGTCCTGTGATAAGACGCCTATAAGCTACAGGAAGAATCCTATCACATGAGACCAACATTATAACAGCAAACGCCAACTCAGCTACCATAATATATATCTTATATAATTTATTCCATATTGAATTCTGGACAAAAAGAGAATCAAGCATATCAATACGAATTGTACTCTTATCTCTTATAACTATACCATACGATACTATCGTCACACATATACTTGCATACCTCGCATACTCTTCAAACCAAATAGAAGGGCTTTTAAAAGCATAACGTGTAAATACCTGCCAAAAGAGAATTACGATAATACTCAATAAAAGCAATGACAAAACACTCATTATTATCTTTTCAAAATTGTCAAATAATTTTGTAATCATATAATTCTACCTTGTACCAAAATAAATTCTTAATAATTATTTTTTAGAATCAATCATTTTGAATACTACATTAAGATTAGGATACTTTGAATGAACATTTTCTTTAATTACGGATATCCATTTTGCCTTTTCCTCAGGCGTTAGCTGTAAAATAGTTACTTTTGGGCTTTCTCTCCATTCAGAAAGAATCTTTTCTTCTCTCTTTTCAACACCAGCAGAGTATTCTTCTCCAGCAATTTTTGCTGCTTTATCAACTGCATCCTGTACATTTTTAGGCCAAGAATTGTAAGTATCACCCCACATTATAAAACTAACTGCACTATAGATATGTTCGGTCAATGTAATATATGGTGCAACCTCAAAAATGCTATCATTATATATAACTTCAATTGGATTTTCCTGTGCATCAATCACTCCTTGCTGAAGCGCACCAAAAACTTCAGGAAATGCCATTGCCTGTGGGCTTGCACCCCATGCACTCCAACTGTCTAGTGATACTTGGGCATTTGTAACTCGAATCTTAAGTCCTTGTAGATCAGCTAATTTTGCAACAGGTTTGTTTGCTGTTAAATTCCTAGCACCTCTATACATTACGCCCCTAAGCAAATATCCAGACTCTTCTTCAATCATATCATAAATTTTTCGTCCAACTTCAGATGTCCAAACTCTCATAAAATGCTCTTTATCACTATAAACTCCGGGCATAAAACCAAGCGCACAGATTGGAGAATAATTCTGAAGAGTACCACTATCTTCTAGAAGAACCTGCAACGAGTTAATTTGAAGCCCTTCTAGCATTTCACTCCAACTACCCAGCGCATATGCAGGATAAACCTGAACATTAACTTGCCCATTTGTTTCTTCCTCAACAATACGCTTGAATGTAAGGCTAGCCGTTTGGCGTGGATCAGTAACAGCTCCGCCATGACCGATCTTAATGGTAATCTTGCCATCAGCAGCAAAGCTAGAACTCATCAATAAACAAACACACCCCAAAACTGCAATCCAACAAACAAATAGATTTTTCATCACACTTTCTCCTGATTAAATTTCACAAAACAAACTTATATTATTCAACCATTCAATATAAAAAATGGTCACAACACTACATTATTATTTAATGGATTTATATTCAACAAGAACCATATTTAGCCAATATGACATTAGTCAAAATAAAGCTCTCATAGCATAGGTAATTTGTAGATGAAGTATTTGAAATTTTACTGATATTATTTATGTGATACACGTGTAATGCAGCTTACACGGATAAATTACATTGAAATTATATTTTAGATTTGTACGCCAACTTATAATTTCTTCCAACACAAAAAATTATTATTTATTAAATTCAAATATTAAAGAACTTAGCTAATATTCAAAGTAATCATAAATTTATTGCCAGCAATTACACAATTTAGATCAAAATGATCATATATTATTACATGGAATAATATATTTTACACCAATTTATTGCTTACAGCATATTCAGCTATAAGCCATTATGAGTCCATAGACTAAACTCTTCTTAGTCTTTTATATTAATCTTATGATTTATATAAACAGCTCATACACAACAAGTTAATATACTCATATTTATTAATCAACTATGAGACATAGTTATAAATTTTTTAAACAAATAAGCAGAGCCAATCTTGTGCTTAATACGCAAACAATAGACTTGAGTTAAGACTAAATAGTTAATTAATTTATAATTTAATATAGCTTATTTATGAGACATAAGCATCAGTCATTTAATTTAATAAGAATTGACGATATCACACACACCGCATCAGAAATGAGAAACAATAACACAAAATCTTTACTAATAATCAACCTATGACATCTAACCAAAATTCAGATGAAGCCCATACAGCATCTCTTATTGCTTCTGCATCTTTACTTTCCATAGAATCAATAATACCCTTGTGGTGATTAAAAGTATGCTTTACATCATCTTTAGTCAATGATCCTATTGAGTTATAAAACAAAGTATATATTGCAATTCCTTGTTTTATAAAAAATGGATTTCCTGTAGACTCCAAAATCATCATATGAAAATCAAAATCAAATTTTCTAATTTTTGCAACGCTATTCTCTTCATTATTATTCATCAACTTCTTTATTTTGTTATTATTTGCTCTCAAGCGCTTAATCATTGCTTGATCAATTTTTTTAATAGCTAACTCTATTACAGCAACCTCATACACAAATCTATACTCAAAAAAATCCTTTTGTTTATTCTGATCATATACAATACTTAGAATTAAAGGATTAAAAACTTCAGAATTTAAGGATTTTGTAATATATGTTCCAATCCCTTTTCTAACTTCTATGACGCCAAAAACAGATAGCATTTTTAAGGCTTCTCTAATTGAATTTCTTCCAACACCATATTCAGCAGATAATTCAGGTTCAGAAGGCAACTTATCTCCTGGTTGCAATTCTTTATTCAAAAGCTTTTGAATAAAAGAATTTGTAATCTTTGTAGATATATTACCATCCTTGCCCACCATACCACTTTCAGTATTTTTATTTACCATATACCCTAGCATCCTCAATTTTCAAGCACCCACCCATAGGACATCCTACAACCTATGCTTTTAATATACACGACTCTCTCTCTTAGTCAAATAAAATATAATTATTACTTCATTTTTATAATTAACGCTAAAATTAAATATTAATTTTAAATCATTTATTCATTTCAATTTTGCCAGTGCAGTGACATAGAAATGGTAGACACCTAATTTAAAGAGTGTTTAATAAATTAGGAGGAGTTTATCATGGGCAAACAAAAGAAATATTCACAAGAATTTAAAGACGAAGCGACCAAATTAGTTACTGAGCAAGGATTCTCATATTCTCAAGCTGCTAGAGATCTTGGTGTCTCTGTCGTAAGCCTTAGACATTGGGTGTTAAAACTATATGGTGATCCTAGTAATACAAAGACACCTGTAATTACTTCTGAAGCCCAGGAAATGTTGCGAATGCGTAAAGAAATTATTAGGTTAAAAGAAGAGATAAATACCTTAAAAAAAGCGACAGCGTTCTTTGCAAAAGAGAGCCAGTGAAGTTCGCATGGATTTATTCTCACAGAGCTGAGTATTCAGTAATGAGGATGTGTGTGGTTCTCAAAGTTAGTAGAAGTGGATATTACAAATATCTGAGTAATACAGGAGTATCAGTTTCTAGTACAAAACGGGCGGCAATAATCTTTCATGCACGGGTATTTCATAAGAGATCTAAAGGCATATATGGCTATAGAAAGGTTCATGAAGACTTCGAAAAAGAGTTCCCAGAAGTTCCATGCTCACGTGAGACAGTGCATAAAGTAATGCGTGAAAACAACCTGTTTAACTGTGTTAAAAAGAAACATCGTTATCCAAAGCCAGATAATTCTAAGGTATTTGAATACCCAAAGAATAAGCTTAATAAAAATTATAATGCTTCAATCAAGAACTTGAAATGGACTGGTGATATTACCTATATCAGGACTACAAAAGGTTGGGTGTATTTAGCAGTAGTTATGGATTTATTCTCTAGGAAAATTATAGGCTGGTCTATGAGTACTTATGTAAATTCAGCTCTAACTTGCCAAGCCTTAGAGAATGCTATTGAGCAACGTGATCAATCAGGATATTTACTGTATCACAGCGATAGAGGTAGTCAATATAGCAGCTATGAATTTCAGGGCTACCTATTATCAAATAGTATGGAAAGTAGTATGAGTTTGAAGGGCGATCCCTGGAGCAATGCAGTTAATGAAAACTTTTTCCAAAAACTTAAACATGAATTTATTCGGGGTAGAGTGTTTAAAGACATTGAAACAGCAAGATCTGAGATATTCTGGTATATCGAGATATTTTATAATAAGCATAGGCGTAATCAGTACTTAGGGTATCTCAGTCCAGTAGAATATGAGAAAAGACATGAAATAGTGGCGTAGGAAGTTAAAGGTAGGTGTCTACCATTTCTATGTCACTTCACTTCTTATCACGAATTATGATAAGAAGAATTAAATAATACAGCCCTATGATTGGCTTTTTGAAGATGTTCTTTTAATTGATTTGATGATACATGAGTATATATTTCGGTAATTGCAATACTACTATGACCTAGTAAAGCTTGAACATACCGCAAATTTACACCTGTTTCAATAATATGAGTTGCGGTTGTATGTCTAATCATATGAGGGGTTATGCGCCTATTTATTCCTGATGATCTTGTTAGTTCATGTAAACGTCTTCGGACTAAGTCTGGATTTAATGCAGTGTCTATATTGGTTATAAGAAGTGATGAGGAATTTGAGGCATATGGACGCTGTTTGAGGTATAAACATATTTGCGCTATTAAGTCTTGATCTATAATAAAGACAACTCTTTCTCTGCTTCCCTTACCTTTAACTTTTATTCTGCCTGTTATTTCATCCCAGTCGCTAATTGCAATACTGCAAAGTTCACTTATTCGTAAACCGGTAGCATATAAAATCTCTAATCCCAGCCAAACGCTAATATCTGTGAGCCAGCCACGTTCGTCAGCAAGACTTTTTGCTGCGGTTAGGATCTTTAGCATTTCAGAGCTTTGTAGATTTCTTGGTAATTGTTTAGGAATACTGATAGACAGCTTATACTCTGAGAAGGGATTATGCTTAATATACTTATTAGCTTTAAGCCAATTAAATATAGCTCTAAGTGCTGCAAAACGTCTTTTTATCGTCTTAGGTGCTTTGCCCTCGCTATGCATAGAGATTTGCCACTTACTCAATGCTTTATCATTAAGCACTGCTCTATTCTTCTTATTTGGGTACAACCATATAATAAATGATTTCGCATCACATGAGTATGCTCTTAGGGTATTCTCAGACATTCCAGTCTGAGTATGAAAATCAATGAACTTTTCGATTAAATCAACCAACTCTGACTTATGCATTACACGTGCCTTTCTTGCATAAAATGAAAATTAGAATTATATTGATTCTAAAGACAGGAAATAGGATAATATATATTATAAATCGACAAGATGAAAAATACCGTCAGAATTGTGAACTTTTCTGCGATATTCACAACAGTTTAAAGTAGCACAAATGAGTTTTTTAGAATCCGCGTCAATTGACGGTATAACCGAAGGCAGGAAAACAGAGTGAAACTTACAACATCTTCACATTAAAACAGTTACAAAATTGCATATTAGCCTGAGGGGCAACCAAGAAATAAAAGCTTGTAATTCCTAGTATATAAGGACTTACAAGCTTTTTTAATACTATTACAAAACAAACGACAAATAATACAACAAACTACACTCGACAAAGCAAATAACACTTTCAATTTTATTGCCAGCACTTTCAGCATCATAAATCTTTTCAACACACAAAAAAGCAGCAGATATTGACAATAACAGGTGATTTTATGTGTCGCACTCCAACGGAGCGCTCAACTGACTAAAGCCATGAGTTAATGTAAAATATACACTATAAATGATTACACCTGACAAATCTCTCTTCATCGACTTCTACTGCTTCAGGAAATCTTTCTAAACAAATCTCAGTTGCCTTCAAGCATCTAGGAGCAAAAGGACACCCCTTACTCTCAGGAGTCCACTGCTGAATTTCAGCTCGCCCCTTTTCTTTAAGCTCAGCTACTCTTTCGCGCTCTGGATCGGGAGCAGCAGAAATCAGAAGCTGGGTATACGAATGTTTCGGGTCTTGCACTACTTTGTTCACATCACCCCACTCCACCATATGACCGCAATAAAGCACAATAATCCTTTCAGAAAAATATCTTGCAGTCGCAATATCGTGAGTAATATACAAGAACGGTTTATACTTGTGTGAAGCGGCTTTTTCAATAAGTATATTTGCTTCAATATAGTTTGCAGTCACACCCTGTCCTAGCAAATACATTAACCCAAGATTATAAATATACTTAGGCTCATTATGTTCAGACAAAGTCATACACCACTTAAAAGCCAGATTATAGTCATTAATTTCAAAATAATAGTACTCAAAAAGAACTTCTCATGCCTTTTTATTCTTTTCTTCAGCCACATTCTCCAAATGTTTTAGACCTTTGATAATATCCTTATCTACACTTTCTAGTAACAAGTAAGGATAAGTGTCTCGAAAAGTAGAGCGTTTGATAATACCATGATTGAGAGATTGTATCTAAAGGAGTACGCTCAGTATTCCGAGCATCTTGCAAGCTTCTGGTACCGAATATCCACTTTCTAATACTACTCGTATTGCTTCGTCTTTGAATTTCTGTGAATACTTTCTTATGTTTGCCATTATGGACTCCTTTAAAAACATTATTCAATTAGTTTTTCAGGTGTCCACTTTTTCTAGGGCACTGCATGCTGCTCTGAACGTTATATTTTTCTGAGTCATCATAAACTTGGAATTTGTAAGGATATTTGATTCAATATCGGTAGATACCTGCCAGTCCTGTTTGTCCTGGCATCTGCTCTGGCTGGATGACAATTACCTCGCCGCTCATCTTCACAACCAACTCGCCAATATCATCAAGTAGGTCATCGACTTGCGGGTCTCCGAGGTCGCCGACTGTGATCTGCCCCGTCTCCCTGTTGAGTCGACCGGCAATTTGTCGGTTAGATTCTAGCAGTAGCGACGCGACTCTCCCGGTTGCGGCTGCCTGAGCCACCTGCGACACATCATCACTGCCAAGTTGTTTGGACTCCGCCAAAGCAAAATCTTCTACAAGTGTAGCTAATCGCGCTTGATATTGCGGTTCGACGATTTGCCATGCGCGTTCCCAGAGTTCATCTATCGGTAGTGCATCTGGATTGATCGAGAGTCCCTCTTGCATCAAAAACGGGTTATGGCTGACCTTGTGGAACAGATGGTGATGTTCAGACAATGCAGCTAGGATCAACGGCAGACCAGATGGTCGGGAATGGTGTTCGAGAACAGCTTGATCTACGGCGCGAAAGAAGCGCTCTGCATCGTTATCAACTTCGTCATTTTCCCCACTATGACCATGCTGCGGGATCAATTTGTCACCAAGCGCCTCAGTAATAGTCAGCGGGACGCCTGGTGCAGGGTCTATCTCATAGAGTGCATTACGATCGCCTTCAAAAAGTTTAATCTTGCTTAGGCTCAACCCAAGAACTTGATAACGAGTGTCAGATTGCAGAATGCGTCGCAAGGGTTTGGTGTAAAAGCTATCGCCTACAACGGCCAATTCAGAGACAGACCGTTGAATTTTGAACACTTGAAAAATGTTCGATCCTCCCAGCACTGCCATGCCCTCGAGGGTGTGACTCCAAAAGTCATGATCGTTGGCTAGGGTATTAAACGGTTCCAAAAGCATCATGGTATCGCTGTCCGAGTATTGCTGCTGAAGCGACGATGCAAGCGCTTTTATAAGATTGCCAAACAGAATCTGATCTTGGCGATTCTCAGGATGTTTCCGATGGGTCGGCTGATAAAGCGAAAGTAGCGGCGGCTGATAAGTCTCTGCCAGTTTGGCTAGTGATTCCTTGGTAAGCATAGTGATCTGCTGTGTCATTTCATACCTCCTTTGTGCTATCGTCGCGCTAGCAGCGCGAGCGCTAAGCAAAAATTAAAAGTCTCAATCAGTGAATAAATCCTGACTGCTAATGATTGTAGAGTACCTTATTAATAGAATAGCAAATGGTGTTCCACACGCGAATATATGGTTAATGTGTTTCAGTATATTCCGTAACATTCATTATGGATAATGTTGTGGGGTACTATCCTGAGAGATTGATGTTTTAATAGTGTCGCAATATTGAAAAAGCCCGAGACCGTCTACTTAAGGTTACCTAAATAGCTACTCTATTATGTTATAATACCAAGACCTACCTGAAGTAACCGTTGATTGCGGCCTTACAAGCCGGCACTGCGATACTTCCAGATGTTCCTGAACATGATTTATTACCGCTTTGCGCCGCTTAACCAAGCTTAAAATGATTTCTCCGCAGCCACTTTCATGATTGCATTATCAATGGGTAATTCAGGTGCAAGTTTTTTCGGTGTGCATTTTCTCGCTCAATCCAGTCACTAGTTTGACCTGTTCAGGTACCAAGAGTAACGTCATCGATAAGAGAGTTACCATCATATCCTTAACTATATAGACGATTTACTTAATGCAATATATATAATTCAACGACAGAAAAATGACATATACATCAATAATGCTTATGAAACACCTTTGCATGGGAGGCAATAGTATTTCTCTGTATTTCAGATACATGAGGCTTTCTGTTAAGGTATTTGTAATATCCGTTTCTACTGACTTTGAAAATCTTACATACTCTCAAAACTGAATCCTCTGTCTTATGAGAATAAATCTAAGTTTAGTACCTTACTGGCTCTATTTTAAAAATAACACTGTCTGCATTTTTGTATTTTGCGAGTGTGTACGTCTGCGGATTAAATAATTATCAGAATGCATCTAAAAGAGCCTGCATAATAATGAACTCTCTCTGATTATTAAGTAATGCTACATTTTTTTTGGCCCATTCTCGATATTAGAATCTATTTTTTTAGCTCCATATTGATCACCAATAAAACGCTTTAAAGGACAAATTGAAAAGAATGGACATTTCTTGCATCCTGTAACATATGCGACTGGACATAATTTCATTTGATTCTCCTATTTATTTGGCTGAGTACCACCATCGTAAAGATCAAAATATCTGTATATGTTGTTCTGGAAATCTGAAAGCGATCTAGAAAGTTTCTTGCATAACCCGTCATAAACATCTAATGTAGCTTGACTACCGTTATCGGGTAGTTGTTTAGCCAGACATAAGGCATCATGTTGTATCGACTGTCGATATTTCTCTATTGTGTATAAGGTAGCATCCGCACGTGATTTCAAAGTGTAGCTTCCATCCTGAACAAGTATTGCAAAGTCCTGCAGTAGATTTTTATGCTCGAGCAGTATCCTATCGACAAATTGATTGACAAGTTCGGCGTAGGATTGCTTGAGATCCTCAAGACGCAGCGCCAAGCGTGTAATTTCCTGAAAATGATGACCCTGAATAGCCAAGCTTACAGCAGACGGGAAAAACTTAGGTTTATACCATAGTGTTCCTACCAGAAAACAAATACTATTCCAAGCATACTCGGTAAATAATGAACCTGTCATATACCGCAGAAAACACTTGATGTCCTGCCATTGTACTGCAGAGTTAGTAATGACAGCAGCCTTCCAACGCTGACGAAGTTTTATGCAGCGCAGAAAATACGCTTTCAGATCGGTTGGATAGATCGCTTGTAGCACCTTCTTATAATCTGAGATCAAATCCTCAGGTGGTCGTAGTGGAGTAAAGTTCAGACTAAAATCGTGAGTATTGTTTCCATCAGTAGAATGCACAAGACGTCCTTCCTGCTCCAGTCTATCATAAAGATCTGTATCTGGAATCGCTTGCAACAACCCTACCATTGCTACAGGGATTCCTAAGTCATGAATGTATTTTATCATGCGATCAGAGATATCCTCTGGGTCATGGTCAAACCCCATAATAAATCCTGATGAAACAATTATACCTGCCTCTTGAATACGCCTTACTTTGTCATCGATACACCCAGAAGTATTTATGTTTTTTCCTGCTTCACGCAGGCTTTCTTCTTCTGGTGTCTCCAACCCAACAAACACCATATCAAACCCAGACCTTTGCATAAGAAGTAGTAGCTCATCATCATCGGCTAGATTTATTGAGGCTTCGGTACTCAATTCAAATGGATAATGGCGTTCTTCCTGCCATTCGGCAATCGCTTTCAGAAGCTGCTTAACCTGTGCAGAGTTCCCCACAAAGTTGTCATCCACGATAAAGAGTGAACCGCGCCATCCCAAATTATATAATGCTGTCAGCTCGTCAATCACATTAGTTATGCCTTTATAACGCATTTTACGCCCAAAACGTCGCCAAATACCACAGAATTCACAGCCATGGGGACAACCTCTTGAAGTCTGTATAGCCATCGCTCTATAGGCAGCAAGGTCTAACAAATCGAACCTAGGTAACAAGCAATCGTCAAGGCAGGCCGCATCATCTGCTGTCACAACATCGGCATCACTACCGAAATATTCGAGAATATCCTTAGTTTCTGATTCTCTAGTTGGACGTGCGTACACTTTTTTTGCCTTACCTGCTTCCCAATCACGTATAAAGAAAGGCAGTATATCTTCTGCCTCTCCCAGTACATAATAATTAACTCCATTAATTTCAGCAAAGTTGGTAGTAGGATATGAACCTCCAGCAACAACCGGAACATTCAAATTATTCGCTTGCTTGATGCATTGAGCAAAAGAGTCTTTTTGTACTATCATCGCCGAAATAAAGACCGCATCTGCCCACCGGATATCGTCATCTGAGCATAACTCTATATTTAGGTCTTTAAGGCGCAACTCATAACTTTTAGGAAGCAATCCAGCAACGGTCAATAACCCTAATGGCGGTTGCACAGCACGCTTATTTATGAGATTTAGAACAAAGCTAAAACTCCAGTAGGTCGCATCTGGCACCTTGGGGTATAATAACAAGATTCTTTTTCGTGATTGAGTACCGATAGTCATTTACAACTCCTTGCAGTCATTATATACAGCTGTCACTTGTAGTAATCTACTCTGACTCAGCATTTACAAATTGTGCAGAAATACCACCTCGATGCACTTTTTAATGCCCCGCATGTCAGGGATTTTATAATTATAATATTGTCCCTCATTACTTCATACGTAATAAATTAATCTCGTAGCCAAACCAGAGTATACTACGGTCTGTCTTATAAATGAGACAATATGTGAGAC
The DNA here is from genome assembly GCA_963678205.1 of Planctomycetota bacterium. Classification (GTDB taxonomy): domain Bacteria; phylum Planctomycetota; class SZUA-567; order SZUA-567; family SZUA-567. The sequence goes on from OY782760.1 coordinate 3,053,657, forward strand.
AGCCGATACAACTATCCTCTTGTGATATACAATGCAAACCACTACAAGAGTATGCTTCACTTTTCATCCGTGCATTTCATCATGGTTTAATGAATTAGCAATGTTGCTATTCAAGTATGCACAAAACACCCGCAGCAATAGCTAGAACAGCCATAGCTATTCCCATTCCTTCAAAGTTAATATGCAGAACAGGTATCAATCCGGTTAAAATTAGCCATACACCTAAGAGCAGTAAGCGGAAATTTTTAGTCAGTTTCATAGTAGTACTCCTTTTGTTAGTTTATAATTAACGGGAATTATTACAGAACACTATAAAAGGAGCAAAAACTGTACCAGCCTCCACTTAAAAGGCAAGTAGCGAAGTAATATTGTATTATGTTAAACGGTGATTTTTATAGGTTGGTTTCAACAGCTATTGGAAGGAGAATTTCTACAGTACAACCAAGAGGCGAGGTATTATTCCAGCACCTCATTTTTCCAAGGTAGGACTCTATTATATGCTTTACAATGCTCAAGCCCAGTCCAGACCCACCTTTGCGAGTGGTGAAGGTAGGATCAAATGCGTGAAGAAGAGCCGAATCAGAAAGGCCTTCTCCATGATCGCGAACACGTATTGAGGCCATACCATCCACAAGTGCACACTCAATTTGGATTTCCGTACCTTCATGACTATGTTGGGCTGCATTATCGAGTAGATTTACCATTACTTGCACCACCCGCTCAGGGTCTACAAATACCATAATTTTATCGGCTTCTGGTGAAAACGCTGTTATCAACCGGTGCAGCGGTTTGTTTGATTGCATCCATGAATCAGCAGCCATGCGACAGATGCTGACCAGTGTGCAGCATTGACGATTTCTGGCTTCTTCTGGACGACGAAGCTCTAACAGATCCTTCATGAGATTATCAAGCCGATTTATTTGACGTTGGATGCGGTCTACATATTTTATGCACTCCGGATTATCCTGAATATGCTTTGAAATAAGTTCTACAGCAATAACAATGGCATTAAGGGGATTGCGCACCTCGTGAGCCACAACCGAGGCAAGCTCCCCTAAGGCGCGAAGCTTCTCACCCTGAAGCGCTTCCATCTCTAAACATGATTGTTTTTGTTGAAGTAGCTTACGTTCAGTTATATCGGTGATAATGCCATCATAGGAATTCATCACCCCATCTGCATCAGGATGTGGTACCAGTGTATTACGTATCCAGTGTAGCTGACCCGTTTTATCCACGATACGGTGCTCTATCGTTATAGGTTTATCAGTACTCATAATGCGAGTTATCGCGTCCGTTACCATGGGACGATCTTCTTCAGGTATCATAGCTATCCAGAGAGAAGCATCACTCGCATAATCCTCTTGAGTATAGCCGGATACTGCTTCACAGCCTTCGCCATGTTCTGTACGGAATGCCAAACCACCAGAGACATGAACGCTATAAACATAATTAGTAATTGAAGAGAGTAGATGACGGTAGCGTTCTTCGCTTTTTTTTAAATCCTCTTCCACCTGTGTGCGTTCGGCTATATCCTGTTGTAACCGGAGGTTTGCTTCTTTCAGGTCGGCGGTTCGTGCAGCCACTATTTTCTCTAGCTGTTTGTGCGCGCCCCTCAGTTGCTCCTCTTCATGCTTGTAATTGGTGATATCCACCATGATCATACGACAGTCCTTCCCAGTAGCAGAGGTGATTGCCGAAATGCGTACAGCTCGCGAAGAGCCGCCCTCACGGTGGAGCTGCACCTCACAGCTTGCATTGGTTATTCCTGCGAATGCCTGTTCTACAAACTTATTGAGTACGGGGCGACTCTCCTCTACTACAAATAACCCGAATGGCCTACCGATAAGCTGTGAGCGTTCGCTCTCCATAAGGCTGGCAGCTAGGAAATTCACATTCGTTATCGTGTTATTCCTGTCAAGCGTTAGGTAGCCTGCTGGTGCAAAATCATAGAGGTCGGTATACCTATCCAGCGCTGCTTCAGCCTTACTTCGCATCCGCAACAACTCATCATTTTGCATTCCCAATTCGATATGATGTACCTGAAGCTCATGTAACAAGCGAACCGTATCATCCTGCATAAGTGGCGTATCAGGGGAAATACTTTGCCCTTGCAAATACTCTTCTGCCTGCTGCCGTAAACCCTTATCTGACGTATCACTACTTTTACGTTTGGTCATAGCAATCACCATATTCCAAACATTGCTTTTTTATTTCAGAAAGCATTTTTAACGGTGAACATTGCAGTATTTCTGAGACCATGAGCGAAAGCCTAGAGAGATTGAACGGTTTTTGTATGAACGCTAACGCACCTTCGTCAAGTAATTCCTGACCTTCACTATCAATACTACAACCGGAAGAAATTAATATCTTCGCCTCTGGATTGACTTTACGTATAGCGGAAAATATACCCTTTCCCTCCACACCAGGCATAGAAATATTCAATATTATTAAGTCAATCTTGTTTGAGCATTCGTCGTAAAAGGAAACTGCTTCTTTTACACCCAAGTACGCAGTAACCATATAACCCAAGCTGTATAGCATTTTCCTGCAAATCTCTACTATTTCCTCCTCGTTGTCAATGAGTAAGACATGCCCACTGCCGCCAACTGTGCAGATAGCTTCCACCGTTGACGTCGGTAGGGCAACATCTGAGTCTGCCAAAGAAAGGTAGATATAAAATGAGGTCCCCTGACCTTGCCGGCTCTGTACATCTATGCCTCCGTGATGACTGAGAATGCCACCATATACCGAGGCCAGCCCAAGGCCGGTGCCTTTTCCAACATCCTTGGTAGTAAAAAACGGCTCAAAGAGGTGTGTCAAAGTATCCTTGCTCATACCAGTTCCGGTATCTGATACCTCAATGCACAGGTAGCGACCTGGCGCCACTCCAAGAATTGCGGCCTGTTCCCCAACAAGCTCGGACTCCTTGGTTGTGAACACAATTTCACCGCCACTAGGCATAGCGTCACGTGCATTGAGCCCAAGGTTGATCAAAATGTTTTCTAGTCGGCTATTGTCACCCATGATCGTGTACTCAGCAGCGGCAAGGTGCTGCTTAATTGTAATCTTTTTATCAATACTGTTAGTAAGTAAAGCTACCGCTTCACTAATAAGTTTATGCATATTTACAGGTATAGCGAGACATTTTCTTTTCCGTGAAAAATTCATCAATTGTGCTGTCAACTCAGCCGCCCGGAACGCACTGGTTGATATTGCTTCTGTATAACTCAGAAGTTCTTCGTCCTTAAGATTGTCGGCAAGAATTTCATTAAAGCCGATAATTCCTGTGAGTTGATTATTGAAATTATGTGCTATCCCGCCAGCCAGCTGCCCAATGGCAGACATCTTTTCGGCTTGACGCAACTGCGACATCAGCTGCTCTCTCTCCTCTTCAGCTATTTTACGGGCGGTAATGTCCAAAAGGCTGACCAACACCATCGGTTCACTATGTAACTCCAAACGTACACAAGAGAGAAGAAATACACTCTCTTTGGTCTCCTCTCCAAAGGTTGATATGAAGTTGACCTCTACCTGATGATGGATCAAACCGGAGTCAATGGCATAGATCACATTCTTCCTGATTGGGCACTCTGTACAAAACGGTCCAAGGCCGCATCCCCGCGGATTATCTTGTGCATGCAGACACCGCAAAGCGTCGCCAAAACTCATGCCAATTATTTTTTCGGAATTAATTTGAGCAAACTCAGCAGTAAAATTATTAGCCTTGCACACACGGCGTCCAGAATTCAGTAGAACCATGATCAAAGGCGCATGCTCATAAATTGTCAATAGCTCCGTCATATAAGCTTTGGTCTGCTCCTGAGACTGAAGTAGCTGCTCGTTCTGCATCTCAAGTTCTATATGATGCACCTGCAGTTCATGCAGCATACGCTGCATCCCCACCCCAAGTAGCTGCTCGTTCTGCATCTCCAGTTCGACATGATGAACCTGCAGTTCATGCAGCAGACGTTGCATATCCTCCCCATGTAGCGGCATGAAGGTTTCGAGTCCGCTTTCTTTCAGACGAGCCTCTGCCTCACGGCGAATATCCTGCTCGTTTGAGCGCATTTCGGTTTCTTTCTTCATGATGTATCCTCCTGAAACTTCGTCTGAAGATCTGCAATTTCCTTATGATGTGACGTAATGTCTGCAAGGGTAATCACCACGCCGTCTATTTTTTCCTCTATAGTACGGTAAGGCATTATACGCACACTAAACCAACGACCATCCTGCGAGTGAATCTGTTTTTCAGAGAATACCAGAGTCCGCAGCACTTCTCTGGCATTTTCGGCCAATTCAGGATAGTCGAGAATAGAGGTTAGATCTGTTAGTGGTCGACCAACATCACCTGGGATAAACTTAATGATCTTGGCTGCACAGGAGGTAAAACGTCGAACCTTTAGATCACGATCCAAAAATACGGTCGCTATATCAGTACTGTCCAGAAGATTTTTCATATCGCTGGCGGTAAGTGAGAGTTCATCGAGTTTGGCCTGCAACTCAGCATTTAGAGTCTGCAATTCCTCGTTCATTGACTGCGTCTCCTCCTTGGAAGTAGTAAGCTCCTCATTTGTAGACTGGAGCTCCTCGTTGGTGGAACGCAACTTCTCCTGAGAGGTCTGCATCTCTTCACGCACAACACCCAACTCCGCATGCAACCGCTGTAATTCCCGCTCATACCCACTGATACGTTGACTTTCAGCATCAGAAGTAGGTTGACTTTCCGCAACGGCTGGTTGCAGGTATACATCTCTGAATACGATCAGCACCATACCCTGCGCTGCGATTGTTTTACCAAGCGCTTGAACTATAATATCGACTCTCTGGTCGCCATGGTTGGCGGCAACCATGAGTCCCTTGACCTCTATCGTCGCAGTTTCACGAACAGCCTTATTAAAAGCAGCACTTAGTTCACTTCGCAAGCCGTCCCGTGCCATGGCAAAGATGTTCAGATTTGCCTTACCCGCAGCTGGCTCAAGATATTTTCCAGTTCGCCCACTTATATAGACCACGTCACCACTTGCATTAGTGAGTACTGCTGGCGGGGAATATTGTTGCAGAATTATTTGATCCGTTAATGACTGCACGTTTAACGTCTCAGAAGGGTGTTCATGGTCTTGGGATGCTTCCGCAATGACGGGAACAAATGAAGGGGGAAATTCCACTGGCGATGTCTTGAAGAAAGGTTCGAGGCGTCTGTATATTCTGAATTTATCATCCTCCGCCCCAAATAAATTGGTGAAGTTGCCGACAGTCTCAGCACTGCCGAGGAAGAGAAGCCCTCCGGTCTTCAAGCTGTAGTGAAATAGCGGCATGAGTTTTTTTTGTAAATCACCTTCCAAATATATAAGCAAGTTCCGGCAGATCAGGATATCTAGCTTGGTAAATGGTGGATCCATGACCATATCCTGTTGCGCGAAAATTACCATTTCCCTTATTTCCTTGGTTATTCTGTACTTGCCGTTTTCCAGTACAAAGAAACGCTCCAAACGCTCAGGAGATACGTCAGCCACAATATTTTCGCTATAAATTCCTTGACGCGCCTTTTCGATAGATTCCTGAGCAAGATCGGTGGCGAATATCTGTAGCCTGTAATGCCACTGTGGCACGAGTTTTTGGGCTGCTTCTTGAAAAACCATAGCCAGCGAATAAGCTTCCTCTCCAGTAGAACATCCCGGTATCCAAGCTCGCAATTCCCGACTGTTGTGCCGGCGCTCAAAGAGTGCTGGCAACGCATAGTTTTTCAAGTAATCCCATGACGTAACATCACGGAAAAAACTAGTAACCCCGATCAATAGTTCCTTGAAAAGCAATTCCAATTCCTGAGGATTATCCTTCATATATTGAATATAACCCTTGATACTGGTGATCTGGTGTATGCCCATGCGCCTCTCAAGTCGTCGGCATATTGAATTCTTCTTATACAGGGAAAAATCGTGACCGGTATGGGCACGTAGCAGTACAATTATATCCCCCAGCGAATTTTTATCTTTATTATTCAATAATGCTTGTGAGGAGTCTTGATTCGTCCTCTCCAAGAATGCCATTATTTTGGCTGGTAACTCTTCAGCAGGAGCCACAATATCCACCAAACCAGTATCAATTGCGCTACGCGGCATACCTTCGCATTTAGCTGTAGCCGGATCCTGCACCAAGACAATTCCTGCTGCTTCTTTTATTGCCTGCAACCCAAGAACACCATCACTACCCATTCCCGAGAGAATAACGCCAATGCTCAGCTGTCCGCTGTTTAAAGCAAGAGAACGGAAAAATAAATCGATTGGCAAGCGCAGTCCGCGTGGAGCCGCTGGTGCCATCAGATTGAATTCACCATTGCTAATCGACATATCCTTGTTAGGTGGAATAACATATACGCAGTCGGGTTGAACCTTGGTGTGTTGCTTGACTTGCATCACTTTCATGTGAGTGTTACGTTGGAGTAGTTCTGGTAGAAGGCCCTTATGTGTAGGATCCAGATGCTGCACCACGGCATATGCCATGCCGCTTGTGTCAGGAACACTGCTCAAAAATTGCTCAAGTGCTTCCAGCCCACCTGCTGAAGCGCCAATTCCTACTATGGGAAAAGTGGTATTTCCAGATATGTACACGGTTCTTTCCTTAATTAATGAAGAGAATAGAACTTCTACTGACACAATGTAGCTTATTCTTTGGATTTTTATACAGACTACTCATGCGTACGGCCTTCCTTATGTTATCTTAACAGAAATTACGCATGTAAACGGAGTGAATTCAGGGCGGTACTACGCTCTGCAATACTTAATAATGTCTATAATCTTAAACATTAACAACGCATAAAGCCCAACATACTTATATAGAACATATATAATAACTCCTGTCAAGGCTAAAGTAGCAAACCCGTAATAAATAAGATATCATGAGTAACACTGCTTTTTGCCTGGACGCCTAACCAAATACGGACTAATATAGTTATACATAATATTTAATTTATTACCTCTCTTCTTGCAAAAGATAAATTAATGAATTTAGATTTAGTGGCTTAGTCCAGGCGCAGGTAAACCCCAGAGCCACAAGCTCATCTGGATTCCATCTTTCCATATTCCCAGAAATAGCGATAAGAGGGGCAACATATCCAAGTTTCCTTAGCAGGAATCCACATTCACTGCCTAACATCTTGGGAAGATTGATGTCAAGTAGTATAGCTGTAAAACGTAGCGGTACTGCGTCCAGCAAGGCTTCAGCATCAAGGAACCTCTCAGAAGACATTCCTCGACTTTCCAAGAACTCCTGCATAAGTAAGCCTGAATCTTCGTCGTCATCTACTATCGCCACGCAAACCTGCTTGTTGGTTTCTGATATAGTCACATTGGTCTCCATAATTGAAAGCACCTATTATTAGCTGGCAGCTTTGTTAAATCATTTGCCCATGCGGACACGGATTGTATGCTTTACCATATCACTGGTCAACCAAATTACACCATCCTCAATGTACCGACCATTGAGTTCTACTCGGACAACTCCCTGCTGACAATGCTCTGGATTATCAACAAGAATGTCGTACTGTGCTTCGCCATGCCGGTAACTAATCTGAAATCCATCCCACGATTCTGGGATTACTGGCGAAATTTGCAGGGTTTCCCCATGCACTTTAAGACCGAGAACCTCTTCAATCCACGCTCGATACATCCAAGACGCAGAGCCTGTATACCAAGACCAGCCCCCTTGCCCTATATGCCCTTGGAGGCGGTAGACATCGGCCGCAACTACGTATGGCTCGATTTGATAACGCCAGACCGCTTCAGAGTCGAGAGCATGTTCAATAGGATTGAGCATACAAAGTATTTTTGCCGCACGCTCACCATCACCACAACGAGCCATAGCCATAGCCACCCAGATAGCGGCATGGGTATACTGCCCACCGTTTTCTCTGACTCCCGGAGGATATCCCATAATATAACCAGGTGACGGATTCATTTTATCAAATGGCGGAGTGAATAGTTGTACCTGCTTTTCATCTTCATCAACGAGATAATTCCAAGCCGATTCGAGCGCTTTATGTGTACGCTCCGGATCTGCTGCCGCACTCAAACAAGCCCATGACTGCGGCAAAGAATCTATCTTCGCTTCCTTATTTACAGCCGAGCCAAGCGTAGTACCGTCATCAAATGTCGCTCTTAAATACCACTCTCCATCCCAAGCAAACCTTTCAACCTGTTGAGCTATTATCTCACGTTGCTTATCATAGGTATCTGCAAGTTCAGTTCTATCCAGCAGCGTGGATATCTCAGCCATTCCCCTCAGCACATCAATCATGAACCAAGCCAACCAGACACTCTCACCCTTACCCTGAGCACCCACAAGGTTCATCCCGTCATTCCAGTCACCAGTTCCCATCAGTGGTAGACCATGAGCGCCAAAATTCATGCCGTGCGAGAGTGCCCGCTGACAATGCTCGAAGAGTGTACCGCCTTTTTCTGCGGTTACTGGATTTTGAAAGCTCTCATGCTGGTCATCACTAAGTAGCGGCGCATCTAGAAACGGCGACATCTCCTGTAAAATGCTGGTATCAGCAGTGATCTGAAGATACTGTGTAACCACAAAAGGCAACCACAACAGATCATCGGAAATGCGTGAACGGATACCTTCTCCACCAGGAGGATGCCACCAATGCTGTACATCACCTTCCTTGAACTGATGACTTGCCGCAAGCAAAATATGCTCGCGCGCCAATTGAGGATGAGCATAAAGTAAAGCCATTACATCCTGTAATTGGTCACGGAACCCGAAAGCTCCACCTGACTGATAAAAGCCGGAGCGCGCCCATATCCTACAGCTCAAGGTTTGATAGAGCAGCCAGCGATTAAGTAGTAGATCTACGCCGAGTTCAGGCGTGTGCGTTTGTACAGTTTCCAACCTTTGATCCCACCATGATTGGGTCTTCCGTAAAGCACCATCCACAGCATGGCAATGGTTGTAGGTTGTAACAATTTCATGAATCTGTTCAAGCGTTGACGCTTGTCCCAGAGTAAAGACTATTTCCTTGCTTTCACCAGGCATCAATACGAGAGTTGCCTGTAATGCAGCGCACGGGTCGAGTCCCGCTCCCACACGGGGTAAAAGTTTGTTATGTCCCAACGCTGCAGGATCTACCATTGAGCGGTTTCTTCCTAAAAATGCCATGCGATCGGCAGTATATGAGATAACTGGTAAACTCATTGCTGCAAAGGCTATGCTATGCGGATAGTCTGGATTGTAATAATTGTGTGCCAGCATAGCCTGAATTTCATCATCCCAAGAAGTTACTACCTGCATCTGGGATTTCTCCCTAGACTCACCCAGTGTCCATTCCACATAATATGTTAAAGACAGATTACGTACCCTAGTAGAGTCGTTATATAGCATCAACTTCTGTAGTTTAACCGGTTCATCCACATGATCGCTAACAGGTATAAAAACAGTCAACTCTTGGTTTATGCCATGGCTATTATGCTCGAATACCGTATACCCTGCACCGTGTCTTGCCCTGTATGGGAGAGTATCACGAATAGGTGATGCCGTTGGTGTCCAATAGTTGCCAGTATCATCGTCCCGGATATAAATGGCTTCCGAAGATGTATCTAGAACCGGATCATTAGACCATTGAGTCAGACGATTTCGCTGACTGTTACCCTGCCAAGTAAAGCCCGCTCCAGTTTCACTGATAAGTGTACCGAATACGGGGTTGGCAATTACGTTAACCCAAGGCGCAGGCGTATTCATATTGGCACCGAGATATATCGCATACTCCTTACCATTTTGGGTAAAGCCACCGAGACTGTTAAAGAAAAGAAGATCTAAGAATGGGAGCGCTGCAGATATATCCCTTAGACGCTTCCTTTTGATTATTGCCTCAGGAGAGACAAGTATTCCCTGGGCCGCTCCCAACTGCTGGGCAAGTGTACCGCGGGCTGCTACCAGCGACACGCTTGCCGCAGACCGGAGTAACGCCAAATCCTCAGTAGAAATCTGCTCTGCTGCCCTCAAAAAAATCCCTCCAGACTTGCCAATTTCTGTATTAGGAGCCAAGTTTTGGATAAGATGCTCTATCTCCTTGAGTAGAGGTTGAGTGTAACCGCCGTTACTTTCAATTAAAACAATCAGATCTACCGCTAGCCCCTGCAGGTGCCAAAACGCATGCGCCTGAATCATTTGATGGATCAAGCCGATATCAGATGACTCACTGATGGCAACCAGAGCTATTGGCAGGTCACCGGAGATTGAGTATGCCCACAGACCAGCCTGTCCTTTGCGGTTCTCAGCAATGTTTTTCGCACTTGAGCGGAGAAATAAGCTGTGGTAGAGCAGATAGCTGGCGAGTTGCTGAAAACGGCGTGCATCATCTGGTTGTATACGTAGCAGACGCATTTCAAGCTGTGCTGAAACCCAGGCAAAATCTATAGCTCGGACAATAGCATGGGGCTCACTATATTTATCCATCATAGAAAGAACCTGCTCACGTGAATCTCCAGCTGCCAAAATCAGTGAAACCTGCAACCTTTGCCTTGGCTCCAAGGTTATCTCTTGCCGTAGACTTAGAATTGGATCTAGGACATAGCCCTGACTGTTTCCAGGCTTTTGCCTGGCTCCCAGCGGACTGGCAAGCGAGCTTCCTCGTCCAATGAACTGGCGGCGGTCGGTTTCAAAAAGCAACGGTAAAGCTGGCTCATCATCTATGTGTTGCTCCAAAGTAAAGCGGTGCGCTACAAAGACAGGTTTTTCACTATCACTACGTGGTCTGCGCCAAGCAATCAAGGTGCGCTTCTCAGGAATTGCTTCTGTCTGAATGAACATCTTGTTAAATGCTGGATGCTGTAAGTCGGCTCGATGTGGTGCCAACACGAGTTCAAAATAACTTGTTAAATTGAGTTGGCGTTTGAAATCAGAACGGTTGATCAAGGTCATACGCCGAATTTCTACATCATCTTCCTGAGCGACAAGCACTTCCGTCTCTATTGCTATTTTATTATCAACACGCCTAAAAACAGCACGATCAATAGAGAAGTTTACTCCGTATTTTTCAACTTTTCCGCCTGTTGGCTGGTACGTATTGCACCATAGTTTATTGCTCATAGTATCATGAATATAACAAAAATTACCATACAAATCGCTTGTACAATCTGAGCGCCAACGAGTTAGCTCAAACTCATCCCAGTGGCTGTATCCACCGCCGGAGTTGGTCAACATCAGGGCGTAGCGTCCGTTGCAAAACAGCTGGGTTTTAGGCGTAGTCGTATGAGGCGTTTCAAACCGACTGAAGGAAGGAGTTAGTTCTTCAATTTCATCCACAGAAGAAACTCGTTCATGCTTGGAAATGCTCTGCAACTGCGGAAGATGCGGTATGCGTTCATACAACAAAAGTTCAAACGCACGAACCCGGGGATCAGCATAAAACTCATGTCGCAAACAATCATTCTGCAGAAAATTAGCCAGCGCCAGAAAGCTCATTCCCTGATGGTGAGCCATATAAGTGCGCACGATTACTCCACGATCACCCTCTCGCCCTGATTTTCTACTAAAATCTATTGCTTCGTAAAATCCATAATCGCTAAATAGTCCCAACTGTTCAAGCTTTTTCAAATTCTCAAAAGCCTGCTGGGGTACGATACTCACCGCCAGAATTGTGGAATATGGAGAGACCACCATCTTTTTAGGAAGATCACGCTTTAACCCTAGCTCAGGCACGCCAAAAGCATAATACTGATAGGTTTTATCATGATCCAAATCGGCGAAAGCGCACTCGGATATGCCCCAAGGGATCTTGTTTTTTCGCCCGAAGGCTATTTGAACATCAACAGCGTCTTTAGCCGCTTTATCCAGCAGGGTATTTTCATAACTTCGCTGAAAGAGCAATGGCATTAAATATTCAAACATCGTTCCAGACCAACTGAGTAACGTCCGACGATGATCAATACTACCGTAAGGACGGTTCATGGCAAACCAATGATTGACCGGGATGTCCCCACGTGCAATTGAGATGAAACTTCCGAGACGTACTTCACTAGCAAGGATGTCGTAAAAGGAGTTATCTATGCGCCCTCCAGAGACATTAAAGCCTATTGAAAACAGGCGACGCTCAACATTGTAAAGAAAAGACATATTAGTAGAAGTAGAAAGTTCACGGCCTACCTCTGCTAGGTGTTCCAAGCCTGCCTGCATTTCCACGGCAAGTAGTTGTGAATGGTGTAGCTCCACAGTAATGCGCTCAATCCAGTCTAGCAGTTCGCACTCATCAGTTTGCTCGTGCTTGCGGATTATCTCAAAAATCTTATTACAGACATGGTCTGTTTCAGCCAAACCTTTCAACGACGGAGCGGTATTAGTAATGTGTTTTAATATCGGTATAATATCTGGAGAAAGTATGGAGAGCTCTTCCTCTGTTTTCTCTTCGAGAATTTCAATCCAACCCATGTAGCGTCTGCCAATATCAAGCCAGGCCGCAAACTGACTCTGTAGCTGACCTACCCAATACTTCATATCAGTCTTGCCGGATACTGCTACGATATCCCTTTCTGCCAACTCACCTACCTCGCTTGCCAATCTACGTAGTAATCGCAAAGCGTCTGTGACTCGCTCTGGGGGATTTTCCAACTCTCTAGCAAGCTCACTCAACATTTGCGTATCCCAACCCGTGAGCTTTTCCTCACGAATCGCTTGCCGGAGTACCTCTACGGTATCACGAATTCCCGCAAAAGCCTCTGCATCTAATAGCGGCATCTCTTTGAGCATCTCTAAGCCTTGGTCGATAGCCCATAGAGCTCCAAGCAGATTACCGCTATCCACAGTTGAAACGTAACGTGGCTCCAATGGAGACAAGGTTGCTATATCATACCAGTTTAGCAGATGACCATTATAGCGCTCAAGCTTTGTAATTGTCTCCATAGTCGGCGCTAACTTCTTCGCAACACCATCCACAGTTAAATAGCCAAAATTCTTTGCATTTAGTACACTAGCCAGATATAGACCTATATTAGTTGGACTTGTTCTCATAGCTAAGCGGTTTTGATGGGATACCTGATAGTTATCAGGTGGTAACCAGAAAGTTTTTTCATCAACAAGATCGGTGAAATATCGCCAAGTACGACGTGCAATAGTTCTCATGTAAAGGCGACATGATTCAGTAAGCAAATCCTTGTCCTGCAAAATTTTAGGTTGACGGCAAAGAATCCAGCCTATCAATAACGACATAACCCAGAGTACTAGCCAAGGACATGCAACCCAGATACTTGCTGGCATAAAGTGAATAATTGCCAAACTGGTAATCACTCCAAAGATGCTTGCAAAACTCATATAGAACAAAAACACTGCTACTGCACCCTTGACGTGATTAATCTGAACAGAAGTCCATTCCAGCAACTTCTGGTGAGAAACAAAACGTCGGTAGAACACACGAGCTATGGCATCAATAGCCAACCAGCTCTGGCACGGCAGAAGTGCAGCTTCTGCCAGTACATGCAGCAGGTCATGACCAATCTTTCTAGGAGAGATATCCTTGAGACTATGCATAGCCGTTGCCCAAGTGAAAGACTGAGCCAGAGAATGAAAAAATAACTGTATAGCAACTACGATTGTTGCCATCCCTCCTACCCATGGGGAAGTAAACCAAGCAATTAGTAAGAGAGCCATGCTGGTTACTGGTAAAAGGCTGCGGCGCAAATTGTCGAATATCTTCCAACGGTCAAACCCGGAAAGCGGATTGCTTCCCCTTTGCCCATCAAACTGTGGTACCCGTGGCATAATCCACGAAGCTATTTGCCAGTCACCTCTGATCCAGCGGTGTTGACGTTGTATATAGCTCAGGTAATCTTTGGGAAAGGCATCGAAAAGTTCAATATCACTGGCCAGACCTACTCGGACGTAAGAACCTTCAATCAAATCATGACTGAGCAGTCTGCTTTCAGGGAAGCGCCCAGAGAGCACCTGACTGAAGGCACGCACATCATAAATACCCTTTCCATGATAAGATCCTTCGCCAGTCATATCCTGATAAGCATCAGAGACAGTATTGGTATACGGGTCTATGCCCGCAGAATCTGAAAAAAGTCTGCTGAATAACGAATTGCTGGTGCTCGGCAAGGAAGGCGTTACCCGTGGTTGAATAATGGTGTAGGTTCCTGCTATCACCCTACCCGAATCATCAAAACGTGGTTGGATCAGCGGATGCACCAGTGTTTCGATCATTCTTCTGGCAGTGTCATGTGGTAGTTGCGTGTCACAATCGAGAGTAATGACAAATCTTACATTAACGAGTTGATCTGGGCTGCCAACATAGACCAATTGTCCGCATTCACTGGAACGCTTACCAACGATCAGGTTGTTAAGCTCCTCAAGCTTGCCACGTTTCCTCTCCCATCCCATAAATACCTGCTCAGATTCGCACCACTTTCTCTCACGGTGCAACAACAGAAAGCGTTCACCGCCGTAGCGCCTGTTAAGGTCTTCGATACACCCCTTGACAGTGCCGAGTAGCATCTTATCGGTTTCGCAATGCAATGATGGCGCATCTTGGAAATCAGAAAAAAGACTGAAAAGCAGATTATCCTCTTTATTGGCCAGATAGCGAATTTCCAACTTTTCCACCTCAGCTATTATCGAATCGACACCTTCAAGCATCATTGGTATAACTACCAATGTTCGACAGGAATCAGGTATTCCAGAATCCCTGAAATCCATTTTTGATAAACGACTTGGCGAGCAAATACGCATAACCAGGTAGTTCATAACATCAAGCGACAACTGGCTAGCGGGTATAAGCAAAATTAATGCAAATATAATCTGAACTTTGTATGCTTGATTTGGCAGACCCAACAGAATAGCTATAAAGATTACTAAGCAGGTAAAAACAACCATTCCCGGGAAATATATCACCGCATGATTGCGAAATGCCCAATGGGAAAATCTAAACCAAAAAGTCTCTCTACCGCCAATAAGGCGGACCAATTCACACCTCTTTGTACCTATCAGATATGTCCCGACATGAGATAAAGGTCTACCTTCCACTGGAGCGCATCCAGATTGTGTAGCAAGACTTATTGCTTGTTGAGCCACCTGCTCTTCCGTTAAACTTGAACCATAGTGCAATTCTTCAACCGCCTTGCGGTATTTATCCCGTGTAGAAAAATCCATATCAGGATAAATCCCTGCAGGATCTAACCGTAAAGTCTGCTCCACATGACTGAGGCGTTCAAAGCTTTCCTTCCAATCAAGCATGGCAAGTTGGCGCAGACTAGTAAACGCGTTGCTTATTGCTATTTTATCGCTGGTTTGTTTATTTTTCTCAAGTATCACAAGATCGTTCATAGATTTATCGAAGGTGCGTTCCAACCAACTCTGCACAAGAACTCTCGCTCCTTCTTCATCGTAGAGAAGATCAAAAAGCTGTGAGGCAAAATATTCACTTGGTTCTGGCTCGCTTGCAGTCAATTCAGACATTAGTGCAAATAATCTGTTTGATTCACGCCTGTTGGCAGAAATCAAACGATTCGCCCATATATCAGCGGCTTCTTTCTCGTGTAATTCTTTCAAAACCCGCACGGCAACCTGCTTGATGCCCTCAATCAGAGCAGCACGCAGCATTTGAGGAAAAGCCCATAGCTCTCCTATGGACAATCGTGCCACAGACTGATACGATTCAACAAATTCTTGAATATTTTGCTCATCCAGTCGCAAATAGGTGCGAGCAGTCAATTCACTAGCCATCGCATAAATACGTGGCAAGCCTATATAGGACGTATTTGATAAAACTGGCAGTTTGCGATAATACCGCAAAGGCAAATTCAATAAAACGTCCTGTACATTGCTTTCAAGGATATATTCGTTGTCCAGTAACCATTCCGCAGTAGATGGTAATCTTTGCTCCAGTCTGCTGGCTTCTGAGATATCTTGGCAAACCAACTGGAGCCAGCTAAGCCCCTGAGACAGATTTCCCATTAGCTCGTTGTTTCTAAGCGGTTTGACTGCCAACTGGTGCTCCCCAGATAATCGTTGCGCATAATCCTGTAATTGCGTCGAGGACATAGCTAGTCCTGTGTGCTTATCATATGGAAACGTTATTTTACGTTCCGGATGAAAAATAAACACTGTTGGGGTGATATCGTTTGGCTCCTGCAAAAGTGTTAATGGAGTTCGCAATCTTTCAATTGGAGCCTGTAATATCAGAGCAGCTTCTTGTGAAAGCATCCAGCGAGCTTGCGCTTTGAGCAGCGACTTTTCTACTCCGTATTTTGACCTCCTGATCAATACCAAACTTAGAATTATACCAATAACTCCACCCACGACTCCAACACAAACATAAATATTAAGTCCGTTAAAATCCTGATATTGCGGATAAAAAAACTTAAATAAAACCATCGAGACAAAGCTTGCGAATACCATAAACGCAATCATACCAAACACCCGCCACCAAATAAATGGAGCAGTAGTAACCACACTTCCGTCCGAACTCCTACCTAGCCAAGCACTGCGACGATAGCCTTTGCGCCGTAATTTTTTATATGCTTTAGCCGCTTCCTCTTGTTTGGAAAAATATGCAATCAGTGTGCCTGTTTTCATTTAAGCTTCCTTGAAAATCTAATGGGCATCATAGCTTCTTTGGCCCTGCCAGAAAAACAAACCATTCAGTTTATAGAGCTAAACCTTGAAAGACAATAATTATTGGCAAATTTCGTTCCATCTACCAATACATGAGCATTTATACTTTAGATATCACATAACATGCAATTAGGATGGAGGTTGTGGGTTGCTACTAATGAGGAGGGTAGTTCTGAATGTGTCGCAATATTGAGAAAGACCGAGACAGTTACCTGCTCAGGCTAGAGTCTTGGGTATAACTAAAGGGTTTCCAAAGCAGTTCAGATGGACGGAGTGTCAGGATTATGTTTCAGCTTACGATAGAAAGTTGCACGGCTAATACCCAGAGCCCGGGCGGTCTGAGTTACATCGTTATTGAAATGCTCAAGCGCTCTTCTGATATGTAGCGCCTCCTGACTTTTCAAATCCCATCCTACTTTTGTCTGATCCACCGAATGCGAAACTTCCTCTTTATTTAGTAACCCTGGAAAGTTGTCTACATCAAGCAAATCATTCCGTGCCAAAATACAGGCACGCTCGAGTACATTGCACAATTCACGAATATTACCAGGCCAGGAGTATTCCTGTAAAAGGCTCATAGCCGCAGGGGTTAGGGAGGCCTCAGGTTGATGTAAAACCGACAATAAATGATTGATCATACCCGGGATGTCATCAAGACATTGCCGTAAAGATGGAATGACCAACGGAAATACGCAAATTCTAAAATACAGATCTGAGCGAAATCTCTTGGCCGCTGCTTCCTTGGATAAGTCTTTATTTGTAGCACATATTAAGCGGAATTCGCTGAGACGTTGTTTGTTGTCTCCAACCCTTCGAAACACTTTTTCCTCAATTACCTTGAGGAGTTGTGCTTGCACAGCCAGATCCATATCACCAATTTCATCGAGGAACAAAGTACCGCCATTCGCCGTTTCAACCAGACCTTCCCGATCTTCAATTGCAGAAGTAAATGCTCCCTTGCGATGTCCAAACAATTCACTAGCCAGTAGATCTCCCCGTAGGCTCGAACAATTAAGTTCTACAAACGGCTCATCCCGACGTGCTCCAGAATCATGTATCCAACGTGCGAATACACCCTTGCCCGTGCCAGTCTCTCCTAACAGCAATAAGGTGGTGTCTGTTTCCGAACACTTTTTCGCCAACTGCCAGGCCTCCTGCATTAGAGGACTTTCTCCTATGTAAATACGCTTGTCAATTAAAAGACGGCGGCTTATTGTTTCACGCCTTCGTAAACGCTCCACTTCTAGACAACGAGCCAGAAAGAGTAACAGAGTGTCAGTATTTAACGGTTTTGTAAGAAAATGATCTGCCCCGAGACGCATGGCCTCTACGGCTGTTGGAATATCGCCAATTCCGGTGATAACGATGATAGCCAGATAGGGTTGAAGCTCTCTCAAGGGATGAAGCCAGTCCAGTCCATTTCCGTCAGGAAGGTTCATATCCAGAAAGACCGCATCAAACTTATGCATTACTATCGCATTCTGTGCATTTTTTAGAGAGTCAGCTGTGACAACTGCATACCCATTCAGCTCCAGAAAGTCAGATAAACTTTCCAACGTGTCAATTTCATCATCAACCACTAAAACATTAGGTTTCAAACAATACCTCCCGTATATCTTGCGCATAACTTGCACCTAGATGAAAATATGCTTTTCAATGTACCATTATAGTTCATTTCCATTCAACAATTATACGACAATATAATAAATATGCAAATCTATCCATCGAGAATAACTGCTACAGCATAGAACTTAAACCCAAAAGATCAGATCTTGTTTGGAGCTGTGATATTTCATATATTCCCCTCAAACATGGTCATGCATATTTAATAGTGGTTATGAAGTGGTATAGCAGATATATAATGTCCTAGAAACTACCAATGTCTATGGATCCCTGTTTTGGTACTACAGCATTAAAACAGAACAGGTAGCAAGTATGCAAACAGTCTTATTACAATCTCAAAATGCCACATTTTAAATTTAAATCTACCTGTTGCTACAAGAGAGTAATATAGAAATAACAAAAAATATACCTATATTATTGTACATTACAAAGCAGTTCAAGCTAGTACGATACAGACCCATCAAATCCGCGTCATTTTATGGTATTTATGGCGGCATCAAAACCAATATATAAACTATAAAACACGACTCACAAAGAACTTACCGACAGCAACCAACTCCTGAGGGGCAACCAGAAATTTAAAGCCGTAAGTGTTTAATATCAAACACTTACGGCTTTATCATAAACTCATAATTTTCTATATATATCAGTCTAATTGCTTAGCAGATAAAATCTGCGAACTTCTAAACTTCCACTTGCCCTCTTTATCCTTTCGTAAGATTTGCAGAGCATCTATCTCTACACTCTTTACCTCTGGATTATCGCTATGTGGTATATTCCGCTGGACTACTCGTATCACTATGTAGTCGCCGGTCTGCCCTACAAGTTTTGCAGAAATAATCTTGAAATCCATATCCATATTTAGCATCGATTCAGCTACCCCTTTGAGTTCTGCTTTATAACTTGGTGAGGTATTATCTAGTCTCTCGATCACTTGCCCTAAGTTCTTACTCTTTGTCGCTGAAAGATACTCTTTATAAACTGTAAACGCATCCTTATACTCATCTGCATGCACTACTGTAACAGCCGTAACCATAATCAGTAGTATAAATACCATCTTCTTCATATTGATCTTACTCCATTTTTATTTAGTAGGTTATGATTTAGAAAACAATCTTTATCCCAGCACTAAACCCAGCATTATACCCTTTGTGCCAGATCTTGTGATCATAACGACCAAAGACTGAGACGTTGTCATTTACTAAAGCGGTAATTCCCGCACCCCAGTAGCCTCTATAGGTCTCAAGACTTGACACAGATGTTGAGTAACTACTGCCGCCAATTGAGGTAGAAGTAGTAGAACTGCGGTTGCCTCCAGTATTGAGGTACTCTACCTCCAGACCGCCCCAGACTTCTGGGAGGAAGGCAAGCTTCTCGCTAACCCTGAATAACTTACCGAACTTCACACCTGTGTCCTGTAGTAGGGAGTTCGAATTGAAGCTCTTGTAAGATAAGTTACCTGCTCCCGCCCCAGTCTCTGTGTAGTCTGGATCATAGAATAGTGTATACCCAAGGCTGTAGCTCGGTGTAAAATCAATATCATAAGGAAGATTGAAGGTATAGCCGATACTGCCGTTGATATTGAAGTCCAATCCTGTGCGTTCACCTTTAGCTGTCAAGCCATTGGTAATAAGCTTTCTGTTTGACTCAATAATGTGTATACCCATTGATGACGAAATATCTACAAAGAAGTTATCCCAGTTATATGAAGCATATCCCCCAAGACGGAGCACATTATCGGTAGAGTCACCGCTGTCCTCATAGAGATTGGCTCTATTATATGAGTAACCAAGTAAACCACCTACACGCAACTCCTCAGCGAAAGCATAGTCAAGACCTACCATAGTTCCAGCATTCCAGAAGTCATAACCGGTAGCATCTCCCTTGGTTCCCTGTTCACCAAATCCACCGAAAGCATTCGCCCATACAGTCGTCTGGCGGTATACAGTATTGTCGGTAGTAAAGGATGAGTCTGCTGCCTCGTACGCTGCCGAGAGTTCGTCAGCATCAGCCATGTCTGAAGTAGCCGCCGTACTACCAGCACTAGAGAATGAAGAAGCAAGACCAGAAGCGAGACTTCCCATACGGAACTCTGCCATCTGGCTGCGTACAACTCCAGTTGCCGCAGTGACACCTTGTAGACCACTCTGAATCACCGCGTCTGTAGCTTCTTCACCTATCAATTCACGTGAACCACGTAGCAGGTTATGCCCAGATAATGCTGTAAACTGATCTACAAACTCCTGCCCCTCAGAGTCAAAGTTTCCCTGATTATCAATAAGATTATTTGCCGCATCAGCCGCTTGTTGACTACCACCCAGATCAATAATATCCTGCCTTATACTATTATTATTTTTAACAATGATATCCCTGCCATTATTCGCAAGTATATACTTTCTATATGTATCCTTGGTGTTATTCAATTCTATGCCATCCGCATAAGCAGTATCAGTCCCAGCAATACCAGTCTCATAAACTACCGGAGTATCAAATACCTCAGCATACGTTCTACCCGCAAAACCATTGATACCGTAAATAGAGGTCACTTCTGTAGTACCAGAGCTTTTGAACGCTCCTTTGGTCTGTGCATAGGCACTAGTAGCACTCGCATCGCCAAAATCAAGGGTAAGACTCCCCTTATCCCCACTAAGGTCAATCACTGAGCCAGTATTTTTAAAGATCGCACCCTTACTTACTGCGATATTCAATGCGCTACATGTGGTTGCCCCACTAAGAGTGAATGTACCATTATTCGCGGTGAGGTTTATACTACCGCTCCCGGCATTAATACTATTACCTAAAGTCAGACCGTTTCCTGCCGTAATATTAACATTAGCGCCATTCGTAGTAATATCACCAATAGTACCACTTGTCACACTGCCAATCGTTATATCAACTTGCCCTGATTTATCATAAAAATCACCAATAGTACCAATATCACCAGCCAATTCGCCAGCTTCGATAGTTACAGTACCATTATTAATTAAAATATCACCAAGCGAAATAATCTTTCCATTTTCAGCCAGTACTTTTACCGCACCACCATTGCCAGAAAAAGAGTGAGAATCAATATTACCTACACTTATTGCACCACTACCAGTAGTTGAAACAGTAACATCACCTCCAGCGCCGCCACCAGTAGAACAAGAACAAATATCAACTACGCTTATTGCACCACCACCAGTAGTTGAAACAGTAACATTACCTCCAGCGCCACCACTGGAATAAGAAGAAGAATCAATAATATCTACAGTAATTGCACCACTACCAGTAGTTGAAACAGTAATATTACCTCCAGCGCCACCACTGGAATAAGAAGAAATATCAACTACGCTTATTGCACCACTACCACCAGTTGAAACAGTAACATCACCTCCAGAACCAGAATCACCATAAGAATTAATCACACCAACTACATTTATTGCACCACCAGTAGTTGAAACAGTAACATCACCTCCAGCGCCAGAAGAATAAGAATAAATCGCACCACCTACACTTATTGCACCACTTGTAGCATCACCTGTAGCTAAAATTTTAAGCCCAGCACTACCTGTTAAAATTGTACCTGTTATATGAACCACTCCCACCGCAGTCGCATTAGCACCGCCGTAAATAGTTAAAGTTCCCGCTGAGGCATTAAGATTAGCACTATTAAGCGTAACCGAACTAATAGTATTACCAGCTGCAAAAATAGCAGCACCATTCCCTTCAGTATAGTTACCGAGTTTGATGTCATTACCACTAGTCTTTATTTCGGACGCAACACCAGTTAACGTGATAGTACCAGAACTCCCAGTAAAATCAGGAGCAGTCGCTCCAATAACAATTGTACCACTTCCATATGTATTACTGCCAGCATCTAAAGAGCCAGCACAAAACGCACTCTCTGAACAAAGTATCAATAACAATACGCCTGTTAGTAGTAAAATGCCACCCCGCACTCTCTCCCCTTTCACAATATTCATAACCCAAGCATCCAGTAAGACAAATTACAACCAACCAAAATATCTACCCTATTCTAAACAAATACTTATTATACTATACATGCCACGCATAAAAAAGCAACTCATACTAACTCAAATATCCATTTATGTAGCATATTTAATACAAAATAGCAATAAACACACAAGAGTAGCTATATCTCACAAATCATTTCATACCATAATAATACAAACCCCTCTGCACGGTTTGCGCTTCCAACATTCTCACTCTCAATAATTTTTTACATCACCAAACAGACTAGGCAACTTAATATCGGGCATATAGTTATAATCCTTAGCGCAAATAAACACATTTATATCTTCAGCACATCATTTCAAAATAGTATTAAATATCCATAAACACTCAAACGATGAAGCAGCTACAATCTCAAATCATCCGCTATACGCAATAATCAGCAGTACAAGAACTCCTTATGCTTATTACACCTTTAAACAAAAAATTTCGAATATTATTGCGCATCACAAATCAGTTCAACCCCGAACAATACAGTCCCATCAAATCCGCATCATTTGACGGTATAATCTAAATACCGTCAAAAAGGAAATCACATGCCGCTATCTGACCTCAAAGTACGTAAACTCAAGCCAAAGGACAAACCATACAAAATATCAGATATGGAAGCACTATACATACTTGTAAACCCATCTGGTAGTAAGCTCTGGAAAATGGGTTATAGTTTTGAAGGCAAGCGCAAAACAATGTCATTTGGAAAGTACCCTGCCGTTACCTTGAAGAAAGCGCGTCAAAGAAAAGACGAAGCGAGAGAACTCCTTGCTGACGGTATCGACCCAATGGTAAAAAAAAAGAAGAACTACAAAAGGTGGTCGAGAAGACAGTAAACACCTTTGAAAACATCGCCAGAGAGTGGCACGACACATATAGAGCCAAATGGTCAGAAAAACACGCTGTCCGCATCCTAGCCAGACTAGAGAATCACCTATTCCCAACAATTGGTCACCTACCAATTAAAGAGGTAACAACCAGAGACCTCAGAAGAGTCAATTATTATCACAGAGTCCTCAGAAATGGTTTTTGTCACTACATTATTTGGATCAATTTTATATGCTGTAATATTGTCAATATCTAAAAACTAAGATTTTAACAAAGGAAGCCTTGAGCCAGCAGGATCTCTAATTTCCTTAGGATGGATACCCACAGACAAATCATCATATAATGGAACAAGGACAATATACATCATAATTATGCCATCATAAAAAATATTTATTTATAAATAAATATTTTAATAACAGTAAGCCACTTGCATCTAACAGATAATTCCATAGTATAGAAATATAAGTTAGCGGCAACTAACTTACATTTCTAGTAACTGTACTGTTGAATAACGAAAATATTGGTAAAGATATTCTCTCATTTAATTTTGCATTAACCAAATCGTAACTTAATAAAATTTTGCTATTTATATATAAAAATTATTATATGGAGATTAAAAATGAAAAAATCAATCAAACGTCTTACATTGGCAGTATTAACACTACTGTGCTTGCCTGTTTTGAATTCAAACGCTACTGAGAAGAGACAAGATATCATTGTTAGTATTCTACCACAAGAGTATTTTGTCGAACGTATAGGCGGAGACAGAGTAAACGTAACCACTGTGGTGCCCCAAGGAAGTAGTCCTGCAACATACGACCCTACATCACAAAAACTAGCAAAAATGACAAGCGCAAAACTATACTTCAGAATTGGAGTTCCTTTCGAGAAAGGATTTATACCTAAAATACGTGATCTCAATGAAGACTTAAAAATTATTGATACTCGTAAAGGCATAAAGCTAAGAACAATGACCAAGCATCATCACGAGGATGAACATGCTTTACATGAGGACGAACATAGCATAGAGGACTCAAATAAGAAGCATCATAATGAAGCTAAAGACCCTCACACATGGCTTAACCCGATGAATGTAAAAATACAAGCCAAAACCATAGCCGATGCTTTAAGCGATGTAGACCCTGAGGGAGCAAGCATCTACGAAAGTAATTATAAGAACTTTTGCGCTGACCTTGATAAGCTTGATAAATTCATAACAGAAGAATTACTTCCTTTACAAGGTAAAATTCTTATGGTATTCCACCCTGCTTGGGGGTATTTTGCAGACCAATATGGACTAAAGCAGCAAGCAATAGAAATTGAAGGTAAGACTCCTGCGGCAAAACAATTAGCTAATATTATATCAACGGCGAAGAAAGAGAATATTCAGGTAATATTTGTACAGCCACAGTTTAGCAAAGCCTCAGCTATTAGTGTAGCTAAAGCGATTGGGGGATCTGTAGTACCTGTGAATCCACTAAGCAAGGATTATATCAACAACTTAAAAGGTATTGCTCAAAAGATAGCCTCCGACTTGAAGAACCAGAAATAGGACTCTAATTTGACTAATGATTATAATACTACAGATCCCGAAAAAGAGAATTCATCCCAAATAGTTTTAAACATCAAAGATGTCTGTTTTACCTATGATCAACGGGAAGTATTACACAATATTAACCTGCAAGTTAAAGAGCGGGATATGGTTGCTATTGTCGGCCCTAATGGCGGAGGAAAAAGCACTCTTTTAAAACTTGCGCTAGGCATCCTAAAGCCACTGCGAGGAAGTATAGAGCTTTTTGGTAAACCAATAAGCGAGCAAATCAAAAGATCAGGATATGTTCCGCAATATCTGGAATACGATCCTGAATTTCCAGTAAATGTACTTGATGTTGTACTAATGGGACGTGCTGAAAGGCATTTTTGCGGGAGATACAATAAGCAGGATGTAGCTGCAGCACACCAAGCACTGGAAGATGTGGAACTTACAAAACTGGCAAACCGTTCTTTTAGTCGACTTTCAGGTGGAGAGAAGCAAAGAGTACTGATAGCTCAAGCTCTGACATCTCAGCCCGACATATTATTTCTTGATGAACCAACAGCAAATGTAGATTCGGTAGTAGAAGGAAAAATTTATAATTTACTACGAAGGCTACGTGAGAGAATTACAATTATAGTAGTCTCACACAACCTAAACGTAGTAACACAATATGCTTCACATATTGCCTGTGTTAATCATGTGCTGTCTTTCAGCGAATCCTCTACAATGCCTCATGATCTCTTACATTCAGCTTACCATGAGGATATGATACTTTTGAAACACTCAGCACCTTGCCCTATCCTTGATCCAGATGAAAAGTTACATACACCTCACAATAGTGAAATCATTAGAAAAGAAAAATAATGGAACTATTTTTTGAAGATTTTTTTAAATTTACGTTTTTGCAGTATGCAGCTATAAGCGCATTGTTTACAAGCATCTGCTGTGGTATCGTCGGTAGCTATACAGTTGTCAGGCGTACAACCTATGTCGCTGGTGCCATTGCTCATTGTGTACTTGGAGGAATGGGAGCTGCTAAGTACATACAGGTTGTATATGGAATATCTTGGATGAGTCCTCTTACTGGAGCCGTCACAGCAGCAATACTGGCTGCGTTAATTATATCAGTTGTTACCCATTTCAGTAAAGAGAGAGAAGACACGGTATTGAGTGCTATATGGGCAGTAGGCATGGCCACAGGCATATCTTTTATCACAGCAACACCCGGTTATTACGAAGACCTTATGAGCTACCTCTTTGGTAATATATTAATGATTAACCAAGCTGATATATGGTACATTGCGATACTGGATATTGTAATACTACTCCTGACATTTTTATTTTACAATAAATTCCTTATTACTAGTTTCCAACCAGAAACAGCAAGAATACGAGGCATTAACACTGGGGTATATTACACTCTACTTAATTTAATGACCTCTCTCACAGTAGTAATACTTACTCAGGTAGTTGGACTTGTAATGGTTATCGCACTATTAACTCTACCTGCAGCAACAGCTTCCAAATTATCAACACGCTTATGGAAAATGATGTTATTATCTTTTGTATTTTGTCTGCTTATTACTTGGAGCGGCATAATTATATCTTATGAACCAGAACTCCCAACAGGAGCAACGGTAATAGAACTTGCCTGTATCTTTTATTTATTTGTAATTATCACAAAAAAAATATACAAAAAATTATTCCCAACAAGAGAATAGTAATCAAACACAACCACTAATATTTAACACAATTGTATTAAATATTAGTAATGCGATAAAGATCATAAATACCCGCAAATAAGCTTGAATTTATATCATTTTACTATAATCATTAGAGGCTGCTTGCCACACCGCTACTTCAACCGAAATTTAAAATAATTCTTGAATTTCCAACTCAAACGAAGTATAAAGAGCAGCGTTCATTAATAAGAATGAGAATAGGAACATGCAAATAAATAAAGAACACATAAAATCAGCAATATTAAATGCAGCCAGAATAGAATTCTTTAAAAAAGGATTCAAAAGAGCATCCATGCGCAATATTTCAAGCATATCTAGCATCAGTACCAGCAATATTTATAATTACTATAAGAACAAAGATGAACTGCTTGAAAAGGTCAGTAATACAAACATTGAGTTGAAGAATATTGAATTCAGCTACCATAATACCAAGGTTATATATGGTATTTCATTAAGCATTCCTTCCCAAAGTTTAGTAGCGTTTGTTGGAGCCTCCGGATCAGGAAAAACAACTCTCACCTACAGTAATTGCACCGCCACCATCAGTTGAAACAGTAACATCACCTCCAGCGACAGAAAAAGAAAAAAAAGAAGAAGCAATCTCACCACCTACACTTATTGCACCACTTGTAGCATCACCTGTAGCTAAAATTTTAAGCCCAGCACTACCTGATGAAATTGTACCTGTTATATGAACCACTCCCACCGCAGTCGCATTAGCACCGCCGTAAATAGTTAAAGTTCCCGCTGAGGCATTAAGATTAGCACTATTAAGCGTAACCGAACTAATAGTATTACCAGCTGCAAAAATAGCAGCACCATTCCCTTCAGTATAGTTACCGAGTTTGATGTCATTACCATTAGTCTTTATTTCGGACGCAACACCAGTTAACGTGATAGTACCAGAACTCCCAGTAAAATCAGGAGCAGTCGCTCCAATAGTAATTATACCACTTCCGCCTGTATGACCGCCAGCATCTAAAGAGCCAGCACAAAACGCACTCTCTGAAAAAAGTATCAATAACAAGACACCTGTTAGTAGTAAAATGTCACCCCGCACTCTCTCCCCTTTCATATATTCATAACCCAAGCATCCAGTAAGACAAATTACAACCAACCAAAATATCTACCCTATTCTAAACAAATACTTATTATACTATACATGCCACGCATAAAAAAGCAACTCATACTAACTCAAATATCTATTTATGTAGCATATTTAATACAAAATAGCAATAAACACACAAGAGTAGCTATATCTCACAAATCATTTCATACCATAATAATACAAACCCCTCTGCACGGTTTGCGCTTCCAACATTCTCACTCTCAATAATTTTTTACATCACCAAACAGACTAGGCAACTTAATATCGGGCATATAGTTATAATCTTTAGCGCAAATAAACACATTTATATCTTCAGCACATCATTTCAAAATAGTATTAAATATCCATAAATACTCAAACGATGAAGCAGCTACAATCTCAAATCATCCGCTATACGCAATAATCAGCAGTACAAGAACTCCTTATGCTTATTACACCTTTAAACAAAAAATTTCGAATATTATTGTGCATCACAAATCAGTTCAACCCCGAACAATACAGTCCCATCAAATCCGCATCATTTGACGGTATAACCGAAGACAGTCAAACACCCCGCAAATCACAACTAATTCAACAACAACAACTTACAGAACACCCCCATCTCCTGAGGGCAACCAGACTTTAGAACGCACTGCTTCATACCAGTGCGTTCTTTCTTTTATACCAACCACTTACAAGATCCCCCCGTTCACCCCAGTCCGAATAAATCCCTTGACTTCCGCCGATATTGTTGGTATTTTTGTTGGTATCGAATACATTATTAATGGTCACTGCACACTATCTCAAATAAAAGTTGCAGAGTAAGAACATTTAACTTACTCTGCAGACTTTACAAAACAAAGAAATATTGCAAACCATAAGAACTGGCACTAAAAAAACAATTTTCAACGAACACTAAAAAAATTACTTGCTTAGCCACTCCTTCAATCCGTCAACAACAAACTGGTGATCTTGTTCGTGAGGTAGATTTGAGACTAAGACTACACTAACAAACTCGCCTGTCTTGAGAATTACAGGGAATCCACCGCCGCAGAACACATAATCCTCATCTGACAAACCATGATGGGTAACGCCTTCGCCCGTTATCTTGGATTCGACCCACGCACCATACGAACTTCTTTCCATCAGCGAAACAGTGTTGAACTTACGCTCCATCCAGTTCTGATTATTCATACTTGCGCCTTCAGTCATGTGTTGAAAAAGTATCGCACCGTTGGGTCTGCGAATACAGATAGCGAGTTCTATTCCCTGACTATAAACTTTTTCAGCTAGGAAATTTCCCAGATCCAGCGCATCCTTGTTTGAAAAACTTTCAAACCTGATACTCTCCTCATCCGCTCTTACCTCTTTATCCAGCTTCACATATTTTTCTTTTCCCATATGAGTAAATTTCCTATACCATGAGTCTGTATATGTTTTCTACATCCTTTTGATTCAAGGATACAAAACCGCCAAGTTCACCGCTATTCACATCACCATAACAGGCTATACGCGCAAGCTCTTCAATATCGCTTTCTTTTGCACCTAATTCTTCAAAATTCTTAGGCATTCCGATAGAAATAAGGAAGTTCCTCAATGCCTCAATCCCCTGCTTTGCTGTATTCTCAGGATTATAAAAGTCCATCTGGCATCCCCAGACCCGCACCGCAATCTGAGCAAACCGGTTTACATCATGATTCATATTATATGTAAATACAGCCGGCATCACAACTGCTAAACCAGCCCCATGCGCACAATCATACATGGCACTCAGTTCATGCTCAATATCATGGCTTGCCCAATCATGACTTCTGCCGACTCCACATGAGTTATTATGCGCCATCATCCCTGTCCACATGATATTTGCTCTAGCTTCATAATTGTCCGAATCTTCAACAGCCCTTGGTCCTTCATGAACCATCGTCAGAATCAAGGCTTCAATCATACGGTCAGTCACCTCAACCTCTTTGGTGTTTGTCAAATATCTCTCATATAAATGTGCAATGATATCTGTAATTCCGCAAGCGGTCTGATATGGAGGAAGTGTCTGGGTAAGTGCAGGGTTCAAGACAGAAAACTTCGGTCTCAATGCTTCACCGGAAGTAGCTCTTTTGTACATGCCATCCTCTTTGGTGATTACCGAATCAGGTGATCCTTCACTACCGGCTGCCGATATTGTCAGAATTGTTCCTAGCGGCAGAGCTTCATTAACTGTTCCTCCCTGATAATAATCCCAGAAATCTCCGTCATAAGGTACACCTGCAGCGATAGCTTTGGCTGAGTCAATCGTACTACCGCCACCTACCGCAAGGATAAAGTCGACACCTTCTTTTCGGCAAAGCTCTATACCTTCATACACTAGGCCACTTCGTGGATTAGGACGGACTCCTCCAAGCTCAACATAGGTTATACCTTCAGCATCCAGTGATTTTTTGACTCTATCCAGCAGACCGGACTTTACAACAGAGCCACCGCCATAATGCAGCAAAGCTCTACTTCCACCAAATCTCTT
Source organism: Planctomycetota bacterium (assembly GCA_963678205.1). GTDB lineage: Bacteria > Planctomycetota > SZUA-567 > SZUA-567 > SZUA-567. Next base: position 3,083,596 of record OY782760.1, read on the forward strand.
CGTGTATTTTCCTGTATCATTTTCAGCATCTTTACCAAAAGCAAAATAAGTTGGCGCATAAAAAGTAAAATTATCCATTTGCATAAATCCTTTTTTAAAATGACTGCTACTAACAATAAGTTTGTGAAACGGTATTATACGAAAAGACCGACATCTCCAGATTATTATGACTGCTGTCTGGTTGGTGCCATCACTATTTCACGTATACAGACATTCTGCGGCTGCTCCATCGCATAGAGCACAGCCCTGGCAACATCATCAGCGGCAATTGCCCCACCGATAGAATTTCTCCATTCATCATACCCGGTCTTTATATCATCAGAGGTGGTATGAGTTATAAGTTCAGACTCAGCGGCACCAGGACATATACTGACCACTCTGACATTATCATCCGCTACTTCTTCCCGCACACACTCACTTAGACCCGACACTGCGAATTTTGTACCGCAGTAAGCGGCATGATTAGGAAATACCTTCTTTCCAGCAACTGAACTGATATTAATAACAGTTCCGGTTTTACGCTCTTTCATCGGAGCAAGAACAACCTGCATTCCACTGAGTAATGCGAGAACATTCACCTCAAACATTTTCCGCCATTCTGCGGGATCCTGCGAATCAATCTGCCCCAGCAGCATAATTCCGGCATTATTTATCATACACTCTACCGGTCCGAATTTTTCTTCCGCTTTTTTCACAGCAGATTCAAAAGCCTCTCTATCAGTCACATCAACTTTTTCACAGATACAGTTCGGCAGTTTCAACGCTTCAAGCTTATCTAGCCTTCTCGCGACAAGAAGAAGCGGGTAGCCCGCCTCACTGAACCGTCTAGCAATTGCTTCACCAATACCGGAACTTGCTCCGGTGACAACAACGAGCTTTTTCATAAGATATCCTTTCATATATAATGAGACTGAGCACCCCTTCCATAGCAACAACTCCACAATGCTCATAATTCTTAAGACATTTAGAGGATACCACTATCATGCAATCGAAACAAGGCACATTCATCCATTTTTATTGCCTATTTCTACCTCACATATTGCCAGAAGTCAATTATTACATATATTTATTATATAATAATAGCAATTAAAAGGAAAATACACATGCAACATATCCCGGAGTATCTTAGAAATATAACCGAGAAGTACTATTCTGTCAAAAATCTGGGCTTTACTCCTACAGAGCTTGAGCGGATCCGGTTTTTCTGGACAGATCATTCCACACCAAGAGTACCGTTGTTGTATGATGCAGGCATTGTTATTATTCTACAGGGGCATAAAATAGGCTACCTGAATGAACGCACTTTTCATTATAATGCCAAAAATTATCTCATTGTCAGCATGTCTATCCCTTTCGAATGCGAATCCATCGCTTCGCCTGACAAACCCCTTATCGGCATTACACTTGATATAGATCTTGCCGAGCTACATGAGCTGACCGCCCTGATTGCTGAGGAGAATAAAATGCCCGGCAAATGCCAACAGGCAAAAAATATCAGAGGGGTAGAACCAGCAGCAATGAGCAGCGAATTGCACAATGCTGTAAAACGCCTGATCGCCTGCCTCGACTCTCCTCTTGACTGCAAGGTAATAGGCAAATCTCTTGTCAGAGAGATCATCTACCGCATACTTCTCAGTGACCATGGAGCACCACTATATGCCCTTACCCAACACAACACCTATTACACCAGTATTGCCAAGGCAATTGCTTATATCCGTAATAATTACCAGCAGACGGTCATCATAGATGAACTTGCAGAGTATACCGGAATGAGCCTCTCTCTATTTCACCGAGCGTTTAAAGAGGTCACCGGCAGCAGCCCTCTCCAGTATGTCAAAAAAATAAAGCTGACTCAGGCAAAATACTGTATAGTCCACGAAAATATGACTGCCAGCATGGCGGCAAGCACAGTCGGTTACGAAAGCCCTTCTCAATTCAGCAGAGAGTTCAAACGCTACTTCGGTGTTTCTCCCAAAAATGCCCTCAAGAAATGCTATTGATAATACAAAAGGAAATTTTACATAAGTCGCCCAATTAACTTGGTGCCACATCAATCTGCCAACCCTCTCATTAAAAACTCCTTGTCATAAGTAGTTTTATCTTCAGTCTCTGACAGCACCTCAAACCCCTGACTCTTGTAGAATGCAATACTATCAACATTTTTAACAAAAGCCTTCAACAGAATTTCTTCTCTTATTCTCAGTTGCAGATGGCTTCTTATTTAGATGCTTATAGTAACCACTTTTACTTACTTTGAGAACCTTACACATTCTCACTATTGGGTACTCATTCTTGTGAGAATAAATCCATGCGTACTTTACAGGCTCTCCTTGGCAAAGAACGCTGCTGCTTTTTTTAATATTTCATGTTCCTCTTTTAATATCTTCATCTCTTTTCTAAATTTTGCTAGTTCTATTGCTTCTGGTGTAAGAGCTGGAGCAGTTGGATTTTTTGGGTTTACATTAAATCTCAAAACCCAATCTCTTATTGTTACTGTTGAAACACCCGTTTCTCTAGCCGCATGAGAATATGAGTACCCTTGATTAACAACGAGTTTTACTGCTTCTTCTTTGAATTCTTGTGAATACTTCTTTTGTTTTGCCATGATGGACTCCTTTCGATTTATTATAACTATCCTTAAACCGGTTATCCACCAAACCTAGGTCACTGCATTATACTCAACTTAGAGTATAACCTATAATGACACTCAAAAATGAAGTAACCTAAGATTACCATTTGCATCAGCCTTAAGGCAATGACAATAACCAAGACTTGACGTTCCATCTAAGTTATCTCCGAAAGAGACAGTTTCTAGTCTTGATTTAATTTCACCTGATGTTTTAATCAAAATTGTATCTAGTGCTTTATCAAGTCTACACATATAATCATTCTAATCCGTTTGTTTAATTAATATCTAGACCCAATTATCAATAATTATAATAACTTTACCAATGAAAAAAATATTATTTTGCCACACATATTACTCAATACTTCAAGACTAAATTAACTTGAATAGCAATTTCAAACCGAGTATAATATATAGTTAAAACTGTTACGGAGGTAAAAATGATTCAATATGAGAAATTTGTAAGTTCCCTTAAACATTTAGAACTTCAATATAAAAACTACCAACAATTACCTAATGATCTGGAAGAGATTATGAAGGAAGCAGTTGCGGAGTCAGTGATACAGCGATTTGAGACCTGCTATGACTTTATGTGGAAGGTACTTAAGAGATACCTTACTGAAGAATTAGGTCTTCCAGAAGTGCCAAACAGTCCAAAACCAATACTAAGAATAGCCAATGAAAACAATGTATTACCGGCAGATATTACTCTGTGGCTATCTTATGCAGATGCTCGAATTGGCACTTCACACGACTATAGCGGTACAAAAGCACTAGATGCTTTAAACCTCATGAACAGCTTTGTTCCTGACGCCATCAAGCTCTATGAAACAATGAGCAAAGAGAAATGGGTATAATCATGAGTAAGACTCTATCAAAAGATATAGACTTATCACAAAATGAACTAGACGAAATATCTAGACTCATAGGTAAACACTTACCCAACACAGAAATCTGGGCTTACGGTTCACGCGTAAAACACACCTCAAACCCAAAATCAGACCTAGACCTAGTCGCAATCACCGACAAAACAAACTCACGAGCAATCTACGACCTCAAAGAAGCCTTCGAAGAAAGCAATCTCCCCTTCCGTGTAGACCTCTTCGTCTGGGACGAAATACCAGACGAATTTAAATCAAATATTGAAAATGAGCATATTGTGTTAATAGCAAAACAGTAATTGCAAGAAACAAGATTGACTAAAAAGGATTTTTAGAGCATACAACCTTGAGCGACACAAATGAAAATGCCGTCAAAAATACCGTCAAAATTGTGAAAATTTTTGAGACATTCGCGGCAGTTCAAAGCAGCACAAAAGAGTTTTTTAGAATCCGCGCCATTTGACGGTATAAACGAAGGTTGAAAATCAGAAAAAAAACATAAACACCTCATATTAAACAGGTTACAAAACCACACATTATCCTGAGGGGCAACAAAAAAAAATAAAAGGCTTGTAAATCCCTGCATATAAGGACTTACAAGCCTTTTTAATGTCTTTTTCATACAATCTTAAGAAATCGGATCGTAGCTTAGGGTGGAGAAATTAGATAGATGTTATTGAAAATTTTGCCAAGAGTCAAGGTGGAAAAAGCTGGGATTTCATATCCTACTTGAGGTATATAAACTAAACTGATTTATTAAAAGTTTCAAGTGTTGCACTTAGAACTTGAATCCAAGCATCTATAATTAAAGCTAAATTCAATTATAAAGCTTAGAGCTAACACTTTGTTGCAAATACTGTTTAAGAATCATTTCTAAATGTAAATGAACCCTTCTTCCATCACCGTCAATAATATCGCTTAAAAATATCTTATTATTAATAATCGAAGAACTGATTGTTCCTATCATATCTATCTCTTCTTTTGAAGGTTTCTGTGGAACAATTATAACAACACAAGATTTGACGCCTTTAAAATATGGATTTAAAAATACCCCGCCTTCAGGTACTATAAGACCTAATACTGGGGATTTAACTCCATCAGTCTGGCAATGCATAAGAATCAACTTTAGTTCCTCCAATACCTGAGTTGAAATTTTCTCTCTGGCAACAAGACACTGATAAATGCTTTGGCGGTTATTTTGGGAATATCCAAAGATATTGCTAGCCATAGAAGCTAGCTCTTCAAAATTTATATCCTTCCTAACTGATACTGATTGAAATTTAGAAATCATAAGACGAGCTTCAGTCATTGCATTTTCAATAGGTCCATAATATTCAGGAATTGAAATATTACTATCTTGAATTTTTTTTCTGCTTTTATTCCCAAAGGAGACCTTACTAAGTTCAATTCCAATCTGTTGTATACTCTCGCTTGTTAAAATTAGCGGCACCTCTACAACTGGTACATTTGCACTTGGTATGGGGGTGGTGCTAATCAAAAAATCATAGTTATGACCGTTCTGAACGTCATTCCAACATCCAACTTCAAATTTAACCTCTGGTGGAAAATGCTTTCTAATCTGCGATGCGAGTAAGTATGATGTACTTATGCCATATATACAAATTACACCGATACAAATATTTTTACTCTTAAGTAGTTGATAAGAGATACGATATTCCGCAACTGCAAAAATACTTGTAAGAAGACTAATCTCACTCTCTGCTACCTTGTAACTATTACTTTCATATCTTTCGACAGCTCGCTTGGTTTTATTCAGAATAGCTGGAAAACCTACAGCAAGCTGCTCAGTCAAAGAATTATTGAATTCAATTTTATTCTGCCAACGGATAATTGCTGAGCGCAAGTGTGAAAATAAACTCTCCTGTAAAATCATATCAAGCTTTAACAAAGGAGCAAGCTCTACATCATAGCTATCAATTAATTGATGTGAAAGTTGCATTAATGATGTATACTCTTCTGATTTTAGCTGAAAATTGCCAATATTGGCGCTACAAGCTAAAAGTTCCAGTGATATTGCATAGCGCTCTGCAGAATTAATCTCTAATGAAAAATGTGGCTCGATTAAATCTGATATTTCATTTGCCAAGTCCAGAAAAATATCACTTTTTTCTGCTTTATATATTGTTTTCCCAAGTTCAATTCTTTGAACCATAATATTTAGATAAAGTTCAAAATGTTCCTTAAAATATGGAGGCATATATTTTGAAAAATTAACCTTCTTATCAATAAATGTGATATAATCTCGTACTTCTGTTTGAATTATTTTTTGAATTGCAAAAGGATATTTTTCACCGTTATTTATAATACCGAGCACAGCTCTCCTAAATGACATCTCCTCACCAGACACAGAGATACCTGTTCCTGTTCCTCTAGAAAAGACTATTTCGTATTCTTTTAACCAGCGTTCGATTTCATTCAAATCATTACTAATAGTCGATATACTCACATCAAATTTGTCTGCATACCGAACTAATTTATTAAGCTCAGAATCTCGCAAGAGTGTCAAAAGAAGGCACAAGCGCCTTTCTACACGGCAAGTAGGCCTATCATCACCCATTCTCTTTATTGTTTTGCGTAAACTTTGACGATTTTGATCATCACCTTCAATATATACTCCTTCTCCAGATTTTGTACCAAGGCGAAGTCCAAAGGAGTTCAAAAAAGATTCCGTATTTGCCAACTCACGAAATACTGTCCGTCTGCTTACCCTAAGTTCAACAGACAAATCGTTAACAGGTACTGCACCGTTAACATTTAATAAAGTTTTTATAATTTGTTTAATTCTAGATGAAATATTACGCACGTGTATAATTCCCTTGACTACTGTATCAATTAATTCAATCAGGTATTTCCACTAAAACCTCCGGCTTGTTTTATAAACGACACATGCCTCTATCACAATGATTCAATACTTCCTGCCCCTGATGTTCAAACTTTATTACGATTATTTCTAGAGTTACAAGCTTGCTCTGAGTCGATAGCATCTCTCGTTATGTAGCAAAATATCCACCCTAGAAAATAAGTTCAGCGTTGTTACTAAATAACGCCAATCTGAAATTTTAAAATATACAAACAATAGATATTTTCAACATTCTATATGCCACTATCTCATGCAATTTCTCATATTAAACTGATAAATATACCCTAAACACTTGTTAAGAAGACAAATATTATAAAGTAGCTCTTTATCCAGAACACACATTTTCTTGTTTTTTACAACATTAGTAAATATCATAAATAATTACGCAGAGCTATTATATTCTATAATACTTTACTATCCAGAGCGGAATTTACAGTAGCGCACATCGACCAGTTAATTATTACTTTAGAAAATAATACATAACAGCAGAGTTTACTACTTGGCGAATAAGTAAATAGTACTGGCTGTATATTGCAACGAATGCTAGCGTTGTTTAGTACCACAACTTTCTCCTTGAATAATTTAAGTCTTTGCAAAATTCTTTGCTAACTCGGCAAAATAGTTAATTTATACATCGGATATTGCTGCAGAATCAATAGAAAAATTACGTCTACAAGCCACTGTTTAATAGTACTGATATAAATGTCGAAATGCTTTGATATTTAAGAATCAGTATGGTCGCATTCATTTACAAGCCTTATAGCTTCATCCAAAAATTTTAGTGAATACTCTCTTGAATACACCATGATGATCTACTCCTAAAATGATTATGTTGCCTCAATTCTAAATCACAACACAAGCCACACGACGCAAATATTTTTTAAAAATCAATTATTTAATTTTTAAATCCTGCATATTTATTAAAAACGATAGCCTTAATTAACTATATCCTGTAATATCAACTATTCCACAAATAATAATATAATATTAGCACAGGTTTGAAGTGCCATATTTAAATTACAATGCAACCTAGAAATTCATTGTTACTCAATATAATTAATAACAGAAACCATTAGACTACTTACTGAGCATCGATAGGCATATTTTAAGATTTCAGGAGAGCCAGGGAGTATTAAGCATGGTCGTCTCAAGAACTCAAGTATTACCGTCATTATTCACCAAGCTGAGTAATATTAAAGATACGAGAGTAAATATGATCGCTTAAAGCAGAAAATAGTGGACTATATGAGCATGGCGCAAAAAAAACCGCTGGTTTATGTCCAGAGCCACCACCAGTAACAATTCCAACTTTACCTTTAAACGGAGCTACCTTATACTTTAAATCTCTATCATCATCAGTTGGCACTATAATATCTTTATAAACTTTGATAAAACCTTTAAGCATATCTTAAATGACCATATCTGGTATATTTATAATTCTTTGCATTATGTCTCCTTTATATAAAATAGCTACATGCAAAACTACCGTTATTCTTCTCAACGTTACAAAAAATTAATCGTGTACAACGTTTTCTGTAGCATATTTTATGGGGATCAATACTTAATAGAAGATTCTCCTTGTGAAACTTTATTATTTCATAACCAATATGCTTGATACTAGGAGAACAATTAGTTCATAATTTGTGAATTTTGAAATTTATAATATATTGATCTGAAATGAGCCCCTATCAAACATAATAATAAATTGTTATATAGGAGCCCATCATCTTTACATCACTACTATTTTTCAAACCATTAAATTAATATTAATGAACATATCAATTATATAGTTTGAGTTATTGGCTTTTTCCAATAGCCAATTAACAAGGCACTTGCAACTGTTCCAGCAATAAGAGCAAATGCAAAACTCACTAAGCTGCTAACGGCACCTGGAATTGGGAGAATAAAAAGGCCGCCATGCGGAGCCATAATTTGAAGATTGGTGATCATAGCAATAGCACCGGCTAAACAAGAACCAACAATAAAAGAAGGAATCACTCTGAAAGGATCACGGGCAGCAAATGGAATTGCACCTTCAGTAATCATTGCCAGACCTAGTACAAATGATGCATTTCCAGCTTCACGTTCCTCGATAGTATAGCGATTTTTGAAGAGATGTGTTGAAAGAGCTACAGCCAGAGGAGGAGTTATACTAGCAACTGAAGTAGCAGCAATAGGACCATAGAGACCAGCTTGCATCATTGCTAAAGCAAAAGCATATGCAGCCTTATTAATTGGACCACCTAGGTCAACAGCAATCATGGCACCAAGAATTATACCTAAGAAAACTGAGTTAGTCCCACCCAATTCTTTAAGCCAATTTACTAAAAAGGTGTTTAAATCTGCTACAGGACCGCCGACAATGTAATACAGTACCAACCCTGTTACTAAAGTACCGGCCACAGGAAGTATGAGTACTGGCTTTAACCCTTGTAAATTTTTGGGTAATGGTAGTGAACGATTTACCCATAGTACAAAATATCCGGCAAGAAATCCCGCTATAATACCACCAAGAAAACCTGCATTAAGATAGTTACATAGAAGACCGCCAATCATACCAGGAGCAATACCAGGTCTATCAGCAATTGAAAATGCAATATATCCAGCAAGAATTGGAACCATAAGTGCGAATCCGTCCTTACCAAGTTTCATCAAAAATGTTGCCAAATTTCCTTCCGCATTAATACCACCAAGTGCAAATGCCGCAGCAATACATAAACCTCCAGCAACAACAAATGGAATCATATACGATACACCAGTCATCAAGTGTTGATATCCACCTCCTATTTTTCTTGACGTATTAGCCGTTTTTGTCGTTGAGGTTGGAGTAGCTGTTTCATTATCACTTGGTTGTAACTTTGCTTCAGCCATAGCCGTTTTAACAAACTCTATACTGTTATTAATAGCCTCTTTAGTTCCATTTACATAGACCATTTTACCGCCAAATCGTGTGAGGTCTATTTTAAGATCTGCGGCAATAATTACAAAATCAGCATCAGCAATTTCTTTTGTTGTTAGAGGAGTACCAGCTCCAACTGATCCTTGTGTCTCTACTCTAATTTGATGACCAAGAGCAACTGCACCATTTTTAAGACCTTCAGCAGCCATATACGTGTGAGCAATCCCAGTAGGACATGATGTAATTGCAACAATCTTTTTTGAATTTTTCCCAGAATCCGCACTAAAACTACCACCTTGAGAAGCTGCATTTTTTAATACGGCTTCAGGTGCTTCTACTGCTTCTTGTAAGGCAATAGTAGTACACTGTAAATTAGCAAATACAGCAGGAGGCTTAATATTACCAATAATTAAAAGCTTATCGTTTTGTCCAGGAGATACTTTGAGTGGATTTTTTAACCCGTTTTGAGTTAATATTTCAGTATAAACATCAATTTTTGTTGTTTTTGCAGCTTCTTTTAAAGCTTCTAGTGCAAGTGTAACATTAACATTAGATTCCTGTCCATCAATTATAATCCACAATTTTGTATTCATGACTTTGTCCTTTCCGAGTAAAAACAAGCATCAAGGAGATTTAACTTAATAGAAAATAATTAAGCTAAAATTCTCAATGACTAACAAATATAAAAGCGTTCAAGAATCAATAAGGCTAAATTCAGATTAATTGTATTAAATATTGAATTAGTACTAAAATTCGAAACCCCTAGAATTAGACGTAATTTCAAGACGCTCAATTATTATAAGATATTATTTATATTGACGATTAATTAATGTATAGTGTGAGTACTAAAACATATTTTAAGTTTATTGATATTAAAACTCGTGAATGAGATTTTGCTTTAACAATATTTGCTGTATAAGCAGCCCTACTGTCAAAGCAAAATATTTTGATTTTACTTGATAATGATAAATATATCCCAGCTATATATAATTTTGATTTATAGTTATAATAACTCAATAAAAATTAATATACTGAAGTATTCTTTAAATACATTTGCTAACAACAATTACAGCAAAGATACGAGATAGCTTTTCTTATCAAATTGATCATTTTAAGTATATTGTTATAAACAATTTTTGTAAATTTACTACACTTTGCAAAACAACATATAGTAAAGATTAATAACCGAAGAACTTCTATTCTGTTTCATACTTAGATTATAAAAAGAAATATAATTAAGATTAAAAATCTGCATTCATTTCATTGGCAGGAATAGCAATTATTCTTGAAGGTATTGAATCACATCCTTCTATTGGATATGGTAGAAGCATACAAATCCAATCACCTTCACTAACCTGATCTAAATTACAGCAAGATTCAACCATAGGGATCTCCTTTGAAAAAACAATCCCATGTACAGGTTGTTCCATAGAATCAGGAACTTCAATATCAGGACTATCACAGCCAATGCACCCAATTTCTTTTTCAAAAATAAGCCATTTAGCAGCTTCTGGGCTTAAATATGGACGCAAGGTATCCCATGAAGGAGTATGAAATAATTTATCAGCTCCTGTCATAATAAATACAATTGATCCTTTTTGTATTTTTTTATCATATGCTTTAACATCTTCTAAAGTAATTTCTTCTTTATCTTTTTTATTAGTTGCATCTATAACACATAGGGGACCAATCATCTTACGAAAATCTACTTGAGCAAGATCCTTGCCGTCCTCCTGGTGATGATAAGGCATTTCGACATGAGTTCCACAGTGATTACACCATTCAACACTACTTAGTACATACCAGTCGTCAGGATGATGCTTGTACTGCGGCATAACATCGGTAATATCCTGAACAATTATCTTACAAGGAAAGTGCTCTTTACTAGGTATGATATGCTGTGTTAAATCTACAATTTTACTTTTGTTCATTTTTTTCTCCTGTTTTATTTAACTACTTTTAAAATTACCCAAACATGACTTAGGCAATAAAATATATTATTAATTGAATCTAATTTTTATTAGACAAAGGAAAACATTTGTTGAAACACATCACAAACCTGATCAGAGTTATCCATAATTAGAGACTTCTCTGCTAGAGCTTTTAATTCACTATATTTATGCTCACGGATAAAATCTTTTATTACAGAAATATCTTGTGGTGCCATAGATAGCTTCGTGATTCCCAATCCAATTAGAATTGCCGCTCCTTGAGGATCTCCGGCAATACTGCCACATACACTTACCGGACGGTTATATTTTGCTGCACCTTTCACAGTTTGGTCAATCATTCGTAAAACTGCGGGATGGAGACTATCAACTTCAGCTGCTAAATCTTGATTCTGCCTGTCCATTGCTAAGGTGTACTGTGTTAAATCATTTGTTCCTATAGAAAAAAAGTCAACATGCTTTGCCAATAAATCTGACATAATTGCTGCCGCTGGAACTTCTATCATAATTCCAAGTGGTATTTTCGGTGCTGCCGTTTCCACTCGTATGCGATCGCAAATTTCTGTAATCTCTAATACCTCTAAAATTGAAGTTATCATAGGAAACATTACTGAAATATTTGAATATTCTTTTGCTGCACGGTAAATAGCGCGAATTTGTGGTTCTAACAGATCACTACGTCGTAAAAGTAATCTTGAACCCCGAACACCTAGAAATGGATTGCTTTCATTTGGCAAATTCAGATGTGAAACTTGTTTGTCTCCCCCGATATCTAACGCCCTGATAACCACACTTTTACCATTCATACTTTTTGCCATTGCACAGTATGTTTTATACTGTTCATCTTCATGGGGAGTTTTATCATGATCAATGAATAAAAATTCAGTACGCATAAGGCCTACACCATCTGCTCCCATTTCTAAAGCCATAGCTGCCTTATCCGGAGTATTAACATTTGCAGCAATATGAATTTGCTGTCCTTCTATTGTTTTAGCGGGGAAAGCTCGCCGTTTAATCTGCGCAACACGTTTATCTGCTCTTATTTTAATTTCTTTTTTAGCCTCAATTAGGACATTTACCGATGGATTTAACCAAATCTTCCCACCATCGCCATCAATAATTATTTCATCACCGTTTTTAGTTGTTAAAAGTTCCTCACCTGCAGCAACTACTGCAGCAAGTCCAATTGAACGAGCTAAAATGGCAGTGTGTGATGTCGAGCCACCTTGAACAGTTGCTAAACCAATAATTTTATTGGTATCAATGCATGCCGTGTCTGATGGTGTTAAATCATTGGCTACAATAATGGTATTATTGTTATTTGGTATGTTCTTTTTATTTAAGTTTAATTCAGGTGCTAAAATTTTAAGTACTCTGAATCCAACATCACGAAGGTCTATAGCTCGGCTAGCAATAATTGGGTTATCACTTTTTTCTAATTCCTGCGCCTGTTGTTCAACCGCCTGATGCCAAGACCAAGCAACGCCATGCCCTTGAGCAAGCAATCTGCAACTATTAGAAATTAACTCCGTATCGTCTAGTAATTCTGCTTGAGCCTTAAAAATTTCGGCCTCTGATTTGCTTAATCGTTTTGCAGTTTCATTAAACACAATATTTAATTGTTGCTTGGTAATATTTAATGCTTCCTCTAAATTTGCTCCATTTTTTACAAGACTCCCAGGTACGTCAGGAATATCGATTTTTATTGAATCAAGATGAAAAATACTCCCTATTGCTAATCCCGGTGAGGCAGCTATACCAGTAATCACTTTTGAATTTTTAATTTCTTCAATTCCAGGTGTCCATGCTCTTAATAAAATTCTTTTACTTATTTTAGAGGATTTTAACTTTTCAGTTATGCTCAACGCTGTAATATCACGATAATAATTTTTCAGAATACTTTTAGCATTTTTACCTTCAGCTGAAATTACTACTGTATCTGATAATTTGACATTCAAATGTAATAACGCAACTAAGCTACATGGGTCTGCTACCTTATTTTTATTTCTTATTCTCATATGAATACCAGCAGATTTTGCTTTTTCAACCCAGACACTCGCTGGCCGTGCGTGTAAGCCAGAAGGATAATCAACCTTCCATTCTATTGATTCACTATAATCTTCAACTGGTTGTGATTGCATATCATCAGAAGTTTTTGAATTTAAAAGCAAAGAACGTACTACTGCAATGTCTGTAGTTGAATTGAGAGTATATAGCGCTTCTTTATTCATAATTATTCCGGTTAACCTGGTAAGTATATCAATATGACTATCTGTTTTTGCTGCAATAGCAACTATTACAGTTGCATTTTCTCCATCGCCCCATTCGACACCTTCTGGTGCTTGAATAACAGCAAGACCATCCTTTTCAACCATGTATTTATCTGAAAGTTCACCATGTGGTATAGCCATTCCGCAACCTAAGAAAGTATTTGCGGTCTTTTCACGCTGGAGCATACTAGCGGCATATTCTTTAGGAACACATCCTGCTTTTGATAGCAGTTCAACCGCCATATTTATTGTTTCTTCTTTGTTTTTTGGAGTCGCCTCCAAGTTTATTATTAATTCCGGGTTACTCATTTTGCTTCTCCATTCAAATGTAGCTTATACTCAACACAGATTATACTAAGTGGTTATCAGCTAATATTTGAGTCTGCATCAAACAAATTTATAATTCTTGCTTATATGTAAATCCTATTTAGTAATTAATCACTATTCACAAATATTTAGATACAATATTGCTCATCAAACTAATTTTCTGTTGCAGTTATTGCTTTAGTATAATATATAAAGTATTGTGAATATATATATATATATATATATATATATGCCCGTGGTCACTGATATCATCTAATTATATATTCACAATATAAATATAATTATTACTAACTGTATGCTCTAATTAATAGTGATAGGTTATTTCTTTAGAATTATGATTATTTGATTTTAGTAATACTGATCCATATTACTTTTATAAATTTATAAATATGGATTAATAGACAGATAATAAAATACTCTTAAACTATTTTTCATTTAGAAATTCTGTAATAACGTTCTTTGCGTATTTTTTTGCAAAATCATACCCTGATTGTTCAAGTAATTCATGATAAGCGATTTTACCATTTGTCTTCTGAATTAGCTCAGCAGCATATTCTGTGCATGCCTTTGACATGTAAGAGTAATAGTTGACTTTGGAGCACCCTGCATTTATTGCGTTTTTTATCTGTCCCCATTCAACACCGGACGCGCCATGCATTACAACCCTAACACCTTCAGGCAAATTTTTACGTATTGAGGTTACTCTATCAATATCTAGTACTGGAGGCTCTGCATATATACCATGCATTGTTCCAAAACACACAGCCAAGGCGTCAACGCCCGTTTCTTCTGCAAATTTCTTAGCATCATCAGGATCTGTAAAGAATTTTCTAATATCTGAATTTGTTAATTCAACTTCTTCTCCACCATGTGTATCCTCCCCAGACGAAGCCATTACTCCTAGTTCACCTTCTACGGTAATATCAAGGTCATGAGCAATTGCTGTAAACGCTTTAACCTTCTTAATATTCTCTTCCAGTGGCAGAGCACTGCAATCATACATAATAGATGAAAAGCCTACACGTATAGCCTTCATTAAAAAGTTATAACTTGTTCCATGATCTAAATGAACACATACTGGAACTTTTGCTTCTTTGGCATATTTTACCATTTCAGGTCCAATACGCTCAATAGGGATAAGAGTATCATGAACCTCTGCATGATCAATAATTACAGGAGTGTTCAATTCCTCAGCAGCTCCAATTACAGCTCTAATAAATTCCACATTTGGTGTATTAATACAAGGAATAGCATATTGGTTTTTTTCTGCAGTTGACAAAATTTCTTTTAAATTTACAAGCATTGTATTCTCCATCTAATAAGGTGCCCTCAACAACAGCAACTGCATAAAAGAAGAGGGCTTAACTTTTTTGCAGATGGTTCTTATTTAACACCATTCTAAAAATATTTACTCAATAGATAATCACGACACTTTGTAATAGATTCTAATTATAACGTACTGATATTTGATGTACTTCGTTTATAAAGTGAGCTAGCATCTTTATATGAATTTCACAAAAAAGGTTTTAAATTTAAACAACACTTTATTCAATTTGAATACACTTTTACAGCAGTATGTATTAATTTTAAAATCCAAACAAACACAAATATGATTACAAATTCACTATATCTCATAAAAAATTGTTCCGCTATAAAAACCAATATAATGATGGCATAAAATATTATGACATATTTGAATAACAAGTTAACCTATATAACATCTTTAAAATCAGGCGATTATAATACTATTTTTAAATTGTCATATTTGAAGTGTGCCAATATTATTTTTTATTTTTAAAATATTTATTCAAAATAATCATAAAAACAATTAATAGCGAGACTGGATTAAAGTTCCAAAAATAACATTCGAGTGAAATATAATTTAGAAAATGTCCAATTGAGTTTCAAACCATAATACCTACTATCAGTCACTCAAGGCGAGCAATATGTAATAGCATTGTTGCCTCCTTATTATTTAAACTCGTCTGAAATCAAAACCCTATACCTATTAAGAGATGAAAAATATGGAGATAGTTTAAGGTTGGCATATTCGATAAGAGTATGTGATACAGTGTAGGAGAACTCATTATAAGAAAAGCTACACCACTGAGTTTATAACCAACATTTCATTTGATGCAGTTAAATGTAATAAGCCTTTAGATGATCTAACTTCAATACAGTGACATAGAACTAATTGAAATCATTTAAGATAAGTTTATCATGGCAAAACAAAAGAAATATTCACAAATGACGAGAGATATTGGAACCTCAACAGTTAGTATTAGAGATTGAGCATTAAGATCTCAAGTAAAATCGTATAATCCTATTAGTTCTATTACGCCCCCCTGCAGGTGAAGAGATAGAAAAAATTAGCAAAAAGAATAAGAGGCTATGAGAGATCTTAAAAAAGCAACAGCGTTCTTTGCAAAAGTTAATGCTTGTATTTCTTCTGGCTTTAAATCTCTTCTAAGATTAACTTCTTTACTTTTTATTCTAACAAAATGATTACATGGATTGCTCGATATATAACCACGTTCTACAACATAATCAAATACAACTGATAATCTATTAATCTTCTGATTAATAGTCTGCTTCTTATTACACTTACTCTTCATCTTTTCTATGACGCTATACAAAAAACTTGCCTTTTGGAAATATCTCATAACTCATCATAATCAATTATTATTATTTCACTTGTTCTTATTTTACTCGCTTATGTATAGCTCTATTTCAGTTTAATCAAAATACTGACTATAAATACTTCATTATTCAATTTCCTCTATTTAGTAAAATAATAAAGTTATTATGAATTTAGTAAAATGAAATAATTTCCGCCAATTAATATAACTTTTATTAACTTGTTATAATTTTTAATAATTAATCTAAGAAATTTCTAAAGGATTGTGAACAAATGACGAAAATGTCAACGAGCCTCTTGTAATTGTGGGAGCTAGAACTATGGGAGCTCAAACTCTGTAGATTCTAGTGTCCTTAATTCTGACTAGTTATCTGTGACGTTATAAGTACCATAACCAATACATGGTTTAAAGCAAAGCTGTTTTGCAAACAGTAAACAGATTATGATTACATAGTATACCTAATGTGACAGTAGTGATACTATTGGTGGCGAAGCTAGGTTTGTTGTACTTTAATTGCGTTTTTTAGTTTATTTATTCCCTGAAAATGATATTTGAAAATTATGATTTTACTTTAACAAAGGAACACACCTATGAAATCAAAAAATATGATATTAATCTTATTAGCGTTACTAACACTCTCCTCCGCTCACGCCGAAAGCTACAAGTTTACTGATACTGTAGAAGTCCAGGCCAATGAATACACTGGACAACCTAACCCACCTACGGATCTTTTATCTAAAACTCAAAATATATCTGGCACTACAGGGGTAATATCTGACTTAAATGTCACATTATATTTTAGAACTCGCTCACCACTGGACATGACTTTTGTGCTTGTTGGACCTAATAAAAAAGGAGTTATTTTAACATCAAATGCAGGCGGTTCTTCTCTAGGACAACTTCATGGAGGAGATATCAATAATAAACACGTAACATTTGATGATGAAGCAACAGCCAAAATACCGTATGCTGCAAAGATAGAAGATGCCAGAAAGATAAATGTTAGAGATGGTTCATATCAACTATCTGTATACTCAGAAGTTCCATCGTGGTTTCCAGCGAATGATTTTGCTCTTCGAAATCCAGTTAAATCAGGAATATTCGACTCTGTAGATTTTGCCGATTCAAATACTCTATCAGCGTTTGATGACATCTCTGCAAATGGCTCTTGGGAATTACTTATATATGATAACGGTACAAACACAACTTGGCCATACTATGATAATAAATATCATATGTTAGCTTCCGGCATGATACTTCATGATTGGTCGTTAAACTTCACGACAACAGCATCTACGTCTGGAGCTGTGCCAGAACCTGCTGAGTGGATGTTGATGGGAGTTTGTGCTTGTGGAATAGTTATACTCAAACTTCGTAGTCGCTATAATCAGAAGGCAATATAAAAATTTTATCCTAACAGTAATATTAAAAAGAATTAGATGCCAATAAGTGTATCTAATTCTTTTTAATATAGCATTCAGAAGTAATCCTATTATAGACAGCATAATATTCTTGTTAGTTATTCTATCGTGTAATTTCAATTTGTGCAGATTTTTCATAGTACTGAATCAATGCTCCATGATCACATGAGCCTTTCCCATCAACTTTAAGAGCTTGCATAATTTCCATTACTCCTGCAGTTAATGGAAGTGGCACACCTATCTCATGAGATGTATCTAAAGCATTTGCAAGGTCCTTGATATGTAGTTCTATTCTAAACCCCGGGTCAAATTTACGATCAAAAATGAGTGGTGCTTTAGCATCGAGGACAGTACTTCCAGCGAGACCGCCACGTATTGCTTCAAAAACCAACACAGGGTCAACCCCAGCTTTTGTTGCAAGAGTAAGTGCCTCAGACATTGCTGCAATATTAAGAGCAACAATAATCTGGTTCGCCAACTTTGTGATATTCCCAGCTCCAATTTCTCCAGTATACACTACCGAACCAGCCATTGTAGCCATTACATCATAGCATTTATCATAGACTTCCTTTTTACCGCCAACCATTACAGAAATTGTTCCGTCAATTGCTTTTGGTTCACCACCACTTACAGGTGCGTCAAGCATTTGCACACCTTTTTCAAGTAATTTTTCTGAAATTTCTCTGCTAGCGAGAGGAGCTATTGAGCTCATATCAATTACGACACTACCTGGTTTTGCTCCTTCAATAATACCATTCTTCTCCAGTACAACTTCCTTTACATGAGGTGAATTTGGCAGCATTGTAATAATAATATCAGCTTGCTCAGCAACAGCTTTAGGACTGTCTACAGATGTTGCTCCAAGAGTAATTAGCTCATCAACAACAGACTGATCCCTACCCATTACGACTAACTCATAACCACCCTTGAGTAAATTTTTGCTCATGGGCTTACCCATTATTCCAAGTCCAATAAAACCAATTTTCATTTAATTCCCCTTATAAAATTACGACATCCTTAAACAAAGAAATATACTCATAACTATTAGATAAACCACAAATACATTTTCTTGATAATATACACTTATTAATACTACTTATATTTACAGCCCATAATTTATCGTTACCAGTAAATATACTTAATAATAATATAGTATTTCTTTGTTTATATAACATCAAGGATTTTTACTCTAATACAAAACAATCTACCCTAATACAGTCAATAAATCCTCAACTGCCTTTACAACATCATTGCAAGTAAAGCCAATACTTCAATGAGCTCTTCAAGTTGTTCTGACTCACCGAGCTGCTCATTTATACTAATCATATTCATAGGAACAGAATATTTGGCGCTAAGAACTTCAGCAACAACATTACCCAGCCCCCCATAACCTTATGCTCTTCTACTATCAGAACAGCACCACCCTTCTTAACTGCGTCAGCAATAGTTTTTTATATATGCTTATAATATTGGGGTTTATAACCATCGCACTGATACCCATAGCTTCAAGCTTTTCTTCCATCGCAAATTTTTCGTATAACATAACTAAACATACTATAATTGCAATGTTAGTACAATCTTTACAACAGTATGCTTTTCAAATTTCAAATGGGGTCTCTGATTTAGTCACAACCAGTACTTTCTCTCTAGTAAACCTTATATAAACGGATCCATTCATTATGTCAGCTGCTTCAGTAGTCTTTTGATTCTCAATAGAATCACTAGGAACGATGGCAATCATATTACGAAGGCACCTCATTACTATATTTCCTCAATAATTTGGTGTGTAACTCCATCATAACCTAAGATATACCACCATGATCACCGCAAAGTTTTACATTTAGATTATTATAGCTGATAGTTGTTCTAATCTGATCACAAGATCTTCCTGCCAAAAAAACAAATAATAATGATATCAAGATATAAGTAATCAGCCAGCGAATACTCGCTGGCTGATTACTTATAGAATAAAGTCTTATATAATACAATATAGCAAAATTTTCAGGAATCAGGTTATATTCAACATCCTTTACCCCTACCTTTATAATAAGCTTTGCTTTTGCACAGAATTTATTACTCTACTGTTTCATATGCAATTTAAATAATTATTGCTTTCTCTGAACAGTTATCCCACTTTGTCTCACATCTTGTCTTATGTTAAGACTTAAGATTAGCAACAGCAGCATGTTCAATGTCAAGCCCACCAACATATCTTTTCATAAAGGTATCAAAGCCTTCAATACCTTCTGTTTCAGGTTTGACCATTACTTTCTCAATATCAGAGAATATTTTTGTTTCTAAGTACTCAGCTAAATCATCAATATCATTCAGCATAAACTGTGCAAGCAATGCTATGCCCCACGCCCCACCTTCTGACGCAGTTGCCATTGTTGTTACTGGAGCCTTTGTAGCTCTTGCCATTATTGTATCGCCTACACCTGCAGTTTTAAATAACCCTCCATGCCCAAGCATTTCGTCAATTTCTACACCTTCATTCTCAAAGAGTATTTTTAATCCAATATTCAATGCTCCAAGTGATGTACATAAATTTGTTAGCATAAAGTTAGCTAAATTAAACTTACTATCAGCATTTCTGACAAATAGAGGTCTACCTTCCTCAAATCCTGTACTATGCTCACCAGACAAGTATGGATAAGCAAGTAGACCACCGCAATCCTTATCACCTTCCAGTGCTTTTCTATAAAGCTTTCCAAAAAGTTCATCGTTATCAGGTGTTACCCCAAACTCACCTAAAACTTCACCAAATAAATTAACCCAGGCATTTAAGTCTGATGTACAGTTATTACAGTGAACCATAGCTACTAAATCACCACTCGGTGTTGTTACTTCATCAATCTCACTATAAACCTTAGAAAGTGCTTTTTCAAGTACAATCATTGCAAATACTGATGTTCCAGCTGACACATTAGCTGTCCTTTTCTTTACGCTGTTTGTTGCAACCATTCCTGTTCCAGCATCGCCTTCTGGTGGGCAGAAAGGTATTCCAGACTCTAATTTACCACTAACATCAAGAAGCTTTGCGCCTTCTGGGGTTAAATGTCCTGCATTTTCTCCAGCTACTAAAACCTTTGGGAATATGTCTGTGAGATTTATATTGGTTAATTCTTTAAACTGACCTACCATTTTCCCATTATATGATTTAGTCTCTAAATCTATAGGGAATACACCTGATGCTTCACCAACACCTATGACCTTTTCCCCAGTCAAGCTGTAGTGTACATAGCTTGCAAGAGTTGATAAAAAGTCAATTTTACTTACATGCTCTTCCTCATTTAAAATTGCTTGTCTTAGATGTGCGATTGTCCATCTTTGGGGGACAGGATAGTTGAATAACTCTGTAAGCTCTTTACTTGCCTTGCCTTGAAGGTTATTTCTCCATGTTCTAAATGGAACTAAAAGATTATCATCTTTGTCAAAAGCCATATAACCATGCATCATTCCACTAAAACCAATTGCACCAACTGTTGTAAAGTCGCAAGAGTATTTTTGCTCTATATTTTCTCTTAATTCAGTATAAGCAACCTGTATACCTTCCCAAATCTCGTCGATCGAATAAGTCCAAATATTATCAACGAACTTATTCTCCCAACCATAGCCACCAGTAGCGATTGTACTTCCATTTTCATCAATTAAAACAGATTTAATTCTAGTTGAACCAAGTTCAATACCTATACTACAATTTTTAAAATTCATAATTTCCTCTTTTATTTATAACAGATATTTAATCGGATATTAAAATTTTTACCATATCACTAGTTATCGTCATTTATTACAAACACATTTACAATATTTAAACAATATTTAAAAAATAATCAACAGTTACTCATTTGCTGATTCTCATTTTGATCCCTTGTTTTAGAAGTTCTTTGCGTATTATAATCTGCCCTATTAATAATACCACTTAAAACATACAATATTCTCTTTCTTTTGGCAAGTACAAAGTGCCATTGCGAGAATAAATATCAGATTGCTTCTTAATATAATTGATTCGTACTATCTACGAGATTTGAAATTTCCCATACAGCCTTAACAACCTACAATCCTACAATGCGCTCGTGATATGTAAATCTGCCTATATTTATCCTGCTTATCAGTAATAGTAGTTATTACTGCCTGATATGAGATGTTTACAACCACAAGATTCCTCAGCACTCATCCCCTTTATTCTCTCGGAAATAAATACTTTTTTGTTCATAAAAATAAGCATACCCTAAAATGTCAACGTTACATAGATACTGC
Organism: Planctomycetota bacterium; assembly: GCA_963678205.1. GTDB lineage: Bacteria > Planctomycetota > SZUA-567 > SZUA-567 > SZUA-567. The sequence continues at coordinate 3,105,749 of OY782760.1, forward strand.
CGCAAGATTGATTACACTTTAAAAAAATATTTATTAAATATAAGTACAAAAAATTACTTATCTCAGGCAGCTAAGCCCTCTACTTTCCTTCAATATCCATACCAAACGTTCCGGTATTCTTTCACTGCGTATTGCATATTCAGGCGGAACAATCTGATATTATGAAGACGCAGGACTCCTTCAATTCTATTATTGACCTTACTCGTAACCGCAAATCTAGTTTCAAGGCATCAATAAAATCCTAATGGTTAACAGGAGCTAATTGGCCTTCAACAAACAGCAACTCTTTATATGGCTTTTCAAGGCATGCTCATTTAGAGCTGTTAATTCACTATTCTCCGTACATCCCATACCTAAGATAAACGCTGACAGACTCAATATAACGAAATATCTTACCTTATTCATTTTATTATCATCACTTAAAATATAAAGCCGTACCAAAAAAACACACTGAGCTCACTATTTTATAATTATATAGCTTTATGCCTATAAATTTGGTAGTTTTGTAAAAAAACATCAAGGACACATTATAATGCGCCCTCGATGGTCTACTTAAATAAAACGCCCTCTGAAAAGTACTACCATTATTTTTTAATATCTTTATCCTTTCTAAAATCAATTACTATATATCTATTTTGGTTTCCAATGAAACGCTTTAGAGGACAAACTGAAAAGATAGGACATTTTTTACATCCTGTAATAAAAGCAATTGGACATAGTTTCATTTAATTCTCCTCAGTTCGGGGCATAGTATCATCATAGTAAAGAGCAAAACTTGTAGTTATATTACTTTGGAAATCAGACAGTGTTTGTGACAATTTATTACATAGCCCGACATAAATATCTAACGCAGCTTGACGACTGCTACCTGACAGCTTTTTTGCCCGACAGAAAGCATCATGCTGTATCGACTGCCGATATTTATCTATAGTACATAATGCCGCATCAGTGCGTTTGATGAAAGAGTCATTTCCATCTTGAACAAGTATACTAAAATCCTGACTAAGTTTTTTATGTTCAAACCGTATGCGATCAACAAACTGGTTGGCAAGTTCTGCGTATGATTGCTTGAGATCTTCAAGACGAAGCGCTATACGGGTAATTTCTCGGAAATGGTGCCCCTGAATAGCCAAACTAACAGCGGATGGAAAAAAATTTGGCTTCTTAAATAACGTTCCAGTAAGAAAACAAACACTATTCCAAGCATAGGCAGTAAATAATGAGCCAGTAAAATACCTCAGAAAGCATTTGACTTCCTGCCAACATATTGCTGCAGTGGTAAAGTTGGTCGCCTTCCAACTATGACGAAGCCTCACACAACGTTGAAAATATGATTTCAGATCTACAGGATAAAGAACCTGTAATACCTTCTTATAATCTGAGATCAATTTTTCAGCAGGACGTCGAGGCATAAAGCTAAGACTGAATTCGTGAGTATTATTTCCATCGGAAGAACGTACCAATCGACCTTCATTCTTCAGCCGATCATAAAGATCCGTATCTGGAATTGCTTGCAATAAACCAACCATCGCCATAGGAATTCCCAAATCATGTATATACTTGATCATTCGCTCAGCAATATCCTCTGGATCATGGTCAAATCCCATAATAAACCCGGATGAAACAATTATGCCAGCGTCCTGAATACGCCTTACTTTATCGCCCATGCAACCAGAAATGTTTACGCCTTTTCCAGCTTCACGCAGATTTTCTTCTGCCGGTGTCTCCAACCCTACAAACACCATATCAAAGCCAGACATTTGCATCAGAAGCAATAGTTCATTATCATCAGCTAGATTGATTGAAGCTTCTGTACTCAACTCGAATGGATAATTACGTTGTTTCTGCCACTCAGAAATTGCCTTCAGAAGATGTTTGACCTGTGTAGAATTGCCCACAAAGTTGTCATCCACAATAAAGACCGATCCGCGCCATCCTAAATTATACAACGAGTTCAACTCAGCAATTACACTAGTTATACTTTTATAACGCATTTTACGACCAAAGCGCCGCCAAATACCACAAAATTCGCAGCCGTGGGGACACCCTCTGGAAGTTTGTATTGCCATCGCTCTATATGCATCAAGATCTAACATATCGAACCTAGGCAATGGGGAATCGTCAAGGCAAACAGCTGCTGTTGCTGTTATAACGTCGGCATCACTACCAAAATAATCAAGGATTTTCTTAGTTTCATCCGCTCTAGTTGGACGAGCGTAAACTTTTTTAGCTAGACCCGCTTCTAAGTCACTCAATAAGAAAGGTAATATGTCTTCCGCCTCTCCCAATACAAAGTGAGCAACACCATGAATTTCAGAGAAATTAGTAGTAGGATATGGTCCACCAGCGACAACAGGAACATCAAAATGATTAGCTTTTTTAACACATTGTTTAAACGATTCTTTCTGCACGATCATAGCAGAAACAAATATCACATCAGCCCACCGAATATCCTCGTCAGAGCAAGACTCAATATTTAAATCTCTAAGACGCAACTCATAACTTTCTGGAATCAATCCAGCAACTGTCAATAGTCCCAGAGGTGGCTGCACAGCCCGTTTGTTTATGATATGTAGCGCAAAACTGAAACTCCAATAAGTAGTTCTTGGAACCTCAGGATAAAGTAGTAAAATTCGTTTGTGTGATTTAATGTCTACGGCCATGAACAATCTCCCTGTGGTATTCAAATATAATTGTCATTAGTGATAATCAACTGTATATTAGCATTCACCGGTTAATCACACTATTAACCTGATACACGATATCAATGACCGCCCATGAGTAACCTTAAAAAATGGCTGACATCAAGTGAGGCACTACACGCCAAAATATAGACATGCCGGGTACATTCTGCTATTTTCTAATATTACCTGACCAGAAATATGCCTGCAATAGCTTCATGGCTGCAAACGTCAGAGAGGTTTCATGCTCACCAATAAGTAGTTGATCATCCCCGAAAGATCGTCAAGACATTGTCACAGAGATGGAATAAATACCGTAAATATTCAGATTTTATAATACAGATCAGAACAGAATTTCTTGAACTTAGTCTCCTTAAACAGATCTTTATTGGCAACACTGATCAAACGGGATTCACTGACGCGCTGTTTACTGTATCCGACCAGCCGGTAAACTTTTTGCATATATAAATGCTTTTGTCTGTCAAAAGACAACGGCTTGCAGATTTACGCCTTCGTAAGTGCTCAACTTCCATATTATCTTTCAGAAATAACAACAGAGCGTCAAGGTTTAAAGATTTGGTAAGAAAATGGGCATCACCGCTACTCATGGCTTCTACTGCGGTTAGTATGTCACCAATGCCGGATATAATTATTATAGCAAGATAGAGCTGAATTTCCCGCAAGACTTGAAGCCAGTCAAGACCATTCACACTAGGAAAATTTATATCCAGACTGACAGCATCAAACCGTTGCATCGCCATCACATTCTGCGCATTTTTAAGACAGTCCGCTGTAGCAGCAATATACCCATTCAGCGCAAGAAAGTCAGGAGATCTTCGCGCGTGTCAATTTCGTCGTCAACGACCAAAACATTATTCGTCAAATAATGCCTCCATTGTATCTAGTGCGCAACTTGCACCAAAGGGAACAGAAGCTATTCATCATTGTTTATTTCTCTTCAATTATTATACATCACTATACCACCACTGTCTATTAAATTAGTTAACAATATAAAAAACTTAAATTCTAATTTCAGATTTGAGCATCTACAACTTAAACCTTAATGATTTTAAAAATTAATTATGTTGTTTTAACAAAATATAAAATACTGCCCTATACTCCTTCGCCACCGAACTAGTTCCCTGTAAAATTTATTGTTCTGTCAAATCATAGTCAAATTTTAGTATACGCATTATTTAGTATTACTCGCAGTATAATGTACCATCTGTTTCAGTAATCCCAGCTTGATCCTTAATAAAACTATCCCAACTACTGTTGAAATGCTTTAGTAATACTGCTTTCTCTTCTCTATTCAACGAGGCATACTTGATGGAATTCAGCGCAAGTTGCTTTAGCCCTCGCAGATCCAGATTCCATGCCATGCACGCTATCCAAAAATCATAACTTACTCCGACATAACCAAATATTGCTGGATCATCTGGGCTTAACACAACAGGTAAACCCAACTCAAGAAATGTTTTTGCTGGATGATTACGTTGATCATCTACATATTGAAGTAGTTGATTACTTATTGGATTGATTTCAAAACATATTCCTTTCTCTTTGAATAATTCTATCATACCAGGTGTCTTTATCAATGATATACCGTGCCCAATACGCTTACATCCCAAGAGGTAGCAATCATAGAGATTATTATTATAAGGAAGCGTCATTGACTTTCTTCCATATGTAATACTATCATCACTGATATTATACTCTGTAGAATTTAGGTTATCGTTAGCAAACCATTTTGATTCCCCATCATGAAAATAATACTCCATTTCAGGGCATTCTTCTTTTGCTTTAAGAAATTGCTTATAAAATGCCAATGTCTGATAACCAGTGTCTTCTTCTCCATAAATATCATAGCCTACTACGTAATCTGGATACTGCCTAATATAATCTGCGCACATCTTTAGCTTTTCAGCAATAAAATTTTGGAATCCGATATCAGTATGGATTGGTGGAGAAGGATGGCGTGAGTTAGAGTAGATGATTTTGAAAGTAATACCGTAGTCATTATTAGTGCCAGCATTCTTATTCGCTTCCTTACATACAATATCATAAAAGTCAACGGTAGTATATCCTTGTTCTTTAACTAGTGGCTGATATTTGGATTTTAGTTCTTCAGGTATCCAGGGATTCTGAGATATTCCACAACGGAATTCTATATGACTGACATGATCTTTTTCAAGCATTTCAGAGATCGCATTAAAATTATACGAATAGCAGATCTCCTCAGAGTCATAGATATCACTGAAAGTTGAAAAAATATTCTCAAAAAGCGGCCAGTTGTGTGGAGGATAATAATTACTTTCATTGACTATCAAACGTTTGAGAATCACTGACTTTAGTGTATCTCGATCAAATTTTTGCTCAGACAACTTCGCCCATTTCTCGCCTGGATTATTTTTACTGATTTTAAATCTGCAGTTATCAGTGAGCTTATAATTTGAGAAGTCTATTGCACCTGATATATAATATGCATTGGGTGAACGAAGATACTTATCGACCATCCATGTAAAATTTCCCATAGCTGAAGGATGAATATGTAGAATTGCCCCTTTAGGCATAGACTGAATAAATCTGAACAATTCGCCATACGACTTTTCAGAAGAGATTTTATCACGTATTTTAAAAAATGGCTGAGCAGGCCAAAACACCTTTTCAGGGTCTTCTCTCAATTTGAGCTTTGGCTCAATATTAAGATTGCACTCATCATATACTCGTTTCTTAAGAGCATTCAGCCTCTGGTTTACTACTTTTTCAGCAGCTGAAAGTTTAATAGAACTTTCAAATGATTTCTTATTGGCTCGCGCTATAAGTTCTGAACGTTTATCTAGGTAATTATTACTAGTCAACTCAGCAGATATAGTATTAGATGTAAGCGATAGTATTGTTACCAACAATAGTAAATATAAAAAATAATTCCCAACAAATTTTTTCTTCATGTTATCGCCTCCTTCAAAATTTTGTACTTTTGTATTATTCGTAATACACAATAGTATTATATTATTTTTAAATTATATTCTACGCAATAATTTGATTTTTCTTGAAAATCCCCCCTGCTAAGGTATCATATATAAAAGTAACAAAACCTGATTTTATCATGATTTTACTTATAACAGTTACTAAAAAAAATGCTACAGCTGGATATTAAACAACATTTAGAAATTTCAGTAAAAATAATCATCATAAAAATAACATTAACATACAAGATTGCAATCATTGCAAACAAAACAGATAGCAGCACGAAAGGATATTCAATGGAAAGTTACACTATAGTCCTTGGGGCTTCTCCTAAAGAAAACAGATATTCAAACAAAGCTGTTGCACTGCTCCACAGTAAAAATATTCCTGTTATTCCAATCCACCCCACTGCAAAGAAAATCAATGATATCCCCTGTCTCTCAAGCTTGAGTGAAATAACAGTTCCGATAGATACCATCACGCTTTACATCAACGAAAAGCGTTCAACAATGCTCTTAGAAGAGATAATTAACTGTGCTCCACGTAGAATTATTATGAACCCTGGTACAGAAAACCCACTACTTGAAGAGGCAGCAAAAAAAGCAGGCATTACTGTCCAGCATGCCTGCACTCTTGTTCTACTTAATACCAACCAGTGGGCACTTTAAAAAGTTTTCTAAAACTATGATCTTAGATTGACTTCCATAAGAATACAGTAAGAAAGTTTAGTATTTCCTCAGCTAACTCTTACTTTTAGCTCCTATCTACCCACTGAGCTCATATTAAATTAAAAATTACAGCACATAATTCTTGTCTAATGTCGCTACGGTATTAATGCATACCAAATTAATTCAATGTTCCTTGTTTTTCTATCCTATATAAGTATAATTCAGTTCATTCTGAAAATATAAGATTATTTATCCCTTCAGATACATATACCTTTTTTTCAGTTAGCGAAAAACACAATCTCACAAATTACATGTTTATTGTTTAATAACATATATAAACTTATCAAAGTATAGGAGAAAAATGCAAATCTGGATTGACGGGGATGCATGCCCTGCAGAAGTTAAGGGTATTCTTTATTCAGCGGCAATACGTTGCAATATACAACTAGTGATTGTTGCAAATTCTTATTTGTCAATTCCAGAGAATAAACTTATTATATTCAAACTAGTCTCTGCAGGTGCGGATATAGCCGACGACTACATTGCAGAGAATGTTATGAATGGAGATTTAGTTATTACTGCAGACATCCCTTTAGCAGCAAGAATTGTTGAGAAAGGAGCAATAGCACTTGAGCCACGCGGGGAGTTATTAACCGAAGAAAATGTTGAGAGTAAATTATCAATGCGCGATTTTATGACCGAGTTACGTATGACAGGTATAGATACTGGAGGTCCGGCAAGCTATAATAACAAAGACAAACAAAAATTTGCAAATTCATTAGACCGTTTTCTTGCAAAAAATACAAAAAAATAAGCAATTTAAAAAGTTACTTATTATACCTTTGTAAAATAACTTGAGAATAACAGGTAGCAACTACCCATTTACCCTCTATAAATCCTTAAGCTGTACTCCTCCGTAGAGCGCATATTTCTTGGATAACTAAAACAGTACCACTGGTTTAAACCAGTGCGTTTTTTTATCCAGCTATAAATATCTTCAAATATAGCCTTACTACTTAATTTTTTAGTATAATCCCTTAAATTTATATAAACAAAGGATCCCAAATAAATATAAATAGCTACTTATAAAATATTTTCAAAAACTTACCCATCTTTTATAACCAGTTTCAAATTCTTCTCGTTGTCTTCCACAATAGCAAAACACTCAAGAGGGTTCTTACTATATATCAACAAATCAGTCATAGCCCAGTTCTCAATAGCACCAAGCCTACCATAAGGATTTCTTTTTCCCAAAATGTCAACACAATCACCAACATTTCCTATTGCTTGAATCGTAATCTCTGCAGAACTAGACCAATTCTTTATAAGTGTAAGATCCTTAAGCTGTCCCTTTCTTACAATTATAAACAGGTTATTAAATCCAATTAACCACAGTATTTCAATAGTTACACCTGTGGCAGAAGAAATTTCAAAGAGGCTCAAACAAATGAGACAACTTAAAATGCAGAATAAGATACTAAATACAACCGTAGCGTTCAATACCAAGGAAAGCTAAATAATGTATTACTCACCACAGATCCGAAGTTATATAAAACATGTCCATAATAAATACATTAAGACTATCTATACTAGTCTGTAAGCAATCTATCCTGCGAAACATGAAGATACCAATAAAGCTGAACTTGATAGTATTATTTGTACTTCCACATATTATTTTACTGACTCCACAAAATTTGCTTTATCTAACCCCTAATATTTCTTGGTTATAAATTCTAAAGTATTGCTCTGCTGTTGGTATTGTTCCTAATAATGCAACTATGGCCGCTAGCTCAGCGCTTCCTAAATACATCTTCGCTCCCGTTCCCATACGATTATTTGTATTCTTAGTACTTGTTGAAAAAACTGTTGCGTTCTCTTCAGATCTTGCCTGATTGCCCATGCAGAGACTACACCCGGGTATTTCAATTCTAGCACCAGCATTTTCAAATATACGAATAATACCATCTGCCCTCAGACTTTTCATATCCATTCTTGTTGGGGGCACAATCCACAACTTATTCACTCCAATCTTCTTCCCAGCAAGCACTCGTGCTGCTGCTCTAAAGTGATTAATATTGGTCATACATGATCCAATAAATACCTCATCAATCTCAACACCCTTATGCTCTGATAACCAACAAGTATTATTCGGATCATTTGGAGCAGCAATGACCGGCTCCTCTATTTCAGCAAGGTCAATCTCCAGTTCATCTGAAAAATCTGCGTTAACATCACGTCTCAATAAATTTGGTTCAATCAACCATTTGCGTATTTCTTCAAGTCTATTCGTAATCGCATCTTTACATTCATAACCATCATTTATAATACTCTGCATAATAGTAACATTACTTTCCAAATACTCTACAACTTTTTCTTGAGCTAGATCAATAGTGCAACCAGCTCCACTTCTCTCAGCTACTGAGGCAGTAAGCTCAAAAGCTTGTTCAACAGTAAGCTCACTTGTAAAACCTTCCATTTCTAATATTTTTCCGTTAAAAATTGACTTCTTACCGCTATGCTCAGCACCTTTCATAGCTATATAATTAACCACATCTCTAAGAACAATCCCGTTACGTAATTTTCCGTTTAACCGTAACAAGAGTGACTCAGGTACATCAAGGGGCATCATACCCAAAGTTGCCGCAAATGCCACAAGCCCAGATCCAGCTGGAAATGAAATTCCAAGAGGTGAATGCATATGACTATCCCCCCCTATCCCTACTTGATCAGGAATCAACATTCTATTCAACCAGCTATGTATTATACCGTCTCCTGGTTTAAGAGCTACCCCACCACGTGTTTTAAAGTACTCAGGAAGAGTATTATGCATTACAATGTCATTCTCATTTGGATAGGCTGCGGTATGACAAAAACTCTGAATTGTAAGTGACGCCTGAAATTTCAAACAAGCAAGTTCTGTAAGTTCATCACATGTCATAACTCCAGTAGCATCCTGACTCCCTACAGTTGAAACTTTTGGCTCGCATGTTTCACCTGGCAACACGCCTGATTTTCCACAAGCTCTCCCTATAATCTTCTGAGCAAGAGTAAAACCTTTTCCGTCCTTTGCCTGTACATTTTCGTGTTTTATAAAAATGTTCTCCTTCTCCATACCCAAAACTTCTCGAGCCTTTTGAGTCAATTTCCTGCCAATAATTAATGGGATCCTCCCCCCAGCTCTATACGCATCTGGCAATGTTATTGGTGACAATAAGAATTGTGATAGTAATTTACCATTAATATTCCTTACTTCTGATTTTTGAGTATCAATAATAATTTTTGCGCCATTTTCAATCTTTGACACATCACAAAGTACTGGTAAGCCACCAGAATCAACGAGAGTATTAAAAAATACTGGCGCAATGCTTCCTGCGATAACTACACCACCACTTCGCTTATTAGGAATATACGGTATATCTTCTCCAATTGCCCAGATAAGCGAATTAACTGCAGATTTTCTGGAACTCCCAATCCCAACAGTATCACCTACAAATACAGTTCCTTCACCAGAATCACGATTTTTCTGCATAATATTAATACCACCGGGAAACTTATCTTCTCCCATTGTAAGAGAATGTAGCGGTATATCTGCACGGGTAGCCACATGTTTGGGAGGCGATAAATCATCATTATTGACAACTCCATCTACCTTATAAACAATTTTCTCTATAGTCTCAGGCATTTGCGGCCTTGATAAAAACCATTCAGCTTCTGCCCAACTCGTAATAACCTCCTTGGCATATTCGTTACCATTATCCATTAGAGCTTTAATATCATCAAAACTATCAAATATTAATATAAGTTTCTTAAAAGCCTTGGCTGCTTGAGCAGCATATTTTGTATGACTAAGAAAATCAACCAAATATTTAACATTATATCCTCCAACCATTGTCGCTAGAATTTCTATCGCATATTCAGGTGAAATCGCACTACACTTAATATCATTCATAACAATAGATGCTAAAAAATCAGCTTTAGCCTTCGCTGCTTCCGCAACACCTGCTGGAACTCTAGTGACTAGCAAATCAACAAGATAACTCTGCTTTTCAGTATCATCTAATAGTTTTTTACATAGTTCATCTACCTGCGAAGCGGACAAAGGTAAAGGTGGAATAGCTTGAGAAGCTCTTTGAGATACGTGCTCAGAGTATTGATGATTCATTGCAATCCTTTCATTGTAGTTAAACATTCAGGCAATATTATATTCAAAATTTAAATTACAAGAAAAGCTCAAAGTATAAATACCTTTGAGCTCCACGACTATTATTATTGATGTATTTTAACACTAATTTCAAGCTATATTTAACTAAAAAAATCAATTAACCTTATTAACAACATTTCCAGCAATAAATGCTTTTAAGTTATCAACAGCTATATTCATTAAACGTACTCTTGCTTCAAGAGGTGCCCAAGCAATATGCGGAGTAATATAACAGTTCTTTACTTTGAGTAACACATTATCAGACTTAATTGGCTCTGTAGATACAACATCAAGACCAGCTGCCATTACCTTTCCAGAATTGAGTGCATCTGCAAGATCTTGCTCTATAATAAGTCCACCACGTGAAGTATTGATAATAATAACATTGTCTTTCATTTTAGCAATATTGCCTTTATTTATAATACCTTCAGTTGACTCAAACAATGGACAGTGTAGAGAGATAACATCAGATTTTGCCAATACTTCATCAAGATCTGCATACTGTAAAGTATCATTTTCTAGATCTTTATTCTGATATTTATCAAATGCAAGCACCTTCATACCAAACGCCTGAGCGATCTTAGCAGTAGCTTGTCCTATACGCCCAAACCCGATAATTCCCATAGTCTTATCTGCTACCTCAATCAATGGGAAATTCCAATAACAAAAATCAGCACAATTTGTCCAGTCCCCATTTTGCACAGTGTCACTGTGGCTCTCAATATGATGGCAAATATTCATGAGATGAGCAAACACAAACTGTGCAACAGCTGTAGTGCCATAAGTTGGGATATTACAAACTGGTATATTGTTTTCTGCAGCTGCTGCTGTATCAACAACGTTAAACCCAGTAGCAAGAACGCCGATATACCTTATTGATGAACAAGCAGAAATGACCTCTTTTGTAATAAGAGTTTTGTTAGTAATAACAGCTTCAGCATCACCAATGCGACTAATTACATCCTCAGGATTTGTTCTATCATAACAATTGAATTCACCCAATGCTGAAAACCCGTCCCATGTCTGGTCTCCAGGATTCAACGTGTATCCATCTAGTACTACAATTTTCATTATTAATACTCCTATGAAATTAATTAAGGTTTCTTATTTGTGATAACAGTGTTATCACTCCTTGATCTTTTAACATATGCACTTATCAACAACACATGAGAACCAATAATAAAATAATCGTTCCTACCTAATATTTAATATACCCTTGCAACATTGCATAAAATATTATGCTAATGTAAAAAACATACAGCTAATTATAATTTTAAAAAAGTATAAAACCACAAGATATGATAGCAGATTATTAATTAGAGATCAGTAAAAATATTTAAAGATAAGCCCTAATACGCTATTTATTGGTTATGCGTTTGACAAAAAACGCAAACGTTACGCTTAAATTTTTGCAAGCTGATCTTTAATCTCTGAAATAATTTTTTCAGAAGTAAAGCCATAATGCGCCCATAGTTCTTCACGTTCACCAGATATTGCAAAGACATCTTTTAATCCTAAGCGTTTAATATTTGTTGGAGCATACTCTGCAGCAACTTCACATACTGCACTGCCAAGCCCACCTATAATATTGTGATCTTCCAAAGTTGCAGCTGCAGGAACAGTTGAAAGGACACTGCTAATTGTCTCAACATCAAGAGGTTTAAGAGTATGAACTTCAACAACTACGATATTTATTCCTTCTTCAGCAAGCTTATCGGCAGTTTCAAGAGCTAATCTAAGAGCAGGTCCACAAACAAAGATAGCCATATCACGACCTTTGTCTTCAACAATACGCGCTTTCCCTAGCTCAAATTTCATTTCTTCACCTACAATAATCGGTTCTTCACCACTACCAACTCTTATATAACCTGGAGCATTGCGTTTTGCCATAGCCTCAACAGTCAACTTAGTCTGTGGTCCATCACAAGGTACTACGATTTCGAAATTAGGAATACTTCTAAGTATTGCTAAATCTTCATAAACTTGATGAGTAACACCTTCTCTTTCGCCACCATATATACCACCATTAAGTCCAACAAACTTTACATTCAATTTAGGATAAGCAACAAATGTTCTCATCTGTTCAATTGATCTCATGGCTAAAAATCCAGCATAAGTCCCAACAAATGGTACAAGCCCTGTTGAAGCTAGACCAGCACCAAACGTAACTGCTGTCTGTTCAGCAATGCCACACTCAAAAAATTGTTTAGGGAATTGTTCAGCAAATTTATCAGCTCTCAATGCTTTAAGTGAATCTGCACTTACAAGACATACATTTGAATCATCATTAGCAGCATCAACCAATCCATCTACAAAAGCTACTCTAGTACTCATTCTTTTAGTATCATTCATCATATTAACCTAACTCTTTCATTGCAATGTTATACTCATCATCTGAAGGAACACCTTTATGCCATTTATTATTATTTTCCATAAAGCTTACGCCTTTACCCTTAACTGTTTTTGCCATAATTGCTGATGGCCTATCATCTTTTTTAGCAAATTCAATAGCATTTACAATCTCAGAGATATTATGTCCATCTATATTTTGCACATGCCAGCCTATAGACTTAAATATACCATCTATAGAGCTAATACCGCTGACATCTTTGGTACTACCTCCAGATTGATAGCCATTAACATCAACAAATACAGTCAAATTGTTAAGCTTCATTTTAGCAGCTGATATCGCTGATTCCCAAATTAGCCCTTCATTCATTTCACCATCACCACAAATAACAAATACTCTATAGTCGAGTCCTGTTACTCGTGAAGCCGCAACCATTCCAGCACCAGAAGCAATACCATGACCGAGTGAACCAGTAGTCATATCTACTCCAGGTGTTTTTACCATATCTGGATGTCCCTGTAAGATAGATCCCAATTCTCTCAGTGTTGGTAATAATTCAACAGAAAAATATCCTTTTCTAGCTAACGCTGCATATAAAACCGGACATGCATGCCCTTTTGATAGAACCAAGCGATCACGTTCAGCCCAACTAGGATTTTTCGGATCAATATTCATGATCCCGAAATATAATGTTGCTACAATATCAGCGATTGATAAAGCAGGTCCAGGATGACCATCTTTTGCTTTATAGACACTTGAGACCACATCTTTTCTCAACATCTTTGCTTTGTTTTCTAGATCCTTAATATCACTATTCACTTTTTTTCCCTTCTAATAACTCATTCTCATACCAAAAACATAATTAAAGTTTTGGTAACAATCCACGTTTTATATTTATTTTAAGTATCATATTCATTTAGCATATTCCTAACAAACCAACTGGAACCTGCTAAATTACTTATCATCTCGCAAGCATCATGCGTTTAAAGTAAATCCAGCCATTCATCAATAGACTCTTTAACAGCTTTAAACGCTCTATCACCATCTCTAGATTTCAGCGCTTTTATAATGTTTCCATGTAGCCGAACTACATTCTCAGCTGAGTTTTCTTTCTCATGAGTCTTGATTATTGACGGCGCCAAAAGTTTTAAAGCAAAATTATATATTTTTTCAATATAGCAATTTCTTGTCGCTCTACCGAGTGCACTATGAAATGCTAAATCAAAATCAGCAAGTTCTTCGATACTATATAGCTGACTGGCAATTTTTTCCGCTAATTCATTATTAATTCTCTCTAATTCAAGAATATCATCATCTTCAGCATTGCGAATAATTAAAGTTTCAATTCCTAGTTCGAGTAACTCTCTAAGTTCAAGTAGTTTCTCTTTATCCTCACCTGACAACAACATATTAAATAGAAGAGGATCTATCACTGACTTCCCTGCATCACTAGAAATATAAGTACCGTCCCCCTGCTTTATATTTACTATACCATAAGCAGATAGAATTTTCATAGCCTCTCTAGTAGTCCCACGACTCACCTGAAGCTGCTTTGAAAGATTCTGTTCATTTGGTAATTTATCTCCTGGATTAAGCACACCATCCATTATTAATGTTTTGATTTGCTTAATAACCAAATTTACATTTGATTCTTTTTTTGAAGATTTAAAAATCTCTGTTGAGGGTTCATTCATAATGACACTTTCTTTAATAAATATATCTAAGTATATGCTAAAACAAGACATATTAGAACAAAGTAAAAACGGGACATACAACTTCTTTAGATAATACTCATAATACTAAAGAGATTCAATAACTACCCTCAAACTTATGTATATTATGATATCCGTTTTAGTTCCCTCCCAAAACGCCTGTTAAGACATAAAGTAATTAGGAACAAACAGTACTATCTCTGGATACATAATAATCAAGAACAATACTATCAATATTCCAACGATATATGCTATAGTCTTTTTTGCAACTTTTAATAGCGGTGCTTGAGATATTTCACTAGCAATAAATAAGCATACTCCAACAGGCGGTGTTATAAGCCCAATAGCTAAAGAAATTACTGTGACTACACCAAATACAATCGGATCAATACCCATAGCTTTTGTAAGTGGAAAGAGTACAGGGACCATCAATATTATACCTGCGCTAAGATCAATAAACATCCCAACAATAAAGAACACAACAACGCACATGAAGAGCACAACGTGCTGACTTGAAGATATTGACGTTACCAGTTCACAGACTTTTTGCGGCAATTGATCATTTGTAATAATCCATCCATAGAGATAAGCACCAGCAATCATAAACATAACAGTTGCAGTAGTTTTAGCACTTTCCAAAAGTAATGCTGGCATTTTTTTCAAAGAAAGCTGCTTATAGACAAAGAACCCAATAACTGTTGCATAAACTGTTGCAAGGACCGCAGCTTCTGTTGGAGTCACAACTCCAGCCATAATTCCTCCCAAAATTATCACCGGCATTAACAGTGCAAAAAAGCCCCCAAAAAAACTCTTATACAATTCAACAACACTAAATTTTTTCATTTTTCCATAATTATGTTTCTTACATATAAAATATGAAATACCTAGTTGAGAGAAACCAATCATAATACCTGGTATAACCCCACCGAGAAATAACTTACCGATTGAAACCCCACCAATCACACCATAAATTACAAATGGGATACTTGGTGGTATAATAACTCCTATTACAGATGAACTTGCAGTGACAGCAGCAGAAAAATCACTATCATACTTCTCTTTCTTCATTGCCGGTATAAGCACAGCCCCAACAGCAGAAGTATCGGCAGCTGCTGCACCTGTAATACCAGCAAAGAGCATACTAGTTAAAATATTAACATGTGCTAGCCCCCCCCTTGCAAACCCAACAGAAGAATTTGCAAAATTCATGACCCTCTTAGAAATTCCACCATCAGTCATCAAGTTTCCAGCGACCATAAAAAACGGTATTGCCAGCAAAATGAAAGAATCAACTGCAGTAACTGAACGCTGTATAACAACTGTCAACGGGTAATCAGCATATATCAGTGCCGTCATTGAAGAGATGAAAAGACTGAAAGCTATCGGTACATTAAGCAATAGTAGGACAGCAAATGTTACAAAGAGCACAGCAGTCATACATCACCCCTTTCTTTTGATGCAGAATAATTTAATAAAATTATTCTAAAAATTATTTCCAATGACATAAGAACAATTAGAACCACAAATGCCAGATACATTACAGCTATAGGTAATCTTAATGTTGGAGAGGTCTGTCTGAAAGTAATAGAGATAATTTCAGGAGCAACACTCAACATAATAATAAAAAATATAACAATAACAATGTACTTAAAAATACTCGCCGCCAGCTTTAACTTTGATGGAAATGCAGAAACAATAAAATCTACGCTCAAGTGCTTATCACACCTAAAAACTATTGCTGAGGCGAGAAAAACTACCCATATTGACATATATCTTGCTAATTCTTCAGACCATACAGTCGGAGAATTAAAAACATACCTACTAATAACCTGTATAAAAACAACTGCTATCAAACCAGCCATTAGAATTATCACAACAGAATTTACAACTAAATCTAAATAATGCTTTATTGTATAAACAAACTTTCTAAATTCATTCAATAGTCAAAACCTCCTCTCATGTTCCAACTCAGACAAATTTTGAATGTACCACCTATCTGTTCCATTTTAATAAGTAGCTAAGTTTTTATTGTTACCGAAAATAGTTCATTCCGGTAACAATAACTATTTTAATGCTACTTTGTTTTATCATCTGATTCATTAATAATATTATTAATCAAACCTTTACCAAACATCTGTTCAAATTGAGCGTATACAGGTTTTGTAGCCTCTTTGAATTTTGACCTGTCTACCTCATAAACGTCCATTCCTTCTTTTTTCAATTTCTCGATGTACTGACTTTCCTGTTCTTGACTCAACTTTCTCTGATAATTTGTTACATCCTTGACTGTCTTTTTGATAATCTCCACAATATCCTTAGGAAGCTTCTTCATTGTTCGATCACTCATTAAAAACAGATGTGGTCCATACACATGACCTGTAAGAGCATAATACTTTTGAACCTCCCACAAAGCATTTGTAGCCATTACTACTGCAGGGTTTTCCTGCCCATCAATAACGCCCTGCTGTAAACTGGTATATACCTCACCCCATACCATAGGGATTGGAGAAGCTCCCATTGCTTCAAATGCTGCCATGTGGATCATATTCTCCATAGTACGTATTTTCATACCTTCTAAATCGCTAGGGACCATAACTTTTTTATTAGTTGTAGACAGATGTCTCCAGCCATTTTCCCAAAAAGCGAGTCCATCAATTCCAACAGGTTTAAACTTAGCTAAAAGCTCCTGGCCTATTTTTCCATCGAATACCTTATACACATGCTCACTTGAAGTGAACAAGAACGGTAGGTCAACCACAGATATTTCAGGCACAAACCCAGCAAGTGGTCCAGTTGAAACAACACACAAATCAACCGACCCGAGCTGCAGACCTTCTACCATATCTCTTTCTTCGCCTAACTGACGATCAAGATATACCTGAACTTCTACTCTATCATTTGTACGCTCTTTAATAAGCTCTGCAAACTTTAGTAACGCTTTATGCGTTGGATGTCCACTTTGAACACCATGCCCAGCCTTTAATATAATCTTATCATCACTATATGCAGAGTTATTTCCAATACATATAAACGCCACAAATAGCGCAACTGCAAATAATGAAACAAACATTGATTTTTGTTCTTTAAAGCCCATACATCTTCTCCTTAATAACGCGAATCATTATTTTTACAAAGAAAATCAAATTATAATTGGATTAATACTAATGAATTAGTCTTCAAAATTACGATTTTGAATTAATAGAATTACTCTATAAAAACATGATTACAACACAACAAACAATTTAACAACACATCCCTCAAAACTAAGGGCAACAGTAAGTTAAACTACATTAATAATTGAAATTAATTCAATTAAACTTAACATAACTAAATTATCGTTATTCTTATAAACTTATTTACACACATAAAATAGTTTAAAACTTCTTAGACAAAAATAAGAAATCACACACAATTCTCTTAAGGATATTTCTGTCATAAAACATACATTTATACTTTATTTTTTCGGTTAAATGTTATATTCGACAGTACCATAGTTTATATGGCTGAAAAAAATAATATAAACAAATAAGTCTAAAGTTTTAATTAATTCTTTATTCTAAATATGCAGCAAAATATAAAATATCATCCAACTATCACCTACGTTTCATAACATGATAGCTATGATTTTGCTAATAGCAAGACATCAATATGTTTATTACATTTTTAACTTATAATGAAATCATATTAAACATATTGCACAAATTTTAGATTATTCACCATCTACTTCTCATTGATTTGAATTTAACTATAATCACCATAGCGATGTTTTTAAGATAACTTGAATCTCCATTTGAGAGAGGATAAACTCAAATTATCTTATTAAAAACAATATTTAAATCTTACTTTAACTGCTCCATGAACATTCAATTGCTGAAATATTGAACTACTTATTTATTGTATTTGTTATCTTTGCAATGCTCTCTGTAACAAACTCTTTATTAATCATCTTATCCATCCAGTCATCTTTAAAGATGATACTCATTGCATCTTCAAGCGCCAAAATAGCACCATCAGAAAATTTAGCATCAATCATCTCAAAAATAATAGCGATCTGGACTCTAACATGCCCCATAAAGAATGACAAAGCTGCTTCTTCAGGAACCCCAAGGTCTTTGACAATCTTATCTTTCGCAAGTTTCATAGCATAGATCAATGGTCCGCCGATAGACTCAACAAGTCCAGGCTCACAATACGCCATCTGCTCAATAGTAAGATTAAAACTCTCACCAACTGGCCCAAAGAATATTCTAGCAAGCTTCTCACCAATCGCATAGTATTTTTCAGCACCATGATATAGTGAACATGATATATCTTGCCGTGCAATACCACCAAAATAATCCTTCTGACCAGATTCATCAAGCTCAGAATAAAATACATGTGGATGATGAGGATGAACAACAAAATAGCCAATATCATCTCTAATTGGCATTACTCCAGCATAAGCAGCAGCTGGATCTAGCCCAATAATCATGCTATCTGCTTTCATAAGAGGAATTATATTTGCTGATAGCTTACCTATAAGGATGTCAGGAATAGCTAATATTACAACATCAGACTGAGGCACTGCTTCTTCCATAGTTGATACAGTATTTACACCCAACTCTTTCAAACGAGCAATTCCAGCTTCACTAACCTCGATGAAAGAAATCGAATTTTTATAATCTGAGGCAAGTAACTTTTCACTTATACGGTAACCCATCTTGCCACCAGCACCAATTATTGCTATTTTTTCCATTTAAAATCTCCAGTAAATTTGCTCATTTTATATTGAGCCTAAAATAAGGTATAAAATTCGTTTGCAAACATCGGATGATTAAACATCTGATGTTTGCAGAGTACTTCATGGTTTTATCTTAGTCAAATTTATATTTGAATTTTATTAATAATTTTTATCCATAATTTTAACTGTGATTTAATTTGATCATACTTATATTCAAAAAAGCAAAAATCAATAATTTTATATAAGTTCCGACATATCAACATCTAAAATATATAACAAGATATCTAATAGTTTCATTTATTAATTTCATATAAAACAAAAAATTCCTACACTAAGCTTACATTTTTAAAAAAACAACTGTTACTATCAATATTTTATACTCAAACAACGCTATATAGCTTATAATGGTTTTGAATTAACACCAAGAAAAATCAATTGCTAGCAATGTTATACGAAATAATATTTGAATGTTCTTAAATTTAACAACGATAATCTTCTTAGCAGCAATACACATAAATACACTAAGTGATAATTCTATATTTAATGCAAACTATTATTATTATTGGAAGAACTTATACTTTACTGTTTTTATAGTAAATTAGCCTTTTGAGTGTCCACTAGCTCTAAATAACCTGTTACCTTAGTTTTTATTACTAACTATAAATAGCCACTTATAAATATGCATTATTATCTATGAAAAATTGTACTGTCTTGATTTTCTTTTCAAAGGATAACCATCGTAACACATCAAGACCTCAAACCTATCACTCCTCCGATCAAGGTTTTATCATAATATCTATGTAAATTTTATTATTCTACTAATAAACTCTAGGTATATTTTTAGTTGATACAGCCGATATTGCAATAAAATCAACAAATCTCATATAATAACTAACAACTGCATAATACATCAAAAACATTATCAACATATACGTATAAAAATACGACAATATTGTTATGCGAAACTAATGATTTTTAAAAATTTACACCAAACTAATAAGTTGATTATACTTTAGAAAATTTCAAAAATAAAACACTCTGAATTTATAGAATATGTTCAAAAAAGCCTAATCACTTAACATACTGTTTTATTAAGTGTTAGAACATTTATATTCAAAGTTTTAATTGTAATTTTTATTCCTCATATACTTGACTACTAATTAAAACATTAAATACAACTATATACTGGTACAACAATTGTTGATAAGTTTTTATACACAATTAACACTTAATATGATGTGTTTTATTACAAATATGTATATTAACATTAAGTATTTGATTTTTTCGCACATATTGTTACCAGTAAATTTTAAGGAGAGTTGTTATGCGGTTAACACCAAGAGAAATCGAGAAATTAATGCTACATACTGCTGGAGAACTTGCAAAAAAAAGATTGGGAAAAGGTATAAAGCTCAATTATGTTGAAACTATTGCATACATTTCAGCAGAAATAATGGAACTGGCAAGAGAAGGAAAAACTGTCAAAGAAGTTACAAAAGCAGGACGAAAGATGCTTACACGAGATGACGTTATGGATGGAATTGCTGAAATGGTTACTGAGGTTCAAATTGAAGCTACATTTGATGACGGAACTAAACTCGTTACTATACATGAGCCAATAAGTTAATTATTAATGTGCTTGTTTAAAATATCTAATATATTTATTAAGAAAATTGAGGAGCTTAAAATGATACCAGGTGAAACAATTATAAAACACACAGAAATAGAACTCAACCAAGGATTAGCAACAAAGGAAATTGAAGTTACCAATAGCGGCGACCGGCCAATTCAAGTTGGTTCACATATCCATTTTTTTGAAGTTAACAAATTTATGAAATTTGATCGTGAGAAAACTTATGGCTATCGGCTCGATATTGCATCTGGCACTTCAGTTCGCTTTGAAGTCGGTGAAACAAAAAAAATACAGTTAGTTGCTTTGGCTGGAAATAAAATTGCCAAAGGTATAAATAATCTTTGCGATGGGCAGATAAATGATACGACTTTGGCTTCATCACTGAACAAAGCAAGGTTAAAGGGATTTCTTTAACCTTTTTATTTAATATTACAAAAAATTTAATGAATAACAAACTTAGCCCCACGTTTTAAACAGTTATATAATCTATTATTATCATAAAATCAATTAGGAGACAGGAATGAGTATAAAAATATCAGGCAAGGAATATAATTCCATGTATGGTCCAACAACAGGAGATAAAGTTCGCCTAGCCGATACAGATTTGTTTATAGAAGTTGAAAAAGACTATACTGTATATGGTGATGAAATGAAATTTGGAGGGGGCAAGACAATCCGTGATGGCATGGGGCAGAATACAGAAATTACCAGCGAAGAAGGAGCTCTGGATTTATTACTGACTAATGCATTAATTTTAGACCACTGGGGAATTGTTAAAGCAGATATAGGTATCAAAGACGGTAAAATTGCCGGTATAGGCAAAGCTGGTAACCCCGATATTATGTCAGGCGTAACCCCTGGAATGGTCGTTGGGGCA
Source organism: Planctomycetota bacterium (assembly GCA_963678205.1). Taxonomy (GTDB): domain Bacteria; phylum Planctomycetota; class SZUA-567; order SZUA-567; family SZUA-567. Next base: position 3,127,561 of record OY782760.1, read on the forward strand.
GGAACAGAAGTACTTAGTGCTGAAAATATGATTGTAACCGCTGGCGGGGTTGACACGCACGTCCACTATATTTGCCCACAACAGGTTGAAACCTCATTATTTTCTGGTATAACTACTATGATTGGTGGTGGAGATGGCCCGGCTGAGGGTACTCTTGCAACTACCTGCACTCCAGGAAAATTCAATCTACACAGAATGCTGCAAGCTGTTGAAGAATTCCCTATGAATTTTGGTTTTTTTGGCAAAGCCAACAGCACAAGTAGAGCACCACTTATTGAGCAAATAAAAGCAGGAGCCATGGGGCTCAAACTACATGAGGACTGGGGAACTACCCCTTCAACAATAAATACTAGTCTTAAAGTTGCAGATGACTATGATGTGCAAATAACCATTCATACTGATACACTGAATGAAGCAGGGTTCTTTGAAAGCACTAGAGATGCAATAGCAGGTCGAACAATACATACATACCATACAGAAGGGGCTGGTGGTGGGCACGCTCCAGATATTATTAAAGCTGCGGGACTACCTAACATCCTTCCTTCATCTACCAGCCCAACCATGCCATTTACAAAAAATACTATTGACGAACATCTTGATATGATTATTGTCTGCCATCACCTTGACCCAAAGCTCAAAGAAGATGTAGCTTTTGCTGAGTCACGTATACGCTATGGTACAATTGCTGCAGAAGATATATTGCATGACATGGGAGCTATATCGATACTTAATTCTGACTCTCAAGCAATGGGACGTCCAGCAGAAGTTATTACTAGAGCATGGCAAACCGCTGATAAAATGAAAAGACAACGCGGCCAACTACCAGAAGCAGCTAACGCGAATAATGATAACTTTAGAGCAAAACGCTATGTTGCTAAATATACAATTAATCCAGCAATAGCTCATGGTGTATCAAAACATGTTGGTTCAATCGAAACAGGGAAAATTGCAGACCTAGTCGTATGGAATCCACAATTTTTCGGAGTAAAAACAGACATAGTAATTAAAGGAGGATTTATAATTGCTGCAAAAATGGGTGATGCCAATGCATCAATTCCAACTCCTCAGCCGATACTTAACAGAAAAATGTGGGGGGCATACGGTAAAGCCCGTTCAAACAGCTGCGTGACATTTGTATCAAATGCTGCTTATAAAGATAATATTAAAGAAAAGTTAGGATTGGAAAAAAAGGTACTATCAGTCAGCGGATGCCGCAATATTGGTAAAAATGAGATGATTCACAACAATGCAGTTCCTAATATAGAAGTTGACCCAAAAACCTATAAAGTGAAAGCTGACGGAGTAGTCATTGAATGTGAACCGAGTAAATCCTTACCGCTTACTCAGCGTTACTATCTTTTCTAATACTAGTTAAATATATGCTTCTACTAGCTTCGAATATGAGTAATATTTTAAACAAATTGAATTGATGAGCCACATATAGAAATATCAATTAGATTGACATTAATATATTCTCCTGACGAACAGCGACTCTATTTTCTAGTATTCATACCAACACAAAATTACTCACAATACATAGAAAATCCTGAGTAAAATCATAAATAAAAGGCTGTAACTCCTAAAACCACATGGAATTACAGCCTTTTCCAAACATCTATTCTATACTAAAACTTAATCTCATTGCTCTAAATATTAGCCTTTTGCTTTTCCAAAAACATAATAATAATATTTTGTAATATAACAAAACTAATGAAAGAAAATACGATATTATTACGTATAAAATAATGTACAGTAGATAAATAGTTATTTTGCCAAAATTACTTTTACCAATAATAGTAAGGGGGCATATCATGAGTACAGAATCATTAATAAATACTCTTTCATCCCAAACTTTGATCGACCAAAATGCGTTAAAAGCTACAACTGAAAAACTATTCACTTCAAATGACAGTAATAGTAATGGTACATTAAATGCTGCAGAATTTACATCTTTTAAATTTGCTCTCGCGAAGGCTCTAGGGGCAGAAGAACCTACAAATGAAAGTTCAAATGAAGATTTTATCAATTTTGATCAAAACTCTGACGGCGAACTTACTCTCGCAGAAGTTGAACGAGGCATAGAATCGCAAAATTCTAAAATCCTGGATAAAGAAACGACAACCCTTATATTGGCAGAATTCACACTAGACCGACACGATGCACTCATGAATATGGTAAATTCTTCATCAAATGCCTCAAACAGTGATGATAACGACAGCTATTTTTTCAACAAATACTATGGTGATCAAATAAAAGAACGACTGGAAAAACTTATCAAAAAAGAGAGTGACAGTAAATAAATATTGTCAAAGCACCTAATTATAAGGTAATAGTACAACCTATGCCGCAAAAATATGGGCATATTCTGCAAAATATCCAACACATACCATTTCAACATAAGCTCTTGATTCCAATACACGCTACGCTGTCCCAAATATACTTATAGCTGAAAAACAACTATTCCTGTTAAATCAACATCTGCAATCACAAGACATATCCTACTAAGCCGACGTAAGCCTTTACTGCCAGACAATATTCGTAATAACTTGTTGTGCAAGCAACTTATATAATGATCTTTCTTTATGAAGTATAAGAAAAGTTCATATTTAAAATACCATTTCCAACTTCTCCCTCAACTTCTTTTACGGCTAATACGTTAAACAAACTATTTCAATATTTATCGCTAATTAACTTTATATTTATTTAATAAAAATAATTTGCGTAAATATTAACTCACAAAAAAAAACTACAGCGACAATAAAGACTATTTAATTATTAAATTCATTATCCCATTTACGCGAAATTATGGTCCCTTAAATAGTAATACGACTCTTAATAAATGAAAGATATAACTACAAGATATAAAAATAAAAAGTTACTAGGTAAACTTACACTCACACTATATAATAATGATTGCTAAATTCAGCTAAATCGTATCCAAAGATACACACAAACCAAGAAAGTTAATTTTTATGAATGCACCAGCACCAACAGTTGAAACAGTTCAGTATTACATCACTAAATGGAAAAGTTGCAATATCACACAACAAGGTGAAAGCTTCCTAACCAAACTTTTTCTTAATACCTACCCCAAAAACACAAATTTTGATGAAGTCCTAACTAAAGTCTGCGCACTAAACTGCATATATAGCACAAACTTACAACAAGAGCACATTGTACTAGTAGCACAGCATATTATAAAGCAGCGTAATATCGACGCCAGACTAGCAGCCAGAGACCTCGCTCTTATTGAAGATCTCTCATATATCCAATTACCAAATGAAAAGCTACAGAGTTTTTATTCATTTATGACCAAATACTGTAGTCATCATGTAAAACCACTAAAAGTTGGTAATACTCAATATAATAGCGAGAAGGAGTTCCCTGCATTTGACGGAATTGCAGAAGAAATGCTACGAGACTACAATTTCAAAGATCATTTTACAGAGGAGTTTGAAAAACGTGATTTAAAAGATTACCCTCGCTTTGTAGAAATAATTAAGCTCATGCGCCAATATTATAAACTAGAAGACTTTACTTTCAGAGAGTTAGACATCTTCCTCAATCTTTGTGGCAGAAGTGAGATAAAGCGCCATAAAAACAACAATAAATTGCCTCGCCAATCACATCCACGCAAATTCGGACAAGATAGCTCTGCCACAAGTAAAGCCCAAGGAAAGAAAAAACCACGTCATAGACACTCCGGCAAATCGTCTTCTACAAGATCACTGACTTCATCAAATCAAGGACGCCCGCAAAGAGGTAACTATTCAAGCGAAAGACCTTCAAATAGTAGACCTTCAAATGGTAGACCACAAGGTGGAAAACCGTCCAATAGTGGCAGGCCAACACGAAATCGTCCACAAGGCAAGTAAATAAATTTACCCTTGCAGTAAGAACTCCAAAACAATACCAGTTCTGGAGTTCCTACTGTAATAACACCGATTAAGACCTCAGTATATAATTGCCATAACCTAACAGTATGAATTAGGCTTGCACCAGTAAAATATATCCTTATAGCCTACAAAAGAGATCATATTTTTTGATCATTCCAATACTTATATTACTATAAAACAGTTTCTTGCAAATTCTTATTATTAAGCATCTTTATTATTATCGCGAACCTTTAAAAACTTATCCAAATTTTCAAACATCAAATCGACTAAAGCGGGGTCAAACTGCTTTCCACGCTCCTCTTTGAACAGATCTAGTATTTTATCAAGTTCCCATTTATCTTTATAAACTCTTTTACTCCCTAGCGCATCAAAAACATCAGCGATAGCCGTGATCCTTCCATAAATATGTATATCACTTTCCTTCAAACCATTAGGATATCCAGTACCATCCCATCTTTCATGATGTTCATAGGCAACAGTTGCAGCAGTCTTTAAAATTGGCCTATTAGAATTTTTCAACATCTCATACCCTATTTGTGTATGAGTCTTCATAGTGACCCATTCCTCAGCATTAAGCTTTCCCGGTTTTTTTAGTATAGAATCAGGTATTCCAATCTTTCCGATATCATGCATTGGAGAAGCAATTCTAAGTATATCAGCATCACTTTCACTCATCCCTATCGCTTTCGCCAGTATATATGAATACTCTGCTACTCTTTTAACATGCTGTCCTGTCTCTTTTGAACGAGTTTCACCTATTTCCCCCATTTTATAGACAATATCTTTCTGAGTGTCAACTATCTCCTTATTTATTTTGACAATATCGCTTATATTAAAAGCAAATACTAAAATAGAATCAATTTGCGGTATCCCTTTAAAATGTGCCATATATGTTCTCTCACCAATTACCACTTGATTAAATACACTCATGCCCTCAGCTATCACTTGAGTAATAGAGTGTTCCTTTGGGAATATCATTTCAAGCCTATCCACACCGTTAAAGACCTCTCCAGCGACACTGTTTTTAAAGGTTACCATACCATCTTTTCTCCCCATTAATATTGGCTCAGGGTTATAAATAGGAAATTGTGACAAATAATAACGGCGTGTAGCTACATCTTTATTAACGCCAACCATACCATACATTGGGCAATAATTATATGAGCTTGTCACAAACGCAAAAATTCCAATTAATGCCAGCCACCAGAAATTTAAAAAAATAGCTGCCAACACAAAAACCAAACCGAAAAGATTTCGTACGTGTTTTTCATTATTAAATAAATTTTGATATAATTGCATATACTATCCTCAGAGAAAAGACAGGCACAATTTATGAATCGGATAAGGTATATTTTGATTCATAATCTAAACATTCTTGCTATAATACTATTAAATCACAAAAACAGTTTTTTAAAAGAAAAAGTTGCTATTATCCTTAAAAAATTAGAACTTCGCAAAACAGCTTGCCCCCGAAAGTTCAATAATATAATTATAAATTGTACCAAACGCTGGCAGACGACCAATATTCTTATGCCATAGTTCATACTAGATAATTTATTACATTTACATTTTTGATACTAACAACAATTAATTCTTTATTCACGTCAATTTCAATAGACATAATCTTATCGTAAGTTATAATTACAGTAGTAATAAAAAAGAACACAATACATTAACTATCTGAAAAGGAGAAATTATTTTGAATAAAACAATTGAAGAATATCTTGGTAATGACACCGAACTCCTTCTAAATCATGTATGTAAAGGGATACCAAAAGAAACACTCCACTTACCCGGTGGAGATGTTATAGACCGAATATATTCGGCTTCAGATCGTAATGCTCGTGTTCTATTAAGCCTTGAGCGCCTAATAAATCACGGCAGACTCTCCGGCACAGGATATATGAGTATTTTACCGGTAGATCAAGGAATTGAACATACCGCTGGGGCATCGTTCGCACCGAACCCTGAATACTTTGACCCTGAAAACATTGTTAAATTAGCTATTGAAGGTGGTTGTAATGCAGTAGCCAGCACACTAGGAGTCCTTGGAGCAGTTAGCAAAAAGTATGCTCACAAGATTCCATTTGTAGTAAAGATCAATCACAACGAATTACTTACATATCCAGAAAAATATGACCAGAGATTATTTGCTAATGTTCAACAGGCCTGGAATATGGGAGCTTCAGCTATAGGTGCGACAATTTACTTTGGATCAGAAGAATCTTCAAGGCAAATAGAGGAAATTTCTGCAGCGTTTGCTGAAGCCCACAAACTGGGCATGGCAACTATCCTATGGTGTTACTTAAGAAATAATGCCTTTAAAAAAGATGGTACTGACTATCACAGTTCAGCCGACACAACAGCTCAAGCCAACCATCTTGGAGTAACAATAGAAGCTGATATAATAAAACAAAAGCTACCAACTTGTAATGGCGGATTCAAAGCTATTGGTTTTGGCAAAACCAATCCAGAAATGTACGATACACTTACCACTGAAAATCCAATTGATCTCTGTAGATGGCAGGTAGCAAATTGTTATATGGGTAGGATGGGGCTTATTAATTCCGGAGGTGCTTCTGGCAATAATGATTTTGCGGAAGCTGTACGCACTGCAGTAATCAATAAACGTGCTGGTGGGATGGGGCTTATAAGTGGACGTAAAGCATTCCAACGACCTATGAAAGAAGGTATAGATTTATTAAACACTATCCAAGATGTTTATCTTAATACAAGCATAACCATCGCATAAATAACTCTGTAACAGGCAGCGTCATTTTACACGACAAGTAACGAAAGCTTTCTCGCTAACTGAGAGCCGTAGCAAATTAATTATTATATAAGGAGAGAATATGCCTTACTTAGCACTGCTCCGTCATGGAGAGAGTGAATGGAATAGAAAAAATTTATTCACCGGATGGACAGATGTTGATCTAACAGACACCGGTATTTCTGAAGCTAAAAATGCCGGTCAACTTATGAAAAAACGCGGATTACACTTTGATATAGCTTATACTTCTGTACTCAAACGTGCAATCCGCACACTTTTTCTGTCTCTTGACGAGCTCAACCTACTTTGGCTGCCAGTAAAAAAATCATGGCGACTAAACGAACGGCACTACGGTGCGCTCCAAGGACTCAATAAAGCAGAAACAGGAAAAAAGTATGGTGAAGACCAGTTAAAAATATGGCGTAGAAGCTATGATGTATCCCCTCCTGCTCTTACACGTGATGATCAGCGTTACCCCGGTCATGACCCACGCTACGCAAACCTAGATGAGAGAGAGATTCCACTTACAGAATGCCTTAAAGACTGTCTGACCAGATTTTTCCCATATTGGCATGATACAATTAGACCTGAACTACTAAAGGGAAAAAATGTCTTGATTGTTGCTCATGGTAATACACTAAGAGCTCTTGAACAGCACCTTGATAGTCTTACAAATAAAGAATTATTAGAGCTCAACATCCCAACAGGCAAGCCATTGTTATATAAATTAGACAATGATTGTAACCCTATTGAACATGAATACCTCTAATTAATATAAATCTGTTATTAAATATACTCAGACTATGCCAAATATAGATGTGATTATTTAAGTTTTACTAACTAATTTAATATGAAGAATAATTTTGTCAAATAATAGAAAATAACCCTCAAAATTTAAATCGTCTCTAAATTACACATTATCCCATTCAAGGACGGGACGTTATGGAACGTCATATGTAAGCGCTTCATTTGCAGCTGCTGACAGCTCAGAATTTGCATTCTTTACTACTTTTGGAGTACCTCCAGCTCTACCGTCTACTGTAATAAAATCAACACCAATATATTGCGCGATGAGAATGTCGTACTCTAAACTTCACACAGCAACTTCACTCCAATTGATTTATACAAAATTCTTGTTTTGAGGTGGTCTACTGTTACTTTCATATCATCCTTACTATGTATATCTGAAAAATACAAAAGATTTGTTATATCTCTGCCTTCTCTAAATCTCCTAATAGCTGCTATTTCCTGTGTCAACTTATGCCCAGACAAATACCCTCCCATCCCCGGCTTGGGTGATTATAATATTTTATTTCAACAGCATCTGTTTTTCAAATACTCGCCTGTAACGCAATATTTATTAAGAACATCTTCAAATATATTTATGCGCAGCTTTTAAAGATTCAGGTATAATTCCCCGATCTCCAGAAGATTCTTTATCAACAGTTACAACTACTGACAATGCAACCTCTACCTTTTTCTGCTTCAAAGTGACAAAATTACTCATATAAAAGCCACACACAGGACATATACAATAATCAAACAACTCATACCATGTTTCTTTTTCGATGTCTTTATCATATTCGTGCGAACACAAATTACACGTTTATACAGCCATTTAAGCCCCCTTTTTTAAACTCTCAGCAATATAACACATAAAAAAGATAGCCCTTTTACATAGAAACTTTAAATAATGAAAATATTTGTTGTGCACTCACAAACAATAACCGATGAATATAAACTTGTTTATCTGTGAATACACCGAACTGTACCATGTACAATAAAAATAAGTACTACTCTATTACAACAACTCTGTTCTTACCATTTTTCTTAGCTTGATATAAAGCAGAATCTACTATTTCAACAAACTCTCTATATGTCTTAATTTTTTCATTGCATGAAGCAACTCCTATACTGACAGTGACCGTCTCATTGCCAAACAAACTTTCCTCTACTTTTTCTCTTAACCGCTCTGCTACTTTTTCAGCTTCATTGATTATCGTATACGGCAAGATCACAGCAAACTCATCCCCTCCGTAGCGACAACATAAATCTGATGCCCTTACCACATCCATAATAGTTTTAGCCAATCCAACAAGGACAATATCTCCTTCTAGGTGTCCATACTTATCATTGATCCTCTTAAAATCATCAATATCAAGTAGTATTAAGGATAAAGGGATCTTATATCTCTTAGTAAATTGCATTTCTACATTAATTTGCTGATAAAAATATGTATGATTGAATAAATTGGTCAAGCCATCACGAAATGAATATTCTACAAGCTTTTCCATATGCTTTTCATTTACCAGAGTCATAGAAATTATACTCTCAGTTATATTAGAAAGGTAATCAAGAGTAGCAACAACAATCCTGACATTTCGGCTGAGTTTATTTGATAATTCATGTTTATGACTTAGAATTTTATCCCATAAATCTTCAGCAACTTCTGGTACAAAATATTGATGTGTTATACAATAAAGAATATCTGAAAAAAACTTTGCTCCACGTACTTCTTGAAGATCACTCAACTGCTTTTTTTCACTATTAGTAAGTGCTCTGTCTCCAGCAAGACCAGAAATCAAAAAAAGGCATAGAGAATCCTCAGCAAGTATTCCACGCTGACGATACAAATCACTATCTTCTGGAAAAGAGAATTCATCATTCTGAAACATATACTTTGCACTGGCTCCATTTAAAATAATTATTTATTTATAATCATAACCAACTATGATTAACTAATTACTTTCACACTTCTTTACGTAGCCTCAATCTAAACGTATATTCATAATAGCATTTTTTATGTCAGGGACAAGTGCTGCTGAAACACTGAGTGAGCCAATCCCTGTTCTAAGAATTTTTGCGACACTATCAATGCGTCCTGCAACCTCGCCACAAATTGAGACTGGAGTATCACCAGACTCTTCAACGACTAACTCAATAAGCCTCATTACTGACACATGATCGTCTATAAAGTATTGCGAAACCATTGGGTTTTCACGACCTGATGCCATTGTATATTGGGTTAGGTCATTAGTGCCTATACTAAAAAAATCTACATGCTTTTTAAGAGAAGAAATAGTTAATGCTGCTGCTGGTGTTTCAATCATTGCACCGATACGCGGTAAATCTGAAAGTTTCATCTCATCTGATAGGAAACGTAACCTCTTGACAACTTCTGTGACGTCATCTTCAGTAACAACCATTGGAATAAGAATACCCAATGGATATTCTTGAGAAACCTTTAGCAATGCTCTTAGTTGTGCATCTAAAAGTTCGGGATATTCCCTCAGTACACGTATACCACGCCTCCCTAAGAATGGATCTGATTCAGGGGGCAAGTGAAGATAAATTGGATTCTTATCCGCACCTATATCAAGAAGTCTTACATTGATATATCTTCCTTTTGCAGGTTCTAAGCTGGTATAAAGAAAATCAGCAAATTCGGTATCTGTCGGAAAATGCTTGGTAGAAAGAAAAAACGGCTCTGTCCTAAACAAACCTATTCCATCAGCACCGCGTTTAATTGCAAGAACAACATCTTCCTTACTTCGCACATTACCCATTACAAAAATTTTTTTCCCATCTAATGTAACCGCATTCTTATTACGACTAATTTTGACTATTTCGTCTTCTTTTTTTTGATATTTTTCAAGAGAACGTTTGAACTCATTCAACGTACTGTTATCGGGGTTTATCACTACTGTTCCATCAGTACCATTGATAAGAAGAATATCTCCTGTAGTAATTTTATCAAACAGTTGAGGGATTCCACCTACACATGGGATTCCTAACTCTCGCGCAATAAGAGCAGCATGTGCGGCCATACCAGCAAATTCAGCCAATACCCCAACAGTAGAGTCACGCGACAAAAACACTGTATCTGAAGGGAGCAACCGTCTTGCGACAAGTACCGTTCCAGCAGGTAGATTTTCGAGACTATGGGCGTGAATTCCAGACAGAGAGAGCAATATCCTTCGAGAAAGGTCATCTATATCATCTCCACGATCTTGAAATATAGGGTTATCCATTTCACGAAACTTCATAGCATATAATCTAAATATCTTTCTTACTACCTGCTCGGCATTTAGTAATTCTTCCTCAAGCACTCGCTTAAATTCTGCAATAACTGAAGGATCAGATAAGATTGCTTTCTGAGCCAGAAATATGTCTGCAGCATTTTTATTTAATTTTAGTTCTATATGCTTTGCATCAATAGTGAGACTTTTAATTACATCACTAATTGCTCTTTCAATTCGATCTTTTTCTTCGGCGATCTGCTCACGATTAATAAGATAGAGTTCCGAATCTCTATGAAGTACATCACTATATACAAAGGCATTCCCCATAGCAACCCCTGGGGACACACCTTTACCATGCATAATATTCATTGCATTTTTGCCAGTTTGAGAGTCCACTGATGAATCTCCTTAACAAACATTTTAGAGCAATCTTACAATAAAAGCAATTAAAAGTTGCTGCTTAATTATAGTTTTTATACTTCGTAGTATTAACAAGCTTTCTAAAAACATTGACGCACAAAATTGTATATAACATTTTATAGCTATATTATAAAATGTTTCCCAATAAATTGACAACTAATTCTTTGAGTTTTATAATATTTACATAATAGCCACTAAAGTTAAAAACTGAAAATACACTAAGTTAATTCATATTTAATAACATTATAAATATCAATAAACTTGAATCATACCTACTTTAATTATTTGAGAACTCGACGATAGAGAATATAATTATGCTACCCTGCGGTTAAAAAATATTACAGATGTTAAAAGTGTGCCTAACGCTATTACGACCAAATAAACTTCTTCACGCAACACGATTTGAAATGAAACATCTTTTAAGAAAATACCTTTTACAATTATTAAAAAATAACGAAGTGGGTTCCGGCTGTAGCTGTTTGCAACCAATGTGGCATATTTTCTACTGGTGTCATAAATCCTAACAACAGAATTATTGATAAAATAACCCAAAACGTCCCTAACATTGCTTGTTGCTGCGTCTGTACTAAAACAGAGATAAAGAGCCCTATCCCTGTCATTGCCAAGGCATACAAAAACATTGATAAATACAATAAAAATATCGAACCACGTAGCGGAACGTTAAAAATAAGTATTGCCAATAAAATAACAGACAGGTAGTGTACATAACATAATCCTAAAAAACTTACATTTAATGTATTCTAACAACTAACTTGCGAACTAAAAAATACTTTATTATGATATAACGCAAACCGAGTGAACATATGGCCAAATACCTCAAGATTAGTAACCAAATCATTAATTTGCAATTGTGAAAATTCTATCAAAAGTCCCTGAATTCTTACTGCATTGGTATTATCATAAATATCTTTTCTTAATATTATGTATTAACAAACCAATATAATTTAATACCAAATGCAACCAATTTTCTTTACTAAAATAGCTTACAATTCTGGATTATTTTATCACAGGGATATATAAAATTATATTATCCTTGCAACTAGACATTATTTAGCTATAAGAAAAGATATACTAGTTTGCAAATCCAAACTATTGTTCTTTGGAAACTTTACGTAAATCATAAAACGGAAGATGGTGAAAATCCATCGCGGACGCGCCGCTGTAACCGAGATTCAGGCGCTTGGCACACTGCTGAATTATGGTGGGAAGTGCCGGCAAAGATGCCTTCGGAAGCCAGAAGACGCTATGATTTGCGACAATATGTTCCTCGCGTGGGAAGAAAAAAACCGTACAAGCTGTCTTGCTACGGGGGCTGAATATTATACACGGCATTCTTCCTTAAGAATGTCGTGTTTTTTTTAAGGTTAAAATATAATGAATTTATTAAATATGCCAGAACTTAGAATTGGCTCAAAGTGCGCCAAAAAACCAATTATCCAAGGTGGAATGGGAGTTGGTATCTCACTTGCAGGACTAGCATCTGCGGTTGCTGCTGAAGGTGGTATCGGGATAATTGCAGCCAATGCTATTGGTATGATAGAACCAGATTACTTCCAGAATAGTATAGCCGCGAATGTAAGGGCTTTAAGGCGTGAACTACGTAAAGCGAGAGAAGCAACCACGGGAATAATAGGCGTCAACTTAATGATAGCAGCAAACGACTTTTCACCATTGATGGAGGTCATCCTTGAAGAAAAACCAGACATCGTATTCATGGGAGCTGGTCTACCAATAAAAGGCGTACCTGTCAAAGAGCTTCGAGCCTCAGATATCATGATTGTGCCAATCGTCTCATCAGAGAGAGCTGTAAAGCTTATTTTTAAAAGCTGGCAAAAAAAGTTTGAAGACATACCAGATGCAGTTGTTGTTGAAGGTCCTGAAGCTGGTGGTCACCTAGGTTTTAAAAAAAGCGATCTAGAGAACCCTGACTATCGTTTAGAACTAATACTTCCTAGAGTCATTGAAACCTTAAAACCATTCGAAGATAAATATCACCGAACAATACCTGTAATTGCTGCAGGAGGTATTTTCAGTGGAGCAGATATATTTAAATTTTTCAACCTTGGAGCAAGCGGAGTACAGTTAGGCTCTAGATTTGTTACAACTAATGAGTGTGACGCTGATTTAAAATTCAAAGAGACCTATATTAACGCGAGTCAGGATGACATCGTTATTATTGAAAGTCCATTAGGTATGCCAGGCAGAGCAATTAACAACAAGTTTATTGAAAATATTAATAACAAAGTCACTATACCTGCCGTTTCAAAGTGCCCATGGAAATGCATCGAATTCTGTAAAGTTGAGAAAGCAGGATATTGCATATCGATAGCTCTAAATAATGCCCGGATGGGTCGTCTTGATGAAGGCTATGCTTTTGCTGGTTCGAATGCGTATAAATCAACAGAGATTACCTCTGTACACAGCCTAATAGAGCAACTTGAAAATGAGTTTTTACTAGAAATTAAAAATGCCCCCATCGTATTAAAATAGCATACTAAATATTTTGAACCTTAAAACAAAAATAATATTGTCTTTGGTTTTTCGATTTTGTATTACCAACTCTTAATATTTGTTTTCTTTTTTTTGAATTTATAGCAATGATTTTATAAATTTTACAATATTAATATTATTTTCTTAAAAATATCAAATATACTTATCCAAAGCTTATATTTCATAAAATTATTGCCACTGGAATCACTTTTATGCAAAATATAACAATAAGAATTGGAGAACAAATAATGAATATGGATTTTAATAAAAAAGAATATGAAAACATAGATTTTGAGGATAGAAACTTTAATGAACAGGACTTGACTAGAATTGATTTTTATAATTGCAAATTTATTAATTGCTCTTTTCAGTTTGCTAAATTTCAGTCTTCTTCGTTCGAAAACTGCTTATTTCAAAATTGTAATTTAGCTCTTGTAAGCACTATAGGAACACGTTTCTTTGACACAACATTTTTAGGATCAAAACTATCAGGTATCAATTGGGGGGAATGTAATGGTATCTTTAAAGCAGACTTCAAGGATTGCTTAATGGAGAACTCTTTTTTTACAAATATGGACTTACAGCGTTATGAATTTTCTAACTCAAATTTTAAAGGAAGTTCATTCACCCATTCTAATCTAAACAGAGCAAAATTTATCAATTGTGACCTCACAGATTGCCTCTTTCATAATACAAAACTTTATAAAACCGATTTTTCAACATCCTATAACTATTATATCAGTGCCGACGCAAATAATATATCAGGTGCTATTTTTTCCTTACCAGAAGCGGCATCTCTGCTACAAAATTTTGATATTACTATTATATAATGTATTTCACCATACAGAAAACAATATTATAGTTTACTAAAAAAAACAACAAATGCTAAATTTGATAAATTTTTCTATAAACCTTTGGAGGATATCCTGTTATCTGGTGAAATGACCGCGAAAAATAGAATGGATTATCCCAACCGCAGCGCTCAGCAATATCCTGTATTTTAAGTGATGTTGAAGTCAGTAATTGACCAGCCCTGTGTATCTTGAGTCTAATATAAAAATCAACTGGCGAATGACCTGTCTGCTCCTTAAAGAGCTTAGAAAACCTGCTTACAGAAAGTTGAGCATAACCAGCCATTTCAGCCAGTGTCAAGCGATCTGAAACATGTTCTTTCATATAAATAAGCACTTCCTGAATTCCCTGATGTCCATATGGCTTAGACTCCGAAAGAGTTTCATGCAGACAGTACAAACCTAAAAGATGCCATAAACTAAAGTTAACATAACTTAGCGTATCACTAGTTAGACGTAAAGAAAGACGCTTGAGCAAATTCCGGAATAAATCAATCGATAATTCTCTTTGCGGCTCTATCTTTGGAGCGTACGTGTTTCCCGCTAGTTTCTCCAAAACCTGCTCAGCCATTTCCCCTTCAATATGAACCCAATATATACGCCAACCTTTCTGACTACCATACTTATGCGATACACCAGCCGGAATCACAAAAAATTCTCCCTCACAGACAGTATAACTCTCTCGGCCTATTTCAAACCAGCCGTTTCCAGAAATGCAATGTATTAATATATTACTTTTACTCCCTGCAGAACGGCTTACAAAGTGATTTAAAGCATGAGGATAATACCCAATATCAGTAGCATAAAGAGCCCTATGAACAGGATCTCTCTTTGCCTGCTCAATTTGATCAGGAGTAAAACGGAATAATAACTGCCCTTCAAAGCCCTCCTGCTTTTTATCAATCATCTTCAATCTCCCAATTATAAAACAGCAATATATTATATGTTTAAAGTATTATTATGCATTCAATAAGGTATTTTATCAAGTATAATACAGTAATATTATATATTAAATGAATTCAAAGCTATAATTTATCGAACAATATTTATATATTTTAATAACCAAGTAATTAAAATGTAAATTTTAAACTTAAAACAAAAGGAATCACACTATGTCAAAAGTAAGTGTAGATGTCAGAAGTGTCAGTATCCCTACATATCAGGTACAGAAACCCGAGCGCAATCCGTTTTTTCTTGAAAAACGCGTATACCAGGGTAGCTCTGGGAAAGCATACCCTCTTCCATTTTATAACCGCGTAAGTGAGGAAAAAGTAAGTCAGGAATGGGAAGCTATTTATATAGAAAATGAATTTATCGAAGTAATGATTCTCCCACAGATTGGTGGTCGTATACATGCGGCAAGAGACAAAACCAACGGTTATGATTTTATCTATCGTCAAGAAGTAATAAAGCCAGCTCTTGTTGGTCTTGCTGGCCCATGGATTTCTGGAGGTATAGAGTTTAATTGGCCACAGCATCACCGACCTGCTACTTATATGCCTGTAGCTTATGATATTGAAAACCACGAAGATGGTTCTGTAACGGTTTGGCTTTCTGATCATGATCCAATGCAGCATTTAAAAGGCATGCATGGAGTATGCCTTCACCCTGACAAATCTTTTATTGAGCTAAAAGTGAGAGCTTACAACAGAACAGAATATACTCAGACCTTCCTTTGGTGGGCCAATGTAGCTACACGTGTACATGAGCAATACCAGTCATTCTTTCCAACAGACGTAAATATGGTAGCAGACCACGCAAAACGTGCAATGAGTACTTTCCCTCTTTGCACTGAAAGTTATTACGGGGTAGATTACAATAAACGCTCAGAAGAAGGAGTCCCAGAACACGAAATACCTGCAAAATTTATCCCACCACACTGCGTAAATAAAAATACAGAAGTACCGTATAAGCCTAATGATCTATCTTGGTATGCCAATATACCTGTTCCAACATCTTACATGTGCATTGGATCAGAAGGAGATTTTTGCGGTGGCTATGATCACTCTATCAAAGCAGGAATAGTGCATGTTGCCAACCACCACATTTCACCGGGCAAGAAGCAATGGACCTGGGGCAACCATGAATTTGGGTATGCATGGGATCGCAATCTAAGTGATAACTCAGAGCCATACATTGAATTGATGGCAGGTGTATATACAGATAACCAGCCTGATTTCTCCTACCTGATGCCAGGAGAGACAAAGACGTGGTCACAATACTTCTATCCATATAGCGGTATCGGAACTGTTAAACAAGCAGACAAAGACTTTGCCCTTAATATGGAAGTAAAAAATGATGTAGTACTTCTAGGAGTCTCAGCAACAAGCAGTCACGAAGAAATAACTATTACTCTAAAAAGTGGTGAAAATACGATCTATGAGAATACAACTGCAATTACTCCTAAAAAACCATTTATAATAGAGTTGCCCAAGAGTCCAGAGATTGCGGAAGATGAGCTTGAATTGAATGTTACCACCCAGAACGAAAAAAGAACTACCCTGCAACCTGTGGCGAAAAGTAAAAAATCAGTTGAGCATGAAGCAGCAACAGAACCACCAGCTCCATCTGAAATTGCATCATGCGACGAACTGTATATTACCGGGCTACATCTACAGCAGTACAGACACGCTACACGCTCCCCTGAGATATACTGGGAAGAAGCTTTAAAACGTGATCCACTTGATGCTCGCTGTAATAATGCAATGGGGCTAAGATGTTTCAACAGAGGTCAGCTTGAGCAAGCACAAGAATACTTCCATAATGCAATCAAACGCCTGACACAGCGTAACCCCAATCCTTATGATGGAGAACCCTACTATAATCTTGGACTCACTCTAAGGCTACTTGGGAAGACTGAAGAAGCTTATGCGGCACTCTATAAAGCAACTTGGAACATGGCTTGGCGAGCACCGGCATATCACGCTCTAGCAGAGTTAGACGCAAGGAAAAAAGATTGGACACAAGCCCTTGAGCACCTTGAATATTCTCTACGTTATAATACAGAGAATCTCCGCGCACGAAATTTAAAAGTAATGATACTACGAAAAATTGGCCATGAAAAACTAGCCGAAAAATTACTTGCAGAAACTAGAGCGATAGACAAGCTCGACATCTGGTCGCGCCACTTATCAGACCTACCTTGTCTTGCAGACAGCCAAGGCAGAATTGATCTCACACTTGATCTAGCTAGAGCAGGTTTTTATAATGAAGCTATAAAACTACTACTCTCTACAAATCCAGAATCAGTAAGCGGAACAGGTCCAACTCTATTCTATCTTGCAGCATGGCTAGAACAGAAACTATCAAATACCGAAGAAGCTGAAAAACTTCGCAAACAAGCAGAAGTATGTGACATGAGTTATTGCTTCCCAATACGACTTGAAGAGATGCTTGCGTTGGAAGAAGCTATGAAATTAAGCCCAGAAAATGCCAGAGCAGCCTATTACCTGGGAAATCTGTACTATGACCGTAAACGCCATGAAGATGCGATTGTATGCTGGTTAAAAGCAGTTGAAGGCGAACCAGATAACGCTATCGCATGGCGAAACATTGGTATTGGAGCTTATAACAGCCGTCACAATGTGACTCTAGCGCTCGACGCTTACAATAAAGCAGTAGAACTAGATCCTACGGATCCAAGACTACTCTATGAGAGAGATCAACTATGGAAGCGCGCTAGCATATTACCTCAACAACGTTTGGACGTCTTAATGGGGCACCAAGAGCTTCTTGACCAACGCGATGAACTTCTACTGGAATATTGTACACTGTTAAATCAGCTGGGTAGGCCAGATGAAACAGCAGCCAAACTATATACTCATAACTTCCAGCCATGGGAAGGTGGTGAAGGCATGGCTCTAGGGCTACATGTGAGACTAAACTTACTACTAGGACAGAAAGCACTTGCCGAATGTAACCCTGTAAAAGCCTGCCACTACTTCGAAAAAGCCCTATCATCACCCGAAAACCTTGGAGAAGCCAAGCATCTTATTGCTAACCAGTCTGATATACATTACTGGCTTGGACTCGCACTATCAAAGAATTCGGATATTGCCCAAGCACGCAAACATTGGCAAATTGCTGCTGAGACCAAAGGCGATTTTCAGACAATGGAAGTTAGACAATTCTCAGAAATGACCTACTACTCTGCCTTATCAATGAAACAGTTAGGACAAGTGGCTGAAGCTAACAAGCTTTTAGAATCACTAAAAGAGTACGCTGAAGATTTAATGACACAAAAAGCAAAGATTGATTATTTTGCAACCAGCTTGCCAAACATGCTACTGTTTGATGAAGATTTAGATCAAAGCCAGCAAATAAGAGCCAGCTTCCTAAAAGCACAAGCATGTTATGGAACGGGTGATACAACACAAGCACTCGATCTTTGTCAGAATATAGTCAAAAAAGATCCAAGCCACGCACTTGCTAGCGACTTTTTGACGATGATAGCTCAGGAAAGTACCAATTCATAACATCAACAAATACCACAAATTATTCAATATAAATGTGGCTGTTATCCATATCAATAAATAACTGCATAACAGCCATATTTAAAATAATTAATAAAATACTATAGTACTACAAATCAATTTATTTAAATTTGTACATATTTTACAAGAGGAGAAGCTATGACATTACTATCTATCCCTCCACAAAGAATGACATCTGAAATAATGGCACAACTGGAAGAAAAAGAACTTATAATTCGTCTTACCCCGTCACGCGACAAGCACCGTTTAAATGTAAAAACTGGTGAAGGCCGTGGAGATTACATTTATAAATCTTCAAAACAATATGGTAGCCATTCACTGGTAAATGTAGCAATAGATTATACAGACTTCGTCAATTTCGGCACTCATCCAGACAATGAAGAATTTTTACTGCTTGGTGGTATCGGTGAAAAAAAACTTTACCTATTAGTTGCGCTAATGCTAAAAGATGAACTAGTAGAAAAGGCCGCCAATAATACATTAACAAGTAATGATTTTATCTGCCTAGAAGCAGTATTCAATGACCCCGAACTGAGTTTTTTTGTAATGAAAAAAGGTGTGCCGCACGGAGAATGTGCTGCAGGTAACGGAAGACCTGTAACCTTTTATGTAACAGAAGGAAGTGAATTGGGGCTGGAAATGACAAATATTGGAGACTACAAATTTATTATTGACGAAAAAAAAGTTAACTAACTTTATACATTAAAATAAATCAAGTAACATTTTTTATATAGAAAAAAACTGTATTTGTTATTACAATAATAAATACAGTTTTTAATATTAATACAAAAACAACATAGAATATTTAATCTCACAATAGACAACACATAAGACATAAATCTCCGTTAAACATATATTGAAACTTTTATATAAGTACACAAGCTATAATTTTTATAAGGAGAGAACAATGAGTGAATTAAAGTATCCTAGCTTGCCTAGACGCGTTGAAGAAGGTGTAATGCTGCATTGCCACACATGGCCGTTCAAACTGATCGAACAAAACCTCGATAAAATTGCTGGTGCCGGTTTTAACTCTATTCAAGTCTCTCCAATTCAAAAAATCCGCAAACCATTTTCCTCCGAAGTAAACCCTCTGCCAACCGGTCCATGGTATCTTCTTTACCAGCCAGTCAGCTTTAAGAGAATAGGAAACTATAAACTAGGAGCACAAGCAAAATTTAAAAGTTTATGTGCTGCAGCTCATGAAAGAGGCATAAAAATTATCGTAGATGTTGTGCTGAACCACATAGCCGACACTGGTGTGCATGTTGAAAAAGACGAACAACTTGATAAAGATTTACAAGACAGAGATTTATATCATAACATTGGAACCATCACAGATTATAATATTGGAAGAGAAATAACACAAGGAATGATATATACCCTGCCAGATCTTATGACACAAAATCAGATAGTTCAGGATATGCATGCTAATTTTCTCAATAAATGTATCGATCTTGGGGCAGATGGCTTCAGATTTGATGCTGCAAAACATATTGAGACAGACACTCACGAAGATTCTGACAAAGGATATTCTGGAGATTACTGGACAGATGTTCTTAACCAACTGAAAGACCGGGATAAATTATATTTAGTTGGTGAAGTACTCCATGGCAATTACTATAACCCAGAAGCTTATATGGAGCACTTTGATATTACCGCAAGCAGTTTTGCCCAAAAACTTCGCGATGCCTTTAGCAAGAAAAATCTCTGGTGCATTGGTGAAGACTGGGATACCCTAAATGGTCTTCCTAAAGACAAATCTCTAGCATATATTGAAAATCATGATGATTATGAACACCGGCAAGTTCCGTATCTTGACAAATATGAAGACCGTATCGCCGCCAACGTTTACCTTATTGCACGCAATGGCTTTGCTACACGAGTACTTGATAGGTACGAAGATGATATCTGGGATGACCCTAGAATCAAAGCAATCAATCACTTTCACAATGCTGTTATTGGTCTGGAAGAGAATCATACCGTTCTTTCTCAGACAACTGTCAAAATTGAAAGAGGTAAAAAAGCGGTTGTAATAGTTAATATAGGTAAAGATGATTTTTACTTTAATGAGAGTAATGATAAAACAAACTTAGAAGACGGTACATATACTGATAATAGTTTTTACAAAAAAAAGTACCCTCAAATAACAATAGAAGTCAAAGATAACAGATTAATAGGAAGGATCCCAAGTAAATCTATTTTTATCGCAAATCAGACGTAATAATAATACAAATCAAACAACATTATCCTAGCAAAACAGGTATCACTGAATAATTTATTAAGTGATACCTGTTTTGCGGTATTGTAACGCAAATATATATTATTAAATATAAACCAATCAAAAATTCTTTCTATATTGATTTTTTACAGAAATATTTTTATTATTACTAATAATGATTACTCAAGAACAACTACTATAATGTCATAAAATGAAGCAAAGGAATTATATGTCAGGCAACAGCTCACTTGCTCCAAAAATATTCCTGCTAAAAGCAGAACTACCAGTAAACCTCCTTATGACAAGAAATGCTGTATTTGCTGCCACCCAAATAGCAGAGCTATTATCATTCAGTCCAAAATCAAAGTACGAACTTGAGCTTGCAATGGAAGAAGGTTTCAGTAATGCCGTACAACATTTCTCAAAAGCCAACCTCGAAGACGAACGTATTTATATTGAATTTACGATAGAGGACAGTGCACTTATCATCTCAATACGGGAAAATGGCATCCCATTTGAAATAAACAAAGCGGATCGCTTCACCCCTGATTCACCTGAAGGGCTTGAAAAACCGGGTCTTGGAACCTTCCTCATGGAGCAAGTAATGGATTCGGTAGAATACTTTGTGCATGGGCGTGAAGGCAAAGAGACTAGGCTAAAGAAAAAAATCACCAGCTCCGTTATACCAAAAGAGTTAGTTCTGACTACCCCTCATTCACGAGGGAAAAAACGCCAACTGGTAATAAATGCACTCTGTCGCGAAGCAACAGAAGCTGATCTCGCGCAAATCTGCCGACTAGCGTGGAAGTGCTACGGCTACACTCAGGAAGATCTACTCTATAATTTAGATCTACTCAAAGAAAAATTCAAAAAAGGCGAAGTAAAACCGATAATATTCATAGACCCAGATAGCGGCAACATGATTGCCCATGAAGCCCTTAAGTACCATGATCCAAATGTTAAAGTCCCTGAGCTTGGACTAGCATTTATTGATCCAGCCTACCGCTGCCCCAACCTCACCAAACGTTTCTCTAAAGAAGCCAGCAGGATTTCAAAAGAACACGACGACAAAGGACTCTTTGACTGCTCTGTTACAACTCATATTTTCTCCCAAAGAGCGGTACAGGAATATCTAGGGTCAACCCCTTGCGGTATAATGCTCGGCATAGCGGCTACTGGTATGCAGGCAAAAGAACTGACAACAACCCAACAGAAAAAAGGTTCTATTGTAAATCATTACTTACCTTTTGATAAAACTTCTCACAAAATATACATACCAGATCATCACAAAAAAATGCTTCAAAAAATTTACGACTGGATGGATCTTCCTCGAGAATTTCTAGCTCCAGAGATTCAAGAACCAACTGGTGAGAGCTCTATAGTCACATTCCCCCTTCCAGACGAACTCAACGTATCATTCATTATTGTAAACAACATTGGAGCTAATAGTGCAGAAGAAATACGGCAGTCTTTTAAATCATGCAAAAACGAGCGCAGAGACGCGGTGTATATATTTATCCCAAGCGGAGTCCCCTACTCACCATATATAGTAAAGCAATGCGAAGAAATCGGTTTCTTCTTTGCCGGTATAATGCCACATATTCATAACGGAGACGACCGTATTACTCTTCAATGGCTCAATATTGATCTAGACTTCAGCAAAATAAAAGTCTATGGGGATAAGTCTACAGTGCTACTGAATTATATCTCTTACGAGCGTAAACGCGTTGGCGAGAATTAATTCATTACACAAGTGCCCAACAGCTTTGAAGCAAAGAAGAAAGCCAAACACGAGAAGCTAACATTATAAACTACTTACTTTATGAATCCTTAGGAGTATTCACCCTCACATCTGCGTTTTTCTGCAAGTTTACTTATATGGGTATCTTCGCGCATATCAACATTGAGTTTCTTTATAAGATCCTTCAAATAATCAAGATGAGGACAGATCGCTCCGTGGTGACTTTCTTTAGTGATACAGGAAGAAAACTGCACCACAACCCTACCTCGCTCAATCCCTTCTTTTTTCATTATAAGCCTCAATAAATGCGATACCTTTCTCTGAAGAGCTCTACCACAACACCCTCCACAACTCAGATATACTATTCGGTAATGCTTATTAGGATCTAAATCAGCAAAACCTTCTACCTTTTCATTAAAAGCTTTCTCACAGAAGTACCCAGAGCATCTCTCTACCACAATATCACACTGTACAACTATAATATAGTCTTTATCAAGCATGTAAATTTCCTTATTACAAACATAGCAGCTACGACTAATTTTATTCCATACGCAACTTACAAGCAAGAAAATAACTCAAGTCACCTATGAATTTATAATTCAAATAATAACACTAGTATTTTATTTGCGTATTTTTCAAATACTGATAAAATACCAATATCTTAATAACAATCCGGAGAGCACCTTAAATGGCAAAAAATAAAAACATAATAATAATAACCACCTTTGGGACAGACGGCGCTGTATCAGCGGCGTTAGCACTTGAAAAATTTCCTAATGCTAAAGTTATTACTACCAGCACCAATAGACTTCATACAACATTAAAGATACTTGAAAAAAAATCAAATTCTGTAATTTATATTTGTGGTGTAGGTGCAGGAGAAAACTTTCCACAGACAACTGCCTCACTTGAAAAACTAAAAAAAAATTCAAATACAATAATCTGGCTTTGTGGACGTGGCTACATGAGTCCATACGAACCTGAACTTAAAAGCTGCTGCACTACTTTTTTCAAAGAGTTCCCAAGCAACTCTGCCCTTGCAGCTGAGTATTTTCAGGTAGACGAGAACAACCGCAATTCAGCAATGCTGGAATTGGCAAATGAATTTATTAGTAACTCAGAAGAAATATCAGATGATCACAAATGGTGGCACGACCTCATCCGAGCATCTGCTTCAAGATATTTCAAATATGATGACACAACATCATATATAGATTGCATTAAGAAACTCGCGGGGCTCAAAGAGCCAACACAAAAAGATCAGGATGAAGTAGATAACTGGCGCGCAAATGGTGAACGCACCCAACTTATAGGCAACAGTTCTGCACTGAAAAAACTCCGTAAGCAGATCGCACTTATAGGTCCAGTTGAAGCCCCAGTACTTATTCTAGGTGAGTCAGGATCTGGTAAAGAGCTCGCAGCCAGGCTGATTCATGAATCAAGTGTACGAACAAAGGGACCATTTGTCGCGGTAAACTGTGCTGTACTCAGCACAAGTTCAGATCTTGCCCATGACAAGCTATTTGGACATATCAAGGGTTCATACACTGGAGCAAACAAAGATAACATTGGAGCTTTTGAAGCAGCAGAAGGAGGCACACTCTTCCTTGATGAATTTGCAGAACTGCCAGTATCAGCTCAGACCCAACTCCTGAGAGCACTAGAAGAAAATGAGATCGTTCCACTAGGTAGCATCACCCCAAGAACTGTTAATGTAAGGGTAATTGCAGCAACAAATGGTAATCTCCCCCAAATGGTCAAAGAAGGCAAATTCAGACTTGATCTTTATTACAGATTGAATGTACTTCCACTAAAAGTTCCAAGTCTGCGTGAGAGAATGGAGGACATGAAATCAATCGCGCGCTCTTTCATTCACCAATTGTCTACCACCGGTTACACTCTGGAACTAACCAGTACAGACTGGAAAGCAGCAGAAGAATATAACTGGCCAGGAAACATCAGGCAATTTATAAACCTCCTCAAGCGCTGTGCTTACATGAAAATAAATCTGAAAGAAGCAATAAAACAGGAACTTGATGAAGAGCCAACGACCAATACACAAAAAGGTATTGAGGCCTACACCCCTTGCTCGCTAAAAGAAGCACTTCCTGAGAGTGATATAAGACGCAAATACATGAAACATGTTTTAGAACTCGCTGGTGGCAGCCATTTAAAAGCAGCCCACACTCTAAATATCTCAGTAAACACACTGAAAAGATGGGTATAATTTTATTTACTATTTTACGAATTACTAAAGAATGTTTTTTAGACAAAATAGACACAAAATATTGTATTGCAGAATATATTTTATTTTACACAAGAAAAGGAGAATAAAATGAAAACACTTATAGTAAAATACCTTCCAAGAGAAGATTACTCACATACAGGAAAACTTCTTGAAGCATTCAAAGAAAAAGTAACTGGTGAAGTTACCACTCTTGATTTGTTAAAAGATACTCCAGATTTCCTTGATAACCCAAGAGTTATGGCATATATAAGACAGAATTATCTTGGTGAAGAATTGAATACAGAGGAGAAAGCTTTGCTTGAAAAGATGGAGCGGTTTGCTCATGATGTAAAAGCTGCTGATTATGTTGTACTTGCAACTCCAATGTATAACTTCTCATACCCCGCACTTGTCAAAGCCTGGTTTGACTCAGTAATGTTCAAGGATATTACTTGGAAATCTGGTGATAATGGGTATTATGGTCTATGTACCTCAGGTAAAGCCGCTCTGCTCTTTGCCAGTGGTGGAGCATATGTTGGTGAGACAGAAGCCTGGGATCACCTCACCCCAATTGTTGCTCAATCGTTTGGTTTTATGGGCTTTACCGAGTTCAACACTGTAACTGCAGGAGGCATCAATCTCCCCGGGAGCGATCCAGAAAGAATTATAGCTGACGCTCAAAACGAAGCCAGAAATCTTGCGGACTCGTGGTATAATAACTAAAGAAACAGATCACTATAGCGCCCCTTTTAACCTAACAAAAGGGGTATTTTTCTTATGTTTACATATAGTAAAATTAAATGCAAAAAAAGGAATAATACTTATTGACTTTTTCATCCATACTCATATTATATTAACTCATGAGTTTAAAGTGGAGAGGTGGCAGAGCGGTTTAATGCGCGGGCTTGCTAAGCCCGTGAAGTTTTAGGACTTCCGCTGGTTCAAATCCAGTCCTCTCCGCCAGTTATTTTAGATACTCGCTAGGCCTTCTAGCGAGTATTCTTATTTATTAAGTCAAAGACAGTTATCACAAGGAAAACAAAAAAATGTCTGAGGAGTCAGCTGCAGGTTTTATATTAGACTGGAAATTCGCTCTAGCCCCATTTATATGTGCTATAATTGGCTGGCTCACGAATTATATTGCAGTAAAAATGCTCTTTAGACCTAAAAAACCTATAAACCTTCTTCTTTTCAAAATCCAAGGTATCTTCCCTAAGAGGCAAAAAGCCCTTGCAGAAAATCTTGGTAAGACAATCGAAAAGAACTTGATTTCACACAATGATATCCAGAAAGTAATTAATGATGAATCATTTCACCAAGGTTTCATCAATATCGCTAGTAAAAAAGTAGATGACTTTATCAATGTAAAAATAGCAACAATCAACCCTATGATTGCCTCATTTCTAAGTGATGATTTAAAGAAAAAAATCCGATCTGTATTAATGGAAGAACTCGAAGCAATGGTACCAGAATTTCTTGAGAAAGCAGCCAGTGAGCTTGAGAGCAGAGTTGTCTTCAGTGAGGTTGTGCGAGAAAAAATAGAGGCTTTTGACAGCTCTAAAATTGAGGAAATACTTTTCGCTGTAATGAAGAGCGAATTCAAATTTATAGAAATCATAGGAGGTGTTCTAGGATTTGCTATAGGTATAATCCAATCTCTATTATTCTATTTCTTCTAACAGTCTTATACCTAAGAGCCAACAATTTTTTTGTACTCTATTTTCAATCATTATATATTTCCTTGCTTAAATAGATAAGACTTCATATAAGTCCTACTATTTAAATGTAAATTTACAAACACCCATAGTATACCAATAAATTTTAACCGCCCCCCCCTCTAAACTTATCTATTATAACAATTAACACATACAAATATTTACAAGGTTATATCCTCTAAAAGCCCTTGACAGAATTTCAAAAATGTATTATTATTAGTTGCTTAAATCTATCATATCTGATTTAAATATGAGTTGTTCAACCAGCTTATTATTGTCAGTAATGTGCTCTTCACATACTACAATAAAGATATCTTCTACATTTTAGTAATCGCTTTAAGAAGTCGCTTAGTACATGTAATACAAAATTTAATTATTATAACGCATTATGGTATAAATTTTACGAATTTATCCCATGTTATTATTAATTAATAATAACTATAAGATAATATTTATACTCTAAGTCAGGGTATACCGTATATTTTTATGTGCAGTTTTAATGAAGCAAAGGAGCCAACAATGAAGTACATTTCATCTCTACTGATTGCTATATGTCTAATGGTAATCTCAGTACCTGCAAATGCTGCGGAATTTATTACTATCGGCACAGGCGGTGTAACAGGAGTTTACTACCCTACAGGCGGAGCCCTAGCAAGGCTAGTCAATGAAGCGACAAAACGCAAAATACGAGCATCTGTTGAGTCAACAGGCGGTTCAGTGTACAACATTAATAATGTTCTTTCAGGAGACCTGAATATGGGATTTGCCCAGTCTGACAGACAGTTTCAGGCTGTAAAGGGTATTGCAGAATGGGAAGGCAAACCACAGGAAAACCTACGTTTTCTCTTCTCTATCTATCCAGAGGTAGTCACACTGGTTGCTGCCGATGACGCAAACATCAATAGCCTAGCAGACCTAAAAGGCAAAGTGGTTAACATTGGTAACCCAGGGTCAGGCCAGCGTCACAACGCGATTCAGCTCCTTGAAGCCATTGGCCTAAACCCAGAGACTGATATCAAAGCCGAAGGTTTAAATGCTGCAGAATCTGCAAAAATGCTTCAGGACGGCCGAATTGACGCATACTTCTATACTGTTGGACACCCTGCAGGTTCATTTAAAGAAGCATCAGCAGGAAAGCGCAAAGTTCATCTTGTAGCAATCAAAGGAGAAGCTGTTGACAAATTAATCAAACCAATGCCATTCTTTGCTAAAACAACTATTCCAGTTAAAAAGCTTTACCCAAATATGACAAACAAAGAAGACAATGTTGAAAGCATAGGTATGCTTACAACTATAGTCTGCTCTGACGCGGAAAACGAAGAAACAATGTATCAGACAGTCAAAGCTGTATTTGAAAATATTGATAAACTCAAAAAACTACACCCAGCTCTTGCCAACCTTGACGCAGCTACTATGGCTACTTCAGGTAGATCAGCTCCATACCACAAAGGCGCTGAGAAGTACTATATAGAAGCTGGTTTAATTAAATAAATTGTATTATATCAAGGGGTAGACTCAGAGTAGTCTATCCCTTTTCGTATTAACTACTGATAGAGTTGCTCATAAACACTTTTATAAGTAGGAGTATCTATTCAAGATAAAGAAATAAATAGATTATGAATAAGGAACACCCAGACAATCATTACTTTGACTCTGACGAAGATTTTAAGCACAGCTCAACAGCAGAGAGCATTTTAGACGAACATGAAGCAATTGCTCGCGAGCATAAGGGTACTGTAAAGTGGATTACAGGAGCAGTAGCACTCAGCTGGACGATATTCCAACTAGCCCTTCCTGAATTTTTACTATTAAATAGTGCATTTATACGCGCGATACATTTAGCTTTCGCCCTATCTCTTGCTTTTTTATCATTTCCAATGTTAAAGAAACTCAAGCCCAAATATTTTAGCTGCCTCTGGGCTACAAATAAACTTCCTATCATTGATATACTCTTTGCACTGCTTGCTATCTGCTGCACAATGTATATGGTTGTATACTATGAAGACATAGCTTCAAGAATGGGAGATCCTACTACTATGGATCTTCTTATGGGGGGGGGAATAATCATACTGCTCCTTGAAGGTTGCAGAAGAGCCCTTGGATGGCCGTTATCAATCCTTGCCCTATTATTCATGATTTATTGTAACTTTGCTCAGGCTTCCTTTATACCTGATGCCATGCAATTCAGGTCACGAAGTATACCTTACATTGTCAGTAAATTGGCAATAGGAACAGATGGGATCTTCGGCATTCCTCTAGATGTCTCGGCAAACATGGTCTTCTTATTCGTTCTATTCGGATCAATCCTTGAAAAATCTGGCGGTGGTGAATTTTTCGTAAATCTTGCCTACAGTTTACTAGGAAGATACCGAGGAGGTCCCGCCAAAGCAGCAGTACTTGCAAGCGGTCTTACAGGTATGGTCTCTGGTTCCAGTATTGCAAACACGGTTACAACCGGTATGTTTACAATTCCGCTTATGAAAAAGACTGGATACCCTGGGGAGAAAGCTGCGGCAGTAGAAGTAGCAGCAAGCACCAATGGTCAACTAATGCCCCCTATTATGGGAGCAGCGGCATTTATTATTGCTGAATACTGCAGCCTTACTTATTTTGAAGTACTTAGAGCTGCCTTTATTCCTGCAGTAGCCTCATATATTGCATTAATCTATATTACACACCTTGAAGCTTGCAAACTCGGTCTTAAAGGGCTACCCAAAGAAGAACTTCCTAACTTTATAGAAACACTCATGTCAGGTATGCACTTCCTCCTGCCAATTGCAATGATGCTTTATGAACTTATTATACAACGCCACTCGCCAGAGATGGCAGCATTCAGAGCCATTATACTGCTATGCATCCTGATCATTATTCGTAACTGCTATAAATGCATTGTAAACAATGAGGGTGGAATTAAAGCTGGACTTATTAAATCTCTGCACGAACTAGTTGCGAGCATGATTGGTGGAGCCAGAAACATGATCACAATTGGCGTTGCAGTTGCAGCCGCTGGTATTATTGTAGGCTCAGTGACAATGGGTTCTGGTCAGCTAATTGTTGACGCCGTTGACCGCTTTGCAAATAACAGTATCTTTATAATTCTGTTACTTTCGGGTATTGCTTCACTTATTCTGGGTATGGGACTTCCAACTACTGCCACATATATCGTAATGGCATCTCTAACAGCCGGTATTATCACTCAGCTTGCAGGTGATTCTGGTATTCTTCTTCCAATGCTAGCAGCTCATCTATTTGTGTTCTACTTTGGAATTCTTGCTGATGACACCCCACCTGTTGGACTTGCAGCATATGCAGCAGCAGCAATCGCCAAAAGTAATCCTTTAAAAACTGGTATTCAAGGTTTTACTTACGATCTCCGCACAGCAGTTCTGCCATTTATGTTTGTCTTCAATACAGAATTCCTCTTACTCAAACTAGATGGTGATAAGTGGGTAAATATTGATAACTTCTGGAGTATAGGTTATATCTTTGGTGCAGCAGTGCTAAGCATGCTTATCTTCTGCGTTATAACTCAGAAGTTCTTCTTCACAGAGATAAAATGGTATCAGCTATATGAATATATTCTCCTCCTTATATCTTGTGTTATATTCGCATGGCCAAGTTATATCATGAGACACTTTATGTTTATAAATAGAGTTCAATGGAATTTTGTTGCAATAGGATTACTCGCAATATTTGTTATGAGTCAGCTTTTCTGGAAAAAAACACGAATAAACTCTTCGAAGATAGAAATCTGAATTCAGAGGCGTTATCACCTATATAATATTTTTTATAAAAGAATACTAATAGTATAACTAATAATATCAAAAAAAGCCGTAGATCTTCAATGATTTACGGCTTTCGTTTATAATATTATCATCTTTCAAAATTTTATTATTTAGCTCAATCCAGTTGCGTTATTGCTAAAATACAAACACCTGAACCTTCACTTACCGTTTTCTCATGATTTACATAGAATATTTATCTACTCACTTTTAATATCAATATTATCACTCCGAGGTATAATTATTAGGGAAATTTATAATAATTTATAACATGCCCCAATAATAAATTTTAAATATTGATTTGTGCATCATTTTGAATTTCAGGCATTAATGGTTCTTGATTCACAACCTTAATCTTACGCCAGCTTCCATGTATGTAGCGAATGAAAAATAGTGACGCAAGAAAAGTAACTGCCAAAACCATTCCAACCCACGTTTGCTTAGGAGTGCAATCCAAGGCTCGTGACATGATTATAACTGTAAGCCCCATTACCCAATGCCCGAATACTGAAATTAACATTGTCCAAAATGTATCCCCTGCTCCTCGTAAAGCTCCCGCAAATACGATCATAACTGCAATAGAAAAAACGTATACACTAATCAGGTGAATCATATATATCGCCAAAGGAGCTGTTGTTGCAACAAACTCAGCACCATCTTCTGGCTTAAAAACCATTGTCAATGGTTCTGCAAAAATGAGGAATACCAATAATGCTGCGAAGCTATAAACTCCAGCTATTTTTAATCCAGACATTGCTACTTTATGGGCAACATCTGGAGACCCAGCCCCCATATAACGTCCAACCAAACTAGTAACACCAACCTCCACTCCTACTAGCGGAATAAAAGCAACCATATCCCAATTGTAAGCAATAGTAACTGCCCCGGCAATTTCAAGTCCATATGAATGAAAGGCCAATACCATGAAATTAAAAGCCACAATATTAAGCAACATTTCTATGCCGAATGAACTACCAAGTCTAAATAACTTGAACATCATTTCTTTAGCAAAACGCAAATTCTTAATTATAGAAAATTCTTCACGGTTTTTGCTCCCAAAATATACACAAGCAAGTACCACAACTCCGGCAAAACTGCCTATAATCGTTCCAATTGCAGCTCCTTTAATACCCATTGCTGGGAATCCGAAATTTCCAAATATAAGAATATAATTAGCACCCGTATTAATAATCATAGCCGTACATGCAGCAACCATAACAATTCTCGTTCTACCAATACCGCTAAAGAACGCACTTAATGTATTCCTTAACAGCCCAAAGATTACACTGAACATTACAATACTAAAATATTCAAATTGTGGCGTCAGTTGCTGAAGAGCGATTCCACTCACATTAAATAATAATTTTCCAAGGGGAATACAAGCAAGAATCAAAGGAAATGACACAATACAAATTATAAATGCCTGTGTTGTAACAAGCGAACAATGATCTTTCTGATCTGCACCAAGATGTTGAGCAACCAGAGCACTCGAATATCCAGTGAGTCCTACAAAGAATGTCATAAACATAAAACATGTAATTCCGCCACCCATTGCGGCACTCATATATTCAGGTCCGAGTTTTGCTAGAAACAAGCGGTCTATAAACATCATCATAGTGTCACAGGCGCATGATATAACCATTGGTAACGATATAGCAAGTAACTCCCTCACACCTCCAGAGGTATGATTCATATCGTGATTTAGTTTGGGCATAAATTCTCCAAATAAAAAATGGTCGCTCCGAGTTACCGGAGCGACCTGAACTGATAATATTATTTCAGAACATCACGGTTTTTGTCTAACGCTAAGAAAGTCTGCAACCCATGCGATTTTACTCACATTGGAATTGACACAAACACTAGCAACAAATTTTTCACTGTGCTTGTTGGGTCGGCAGATTTTTGTAGAAACAATTTTCATAACGTCTCCAAATATAGTGGAATGTAGTTTCATAGCAGTTAATTTATAACAACCTTATCACTTTATATGTTTTTTGCCATTCAATGTCAATTAATAAGTAAATTTTATTTCCAAAAAGATCTAATATATTTAACACACAAAAGACTAAATAAATATTAACCTATACATTAGACGTGAAGTATTGCATATATTAAAATTATCTGTATTAAATTATAAAACGTATAAATTAGAATAAGAAATTATATTGAAACAATAGGTACCAGCGACACATTTTAATGCAATAGTCAGTCTATGCATTTTTTTGAAATCAGAAACTTATAAACCAGCCTGATTTTATATGATTTAAATTTTTATCAGAAGTATAATAGTACTTAACTTAAATGGAATCTTTATTGTACAATCCTCTAAAGATTGCTTACTACTCTAAAAACCTAACATGAAAATAATATGAGTACACCACCAAGTAAACCTTTAAAGATAAGATACAATAATGGTGCGATTACTGCAACTGCTATTCATTGTGGACACTATATGAGTAGCTACCTCAACGCAATCTCAGGACTAACTAATGAGCAGAGATTGAGAGAGGAAGATCCATTTACAGATAAATGGACAGACATTGTTCAAATAGTATATGTGCAGTATATTCGCGTTTTGAATTTGATATCAATAGAGCACCTGAAAGTTCAGTTTACAAAAAGCCCGAAGATGTATGGTGTTAAATGTTTGGTGAGATAATCTTAAAGAAAAATTATTTAACCGTTCTATTGATTATTACAACCAAGAGTATGAAATGCTATATGAATACTATTCTTTTCTCGAGCAAAAATTCGGCAAGTTTGTCGTTCTTGATTTGCATTCTTATAACTATAGGAGATCTGGGGCCAAAATTTCTGCCTCACCAGAGAAAACCTACCCACAAATTAATATTGGCTCTGCATCAATAAACAAAACAATTTGGGGGGACTTAGTTGGTAAATTTATTAATGACCTTAGCCTGTACCAGTTAAACCAAACAATGCTCAATGTTCAGGAAAATTTAATATTCAAGGACGGCTATCACCCTCAATGGGTTCATAGTAAATTCCCTAAATCTACTTGTGTCATTGCCGTTGAAGTTAAAAAGTTTTTTATGGATGAATGGAGTGGAGAGTTATACAATAATATTCATAAGGAAGTAAAGCTTGCTCTAGCGTCTACAATAAGTGGGATTGTTCAAGAGTTAAGGAAAATTTAATTTGCTTACATCAAGTAAATTCAAAGTAATCGAAAAAAAGATCCGAATGAAGATTGCTGCTGGGCATTCTGTCAATTTTGTCACCCCTGGTGGCGGCAAAGTTTATATTGAAAAAGGTCTTCCGTATCTTTGTGTCTATAGAAAACCACTTAAGAAAAATGATATCGGCACAGGTAAGCTTATAAATGGTACGGCCTCATATCTTACTTTCTGCCCATCAAAGGCAATAAATGACCACATTAAATCACTTATTTGTACAATTGTGTCCAAATTACAGAAGCATTATGGGCTCTGCCTTATTGTTGAAATCTGGTCTGGTAAAGAACTCCAAGAGTCAACAGTATCTCAAGAACATCTCAAACCATCTTTTACTTTTATTCACAAAACAGAGCACCAAGGTATTGCCCAACAACTTTCAAATCCTTTTGCAAGAATTGAGCTATTAGGAGGTTCTGCAGAGATCAGGTACATACGTCGTAAGTCGTGCTGCCAAAAAGGAAGATTCCAGTTATTAACAACGTCAAACCAAAATGTCATTTCAATTGGTATTGAGGTATCACCTATTTACAGACATCCAATAAGTG
Source organism: Planctomycetota bacterium (assembly GCA_963678205.1). Lineage (GTDB taxonomy): Bacteria > Planctomycetota > SZUA-567 > SZUA-567 > SZUA-567. Next base: position 3,161,952 of record OY782760.1, read on the forward strand.
GTGAGATATTTCACGTAGCATTACGTAGATTAACACGTCAATTTACAACAGCCATGCAACGTAGCTTATTTACATTTATGCGAAAAAATATGAATAATTACCCCCCACACTTTTACTCATTAGGAAGGAAATCAGCACTAAAAAATGTTTGGTCAGTAGATCAAAAACTTGCAACTTTCTCTGATAGCCTTGAATTGTTACTCAACGTCACTCCCGTAAATGTTGAAAAATCTTGGAAATAATTCATAAATAACAAATACACCAAACAGCCTACATTTTATTATAGCCATTAATAAAAGATCCATTTGTTCTAAAGCAAGAGCTTTACTCCATACCAGTAAATCGTGTTGATGATCCTGCTTTTTCTATACTTTTCAGAGATAAAGTGAAAGAACTCAACAGGCAAATAACACTATTAGAAGAGAGAGGGACTATTAATTTTTTACACGAAAGTAGACAGTTATATGAAGAAGTTGATGAAAAACTCCTAGCACTTGCAAAAAAATTCTTCGCACCAAAGTCCACGGTGTCATTGTTGTAAATGATCCTAGCGGCCTTGCAAATGCAGCTAGTAAGATGTACTTTCAGCTATTCCCTGAAGATGTGCGTCCAGGGACACTTATAACTAGAAATAGAGCTGAAATCAAATATTTTTCAAAAGAGCATGGAACAATTGTACAAAACCTCTTCAAGGATCTGGAGGGGCAAGCGTATTTCTTGTCAGACCAAATGACCTAGCTAACCTGAACCAAATGATTGATGCAGTCAGCAGAGATGGATATGTTATTTGTCAGGAATACCTTCCAGCAGCTGAAGAAGGTGACACTAGGCTATTTATGATGAACGGCAGACCACTACAAGTTAGAGGCAAATATGCAGCCTTTAGAAGACTCCGTAGTGGAGACGATATGCGCTCAAATATTCATGCTGGCGGAGTCCTTGCTCCAGCAACAATAACAGATGAGGCCCTTCATATTGCAGAAATTGTTCGCCCAAAACTAGTTCAAGACGGGATGTTCCTTGTAGGTCTTGATATTGTAGGGCATAAGCTTATGGAGATAAATGTTTTTAGCCCGGGAGGTCTAGGTAGTGCCCAGAAGTTTACGAATATTAACTTCAGTAAATATGTAATCAAAGCCTTAGAAAGAAAAGTTGATTATATGGGATTTTACGGCAGAAATTTTGATAATATCGATATGTGTACTCTGTAATTTTGTAAATAAGTGTACTATATCAGATTTACGACAACGGCATATCCTAGGCTGGGTTCTTAACTTTTAATCGCAATAAGAGCCCTTTTATTTTGAATTACAAATAAAGACAGGTAAAAATTAATAACCTCATAAGTTACAAAAACATTCTTTTAACAGCTTATTTGAACTCTTTAAAACAAATCCAAAGAGATTTGCTTGACTTACAAAAGTGGTCTTTAAAAGCCTAGCTGTTAAAATATTAAACATTTCTATTCAAGATATAATATAATCCACGTTTAAAAGATGTCGAAACAGTTTACACCATCGTTTTAAACAAAGTCCAATAATGAACTGAAAATATCAAATTCTCATCCTTCTAAAGTAAAAAACCAGAAATTATAAAACCCCACTCTATTTTCGTCATACAAAGTAGTTCCACCAACAAGATACAACACGATTAAATAACTCTCATTTACTGGTATTTACAATAACACTAAAACCAACACTAAACAGGTATTAATCAACTCAAAACATCAATCACATTCAACACAAACTCTGAAGGTAACAACGCACTGCATCCTTTAATAGTTCACACATCATACACACTTTAGAAAGTAACTTTATTTTTACCTGATTCCTTTGCTCTATACAAAGCCTGATCAGCTCGCTCAAGCAATGATTCCTGGGTATCCCCATCGTAATAACTCGCAACACCAATTGAAACAGTTATACTCCCAACTTTTGTGAATTTACTTTCAGCAATAGCGACCCTAATATTTTCAGACAATATCATCGCGCTATGAGCTGTCGTCTCAGGGCAGATCAATAAGAATTCATCCCCTCCCCACCGGCCAACTGTATCAACAATTCTTGTATTTTTTATAAGAATGCTTGCTATCTTTTTAAGAACAAGATCACCGGTCTGATGCCCAAAATTATCATTTATACTTTTAAAATCATCAAGATCCAGAAGGATAACTGAAAAAACATGATTATACCTCTGACTCTGAGCAAGTTCATATGTAAATATCTCATCTAATTTCCAGCGATTAAAACTATCAGTCACCCTGTCTGTTACTGAAAGCCTCTCAACCAGTTTTCTATCAGTAATATCATGCCCAACAGAAATATACCCCAAACATACTCCATTACGATCAAACTTTGGTGACACAGTAGCCTTTATCCAATATGTACTCCCATCGCTAGCAACCTTCTCAATCTCCCCTGCCCATTCACGGTTGGAGGCAATACATTCAAGAACCTCATGGTAGATTACCTTTGACATCCCCTTGCTCCAGGTTGCGAGAAAATTTTTCCCCAAGATATCTTCCTTCTCATTCTTACTGATTCTGCAATACGCTTTAGAAACACTTGTAATAATGCCAAAGGAATTTACCGTTATGGTAATTACGTTTTCATCAATTAACGATATGTACTCCTTGATACCATATTCAGCGTCCTCTCTCTGAGCTATTTCTTTACTTAATTGCTTATTTACAATTACAATATAACCAATTACCAAACTGCACACACACACAGTGATTAAAATCCAGAGCAAAATATCAGTATAATTAAGCCCATAATCATACTTCACAGAATAATAATTACCCATTACATCAAGTTTGTATTTTTCAGAAAAACTAAGTAATGATTTATTAATAATAGAGACTAGCTCTGGCCAGTCATTTCTGACAGCCATAGCATTCTGGTCATCACCCAAAGGAGTTACAGCTACAACCTTTAAATTATGAAAATTTAACTTATAAACAAAATAACTTCCAGTCGCCAAATTACCAATATATGCGTCAGCGTTTGAAGTTGCTACTTCTCTCATCGCTTTAGCAGTAGTATTCACTCCTCTTATAATTCTTAATTTTATACCTGGATAATTCTTTTGAAGCCAGTCAATTATTACAAACCCCTCCTGCACTGCAACCGTTTTCCCATCAAGATCTTCCATTTTAGATATATCATGAACATTATCTCTAGTGTAAATAACCCATGGCGGAGTAACATAGTTAAAAGTAAATAGCATCTTTTTTACACGCTCTTCAGTTGCTTTTGCCGTTAACAGCAGATCTACTCTTTTATGAAAAGCGATATCTTCTATCGCTTCTTTCCAGGGTAGCGTATCTGATGAAATCAATTTATACTTGATTCCATAGCGTTTAAAAATAGTTTTAATATAATCAACCGAGATACCAGTTAAATTTTTACCATCATGTATTTGATATGGCGGCCAATTTGCAACCCTCACTCTAACCGTATGTCCTGCAGCAATCCAATCTTTTTCGACCTGGGTAAGTTCTGGAATTATTTCTTTAGCATTGGCTGTTAACACAATACTGCAGAGTAAAATCAAAATTAATATATATCTCATCGTAACTTTCCGCTATTATTTTTTTAAATGGTTTCATTTTTATAGTACCAGATTACTTTTTTTCGACAAGATAATTAGCTGTAATATGTTTTTTAAACAACATCATTTTTTTGTGATATATTATTTGCTGTATTTGTCAGCTACGATACTGAATAAATATATAACAGTTATGGTAACTATGAGATTTACAACGGCATAATAATGCAATGAAATACCGTTATAAAACAGACTGAATGCAATAGAAAAAACAAACCCGGTAATCCCTCCCCAAAAAGCACCAAATGAATTTGCTCTCTTCAAATAAAACCCTGCTATAAAGAGTGCCAATAAAGGACTTCCCAATGCATTGACAACTTGGTTCACAATAACAAACAAACTCTTTGTATGCCCTACAAGCGGGACAAGAAAAATTCCTGAAATAGTGCATACAAAACCCAAAAAATAAACCCAGAGCCTATTCAAGTTACCTTTATTTGCAAGTTTTCTGAAATTCGGTAAAATATCATTTACCCAAGCATTTGTACAAGCGTTTATACCAGAATCTATACTGGACATAGTCGCTGCCAGCAAGCCTGAGACGATTAGTCCAAAGACTCCAGATGGTAGATATTTTACAGTAATAATAAATTCTCTCATTGCCAATGCTTTCCTACTGGCAATTGGTAATGCTTTTATATCTACCCCATCCAGAGCTCCGCTATTCATGCTATTAACATAAATTACAATACCGAACACTGCAAGTAATAGAAGTGCAATAAATGCTACAAAAGCATTTAGCCATATACCTCTCTTTGCGTCAACAAGACTTCTAGCAGTAAAATACCGCTGAACCACTACCTGATCAGCTCCATACCGAGTAAGAAATGCAACTGTAACGCCAATAACTCCACTAAAAAAACTAATCCTTACTGTAGGATCTAAAGAAAAGAATGAATAATCTAGAGGATAGAAAGGCTGTAGTACCCCTCCATTCTTTGCAACATTTATAAAATTATCAATATTACTATTTTGCAGTACAACAATAACAGCAAATACAATTCCTCCAAAAAGTACCAAAAACTGCAAACAATCCGTCCACATTACTGCCCGGATTCCACCAATACCAGTATAGATCGTCGCAATTATACCACAAATCGAAATAACGTAATAAATATTCAGCCCCGACACCTTACTTAGCAGCATCCCCGCAGCATACAAAGCTGTTGCCATCCAGATAACACGCCAGAAGATAAAGACGATACTAGCAAGTATTCGCACTCTGGCTGAAAATCTTGCCTGAAAATATTCATAAACACAGTTTAATTTCATTTCATAAAGCCTGGGTAGCCATATTTCTGAAACCAAATAAGCTGCAACGAAGAATATTGGCAGAGAAATCAATACGTATACCCCATTAGCGAATACTTCAGTAGGAAAGGCCATGTAATTTATTACACTAAAAGCCGTCACCATAACTGACAGGCCAATTGGAAACCATCCCATATTTCTGCCAGCAAGAAAGAAATCCAGATTGGATTTATTATGTTTTCTAAAAGCGAGACCAACCCCCACAACTACAATCAAGTAAAGTCCCATTATAATATAATCAATACTTTCCACAGCGCACTCCATTACCAATCAATTTAATAGACATTTTTATTTAATAAGATTATACAGATAAATTAACTTTACCAGATTAAAAAAAATCCCTCAAGCCAGCATTCTGCCTTGAGGGTAACTAAAAAATAATAAAACAAGTACAACCTACTTCCCAGCCCTGTAATCCATAGGAGTCTTCCCAAATTCCTTCATAAACACAGCGTGAAATCTTTGAGGTGAACTGAACCCACAGGCTTCTGCAATAACAGCTGCAGGAATTGTACTTTCAAGAAGCATATGCACTGCTTTTTGAAGCCTAGTTACTTTAATTTCTTCGTGTATTGTAGTAGAAAGAGCCTCTCTAAACCTCTTCTCAAGTGCCCTCCTGCCAACAGACGCATTCCGCACTACGTCAGAAACATTAATTCCAAGAAATGCGTTCTCATGTATATACTGAACCGACTTCCTTACAATTTCATCATCAGTAATAATAGTGTTTGAAGATGCACGTAAAACCAAAGTTTTTGGTGGAATCTGTATCGTAACAGTCTCTGTATATTCCCCCCCTATAGTTTTATCCAGAACAGCTGCCGCTTCATACCCTATCCTCTCGCAGTCACAAGGTATACTGCTAAGCGATGGATCAGACAACTCACACAAGACGTCCTCATTATCAACCCCAACAACCGCAACCTCATGCGGTACAACAATACCTTCTTCTTTACATAAATCTGTTATTCGAACCCCGATAGTATCATTAGCAGCCATAATACCAACTGGTTTTTTCAAGTTGACTATAAAGTCACGAAGCTCATTACCTTCATTTGGATTTTCCCATACATCAAGAGGAAGTTCGAAATATTCAAGGTCAACGCCACTATCAACAAGCCTTTTCTTAAACCCATCATAACGCTGCTTTGACCAGTGGGTATTTTTTGCTCCGCAATATGCAAAATTCGTGCAACCACAGGCAAGTAAATGTTTTCCGGCTACCCCACCTGAGTCAAAATCTCCATTCGTCACTCTTGAGAAGCCAAAATCGACTGCTCCCGCGACATCAACAGCCGGCAAGCCCTTTTCAAGCAAAGCTTCTGCTTCTCCCTGCCCATGAATAATGGCAATCACTCCATCACCTTCCCATTGATTAATATCAAGAAATTCACCTAGAGTAAACCCTCTGCCGAACAACTTCCAAGAGCCAACCTCCTTAGAATAACGAATAACACCACGAGCAATACCATGCTCATAGTCACTCTTTAAATCCAGAAGTAATGCTATTCTTTTCTGTCTCATAGCTCTGCCCTTTATATTATGGTAAGAATTAAGCTCTAAAATCTTACTAATAAGCAATAACCCAAAAAAAAATTTCAATATCCTTTAATATTTAATGTCATAGTTCAAAGCCAAATCCATCATAAAATATAAGGTATTACTAATAAAATACGCACTTAACCGCAAAACAATAACAACTTTTCGCATAATACGAATTGCTTAAGCAGAAATCAAGAGGTATACTTAGAGTAATGTATTAATAAATTTTAATTTTAGATGAAATAATAACACAGAAATGCAATTTAGGAGGAGTAATATGGCTGAAATGATGACTGGCGCCTACCTACCAGGAAACTCAACAGTAGTTTTTAAAGAATTAGAGATCCCAACACCTGGTCATGGTGAAGTTCTTATTCAAACTGGTGCGTCAACAATTTGCGGTAGTGATATTCGTTGTATTTATCGTGAACACCTCGGTAAAGGCCCAGAAGGCTACCAGAATAAGGTTTGTGGGCACGAGCCTGCAGGTAAAATTGTTAAGACTGGAGCTGGCTTAAAGCGTTTTAAGGAAGGTGACAGGGTCGCACTCTATCATATTTCAGGCTGTGGAGTTTGCAATGACTGCCGTCGCGGTTATATGATCAGTTGTACAAGCCCATTACGTGCTGCTTATGGTTGGCAAAGAGATGGTGGTAACGCTCCCTATATTCTTGCTGATGAAAAGGATTGTATCCTACTTCCAGACTCACTTTCATACGCAGATGGTTCATGTGTTGCGTGTGGTTATGGAACAACCTTTGAAGCGATATTGAAGGTTGGAGTATGTGGACTTGATAGAGTACTTGTCGTTGGGCTAGGGCCAGTGGGTATGGCTTGTCTACAGCTTGCCAAAGCTATGGGGGCAAGTAAAACCATAGGTGTTGACGTAGCTCAGACTCGATGTGATATTGTTAAAAAAATGGGTCTAGCTGATGAAGTTCTTTGCGGTAGTGGTGATGAAGTAGTAAATCAAATCAGAGACCTTACCGGTGGTCACGGCTGCGAGAGAGCATTTGATTGTTCCGCTCACCCTGCAGGTAGACTTGTAGCTATTCAAGGTGCGCGCAAGTGGGGTAAAATTGCATTTGTAGGTGAAGGCGGAACAGTTGCTTTTGAACCAAGTCGCGATATTATCCACGACCAGAAAACAATTTTCGGTTCATGGGTTACTAACATTCAAAACATGGAACTTCTTGTAGAAAAACTAGATGAATGGAAGATAAATCCAGATGTTACTGTAACAGACAGATTCAAACTTGAGGATGCGGGCGAAGCTTATAAGCTTATGGCAAGTGGTGAGTGCGGTAAAGTTGCAATAACATTTGATATTGACTAATACACACAAAAGCGACATAAGATAACAAAACGAAAAAGCAGAACAACACTTTGTGTGGTGTTCTGCTTTTTAATAAGCCTGAAAATAAGACTAAAGACTATATTAGCGGCAACGAATATTCTTTTTAGAGCTTTCTCTTTCAATAAGATCTACACTTATCATACTTACAAGAGGTAATCTTTGATTTGAATGTTGAACTTTCAGATACAATAAATCCAATGCAACCCGCCCGATCTGTCTTTTTGAAACATTGATTGAACTTAATTGCGGGCTACTCATTTCAGAAACTGGAAGATTATCAAAACCAACAATAGACATCTCATCAGGAATTTCTATACCATACTCTTTCAAAGCTTTAATACAACCAAGGGCAATAATATCGCTGCACGCAAATGCAGCTTCAGGCATAACCATTCCTGACTCAAGATATATGGTCATATCCCGATATGCGCCTTCAAAAGTAGAGTCAACCTTAAAAACAAACTCTTCATTAAATTCCAAACCATATTTTTTTAAACCACTATAAAATGCTTCCTCGCGAATATTGAAATTTGGAGTAAAAAGTGAAGCCCCAATAAACCCTATTTTTTTATGCCCTAATTCTTTAAAATACGACAAAACTTTATAAACCGCTTCCATATTGTTCATTGTAACACAATCAGCAGGTTGACAGATAAAATACGAGTCAACAAACACAATATCACGATTGGTCTGAAGCAATTTCAACATATCAGATTCAAGTAACTCTGTAGCCAGAACAATATAACCATCTACATCTTTATCCTGAAGTATTATATCAATAATTGAATCAATGTTATCCTCAGGATCGAATGAATCTATTTCAACCTTCATATTATGAAGGTATGCCGACTCCATAATACCACTTATGTAATCACCGACAAACGATTCATGAGAACTATTTAGGATGTGACCATGTCGTGAAATCTTAAGAAATCTCGCTTTAAAAGCAGCATCTGATTTAAAAGATCTGTCTAGATTAGAATATTCAAGCTCTTTAGCAACTGCGAGTACTTTTTCCCGCGTAGATTTACTAACCCCTTGCTTATTATTTAAAGCCAAAGAAACAGCAGACAGTGAGACGTTAGCTTTTGCAGCAATATCCTTTATCCCAACCTTCATATTGTTTTTGCTCCTAGTTATTCAAATAATATGCAAACAGTTCACAACTAAATTATACACGATACAAAACAATAATGAAGAGTTTTTATCATATACCTGTTAGTATCATAATGCCTAAAAATTAATTATTTCCTTATAATACGGAGTAGATATCTGAGCACCTTTTCTAGTAACAGCAAGAGCTGCTGCAGTAGACGCAAAAATTAAAGCATCCACTTCTGATTTTCCCATAGCCATTCCAGCAACAAAAGCACCATTGAATGTATCTCCTGCCGCAACAGTATCGACCGGTTCAACTTTTCTAGCGGGAATCATCTTCTTTACAGATAAACTCGAGTAATACGCTCCCTGACTCCCCATTGTAATGACAACATGCTCTATTCCCATGCGATGAAATTCAGCAGCAGCAGCAGATGCAGTGCCTTCATCAACAGGCATAATTCCGGTATAGAACTGAGTTTCAGACTGATTGGGAGTAATATAATCAACAATAGATAATACTTCACTGGGCAGCTTCACCGCAGGAGCTGGATTAAGTATAATCTTAGTACCAGACTCGTGCGCAATTTTAAAAGCAGACTGTATTGATTCAAGCGGGCTTTCTAACTGAGTTAATAAGTAATCCGCATCCTGTAAAATTAATTTCGACCGCTCAACATATTCTTCAGAGAGCATAGCATTCGCACCAGAACTTATTCCTATTGTATTCTCTCCTGAATCCGCAACAAAAATCAGAGCACTCCCAGAAGGCTGGCCATCTATTGTAAAGATATAGTCCGTATTAATCCCGTTCTCTTTATACAAAATTTTTGAGTTTTCAGCAAAGGAATCACTTCCAACACAAGCAATAAAATATACATAGCAATTTCCATCAACTGCTCGAGATGTAGCAACTGCTTGATTAGCACCTTTTCCACCGCCATTAATAGTAAAATTTTTGCCCCTGACCGTCTGCCCTGGCTTAGGGATTTCCGGGACATATAGTACCATGTCAGTATTTGAGCTACCTAAAATAACAATTCCGCTCATTACTATTCCTTTTCATTTAGAGCCTATAAATATGTGATAACTTTTACACATATGATATAGGCTATAACTTTATATTGATTCTAATTTTTTAGACAACTTATTTCTGTAAGTATCAAGTATTACTGCAAGGACAATAATCAAACCTGTTATAATCTGTCTTGCAAAATCACCTAGACCAACTAGAAGTAGCCCATTATTTAGCACACCGATAATTGCTGCTCCTAGGAAGGTACCAAGAAGCGACCCTTTACCACCAGACATACTAGTACCACCAATAACAACCGCTGCAATCGCATTTAGCTCAAAACCAACCCCTGAAATCGGGCTTGAAATACTAAGTCTAAGCATATACATTATTGCTGCGACACCGATTGAACCGCCACATATAACAAACGCTGCAACTTTATAGAAGTTTGTATTATGCCCAGATAGTCTAACCGCCTCATCGTTATTACCAATAGCATATATCATTCTTCCAAATACTGTATACTTTAGAATAATTGTTCCAATAATGATAAAAAGAATTGCAATAATAAAGATCACAGGTATACCAACAAATGTCAACGCACCAAAATCAATGAAAGAATCAGGGAAGTTGAAATATGTTCTTGAGTCACTAATTAAAAGAGCTGCACCTCGAGCAATATTTAACATGCCAAGGGTTACAATAAAAGAGTGAATCTTCCACTTAGTTGATACAACACCATTGAAGAGACCACATATACCGCCAGCTACAAGACTGGCAAGAATTGAAAGAATAATTGCCTGCCAAGAAGAGAAAGACTCTCTTGTTAGAATCAAACCACTTACAATTGTACATAGAGCAAGTACAGATCCCACAGAAAGATCAATTCCGCCGAGTAGAATAACGAAGGTCATCCCTGCAGCAATCACAGTATTGATACTAATCTGGGTAAGAATGTTTGTAAAATTCGACATTGAGGCAAAATGCTCAGTTGCACAAGTAAAGAAGATGCAGCAAACAAGCAAAGCCACACCTATACCAGCTTCTTGTAACAACAAGTGTACTATTTTTTTGATATTCATTTTATTATAATAACTCCAATAATTTAATTACTGTTTATCTTCAACATAATTTTTAAATGCCAAATGCAAAATCTTTTCCTGATCAAAATCTTTTCTTTGCACTTCACCTACAATCTCACCATCTGAGAATACCAATATTCTATGGCACAATCCAAGCAGTTCCGGCATATCAGAAGAGATCATAACTAGACCTTTACCACTCTCAGCAAGTTCCCACATCAGATTATAAATCTCATACTTTGCCCCAACATCTATCCCTCTGGTAGGCTCATCAAAGATAAAAACCTTTCCCCCGCAAAATAGCCACTTAGCGATAACGACCTTCTGCTGATTTCCCCCAGAGAAATTCCTTACCAGTTGATTTATAGACGGAGTCTTGACTTCTAAATCCTTAACAAGCTTCTCAGCAACATCGCGCTCTTGCTGCCTATTTATAAATCCCCTAGTAGATATCTTCTTAGGATCGGTCAATGTCATATTCAAACTGCAAGGCATATCTAAAACCAGTCCCTGACTCTTTCTATCCTCAGTAATCAATGAAATACCCTGCTTTACTGCATCTTGAGGAGATTTAATTTTTATTTTCTCGCCATGTAAGTAAATTTCACCGCTTTCTTTTCTATCAGCACCAAAAATAGCTCTCATATTCTCAGTGCGCCCAGAGCCAACAAGCCCTGCAATTCCTACTATTTCGCCTGCTTTAACACTGAATGAATTGTAATATTTTGACTCGCGTCTCTTCAGGTTTTCAACCCTAAGTACTTCCTCACCGAGCTTTACATTATCACGAAACTGAAATTCTTCATGCATTGACTTTCCAACCATCATCTGCACAAGTCCAGGTATATCCACCTCTGTTATCAGCCTATCGCCAACCTTCTCACCATTTTTTAATACAGTTATTCTATCCCCAATCTCAAAGAGTTCTTTCAACCTATGGGATATATATATTATTGTTATTCCACTTTTTTTAAGGCGTCTTATTGTTGCGAACAATAATTCAATATCTTTATCAGTCAGCGTGGCCGTTGGCTCATCAAGAAGTAAAATTTTACTATCCGTAGATAAAGCTTTAGCTATTTCTACAAGCTGCATCTGTGCGACACCAAGCATTTCAACTTTTGTTCTCGCCGAAGCATTGAGTCCAACCATTTTCAATAGCTTATCTGTATCACTATAAAGCTTTTTAAAATCGACAAAACCACTCTTTCTAGGCAGTTTTTCAAAAAATATATTTTCGGCTATAGAAAGATACGGCAACAGGTTAAATTCCTGATGCACTACACGAATACCTGCATTTATTGCATCAATAGGTGCTTGTGGCATATATGGCTTTCCCTGTATTAACATACTTCCTTCATCAGGAAAATAGATCCCACATAATACCTTTATAAGGCTTGACTTTCCCGCTCCATTCTCACCGATTAATACATGAACTTCACCTTCATGTATATCCATATCAAGTTTATTTAGAGCAACAACTCCTGGAAACTTTACTGTAATTCCTTTTAATTCTAAAATCTTTGTCATTCGGGCAACCCTCGAATATTTCACAACATTACATTGATAAAAATAGGAGTCTCTATTATAAATACTCAATCAAGAGACTCCCAAATAAATTACCTGTTCAAAATTAACCTTAATTTACTTAACTAATTCTATAGGTGTCTTTTCCCAACCTGTAGGAATATTATTTGGTCCAACTTTACCTTCTTTAAGAAGTTTTAGACCTGTCTTAATACCTGCTGAAGCAAGATCCTGACCAAACTGATCGATTGTAGCAAGAACTTTACCCTGCTTGATCAACTCAACTACAGGAGCAATAGCATCAAAACCTACAATTTTAACGTCATTTCTTCCAGCTGCTTGAAGAGCTTTCTGCACACCAATAACCATTGAATCATTAGCACACATAACACCTTGAACGTCTGGGTATTTCACAAGGAGGTTTGTCATAAGAGTATTTGCCTCTTCAGTTTCCCAGTGAGCTGTTCTTGATGTAAGAAGATCAAAGTTATACTTCTTTACTGAGCGCATAAAACCTTCTTTTCTTTGTTTCGCATTATCAGCACCTGGATTACCTTCAACGATGATAACCTTAGCCCCTTTACCGATTGTATCACCAAGGTAATTACCAACCATCTCAGCACCATCAGCATTATCAGGGCCAACAAATAGGAAGTTCTCAGGTAGACCAGCTTTAACAAGAGCTTTTTTATCAAGTGTTACATCAAAATTTACAACAACAATACCAGCATCAATAGCCTTTTTTGCTGATCGCGCCATAAGCGCTGAATCTGCTGGGGCCATAACGATAACATCAACCTTACTAGTAATAAAATTCTCTACGGCATTAACCTGTGTTTGAAAATCCGTTTCTGAGTTCATACCAACAGGAATGAGCTTGAAAGAACCATCTTTCTTTGCAAATGCCTCTGCACCCTCGACCATATTCTTAAAGAACTCATTTGCAAGTGACTTCATAACTAGACCAACAACAGGCTTATCAGCCGCTTGAGCAGACCCTACAAATGATGATGCACCCATAACAGCAGCCAGACAGATTGCAGCGAATTTCTTAAACATACTTTCTCCAATCAAAAAACAATACAATTAAAATAGACCAAAGGCACCCATAATTCTCCAACAACCATAAGTGACTCAAATACAACTTATATATACCTAAAACTACACCCAAAAACTCCCTAAGCAAGTTTTTTATATAAAATTTTATATAAAATTATCAAATATTTTACTAAAATAACTAAAATTAATATAACCCAAATTACTCGATTTACTCATTAAAATGATAATTACATACATACAACCACTTTATATATCATAAATTATACTTTACCATATTTTTTTTTAACCATATACTTATATCTAATATCTTTTATTTTTACAACTCATAAAAAAGTAATTTAAAATAAATAGCAAAAAATTTAACCTAAACCCTTCACACTTACGACTATATACTTATAATAAGCAAATAAATAGTTTACTAATGAAACGAATTTCAAGTACAGAGGAATTAAAATGGCTAGAAAAAAATTTAGAAATTTTGGCATACGCTATGCGTTATTAGTATTTGGACTTTTTATTATGGCTTCAGGTGTAGCAATTTCTGCAAAATCAAATCTTGGAGTATCACCTATATCGAGCATTCCATACGTTATCAGCCTTATGACAGACTTCACTATCGGAGAGTTAACAGTAATAATGAACACAGTATTATTACTAATACAAATTATTCTCTTGCGCTCAAATTTCCCAAAAGCACAATACCTACAGTTTCCAGTTGGAATTCTTTTTGGTTATCTAATTGACTTGAATCTTTTCTTAATGAAAGAATATACTCCTATATCATATTTAGAACAATGGGCATTATGTATAGCAAGTTTCATCTTAATAGGATTTGGAGTATTTTGCGAAGTAAAAGCAAGCGTTACAATGTTACCTGGTGAAGGTTTAGTCACAGCAGTAACCAAAGTCACAGATGTAAAATTCTCAAAAAACAAAGTAATCGTGGACTCATGCTTAGTAATTCTATCAGTAATTATTTCATTTGGCTACTTCACATCTCTACATGGAGTACGAGAAGGTACAGTAGCTGCTGCAATAGCAGTAGGCTTCTTTGCAGGAATCTTCCTCAGAAAGATCAAATTATTTGATAAACACCTAGTATTTGAAAGAATTCAATAAAACCAAAGATTCGCAGTATAAAAGAAGTAATTCCATAATTTTAAAATGCAGAGCCTACAAAGGCTCTGCATTTTTTCAATATATTTAGAATTTCAAGATAGAAAATGACCTAACAAAATAACTGTCAAAATTAATTACTAAATCAAACCTTGGAGTTTTCTTGTGAATTTTACTAAGCCCTAAATCAACTTTAATACGTATTCCCTATTTAGGCTCACCAGCTGGCCAAACAATTTTATGCAACTGCATCATAAACCTTACTTGGAGATCATCATAAAGCATCCATTCTGCAAGTAATGCTGGCTCTATTTCACTCCCTGGCCCACAGAGCGGACTGATAAGCACATCAGCCTTATTATCAAGACCATGCTTCTCTATAAGCTCACGCGCATACTCGTAATCATTTCGATCAGCGATCACAAACTTTACCTCATCTCCCTTACGTAAGCTCTGAAGGTTATACCAGTTCATATACCTGCTCATACCAGAACTTGGGCACTTAATATCCATAATACGAGCAATAGGAGGAGGAACAGCAGATATATCCTTTGCACCATTGGTCTCCACGATTACATCAAATCCTGCAGAAGAGAAATACATACAAAGCTTTGGGGTATTTTTCTGGAGAAGAGGCTCGCCCCCAGTAATACATATATGTTTGGCTCCTAGGACACCAACTTCATTAGCTATTTCTTTGAAACTCATCGTCTTGCCAGAAGTTTCGGCAGTTGCTTCAAGAGTATCACACCACGCGCAGCGCATATCACAACCAGCTAATCTTACAAAGATAGTTGTAAGGCCTGCTCTGCTGCCTTCACCCTGTATTGATCTAAATATTTCATATATGTTTAATTCCAGTTCGTCGTCTAGTTTGACCATATTTCAACCTGTTCACTATAATAATTATTTTAAGTAGTTTAATTGTTTTAAGCACAGCTGAGATATTTATAAAACAACCATTTTTTTCTAAAGCTTCGGCAAAACATAAGTTTATTCTTATATACTTACACTTAAAGTTTTGAAACCATCCTCATATGACTTAATAAGCAATAAAATTATTTGTATAATTATACAAATATCACACCTCATACAAAGAAAAATCCTGCCACATAAAATGTAGCAGGACTAATACAATGTTTTTCCCCACATAGAGTAGAGATAGAGCATGCAGCAACTTACGCTTTAAGAGCAAGATTGCGAGTTCCTCGAGGTGCCTTCTGTATTTTACCAGCCTGAATACAAGAAGTACAAACTGTAACCTTCTTTGGACCACCGTTTACAAGAGCTCTAACAGTCTGAAGATTTGGTTTGAAAGTACGATTAGTCTTACCAGAAATTTTCGCACCAGAACCACCCTTCTTTTTTCGAGCACCACGACGAGCGTATTTAACGCCAAACGTAGTCTTTTTACCACAGATTTCACAAAAATTAGCCATTTTCCTAACTCCTTTAAGTGCACTTGCTCACGCAAGAGCCTCATACCTTGATTACAAAAGCTGTAGTACCAAAAGTATACCATGCTCAGTAACATCTATAATTAAATAAAAAATAAACTTCAAACTATTAAGGGTAATTATTATCGTTTCACAACAAACAAAGTCAATACCTTTTACAGCAAAAAGACTGTAAAAGTCAGTTTTTTTTATTTATATTTGTTTAGCAAAAACAATATCCTACTTAAATCTTTCATCAATAAAATTAATATCGTAGTCATTATTTACAAAATGATGATTAGTAATCAATTTTCTATGAAAAGGTATAGTCGTTTTAATGCCCTCAACCAAAAATTCACGCAAAGCAAGATCAGCCTTTGCAATAACATCCGCTCTATTTTCACCCTTTACTATAAGCTTACCAATCATAGAATCATAAGTTGGCGGAATCCTATACCCAGAGTATGCAAATGTATCAACTCTTATGTTCTCTCCAATAGGAGCAATAAAAAGCTCAATTTTTCCAGGAAAAGGAGCAAAATTTCTTTCAGGGTCTTCGGCATTAATACGAAACTCCATAACATGCCCACTAAATGTAATATCTTCCTGTTTCCAGCGAAGCTTCTCACCAGAAGCAATCCTGAGCTGCTCTTCTACCAAATCAAGCCCTGTGATCATCTCAGTAACCGGGTGCTCGACCTGAATGCGAGTATTCATCTCCATAAAATAGAACTCGCCCTTTTCATAAAGAAATTCTATTGTACCAACATTTTGGTAACCACTTAATTTCACAAGATTTACAGCAGCCTCGCCCATACGTTCACGAAGTTTCCTATCCACAACAGGAGATGGTGATTCTTCAAGCAATTTCTGTTGACGCCTCTGCATAGTACAGTCTCTCTCACCAAGATGAATGACATTTCCATGCTCATCGGCAACGATCTGAACCTCAACATGCCGTGGGTGCTCAAGAAACTTCTCAATATAAAGATCACCGTTCCCAAAAGCTATCTCAGCCTCTGCTCTAGCCTGCTGCATACCACTTTGAAGTGAGGCATCATTATGAGCAATACGAATACCTCGTCCACCACCACCAGCTGTAGCCTTAATGATTACCGGATATCCAATCTTCCTTGCTAAAGCACGCCCCTCTTCATCATTTTTGAGAACACCTTCACTGCCTTCAAGAATAGGCACTCCTGCCTTCTTGGCAAGCTCTCTAGCTCCAGCTTTATCAGCCATACGTGCCATAGCCTGCGAAGTTGGCCCAATGAATTTAATGTCAAGAGAATTACAGACGTCAGCAAAATGTCCATTCTCTGACAAAAAACCAAACCCTGGATGAATAGCATCGACATCAGTAATTTCAGCCGCAGAAATCAAGCTTGGAATATTAAGATAACTTCTTGCCGAATCTGCTGGACCTATACATATTGCGGCATCAGCAAGTTTTACATGCAAAGAGTCCCTATCAGCTTCAGAAAATACTGCCACAGTCTCAATACCAAGTCTTTTACAAGTTCGAATAATACGTACCGCGATTTCTCCACGGTTAGCAATTAAAATTCTAGAAAACATAATTTTGTAGTTACCTTCTTTATCTGGTTACTCTTATAAGATTATTCTTTAACGAGGAACAGAGGCTGCCCATACTCTACCGGCTCACCATTCTTAACAAGTATCTTTTCAATAGTACCAGAGATTTCTGCCTTTACCTCATTCATAATCTTCATTGCCTCAACAATACATACCACCGTATCTGCACTTACAGTGTCACCAACAGATACAAACGAGTCTGACTCAGGAGAAGCAGCAGAGTAAAAAGTCCCAACAATTGGACTTGGAATAGGCGTAAGGCCTGCCGTATCATCCACAGGAGCAGAAGCAGGAGCAGAAGCAGGGATTCCTGCAGGTACCGGCATACTTGGAGCCATCATAGCAGGCGTAGCAATCATATTACAACCAGGTTTCTTTAATTTAATTTTGAAATCTGTTTCTTCAAGCTGAAGCTCAACAAGATCATTTTCATTCATTAATTCAACGAGTTTACTGATTTTTTCAATACTCATTTTTTACAATACCTTTCCCAAAAGAAAATACTTCCATTTATATTATATTAAATTTTAATTAATTTCACTTACACATATCTTAATATTACAAAGACTAAACCATGATTATATAAATAACCAACACAAATTCCAGTGGGTTTTTCTCGATAAATTCTGTTATGCAATAACGATAGATTCAATATCCTTCTCAAGAGTACTAAGTACTCTAATTCTACTAGACTCCACAACAACCATATCCTCAATGCGAATTCCACCCCTTCCTGGAAAATATAACCCAGGCTCTACTGTCACAACTGCCCCTGCAGGCATTTTACCAACTGTCTTACTCGAAAGACTCGGAAGTTCGTGTACATCCATTCCCACACCATGTCCCAGAGAGTGAACAAAGTACTGCTCACACTCTGCTCCTGAAAAAACAGCTCTTGCAGCTTTATCAGCTTCTTTTATATCTTTGCCAGCTTTCAAAGTAACAATCCCCGCCTTCTGAGCCTCCAGCACAAATTCATAACGCTCACGCCATTCATCACAAATTTCAGATATAAACAAGGTTCTGGTAAGATCTGAGCAATAACCATCAAGCTCACCACCAAAATCAATTAATAAAATCGATCCCGCAGCAATCTTCCTATCCCCTGCATGAGCATGAGGAAGACTAGAGTTAGCGCCCTCAGCAACAATAGTCTCAAATGATGGCTTTTCGATACCCTGACCAAACATTTGAAGCTCAAGCTCAAGTTTCAACTCTTTCTCTGTCATACCAACTTTGATACGCTTCTTAAAACTTCTAAAAGCGTCCTCAATAGCTACCAAAGATTGGCTTATCTTACAAACTTCCCATTCGCTCTTTTGCTCTCTAATATTTGCAATTACACTATCAAACGGCGCTGTTTTTACTCCGCCGGCCGTAAGCTTTTTATGCCAACTAACAGTCAAATGATTGTCACATATACCAATTTTTTTATTCTGCTTTTCTGAGATAAGGCTAGCAACATAGCTCGCGGGGTGATCTTTCCACTTAACAATGTCATAGCCACTAGTTGATTTTTCTGCCTCTTCAACGTAACGCCCATCTGTAATTAGATATTTTTTATTTAATGTTATAAGTAGTATCGAATCATCACCGGTAAATCCACTGAAATACCTTACATCGCTTTTTTTAGTTATTAGCGCCCCGCTAAGATCACTAACATTCAACAGTTTCCTTAATTTTTTAATTCTAGCAATAATTTCGTTTGCAAGCTTAAGCATCATCTTCCCCTTGTTCGGTCTTTACATCAATCATACCTAACAAAGTCTTCCCGTCAATGATGTCAAAGAACAATATAATTAAATTATACCAAACATAATCACACCATGGAATAGCATGATTATAGTCATCCAAATAAAACGGGATAACAGGCCCCAACCTGTTATCCCATAGGAAATATCATCAACACTCATAACCATCCCGTAACTGTACTACCCATACGAGTGTCGAAAAAATATTGAATTATTATATTAACTCAGATACTGAACCACCATTATTTATAAGTGCCTGCAAAGCCTCAACTGAGTAATCGCCGTTTTTAGTTATTTCAGACTGAGTAAGGTATTCACTAATCTTATCACTATAATCATTTGTCAGAAAATCAAAAGCATTCTCTTCTTCATCATTATCCGCATTATTACTGCTAGACATGAGATCTATAAGAGTCTGCTGCGTTTGATTAAGAACATTATTAACCTGAAGCATTGTGTCAAGTGACCCAAATTTTTCTTCCATCTCTTTCATCATGGCTTCTCTACCTGCTTCAAGCTCTGCCGCAGTTACTTCACCATCGCCATCTGTATCAAGTGATGCAAATTCTTCTTTAGTTGCATTTTCACTCTTCTTCAGTTCTTCTGCACCATCAGCCTTCATAGCAATATATTCATCCGCATTAAGCGTGCCATTACCATCAGAATCATTTTTCTTAATTAATTCTTGAGGGTCTTGCTTTGCCTTTTGCTGCATTATTGAATTAAGATTAAAAGATGATGAACCAGCAATACTACCAATACTCATGATATCTCCTTTTCAGTTAAAACAAATTATTCTTAGTTACAACTGCCAAATTTAATACTTTTCTCTTGTACTTCCCCTTTATCCCGAGCCATATTACTTAATCCCCAAGTATATATAGCTTGTTTTAACACCTAACACAATTAACGTTCCAACAATATCCACACACACATATACACAACAAAACACTATAAATTACCGCAAAATATCACGTTACTATTTTTTTTATCAACTTCTTTCGAGTACACTTCCAGATTAAAAAGGAACATTTTTCCGGAATATTTTTCTTTTAGTAGTAATAAGTCCTTACGATTAAAGTTGGCTAATTCCAATATATTTCAGGTCTACATTATTTTAACTGCGGTGATATTAATAAACATGCCTAAACATCTGCATAAAAAACACAAACAAACACCATTTAGAAACTGTAGTAACAATAAATTACAAACTTATTACAAATAATCCAGAAGAGAGCCAGTGCTATTTAACATAGAGTTTATTAACATATTTGAATAATCAGAATTTCCGCTTAACTTTGCCTGCTCAAGATATTTCTGAATATTCTTATTGGTTGTACCATTTAAAGATTTTGAAATACTTTCCATCGCACTATTTATTGAATCTTCCTTTGTTGAATTTGTTGTTCCAAGGATTGAATTTATTTGAGACTTAAGACCTGAAGATGAATAGATATTACCAAGATTTTGTGAGAGCATATTTCTACCTGACTCAATCTCTTTCTCTGTCAACTCACCATCTTTATCACTATCAAATGTATCATATAAAGTCTCAGCTAATTTTTTAGTACCCTCACTATCATTTAAGTTTTTCTTACTCATTGAAATAAATTCATCTTTACTTAGAGTACCATTTTTATCAGTATCATTCTTTCCAACCTGTTTATGAAGGTCCTCACTCTTTTCTTCATTTAGCTTCTGCAATAAAGAAGAATTCACACTTTGCCTTGTTGTTGCACTAGTAATACGCCCCATACCCATAATATCTCCAATTTATAATTTACAGTCTTCCCAGAATATTTCACTACAGCATTCTAGAATTTTTAAAAGTGCCTTTGTACTATGACACGACATACAATTAGTATACCAAAAGTCCAAAATATATTTTCAGACCATGTTTTACCAAGAAACAACACATTAATATAGTCAAATACCTATAAAAAAAACCAGCATATTCACATGTAACAAGAAATTTAATCCGGAAAATTCTTCCTATTACGAAAAAATGTAAAAAAACTCACTTAAATTTAAACATATTTAATAATTAATGCACACTCTAACCATTCTTTCACTTGCATATGACATAAAAATCAGAATAATAACGAAGAACTTGATTCGTAACTTAATATTAATTAATGCTTTAAACCCGAAAGGAAAGACATGCCTGTAATTCAACCGTTTGCCGGATGGCGCTATAACCCTGCTAAAGCTGATTATGCTAAAGTTTCAATGCCACCTTATGATGTAGTAGGCGAGGATTACCAGAATGACCTCTACAAAAAAGATCCAAAAAATTCTGTAAGAATTATCTATGGTAAAATTTTTGATACTGATACAGATAATGACAACCGCTATACTCGTGCAGCGACCCACCTTGATCAATGGAGAGAAGAAGGTTTATTGATCCAGGACAAACCTGCAGTATATTTATACGAACAGGAATTCACCGCTGACGATGTCACCTACAACCGACACGGCTTCTTTGCAAGAGTTCTTCTTTCTGAATGGGGTGAAGCCGGAGTTTTCCCTCATGAAAAGACACTTTCTGGGCCTAAAGCAGACCGTTTGAACCTTATGAAAGCTGTAAAGGGTAATCCTGGCCCTGTATTTGGTCTTTTAAGTGACAAAGATGGGGATATAAGCAAAAAGCTGACAAGCCTTTACAATGACTCACCACTTGCGGATTTCATAGGCGATGACAAGGTAAGAAATAAATTTTGGGTACTAGATGATCCTGAGCTAACAAAAAATTTCTGTGATCTTTGCTCAAACGGTCAGATCTTTATTGCAGATGGTCACCACAGATATGAGACAGCACTAAATTACAGAAATACCGTAAGAGAAGCGATGAAAGAAGCTGGACAGACCCCTCCTCCTTTAGGTGAACTTGATTCTGACTATCTTCTAATGTTTATTGTACCAGACAGTGATCCTGGTCTTGTAATATGGCCAACACATCGTCTTGTATATGGTGTGGATGACGAAGCAGTTGCAAACTTAATCTCTACACTAACGGTAAACTTTGAACTCAGAAAAGAAAATGACCAGGCAAAACTAATCCATGATATAGAACAGAGCGAAACACCTGCATATGGTTTGATTCTAAATAACGACATGTACTTCGTAGGCATGAAAAATCTTGATATTATGAGCTCTAGGGCTGCAGATAAGTGTAAAGCGTGGCAGGAACTTGATGTATCAGTACTACACCTTCTTATCTTAGAAGACCTTCTTGGAATAGATGAAGGAAAACTTCTACGCAAAGAAAATATTATTTACTCCAAGGATGCAGCCGAAGCTATCAATATGTCAAAAAATCATGAAAAAGAGATTCAGTGCGGTTTCTTAATGCGCTCTACTACTATGGAGCAAGTTAAGAACGTAAGCTACGCTGGTGAAGTAATGCCGCAGAAGAGTACATACTTCTTCCCTAAGGTTCTATCAGGTATGGTATTCAATCTTTTCTCCTAATTAATAATAATATAATAAATGAGCTAGTACCCACAGATGATACTAGCTCATTTTACAAAATAGCAATTATTTTATTAAATGATCAAAAAATATCGTCTCATTACATTACTGACTTTAATATTATTAGTACTGACAACTTCGGGCTGCAGTACCATCTCTTCTATACGCCCAGTTAACGCCTTCCGCTCAGCACTCAATATTACTTTAAAATCAGATGGCGATATTGGAACCGCACAATTTGAAAAAACTTTGGATATCTTTACAAATTCAAAAGTAACCCAAGGCAATACTCTTCAAGTTCTTGAAAACGGGGAACATTTTTTCCCAAAACTTCTTGAAGAAATTGAAGCTGCCAAAGAATATATAGACATTGCAATGTACGATTTTACTGTAGATGACATAGGCAGCGAGGTTCTTGAAGAACTTGAGGAGGCACTAAAACGAGGAGTAAAAGTAAAAATAACTTACGACCACTTCGGCTGTGAAACAGATATTGACGACTTTAAGGAATTCATAGAAGATGGTGGAGATGTTCGCACCTTCAATCCACTAAAGTCCTGGACATTCTTTAGAATGAACAGCAGAAATCACCGCAAAATTATTGTTATTGACGGTGTAAAAGCGTTTCTTTCTGGCCTAAATATCTCTAATAACTATGACGGTAACGGTGTTCAAGGCTGGCGCGACTCAGGTGTATTAATTCAAGGTCCTGCATGTAACGATATAGAAAAAGTCTTTGCTCTAAGCTGGAATCAGGCTGGAAGTAACTGGCTAGGAATGAACTTACCTATTGTTGGTTCAAACCCATTTAAAAGAATTATAGACTATCCATTTATTAAATTGTTCGGCAATCTGTACGAACCAAAACTACTTGATATCCTCCCTACAGGTGATGTCGATATAAGAATAGTTGAGCAATCTCCAGAATATATTGATAGCTATATGATAAACTTATATACCATTGCTATCAACGCAGCAAAAGAGTCTGTCTATATCTCGACACCTTACTTTATGCCGCCTAAACTTGTCCAAAAGGCATTACTAGATGCAGCCAAACGGGGGGTTGATGTCCGGATACTTACTCAGGAAGAATCAGATCTAAAGCTCTTCAAAGAGCTTGCACAAGGTGAATTGCATGTTTACAAAAAACATGGAATACGCATATGGGGCTGGGACAAATCAGTTCTGCACAACAAACTAGCTATTATAGATGGTAAATATTTTATAGGTGGTAGTGTCAATCTGGATTCCAGATCAATGCTCATGAATTACGAAGTAGCCTACTGCACTGAGAACCAATCAGCCATAAAAAAGTATTCAGATGACTATTTGAGTGATCTAGAGCTAGCTCATGAATACTCTTACGAAGAAACCTTGAAAATGATCACTAGCAAAAATATACTCTATGCTCCGCTCAGAGGTCAAATGTAACCACAAACAACCATAAACTTTTCTAATAATTTTTCCATACATGCCACTTATACGCCTTCGCGCTATCTGCAAGTTTTCAACATAGACAAGTAACAGCATAAAGCTAATCCCGTATTTAACAACGATAAACAAATAATATTCTACATAAACACTTACCAAAAAATTTAATCTAAATCTTTATCTCCAAAACTATATTAATATATATTGAAAATACTGCTTGACAATTAGCTATCGCCAATATAGCATATACTCCTATACCCCATATTGAATTTAAAGGAGAAAACATGGCACTATGTGGCTCAGACCAAGATAAAGAGAGACTAGTAAAAAGACTCAATAGAATTGAGGGGCAAATAAAAGGGTTGTCAAAAATGATTCAGAATGACAAAGACTGTATGGATGTCCTCAAGCAAGTTGTTTCTGTTTCAGGAGCAATCCGTGGAGTATGGCTACAGATGGTTGGAGATCATATAAAGGGTTGTATCGACAGAGCGACTATCGCTGACGGTAATAAAGATCAACTCATTGATGAGCTTATACAACACATGGCTAAAATGAAATAGATAGGAATATTTATGCATACACAGACAATCCATGCTATATCACACGATCACAATTTTGACGATACAGCAAATTCAGCAAACGAAAAAAAGACCCTTAGGGTCATAATTCTAACCTTAATAACAATGGTTGCAGAAATTGTGACGGGCACCCTTACAGGCTCTATGGCACTACTCGCTGATGGCTGGCACATGGGCACCCATACCTTCGCTCTGGGTATCACATATTTTGCCTATATTATGGCTCGTCGCCTCGCAAGCTCACCGAACTATGGCTTTGGAACTGGTAAATTTGGTATATTATCTGGCTACACAAGCGCAATATTTCTTGGAGCAACAGCAATTATAATGATTATTGAATCAATAGATCGTATAATTAATCCTGTTAATATCGCCTTTAATGAAGCAATTATTGTTGCTGTGATTGGTCTTATCGTCAATATACTGAGTGTCTGGATGCTACAAGGATCTGGTGCTGACGGACATTCACATAACCACCATACTCATTCACACTCTTCTGACAAACCCCATGTACATCATGACCATAATCTTCGTGCAGCTTATCTACACGTTCTAGCTGACGCACTTACCTCTGTTCTAGCAATATCTGCACTTTTTGCAGGAAAGTACCTCGGTTGGAGCTTCCTTGACCCAGTAATAGGTATTGCTGGAGGCATAGTCATCGGTAAATGGGCCATAGGATTACTTAAAAGTAGTGGAAGACTACTCCTTGACGGCAACGATAATGAGGAAATAAATAAACAGGTGATCACAGCAATTGAATCTGATGGCGATAGTATTGTCAGTGATCTTCATATCTGGCCAATAAGCTCAGACGCACTTGCTGCCGCCATAACTATAATTTCAAAAGAAAACCGCTCCGCTACAGAGTACACAACTCGCTTAAATAATATTACAAGACTAAAACATACAACAATTGAAACCCATCTATGCACAGACGCCACCTGTAAGTGTAAACAATAAAAACAGGAGACAGGCAATGCCTGTCTCCATAAGTAAATCAATACCTATTTCCTGCCATAATAATTCCTAGTCTTACGACTTGCAAGATATTCTTCACGTTCAATTATAAGCTCAGAAATACCAGCCGGATCGACGACAGTATGCTCGCCTGTATGAATACCGTTTTCCATACTCTGTTTGCCATAGTATTTCAAAATTGGAGCTTTGCCAGTTTCTCGATATTTCGAGTAATAACCTGCCAATCCTGTAGCAACTCTCTCAACTTCAGTATCAACTTCACCGCGCACCATTATAAAAGCTCCCGGCTTAGGATCAGTAATATAAAAAGTATCTCCCTCTCCAGCAAGAGCCTCAAGAATATCTCCTTCATCACCATTGCGGGAAGAGATAATTTTTGCACCGTTCTTAGCCCTGTAATGACGTCCAAATTTCAAAAGTTCCAGTTCATTAGTGTTCGGGCAGCTGTCAAACTTCATAAGATCATACAAGCGCGCAGAATAGCCTATATCAGTCAACAAACAACCGCCGGCTGGCGAAGGAAATTCTTTTATCCCAAGCTCATTTGCCAAGGTCATCTGGTTATAACGTGACCTCCCAGAAAAATCATATAGCCTTTCCCTGTCTATCCATCCTTCTTTCTCAGGAATTGTTTCATCAAGAAGCTTTGCACAAAGCGGTCTGAGAAGCAATCCTTCCCCATCATATTTCTTCATGCTGTTTACAACACAATTCATTGTATGCCTCTGCTGACTCTTTGGACGCTGCCCAATAACCTCACCGCTGCAGATAAAGTCAGCCCCGACCTCACGCATCACCTCAAATCCATTACGTACGGTGTTAATTCTACAATCTGTACATGGATTGAGATTCTTACCCAGACCAAACTTATTTTCTGCCACTAGCTGCATAATTTCCTGAGTCTGATCTCGTATAATAACCTCAGATGCGCCAAGATTCCTGCAATCCTGTATAACTTTAGCCCCCATATTCGCTAGAAGCTCTCTACTCTCAAAAGCATGAACCCCATGAAAAGCGATCACCTCAACCCCCATGTTGGCCATCAGCCTTATAATCAACCTGCTATCAAGTCCTCCAGAATATAAACACACGCATTTTTTTTTCATTAAGTAGATACCTTTTAAGATTGAGTTAATTTTCACCTTGCAATTTTTACCGAATATTATTATTATCTTATATATATCATAGTCTTGTCAATAGGTATAACCCTTTGAAAATTATCTAGATATATTTTAAATATTTTTAACAAGCATTTACTCGTTACAAATAGAATGAGATAAAAAATGATAAAAAATGACTTCGAGTCTATTGTAGATAATATCATAGATCTTCCAACACTACCCCAAGTCGTTTCAACACTTATAAATGTGATCAACGATCCACATAGCGATGCTTCTATAATTAATAATATTGTAGAGCATGACCCTGCTCTTGCTGCAAGAATATTAAAACTTGTAAATTCCTCATTCTACGGACTTAGCAGACATATTGATTCCATTCAACAAGCAGTTGTTATTCTAGGATTCAACACAATACGAAGCCTGTCAATAAGCGCATCTGTATTCAACACTTTTACCGCAAACAAATTTTCATATGAGGGATTTTGGAAACAGTCCCTTGCCTGCGCTTTTATGATGGATGTACTGTCAAAGTACTCTAAACTTTTAAATAATGATGCAACCTTTACTATAGGCTTACTCCATAACATTGGTAAAATTATTATTGAACAATATTCATCAGAAAAATTTGATGAAATTCTTATTATTGGTCACCGAAACCTAATGTCATATAATGATTCAGAAAAAAAGGTCCTAAATACCAGTTATACCAACCTTGGCTACTGGCTTGCAGAGAAATGGTCATTATCTGAGACAATCCAGTTGAGTATATTATACCAGAATAATATTGAAAAAGCACCGGAAAATATCGCTCCACTTGCTGCAGCTGCACAATTTTCCTTCAAGTTCAGTCGTTTCAAAGGCTGTGAGAATGGGAGTGATTTTGACATTCCCCTTCCACCTGACCAGAAACTCTGGGATATATTAGAAATTCCAAAAGAATCTACAAGTAAAGTCATCGACAAGCTTGAGTATTGCATAGATGCAGCAGAAAACGCTCTAGACTCACTCAACTAATTCTATCTACAAAAATATAAAAACCGAGATTATAAGATCCTCGGTTTTATACTCAAATAGCTGCAAAATTTAGGTATTATTCTTCAACCTTTACAAGGCAGTAATTCTTCTTACCTTTTCGAATAACAAGCGTAGATTCACTCGCAAGATCGGTAATACCAACAACCTGCTCAACATCTCCAAATTTAACATTATTCAGTGACACCCCGTTCTGCTGAAGTGATCTACGTGCCTCCCCTTTACTTTTATACAAAGTGGTCATAGCTAGCAGATCAACCGCTGGAATCCCTGCTTCAAGCTCAGACTTGGTTATTGTTACAGATGGCACGTCTGCAAATATTGAGAGCAAATCTTTATCTTCAAGATTATCAATCTTTTCACCAAAAAAGATACGCGTAGCTTGTAAGGCACTAGCAAGCCCTTCCTCACCATGAACGAATTTTACAACCTCTTCAGCGAGTACTTTTTGAGCACGACGTTCATGCGGCGCATCCTTTGTAGCCTGCTCAAGTTCACCAATATCATCCATTGAAAGAAACGTAAAGTATTTTAGATAAGTAATTACACTTGTATCATCTGAGTTTAAGAGATACTGGTACATTTGATAAGGACTGGTAATTTCTGGATCAAGGTAAATCGTACCTCCTTCACTCTTACCAAACTTTTTGCCCTGTCCGTCAGTAACTAACGGAATAACCATACCATAAGCTGTCTCGCCCTCACATTTACGTATATACTCAATGCCAGCAGTAATATTACCCCACTGATCACCGCCACCTAGCTGCAACTTGACATCATGAGTATTATATAAATACTCAAAGTCATAAGCCTGAAGCATCTGATATGAGAACTCAGTAAAGCTCAAACCCACGTCAGAATTCAGGCGTTTCTTGACAGACTCTTTTGCCAGCATCTCCCCCATACGGAACCTTCTGCCTACATCACGCAAGAATTCAAGGAATGACATCTTTCCGATCCAGTCTTTATTATTTAGAATTATTGCAGAATTATCACCACAATCAAAGTCGAGAAGTCTTTCCAGCTGAAGCTTTTGACCAGCTATATTACTTTCAATTACATCTTCACTGAGAAGATTTCGTTCCACATTTTTACCAGACGGATCGCCTATCATGCCAGTAGCACCACCTATAAGAATTACCGGTCTATGTCCAGCAAGCTGTAATCTCTTCATTGTTATGATAGCAAAAAGGTTACCAATCTGAAGACTTGCAGCTGTTGGATCATACCCTGTATAGAATGAAACAGGACCTTTTTCAAATAATTCACCCAATGCTTCATCAGATACACGCTCCACAAGCCCTCTTGCTCTTAGCTCGTCCAGTAAATTTCCCATATTTCTTTTCCTTTAAGTCTTGTTATTCTAATATAGATCAATATATTATATAATTAACTGTTAATAGTTTGTCAAAACTATTATAATTAAAGATAGTACAGATTAACCCTTTAATGTCAACATATTGGGTCAACATAATTGGAGATAACTTGGTAGATTCGCCCCTTTTGATAAAGCAGAAAATATCCTTTACGTTTGCAAAACTAAATGCAGCACGGTTCTTTTCACATCATGATATCATGAGACATTTTGAAAGAGGACTTAAACGCGCGAGTCTCAAAGTAAACCATTCACAAGGTTTCAACCCACGCCCAAGACTAGTATTTCCTCACCCATTGCCATTAGGTGTAGCATCAGAATGTGAGGAAATTGAAGTAGAATTTTCCGAAGAATATGGGCTTGAAAAGTTAATTAATTGTCTAAATCCTGTGCTTCAACCATGTATTGAAATTACCGGTATGACGACTCTAAAAAATACTAAGAAAGGGCGAGTTGTCAATTCTTGTACTTATCGCATTGATAATTTCCCCAATCTAAACGGATTAGAAGAAGCAAACGTAGATATGCTAAAGTCTGAAAAAATTATGATTGAGAGAGGACACGGACGCAAACGCAGAAATATAGAGATACGAAGATTTATTGAAAGTTGTGAACTCTGTGACACAGGGGTAGTTGTCAAACTTCTGCATTTTTTAGACGGTGCAGGTAGAATTGATGAAATAGGAAAGTACCTAGCAGATAAACTTGACAGTGATTGGTATAGTCTAAATTTTACAAAAATTGCTATGGATTTTAAGAAATAGTAATTAAAATTATCTGAGCAAAGGGGATGTGTTGCTCAGGATTATAATTGAAATATGCAGCAAATATTAGTATCTATACGACATTTAAGAGTAAGTGAAGTGTAGATGTATTTATGAGTATACTCTGCAGCAGACAGGTAAGAAGTGAAAGCACATGTGGTGCCTTATCATGCCTCGCACAGTACACCTTATTTTATTGATGATTTTTACGGAGTATTATTTTGGCAAAAAAGAAAACAGCTTCTAAAAGCAGCACGCCTGCTGAAAAGAGCAATAAAGAAAAAGTAGCGACTACTTCTTCTGCAGCAGCAAAGAAAGTAACAAAGAAGAAGACTAGCAAAAAAACTACTAAAAAAGTAGAAACAAAAAAAGTAACAAAAAAGACGGCAAAAAAAGCAACCAGCAAAAAAACAGCTGCAAAAAAAATTAGTAAAAAAACGGCAAAAACCTCTACAACAAAAACTAACGCGAAGCCTACTGAGACAGTTGTAATCAGTAATGACACTGCAAAAAAAGAGTCTGCCACAACAAAGAAAACAACAAAAAAGAAAACCAGCAAAAAGACGTCTAAAAAAGTTTCAACCCCAAAAGTTGAAACTAAAACAGTCATTGATCCCCCAAAAACAGAATATATTGCAAAGCCAATCAATGAAATGACTATTGAAGAACGCATTGCAGAGAAAGAACGCCAAAAAACAGCCAAGAAAGAATCTAACAAACAGAACATTGCTAAAGGAACTGAAACAAAACCTAGAGCTGAAGCAACATCTGAAATTAAAACAACACCGGAGCCAAAAACAGATCCTGTTACTAAAGACGATCCTCAAAAATTATCTAACGGAAACGTTCTTGAAGGAGAAAAAATCAGTGGTGGACTTCTAGCTCTTGAGCAAAAAGCAGCAAAAAACACCAATAACAAAACGAACACGACAAGTCTTGATAAAAGTAATGAAAAGCAACCCACTACTAAAGCTGAGAATACACCCAAAATAGCAATAACTGATAATGAAGAATCAGCAAATGAGCAACCAGAGAGTGATGAAGAGAAAAAACTCTCACGCTCTGCACGTAGACGTAAAAACAAGCGCAAAAAGAAAGAGCAGGAAAAAGCTAATCCAGAAGAGAGTAATAAGCAAAATGATGAGCCAATTGAAGAGGCTCCAAGTAAAAGATATAAGCCAATTACTGCTACTGCAATTCTAGCGGAAAAACAAAAAGAAAATAAAAATAATCTCCGCAAAGAGACAGGACGCAACATGCTTATGAATGTTGTTGACCATGGAGAAATCAGAGTTGCTATTGCTGGCAAAAAAGGTCTTGAAGAAATTTATATTGAAAAATCCGGTGGAGAATTTGTTCATGGCAATATTTTCAAAGGTGTCGTAGAAAATGTAGAACCTAACCTTCAGGCAGCATTTGTTAATATAGGCGCAGAAAAAAATGGCTTCTTACATGTCAGAGATATTATTTATCCATTCGGTGGATACGAAGATGTTCTTGGCAAACCAAACCGCCAGAGGCCAACCAGCAAACGCCCACCTATCAATCACATGCTTCAAAAAGGGCAGGAAATTCTAGTACAGATTACAAGAGAACAGGTAGCGACAAAAGGTCCTAGTTTGACTACATATATCTCACTTCCTGGAAGATATCTTGTACTTATGCCTGCTGTTAAAAAACGCGGCGTTAGCAAGAAGATTACGAATAAACCAGATCGAGATGAACTACGAAAAGCTCTGGAGCAGCTGGACCCGCCAAATGACATGGGCTATATAATCCGTACCGCAGGTATGGGTAAAGGTAAAGATGAACTACAAAGAGACCTTGATTATTTAATTATGCTCTGGGATGCAATCACAAATCACACTAAAAATGTAAAAGGGCCAATGCCAATTTACCAGGAAAGTGATTTAGTAATAAGAGCTATCAGAGATTACTTTACAGACAATATTGACACTATGTATATCGACTCTGAAGAAGAGTACAAACGCGCTCAAGATTTCCTCAAGCTAACTATGCCTGAAGATATAAAAAGAGCTAAATACTATGAAGGATCAGAACCATTATTCAGTCAATACAATGTTGAAGATGAGATTAGTGCACTATTTAGTAAATCAGTTCGACTAAAGAGTGGTGGAGAATTAGTTATTGAGCAAACAGAAGCCATGGTTGCAATTGACGTAAACACTGGTAAGTTTGTAAAAGGAAAATCTTCACATGATATGGTTCTCAAGATCAACAAAGAGGCTGCACTTGAAATTGCCAAACAATTACGCCTGAGGGATATGGGGGGACTTGTCATGATTGACTTCATAGACATGGAGTCCGAAGAAGACAGAAAGAATGTTGAAAATACCTTCAGAAATGCGATGCAGGCTGATAGAGCAAAGACAACCATTCTTCCTATTAGCCAATTGGGCATAATGGAAATGACCAGACAGCGTATGCGTCAGAGCCTCAACCTCAGCCATTTTGATGCATGTAAGCATTGTGGTGGTACAGGTGTAGTAAAAAATATTGCTACAATTGAAACTGAGTTCATGAGAGCTCTAAGGGTTGAACTAAAAGAAGGTAAAAACTGCAAGGTTAAAATGAATCCTGAAACAGCAATAGCCATTTCAAACAAATCTCGTCTTGCTCTTATAGCGCTTGAAGATGAATACCACAATAATATTATTATTTTGAGTGACCCAACTTTGCGCCCTGATAAGTTTGTAATTAACAAATAAGTACAAACTTTAGAGTAGTAATTCACGCCCAAGAATCCTATAATACTAAGTATTATAGGATTCTTTTTATTATCAGAGCAGCACTTAGGAATACCAAAATGAAAATCAATAAAATTCTAAAGATACTACTTTTAATAATAATAATCTCAACTCAACAACTAAATGCACTGGATCAAAATGCGCTAGAAGAAGCTGAAAGTCTAGAGACAGGTGGAGAACCTCTCAGTGCAGAGATGGAGTATATCGGTATATTTGAGGAGTGCATTGAGGAATATCTTGCTGGTAAAGATCAGTCATATAATATTGCTGTCTGCGAGTTTCTTTTAGAGAAGATCAAAGGACTAGCAAAATTTACAGGTGAAAATAATGATGCCCTAAAAATGATCGAAAAGGTAAAGAAGACAGACCTGCCCTATCCGCTAGCTTCAAAAATAATCCTTACAGAAATAAAGTTAAAACAACAATCTGGCAACGTCAATGATATAAAAGATCTTGCTAGCTCACTCAATTTTATTGCAAGTTTTATTGTAGAGCTACCCGAATCCAACGAAATAAGTAATTTTTCCAGTATAGCACCAGACTACAAAGCACCATTAGGTTTGATCTTTAAAGGAAAACCCGATAAAGAATTCAATGCTTACTTTATAATAGAATCTTCTGAAGATGCAGATGTAGCATTACACTTTGGAAGCAGCACCCCTATTGAAATAATGCTGAACTCTCAAAAAATACTAAAAACAAGAGCCACGCGCAGAGCAATACCGGATCAGCAGGCAATAGGGCTAAAACTACAAAAAGGTAAAAATTTAGTATCTATAAAATGTCAAAACAAACCAGAAACTTGCCTCTACCTCAGGTTGACTAATCCTGATGGAAGCAGTATAAATTCGCCGAATATCATAATAAATGAATTCCCTTCAGTGACTGGAGAAGAGCTTGCAAAGCTTAAAAGTGAGACGACAAACTCAGAAAGGTTACTGCCCCCTGAAATCAATACCGGGGCTGAGCAATATCTCGCATCACTGTACAGTTCGGACAAAACCAATCACAGAGTTGCTTATTTTTTGGGCTACCTTCTCCTGACAAGAGAATCACTTGCAGACAACCCTCAAGCAGTCCACCACCTGCTACTGAGTGCTGCACGCTATAACCCTGATACTGCAATATACCTTATGGCAATAGCTGAAGCCAATGATGAGAGTAAAAAATTTGCTGCTGATAGAGAAGAAAACATGAGACGAATGTCACTGGAAAAAGCTATAAAAATTGATCCAGGAAATATTCTTGCCCGTGCAGAACTTGCCAGATACTACTTGGTTTCACAAAATAGCCCTGAAAGAGCTGAAGAGTATATCACTCAAGCACTAAAGATAAATCCTATTGCTGTTATCCCAAACATAGTACTCTATGATATCTATAAAGCTCGAGGCTGGGACAGTAGAGCTCTACAAGTTTCCACAGAAGCAGCAAAGCGAGACCCAGAAAACCCTTCGGTACAAATGCTGCTTGGGCAAGCAGAAATTCAGAGCGGCACTATAGATAATTCACTATCAGCCTTTGAAGCATCATACAAGCAGGACAGTACAAATCCTAGTACCTCTATCAATATTTTCAGACTATTAACACGTAAAGGTGAAGTATCAAAAGCAAAAGACTTTGCTCGACTTCACCTTGAACTTGCTCCCTACGATATAAAACTGCGTGAAGAATATATAGACTTACTCCTTTCAACTGATGACCAATCTACACTCAGAGAAATCACCAAAGCAAGAGAAATATTCCCCAGCAGTAACAACTTCACCAAAAAGCTTGCAGACTACTATGCCACTTTAGGAAATGACAAAGAACAATCTATCAAATATTTCAAACAAGCACTAAAGTATAATCCAGGGGATCTAAAACTACGCAGATACCTTGAATTTAAAGGTATTAAAAAAAATTCCCCAATAAAATCCATTCAGGACATTCAGTCATATGTAGCCAAAGAAAGCACAGGAAGAATTCCAGCCGGCAGCGACAAAGTTTATATTCTGAGTGAAAAATATGATAAGCTCAGTCAAGGAGGCATCAGAAGCAGAACGGTTCACCTTATAATACAAGTTTTTAGCAAAAATGGAGCTGAAGTATTGAAGAACTATCCAATATGGTATGATAAAGAGACAGAAAAGACAAATATTGAGCTAGCAAAAGTTGTTCATACTGATGGATCAACTAGTTTAGCTCAAAACTCAGAAGTAAACAGACAAGGGAATAAAGGAGTCGTAGTAATCAACTTTCCAGCACTTGACGCTGGTGATATAATGGAGATTGAATACACTGTATCATTAATCAAGCCAAACTTCTTCGGTTCATACTTTGGCAATATAAACCTATTCAGCAACACCCTCCCAATACTTGAATCACGCTATATTCTATCAGCTCCTGATACAGAAAAACTATATTTTAACAGCACTGGTAATGCCCCCAAACCAACTGTTACTACAACAGAAGGAGAAACTACCTATACTTGGACAATGAAAGATCTTCCTGCCATAACGTTGAATCCAAATGCCCCTCCTGTAAATGAACTGTCACCTTCTATTGAAGTATCCACTTTCAAAGACTGGGACAGCTTAGCAAAATGGTACTGGAATCTCATTAAGGGTCAGAATATTGCTAATTCAGATATTACTGCAAAAGTAAAAGAACTTACAATTAACTGCAAAACTGACAAAGAAAAACTGGAAGTTATCTACAAATGGGTTACAACAGAAATTAGAAATAATGCCTGGGAATTTGGAGTTCATGGTTACAAGCCTTATAACGCCAGTACAATATTCACCAGGCGATTTGGTGATTGCAAAGACAAAGCAACACTGATAAATGTAATGTTAAAAATTGCTGGTATTGACGCATGGCCAATGCTGCTTCGCTCGACTCAGAGTGACAATGTTGTCAAAGGAAGAGGCTTAGAAGACTTCAGTTTGCCTCTTTTATCTCACTTCAATCACTGTATCTCATACACAGAACTGGATGGTAAACCGTACTATCTGGACGGCACAATGATGTATAGAACAATCGATTCAAATCCATCAACAAATGCAGGAGCGACAGCCGTAATAATCAGAGAAGATGGGGCAGAGATGACCTCAACGCCTCCTTATTCAGGTGACAGTAATCGGTGGATAGATTATACTGGCATAGGCCTAAATGCAGAAGGTACAGCAGATATTGACTTTACTATTGCAACAACAGGCGAGTCATCAATGTACTTAAGAGCATGGTTCAACAACTCTCAGACATGGGACAATGTCCTCAAAGCAGTATGCAGCGAACGCTACGGCCATGTCAGTGCTGTTGTTGTTGAAGAATTCGGCAGCAATGAAGAACTTGACAAAGACGAAGAGATGCTCAAAGGACGAGTAAGAATCAGAGATTACGCTAAAAAAGATGGTAGAAATACTATCACGTTCAATATTCCCAAACCACTACTTAGTAGGGATGGCAACAACGGAGGAGCATTTCCTTCAGAATTTAGCGTCTATACGACTACATCTAGACGTAGTACCGACCTTATTCTTCCAACCTTGTATAAAATTGAAAGGCATTTGAAAATTGAATGGCCAGCGGGATGGGAATTATACGAGAAAATACCTAAAGATGTTAAGATTGACGCACCATTTGGCAGACTAAGCATAAATTTTGAAAAAATAAATAATATCCTCAAGCTTGATTATATATTAGATTTTAAAAAGATCAGAATAACCAGTAATGAATATCCAGAATTCAGAAAATTCTGTTTAAAAGCTGATCAACCATCACGAATCATATTTTCGCTTCGCCCAGCGGAGTAATAAATTTTAAATGCGTTGTGCAAGTAAAAGCACAACGCATTTAAAATTTATTACAAAATACAATCTTTATTTTTCAGTTATACTTATACTTGCATCACAAATCCTCTTAACGGCTCTTGAAGCAGTCTGCTGTGTTGCCATTGCACCTGGTCCAGCAACGCACCCACCCTCACAAGCCATCACCTCTATAAGATTACCATTTTTTAACTTTTGGTCAGCATACATTTCAAGCATTTTCATAGCCTTAGAAGACAAGCCATTAATACTTATAGCTTTTATACCCGCACTATCAGGAGTATAGGCTTCTACTGCATGAGCAACCCCCCCAGTAACTGCAAACCCTCTACCTTCCTTACTTGGAGCATTATCAAATGGTACACCTTCAAGAGCAGGAATATCAATTTCATTAGCGACAAAGAAAGTTCCTACTTCTTCAAAAGTCAGAACATAATCTACATAATGATCATCAAAACCTTCCTGCCTCTTAGCAACACAGGGTCCTATAAAAACAGCAATACAGTTCTCATTACGTTTTTTTTCAGCTTCTGCTGTATAGTGCATAGGAGTTCTAGTTTCAGATACATACTTCGTCAGCTTTCCTATATGCTTCTGAACTGTCTGAATATATGCCGGACAGCAGGAAGTTGTCATAAATGGCTCGCCCTCTTCCATACGCGCAATAAATTCTTCCGCCTCTTTAACGGTAGTAATATCAGCTCCGGCTGCAACTTCAACAACCCTGTCAAAACCAAGTTTTATAAGTCCTGCTGCAATCTGATCAAGCTCCCCAGGAAACTGCCCAACAATTGCAGGAGCGATCATAGCAACAACCTCTCTTTCGCCATTTAAAGACTTGGCAACATCTATAACCTGTGACTTCTCCATAACCGCACCAAATGGACAAGAACGCATGCAGCGCCCACAACTGATACATTTATCGAAATCAATTGTAGCTCGCCCAGTCTTATTCTTACTTATAGCGCCTACAGGACATGCCTCTTCACATGGTACAGAAACTTTTGTTACAGCGTTATAAGGACACACAGCTTTACACTTACCACAGTCTATACACTTATCAGGATCAATAATTGATCTACCACCAACGACAGTAATTGCATCTTTTGGGCAGTTAACCATACACGGTCTGGCGATACATCCCTGGCAGACATCTGTAATATAATATCGGTTGTTCACACACCCTTTGCATGCAATATCTAGAACCGTCATAACCGGTCCTTCCAATTTTTCCCTAGCTAAAGCCTCACAAGCATAATCATTTAAAGACTTACTATCATCAACATCATCCTCTGCTGCACACCCAAGTGCTGCAATACTTCGAAGTCTACTTACGGCTCTATCTTTATAAATGCAGCACCGCACCTCTTCAGAATTTTTTGGATACATTAAATATGGTATCTGCCTTGCGCTAGTCTCAAGTTTACCTTCATTGAATAGCTCTAACATGCGAATAAAGATCTCTCTTTTTATTTTAGTAGCATTATTCTGACATTGCATATTTACCTCTTTTCTTCTGTATTCCAATCAATGAATATTATTTTTTGAAACAATTTTTTACTTTAGTGGCGATACTAGATATTGTTGCTTCAGCAACAACTTCTCCATTAACAAGTGCATATGGAGCCTTACCGTATTCTCTGTCTTTACAAAGTCCAATACAGGTTGAAGGTTTTACTTCTACATTTTTCTTTTCATCATCATTCAAGAGCTCAACAAACTCTTCAAGCCCAGATCCTCCCATAACAAAACAAGTAGTCCCCATACAAATTTCAACAGTTATTTTATCCATGATATCTCCATCTATAAGATATTTAATAAGTAACTAAATATACTCTACATCCACAATCTTCAAATATTTTTTTTCCAGTGCCACTTTCATACGTTTAACAATATTTCTCCTCATTTCAAGATCAATCGGTAAAGATGGATCCTGATGCGCTTCATTAACTTTAGTTCCAATTACAAAACGTATCTCATCACTATTTAAAAGATATTCTACCAGCATACTAGCAGGGTCATCTTTAGGCCAGCTCATTTTCTCCAAATACTGCACAGCTCTTGTAATTGTAAGTATACCTTCAGTAACAAGGCTTGCAGATTTCATTCTAGATACTGGAGGAAGGTCATTACCTGCACTATTCATATCAATGTCAATCCTCTCACCCAATTCTCGCGCAACAATTTGGGCTGTTGTTCCTCCACAGACAACAGAACACCCGCGGTGAGACCTTAGAAACATTGCATACTCTTTATCCTTATTTTGATCAAAAGGAGGGCCACTTAACACCAAAGTTTTTCTAGGTCTTCTAAAATAGATAACGGCACAACTAATATCATCTTTGGCAATCCTATCAGGCCATTTAGCTATTGCAGCATTACGTACTAATAGCGCCAACTCTCTAGCAGATATCTCAGGTTTATCCTTAAGAACATTCAGCACAAAATCTCTACATCCTTCAGTCTGCCAACCAAAAGCATAGTCACGACTGCCTATACCTGCTTGAGACACCCCATCAGAGCATATAATAATTCTATCCCCGCATTCGGGGCTGAAGGACGCTGCATATATTGCTCTTGCTTCATCTTCACCACCTATTCTTTCACGTCGAATAGGTACATTCACACCATTTCTGATAAGTAAAAATGGTGGATTACCCTGTTCTACTATTCTTGCACTTTCTTCAAGGATACAATCAATAATTGTAAACGTGGAGTAGCTAATTTTTCTCACCTGACATATCGGCAGAGAATCGCTCATTATCTTTGAAAACTTCATAATATCTCTATTCGCAGCAGAGAATCGCTGAGCCATAGTAGCAGTCATCGTTGCCAGTATATTTGCCTTCACACCACTTCCCAGCCCATCAGCTAATGTCGCAATAAGCCGGTTCTCATTCTGTAACCTTGTAGACTGAAACGCGTCACCGCAGACATTCTGACCGTTTTTAATCCACTGTGAACACTCTACTTCAACGAAGATGTCAGACTCTTTCATTTATCTTTCTCCGTAACATAATCATCTGCAATTCTACTTAGAAGAATTTCTGTATCTGTTATATGCTCACCGAGTAAACAAGCTATTTCCTGAACAGTAGTAATATTTTTTTGAATAACCTCTTTAGCTCGCTTAGCAATCTGCTCACGCTTTAATTCCTGATTTGTTACATCTTCTATTACTGCGCCTACAACTTTACCACGCTCAATAACAAATATATTAATATTGAATAGTTTTTCATTGCATTCAAGGTGCTCACGCCTAATGTCCTCTCCAGTTCTCAAAGCTGATGAAAAATACTCCCCAAATGGCAGTATACTTTCAAGCTTGGCTCCTTTAAGCCCAGGTATAACCTCAAAAGCATTCTCCGTATCCTCACCGAAAAGCTTTGCAAAAGATCTATTACTTTCAATAATCTCCATATTTTCATTTATAATAACGACCCCAGAAGGCATAGAACGTAACAGGGCATTTGCCTTTTTCTGCGCAAGTCTTCTCATATATGATACACACATTGACTCTTCCGCTCTATTACCAGCAAGAGCTGTAGCAAAATCTCTACAAGTATTATAGCCACATCCACCACAGTTTAATTCATCAGATGGTGACTCCTTACCAATTCTTTTCATTGTAGCAACCATTTGCTCTGCGCTGAGTTCAGCGTCATGAACATCTACCCCGGCGAACTCCATTTCAACCACATTCAACGGTTCTCTTTTGACTGTCTCAACAGTAACTCCATGTGAGCGGTAAATATCAAGAATACTCTTTAAACCCGGCTTACCCTGATCCATCCCAGCACCGCCAAGACAACCATTTTCACAAGCAAGAGTCTCGATAAATACAACTCCATCAATATCGTTTTCGTTAAAAGTATCTAAAATAGAGCCTATTTTATCTATACCAGAGATACTTACCATATCAAGATTTTGTCCATTAAGGTATGGCTTTATCGTTTCAATCATTCCACCTTCAACTGGATAGAGAACACCCTCCTGAGCAGCAGCCAGTTCAAAATTCTCGTTTGCATGCTCAGCAATAGTTATCTCTGCATTTTCCATCCATTTTCTCATCTCCATAAATGTCAGCCCGACAGAGATATAATCGCTACAAGCATCAGCCTCATTCTTTTTAGCAGTACATGGCCCAATAAAAACAACATCAACATCTTCACCAATTTTGCTCTTAATCATATTGGCAGTAATAACTGCCGGTGATGCTATAGGGGTAATATTTTTTGCAAAATTGCTATAATGCTGTTTAATATAATCAACTGCAGCTGGACAAGCACTTGAAAAGAAAACTCCACGATCATTTTTTTTCAAAAATTCGGCTGTATATCTTGATACTTCCTGAGCTCCAAGAGCTGCTTCTACAACCCCAGTGAACCCTAGCATTTTAAGGGTAGCTATTATCTGAGAAGATGAAATCCCAGGAAACTCGGCCTTCCAGCTTGGCGCAATACAAGCAAAAACTTTTCTTCCATTATCCAGCATTGCCCTTACTCTTGATATATCATTTCTTATTTTCTTAGCAGAAGCAGGACATACAGCGACACACCTGCCACATGCAATGCACTTCTCTGGATCAATAGTTGCATGTGCATTTTTTACAACAATAGCCTTTGATGTGCAAAGCCTCAAGCATTTATAGCAGTCCAAACACTCTGTTTCTTGGGTATATACTGCAAAACGTCTATTCATAATTATACCTTCTCCACATGCAATATTTTCACTAAATCATCAACAGCAGCAACCAAACATCAAAATACTAAGATTTAATTTTTCCAGAACCAGTATTAAGTCTATCAGATTTTGTCTTACCAAATCTTGTCTCCAAAATATCCCAAATTACTTCTTCATCAACATTATGATATTCCTTATCACCAATTGTTATATTGGGTCCGTCTCCACATTTTCCGCAGCAGAGATCTCCTCTAAAATCAATTTTATCTGCTAGATTTCTCGTTCTTATAAAGTTATCGACAACCTCTTTAACTCTCTGATTCCCTCTTGAGTAGCATGAGCTTCCCATGCAAATTTTTATACTTAGCTTACCATCCATATTACCTCCAATCAGTAAATTAATACTTATTAATAGCAGTGATATATTAACATAAAGAAAATCAAATTCAAGAGAAAAGATATTTTTTTATCGATATCCCTTCGTCACATAGTATTTATACCATATGAACAGAGTAATACTCTCTAGACAATATTACTTTCTTTTAAATCAACTTGAATAGATCGTATTTATTTATTGACATATTTGCAAAATTATTATAGTATTAGCGCTACTTTTTCGTGTAAAAGAATATTCAAAAATGAACTTTTAACGCAAAAAATAATAATATTGTTTAAATAAAATTTTAGCTAAAGGAATAAGTATGAATAAGTCACTCAAGTGTATTGCCTCTGCAGTCCTTCTTGTAGTTGTAACTTTTTTTTCACGTTCAGCTTTTGCTGACTCTGAAGTTTACACTGTCGCAATGGAACCAACATTCCCTCCTTTTGAAATGCTTGACAGCAAGACAGGTAAAATTACAGGTTTTGATGTTGACTTGATCAAAGCTATTGCAAAAGACCAAGGTTTTGAAGTTGAAATTAACGCACTTGGCTTTGACGGACTTATTCCTGCAGTACTAACAGGTAAACTTGATATGTCAATTTCAGGCTTCACTATCACAGACAAAAGAGCAAAAGTAATTAATTTCTCTGATCCGTATATTGATGCCGGTATAGGTGTAATGAAACGCTCAGATGATGACAGCATCCAAACCCTTGATGATCTGAAAGACAAGACAGCAGTTGTACAGATTGGATCAAGTGGTCAGAAGGTTGCCGAAGACCTTAAAGAAAGTGGCAAACTAAAGGCAGTCGTAGTTATGGATAATGTAGCTCTTGCAGTAGCAGATCTAATCAAAGGTAGAGCAGATGTTGTAATAAATGATGTAACAGTTAATGTTGCATACGCTAAAGGCAGCAACGGGGCAATAGAAATGCTTAAAACTCCACTAAATAAAGAAGAATATGGCATTGTTATCAGCAAAAACAACCCTGAACTCCTTGAAAAGGTCAACAAAGGCTTAGCAAACATTCGCGCAAACGGCACATATGATATAATTTTTGCAAAGTACTTCAAAGCAAAGTAAATAACATTAAATTTTAATCCAGTGATTGGCTCAATACAATACCGTATTGAGCCACTTTCATTATAAGTATTGTATTGACAATCATTATTATTCATATATTATTGTTCTATAATTTTCTCATTAAATATTTAATTAATTAAAAGATAATATAATGCAAAGGACAGAATGTCTTCACCTTTAGGTTTAATAAATTGGCTGGAATCATGGACAAACCATATTGTTAATGATTTTATCCCGCAAATAATCCAGGTATTTCCACAACTGCTCAACGGTGCCACACTTACCCTAATGGTTACAGGAATCGCGGTAATCTTCGGTATACTTTTTGGTTTATGCTTCGGGCTTTTAAAGCTATCAAAAAAATGGTATTTACACTACCCGGCTGTATTATATATTGACGTAGTACGCGGCACACCACTCTTGCTTCAGATTCTAATGTGCTATTTTCTATTACCTTCAAGCATTACAGGTATATTTGGTAATAATAACCAAGCATTATTTTCAGGTATTATTGCATGTAGCCTGAATTCAGCTGCATACGTAGCTGAGATCATGCGTGCTGGTATTCAGTCAATAGATAGAGGTCAGATGGAAGCAGCACGCTCACTAGGTCTTTCTAAAAAACAAGCTTATAGCAAAATAATATTGCCACAAGCAATCAGACGCGTTATTCCGCCATTAGGTAATGAAGTTATTGTCCTTCTAAAAGACAGCTCACTCCTTTCAACAATTGGAGTTACTGAATTAGTTATGGCAGGTAAACTATTTGCTGCAAG
This sequence comes from Planctomycetota bacterium, assembly GCA_963678205.1. Classification (GTDB taxonomy): domain Bacteria; phylum Planctomycetota; class SZUA-567; order SZUA-567; family SZUA-567. The sequence continues at coordinate 3,205,709 of OY782760.1, forward strand.
AGAATTTGCATTCTTCCCTGCATATATCGGTATTGCTATTGTTTATCTCGTAATGACAATAACAATTTCACGTGTAATTCACTGGTACGAAAAGAGGCTCGGGATAAATGATAAAAGTAACTAATCTACATAAAAACTTCGGTAAACTCGAGGTTCTAAAAGGTGTGAATGCCCATATTAAAGAAAAAGAAGTAGTCTGCGTAATCGGTCCTTCCGGTTCAGGTAAGAGTACTTTTCTTCGTTGCATCAATCGTCTGGAAGACCCAACAAGTGGTAGCATTATTGTTGAAGGTGTTGAGATAACCGATCCCAAGTCTAATATAAACGAAGTTAGAAAAGAGGTTGGCATGGTATTCCAGCATTTCAATCTTTTTCCACATATGAATGTTTTAAAAAATATAACTCTTGCCCCAATGCTTGTCAGAGGGACAAAGTCTCCTGACGCAAATGATATTGCCCTCAAACTGCTAGCAAGAGTAGGACTTTCTGATAAACGTAACGTCTACCCGGACAAACTCTCCGGTGGACAGAAACAACGCGTCGCCATTGCCAGAGCTCTTGCAATGCAGCCCAATATAATGCTATTTGATGAACCAACCTCAGCACTTGATCCTGAGATGGTTTGTGAAGTTTTAAGTGTTATGAAATCGCTGACAGAAGAATGCATGACAATGGTTGTCGTTACCCATGAGATGGGCTTTGCTAGAGAAGTAGCAGACAGAGTATTTTTTATGGATCAAGGCGTAATTCTTGAAGAAGGGACACCTGAACATATCTTTGATAACCCCCAGCACAAACGCACCCAGGAATTCTTAAAAATGGTTCTATAGTTAGACCTAAAATACTATACGAAATGAGGAATAACCTAAAAGTTATTCCTCATTTTTATTAAAATCATAATCTTTTAAAGACTCCGCAAGATTAAATAATTCCATCCTTAATGCAGCCTCATCCTCTCCAACTATCTCACTAAATAGCCTCTCTTCTTTCTCGAGAGCCTTTAATATATTTTTTTTAACAGCGCATCCTTTTTCAGTAAGGATAACATCACAATCACCAATATCTGTATTATTTCCTAAAGAAAGATATCCCTCTTCCACAAGACTATTAATCAAATTCTTAAATGTAGTTTCAGTATACCCAAAAAAACGATTGATTTCTTTACAAGTCTTTATTTCCTGATAATAGTAAAGGAGGATCAATATTCCTGCTTGATCCTTATTAAGGTTTACTCCCTGTAGTTCTTTAGCGATCAGCCTCTTACTAAAAAAACTTAATATAGTAAGACTCCTACCTAGCGCAAAAACGCCATAAGGAAAAACTAATTCTTTATCATCATCATCAGGCATCTCAAATATCTCCTTATTACCAGTATATCAAATTATAATCCATATACGAATAATAAAAATTATTTTTTATAACTATTGAATATATTTTAAAAAATATCTTCAAAAAAGGACATACCAAATACAACCATCAATAATTTTCACTATCTTTCAAACACTCATAATCTTTTAAAGCCTCTGCAAGATTATATATTTTTTCTCTTACAGTAGCGTCATCATCAGGACCAAGGATTTCTCCAAAAAGTTTTTCTTCTTTGAGAAGAACTTCTAATATTACCTTTAAGATCAAATTTCCTTTATCTGTAAGTTCAATAAGTTTTTCACGCTTATCAATTTCACTCTGGATACGCTTGATATACCCTTCTTTCTCAAGACTGTTTATCAACTTAGTAACAGTAGCTTTATTATACCCAAAGAACCGATTAATATCAGTCTGATTCAGCGCAAACTCTGACTTATGAAGAGTAATCAATATTTCCATTTGTGCTTTAGTAATATTGTAATCTTTTAATTCAGCTTCAACAAATCTCCTGCTAAAGCGATGCAATATTGAAATAGTTCTGCCTAAGGCAAAGCAACCATACGGAAATAGCGGAAAACATTCATTTTTTTCTGACATTCTACTCCTTTAATTTTATATATTGCGAACACTTTTTAAAACACCTGATAATCAGTAATAAATAGTTTTTAAATGGCTAACAAAAGAAATAATAATTTGCATCGACATAATCATAATAAATTTCTACATATCGATCTCAATTATACATTTTAAGTTTTCACTCGTATATCAATATTCTTCAATGAATTTTAGATTATAAAAATTTATCCTACATCGTCATAGCCGGAACAATTTTATTACGATATAACTTATATGAATACAAAACAGTAAACACCAAGCTGACCCCTTCTGTAACAGGAAACGCCCCCCAAACCCCCTCAACCCCCCAAAGCCAGCTGAAGACATATGCCAGCGGAATAAGAAGTACTATCTGCCTCATAAATGATGAAATAAGGCTAAGTCTTGCTATTCCAAAAGCCTGAAAAGCTGCAATCAAAATAACGGTTATACCGAAAAATGCAAACCCTATACTCATAAACCTCATACAAGTTACACCTATTGAAATCAATTCGGGAATATCACTAAATATTCTCATAATAGGTTCTGGTAAAAATAGCAAAACCAGAGTTCCAATTACAGTAACAATCAAAGAATACTGCATACTACACTTGATTGCATCCTTTACCCTAGACTTGTTCTTTGCGCCATAATTGTATCCGATAACCGGCATCATCCCTTGAGTTAGCCCAATAAGAGGCATAACAAATATTGAATTTACTTTGAAAAAAGCGCCAAAAGCAGCAACAGATAATGTTGAAAGCCCTGCAAGAATATAGTTCACATTACCGACCATAATTGCTCCAAGTCCTTGCATCAACATACTTGGCAGCCCAACTCTCATCACTTCTTTTACAATATCCATATCAAGTTTGAAATTAGCATGTAGTTTACTTAATTTCAAATCGAGCGGATTATGCCTTATTTTTATAATACTATAAATCAAACTCACAATCTGCCCTATAACTGTTGCTAAAGCCCCACCAACAACATCCATTCGAGGAAACGCTAGCAATCCAAATATCATGATAGGATCAAGAACTATATTGGTAATTGCCCCAGCTAATTGTATCTTCATAGGACTCATCATATCGCCAGTTGCCTGCTGTACCCTATTCATAATAAGACTCAAAATCATACCAATAGACCCATACATTACAATACTTGTATATTGGACAGAATATTTCAAGACAATAGGATCATTTGTAAATATGGAGTAAAACTGCTCTACGAAGAAGAAATTGAAAAGTGCAAAAATTACCCAAACGATTACCCCTAACACAATGCCATGCCTTGCAGCTGCTGAAGCCTTGAGCATATTACCTTCTCCTAGCATCCTAGATACATAGGAGTTAACTCCGACAGACAATCCAACAACAATAGATATCATCACTAGCTGCAAAGGAAACGCCAGCGATACTGCAGTAAGAGCTTCTTTATTGATATTTGCAATAAAAATACTATCAATAACATTATATAGTGCCTGAACAAACATAGAAACAATTGCAGGCAACGACATGACCATAATAAGTTTTTTTATTTCCATATCAGCCATTCGCTTGATATTTTCGTTCATATACTAATTCTCCAATAACATCTAATTTAATTTCTATTTTCAACTACAATTTAACCTACCACTACTTTGACAACTCTAGTTTTATATATTCGATATGAACACAATACAGTAAAACAGTCTAAGTAACCGGAAATGCTACTCAACCACCTCAAACACCCCAAATCCCACTAAAAATAACCACTTGCGGTATAAAAAGTATTATCTACCTCATATACGATGAAATAATACTCAGTCTTGCAGTTCCAAATGCCTGAAAAGCCGCTATAAGAATAATAGTTATACCAAACGGACAAAGCCTGTGCCCATAAATCTCATGCAAATCACACCTGTTGAAACTAATTCTAAAATATCACTAAATATCTTCATTATCGATCTAGTAAAAAATATCAAAACAACAATAATAACAATCAACTGATATTTAAAATGATAAAATTCGCCAAGACTAAAAACCCCAAAACAATACCATACTTTTCCACGGTAGTCGCTTTTTAAACATTTATTTTCTCAAATATTTTTATACGCAAGAATTTACACCTACTAAGAGGCTAACGGGAATAGTAGTAATAACTAGTTATAACGGGAATGCGAAGGAAACATTAGTAAAGGCTTCCTTATCTATATTTGCAATAAACATACTATCAACAAAATTATAAAGCCGCTGAACAAATATAGAAAGAACCGTGCGTAAAGACATGATCACAATAAGCTTCTTTATTTACATATCAATCATACGATTTATATTTTTATTCATTTATATACTACAACCTTATTTAATAAGAAATCAGTTTCCAAAGTAAACAATAAACATACTACTAGAAAAGTTTCACTTGTCAACCAAAACTTTATGTAAAAAAATTACCATTAGTCAAAAACGTGAATAAAATCACCTGATTAGCGTCTTTATTACTATAAAAACTCAAAAATAATTTATTAAGATTAATTATTATGACCTGCACGAATAATAGATATATTAAAATTCCGATAAAGATTGAAAGAATAAGAGTTTATAAAGTCCCTTTCTCTAAATATAATTAAAGTTAAAGACGATAACTTATAAGTTCTTTCAAAAAATTATTATTTTTTTTGAAATGAATGAAAACTTTACGGTAATTAATTAATGATAAAGTCTAGTTATACATTTAATAAAACCGATAAAGGTTGACTTATGGGAGTGAGCTGAATACAGCAAAATAGTCAAACTTTTTCACCAGGGGATTCAAAACTTAATACAGTATGTCTTATCATAGGAGAAATAAAATGAGCTTTTTAAAGAAGTCTGTACTGGCTATAGTCGGTGCCATAGTACTAACTGCCCTTCCTGGCTGTGAGTCTGTATCAGGGATCAAGGAGGAAAACCAGCAGCTTCGTGAAATTATTCTTAAACAAGAAGATGAAAACAGAAAACTGATGGCTGATCTTGAAGCCCTTCGTTCACGTCCGGAAGGTATTGATCCAGCAGAGTTAGCAGCTCGTGAAATAGAGATCAACAAACGCGAAAAACAACTATCAGTGCTCCGTTCTGCACTTAGACAGATGCAAGGACAAGTTGCCCTATCAGAAAGAGTAGAAAGTCAGCTACAGTCTTTAGCAGATGAGCTAGGCGGTGAGCTTGTTGGAAACAAACTTGTACTTCCTATGGATTACTACTTTAAATCTGGTCAATACGTTCTTATGCCAGAAGGTAAGAAGAAGCTTACTCGTTTTGCGCAAGTTCTTAAAGACTACCGCTTACAGTTAATGATTGTAGGCCATACAGACAATGTACCTATTAAACACCTTAAGAAAAAAGGCATTACCAGCAACCGTCTTCTATCACTATACAGATCAATGGCTGTACTCAACCAACTTGCAGTAAGTGGTTATGACAAGAATTTGATGTACCCAACAGGATGGGGTGATTTAAAACCATTATATCCAAATGACACTGCAAAACACCGCCAGCTAAACCGTCGTGTAGAAATCTATGTAGATCCGTCAGGCAGTGGACTTCTGAATGCATCAGCAATCACTGATGTAGAGCCAGCTTATGGTGGTGCGCCAACTGTAACTCCTGAAGTATACAACGATGGTGGACCAGTAATTGCAACAGAATAACCGGTCGGCAATAATGTCGTAGCAAAAAAAATGTAGTACCCCTATTGAATAAATGCTGGTTTACAATCCAGCATTTATTTTTTTGTTTAACCTATTTAAAGTATCGCTTAACTTTTTGTAGTAAAACTCTTTACAACCATATATCTATAGATTACAGTATGTTTATAATAAAAATGCTGATCAACAAATAACGAAAGGCGCACACTATGATAATTTCAAAAAGTAAAGCTGAAAAATTCAGTACAGAAATATCAAATGAAAACTCAACCATACTTTCTGATGTAACTAAAGATAAAGGTGGAAGTGGCAAATATCTTAGACCCCACGAACTGCTATGCGCAGGATTTGCTTCGTGCCTCAATATTACCACCAGAATGATTCTAGAACAAAAGAATATAGAATATGAAAATGTACATGTTGAAGTTGATCTTGATAGAAATCATACGGACACAACAAACTTTCTATATAATATTGACATAATTGCAAATATCGATGAGAAAACCAAAGAACAGATAATCGAATTAGCCGTAAATTGCCCTGTACGCAAGACTCTATCAAAAAAAATTGAATTCAAAGTAATATAACTCTAGTTCTCACTTGACCTTTCCCGACGTTCAATACTGATTATAAACTTGACATCCCAAAATATAATATATAATATAATGTATCTATATATATAATAATTACAGGATAACTTTATAAAAAAAAGAGATTTCAATGTTCACTTCATCATCAATAGCAGAGTTAACCACCAATGAAATATATTATAAATTTGATAAATTAAGTAAAGGAGGCATGCTCTATGATCAGCACCTGCTGATTGCTGAAACAATAGAAACAATTAAACCCAGGAAAATTTTAGAAATTGGTGTGCAATTAGGCTGCACTTCTGCTTTTATTTTAGAGTACTTATCTCTACGAAATATGAATGAAACAAAACTAGATAGTATTGACATCATAAGCCAATTCAAAAACCCAAATACAGGTCTTATTAACAAAATTGGCGAAGAAGTTGAGAAACATAATGCTCCAACTAAAAACTGGCGATTATTAACTGGCGCTCCGATTGTTTATATATATGATAAAGTCCAAACAGACTATGACTTATGCATAATTGACACATCTCATAAATATCCAGGTGAAATAATTGACTTTTTATCTTCCCTACCATTACTCAGTAAAGAAGCAACAGTATTTATTCACGATATTGCTATGACAAGAGAAGGCAAATATAGTGACGTCACCTCAATGCTATTCAGTGCAATACCAGGAAAAAAGAAGATCCCCGAGACGAACTACTTCCATGGAGAAAAGCCTAATATTGGTTGCATTAAATTGGATCCAGATATATTCGATAAACTTTTAGGAGTTTTCAATCTTTTAACAGTTACGTGGCAATTTCCACTTGATATAAATTATTTAAATAAACTACATTCCGTTTTTAATAATATATATACTCAAGACTGCATGAGGCTTTTTACAATAGCCTGCTATAAATTTACTAATTCAGACATTAACTTATTATCACATAATAATTGTCCAGTCTGTACAGAAAATAATGAATCAACAGCAACAATTGCCAATGAAAACGGCAACTGCCAACGTTGCAAATCAACATCAAGTGAAAGGATTTTTCGAAAATTTATTAATGAAAATCCCGATTTCTTTTCAAATAAATCAATACTGCTTGATAAAAGCTCAAAAATTCTTTCAAAACAATCGATTAATAACTGCAAAGACATAATTGATTTTTCATTTTATAACTCTAGCCAGAACGATAAATACGATATTATTATTTTAGACTATACCACTACTAGCAAAGAAATTTGTGAATCAATAATATCAAATATCAATAGTATATTACCCGAAGACGGCGCCTTATTATTTATAGGCGATAAATCAGCACTAATGAGCACAAACTTTAATACAAAAATCTACTATAGTGCAGATTTTTTAACAGGGATCTTTGCCCCAATTTATATTTTGTCAAAAAAAGAAATAAAACTTGAAAATATTATGACGAAAAAAATAAATAGCCTTTTATAACTAATACTTACAATTAATAATTATCACTTTTACCATATTAAATAAGCATATTTAATAACAAGTCATTTTGACCTGTGCACTATATCTTATCGAGTTACATTAACTACAATCAAAAAAAAGCTAAAGCACAGATCAACAAATACTTACATCAATACCCAAGCTAACTTCCATAAAATTGGCACAGTAATTGTATACTCTACTAATAACAGAGAATATACAATTCTATTTTGTCAAATAGACAAAATAGTGTTTTATATTTATTTATAAGTTCAAATGGTTATAATGGTATATATTTCAATCTATTAAAATTAGAAAAAGGAGTTTTAATATGGCTTTTCAACCTCTAGGTGACAAAATTATTGTTAAGCGTCTCGAAGCTGCTGCAATGACAAAAGGCGGAATCGTACTACCTGACTCTGCAAAAGAAAAACCAAAAGAAGGTATCGTTATTGCTGTAGGACCAGGCAAGGTTTGCAGCGACGGTAGCCGTAGTCAGATGCAACTCAAAAAGGATGATCAAGTTCTATTTACTTCATATGCTGGTACAGAGGTAAAATACGAAGGTGAAGAATACCTTATCATGACAGAGGAAGATGTTCTTGCTGTTGTTGAATAAGTCCTGCAATTCTAGTAATAAATTTATAATTTGAATTAATCATAAAAAATTTAAGGAGCGAAGAATATGTCAGCAAAAAAGCTTGCATTTGACGTAGACGCTAGAGAAGCTGTAAAAAGTGGTGTAATGCAGCTTGCTAAAGCGGTAAAAGTTACACTCGGACCAAGGGGTCGTAATGTTGTTATTGAAAAATCTTTTGGCGCACCAACAGTTACCAAAGATGGTGTAACTGTAGCTAAAGAAATTGAGCTTGAAGATGCATATGAGAACATGGGTGCTCAGATGGTTAAGTCTGTAGCAAGCAAGACTTCAGATACTGCTGGTGATGGCACAACGACCGCTACAGTACTTGCAGAAGCTATCTTTGAAGAAGGCCTTAAAAATGTTGCTGCTGGAGCCTCAGCAATGGCTCTTAAGCGCGGCATTGACAAAGCAACAACCGCTCTTGTTGAAGAACTACAGAAAATTTCAAAACCAGTAAAAAGCAGCAAAGAAATAGCGCAGGTTGCTACAATCTCAGCAAACGGTGATAGTGAAATTGGTGAAAAGATTGCAACGGCAATGGACAAAGTTGGCAAAGACGGCGTTATCACTGTTGAAGAAGGCAAAGCTCTTGAAACAACTATTGACCTTGTTGAGGGTATGCAGTTTGACAAGGGTTACCTCTCTCCACACTTTGTAACCAACACACAAGAAATGTCATGCGTTCTTGAGAACCCATACATCCTTGTACACGAAGCAAAACTTTCAAATATCAAGGACCTTGTTCCTATCCTTGAAAAAATTGCACAAGATAGAAAGCCACTTCTTATTATTGCTGAGGATGTAGAAGGGGAAGCTCTTGCTGCGCTTGTTATCAACCGTTTGCGAGGTACACTCAACGTCTGCGCTGTTAAAGCTCCAGGTTATGGAGATCGCAGGAAAGCAATGCTTGAGGATATTGCCGTCCTTACTGATGCTCAAGGTGTTTTCGCTGATCTTGGTGTAAACCTTGAAGAACTTGATATTTCTGCGCTAGGTACTGCCAAAAAAGTAATTATTGACAAAGAAAACACTACAATTATTGAAGGAGCTGGCAAAACACCAAATGTTAAGGCTCGTATAGATCAGATCAGAGCAGAAATCGAAAACAGCACATCTGATTACGACAAAGAAAAACTTCAGGAAAGACTTGCAAAACTTGCAGGTGGAGTAGCTCAAATTAATGTTGGAGCAGCTACTGAAGTTGAAATGAAAGAAAAGAAAGCTCGTGTAGAAGATGCACTTCATGCAACTAGAGCTGCTGTAGAAGAAGGAATTGTCCCTGGCGGTGGTGTTGCACTTATCAGAGCAAAGGCAGTTCTTAACAAGCTCAAGGGTGAAGGTGATGAAGAACAAATCGGTATAGATATCATCAAGAGAGCAATTTCAGCGCCAATGCGCACAATTGCCTCAAATGCTGGTAAAGAAGGCGCCATTATCATCCAAACAGTAGAAGAGAGCAAAGAAACTACCTTTGGTTACGATGCGCGCAATGACAAGTACGTAGATATGATCAAACAGGGTATCATAGACCCAACTAAAGTTACTCGCAGTGCACTTCAAAACGCTGCGTCAATAAGTGGGCTTCTTCTTACAACCGATTGTATTATTGCAGATATTCCTGAGAAAACCCCACCTATGCCTCCAATGCCAGGAGGAGGAATGGGAGGAATGGGAGGAATGGGCGGCATGATGTAATAGCTGTCGTATCCTATCCAATATTCTCTATAAAACCGTACTCTATTAGAGTGCGGTTTTATTTTTAACCCTTAATTTACTTTATTTCTTGCCATGCAAACCCCGCTCCCAGAATATTTATTACAGAAAATATTATTATTCTCCCCTTAAGAATACTGATTTCACTAAAGTTGTGTTTTTTTTACTTTCTCTATGTACAATCATATGCTTAAATAATAAAATATTGTTTAAGAGTGAAAAACATGAAAAAACAAATAATGTTAAATCCAACAGTTATCTATGTCAGCTTGTGTATTCTTATCTGGTCACTGGCACCAACATTTGCAAAACTTGCTCAGGCATCAATGGATAACTTTCAATATATGTTCTATTCTTCAATCGTTTCATTTATTACAATATTAATAATCTCAATTTATAATAATAAAATAAAAGAAGCTTTTTCATATCCACGAAAAACACTATTAGCACTTTTTTCCCTTGGTTTCCTCAATTATCTATACTACCTTCTCCTATACTTTGGATACAAAAACACCAGTGGCATGGAAGTACTTGTCATACAATATACATGGCCTGTTTTTATAGTAGTACTATCTGTTTTTATACTTAAAGAACAGATCACCAAAAACATTGTACTCTCTGTTATACTTGGATTTATTGGCGTAAGTCTGGTTGTAACAAAAGGAGAGTTATCAAAATTTGATCTTTCAAATATTAATATCCTATTTCTCGTTATAATAGGCACAATTTCTTTTGCACTTTTCTCTGTACTTAGCAAGAATATAACAATCAACCCTATAAATGCTACAATGATTTATTACCTAGCTGCAAGTATATACGCCTATTTCTCAATGATGAGTTTTTCAAAATTTTTAATCCCAAATACTGAAGAGTGGGTAAGTATTCTTATAAATGGGATTTTTATAAATGGCGCTTCATATATTCTATGGATAAAAGCTCTACAGAGATCGGACGCTTCCCTCATTGCTCCATATATTTTCATTACTCCCATACTTTCTGCATTCTTTCTAATACTATTCTTTAATGAACCAATTCTTTATATATATTTCGTCGGTCTAGCTTTTATACTTATCTCCGGCCTAGTAAATAATTCAAAAAAGAGCCCTCTTAAACAGCCAAAATAAATTATTCCCTGTGTTGCATTACTCTACCAAATATAAATTAATTAAATTATTAAGATTTAATATTAGTGTAAATAAAAAAAACAATTACAATATATAATATAATTTCATCTCACAAATTTATAGATTAGTATGAAAGTATAAACTAATGCATAAATTCAAATTCACATATATCATTATTTTATTATGGCTTATAACCATAACTCAGTCATTCTGCGCTGAAACGACGAAAAAAAAGGTACACTTCGCTACTTTTTACCTTGATGCCCTATTCTTTGAAACTGAAGAGGGAAAATTTTCTGGTTTTACCTACGATCTTATGACTGAAATAGCCAAGCATGAGAACTGGGAACTTTCATTCTCAATTCATAGGTTCCCAGAATTATTAAATTTCCTCAAAACAAACAAAGATCCAGATGCAAACATTGTATCATTCGTTGCATTCGACAAAAAAAGAACTGAATACTTGAGCTATACAAACATGTCTATTATTGACATATGTGGAACTCTTATTGTCCAAAAAGGCAACAGACTCAGTAGTATAAACGAGCTTAATGGAAAAACAGTAGCCTTACTTACTAACGCTCTTCCGTCAATATTCTTAAAAAAATTAATTGATGATTTACATATTAAATGTAATCTATTAGGATTTGATGATTATAACAAATTAATGGAATATACCCAAAAAAACCCTACTACACTCATGCTTATGGATAATTTCACCTTTGCTTATAATAAGGTCTATGATCCAAAATATAAAAATTTAGAATCTACCTTACTTGTACTCCCAAGCTTCAGTATGCGTTTTGTGACAAGAAAAAACCTTAATTCTGACATTATAGAAAAAATTAATTATTATATTAACAAATGGAGAAATGAACCCGGTAGCCCTTACACTAAACTGTATGAAAAATGGAGTAGACCACAGGCCAAAAATACTAGTATTATAAGTAGACTTACTCTTACTCAACTAATGATTATCCCAATTATCGTAGTATTCTTACTCCTATGGATCTTTTTGCTACGCTATAGAATTAAAGTGAGCACGATAAAAATTAAAGCTAGAGAACAGGATTTAAAAGCGACTCTAATGAGTATTGGAGACGGTGTCATTGTTACAGATACAGATGGGGCAATTCTTGAGATAAACCAAGTTGCCTTGAAAATACTCAACATAGAAACTATAAGTAACTTCAATCCTACCACAGATCTTACTCTTCTTGACAGAGGTTCAATGAAAGAAATATCAAATCCAATAAAACTGATAATTGACACAAAATCGTCATATGACAAAAATAATATCTGCATACTAAGAAACAAGTTAAAAACAGACTACATTATTGCATTTACTGCATCTCCAATCTTTGTAATGAGTCTCCTGAAAGGTGTCGTCTTTGTATTCAAAGATATAACAAAAGATGCTGAAAACTCCAGCAAAATAATGCGTTCTGAACGTAAATTATCAGCCATTCTTGAATCAGTAAATGAAGCAATACTTGTTTTCGATACAGATCTAACCCTTATTCAGACAAACAAATATGCTCATAAGTTAATTTCGCAAGAATTAGGAACAGATGATATTATTGGGATAAACCGCTCTGATATAACTTTTTATGATAACATAAAACACGAAGACAAACCCCTCACAAAGTCAGTTAGGCTCAAAAACAATATCACTTCAATTAGTGAGACACGGTCAGGTAAGATATACCAGATCCGAACCTCGCCAATATTTAATGACGATGGTGAAGTTATAAGTTTAATTCAAGCAATAATGGATGTAACAGAGCTCAAAGCAAATGAACAAGCTCTTAAAACAAGCGAAAGTAACTACCGTATGCTTGTTGAAAACCAGAGTGACTTAGTTGCTAAGCGCACTCCAGAGGGCAAAATTTTATTCGCTACCGCTTCATGTTGTAACTTTTTTGGTCTTACTATGGATGAAATTATAAACCACAATTATCTGGATTTTATCTATCCAGACGACCGTGAATTAGCTGTAGGTGAAATGAGCAAAATATCAGAATCCCAATCATCATATACAGTAGAATTACGACACAATACATCGGCAGGTATTCGTTGGGTCTCGTGGCGAATGACTAAAATAATGGATGCTGATGGACAAATAGAGGCATATATTTCAACAGGAAGAGATATTACAGAAGCAAAAATTGCCAATGAACAACTTCAGCATGTCCAAAAATTAGAAGCAATAGGTCAGCTTGCAGGTGGCATTGCCCATGATTTTAATAATATGCTTGGGGGAATTGTAGGTTTCGCAGAGTTAATAATGATGCAGAGTAAAACCAATGAAACAATACGTAATTACAGCAAAAACATTATTGATACCAGCGAAAAAGCAGCAGAGCTGACTAAACAACTCCTTACTTTTGCCCGCAAAGGCAAGTCATCATCAACTCCAATTGATGCCCACAGCGCCATTAAAAGAGCAGTTGACATTCTTAAACGCAGCATAACCAAAAACATTAATATTGAATTATATCTCAACGCCAAAAACTCCATAATAACAGGTGACCCTACACAGATCCAAAATATCATTTTAAATCTTGGTATAAATGCCAGAGACGCTATAGGCGAAGAACCAGGAGGTAGCTTTACGATAGAGACCACAGTCGTAAATCTTTCTAGTACATATTGTGAACATAGTGACTTTGATATAATTCCTCAATCTTACCTGCTTATCAAAGCTAGAGACAACGGCGTGGGAATGGAAAAAGAAATTCTTGATCATATATATGAACCTTTCTTTACGACTAAAGAAGTTGGTAAGGGTACAGGGCTTGGTCTAGCATCAATCTTCGGATCTGTCACATCACACTCTGGCGCAATTACCGTTACCAGTGAACCTGGATATGGCACTGAATTTGATATTTTCCTACCATTACTAGAAAAGACTGAAAATGCAGTTAATTACGACACATCCACAGATCTGATTAATATTTTATCAAAGGATGCGCATAAAATAGTACTGGTTATCGATGATGAAGAGATTATTCGCATGGTAGCAAAATCGCTTCTTGAAAATATTGGGTACGAAGTCCTTCTTGCCAAAGACGGACAAGAAGGCATTGAAATATTATCAATAAATAAAGACATAATATCAATTGTTATACTAGATGTTATAATGCCTAGAATGGGGGGTAAAGAAGCCCTCAAGGAAATAAAAAAGATTTCACCTGATGTAAAAGTAATTATGGCATCTGGATTCACTCAAACAGATAAGGAAAATGACTTTTTCGAGCTTGGAGCTCTAGATTTCATACACAAGCCATACAGACAAAAAGAGCTATATTCGGTTTTAGATAATGCTTTAAACACCAAAACGTAATAATATCATTTATACTGTGTACATGATGTACTATTAGCAGTATAATGTATTTATCCATAGGTTTACAGCTAGCTGTAGACCTATATTACTTTGTATCTGGTATATTAAAGCAGATATTTGATATAACACATTTACTTTCACAAGAGATAAAAACAGTATGGATTTTAAGAGAAAAAGCACAATTCAAATTACTTGCGAAAAGGGGTTAGTTCCATGGCTTGAAGAAGAAATGAGACAAGCTAAAGAAAATATTATCCGTACACATAAAACAGGTGTAGAATTATCAGGTACGCTACATGATTGTATAAGGCTCAACCTCACCAGTAGAACAGCTTACAATGTAATGTATTTGCTCAAAGAATTTCAGGCTACGACTGCGGATGAGCTTTACAATGAAGCGGTAAAACTTCCATGGCACGGCATTATACCTACTGACAGCTACTTTAGCATCACTACAAATGTACAAACGAATACGATCAATGACACCCGTTATCCCAGCCTCAAGCTGAAAGATGCAATAGTTGATAAAATTAAATCAGAGACAGGACTAAGACCGGACTCTGGTAAAGACAGACACCGTATCGTAATAACACTCAACTGGTATAGAAATAAGGTATGGATTTACATTAATACCAGTGGGCGCAAACTTTCAGACAGAGGTTATCGTAAGCTCCCTCACTCTGCGCCACTAAGAGAAACCCTTGCAGCGTCAATTATCCAAGCAAGCACTTATACAGGCAAAGAAGTATTCATAAATCCTATGTGCGGCAGCGGAACCCTCGCAATTGAAGCAGCACTGCTCGCCCGCGGCTGCTACCCACAGTTACATAGAGACAACTTCTGTTTTATGCACTTAAATGGATTCAAAGATGAGTTCTATACAGATCCTAGAGACAAAGCTCTTGAGAGAAGAGCAGACAAAGAGACAAAACTCAAACCTATTATCGCTACAGATCATGACCCGAATGCGATAAGAGCTGCCCAGCTTAATGCACGTACTGCAGGGGTAGAAGAACTAATCGAATTCATTGTGTGCGATTTCGCAGATACCCCTATCCCAAAAGATAAAGATGGTGTAATAATTCTAAATCCTGAGTATGGAGAGAGACTTGGAGAAGTTGAAAAGCTAAAACCTGAGTACAAACGTATTGGCGACTGGCTTAAACAGAGTTGCAGCGGTTATACAGGATATGTTTTTACAGGTAATCTTGAACTAGCGAAACTGATTGGCTTGCGAGCTAGCAGACGGTTTGAATTTTTCAATGGTAATATTGACTGCCGATTACTCAAGTATGAGTTATACCGAGGCAGCAAAGAGTAAATAAAAATAGAGCAGCCAAATTGGCTGCTCTACAATACTATAAAATTAATTATATTAAATATAATTAATTTTAGCCATATAATCACGTTTTGCTGTTCTAGCAAAATGAATATCAGGATACCCAAATAGCATACAGTAATAGTCCGACGCCCCAGAAGTCAACAACTTATTTTTATACTCTGGCAAAAGTTCGAGTGATTGCTTGAGAAGCCCACACCACGTAGTACCAAGTCCGCTGGCATTTGCAGCCAATTCAAAATAACTTAGAGCAATACAGACATCATTTATTCTATTGTAAGGAACGTCCGCAGAAGCAGAAACAATAAGAGCGTGCGGTGCAGTCCGAAATATCCCATCAACCTTATGCTTCTTCCATGGATTAATAGCTGCTTTTTCAAGATAATCAGCTTGTGGAGGAAGCCCGCTATTCTGTTGAAGGGAAATAAGCTCTCCCATAATGCCATCACGAATTTTATTCATTTTTTCAATATCATCAATGACATCAAACCGTAAAGCATTATTATTAACTGCTGTAGGGCAATTATAAGTAGTTATCAGTAATTTTTCGATAAGTTTTTTATCTACATTTTCCTGCTTATATTTTCTAATACTTCTTCTACCTCTAATAAGCACATCCATGCTCTCAGGAGTCGGCAATACATCTTTACTAAGTTCAACACTATCATCCTCAGCGTTCAGATCAAAGATTGAAATAGCGCCTGTAGGACAGAGTGTATAACAATGCTGGCACTTCATACACTTTAATTCATCTTCTGCCTCAATTTGAGGGAATCCACCATCAGCCATTTTGATAATTCTTGTTGGGCAATCATCAACACAAGCACCACACTTTACACATTTATCTATATCTACTTTAAAATTCAGCATATACAATCCTTTCTCCACTAGTAATTAATGCACAATTTATTTTTCAACCTATATACAAATATGTAGGATAGCTTCATAATTTATTAATATGCCAACCACTCCCTAAGTCTCAAAGCATACAGATCAATATCTCGTCTAGAATTCAACTCTGTTACAGCTACAAGCAAACAATCAGATAGCTCTGGATACCAACGGTCAAGCCTAATGCCAGGCTCAAAAGTCTGCCCAAGCCTTCTAAATAAATCAAGCACGGGTTTATTCAGCCTCAAGACAAACTCATTGAAATGCATTCCGTCAAATACAAGATCAGCACCATCTATATTCCCCAGTATCTCTCTAGCATATGCAGCCTTTTGCAGACACAACTCAGACACTTTTTGATATCCATGCTTGCCCATTACAGAGAGATATGCAAGTGCTCGCAAAGCGCACAATGCCTGATTAGAGCAGATATTACTAGTAGCTCTTTCCCGCTTAATATGTTGTTCTCTAGCTTGCAAAGTAAGTACAAATCCCCGTTTGCCTTCCTTATCAACAGTCTCCCCCACCATTCTACCAGGCATTTTTCTAAGAAGTTTTTGGGAAGAAGCAATAAAACCAAGGTATGGACCGCCATAGTTTAATGGCATCCCAAGAGGCTGCCCTTCACCTACAGCGATATCTGCTCCCATATCTGCTGGTGTTTTTAATACCCCCAAACCGATAGGGTTCACAATCATAATTAGTAGCTTCTTCTTTTTATGAAGTTCTTCAGCAAGTTCAGAATAATCACAAACTCTACCGAAGAAATCTGGGTACTGTACAATAACAGCAGCAGTATCATTATCTACGTTAGAAAGTAACTCAACAATACTATCTTCTGAAGTTTTAGAATAAGGGATTTGCTCCATCTCAATCATAGCATTTCTACCATAACTGTCCATTACTTCTCTATAGTGTGGATTGACCGAACTATCATAAATGATTCGCCCTTTTCGAGTATGGTTCACAGCCATCACAGATGCTTCATATACCGCTGTAGCACCATCATAAAGAGAAGCATTGGATACATCCATACCTGTTATACGAGAAATAGCAGTCTGATACTCAAATATAGCTTGAAGCATACCTTGGCTAATTTCCGGTTGATACGGTGTGTAAGCAGTGTAAAACTCACTTTTTGAGCATAATTCATCAACTGCAGCTGGTATATGATGATTATATGCTCCTCCTCCAATAAAGTAATTACCTGGTCTCATTGGATATCTATTACTAGACTCAAGATCTTTCATGTGCTCCAGAAGTTCCATTTCACTCATGGATTTGGGCAGGTTTAGTTCAAACCCTTTAAGAGAGTCAGGAATTCCAGCAAACAATTCATCGATGCTATTCACACCGATCGCATCCAGCATCTTTTTTGTGTCTTCGGCTGTATGAGGTATATATGACATTATCACTCCAGTTAGTCTCAATAGGATTAAGTCGCAAACAATTAATAAATATTACTCAAAAATAATTTTTAATCAAACCAATTAAAGTATGCTTATATGAAATAATATAGAGAGTCAGAAAAAATTCCAACTCTCTACAAACCCAAAAGATATTTTACTGATATGTTTTTACTATAACACATTATATAAGCAAATTATAAAGCGTCATATATTACTGAAGTCTACAGTAGTTATGCAATAAAATCCTCATAATCTTCAGCATTCAGTAGTGCATCTATTTCTTTGCTATCAGTAAATTCCATCTTGAAAATCCAGCCAGCTCCGTAACAATCACTATTAACAGCACCAGGTTCATCATCAAGCTCTGTATTAACTTCAATAATTTGACCTGAAAGGGGCGCAAACACTGGTGACGACGCTTTTACTGACTCAATAGTACAGACTTCATCCCCTTCTCCAAACTCAGCATCATCTTCTGGTAATTCAACATAAGTAATATCCCCAAGCTCATTCTGAGCATGATCACTAATACCAACAGTTGCCACATTATCCTCAATAAGAACCCACTCATGGTCTTTGGTGTAGAGAAGTTCAGCATCAACCTCACTCATTATCTTTTCTCCGAATCTAAATTAATTTATTACCCCACAATGATAATCAACATTATTATGTATAAATATACTTAACATTGTACTTTGTCAAGATTATTTTTATAAAAAACAACTTTAAGTGAAAACTTTACTCTATATATAAAACTAACTCATTATAAATATACGTAAAATTAATTATTACTTATTTTCTTAAGATCATCAGTACTAAAGAAAGGTAATTGGGAAATTTCAGCCTGCACCCTCTTTTTTCCTAACTCAACTTCAATATTTGTAGTAATAGAGGCATACTCCTTATCTACAAACCCCATAGCAATACTCCCCCCCACAAAGACCCCAGGAGCACCAGAGGTAATAGTACCTATTTTTTTATTATTTGAATATATTGCACTCCCCTCTCTAGCAATACGCTTACCATCAAGTACAACTCCAACAAGATACTGCTTTTTAGATCCACTTCCAGCGAATTCTTTCAGAGCATCTTTACCAGGAAAGTTTTCAGCTTTATCAAGGCTTACAAGTTTAGAATAGCCGGTCATAAGTGGGTTAATATCTTCAGTAAGCTCATGCCCATATAATGGCAAACCTGCCTCAAGCCTCAACGTATCACGAGCACCAAGTCCACAAGGAGTTATACCAAACTTAGCTCCCGCCTGACAGGCATAATACCAGACCTGGCCCAATGCATCTGCATCGACAAAAATTTCAACTCCAGGAGACCCGGTATAACCAGATCGACTCAAAATCAAAGGAGATCCCTGCCACTCAGAGACGATAAAAGAATAAAACGGCATTGTATGCAGATTAAATCCTGTGAGTTCCTCCACTACCTTATAAGCCAACGGTCCTTGAATATCAACTTTTCCAGTGCTTGCAGACTGATCTTCCAATACAGCTCCATCAGGCAGAGATTTTTCCAGAGCGTTAAAGTCACCCTCAATGTCACCGGCATTCACACATATCATAGCTTCCTGATCGCTTAAGAGGAATACAACCACATCATCCTTTACCCCACCATCATCATTACAGATAAAGCTATATCGCATACGAGCCGTTTTTAAGTTTTTAAAGTTCCCGGCAAGCATACAATTTAATGTACTTCTGACATCCTTTGATACAAGGATAAACTCCCCCATATGCGAAGTATCAAATATCCCAACACCTTCTCTTACAGCCATGTGCTCTTTAATAATACCTGTCTTATACTGAACAGGCATATTCCAGCCATTAAAATCGATCATCCTTGCTTCAAGCTCAACATGTGCAGCATATAGAAGTGTATTCTTACTCATATATCCGATCCTTTTCTTATCATTTTTTAAAGAACATCAATCATTATATTCTCAAATTACCTACAGGCAACCCATAAAATAAAAAGAGTCAGAATCTAATAGATTCTGACTCACACTCATTTTCCCCATCGGCGCCATACAACCTTCTCAGACCAGCGGCTGCTTTTCTTTTGGAAGATTAACATCTACCCCTAATGCGATAAGCTTATCCAACCTTCTACGCTCTTTATCGCGTTGAATAACCTCGTCAGACTCATCATACCAATCCAATACAAACTCAAAATCTCTTGCAGATTCTAATGAGATAAGATTTGGAATAATACGCCTGTTCTTCCAATGTTTACGGAATAGCTTCTCTCTTTTCTTTACGACCCCACTCCGCCACTTCAATACATCTTCTTGAGAAAATTCTAAAGATTCAGCTCCCATGATATCATACTCCATACCTTTTCACCCAAACATTTCTACACAAAGCATAACACAAAAAAATACCATCCCTCACACATTTTATTCTTCGCAGGGTTAAAACAACATCCCGAATTTCTCATTTAACCCACCCAACTTTTACCGAAGAGCAATTTAATATAACGATAACAGTATTTTATTTAATTTCAAGTAATTTTTTCGGCAAAAGTTGAGTTTTGCATAAAAAAAATATCTTACAATATAAATAAATTTATTTACACTAGCCCTAAAACACTATATATACCACTATATACCACACAAAACCACTATATACCACCAAATAAACCTTAAATTATCTATATTATTTAATAAAATAATATTTAAAAAAAATAAGATATCCTCAACGTGAGGATATCTTATTACAATAATTTCTGCCAATATTAAAATAACATTAGTAACTATCTACGAGCAGTAGTTTTTGCTTTAGGCATAGAACCGCCTTTGTGTAACCAACGTCCACGAGGTGTTCCACGACGAGTTGCATGCGGTTTACAACGAGAATGAGCCATTATTTTCTCCTTAATATATAAAATAAAAATATAGTTAATAATAATTTAGATATATAATAATATGTATTTTTATATATCAGTCAAGAGCTTTTAAACATATATATAAATTAAAAATCTCTACAATGCACTACGAGCAGCATTCATTATTTTACTTTCACTTGTCACTCCAATATATCTGCGAACCTCATTACCGTTTTTATACACAATAATAGTCGGCAACTGACGCACACCATATGCTCTATAATTTACAGCATAAGTAAAACGCTTCTCGGCTTTTACACCTGAAGGCAACTTCTTCGTTACTCTCTGCCATATTTTATTTTGCTGTTCACACGCCGGACACGATACTTTCGCGAAATAGACGACTGTTGCACCAGATCTTAAACTTGAAGAAAAATCCTCAGGCAGCATTCTTCTGCCAACAGGAATTGATTCTGATGTGGCAACATTCTTAGAAGTAATCTTAGCAAGTGTCTTATTACTCGGTTTGCTTGCTCCATCCTGAACTGGAGTATTCTGATAATTTGTACATCCTGGCAAAATACAACCAGCAACCATAATTAATAACGCGATTAAATATTTATTCATAACATGGTACCCTTACGATTAAAATTGCTTAAAAAATTATAAAATACTTGCTGAGGCAACCTCAGCAAGTATCGGTAATGTTAGTCAAAATCAACTCATTGTCCAGTAGAATAAGTAAATTATTAAAAACACAATAAAGAATTAATCAGGAGCTACTCCTCTACCTTGTCATAATCACTTACTCCTCCCCAACCTAGCTTAGGAGTCTGCTCTGAGTTACCAAGAGCCTGAGTAACCTCGCCATCATCGTCATCATCTTCATCCTGATATTCATTGTCGTCATAATCATAACCTTCAAAGTCATCAGCCACATCTTTGAGCTCAAAACGACTTACAAGGTCCTGCAGCTCATTAGCTTGATTCTTCATTTCCTCTGTAGCGGATGCTGTTTCTTCTGCATTAGAAGTATTCTGCATGGTCACAGCATCAATCTGCTCTAGACCAATATTTATTTGACGTACACCTTGAGCCTGCTCACCTGAAGCTGATGCAATCTCGCCCACAAGATCAGTAGCCTTTCTAATTCCAACAGCAACGCTATCAAGAACCTCTGCTGTAACAGTAGCAACAGAGTTGCCTTTATTAATTTCTTTAACCACAGTATCTATAAGCTCAGCTGTTTCTCCTGCGGCTTTAGCTGATCGGGCAGCAAGATTCCTCACTTCTTCAGCAACAACAGCAAAACCTTTACCATGTGCTCCAGCTCTTGCCGCCTCAACAGCAGCATTTAATGCAAGAAGATTTGTCTGGAACGCAATATCATCAATAGTTTTCACTACTTTCTGAGTATCAGCAGCAGATTTACTAATCTCTCCCATAGCTGTAGCCAGTTCATTCATCTTATTTTTACCATCAATTGCCACTTGATTAGCTTCTTCAGACAACTTACTTGCCTGACCAGCATTATCCGCATTAAGGTTTGTTTGAGACCCTAATTCAGCCATAGAAGAAGTAATCTCTTCAAGCGACGCAGCCTGAGAGGTCGCTCCCTCTGATAAAGATCGGCTTGCTTCTCGCACCTGCTCAGCACCCTGCGCTACTTGTTCTACTGTATTTGCAACTTGATGCAGAGCCATATTTACCTGCTCAATCATAAGAGATAAATTTTGGTTCATCTCATCTTTTTCTGATTTTATTTCGACATCAGTTTGCCATTGTCCAGAAGCCAGTCTCTGAGCAATACTATTAATCTTCTTATAATCCTCAAGAACACTCTGAGCAACTTTGAACAATTGCCCTACTTCGTCCTTCCTATTTAATTTCTTTTCATCAATCTGAATATTTAGATCACCTTCATGTACTAGGGCACCCTGAATATTGAGAACCTGTAAAATACCACTACGCACACCTATTGTAATTAATATAGCAAGAATTAGACCAACCAATGCACTTATAGCACTTATAATAATTCCAAGGTTACTCTGCTTTACACCTCTTTCAACCATCCCTGCCATCATACTGGTAGTAGATTGTTCAACCAATTCTACAATTTTTGAAAACGACTCAGAAGTCTCTGTAAGTTTTGCTGTCGATTCAGGAACATAATCTGTATTAATCTCATTTGCTACTTTCTGCCATTCTTTCACAAGATCTTGATATCCATAAACAATATTCATAATATCAACAACAGTCATCTTGTCCGCCTGAGATTCTAGCAGATTTGAAAGAATATCCAATTTTTCAATACACCTTTTAAGCTTGATACTGGCTATATTTTTATGTGCAGGATTTTTAGTAATAATATAGTTCAAATTTGAAAGCCTTACTTCAGAAATCAGGTTACTTTCTTCTTTAAGAACAGCGACAATTTCTGAATTACTCTTAATACTTTCCTGTGGAGTTTCAGCAATTCTTTTTATCACGGTGCCCATCTCTTTAAGAGCCTCATTATACTTCTTTTTAGATTTAGCAATCTTCTGAGGGTCTGTAAGTGTTTTACCAGAACCTTTTGCCAAGCCAACTACTGCATCATAAAATGAAGTAACAAATCGTTTCAATATCAGTCCTTTTATACTTTGGCTCTGATCAAGCTTGGCGATAATCCTATTTGCTTGAGATATAATTTCTTCTTTTTTCTTATCAAGAACTTTGGCAGATGCAACAACATTTACTGCCCTTCCTTCACGAATGGTTGAACCTAAAAGGATATAGTCATTTACCTTGCCTTTTAATTCGGTAATTGAATCCAGCATTCGCAACAAAACACCTTGATCAGAATCCTTCACCTTATAGAACATGTTGAGCATTGTAGCCAAGCTATCAGAAGTATCCATCATCTCCTGTTTTTTCTTTGTTTCTTTTTCAACAGCATTTTTTAAAAGTTCAAACTTAACTTTAAATTCTTCCATACTTTTCTGAGATCTTGAGTATAAATCAACAATACCCTCTTGCACATCTCCTTTGTTACTGGTTAAGGATTCATATGAACTTTTCACAAATTCTATGATGCCGTCCGCTGAAGCAACAATTTTACTTGCGCTTTCATCTGTAGGATTATTTACATAACGAAGCTGCTCAGATTGAATTTTTTCAACTTTAAATGCAGCACTCTCAGTATTTAGAAGCCCAGGAAGGTTTACGCTAGCAATAGACTCAATATCTACATTAAGCCCTGTTACTGTAAGCCATGCAAACACACCCAAGAAAGCAATAATTAAAACCAGACCTAAAAAGCCCCCACCAATTTTATGCACTAATTTCATAGTTAGCCTCTTTCTAAAACTAAACTAATGTTACCCATAACAAAACAAAACATACTTTTTTATTATATATCAATTTTAACTCTTATTCCAATTAAAAACGTCTCAATACTCCCAAAGGAAGAGTCAACAAATATTTTAGCAATATTTTATGGGACACTAAAACAAGAACAAAGATGTCATTCCGCTTAATAAGTTATATATAATTTTTGATGAATAATATTTTAGAATCACTTGCTAAACAAACCAACACACATCACATTATAACACAAACACTTACACCAAACACAATATTATTTTAAGTATTTTTCTCATTTACCCCACGTTATAAATTTTATATTCAACATGCAAATATGCTTAAAACAATTTTTCTTACAGCTAAATTATAGCATAAAATAATTTAAAAAAAATACGTATAATTTATGATTGATTTTACACAATAAGTAAATTTTTAATAACTAAAAAACAGCTACTCGCCACAAGCAAACGAGACTTTTGAGACCAAAACAACCAAATAAAACATTATCTACAAGCAGATAAAATCATTTCATAATATTACTAAGAAAATAAAAGCAGGTTAGTAATCAACCTGCTTTTAAAATCAAAATAAACTATTAATCCAAAATTATTCTTTTGTATTCAATACAGCAAGGAAAGCTTTCTGAGGAACTGTAACATTACCGATAGAGCGCATTCTCTTTTTACCAGCCTTCTGCTTCTCAAGAAGTTTTCTCTTACGCGTGATATCACCACCATAACATTTGGCTGTCACATTTTTTCTAAAAGGAGCAATATTTTCACGAGCAACTACCTTTGCCCCAACTGCTGCCTGCAATGCAATTTGAAACATATGTCTTGGAATCTCTTGACGAAGCTTCTTTAGTACAGCCCTGCCTCTTCTCTGAGACTGGGACTTCAAACATACCACAGCTAAGGCATCAACAGGTTCTTGGTGAACGAGAATGTCCATCTTGCAAAGTTCTTCTTCCTGATACCTGAGCATTTCATAGTCCATTGTACCATATCCCTTAGTTGAGCTCTTCAGGATATCGTAAAAATCATATACAATCTCAGAAAACGGAATTTCATAAGTTAGCAATGCTCTATGCGCCCCGATATACTCAAGTCCTTTATACTCACCTCTTCTCTCTTCTGTAAGAGTCATAATAATGCCAATAAATTCTTTTGGAACCATGACCTGCAATTTTACAATTGGTTCTCTAAAACTCACAATCATAGATGCGTCTGGTACATCCGCTGCACTATGCACATCAACAATATCTCCAGAAGTCAACTCAATCTGATAAGTAACATTTGGAGCAGTCATAATAAGATCAAGATCACTCTCACGCTCAAGTCTCTCATGAATAATTTCCATATGTAACATACCAAGAAAACCGCAACGGTATCCAAAACCTAATGCCTGCGAAGTTTCAGGTTCAAAGGTAAATGATGAATCATTTAGAGCCAGCCTCTCAAGAGCCCTACGCAGATTCTCAAAGTTTTCTGATGAACTAGGATAAAGCCCACAATAAACCATGCTCTTAGGTTCTTCGTAACCTTCCAGCGCTTCAACCTTTGTTTTATCTTGAATAAGTGTATCACCAACCTTCACCGTCGAAAGCTGCTTAACATTACCCACAACATATCCTACCATCCCAGTAGTCAACTTGGTAGTCTGGGTCATCGCTGGTCTGAATGTACCTAATTCGGTTACTTCATAACTTGATCCGCTGGCAATCATATGAACCATATCGCCCTTTTTAACACTGCCATCTACTACCCGCAAGTGTGTAATCACACCGCGATAATCATCATAAACAGAGTCAAAAATCAAGCCGCGCAAAGTCTCATCTTCAGCCCCTGGTGGGGGTGGAATATCTCTAACAATTGACTCAAGAACTTCTTTTACGCCTTGACCAGTCTTTGCGCTGGTGAATATTACCTCTTCTGGATCGCATCCCAAAAAAGACACAATCTCCTCTTGCACAGCGTCCGGTATCGCATGAGGTAGATCAATTTTATTAACGACTGGAATAATTTTCAAATCATGCTCTAGAGCAAGGTAGGCATTAGCAATAGTCTGTGCTTCTATTCCCTGAGACGCATCAACAACCAACAGAGCACCCTCACAAGCAGCAAGTGACCTTGAAACTTCGTAAGTAAAGTCTACGTGTCCGGGGGTATCGATAAGATTCAGAAGAAACTCTTCACCATCATCACGCTTATAATTCATTGCTACAGAACGCGCTTTGATCGTAATTCCTCTTTCTCTTTCTATGTCCATATCGTCCAGTAGCTGCTGGCGAAACTCACGCTCTGTAACCATACCGGTTTCAAGCAGCATCCTGTCAGCCAAAGTACTTTTACCATGATCGATATGAGCAATAATACTAAAGTTACGAATGTTTAATTTTTTCATCTAGACGCAATAACCTTATATAAAAATGTATAATTAATTCAACTTTATGATAAAATAAACAGCCCTGCTAAGCTGCGGGCTGTAAAATATACTTTTATTATATTTTACCGATAAACAACAATAATTCAATACCTAATAAAATAGCAAATCTGCAATTCAGTATTTAATAAACCTAACTTTTTTTTCAAATAATCATTCTTTACCAATAATAATGCACCAGACATACAACACCATTTAAAGCTTAAAATACCGGTAAAAAACATCTTTTTGCTTTAATGTAAATCTTTTTTAATCCTTTACTTATTGAAATACCAATACATTGGAATAAAATATTCCATTATAGTCATTTGTTAAGAATCATTTTTATTATCGATACTATAAATTAGCCAAACTAGTACATACAGAATATACACATACCATGAGTGATTTTTTAATCTCACAAATAGCAGCAACCCTCTCAATTATATTCGGCTTAATAATTCCGTATCTTCTAGACAGTAGAAATTTTATTCTTATCTGTAAAATTGTTTCAGGTATTTGCTGGATTATACACCACTACCTTCTGGGTACCCCTTCTGCATCATTCAATGCACTAATCAGTCTGCTAGTCACAATTTTAAGTTATTTCAGACTTTCTCTTCCATATTATAAATCAAAAAACTACCCAATTTTTTTTATTATCTTTAGTACTATTATAACAATTTTTACCTACACAAATATTGCTTCTTTTTTTGCTTATCTTGGATCATCACTAAACTTACTTGGACGCTGGCAACTCAAAACCAAAATAATGCGCGTGCTCTTCTTACTAGCTGCAATTCCGTGGATTCTTTATTGCCTTGTTGACAAAACTCCTATGGGGCTTATCGCCAATGTCATAAGTCTCATTATGTTGGCAGTAGCTATATATCGTTTTGATATCAAGAGGTAGGATCTAACTAAACCTGAAAACTTACAACACACCGCATGGCAAATAAAAGCAATATATACTTTTCTATCAACCTTAGTATATCACGTATTATATACACCCACTCACATATACGTTTGGGTTATTAATAATATTATCATATAAACATTGTAAGCCTTATACTCACACATAAAGCTTATAAAAATTAGAATTAAAACAATCTACAGGAATATACATCATCAATTTTATAATACTTATTATAAAAATTATTCGTTAACGAGATACCTACTGCGTTATTTTCATAATTTTATAACTTTCATTAATTATCTTTTGAACAACTGACTCCACATTGACAATTTTAGAAGCCGAAGATATTGCATCTATTTCAAGATCCTTACTTTTCCATGATCCAGAATCAGCAGTATAGACTACCTTTATACTTTCCATATTTTGAGCATTACCAGCAAGGAACTTGTGTGAATCCTTCTGTATTGTACCATTCTGAACTGTTGTAAAAACAATTACCCCATCCCAATCATCACGTTTTATCTCACCCAATTTTGTAACATCAGTCACTAGTATTCTTATCTTCTCTTTCTTAAGAACAGCTATAACCTTCTTAATAATCTCATCCTTAAAACTACTCTGTTGTGTTGCTATCAATAGTGTTGGGCTCTTAATATCAGAATTATATTCAACAGTCTTCGCAACTCCTTGATACGTGGGCCCCTTCTTAGTCGCTCCACCAGTAACACAAATAACAGCTAACCCAACAAGCATACACAACCCAACTTTAATCAACCCAAGCCATTTATTCATCATTCTATTTCTCCATGAAATTCTTACTATCAGTAAGGAAACAAACTATCAACTACGAGAAATTCTTACCCTCTTATATTAATATTTTACCCTAAAATCAAACCCCGTAAACACAAACCTACTTAACTACATTAAAATTTTATGGCAGTTACAACCAATCATGTCCTATCCTGATTTAAGTTAGTTTATACAACCAACATATTACTATAAGCTCAAACAACAACAAACATTTCATAATATTTTAATATTACTCTATTTTTATTAGATGCGATACATAAAATATAAGCTATTTGAATTATTATAATTTATAATGGAATGAATTTACGAAATTTTACGTTGTTCAATGGTATGAAACCATACAATTCTAATAAATACTCTAAATTACACTTAATATAATTGACAAGGTTTTAAACATCACCTATTACATAATATGAGATTTCACACATGATGACAAAAGTCCATTTTTAAATATTTCACAAAAAACATTTACCGCAATAATTGCGTAAACTTGAAAGAAGATAATGAAAATAACTAAAAACAGACATAACCTTAAACTTGGAATGTTGTTCGCACTCATATCTGCAGCTTCAGGAGCATGTATGAATGCATTTGTTAAAGAACTTGACAACTCAACCTCAACTTCAATATTGGTTTTTTTTAGATTTATATTTAGCTTTTGCTGCATAATTCCATGGATTATAAAAAACAAAAACTTTTCATTAAAAATTGATAAACCGGCTAATTATACAATAAGAATTATCTGTGCACTACTAGCTCTTACCTGTGTCTTTTCCGCTGTTAAACGTACATCATTAACTACAGTACTGTTATTATCAAATACTGCCCCTTTATTTATCCCGATGTTTGCAGCAATACTTTATAAAATTAAGACTCGTGTATCTATTTATCTTTCAATTTTAGTAGGTTTCTTTGGTGTAGCTATTGTGTTACACCCAACAGGAAACGTTTCTATTAATAGTGGCGAAATATTTGCTGTCTTAGCCGGCATATTAGCAGCGATGGCAATGCTACAAATAAGAATACTCAGCAAGACAAGTACCACGATTCAGATATTATTCTACTATTATGGCGTCAGTGCATTTGTTACTGGTATAGCAGCTATCTTCCAATGGAACTGGCCAGACACATATTATCAGTGGATTATTCTCGCACTAGTAGGAGTAACAGGAACAATATATCAAGTCTGCATTACTCTCGCTGTATCTACAGCCCCAGCAAGAATCATTACTCCGCTAACATTCACCAGTGTAATCTGGGGTGGTACAATCGAGTACTTTATTTGGAACAAGCAACCAGATTTATATACTATTTCTGGATTTCTTATAATAATAACCAGCATAATCTTTGTAGTATATCTAGGCAACAAACACATTATACCGAAGAAATAAGTTACTATACTAATATTTTCTTTATATGTGGTCTATCTTAACAACTATGAGATGTTATAAAACCAATCTAATTTATAACTGACATCATACCTTAATTAATCTATTGAAAACATCTTTAAAATTTGCCCCAGTCCTTTAGGACTGGTTGTAAAGTTTAAAAATTTATTCTGCATATTCTAATATAAGCAATTGTACTCTTACATTAGATATTCATCATTTTAGCATAGTTATCATAACTTAGATACCACTTATTATTTTGATATTCCATAGCACTACTTTTTTTTCGGTATCTTAACCATCTGGTAAGCCCATAAAAAAACATCCATCCCTAAAAAGGGCTGGATGTTTTCATTAATAAAGATTCCGGCGACGACCTACTTTCCCGAGACAGTATCATCGGCGCGGAAGAGCTTAGCTACTGTGTTCGGAATGGGAACAGGCGTATCCTCTTCGCTATAATCGCCGGAAAAAGCGACTAGCTTGTTACCGAGTTATCTACATAATCTGTGACTAATCAGTAACGGCTATAAAATCAAATCGAGTAAAGGTGTAAAACTAATTTATATGTTGAGTTTCGTTAAACATTACATTCATCCTTAATGCGGATTCATTGTGTTTGCTTTAATTTACACCTCTTTTGAAAGTGAACTCAAAAGAGTTGTAATCAAGCCGATCGGCTGATTAGTACCGGTTAGCTGAGGATATTACTACCCTTACACATCCGGCCTATCGAACTCATAGTCTATAAGTTGCCTCATGGGATGACTAATCTCGGAGCTGGCTTCACGCTTAGATGCTTTCAGCGTTTATCCGTTCCACACGTAGCTACTCTGCAATGCACCTGGCGGTACAACAGAAACACCAGAGGTGTGTCCAACTAAGTCCTCTCGTACTAAAGTTAGTTCTCCACAATCATCCTACGCCCACAGCAGATAGGGACCGACCTGGCTCACGCCGGTCTGAACCCAGCTCGCGTACCGTTTTAATTGGCGGACAGCCAAACCCTTGGGACCTACTGCAGCCCCAGGATACGATGAGCCGACATCGAGGTGCCAAACCTCCCCGTCGCTGTGAACGCTTGGGAGAGATCAGCCTGTTATCCCCGGAGTACCTTTTATCTGATGAGCCACGACCCTTCCACTCAGGATCGCGGGGTCACTATGTCCTGCTTTCGCACCTGTTCGAGATATCTCTCTCACAGTCAAGCTCCCTTCTGCCATTACACTCTTCGTACGGTTACCAACCGTACTGAGGGAACCTTTGAACTCCTCCGTTACTCTTTAGGAGGAGACCGCCCCAGTCAAACTACCCAACTAGCACTGTTCCCGGCCCTGATTCAAGGGTCCAGGTTAGATATTTCATGAGGAAAGAGTGGTATTTCACCAACGACTCCACCGGGTCTAGCGACCCGATATCACAGTCTCCCACCTATCCTACACAAACCACACAAAATACCAATACTAGCCTATAGTAAAGGTTCACGGGGTCTTTCCGTCTTGCTGCGGGTAAGTCGCATCTTCACGACTCCTACAATTTCACCGAGTCTGCAGTTGAGACAGTGCCCAAGTCGTTACGCCATTCATGCACGTCGGAACTTACCCGACAAGGAACTTCGCTACCTTAGGACCGTCATAGTTACGGCCGCCATTCACTGGGGCTTCAGTTCGTAGCTCTCACCACTTACCTTAACCTTCCAGCATCGGGCAGGCGTCAGTCTGTATACATCCACTTGCGTGTTAGCACAGACCTGTGTTTTTGGTAAACAGTCGCTCGGGCCTCTTTGCTGTGGCTTTCAGCAGCTTACGGAGTAAATCCTTCACCACCAAAAGCGATCCTTATCCCTAAGTTACGGATCCATTTTGCCGAGTTCCTTAACTACAGTTCTCTCGCGCGCCTGAGGATACTCTCCTCACCCACCTGTGTCGGTTTTAGGTACGAGCTCTACTTACAACTTACGAAACTTTTCTTGGAAGCATGGCATCAGCGGCTTATATAGCATACGCTTTTGGCATCCGGTCTCAGCCTTTGTGGGGAAAGCATTTAACTCGCCCCGGCCTACGCCGTTACATGGTCCAGCCAGCGGATCCACCCGCAATTAGCCTTCTCCGTCCTTCCGTAAGTTAACGCAAGTAGAGGGGCAGGAATATTAACCTGCTGTCCATTCGACTACGCCCTTCGGCCTCGTCTTAGGTCCCGCCTAACCCTGGGAGGAATGGCCTTGCCCAGGAAACCTCGGGTTTGCGGCGAAGGGGATTCTCACCCCTTTTATCGTTACTTATACCGGCATTATCACTACCATACTGTCCAGCATTCCTTACGGTATGCCTTCAACCTATATGGTACGCTCCCCTACCACTTGAAATAACACGCATGTTAAATCAAATCCGCATCTTCGGCATTAAACTTGAGTCCCGCTAATTTTCGGCGCAGAAATACTCGACTGGTAAGCTATTACGCACTTTTTAAATGGTGGCTGCTTCTAAGCCAACATCCCAGCTGTCTTCGTATCTCTACTTCCTTTTTCCACTTAGTTTAATTTGGGGGCCTTAGATGGCGGTCTGGGCTCTTTCCCTCTCGACTATGGAGCTTGTCCCCCATAGTCTGACTGCCGAGATAGTTTCATTGGTATTCGGAGTTTGATTGGAATTGGTAGGATGGTGGTCCCCCGCATCCATTCGGTACTCTACCCCCAATGAATAGTTACTCGACGCTATACCTCAATATATTTCGGGGAGAACGAGATATCTCCGAGTTTGATTAGACTTTCACTCCTATCCCAACCTCATCCCCTAATTTTTCAGCATTAGTGGGTTCGGTCCTCCACGAGATTTTACTCTCGCTTCAACCTGGACTGGGATAGATCACTACGGTTTCGCGTCTGCTACATACGACTAGGTCGCGCTTTTAACACTCGCTTTCGCTTCGCCTTCGCATCAAAAATGCTTAAGCTTGCCATATACAGCAACTCGCCGGTTCATCATACAAAAGGCACGCCGTCAGCCTGAACGAATCATAGGCCTTCGACTGCTTGTAGGTATACGGTTTCAGGTACTTTTAACTCTCCTTATCGGAGTACTTTTCATCTTTCAGTCACCCTACTATGCGCTATCGGTCGGTAGTTAGTATTTAGCCTTACGAGGTGGTCCTCGCAAATTCCCACGAAGTTTCCCGTGCTCCGCAGTACTTGGGTGTTCTCTACGCTAAATTCAGATTTTAAATACAGGACTATCACCTTCTGTGGTTGGGGTTCCCACCCCATTCTTTTATCATCATTTAATACGCATGCTTATTCAGGTTCAGCATGAGAATCCCACGACCCCACATACACAACGCCCTGAGCTTACATGTATATGGTTTGGGCTGTTACCGTTTCGCTCGCCGCTACTCAGGTAATCGTTTTTACTTTCTATTCCTCAAGGTACTTAGATGTTTCAGTTCCCTTGGTTCCCGTACTATACCTATGTGTTCAGTATAGTACTATTCGAAGATCTCCGGATCAAAGTCTGCTTACGACTCCCCGAAGCTTATCGCAGTTAAGCCACGTTCTTCATCGGCTACTACCGCCTAGACATCCGCCGTACACCCTTAGTATCTTGATTACAACTCTTCTGAACTCACAAAGGAATTCTCAGAGTTGCTAAATAGCCTCGGAAAAAGCTATTTATAAATCAAACACGATAAATATTATTTATTTTATCTTTCCGCAATAAATATAGATCAATAAATTGAACTATACTCATCTACTTTGTTAAGGATGTAACTGTTTAACTTATACACTCAACTATTTAACTCATATGGCAATATTGCAGCATTATTTACTATCGCTTAGACCGTAGTCCAAGCATTGCTTCTATATCAACATAGGAATATGTATATAAATTATACTATTACGTCTTTACTCGATTATCAAAGATCAATTGAGGAAACAATGCCTCATTAAAAATTATTTCTACAGTACTGGATTAATTGGTGGGCTTGGATGGATTCGAACCATCGGCCTCATCCTTATCAGGGATGCGCTCTAACCAACTGAGCTACAAGCCCACCTGTGATTTCGCATTACTGGTGGAGGTGCACGGGTTCGAACCGAGGACCTCCTGCTTGCAAAGCAGGCGCTCTCCCAACTGAGCTACACCCCCATTAGTTCCTAACCACCTACAATCCTTGTAGTACTGGATAATATCAAAAAAAATGAATAGCCATCTGTCCTAAAAATGCTCGGCTGATGTTCTGCTGAATCCGCTCCCGTGGGACATAAACAAACAAGTTTGTAAATGCTATCCCGAGATACTTCTTCAACAGCTAAGTTGTCCTTAGAAAGGAGGTGATCCAGCCGCAGGTTCCCCTACGGCTACCTTGTTACGACTTAGTCCCCCTCACCAGTCTTGCCTTCGGCCGGACAATTGTTGCCGGACTTCGGGCACTACCAGCTTGGGTGGCTTGACGGGCGGTGTGTACAAGGCTCAGGAACGTATTCACCGCGGCATAGCTGATCCGCGATTACTAGCGATTCCAACTTCATAGAGGCGAATTGCAGCCTCTAATCCGAACTGGGGCTGGCTTTGAAGATTTGCTCCACCTCGCGGTCTTGCGTCTCTCTGTACCAACCATTGTAGCACGTTTGTAGCCCTGGATGTAAGGGCCATGATGACTTGACGTCGTCCCCACCTTCCTCCGGTTTAACACCGGCAGTCTCATAAGAGTGCCCAGCATGACCTGGTAGCAACATATGATAGGGGTTTCGCTCGTTAAGGGACTTAACCCGACGCCTCACGGCACGAGCTGACGACAGCCATGCAGCACCTGTGATAGTTACACCTAAAAGGCAATCCTTCTGCTTTCACAGAATTAATCCTATCATGTCAAATCCAGGTAAGGTTCTTCGCGTTGCTTCGAATTAAACAACATGCTCCACCGCTTGTGTGAGCCCCCGTCAATTCCTTTGAGTTTTAACCTTGCGATCATACTCCCCAGGCGGGATACTTAACGCATTAGCTACCACAACTAGAGAATCAGCTCTCCAATCGTGCAGTATCCATCGTTTACGGCTAGGACTACCAGGGTATCTAATCCTGTTCGCTCCCCTAGCTTTCGTCTCTCAGTGTCAGTTGTGACCCAGTAAGCTGCCTTCGCCTTTGGCGTTCTCCCAGATATCTACGCATTCCACCGCTACACCTGGAATTCCACTTACCCCTTTCACACTCAAGTCCTACAGTATTAGTGGCAGTTCCCCGGTTGAGCCGAGGTATTTCACCACTAACTTATAGAACCACCTACAGACCCTTTATGCCCAGTGATTCCGAACAACGCTCGCACATTTCGTATTACCGCGGCTGCTGGCACGAAATTAGCCTGTGCTTCCTTTGATTCTGATCAGTACTACCGGTATTAACGATAGTAGTTTTCTAAAACCTGACAGCAGTTTACAACCCAAGGGCCTTCATCCTGCACGCGGCGTCGCACCGTCACGGTTTCCCGCATTGGCGAATGATTCAGCACTGCTGCCTCCCGTAGGAGTCTGGACCGTGTCTCAGTTCCAGTGTGTCCGTTCACCCTCTCAGGCCGGATACCCATCAAAGCCTTGGTGAGCCGTTACCTCACCAACAAGCTAATAGGACGCAATCTCATCCCCGAGTGGCAGGCCCGAAGGTCCCCACCTTTTACTGCACATTCATGCGAATATGTAGTCTTATCTGGTATTACCCATCCTTTCGAATGGCTATCCCTGTCTCGAGGGCAGATTGATTACGCGTTACTCACCCGTCCGCCACTGTACTCGCTTCCCGAAAGAAACTTTCCCGTTCGACTTGCATGTATCAACCACGCCGCCAGCGTTCGTTCTGAGCCAGGATCAAACCCTTCAATTGAAAAGTTTATCATTAACATTGATGGCTAGACCAATGTTTCTGGCAATTTGTTTTTTAGAGAGCAGTTGTTATCTGCTCTGTTCTCGTTAAAACACTCAAATTAATTTGAGGTTCTCAAGCATTCAATAAAGAACGTATGGCTATTCATTAATATTTCAAAGATCAATTGCCTGAAACTAAGCAGGACTTAAATATTTTCGCTATATTTAATGTATAACAGTAATCGAACAAAACCTACACTAAACATTAACTTTTTTTTAAATTTAGAGAGAAAAAAAACCGCCAATCTCGAATTCCCTCGAAAAAGGCCGCTCACTTCTGCGCTCACCTTACTGCTCTCAGCGCAGTGCTATCCCTAATTTGCTTTAACAAGTATATGTTTCTAATCTCAACTGTCAAGCATTATTTTTATTTTTTTATTTAATCTTCTTTACAGGACTAACCCGCAAACTCTTATTAAATCTTAACACATTTTAAAAACAATAACAAGAGGTTAAATAATTTTTTCTTCCAAAACTTTAGTGCCGAAAACACTCATCGTCATAAATACGATCCTAGTTTTTTTACCACCTAATTAAGAGCTTATTCTCATGCTCCCCTCAAGCGGTTTAACAATACTACTGAAACCAAACTCATTGTCAACCACTTAATTATTTTTTTTCTGAGTAAACAGAACTTATTATATATTTTCAATAAAACAAATATATCAAAACTACAACATATTTATCATCAAAATAATATCTGCCAAACAATTAAAAAAGAATCACTTCCCAGGATCTATAGTCAATCGACTTAGCAGTAAAGCTCAACTCAACTCATGTGTTAAGTATAATACTATTTAACCTATCAAATACAAGATTAAATTTATGACTTTATAAACAACACTCAAAACAAATACATAACAATCAATACGCCAACATGTTACAGAACCAACCTATACCGTAAATATTAATTATATCACTTACTACTTTAAATGTTTTTCAGAAAAATAGGTTATAAATTCATAATAGTCAGTTGATAGACAGTAGTCTTGTATCAGTAATAAAAACCAATAAAAGAATCAAGCTGTAAAATAAGCTTAAAACAGATCAGAAACCACCAAAAAAAAAATCAGATGCATGTTTGACTGTTAAGAGTCATAAGGAGTATAAGGGACATAGCTGTAGAACATAAATAAATAAAATATTTTAAATAAGCAACATCATTAGTACATAAGAGTGAGACACTCATTAAAATTCTAGATGAGAAAATAACCTTATGGTTGATTAGTTAACACAGTATAACTCCCACAACTAATACTAGAGTACTTGTAATAATTACTGAAAAAACTTCAGCACAAAGAAGACCGTGGTAAGAAGCAAGCACCACATGATGTG
Source organism: Planctomycetota bacterium (assembly GCA_963678205.1). Taxonomy (GTDB): domain Bacteria; phylum Planctomycetota; class SZUA-567; order SZUA-567; family SZUA-567. Next base: position 3,242,810 of record OY782760.1, read on the forward strand.
ATAGGCAACCAATCTGTTTACAAATCACTAGTAGGATTGAGTATGTATTGGTATACATGCAATAAAGAGTGCAAATATTTAACCATGAATTGCAATATCTAGAGCACAAAGCAAAATAATCTTACGTCAATTAACGTATAATACAAGTATACATCTAATATTTCAAAAAAGCTTAGAATATTTTGCTTCGAGTATAGTTTCATACAAAAAAAATGAACCTGTCTTAAAGCAAAAAAACAAAAATAATCTACAAGTAATAGTAAAAAAGTCTGCATTAAATATAATAACAACAACAATTTTTAACTTAATTCAAAAATTAAATTTCTAGAAATAACGTTATTTATATTTTTTGAAAATTGGCTATGAGTACGCTATTAATAGCTTAAGTATAAATAGCAATTATTTTGTAGCCTCTTCGAATATAACTTTATTAAAAATATAAATCCCCAAACAAGTCAAGATACGTATGACGTAAAACTACCAAATTAAATATTAAGAAAGAATATTTTAATTCATTAAATCTTTTTTAGTTAAGATCTAAGGCATAAAGCTAAAATTATCCTTGAAACTTTACTACTTAAAAACAAAATACTTTCTATATAAGCAAACCACAAATCAAAAAAAATTTTCATTAACTAAATACAGCAGATAATAAATTAAAAATATAAATCATTAAACCTGCTTGTTATCCACAAGCAGGTTTAAAATCAAATAAATATTATACTTAAATTGAAATATTCTTAAATCAACTTTATTTAACCCAACAATTTAAGATAAATTATTAAGTCCAGCGCTAATTAATCATCGAGTTTTCTAGCAATTTCTTCAATTTCGTAAGCCTCAATAACATCACCAACCTTAATATCATCATAACCTACAATACGTAGACCACACTCAAACCCACTTCGTACTTCTTTTGCGTCATCTTTAAAGCGCTTAAGCCCATCAATTTTACCATCATAAATAACAATACTATCACGAATAAGGCGTACCTGACAATTTCTATTGATAAGCCCATCAGTAACATAACAACCTGCGATATTACCAAGCTTACTAGAGTGAAATACTTCACGAATCTCAACCTGGCCAATAACTGTCTCCTTCTCTTCAGGAGGAAGCATACCTTCAAGAGCGGCTTTCATATCTTCAATTAAGCGATAAATAACATGATAGACTTTAATCTGAACACTGTGAGCAGCTGCTGCTGTCTTTGCTATAGCATCCGCAACAACATGGAAACCTACAATAATTGCATCACTTGCGTCAGCAAAAAGTACATCTGTATTGGACACGCCGCCTACAGCCGCATGAATAATATTTATACTTACCTCATCAGTTGAAAGATCTATTAAAGTCTTCTCAAGCACCTCAAGCGAACCAGTCACATCAGACTTGATAATAACATTAAGTTCCCGCTTATTACCCTCTTTAAGGTAAGCAGTAAGATTTTCAAGAGTAACATGTTTTCTTCTACGTCTGGAAAGAAGCTCTGCACGCGCCTTCTTTTCTCTCTCCCCAGCAAGTTTTCTAGCTTTTACCAAATCATCAATGACAAATATCTTATCACCAACTTCAGGTACATTGTTTAGACCAACTACTGACACAGCCTGAGATGGACCACCAGAATCGCAAGTAGCCCCAGTCCAGTCAAACATCAGCTTAACTTTACCAAATCCATTTGAAGTAAGAAGCACATCGCCACGGTGAAGTGTACCGTCATTGATAAGAATTGTTGCTACAACACCACGATTTTCAGTCATTTCTGATTCAATAACATACCCAACAGCTTTACGTTTTGGATTTGCAGAGAGCTCGAGCATTTCTGATTCTAGAAGAATTCTCTCAAGCAACTCATCAATACCCTGCCCTGTATGAGCAGATACTTCAATTATTCCTGCCGACCCACCCCATTCTTCTGGAAGCAGCTCAAGCTGGTTAGAAAGCTCTTGCTTTACTTTATCAGGATTAGCGTTAGGTAAGTCACATTTATTAATAGCAACAACAATCGGTACGCCCGCATTTTTTGCGTGAGCATAGGCTTCTTTTGTTTGCGGCATAACACCATCATCAGCAGCCACAACAAGAACGGCAACGTCTGTTAAATTTGCTCCACGTGCACGCATCTGAGTAAATGCTTCGTGCCCTGGAGTATCAAGGAATGTAATCTTTTGACCATTTTGCTCTACTGAATATGCGCCAATATGCTGAGTAATACCACCATGTTCACCAGCAGCTACTCTTGTATCACGAACCTTATCAAGAAGAGATGTTTTACCATGGTCAACGTGTCCCATAAATGTTACGACAGGCGGTCTTTCTTTAATCTCTGCCTCATCAAAGACCTCTTCATCCTTCTTGATCTCTTTTTCTACTTGAACCTCAAGATCATCATCTTCTTTCCACTCAAAAGTAATATTAAACTCTTTAGCAATAAGAACAATATCAGATTCGCTGACAACATCATTTACAGATACCATCTGGCCATTTTTCATCATAAAGCCAAGAATCTGATTAATTTTAACGCCAAAAGCTGCTGATAAATCACGCATACTCATACCTGCAAATACTTGAGGTGTCTGCTGAACTTCTGGTTGCGGTTTCTTTTTATTTCTTCCGCCTCTTCTTCCACCATTCTTTCCACCACTAATACCCTGTCCGACACCAGACTTACCAGTTCCGCGACCTCTTCCGCCCTGCCTTTTTCTTGAACCAGTAGACCTGATACTACGGGTATACTCTGAATCCATTGCAGCAAAAATAGCTGGAAGCTCGGGTTTAGCCATCTGCCCTTTAAAGTCAGCTCTTTTAAATTTATGAGTACCGTGTGCGTCCTTATTTACTTCTGTGTTATCAAGAACAACCTCTGACTTTGCATTATTATCTATTCTACCCTTTGATTTTTTTGTATCTTTAGAAAAGCTCTTCTTAGACTTTTTATTCTGATTTTTATTATACTCAGGATTTGTCTTGATCTTACCATCAGCAGATTTCTTTACTTCCAAAGACGCAACAGGTTTACTGTTATTTTTTGATGCCGCAGTATTTTTTTTACTTCTATCTGTAGTACTACTTTTAGAGTTCTTAGTACTTTTAGCAGCAGGCTTGGTTTTCATTTCTGACGTTTTTGATTTTTTTTCAATTTTCTTTTCTACTTTTTTAGGCTCTTCTTTGGTAATCTCTTGCTTCTGTGGTTTTTCAACTTTTTCCACTTTTTTAGCTTCAATTTTAACTTCTTCAATCCGCTTCTCAGTGTTTTTTTTAGTCTCTACTTTTTCATTTGCCACAGTATCTTTAGAAGAATTTCTTCTCGCAGGAACACGCCTTTTGCGAGTTTTTTTCACTTTCACTTTTTCGTTAGCTTCTTTTATCAGCCTTGGAAGTTCAGAAGAATTTCCCTCTACCCATTTGGCAGTATCATCATCAACACTGGCGAGAGAGTTTTTGATTGCATGCCCATTCTGGTTAGCATAATCAAGTAAGACCTGATAATTTTTTTCTTCAAGTCCAATTTTTGCAGCAAGTTCATAAAATCGCATCAAGTAATCCTATCTGAAATTTAACAAGTACCTTTTAATTTTTCAATGCAGTTTATATTATAACAGTTATTGAAATTCCTAGTAAACCAAATCAACATTATTAATAAATCATATTTTTATAATACAATATGTTGTAATGGTTACCCATTCACACCGCTTTCAGAATATTAAGCCACAAAAAACACTTTTTCATCCAAAAGCATGCCGGAAATTAACTTAGCCTGTCCTCAGCCATCTGATCTCCAGAAAACTGTTCCCAAAACTTGAAAACAGCACTTAAAAATATCAAAACAAATGAAAATCACTACAAAAAATAAGGCAAAAAAATATTTTACACAATTACCTTGTCTTAGCAAGTCCAAGCAATAAAAAAAGCCCATATTTATTCAAGGAAAATAAATGATTGCTACTTACTATTCTTTGCTTTGAGCTGAAGCGTCATCAGAATCTTCAGAATTTTGAACAGAAGCTTCTGCTTCAGAAACCTTTTCAGACTCAGCCGAATTATCTTCTGGGACTATCTCTTGAAGAAGTGGCATTGACGGAGCTGCTTTTCTCTGTTTCTTGTTCTGACGCGCTTCTGCAGCGGCTTTTTGGTTTCTTGCGATACGCTTCTGATAGCCATCAAGGGCAAACTGATAAATTTCTTCAGCTTTTTTATCTGCTATACCCTTAATTTTTGTAAGCTCTTCAACCCCTAGTTCTACAATGTCTTGGAACGACTCAAAACCAGTTAGCAACAAATTATTTATTATCTGATCACCAACCCCAGGAAGACTAGCAATCTCATCATGTCCAAGTTCACGCCACTCACGATGCTGATCAACAGTCATAATATCAAGATCCCAACCTGTGAGCTTACTTGAAAGACGAACATTCTGACCTTTTCTACCAATGGCCAACGATAGCTGATCATTTTCTACAAGCACTCGAGCTCTATTACGTCTACGGTCAAAATCAATTGACTCAGCAACTGCAGGAGAAAGAGCATTTCTAATGAACAACTCTTCACTATCATGCCAACGAACAATATCAATTTTTTCTCCGTTGAGCTCTTCAACAATACTCCTGATACGATTACCTCTGATACCAACACACGCCCCAACAGCATCAACTTTACTATCGGATGAATAAACTGCAAGCTTTGTTCTATATCCTGGTTCACGTACTAACCCTTTGATCTCAACGATATGTTCAGAAATTTCAGGAACTTCAAGTTCAAATAATTCTTTTACTAAAGTAGGATGCGTTCTTGAAAGAACAATAAGAACTTTATTACCTTTCTTACGAACCTGCACAACATAACAACGCAAGCGCTCTCCAGGTCTATAATTCTCAGAAGGAATCTGCTCCTGTCTTGGTAGTATACCATCAGCCTTGCCAATATTTAGAACAACAGTGCCTCTTTCAACCCTTGAAATTGTACCATTGACAATAGTATCTTCCTTACCCTGAAAATCTTCGAACACCACCTCACTTTCAGCTTCACGGATACGCTGTATCATTACCTGCTTAGCAGTCTGAGCCGCAATTCGCCCAAACTCACTTGGTTCTAGTATTCGCAGCGGTCTATCACCATCAAGCAGAATTAAATCACCATTATCTCGGTTGATTCTTATACGGAGTTCTTCGACATCTGTATATTTCTTTCTAGCAGCAGAAACCAGAGCCGCTTCAAGGCTTTCAAACAGGAGCTCTCTATCGATCCCCTTATCCATATGGATACTATTGATAAGTCTAAGTAGTTCTTCGTTATTCATCTTTAAAATTCCACTTAACTATCCTTGCATTTATACTATAGAATATTGGCAAGGCCACTATAAAAAACAAGCGGAGCGGGTCACTCTGACCCGCTCCCGCAATTATGTAATCCAGATTTAATCTGATTATCAAACGGTTAGCTTATTTCCTAATATACAAAAAACTACTTTAATGTCAAGCATAATAGCTATTTTTCTTTTAATACATTTTCAAATCTATATTACCACTTACAAATCAAGCACTTTTGTAAATTCTTTGATAAATCTATCTTTATAATTTCTATAGTATTCCAAAACAGCCTCAACTTGCTGCCTTTTCCCAAAATTCAATAAAGCCCCATTAACAATGTTTTCATACATTAATATATTTAGGGCATTCCTAAAAAATTCCTTTTCTATTGAATTAATTTTATAAAATTTTTTTTCAATGATATTTCTTGATCTAGGTTTATTATACCAAAAATACATCATATCAAGAAATACAAATACCAACTCTTCAAGAGCAGTACTATTTTTCCTTTTACAGGTGATATCTGTATCTGCAATATTTATTAAAATATCAGCAAGATATTTATTTGGCAAAAGCAATTCAAGGCGCTCGCAAAGGTGTAGAAACTTCATTTCAAGTTCTTTTATCTCTCTGCATCTCAAACTAATGAAATTTGCCCTATCAGCAAGGCCTTCAATAAAACACGCAACAATATCAGATGCTATTTTAGATATAACCACAGACCATTGAGAAATAATCATAATAACTCCTGTCACTGCCATAATATTCATTCCCTCAAGCAGCAAAGAGCTTATCAAGAGTGATACCGGTACAGCCAGTATCGAACGGAAAAGATTTCCTATTATAGCAACCCAAGGGAAACCTCTTATATAATTATGCATTGAGATATACAAACCATTCACACCAGATATCGTTGCATATGAAACAAGTGGACTATCAGCAGCATTTACCCCCATTATCTGCTGTAGTAAAAGATTTTTAACCAGATACTCAAGTATCGGTACGGACAACCCTGTATACATTAGACTTTCGGCTATCCTTTTTTTATCAACAAGAGAACTCCACCTAAGATTTAAATTACGATCAAACCCACCAGCAGTGAGAACTAGCTGAAAAATATTTCTGCCTCCAGTAATCGCAAACCAGATAAGTCCTCCACCATATTTTAATACACTCCACTCCGCAGTCAGGTAAAAGGTTAGAAACGCTGGTATAAAACCGATTAGGATTTTTATAATATTCTTTACATCAGTATTAAGGTATTCCCACAAATACCGCAACGAATTGTATTTATTCTCAACTCTCTTTTCACCAAAACGTCCACTCAAAGTATATATATTGCTATCCAGTTCCTTTCCTTCGACCTCTTTTACTGTCTGCCGAATCCATTCTCTCCGCCTTTTATGCCATGCGAGAAACCGCTGCCAATAATTTTTTATACCTTTTCCACCACTAAGAAACTCTACTCTTTTATATACCTGACACCCCAGAGGAAGAGCCAGATGCTCTGATGGTTCTGCATTTTCCAAAGAATTTGCCACACCACGCCGCAAACTCTGCTTTACAACCAGTCCCATACCGTAAAAAACCTTCCCTCTACCAGCTGCACCACTACCGACAGAAGGTTCAATATGAACACCTGAATACCGATCAAGTAACTTACCGATATTCCTCCTCACCTTCTGCAAAGAAGTAACAATTTGCTCCCTATTATCGATCTCAAGTTGTTCTACTTCAACAATATCCTCAGAAAGTAAAAATTTTATCCTAGATATATCACGTTCATTTACAGCTTTTCGAAATTGATTTATCCTCCCGTCACCGTACTTTATAATACCCTCACCCGCAAGAATGTAATCACGCAAATTAAAAATTTCAATTGCATCTATCCTCCCCCTGCCTAAATATAATATTTCCGGCACCTCCCAGAAATGGAGATTACTTGTAAGAAGAGTAAGACGTGACATGCCGGAAGTTGTATTGAGCAACTTTACCAATCCCCTGACATCTTCAGCAACACTTCCGTACTTTCGCGTAGAATCAGATTTTATATTCATTGATATACTCAGCGGTTTAAGATACCTCAACAGGATAATCTCTGGTATCAACTTTTTTTCATTATGATTACGCTGTATTTTTATAGATGAGAAAATAAATTCACTAAGGGTTACTTCATTAGGAGTAGCGCTTTCTAAAAATTTCAGATAAGACTCTGAATCCAACCTTCCAAAACTTATACCATACTCCTTCTCTACCTGTCCTTTAATATTTTTATTAAAAGCTACCAGCAAATTAAGAATATGCTTCTGATGATACGAATCAACCTGCTTACTAATAGCAAAAATACCCTCAACGGCACTGGATTTCATAAGACGCAAAAACGCACTTGGCATACTTACTCCAAGTGGAGTCCATACAATATTTATAAATTTACTATTGTAAAATATGGGAAATTCAATACCTATCTCAACCTCAATCTCCAAGATTTCAGCAGCAGTCAAAAGCTCATAAGCGACCTGAGGATTAACATAATTTCTGTTTATTACCTGAAGTTTGCGAATTCCTTTTATCCATGCATCTAGTATTAGATGGGAAGGATTTTTCTTTCCAAGTTTACTAGCATTATCAACATTATCATCAAATGACAGCTGTGATTGATCCTCAGGAATCTCAAGTAACTGATAGGATTTTAGTTGCCTTCTGACAATTCCTGGCTTACCTGTATAAACCTCGCGAAAATCCCTAATAAGTTCAAGTCTGCGTTTATCATTCCCTCTACACGCAAAAATCTCTTTCATAATTTCAATTAGGACTCTTGCAGCATTGAATCTGAGACCTTTTTCAACACCACACACATCATGAAACAAGCGCTGAAGTGCCTTTAAACGTTTCATATACTCTTCACCATGAATAGAATTCATGAGAAAATATACTGTAGCGGCGATTCTAACCTCTACAGTAACAGAGACTTCTATTATCCCTTCAGCATGAGAACTATAAGTAAAAAATGGTAATGTGGCGCTATCTTCACTCTTGTTCTCAAGAAGAGCAATTTCATTAAAAATTTCTCTATCAACACTATCAAACAACACCTTCATCACTACTCCTGAATACTACACTATACAGATTATAATAAAAACATGGTCTTCCAAATAGAAAGACCATGTCCATAATACCAAATATACAATATTTTATGCAACGAAAAAACTATTCTTGCCCATCTTTAACCACCGCTATCAGATCTTTCATAAAATTAATATATACATTTGCCTGAGGGTAATAATAAGCTCCAGTATACGGAAAATCTGTATTCACTCTCTGCATGCACGCCAAAGCTTCTTCAGCTTTCTGCTCATCATTAAGTTGAAAAAATGTATCTATCAGATCAAGTTTTTCATTGAACTTTGTATGGTTAACATAGCTATCAGCAAGATAGGAAATATCCACTTCTTTAAAAATTTTTTCGCGAAGATCAAGAAAGTACTCCTGAGTGATATCCTGATCAAAAATAATTGCAAACCAGCACTGAAGATTTACAGAATCAAAGTAATAAGGTTCATCCATATTGCCACAATAAGGGACATTCAACACATTGGCCTTCTCAAGTACCTCTTCAATTTCAGCTCCCCCGAATTCACTCTCTGGTACCGCTCCAACCTGATACGAACATATTCGTTCACGATGGGTTAGTTTATCAAGTACATCAATACCTTCAAGCCTGCAAGAAAGAGGCCTACTTTCATAGCACGAGCATTTATTATTAACAAGTAACGGACAAACAACATTACTCATATGAAACTCAGAAACAATGGGTTGGGAAGAAATTATCGCTCTTAACTGCTCTTCTGTGAATACCTTTATCATATCATTAAGAACGCCAATAACCTCTATAAACGACAGATGTGGACTTATGCAGCATTTTCCACACTGATTACATGGCACCTCTGAAGCCAGCTGATATATTCTTTTCAACTCTTGCTGTACTTTTTCCATCTTCTCACTCATATGAGGGTCTCCTGCAATGCAACACTAAGATAATACTTTACTGTAAAAACCGCAAATAATTTCAATTATCGACTATTTATAATAGATTAGTTAATAATAATTTATTATGCTATACAATTATATGATAACTCATTCGCAAAAGTAAAAAAGAACAATAATTCTAAAATAGTTTTTCCCCAAGCCATAGCAAATTTTGGGCAAATCTTTCCATAACGCCAAGAGCCTCTTTATCTTTTAAAACCTCACCTTTTTCTCTAGCAGTAGCCACATTCCAATAAGTTGACCCCGGTACGATCATATCATTCAACATATACCAATAGAGCATCTGAGCATAAGTAAAGTTCTGTCCTGCTTTTCTGGCGACAGTAATAGGGCCGCCTACTTTTCTACTTAGGAGCATATTCGGTCTTGAGGCATAACCAGCTCTATCCAGTAGCGCATTCATCTCAGCAGGCATAGAACCAAAGTATACTGGTGCTCCCATAACAATGATATCAGCCTCATACATCTTTGCGATCACTTCATTTACAATATCACCAGTCAATATACATTTTCCGTCTTTATTCTCTTTGCACTTACCGCAAGCTATACATCCTCTTAACGGTTCTCCACCTATTTTTATATATTCAGTCTCAATACCACCGCTTTTCAGAACATCTCCGACAACTTCCAGAAGAACCTGAGTATTGCCGCCAACTCGTGCACTCCCGTTAATAGTAATAGCTTTCACCCCCATTACCCTACCTTCCTTTCAGTCCAAATCACGCCATTATTTAATAAGATCCTGATATGACGCTCTGTCAATAGCATATGGCAACCAATTTGCAACAAAATCTGCCCCAAGAGACTCATAAAAATCCACCGCTGTATCATTCCAGTTTAATACCTGAAGTTCAATTTTTGCACAATTTGCTTCTTCCGCTCTTCTGGCAAGTTCGACAAATAGAGCTCTACCTGCACCAGACCTGCGCGAATCAGGATTTACAAATATATCTTCAACAAACATCTTGGGTTTGCCAAGAAAAGTAGTATAGTTTAAGTAGTACGTTGAAAAGCCAATGTCAATACCATTGATAGAAGCAATCAGAACAGTAACATAAGGATCCTTACCAGCCATAGCATCCCTTATATCATCAACTGAAGCAACAAACTCATCAGAAGCTCTATCATATGCAGCAAGTTCTTTTACAAATCGGTATACGATTTCCGCTTCAGTAGTTTTAGCTTTTCTAATACTAACCTGTGGCATCTTCCCCATCCTTTTAACTTAATAGTAACTTTCATGTATCTCTACCAACACGCAATACTAATCTGTAACCATGTTACCAAAATTTATAAATAAATTAATACTATTATAATACCAAAATAATAAGAAAAATCAATCTTTTGTAGAATACTTCTAAGAATTACAGCTATTGCTCATTTTAAAGTAAATAGAGTTCTGCTATTTTATAACTGCCATAGCTATCAGAATTATCTCAAGTTACAACCAACAAAGCGTAGCAATATAATATTAAAGTTAAAAAACTCAATCTAGCTATCTCTATGACCCAAAACTTTGAGAAGTGAAAGTTTCGAAGATTAGGTCTTCCATATGTCTGTTAAAATAATACATCCCGATTAATAGAGCAATAAGAAACGATGCGAGAGCCCCTATCCCACTATATGCACTTTTATAAAAAGCAAAATAATACGAAAAGATAGTATTAAGGGTCAGAGCCAATAAAGCCAGGGTTCCTGCAAGTCTCTGCCAGTCAAAATACAATATTACAATAATCATTATTAAAAATAACGCCTGAATAAACGCGGCTATAAAAGTATACCTCAACGTAACAATCAGATCAGCAGGCATTTTAAAATATAATAATAAATCAGGTGCAATCAGCACCAGCACCCCTGTCAGACCGCCCTGTATCTTGAGTAATCTTGAGATTGATAACCACAAATTACTATTTATAGCTTTACGCTTTTCTTCAATCTCTTCTAACGTTGCCCCACCTGATACAGCCCCCAGATAATCTGCATAATATTTATAAAAGCTTGTTTCTATACGAATTAAAAATACTGTTAAAGCTGGGACAATAGTCACATAAGCCCAGAAAAAACAAGTATCATAATTTACAGGCGCATAAAATGGCCCCGGAGCAGCCTTCTTATTTTCAGCAATCCAATAAATAAGTTTATCAACCCATAATGCAGAGTTATAAGCAAAGCCACAGAGCATAAGCCATGGTAGATTTTTCCAGTATCCTACCACTCCTTTATCTATACGCACCTGAGATGGGAATTCCTGAAAAATTCGTGAAGAAAGTAGTACCGCTAAAATCATCATTCCTGTAGCAAATCCCCACAGTATGCCTTCTAATCTATAATAGTAAGCTCCAGCATATCCCAGAGCTATTGCCATAAAATACCCTATTCCAAACACCTTTACAATTGAAGTAAAGTCTCTTGCGGCAGATAAAAAGATCATAGCAATCCAAGTCAAAGCTACACTTTGAAATAATACAATCGCTGCAAGTGCAAGATTTACTTGCAACCCGCCTATAAAATAAAAAGCACTAGAAATAATTGTTGAATATATAATAGACTGCCTCGCAACAAATTTGAATGTTGGAAGTATTGCGGAGTAGTCATTGATAAACATCTTATCTGCAAGATATCTAGTAGTTGACATATATATCGGTCCAGTAAAGATCAGAGTTCCCATATATGTATAGACCAGAATTGTTCTAAACAGTATACTCTCCTGAGTCAGTAACAAGCTATGACACAAGACAGCAAGTATTCCAATACTAATGATAGAGATCAGCCAAGGACCAGTAGAAATAACTGCTCCATATACATAAGCAGTTATAAGAGAAGCGTATGTTCCATTGCTGATAATATTTCGAAGTTTAAAACCAATACCTGCCATAATCTAACCAGCCTTTTATTATACTATATTAAAGTACACATTTTGGGTGCATCAATTCTTTTTCAAAACACTTTCTATATTCATTTCGGTACTGTTCCATAACATTATTTAGATCATAATACCGACATACTCTATCTCTAAGATTCTGCCCCATTTCATGAGCCTTCTCAGGAGATGACGCGATTCTCTTCAAAGCAATAGCCAGCTCCTTAGGAGAAGATACCGGCACAACATATCCGCCACGTCCAATACTTATGTCCTCTTCTGTGCTTCCTTCAATCAACTCTCTACACGCACCAACATCTGTAGCTACAAATGGCACACCAGCCCCCCCCGCCTCAAGAATAGCAAAAGGTAACCCTTCACTAATACTTGAAATAACACTTACATCGATCATTCCAAGTTTCTCAATTACCTCTACCCTCCCAGTAAATTCAACATCAGCACTAAGATTTAGCCCACGTACAAGTTCTAGGCATTCTTCATAATACTCAATATCCTCATCGAAAGGGCCCATAATTAGAGCTTTGAAATCAACTCCAAATCTTTTCAGATGATCCAGAGATTTTATAAGATTTTTTACATCTTTAATCGGCGCAATTCTACCGATATATCCAATTACAAAAGTATCACCATCATTTCTCTGCCTAAGTGAAAGAGATAGAAATTTTGAAAGATCTATACCATTAGGAATAATTTTAACCCTCTCAGCATCAGCACCATCAGCTATCTGATCACGTTTATTCGCCCAGAAAAGCGAGTATATCTGCTCCGCAGTATTGTATGAAGTTCTACTTAGCGAAAAAAATAAATTCACCCACCATTCCTTAAATTTATTACTCTTTCTAGACATATCAAGTGCTAGTGGAGTTACAGACTCACCACAAATCCAATCTGCATCAAATATTTCTATTCGTCTTTCTCTAGTATAAATACCGTGCTCACTTATAAGTAATGGAGAACCTGTAATAGTACTGAATAACGCCCCCAACGTTGAAGCATAGCCAGTACATGCAGAATGGTAAATTTTAGCTGGCATGATCTTTGTTCTTAGCAATTTCATAAGAGGTAGATTAATAAATCTGTAAGACCAGAAGAAGTCTAAGAACCCTGCCTGCTCTGTAGAAAAATCTTCATATAGACTCAACGCTGTATTCCACGCCATTTTCGAGTAAGCAAATTCCTGCATAAATTCACTCTCTGTTTCAAGTTTGGATACTATATGATATATCATGGTTAGATCAAGTGGTTCTCCTTTAACTATAGATTTTTGAAAACACAATATATCTTTCCACTCATGCTCTGAAAGCTTATGAGCATTACTATTGGTATTTTTCTTACTAAAATCATGAAGATACACCAGCTGAATTTCTGTTACATTCACAGGAAGATCATACTTCAACTTGAGTTTTTCACGTTTGTTTGCAGCGAGATACACAATGCCGAAATTGATGTCAGACATATATTCTATAATTTGAGCAACCCATGTGGAGACGCCTCCCGCAACATAAGGATATGTTCCTTCAAGAATCAAGCAGACATCACATCGCACAATAAACCTCCAACAAAAACATTAAATATAAATCAGAAAGTAGCTTAAGTATTGATTACTGATTGCAAAGCCATTCTTGCCGCATTACGAGCTTCAACTCTAGGGTCAGCAAATGCAATATCAGCAACATCTACTATACAGTTCTCAATATCGACTCCAGACATTGCTCTAAGCGCTGAAACGCGTACAGCAACTCTGGAATTACCCAGAGCCCGACTCCAATCAAAAGAACTACTCTCCCTAATACTATGAGGAAGGCTCGACCAAATATACAATAAATACGCCAATTCCTTGTCTCCTACATATTTCAAAGCACTTAAGAATTCCTGATGAAACTTACTTGCCGAGATTGTTAAGCACAACCTAGCCCCAGGAACAAGAAGTTCAGCTTTTTCTGCAAGACATTCAAAATACTTATTTAAGTTTCCAGCAATATCGCTTCTGCTGATTCTTGTTATTATTGCAGCCACCTCCCGAAGTCTCTCATTTCCAGCAATGCAGAGCAAATTGTACATTGAACCTTTTACGCCGTTAATTATACTTACGGTTAATTCATTTAAAAGCTCCTGCTCAGAATAATCACTTATCATGTCTAGCATTTTTGGCACAAGCACGGCATCTTCTACATACCCTGCAGCATCAATTGCAAATAGATTGACTGTAAATATCCCTCCCTCCATATAAAGCTTTATAATGTCTTGTAATTCCCTAGGGAGTCCTCTATCTTTACCAAAGACAACCAGTCTTTTAAAAACGACCTCAGCAATCATTCGTTCAGGATATTTTCTAAGTATTTCTATAAATTCATCCAGTTTATCCGGTACAAGTAGCTCACTAGCAGCTTGCACTGCTGCATATGCAACTAGAGGTCTGCCCTTAGTACAAGCTTCTTTTTTTACAAAATCCCATATGCTGGCAACTCCAAATTTTGCTAATTCATCAATAATTGCAGCAATTACAATTTGTTCATTCTCAAGGTATAATCTTTCCTTTAAAAATTTCTCAATAATTCTATCAGTAAACATCCCAAGAACTCTTACTGCCTCAAACTTCCTTAATACAACTTCAGATGCAAACTGGTTTTCAGCCAGCTCTAACAATACTGCAGGATTAAACCTTCCTAAAACTTTTCTGCACTCACCGACAACTCGACTAGCAAATCTATCCTCAATAATTGTGTCAAACAGTATCCTTGCTGCTACTTTTGGAGCTATTTTTCCAATAGCTCTTACTGCCTGCATCCTCAATATATCAGAATTCAATTTATCATTTAGTATTTTTTCAAAAACAACTCTAGCCTTTGAAGTTGCTTTTTCTCCAAGTATTCTACACGCCTCTATACGAACTCTATCGTCATCATCATTTTCAAGGCACGCAGCAATCTTACCTGCAGGAAACTGGCTCCCCTCTGCATTTTGAAGAATTTCAAGCGCCAATACCCTCACTTTTACATCGATATTTCCCAGCAAGCCTTCACAATGTTTTAGCACATTTCTATTTGAAGAATTTCCCAGGACTTTTAGAGCAGCACAGACAACATTAACATCATGATCACCCAATAATACGGTCAATTCAGTTTCTACTTCACTGTCAATCTCACTTCCAATACTTTCACAAGCTTTTTTTCTTATAGTTGTATTATCAGATTTCAATAATTCTAGCATTACCTCTTTACGGGCAGTATTATTACCTTTACTTAGTCCTTTAAATGCTGAATCACGCAAATCTTCATCATTACTATTAGCATAATCTTTAAGAAGTGCCAAATACTCTGGACTACTCATCCCGCTAAGTATCTTGGTCAAGGCAATAGATCTTATAGAACTAAGCCTCCTTGCCTGTCTGCAAAATTGAACCAACTCATCAGGATTTGCCTCAAGCTCTCTGAGTATTTGTTTAGCTTTGACTGGACTGGCGTACTGTAATTTATTAAAAATCTCCTCAAACTGCTCGCTCATACGTTACTCCCTTTGCCCAGAATTCTGCTGCCTCTACTAGCGAATTAGGTATACCTCCTATTTCAAGAGCCATTTTTGCGTTATAGCTCACCATATTATAATCATTTGTATGTAGGTACGCCTCTGCTCTCCATAACCAACCACGAACATCTTCGGGATACTCTCTTATATAAAGATTAAATATTTTTGTCGCCTCTTTATACTGTTCTTTCATTAATAAAATTCGCCCAGCTATAGCTAGCATTGAATTATTCAGTTCTAGTGATAAAGCATCAAGAGTATATCCAAGAGCTAGATTTAAGTACTCTTCTTTTCTTGTACCATCAACAATAGAAAAGAATACAAAATCAAAATAAACCTGTGCCAGTTCACTGATTACTGATACTTGATTATTCCCTCTATCTTCGCTCTTGAGCTCCAGAAGTTTCTGCTCAAGTCTCATCTCCATCTTACTCAATACGCTTGAAGAAAAAAACCTTACTTCCACCGATCCCATTTGTAAAGCTTCTCTTAAAATTGCAATCGTGCGCGGACTATCCATCTGAGCCAAAGCCTCTATTGCAACCCTTTTCTGCACAACCGAAAGATTAGATTGAAGCACATCACTTAAAGAGTAAAGCTTCGTCGGATCCGGTTTAAACTCATTATAATCCCTCGTAAAGAGCTCTCTATATTCTTCTGGATTGATATGTATGGCATACTCTTCAAGTATTCCTCTTCTACCTTTATTTTTTAGATCCAACGCCAAGACGGCAACACCAAGTGCCCCTAACACAGGCACAAATAAAATTAGAGCAACAGGCAAAGTAATGCCTCTCTGATTTTGCATTCTAAATTTAATAATTACAAGACCTATTAATACCCCCAAAAGATGCGAGACAATACCAAACAAATACTCTTCATGATAAAAAGCATCAAACCCATAAAAACCAATTAAGCCACAGATAATAGTTAACAATATTGAAAAAATCAAACCAACAAATCCTTTCTGAAGTCATCAAATGATTCCTCCAGCATTTCAGCCTTAGTAAGTTCATAGTAAGCGGGTCTTAACTGAATTTTTCTGTCCTTCGGTTTCAGCCCAAGTCCATCAATTGCCTGATTAATCTTACTCATTACAACACTAGCACCCTCTAAAGGAGTTTGAGGCAAGAAAAGTACAAAATAATCCCCACTCTGAACAAAAGACAACCCGTCACTAGCTCGCAGCATAGTTCTCAAACAACTTGCAATCACTCCCAGCACACGTATATCTTTTGCAATTTCTTTGTCAACACAAATAAAAAGTAGCGAAGATGTACTGTTAGACCTTTTCAAGGTTAGCAACTGTCTGTGTACCTGATTCTTAAAAAGTTTTAAACTTTCAACTCTAAGTTTTTGCTCAATAGGAGTAGCCTCATTCAGCGCAAATCTCAGAATCCAAAAGTCATTAGCTGCTACAGATTCGCGCAAAACAGACATTAGTCTATCTTCAAGCTGCAAGCCCCATTCTGTAAACGGGATATCAACACAAGTTATAGCATGATGTTCATGAGTTCGTGTAGAGCGGTAACACATTGCAAGATCAACACCATCCTGAGTAGCCAACTCCGGATAATCTCTACATGTTGCCCAGTCATTTATTTCCTCAGACTTGATTACAAGCGCTGGTACTTTTAGATTATCGCGCGTTTCGGATTCCGGATATATCCTTCTCCATGTATTATCTTTTTTTATCCAGTACTCCACCTGTTTTGCTAGGAAAAATTTACATACCAGTTCCGCAGCATACTCACCTATAGTATGAAACTCGAGTGTTTCAAATTTTGTCAGAGCCTTTATAAAAGAGTAACTGGATTTTGATTCTGCAGCAATATTTGCTTCTAGTTGCCGATACTGGTTCTCAATGTCAGTTTTTTCGCAAGATAAAGTTTCTGCAAGCTTTTTATTATCCTCAGATAACTTTTGAAAAAACTCGCTCTTTTTTATTCTTGAGTGCACCGATTCGCCAACAAAATGCCCTAAAGCAATATATACAGCTATTGTCAGTAACTTTACTGGATCAATAAAGAATGCGTCTTTAATAGAATAACCACTACTAGCTATAGACGCACTAAATTCAAGTACTCCACACAAAATACCTAAAAATAAACCCACAGGACTGCCATACTTTACGGCACCTATAATAACTATAATTATATATGGACATGGCTTAAAATTAATAAAATATGGATCATAAGGTCTAAACATAAAGCCTAGAACATAGATAATTCCTAAAATAATAAGCATCTCAATATAGGGTTTAATTTTATTCATTCTTTATCCATCATTATTTCTACTCAAAACAACCCAACTCTACTTGAATGATTTCTCTACCGCATCAGGAAGTGAGATAGCAGAAAAAGGTTTTGACAAAAAGGTAATCCCCTGTTGATCCAGACTCAATCTTTGTGTATTACCGATATCTCTTGACGACACCACCATTACTTTTTTAGAAAACCCCTTCAACCGGGCCTGCTCACATACTGCCATTGCTCCACCAGGAAACATCCAGTCAATGATTATAAGTCTGAATTCATCCCAAAGAATAGTTTCAAGTTCATCATTATTATCAACAATTATAACTTGATAGCCGAAAGTTTCGAGAATACTCTTCGCAACTTCACCAAGCTTACGATCATCATCTATATACAGAATCTTATTCATTACTCATTTCCTTACATCGTGGCAGCTGGAGTATATACTCTTTGAAAATCCTTAGCAAGAGAGCTCGATATCTGCTCTGCCACCTCAGACAAAGATTCTTCTCTTATCCAAGACATATTACCAGTAGATGTAGCCTGCTCTGCCCAAAGCACTTTACCCGTTGCTACAGATACAATCTGAAGGTTAAGCCCTACTACCGGCTGTTCACCTGCACCATATACATACCTGTATTCTGTCACAGATCCTGTAATTACAGTATCAACACCTAAAAGTTCTCCCATTTTTATAGGAGCTAGGTATTCACCCTCAACTGCTTCCAATCTACTCCTCATAATATTCATATCAATAATATCAAGATTTGTATGTTTTCTAAATGCCGTATCCATATTCCTCATAATAATAAGACCTGCATTAGGTTCAGATGAAAGGTTTTCAAATGGCACAATTGCAACTTTACCGAGTTCACATGATATCTTTGAACGAGTACCAGAACCAGAAGTACTACATCCTCCCATACCCAATGTCACAGCACCTATTATGATACCAGCAACAAAAAAAACTGTCAATTTCATTATTTTATTCATTTGACGCCCCTCAATCGATAATTAAAATTTATAATTAGCCCCAATTCCATAGTACCAAGTTTTACCTTCAGTAATCCCTGTTGCTGCTTCAGAATCCAAGGCAAACTCTCCATAGATCCTCATCCTTGAAACTGGTATATATACCAGTCTAGTATCAAACCCATAAAGCTTTCCAAAGTCAATTTTACGTGCTGGGTCAAATCCCACATATAATTCTGCCGTAGCTGCAAGATGCGATGTAAACGCATAACTTGCGCTGAGACCGAGTCGCTGATCAACACTGTCATCAACCACTGGTACCAGATCAGCAGCAGCATTTCTTTTAAAGTACTTTGAAGCTTGAACACTCGCAAACACCCCCACCCGCGAAGAGACATTCTCCATTGACAAATAATCTCCTCCGAGAAACTCTACAGGGAACTGTCGATATTCTCTACTGAAGAAGTCCCATGTCAGTCTCGCACCACCTGAAATATCTGTACCTTCAAATGAATTAACTTCAAATGCGTCTTCAGCTGTAAATCTCCAGTCAACAGAGGCATTCATATCCAATATTAAACTATGGGAAAAAGGAAGTGTCAACTCAGTATTAATCCCATTACTCCTACCATTGTTATATACGGCTATTGCATTTTCAGCCCATGGAGTCCAAAGGTTCCCTCCAACTTTCAGTTCAATTCCACCTCGGTTTATATACTCAAACCTTCCTACAAGTCCCGGGCTTACAACTGAATGTGTACTACCAATTATTACAGCGCCATATAGGCTAAACTCAGGATTAAACCTATATTTACCTTCAAATCCAACCTGAAGCATACCTGTTGAAATAGCAGGATCATCGCCGTTATCAATAAGGTCAAACACACCACCATATACGCTGATTCCAGTAGAAAAATTATCAGAAACAGGATAATGTATATTTAAAAATAATCTATCGATATACTCTGCACTGCTGAATGAATTTCTCACACCAGTATGCATCTCAGGTACATACCGGTTAGTAGTATCTGAGATAAACCTGCTAACATCATCCATTTCATCAGAATTACCAGGTACATAACTCTTTACAACCTGCAAAGGTTTACCCAACGGATAAATTTTAACTGATACAGGAACGATTTGCTCTGACGAATTTGCTCCACCTTTACCGACTACTGACCTACTAAAAGGATTGGAGTGATTTTCTTTTATTTCAGGAAATTCATCTAGCTTTATTACCAGATAATCCTTAGTGTCATCAGCATACAGTGTGAGAGAAGAAGCCACGACCAATAACAAAAATACTATATAATTAATAAGTCTAAACATTACTCCTCCAAATCCGGCAACTTGACATCAGCAAACATCTGTTTTGTTGCTCTATGTTGATATAGAAGCTTGCGCTTCTGATATTCAGCATCACTTAATTTTTCACCTGAAGCCAGATCTCTTGCACCTTCTACCCACTTGCCAATTTCTACTTCTGAATATCCTTTTGCCAATTGACTTGCGCTGTCATCAGGACGTACAGCCAACACTTTTTTCAAATCAGCAATACCTTCAATAAATCTTCGCGACATAAGCTCAGCTTCAGCAATAAGTCCATTTCTTCTTGAAGAATTAAATTCATTCTCGTTGACATTCCTAGCAACCAACTTACCGTATTCCGGATAATTATAAGAATTATATAATTCTGCCAGATCAAGCGCATATACATCATTTTGAGAATCTAGCTGGGATGCATACCTTGCTCTTGCCAAGGCTTTATCACGCCTGTTAAGATAAAAATAAATAGATGAAATAATCGAAAGTTCTTCTCCTCTCTGTTTGCCATTCTGAAGCAATGTCTTTGATTTAACAAATGCCTCACGCGAACCGACAAACCCTGCAGTATGCTTGAGTAAAGCATACTCATACCATACCCGTCCATCATCTTTATGCTCATTCAAGTATGATTTATAAATTCGGTGAGCCTGTGGATACTGAAAACATGCCACAAAATATCGTGCAAGAGCAAGCTTTGCTTCTTCATTCTTATTATTTATATTACTTGCAACAGCAAACATCCTCCCAGCTTCACGTATCTGCCCAACATCAAGTAAGCCGTAACCAATAGTTATAAGTTCATTCTCATCCTTTTCAACCTTCAAGCCTTCCATTTTCTTTGCATATTCAACTGCTTCTTTATCCTGTCCTAATGCAGTAAGTATGCTAGTAATACGTGCAAGCAACACCGCAGAGCCTGGAATTTTAGCTATTGCTTTTTTCAAAACTCTATACTCACCCATAGGATCATTATGTTCTATACGCGCATCTGCGGAAGCAATCCAATCTGCAATTTTAGCATTACTGAATGTTGTGTAAAAATCCACTATTTTATACTGTTTATCCTTTTCGCCAAGCTTACCATACACATCTGCAAGCCCCAGCCTGATATCTTTATCAAGCCCATTAGCCATTCGATCAGCCTTCATATAAGCCTGCAACGCCTTATCTTCTTCATCAAAATATGAATATAAAAGCCCAAGCTGCGCATATTGTTCTTTCGTAAAATCATTAGTATCTGTTACTTGTTTGAAGTAACGTTTTGCTGAATCTTCTTCACCTGCGTTATAATACAGCCCAGCGATATCCAGATAATTTGCTGATGAAGGGTTGTACAGCTCTGTAACAAGCTGATCAACTAGAATATAATCATTTTTAAGAAATGCATGTCTGATCTGAAGTTCTCTGTAATTATCTATAGTCTGCGCTCTCTCTTTTAGCTGAGCCCCTGATAGTGTAGACAAATCACCCTGCAGATTCTTGATCGCCAATTCAATAGCTCCAGCACCCTGATTTAAAACCAGTAACTGTTTTTTAGAATTATCAGTACCATAATACTCTATTGAAACAATATTTGCGAGCTGAAGTTCTGCCTGCTCTTTATCTTCTTTTGTTGCATTCTTATCAGCAATTATTTTCTCAAGTTCAAATTTAGCCTGCGCAAGCTGCTTCTCATCCTGGTAATTTTCAGCAAGAAGTATTATTGATTCAATATCCCCCCCAGCAGCATACTTCTTTATCAACTTCATCCTGTCACGATCACGCCCTAATTCAGGTAAAATATCAAGAAGAGAGTAATACTGATCTTGCTCTTTATCTAGCACCTGATTCTTCATAGTAAGTGCATAAACCTTAGATATAAGTCTTTCCAATTTTTTGGTCATTTTAAATTTATAGTACAGGTTTAACAGCTCACTGGTACCGAATGGAGTAAGCTCTTTTTTCTTTTCTAGCTCTTCATATATTGCAATTACAGCTTTATCTTTGCCTTCAGCACTAAGAATTGTTGCCGCCTCAAGTAAAAGTTCTGGATCACCACTTATCTTGTAGAACTTCTGAAGGATCTCTGCTCTTACGTGCTTATTACCCAGTTCTTCGGCTGCATCTAGAGCAGACCAGTACGGCTCTACATCTTTGGGTTCGTTTTTACTGTCAAGAACTTCTCGATATAAAGATTTAGCTATTGTCTCTGCTTCATGAGTACTTGACGTACGCTTGTAAGCTTTTAGCATTTCTAATTTTTCAAATGGCGTAAGTTCATTATTAGCGAAGAGTTTTTTATCGATTGCCAGCGCTTTCTTATCATGCTTTTCTGCAAAATACAAGTCACGTGCATCTTTAAGTAACTGCACCTCACCTGTCAAGCGATACAAACTCATATACAAATTTGCTTCCTCTAGCTTATTACCCTTTTTCTTGGAAAATGCTACTGTTGCCCATATTGTATTTATATCATCATTAGATATATTATTACTAAGCATCTTTTTATAAACACTATTATAACTTTCCAAAGCTTTCTTTTTATTCCCCAATCCCCAATATGCTTCAGCAAGTAAAATCTCCTGAGCTGGGTTATTCTCAGCACTACGTATAAAATTCTTATCAGAAATTATTCCCCGGTACAGACGATCTACTTTATCAAATTGATTGTTATTTATATATATCTGAACCGCCTCAATCAGTAACTCTGGGTTACCAACCAATAGATAAAGTTTCTCATCAATACGAGCCCTCTCAAGGTTCTTCCCATCCTTAGGAAGAAACTCAAGCTCACTCCAGTAAAGATCAGCATTATCTGGATATTTTGTAATAAGATATTCAACAATCTTCTGCTGTTCAGTTTTATTACCAGTCCAGCCTAATAGTGTCATATAATCCGCCCAATCAGAATATTCAGCATCTTTTAAAGCGGTAATCTCTTTTGCTGTTTTTAGAGCATTTTTACTATCTCTAAGGCTAATCCAAGTCGTTCTAAGAACCCGTAATTTCTCAATAGGCAAGTCTTTATATACTGACATTTTATCAGCATACTCCCTCATCTTTTTCTTATTATTCTTCCATATATAATATTCCAGAGCTTTGTAGTAGCCATCAGCAGTATTTTCTGCTCTAGCCAACTCTTCTATGGCTTGCCCTTCTCCTTTAGCGTTCAGCTGCCACGCTTCAAACTTCTCAATATTTTTGAGAACCTTTATACGCTCATCTTTATTTTCTCCTACCAGAGCAAACTTCTCTTTAGAATACTCAATTGCTTTTTTCAAGTCCCCCATTTTCACAGAGAGGTCTACAAGCTCATCAAGATTTTTATCTTTATCTTGAGCAAGCATACTCATAGCTTTATCATATTTATAATTGCTGATATATAGTGATGTAAGATCTTTTTTTACAGTATTACTTTGGCCACCATTCTCAAGGTACCTTTCATATACACCGATAGCTTTTTCCGACTTATCTTGTGATATATAGCTTTCTGCGAGCTCTTTCACCACCAACAAATCGAGAGGATTTTTCTTCATAACAGGAGCTAATACTTCCTCAGCACTCTCCGCTTTACCCGATCTGGCAAGAAGTATCCCTTCATCACGCTGGCTTGGAAGCAATAATACAACTACCATGATTATAATGGTAGCAAATGTAATTAAATGCCATATTTTAAGATTCATCCACTCTCCTGAAGTTTCGGTATAAGTTGAAACACTCACTCTATACCGAGTATAAACTATATCATCTCCATATAGATCGTCAAAACTGTCACATAAGATTACACATACTATCAACTTCACTCGTAAAACTTATTTACACAGCCCTCCACGCAGATCAAGTACTTAAATAAACTGTTTTCCGTTAAAGTTTAATCTATACCTTATTATTCCAACAAAACTCACAAAACTGGCTAATATACATGGCATCAATACTAATTAATACAGATTACCTGTGAAATATACTGAAAATCAGTCAACACATACTTCACTTTAAGTTCAGATAATAAGGCTCCGCAAATGAGTACAAACCAGAACTTATACCCCAGCTTTTACCTAATACTCAATCCTAAATCATAGTTCCCTTAAACCAAAAGAGTAAAGTATCACTTTATGGCAAGAGCAAATATAACAAATATCTCGAAGAAAATAACATTATCTCAAAGAACGTGAGCATTTATTTACTTATAATTAACATATTGCATTACTTAAGCTGTTGACGATAATTCGCTTTAAAATCACTTAACCATAAGAATGGAATAAGTATGGCTAGCAATAAAAAGCTATCTATAGGTCGTTATGATATTGGTGCATTTACAACATTCTTTGCATACTCTTCATGCGTACAGATACTACCGATGGCACTGGTTCAAATATCAGATGATTTAGGTTTTTCGCTTCGAGAAGGTGGATTCGCTGAAGGAAGCTGGCTCCAAGTAGCAAGATGGCTACCTGCAATATTTTCCGCATTGCTATGTAGCTTTATTGCAGCACGCTTTGGTAAACGCAAGACACTCGGATCTGCAATGCTTTTAATGTGCTTTGGAATGATCCTCTGTGCAATCTCACCAGATTACACTTTAGTATTCCTCTCACTACTAGTAGCTGGGGTAGCAAACGGAATAGCCGGCACATTATCCTCCCCATTTGTAAGAAACCTGCACCCCACAGAATCAGGTAAGTATATAAACTTCTTAAACTCTTTCTGGGCTATAGGGACACTCTTCACAGTCATTATCTCAGGAGGACTTCTTAGCATTGGTATTTCGTGGAGGATAGTATTGTGCGGTACAGGCTTGCTCACACTTATAGGAGCACTTATTCTTCTCCTGCCAGAGTCCATAGGTAAAGAATATCCGGAAATGCAAGAACAGCTAACCCCTAAAGCAATATTCCAACAAATGCTCAGGGTATCAGTAGATAAGAGATTTATGATATTGTTTATGACAATGCTGATCTTCGCAGGAGGTGAAGGAGTATTGATGTTCTGGAGTGCAAGCTACATCCAACTAAATTTTTCTGCCTCAGCATTGGCGGCAGGTGTAGGCACAGGAATCTTCGCAGCTGGTATGATAATCAGTAGAATTGCAGTAGGTTACTTTATACCCCAGAACAAGTTCAAACACGCAATCATTGGGTTTGCTTTATTTGGCTTTATTACCACCCTGTTCTTCCCGCAGATCAAAGAACTATGGCTATTATTCATAATCCTCTTCCTAAGCGGTATCGCCACCGCACCAATCTGGCCAAGCCTTATCAGCCACAGCGCAGAGCGATTAACCCATCTTGATAAAACAACGACAATGATACTTATTACTCTATCATCTACGCCCGGGCGTATAATTTTTACATTCCTTGTCGGGTATATTGCTAAATACACCGGTAATTTTTCAACAGCATTCTATCTAGTTCCTGCATACTTCATCATAGTAGCCATAATGGTATTCGCAGAAGGGCTCTTCCAAACAGCCGATATTATTACTGAAGAGAATAGCGATATCCCAACAATTTAGCCTAAAGATATACGGAAACTGGTATTTCATATTACCCAATATTATATTTAATTATTAAAACCCACTCATTATTCCGTATTATATAAAAAATAATAATATAAAAAACATCGAAAACGCTAATACCTAATAATAAACTGGACAAAATCATGTATAAAGATGCAACACCACTAACAAAAATGTTTAAAACTTTTTTATATATTTTAATAGCGTTTTTATTTTTGAAATATTTGTAGAAATATTATATTTGTCTAAACTTCATCAGGCATTCTCTGTTTTCCCCACATATTCTGCCATAAAAGAACTCAGTGCAGAAACCGAACCAATTAAAAATTTGGTACATAGTATTGATATAATCGAAACTATACGCTCCATTTTACTAGGAGGAAGTATTATATTTTCAATATTCTCCTTCATTTTATACTGTTTATGGATTTACAGAATTAACTGTAATACAAAAGAACTTGGAGCACTCAACTCAAAGTTCAAGCCTAGTGTAGCAATATGGTCGATGCTCGTTCCCATTTATAACCTTATTGGTCCATTCTTAGCAGTTAAAAAAACTTGGCAAGCAAACATTATCCCACTAAATCAACAAAAAAGAAAAGTACCAGCACTCTTTTATTACTGGTGGATATTAGTAATACTTGCAATAATATGCCCACTGTTGCAATTCACTAAATTACCCGACATCGTATATCCTCATTGGATAATAAATTTGATCCAACAAAATATTGCATTATTTGTATTAAGTATCTTAACTCAAATAACAACAATATTAGTTATAACTAATGTTCAGAGCGCACAAAAGAAATTGCACACAAAAAAAACATCTCAAAATAGCAGTAACAATTCCCCTTCACAATATAAAAGCAGTTACAAAGATGCAACACCGCGAACAGAAGTACTTAGAACTTTTTTAACTATTGAAATTGTGTTTATATTTTTAACAATATGTTTTATAGTATTATTACATTTGTTTAGCCTTAATTATTTAGAATCACTTTTGGCTATAAAACTGGTAAGCTTTGAAAGTAAATATTTTATACTCATGGTCTTGGCTGGGGGATTCATTGTATCTCTCATATTATCTTTTATTTCATACTGTGCATGGATTTATAGAATTAACTGTAATACAAGAAAACTTGGAGTACAAAATTTAAGGTACAAACCAGGTGTAGCAATATGGTCAATATTTATTCCCATTTATAACTTATTTGGTCCATTCTTAGCGGTTAAAGAAACTTGGCAAGCAAACATTACCCCACTAAATCAGAAAAGAAGTAATGTACCAGTGATGTTCTATTACTGGTGGGCATTTATAATACTTACAATAATGTGCCGCCCTTCAGGATACACCGAGACATTAGCACAATGTTTTGTATATTTAATATTGTTCGTGCTAAAGAACATAATGACAATTGCAGTAATAAGTGAAATTCAGAACGCACAAAACGAATTACATCATAACAACTATTCAAAACTACCGAATAGGGAGTCGCCACAAAATAGCAATGAAGAAAATACATCGTTCACTAGTAACTAATATTAACATCATTAACTATAATTTTAAATTCAACCAACTTACAAATAAATAATTCCCTTCCAACCACTAAAAGGGAATTATTTATACATACTTATCAAGATACAACTTCAGTCGCAAAATTTACTCCCCAGCAATAACTTCCAAACAATTCTCAAGGGAAATATTACCTGTTCTAGACATCAACTGAGCCTTGTATAAAATTTCTCTAGCTTCAGATCTAGTAAGTAAAATACCTCTTTCTCTGAAAAAATGTACTACTGAAGACGACCCACTGTGACGCCCCACTACGATACTCCTGATATTTCCAACATCTTCTGGACTCATTGGCTCATACGCACGATTATCGCATAACATAGCATTAACATGAACACCCGATTCATGTGAAAATACATTCTTTCCAACTAATGGTTTATTAACAGAAATATTAACTCCACTTATCTGCTGCACATATTCAGCCAGTTTTTTCAGTTTTTTCAATGATATATTGCAATCTATGCTATGTAGCTTTTTAAGACCAACCGCAACTTCATCAAGCGGTGCATTACCAGCTCGCTCTCCAATACCATTTACTGTTACATCAGCGCAAGTTGCCCCGCCTCTTATTGCAGCCAGAGTATTCGCTGTAGCAAGCCCCATATCATTATGCGCATGAAAAGCTAGTTCAATCCCATACACCCTGCTTGCAAGACGTGAAAAAAGTTCAAATGTCCTGAACGGCTCAAGAAGCCCAACTGTATCAGCAAGACGAACTCTATTCACTCCCGCTTCTTTAGCGCAAAATATACATTTAATAATGAACTCATCATCAGCGCGCGCTACATCTTGAAAACCAACACTTACAAACTCAAAATGTTCTTTAGCCAGACGCGCCATAGCTGTAATTTTACTCAAAACAATCTCAGCCGGCATCTCAACAATTTGCATATGTAACCTTGACACAGGTACAGAAAGATGAATAGCATCAACATTGCACTTAGCAGCAGCCCTTATATCATCTTCATTAGCCCTACACCAGACAGAGAACCTGCACATCCCTGCATGTTCTCTGACAATGTCGTTAATGTTTTCAATTTCGGTATCCCCCATAGCAGGGATACCAATCTCCATCTCAGTTATACCTGATTGCGCAATCATCCCAGCTAGTGCTATTCTCTCTCGACCAGAAAAACCAACACCAGCCATCTGCTCACCATCTCGCAATGTCGTATCAATCAGATATTTCATAAAATTCTCCCTTTTTTTAAGAATTTACTGATCATGAAATGAGAAGATCTTCAGCCGCACCACCTTTTTCAAGAGCGTCAAGTATTTCGTCAAGCTTGTCTTCTGAATCAATATTACCATACCAGTAATTATTTGGATAAACAACAAGAGCCGGACCTCTATCACATACTTTTAGACAACCACAAGCTGTAACCTGAGCATTCAGTCCACGTTCAAGAATTTCTTCTTCTAGGTATGGCAAAAAATTTGCAGCACCTTGTTTATTACATACACCCTGTGCTTCACCAGAAACACGAAAACTATTACATACAAAGATATGAAAATCAGGTTTTTCCATGATATACTCCTACTATTAAAATCCCATAATTGATAACCGCCAACATAATCAGAAAAACACAACTTATTACTGCTAAAATACTATGCACATCCTGTACCACACCCACTACATCCATCACCACATCCAGTAAATCTCTTTGGCGAGCGAATAGGCTTGCCTTTATAAATTGAGTCTAGGCCTTCTTCAACCAGCCCTTCCATCTCAATACACTTTAAACCTTCTTGCGTAAGAACTGCCCGAGGCGAGTCACCTATTCCAGAACATAGTAATGCACGGCAATCTGAAATTACTTTAGCAAGCTCCTCCCAGCGATTAACTCCCATTCCTTTTGGAGGGCATTGTCTACGCTCAAATGGTTCATAACCAACTTTATCTTCTTTTTCTCTAAATATCCAGAGATATGGAGCTTCTCCAAGATGACTATTAACAAGAGCTCCTTCTCTACTTGCGACAGCTACACATGGTTTATCTTTACAATATGTTTTCTTTGCTTCTTCAAGGCTCATTACAATCTCCTTTGTTGCTTCTTCTCCTAACAATCCTGCTGCATCAGCACGACACCTCATGCAATGAGCCATCTGAGGAAGATATTTCTTTGCACTTTCACGTATGGAGTTCATAAACTCTGGCGCAGGTTGTTTATGATCAGCAAATTTTGTGCCGTCAACAGGGAATAATGGCATAAGGTTCAAAATGCTTGCTCCAAGATTCTTAACCTTCTCAGCAAGTTCATCAGTAACATGATCATTAACTCCAGGAACTATAATCATGTTTACTTTTACACTCACACCAGTCTTTGCAATCTTTTCTACAGCATTCATCTGCCTTTGAAGTAGAAGCCGAGCTCCATCTATGCCACGATAAATTGTACCATTATCATTAACCCACTCATAAATTTCTGAAGCTATTTCTGGAGTAGGAGCACACATGGTTACAGTAACATGGCTTACTTTAAGCTCAGCAAGTTCTTCTATGTATGGATCAACACCAAGTCCATTTGTAGCAACACATAATAGCATATCAGGATACTTCTGACGAACTAGGCGAAGGGTCTGCATAGTTTCCTGCGGGTTAGCAAATGGATCACCAGGGCCAGCAATACCAACAACGCTCAGCTTTGGTTTGAGCTCAATAAGTTTCTCGAGCCAGACCATTGACTGTTCAGGAGTAAGTACAGAACTTGTTACTCCCGGTCTTGTTTCATTGGCACAATCATATTTTCGGTTACAGAAGCCGCACTTTATATTGCATTTTGGCGCAACTGGTAAATGTACTCTTCCATACTCATGACGTGCTTTTTCATTGAAGCACGGATGCTTACTGTGATCAATCATAATAATGTCCTCACCATCTACCTGTATCTCCAGTCAAAAGGAAACAGAAGTCTGCAGGAAATTTCTTGAAATAAGGGTACACACCTCAAACTTACATAGAGGCCCTTTCGTTACATATACGTGTAACCCCACTCACCATCTTGCTGTCTTTTTTCTATTATAGCATTTACGATTCTATCAAATAATACCTGAGTTCCACGATACCCGACATGCTGTACACGCGCTCCTCCAAAACGATCATGAATTGGAAAACCAACACGAATTAGGGGAATTTTAAGTTTCCTTGACATCATGTACCCCTTACTATTTCCAATCAAAAGATCAGGTTTGAGTTTTTCTATTGATTCAGCCATATCTTCAAAATCAGAATTATCCATGATCAATGCATTCTCTGAGCCAGTATCGCCATTAGCCAATATTTCATTCTTCAACTTACCACTCTTGCCACCAGATACCGCTGCAATTGTAGTAATACCAATTTCACCAAGAAGTGATGCAATACCACAGACCATATCTTCATCACCGAAAATTACTGCTTTTTTTCCAAATATATATTTATGAGCATCAACATAAGAATCAATCAATCTGCCTCTTTCAGCAGCAACCCATTCAGGTACAGGTTTGCCTGTCAACCGCTCAAGTGTATCGATAAACTGATCAGTCTTTCTAATACCAATAGGCATACCAACCCTGTAATTCTTCACTCCAAACTTTTCTTCAAGAAAGACACCCGCAGAATCCTTATCATTCACACAAGAATAAAGTTCGACACTACCAACACTGTCGCCTGCATGTTTTATATCTTCTATACTTGTACCACCTTCAGGAATAGGTCTATATTCATCCCAAGAAGGGCCATCCAAAGTATCAGAATAATCAGGGAAAAGAATATTACTACTGCTAAATCCACCCAGTATCTCTTTCAAATAGCGCAGATCAGAAGGAGAAATCATTGCCGGCATTACATTTATATTATTTGTATTGAATCCTGTTTTTTCCGCAACTCCAGCAATCGCCTTAATTGTTGAGTAAAATCCATCTGCATGGGTTCCTGAATAGCTTGGAGTGGAGACATGTACGATCTCAGGTATTTCTGTGCCCGCTCGCTCTTTCTTATACATATGTACAAGCATTTTTATATCATCACCTATAGTTTCTGAGAGACAAGTTGTCGCGATGCCTAGAAGTTCCGGTTTATACTGCTCTATCACATTATCTACAGCAGTGGCAAAATTTCGTCCACCGCCGAAAATAGCTGTATCTTCTGTAAAGTTTGAAGAGGCAATATCAATTGGCTCCCGATAATGACTGATCATATACCTTCTTATATAAGTAGCACACCCCTGGGACCCATGGAGTAACGACATAGAACCTTTTATCCCTTTGTAGGCAAGACACGCACCAAATGGGGTACACAATTTACATGCATTCCTCGATACATCTCTTTCCTTCTTAGATTCCACCATCACAGTCTCCTCTACAACATAATGTTAAATTTTAAACACTTTTTTATAATTTCACCACACACTATTTACTTTTAACGCGTTTCTTAAACTGCCAAACCGGACTCATAACGGAAGAATGCACCTCTTTAGCAAAAGCAAGCATCCCGATAAAACCGCCTAGTGGAATCTTACGTTCATGATTATGATCACAAAATCCAGCTCCGAGCTTATATGCAAGTGGTCTTTCCTTTACACCACCAATAAAGATATCTATATTTTTCTCACGCATAAATTGTGACAGCTCCACCGGATTAGTATCGTCTACAAGAATAGTTCCCGGATCACATAGCTCACGTAATTGTTCGTAGTCTTCATTATTTCCTGTCTGAGAGCCGACTACAACAGCTTGCATTCCTACTGTTCTCAGACTCCTTACAAGTGAGAACGCTTTGAAAGCACCACCCGTATAAACTGCCGCTTTCTTACCTTCAAGATCTTTTTTTATATCAAGGAGCTGTGGATATATTTCTGCAATTTCATCAGAGACTAGCTCTCTAGTTTTCTCTTTAATCTGAGTCGAACCAAGTTTATCAGCAACATCATATAGAGCAGCAGCTGTATCCTCAATTCCAACATATGACACCCTTATATATGGGATGCCATACTTCTCTTCCATATCCTTAGCAAGATGTGTCATAGAACCAGAACACTGCACAACGTTCAGACTAGCTCCATGAGCCTTACGAATATCATTTACACGCCCATCACCAGTAATGGTAGCAACTACTTCCACTCCCATTCTCTCATAATATGAACGAATAATCTCCGTCTCATTTGCAATATTAAAGTCACCAAGAATGTTTATACTATATTTACTGATTTTTGATATATCGCCTGTACCAACAAGTTCTCCAAGCGCATCGCATGCTGCCTTATAACCATCCTTCTTAGTGCCTCTAAAACCTTCTGACATTACAGGCAATACCCGTATACCGGTTTCATTCTCAACCTTCTTACAGACAGCCTTCATGTCATCACCAATAATTCCGACAATACATGTAGAGTAAACAAAAGCTGCTTCAGGCTTATATTTTTCAATCAAAGCAGTAAGGGACTTATATAGTTTCTTCTCACCACCATATATAACCTCATTCTCAGTAAGATCTGTACAAAAACTCATTCGATGCAGTTGTCTTCCTGTTGAGGTTGCCCCACGGATATCCCAAGTGTAACTCGCACACCCGATAGGCCCATGAATAAGGTGTAAAGCATCAGTAATAGGATAGAGCACAACTCGCGAACCACAGAAAACACATGCACGTTGACTAACAGATCCAGCGAGTGAATTTTTGCCACACTCCATATCAAAATTTGATGAATCTGTACGATGAATCTGTTTCTTACGCTTTTCTAGAATACCATCCATGTTTTTCCTCCAGTAATTAGTCCGCGAGTTGTACAACGAAAGGGACTACTCAATCACTACAATACTAATTCAAATTTCTCTTCAGGTGATTCAACATCCTTCTTAGAAAGGAATATATCAAGCATTTTTTCTACAAGCCTTAGTGCACCGGTATATCCTACAGATGGGAAGTAAGAGTGACCAATACGGTCATAGATTGGAAAACCATGACGAAGTAGAGGAATGCCCTCATCACGCGAAATATACTTACCATATGTGTTACCAATCATGAGATCCACTGGATCATTCTTAATAAGCTGGTGCAGAAGGAACATATCTGCCTGCTGACCGATATAAACATTCTCAGCAACATACTTCTCACCAAGAGCAGCTTCAAGCCTTCTACGAAGTGCCTTATCACCAGGAGTACCAGTAATTATATATGCTGGTATCATATCAAGATCAACTATGAACTGCGCAAGTGACACTAACTGATCTGGATCCCCATAAAGAGCAACTCTCTTACCGTAGAAATACTGATGCATATCAGTGATAATATCAACCAGTCTACCACGTTCTTTTGTTATCTCTTGCGGAACAGCCACTCCTGCAACTTTACGTAGAGTATTAATAAACTTGTCCGTAGCAGAAATACCTATTGGAAGTTCGATAACTGAAGGCTTTACTTTACACTTTACATCAAGTGCTTTTGCTCCTGCAGCAGAACAAGTTGGTCCTAGAGCAACCGTTGCTTGAGAACTTCCTGATTTAGCAATATCCTCAACTGTTGCACCGCCATCTGGATAGAACTTATGCTTACCTGTATTAGGAGTGTCAAGAACATCTGAAGTATCGGGGAACATAATAGTATCAATTCCCATAACATTACAAAGTCTCTTTATCTCTCGCATATCTGATGGTTCAACCCAACCAGGAATAATATTTACTGTACGAAGCTTATCTTCTGAAGATTCAGCAAGTCCATCGACCATACCTTTAACCATGTTAGAAAACCCTGTAACATGAGAGCCTACATAACTAGGTGTATTACAGTATATGATTTTTTTACCTTCAGGTACTTTACCCTCATCTTTAGCTTTCTTACTGATCTGAGTCAAGTCATCACCAATAGTCTCAGAAAGACATGTAGTATGAACTGCGATAACTTCAGGATTATATACTGTAAAGATATTATTAATTGCCTGGACTAAATTTGCCTGCCCACCAAAAACTGAACTACCTTCTGTGAATGAACTTGTTGCAGCCATCACAGGTTCCTTATAATGACGAGTTAGAGCAGAACGATGATACGCACAGCACCCCTGTGACCCATGACTATGTGGCAAACATCCATGGACACCCAGAGCAGCATACATTGCACCTATCGGCTGACAAGTCTTAGCAGGGTTTACCGTCAGCGCTTTACGCTCTTTAATCTCTTTTTTTGTATGTCGTAAAAGCATTAAACTTCTCCTATTATTTTACAATTCACGCATTTTTTGCGGTAATATACTTATAATTTAAAGCCATACTCGCAGCGCTGTCGGTGGCTACACACCACCTTGCAGGCATTATGAAGCGTTATAAGTTGCTTCGATAGTTGGTTCTGATGTCTTTGCCCAAGGAGCATTTACATGACGCCAAATATTTGCATTTACTAAGCGATCAATCTCAACATACCAGTTTTTTGCTCCTTCAAATGCTGCATATGGACCGCCATAATCATAACTATGAAGCTGCTTACAAGGGATCCCCTTCTTCTGTACGCTATATTTTTCTTTAATACCAGCACAGTAAATATCAGGCTTATAATAATCAATAAGTTGCCCAGTCTCATACTCATTCAAGTCATCGACAACTAGAGTATCATTTTTCATAGCAGGCATCATTCCTTCGTACTCTTTGAAAGGGACACCATCTGCAGCAAGCTTTGCAAGTTCTTCTTCAGATTTACGAGGGTTATATCTCTCAGGGTCTGCGGTAACCTCAAGTTCTTCAATATTTCTACTATCCGCATCTACTTTGATAGATGGCAAGACCTTACGTCCCTCGTAATCATCGCGGTGGGCAAATTCATAACCAGCAGCAACCGTACCCATACCAATATCATTGAATAATTCCTGATAATGATGTGCACGACTACCGCCAACAAATAACATTGCAGTCTTTCCGTTACAGCGTGAGCGAACTTCATCACGAAGAGGAATAAGACTTGCCATCTCTTCGGCAATAACCTCTTCCACTTTATCTATAAGCTCCTTCTCTCCAAAGAACTGTGCAATCTTACGTAGTGACTTAGCTGTAGCCTCTGGACCAATAAAGTTTGTCTTAATCCAAGGCACACCAAACTTCTTCTCAATCATATCTGCAACATAGTTGATAGATCTATGACACATTACACCATTAAGATCAGCATGATGTGCTATCTCCATAGTATCAATTGTTGAGTTACCTGAGAAGGTAGAAAGTAATGTAATGCCACACTTCTTGAGTAAATCTTCAATAACAAATGCATCACCACCAATATTATACTCACCAAGAAGATTGAATTTATACTTGCCTTCAGGTACTTCATCATTGTTACCAATAACATGCTTAAACAACTGGTTATTTGCAATATGGTGACCAGCAGACTGTGACACACCTTTATAACCTTCGCAAGAGAATCCGAATACATTAATACCAAGTTTTTCCTTCATCTTCTTACAAACCTGATGAACATCATCGCCAATTAGTCCTACCGGACAAGTTGAGAAAACAGATATATTCTTTGGCTTAAAATTATCATATGCTTCCTGAATAGCAGCAGCCAATTTTTTTTCTCCTCCGAAAATGATCTCGCTATCTTCCATATCTGTTGAAAAACAGTATGTCATATATTGATCATGCTCGTCTGATGCAGGCTTTGTTTGGTTACGTCTTGTAAGCCATGAGTAAAAGCCACAACCAATTGGTCCATGTGTAATATTAATGATATCACGAGTTGGACCAAGTACCACACCCTTACATCCAGCGTAGCAGCAACCTCTCATTGTAATTATACCAGGTACAGTTCGTACGTTAGCATTGATTTCAGGTACTTGATCGCCTTCCTCAACCTTATTTATAACAAACTGCTTAGCACGCTTCCTGGCGACCTTAGGAGGATACTTCGAAAGTATTTCCTCTTTAATAACATTTGGGTCTAGTGTTTTATTCTCACTCATTGTGAAAACTCCTATAATTATCTAACATCTTAGATACCAGCCTGAATGGATTACGAATCACCATTCTCGTCAAGCACGGCATCACCCGAATCTCCAGTTCGTACTCTGAATGCTTCTTCTACCGGTTTTATAAAGATCTTACCATCACCTTTCTGTCCGGTCTGATTTACTTTGATAATTGTCTGCACAGCAGTATCAACCATCTTATCAGGTACAACAATCGTAATCATTCTTTTGGGTATCAGCTTTGGGCCTCCGAGCTGATTTATTGCTTCTTCAACGCCATCTTCAGCACCTTGCAGCAAGAGATAATCTACCTGCCCTTTACCTCTACCTACTACTTTTCTTGCAGTAAATGAAGGGAGATCAACTGCGGCAAGCGCTTCTTTTGTAGCGTTCATCATATTCATGCGAATAATCGCTAAAATCTCTTTCATTTCAAACTCTCCTAATAATAAAAGCATAACCTGTGTCATATTTACTTTTCACAGCCAATGCTTTAAAAATAATTCTAAGCAATCTGCCTTCTTAATATCTAAAAGTCTTACAACTCTTTCAGACCAGAACTTACAGTATATGCTTCATCAACAACCGAGACAAAAATCTTACCGTCACCGAAAGCACCTTTATTACCAGAACGTGCTGCTTTAAGAATAGTTTCAACAACAAAGTCTTTGTCATCATCATTGATAACCGTAAAAATCATTTCTTTAGGAAGTTCGTCATACGAGATTTCACCAACTTTTACACCACGCTGTTTACCTCTACCATACACATCCATCTTCGTAACTGAAGGGAAGCCGGCATACATTAGAGCAGCGAGGACCTCATCAACTTTTTCAGGCCTCACAACCGCACGTATCATCAACATTATTTATTCTCCTATGATTGAATAATTCTTTGTTCACAACGCAGTACTTCCGAATACTGCAAGTGGCAACAAACCAAACGTACTACATAATCTAAGCCATAAGCGGCGAAAAAATACTTTTTGTTGGTTTTAAATTACAATTCAATTTATTACTCAAGCGAGTGCGAGTATAATCAAATTAGTTTTAGCACTTTCATCACCGCTTAATGGAGACAACTTATTTATCAAATAGACCGAATTCCATAAGAAGCTCTTCTAGTTCCTCAATTTCAAGTGGCTTAGGTACAACAAACATATCATTGCCATCAATATTTTTTGCAAGAGAGCGATACTCATCAGCCTGATTAGCTTCAGCATTCCAGTCAATAACAGTTTTTCGGTTGATCTCTGCACGCTGTACATCATTATCACGAGGTACAAAATGAATCATCTGAGTACCAATTTTTTTAGCTAGCTGCTCAATCATTTCTTTTTCATTATCTACATTGCGGCTGTTACAAATAAGTCCACCAAGTCTTACACCACCAGCTTCTGCAAATTTCATGATACCTTTACAGATATTATTCGCAGCATACATTGCCATCATTTCACCAGAGCAAACAATATAAATTTCTTCAGCTTTACCGTCACGGATAGGCATTGCAAACCCACCACATACAACGTCACCAAGTACATCATAAAAAGCATAATCAAGTCCTTCACTCTCATCGTATGCACCAAGCTGTTCAAGCATATTGATAGAAGTGATAATACCACGACCTGCACACCCTACACCAGGTTCCGGACCACCTGATTCTACATTCCAAGTGCCGCCATATCCTGCTTTACGGATATCCTCTAGTTCGACGTCTTCACCCTCCTCACGTAGAGTATCAAGAACAGTCTTCTGAGCCAGACCACCTAGAAGCAGACGTGTTGAGTCAGCTTTTGGGTCACATCCAACAACCATAACCTTCTTTCCCAGTTCCGCCAAAGCGGCTACGGTATTCTGAGTAGTTGTTGACTTACCAATACCACCCTTCCCATAAATAGCAACTTTTCTCATTTTAAATCTCCTGTTGTGGTATTACCACATTTGTCACAGACAAACATATCGCTACAAAGGTTAACAATTGATCGTTATTTGCAACTGAACATTTATCCAAATTCCAAAATACCAAATTGCGTCTCATCAAGTTGTGTGTTTATATTTTCGTTCTTGTGTTATGCGTTTAAGTAAGCCATAAGTGTGCCAGGATTTTTTCTTTCTCATTTTTCCAATATTTTTATTATGTAATAATCAATAATGTACTAGTTTTCTTAGACAATAATGATTTAATGTTTTTTATTTAATGTTGTATCAAATATGTCACAACACTTTTTTTTAAAGTTACATTTTACATACAAATTTGTAACACACGATTAATACCCAAAAGCCATACAACTATAACTTACTTTATATCAATTAGTTACCAAATCACCCAACAATTTTGTCACTAGAGTGAAATTTTTGTCCCTTGACAATTTTGGTACAGGCTATCTTATTATGTATCAAACAGTAGCGACCTATCCATACAAATAGTCGACAATTAAGCGAGGCAGGAATCCCCGCCTCGCTTAATTTTTTGTACTTTCTAAAACAGATTAATTACTGATTTTATCAAGAATAG
Source organism: Planctomycetota bacterium (assembly GCA_963678205.1). Taxonomy (GTDB): domain Bacteria; phylum Planctomycetota; class SZUA-567; order SZUA-567; family SZUA-567. Next base: position 3,281,627 of record OY782760.1, read on the forward strand.
ATGCTGCAGGCCCAACCCGAAGTTTTACTTTTTCTGGAACGGTTTTGATTTTTATTCTTACTAGATTTTTTTGAATAAGTCTAATCCACTCAAAAGTAAGTCTAACATTAGCAAAGAGATTATTCCCTTGACTCCCGCTAATTCTCACTATTCCCCAACCAATACTCTGAACTTCTGCTCCTAGTTGTAAATCAGGGTATCCCATAAATGCCACAATAACGTTATCACCTATCTTCACATTACCTACTTCATCTTCTAGAAAGAATACATATATTAAATAACTGGAAGTATCAATCAAAGCAAACATTGATTTTTAGCAATAGCTTGAGAACATATAAATATTTGAAAATTAGATTTGTATAACCATAGATTAGACTATAGAATAAGAAGTATTACTTTATAAAAAGTAAGTATAAAAATTACTACAAAACAGACAAAGAGTAGCATTACATGTTAAAAACATTTTGTCACCCCTAGACGCATCAAAACTATGATAATAAGATACGCCATCAGTACTCCGACAATACTTACCAACAGCAATGATGTTATATATACGCCAAAAATATTAATCTCTCAGGATATAATCCCCATAAAAAACACTCTATTTCATACACTATAATAATTGATTTACAACATAAATTCTTTCACTACACTTATATCAATAGTACCAATTACCCTACGGTACTTTTGAGCATATAAAGCTGCTGCATCATGATACGCTCGATACTTGTAAACTCTTTCACAAAGAACCTCATTTCCTTTACTAAAAGAGCAGTACAATTTAATTATCTTATCAATTTTTCTATTTACTTCTATTCTATAAGACGTTGACCATTCTCTATAATTCATAAAATCAGCTTCAAACTGTTTCATCAATTCATCAACAGAAATTAACTCTGCAAAAACTGTTATTTTTTTAAATAAATAGCAACAGCTTTAATATCATCATTTATTTTTCAAGATTACTTGAATTAATTTCAGTTAAACCTTTAACTTTTTTTGTATAGATCCAGTCGCATATTTTATCCGGTAATGTTCTTACATTATAATTATATACTTTTCTCTCAGGTACTGACTATACTAGCGCCAACTCTTTTATTCATATTTATGGGCAATCTCTCCGAACTAATCCAAAATCTTTGAAAGAATCCTAATACCATATTTTCAAGATACATTGACTCTAAAAAAGAAGCCATTAATATTAATGTCAAAAAAATTAGGCAAACATAATTGAACTTGTAATGACCTGAAGAAATGAATATTTCTGGACATTTGTAATAGGAGCAAGCGCAAATATTATATCCCACCCCAATAATCTACTCATTGCCTGCTCTTTTTTCTAAAGAGATATGATACCCAAAAAAGTAAACACAAAAACAACTCACCAAAGCACATAAAAAGCGCTTAAATGCAACAAAGCAACTATATATAATATAACTGCAAAGATAAAACTCAAATAAGCAGGCTTTATTATTGAAAACACGGAGATTTTATGAGAAGTTTGAAAAGCCATGGTTAGACTTGTCCCCATTATAATAAAACCAGTACTACCCTGTACCCTTATATATATATCCAGAGCATAAATGTTGCCATAATGAATACCTTTTTAATGATTCACTATAGTATGACTTCTTTTTAAAAACTATACACTCAACTAAATCACCACATAACGATCAATTTTATCGATTATTTTTCGAATTAATTCTACATTCGCTTTATCAAGTTCAGGTAATTTTTCCATCTTACTCATATCAACTGAAAGTCCACTTGGTATATCTCTGGCGAAGCTATTTTTGAACTAGTTCTGCTAATAACGCATTGGATTTGATATGATTATCAACTCTCGAAATATTCTATGGTAATAATCTAAAATTATTCAAATTTTCCTGATACTGATTATTAAAGCTCTCAAATAAATTAATAACAATTCTAATTAAATTTTTTGAAGACCTCTCTGGCCATATTATAATATTAACGAGAATCTCAACAACGATTCCCATACCTGTTTCTCAAACTCAAAGTACAGCAACTTGAAATATATACTTAGTATTTATACCATCCTTAGGTATATAGCTCTAAAGAAACATAATGTAAATCTTCCTGTGCTCATATAAACACAAAAAAACAGGTCAATAGACATCAATATAAGAAACATCCATCTGTTCTGGGGAAGGATTGATAGAAATAATAAATGCAGAGTGCGGAGCGACTAAAGTTCCTAACAGCCTGAGTCCTGCTTTACCTATAGATTGTCCGACAGATGGTAGATTTGTAAATATTATAGTAAAAACAGCCCAGACAGGTTGCCCCAATCATGAGAAAGTGCTATTGCATATGCTATAACTATTTAAAGAGCAACTTTAAATGAATTATTTGCTTCACGAGAAACACTTAACATAGGCGTACTTTAACTTGTATATTTTTTCCGTATAGCATTAAATTAGAAATAATGATTCATTTTAATGTGTGTTCAAAATACACAAAAAACCACATAAAGCCGATCAAAAATCATTCATAACCAAGTTCATTACGTACAAGTCCCGTAACCTCTATCATGTCATCAATCTGCTCAGAAGTCAACCCATTCACAGAGAACGCATCAGCAAGAGGGCACAAATTTTGTAGCGACTCAAGTTTTTTCAACCGCTCTGCAAGTTCTGGAGGAAATGGCTTTATTCTTTCATAAGAATCAATCAAATCTGAAAAAGTATGGTTATCAGCAATATCTTCATTTGAAAGAAGAAATGCCATAAAATATTTTTCTATAGTCATTCCAAGAAGATTGTAACAAATATCTGCATTAAATACTTCAGGACGATTCTTCCAACCATTCACACTGGTTTTATGGTAGCGTCTAGCTTCTGCAAGGAATTCGCTTGCGCTGCTTTTTTCTTGAACAAACATTTTATCTCCTTTAAGTAATTCTTCGTATTATACTGATATGTTGTAATGCAATCATTGTTCCACATCAGCATATAAACAAAGATATTACCTTATTTGCAATATGTTATAATTATTTACTCCTTACTAATTTAAAAAGCATTAGATGAATACTATCAATTTTGTCACTTTCTACACTAAAAAATAACAATTTCGTCAGAAAACAAATAATATATAGCCCAGCAAAACCACAAGGATATATAAGAATAAAATCATACCATCTTTTTCTACCGTACTATAATGCCAATATAACCAACACCACAGGATTATCTACTAAACTGGCACATCATTTGCCACATATAATTATATAACATATTATTACTGTATATGGCAAACCCAAAAAGGAGATTACAATGACAATCAACACGCGAATTGACTTGAAGACAATCTTAATTTTAACCTTGATCTTCTTTTGCACGTCTCAGCTATTTGCTTCAGACAAAGAATTGACAGTCTATGCTGCTGCAAGTACTACAGGACCAATTACAGAAATAGTCAAAAAATTTCAAGAAGAAAACAGAATCGAAATAAAGACATCATTTGCTTCTTCCGGTGTACTCGCAAGACAGATTGAACAGGGCGCAACAGCAGACATTTTTATCTCTGCCTCAAAAAAATGGGCTGATTATGCAGAAGGTAAAGACCTTCTTAAAAATGATACTCGTAAAGACTTCCTCTCAAACACACTAGTACTCATTAAGCCGAAAGATGTAAAGTACAACGATAAAATTGAATTTTCAAAAGACTACGATTTTCCAGCAAAACTTACAGGCCGTCTATCAATTGGTAATCCAGAGCATGTACCTGCAGGAAAATATGCAAAACAATCTTTAGAGTCACTAAACTGGTGGAAGGGTTTGAAAGAAAAACTAATTCTTGCAAAAGATGTACGTTCAGCACTGAGAGTTGTTGAAGTTGCAGAGGCCGATTATGGAATTGTCTATGGATCCGACGCAAAAAAGTCTGACAAAGTTGAAGTTGCTGGAGTTTTCCCAGCTAATACACATAAACCTATTATATACGTTATCTCATGCATCAAAGGGGGAAGTAACAAGTCATCAGAGTTTATAAGCTTTCTCTTTAAAGATACTGCGCAGAAAATTTTTGAAGAATACGGCTTTGTGCCATTACCCAAATAATTGTTCTATAAAGCGAGTAATATAATGAATATCACAGAGATATTATCCCAGAACGAGGTTAATGCGGTAGTAACATCACTCAAGGTTGCTCTATTATGTGCAGTAACCTCTCTACCTATATCACTTTTACTTGCCTGGATACTTGCCAGAAAAAATTTTTATGGTAAACCTCTACTTGATGCGATAGTACACCTGCCCCTAGTTATGCCACCTGTAACAGTAGGGTACCTGTTACTGATTACATTAGGTGTACGTGGAATAATCGGAAAGTATCTATTTGAATGGTTTGGTGTTCGGCTAGCATTCAATTTTTACGCTGCAATTATTGCTTCTATTGTAGTATCACTGCCTTTATTTGTTCGCTCAATACGTTTATCACTAGAGCTTGCCGACACAGGAATTGAAGATGCGGCTCGCACTCTTGGTGCTAGTAAATCTCGTACTTTTTTTGCTATAACACTACCTCTTGCAATTCCAGGAATTTTATCTGGGTTTATTCTTTCATTTGCGCGCAGTCTCGGTGAATTTGGTGCAACCATGACCCTTGCAGGTAATATTGAAGGAGAAACACGAACTTTGCCACTAGCCATTTATAGCTTCATGAATGTACCGGGCGGTGAAGGTGCAGCAATGCGTCTTGCAGGCTTATCGATAATCTTATCACTAGGGGCATTTTTTATATCAGAATATCTGGCAATGAAGTACAAAGCAGCAAAATCTAACTGAAAACGATATCTTGAATATTGTATAAATAAAAATTACCATTAACTTATGAGAGCATATTAAATGAAGCTTGAAATAATTTCAAAACTCAAACAAGGCGATTTTAACTTTGCAATTGATACTACTATTGAAAAAGATACAGTAGGCATTTTTGGTGCATCAGGAGCTGGTAAATCGACACTTTTACACCTTATTTCAGGGCTGAAGATACCTGACCAAGGTCGAATTATATTAAATGATAAAATCTTGGTAGACACAAAAAACAAAATCTTTATTCCTCCGCACAAACGTGGTATTGGTCTAGTATTTCAGGATGGCAGATTATTCCCTCATATGAGTGTAAAAAAGAATCTGCTATTTGGCAGAAAAAGAAAAAGCTCCAAACGACTACAATTTGACCATGTTGTCAAAATACTCGAACTTGGTCATCTACTCAATAGAAGACCAGGTAATCTCTCAGGAGGTGAAAGGCAGCGCGTTGCAATTGGTAGAGCCCTACTTTCTGCTCCTGAGATACTATTGCTAGATGAGCCGTTCTCCGCTATAGACACCAGCATGAGATTAGATCTTCTACCCTTTATCAGTAGGATCCATAATGAATATAATATTCCACTTCTTATGATTAGTCATGACCTGCCTGAGCTACTCCATCTTACAGATCATCTAATGATTATCGAAAATGGTATGCTTTTAAACCAGGGATTATGTACCGACCTTATATTTGACCACTCCTGCTCACGAAGACTCCTAAATTCTGGTGCAAGCTCAAGCTTCAACGGCAAACTACTTGCTCGAAATAGAGAAGACGGAACTGCAAGGATCGAAATAATCCCCGATAAATCCCGAACAACTCTCCCTACAGAGATCCTTGGTCCATACAATGAATCAATAAAAGCTGGAGAAGATATTAGAGGAAGGCTTGCACCTGAAGATATCATTCTTTCCGCTGCTCCAGTTGAATATATCAGCGCACAGAACCAGATTCGCGCAATAATTACCCGCACTATGAACCGTGAAGACAGAACCCTTGTCGAAATAGATGCTGGGGGATTAATACTTCTTACAGAAGTCACCAGAAAGTCAAACTCTGACTTTATTTATGTACCCGGCAGACAGGTTTGGGCACTATTCAAAGCATGGTCAATTAATTATATCCCAAGTAAAAAGCACTCAAAAGTAACATCACACATCCCTAAAAAATCTAAAATTATAAAATCTTCTAATAAACATCATTTACAAAAAGCCTAAACATATTTCTAACTAAATAGCCATTTTTTTATCCAATCAAGCAATTACAAATTAAATAATTTGTAGTTGCTTGATAATATAGCTCTGTAAATATACTGAATAATACTCAAATCTAGAATAATTCACAGTTAAAATAAAATACTTATTTATCGCTAACTCTTGTATATCACTCGTAAAATATTTATACACATCAATACTACAAGTAAGATAAGCTAACTATAGGCAGATAAATACCAGAAAAAAATTGCACAACAATATTTTAGGTATATACTAATATTCTAAACTCATAATTATTCCGCTTGAACTTTTAAAATATAGAAAGGGATGCCAACATTATTAACAATCATTTTGCGGATATTTTTAAATGTTTTTGTAATAATGAAAGGGAAGTACAATGAAAATTGGGAGTAAAATTTTTTTAATAACACTTGGAAGTATGATATTTGCAATTGGGATTATATGCCTATCAATATACATAACTGAAGAAAGTACAAAAACTGATATTGAGTCAGATCTTGACAACAAAATGACAAAGGCAACCGAAACAGAGCTATCAAACATTTCTCAAGATTTTTATACCATGTGTTCACTACAACAAGGTCTCCTTAAAAAGATATTGAGTGGAAGTCTAAGCTATGCTGAAGATTTTGCAAAAATAAATGGAGGGTTCAACCTTGGAAGCAAAAAGGTAACATGGACGGCTGTAAACCAATTTACCAAAGACTCAACTAAAATTGAATTACCAGCTATGAATATAGGTAATATCTGGCTTGGACAAAACTCCAGCTTTAACAATCATTCCTACCTTGTCGATGATGTAATCAACAAATTCGGAGTTACCTGCACAATCTTTCAACGAATGAATCCATCAGGAGACATGCTGAGAGTATGCACCAACATAAAAAAATTGGATGGTAAAAGAGCTATTGGTACCTATATTCCTTCATCAAACCCTGACGGATCTAAAAATAATGTAATATCAACAGTACTCAATGGAACCACATACTTTGCCAGAGCCTATGTCGTCAATGCATGGTACATAACCATCTATAAACCAATTACAAACTCACAAGGTGATACAATCGGTGTATTATACGTAGGTATTAAACAAGATACAGCCCAAGACTTCAATGCTTCTATAAAAAATTTCAGTCTACCTAATAATGGCTACGCCTTTGTTACTAATGGCAAGAATAGCCGAGAATTTAGTGGCAAAGTAATTTTCCATAAAACTAATTCTGAAATTGGCAAAAAGCTTTTATCTGAAAATACTAATAACTCAGATGTTATTTCAGCTTCAATCAATTCTGCAATTGCTGCAGGTAATGGAAAAAGTAGAACTATTACTGGGAAAATTTCCAGCTCAGTTAATAACAAAACTAAAGAAATTATCGCCTCTTCAATCTACTTTGAGCCATTCGACTGGGTAATTACCATTATTTCTGATAAACATGATTTCTCAGATATAATCGCCGTTGTAGGGAATTCACTATCAAAACTATTTATAGAAGTAATCGCAATGGGGCTACTCGTACTTATAGTTAGTGCATTAATAACTGTATTTGTAGTGCGAGGGATAGTCAAACCAATTAGTAAAGCGGTAGAAATTGCTAACGCCATAGCTGAAGGTGATATTACCCTTAGGATGAACCATAAATCCAAAGATGAAGTTGGAGAACTATCAAATTCTTTTGATAAGATGCTTACTCACTTGGAGCGCAACTCTGTTGCTACTCAGAACATTGCTACAGGTAACCTAAAACAGACTATTGACATTTCATCTAATAAAGACCTATTCGGGATCTCACTTTCTAAGATGCTAGATAGCTTGAATGAGGTATTGGGCCAAACCAAGACCGCGGCAAAACACACAAGTATTGCTGCTAATGAAATTAATGCAGCTTCCACCAACCTATCTACCAACACCCAGAGGTCTATCAATAATCTAGATATTGTTTGCGACCAACTTGAGGATATTGACAAACAAGCTAAAAATGCTGCAGAGATTGCATCTAAAACCCAAGAATATACTGAAGAAGTAATGAGTGCTGCAAAATATGGCAATAACGGAATGGAAGAGATGGTCAACGCTATGCAAGATATTCAAGAATCCTCAGACTCTATTACTAAAATTATCAAAACAATTGATGACCTTGCCTTCCAAACCAATCTTTTAGCACTCAATGCAGCTGTAGAATCTGCACGAGCAGGCAAACATGGTAAAGGATTTGCGGTAGTAGCAGAAGAAGTAAGAAGTCTTGCGGCACGCTCGGCAAAAGCTGCTTCTGAAACCAGCGCCCTTGTACTTGAATCCAAAGAAAAAGTTACTCTAGGTGCAAGGATAGCCGCTAATACCAAAGAAGATCTTACTAAAATAAACCATAGTGTTGACCAAGTTATTGGCCTTATAAAAACTCTTTCTAGTGAATCAATTGATCAACGTGATAAGATTGAGGCAGTAAACAACGGGGTCCAAACTCTAAAGGAAATTGTTATGAGTAATACTGCTGCTGCAGAAGAGACCTCATCAACTTCGGTAGAACTTGCTGCTCAAGCAAAATCTCTTGACGAATTACTTTCACACTTTAGTATTAAGGATAACACAACACAACGTTTAAAGCACATAGAACATCCCAACAATATACTAGAAATCACAGACTCCTACTTTCAACAGTCAAAAGCATCACTAACTAGTCCCAAAGATCAAATATTACTCGACAGTGAAGAGTTCGGCAAATTTTAGCAGTTATTTTAAATAATCTAGATTTTCCACCAGCAGCCATATTAATTGGCTGCTTTTATTTTAAAATATTTGCAAATTTTAAGCTTGACATTTAAAAAAACATATAATACACTAGTATGAAACATCTGTATTACAAAAAAATTAAGGGGCAAAAATGGGCACACCAGAAGACTCAATAAAAACCAGAGCAAGAATTATAAATACTGCCGGCAAACTCTTTGCAGACAGAGGCTACAACGGAGTAACTGTAAGAGAAATAATAAAAGAGGCCAATACGCATCAGGGTGCTCTAAACTATCACTTCAACGGAAAAGAGCGACTATACAAAGCTGTCATTCTCGAAGCATGCCGAAAATCTTCTATCACTGATAAAGAACAACAGGAACTCAAAGCATTAAAACCAATGACAGCCCTTGAAGTCATAATATCTGAAGCAATAAAAGGGTATAAGAGCAATAGCGACTGGCATTCAGCAATTCTTACAAGAGAATGCTGGGATCCAAGCGACGTGTTCTTAGAAGCCGCAAAGGAATACTTCAAACCCGAGACCCATTTCATTGCTGATATTATTGGAAAAATTGTAAATAAGCCAGCATCAGACAATCAAGTTTTATTTGCAGTGATAACAATGATTGTACTTATCGATACTTTTTGCTCATACGGAGTCTTTATAAATTCAGTCGCTCCAAATCTATCACCAAAACTTAAAAAAGCAGGGATCTTAACCAAGCAGATCTACAATATTGTACTAACCACAGCAAAATCTGACACACTATAATAATATTTATCTATAAATTTAATAAAACCTGTACTAAATCTCAGTGATTAGCCATGATAAAAAACACAAAATTTAGAATATCTCTTATTATTATCATTTTGGGCTTAATTGCCACGTCTCTCTACTCTTGGAACAAGACAGAAAAGAACCACCAGAAACTCGAGCCTATAGCAGACTCTACAATTCCTGTCGAATTCACAACAGCAAAGATAAAGAAAATTAATGACTGGATATACGCAGAAGGAACAGCTAGAGCGAATATAAAGGCACACCTTACCTTTGAAGTTGATGGGCGAGTTGAAGAAATTATTAATATTTCAGGTATGGGTGTAGCCAGAGAAGGCATAAGAGTGAACTCAAAAGATAAGGATGGTAATAAACAACTCCTTGCAAAGTTATATGATAAAGATTATTCAGAAGAATTACTTATAGCAAAAAGCACAAAAATTCAAGCAGAGCGTGAGGTAGATGTTGCCAGTGCTGCAATAAAACAGGCAGATAGTAGATTAAGCTTGGCAAAACTGAAATTTAAACGCTTAGACCATCTTTTCAATACGAAAACAGTTTCACGTCAGGAATACGATGAAGCAAAGTCTATTCTTGACATTGCGAAATCAGCAGTACTTTCAGCACATGCAGAAGAAGCATCAAAAGTTGCGGCTTTACAGGCCGCAGAGAATTCACTCTCTCAAGCAGAACGTAATTTTTCACGTACTCGTATCTACGCTCCATGGAGCGGAACTATCGCCAGAATAAATATAGAGAAAGATAAATATTTTAGCATAGATTCACTGGATATTACCGACTCAGATACAATGACCGCGACCTTTCCTATCACATTTATTGACTGTTCAATTTTCAAAGTTTCAGTTGAGATCCCCTTGAACCGACTCGAAGGATTGAGCCCAGGTAATATTGCATTTATCAGAAGCCAGGCTGTAATAAATCACAAACAAAAACATAAAGCGGAATGGATACCAGCAAAAGTATTTACAGTTGCACCTGTTCTTTCACCAAAATCACGAACAGTACGAGTTATGCTGAAAACAACTACGGAACACCCTAAGCTTATAGATGGAGAACTAGTACAAGCAAAGATACTAAACAGCAGCAAAGAGGCGCTTATAATACCTATTAATGCTCTAATATATAATAACAATCAGACCTATGTATTTGTTATAAATACCAATGCTAATAAGGTCAGCAAAAGAAAGATCACCACCGGCATAAGAAGTGATTTATATACAGAAGTCACTAGTGGACTCACAGAAGGAGAGAAAGTCGTAACAAGTGGACGTCAACGATTGAAGAACACCTCTACTGTCAGACTACTGGAGAACATATCAAATGAATAAACAGCCATCGGGATTTATTAAGTGGTTGCAGCGAACAATATTAATTGATCCAACCCTGAGTATCGTATTATTACTCGTTCTAATGATATTTGGCTACCTTGCCTACAGTTCAATGATCAAAGAAGCTCTGCCTGATCTTAAAATTCCAATGGCAAGCATAGAAACAAATTGGCATGGAGCTGCTCCTGGCATTATGGAGAAAGAAGTTACTTGTAAAATTGAGCAAGAATTGACAGATCTGGATAATCTAAAAAGATATTCCAGTGGATCTATATTTTCTAATTCTAATATTCTTGTTGAATTCGAAGCAGATGCTCCGTTAGAAGAAGCAATGAACCAACTTAGATCGAAAGTCGAAAAAGCACAAAGTAAAATACCAAAAGAAAGCAAAAAACCCACTGTCACACAAGCGTCAGTAAGAAACTCACCGATCGCAACTTTTATGCTATATGGTAATGTCACTGCTGAGCGCCTAAATAAAGCAGCAGATGATGTTCGTAAAAAACTACTAGCTATTCCAGGGATAACCAAAGTACAGCTATATGGTGAAACTAAGACATACGCCAGAGTACAACTGCTACCTAATATGATGAGACTATATAGTATCTCACCTATTAATGTTGCAAAAGTAATCAGTACACACCACTCAGACGCACCGCTTGGTGTATATGAAGGCAAAGAACAACCTTTAAATCTTAAATCCCGCAATGCTATTTATTCAATTGACCAACTAGCAAACCTTCCCTTAAAAAAAATTTCCACAAACAAAATAATTAGACTCAATGATATCGCAATTATAAATACAGCTAAACGAAGAAAAGACACAGAAACATCTTATAGCCGTAATGGGCAGCCTTATACAAGTGGTATTGCAATATCAATAATAAAAGGAGATGGTAAAGACACAACAAAGCTCGTAAACCAGGCCTTCAAAGTTCTACATTACACAAAGGAGCATAGCAACTGGAATAATGACATAAACTACAGCGCGGTTTCAAATGACGCACAAATAATTGAAGAAGAGCTGAACAAGACAATCAATAGTGGTTGGCAATCAATCTTAGTTGTATTTTTAACCTTGTTCTTTCTTCTGACATGGCGAGAAGCAACAGTCGCAGCTTTAAGTATACCCATTACATTTTTAGGAAGTGTCGTTATGCTATGGGCTTTGGGATATACCTTCAATGTCATGATGATAATAGGTATGATTCTGGCTTTAGGACTACTGGTGGATGATTTTATTCTTGTTATGGAAGGCATGCATGACGGTATATTTATAAAAAAGCTCTCTTTTGCAGAATCAGCTGTTCTCTGTATCAAAAATTTTGCAATCCCTTCACTTTCAGGAACTACTACTACAATCCTAACGTTTCTCCCCTTAGCCGCGATAGGTGGACTAGATGGGAAATTTCTCCGTTCAATACCTGTTACCGCAGCAATATGCCTTTTTATTTCATATGTTGTTTCAATACTGCTATCCGTTCCACTCTCACAATTTCTGCTAAAAAAAAGAAAGAATACTACAAAGGAAACATATATTGACAAAGTAACACATAAAATTGAAAAAAAACTCAGCAGTTGGCTCTCAACTGAGGTAGTATATAGTAAATCAAAACTAAAGAAATGGCTACTAATAGGGCTTGGTGTTGTAATTTTAGGTTTAGGTTTTGGGAGCATCCTTCCTACTACTCTATACCCACTTGCGGATGGACGAAATATGGGCATCACGCTTGAGCTACCAATTGACTACAAACTTGAGGATACCAAAAAAGTTGCTAAACGTATTGCAGAAATTCTGAGAAAAAAGCCGTATCTATCGTCAATTCTTCAAGTAGTAGGAGAACGCGATTTTGTATATGAAGGATCAGTAGAAGACCGCCTTAGTATCAGCACCTCTACCAACTATATTGGCTACACAGTACTATACAAGGAGAAAAAAGACAGAGAAAAGCTTGCCTATGAATACTCTCCTGAACTAAGAGAAGAAATTAACGAGGTTCTCAAGGATACACCTGGATATAATATTATTATCACAACCGATACTGGAGCGTCAAACAATGAAGCCCCACTACAGATAAATCTTTCTGGCACCGACAACTCAATGCTGCAAGAAATCTCTGAACAAATCCAGCTAAAATTACAAGAAATTCAGAATCTTTATAACATCCGGGATACTATAGGACAAACAGTTACCGAAGCAACAATAATTCCAAATCAAGAAATGCTTACATACTACGACCTAACACCAGACGAATTAAATGAACAATTGTTATTCTATCTTGGTGACTATAAAATAACCAAGCTTAGGAGTGATAATATAAATGACAATATAGAAATTCGCATTGATACTCATTGGCCAAGTAAAGATGGGAAACAAGGCGGTCCAGAAAATTGGAGAGAATGGCAGAGTATTCAAATCATGAATAAAGCTGGCAAATGGATACCGCTATGTTTACTTGCCAGTATGCAGCTCACCCAGAGTCCCCGTACTATCTCACATAAAAATGGTCAAAGGAACATTACAATTATGGGAACCAGCATGGCACTTACATTCGCTGAAATTTTTGATAAGGTTGACCCTATACTCAAAGAACTCAGCAAAGACTGGCCTGAAGGTTATGAATACAAATGGTCTGGCGAAATTGAACTTGCGACAGAGACATACGGCAACTCTACCAAAGCATTTATTATTGCCGTCATTGCTGTATATGCAGTTCTTGTACTCCAGTTTAAATCTTTTATACAACCTGTAATAATCCTATCCACTGTAATATTCGGAATAACTGGAGTATGCTACGGTTTTATGATAATGGCATACCCTCTATCATTTCCAGCACTTATTGGGATGATTGCTCTAGCAGGTATAAACGTAAATGATGGAATTGTTCTCATAGACACCATGAACAAATTTTATCGTTCAGGGATAAGTAGCAGAAAAGCTGCTAGCCTAGGAGCAGCTGAACGCTTCCGCCCTATTGTAAGCACGACACTCACCACCCTCTTTGGACTGATTCCCCTTGCAATAGCTGATGAAGCTTGGAGGCCACTCTGCTCAGCTATAATATTTGGGGAATTCCTCTCAACTATAGCCGCAATTATTATCACACCAGCGCTATTCACTGTTCTCACAAAAAGTTCCACACAAGACTCGAGCTTCTAAAAACAAATGAGGAAATTTGAAATGCGACTTACAATAAACATCAATATAGTATAATATAAACCAAATTTCTAACTGAAACTACCCAATAAATTCAGACACAATAGCGACAAACTCTTCTGTTTTCTCTGCATGTATGGCATGAGCAGCCCCTTCAATAACACTAACCTGCTTGTGAGGTAGATCTGCAAATGCAGCTATACTTTCTTGAGTAGAAAAACAACGATCTTTTTCAGCACAAAGAATAAGTGTTCTATTCATAATTTGTGACAAGGTTGCTCTACCATCAAATTCGCGTATTGCTTTTATTTGATTATCAAATGCTTCTTTGGATTGCAAATACGGATAATTTATAGAATAGTCTAAGAACATATTTAGAGTAACATCGTTATCGGTTACATTCTCGGTAAATATCCATTTGAATACTTCTGTAAACCATTCGCTGAGATTCTGCCCCTGCCCAAGAGCTTTAGACCAACTTTCAAACAACTTGTTATTTCTATCACTATTTATCGAAGAAGTTGCTTCAAGTACCATGGAAGCTATTCTATGCGGAGCAAATGAAGCAAGTTCAAGCGCAATAAATCCTCCCATAGAATGCCCCACCACATCAAATTTTTCAATCCCAAGGTTATCAGCAAGTGAAAGTACATCATCAGCCATCTGCCTTATACTACAGTCAACACTGAATGGCTTAGTTCTACCAACACAACGGTTATCAGGAGTAATAACCATATATTTTTTTGCCAAAGAGTTACTGGCGGGCATCCAACTACTTGAGTCTGACATAAGACCAGCCAGTAAGAATAGAGGTTTTCCTTCACCTTTTATTTCATAATACAACTCTATATCACTCAATTGCAAAGTTGGCACTATCTTCTCCTTTTAAGGTATAATTAATCATCATATATGCCCCATGAGCATTAATATAAAACTTTATTCCTTCCAGAATTTTTAGCCTCATAAAGTAGTTTATCTGCTCTTCTTGCAGCAATCTCAATATTTTCATCTTCACAAACAACAACAACCCCAGCGCTCACAGTCATTTCCGGTATACCCTCATTTAAATTAGGCAGAGCCATACTTAATTTATTCCTTATTTTCTCAATTATACTAACAGCTTTCCCAAGGTCAACATCAAGTAAGCAAAGTCCAAACTCCTCACCACCAATTCTTCCAAAGATATCAGTCTCTCTTATTAAACGTTTTACTAAAGCAGCAAAAAATACCAGAGCTTTATCCCCAACAGCATGCCCATAAGTATCATTGATACTCTTGAATAAATCAATATCTATACTAACAAAAGCAAACGGTCTTTTGTATCTCTTATGAACTCCAAGTTCGATTTCAGCCAATTCATAAAAATACCTTCTATTATATATATTAGTAAGACTATCCATTCTTGAAAGTTCAATAAGTTTGGTTTCAGCAGTCTTTCTTTTTGTTATATCCATTACAGACCAAATCACCCCCATATCCGGACCACAAGGGTTATTTCCATCAACAACTCTGCCAGAAGCCGCCACCCAAAACATAGAACCATCTATACGTTTTACATTATAATCCCCAGTATAGACAGAATTCACTGCCGAACTGTGACGCAGTTTCTCAGAGAAATCTAAAAAGCTCTCATCTGAATTTTGCAAAATTTTAGAGGATTTTCCTTCTAGCTCTTCTGGTGAACCATACCCAAACATATTTGCAAGCACCCGATTTACCCTTATGATATTACTATTATTATCCAATACCAAAATACCCATAACAGTATTGTTAAATATTATTTCAAGCTTCTCATAAGCTTTTTGTAGGTCGACTTCTGCCCTTTTTCGATCTTCAATATCTTCAAATACCCAGACAATACCCTTATTCAGATCAGGTGGATAAGCTTTATCAACAACACTCCCGCTAACATTTACCCATATTGCCTTACCATTTGCATTTTTAAATTGATAGTCAATCTTTACTGGCTTTCCTTCAGCCAGCACAGTAGAGTAATATGTACCAAACCGCTCATAGTTTTCTTTTGAAAGATGAATCATATCAATACACTTTCCTTCAAAAACTTCGGCGGACTCATAGCCAAAAATTTCTGCAAATTTCTGGTTAACCCTCTGTATTTTCCGATCAACTGACAAGAAAATCATCCCAACCTGGCTATTATTGAATATAGTTTCATACTCCGCATTTAACAGTGCGGTCTTAGCCTGAAGTTTCTTATGCTCAGAAATATCAATACAGGTAGTGATTCGCAGTTTTATGCCATCATACTCTATTCCTGTCCCTTGAACTAACCCCCAAAAAGTAGTGCCATCCTTTCTCATCATAACAGCTTCATATGGCCTTGCATTTCCTTCAGCTACTTTCGCTTTAACAAGCTCTTTACTCTCTTCAGCCATAAAGCCAAATCCAGGAAACCCTATCAAATCATCCCTAGAATAGCCGAACATCTCTAATAATTTATTATTTGCTTCAATACACCTATGATCTTTATCAAAAACAGCAATAGCTTCTTGAGAAAGACTTTGAATAAATTCGTATCTTTTATTACTCTGCACCAATTTTTTATTTTCTTCATTAAGCGTTTTCAATTCAAGCTTGAGAAGCTCATTTTTTTTTATCATAAATACTATTCCTATAATCAAAACAGCATTTATAATACCATACTTTTAATTTTAAGCAAGTTATAAAAGCATGTATACTATAGCGTTTTCGCGAATGCAAAACATAATGCTTATATATTCTCAAAAAAAACCTATTGTTCATGCAGCAACAATTTACACTCAATTTAACTTAAATGCTTAAGACAAAATAATAAATAATTTTAATAGAAACCTAACATAAAATAAATTTTCCAATAACAATAAAAAGTATACTTTAAATTATAAAACTTGAGAACAAGCAGCACTTTTGCACACATAATATAATACTAACAAAACATGCTTCTGTTGCCATCAATTGCGCAGATGCATTTTTATTGATAAATAAAAATCAAATTAATCGCTCAAACTTAATTAAGTTTGTTTACAAAATACAATATAAATATAAACCTATACCTATACCATCAAACAAATGGAGTAGATACTGAGATAGATTTAGATAGGATAAAACTAAGCATCAAAGCAATAAAAGATGCAGTATTGGACTAGTATATTTACTATTAGCCAAGTGGACTAGAGCACACAGAAAAAGAATTGGTTGAACATATTTCATAGGAATAGAATACGGCTGCTTCCAGCATATTACAATGCGAAGAGTCAATATTCTAAGCAACTACTAGCAAAATTCTCTCCGATCATAGAGCTGAGGCTCGAACAAAATACCAACATAGTTACATTTACCAGCCTTAGCTGCCCTGAGACACTGAATTTTGCCTTACAAGAACCCAACCTTATTAATTTGAGCTATGGAGCAAATGACATATATACTGAAAGTGGAGTCAATCCTAAAGATATTAAAGTAGTATCATCCATCAGCCATAGAAATAATATTCTGCATAAAAAAATGCCGTATAACTCAGGACTGACCAAACTTTTACAACCTAATTAAAATCACATAGATATATCAGTTAATTTTAGAGAATAGCTAGAGACTAAATAACGACCTAATATTTCAATCTATTTTTTTCATCAATATTGTCTATTACACTCTTCTTTGCCGAGTCAAGCACCTCATTAACGCCATCATAAAGTATCTTAACATCACGGGATAATTCAGACCCAAAGCAACGTCTCAAAGAATCTCCGTTGAGATTAGCTTCAATAACTGAGAATATCTCTTCAAGCGGGTAAATAAGATTCCGTCTGATACTACGCATTAGCAATGTCGCTACAAAGAAGACCGCAGTAGCCATAAATACAACTCCCCACGCCCCAGCACTTCCAAATTTACGAGCCTTCTGATCCTCAATAATCATTGCATTTTTATTAATATAACTGAGTTTTACAATAGCCTGTACCGTTCTCTTCTTAGCAATTCTATCTCCTGCAAAAGCGTTTTGATAATGCACGCTTATCTCTTCAATAACATCCGGCTCATCTTTTTCTGTAACATTCATTTTTGCCTGATCTAAGGCAAATATAAACGCCGCTTTATAAACTTCATCTTCTTTTTCATTACCAGTAAGCTGAGCAATATTTGCAAGCATCTTTTCACACGAAACAAGTGTTCTCGTATTCTGTTTAATTATCTTATCAATAACTGGAGACATACGCAAAAATACCCATATCGAACCAAATGCCATGAACAGGCTAAGCAGTATTACAAACCAGGCTCCCATTCTAATGCTGTTTACAAGCTTCATATTAAACTCCTTTTACCAATTTAACTATCGCAGCTTCGCTTGAAACCAGTATCAGATTATCCCCAGCTCTCAAGGGCTTACTTGCCTGCGGCTGAGCAACTCTTCCGTCTTCAGACTTTCTTATTCCCGCTACCATTATCCCATACTTGCTGGGAAGAGACAGCTCAATCAGAGTCTTACCCACCATAGACTCCTGAGTACTTATCTCAGTTAAATGCAAATCATCCCCGAGATTAGTATCAACAATCACATTACTATACAATATTTTATTTGCAAAACGCTTACCAAACTCCTGCTCAGGATTGATAATCTGGTGTGCTCCCACCAGACGTAAAATTCTCTGATGCATTTTATCACTTGCTCTAGATATTACAATTGGGCTTCCCATCTGGCGCAAAAGAGCAGTACAAATTATTGAGTCTTCTCTAGAATCATTACCAATTGCACATACAGAGACATCACGTTTACCTGGCTCAAGCCTGGCAAGCTCATTCTCCTCAGTAGCATTTAAAACAATGGACTGAGTAACATAAACAGATGCTTCTTCTACCAGCGCTCTATTAGTATCAACAGCCAGAACCTCAGCTCCCTTTTCAGTCAGAGTCTTTGCAAGCGACATCCCAAACTGCCCTAGTCCAATAATTAAGATTTGTTGAGTCATTTATCTACAATCCTCCATCACGTCAAAGATATGTTTTCATCAATATACTCAGAGCCACTACTACTAGTGTCCTCGCTGAGCAACATAAACAAAGTCATAGGACCAATCCTTCCAGCAAACATTGTAATTATTATTATTATCTTTCCAATCTCATCTAAAAGCGGAGTTGCTCCAATAGTGAGTCCTACTGTAGCCAATGCAGAAGTCACTTCAAATATCAGATCTTTTGCTGGAATACGTTGAGTCACTTCCAGCATTATAACCCCTAAAAACCAGACAATAATTCCAGAAATAACTATCGTCACAGCCCTGTAAATTGTTGCATGATTAATCCTTCTGTTCTGGATTATTACTGACCTTTTATTTATAATATTAGAAAAGAACGTCATCGCAAGAATACCTACCGTAGTTGTTTTAATACCTCCCGCAGTTCCTCCCGGACTTCCTCCAATAAACATAAAGGCAACCATTAGAAGATACGTAGGACTCGCAGCATGCTCAAGGTTTATAGAATTAAATCCAGCTGTTCTGAGTGTCGCAGACTGGAACCAAGCATTATTCACCTTATCAAATACAGATAGACCTTCAAGCAAACCATTCCATTCAAACATCAATATAAAAAGCATTCCTCCCAAAAGCATAATAACAGTAGCAATAAGGGCAATTCGTGCAGGAATAGGAGTAACTTTACCCCGCACCCACTTAGGAAAAAATAACACAGCAGCCGGAGCAATTCCTCCTAAAATTATCAGTAATGCCACGATATGAAGAATAAGCGGACTGGACTGATAAGACACAAGGCTATTACTCTGCAAAGCGAACCCAGCGTTACAGAAAGCAGAAATTGCAGTAAATACCCCTCGATATATTGCATATCCCGCATTGTCTCCATATGCATAAAACAGCAACGCCAGAAGTAACGCTCCAATACTTTCAACAATGAAGGTATACCTTAGAATTAATGCAAGAGAGTTTATTAGGTCTCTATTAGGCGTATCTATCATAGAAGTCATAAGACGTTCCTGCTTCAGACTCATCCTCTTGCCCATAACGTGCAAAGCAACTGTAGCAATACTCATAATTCCTAGCCCACCCAACTGAATCAGCAGTAATATAGAACTCTGTCCAAAAATACTGAAATCTATTGGAGTATCAAGAACAACAAGTCCCGTAACACATACTGCACTTACCGAAGTAAATACCGCATCAACTACAGCTATTTTATGCCCCGAACTTGAAAAAGGCAATAAAAGCAGGATACTTCCACATACACATAACACAAAGAAAGTAGAAAGCAACATTCTCGCAGGGTGATTTAAAAGAACCTCCCACCACTGTTCATTACTCTCAACCATGGTTTTTTCGCGAGGTAAGATCAAGATCATTGCTATTGCTAACATTGCTGCAACAGCAGGTATATATAGATTCAAACTCAGGTACAGCATAAGCAGTATAACCATAATTGAAGTTGTAGAAACAGCAATATATAGCACAGACCTATAATTTATAGTCCAACTGAAATATAAAGAAAAAGCAATAAATACTGAAGCCGTCATAATCAGAATAGCCGACTCATACCCTAGCCTTGAGAACATTACATTAAGAATAAGCACTGGCAAAAGAGCAATATTTCCCCAAAAAGCCCTCTTTCTCAACCGTGCCTGATTGCCTGGTGGAACTTGGATCAATCTTGGAGTAAAATCAAAATATGCAAAAAATGCTGTTATTGCAAAAACAGTGGCAACCAGAGTAACTGATTGGTTGGCCAGCACAAAGCGCAAAGCAGAGATATACCCAAGTATAACCGCACCCATACCAAATATCTTACCTATTGCCGGTTTTCTCAGAAGCGTAAGGGCTGAGCAAAAAATAAATATAGATGAAATAATTGACAATAAGAACTCATAGCATGAGTAATGTATACCCTCTTCACTAACAACAAAAAACAGCGGAAAAGGAGCAAGCACCATAAGCACCCCTTCAATTCCAATTCTCCCTGCAAGTGTTTTGTTATTCATATATTATCCTGTAGCCTTACCAAATATTTCTGATGAAATATAACGTTTAGTGATTTATTATCAAATAATTTAGACTAAATGCTTATTACCAATTATTCATTATATTACATTATTTCTTTCAAACAACAGGATGATAGCAATCTGCTCGGAATTTTACATACAGCTTATTAAAGCATAACGAGATGCAATAATTGCATCTCGTATATTTTTCCTTGATTTTATAAAATAAACCGTTTAAAAGTCCTCATTGAAGCATCAAATAATTATCAGGTATCACGCAATTGCAGCAAGTAGATTATCTCTTTCATGAAACTTCGTAAGCACCCCCTTTAGACCTTTTGCAAGTTCAACAACCTTTTCAAGGCCTTTAAGACTGAATAATAACTTACCACCTTCCTCTACATCACCTGCTTCTTTACTCATCATCTCAAGCTCATCTGGGTCAACAACCTTATTAAGCTCTACCCCAGTCTCTTCAACAACCTTCTTCTCTAATGCTGATACAACATCATCGCTGTTTTTAGCTTCTTTTACATAATCTACTCCAACCAGTTCAGCTGATTTTTGACCAAGTTTGCGTAGCTCCGAACTCTTAGCATCTTCACGATGCTCTTCAAGCTCTTTGCGCTTATTTTTTATTTCTTTCTCTATTTCAGCCTCACTCTTTTCTTCCTGCTCTATCTTATCCTTCTTGCCTTCTTCTGTCTCTTTCTCCGATGTATCTACTTCTTTATTAATATCCTGTAATATAGTATAAACTATATCCTGCTCATTATCAGACAAACGTGAGGTATCAGCCTCTAGCTTACCGTACTCATTAACCTTTATATCAACTGGAGTCATTACTCCTTTACCTTTTAGCACTTCGCTCAACTCTTTATTAATATCCTCCATATTCTCCTTTAACTCTTTAGTTGCTGCCTTATCTGCTTCTGGAGAAATTATTTCATACTTCATAGAGGTATTAATGTCGCCGGTTATCCTAATTTTATGAGCATACTGATCTACATCATTATGTTCATAATCATGCTGCTGAAGTGTTTGAGAAACAATTGACTCCAGTTCACTACTTTTATTATGAACATCACACTTCATAAACACCCCAGCTATCTCTCTCTTGTCAACATCCTTACCTTTCCGATCTTTTGCTTCTATCACTTTTACATGACCATCTTCACTTACTTCTGCAACAAAACTCTTAAGATTTAATACATCCAGATTATCTGGATCATAATTAAGCTTTTCAGAAGTCAATAGACCATTGACATTATCAGTGAATGGTTTCCATATTTCGTTTACAATATCATCACTATTAGCACTAATAATCTTACTATTTGAGATCTTATATCCTGCAGTTTTTGCGGTTTTCTTATCATTTATACTATTATCAAGCACCTCTGCATCTAAACCCTGTAACACACTATAAACAGATTCATTATTCACTAATTCCTTACCATCTTTCTGCAACTCAGATAGATTTTTACCATATTTATTCTCCGCAAAATCAGCAAACAGCTTATCATCAACTATAGATATACCTCGAGTCATAATGCCAATAATATCAAATTTTCCAATACTTGCCAGACTTCTTTCGTCCAAATCCAAAGCAGTCAACATTCCAGATAGTTCTTGCTGTACACTTTTGTCTTTATTCAGAGCTTCACTAATTTCGTTAGCTCGCTTAATTTCAGCATCACTTTTCCCAACTGGTTCAACTAATATTTTCCCTTCAGAGTCAACAGACAATTCTATCTCTTCATCCTTATCAAGAACAATCCCACTTTGCAATAGAACTTCTTCTGCTCTAATTACAAGCTCTTCTTTGTTGGCTTTTATACGGGTATTCAAAACATTCTTTATATTGTTCAGGCCATCTATAGAAGTCAAATCACAGGTCTCTTCCGGCAGGCCAAGCATTTTTATAAATGCCCTCCCTTTATCTAAGCCTCCAAAATCTCCGCCAGCACCTTTTGTAGCGTCATTCTCTGAAACAATCCAATTATTAGAGTCTTCATAAGCTGCAGTTGCTTCAGGTGATATAAAAACTTCGTCTTCTAAAATATTACAATTCGAAATATTTTTCTGAGAGTTTAAAGTACCAGCTACCTGCTTTAAAATTCCTAATATTCCAGAATCACCAGTAAGCGCTTTCTCAATCTGCTCTCTATTCCTGATGTCACCAATTACTGCAACAGATCCGTCTTCTCTCATATCAATAGATAATGCACCAGTTCCATCTACCCGCATACCTTTCTCTGCAAGTACTGTTGCAACTCTATTAAAAAGTTTCTCTTGAATCCCTTTACCATTATTAGCATTTTGAATATTTTGACTATAAGATAAGCTCTCAAAGCCTTTATACCTTGCTGCTTCCATGCAATACCTCGCTTCCCCCCAAGAGCAAACACATATAAAAGATAAACTATAGTTTAGATTTACGGTCAAATATTTACTTAATAATCGGCATTAACCCAAAAAACTTTAACAAGAAGTGATACACATTCCTACAATTAAATACAAAAAACCACCTGTATTACAGGTGGTTTTAATCAGCAAATTTGCTACTACCATTTGCCCCCCATGGTAGTAGCAAATTATTACAACTACAATTTATTTATTCATTATTTCTTCACTATAAAGGTTTATTGATTCACTATCTTTTTCAAGATCCTTCACATCAAAATCGGTAGCATCTTCAATCTTTTTTATTGAATCTATTATTAATTCAGGAATATTACTTGATAATTCTTTTGAAGTATATTCAGATGATAAATCACCAATACATGCTTTATTAACACTTCTGGAATTAGCTGAAGCATTAATACTAAATACATACTGACGACTATAGGTCAACAATTGATTATTTGAGTTATAGCCATAAATTTGAAATATAAATTGTCCAGGATTTGTAAAACCAGAAATATTAACAGCTGTATTCGATGTTACCCCAAGATTAGTCCAGCCACTTGCACTACTACTTTTAAGCCTAACTAGGTATTTTGCAACTCCTTTATTACTCAGATTTTCCCAGGAAAATCTAAGCGTATCAGGCTGTCCAGAAACAATACCGATTGGATAAATCTCAGGTCTATTTATAGCGACAACCGTTTGAGTAAATTTTACTGCCCCTGTAAAGGTTTCATTGGTAATATACCCCTGTCCAGCATAACCATAAGCAAACTTCCACCCCGTACTTGGATCACACAACTTTGAAGCTACACAAAATTCAACTTCACCATTTGCATCAGTCACCGGCGGATTATCTTGATCACTATAAACTAAATTGTCTTTAGCTCCTATTACATAGACTGGTACGTTCGGAACTTTTTCACCAAGTGCATTAATAAGCACAAACTTTGACTTAGGCGGCATTATACATTCAACTATTTTATTTTGAAAAACATTAATTGCTGTAGTATAATGATGACATCCACCGTAATCTATCATAATCCTTCTATCAGTATTATTAAATTTTTCATCTACTATCAACCTTGCTAGGCCATTTTCATCAGAAATTCCCTTATATTCTTCATCATCAGAATACTGCATTCCATTTGCTTCAGCCAAAGCAATTTTTACACCTGAAATTGGGTTATTATTACTATCATAAATCTTAGCAGTAAAAGGAGAAGGAATAGATACATAAGATATAGGATTCGAGGTTTTTGCAAATGTCATACATGCATCAGGATTTTCCAACTCATTATAATGAGGGCATAAACGTTTCTCCCCTAGTGTTATACAAAAAAATGAGGCTGAAGATCCGCTAAACACTCTTCCATTCCAAGCTCTAAATTTAAAATGTAACTCTTCTGGATGTTTAAAGTAGTCAAATCCCACACTTGGACAATCCCAATGACCTCCATTACTATCTATTCCCCAGTCATCCAATACTCTTATACCAAATGCCGAACTTTCTCCTTCGAGATACCAATAGCCTATATCATCATATTGATACTCTTCATCGCTATCAGAATCTTTGTATGTTGCAATTGCGTAAACAGAACCTGTAGACGTTGTATTAGTTGCCTTATTCTCAGCCTTTATATTATCTACTTGCGCCTTCTTATTTACAATATTTCTTTCATAATCAACGCTGCCTTTTCCTTTCAAAACTTCAACGACTTCACCTGCATTTACATTGCTAACTGTACTCACAAACAGTATTGTCAATATGCTTAATATTGCCCTACCAAATAAATCCTTCATAATACATTCCTTATAAAAAGAGAAAAACTTATACGTCCAATCAACTAACCTGCGCAAGTCAGCAAAAACAAACTAAAATAATCCCAACCATAAATCAAAAAAAACAGCCATATATACAACATACTTTACTGATACAGTATATTGTAAAATCTATTTTTGTCAATACCCACAAACAAAAATTACGCCAAAAAGCTATTTAAAACAAGCGAAAGAGCACCGCTAACATCATAGTATAAAAAGAATTACAGCGCAACACTTTTTACGCCAAAGAACTTATTTTGTAAAGTATTTCTCAAACCGCAAGACAAGGAAACATAAAAAACATACAGCAAATTTTTACAAAAAAAACAACTTCACTATATTAAAAAATATAATTCTGCAACACCGCTCAACTAGGCTCAGCCCCATCTAAATTCTCAAAAAAATATTTAACTCAGAGAGAGATATGCTATATTACTACTATGTTTAAACACAATAGTAGTTTTATAATACTTGAATAAGTAAGAGACAAAAGTCGTAGGTATGTAAATTTAGTGATTATTAAAAAGGCAAATATTACCAACTACACACTATAACCGACTGTATTGACAAATAGTTTGCAGATCACGAGGAAGTTAATATGGTATTAGATTATATTAGTATTTTCTGCTATCATTATTGTACTTGAAAACTAGGCAGTAATATAAACACTATTGAGATGTTAAGTTAGTATTTTTTACAGGAAATAGAACTGTTAAATATAACTTTAGAGGAGTTATACTCTGCAGTGAAAGAGAATTTGATTAATAGTAAAACAAAAAGGGGCTGGGATATAGAAGTCCAATTGAAATATACAAACTAGCTTCGTAAATGTGCAAGTATTACTCTTAGAATTTAAACTCTAGGTATAACCATTATAAAGAAATAAATGGTACTTATGGACACCGAGCAGGTGATTATATATTAACATCCATAAGGTTAAAATATGAAAAGAAACAATAACGTTTTCAGAAGACCGCTATTCCGGTACATAGGGATGAATTTTGAACAATCCTCACAAATACCGCTAAAATTTAACTTACCAAGATATCACATGAACTAAGCAAAAATGTGTGATGATGTGATGAAATAAATACAAGACCATCTCATTTATTAACATAGCCAATTGCACAGCACATTTACACCAATATACCCCTAGAGTCCATAAAAAAGCTTGCACCTCAAACTATTTACAAACCAAAGGAAAGCGTGAAAAACAATATAAGACCCAAAGAAATAAAACGACGTAACTTATACTCTTTTTATATTAGCTAGTTCCTCGTTTACCTCAAAGAACATTTTTTCAAAAGCTTCAACTATTTCTGGATCAAATTGAGTCCCAGAACATTTCCTGATTTCATCTAAGGCTTCATGCGAAGTAAGACTATGGTGATAAGGTCTATCAGAAGTCATCGCATCAAAAGCATCCGCAACCGTAATTATTCGTGAATCAAATGGTATATTCTCACCTTTAATTCCATTGGGATAACCACTACCATCATATCTCTCATGATGATACAATACAATATTGGCAACAAATGATAATGGATCAGTCCTACTAATAATATTAAACCCCTGCTGAGAATGATCTTTTATTATCTCAAACTCCTCACTAGTAAGTAATTCTGGTTTATTAAGAATGCTGCTGGGCACAGCAATCTTTCCTATATCATGCAAATATGCAGCTAAATGCACTCTCTGATGATCACATTCCGTCCTGTCAAATTCACGTGATATTTTTTCAGCAATATAAGCAACACGCCAAGAATGGCTAGCCGTACGCTCATCATAGAAGCTTAACAACAGGGATATAATATCAACAACAACATGTGTGCCCACAGTGTCAGGTATATTTAAAGCCTGAATTCTAGACTTAATATTATCTCTATCAGCACGCTTAACACGCGTATATTTATCAATAAATCGCCTAAAGGACTGCAGTTTCACCTGTTTATTTTCAAAGTCATCCATATGTCCACTATCCTAAGTTATACTCAAAATCATTTTAAAGGTCTGAGCAAGCATCTGAAAATTCTCGCGTAATTTGTCGATATATGACATTTTGTTAAGTATAGTTTTATCACTGGATCCAGCATAATCAACTGTACATCTGCACCAGAAATTGTTTTTAAAATGGATTGATCCGGCTGCAATTCATAAATTTCAGTTTTCATAATTTTCAATCAATGATTTTTACGAGTTGCCAGTTTGTACCCTCCCCACTTCCTTTCATCACCCTAAAAATAGCCTACAATAAATATCTACAAGCTACTAGAGAGATATAAATAGTCATTATTAAAAGTAACTACGTCAATATTAGCATAGTTTTAAAACTCTTCAAGATGTTTTACTTCAATATCAATATTTCTTTTTTAATTTTTACTTGATTTCTCGATACTTGCCCCTCAGTTCTGGAACAAGTCTGCAAATATCTCGCGACAACAGATCGACTATACGTAATGCATTTTCACACCTTAACCAAATATAACTATGCAAATTTCACTCTTTAAGATACTTGACAGGATTTTGAACAATAGAGACATTTATACGACTACTATCCACAGAATAAACATATTGTATTTCAAAAATACTAATATTCTTGACATATAAATATTGCTACAGTTTATCATATTAACTAAAATGCCTTATGCTTATACAGATTGTAATGCGATACACATTAATTTCAAGGTTAATATTTTTAGCATATATTAATGTTTTTTCATTTCTAATAGGCATCTCTTCATAAAAAGCTGGGACAATCTCGACATTTGTGTTTTCAGCCAAATTTTCAGCAAAAAAATTCCATACAACCCTCCCAGCAGCGATTTTCATTCTTTTGTTCAAATCCTTACTAAAGACTTATTTAGTAAAAGTAACGTCATATGCCTATATCATCTTTCTTAAAAAAAGATACCTCAATTTTATTTTAAATAACAACCAATAATGCACAAAGACTAAGATTAATGCAACTTCCTTTAAGATCATGGCTATTTTTAAATTTTAATATATTAGCAAATGATTTTATAATAATTGTCATATTTCTTTTTTTAATTTTCCTCATTCATAAAAAAGTGCACTATATAAATCAGATTTTAACAAAAATATAGTTGACCCCAAATTTATGTGAAGTCAACTATACCTCTACTAGTGAGCAAATAGAAAATTATTTTTTCATATCATATGCATAAGCCCAGATAACAGCATCTAAAGAGAGTGGTTTACCTTTATACTCAAGCTCACCACCAGCCCCAAGTGCAGCAAACCCCCACCACCCTGATTTTGGGATGGCATATGAGAATTCACCATTTTCATTAGCTAGGATTGTCTGACACTCAACTGCATCATTAGGAGCTGTTGCAACAGCATCTTTTCCGAATTTATTACCCTTCATATCAATTTCATGGTTAGCGAACTCAACTTCAATTTCTGCAAAAGGCACACCAACGTATGACTGTGTAGCTTCATCCCATTTCTGAACAACACCACGAAAAACATTTCCCGTCCATAATGCATAAGGACGAACAAGAGGTTTGATCTGAACCGGAAGTCCTGGAACGTCTTCAAATACACAACTCATTGCACCACCTTTATTGAGAATAACCTTCGTTACCTGCTCAATATATGCATCCTCACTTCCTTCATAATATGGACCTGGATCACAGAAAAAGACAAAGTCTCCCATACCTCTTGCTTTATACGTCAATTCATAGCCTTCACCAGAATTTTCAAGACTTGTAAAAGTAATTGGTTTTAATTCACTCTTTAAATCTTTTACAACAGGATCAGCTTCACCCTTCTGAGTCATCACTCCAAACGTAAGCGGTGCTTTACCTTTACCATCCACATCAGCACCCATATTCATAGTGTGACCTGCAGCAAACGGATGTGTAAAGATAAGTTTAAGAGGCAACTTACCTGATGTAAAAACTCCTTCTGGAGAATAGATCATCTGAAAATGTGCATAACTAGCAGTACAGAAAGCAACAAAAGCAAACAGACCTAAAAAGATCTTACGCATACTCATAACAAAACTCCTTTTCCATAAATTAAATAAACAGGCAGAACAATAATAAGCCCAAAACAATTATTTTTTAGATTTCCCGATACTATAACCAATACCAAACGCGCAGATTGCAATCAAGAACGCAATAAATACTGCAATAATAATATTGGTAGTCATCATCATTTTAAGTGCCATATTAAAACCAGGACTATTTCCAACAGCAGCGGCTGGTGCTGCAAGCACTACTGGCTGAGCACTCACTACAGGTGGAGCAGGAACAGAAGCAGGAGCACTTACTGCAGGAGCTTGTTCCACTATTTCAGTTGAAGCCACTTGTTCCTCAGCTACTTCCTCCTGAGCAGACTGTTCACTAAAAGGCCCATCAACTGTCACCATATGCCCAGGTCCCCCTGAAAATGTTACGGTATACGGAACTTTTGGCATCTGCATATCCAAAGAACTCTCATCCGGAACCTTCACCTCCTCAAGCACCTTACCAGCCATATCCTTGAGAATAATATCATGCCCCGCCCCAGACGAACCATCTGAGTATCCAACTTCTACATAAATCGTTCCATCTTCATTATCATCAACAGAGATAAGTGGTTTATGGGCAAAAGCAGACACACTGCAAAGTACCGCAACAAGTAAACAAACCTGAAGTTTGATAAATTTCATTTTAAAACCCTTTCATAAATACTATTTAAGCTGCTAAATAAGAACCAATTTGAAATACAAGAGATGCTAGAATAAAACCAAACACAATAGGGTACACAAAGGAGAATACAGCATATCCCCACGAAGCTGTCTCATTTTTAATCACAATCATTGTTGCCAGACAAGGTGGGAATAGAGCAATAAAGAGTATAATTGCAATCTTATGCCATATAGTCCACCCAGTCTCTGTACGCGCAACTGAGGCTGAAAGACTCTCTGCACTATGTCTGCTCCCCATTGGAGCACTACCTGCACTATACAAAGTACCTAATGTTCCTACCAGACTCTCTTTTGCAGCAAATGAAGCAATAATAGCAATGTTCATTCTCCAATTAAAACCAGCAATCTTACTGATTGGTTCCAGCCCGTGCCCAACATATCCTGCAAAGCTATCACTGATCTGCATCTTCTTTCTCTCAGTATTTAACTTGATAACAGTTTTTTTATAGTTTTTCAACGCTTTGGCAAACAGCTTTCCTCTCTTATCTACCTTACCGTCAGCCCCCATACCCTTATTCGCCACAATCATTATAAGATTAGATTCTTCAGGAGTTATCGTATTTTCAAATTCAATTTTAGAGCCGCCTCTTACAGCTTTGGAAACCTCGATAATTTTACTCAAACTCTGTATGTCTGTAATAGACTCAAAAGAAGTATTCTTTACTTTGGCGTCCTCAATCAGCTTCTCTTGCGCTACATGTAATTTCTGATCAAATTCCATCTCGTTGTGAAATCCTATTCCAGGAAAAGTCACAAAGAACCAAACCCCCACCTGAACAATTGCAACAACAGTTACAATCTTCTTTATAAACATCCATACTCGCTCAACTGCCCTTCTAAGAACACCAGCAACAGTCGGCATATGATAAGCAGGGAGCTCCATAACAAACGGAGCAGACTCACCCTTAATAATTGTCTTGCTGAATAGCTTGGCGATAAGCAGCGCAAGGATAAAAGTAAATACAGAGAGCCCAAAAAGTGTGAGCCCTTGATAGCCTATTACTTTATAGCCGCCAATATATGCACCAGCAGTTGCAGGTATGAGAAGTCCAACCATTAAAACAAAGAAAGGCAGTTTTGCCAGACAGTTCATCAGCGGCATAATCAGAATTGTGAGTAGCCTTGCCTTCTCGTCCTTCATTGCTCTGGTCGCCAATACTCCAGGCACAGCACATCCACCAACGACCACCCCTCCCAAGATCATTGGCAGCACAGACTGCCCATGCAAGCCAAAATACCTGAGAATTCTATCTAAGATAAAGGCGACACGCGCCATATACCCTGAATCTTCCATGATCGCCAAAAGCGTAAACAAGACAAAGAATAGTGGCACATAATACAAGATAGCAACGATTCCTCCAACAAGCCCGTCTACAATGAGTGATCCAAGCAACTCTTTTCTAATAGGGTCAGAAGAATGAAATAGTTCTGCCGCCCAGATTTTGAGTTGACCAATATATGGGAATAATGAATCAGACGCAACAGTACCAAATCCCATCGCAACCTGATAAAAGACATAAAGAACAATTGCAAGAAATATTGGCGCAAAGACTCGATGCAATACAACAGAATCAATCTTATCTGTTAGAGTTCTACTTGATTTTTCAGGTTTGTTAACGCAGGTATTCATTATTTCAGCAGAACGTTTATAACGTGAAATAGCAATTACCTTTTCAGGAGACTTGTTGGTTTTTTCAACCATTTCAGAACGATATTTTTCAGCAAAATCTAAAGATTTTTTACCCAATCCACCTTCACTATGCAGTTCAACAAGCCTTTTTGCTTCACTATCATTTTCCAGAATTTTTACAGCTAGCCATTTAGCAGGAAAATCCTGAGACAAATGCTCACTCTTAGAAACAATACTAGCCAACTTACTAACCGCCTCATTCATTTCTGTCCCATAATCAAGCTTAAAATCAGCTTTGTCTTCATAAGACTTATTAATAACTTTATCAATTGCTTCCTTGAGCTCCCCACCGCCTTTACCAGACTTTGCATTGAGAAGCAATACCTCAACTCCAAGCTCTGCTGCCAGTTTTTTATCATCAATCTTGATACCGCGTCTATTAGCGACATCAATCATATTCACACACAACAATAGAGGACGTTGCATCTCAAGTAACTGAAATACCAAATAAAGGTGTCTTTCAAGATTCGATGCATCTACTACAGCAACAATTAAATCTGGTTTCTCCAGCAGTATAAAATCCCTAGCTACTCTTTCTTCTTGAGTATAGGATGTAAGACTATACGTACCAGGCAAATCAATTACTTCTATTTTTTCACCATTCCGTCTGTACGCCCCACCTTTCTTCTCAACTGTAACACCTGGGTAATTTGCAACATGCTGCCTAGCCCCAGTTAGAAGATTAAAAGTTGTTGATTTTCCACAATTTGGCTGACCTGCTAAAGCAATAAGCTTTTTCTTTTTCTTTACCTCACTCATAGCAACTCAACCTCCACCCCCTTTGCCTCATCAAGACGCAAGGCAATCTGATAACCTCTAATAGACATATCAATAGGATCCAAAAGCGGAGCATTCCTGATCACCCTAACCTCTGTTCCCTCAACAAACCCCATATCCAACAACCTCTGCAACTTTTCCCCTTCATGCAGGACATCAATAATTTCAGCTCTCTGCCCTGTCTTCAAATCACTAAGTATCATTTAAGCACCTTTTCAAAAGCAGCCACCACAAACTAACTGTCTTAATCAAAAAAAACTATATTAGAACCAACTAACTGACTGTCCAAAAAAATTTTCCCGGATCGAGTAATATTAATAATAATTTTTAATATCTTATTTTTACTCAAAAATCTAAGCCAGAATAACTTTTTTAGCCATTCCACAACCCAGCGCAATGCGCGACTCACCCACACCAATCAACATACCACCCTCAGACCTTCCACCTAATACCTCAACTTCACACCCAACATATATTCCCAAACTCGTAACACGCTGCTGAAACTCACTTCCACCATTAAAACCGATAACAATTCGCTTTTCACCGCAAGTCAGATCTGCTAAAGTTTTTATAATAGTACTCATAATGAAAATCCTCTATAAATTTCTTCGAAAAACTTCTTTATAAACCCAATCAATTCAAAGTATGTTTTACTATGCAATCAGCAATTGGCAATATTTTCTGTTAGTTTATAAGCAAATTATTAACTAGCAACGCTCTAATTAAACAACAGCAACAATAACAGCCCACGCTTAAAAAGTTAGCCTTAATTAATTTATACTCATTAAACTAACTTTGTCAACAACTAATTAATTATCATTTTCCACCTAAAAAATATTCAGCACAATCATATAACTATATACAAACAAATGCATTATAAATACCAGCAATAAACTACAATTCTATTTCAACATAAATGTTTAATAAATTTTTAAACACTTTTACAATTAAAAACAAATAACTTCCTTGATAATATGGAAGCTATTTGCCGTGTGTGTTCTGGTGATATGATGTATTTAAAAACTTTAGGTGTTTATGATAACGAAGAAGCTTAATAACAATTGACAAAATAACTACAACCCAGATATTCACTCTATCCCACTGTGATGATATCTTAAGCAATTTGACTCCGTTGACAAAACACCCGCAAATACAGCTCTTATAATAACGCCACTAATAGTACCCTAACACCCATACAGCGATGTACTACCTATAATTACTGCTGTACCACTGAGCATAACCCATGAAGAACCAATAATAGGCGGCCCAGCATTTTTTGCATCATTTACAAGCTGAGCATTTGTAGCTGAATCAAAATATAATATTAGTCAAACCCATAGTATACTATGGGTTACTCACGATGTTAAAATATTTCAGAATATTCTGATAAACTAAGTATTCCTAGACTCGGAGAAATATTACTTACAGAAAAACCGGCGCCATGAAAAACTAAACTTACTTGAGCTTTGCAACGCAAAGCTTGAAAGCAATCCCTTTATAGAAAATAAACAGTTTTACGATGTGCTTCTAATTTTTAAAGTACTTTTTTAACATTTTATACAATCTATCATAATACTGAACAAATTAAATAAGATTACATCATTACCTTTTTGCTCTATAATATACTTTTTACTATAGTCTCGTTAAAACTCACAATACTGATACAATACCCTTATGGCCAGAAATAACTAGGACCAAATTTATACTTTAAATTTACATATTTTCTGAATTTCTCCATGGACTCCAACCTTAAACCACCCATGATCTTATACAATCCGTACGTAAAATGAATCCAACAACAACAAAGTTAGTAATTTTATATGTCACACCCTTCGCATGTGCAACAAGCTAGAACCATAATAAACCCGCACATATTAAATATGTACGGGTTAAAATTCAAACATAATAGATATAATTTATAATAATTAAGACAAAATTGTTAACTGCATTCAATTATAACACATCTACTATTTACTACAAAGCTATAGTCCAACTTGCTTAATACCAGTATTATTTAAAAATTTTCTGTTGCACCCAATTCATAGCTGATACAGCATTACCTTCACTTATAATAGCTCCCAATTCAATCATTCCTGCTTCATCAAGCCAAGAATCTATTCCTTGCAAAAACTTAACACTTGTTTCAAGAGCAGTTTTAGCGTCTTCACGATATGGATACTGATCCATTGAATACCAACCAGAGTACCCTAAACGTTTAAGCCAATATAATAGCTCAACATACTCAACAAAATGCACAGAACCAACGATCATATCATCATCCCAATATCTGTAATTATCATTAAAATGCATATGAAATAATTTACCTTTTTCTGATAATAAAGCAACAGACTCTGCTACATTCTCTCCTGCGTATAAGGAATGACCTACATCAATCGTAACCCCAACGTTATCAAGTCCTGAATCAAGTGCCAAAAGCAGAGTATCAGCCGCTCTTGCCATATAGGAATGATTTCTCGGTTCTTTAGGTTTATACTCTAATGAAATTTTCAACTCATGAAATTCTTCAGCTATCTCAATAATAGACTCAAGCATATACTCCCGCTCAGATACAAAGTTTGCCTGCAAAGAGTAGTCATAACCGTCCTGTCCTGCCCAGATGTTAAGCATTGGACAATCAAGCTCAATTGCAATGCCAGCCACATCTTTAAGATAAGAAATCGCTTTTTTACGGGTACCACTATCTTTTGCAGCAATTGAGCCTTTCCCCCAATGTTTTTGTGAAAAAAGATCTGGAATAATACTGACACATTTAAGATTATTATTCACTAAACTGGATTTAATATTATTGTAGTTGTCTATATCAACATCCCAAGTTCCAACAAGCTCAAGTCCAGTGACATTTTCAATTAATGAAGCCTGTTCAAGCATTTTTTCAGTAGATATACAATCTTTATAACCTGTTGATAAAAACCTGTCGCAAGTATTGCCTAAGTTGCCAAGAATAACAGAATAGTTTATCATCAACATTTCCTCCATATACAGTAATATTACATAAGATATTATTTCTTTAATAAAGTAGCACTTCCTCTTTTTACAATTTCAGTACTAATAAGATTAACCATAGGAGCTCTATCGGCACGATGGTTTAATTTTAAATAAAGCATATCCAACGCAACTTGTCCAATTTGTCTCTTCGGTACATTTACCGAGGTAAGAGGCGGTGAGGTTACTTCAGACATTGACAGATTATCAAAAGCAACAAGAGATAATTCTTCAGGAACCTTTATATCCTCCTCACTCAACGCCTTCATAGCTCCAAGTGCAATAATATCATTTATTGCAAAAACTGCGGTAGGAAGTTTTATGCCTTTATCAAGGTAGGCTTTCATATCTTCATATGCCCCTGCAAATGTTGAATCAACGTCTAAAATATACTCTTCTTTTATAGCTAACCCTAAAGCATTCATAGATCTATAAAACGCTTGCTCTCGAAGATTAAAGTTTCCAGTAGAAATAGAACTTTTAAACATACCAATTTCTACATGGTTCAACTCTTTTAAGTAGCTTACAACTTTATAAACTGCATCCATATTATTCATATTGACATAATCTGCACTAACACTAAAAATATAGGCATCAATGAAGACTATTTTTTTCCCTGTTGCTAAAAATTGCGTTATTTCCTTTTCGTTTAATTCTGTTGCAAGAACTACATAGCCATCCACATTTGTGCTGGTCTGGATTTTTTCAATAATTTCGTTTACAGGCACTTCGTGTCCATAAGACTCAATCTCAACAATCATATTATGAAGTTTTGCAGAATCCATAATTCCATTGAGATAATCAGCAATAAAATATTCGTGGTCTACATTTACGGTATGGCCATGTCTGGAAATCTTCAGAAATCTTATCTTACTCTGATCGTCACCAAGATCGACTTTGGATAACGCAGGATATTCAAGCTCCTTGGCTGCCTCAATTATTCTATCTTTCGTATCCTTACCTACCCCTTGTTTATTATTTAAGGCTAAAGATACCGCTGCAACCGAAACCCCTGCTTTTTCTGCTATTTCCTTTATCCCAATCTTCATGTCTATTTCCTTGGTTAAAATAATATCTGATTTTTATGATTATTAATATTACCAATAAATAGATTAATTATCATAAAATTTTTAAACTAATTTCCAAAAACTCAACTTAACGATAGAAATAACTAAATAATCAAATGAACATAACTAAAATTTTTTTAGCACTCTCTTTTAAAAAAAACACTAACAAACAACCAATAAAAAAAATCCCATAACCTACCTTGAATAAACTGATTTAAAGAATATAGCACTACAATTACTTTAAAACAATTACAAAGAATCGAAACTACAATTTTAAATATTTTAGTAAATTAAAACTCTTTACAACTTAATAATACCCAATGATTTTCAACTAAACAACTTAAAAAAAATAAATTTTTTTAACAAGAAAACTTGACCAACTACCAAGCTATGTGATAAACTCCAAGTGTGTTTGGTTTGGTTAACTTTTAATAATTGGAGAAAAGTCATGAAACGAATCATTTTATCAGTATTAATTCTTGTTGTTATGTTCTGCGCTACATTCAATGCATCTAATGCAGCAGACAAAAAATACTCTATTGCGACTGTCGTGAAGATTGACGGTATCCCTTGGTTTGATCGCATGCGTCAAGGCGTTACTGAATATGGAGAAGAGACCGGTCATGAAACTATTTTCATGGGACCTGCTCAGGCAGATGCAGCACAGCAGGTACAAATTATTGAAAACCTTATTGCACAGCAAGTAGATGCAATTTGTGTTGTCCCATTCTCTCCAGAAGCCCTCGAACCTGTTCTAAAAAGAGCAAGAGATGCCGGAATTGTAGTCGTTGTACACGAAGCATCTGACCAGAAAAACGCTGATGCCATTATCGAAGCATTCCAGAATCAAGCATATGGAGCTCAGATGTTAAAATTTCTTGCAGAAAAAATGGGAGGCAAAGGTGAGTACACTAACTTCGTAGGTAGTCTAACAAGTAAATCTCACAACGAATGGATGGATGGAGCAGAAGAATCACAGAAGAAAAACTATCCTGAAATGACCCTAGTAAGCAGAAGAAATGAAGACTATGACGACCAAAATAAAGCATATGAAAAGGCTAAAGATCTTCTAACAGCTTACCCAAATCTCAAAGGTATCCTTGGTAGCGCAAGTACAACAGCACCAGGAGCTGGTTTAGCAGTTGAAGAAGCCGGGCTAGAAGACGTTGTAAGCGTGGTAGGTACAAGTCTCCCAAGTGTTTGCAAGCAATACCTTGAAACAGGTGCAGTAGATTATATAGCATTTTGGGATCCAGCAATGGCCGGAAAAGCAATGAATGAAATAGCAGTAAGAATACTAGATGGAAAAAAATCTGACATAAAGACAGGAACTGACCTAGGTATCGAAGGCTACAATTCACTCAAACAGGATCCAAAGAAACCAAACCTTTTCTATGGTGAAGCTTGGGTATTCGTTAACAAAGACAACATGGATAAATATAACTTCTAACTCATATTAATTACTTCACACACACACAAGCAGTGCCATAACATTCAAGGGAGTCATAAGTCATATAATTGATGACTCCCTTGTCTATTATAATTACAACACTTATTAATTTTATGCAGTTAAAATATTAAACTTTAAAAAACGATGGATAATGATATGCAAGACGAATTTATTCAATTAGAAAACATTGATAAAAAGTTCTCCGGGGTTCATGCCCTTAAAAGAGTAAGTCTGAGAATGAAAGCAGGTGAAATACGTTGCCTTGCAGGTGAGAATGGTTCAGGAAAATCAACACTCATCAAAGTACTCTCCGGAGTTTACAAACCAGAATCTGGCATTATAAAGATCAACAACAACGCTTATGAACGCATAAGCCCAATTGAATCAATGGGAGAAGGTGTACAGATTATTTATCAGGATTTTTCATTATTCCCTAATTTGACCGTTGCTGAGAATATTGCAATGAATTCTCTCTGTGAAAAAAAACGCAAATTATACAGCTTGCGAGAAGCAAAAGATATTGCTCGTGCTGCTCTAGATAAAATTGGTATAGATCTACCACTCAATGCTATAACAGAAGATCTATCTGTTGCGGATCGCCAGCTAATTGCCATTGCACGAGCAATGGTAAATGATGCGAAACTAATTGTTATGGACGAAGCAACAACAGCTCTTACTCAAAATGAAGTAGACAAATTATTTTCAATTATCCTAGACCTTAAAAATAAGGGAATCGCCACACTTTTTGTTAGTCATAAGTTGCGTGAAGTACTTGAGATAAGTGAAAAAATAACTATTTTAAGAAATGGAGCCCTTGTATCTCAAGGTGATACCAAAGATTATGATGAAGCAATTATAACAAATCACATGACTGGTAGAGATATAAGTAAAACAAGATTTACTCCATTCCCTCAAAAGGAGCACACCCCTCCTGCTCTTGAACTCCAATCACTAAGTAATGAAAAAGACTTCAATAATGTTTCTTTCAGTCTCAACCCTGGAGATATCATTGGTATAACAGGTCTGCTAGGATGTGGCAGAAATGAACTTATGGAGTCATTATTTGGTTTACGACCATACACGAAGGGCAAGGTTCTACTTAATGGCAAAGAAATCAAGATTAGTAATATTGATGTTGCCATGAAAAACCATATCGGTCTTGTTCCAGAGGACAGACTTACCGAAGGTCTTTTCCTTGATCAACCAATAAACGATAATATTACTGTAAGTATCCTAGATAAAATCAAAAACATTTTTGGAATAATTAATCATCAAGAAGGTAAAAGAATTGTTGACCAACAAATTTCAGAAATGAAAGTAGTAACCCCTGATACCAATAATCCAGTAAGTAGCCTGTCAGGCGGAAATCAACAACGAATTGTACTAGGAAAATGGCTGGCAGCTGATATTAAAATTCTGATGCTCAATGGTCCAACTGTCGGGGTAGACATTGGTTCAAAAGAAGAAATACATAAGAAGTTGAAAGAACTTGCAAGTAAGGGGCTAGCTGTACTTATGATCTCTGACGATCTTCCAGAACTTATACAGAATACAAGCAGAATCATTCTAATGCATAAAGGAGAGGTTACTTGTGAATTCGACAGCAGCATCTCAGATGAGAATAATATTATTTCCAAGATGAAAGAATTGCGCTAATTCAGAACAATCCGCGCAAGGATAAATCTAATTTACAAACTATAAATGATAGGTATTTAGAAATATGAAAAACCTTATAAAGCGACAAGAATTTTATATATCGTTAGTAATAATAATACTGGCGATAATCATTGGTGCAAAAAATAATACTTTCTACACACTACCTAATATTTTTTCGCTTGGAAAAAGTACAGTAGTGATGGGAATTTTCGCAATGGGCACTCTTGTGGTATTGCTATCAGGAGGTATTGATGTCTCAATGACAGCAGTAGCAGCATTCAGTATGTATCTAACCTGCAAATGGATGGTAGATACGGGATACAACGGATCTATAGTACTTGGATTTGTGATATCAATGGGGATAGGTGGTGTGCTTGGCCTTATCAATGGCTTATTGGTAAGTTTGTTTAATTTCCCAACCATGATTGTATCACTGGGAACGAGCTATGCATTTGCAGGCTTTATTTACACTTTCATAAGTACACGTATTGTAAACGTACTTCCTAAGAACATGACAAATTTTTCTAAAAGTGAAATATTTGTTTCAACCCTTGAAAATGGACGCAAAGTTGGGCTTACCAGTGCATTCATAATCATGCTGATAGTGATGCTAATAACATTCCTTATCCTTAGATATACAATGCTTGGTAGAAGCATTTATGCAATAGGCGGATCTCAGAGTGCAGCAGAACGCGCAGGTATAAATGTAAAAAAGGTGAAACTTCTCATATATCCTTTTGTTGGCGTCACAGCAGGCTTAGCAGGAATAATCCATTCAGCATTTATGCGTAATTCAAATCCATTCGATCTAATAGGTACAGAGCTCAACGTAATTGCTGCCGCTGTACTTGGAGGGGCTAATGTTGGTGGTGGTAAAGGTACTGTAATTGGTACTTTCCTAGGTGTAGTACTTATGGTTCTAGTTAATAACAGTCTCATATTTTTAGGCATTCCAAGCTATTGGCAAAGAGTTACAACAGGTATTATTATCCTACTGGCAACAGGTATACCCGCTATTGCCAGAAGATGCTCATACGCAAAAGAAAATTAGTAAAATATATTAGGAGATAATGTGAATACTATTAGCAAGATAAAAAACACAATATTCAGTGATCCAGATAGAGACCGACTTCTTATCATTGTGTTTGCGATATTTATATTAATGTCGGTACTACGTTTTGATAAATTTGTTTCTGTTACAAATATTCAGTCAATGCTTTACTCCTTCCCTGAGCTTGGAATATTTGCTTTAGGCATTATGGTTGCATTAATTACTGGTGGTATTGATTTATCAATTGTCGGAATTGCAAATCTATCCAGTGTTGTCGCTGCACTTATTATGACAAAACTAGGAGAAGGTGAAGAAACACAGTTCAGTATTGTTATACTCGCTGTACTCTCAGCACTTGTTGTATCAATGCTTTGTGGACTGATCAACGGGTATATTATAGGTTCAATTAAAATCCACCCAATCCTTGCAACTCTCGGAACGTTCCAGCTCTACGGTGGCATTGCAGTTATTATTACTAAGGGTTACGCTGTATATGGTTTTCCCAACACTTTTATTTTTGCAGGAAACGGCAAAGTCTTAGGGGCACCCTTCCCTTTCCTTGTTTATATTGCAGTTGTTGCAGTACTGGCTGTAGTCCTCAAAAAGACCGCATTTGGTAAACGTATATACCTTGTAGGAAGCAACAACACTGCCAGCCGTTATTCAGGCATTAGAAACGAAAATGTATTACTAAAGACATACATGCTGGTAGGTATTTTAGGTGGCATAGCAGGACTTATCATGATAGCACGAACAAACTCAGCGAAAGCTGATTACGGTGCATCTTATACACTCCAGGCAATTTTAGTATGTCTACTTGGTGGTGTAGATTGGACAGGGGGATTCGGTAAGATATCAAGTGTCGTTATTTCTGTTATAGGACTGCAATTCCTATCAAGTGGCTTCAATCTACTTCGCTTCAACAATTTTGCCAGAGACTTTACATGGGGAGCGTTCCTAATATTTATCATAGTTTTCAACTATTATATGCACCAGAAAGATGAAGAACGTGAAAAAAGACGTTTGAGCTTACAACGGAAGCGACCGCAAAAAACTTGATATAAACTAAATTAAACCAACAACGAACAATACAACACAAAGGAAAGACCAATGAAAAAATTTGTAAACAACCCAGAAGACTATGTAGATGAAATGCTAAAGGGATTATATTCAGCACACCCTGAATTAGTAACATATGTAAATGATGATCTACGCTGCCTTATCAAATCAAGCTCAAAGAAAGAAGGTAAAGTTGCTTTAGCAACCGGTGGTGGCAGCGGTCATCTCCCGCTATTTCTTGGTTACGTCGGCAACGGTATGCTTGACGGATGCGCTATAGGTGGAGTTTTTCAGTCTCCAAGCGCAGAGCAGATGTATGAAGTGACAAAAGCAATCGACAGTGGAGCAGGTACGCTATATATATATGGCAACTATAGCGGTGATATTATTAATTTTGAAATGGCTGCGGAAATGGCAGAAATGGATGATATCCGTGTACTCAATCTAACAGGTAAAGACGATGTTGCAAGTATGAAAAAAGGTGAAGAAGACAAACGCCGTGGGGTTGCAGGTATCTTTTTTGTATATAAATGCGCTGGAGCTGCTGCTGATGCACTGATGTCTCTTGATGAGGTAATGAGAGTAGCGCAAAAAGCTGTAAATAATGTCCGCACAATGGGTGTAGCTTTTTCACCATGCACTATACCAGAAGTGGGAAAACCTTCATTCACACTTGAAGAAAACGAGATGGAAATTGGTATGGGAATCCATGGAGAACCAGGGGTAAGACGAGGTACCCTTCTCCCTGCAAATGAAATAGTAGATGAAATGCTTGAACCAATCATTAATGATCTACCATACAACGCTGGTGATGAAGTAGCAGTGCTAATCAATGGCCTGGGAGCAACACCTCTTGAAGAACAATACATTATTTACAATAGAGTAAATAAAGTCCTTTCTGAAAAAGGCATAAAAATCGCTAAAAGCTATATTGGCGAATTTGCAACAAGCATGGAAATGACAGGAGCTTCAATTTCATTGCTCAAGCTTGATGAAGAACTAAAAGGACTGCTTCTAAAACCAGCAGAGACCCCTTTCTTCATTCAAAAATAATAACAAATTACCTTACTCTAAGCTCTTGATTATAAAATACAATAAAACATATTTCTAAAAGGACCTAGAGTAAGGTAACTCCGCTGTATATTCGAGTTAAGAATAATTACCGACTTTCAAAGGAAATTTTAGAATGAACAAAATTAACATAACAGACCTTAATATCCTCTTCACTAAGTTAAAAGAAACAATGTCAGCTGAGAG
Organism: Planctomycetota bacterium; assembly: GCA_963678205.1. Classification (GTDB taxonomy): domain Bacteria; phylum Planctomycetota; class SZUA-567; order SZUA-567; family SZUA-567. Next base: position 3,324,646 of record OY782760.1, read on the forward strand.
AAATAAGCTCATCGAAATGGACAGTGTTGTTGGCGATGGTGATCTAGGTATAACAATGGACAAAGCTTTCAGTGCAGGAGCAGGAGAAGTAGCCAGCCAACTAGACAATGGCGAAACCGAGATTTCAAAAATATTAATGAAAGCCGGGATGAAGATGGCATCCGCAGCACCTTCAACAATGGGTACACTTATGGGAAGCGGGTTTATGAGCGGTGGTAAAGCACTCAAAGGAGTTACGAATATTACAACAAAAGAATTAGCTGACTTCTTTACTGCATACTTAGAAGTTGTTATGCAAAGAGGTAAAGCTAAGCCAGGAGACAAGACAATTATTGATGTATTAAAACCAGTTGCAGATAAGCTTACCGAACTATCAGACCTCCAGTTAACAGAAGCAATCAAAATAGTCAAGCAGACCAGTAGTGATGCTCTTGAAAGTACCCGAGAGATGATTCCGCAACAGGGTAAAGCGGCAACATTCTCAGAGAAATCAAAAGGACTCATAGATCAGGGAGCTTACGTTATTGATCTAATTATAGGCTGTTTTTATACAATCATAACAGAATAAGGAAATAACAACTAAATAGCACAAAGAATTATAAAAGCTGTGATATACCTCAAACTAGGATAATACCGACTTCGATTGCCAGCATAAAACACTTTTATACACACACTACACTATATAAATATTATGAGTATGAGTTGACTGTGGTGCCATATAACTCATACTCATTTTAAACATATCAATTTAATTTTCAAAATTTCACTTCAATATTTTCCCCTATTATACCAGCAAAAGCACCATCTGCAACCAATCCCTTTGCATCAGGATGAACCAGTAGCCATTTATTATTCATAAATAGAAGCTGATCTTCAACGCGTTCATTATTTCCTGAGAGATCAAGAGCACAGTTTGTATCCTTTGGTAGAATAATGACAGCCTTAAAGCCATTTTTGTCAACTTTACAGGGCGCAAAATGCAAAGTTGTAGCATAAATCTCAACCGCGCTGCCTTTTTGAACATAAAAAGCCTCAATATTTGTTGAGGAGTATCTATTATCCTTTATATCCCAGATATGTCCCAGCAGTAATACCATATTAGTTACTGCATATATAACTTCACTCCCTTTATGATATTCTAGACCATCCAGACGACAGTTATCACCAGCGCAATATCCAATCTCAATAGGTTGGCCACCATATACATATTTACTAATTTTAGATTTTATACTATTATCTTCCAGCTCTGAAATAGAAGGATAATATACAACCCCAGACTCGGACATTGCAAGCCTATCCATATAATCATCAAACTGCTGAAAAGGATACCCTTCTACTATTTTTCCATATTGCTTAAAAGCATTATCAACAATACCTTTAATCTCAAGCCCAGAGTTTATTTCATTCAATTCAACAATTTTGCTATTCATCCTAATTCACATCTCCATCATTTGATAATTTAATTCTTATATAATGCATACACCTTAATATATTTTACCAGTATAAACCCTAAGTACAAATACTAATTAATAAAACATCAAATATAGAATATATAAGCGGCACCTATAATAAATTACCAGTGCCACAAAAGCTAACAGTTCAATATAATTACTACTTATTAGTACTATCACAAAAGAGATACTGCCCCTTATGGAATAGTATTAGCCTGAACTAATATAGATGTTTTAGCCTGTACTAAAATATAATTCTTAGTACAGACAGTAGACTATGTAGCCATATCTGTATTACGAATCTCTGACATTAGTTGCAGCAAACAGTTAATTTTTTCCTGATAAGCAATAAATTCATCATATAATATTGGGTGCCTTTGCAAACAAAATATCGATACTCTGCACAAAAACCTTCTTTCTAAAAGGCTTACTAAGAACCCCCGCAGCCCCCATATCTAATAATTCTTGTTTTGAGTCTTTACTAAGATAACCGGAAACAAATACAACTTTAATATCTTTATCAAACTCCAATATTTTTCTAAAAGCCTCTTTACCATCCATTTCAGCCATTTGCAGATCCAAAATAATACCGGTAATAAGCCCATGATTCTCTACATACTTACTTATGCCATCTCTTCCATTTACAGCCTCAATAACCCTATACCCCTGCTCCGACAACAACTGCTTATAAATAAACCTCATAACCGGCTCGTCATCAACAATAAGCACAACACCTTTATCACCCTGACCTTGCTTTACCGATACCGACTTTCTTTGAATTTCACTAAGCTTAGCAGTTTTATGATCAACATCATTGTATTTCATCAGAAGGGGCAAAATTATAGAGACGACACTCCCAACACTCTCCTTACTCTCAACACATACTGCACCTCTATGAGTAGACATGGTGTTTTCCAGTAATGACAAACCTAGCCCAGTCCCTTTTCCTTCAAATTTTGTTGTATAAAAAGGATCTAGTATTTTATCAACACTATCTGCTCTAATACCTATTCCGTTATCTTCAACTTCAATAACAACATAATCAATTTCATGGTTGATTTCTCCACAAATCAATGAAGAATTAAATACTGCTGGGTTATATTTTAAAACTCTTATACTAATCAACCCATTAAAAGAATTAATGCTATTTTCTTTTTCTAAAATGGCATCTCTAGCGTTTATACCTATATTTAGTATAAGGTTCTGCAATTCTGTGATATTTCCGCGAATAAAAGCTTCAGTAAGAAATGAATTGTAATCTATTTCAATATGATTTGTAATGCTATGTTTTAAAATAACCACTGTATTCTCAACTACTTCATTCAAATTGAATTCTTCATGTTCTGCCTTGTCTTTTCTTGAGAAAAGAAGTAGTTTTTTTGTAAAGTCACCTGCTTTTTCGCATAATTTTCTTATCTTAACACAACAATCAAATGCTTTATTTTCACTGTCTTTTACATTCTTTTCCAACAGTTCAAGTAAAGAAAGAATACCACTAAATATATTTTCAAAATCATAGGCTATACCTCCAGCAAGAGCTCCGATTGACTCCATCTTTGAAGTATGACTCAACTTCAATTGCCGCTCATGCTCATCTGTAATATCAAGCACCACACCATACGAGCTAACTAACACTCCTACCTTATCATAATCAAAATTTAGATAATTCCTCATATAACCTGTGTGTCCATCTTTATCTGGCACTGTAATAAACTCAGCAGTACAGCTTTTACTCTGATTAGCGACTGCCTCTGCAACAACTTTGCGCAACTCATTCAGAGATCCAGGCTCTATATGCTGTAACGCCATATTAAGCGTACCAGACTGAATATTGTCACCGAACTTCTTAAAGATTTTTACAAAATTATTGTCACCGGTAATTAGATCTCTTTTTACATCATACTCCCAGAAAAATAGCCTAGCCAGTTCATATACTTGCTGAAGTCTTTTATTACCCACACTATTTACTTGACTTTGATACCCAGATTTACTGCCACTATTTTCTCCTACGTCCACGTCAATAATAAGTCCATAAATCCGTCCAGTTGCATCTTTTCCACCAGAGCCACACATTTTTCCACAACATAACATTCTTCTGTTAATACCATCATCACCTTGAACACTCAAGCAGGTAGCAAAACCTTCATCGGTAAGCGCTGGCAAATCATTAAATACCTCAAGAATATCTTCTGAATTATTAATTCTTGGAATCAATTCATCATAAAAGTTAATACGTTTCTTCTGTTTAAAATGAAGAAGATCATAATATTCCTTTTCTGCATATATAATATTTGTTTCAATGTCCAATTCCCATGTTGCGATTTTTGCAACATCGAAAAGAAAATGTATATTTTCTGCATTACTTATTAATTTTTCATTGACCTTTTTCAACTGCTCTAAATTAAGTACTTCAGTTGTAATATCCCTTATAACAATAATTACTTCTTTAGTACCAGCGCTATCATATATTACAGATGAAGCAGACAAAGCAATTATCATATCCTCACCGTTACTCTTAATAAACTTAAACCTAGAGTTTACATTTAAGTCAACATTATCATTTAATACCATATCAACTGGAGACGGAACGACTTCTCCAGTTTTCAAATTTACAAGTTTAAATACATCAGCGAATTTTTTTCCTATAATATTTTCACCACTATAACCAGTAATTTTCTCAGCCATAATATTCACCAACATTATTCTGTGGTCTATACTGACAGCGATGACACCATTCTGCAAGCGCTCTAGCACAACTTCCGCTTTCTCTTTTTCGGCTTTCGCCTCATAGAATAAAGCAATAAGGTTAGCCTTCATTGATCGTATTTTAGCAAGCAAATCAATCTGTGGCTTCCATAAATAATTATTCGCCAAATTGCTATCAGCTTCCTGATTGTTAATAATATCATTAAGAGTTTTATTGAATTGACCGAAAGACCTGCATAAGCGATTTCTAACAAACAAAGCGAAAAATACAAATACCGCAAGCGCTAGTAATATTGAAAAAGCCGAACTCCTGCAAACATTCCAGAGTACCTCTGTTACTGATTGCTCTCTTTTTGCCGCAACAAGTATAATGTCACTACTAATATTCTTCTTTAAAGTTACGTAAAATCCCTCTCCAAGGGCATTCTTAACATAAATTTCATTCCAGGGCTCACGCCCTGTAAACATATAATCACTAGGCTTTAGCTTTATATTTTCATCAAAATCATTATATAAGTATTGAATACCTTCAATAGGATCGACAGAAACAGCCCATATTTTACTTACTTCTGACGACAAGGCATTTTTACAAAACTGACTTATAATGCTATTTATTCTAAATCTATCATCACTCTGATTGCTTTTCATCAAGCTATTTTCAGAGTAAATCAATAATTCCAAGACCTCAAGTACATGCTTATTTTTTGAGAATGCACTATCTTCTTCACGAGAAATGCTTGTAATTAGCAGACCTGTGAAAAATGAAAGAAACAAAGATAAAAGGCTCATAAAAAGAAAAAATTTATAATTTTTAAGGATTCTCATAAATTTGCCTTATTCATCTACGGTTCAACAAAAGAATCAACTTTAGCCTTGAAAACAATTTTAAAATAATTATCTCTCAAAAATATTTTTTTTTCAACCCGAATCTTGGGATAAGAGGGTGGTGACTTTATGCTATACATATACGTACTAGCTAATTAGCATATTCTAACTAAATCTAATATTACTACAACTTTATTCAGAACACCTTACAAAAAATAAAACGGACTAAAGATCAGTTTAATTTTACCGTAATACCTGATATAGAGTCACAACCAATTTATTGTTTAACTACTAATTATATAAAACTCAGGCAACCACTATATGAGCACTTTAACAAGAAATAAAATAAGCCTATACAAAGAACTTCAGGTTATCCAGGAATCGCCTGATGGGGCAAGAATAATCTATAACTGTTATGAAGCAATACCTAACGGCGGGTTTTGCGTTATATCTGACATATCTGATACTAAAGGGCACATTCAAATTAAACCGCCAACATACACTAAAAACCCTCTTCCATTATTGAGCAAGATTGATGTAGAATTCTTTCCTACCCTTATTGATGCTATTACTGCATACAACCCTCAACAATAAAAAAAATAATTATGTTCATATCCTCACAATCTTCCGCTCCCTTTATCACTATTATTGTAAAATTTTGTTATATACTAACGACAAATGAAAAAAACTCTAAAAGTATCGACACTAAAATCTCAAATAAATTGTAAAGTATTATCAAAAATACTCTTGACTAAATACTATTATTCAGTTAAATCTTAAGTTATAGGTTAAACAAGTAAGGGGATTAACAGAGATTCGTAGTATTAATTGTTAATTGTTTACCAAACCAATAATTATCCTCACTTTTTGTAAACTTTTTCATTATCCAAAAAACTAATTATTGATTTATTCTATTTTCGTTATTACTTAAAGTTTCTAATTATTATTGAAATAATAATTACCCAAGTACAATTTGCATTTTCTAGAGTAAACAAACCACAATAAATCTTAAAAATTATATAAGGTTAAAACATGTCACAAGACATATATATTATAGATGGTCATGCCCAGATATATAGAGCATTCTATGCTGTAGAAGGTTTACGCTCCCCAACAGGAGAACCAGTAAACGCAATTTTCCAATTTACAAGGATGTTGATGCATCTTATCAAAGAGCAAAATCCTTCAAGAATTATAACGATATTTGATGCTCCAGGAGAAAATTTCAGGCATAAGCTATTCCCAGAATACAAAGCAAACCGCAAACCAGCTCCAGAAGAACTCAAAGCGCAAATACCCAAAGTAATCGAGTTAGTAAAAGCCTTCAATATTCCTGTTTTGTCCATTGAAGGATATGAAGCAGATGATATCATTGGAGTTATAACAAAGCTTGCAACCAAGGCAGGACTAAATAGCACGATTGTCTCAGGAGATAAAGATCTAGCTCAACTTTTAAATAGTAACGTCAGAATATTTGACCCTAAAAAAAATACGTATACCACTGAAAATGACTTCTATGATGAAAATGGTTTTTCTCCAGAAAAACTTACTGACTTAATGGGGCTTTGGGGTGATACAGCTGATAATATTCCTGGTGTAGCCGGAATTGGCAAAAAGATTGGCAGAGAACTTATTCAAAAATATAAAACTTTGGAGAACCTCCTTGATAGAGCAAGCGAGATAAAAGGTAAGCGCGGAGAGACCCTGCTTAAAAGTAAAGAAATTGCTTTATTATCAAAAGAACTGGCAACAATCAAACTAGACGCTGAGATTGACTTTAACCTTGATGATGCGAAGATAAAAGAGCCAAATTACTCTGCACTCAGAGAAAAATTTATTGAATATGGATTCAAAGTACTACTCAATGAGCTAGAACATCAGTCCCCTACTCCAAAAGAGCAGCGAGACTATCAACTTATTAATACACCAGAAAAATTTGCTGCATTCTTACCAGAATTGGAAAAGATCAAGCATTTCTCACTGGACACAGAAACAACAGGGTTAGATCCAATGCAAGCAAAACTTGTAGGGATAAGCCTCAGTTTTGCAGAGAAATCCGCCTTTTACCTGCCATTTATGGGACTTGAAGATGAATCAGTTCTTACAAAGTTAGAACTAAATAAATTAAAGACAATTCTGGAAAACCCACAGATTACCAAAAGTGGGCAAAATTTAAAATATGATACCATTATTCTCAAAAGAAATGGCATTAATGTAAAAGGAGTAAACTTTGATACTCTTATTGGAAGTTCATTAATTGAAGGGCATATTCGTGGTCATGATCTTGACTCACTTGCAGCCAGACATCTTGGCATAGAAAAAATACCAACAAAAGAAATAATTGGTACAGCAAGTAAAGAAATAACTATGGATAAAGCCGGCATGGAAAAAGTTGCTGAGTATGCCTGTGAAGATGCTGATGTCACATTAAGACTTGAGAAAATATTTCGAGACAGGCTCAATCCTGAAGAAGAAAAACTTCTTGCTGAAATAGAGCTGCCATTGTCAAGGGTTCTTACCAAGATGCAGTTAAAAGGCATACGAGTAAATGGCGAACTTCTTAAATCACAGAGTGAAGAACTTAATCTGGTTTTGAATACAATTACCGCAAGAATTTTTGAGATAGCCGGTAAAGAATTCAATATTGCCAGCCCTAAGCAATTATCATCCATTATGTTTGAAGATCTTAATTATCCTGTAATCAAAAAGACTAAAACAGGATACAGTACAGACGAATCAGTGCTCAAAGAGCTTGCAAACCAAGGATACGAACTACCAGAACTTCTTTTAGAATACCGTCAATATAGCAAATTAAAAAGCACCTATCTTGACGCTCTACCTAAAATGATCAACCCAGAAACAGGCAGAATCCATACAACTTTTTCCCAAACAACAACAACGACCGGCAGACTCTCCTCAAATAATCCAAATCTTCAAAATATTCCTATTCGTTCTGAAAAAGGGAGAGCTATCAGGGCTGCATTTATCCCAGAAGAAAACTGGCAGATGCTAGCAGCAGATTATTCTCAGGTAGAACTTCGTATGCTTGCGCACTTCTCTAAAGATACTGTGCTTACCAAGGCTTTTAAGAATAACGAAGATATTCACAGAGTAGTCGCTTCAGAAATCAATGATATACCTCTAGATGAAGTAACTTCAGAGCAACGCTACGCTGCAAAAGCAATTAACTTCGGTATAATATATGGGCAGACAGCACATGGTCTATCCCAAACAACAAGTATGAACAGATTTGAGGCACAGCAATTTATTGACAGCTATTTTCAACAATTCCCAAACATAAAAGACTTTATCGAATCAACAATTGCTCAAGCTCATATAGATGGAGGCATTCGTACAATGCACGGTAGATTCAGATCACTTCCTGAGCTTAGTTCCAGCAAAAAAGTAGACAAAGAGCGTGGAGAGCGCGAAGCTTTAAATACCCTTATCCAAGGGTCGGCAGCAGAACTAATAAAAATTGCTATGCTCAATGTTGATAATGCACTACAATCGGAAGGTCTTAAAGCGAATATGCTCCTTCAGATTCACGATGAACTTGTATTTGAATCGCATCCAGATGACTTAAACAAGCTTGAAACACTTGTTAAAAGAGAGATGGAAGGTGCTATGAATCTCAATGTTCCACTAAAAGTAGATATTGGAACTGGTGATAACTGGCTTGCTTTAAAATAACTATTTACAATTATAAATTAAAGGCAAAATATGTTTTTAGATCAACCTATATTTATATTGCTTCCATTGGTAGTGTTCTACTATTTAACGCCAATATATCTTGGGCATTATCTAGGGCGCTGTGAAAAATCTCCAATCAATCTGTTACTTCCAATAATTATAATTTGTCTTTTTTATTTAGTAAGACCTTATGAAATTAATACAACAGCGTACATTTTATCAGTAATTGTCCCTTCGCTGGTTCTTCTTTTAGCAGGTTATATATTTGGAATTTTTAAAAGAAAGATTATAAAAAATAATTCAGCTCCCTATATCCTTGGTATCACAGGCTTACCCTGTAGCGGCAAAAGTGAAGCAAGTAAAAAACTTGGTAAACTTGGAGCAAAAGTCATTGAAGTTGATAAACTTGGCCATAAATGTTTGGCAGATAAAGATATTATAAATCATATTTTATCTGAATTTGGTGACGATGTATTAAGCGAAGACAAAAAAATAGATAGAGCAAAATTAGCAAAAATAGTATTCAATTCTGATGAAAATCTCAGAAAGCTTGAAAATATACTCCACCCAGAAATGATTTCTAAAATAGAAGAAGAGATCAAATTCCTAGAACCCGAGGGTGTTTTAGTTCTAGATGCAGCGATTCTCCACCACATGAAACTTGATAAGATTTGCAATAAAACAGTGGTTACCTACGCTGATACAATACATAGAGAAGAATGGGCAAAAGAGCGAAACTGGGATTCTGATGAACTTAAAAAAAGAGATACTGCTGTTCAAAAGAATATAGCGTATAAAAATATCACACTAATTATAAATAACGATAGTAAAGAAAAATTCAACGAAAATATAGAACAAATTTGGAAGGAAATCATCAATGAGCGATGAAGAAAAAACAACAATAGACTCTAAATCTACAAAGAAGCAGGCTACCAAAAAGAAGACCACCAAGAAAAAAACTACAAAGAAAAAGGTCACAAAAAAGAAAGTAACTAAAAAAGTTGTTCCAATTGAAGCAAATGCACAAAGTGAAAGTGCAGCTACAGGTTCTTCTGTGGCATCAGAACCAGTTGCTGCGCCATCAGTTCAAAATAAAAAGCCGGCCACAGAAGTTGTAACGCCGGAAAGTGTGATTGCTGCTGCTTCTCAGAAACAGGCCAATAATGAAGCGGCACAAACTCCTAATCCAGCAAAAGAATCGAAAGCGCCAACGCATTCAAATTCTTCAAATAATAAAGCAGAGCAATTCAGACAACGCAACAACCAATCTGCTCAACGCACAAAGAATAATAAACAAAGAAATAACAATAATAACAATAATAACAACAATAATAACAAATATCACAATAATCGAAAGCGTGATGGTTACACAAACAATAACAACAATAGAGTTCAGAAGTTTAATAATATACCTAAATACAACACCACACAGGTAACAACTTCTCAACCTAACAATGACGACAACCAAAGACAAGAAGTGTACGAGCAGGTAAAACAATCTGAGTTACACATAACCTCACTAAAAGATATGACTGTTTCAGAATTACGAGCTCTGGCGAAGCAGGAGAATATTGAGGGTATTGCTGGTATGGTGAAACAAGAACTAATTTTCTCTATAATAAAAAATAAAGTCAATCAAAATGGCTTACTTTATGGAGAAGGTGTTCTTGAAGTGCTTCCAGATGGATATGGCTTTCTTAGAAGCCCTAAATTTAATTATACCCCTTGCCCTGATGATATCTATATCTCCCCTAGTCAAATCAGAAGATTTGGAATGAGAAGTGGGCATACAGTATCCGGTCAAATCAGACCTCCTAAGGATAGTGAGAATTACTTTGCCTTACTCAGAGTTGAAGCAATCAATATGGAAGAACCAGACAAGATCAAAGATAAGATTCCGTTTGAAGATCTTACTCCAATCTTCCCAGAAGAGCGACTACTCATGGAGACCACTAATACTGAACTTTCTGGACGCGTAATTGATCTTGTAATGCCTATTGGTAAGGGACAACGTGCACTTATTGTCGCCCCTCCTCGTACAGGTAAAACAGTACTCATGCAGAACATTGCCAATGCAATTACTCATAACAATCCTGAAGCAATGCTTATGGTTTTACTTATTGATGAACGTCCGGAAGAAGTTACAGACATGCAGCGCTCTGTCGACGGTGAGGTTATCAGTAGTACTTTTGACGAACCAGCCAGCAGGCATATTCAGGTAAGTCAAATGGTTATCGAAAAAGCAAAACGCCTTGTAGAGTATGGTAAAGACGTAGTAATTCTTCTCGACTCTATTACACGACTTGGCAGAGCTTACAATACAGAAGCTCCACATTCAGGCAGAATACTCTCAGGTGGTATTGATGCCCAGGCACTACAAAAACCCAAACGTTTCTTTGGTGCTGCACGAAATATTGAAAACGGCGGCAGTCTAACTATTATTGGCACTGCTCTAACAGATACTGGTAGTAGAATGGATGAGGTCATCTTTGAAGAATTTAAAGGAACCGGTAACGCAGAAGTTCATCTTGACCGCAGACTTGTAAACCGCCGCTTGTACCCGGCAATTGACGTTAATCTTTCAGGAACCCGTAAAGAAGACAGAATTGTACATCCAGATGAACTAAATCGTATCTGGCAGGTCAGAAAATACCTAAATGACTTGAACCCTGTAGATGCAATGGAGTTTCTACAGACCAAACTCAAGAAGAACAAAACCAATCTTGAGTTCCTGATGACGATAAATCCTAATCAGAACTACTAAAATTAATTGGGTATACTTTACATCATAAGTAACACAATTTTTCGGACAAAACCTGCATAAGTATTGAATTTTACTGTATTTAATATATACTTATGTCTAAATTATACTTAACTTCGAGTCTGTCCTTTGAGCATTGGTACTCCCCTCCTTCCACCAAGCTCACTGGATAGACTTTTTATATATTGTAATAATAAAATGACCCGCCGTTAGAGCAGATCATTTTTTATAGCCACCAGTACCCCACACACAACTACCGATACTTTAAATTTATAGAATCCCCCCTACCTTGCCCCTGAACTCTTCCAAATGATTCAAGCCATTTAGAGAGTGAAAAGCCTCCTTCCTCTTCATTCAATGCAGACTTTTTGGGATAAATTGAGTACAACTCTCTATATTTCACTGGTGTAACATTTGGCATAAGTACATTTGCACCACAATTTAACCCCTGTAACCTGCCATCGACTCCATTCAAAGTCGCAAGTGCTGTTGTGCTTGGAATATTAGCTCTTGGACAAACAATTCTAGTAACTGCGACCACCTTACATGCCATTTCAACAGTTGGGGGCACAATATTTTTCAAGGACTTTTCTTCATATAGCGGTGTCCCTGGAGACGGGATATATGGCCCTATTCCAATCATATCAAGATTGAGTTCCTTGAACATCATTATATCATTTTCTAGATCCTTAAGTGTCTGCCCAGGTATTCCAACCATCACTCCACTACCCACTTCATACCCTATTGCTTTAAGTTTTCTTAAAATATCAAATCTGTTACTTACCTTACCAGATAAATTTGGATGAATCTTTTCATATAACTTTTGATTAGTTGTTTCGAATCTCATCAAGAACCTATCAGCTCCTGCATCAAACCACTCCTCAAACTCTTCATCTTTTCTCTCACCAATAGATAAAGTAACAGCTAAATCAGTCTCCTGTTTTATTCTTCTCAATAATTCAGACATCCAATTAGTATCCATACCCCAATCTTCACCTGATTGGAGTACTATTGTTCCATATTTTAATTTTTTTATCTTTTTTGCACAATCAAGTATCTCATCATGAGTCATCCTGTATCTCTTAACATCTGAAGAATTTACAGAAATACCACAATATTGACAACTTCGTGCACAATAATTTGAAAACTCTACCAAGCCTCTTAGATGAACAGCGTCACCAACAAACTCATATCTGACACGATCAGCAATCCTAAATAATTCATCCAGTTTTACCGGATTATCCATTAAAAGCCATTCAGCTACTTCATTTCTAGTAATATTCACAATAACCTATCCAATTAACCTTCAAATAGAAGGCAGAATACATATAACATACAATATAAAACAGATTAGCAAGAAGTTAGTAAATAATGTTTAAAAACACTCATACCAATCGATTTTAATACCCTCCGCACATTCCTGAACCACAGGCCCCACCAGAAAATCCCGGACATCCACCTTGAGCACACGAAGGAAGCTCACTACTTGTAGAATGAGCTGAGAATGTACTCAGTTGGCGCTCAACACTTACAGAACCGCAGTGTTCACAAGCAGGTTTCTCATCATACTTAGCGATTGTTTCAAAAGGCTTACCACATTTTTTACAAATATACTCATATAATGGCATATATATCTCCTAAATATTATCACGATCTATAACAATGAACTTTATCTCTCAACATACCTCTAATTAATTCTAACACCTATAATTATCAAGACAACTACTTTAAATACAATATATTTCTTATATATGCTTACATTAAAAACATCATTCATTTAATATCTAGTACTTAATGTATTTTTTAGGATACAATCATTCTAAATTTAGTTAAGTTTTTATTTTCCAAAACCTCATTTTTACGGAACAAGGTATTACTATACAAAACAAAAGACATACATGCACCAACAATTATCTCAATCAAATATGACATTAACTCACAATAAAACATTAATTAGCAACATCTCAACAAACCTATTAAATAATATAGCAGGAATACTGCTTTAACCATAAACCTTTAAAACAAAATATGTTAAACAAACAGCAGAAGCTATTGAATGATTTTTTAAAAAATATAAAAACAATACTTGCATAAGAATTATAATATGGTATTATCCAATCATATATCCCTAACTACGATTTATACATGCTTTTAATTTATAAAATAAATATTAATATATGATTTTTAATGCCGTAGTTCAATTATTTTATTTAGCACATATTTATTTTGTAATTTCATTAATTTACAAAACTAAATTTAATATGAAATAACATGCTGCAAAATTTTTACGTTTTTCACATTAAACATTAATTTATAGTTTTAAAGCCATTCCAAAAAATAATATAAAAACAAGTAAAACAAATAGTTACTTGTATTTGTCGTTGTTTATGTAGTGTTTTTTTTCAAAGGAGAGATTAATGATTAAACGTTTTTTCCTATTTTGCCTTCTTGTACTTTTGGGTATGAATTTCAGCTCATCTCTTAGCGCAGCTGAACAGCCAAAAATTGGCTTTATAGTTAAGCAGCCTGAAGAGCCATGGTTCCAACTTGAATGGAAATTCGCTGACGAAGCAGCAAAAGAAAAAGGCTTCGAGCTTATCAAAATCAGTGGTATTGATGGTCCAAAAGTCTTAGCAGCTATCGACAACCTTGCTACAATTGGTGCAAAAGGTTTTGTAATCTGTACACCTGACGTCAAACTTGGACCAGCAATCATGATGCGTGCTAAGAAGCAAGGCATGAAAGTGATAGCTGTTGATGACCGCTTTATGAAAGCTGGCAAACCAATGGAAGACGTAAAATACCTTGGAATTTCTGCTTACAAAATTGGTCAGAAATGCGGAGAAGAAGCAATCAAAGAAATGAAGAATCGTGGTTGGAAAGAATCAGAGACTGGTGTTTGTATCGTAACATTTGATGAACTTGACACTGCTCGTGACAGAACAAATGGTGAATATGATGCAATCGTTGCAGCTGGCTTCCCCAAAGACCAGATCTTCAAAGCGGCTCAAAAGACTTCAGATGTTCCAGGTGCGTTTGACGGGACAAACATTCTTCTAACTCAGCAAACAGGCTTCAAGAACTGGATTGTTACAGGTATGAATGACAGTGCGGCAATCGGTGCTGTAAGAGCAATGGAAGGTCGTGGGTTTAAAGCAGATAACGTAATTGGTGTTGGCATTAATGGTACCGATTGTATTACTGAATTCAAAAAATCAGAACCAACAGGGTTCTATGGTTCTATGTTACTTTCAGCTAAGCAACATGGTTACGATACTGCATCTATGATGTACGACTGGATTGTAGATGGTAAAGAGCCTCCTGCTGATACACGAACAGTTGGTGTATTTATCACACGTGATACTTGGGATAAGATCTATAAAGAACAGGGACTTTCAAAATAATGCAAACATCAGACTACCTAAGATTTGAAGGTATTGGCAAGGTTTTCCCAGGAGTTAAAGCTCTTGATAACATTACTTTCGGTGCAAGAGAAGGCTCGGTGCACGGCTTAATCGGTGAGAACGGAGCAGGAAAATCAACTCTGCTCAAGATTCTTTCTGGAGCACATCAACCTAGCTCTGGCACAATTAAAATTAATGGTCAGGATGTTAAATTTTCCAACGCTTCAGCCGCTATCGCGGCTGGAGTAGCGGTTATCTACCAGGAACTGCAGTTAGTTCCAGAATTAACAGTAGCAGAAAACATCTTCTTAGGCCACTTACCAGCTAATAAATGCGGCTGGGTTGACAAAAAAGAACTAATAAAAAAAGCAATGATAGAACTAGATAGAATTGGTGAAAAAGTTTCACCAAATACTAGACTTAGTAAATTATCAATTGCTCAAAGGCAGATGGTAGAAATAGCAAAAGCTTTATCGCAAGGAGCAAAGATTATTGCTTTTGATGAACCTACCAGTTCGCTATCAGAGAGAGAAACTCAACAGTTATTTAAAATCATTTCTGATTTAAAAGCTCAAGGAAAAATTATTTTCTATGTATCTCACCGAATGGAAGAGATATTTACAGTCTGCGATGCGGTAACTGTATTTCGTGACGGTCAACATGTACGTACTGAGTATGACATGAATAATGTAGACAATGACAATCTTGTGAAATGGATGGTAGGCAGGGAGTTAAGCGACATTTACAACTATCGTTCACGTCCAACAGGTGCTGAACTTATAAATGTCCAAAATTTAACCGGTCCAGGACTTGCAGAGCCGACGTCATTTACTGTTAAACGTGGTGAAATTGTGGGATTCTTCGGTCTTGTAGGAGCAGGCAGAACCGAGTTAATGAGACTTATATTTGGCGCCAACAAGCTTACTGGAGGCGACATAATTTTAAATGGTAAAAAATATGAGACCTCTAGACCTTCACAAGCAATAAAAAACCGAATTGCCTATGTCCCTGAGGACAGAAAACAAGATGGTGTGCTCCCAATAGCAACAGTTGAAGAAAATATTAATGTCACCTCCAGGCCTAACCATAGTAGTGCCAGATTCTGGCTCAACAACAAGTGGGAACACAAGAATGCACTAGAACAGATTAAATCTCTCAGAGTAAAGACTCCATCGGCCAAACAGTTGATGAAAAACCTTTCAGGAGGTAACCAGCAAAAAGCTATCCTTGGTAGATGGTTATCAGAAAAGGTTGACTTACTACTGTTTGATGAACCCACACGTGGTATTGACGTAGGAGCTAAAAGTGAGATATACGAAATCACTTATAAACTTGCTGAAGAAGGCACTGGGATTATCGTTGTATCAAGTGACCTTCCGGAGGTACTAGGCATAAGTGACAGAATTATTGTAATGCGGGAGGGCAAGATCTCTGGCGATCTTTCAAGAGAAGAAGCTTCACCTCAAGCAATTCTTAAGTTAGCTCTTCCTGTTGAAGACTAGGCATAGCATATGTTTTTTTATAAAAATACTATCTTACCTCTTTTATCAGCTAAGAGGTATCAACATATAACTTCGCAAGTTAGAAAGGTATGTAATGAGTTCACAAGCTGAATATTCTGATTCAATGAAACAACACACAGGGATACTAGGAGGAATTTGGGAAGAAGCAGGTATGATTCTTGTCCTTGTTGGTCTTTTTACCCTCTGTTCTATAGTTGTACCGAATTTTTTATCCTTTAGAAATATGGATTCACTAGCTCTTGCTGTATCACAAACTGGTATGGTTGCATGTACAATGCTTTTCTGCCTAGCATCTGGTGATTTTGACATGTCTGTCGGATCAATTGTAGCCTGTTCTGGAGTAGTATGTGCGGTTATCATGGAGTATACTGGAAGCATTTTCCTCGGCATTTCAGGAGGTCTCCTACTTGGTCTAATTGTTGGTATCGCCAATGGAGTAATTATTGCCATTTTAGGGATTAACGCTCTAATCACAACACTAGCAACTATGCAGATTGTAAGAGGTGCCGGGTATATTTTCTCAAATGGTCGAGCAGTAGGTATTTATTTTGATGATTTTTTCGTTCTTGGCAACAATGATTTTATTGGAATTCCGATTCCAGTATGGATCTGCATCGTATGCTTTGTTGTATTCGGAACCTTACTGGCGAAGACAACATTTGGTCGCAATACACTCGCAATTGGTGGTAATGAAGAAGCTGCATATCTTGCCGGTATTAATGTAAAATTAACCAAAATTATTATATTCTCACTACAAGGTGTCATTGCTGGATTCGCTGGTATCGTGCTAGCTTCACGAATGACAAGTGGGCAACCAATGACCTCACAAGGTTTTGAGCTTGAAGTTATCAGTGCCTGTGTACTTGGTGGTGTAGCCATGACTGGTGGTGTAGGTCGAATT
This sequence comes from Planctomycetota bacterium, assembly GCA_963678205.1. Taxonomy (GTDB): domain Bacteria; phylum Planctomycetota; class SZUA-567; order SZUA-567; family SZUA-567. Next base: position 3,341,910 of record OY782760.1, read on the forward strand.
TCATTTGTTATTGCCGGTGTCTTGATAATGGGTATTATTCAAAACTCAATGAACCTAATGAATGTTGATTCATTCTACCAGTACCTTGCACGTGGCGTTATTTTACTCGCAGCAGTGATCTTCGATAAAATAAAAAACAAAAATAATGCATCATAATAATTAATATATAATTATAGTATAGAAAAACAGGCTTGCTAATAGTGCAAGCCTTTTTTTCTATACTATATATAATGTATTTGTCACTAAAACAAAAATTATTTCACCATATTATTCCGGCATATTCTGCCGACCTACTAATAATTCTCATATCAACTCTTACCGAAATACTTTGTAACTATTTTTATTGTAATACGTTGAGTGAATAGTCGATAACTGCTGAGAACTGGTACGTTTATTGTTCTAATAAGGTTGCCGGTCTGCTTGGTCAATGAATTGATCAGGAATTCAGCGGCAAAATGGTAATTAAAGGTAATAAGGTAAATAAATCATGTCAAGCTTTCGTACGCTAAACATAGGAATGACTGCTCTGTTCGCCCAAAAGGCTGCACTTGATACCGTTGGTCAGAATATAGCAAATGCAACTACACCTGGGTACGCCCGTCAAAGGGTTAATATGCAGGCAAATAGGCCACAAGTGACCGGCTATGGAGCTCTGGGAACAGGTGTTGATATCAAAAAAATTGAACACCTAACTGACGAATTCCTTGAAGCACAGGTCAGGACAGCGAACGCTGACATGGGTACACTCAACGTACTACAATCAGGGTACGCCAATCTCGAAGCTTACTTTAACGAATTAACAAAAAACGACATATCATCAGCATTTGACTCTTTCTGGGAATCAATGGAAAATTTGAATGACAATGTTGAAGATCTTTCAACTCGTAACAATGTAATATCACAAGCAAAAACATTGTGTAAGACATTCCAATCTACACGCGAAAAAATCTATAATTACCGCTACCAAACAAATAATTCTGTAAAAGACACAGTAAATCAGGTAAACACCATAACTGCATCAATTGCAGACCTCAATTCAAAAATCATGAAAGTTGAATGTGCAGGAGCATCAGGAGTTATTGCCAACGATTTAAGAGATCAACGTACAGAACTTGCCAAAACATTATCTGGTATAATGGATGTTTCCATAAATGAAGAGGACAATGGCTCACTTGTAGTTGCTCAAAAAGGAAGAATGCTTGTTTATCAGGACAAAGCATTCGGACTGACAACAGATCGAGTGAATGACAACGGAATGCTTATTGATAAAGTCGTATTTGAGGCAGATCATGAAGATGTAACTGTCGAAGCGGGCATACTTTATGGTCAAGTTCACATGCGTGACGACGTTTGTCTCAATTTCCAAAATGAGCTAGATCAGCTCTCTGGCGAGTTCATTTGGGAATTTAACAGAATCCACACCCAGGGGGTTGGATTAACAGCGTACGATTCAATTACTGCAACTAATGCCATAATAGACCCAACTGCAACGTTAGACCAGATTGGTTATAACTTTCAGCCAGTGCCAAATACATATGAAATCAAAGATGGTAGTTTTGAAATTAAAGTATTCGACAAAGAAAGCAACCAGACTAAAACTGTCAACATAGACATCAATCTATCAAATGTTGAGAGCGACCAAAAAACTATACTTGCTGAAACTGAGCCAGTAGAAGTATCTCCAGGAGTCTGGCGAGTTATCCAGCCAGACAACTCTCTTTTAGGAAAGATCCAAAAACAGTTGGATGCAGTTTCACCAAATACATTTACTGTTGAACTGGATTATAGTAACCAGCTAAAGATTACCTCAAATGCAGAAAATGTTCAAATAGGTTTTGGCAGAGACACTTCAGGCGTATTGGCTGCTCTTGGTTTAAACACTGTATTTAATGGCAATAACGCTGAAACAATGTCAATTAATCCAGCAATAGAAAATAGTCCAGAATTATTTGCTGCTGCTGACGAATTCGTTGCAGGTGATCAAAGCAATATTAAACTGTTATTAGAGCTTAGATCATCATTGGTTATGTCTAATGATACTGCAACATTTGATGACTACTATGAAGGCATTGTTGGAACCTTAGGTATTGAAGCTGACCGTATAAACTCATTAGTTGCAACCCAAAATGACATATTAGTAAGAGTAAAAAATCAGAGAGAAGATTTATCTGGCGTCAATCTTGATGAAGAAATGACCAAGATGATGCAATACCAAAAAAGTTATCAGGCTGCTGCAAAGTTTGTAACAACAGCAGATACAATGCTTGATACCTTGATGAATATGGTCCAGTAAAACGTATATAAATGTAGAAAGTTTTAAAAAATAAACTTGTATAAACTACGGAAAGAGAAGAACAATGCGTACAACCTTGCAGATACAGAGTAATACCACACTAAACAATATTCTCAAGGATTACCAGAATGTATTCAATGTAATGAATCAAATGGCAACTGGTCAGAGAGTAAATAATCCTTCCGATGATCCTTTAGCAGCTAATGAAGGAATGCGCCTTGACACAATGATAAGTAAAATTAATCAATATAATACAAATATTATAACTGGCAATTCTTTTCTAGGCTTGTCTGAAGGTGTAATTAATAAAATGAATACACTTATCAAACAGGCAAAAGGTTTGACCATAACCTCAGCAAATGATCCGACCACCCATGCTGCAAGACAAGCGAATGCTGTTGAAATTCAAAGTGCACTAAGTGAAATTATAACATTGGCAAATTCTAAAGAAGCCGGTAGGTTTTTATTTGGTGGTACAGAAACTCTTAAAGAACCTTATCAGGTTATTGGTTCGCGCTACATTTACTATAGAGGTAATGAATCAAAGATAAATATCCAAGTAGACTCCTCAACATCTATGCCTATTAACGCGACAGGAGAAGATGTATTTGGTTCAATGACTACAACTTTATCAAGCAAAGATTTATCACCAGATGTAACATTTGGTAATACCTATGCGACGCGACTTAAAGACCTTAATAATGGTTTGGGAGTTCCAGATGGTTCTATTAACATCAAGTATTCAGCTTTTCCTGATAATGGACTAAATATCGATATATCTGATTGCGACACAATTGAAGATGTTGCTAAAAAGATTGAAGCTCAAACACTTGAAGCTTCAAAAAATGAATGGAATCCAGATGGCAAAGCTGGTGCTCCGTACTCTTACTATGCAAAGCGTTATATTAAAGTAGAAATTAATGATGATCGTAATGGCATACAGCTAATAGAAACAGATGATATCTGGGAAGCAACAAAGAATGCCCCAGAATACAGACCTCCCGATTATCCTGGCTTCTCCAATCCTTCATCACTTTCTGTATCAAATGTTGCTGGAGGCCAAACAGCATCAAAGTTAGGTATTGTAGGCACAACAAGATACTCTGTTGATCCACTCAATACTCAACAGGTAATTCCTCAAGCGCTTATTGGTAGGGACCTTGATCCTAAAGTAAGCTCCCACACACTTCTTGCTGATCTAAGAGGCTATGTAGATTCGCAATTTACTATCACCAATGGTGCTCTTCCTGAGAAAGTAGGCATTCTCGAAATAAACGATACAAATAATAATTATCGTGACTGGACACTCAATGGTCTTACCAAAGGTAACAATACAGACAAAGATGGAGAGCTCTACATCAAAACTGAAGAGACATATGAAGGTTCTGGTGAATATTATATTAATATCTATAAAAGCTCAAGTTATCTTGATGAAGATCTAGTAGGGCAAGGACTCTACAAAGCAGGAATAGTTGACATTGAAGAGAAAAACAGTTCTGGGATATCAGGTACTGTGAGTATGCCTAATTTAACTATGCCTGTTTCACCCACAATTATCAAAGGAGTTTTTAACGAGTCATTCACCTCAACTATAAGTGTACCTGCTTACGAAAAAGAACTCAGTGATCTGAGCTACCATGACGTAATTTCAGAATTTAGACTAAGAGGAATGACACCAGGTAGTGATCCTCAGAGCAAAGGGTATGACACAACTGATTCTGATGGAAACTTCAATACTGAAATACTCGCAGATTACAGTGCGGTAATCCCAGAACAGGCAAACTCATACTTGACTAATGTCCAGATTAATTACGAAGGTCTACCTAATGGTCAAGATGACTTTGAGTTTATTGTAAATGCAGCTGGAACTGGTATTGAAGTTTACCCTGCTGGCGGCCCTTACACAGGGGCAACGATTATGGCAACAAGCTCAGGTGCAGGTCCAGACTTCACATTTACTGCAAATACTACAAACTATCCAGAGATGACCAATGATGCTTTTACCTGTACAGCAACACTCCCACTAGTTGCAAACACTTCAAATGAAGTCCATCTTGAAGAAAAGCTTACTGTAAATGTTTATAATGGTGCGATAAACCCAAGATCATTGATTGCAACTGGTGAGCTTCCACAAGGTAATAGCAAAGGTACCGTCGATCTGCAAGGTGTGGGTAATTTTGATTATCTTTCAGGGTCTGTATACGTGGACTGGGACAAAAATATTGACCCATCAACAGGTTCAGTTTATGATGATCCAACAACATCCAAACCACAGACACAAATCAAATACGACATGAAAGCAACATTTGCAACAGTAGAAGATTTGACAAATGCTGTAAACATGTCAAGTACATACACCACAGCCAGTGTTTCTGAGGATGGCAACGGTATTAATATTACCTCACACTTAGCCGGTGCACACATGATTGTAACCACGAATGTACCAAGAGCAAATCATTATAACGATCATGGTCAGTTAGGAGATATCAATCTAACCAGCGTAATCAATGATTATAACACAGACTATGATGGAAAGATATATTCCAACATTACAACCACAAAAGGTGAGGATATAACCATTTCTGGTGCAGCCAATCCATGTAAAATATATGAGACTGAAGTCAGCTTTTATAATAACAACCCTCAAAACGAAGGGTTTGATGTTGAAGACGATCTTGTCGGTTCAGCCAAGATGCAGACTGCCTATGACAGTACAAACGACCAATGGTATAAGCAAAACACCTCTACTGGTGAGTGGGATAAGATCAGTTTACCTGAAGATGGCAGGCTCAGTATTAATCAGAGTAATCACTCGGGTTTAGAGGGAACAATCGTATTGAACAGCATACGCCTCCCTCATTCACCTTATGAATCAACAACATATTTTGATTCAACAGCAGCAACAGGCGAAAAGCACCTTGAGGATGCAATTGTCATCAACACTAAAAGCTATAATTTTGCAAGTAGTACTGATACAGAAGGTACTGTATATAACCAATTAGAGTCTGGCTCACTGAAAAATGTACTTACAGGACTAAACACAGATAATGACGGTAATATTCATGCTACCGTAGGATACAAAATCTCAAACGATGATAATGGTCTCCTCAATAAACTCAAGCTTGACGGAATAATAGACAGTGATGGTGTTGCTCCTACAGTTCCTGTAACCTTGGGCAATACTGATGCTAACGGCGAATTATACGCAGTAACATCATATTCTGTTACAGGACAAAATGCAACCACATACCCTCAGATGCATAAACTTGAGATTCGCAGTGTAACCAGAGAAACAGACACAACTCCCGATAGCAAGATATATGCAGCAATTGATGCCGCAACTAGGACGGTTAATTATTACAATGACCCTGGAATGAACCCATCAGATCTTGTTGCAACATCATCTATTCCTGCTGGTGCCGGACCTCATACTGTTGGTATAAACCCTATAAGCGGTTTACATACACTAAAAGGTAATGTAACCATACCAGATACAGCTACAGCACCTCTTACAGATGAAACATTTGTAATTGATCTTACAAAGACTAGTGTTACGCTATATAACGACAGCTCAACTACTCCAGATTCAATTGTTGCTGCTGGAAACAGTGACAGCCAAGGAAATATAGAACTGTCAAGCTATAATAGCTCGAATATTACTGGTACAGTATCATTCCCTCTTCCAAATGATGGTGTTCTTCGTCCACAGTATGACAAAGATATTTCAATCAATACCAGAGAACGCGAAGTAATGCTCTATGCTGATGAAGGATATTCCCAAAGGGTAGGAAAAGCAGATCTGTCTAATTTTGCTGGTGGTGCAGTAACCATAGAATCTTTGAACCAAAGTAACCTTGGAGGCACTTTAAATTTCAACAATGTAGTTGATAGTACCGACCAATACGATCAGGTTCAAGATTTGTCACTAAGTGGTATCAAAGTTGGAGCAAATACAAATGTTAATGGAATGCTATATATGGGAGTTGCAGAAACACCCGCTGGCAGCGGTACATATACAGCAACACTTTATGATAGCGATGACCCTGCTGGTACTGCCATTGCAACAGGCTCTGTTGATATGACAACAGGAATGGTAAATTTTGCAGAAGTAGCTGGTAGTGGAGTTAATGGTTCTGCAAAAATTGCAAATCCGCCAAGCTGGTATCCTAGTGAACAGAACACCGCAGGCAGCCTAATACATATTGATGTAACCGGGCAGAACCCTGATCTACTGATCTCTCAACCTCTAGGATTACAGAATTCTGGTGAACATAGAGAAGAAAATATTTTTACAACTCTCAATGATGTACTGGATGCATTGAATAACGATGATGTAGATGCTCTTCATAATCTTATTGACAAATTTAAGATAGACCATGACCGTGTTCTTACAACACAAGCAGAAATAGGTACCAGAGTTGGACGCCTTGAATTACTTGAGTCGAGACATGATGATGAAATTCTTAACTTCACTAAAATACGAGCATCTAGAATTGACCTCGATTACTCAAAAGCAATTGTTGATTATCAAGCATCACAAAATGTATTTGATGCAGCCCTAAAAACAACAGCGCAATTAGTACCAATGAGCCTAGTAGATTACATTTAGCATAATAATAATTTTAAGTTCTTTAAAGGAGAGTATAGATAATCTATACTCTCCTTTTCGCAAATAAGTGCATTTACTCATGTTTTGCGCATAAAACCAATGAATTATAAATTATTTAAATAATATTAAAATAAACAATGAATAATTGACAATTAAATATTATATCAAATAATTATGAATTAAATTTATAAAGGACAAAACATGAAAATCAGATGGAAAATTATACTACCAGTATCAGCAATAATCATCATATGTTCTCTCTCCTCTGCATTTATTTCAGAATACATGATCACAAATAATATTAACGATTCATTGAACAAAGAACTTATAAACTCAATGCACACGATAAAAATTCTCTTCAATGAATTTTTCTCAACCAATAAACAAATAGCCAAAACATGTTCTGAAACACGCGAAGCAGAAGAAATACTTAAAAAATATACGGGTAATAAAATCAAAGACAATAAAGAAATAATCAATAAGCTCAAAAACGACAGTGAAGTAATTGACTACTGCCAACGACTCAATAAAATTAAATCTGACAACAACTTAATTGCCATATACCTTTTAAACCCCAAAGGGGAGATTATCAGTGGACAAAACATTGATAATATCGGAGGTTTTAGAGGAGACAGAGCGTACTTTAAAGACTTAGTCTCTACCAAACAAATTACAATTTCAAATGTCCTTAAAAGCAGGACAACTGGAAAACTAACCATTGTGGTATGTGCCCCTGTAACAGACAAATCAGATAACATGCTAGGGGGAATTCTCGTTGCTTTTGACTATCTTAATTTTTATAATGAAATCATAAACTCACTATCATTATCTGAAGGAGAATACCCTTACATTTTTTCTACAGATAAACATTTTATTGCACACCCTGATCAAGAAATCCTTAATAAATACGCAATAGACGCAAAAATACCATTTAAATTTATTGACCAACTATTATCAGCAGGAAACAATATTGTTGAATATACATTCCCTGAAGGATCTGAAACTAAAAGAGTTGCTACTGTCGCTCCTTTAAATTTTTCAAACTGGATAATTGGTTTTTCGTATAATTTAAACTTAAGACTAAAAACGGCAAGACACATTACATTCATTATCCTTAGTGCTGCTATAATTGCTGTAATCATCATGTGCTTAACTATATATCTTTTAATAAAGTATCATATTGAGCGCCCTGTAAACGTTCTTGTTGATCATCTTAATCAATACTGTGAAGGAAATATTCAACTTATTGAAAAGCATTCACAAGTAATCAAAAAGATAAGAATAAGTAAAGATGAATTTGGAGAAATGTGTAGAGCCATTGGGAAATTTAGAGAATATATACAGCAAAATATAACTGTAGCCTCTGAAATTGCAAATGGTAATTTATGCGTCCATATTGATGTAAAATCAGAGAATGACATGTTTGGTAATGAATTTAGTATAATGACAGACAAACTTAAGTCGGCATTCAAAACCCTCAGCACCTTTACAGATGGCGTGCGTGAGAAAGTAGAGATGGTCAATACTGCAAGTCAAGAATTATCAGATGAAGCTTTAAAGCAAGAAGAAGCATTAATACAGATATCCTCAAGTATTGCCCAAATGGGTGAGAAAGCTGAGGATAATGCAAAAGCAGCAACTTCAGCAAGCAGTATAACACACCAAGCAAGTTCAGCAGCGGAAAAAGGTAACTCACTTATGGGAGAACTTTCTAAAGCTATATCGAGCATCACAAACCGTGCAAAAGACACCCAGACTGTCGTAAAAAGCATTGACGACATTGCTTTTCAGACCAACCTTTTAGCGCTCAATGCTGCTGTAGAATCTGCTAGAGCTGGGATTCACGGTAAAGGCTTTTCTGTTGTAGCTCAGGAAGTAAAGAGTCTCGCTATGCGCTCAGCAGATGCAGCAAAAGAGACTTCCAGTCTTATCGACCGAATGATAAATGAAGTAAACGCAGGAAACGAACTCGCCACCAAGACCGTAGAAATACTTATAGAAATAACAAAGCGTGTTGGAGAGGCAACTGAAATAGTAAGCAATATAGAAAAAGCATCAAAAGACCAAGCAAGAGCTGTAGGCGAAATAAATATAGGCATAAACAATTTAGAACAGATTACAGTCGAGAACACTGCAAGCGCAAAGCAAACAGCAGATGCAAGTCATGATATGAATACAAAAGCTGTAAATCTGCAAAACATTGTATCTACCTTCAAGCATGATCAGGAATCACAAAGTCCTGCTCAAAAGCAATTAGAACATTCTAATATTTAGTACTATAAATTATTAATAAACAACTTATATTATAGGGTCTGAACTCAGACCCTATAATTGTTTGATTACATCAAAGTTGATCCTATAAGATTTTTTATCTTTAGAGCATACTCCCACTGCTCCCATATCAACTAGCTTCTTTATACTTCTGCTCAAGGTTTCAGGAATAGTCCCCAACTCCGAAGCAAGTTCCAACTTGCTTCTCACCAGACGTGTAACCCCATCATTACCAACATTACTTATTAAATAACCTGCTAGTCTTTGAGTAACATCCTTCAAAGACAGATTTTCAACCATTGCTAAGAACTTCTTAGTTCTAAGTGAAATTACAGCCAGCATCTCCAGCAATATTTCAGGATTATCACAAGCAAAGTCAATAAATTTTGCCCCATCCACATAACAAAACTCAATATCTGTATACGCCCTTGCAGAAGCCGGATACCTTCCTCCTTGAAAAAGTGGAACCTCTGCACACAACTCCCCTTCTCCAAGCACATGAAGTATTTGTTCCTTACCATCACTATTTGCACTGAACAGCTCTACTTCACCACTCCCGATAACATACATCCCATCAGCAGTCTCACCTTTATTGAATATAATTCCACCTTCAGATAATATTTTATACTTTGACATTTCCACAATACTATTCTGACAGTCATCTGCTAAACAGGCAAAGACTGGTGCATTTTTAATAATATCTTTTAATTTCATCTTATTACCTTATACTAAAATTAAGCTAAACTAAGTTTGCTTTAAAGATTCAAACCATACAATATTCCAATAAATACATTTTCTATAAAGCTATCATACAAATTAGTATTTCAGGAATAATAATGTAAAAAATTCTTTAAAATATTATACTATAATTTATCTTTTTTGTCTTTATACTACTAATGAGTTTTATTATTTTTGCCACCTCAACTGCAAATACATATATTTACGCATATAGTGTTGTGATATAAAATCCTAGCCTCAATTAATAAACAATCAAAATAAATAAAACAAATCTTAATCCTGCGTAAATTTAAAATATGACCCCGTCCTACTAAAAACACCAACAGACATAGAAATTATACTGAAGGAATATTATAAATTTAATGAGACTAAATTTATCGAGTAACAATTCTCTCACTACCTTTTAACCTTACCAGCTCTAAAGAATTTGATACAGTAATATTTATTATATGACTACATCAGAAATCATCACCAACTTGACTTAAGTCAAAGCTATATTAAAATTTTTATGATACTATACTTATATACAAAGGTTAATCATACAAATCATATACACAAGCTTAAGGAGAACATAATGACTACAAAAAAAAAGATCAAAATAGATGAAGGAAAATGCGTTGGGTGCGGTAAATGTGTCAATGCCTGCGTAGGAAGTGCTCTTGAACTCATAGATGGCAAAGCCCGACTCACAAGAGAAGACTACTGTGACGGACTAGGAGTATGTATAGGTGAGTGCCCATATGATGCTATTACTTTTGAAGAGGTAGAGATTTCAGAGTCTAAAAGCCCTACCCCGCATAAAACATGCCCATCAGTAGCAACCAAACAGTTAAAATCTTCCGGTCATTCAAGCTGCCCAGGCACAACTGCTAAAACGTTTATTAAAGAAGACAAAAAGACTGTACAAAGCGGAGCGAGCGCACTTAATGCCTGGCCTATTCAACTTCATCTTATACGACCTGAATCTGAGCAATTTACAGGAAAAGATATACTAATTGCAGCAAGTTGCACCGCATTTTCATATGGTAATTTCCACCCAGAATTACTCGAAGGAAAAGGTTTAGTAATTGCTTGCCCAAAGCTCGACAAACTTGAGGGATACGCCGAAAAACTTGAGTATTTTTTCAAATATGCAAAACCCAGGAGTATCACAGTAGCAAGAATGGAGGTGCCGTGCTGTAGTGGACTCACTAATTTGGTATCAAACGCAAGAGATAAAGCAAAAAGCCCACAAGGAATCCGTGAAATAACGATCAGCCTTGATGGTAAAATTCTTTCAGACACAACTATATAATATCTCATTATGTGATGAGATATTATATAAAAAGGGCGAGAGCAAATGCTCTCGCCCGACTTTTTCACAACTTTCTACTAAACACCTCTTTTATAACGAGAAATCAACTCTCCATTTGTCTGATTAGTAGTTGGAGTATAACCGCTAAGTGGTACAAGCTTAGAATTAATCATATCTAAGAACCACTCTAGCTGAGGGAAGAACATTGCTTCAAGTTCTGCAGCTGGGGTGATCCAGTTACGACAACCAAGAACTGCCGGAGGAGCATCAAGGTAATCAAATGCTAGTTGAGAGATATTTGATGCAACATTATGCATAAATGATCCACGCTCACAAGACTGCTGAGCAAGTAGAACTTTACCTGTCTTCTTAATAGACTCAATAACTAGAGTATAATCAAGTGGATTAATCCAGCGGAGGTCAATAACTTCAGCACTTACACCATATTTTTCCTGAAGTTCATCCGCAACTTTGAGTGCATCATACATGATTGGCCCAAGAGTGACAATTGTAAGATCAGTTCCACTTCTACGGATTACAGGCTGACCTTCTTCAACTTCATAATAGCCGGTTGGAACACCATTCTCAACAAACATCTCACCCATATCATATATACTCTGACTTTCAAAGAAAATCATTGGATCGGTTCTTGCAAGAGAGTAATTCATAATACCTTTGGCATCATATGGAGTTACAGGGAATGCAATTTTCAGACCAGGAATATGGTTGACTAAAGCAGACCAATCCTGAGAATGCTGAGCACCGTATTTTACTCCAACACTGATACGTAGGGTAACAGGCATTTTGAGTATACCGGCACTCATTGACTGCCACTTAGACAATTGATTAAAAATTTCATCTCCAGCACGTCCCATAAAGTCACAGTACATAAGCTCAGCGACAGCACGACCACCTTCAAGAGCATAGCCAACAGCACTACCAACAATTGCTGCCTCAGAGATTGGAGAGTTGAATAAACGGTGATAAGGCAGCGCTTCTGTCATACCACGGTAAACCGCAAACGCACCTCCCCAATCTCTGTTTTCCTCCCCGAAAGCAACCATAGTTGGGTCTATATAAAATCTATGCATCATAGCATCAAAGATTGCATCACGAATGTTATAAAGTTTCATCTTTGGTACAGCTTTACCATCCTTGAAAGCATAACGCTCTTTAGATTCATTCTGAATAACTCTGAAGTTTTCACTCATTGGATGATTGACTTCTGGTTCACGACTTTCATCAAGAGACTCTACAACGTTATTACTAAACATCAAATCAGCAATAACTTCTGAATTAACTGGTAGTCTTGGTGAAACATCAAGGTCAATTGCTTTCTTAAACATTTCAAATATGATTTCACCCATATTTTCTTTAACAGCTTCCATCTCACTTGAAGAACCGATACCAGCATCAACAATCTTTTTGCAGTAAGCAGGTATAGCATCAGCAGCAAGAAAACGATCTTGTTCTTCTTTAGAACGATAACTTGAAGCATCTGATGGGCTATGTCCACTCTGACGATATGTGACAGTATCCATCAGTACTGGTCCTCTACCACTTTCAATGATCTCTTTTTTACGCTTCATAGCATCGATAACAGCTAGTGGGTCATAACCATTTACTCTCTCAGAATGCATCTGTTCAGGATTTACGCCACACCCAATACGAGCAAGGAACTCATATGACATTGTCTCACCACGAGTCTGTCCACCCATACCATACTGATTATTAAAACAATTGAAAATTATTGGTAAGCCACCACCAAGGGCCTGATCCCAAAGCTGTCTGTACTGATCCATTGATGCAAACCATAGACCTTCCCAAACTGGACCACACCCAAATGAAGCATCACCAATGTTACAAACAACAATACCAGGTTTACGGTTTACCCGTTTATAAAGAGCAGCACCAGGAGAAACCGGACCAGAACCACCAACGATAGCATTGTTAGGATAGATACCAAATGGTGTGAAAAACGCGTGCATTGAGCCGCCAAAACCACGGTTAAACCCAGTCTCACGAGCGAACATCTCTGCATAAGCACCATATACAAGAAACTTTACAGCAAGTTCTTTTACTGAACCTGTATGTCCTTTTTCGACAACTCTTAAAGTAGCTCCATCCCAGAGTTGTTCCATAACCTCTATTAATTTATCATCATCAAGCTTCTCAATAGCCGAAAGGCCTTTAGCAAGAATTTCACTGTGAGAACGGTGAGAACCAAAGATATGATCGTCCACACTAAGAATATATGCCTGACCTACAGCAGCTGCTTCTTGTCCCATAGAAAGGTGAGCTGGACCTGCATGATTATAATCAATACCTCTGTAGCTGCCTTCTTTCTTCAAACAGTCAATACAGTTTTCAAATTCACGAATCATACACATATCACGGTATATTCTGACAAAGTCTTCACCTGAGAAGTTATCCTTCTCATCTGCAATACTTTTATTATATTGACATACATTAATGTCATTAAATGTTATCTTTCCAGGTTTGAATATATCTTCTGGATAAATTTCTATTTTTTGAACCATTGTTCTTATCTCCTGCTATATGCTATTTTGCATGCGAAATTGCAATCATTAAGGCCTCAGAAATTGTAGGATGTGGGAATATTGTAGACTTGATAGTATCAACAGTCATCTCATTCTCAACCATCATTACAGCACTATGAATGATTTCACCACATGGTCCACCAATCATATGTACACCGAGTATCTGACCGTATTCTTCACCAATAAGAACTTTCACCTGACCTTGTCCATTTGGATAATCAACACTGAATCTTCCAGCTACAGCCATAGGTACGGTTGATTTTTTATATGCAATACCATTTTCCTTCAATTTATCTTCTGTATAGCCAACCCCTGCAACTTCTGGAGCCGAGTAGATAACACCTGGTACAGCTGTGTATCTCATTTCATCTTCGATTCCGAACATATTGTTAACTGCAACAAATCCTTCACGAGTTGCAGCATGAGCCAACTGGCAACGTCCTGTAACATCCCCACATGCCCAGATTCCGTCAACATTTGTTTTTCCATACTTATCGCATTTAATACCGTTTCTGTCATACACGACACCAGCTTCATCAAGACCGAGTTCCTGAATAACTGGTACTCTTCCGGTTGACATAAGTATCTTTTCACCTGCTACAGTTTGTTCTTCACCATCTTTATTCACATATATAACTTTATCGCCATCAATACTCTTAACAGTAGAATTCATAGAGAAATTAATCCCCTGCTTCTTCATATCCTGCATCAATCTCTTTGCCATCTCACTGTCAATTGCACCGCCAATATTTGGAAGCATTTCAATAACAGTAACATCAGTACCTACTGTATTGAAAAATGAGGCAAATTCCAGACCTATTACACCACCACCAATTACAACTAAAGACTCCGGAATTGTATCAAGCTGCAAAATTCCTGTACTGTCAACTACATTATCTGAATCAGCCCCAGGAATAGGCGGAGTCGCAGGCTTACTACCAGTTGAAAGCAAAATATTTTTACCTTCGTATACTTCACCGCCAGCTTCAACCTTACCTTTTTCAAGAATTTTTGCTTCTGCATTTACAACAACAACCTTTGCTCTTTTAAGCATTCCTTCCACCCCTGAACGAAGGTTTGAAACAACGCCAGTTCTCCTTTCAGCCAATGCTTTCATATCAAATGAAATTTTATCAGCTGTAATCCCAAGTTCTGCGCCTTCCTTAGCTTCGTGATAGAGGTGTGCGCTTTTTAGCATGGTTTTCGTTGGAATACACCCTGTATTGAGGCATGTACCGCCAATTTTTGCTTTTTCAAATAAAACAACACTCTTACCCATACCACCTGCATATGCAGCTGCTTCGTAGCCGCCAGGTCCAGAACCTATAATCATTAGATCGTACATGAGTTCTCCTATATATCCTTATTAATTTGCATTATAATTTAATTCAATGATTATTCCCTAGCACTCTATTCCAGCAAGTTTATCAATATTCTGAATATTTTCTTTTACTTGCATGAGGAATTTAGCACCTGGAGCGCCGTCAATAACCTGGTGATCAATTGTCAAAGATAGTCCAATATAATCCTTATAGACAACCTCACCATCTTCACGTACAGGTCTTAGAACTGGAGCACATACACCAAGAATACCAACCTGAGGTGCATTCAAAACAGGGGTAAACGTCTCAATACCGAATGCTCCAAGATTTGAAACAGTAAACGCTCCACCTTCCAGATAATCAGGATTTATTGTGCCGTCAATTGCAGCAAAAGCTCTCTCTTTTACTGCTCCAGAAAGTTCAGACAATGTCAACTTCTCAGCCTCAGCAATAACTGGCACAAGCAGACCTTTATCAGTATCACAAGCGAACCCAATATTGACCGCATCTGCTTTATAGACTTTACCATTAATATATTCAGCATTCATGTCAGGGAACTCAACCAGAGCTTTTATAACAGCATACATTATCAAATCACCAATAGTAATATTAACATATCCTGGATTAGATGCACCTTTCTTCAACGTCGCCCTACATTTTAAGAGCATCGTTGCATCCGCACTACTGTTGAGTGTCAGTTGAGCATGATTCTTTAACGACTCAGACATACGCTGAGCAATAACTTTACGTACATTGCTTTGCTCAAGTCCCTTACGTAAATCTGAACTGCGTATAGTGCTACTCTTTGCGTTAGGCCTTACTTCCCAACCATCATTTAACATCTTACGAACAAGATCTGTCTTCTTAGGCTCAGCATATCTGCTAGCAATTACATCCTTTTCAATTACTCTTCCATTTACACCACTTCCTTTTACTGTAGATGTATCAATGTTAAATCTCTTTGCATAACGTTTTGCTCTAGGAGATACGCCACCGAATGCTTCCTCAATAACAACAGGAGCATCTTGAGCTGCAGTAGTAAACGAGCTACTCTGAACAATCGCACCTGAAGCAACAGGAACTGCTGTTGAAGCATTTGAAGCAGACGGAGCTTGTGCCGCGCTCTCTTTAATCACAGGGCGAAATTCTTCTATACCCTCACCATCGTTACCGATTACTGCAATATTTACAAGTACTGGTGCAAGTTCACCTTCACTGAAAAAATACCCTAAGACTTTTCCAGAAGCTGGAGCTTCAACTACAAACGAAGCTTTATCAGTTTCAATTTCAGCTAATACCTCACCTTCATTTATTTCTTCACCAATTTTTTTGTTCCAAGCAACAATAATACACTCTTCAACACTATTACCTTGCTTGGGCATTAATACCGGGGTTGCCATATTTTCACCTCTATTTTAAAAATTCGCTAATAGATAAGCCTCAGCTTCGATACTCCAAAGCATATTATTCTTTTCACAAATATCTGCGAGAACACCAAAACGAGAATCCTCGCCCTCTTTACTTCTAAAATCACTGATTCCAGTCATAGGCATATTCACACCTGTATAAACAAGTTTTTTACCACCTGGAATATTTGGTAAATTCAAAGTTGTTTCAATTACACTATCTAAGCCTCCAACATGTGTAATCATCGCTACAGGATTGATACGACCTTCACTCATCAATGTCAAACTTTCACGCATATCATCAGTATTTCCGCCACTTGTACCAACAATTTTTGTAAAATTGTAGTGAACATTATAAAAATTGAATTCAGCTTTAAATTCAGTATTAGTAGGTCCTGCGAAGAAATTCAAACAACCATCACGCGCAAGAATAGCATCGCCCTGTTCGATAAGTGGTTTAACCGGAGCAAATACAAATACATCATTAAAGCCAGTTCCACCTGATAACTCAAGTAGCTTTCCAACTGGATCATCACACTTGGTATTAACATATATCAGCTCAACACCATTCTTTTTTGCATCTTCAACAGTGAAAATATTTGCAGCTCTTGCTAGACGCGCTTCATCTATATCAGTTACCACAAGTATGCCTGGTTTTCTATCACAATGCAAAGCATAGTCAATTGCACCTAAACCCATAGGACCAACACCAGCAAGAATTGCACACTTACCACCTTCAACAATACCCATATCATGTACATAAGTACCTGCCTTAACATGGTAGTTAGCATGAAACGCACCAACGATGCAACTCTGAGGCTCAGATAAACTGGCAGGAAAGTAACCTTCACCATCATAATGAAGTAAACAATCATTATTCAAAATATCTCTATGAATAATTACATATGTAGAATCCCCACCTAAGTGTTCAAAAGAATAACCCGGCGCATCAAGCTTATCTTTATAAGGGATTGCTGGCTGAATTGAGAACTTTTGCCCAACACTCCATTCACTCTTCCACTTATCACCAACTTCGACAATTTCCCCGCAGAACTCATGTCCAATAATAATTGGATTTTCAGCACAATCATCTGGTACTCGCTTGTGTTTTGCGCCCTGCTTAGCCGCTTTGTATGATGACATACAGATACTGTCAGAGATAACTTTAGCAAGAATTTCATCATCTTTGATTGGAGGCAACTCAAACTCTTCCAGTCTCAGGTCATTCTCACCATACAGCCTTACCGCTTTTGTCTTCATAATGATCTCCTGAATAATATAATCTATTTAATTAAACCTCTACTACTTCTATTTTAATTCCTAGCTCCTGTGAGTACGCTTCTCTCGCCTCTTCAGAAAGTCCAGCATCGGTAATACATAGATCGAACTTATCAAGGTTGTTTGTGCTCACAAAAGATGTCTTGCCAAACTTTGAGTGATCAGCAAGCAAATATACATGATTCGCTGCTTCTACTGCAAGCTCCTTGGTAAATGCCTCAGAAGGATCTGTTGTAGTAAGCCCTTTTGAAGTAATACCAATTGTCCCCATAAATGCTTTATCCAGATGAACCCCATCAATAAGAGGTCGTGACAGAGCACCAACCATAGTTCTACTTTTAAGGCGTAAATCACCACCAGTAAGGATTACCCTCGGTCCTTCACTATTTGATAATTCTACGGCAGCTGTTAAAGAATTAGTTACAACTACTAGAGATTTGTCATGCTTTATTATCTTTGCAAGCTCCAGAACTGTACTACCACCATCTAAGTAAATAGCATCTTCTTTTTCAATAAAACTTGCGGCACGCTCTGCAATTTTCTTTTTTTCTGCAAGCAACGTTTCTACCTTCTCATCAAAGTTCATTTCAGTACCAGCCTGGGCACTTCCTGCTACAAGCACGGCTCCACCATGAACCCTTTTAAGGTATCCATCAACCTCAAGTTTTGTCAAATCTCTTCGAATTGTTGCAGATGAAGCGGACAATTCAGCACATAAGTCATCTACCTTAACCATTCCAGTATTCTTCAAGATTTTTAGAATCCTCCTATGCCTTTGAGGAGCTAATTCTTTTGACTTCATACCATCTTGATCACTCATACAACGTCCTTTCCACAGATACTGCTTTCACACCTCTCTACCGGACGTCCAGTAGTTTATTTCATTTCCTGCCCACCAGTAACATTAATTCCCTGCCCAGTCATATAAGACGCCGCATCAGAAGCGAGGAAAACAAGTACATTTGCAACGTCATCATAAGTACACCCACGTTTCATTGGCACCTGGTCAATATAGCGCTGACGAACTTCCGCTTCGGTAATTCCAAGTTTCTTAGCATACTGAGCATATAGTGAATTTACCCATAGAGGACTATCAAGCATATTTCCAGGACAAATACTGTTTACTCTTACTCCTGACTCCGCAAGATCAAGCGCAATACTCTGAGTTAGACCAATTCCGCCAAATTTACCTGCTGCATACGCTGAATTTTTAAAACTTCCCTTTTTACCAGATTTAGAATTTATCTGAATAATTGCCCCTTTACCAGCTTCTTTCATCGCTATTGCCGCATGCTTGGCAAAGTTAAAGTACCCAATAAGATTTACTTCAATAACTTTTGCCCATTTTGCAGCATCAGCAATAGTTATCTCCTCAGCAATAAGAATAGCAGCATTAGCAACAGCAATATCAACTCTACCATATTCAGCAATTGCAGTCTGAACAAGATTTTTACATTCTTCTTCTTTAGTAACATCTACCTTTACACCAATAGCACTTCCACCAAATTCTTCTGTAATTTCTTTAGCAGTATTCTTTACAGCATCTTCTTGAATATCACCTAGTACTACTTTACAGCCTTCTCGAAGAAGTCTTTCGCAAAGTGCACGTCCAAGCCCTTGCGCAGCCCCAGTAACAACAGCGACCTTATCGTTGATAGAAAATACACTCATCTTAAATTTTCCTTTATGATAGAGAACCTTATAGTTTTACAACCTTAACAATAGATTTTAAATCTGAGAAATCACCCAGACCTTGAAGTTTTTTAATATCAGCGGCAGGGTCTTTAGAAGCTCTACCCAGTTCAGCATAAAATTCATTTGCTTCATAATAATTCGAACCAAACATTTCCTCAGCCCATGAACTCATGAGCCCTTTTTCAACCGCCCTCTCCAAAAGTGTATGTCCGTAAACAGCATACGCACCAGTTAAAAAATCATCTACAAATGGAGCAAGTTCAGCAGCGGCAAAATCATCTACAAATGGCTGCCCAAAACCATTCATTTCTGTTCCTACTACAAAAAGCATATCCTTCTTTTTACCTGCCTCAACAATATCTTTAAGAGCAGAAATTTTCTTTGCTTTAAGTTCGACATCTGAGAAATTCCAGTTTCTTTCAGGAATAATTGCAATAGAACGAATACCAGCAGAAACCATATACTCAACAAGCTCCTCAGCATTTTTTTCACCATCAGAGAAGCCATCAAGCCATGCCCAACATGGTATAGCTTTTGACTCTTTTATCATTTTCATTACATCTGCCAAAGGCGGAAATGTTGTGCTATCAGGAGCAACATACCCAACGCTACCACGCTTCATGAGCTTCGATCTTATAGTATTTCTCAAAGCATTTGAATCCCCAAGCAACTTTGCTACATCACCAACAGACACTCCAAGTCTAACAGACCAATAGTTTGCTAGTTCATCACCTGTAAAAGTTGCTCTACTTTTCGCTTCCAGTGCCTCAACAATATGTCTCTCTGTTACATTTCCAGCAGGAGTAAGCGATTCTACATCTTTAGAATAATCAATAAATAACGGGGCAAGTGTACTTTCGAGCCTTCCGATTAAAGACACATTTCTATCTCTGGCTCCTTTACGCATTGACTGTAAAATTTCATATGCTTCAGTTCCTTCCTTAGGAAGACGAACAAAACCTACCCCCATGCTATACAAAATACCACATTCTCCTGGAGAATTTATTTCACGTTCTTTATAATCTTCTACATAAGCTCTAGTTTCCAGAGAAGCTATAGTGCGGAGTTTGAGTGTATCCCCAACTTCAAATACCTCATCCATTGCATCAAGCACATCAAAATCTACTGTACCAGCTACCTCCAACCCATACATTTTAGCCTTATATATTACTTCAGTTGGAGAGAGCCCATCAATATTAAAAGAATAGAAAGTATGAATATGTGTATTTACTGATTCTACTTCAGATTTAGTAAACTCCACATTTTTAAGAACTTTTGACAATTCTTCAAAGCGTACTTTTTTATCAAAGTCAGACAATTTTCCACTCATTAATTCAGCTCCTTATAGCTTATTTTCAATAAATTAAACCCAACACCACTATAATCTACCACAAAATCGCTCTTAGTCAAACAATTTCAAACAAAAACAATCAAAAATAATCACCACCCACCATCTACTTATGACCAAAATAAATTTAAATACTTATTTTATAGTACTTTACACCATAAACCTCTAAATATCACTTTAGATTATTTTAATAGTATTTAATTTAAAATGACAACAAACACTCAATAATGATCATATTCTTTCATATATTATATAATTGAGCAAATTGTAGCATTATACTTGTTAAAATAGTTAACCATGTAAGCCGCTAACATATTTATAAAAAATAAAATATAGTATAATTCGACATAAAAAAATACAGTTATAGACATAGTCTGCCATAATAATTCGAATATAACCAGTAACGATCAACTAAATTTATAATTCAAGCTGCAAAGCACATATTGATAATTAATAGACTATATAAGAGGTACTGTCTAGCTCATCATTCTATATAGATTGATGAATTGCATAAAAAAAAGGTGAAGCCAAGCTCCACCTTTTTAATTCAGAGTAAAAGTATAACCTACTCATTTTTAAGCATCTTCCAGTATCGCTCATAAATTGGCAACGCTTTTTCTACAGAGCCTAGAAATTCAGAACGTCCTATCTCATTATCAGTAGGATAGATTATTTTATTATCAGTTATTTCCGCATCGAGAAGCTCAAATGCAGCTTTGTTAGGGGTAGAGTACAAAACTTCTTCAGTAATAACTTTGTTAATATCTGGACGTAAAATAAAATCAATGAACTTATATGCATTCTCTACATTCTTAGCCCCTTTAGGAATAGCGAGACAATCAAGCCATAATGGTACACCTTCTTTTGGGTAAACCGGGATGTACTCCGGCCTTTTCTTCTGAACCCCCAACGCCTCTCCGTTATACATTAATGCAACAGCAAAACTTTCATTCACAACAGTGTCTTCAATTTTTTCAGAAGAAAAATTCTTGACCAAAGGAAGCAATTTTTTTAGCCATTCATAGGCATCTCTTATCTCATCTCTATTCTGAGTATTTATTGAATACCCAAGCGAATATAACGCAATGCTAAATACATCTCGCAAATCATCAATAATAAAAATATTACCTGCTAATTCTGGTTTAAAGAGATCATTCCAACTGGTTATATTTTCAGGTGCAATAATTTTTGAGTTAACGAGTAATAGGGTTGATCCCCAGAAATATGGTATGCAATAATCAGGATTGGCTCCAAGCCGCTTTTCATCTAAATTTTCATAGTTAGCTAATCTACTCTTATCAATTTTGCGTAGAAGGCCTCTTTGTACCATCATACTTACAAAATACCCAGAGGGAACCACAACATCATAACCATTACCACCAGTTAAAGATAAAGTTTCAAACATATCTTCATTAGATTCATACGTTGAATATAAGACCTCTATACCAGTCTCTTTTGTAAACTGCTTAATAACACTATCTGGAATATAGTCATACCAATTATATAGATATAATACATTATGATCGGCTCGTGCTTGAGGAGCGCAAAAAACAAACAGCAGAATTAAGGATAAGAGTAACTTTTTCATCATATTTCTTCCACTTTACTTTGTAATAGATAAAACACACTATCTTATTCTATCACCAACACTTATTACACTCAAGTATTTTTTATTTACAATTTTTTCTCTAAAAGAATCAAAATAACTTCAAGAAATAAGGAAGCCATTTAATGGCTTCCTCAAAATATTACAGCACAATAATCGCAATTAATAACTTCTTACTCTCTTATCTCTACTGATATCATGCTGAGTTGATCTTTGAGTTTCCCAATATTAAGCGGTTTTATACTAGGTAACTCCATGCTTACAAGATTTTTAATTCCTGAAGAACTGCTCTTCATAACTGATAACAACCCAGAAGCAAGCTGCGTTGTCTTCCATGTATCCATAACCACCTGAAGTTGCTGATCTATGACTGCTTTACTTAACTCTAAATTTTCAAGATAAGTTACCAGATATTCTTTATAAGCTCCCGCAGCAGTGAACACCTCAGCTTGTGCTTTTAAATTACTATTTAACATTGCCATATTCTGCACATTATTCATATTCTTCGCTATTAATTTTTGTGTATCTTTAGACGCAAGCTGTGCCTTAACCCTATATTCATCAAGTTTTGGCATATAGGTATCCTTGATTTTATTAATCTCAATTTCATGAGCAAGCTGAAGGGCTTCAATTAACACAGCGTACATTCCATAATACTTCTTAACGCTATTAATATAATCTTTGTTCTGCTCTGATAATTTCTCGAGAATCCCAACAAGTTGCTTAACATTATAAAACACACTATTAAGGGTAACAAAGCTGTCACCAGAGACCATTACTACTAGACTATAAACTTGATCATCTGACAATTTTATTCCACTTCTATCAAGAAGTTCTTGCTGAATTAAAGATAGTATTTCTTTCTGATTTACTTTTAAAACCATAATTTCTGCTTCTGCTGCCGCTATTTTTTCTTTATAATCAGCTATAGAGCTCTCCCATACTTTATTCACTCCTTCTACTTTTTCAGGCGCAATAATCATCTTTTCTCTATAGCTTATAATCTCAGTATTTTTCTCAAGAATCTTTTCTTCAAGTTCTGCATACTCCTGCTTACGGTACGATACATCTGTAACTTCAAGTATTTCTAAAATTTGATTGAGCAGTTTATCTATTTTTCTACGATTAGATTCTTTATCCTCACCAAATAGAGAGTCTTTGGGAAGTTCATTTTGTTTTTGAACTCTCTCAGCTATAGTTGATAAATCTTGGTTGATTTCCCCCCAAAGTGCAGATTTTGAGGGATACCCTTTTCCATCAAAAGACTCATCGCTTGCAAAAGCCCTAGCAATCCTTGCCCATAACTCCGCAGCAGACTTTTCAACACGTTCTGTTACCGAGCTATCCTCCGTTTCCGGATTAATCTCTTGATCCTCCTGAGAAAAATCCCCCCCCATGCTATCATCACCAAACGCCCCTTCTTCCATTTCAGGTTCAGTAACATCATCTTCGGTAGCCCATTCCCAAGCATCGACAGCCTTATCACTTACATCATCACTAATTTCAACACTCTTATCTTTTACAACCTTACTCCCTTCAACAGCAGCATCAGATACTTTATTCCAGATATTTACGACAGAATCCTTGATGCTATCGCCATCAGCTGCCTGAGCCATACTCATTCCAACAAAGACACTTATTGCAATGAGCACTATTTTTAAAACTCCAATTTTATTTAATATACTTAAGTTTAGTTTAAAACAATATTTCATCATACAAACCCTCACTAATGAGAAAAAATACATCCATATTTTGATATTAAAACCTTATACTAAATGGTACATACACAACTTTCATTGTAAATAAAAAAACTGGCATAAAAAAGAAGCTTCTTTATACCAGCAAAATTGCTACATATTATTTACTTTTGAGTGAAATGCCCACTCAATAACTAGAACCACAAGACATTATCAGATTCCCTTACTAATATCACTTACAGTATTATCAGAAAATGAAAAATCACTAAACTCGACACGGCATCCTTTACCAATTGGACTTTGCGCCTCAACTCCTAAATATAAATCACAATCATCTGCTTTATTCAGACGAAAATATCGAACGATTCTCCAGTTACAATTATCTAAAGAATAGTAAAGAGCATAAACATCCACTTTTCTTGTCATTTTCAACCAAACTTCATCAACATCAATTTCTTCACCATTCGCATCATCACTAGCACCTTTTGTTATAACACTGGCAACACCTTTGTGCCCGATCTCTGTTAATTCAAAAGCAACCTTTGCCCAATTATCCATGCCATTATGCAATAAGATAGCACCAGCATCATAGCGTTCATTAAATTCTGGCTTGAGCTTACACGAAAAAGTAAAATTTCCATAAATCTTTTTCGCATAATATGGGGCATTACTTGTTTCATTTCCTGTAATAGGATCGATGAAATAATCTCTATTGCCGTCTGCTTCAATTACAATTCTGTTTTCAATATCTTCCCACTTTTTAGGCATGTTAAACCATTTATAAAACATATGGCACTCCTTTCATAAAAAATGAAACCCATAAATCCTGCACAAATTCAAACTCTTCAAGGACACAAACTCTTGCAAAATTAAGACAGTTAAAAAATAACAGGTGCTAAAAGAGTCCCCTCAATAACACCTGCTACCATTTTGCGGTACTTCATTTTTCATCATGTTACTTTGTTTTGAGTGTTACTAAATTTCTTCGTTACCTGATATTACCTCCCGGTAATAATAATAGCTATCTTTAGGTATACGCCTCATATCTTGGTAATCACAGTATACTACTCCGAACCTTCTTGTATATCCCCACGCCCATTCAAAGTTATCAATAAATGACCAAGCATAATAACCCTTAAGGTTAACCCCCTCATTTACCAACTTTGCTATTTGCTCAAAATGCTGTGTGTAATACTCTATTCGTTCAGGATCATGACAACGACTTTCATCTTCATTGAGCGTATCAAAACACGCACAACCATTTTCAGTGATATATAAAGGTATATCACCATAATTTTTCTGTACCTGCTTGACCAACCTATATAGCCCGTCAGGTATAATATCCCATCCCATCGCGGTTTTCTTTTTGGCTGTTGAAACCACTCGGAATTTTTCTGGAGTATCAGCGTCAAATGTTACAGCATCTTCAAAGTAGTAATTTATACCAACAAAATCAATCTTTTCAGAGATAATATCCATATCGCCCCGCTCGATAGGCAATGTAATATCCAGAGCCTGCAAGTGACGCTGAGGATATACAGCCTTAAAGATTGGGTCAGTAAACATATAAAAACCTTTATCTGCACCTCTATCTGCAGCTTCAACATCTTCTTCTGTAGCATTTGCTGGTCTTGGATATGCAAGGTTAAGAACAATACCTATCTGCCCCTGACACTCCAATTCTCTAAATTTTTTAACAGCAAGTCCATGAGCAAAATTCAAGTGATGAACTGCTTGATAAGCCATATTAATATTTTTTAATCCAGGAGCATGATCTCCAAATTCATATCCTAAGTATGCTGAGCAAAATGGCTCATTGAGCGTAGCCCACATTTTTACTTTATCGCCAAGATTTCTCAAGCAGCTCTCCGCATATTTTTCAAATGCATATGCTACGTCTCTATTAGTCCACCCACCAATATCCTGCAAATACTGTGGTAGGTCCCAATGATACATTGTCACATTTGGCTCTATCCCATTTGCAAGAAGTTCATCAATCAACCTGTGGTAATAATCAAAACCCGCTACATTTTCTTCTTCCATTGACTCAGGGAAAATCCTTGGCCAAGCAATTGAAAATCTATAAGATTTTACCCCAAGTTCCTTCATAAGCTGCACATCTTCTTTATAACGATTAAACTGATCGCTTGCTCTATCACCATTATGACCATACTTAACACCAGTAGTAGCAAATGTGTCCCAGATACATACTCCTTTTTCCCCAGAACCACGACCTTCAACTTGGTAACTTGCAGTAGCAACACCCCAGACAAAGTCATTACCTAATTTAGTCATATTAAACACCTTTCATAATTCACTGTAATATATCACATTCAATAACTATTAAATATGATTACATCGCACAAATCTTCCTTCACCTACCTCAACTGCTTCTGGGAAATGCTTATAACAAATATCTGTAGCCTTCAAACACCTTGGAGCAAACGGACACCCTTTACTATCTGGAGACCATTGCTGAATCTCAGCTCTTCCTTTTTCTTTTAGTTCAGCAAGTGTTTCTCGTTCAGGATCTGGAGCGGCTGAAATTAAAAGCTGTGTATAAGGATGAATTGGATCAATAACAACTTTATTAACATCCCCCCATTCCACCATATGACCACAATATAATACTATTATTCTCTCCGAAAAGTATCTAGCAGTTGCAATATCATGAGTAATATATAAGAATGACTTTTTATTTTCAAACTTCATTTTATTGAGCAAATTTAGTACACCCAATCTAATAGACACATCAAGCATAGAAGTAGGCTCATCGGCAAAAATAACATCTGCCCCTATTGCAAACACTTTTCCAATAAAGGCTCTCTGCTTCTGTCCACCAGAGAGCTGATGTGGATACTTCCTTTTCTGTTCAACAGCAGGAATAAGCCCAACAGTCTCCATAATCTCATTAACTTTTTCATCAATTTCTTTTTTCTTCTTCATTCCATGATAAAGTTTCAAAGGCCTTGATAGAATATAATCTATACTATGTAGAGGATTTAAGGAAGAAAATGGATCCTGAAAGATCATTTGCACCTTTTCCCGATACTTTGTATAGTCTTTCTTATGATCAAAATTATGCACATCCATTCCGTTATATGTCATTTTGCCTTCTGTTGGTGAATGTACACGCATTGCTATTCTACATAGAGTAGATTTACCACATCCAGACTCACCAACAACAGCCAGTGATTCTCCTTCATACATCTCAAATGACACATCATTAAGTGCTCTTAAAGTTGTGGTTCCAGCAAACATCCCCCCACTTTTCTGAACTTTAAAATCCATTACAATATTTTTAGCTTCAAAGATCGGCGTACGCGAAGTTTTATCACTCATAGTTACACCTTCCCTTCTTTTAATCTATTATGACAACAAACAAAGTTATGTTTATTCTCACCTGCTTGTGGTTCATACCTTCTACATTCACCAGTAACGTTAAAACATCGATCTTGAAACCTACACCCTTTTGGCAGCATTGAAAGGCTCACTGGAGACCCAGCAATACCCTCCATATACTTAACATCACCTTTAAGTGACGGGAATGAATTCTTCAACCCATATGTATAAGGATGCCTAGGACTATTTAAAATCTGCTTTGACGGAGCCATTTCGACAATCTTTCCTGCATACATAACTGCAACTGTATCGCAAAACTCCATCATCAAACTTAAATCATGAGTAATAAATAGAATAGAGAACTTAAATTTTTGCTTTAATTCATAGATCTTTTGCAGTATTTCACGTTGCACAACAGTATCAAGCGCTGTAGTTGGTTCGTCTAAAATAAGCAGCTTAGGTTTCAAAGCTAAAGCCATTGCTATAATCGCACGCTGCCTCATACCACCAGAAAACTGATGAGGATAATCGCGTAATCTCTCAGGCGCAATATCTACAATTTTCATTAGCTCGGCAGAACGTTCAAAAGCTTCCTTTTTATTATTTGTAATTCCATGATACTTAAATATCTCAAAAAATTGTTTATCTAGTCTTACAACAGGATTAAGACAATTCATCGCACTCTGAAAAACCATACTCATTTCTTCCCAGCGAAACTTTCTCAATTCTTCAGTATTCAGGCGTAAAACATCTGTTCCACCTAGGTTAATCTGACCTTCTGAGATAAGAGCTGGAGGACGATGAAGCCTCATTAGTGAATAAGCAATTGTACTCTTACCACAACCTGACTCTCCAGCTAAACCTAATATCTCCTCTGGATTAATTGTAAACGAAACATCATCAACAGCTCTTACGCTCCCTGTCATTGTAATATAATCAACAGAAAGGTTGTTAACTTCTAGTAAAGGATCCATCTAAACCTTTCCTTTCTTCTTCATTCTGTAGTAGTTAGACATTATCTTTTGTACCTTCAGCTTTGGATTTGATATTTCGTCAATTGAGAAATTGATCAATGTCAACCCAGCTCCAAGTAGGACAAGACCTAGACAAGGACCGAGTAATTCCCACCATGCCCCCACACGCAATGCAGCAGAATTCTGAGCATTAAAGAGCATGATACCCCAAGTAGTTGATAATGGATCACCAAATCCTAGAAACTCAAGAGTTGCTTCAGCCATGATTGCGTAAATTACAGTACCCACAAAAAGGCTGCTTAGAATCGACATCATATTTGGCATCACTTCAAAAAACAATCTTCTAAATTTGGTTTCACCCAGTGTTTCAGCAGCATAAACAAACTCTCTAGTTCTTATACTCATCGTCTGACTTCTAATAACCCTCGCTCCCCACGCCCAGGAAGTCAGCCCAATAATTAATCCTATATATATAGGAGAAATCTTACCAAGCATAGACGCCATTACCAGAATCAGCGGAACATTCGGAATAACCATTACAATATTAATTAGCGTTGCAATAATATTATCAACTACCCCGCCGAAATAACCAGCGCATATACCTACTACCATTGCCAGAACCAGAGTAATTGAGGCAGCAAGTACCCCAACAACAATAGAAGTTCTACCGCCATACAATGTTTGTGAAAATACATCTCGTCCTAGTTGTGTGGTACCCAATATATGCTGTAACGTAGGATGCTCATGCTGACCTGCAATCCTTTCTACTGGATCATACGAAGTCAAAAATGGAGCAGCAGCACAACTAAAAATTATGATCGTTAATATACTAACCCCAACTGTAAACTTTATATTCTGCCTCAGGAATTTCAGACAATTATTTACTCTACTCATTTTACTTTCCCTGCTTTCTTAGTCTTGGATCAAGTAAGTACACTAGAACATCTGCAAATAAATTCATCGAAAGTACGAGTGCAGTAATAAGCAGAAGTAACCCTTGAATTAATGGATAGTCTCTTGCAGCCAGCGACTGGAACATTAATAGCCCAAGTCCAGGGTAATTAAATATCATCTCTACTACAATTGATCCACCAAAAATATATCCCATACTCATAGCAAAAGAAGTAACAAGAGGTAGTAGTGCATTCCGTGCACCATATCCAAACATAACCTTTCGATCAGGCACTCCTTTACCCCATCCCATTACAATATAATCTTCCCCAAGCTGGTTTATCATGTTTGCTCTCATAACCATTATATTACCAAGACTTGTGATGATAACTGCAGTTGCTGGAAGGACACAGTGATAGATCATACTTCTTACAAATTCCCAAGTAAATTCTGGGAACAATAAACTATCATAAGCATATCCAGATGGAAACCATTTCAGTTGGCTTGCAAATATCATATACAGCGCTAATGCTGTTACAATCGCAGGAATATTAGCAAGTATCTGACCTGTAATAGTTACAAGACTATCAAATATACCGCCACGATTCCAAGCAGCAACAATTCCCAACAAAGTTGTTATCAAATATGATATAAGAACAGAGCTTCCTACCAAAAACAAGGTCCAAGGCAAATAGTCAAAGATAACACTTAGTACTGGTCTTGGATAATACTTCAAAGATATCCCCCAGTCTCCTTGTACAATACTGCCAATATAATCCAAATAACTCTTCCATAATGGCTGATCAACAAAGCCAAACAATTTTTCAATAGCTTTTACTGTTTCAGCACTAATATTTCCTCCACCAGAATACAACGATGCAATATATGACTGTACAGGGTCACCCGGCATCATTCTTGGCAGAAAGAAATTAATTGTGATCGCGGCAATGAATGCTATAAAGTAGAATCCAAACCGCTGCAAAAAATATTTCATACCATACCTCATTCCTACAAATCTAATTAAAAAGCCCAAAGAGCATATTATATTATTTCAATTCGAATCCATTCACTACTATTAATAGTGTTGCTTCGATTAATGTTCAAATTTATTTATAATGAATTATCTAGAAGTACAAATATTGGTTTAAATTAGATACTTTTTTTTATTTCATAAAATAGCCTGCACATCAGTTGCACTTCTAGATTGTAGGATAACACCGAGATGTGCAGACTATCTGTTTTTGAGCATAAAATTATTTATTTAGTAGGTTTCAAACGCATTAATACAAGTAGCCTATTTGAGAAATTCGCAAGTGCTGGGTCACAGTATGGGTCTTCTTCTGTTGCCCAACCAGTAAAACGAGAAGTGTTATAGATAAACCAGTTTCCATTATAGTATAGTGGAATATGTGGAACGTTTTTTGCATAGTATACTTCAATCTCTCCAACAATTTCCTTCTGTTCATCTTCTGATTTAGCAGTCTTTAACTTTTCTATAAGAGCATCACGTTCAGGATTATCATCTTTTGTTAGATTTGCTGACCACCAGACAATACTATTAAAGTATGGCTTAGTCATTGTCATTTCATAGAACTTATAAATAGTAGGAGCAAGACCATTACCACAGAACTGTGCATCAAAATCACCTGTTGGCCATGCTGAAACATATGCTTGAACTTCTGGAGTAGCCACATCAGCATTTATACCAGCTTTGCGTAGGCCTTCAACAGCTATCTGACAATTATTTACCCAATCAGTCCAACCACTTGGTACTTGAATATCAAACTTGATAGGAGTTCCATCTGGATTTTCTACATACCCGTCATGGTCAATATCTTTAAACCCAGCATCAGCAAGAATCTTCTTTGCTTTTGCAATATCAAACTTATAATATTCGGCCCAAATCTGATCAGCCTCAGGATTTCTCCAACCCCAAAGTGATGGAGGTAGACCAGTAGCAGGGCTATCTCCCTTTACATACCCATATGCACCGACATCCATCATATCTTGTCTATTCATCGAAAGAGAAAATGCTTTTCTGAATTCTACATTTTTAAAAGCTTTTTTATTATTCTCATTCTTAGTCTGCATATTCATTGCAATACGCACACCGTCTCGTGAAGGGAACCAGTATTTCTTTGTATCGCTTCCATCTACATAAATTTTCTCAATTTCAGGTATGAAAATATGAGCCCAGTCAATCTTACCTGCCATAAGCATATCATATGCAGCATCATTTGAGTTATACTGAGGCCACATCATTCTATCGACCTTAAGTTTATCAGCCTGCCAATAATTTGGATTTCTACCCATTACAAATAATTGCGGTGTGAAGCGAAGTACTTCTGTCATTGGACCTGTACCTACAGGGTTTGTCACAACCTTTTTAGTTGGATCCTCAATTTTAGACCAAATATGCTTTGGAAGCATCCATACTTCAACAAATAGTGGGCTAACACCAAAAGCGTTCTTCTCACTCATAGTAAATTTTACGGTATGGTCATCCACTTTTTCTATAGCTTTGAGTTTACCTTTGTCCCCCCACATACCACTGTAGTCTGTTTCAGGATATTTTTTGAACAATTCATATGTAAAAACAACATCGTCAGCGTCAAATTTTTTACCATCACTCCATTTTACACCTTTTCTTAATTTAACAAGAACTGTCTGAAGATCATCCTGTAGCTCAACACTTTCAGCAAGCCATGGCACCTCATCATTATTCAAACCATTATAAATTACTAGAGGTTCATACACAAACCCTCTATATGCCTCAATAATATTTGAAAATGGGTTGAAATTCTGGTTCCAACCAGAAACTGACTGATTCATTACTGTGAGTGTTGCAGGAGCAGCATTTGATGATTTTACAACCCCAAACCCTAACAGGCAAACACACACAAGCAAAGACATAACAACACGCTTTAGCATAGGTACACCTCCAAAATAAAGTAAATAATAAAAAACTCTTCCCAACAAAATGGTTACTAGACAAGAACTATGACTTCCATTTCAATAGAAACTTTAGAAACACTCCAACAAATGAACACGTGACCAAAATTCTATATTTTTTTCTCTCCAATAGTACATTCGGAGAGAAATTTTAATGCTGTATATCATAAACAAAAAACACTGAATATAATTATGAACGCGTGACCAACATTAGGCAAAAAAAAACTGCTTCTTTTGAGTTACTATACCATTAGTTAACTTATTATGCAAATATTATGCATAAAATAATCATTACTTTTGTTTAAAATAACCTATAAGATTATGATCATTAAGTGGATATAATTTATTTATTTTTTAGAAAAATATCCCCTCATTCTAAATAAGTTATAGTTTTTAGCCAAAATATATTTCTTGACAGAAAAATAAGGTGCTAGTAGTATGAAATTATAAATAGACTTTTAGTCAACTATATTTTTTTAATTATTGGAAACAATTATGGGCAAAAAATCGGAGTATAATCCAGATAAAAATAGCAACCAATTTAATAATTCAGATAACATCAAATCAAATAACGTTCATTTCTCATTAAATGAATATGAACACATCTTGGACTATATGTTGGATGGTTTTTCAATCCAAGAGCTTATATATAATAACTCAGGAGAGGTTATAGATTACAGATTTTTAAAAGTTAATAATACTTTTGAAAAGATATCTGGATTAAACCGTGAAGATATTGAAGGTAGAATAGGTTCAGAATTTGCGCCATTTGACCAAACAATACTGTCTAACTTAAATAATGCATCCAGCACAGGCACCCCGCTACGCTTTGAGTACTATAACAAAAATTCTAAAAAATTTTTCGATATATCATGCTTTTGGCAATCAAAAAGTAAATTCGCGGGAATATTTCGTGATATAACTAAACAAAAAAATTCAGAAAATAAGACAAAAGAATTCAAAGAACGTTATAGAAAACTGATTGATAGCTTGCCCGAGAAAATATTTATGAAGGATTCTAATTCAAAGTATATTTCCTGCAATATAAACTTTGCAAACGATCTTTCTATCAATCCTGATGAAATATTTAATAAATCAGATTTTGATCTTTTCCCACGTGAACTCGCTGAAAAGTATATAGTTGATGACAAGGAAACTATCAAGGCTAAAAAACAACGTGAATTTTTAGAGTCTTACAGCATAAATGGTATAAATAAATATGTTCAAACAATAAAGACCCCTATATCCGACAGCAAGGGGAAAATTACAGGAATTATAGGAATTTTCAAAGATGTCACAGAAGAAAGAAAAGCCCAAGCAGCATTAAAAGAAAGTGAAGAAAAATATCGCTCTCTTGTTGATAATGCTCCAGAGGCGATATTTGTTATCGACCTCAAGAAAAATGGTGAAATCATTGATGTCAATGAAAAGATGGAGTCACTCTCTGGCATCTCTAAAAAAGAACTATATGGCAAAACCTTTGAGAGTATCAGTCCAATAAAGCAACCTGAAGGAGATTTTTCTGCATCATTATTAAAATTTTACTATCTAGCTGTTAAGTCCAACAAAAAAACCGTCTTTTACTGGGATATACTCAATGTTTCAAATAACACTCAAACATCATGCGAAGTACGTCTTGTATCTATAGACACACCCGATAATAATCTTATTAGAGGTAGTATTATAGATCTTTCAGAAAGAAAAGATTTAGAATACAAGTTAAAGCACTCAGAGAAACTACAGACAATAGGACAATTAGCAGGGGGACTTGCCCACGATTTTAACAATCAATTAAGTGGCATTATGGGATATGCAGAACTGCTAATGAAATTCCTTAAAGATGAAACAATGAAGGAATTTGTTCAAGGAATTATTACAAGTTCAGAACGAGCGGCCAACTTAACCCACCAACTACTAAGCTTTACAAAAAAAGACGCTTCAAATACAAGTTTTGTAGATATACACAAAGTACTAGTAGAAGTTGTCTCACTCCTTTCCCATTCTATAGATAAACGGATAAAAATCACACAGTATTTTAAAGCCACCGAAGCCACAATCAAAGGTGATGCAACACAACTTCAAAATGCTATATTAAATATTGGCCTCAATGCTAGGGACGCAATGCCATCTGGTGGCAACATTATTATTGAAACAGAAATTGTATATTTAGACAAAGATTACTGCGCAAGAAATACAGAAGGGATAAGTCCTGGTAACTACATTAAAATCAATATCTCTGATACAGGCCATGGAATTGATAAAGAAACGTGTAAGCATATTTTTGAGCCATTCTTTACTACAAAAGATAAAGGTACTGGAATGGGGCTTGCAAGTGCCAGCACAGCAATTACCAATCATGGGGGAACAATAAACGTCTACTCAGAAGCTGGACACGGAAGCGTGTTTAGAGTATTCCTACCAACTACAGAAGCCCCACTATCAGGAGAAGCAACCACTGTAAAGGTCCACCCTAATAATGAAGAAAAAATACTATTAGTTGATGATGAAGCAGTTCTTAGAAAACTCGCAACAAAAATGCTACAAGATCTTGGATATAAAGTTATAACTTGCAGTAATGGATATGATGCTATCAAATATTATAGCACCGATTGGAAAAACATTGATCTGGTAATCCTTGATATGATCATGCCAAAGATTAACGGAAATGATACCTACAAAGCTTTGAAAGCTATAAACCCAAATATCAAAGCAATTTTATCATCAGGATATAGTATGAATGAAGAAGCTTTTGAAGTTATGAGACAAGGTGTCATGGATTTTATCGAGAAACCTTATCGGCAAAATCAGCTTGCAAATAAAATCTACAAAGTATTGAACATTATACAAAATTAATTTTCTTTATAATGAACAAGAATACCACAAAAACACGTTAGATAGTTAAAGGTACTGAATAAAGGATACAATCATGCTGAATGAAATAATCTCAGTGATAAAAGAAATTTTTTCCCATAGATCCTGGGATTTCGATAGCCTTACCAGTATACTCCTAGCGATAATTATTCTCTATTTAGGTAAGATACTTACAACAAAAATTGCTTTTTTGAGTCGGCTAAATCTTCCTGACCCTGTAGTTGGTGGTGTAGCATTCTCTATACTTTCACTAGTAATATACTTATTAACAGATACTAAAATGAACTTCGAAACATCAGCTGGGGATTATTTGATGCTTACTTTTTTTGCAACAGTAGGCCTCAACGCCAACCTCCGCCTTCTCAAACGCGGTGGCAAAGGTTTAATTATTTTTCTAGGAATTTGTTTTATTTTTCTAATTATTCAGGATTTTATTGGAGTTGGTCTTGCAGAGGTATTAGGGCTTGATCCACGTATTGGGCTTCTATCTGGCTCGGTTACTCTTACCGGTGGACACGGCACAGGAAAAGTATACGGAGACATGTTTGCTGCAGCCCACACACCTGTGACTGGAGCAGTTGAAATGGCGATGGCATGCGCAACATTTGGGCTCATTCTAGGCGGAATCATAGGAAGTCCAGTATCAAAATTTCTCATTAATAAATGCAAACTCGAACCTTCAGCACCAGAGACAAAAGAATCTACTGCACTTAAGTTTCATTCAAGACGCTATCTTGATACAGAGACGGTCTGTACAAACACAATGTTAAAGTCCATATTATTAGTTACAATATGTATTATACTTGGCGGTCCTATTGTAGATATTATCAGTGGAAAGAACTTTATTCTTCCAAGTTTTGTAGGCTGTCTCTTTGTTGGTATTATATTATGTAATACCCTATCACTAAAATCTGATAAACACATCAACGAAGAAACATTAACAATAATAGGTAATGTATCACTTGCAATATTTCTCGCGATGGCAATGATGAAAATTCATCTTTGGGAGTTAGCTCCTCTTGCAGGTTCCTTATCCATTATAATGATATTCCAAACAATATTTGTTATATTTTTTGCAGCAACGGCTTCATTTATAGTTATGGGTAGAGATTATGATTCTGCTATAATAGCTGGAGGTCTTTGCGGATTTGGTTTGGGGAGCACCCCTACTGCAATTGCAAACATGGACAGCATTGTCAAAAAATTCGGCCCTGCACCCAGGGCATTCCTTATAGTTCCTTTAGTAGGAGCATTTTCCCTTGATATTATTAATGCAATAGTAATACAATGCTACCTCGCCTTACCATGGATAAAGTCATTAATGAACTAAATCTTGCCTTCTAGCTCTACTAATTTAATTTTTGAATTGGTAAAGAGTAAAATAAGAATACAGAGCAAATAATTTACCGGAACTAAATAATATACAGGTGTCAAGCTGTCATATGCGGTTGCAATAAGACCTGTAATCCATGAAGAAACAGAGTAAGCGCCAATACCTGCAATTGTAAGAAGAATCAATACCACCGTTTTATCAAGTTCCGGCAATTGGTCAACACTATAACTCTGTATACAAGGCCATAGCGGTGCTGCTGCAAGCCCTACTAGAAACAGCATAATATAAAAAACAGATAGAGTCTCAATAAAAGGGAACGTTGCTGTTACAATTGTTGCAGCAAGTCCATACACCAGAATAAATCCTTTAATTTTTTCCTGCTTTACAAAATACCCACTGACAAACCTTGAAATAATCATACCTACAGCAAAGCAAGCGACTGCAAAGCCACCAGCAGCAGGAGTCGCCTTAAAATCAAGCTGAACATAACTTGCTGTCCACAAGCCTATTATAAGCTCTGAACTTGTAGTCAATGAAATAATACAAACAAATTTCCAAAATCGTAAAGTCTTTATTACAACCATATTCATTCTAGCTGTATCTTTATAGTTAATAATTTCTAATCTTTCTGGAAACTTCTGGCCTTTTTTATAAGCCAGCAACATAATTATAATTGGTAAAATTACAGACAAACTTCCTATTAATACCACACACCTCCAGGAATAACCCACTCTAAAAAGAAATCCTGCAAGCAGTACTGTTAGGAGCATACCACCAGACCAGAAAGAATTAACAATTGTAATATACTTTCCTGAATCATCTTCATGGAGATCATGAGACATGGTTGGGACGAGACAGATAAGCAAATTTCCCCCAGCACCAGCTATCATCATAAAGGCCACAAATAAAAGATATGAATCCGCAAAAAACAGTGAAAAAAAGCCAATAAATAAAAGTACTAAGCTAACTGTATAGCTAAGTCGCTTACCATATTTATTTGCAATAAATGAGCCTGAAATCATCGCAAGAACCCCTGTAATACCTGCGAATAACTGGATAAGTCCTCCATCAGCGAACCCACCTTTCGATAAAGGGAACCCTAAATCATTCGAGACTGCAAGGAGTATTACGGGTATAAGCTGTAGCGTAAATGCGACAGCAAAGAATCCGAAAAACAAAGCCCAATCATAACATCCAAGAGTCAATCTGCGATAACTCATAGTTACCTTTCGTAAAGTTGAGTCACATAACACAAATTAGTTACAATCAACTGAAATAAATTAATATTATTTGAAACCCAGTAGTAATCACACTAAATTATAATTTATAATCATATGACTTAGCACACCATAAAATATCATAATGCTAACTTCTTCTTTCTCCTTGAAAAAATATTGATGTCAGAATTCACTACAGCTATAATTATTAAGAATAATAAATAGTTTATAGGAGCAATATAATATACAATGTGTAGATCTCCATAATAAGAGATCAAAAATCCAGCAAACCATGAAAAGAATGAATAGCCTATGAAACCAGATACTGAAAGCAGCATTAGAAGTACAGTCTTATCTTCACCTCTAAGCTGCTCGATAAGATAACTTTGGACATACGGACAGAATGGTGCTGCACCAATACCGCACATAAAAAATATAACATAAAAGAATGTGAGAGAACCAGCAAAAGGCAGTATAAATGTAACTAATGCTGCATAACAGGCAACCCCCATCAAAAAGCTCTTTATTTTATTTTGCTTCGCAATATAACCACTGCAGAATCTTGATATGATCATTCCAACAGAAAAACAAGCTGCAGCAATTCCTCCTGCCTTTACAGAACCCCCTAAATTCACTTGAACATAACTTGCAGTCCAAGTCTGTAATGACATTTCTGCCCCTGAAACCAACCCATTAAGAACCACAAATTTCCAGAACATATTATTCTTTATGATTTTAATCTTCTTCTGGATGACTGCACCTATACTAAGTACTTCACTCCTGACCGAAAACACATTGTTTCGACAGTTTGGTATAAGAACAATAATAACAGGAATAATTATCGCTGAAGAAGCAAAGAGTAAAATTATACGCCATGACCATCCGGCACTGAGAAGGTACCCTGTTAATAAAACCGTTATAAGTACACCAGTAGACCAACAAGAATTTGCTAGTGAGATGTATTTACCAGATTCATTTGAATGCAAATCATGCATAATTGAAGGTGATAAACAAGTCACAATACTTCCAGCGGCACTCGCGATCATAATCGCGCATACATAAAAAAAGTATGACTCCGCAAAAGACAGTAAAACCAAACCCACCAGCACAACAACAAGTGACAGAATAAATGTTCTCTTTATACCGATCTTATTCGCAATAAATCCTGACGCTATTATAGCGATAATAGACATCATTCCATTATACATCTGAACCTTACCATAATCTGCTAGAGAAAACCCAAGTTCCAGCGATACTGGCAACAAGATTATTGGTAACAACAAAAATGCAAATGCATGAAAAAATAGCGATAAAAAAACAGCCCAGTCATACTGTCCAAACTGCAATTTATTTTTTAACATACCTGCGTCCTCACAGAAAGCAAGAAAACAAAAAACTCACACCGAGCACTTCGGTCTGAGTTTAAATTGATTGCAGATTATGCAATAAAACTGGAAGTAATTCAATCTAAAAATTCACATATATTAAAATATACGCAAGATAACAATAGTTAACATTTTGCGAACAGAGATCAAGCATACAAACATAATCACTGTATCAATAAGGATTTATAATTTTATCCCATCTTGCATCAAATCTTTTCAGCAAAGTATCAACATCAGCTCTTCCCATAAGAGTTACGTTATTTTTCTGCAAAACTTTTTCATCAAGACGATACGCCATAGCCTGATTATTTATAACACTACAATTGACCGGCGCAGTTCCAGATTTACTCTGTAGCAGTGCAATCCATGGGGGTCCTTCTTTTGCGTTATAGTGCCTTGGAAGTACAGTATTATTCTCTACAATTGAATCCATGGCGCCATAAAGCGAAATACCATGCCAAGTGTCACTAATTACGGTGTTCCCTACAATCTCCCAATTTTCAAATGGCCCATCAAAACAGCCTATTCCTTGAAAAGATCCAGAATACTTGGATTGACTAACTGTGTCCTGTATAAATGAATTCCCTTTGATAATTACATTTTTATATACTTTCTTACCCTCAGTAAGAAATGATTGAAAGCCATCATCATGATTATCATCAACGTTCAAACTATTCAGAACATAGTTGCTCTCAAATACCAATTCTGACCCATTTCCTCTCAAGCCATCAACGCAAAAATTCTTAACTATGTTATCTTTTACTACTGCTTTATCCCCAGTCACCGAAATTCCAAGAGCAACATTTGTAATCCGACACCCTCTAACGACAGAATTATCAGCTTTTATAATGATCCCTGAAAAAGTCTTTTTCTTCCAGTCTTTCTTAGTCCAGGTATAAGACTTACCTTTGGATCTCAATATGCAACTATTTATTATAATGTTTGCAGATTCACCAAAATGCTTATGAGATGAAAAATCAATTATAGCGCTAGGCTTATTACTGCCAGAGCCCTCACACTCAAACTCCAGATCACTAATAAAAAAATAACTCGAGCTCAGTAGCTCTAGAGAAGAAAGCACAGGAAAAGAATCAAGACCGGCTTTAATAGTCAGAAACTGCCCCTCTTCCATATAAAAACCGCCTTTACCTGTAGTTACGGTTCCGTGATTACCAGTAAGAAGTATTAAAGCATCACCTCCACGTACAGGAGCTTTTGGATTGACAATAATTTTTTTACCACCATTTGTATAGGGAAGCTTCTCATATTTATAATGTTGAATAAGATTATTTGAAAATACTTCTTGAAGTGTTCTCCACGGACGTTCTTTACTTCCGTCATTTGTCATTGAACCATTAACTGGATCAACATAAAATGTCTTTCCAGTAACAGGAGGACAATATTTATCCCTGGCATACAATGATGCAGGAAACTCAAATTTATCATTCCAGCTGTACATTTCTTCTCTAAGTTGATCTTTTATATTCAAAGTATTTTCAGGTGAAGTAGAATAATCATCATCCCAAGAGAGAATAAACATACTGCAATAATACAGAACGCCGCTGAACAAAATAAAAATAAATACATTTTTCATAACACACCCTAATTTTATAATTAGACACTGTATTATTGTCTCAGTAATTAGCATTTATGTCAACCTTGATAATAGCTCTTAATGAAGATATATAATAAAATGCACCTTCGCGCCAAAGCAAGAAGGTGCAAGAAATATAAGAACAACCTATTTAAGATTTTTTACTATCAGGAATAATATTACTAATAACAATAATAGCTATAAGAGAAATAAAGAACCCTGGTACAAGCTCATATAGATCAAAAATCCCCCCACTCATATTCTTCCATAGAATAACGACTATACCACCAATGACAATACCAGAAATCGCACCAATCGAACTGATCTTCTTATAATAGAATGAAAGCAGAATAGCAGGACCAAATGCTGCGCCAAATCCCGCCCATGCATATGATACAAGACTCATTACATCCTTACCACCGTTAAGAGCTATATAAAGTGCAACCGCGGCAAGCATAACTACAGAGAAGCGACCAATATTTAGTAACTCTTTATCTGTAGCATCACGTCTGAAGAATGATCGGTAAATATCTTCAGTAATTACTGAGGTACATACAAGAAGCTGAGAGTCTGCTGTACTCATAATAGCAGCAAGAATAGCAGCTAGACAGATACCAGCAGGTATAGGAGTTAGCAGAGTCTGCATCATTGTCATAAAAACTCTTTCCTTATCTGCAAGTGGCTCCACTGTATCAAGATTAAAATAAGCAATACCAATTATACCAATTGAAATTGCAGCAAGCATGGATATACCTGACCATACAACAGCTATTCTTCTTGCTCGAGGAATACGATCTATCGATTCAATAGCCATAAAACGCACAAGAATATGCGGCATACCCATATAACCAAGCCCCCACCCTAGTGAACTGACAATGCTAGTTAACGATAGCTTAGAACCATCAGTTCTAGTCCAAATGTTGAGCAGTTCAGGATTACTCGAATTAACAGCAGCCACAACCTCTGACCAGCCACCAATAACATTCACTGCCAGCATAGGTACAATAACCAAAGCGCCAATCATCAAAACCCCTTGAATAGCATCGGTCCAGCATACAGCAATAAAACCACCAACAGATATATAAACTATTATCGCTAATGTACCAATTACAACCGCCGTTGTATAATCAATACCAAAGACAGTTTCAAACAATTTACCACTCGCAACAAGCCCGGAAGCAGTATAAAGTATAAAGAACACAAGAATAATAACTGCTGTAATCAATCGTAAAGCAGTCTTACCCACAGGAAATCTCTTTTCAAAATATTCCGAAACAGTCATTGCTCCCAAGCGTTCACTCTCAACCCTTAAAGGCTTTGCAATAACCAACCAATTAAAGTAAGTACCAATAAGCAACCCAATACCTATCCACAATTCACCCAAACCAGCAGCAAAAATTGCTCCAGGAAGCCCCATAAGAAGCCAACCACTCATATCTGACGCTCCAGCACTGAGTGCAGAAACAAAAGCCCCCATTTTACGGCCACCTAAAAGGTAGTCATCCAAATTTTTTGT
Organism: Planctomycetota bacterium; assembly: GCA_963678205.1. Classification (GTDB taxonomy): domain Bacteria; phylum Planctomycetota; class SZUA-567; order SZUA-567; family SZUA-567. The sequence goes on from OY782760.1 coordinate 3,384,103, forward strand.
CTTTGAATATCCATAGACCCCAACTCCAATCATCATCAAGATATATAAAACAAAAACAATAGCAATTATCATCGCTTCTCCTCAACTGTCTGCAACCCAACTTAAGGCAAAAATGACCTATTTATACCACCTTCGCCAAATAATAAATAAAAGTACAATTATGTTATCTTCATATAAACTTGCAAGTATTTAAAAAGTTTTCCGATTTTAATTGTTTCTATTGTTTATAATACTTTAAAATTTAGTTATACTTAGTATAGACTGGATAACATAAAGGAAATATTATGAACCATTTAAAAAGACTTCAAACAATAATTGATGAGTATAAGTATGCTCTGGAAGTAATTGACAATGAATGCATAGAACTCCTTGCCTCTAAAATAATAAAAGCCAAAAGAGTCTTTATTATTGCCGCTGGTAGAACTCGCTGTGTTACAGAGATGTTTGCGATGCGTCTGGCGCAAGCAGAAATTATAACATATATGGTAGGAGAAGTTACAACTCCTGCAATTACAGAAGATGATCTGCTGATCTGCGCTTCAGGCAGTGGTGAAACCACAGGATTAATGACCCTTATTAAAAAAGCAAAAACTTTCAATCCAATAATATTTGGCATCACCGCAACTCCACGCTCTACACTGACAAAACTTTCTGACTACGCATTACTCCTCCCCTCACCCGAACATAATACGCAAATACTAGGAAACTACAACGAGACCTGCCTGCTTTTTATTCTCGATCAGGTTATAGAGAGTCTTCTCTGCTCAATAAATAAACCCGTATCAGACCTTAGAGCCAACCATGCAAATATAGAATAAATTCTCTATAAAATATGTATTAATAAAAGCACACCTTTTCAGGTGTGCTTTTATTAAATCTAAAGTAAAATTTATAACTTATTTCTGTACTCTTCTTACCACCTTCTTCTTTGCAGCACCAACCGCCTTCTGTTTGAGAAGATACTCGATACTATCGAGTAACGCATGACAACTTGCATCAATAATATTCTTGGATACTCCAACAGTACCCCAAAAGACACCGTTATATTCCGATTGAATAACAACTCGAACTTTAGCTTCCGTAGCAGCAAGCGGGTTGACAATATGTACCTTATAATCTATAAGATTAAGATTATCGACCAAAGGAAAATCAACCTTTAACGCTTTCTGTAGAGCTTTAAACAAAGCATCAACAGGGCCGTCCTCACCTTCACTTACTGTATGATAGTGATTCTTCCCTACTGACGTCTTGATTGTTGCTTCAGAGACCGAATTACCTTCAGAATTAACCTCACTCATTACCCGAAATGAATCTATAGAAAATTGCGGATTATGCTTTCCACAAACCTTATCTACCATAAGTGTAAAACTGGCCTGAGCTGCCTCATAAGTATATCCCTTATTCTCCATCTCCATAACTTTTTCAAGAAGCTTCTTCATAAGCTTTGGATTATCATTAATAGCCTTGATACCCAATGTTTTGATATTACTCCTACCTGAAAGCTCAGAGATAAGAATTCTTCGTTCGTTGCCCACACTTTCTGGAGTTACATGTTCATAAGTTCTCTTATTGCGGGCAATAGCAGAAGCGTGAATACCAGCTTTATGAGCAAACGCACTCGTTCCAACATAAGGAAGATTCTTAGGAGGGAGCATATTTGCTACTTCGTAAATATACCTGCTGAAATCGGTAAGTTGCTTTAAGTTTTTAACCTTTAATGCTTTAAACTCTGTTTTCAAATTCAAATTTGCAATAATCTCAATAAGATTTGCATTACCACACCTCTCCCCTAAACCATTCATAGTGCCTTGCACCTGAGTTGCTCCAAGCATAACCGCAGTAACGCTATTAGCCGTAGCTAAACCGCCATCATTATGTGCATGCATAGCGATAGATATCCCAGGAAATTTTTCACAGACAATACTAATTATATCTGCCAACTGATGTGTAAGACATCCTCCATTGGTGTCACATAGAGCCAATGTTGAAGCCCCGCCGTTAGCCGCTGCTTCAAGACATTTTAATGCATACTCCGGGTTTTCAAAATACCCATCAAAAAAATGTTCCGCATCAAAGATTACTTTACTGCACTTTTTAGACAAATACTTAACAGAAGATTCAATCATATCAAGATTTGTATCCAGAGACACGCGTAACGCATCACGTACATGAAGGTCCCAAGACTTACCAAAAATAGTAATAACATCGGTCTTTGCTGCTACAATTTTTTTTATATTTGGATCTGTAGCAGGTGTATTTTTTGCATGTCTAGTAGAACCAAATGCCGTTATTTGTGCATTCTTAAGCTTTAATTTCTTTACCTCAGCAAAGTATTCCATATCTTTAGGATTAGACCCCGGCCAACCACCTTCAATATAATTGACTCCAAACTTATCCAGTTCAGTTGTGATATTAATTTTATCACCAATTGAAAAGCTTACACCTTCACCTTGGGCACCATCACGTAGAGTCGTATCATATATTTCGATTAATTTCTTAGCCATTAAAGCTATCTCCTAAATAAAAAACAGACACAATAATATAAATATATAATTCAAGACAAGCAGTACATTAATAAGTACCCAAAATTAAAGCCAAGCACTCCGCCTACTGTAGCAAAACATACAATCAAAGCATATAACCATAATTAAACACACTACTTCCGAGAATTTATTACTATAAATTAATAATATATAAACAACGAATTAATGTCAACCCTTTCATAGCTTTAGCTGTTTCAACAAATACCATTCAAAACAAATAAATACTTTACTCAAGTTATAGAAACCAAATATTATAAAATTCAAAATTGTATTTCTATACAACTCGATACGATCACTTTTAAAAACAATATACTTTTACTTAAAAGCAAGAATTCTTAGAGAAATGAGGCTAAAAATAAGATATTAACAATTTGCTTTTTGACTACAATCTAGGAAATACTATACTTAAAATAAATGAGTCCATTTACAATAAACAACAAAACAGGAGCAGAATAATAAATACAATCAATAGCCCTAAAGGCGGATTAAAACCTTCAAAACGTGAAAATGTTTCTTCAAAAATCATGGATATGCTGGTCGATCTTCTTCTAAACCGTAAATTGTTACCAGGCGACAAGCTACCGACTGAACCAGAGTTGGCAAGTATCCTAGGAGTAGGGAGAAACTCTGTTAGAGAAGCACTTAAAATGCTTGGATCATTTGGTGTTATTGAAATCAAAAGAGGTGTAGGAACTTTCATATCAAAATCTCTCAATCCATCGGCATTCAATCCACTCATTCTCAGCTTGATTTATAATCAGGAACAACAGAAAGAATTCTTAGAGCTTAGGTATTTCTTTGAGGTGGCAGCTGTTGATCTTGCAATAAACAGAATGGAAGACAAAACAATTGCAAAATTAGACTCAATAAACCAAAAAATTCATAAAGAAGCTACTCAACTTGAAATTGACAATAGTAAAGTAAGAGCTCTCGATTTTGATTTTCACAACGCGTTACTAGCTGCAACCAACAACCCATTCTTTATAAGGCTTGGTGAAGCGATGTATAAGCTTTTTTATTCCTCAATCGGTTCAATAAAATTTGACCAGGCAATTGACACCTATAAAAACCATGAAATGATAATCAAATCGATCAAGGAAAAAGACGTTGAATCGTTAAGAAAGACAATCTGGGACTCGCTAATTTTCTGGTCGGAATATGTAGGAGACAGCAACAACGAGCCTCAAAAACAAACATCTGAATAACGGTTTTTATTTTAACTAATATCCTATCAAACGTTGAGCCTTAATAAAATTTTTCCAATGATAAATAAAGGCATTACTATTTATTGAAAATAAAATACCATGCCCCAAATCTTCAATTTAAGACGAACAATTATTACAGGAGCAAAACAATGAAAATTGTAGTACTTGATGGCTATACACTAAACCCAGGAGACCAAACATGGGAGGCATTCTCAGAATTAGGAGATTTTACCTGCTATGATAGAACTTCTCCAGAAGACACAATTAAACGAATTGGCGATGCTGAAGCCGTGATTACTAACAAAACCTATATTTCTGCCGAAACCATCAAAGGATGCCCGACAATCAAATATATCGGAGCTCTCTCTACTGGCATTAATGTTATAGATATAGATGCAGCAACAGAAAGAGGTATACCTGTATGTAATATTCCAGATTACAGTACTTCAGCAGTTGCCCAACTTGTTTTTGCCCACCTATTAAACATTTGTCATCACGTTGATAAACATAGTGACGCTGTTTATAACGGCGACTGGACCAAAAACTCAGATTTCTGCTTTTGGAACTTTCCACTCATAGAGCTCGCAGGAAAAACACTTGGTATTATTGGCTTCGGAAGAACTGGTCAGGCCACGGCAAAAATTGCACAAGCGTTTGGAATGAATGTAATAACATATACGAGAAATCCTAACAAAAAACTAGAAAACAGAAATTTTAAATATACTGGTTTTGATCAAGTTTTAAAAAATTCCGATGTTATTTCCTTACACTGTCCTCTTTCTGAGTCAACTCAAGGACTAATTAATAAAAACACGATAGATAAAATGAAGGATGGCGTAATAATTATTAACACGTCCCGTGGGGGGGTAATCGTTGAAAAGGACCTGGCTAATGCATTAAAAAATGGCAAAATATATGCAGCTGGGCTAGATGTCACTTCTGTTGAGCCAATTCAAGAAGACAACCCTCTACTAAAGGTTAATAATTGTTTTATAACACCCCACATAGCTTGGGCACCACTGGAAACACGTATTAGACTTATGAATATTGCTGTTGAAAATTTAAAAGCATTTATCGCTGGAAATACACTAAACCAAGTAAATTAAGTATATTATAAATTACCATAATAATAACATATATAAGGTTATAAATAATCTCTAATATATCCCGAGACTTACTTTAAAGTAACAGGAATGATAAAAGTGTAAACTCAAATCATTTACTACATTAAAATGTATATTTCTCTACCTGTTATTTATAAACGATCAATAATTATTCAAATTTAATCATATTTTTTTCTACACTCTTGTAATTTTACCAAAAGATGCTATAAATAGATATAATTTTATCGTTAAACTGTTCACATTAAATATTATAGGAGATATCACAATGGCTAAGGCTAAACGCCCAGTATGCTTGATCATCCGTGATGGCTGGGGTCTTAACGAAAGAAAAGATGGAAATGCCATCGCAGCAGCAGACACATGTGTGACTGATATGCTAAAGAGTAAATACCCTTGGACAAAACTAGACGCTTGTGGTGAATCTGTTGGTCTACCTGATGGTTACCAGGGCAGCTCAGAAGTAGGACACATGAATATGGGTGCAGGTCGAATTGTTATCCAGGAACTAAAACGTATTGACGACGGCCTAAGTAGCGGCGAACTATTCAAAGCCGATAAATGGCATAACATGATGAACAAATGGAAGGCAAATAACAGCCAATTCCACTTGCTCGGTCTCCTTCAAGATGAAGGTGTACATGCACACCAAGAGCACCTTTTCAAGATTATGAAACGAGCTCGCTCTGAAAACCCAGAAGGCAAGATCATTATTCACCCCTTCCTTGATGGTCGTGACACTCCTCCACGCAGTACAATGGAATATATCGCAAAGCTTCAAAAAGTAATGGAAGAAGTTGGAAACTGTAGTATTGGTACTGCAATGGGTCGTTATTATGCAATGGACAGGTCACGCGACTGGAAATTGACTTCAATTGCATACGACTGTATTGTATCATGCGAAGGCAGAAAAACAGCATCAATTGAAGCTGTTGTTGAAAATTCATATGCTAATGACAAAACACCGGATGGCGATGAAATGGTAGATGAGTACATTCCAGCTCACGTACTAGATGGCTATACAGGCGTTCAGGATGGCGACTGTGTATTCCACACCAACTATCGCCAGGACAGAGCTATTCAATTGACCCTTGCCTTTATTGATGATAATTATGAAGGTGAACGCAAAGAACGTAAAGACATCACATTTATGGGATTCACCCGTTACTTTGATGAATTTGAAGAATACCTCATGGGCCCGCTCGGTGGTGGTGGTGGAATGGAAGGACTACTTGGAGAAGTTATTTCAAAAGCAGGAATGACACAGTTAAGAATTGCTGAAACACAGAAATTCCGCCACGTAACCAGCTTCTTCAACGGTAAATCAACCACTCCATTTGATGGCGAAGAGCAGGTAGAAGTTCCTAGCCGCTATGATCCAGCTACATTTGCAGTACACCCAGAAATGGAAGTATTCACTGTTACGGACAAAATAATGCAGTATATTGATGAAGATCCATATCAATTTGATTTTATTGCTGTAAACTATGCAAACTGTGATATGGTTGGGCACACAGGTAATATTGGTGCTGCAAAAAAAGCTACAGCTATGGTTGACAAATGTGTTGGAGCACTTGTAGATATTCTACTTGATTATGACTTCCAGATTCTAATCACAGCTGACCACGGTAATTCAGACCAGATGGTAGACTATGAAACAGGTAAGGTTAAAACCAGCCACACCCTAAACCTTGTGGAATGTATTTATGTTGCAAGCGATTCTAAAGACAAAAAACTTATCAAACAAGGCAAACTCAGTGATATTGCAGTAACAGTAGTAGACCTACTAGGACTTGAAAAGCCTGAAGCAATGACAGCAGAAAACATTATTGTAAAATAAAAATTACCAAACGAATAAACAATATAAAAGTTGCGTGACAAATTCACGCAACTTTTATATTTATCTAATAAAGGATAATTTTAAAAATTAGTTGATCGCCGAATAATATCATATTATATTCCAAGCGAACCTATATTCTCTACGATTAATAACTTACCTCAAAATCTACCCACTGTCCATTTCCCTTTGGAAGCAAAAATTTAGATATAGAGTCATTCATTTTTTCACCAAATACTTTTTCCCCGTTGAGTATAGCAAATTGCTCACCTTTAATCCCACTCACGGTAATATACCCTTCACGATACAAGCAAATCTCTGCTTTTATCAAATCCTTAGAATATCGAACATTCCTCAACTTACCAGTTGACGTTGCAATATAAACCCCAATGTCTGAACTACCCCCCAACGCGATCTCAGCCCTATCACCAGGTAGCAAAGTGATATACAAGCTATCATCAAAATGATTATAACCAAGCACATTCTTACTCCTAATCATATCTACATTACGACTTTCATTATCAAGTCGCACAGTATTTAAACCACCATAATTCTCAATATAGTAACTACCATCTCCCTCAATGCCGGTTTTAGCGGACATAAAACCTGTTACAACTTTTGTATAATCTTCGACATTTATCCAACATAAGTCCTGTGTTTTACACCAGTCATATACTTTCAATAATGAATTTAGGCCTGCCTGCCTCTCTGTAATATAAAAGTGGTAATATACATTTACAGGAAGAAACCTTGGCTTTTTAGTATTTTCAAAAGTATCAATTACCTTTGAAAAGCCACCAAAATTTTTTGTCCATTCATCAGTATACAGATACTCATTCCCAGCTTGAGCGTAATACTGCCTGAACTGTCCTACTTGAATACTTAATGGACAAAGATGACAAATTCCTTGATATAATGAATCCATTCTGGAATTCCCTCCATTCAAATTCGCAAACCCTGCAGAATATAAAGGAGCCAAAGCAGCCTCAGTTGGATTACAGTCACCAGACCAAAGCAACAGTTTTATCTCCTTTTCAGATGGTAAAACTGTTTGTTTTATCAACTCCATAGATCCTACCGTCTCCATTACAGGATCAAAAGTATAACCAGGAATTTTAAACCCAAGTATACCCTTTTCCCAATCCATAGGGTGTGAATAGGTATGCGAAGCAGGACGAACTAAAGGCATCCTCATAATATCTCTAATTATATTTACAAAGTTATCCCCAACCGAACCTTCTTCAGTCAACCTGTATGCAATTGCACTGACAGATATAGGGAAGGGATACAGATCCAATACTCTTTCTTTCAATACTTTGGTACATGGTTGAGATTCTTTAGAAATATCAATTGTCATATTTGATGAGCCATCACCATCGACATGTATAAAAGCGCTTCTTAAGCCAAATGTTGTTGTCGTATCAGGTTTCAAAGTATTCTCAATATCTAACGCACTTGAGAGAAACGTGAACGGATTCAAGTCCCACAATATTCCCCATACAGGTTCATCAATATATTTTGCGACAAGCTCGATATCTGATATAAAAGCGCCACTATTGCCAACAGCCACAACCACAGACTGAGAGCCCTTGATGTCCGTCCTTAAAACATCCATCCACGATGTCATTCTATTATCAATTATTTGATAATCTGTATACTTTGGAATTTCAACAGCGTCAACTATTTCAAAATCAAAGGCATTTTTTTTCTTCTCAATATACTGTACGGTAAATGGATTCTCAACAGCAGCAATATCTCCTTCTTTTATTCCGAGTTTTTTCAGTAAATTCGCAGATTCTTTTTGATATGATCTACCGCCGCTATTCTGAGTTATTCCTATGCCGTTCATAAGAATAACCTTGACTCCCGAATCAACAGCTCCTACAAGATAATTATAATAGGCATCACCATATTCAGATATATTATCTGAAAGCCAGACAACAACAGCACGATACTTTTTAAAATCAGGGTAATAAACATTATTTATATTATGATACTCCACCACCATTCCAAGCCTATTTAGTGGCATTTCCAACAACAAATGTATATTTGATTCTCTGATATTCTCACTTTTAGAATCGTAAAGAGCCAGAACCATTCTATTATCTTCACCTGCCTGCAGTTTACAATCATAAGCAATAGAATAAAAACTCATAATTGTGATCATAATGACCAACTTAAATTTTAACATTATCAGTTCCTCATGTAGCTATTGTCTCTCAAGATGATATATAACTGTATCTTTAAGCAGTTATAAAATATAGTAGCAACCAATTAATTAAGCTTGCCATAAAAAATCCCTTAAAGTATAATTATAATCAATACATTCCATACATTAAAGGCAAAACGATGACTTTCTCAAAAAAAAGAAGATACATTTTATTTTGTTTAATGACATTTTTTATACTATTTGAAAAAGAAGGAATCGCTTCAAATAATTTTAACCCCACCTCATACACCTATATATTACAAGCAGACAAGCTTGCAAAAAATAAAACCAAAGCAATAAAGCTAATAAAAAATTGCGATAGAGATCTCATTATTCTAGATCAATTTTATGATATTGATCAAAGATGGACAGCCAAAGAAATATCTAGTATTCGTTCAGGGCGAGCAGGCCGACAAGTAGTCGCATACTTATCAATTGGAGAAGCTGAGACGTATCGTAAATACTGGAAAAGTTCATGGAATAACCCAGCTACGCGCCCTAGCTATATACTTGAAGAAAATCCAAAATGGAAAGGAAATTTCAAAGTAAAATACTGGCAAAAAGAATGGCAAGAAATAATACTCAATGAAATTGAAAATATTATAAACGTGGGTTTTGATGGGGTATTCTTAGATATTGTTGATGCGTTTGAGTATTTTGAAAACTCTGATGATGGATATATTGATTATAAAATAAATCCTGACACTGGTAATAGCTATAGATCAGATATGATTGAGCTAGTTAGAACTATTCGTGAAAAGCTCAATTCATACCACACAGGGAATCACTTAATAATCCCACAAAATGGTTCGCAACTTCTAGAGTCGCAACTATATCAGCAGATAATATCTCTACAAGCAATTGAAGATTTATTTACCGATGGAAACAAGAAGCAACCAACTGAGCATAGCAGTTACATTCTATCTTTCCTAAATTCTTTAAAAAATAACGGCAAAGAAATATTACTTACAGAATATCCTAGCAAGTCAAAGTATCGAGACATTTCAATTAGTCAGGCAAAACAACATAACCTCATCCTCCTTATCACTGTACGAGCACTAGATAAAATTGGGAAAAACAAGTAAACAAAAGGAATAAATCAAAAATATATTGCACAAAACATTATACAAACGCAAAATTTCTTGACAAACATATTTAATAATGTATTTTTAATAAGAGAGAGTGATATATAAATTTCAATTAATAGAATTAAATATTATGATAATATCAAAATTAAGGAGTAACCATGAGCGTTAAGCTAGATCAATTAAAGCAAAATATCGATGACATTATGGAGGAAGATGATGAATCAATTGAAAACATGTATCTTACTTTCAAACTTGCTGAAGAAGAATATGGCATTGGCATAATGCATGTAACAGAAATTGTAGGGCTACAAAACATTACAGAAGTACCAGATATGCCAGAATTTGTAAAAGGTGTTGTAAACCTTCGTGGACAAGTTATTCCTGTTATAGATGTTCGCCTTCGTTTTCATATGGAACCCAAAGAATATGATGAGAGAACATGTATTATTGTTTTAAGTATAAGAGATGTTCAAATTGGTTTAGTTGTCGACACAGTAAACGAAGTACTGACAATTGACGATAAATTAATCTCCCCACCACCAAAAGTTGCTTCAGCAAACTCTGCACGATACATTAAAGGTCTTGGCAAAGTAAATGAAGAGGTAAAGATCTTACTAAGTGGGGAAAAACTTCTCTTTGAAGAAGAAATAGCTAAATTAAGTAAGTAATTTTTATAGAAATACATAAATAAATAGGAAAGGGTACGAGAGTATTCCTTTCCTATTTATTTATGTATTAAATTTATGCACAAGCAAAGTAGTTATATTTTAATACTCAAAACCCACACATTAATTAATGATAAATAACAAACCAGCATAACTAACAAACAATTGAAAAACTATTAATTTATCAAAGAAAATATTTCCTTTAAAATATTTATTTTAGTAAGTCTATTTGTCTCAATATTCATAAACACAGCCAATACTGACATGTAGTTTAAAAATACAACAATTTAATTAATAAAGACTTAAGCCAACAAAACAACATTCAAAATAAAATTAAAAAAACCAACTTTAATCGTATATCTGTAAAGTTTTTAAGTAAAACAAATGTAAACGATCAAAAAGTTACGAAATTTAGTTGCATAACAAGAAGACTGTGGTATAGTCAAGACATGAGAGGTCAAAAATTAAAAGATATTAAGTCATTCAATCGCAAGCAAGTACTGAATAAAGTACGAAGTGTCGAATCAACGACTGTTGCAGAAATTTCAAAAGCAACAGGGATGAGTCGTACAATAATTAGCAACTCGCTTCAGCACTTCTGTGATGTAGGACTAGTCGAAAAATCAGGCAAAGGCGAGTCAACAAACGAAGGAGGGAAAAAACCCCTGCTTTATTCACTTGTTAATGACTATAAGCTTTTTGCAATATCTCACGAAAATATTGATCATATATATTCAGTCATTGCCGACTTAAACGGTAAAATCCTAATAGAGCGCAAGACTAATATCTCCCCGTCAATACCAGCCGACGATGTTATTGAGCTTATAATGAATCAATATGTTCAGATGCTTGATGAATTAGGGTATTCATTTGATATACTTCACAGTATTGTGCTAGCAGTAAACTGTATAAGTGACATACAAAATGGCATAACTTTATTACCTCAGCATTTCAGACACTGGGAAAAAAACATAAGCTTTAAAAACTTGCTATATAAACACCATGAAATATATGATGAGACAGAATTCTGCACCGACAATGTAATTCGTTTCCAAACACTTGCAGAAGAACATAGTGGAAAAGCTCAAGGATATAAGAATGCTGTTGTCCTTGAAGTTAGAGCAGGTCTTGTTGCTGGTATTGTTATTAATGGAGAAATTTATCGAGGAAACAACTTTCTTGCAGGTGAAATTGGTCACATGACAGTTGACATCAACGATGATTTTGTCTGTCACTGCGGAAATTGTGGTTGCCTTGAGAATAAAATTTCTAAAAGAAGATTACTATATAAAGGTCGCGAGATAGTAGATAACTTCCCTAACTCAAAGATCGCAAACAAAGTTAGAGGCGATACTCTTGAAGCTGAAGAATTATTTGCTGCCGCAGATGCTTCAGATGAACTTGCCTGCCAGCTCCTTGACGATGCAGCAAAGTGGTTTGCTATTGGCATTTCAAACATCATCCTAAACATTAACCCTGAAATAATTATTATTCAGGGAGATTATGAATACGGCAGTGGATATTTCAACACACAATTACAAAAATATCTTAACAAAGGTCTTATTGCGAAGATGGGAATTTCACCTGTAATCGAATATTCCGATTTAGGATATAAACGTTGTGTAATAGGCGCAGCCTATTTCCTACGCGAGATATTCTTTGATCAGAAGCATTAATAAAAAGCTCTATGATTCAAGTTTAATTATAAAATATTCAATATGTCATTAGACATAATGATTCTTGTTTGTATTTCATTTTTTTGGTTGTTATGTTTTGAAAGGAATTACTATGAAACTCAAGGTTCTTCTATCAGTTTTCGTTTTAGCAATGTGTGTTTGCTTCTCAGCAAAAGCTAAAGACCAAGTGGTAATTGGGTTATCACTCGACACTCTTAAAGAAGCACGCTGGCAGAAAGATAGAGACATGTTTGTTGCAGAAGCAGAAAAGCTTGGCGCAAAAGTTCTTGTACAGTCAGCTAACAGTGATGATACTCGTCAGATCAAAGATGTTAAGTCTTTAATTACTAACGGTGTTGACTGCCTCGTAATCGTACCACATGATGGCGCAGCTATGGCAAAAGGTGTTGAACTTGCAGTGGAAGCTGGTATTCCAGTTATCTCTTATGACCGTCTAATCAAAGATTCAGACGTAACAGTATACCTAACATTTGATAATATTAATGTTGGCGAAGAACAGGCAAAATACCTTGTTAAAGCTATAGGGGGCAAAGGTAAAATTGTTCGTATGTACGGTGCTCCTACAGACAACAACGCAAAAATGTTCAAACAGGGTCAGGACAATATCATTCAGCCTCTAATTGATAAAGGTGATATTGAAGTGGTTCATGAAGACTGGGCTGTAGACTGGAACCCAAGCAATGCGAAGAAAATCATGAATGCAGCGCTAACAAAGACTAAAGATTTTGATGGCGTTCTTGTATCAAATGATGGCACTGCAGGTGGTGCAATCCAGGCTCTTAAAGAAGCAGGTCTTGAAGGAAAAGTTGTTGTAACAGGTCAGGATGCAGATGAAGTTGCTTGTCAGCGTATCGTTAATGGTACTCAGGCAATGACTATCTATAAGCCAATTGCAAAGTTAGCTAAAAAAGCTGCTGAACTTGCTGTAAAACTTGCCAAGGGCGAACCAATTCAGGCAACAGGAACAATTGACAATGGTTACACAGACGTTGCATCAGTATTCCTACCTGTTGTTGCTGTAACTAAGGACAACATGAAGGATACAGTTATTGCTGACGGATTCCACTCAAAGGAAGCTATTTACGGGAAGTAATCAATATGACAAAGGAAAATGGTAAACCTATTCTGGAAGTTAAGAATCTTACCAAACGTTTTCCTGGTGTAATTGCATTAAAAGATGTTACATTCGATCTCGAGCAGGGGGAGATACACTCCCTCTGCGGAGAGAACGGCGCCGGGAAGTCAACTCTTATCAAGACACTATCAGGTATCTGGCCATTCGGCAGTTACGAGGGTGATGTCATACTAGAGGGCAAGAAAGCTGAATTCCAAGGTATTCACGACTCAGAAAAATCGGGTATAGGCGTAATCTATCAAGAACTCGCACTTATCCCTGAAATGACAGTTGCTGAGAATATCTTTCTTGGCAAAGAACACGAACACATGTCAGGAGCACTTATTGACTGGCCAAAAATTCATGGCGAAGTTAACAAACTTTTGAAAAAATATGGCTTAGATTTAGATCCGGAATCAGTTGTTGAAGACCTTGGTGTTGGTCAGCAGCAGCTTGTTGAAATTGTAAAAGCACTATCAAAGAATTCACGAATTCTACTCCTTGATGAGCCAACAGCGGCTCTTACAGAAAAAGAAGTAGATATTCTTCTAGATATTGTAATTGCACTAAAAAAAGAACATGGTGTGACATGTGTATATATTTCACACAAACTTGACGAGGTATTCCGTATCTCAGATAGGATAACTGTTATTCGCGATGGCCAATCTATTGGCACTTTCAATGCCAAAGATACTAATAAAGACGAAATCATTACAAATATGGTTGGTCGAACAATTGATGACTTCTTCCCACGCCGCAAATCTGAGGTCAGAAAATCTCTTCTTGAAGTCAAAAATTTGAGTGTTCGCGAAAAAGCTAAGAAAAGAGATCTTATCAAGAATGTCAGTTTTGAAGTCAAAGGCGGAGAAGTTCTTGGTATAGGCGGTCTTATGGGAGCAGGCAGAACCGAGCTACTAATGCACATTTTCGGTGGTTTTGGTGAACGCATTGAAGGTGAGATAAAACTTCAAGGGGAAAATCTCTCTGAAAATAAACCTGAGGATTCTATTAAACGCGGCTTAATGATGGTTAGTGAGGATCGTAAGCGTTATGGTTTAGTACTGGATCAGCCTATTGGTTTCAACCTTTCGCTATCATGTATTAAAACATTGAGTGGAAGATTTTTGATTGACGCCAGCAGGGAACACACTAAGAATCAAGAGTTTTTCAACTCATTAGGCGTCAAAGCCCCTAACCAGGATACATTAGTAAGTGCTCTTTCTGGTGGTAACCAGCAGAAAGTAGTTCTAGGTAAATCACTTATGACAGAACCATCTGTGGTATTTCTTGATGAGCCTACACGCGGAATTGATGTTGGAGCAAAAGTTGAAATTTATGAGCTAATCAATAAGCTTACAGAGCAAGGGAAAGCTGTTGTACTGGTTTCAAGTGAACTACCAGAACTTATGGGAATGAGTGACCGCATAATAATGCTGAGTGAAGGTGCTGTAGGTGGAGAGTTTGATAGCGATGAAGCTACTCAGGAAGTACTTATGAAAGCGGCTATCGCTCATACACAAGATCACACTGATCAGCAGGATTCATAAGAATAATTTCTTGTTTTTGAGTTAAATGCATTGTATTTCATAGAGGAAGAAATACTTAAAAAATACGATTAATGAAGCGTTTTATCTATCTCCCTCTATAAAGCTATTTAAAGGATTAATATTATGATCAGTAGATCAACACAACGAAGTATTTATATGGGGATTGCACTTGTGCTTATCGCTGCACTATTCCAATACTTGCACCCTAAATTTTTAAGCCCTGAGAATCTTACAAACCTCTCAATTGAGCTTGCAATCACAGCAACACTTGCACTTGGTATGTTCTTAGTACTTCTCCTCGGCATGATCGACCTCTCTGTTGGTAGTGGTGTCGGTATGCTTGGTGGTATTGCTGCAGTTCTTATTATGAAGCCATGGTTTATATTTGGTGGTACAACTGGTTCAATGGCATCTTGGCCAGCATGGCTAGCGATGCTGGTCACACTGGTTTTTGCACTAATTATATGGTCGTTTATGGGATGGATCATTGCAGTACAAAAAGTCCCAGCATTCATGATGACCCTTGCCGGTCTACTTATTTTTAATGGTGCCCATTGGCTTGTGATTCATAATAGTACTGTCCCAGTTGTTCCAGGTGGGACTGAAAATCTTATGTCTATCCTGACTACATACTATTTCCCTGCTTGGGGAAGCTTTATTTTACTGGCAATAATTGCACTGGGAATTATAATTTCAAGTATAAAAAACCGTGCTCGTAGAAAAAAATATGGCCTTAAAATAGAAGACGGATTTACATCTTTCTTGAAGGTATTAATAACTCTACAATGTTTATTCTTTGTAGTTGAAATTCTAAACATGTTCAAAGGAGTGCCTCTTTCATTTGTAATTCTTGGTGTTGTAGCACTACTCATTTATATTATGACAACGAAGACACCAATGGGACGTTACCTATATGCAATAGGTGGTAATGAAGACGCTACCCGCCTTTCTGGTATTTCTGTAGAAAAAATAGTTATTCTTGCATATATATGTGTAGGGGCAATTACAACCCTTACAGGCTTTATGCAGACAGCATATGGTGGTTACTCTACTACGACTGTTGGTAAACTCATGGAGCTAGATGCAGTTGCTGCATGTGTTATCGGTGGTACAAGTCTACAAGGTGGTCGTGGTACAGTAACGGGTGTACTATTTGGTGCAACAATTATGGCTACTCTTCTTAATGGTATGACGCTTCTTGCAGTCTCACCAGAGTTGAAGCTTATTACACGTGGTTCAGTACTTGTGTTTGCGGTATGGGCAGATATCTACCTTGCACGCAAACAAGGTAAGGCTGTCTAATTTACATAAGGAATTACTATGAAACTAAAACTTGTACTTTTAATATTAGTATTGATAATGCTGGTAGCTAATATCTGGACATTTTCAATGAAAACTGGGGAAGCAAAGAAAAAGAAAGATAACGAAATTGTTATTGGTCTATCACTAGGTTCACTCAGAGAACCGCGCTGGCAGAAAGACCGAGACACCTTTGTAGATCTGTTAAATAAAAAACTTAAAGCTAAAGCCATTGTACTATCTGCAAACAATGACAGTGACACCCAGAACAAAAACATCAAATCTCTTATAGACGAGGAAGTAAATTGCCTTGTAATAGTTCCAAATGATGCAACAGCTCTGACTAACGCAGTCGATATGGCCAATAAAGCTGGTATTCCTGTTATTGCTTATGACCGTCTTATTGAAGATGCTGATATTGATTATTACATATCTTTTAAGAACGAAGACGTAGGTACGAAGCAAGCAAAATTTTTAGTAGATGCTATCGGAGGAAAAGGCAAAATTGTTCGCTTGTATGGTGCTCCTACCGACAACAACTCTAAATTGCTCAAACAGGGGCAAGACAAGATTCTAATGCCTCTGATTGATAAAGGAGATATTGAGGTTATTCGTGAAGAATGGGTACCAGACTGGGATCCAAACAATGCAAAAAATATCATAAGCTCAGTACTTGAAAAAAATAAAGACTTTGCTGGTATTTTAGCCTCAAATGACGGTACGGCTGGTGGCGCAATTGAAGCATTAAAAGAGGCAGGCCTTGCAGGCAAAGTTATCGTTACTGGTCAAGATGCTGACGAAGCGGCATGTAGACGTATTATTGACGGCACTCAGTCAATGACGGTTTACAAACCAATCTCTAAGCTTGCAAGAAAAGCAGCTATTCTTGCAGTAAAACTTGCTAAGAAGAAACCTGTATCTGCTACTGGCTTGATAAATAATGGGCTCAAAGACGTTCAAACTATCTTCATGTCAGTCAAAACTGTTACAAAAGAAAATATGGACGCCACTGTAATCAAAGACAAATTCCATAGCAAAGAAGCGGTTTACGGAAAGTAATAATTTACAATTAGAATTAAAGAACAAACCCAAAATAAATAAGACTCTATCTCATGTGAGGTAGAGTCTTATTTATTAAACAGTTCAAGAATCAGTTATTCAGCATATCCATTAGGATTAGCACTCTGCCAACGCCATGAATCTTCACACATGCGGTTTATATCATACTCTGCCGTCCACCCAAGCTCTTTCTCAGCCTTTGAGCAATCAGCATAACACATAGGCACGTCTCCCGGACGGCGAGGCATAATTTGGTACGGGATCTCTTTTCCAGAGACCTTACTGAAAGCAGCAACTACCTCAAGCACACTATTACCTTTACCTGTACCAAGATTCCACACACAACACCCTGGGTTATCATTTATAAGCTTACCCACTGCTTTTACATGCCCTCTTGCTAGATCAACCACGTGAATATAATCTCTTACTCCAGTACCATCAATAGTTTCATAATCATCTCCATAGACGCCAAGTTTTTCAAGTTTTCCAATAGCCACTTGAGTAATATAAGGCATTAGGTTATTAGGAATACCATTAGGGTCTTCTCCTATTTTGCCAGATTCATGTGCTCCTATTGGATTAAAGTACCTAAGAAGAGCCACATTCTGAGTATCATCAGCAGCAGCTATATCACGCAGTATCTGCTCTATATAAAGCTTGGTCCTACCATATGGGTTGGTCGCACTCTGCGGGAAATCTTCAAAAATAGGCACACTTGCAGGGTCTCCATACACAGTAGCAGATGAACTAAATACAAGATTTTTACAGCCAAACTCTCTCATAAGTTTACAAAGATTCAGGGTACTCACAAGGTTGTTATCATAATACTCTAACGGCTTCTGAGTAGACTCCCCTACCGCTTTATACCCAGCAAAATGAATTGAAGCCTCAAATTTATGCTTTTCAAATACACTTCTTGCAGCATTATAATCAGCCATATCAATATTGTAGAAAGTAAGATCTTTACCTGTAATCTCTTTGACTCTACTAAGAGCCTCTTCCTTGCTGTTATATAAATTATCAACAACAACAATATCATATCCAGCTTCTTGTAGTTCAATTACTGTATGCGTGCCAATATACCCTGCTCCACCTGTAACTAAAATACTCATAAGAATTCCTTTACACCTAATAAACTATAAAATTTTTCTAAAAGTATGTATCATACACCATTTCAGGAATAGAATCAAGAGAACATCTTATTACTAAGAATTCATAAGTAACACCTATTCATAACTAAAAGCGACCACATCCTATAATCTACTACGCATCAATAAGTTTAGCTATTTTTTCAGCATCAACCTCATTCAAGCTATCAATCACCAAATCTGCATGCTTAGCAAGAGTTGCTCTATCATGAGTACCTGTTATGCCAATTGCTACCATATTAGCTTTTCTTGCAGCATTCAACCCATGAATACTATCTTCTATAACTGCGCATTTTTTTGCAAGTACCCCGAGTTTTTCAGCAGCGAGTAGAAATACTTCTGGATTAGGCTTCCCTTCTTTAACATCATTACCACTAATAAATTTTTTTAGAAGTTCACCACTAGGCATAAGTTCTACTAAATCCTGTATATTTTCTCTCGGTGCAGATGAACCAACACCAGTCCGAAAACCATTTTCATTAAGGTTGTTAATCAAGTTTGTTACAGCTACATCCTCTTTAAAGCTATCTTTAAAGTTTTCACGATAATAGTTATCTTTAACAGCTAACCAACGTTCAATCTCATCCTCATCAAGCTCGGTTCCATGGTCATCACAGATTGTTTTTACAAATGAATCACATGTCTGACCAAAGTGTTTGCCAAATTTTTCACGATCTATAGAAAACCCATATTTCTTGCCAGTGACGTTCCACGATTGATAATGCAGCTCCCAACTATCAATCAACACCCCATCCATATCAAAAATCACAGCCTTTGTATCCATTACATTTCCTTTATAATTAAAATCTTGTATTAATATCTTTCAATAACTATACTAATAAATATACAAAATTCAACTATGGACTAAGAGTTTAATCTTAATAGAGTACAACATAAAAGGGGATATTCGATGAATTTCAGTGGAAAAACCTATGTAATATTTGGGGTTGCCAATAAGAAAAGTGTAGCATACCATATTTGCCGGGAAATATTAGATGGTGGAGGCAAAGTAATATGCTCAATAAAAGATGAATCAATGCTACTACTAACTAAAAAAATTCTTCCTGAAGCAGACTTCTTTATCTGTAATGTAGAGAATGAGACTGACATCGCAAAAGTACCTGATGAAATCAGCAAACATACAACTAAAATAGACGGCATGGTTCATTCTATTGCTTTTGCAAATTACTCTGAAGGACTAAAACCATTTCACGAAACACTCAAAAAGGATTTTCTTCAAGCCATTGACATCTCCTGCTTTTCATTTATAAGCCTGTCTAATGCCTTGAAAGAATTGTTTAATAAAGACGCATCTGTAATCACCATCTCAATTTCTTCAACCAGAACAACTGCCCAGAACTATGGATATATGGCACCTATCAAAGCTGCTCTTGATTCTACAGTTGCATTTCTTGCAAAGAGCTTTTCTGAATTCAGCAATGTTCGCTTTAACTCCGTCAATCCAGGTTTACTCAAGACTTCAGCATCAGCTGGAATCCCTGGATACATAGACAGCTATATTTTCGCTGAACAGCTAACGCTCCGCAAAAAAAATCTTACAACACCAGAAGTAGCCAGTACCGCAGCTTTCCTCCTGCATCCATGTTCAAGTGGCATAAATGCTCAAAATATTATTATCGATGCAGGCATGGGAGTAAATTCATTTGATGAAGTAGTTATAAATAAAGCTACTCACTAATCATTAAAAAACTAAAGTTCTTGGTATATTTTTATTTTTTACTTGTTTAACAAAATTCTTGAGTTAATATAAATATTTAGTAGTAAAAAATTTACCCTCATTACTAAATTACGAATTCGCATTATAATAACAAATATTGATATCATTTTGATATATTTTATAATTAATAAGGAGATCTAACGATGGGTGATATTAAAACAGTAAGACGTCCAGCAGCTCTCAATAAAATTGAGATCAATGAAAAGCTAGCACACCTCAAAGCAATTTTAAAAAGTAAGAAAAAAGCAAGTATTTATCTAACTCAAGAAGGCGCAATGCGCTGGCTTACAGGAGTAAGACATCAGATTGTTGATATTGACCCAAGCGATATATCTCCTGTTGCTGCACTTTGTACCGTAAAAGGCAACAACTATGAATTAACATTTGTTACCTCTCCATTTGAAACTCCTCGAATCAAAGACGAACTTCCACCAGTATTTAAAGCCAATAAAGAAGTAAAGATTAAATTTGCACTTACAGCTCCTAAAATGGGTGCATCAGTTATCAAGCCTGAAGATTCAATTTACGCTGAAACTGTTGGATTAATCTGCCGACCACTTATCGGAGACCAAAAAGGAAATCAATTCAAAAAATACACTTGGGTTGCAAGTATGCAGACTGCAGCTATAGCTAAATCAGCATATGAAATAGAGCCCGGCATGAACGGCGTACAGGTCAGGCAGATAATGATGAAAAACATGGTAGAGCTTGGCGTAGAGACAAACATGCTGCTTGTTGCACTCAAAAAGCAGGAAAATCACCTACATCCTCTATATAATGATAAATATAAGATTACGTCAAATTCGATGCTCAAACTTGTTTCAGCTGGCAGACTAGGAGATGTAATTGTATCAGCAACACAGATGGTTCGTTTTGGCAAAGTTACAAAAAAAGAAGAAGCAAACTACGCTGCGTTACAACAAGCTGTTGTTGAATATGCTGACCTATACAGAAACGGTGCAAATGAGCATGATATCTACCTTGAGTGCGGCAAGCGCTTCAAAAATATTGAGCGCAACTTCGGGCTCAAAGGTTTTGGCAAGAGTGCATACCTACACCACCTTGGAGGTCCTACAAGCCCATTGGGTAACCGCGACTACTGTCTTGACAAAACAAGCGCAAACACTTGTTTTGCTGGCATGTCATTTGCAATCAATCCGGTTGACTGCCTAACAGGTACAAAGGTAGAAGTTCAAGGTATTGTCAATAATGAAGGTGCGCCAACAATGCTTGACTATTCTCTATATACTCCTGAAGACATGTTAACTTTCTCAGAAGTAACAGCTAGTGGCGGCACAGTAGCAAAGATAAATAACATTATAGTACGCTAATTCAAATAAAAAAACTATATTTGAAATAACATACGGCATCCTTTAGGGGTGCCGTATGTTATTTCACCTAAACAATATATCTTAAATAGTTAAGATAATCAGATTTCTCTTGAACAAATATGATTACTATTAATATTAACAGTAGCCATATTCTTACTATCTCAAATATAGCCCTCAATATAATTATGAATCATATCAAATAATAACCCATTAAAATAACATATCTTTTTTAGTACACTGCAGTATGTATGATATTTTACAAAGATTCACTAAATTTATACCTGCAAATATGTCGATAGTAATACTGTTATCACGTTATTAAGCTACTATACTATTAACTTGTAGAGGTTAAAATATGAAAAAACACCTAATTGCCACTGTATTATTAATTTTGACAATCGTCACTACCGGCTGCATAAACAATTGTCCTACAAATACTTGCAAAGGAATACCTGCAAAAGAAAAGTCTATGGCAGATTATTGGGCATTCTATGAAGCAAAAGACCCATGTGCCAACGGCAGAGCGTGCTCAATTAAAGAAAAACGAGCTTACGCACTATTAGGATATAAAGCAGCAAAATGCGTTGGACTGACCCCAACAGACCCTAAAACAGGTCTCACAGCTCTTGAATCACCAATCAAGTATCTTCCTAAAGGTCCTTCTTATAAATGCCCAGAAGGTACATGTAGCGCAACCACACCGTGCCCTATTGATACTTACAGCAATGGCGCAAAAAGAGTAAGCACAGAGGAGCCATCATTACATAGCCATACAGGCTATTTATTGACAGCTTTTGACACCTCAGCTGGGCCACGATTTGTTATTTTAAAAGCAGACGAAGAATTCGAACCAGGAGTATCTTTTGACGAAGCTGCAGGGACATACGAAAGTGTTGCTAAAATAATTTCCGAAGGAGAAGGAAATATTGCGGTTTTTCTAACAGCATTCCCACTCATTGAAACCGAAAATAACTTAACAGCTCGCCTGCCAAATGATTTCGACGTCAAACATATTAGATCAATTGCCGAAAAACTTGGCAAAAGAGACCAATTACTATTTAAAAAATGGAATTAATTTCTATATAAACTCCTAAAATTACCAAAATCTATAAAAGCCAATATGAGCAGGTTCACCTACTCTATATTGGCTTTTATAATAATAACCATCATAAAACCTATAAATTATTAATAATACAGTAAATAATGTTAACTAATATTTTTCCATAATAACATTGTGTTAAACATAAAACAATAAAAAGTTTATATAACCTCTTAAAAAATAACGAAAATTAGTTATAATCTCTATGTTTGAGTTTTTTTAAAAGTAAATATTTCAAAAATAATCATAGAGGAGAAATCATGAGTGTTACTGCTGTAATTGGTATGCAATGGGGTGATGAAGGCAAAGGTAAGATTGTTGACGTAATTGGCGAAGAAACTGATATTGTCGCACGTTGCCAAGGTGGAGGAAATGCAGGTCATACAGTTGTAATTGGTGATGAAATATTCAAACTTCACCTTATTCCAAGTGGGATCTTAAGAAAAAACGCTGTTGCTGTTATTGGCAATGGAGTAGTAATCGATCCAACAAAGATAATGCAGGAAATTTCTGGCTTGAATGAAAAGGGTATTATTACTGAAGGCAGATTATTTATAAGTGATAGAGCTCATATAGTATTCCCATTCCATAAAATACTTGACGGTCTAAGAGAGAGTGCAAGAGGATCTGAAAACCTAGGAACAACCAAGCAGGGTATTGGTCCAACATATGGGGACAAAGCTGCTCGCTGTGGTATTAGAGGACACCACCTTCAAGACCCTGATAAATTCGTTTCACTCCTTAAAAACCGCATTAAAGATGTAAATAAATATATTGAATTCATGGGTGGAGAAGTACTCAACGAAGAGGAAGTTCTTAATGAGATAATCCCAGCTGTAGATAAATTACGCCCTTACATTACTGATACTATTGCATACCTACAAAAAGCTCTAAAAGAAGACAAAAAAATCCTTCTAGAAGGCGCACAGGGAGCAATGCTTGATATTGATTTTGGTACTTACCCATTTGTTACTAGTTCAAACACAACTACTGGTGGTTGCTCAACAGGTAGTGGTATTCCACCTTGGCAAATCAAAAAGGTTCATGGTGTTATCAAAGCATTTACTACACGTGTAGGCACAGGTCCATTCCCAACAGAGCTTGAAGGTGAGGCAAAAACCAAGCTTGGCGGAACAGGTTCAAACCACTGGGATGAATTCGGCACGACAACAGGTAGACCTCGTCGTTGTGGTTGGTTGGATCTTGTTGTTACCAAATACTCTGCTGAAATCAATGGCGTAACAAACCTACATATTACTAAAATGGACATCATGTCACAATTTGATGAAATAAAAGTATGCGTTGCCTATGACCTTGATGGTGAAAGAATCACCACTTATCCAGCTTCACTTGATCAAATTGAGCGTTGCAAGCCTATATACGAGACTATATCAGGATGGCACTCTGATATCACAGATTGCAAGTGCATTGACGACCTTCCAGAGAATGCAAAGAAATACATTAATCTCATAGCAGAATACTGTGGAGCAGAGGTAACTTCAGCTGGCTTTGGTCCAGCTCGTGCACACACACTATTTTAAGCAATAAAACAAAATACAACAAAAGAGAGAAGTAAAATGGCTATAAAACTCTACAACACTGAATGGGTAAAAAATGCTTTAGCTGAAATGGCTGAAAAAATAAGCAATGAAAAATTCCGTAATAAAGGTTTGGCACTTATTGGAATTCAGACTAGAGGGGCTGAAATAGCTGACAGACTTGCTGAAATTCTGAAGGCCAGCGGAATCAATGCTGAAGTTGGCTACCTAGACCCAACCATGTTCAGAGACGACCTACACACAGGAGGTGGTCTAAAGGATATCAAAGAGACAGCGATTAACTTTGATATTGAAGATAAAGCTGTTATACTTATAGATGATGTTCTTCTTACAGGCAGAAGTGTCCGAGCAGCAATTGACGGACTGCTTCATTACGGTAGACCTGCATGTGTGCGACTCTGTGTACTAATTGACAGGGGTGGAAGAGAAATCCCAATTCAACCTGATATTACAGGAGCACACATAGATGTTCCAAAGGGAGGCTGGGTTCGCATCAAGCTTGAGCGAACAGATGGAAGAGAAGATGCTGTATATATTATCGAAGAGGGCGAAGTCGAGCCTTAAAGTATATAAACAGTTAAACATTTTAAACCCGCAATAAGCAATTATATTGGCAAGGAGATCATTCATGCACTGGACGAGAAAACATCTTTTGGGTTTAGAGGATCTCTCGTATGACGAGTTAATACATATTCTTGAGACAACCGACAATCTTAAGCAGGTTTCAACCAGGGCAGTTAAAAAAGTCCCGGCTCTATCTGGAAGAACAGTGGTAAATATGTTCTATGAGCCTTCAACCCGGACCAGTCTATCTTTTACACTTGCTGAAAGAAGAATAAGTGCAGATGTTCTCTCATTCAGCAAAAGTGGCTCATCTGTAAGCAAGGGTGAGACACTCATTGATACCGCAAAAAATATCGAAGCAATGGGCGTAGACATAATGGTTCTACGCCATAACGCTTCTGGAGCTGCAAAACTCCTCAGTGAGAATGTAAGTTGCGGTGTTGTGAACGCAGGTGATGGTCAGCATGAACATCCAACTCAGGCATTACTCGATATTTACACAATGAGAGAAGTTATGCAGCAGAGGGAAGACCTCCCTAATGACTTCTCAGATATAACGATTTCTATTGTTGGTGATATCGCCCACAGCAGAGTAGCCAGAAGTAACATTTGGGGGCTCACAACTCTAGGAGCAAAAGTTATTGTAGTTGGTCCTGCTACCATGATTCCTCCTGAAGTAGAACGCATGGGAGTAGAAGTATGCTATAACATGGATGAAGCAGTAAAGAAATCACATTTTATTAATATGTTAAGAATCCAATTCGAAAGACAGAATGGGGTATGCCCTTTCCCAAGTATCAGTGAATACTCCAGACTCTTTGGGCTTAGCAAAGAACGCATTGAACGACTTGAGAGAAAAGACCTTGTTATTATGCACCCAGGACCAGTAAACAGAGGCATAGAATTGACTCCGGATATTGCAGATGGAAGTCAGAGTGTGATTCTACAACAAGTTGAAAATGGCGTTGCAGTGCGCATGGCAGTACTGTATCTGATAAATGGAGCCTTAGGATCTTCTATCACCGAACAGACAACAACAAATTGATCTTGACAAAGCATACGAAATGATAAGGATAACATAATGAATACCAGACTGCATATTCTAGTACTTATCTTAGCATTACACCTAAGCTACACTGCATTAGCAGTTGATTTAGTAGCAGAATCTGAACAGAATAGCAGCGAAGCACAAGGCGTTGCGAATTCTACCCCCCCCCTTTCAAAAGTAACAGGAAATTGGGAGTATACCCCTTCTGAACTTCCTTCAGATAAAACAGGTATGGAAAAACCAGACCCAGCAGAAGCAAAAACGGCGCCAAAACTCCCGACAGTTTTCCTGCCAAGACAGGTTTTTCCTGACAATATACGTCAACCCAGCGGTACAGATATACTATACCCTGCTAACAAAGACCTATTGTACAGATTACTCAGTTCTCTAGATAGGCCTCAAGCACTACCTGAAGTACCTGGTTTAGCCAAAACCTTTATTGCCCCATGGGGCTCAATTGATGGCGGACTTGCAACTGCAGCGAAAGTATACCAATATTTAAGACACTTAAAAGGATTAAAGACAATTGTCCTTCTTTCCCGCGCACATAGAGGTCCCCTTACAGACTGTAGTGCTTCAGTATGGCCTGACGGAGGATACGCAACACCACTAGGTATAACTCCAATAAATACCTTATCAGCAAAAAAACTTATGAAAAATGAACTATTCGGATTTGATCATGTTGCTCATATGAATGAACTTTCTATTGAGACAAATGTACTGCTGATTCAATATTTTTTGCCAGACGTCCAGATTGTACCAGTATTAATCAATCCCAATAGTAAAAAAGAACTCGAAAGCATAGCAAACAGCCTAGCAGGTATTCTAGCAGGTAACAGTACAGTAATGATAGGCATCAGTAACCTTTCATATGGCATCTCAACTGCAGAACAAGCAGGGCAGTTGGACTTAAAGACAATCTCATCAATAAGTACAATGGATTTAAATATTATTAATAACACAGGGCAAAAACGAGCTGAAGGGCTACCGCCAGAAGCTGGGGTACTTGAGAGTCCGCCAACAGTGATGACCACAATCTTAACTTCGCTATTACTTGAAGAAGATACTCTAACCTGGCTCGGATACAATAAAAGCAGACAATTCCCTGGTAGACCGCTTATAACTGGTTATGTTGCCGGCGCAATTTCAGAACGGGCATCAGTAAGCTGGAATGATGCGCAAATATCTGCAATTATGCAGCACTCAAAAGGAAAGCTCTCTGCTGAAGCGGTAAAAGAAATGTTTGACATAGCTCGCGACTCACTCGAAGCCGCTGCAGTTATGGCAAGATATGATACGCCATATCCAAAAAATCCCGAGCTACTAAAAAAACGAGCCTTATTTATCACGGCCTACACCCCCAAAGGTCAAGTTCTTGCATCAATGGGAAGCACTGGTACAGGTGCGAGGATATGCAACGGCATAAGCGAAGCAGCACGCATGTGCGCAGTAGGAGAGGATCCACAACAGAGCAAAAGAATAAGCTCGGATCAAGCATATCAAGCAGAACTCGTAATTTCAATTTTGAAAGATTTCAAAACTGCTGGGCGCTGGGATGAGATTAAGAACGGTATGGGTGTTGTTATCGCTAGAGGTGACAGCCGAAGCCTGGTCTTACCAATAACAGCAAAACGAAATAATTGGGGCGTTGAAGAGATGCTGGGATTTGCATGTCGCCAAGCAGGCTTGAGACCAGATGCTTACCGCTCTGATAAAATTGACATTTTTACTTTTAAAACAGACGACTATATAAGCCCAAGTAGAAAACTTCCTAAAGTAAAACCTCTGGCAAAAAAGCCTTCTGAAGACCAGACTGAAAAAGAATAGAAGATAATGAAGATATACTGTTACTCAATTGCCCATAACAAGAGCGATGTAGCACTGAGAGAGTGTGTGTCTTTGACTGGGCATAATTCAGCGATACTTGCAGATACATTACTATTATCAGGACTTACAGAAGCTCTTTCACTCAGCACCTGCAACAGGACTGAAGTATTTGTAGTGTCCAAAGAAGATGAAATACCTGACTTCGCGCTATATATCAGTGACATTACAGGTACACCTAGAAAATTAATTGAAGATACTGCTACGCTCTATGAAGATAAAGAAGTTATAAAACATCTCTTCATGCTGGCATGCGGTCTTAAATCGATGGTTATTGGCGAAACAGAAATACTTGGACAATTAAAAAAATCCTATGCGAATGCTTTGTCAGTAAATAGCACCGGGAAGATTCTTAACAGGAGCTTCCAACGCGCATTCACTCTTGCAAAGCATATACGTAGTGGTACTGATATTGGTAAGTTCAGAGTGTCAGTAGCCAGTATCGCCGTAGAAGAAATACTAAAACAGCGAACTGAAATCAATAAACTCAATATCTACGTCTGGGGCACGGGAGAAGTAGGTAGAGCCACTGTCGAAGCACTTGAAGCATGTGGGGCTAAGCCTGGTATTATATTGAGCCGAAATCCTGAGAGATTAAAGGACAACCCCTTTGCTGCTGGCTGGGTCACCATACACAGTGATGCTCACGCAGAGGTTATCTCTGATGCGGATATCTTTATTTCATGTACTGGTGCCCCGCACGCGGTAATACAGCTAAAGCACCTGAGTAAAATCTATAAACCATTATTACTTGTTGATCTGGCTGTTCCAAGAGATATTGTTCCTGAGGTAAGAAATCTTAAAGGTGTAACCCTTATTGACATGGACGATATCGGCAGTATTTCTCAGAGCAATATTTTACAGAGAGAACTATTAAAAGACCAGCTAACACCGATTCTTTATGAAGAAGCAAGCAAGTATTATACCTGCCTACTTGCATGTGACTCACAAAGTTGTATTGCAAAATGGAGACAGGAAGCACATGAAATCCTTGCTAAAGAAGTAGAAACCTTACTCTCAGAGACAAATGACCTCCCAGATGAATTTAAGGAAAAATTCAACCAACTAGGAAGGCGCCTTATGCACAGAATGCTTCATTGGCCAAGTGTTGCTCTTAACCGAGCTATCAGCAGTAACCTGCCCTGTGCTGATTATTTCAAAGAATTGGAATCAGAGATTGAGCTAGAATTTACAAAAGAAGAATTATACAATGGTAAAGAAATTTATATTAAATCAGAAGACACAACCAAAGAGATAAAAAGAAAGAAAAAATAATGGCTAAAATTAGAAGTACAACAATTATATCAGTTAAAAAGAATGGTAAAATTGCAATTGGAGGAGACGGACAGGTCAGCTTGGGTAATACTATTATGAAGGACACAGCTAAGAAGATACGCTCACTTGCTGGAGGAAAAGTCCTCTGTGGGTTTGCTGGTTCAACAGCCGATGCTTTTGCATTATTAGAAAAATTTGAGCAGAAGTTAGATGAATACAATTGCAATATCTTACGTTCAGCCATTGAGATGGCGAAACTTTGGAGAACAGATAGAGTTCTAAGAAGACTAGAAAGTATGATGATTGTCATAGATAGTGAGAATCAATTGCTCTTAGGAGGCAGTGGCGATGTGATAGAAGCTGATGATGGGGTACTTGCAATCGGCTCTGGCGGACAGTACGCAGCTGCGGCGGCAAAAGCTCTTATCAGAAACACCGACATGTCAGCAGAAGAGATTGTAAAAGAAGCCCTCACACTCGCTGGAGAGATCTGTGTTTTCACCAATGGCAACCATATCATTGAAGTTCTATAAGTAAAAGAATATCATACATCATAGAAGGCTGAACCTAGAATAATTTTCTAAATTTCAGACAACAATATTTGACTTACCTTTTTTTAATAAAAAAGGTAAGTCAAATATTGCAAAATGCCCAACCCTAAATTATTTCTTAATCATAACGTCTTCTGCATTGTAGCTGCTCCTTACAAATGGAGCTGCAGCAACACTGGCAAATCCCATTTCCTTAAGGTCATTCTCCAGTACTGCAAATTCTTCAGGTGGCATATAATACTTCACAGGCAAGTTTCTATCATTAATTGGCGATAAATACTGCCCAACAGTAATGATATCAACTTGCGCTTCTCGAAGCTTGCGAGCAACTTCGATTATTTCATCATATTTTTCACCAAGTCCCACCATCATCCCGCTCTTTGTAAAAATATCAGGAAAATGCTGTTTAATATACGCAAGCTGTGCAACACTTCTTTCAAACTTAGCAATTGGTCTTACTGTCTTATATAACCTTGGAACTGTCTCAACATTATGGTTGTAAACATCAGGCAGTGATTTTGCAGAAAGCCCCCATGCCTCTTCATTTCCTGCAAAATCCGGGACAAGAATCTCAATAGTAGTATTTGGATTGATCTTTCTTACCTGAGTAACTGTCTGATTGAAATGCTCAGCACCACCATCAGATAGATCATCCCTTGTTACCGAAGTAATTACCGCATGAGTCAAATCAAGCCTCTTTACAGCTTTTGCGATACGTACGGGCTCATCTGGATCCAGAGGTTGAGGCTGCTCACGTCCAATAGCGCAGAAGCCACATCTTCTGGTACAATTCTCCCCCATCATAATAAAGGTTGCTCTACGTTTACTATAACACTCAGATCGATTTGGACACTTAGCATTGCTACAAACTGTTTTAAGGTCTAAATCTACAAGACACCCTTTAACACTTCTGAGTCTATCATTATCATTCTCAAGCCTAATACTGAGCCACTCAGGCCTCGGATTCTTCTTCGACATCCTTTCTCCCGCGATCATACAGAAAATTCATACTGCTAATATACCATACTTCAAGGTTCTCAAGCTGCTCAGAGAGCATTCTCCAACGCCAGTTACCTTCACCAATACCTGGTCTATTCATTCTCGCTTCATTACCTAACCCCATTATATCTTGAACAGGAAAGATTGCAACATCTGCAGTAGACATCATCGCGAGTTTAATAAAATCCCAATGAATATTAGAACCATCTACCCCAATATACCTTCTACAAAGATCGCGCTCTGCATCTATTATATCACGTCCCATATGAGCATAATCATCGCCTTCAGCTCTATACCACCCTTGTGAAGTATCATTATCATGAGTACCAGTATAAACAACACAATTTTTATTATAAGCATGCGGGCGATAAAAATTCGCCCCGTCGCAAAAAGCGAACTGCAAGATCTTCATTCCAGGCAAATTGTTTTCATCTCTAAGAACTTCAACCTCCGGCGTAATCACACCAAGATCTTCAGCGATAAGAGGTAATTCTCCTTCAATATCAGCTTTAAATTCTTTGAGTAAAGCGTTAAAAAAGTCCTGTCCAGGCCCAGTTACCCATTTGCCATTCTTTGCCGTCGTTTGCCCAGCTTCAACCTGCCAATATGCTTGAAACCCTCTAAAATGATCGATTCGAACAATGTCTGTCTGAGAAAGGATCGCCCTCATTCTCTTCATCCACCATTTATAACCATCACTCTTCATCAAACCCCATTTATAAATTGGATTTCCCCAGAGCTGCCCATCTTCGCAAAAATAATCTGGAGGTGCTCCAGCCATAAGAAGGGCCTCACCTGTCTCTGGGTCAACTTCAAATAATTCTCTATCAGCCCAGACATCAGCACTATCATGTGCAGTATAAATAGGTAGATCACCGATGACTTTAATACCTTTTTTATTTGCACTCTCTTTCACCCGTGTCCACTGCTTATCAAAAATAAACTGTAGCCACGACTCAAGCTCTATTTCATATGACAATTCATCTCTTGCCTTTGCAATAGCCTTGGCTTCTCGCATAATAAGTGACTTATCATCCCATTGCCACCAAGCTTTTTCAGCATTTTTTGACTTTATAGCAACAAAGAGCGCAAAATCATTCAGCCAATCTGAATTCTTATCTTTAAAATCAGCAAATTCATCATAAAGTGAGCTCAAATTCTCTTTACCATCGTTAAAATTATCAAAAGCAACCTTGAATCTTTTATCTTTAAATTTACGAACATTCTGATAATCAACACGATTTTTAGACTCAGACCTGTACCCCAGAACATCAGTTCTACCAAGTAGTCCATAATCGAATAATAAATCCAAGGATATCAAATAAGTATTACCGGCAAATGACGAAAGCGTCTGGTACGGGCTACCTGAAGCATTTATCGGTCCAAGAGGTAACAACTGCCAATACTTTAGACCTGTTTTATCAAGATACTCAATAAATCTATCAGCCCCTTCACCAAAATCACCTATTCCCTCATCTCCAGGAAAAGAAGAAGGATGAACTAAAACACCAGCACCTCTTTCCAACGCCATAAATAAATCCTTTTCTTATAATTTGTAAAGAATAAGTCTCTTTACCATTATATACAACATATTGTGATATTCATCAAAAAATCGTCATACTTACATAATTATAACAATCTAAAAATTTTGCTACACCCGAAAGAGTGTAGCAAATTAATTCCGTAAATTTTATATTAGTTTCTACTACGCAATTTAGAAATTAACCGTAAAATTTCAAGATAGAGCCATATTAAAGTCACCATCATAGCAAAAGCACCATACCATGACATATACTTTGGAGCTCTACGAGCTGCTGCATTCTCAATAATTTCAAAATCACGAATCAAGCACAAAGCAGCTACAACACAAACAATACCACTGAAAGCTATCCCCATAACACCATTACCATAAATTATCGATATTCCATTTCCCCAGAAACTCATAATAAAGTTTATCAGATATACCGCTGCTATAGCCAGAACAGCTCCACTGAGGACAGCTTTAAATCTTTGGGTTGGTACAATGATTCTTTTATAATAAAGAAGAAGCATGATAAAGAATACAGCAAATGTAGACGCAGCAGCCTGCATCACAATTCCTGGATATGAGAACTCAAAAAAAGCTGAAATCGAACCAATTGCAAGGCCTTCAGCAGCGGCATATGGAATCGCAAGCGCTCTAGCCAGATGCGGTTTGAAACTTATAATCAAAGCCAGTATAAATCCAGCAATAGCCCCTATAAAAATAATACTGGTTATTATTCCCATAACGGGGCTGACAATATTTCCATTCATATCTACCTGAGATACATTTTTAAAGAATAAAAACCATGGAATCATTGCTGTAGCAATAACGACCATCAACATGATGATAGTACGTATAATAGTACCTTCAATAGTCATTGTATCATCATTTGAACTAAACGAGGCATCTGCAAAAACCTTACTGCGCATTGCAGGACTGCCAGAAATCAAACCCATAAATTTCTCCTAGTAATAAATTAAAAAATTATTCGCGCCCTTGTTTTCGACGCTTTTTATCTTCATACATTCTCTCATCAGCTTCATGAAGAAACTCTTCAAATGTACTAAACTTATACTTATTATATTCAACACCACCATATGAAAAGTCAACACCTATTCCGTTAAACTTTTCACAATGATCTTTGCCTAATCCTAAACGCACCCTTTCTACCACACTGGAAGCACTTTCAAGACCTGTCCCAGAAAAAGCAACAATAAACTCATCACCACCAATTCTGCAAACAACATCATATTCACGTATTTCACTCTTCAATCTCTCAGCGACAAGCCTTAAAAGCTTATCCCCTGCTCCATGCCCGCATGTATCATTAACTTTTTTCAGATTATTCACATCAATTACAAACAGTGTGACCACACCACCAATCCTATCAATTTTCTTCATTTCATTCTTAAGAAACAGTATACCAAACCTTCTATTATATACTGTAGTTAGAGGGTCATACGCAGCAGCAACTTTTATAGCATTTTCAAGAATTATCTCCTTTACCAGATTCCCTGAATATAATGTTGCGACAAAAAAGAAAATAGCTTCAAGCCAGAAGAAAGGAATTTGATTCCTATGAATTAATTTAAGCAACGTAGGGATATAAGAAACATTACATGTTGTGGTAATAAGAACCAAATCACTTTCATCAAGATCATCATGCGGCAAAACATTGACTTTCACCAAATCATATCTTTTATTCGATTTTGAAGCGGTAGAATCGACTCTTATAGTTGTTTTAGAAAATATTATATCGCCGCTAGAGTATGTACCATCCTGCTGTATGAATATATCTCTATTAGAACGTTTAAACGTTTCATGAAAAGCATAAGCAGCATCAGGCCCCAGCATACGGGTGCGTATCCCTTGGTCAGCCCACTCAATATAAGCTAGAGGGTCACCTTTACTATTCATAAGAAAATATTTATCCCCAGACATACTCTCGCCTTGCTTTAATATATTTACAGCGTCAGCAAGTAGAGTAGAACCAAGAAAATTCAATACTAGAACTCCTTCAAGAATTCCTTTTGAAAAAATCGGAGTAGCTATTCTTAAAGTCAACTTATATGGTACTTCAATAACTTTGTTTTCAATATTCAGATCTAATTTTGAAATATACGCTACACTTGTAGATAGAGCTATACTTTCATGATAGTAATCTCTGTCAGATTTGTCTTGAAGTTCATCTTTCGGAACAACGTGAGCTAGTGTATCACCAGCCCTATTAATCCGAATTTCTTCAATTCCATCCGTATTAAGTATACGAGCCTGATCATATGAATCACTATTTTTAATAAAATTATAGAGTGTCTTTGTCACGGCATTTTTTTTGTTTTGAGAAAGAATATTAAATTCCTGATCAATAACATCACTCAAAAAGAACAGATCATTGAGTGCGCCCTTAATATTCATACTCATCAATAGTTTTGTACTATTGAGTTCATTGGCAATGTTGGTTTTAATCTTATTCTCAATGCCCTTCATGTCTACATAACTGGCGATCAGAACAATAACAAATAGCAATAAATTCAGCACTCCAAAAATTATAAAAAACTTCCTCAGCCTCAGATACCTGTTTGCTGTAACCGAAAGAGTTTCTTTCACAAAGAGTTCAGGATCTATTTGCCCATCATAAAATTCCATAAACCAGACACCTCTACGTTGAACAAAAAAAACATCCTTAAAACGAATTCAAAACCTATGAATAAAACCCTGATAAAGGTTAAATTTCTTTAGCAAGCAAAGCTAATGCGTTCAGCGCAGCGGCAGCAGCCGGAGACCCGCCTCTAGGCGTAGTGTTTGCAATATACTCATGCCCTGAACCGATAAGCCCACGTTTTGACTCTCTAGCACCGACAAATCCTACCGGCAGTCCCACAACTACAGCAGGTTTGACATCCATTTTTAATAATTGCCATATAGCAGTTGGAGCATTACCGATGACGACAATAGCTCCCTCAAGCTTGTCTTTTAAAGTCAACATAGCTGCTGCTGCTCTTGTGCATTTCATTTCTTTAGCCAAAACGATCACATCTGGGTCAGCAATTAAACATATTATTTCAGATTCAACCTTTGTCATTGCTGTTTTAAGCATATTAACATCACAAATTATTGGTTTTTTATTCTTCAGAGCTTCTATACCTTTTGATACCGCATTTGCTGAGAATCTCAGAGTATCGGCAAAAGAATAGTCTGCAGTTGAATGTATGATCCTTCTGGCAACTACTTTTTCATCTCTACTCATATTAGATATACCCTGAAGTTTACTGTCAATAATTTTATGACTCAACTTCTCAATATCCCCTCCAAGTTCTGGAAAAGAATTCATATCTGTTACTCTTGAAGTAACAGTCTCCCAAATCATATCTTCCAGAACAAATTCAGTTGCATACTCATTTATAAAATCAATATTTATATTTTTATTTTCAAACGAAAACTCACTGATTGTCTGTTCAAGCATACTGAATAATAAATTATTTTTAGGTATAGATAGTGGTATAATTATAATATCATCAGCTCCACCGCTGACTGCAGAAGAAAGCTCACAAGCGAAATCATCCTTATCAGCAATTATACCTGTCACTTCCGCAGCCGGTATCCTACCACTTAAATTAACAGCCAATTCCTTAATATTTGAAACTTTTTCCTCCCCAGTACCAACTATTATTACTCTCCTAACCATCACACCCCTTTTATATTATTTATATATCTTTACTCATTAATCTTCTGATACTTCATTGTAGTGTATTATAACATTTTTTTATGATAACAATAACAAAAAAACATCCAATATGATTAAAAAGAGCATACCGAATTAGCAGAAATCAATTTAAAAGTATAATTATAACACTCTTAATAATAATATAATAAAACATATTTGACTTGAGTTAAATTATATATACCCTTTTAAATAGTTTTAACGTCAAAATGATAGGAATTCTATGTCCAATAAAGCAAATAAACAGCAAATATCAGAGCCCAAAACCAAGAAGAAGGAGAGTGCTTGGGAGTTCACACGCTCCATGATAGTTCTCGTTGGTATTGTAATCCTTGTTAAATACTTCGTATGTGATATTTTTTTCATCCCTACAGGCAGTATGGAACCTACACTCCATGGCCACAAAGATAGTGGAGACAGAATTTTCTGTACCAAGTTAAATTACCTTTGGCGAAATCCTCAAAGGTGGGAGATTTTTGTATTTAAATTTCCTTACGAGCAAACACCTCAGGGTGATTCCTCATCTTATAAAGGGGAGTATTTTATCAAACGCTGCGTTGGCCTTCCTGGGGAATCAATAGCCTTAGCGGGAGGAGATGTATTTATAGTCAGCCCAGATGCACAAAATCTGTCACCAGAAAACGCAAAGCGTGAGGTAAAATCAGACAAAATTCAGGAAAAAATATGGATACCTGTATACTCAGAAAACTTCTCAAATATTGATCTTGAAGAGCTTAAATATTACTGGAACATAGAAAGTTCTAAAGATACCAAAATAAATATTGAGAATAAAGAGCTTGAAATAAGTTCAAATGATAATGAGACAACTACCTTGACATTCAAGCCACATACGAGATTCGAATCACTCCCAGGTATACCTGATAGATACGTCCGCAGACAAGTAGTTGAATTTGCTTGTCCTGTAATAGGCTGTGAAGGAGAAGTAAGAAAGACTATCTCATCCCCTAAAATCACGGCACGCTGCCCCAAATGTGGTGAATATTTACAGGAATCTGATGTAGTAAGATACGACTTCCGTACAGGCTACCCAGTAAATTACCAAGCGACATTTGAAAAAGTTTCTGAAGTCGCAGATCCTCAATACCGCGGTGAATGGTGGCATTTTGTACCTGATCTGTCTTTTACCTGCCAGGCAGAGCTAGCTAATAAGAGCTCTAGCATTCGCTGTAATATCCTTTCTGACGCCACTGAATACTCAGCAATCTTCACTACTGACAAAGTAACTGTTTTATTAAACAACAAAGTTTTGAAAAACGTTTCAATATCATTCAAGCCTGCTGAAAAGACAGAACTTCGGTTCTACCATCTAGATGGACAGATTCGAGGGTATATTGGCAGTAAAGAAGTTTTCGACATTACTACTGATTCACAAACCCTCAATTCAAGTGTTAAAAATCCATCAAAGACCAATATATCATTGGATATTAAAGGTAGTGCCAAATTATCAAACATAGCAATAACAAGAGATATTTATTATTATAATTACCGTGACAGCAAGAATTTTTTCAGATTGCCGAATGATGGATATATGGCACTTGGTGATAACTGTCCATCATCAAATGATTCACGCTTTTGGGGACCAGTTCCTCAAAAAAACCTGACAGGGACTGCTCAATTTGTCTGGTGGCCATTGCATGCAATAAAAAATTTGAGATAATTCTTAATATATTTAGTTATTTACTCTTGAAAAATGTACAAATTAAGATATAATTTTTAAGCTATTAATCGGTGCTGAATCTTCTTCAGTACCGATTAATTATTAAATTTTAAACTTTTGATAAAAACTTGAGAGGGGGTGATAAATTTGTTACGTCTCGATCTAAAACCAGGAGAATCTCTTGATAAAGCACTACGTCGTTTCAAGAAACTCTGTAACCGTGAAGGTCTTACACGCGATATGCGTCGTACTACCTGCTACGAAAAACCTAGTGAGGCTAATAAGCGAATCAAGCGTGAACAGGAACGTGCTCGCGCGAAACTTTCTCGTCAAGGCGACAAACGCAAGATTAAAGCTAGAAAAATTCGTATGAAGGCACTAAAGTCTGCTAAAGTTCAAAAACAGAATGCTAAAAACAGCGATAACTAGACTTCACACGATTACACGATTCATTTTGAGGCGTTCTGCAATGCAGAACGCCTCAAATCATTATTATAATTAATATTTGTATTAAAAGTGATTATTGCTATAATACTATTTATTGAAAACTATTACAATCTAATAACAACAATAAATGAGGACGTAATATATGAAAACCACATGGCTACCTTTTATCTCATTACTATTTGCTATTATGCTATTTACAGGATGCGAACAGATTGCACCTCCTAGCAACAATACAGACAAAACTGATGAAGCAGCTGATGAAGAACAAACGGCTGAGAAAGCTCCGGAATCATTCTGGTCCCCAGAAAGAACTAAGCTAAGAGTAGTCGTAAGTATTCCTCCTCAAAAATACTTTGTAGAAAGAATTGGTGGAGCGGATGTTGAAGTAGTTAGCTTACTTGAAGATGGTGATGAATTCCTGACGTCCACCCCAACAGACGAAAAACTTTCAGCACTGGCTGAAGCAGATTTGTATTTTATGATTGGTGCACCATTTGAGACTAAAATTAACATGCCTTCAAGCGTTGTTGGTGTAGACATTCGCAAAGATGTAAGATTAAAGCCATATTCAGCACATACAGAATACCTAAACGCTGCAAAAGACAACAAGAATGATCCATTCTTCTGGCTTTCACCTAGTATGGTTATCCAGAGTTCATCTGCCATTTATCTAAATCTTAGAGATCATATTAATGGCAACAGAGAACTTGTCAGAACAAACTACACCCACTTTGTACGAGATCTAAATAATATTGAAGGTGATATTCACAGAATCCTTCTTAATTCTATTAACAGTACAATCTATACCGATTATCCTGTTCTTGGATATTTTGGAAGTACATTCAATATTAAGCAGAAAGAGTTTGACTCTGCTTCAGGCGGCGACATTACAGATCTTGCTCGCAGTGCTATCAAGGAAGACGTACATACAATCTTCTTTGGACCATTCCTCCCATCAGGAATCGAAGGTAATCTTGCTGAGCTAATCAAAGGTTCTGTTGCAGCAGTGAATCCGCTTAGAGAAGACTATACAAACAACCTTATAGATATAGCTGAAGCCATAGCAACAGGCAACCAGCGCGCACAATAATTGTAATAAATTACAATTAACAAATTGAACAAAATCAAAATGGAGAAAAATAGAAATGCCACTTTTGGAAGTTCGTGGATTACAAAAAACATTTAATGGTAGACGTGTCGTTGATGGAGTAGACTTTCATGTTGGTCACTCAGAAATAGTTGGACTACTTGGCCCAAACGGTGCTGGAAAGACAACTACTTTCAGAATGCTCATGGGCATGGTAAAAGCAGAGGCAGGTGATGTAAAGCTGGCAGGTGAAGATATTTCAAACAGCCCTATGTACAAACGTGCACGTAAAGGTATGGGATACCTATCGCAGGAGCCAAGCATCTTCAGAAATCTTACAGTTGAAGATAATATTCTGGCTATATTAGAAACTCAAAACATTACCCGTTCTGAAAGACAGCAACGTCTTACGGAACTGGTAGCTGACCTCGGTCTTTCTAGAGTCGCTTCAAGTAAAGCCAGCACACTTTCAGGTGGCGAACGCAGGCGTCTTGAAATTGCCAGAGCACTGGTTACAAATCCAGACATTCTAATGCTTGATGAGCCGTTTGCAGGAGTAGACCCAAAAGCATGTGCAGACATCCAGAAAATTATTTCATCACTTAGAATACGTGGCATGAGTATCCTTATTACAGACCACAACGTATTTGAGACCTTTGCTATTTCTGATCGTGTATACATAATACATGATGGCAAGGTACTAAAACATGGATCACCAGAAGATCTAATCAATGACAAGCAAGCTCAGCGCCTCTATCTTGGCGATAAGTTTGATGACATGGGTGGTGCTTTCCAACGCTTACGTACACAGATTGCAGAGAAGAGTCAGAGTAGCCCATCACCAAGAATCGGACGTACTACCAGAATTATTCGTCTTGAAGAGGCAGAACACCGCCGAAAGATATCAAAAGAATTTTTCGACCAAGAAGCAAAGAGCAAGGCTAAACTAGCCAACACACTTCCACCTGTATCTGGCTCAAAACCAAAGCCCGCTCCATCTGAGCTAGAGGGAGACGGCATCACACATGAACCTCAACACTCTATAGATACGAAAGACACCACATCTCAAAAACAAAAGGTTGTATTGACTCGTAAACGTGAAGACCAAGAATCTTCCTCTGCCCCAAAAAAGTAAAAATATTTATCCATGCAAATAAAGCCAGAGTTAAGCTCTGGCTTTATAATTTCTACTATTTACAAATACTCTCTAGTTAGGTAAAGTATTAGTTAGATTAAGTCCTTACAACATATACGGAGCAAATATTGACCGATAAAGATATAAAATACAGCCACTTCTTTATCACGAAAGATGACAATCAGCAACTAAGAGACAAATCTCTTAGCGGTGGCATATGGATAATGGCGGGACAAGTTGGAGGCCATTCATTGCGCATGTTATCTATTGTAATACTTGCAAGACTACTCAGACCGTCAGACTATGGGCTTATCGCAATGGTTGCGGTACTTACAAATTTCATCCAAATGTTCAAAGACATAGGGCTAAATGTTGCAACTATACAAAGCAAAGAAATAAGCCATGCTGAAGTTAGCAACCTTTTCTGGTATAATACTGCGATAAGTTTGCTTCTGGGTATTATCGTTGCCGGGTGCGCACCACTAGTATCCTGGTTTTATGAGCGCCAAGAATTATTGTACATTACCCTTACTTTAGCTGTAACATTTCCAGTATCAGGACTTATCATACAACATGTAGCTCTCCTGCAGCGCCAACTCCGTTATAAAGATGTCTCAATAATCCAGATTATAAGTATTGCCGCTGGAATAATTGCAGCAATTCTCTCTGCCTACCTTGGCCTTGGATACTGGTCATTGGTAATTATGGAGTTAACAGGAGTGTTCAGCACAACTTTGCTTGCGCTATATTTTTGTCCATGGATTCCTAGCCTTCCATGCAAAAGGACAAAGACCGCACATTTTTTAAGATTCGGTGGTTATCTGACCGGCAGTAATTTCTGCGAATATTTTTCGAACAACCTAGACAAACTAATTATCGGCAAATTACTAACCCCAGCAATATTAGGGCAGTATACTAAAGCTTTCGATCTATCACTACTCCCACTTCGCAAAATATCTTACCCCCTCCAGACACTCGGAGTATCAACTTTGAGTAGACTGCAAGATGAACCAAATCGCTACAAGCACTACTACACCTTTGCACAAGAAACTCTGGTAATAGCCCTAGTTCCATTCTTTGGGCTGGGCTTTACCTGTAGTCATAGTTTATTCAGTCTTTTTTTAGGAAGCCAGTGGACTGAAGCAGCACCAATTTTTTCATGGTTCTGCCTGCTCTCACTCGCCATAGCATGCACCTCATCAACCAGATGGCTCTTTATAAGCCAAGGAAGAACAAAAGAATTTCTTTATTTCACCCTTATCTCAGCAGCTAGTTCAACACTTTCTTTTATAATAGGTATAAAGTATGGAATAATGGGCATAACAATCTGCTATACAGCAGTTACAATACTGATAAGAACCCCCCTTGTCATCTATATCAGTTCACGCTCAGGACCAGTAGGAATGATGGATCAAGTAAAATGCTTTACACCAACGATTATACTATCAGCTATCATGGTTGTAATTATCAAGCTTACTCTACACTACAGCAAAATCACTTCAGACATCATCACAATTATAATAGCAATAAGTATCTACATTTTATGTTTTGTAGGAGCATTTATA
The DNA here is from genome assembly GCA_963678205.1 of Planctomycetota bacterium. Taxonomy (GTDB): domain Bacteria; phylum Planctomycetota; class SZUA-567; order SZUA-567; family SZUA-567. The sequence continues at coordinate 3,425,841 of OY782760.1, forward strand.
CTCAGCAAAAATTGGAGAAAAAAAATCTGCACACTTCTTGAGCTACTCTCAAACAAAGCAGGAATCAAACTTCCAAAAATATTTGAATATAAATAACCTCAAGAATTAAAATTCGTAGCACTCGCCGTACTTAGGATAGCACAACGCTGTTCTATAGCGGACAAAAGGTCATAATCAATATCCGTATAAAGCATCTGCTCGCACGCAGCAAAACGTGCAAGTCGCTTTCTTTGCCTCTCACTTGGATATCCTTCATCAATACCCTTCATGGTGTAAAACCTCCATTCACACCCCTGAGCAAGCATTAGCTCTCGAGCCATCTGATCGGCCACCCTTATATCAGTGAACGAAGAGCCCTCAAATCGTTTAGCCGCCAAGTGTAATTCAGGGAGATACTTTTCCCTCTCCTTGGCATAGAATTCCGCAAATACTCCCTCATTCGAAGAACTTGAATCAGCTATACTGACCAGCTGAAACTCTCTTTCAGCACTCAAATACCTACTTGGAGTCGAGGCTTGAATAATCTTCTGGTCAAATCTCATCTTTCTGAGCAGCATATCAATAAAGACGGGTAATTCTTTCCATACTACTCCAACTGATTCATGGTCAATAGCAACAACGACAACGCCATCATCAACTTTATGCCTATTAACTTCATCGCAAAGCATAGAAAGATAATGGACAGCATGATTGTCAGCAATATTTTTTGCAATATCAGGGGAATACTCACCACCACCATTAGCGTATAAATCAATCCCAGAGTAATGCTTGGAAATTCCATCTGCAGCAAGTTTAGCCGGAAGCAACTCACCAGCAAGCATATCAATACTTTCGGCTCCTGCTTTAGCATAGTTCTGATCAAAGCAGTATGCCATATTACCTAGAGATATTTTATCGCCAAATTTATTATTTATCGCAAGGGCGATCAAACCATTTTCAAGTACAACAGGTTTAGCACACCCATTTACAACAGGAATGTCCGAGGTTCTTAATGCGCTCTCATCAACAAAGAAATACTCAAGTCCCTCATTAGCCAGGATATCTTCAACACCTTTTGAGTAAGCTCGCTCAGTAAGCCAGAGCCCCCGCATTTCTGCACCTTCAGAAAAATGTTTAAATTCACTTACACTAACACTAATTTCAGCAGAAACAGCAGATTTAACCCCTTCAATCATAGGTAGAATAGCATTACCAGCATTTGAAAAGATCACTTCCAAATGCCCAAGTGCAGCCAGATTAAAAATCGCTTTTAAAGGTTGATAGCGATATCTGTCTGAATGCCAATACTTAAGATCTTTGAATTTATTGAGGTAATGAGCAAGAAGATGTGATTTTGTTGAATCCTCGAATAACACCGCATCTGCTACAGTAATCCTCCAATCAAGATAATCCTCAAAGCGCATCATAATAGTTGGATTTTCAAGCATTCCAGCAAGAATTGGAGATATACACAACGTGAAACCATAATCGATCCCCTCATTTTCAAGCCCTTCAAAAACTCTAAGAAGAGGATAAAGCGCTTCCGCTAAATACTCAAAAAGAAATCTTTCTTCAATTGATCCTTCATGACCAAGAGGGATATATGCGTGAAATACCGGTATAAAGGCTGCAGTTTTATCCACAAAATCACTCCAAATTAAAAAAGATATATGGCAACTAATTAATACGATTTCATAATTCTCTGTTTTTGTCTGTCAAAGTCTTTCTTTTTGAGGCTTTCTCGCTTATCATATACCGCTTTACCACGACCAAGTCCAATTAAAAGTTTACATCTTGCATTTTTAAAATAAAGCTTCATAGGAACAATGGTATGTCCTTTAATTTCTGAAGCCATAGCAAGTTTTCTAATTTCTCGTTTATGAGCAAGTAATTTCCGTGTATGCACAGGGTGATGATTCAAACGATTTGCCATGAAATATTCAGAGATATTCATCCCAAATAGAAAGAGCTCATCATTGAGCACCCTTATATAACTATCAGCAAAGGATACTCTTCCGTCCCTGAGACTCTTTACCTCACTACCTTGAAGGACTATTCCGCACTCCAGTTTCTCAAGAATCTCATAATCAAAAGTCGCTCTTTTATTTACCGCAATAACCTTTATTCCCTCAGTAGTTGAAGAGTTATTCGATTTATTATTTTTATTTTTAGCCATCCATTAAACCTCAGCAATCTGTTCACAACAGAAAACAACTACTCAACCAACATAAAAAGCTAATGCTAAATATCAACACAATATACTCTAAATAATAACAAACAAAAATAACATGTCAACCCTAAGTATTATAACAAGTTCTTGACACCATAAGTATAATCAATATATTTAAAATAAACAAGATAGAGCGATTATATCAATTTATATAAGTATTATTGACTAAATATTATATTTTACTTCAATATTTCGCTCAAACTTATATTACCATAAAGTAAAAAGCAAGAATAGTTCTACTTTTTTGCATAATACTTTATAGGCACAAAATGAGGATACCGACGAATACAGCAGAACCTCATACTATAGTATATACAATGATATCTTATTTATTATAACGAGTTAAAGAACAATCAGGAGAAATTATGGCAGGTCATTCACATTGGGCTGGTATCAAACACAAAAAAGCTGCAAATGATGCAAAAAAGGGTAAAGTTTTTTCGCGTATAGCCAAGCTTATATACGTAGCAGTTAAGGAAGGTGGTGGTGGCAACCCGGACGACAACCCACGTCTTAGACTTGTCTTGGATAAAGCTCGACAAGCAAATATGCCAAAAGATAATGTTAAAAGAGCTATAGACAAAGCCCTTGATACATCTGCTGGGTATATCCCAATGACCTTCGAAAGCTATGGTCCAGGCGGCAGTGCAATCATTGCAGAATGTCTTACAGACAATACTATGAGAACAGGACCAGAAATTCGTCATCTTATGGATAAAGCTGGTGCCAAACTAGGTAAAGAAGGTTCTGTTGCATACCTTTTCCAACGCAAAGGTGTGTTCGTTATTACAACCGACAAGACAGATGAAGAATCACTCATGGAAATTGCACTCGAAGCAGGAGCAGAAGATATAGAAACCTCTGAAGAGGTTTTCACTATATATTCAGGTGTTGCCGAATTTGTTGCGGTGGGCGAAGCTCTTGAAGCAGCAAATATTGAGACAGAAGTCAGTGAACTAAGGTTAGTTCCAGAAAATACGGTCGAAGTTGATCTTGAAAGTGCGAGAAAAATCATGACAATAATCGAAAAGATTGAAGACCATGAAGACGTGCAGAGTGTCTACTGTAATTATGAATACAGCGATGAAGTTGCAGCACAACTTGAAGCAGAATAACAAGTTATAAAAATTTCCTATATCTATTAAAAAAAAATGCCTCCTTGAAAGTGCTCAGGTGGCATTTTTTATAAAAATCCCAATAGATAAAATGACCTGTTTTCTGCCAAATACCCGAAAATATAGCATATTCCAAACAAGATAGCTATTGTATTTTTTAAAAAAATTAGTACTATTTCTATTTCAGAACAGATTATAATGTAGCAGATGATAATGTTTAAAAATTGACAGTTAGCTACATCGAAAAGTTTTTCAGAGAATTTAAATCATATAACATAATATTTATGAAAAGGAAAAAATGAGTTCAAATAAAAAACCAACTAAACCTAATGGAGGCTCGGGTGGTCCAAGCAGGCAAATGCTCATCTGGTTCGGTATTTTCCTTGTGATCTTCTTTTTATTTACCAGTTTTGGTGATTGGGGAAAACTCACAGGTAAAATTGATGAAATAAGCTATGACCAGTTTCTAAAAGAAGTTAGTGGTACCACAACCAAGCCTAAAATTAAATCAATTGCAATCCAGACAAAAACTGGTGAAATAAGTGGCGAATATAACACTACTGGTTTATCATCAAATTCAGCGAAAGGTTTCAAAGTTCAAGGTCCTCCTGCAGAAACTATGGGGCTGGATTTTAACAAGATGCTCGAAAACAGCGGCATAAAAGTAAAATATCAGGCGCCTAGTGCTTTCACTGAGACGCTATTATATCTCCTTCCTATTCTGCTCTTTGGTCTACTTTTTTACCTGCTTATATCAAGACAAATGCGAGGTTCAGGCGGCAGCCCATTCAGTTTTGGCAAGAGTAAAGCCGTAAGGGTTGACCCAACAGGCAAGAATAAAAAAACATTTGCAGATGTTGCCGGAGTTGACGAAGCCCGAGAAGAAGTAAAAGAGGTTGTAGATTTTTTAAGAAGTCCAGAGCGTGCTGAAAGACTCGGTGGACGTCTTCCTAGAGGTGTCCTTCTTATTGGACCGCCAGGAACAGGTAAGACACTGCTGGCAAAAGCGATTGCCGGAGAAGCAAATGTACCATTTTTCAGTATAAGTGGTTCTGATTTTGTTGAAATGTTTGTTGGGGTTGGTGCAAGTCGCGTACGTGACCTTTTTGAGCAAGCAAAAGCAAACAGTCCTTGTATTATCTTTCTTGATGAAATTGATGCAGTTGGCAGAAAACGTGCAAATGATCAGCCAGGTTCGGGTCAGGAAGCTGCTCAGACACTAAATGCTATACTTGTTGAAATGGATGGTTTCACCTCTGATGACAAAGTAATTGTTATGGCGGCAACAAACCGTGTAGATGTACTCGACCCTGCCCTTCTACGTCCAGGACGTTTCGATAGACGCATCCATGTTGATCTGCCTGACATCAAAGGTCGTGAATCAATTCTTAAAGTACATGTAAAAAATGTAAAATTAGCTGATGATGTTGATCTTTCAGTAGTTGCTAGAGCAACACCAACGTATAGTGGTGCAGAACTTGAAAATATTGTCAACGAGGCAGCTCTACTTGCTGCCTTCAATGATCTTGATAAAGTTACAATGGCCTGCTTTGAAGAAGCAAGAGACAAAGTACGATTCGGTAAAGAGAAGAAAACGCGTGTGATGCATGATGATGATAGACGAGCCACTGCCTATCATGAAGCGGGGCATGCTCTTCTAATGAATAATTTACCACACGTTACTCCTCTTCATAAGGTAAGTATTATCCCTAGAGGAAGAGCTTTAGGTGTAACTATGCAGCTTCCAGAAAGAGATGAATACAGTTCAAGCAAGAAAAAGCTTATTGGTGAAATTATTGTCAGGGTTGGCGGAAGAGCGGCTGAAGAGATCTTCCTTGATGATATCAGTAATGGTGCAGCAAATGATATTGAACAGGCAACTTCATATGCTAAAGCTATGATCTGCGAATGGGGTATGTCTGATAAACTTGGTATGGTCAATTACGGTGACAGACATCTATCTCAAAATTCTTATCTTGATGGTAAAGAATACTCTGAAAAAACTGCCGAGATGATTGATTTAGAAGTTCGCGAGCTTATTACTGACTGTTACAATCAGGCAATTACTGAACTCAAAAAGAGCAAGGATGACGTAGAACTTGTTGTTGAAGCTCTTATGGAATTTGAAGTTCTCGGTAGAGATGAGTTCGCACAGCTTCTTAAGGAACGCAACCTTGACGGTATCCGTGAAGCAAGAGAAGTATTAAAAACTCGTGACCGCTATAATCCTGACAAAATTTCTGAAAGTGCTGAAGAAGACTCAGCTCTACCTCCTCCACTCCCAGGAGAAAAGATAGAACTTACTTCTGAAAATACTAAGCCCGCAGTTGAAATTCCGGCTGAAGAGAGAGTAGAAGAGATATCAGAAACAGAAGAAGTTAAAGCTGAAGACGCAGAAAATGTGGAAGAACAAAAACAACAAGATAACAAATAATCTCATTTTCGCCACATTATTAATAAAAGCGAGTATGGACTTCCATACTCGCTTTTATTAATATCCAAACCTATAAATCAATGAATATACCCGCCACCCTCAGTCTGAGTAAGAGGAATAGTAACAGGATTTTTTTTGAAGTAATCTAGACATCTTTGAATATCATCTACAAGTAAGGCTCCAAGATCACGACTCACGCCATGGCGCACAAGAATTCTCATAACCACCAGATCCTCTCTATGAGCAGGCATAGAGTAAGCAGCTACCTGCCATCCCCTACTTCTAAGACGATCAGAAAGATCATAAAGAGTAAAACCATGCTCAATACCATCTTTAAGGCTCCAGCTCATAGCCGGTATTCCACCGCCACCATTACCATCATAGATAATATCGAACGGTCCCATTTCCCCTATCATCTTTGCTGTAATCTGAGCAACATTATAACACTCAGTATGAATATTACGATATCCCTCTTTACCAAGTCTCAAAAAATTATAGTACTGAGCAACAACCTGTCCTCCAGGCCTTGAGAAATTAAATGCAAATGTCGGCATATTACCACCTAGGTAATTTACCATAAATACCAGATCATCTGGCAAATCTTTCTTCTCGCGCCACATTACCCAGCCCACACCTAGCGGTGCAAGCCCGAATTTATGCCCTGATGCGTTTATCGATTTGACTCTTTCTAGTCTAAAATCCCATATTAGTTCAGGCTCTACAAATGGCGCAATAAATCCACCACTAGCTCCATCAACATGCACAGGAATATCAAGACCAGTATCTTTCTGCAGCTTATCCAAAGCCTCAACAACCTCTTTAACCGGCTCATACTGACATGTAAAAGTAACACCAAGAGTAGGCACAACACCTATTGTATTCTCATCACAGCGCTTGACAGCTTCTTCTGGACTCATAATGAGCCTATCCCTCTCCATAGGTATTTCACGAAGCTCTATATCAAAGTATTTTGCAAATTTATGCCAACATACCTGCACAGGACCACAAACAAGATTTGGCTTAGAAGTATCCTTACCCTGAGCAATCATCTTTTCACGCCAACGCCACTTCATAGTCAACCCACCAAGCATAGCAGCCTCACTAGAACCGGTTGTTGAGCAGCCTATACCTGATTCCTTATGAGGAGCATTCCAAAGATCGGCAAGCATAGAGACACAGCGTGCTTCAATTTCTGCTGTCTGTGGATACTCATCTTTATCAATCATATTTTTATCAATACACTCGCTCATAAGCTTATGCACCTCAGGCTCAAACCAGGTCTGACAGAATGTAGCCAAATTCTGCCTGGAATTACCATCAAGCATCAGCTCATCATGGACAGCCTGATATGCTACTCTTGGATCATGCTCATGCAAAGGGAAGGTATACTTTGGCATAACATTTTTAAACGCACCAGAAGCATAAATGTCTTCAATACCTTCTATCTTTACACTCTCATTCTGTTTTGAATATAATGGCATAATACCCCTCTTTTATTATTTTCAATTAATATAAACCACGCACACAAGACCACTTTAACACGATATATTTTTTTTGTCAAGTAATGATATAAGATAACATATATTCAAAATTAAGATATAATTTTCTTGATTTAATTACTATCATATGTTAGCATATGGGTATTAATACTTTTTAGTAGTAATTAATTAACAAAAATGTAAAAAGGAGAAAGCAATGAAATTGAGCGCAAGAAACGTACTTAAAGGCACTGTAAAAGAAATCGATAAAGGAGCTGTAAATTCTGAAGTCGTAATTGAGATTGGCTCTGGAGCACTAATCACCTCGATCATTACCAACAAATCATGTGAATCACTTGGGTTAGCAGTTGGTAAGGAAGCTTGTGCAATAATCAAAGCATCTACTGTAATGCTCGGTGTTGAGTAAACCACAAACATAACACGACATACAAATAAAGCCTCTATTAGCTTATAGCAATAGAGGCTTTATTAATAGTGAATTCATGCAAAAAAGTTCTAACTCATCCCAGCATAATACAAAACTATACCAGCAGCAACAGCAACATTAAGGCTCTCAACTTTTCCGGCCATTGGAATAAAGATACGTTCATCCGAAATATTGATAACCTCCCCAGATAGCCCCTGCCCTTCAGAGCCAAAACAAATACCCAAAGATGAATCATTGACAGAGTAATCAATGCGGTTAAACGGTTTTGCATTTTTATCAAGCTCAGTAGCTATCAACTTGAACTTAATACCGTCAATAGCCTCGTTAAAACCATTAAAATCAATATTGATACAAGGAACTCTAAAGACAGCTCCCATAGTTGCACGGAGAAATTTCCCATTGGTAATTGCTGAGCCACCGATAAAGACACAACCATCCATTCCTGTAGCTTCAGCAATTCGTACAATTGCACCTGCATTACCAGGATCTTGAATATTATCAAGCACTACAATCTTTTTTCCGCCTTTTACAAAAGTATCGATACTTTCAGCAGCAAGCCTGAATATCATTGCAACACTCTCAGAGCTCTTTAAAAGGGAGAATTTTTTATAACAATCTTCACTCACCTCAACAATTTCAATTCCTCTTCTCTGTGCCATTTCAACAAATTCATCTACTTCATCGCTAGCTCTACGCGGTGCTAAAATTATGGCCTCAATCTCAACATTAGAGCTTAATGCTTCTTTGAGAAGGTGAACCCCTTCAGCAAGTATTCGACCATCTTTAGACTTTTTTGCAAGTTGCATAAATTCTTTTATACGCGGATTTTGCCTACTGGTAATCACATTCTTTCCTTCGATCAAATATAAAATTAAAATGGTATTAGAGCAAACCAGTTACTCTAATACCATAAGATTGTCATAAAAAACAATTATGCATCAAGATGCTCAAACAGCTTTGTTGAGAGATACCTCTCTGCAAGGTCAGGCAAGATTACAACAATCTGTTTTCTTGCAAATTCATCAAGTTGAGCAAGTCTAGCTGCAACGACAACGGCCGCTCCACTTGAAATACCACATAAGATACCCTCTTCTTTTCCAAGACGGCGCGCCATAATAATAGCATCCTCACTCGAAACCTGCTCACACCTATCAACAAGAGTTATATCAAGATTCTCAGGAATAAATCCAGCACCAATACCCTGTATAGCATGTGGTCCGGGTTTTAAATCCTCTCCAGCCATAGCTTGTGAAATTACTGGGGATTCCTCAGGTTCAACAGCAACAGATATAATCTGTTTACCCTTTACCTTCTTAATAAAACGGCTGATTCCGCTTATTGTACCACCAGTACCAACTCCCGAAACAAGGACATCAACACCACCGTCTGTATCGTTCCAAATTTCCGGTCCTGTAGTTTTTTCATGAATTTCAGGATTCGCCGGATTTTTAAACTGCTGAGGCATAAATCTATTCTTTGGATCATCCTGAACATACGCTTCAGCCTCCTTTATAGCCCCTGTCATACCAAGTTGAGCTGGAGTAAGAATAATATTTGCCCCAAGAGCTTTTAATACTTTCCTACGTTCTACAGACATACTTTCAGGCATAGTCAGAGTAAGCCTATATCCTCTGGCCGCAGCAACATACGCCAGTGCAATGCCAGTATTACCACTTGTAGGCTCTACAATTTCCGCACCATCATGCAACACCCCACGTTTCTCAGCATCCCATATAAGATTAGCCCCAACCCTACACTTTACAGAAAAAGCAGGATTCCTAGACTCTATTTTAGCTAGAACTTCCGCTTTAAGGTCAGCTCCAATAACATTTTTAAGTTTCACTAATGGCGTATTACCAATAGCATACGACTGATCTTCATATATTCTCGACATAATTCGCTCCTTAAAATAAGGAATAAAACTGATAACTTCACAATAGTTATCATATAAGATCGTGCAAATTTAAAAATTATGAAACATATTCTTCTGAGCTAGAGCCTCATAAACTATATGAGAGTTTACATCTGGAATAAATGTAGAAGCTGATACATATCCATTCTTAACCGAAACAAGATCTGAAAACTCATCCTTGTCCGGTTCAGTCATCTCACCATCAAGATAAAACATATGCTCTTCGCCCTTGTTGCACGGATGAAACTTCTCAACAAATCCACTCAAACCTTGCTTTGTTAGCCTGATTCCTTTTACCTCATTGATATCAACATCAGGAAAATTTACATTAAGAAGAAAAGGCGGTAACTCATCTAATTCCAGCTCAATCAGCTCAATTACTTTCTGAACAATAACTCTACCGTAATGTATCGCCGGCTCCCATTTTGGAGACTCCCAATTAAATACCGATAGCGCGATAGACGTAATACCATGAAAAACCCCTTCCATCGCTGCCCCAACAGTACCAGAATAAAAGATATTCCTTCCCATATTAGGCCCAGAATTAATACCACTGAGAACCAAATCCGGTGTTACAATCTTATTTCCCAGTGCATACTTTACTGCATCAGCAGGATTACCATCAACACTCCATGCCTCACACACAAAATCATGCACCTCGTGAAGATCATTACGTTTAATCTCAATAGTCTTACCAAGAGTAATACCCTGTCCGACCCCACTTCTATTATTTTTTGGAGCTACAATATAGACCTCATGCCCAAAGCCTGAGACCATATCCACAAGTTGTTCCATACCAGCAGCACCAATACCATCATCATTTGTTAAAAGTATCTTCATTCTGAGGCTTCTCCCACTCCTTCATCATTCAGCGCTGGAGCAACAACCTTTGCGTTATCGCCACCTAAGTTTCCAACCATCTCCTGTAGTGTATTAAGTCTTGTTCTTAACAACTGAATCTCTTCTTTCTGCTGAGAATTGATCTGCTTTGAAAGAGAAAGGTGCTTCTGAATTTTTTGAATTTCCTTCTGCGAATCTTTTTTCATATTATCTATATTAAGAATTTCGCTCTTTCTTGTCTGAAGCTCTTGTTCAGCTTTTTCTTTAGCCTTTACCGCTTCATCTCTTTCACGAGACAAATCAACATTTTGGGATGAAATTTCTTTGAGTCTAATCGACAATTTCTCTATATTTGCTTCACCGGCGCCAATTTCTTTTCGCGCAGATTCAAGCATCTTGCTCATCTGAGTATTATCAACTGCGTCAGATGCAATCTCAACAGCCATATCTAATTTTCTATTTACAATCTGCTCGTATTTTGCATTACTATCATTCAGCTCTTTAGATAGTTTTGCTTCGCGCTCACGCCACAGAAGCTCTCGACCGTTCCACTCAGCATCTCTCATCCACATGAAATAATAAACACACCCAGCAAGAGCAGCTAACAATATAAAGATAGTAAGTAAGTATATCCACCAAGCAACGCCACGCTTTTTAATAGCCATAATGGTTGGTTTCTGCGCTTCTTTTATAGTCGATGCAATAAAATTAGCAGCATCCTCAGGGGTCCATCTTACAGGAGTAGATGGTTGCATAACAGTGGAAACATGTTCAAATGAACTATTTTTATTACCTTCCATAACGCCTCCAATATTTATTAATAAATTATTAGAATATTATACCTATAAACTTAATAATTTCATCAATAAAAGTTGAGCAATCACAGAAAAGGATTTATATTTACTTACCACTACAAAAGTTATGTATATTAAATATAATATAATTATATTTCACAAAAAAAAATCATAACATATTGACTAACAAGAAATAATTCCTATTATATTTATTACTTAAATTTTACAGAATGGGCTCGTAGCTCAGTTGGTCAGAGCAGGTGACTCATAATCACTTTGTCGGGGGTTCAAGTCCCTCCGAGCCCACCATGAAAACAAACCCCGTAACCCTACTAAATAAGGACTTACGGGGTTTTTCAATACAGTATCCTTACTGCAAAATTAGTTCAAAATATAGCTATTTTCACCTTTTTTAAGAAAACAACTCTTTTGTTGTGAGAATTCTTTTATGCTTCTTCTTTGGAACATTTGAAATTCATATGTTTTATGTAGAAAAAATTAGTACTGGGATCTTACAACTTATAACACTTGGAGGTCTTGGTCTCTGGAAATTAATCAACTTTATAATCATTATAATTGGAAAATTCAAATACAAGTCTAGAGCATATATTAAAAACAATTAATAGGCTCAAATAAATTTCTTAAAAAAACAAACAGTCCGTTTGAGTTTTCAAACGGACTGTTTGCAGAATTACTAAATCTCTAAAACTTAGTTTAATTTCCTTCCATCATTGCAGCAACATCTTCATCTGCAGTTGCAATACCTTTAATACCAAAGTTTTCAACAAGTACGTTAGCGATACCGGGTGAAAGGAAACCAGGCAAAGTAGGACCAAGCCGCATGTTCTTAAACCCGAGGTGCAACAGGGCAAGTAGAACAAGAACAGCTTTCTGCTCATACCATGCAATATCCAGAGAAAGTGGCAGCTGGTTGACGTCGTCAAGACCAAAGGCTTTCTGCAGTTCAAGAGCAATAACGGCAAGTGAATAACTATCATTACACTGGCCAGCATCAAGAACGCGGGGGATACCTCCAATGTCCCCAAGGTTAAGCTTATTATAGCGATACTTTGCA